>NZ_SOBR01000023.1 GCF_004364315.1 Chromohalobacter marismortui | reverse complement strand
AGGCACCGTGGGGGACGACCTCACCTACAGCATCGACGTGGCCGGCGAAGTGCTGGCCGCCCATGACACCGTCAGCGCCGAAGTGACCGGTGCTGACGAAGCGGGCAACGCCTTCAGTGCGGATACGACCCGCGACTACAGCGTCGATACCGACGCCAGTGCCACGATCAGCATCGACCCGGTGACTGACGACAACACCGTCAACGACACCGAAGCGGGTCAGACGATTGCGATTACCGGCAGCGTCACCGGCGATGCCGCCGCCGGCGACACCGTTACCCTGACCATTGGTGACCAAAGTTACGAAGGTACCGTGGGGGACGACCTCACCTACAGCATCGACGTGGCCGGCGAAGTGCTGGCTGCCAACGATACGATGGCCGCCAATGTCACCGGCACCGACGAAGCGGGCAACGCCTTCAGTGCCGACACCGCCCGTGAGTACGCAGTGGATACCACTGCACAAGCCGGTATCACCATCGACCCGGTGACTGACGACAACACCGTCAACGACACCGAAGCGGGTCAGACGATTGCGATCACCGGCAGCGTCACCGGCGATGCCGCCGCCGGCGACACCGTTACGCTGACCATTGGTGACCAAAGCTACGCAGGCACCGTGGGGGACGACCTCACCTACAGCATCGACGTGGCCGGCGAAGTGCTGGCCGCCCATGACACCGTCAGCGCCGAAGTGACCGGCACCGACGAAGCGGGCAACGCCTTCAGTGCGGATACGACCCGCGACTACAGCGTCGATACCGACGCCAGTGCCACGATCACCATCGACCCGGTGACTGACGACAACACCGTCAACGACACCGAAGCGGGTCAGACGATTGCGATCACCGGCAGCGTCACCGGCGATGCCGCCGCCGGCGACACCGTTACCCTGACCATTGGTGACCAAAGTTACGAAGGCACCGTGGGGGACGACCTCACCTACAGCATCGACGTGGCCGGCGAAGTGCTGGCCGCCAACGATACGATGGCCGCCAATGTCACCGGCACCGACGAAGCGGGCAATGCCTTCAGTGCCGACACCGCCCGTGAGTACGCAGTGGATACCAC
>NZ_SOBR01000022.1 GCF_004364315.1 Chromohalobacter marismortui | reverse complement strand
GGCGGATGCAGGTTCTGAGTGCAACACCGTCAATGTGTCGATGATGGCGCCTCATGGTACTTCGCCATCTGCTCGCTCATCATCTCAATGGGACACTTGAAGTCGAAACGCTTTCGCGGGCGCATGTTCAGCTCAAGCGCGATCTCATCCAGCTCTTTCTGGCTATAGACCGATAGATCCGTTCCTTTGGGCAAGTACTGCCGTATGAGCCCATTGATATTTTCGTTGGCGCCCCTCTGCCATGGGCTGTGCGGGTCACAGAAGTAGATGGCGACACCGGTATTCTGAGTGACCTTGGCGTGCTGTGTCATCTCACGTCCCTGGTCATAGGTTATGCTCTTCCGTGCGGCCAGCGGCATGCGATTCAGCGCCGCGCTGAAGCCTTCTACAGCCGAGGTGGCCGTCGCATCGTGCATCTTCGCCAGAATCAGGTAACCGCTTTTGAGTTCGACGAGGGTGCCAACAGCCGATGCGTTGCTCTTGCCCTTGATCAGGTCGCCTTCCCAGTGGCCAGGAAATTCACGTTTCTCCACCTCTGGAGGGCGGAGGTGAATGCTGACCATATCCGGAATCTGGTTGCGCCGGTCAACCTGACCACGACGCGGTTTGCGGGTTGGTTTTCCTTGCCGCAGACAATGGATCAGTTCCTTTCTCAGCTCACCGACGGGCAACGCGTAGATGGCGCTGTAGATCGTTTCTCGGCAGACGTAGGCGTCTCGAAGGTCAGGGATATTCATATGCTTGAGCTTGCCGCTGATCTGTTCGGGAGACAAGCGCCGACGCAGCATGTGCTGAATCAGGGCGAATCGCGGACCGCCTGGAAGCAGTTTGCGCCTAGGCCGACAACCGTCTCGACGGTCATGGCGGCGTTGTTGCGCGTGTGACGCGCGATACTGGCCATCGGACGACTCATTGCGTCGTATCTCTCGACTGACCGTCGCCGCGGACCGTTCCAGCAGAGCCGCTACCTTCCTGATGCTCAAGCCTTGCGCGAGGCTGACCTGGATCGTGGCACGTTCTTCGATGCAGAGTTCAGAATATGACATGGGGTCAACACCTTACCGGTTTGGTCAGGTGTTGCACTCAGAATTTGCGGCCAAGA
>NZ_SOBR01000021.1 GCF_004364315.1 Chromohalobacter marismortui | reverse complement strand
ACTGACGACAACACCGTCAACGACACCGAAGCGGGTCAGACGATTGCGATCACCGGCAGCGTCACCGGCGATGCCGCCGCCGGTGACACCGTTACCCTGACCATTGGTGACCAGAACTACGCAGGCACCGTGGGGGACGACCTCACCTACAGCATCGACGTGGCCGGCGAAGTGCTGGCCGCCCATGACACCGTCAGCGCCGAAGTGACCGGTGCTGACGAAGCGGGCAACGCCTTCAGTGCCGACACCGCCCGTGAGTACGCAGTGGATACCACTGCACAAGCCGGTATCACCATCGACCCGGTGACTGACGACAACACCGTCAACGACACCGAAGCGGGTCAGACGATTGCGATCACCGGCAGCGTCACCGGCGATGCCGCCGCCGGCGACACCGTTACGCTGACCATTGGTGACCAAAGTTACGAAGGCACCGTGGGGGACGACCTCACCTACAGCATCGACGTGGCCGGCGAAGTGCTGGCTGCCAACGATACGATGGCCGCCAATGTCACCGGCACCGACGAAGCGGGCAACGCCTTCAGTGCGGATACGACCCGCGACTACAGCGTCGATACCGACGCCAGTGCCACGATCACCATCGACCCGGTGACTGACGACAACACCGTCAACGACACCGAAGCGGGTCAGACGATTGCGATTACCGGCAGCGTCACCGGCGATGCCGCCGCCGGCGACACCGTTACCCTGACCATTGGTGACCAAAGTTACGAAGGCACCGTGGGGGACGACCTCACCTACAGCATCGACGTGGCCGGCGAAGTGCTGGCCGCCAACGATACGATGGCCGCCAATGTCACCGGCACCGACGAAGCGGGCAACGCCTTCAGTGCGGATACGACCCGCGACTACAGCGTCGATACCGACGCCAGTGCCACGATCACCATCGACCCGGTGACTGACGACAACACCGTCAACGACACCGAAGCGGGTCAGACGATTGCGATCACCGGCAGCGTCACCGGCGATGCCGCCGCCGGCGACACCGTTACCCTGACCATTGGTGACCAGAACTACGCAGGTACGGTGGGGGACGACCTCACCTACAGCATCGACGTGGCCGGCGAAGTGCTGGCCGCCAACGATACGATGGCCGCCAATGTCACCGGCACCGACGAAGCGGGCAACGCCTTCAGTGCCGACACCGCCCGTGAGTACGCAGTGGATACCAC
>NZ_SOBR01000020.1 GCF_004364315.1 Chromohalobacter marismortui | reverse complement strand
TGTAATGACCCCCTGGTTTCTGCACACCCTACGCAATTAATGCGGGGTGTGCTCGGGGTGCCACGTAGTCCAGAGACTGGTGTGGCCGTTCTTCGTTGTAATAACGGATCCAACGATTGATCACGACCCTGGCTTGGCCCAGTGACTCGAAACGATGAAGCCAGATGCACTCCTCCTTCAAAGAGCGGAAGAAGCGTTCCACGAGCCCGTTCTGTTCCGGTGTATACGGCGTCGTGAACTCCTGCGTGAGGCCATAGGCCTTCACCGTGCCCGTGTAGTGGTGACTACTGAAAACGAGCCCGTTATCGGAGCGAAGTGCCAGCGGTTGCTGAACGCGTCCCAGCGCCCCCAGCCGATAAATCAGTGCTTCCTCCAGGGCAGCCTCTGCTGTCTTGCTGCTGCCATTGTCCGATAATCGCCAACCGAGGATTTCACGCGTGCAACAGTCGATGATGACCGCCAAGCTGGCCCGCCGATCCTTACCGCACCACACGTGCGTGAGATCCGTGGCCCAGCGCTCATCGGGCCGTGAGGTGACTGACGGCAAGCGTCTGGCGCGAGGTCGGAAGCCCTGCGGTCGCTTGCGCACCTGCCAGCCTTTGAGCTGCAGGATGCGCTGGACCGGTTTGCGGTTCTCGCCCAGCACGCACGCCAACCGGCGATAGCCGTAGCTGGGGAAGCGTTCCAGCGTCAGCTTCACCCGGGCCGTCAGATCCGTATTCACGACACGCTGCCGCGCCTTGGGCCGGTAATACAGACTGCGCCGCGGGAACCCCAGCCAGCGACAAAGTTTGGCCAGTGATACCACCCGGCCTTCCTGGGCCATTTCCGCCTGCAGCGACCTTACGAGTTCTCGTCCTCGTCGAGCAGGCGACGCCACTTTTTTAGTGCGTAGATCTGCAAGTGGGCCTCGCCCAGCGCCTCCTTGGTTTCCCGCAGGTCGGATTCGTATTGCTCGCGGATATCCTTGGGACGGGCCTTGAACCCGTTCTCCATGTTGCGCTGGGCTTCATCGATCCAGCCGTCGACCTCGGAGACGGTGAGGTCATGCTGTCGCGCAACCTCGGCGACCGTGGTCTTGCCCTTGAAGATGTCCATGACCACAGACGCTTTGCGCTTCGCGGTCCACCGCTTGATGGGGTTATCGTCGCTCATCCTGTCCTCCTGATGACTGCACTATAGCCTGTGCAGCTCTGGAGGGGGTCACTTCA
>NZ_SOBR01000019.1 GCF_004364315.1 Chromohalobacter marismortui | reverse complement strand
TGAACTGACCCCCAATCGTTGGACGGTTAGTTCTCTTAATCGGCGACCATGGCCTGAGTCCTGTATTGCACGGGGCTCAGGCCCTTTAGTCTCTGCTTGATCCGCTGATGGTTGTAGTAGTGGATGTAGTCGGCGATGCCTTTCTGTAACTGCTCAACGGTGTCGAACCGGTTCAGATGGAAGTACTCCGCTTTCAGGGTGCCGAAAAAACTCTCCATGGCGGCATTGTCCAGACAATTCCCTTTCCGTGACATGCTGCGCAGTATCCGCTTCTCCGCCACCAGGCGACGATAGTTAGGGTGGCGGTAATGCCACCCCTGATCCGAGTGCAATAGAGGCCGATCACCTGGCCTCAGCCGGTCGAAGGCACGCCTCAACATATGCCTCACCAAGCTGAATACCGGTCGTGGCCCAGTCTGGAAGGCGATGATCTCGCCGTTATACAGATCCATGACCGGTGACAGGTAGAGCTTCTGGTCACCGACCTTGAATTCGGTGATGTCGGTGACCCATCGTTGATTCGGTCCTTGGGCCTGAAATCGGCGCCGTAGCGTATTCGGGGCGGCGTAGCCCTCGGCTCCTCGATAAGCTCGATACCGCTTGGGGCGAACGCGGGACTTCAAGCCCAGTCGTTGCATCAACCGCTGGACGGTCTTGTGATTGATCGTCTCGCCTGCCAGGCGCAGTACAGCGGTGATACGGCGATAGCCATAGCGTCCCTTGTGGTGATCATAGATCGCCTGGATATGCGCCTTCAGAGGCGCATACTGATCGCCAGCCCTCAGGGCCTTGAGCTGGTAGTAGAACGTGCTGCGCGGTAGTGATGCCGCACGCAGCAGCAACGCCAGTGAGTGCTCATGCCTTAACCCTTGGACGGCTTGGGCTTTTTGCCCCGTGTCGTCGCCCGCTTCTCTCGGGCCAAGGCATCGAGCTTTTTTAGATAGGCATTCTCCGCCCGCAGATAGGCCAGCTCCTCGAGCAACTCCTCATGAGAGCGCTCACCATCGGTGGGAGACTCGGGCGGTGGAGAAGGAGGCTTCTGGGGCATCGGGCGGCGTCCTGTACGTTTCGGTTCCAAGGCGGTTAGGCCCCCACTATGGTACTGGCGTTCCCATCTGCCAATAGCGCCAGCGGCACGGATATCAAACAATATCTCGGTCTGTCGGATCGACAAGCCGTCGCGCCACATCTTTTCCAGCACCTCACGCTTGAACGCTGGGCTGTAGTGACGGCGTGTCTGGCGCAATCCTGAAGGCCCATGTTGCCGGTACTGTTCTACCCATCGCCTGACCATGGAATAGTCCAGGCCAAAGTGGCGGGCGGTCTCTTTTAGGCCGACCTTCCCATACAGGTATTGCTGTACCACTTGCCACTTAAACTGGTCGCTGTACTGGTTCCTCATAGAAACACCCCGAAGGTTGGATTGGGTGTCCAACTTTCGGGGTGCAGTTCAC
>NZ_SOBR01000018.1:3353-5526 GCF_004364315.1 Chromohalobacter marismortui | reverse complement strand
TGGCCGGGGTTCGGAAGAAATGCCTGACGATGTCCCGGGCGGCGTTCCGCTACTCTCGCATGGGGGTGAGACCGCCCGGCCCTTCGTGGCACCGCCACGAGGGCGGTCGAACGCCCCGAGCCGGCGAGGGGCCGGCCCGCGAAGCGGCCCCACCAGGTAAACAGCGGGACTCCCCATGCCCATAAAAAAATCCCGAGCACTTTCGTACTCGGGATTTTCGGGATAAGTGCCTGACGATGACCTACTCTCGCATGGGGAGGCCCCACACTACCATCGGCGCTGAGCGGTTTCACTGCTGAGTTCGGCATGGGGTCAGGTGGGACCCGCTCGCTATGGTCGTCAGGCGGAACTGGTGTCGAGGCCCACCGGGCCTCGACGCAATCGGGAATAAGCTGACACGCTACGTCTCGCGTATCCGGGATCGGCTCGTCACCAGACCCCTTGGGTGTTATATGGTCAAGCCTCACGGGCCATTAGTACACGTTAGCTCAACGCCTTGCAGCGCTTCCACACCGTGCCTATCAACCAGCTGGTCTCGCTGGGCCCTTCAGGAGGCTCGAGGCCTCGGGGAGATCTCATCTTGAAGGGGGCTTCCCGCTTAGATGCTTTCAGCGGTTATCCCGTCCGCACATAGCTACCCGGCAATGCCACTGGCGTGACAACCGGAACACCAGAGGTGCGTCCACTCCGGTCCTCTCGTACTAGGAGCAGCCCTTCTCAAATCTCCAACGCCCACGGCAGATAGGGACCGAACTGTCTCACGACGTTCTAAACCCAGCTCGCGTACCACTTTAAATGGCGAACAGCCATACCCTTGGGACCGACTTCAGCCCCAGGATGTGATGAGCCGACATCGAGGTGCCAAACACCGCCGTCGATGTGAACTCTTGGGCGGTATCAGCCTGTTATCCCCGGAGTACCTTTTATCCGTTGAGCGATGGCCCTTCCATACAGAACCACCGGATCACTAGAACCTACTTTCGTACCTGCTCGACGTGTCTGTCTCGCAGTCAAGCACCCTTATGCTCTTGCACTCATTGCACGATTTCCAACCGTGCTGAGGGTACCTTCGTGCTCCTCCGTTACGCTTTGGGAGGAGACCGCCCCAGTCAAACTACCCACCACACACGGTCCTCGACCCGGATAACGGGCCCAAGTTAGAACGCCAATGATGCCAGGCTGGTATTTCAAGGTTGGCTCCCCCGGGACTGGCGTCCCGGGTTCCAAGCCTCCCAGCTATCCTACACAAGCAACATCAGCGTCCAGTGTGAAGCTATAGTAAAGGTTCACGGGGTCTTTCCGTCTAGCCGCGGGGACACCGCATCTTCACGGCGATTTCAATTTCACTGAGTCTCGGGTGGAGACAGCGTGGCCATCATTACGCCATTCGTGCAGGTCGGAACTTACCCGACAAGGAATTTCGCTACCTTAGGACCGTTATAGTTACGGCCGCCGTTTACCGGGGCTTCGATCAAGCGCTTCGCGTGAGCTAACGCCATCACTTAACCTTCCGGCACCGGGCAGGCGTCACACCCTATACGTCCGCTTACGCGTTAGCAGAGTGCTGTGTTTTTAATAAACAGTTGCAGCCACCTGGTATCTTCGACCGGTGGCAGCTCGGGCCGCGAGGGCCGTCACCGCCACCGGCGCACCTTCTCCCGAAGTTACGGTGCCATTTTGCCTAGTTCCTTCACCCGAGTTCTCTCAAGCGCCTTGGGATTCTCACCCTGACCACCTGTGTCGGTTTGGGGTACGGTCGCATGTGATCTGATGCTTAGAGGCTTTTCCTGGAAGCGTGGCATCGATGACTTCCAGCCCGTGGGCTGTTCGTCTCGTGTCTCGGCCTTGAGGATCCGGATTTCCCTGAACCCTCGGCCTACACACTTTCACCAGGACAACCAACGCCTGGCTCACCTAGCCTTCTTCGTCCCCCCGTCGCAATCACATCCGGTACGGGAATATTAACCCGTTTCCCATCGACTACGCCTTTCGGCCTCGCCTTAGGGGCCGACTCACTCTGCTCCGATTGACGTCGAACAGAAACCCTGGGTCTTCCGGCGTGCGGGGTTTTCACCCGCATTATCGTTACTCATGTCAGCATTCGCACTCGTGATACCTCCAGCAGACTTCTCAATCCACCTTCGCAGGCGTACACGACGCTCCTCTACCGCTT
>NZ_SOBR01000018.1:0-3244 GCF_004364315.1 Chromohalobacter marismortui | reverse complement strand
GAGCCCGTAGCTTCGGCATCTGGTTTGAGCCCCGTTACATCTTCCGCGCAGGCCGACTCGACTAGTGAGCTATTACGCTTTCTTTAAAGGATGGCTGCTTCTAAGCCAACCTCCTAGCTGTCTAAGCCTTCCCACATCGTTTCCCACTTAACCAGAATTTGGGGGCCTTAGCTGACGGTCTGGGTTGTTTCCCTTTTCACAACGGACGTTAGCACCCGCTGTGTGTCTCCCACGCTGCACTCATCGGTATTCGGAGTTTGCCTCGGGTTGGTAAGCCGGGATGGCCCCCTAGCCGAAACAGTGCTCTACCCCCGACGGTGATACGTGAGGCGCTACCTAAATAGCTTTCGAGGAGAACCAGCTATCTCCGGGCTTGATTAGCCTTTCACTCCGATCCACAGCTCATCCCAGCATTTTTCAACATACTTGGGTTCGAGCCTCCAGTCAGTGTTACCTGACCTTCACTCTGGCCATGGATAGATCGCCCGGTTTCGGGTCTATATCCAGCGACTCTGCGCCCTGTTAAGACTCGGTTTCCCTACGCCTCCCCTAGTCGGTTAAGCTCGCCACTGAATATAAGTCGCTGACCCATTATACAAAAGGTACGCGGTCACACGTCGCAACGTGCTCCCACTGCTTGTACGCATACGGTTTCAGGATCTATTTCACTCCCCTCGCCGGGGTTCTTTTCGCCTTTCCCTCACGGTACTGGTTCACTATCGGTCAGCCAGGAGTATTTAGCCTTGGAGGATGGTCCCCCCGTCTTCAGTCAAGGTTTCACGTGCCCCGACCTACTCGATTTCACCAATGCGGGTTTTCGGTTACGGGGCTATCACCCACTATGGCCGGCCTTTCCAGGCCGTTCACCTAACCGTGCATTGACTTAAGGGCTAGTCCCCGTTCGCTCGCCGCTACTCAGGGAATCTCGGTTGATTTCTTTTCCTCGGGGTACTTAGATGTTTCAGTTCCCCCGGTTCGCTTCCCGACCCCTATGGATTCAGGGTGGGATACCCAGCTTGTGCTGGGTGGGTTTCCCCATTCAGAGATGCCCGGGTCGTAGGTTGTTTGCCACCTCACCGAGCCTTATCGCAGGCTACAACGTCTTTCATCGCCTCTGGCTGCCTAGGCATCCACCGTATGCGCTTCATCGCTTGACCATATAACCCCAAAGGGACTGGTCGGGCGACGAACACGATTTTGCCGGATACGCTTGAGACGTATCGTCTTGCTTTGTCAGCTTATTCCACATTGTTAAAGAGCATTTGCTCTACGCGATCAGGTAATTCATTGTGAGCGCTTACCCGGTAGGGATGCACCGTCGTTTAAGGAGGTGATCCAGCCGCAGGTTCCCCTACGGCTACCTTGTTACGACTTCACCCCAGTCATGAACCACACCGTGGTGATCGCCCTCCGAAGTTAGGCTAACCACTTCTGGTGCAGTCCACTCCCATGGTGTGACGGGCGGTGTGTACAAGGCCCGGGAACGTATTCACCGTGCCATTCTGATGCACGATTACTAGCGATTCCGACTTCACGGAGTCGAGTTGCAGACTCCGATCCGGACTGAGGTCGGCTTTTCGGGATTAGCTTCAGCTCGCGCTTTCGCAACCCTTTGTACCGACCATTGTAGCACGTGTGTAGCCCTACCCGTAAGGGCCATGATGACTTGACGTCGTCCCCACCTTCCTCCGGTTTGTCACCGGCAGTCTCCCTAGAGTTCCCGACCGAATCGCTGGCAAATAGGGACAAGGGTTGCGCTCGTTACGGGACTTAACCCAACATTTCACAACACGAGCTGACGACAGCCATGCAGCACCTGTCTCTGCGCTCCCGAAGGCACCCCGGAATCTCTTCCGGGTTCGCAGGATGTCAAGGGTAGGTAAGGTTCTTCGCGTTGCATCGAATTAAACCACATGCTCCACCGCTTGTGCGGGCCCCCGTCAATTCATTTGAGTTTTAACCTTGCGGCCGTACTCCCCAGGCGGTCGACTTATCGCGTTAACTGCGCCACTAAGTCCTCAAGGGACCCAACGGCTAGTCGACATCGTTTACGGCGTGGACTACCAGGGTATCTAATCCTGTTTGCTACCCACGCTTTCGCACCTCAGCGTCAGTGTCAGGCCAGAAGGCCGCCTTCGCCACTGGTATTCCTCCCGATCTCTACGCATTTCACCGCTACACCGGGAATTCTACCTTCCTCTCCTGCACTCTAGCCTGCCCGTTCCGGATGCCGTTCCCAGGTTGAGCCCGGGGCTTTCACACCCGGCGTGACACGCCGCCTACGCGCGCTTTACGCCCAGTAATTCCGATTAACGCTTGCACCCTCCGTATTACCGCGGCTGCTGGCACGGAGTTAGCCGGTGCTTCTTCTGCGAGTGATGTCGTCCGTACCGGGTATTGGCCGGCACGCTTTCTTCCTCGCTGAAAGTGCTTTACAACCCGAAAGCCTTCTTCACACACGCGGCATGGCTGGATCAGGCTTGCGCCCATTGTCCAATATTCCCCACTGCTGCCTCCCGTAGGAGTCCGGGCCGTGTCTCAGTCCCGGTGTGGCTGATCATCCTCTCAGACCAGCTACGGATCGTCGCCTTGGTAAGCCGTTACCTTACCAACCAGCTAATCCGACATAGGCTCATCCAATCGCGCGAGGTCCGAAGAGCCCCCGCTTTCTCCCGTAGGACGTATGCGGTATTAGCCTGAGTTTCCTCAGGTTATCCCCCACGACTGGGTAGATTCCTATGCATTACTCACCCGTCCGCCGCTCGCCACCAGGAAGCAAGCTTCCCGTGCTGCCGCTCGACTTGCATGTGTTAGGCCTGCCGCCAGCGTTCAATCTGAGCCATGATCAAACTCTTCAGTTGAAAGTCTGATAGTCCGTTGAGCGGACCAAACTGGGTTCAAGACTAAAACGTTCTCAAAAAGACCCGAAGGTCTTTGACGAGTCGCTTGCCTTGATAGGTCGTGACTGGCACCCCTATCGCGGGCAAGCGCCCACATGAATTACCTGATCGATTGTTAAAGAGCATCTCGTCGTTGCCGAAGCGCCCGACGAGGAAGGCGTATTCTACCGAAAGCGCCGTGATTGTCAAGGTCTCAATCGAGCTGACAATCGCTGACAGCGCCTTGAACCGCGGCGTCATCAGGGGCCTTTCGAGGTGCGGCGCATTCTACCGAATCCGGCGTCACTGTCAAGCGAGAAGTCTCGAGGCGAACCTGGAAATCTCAAGCAAGTCAGTCACTTGCG
>NZ_SOBR01000017.1 GCF_004364315.1 Chromohalobacter marismortui | reverse complement strand
TTCGAGGTGCGGCGCATTCTACCGAATTCGGCGTCACTGTCAAGCGAGAAGCCTCGAGGCGAACCTGGAAATCTCAAGCAAGTCAGTCACTTGCGCCACCTTCACACCGCCGGCCACGAAGCCCGTCGCCGGCAGCGGATGCGTACTCTACGGATACAGCGCCGTGAACGCAAGAGGTTTTTCTCAGATCACGAAAAGATCGACGAAACGATGTACCGGCGTGCTTTCCAGGCGCGCCTGATCCGCGCACAGTGCCAGTATTTCGTTGCAACGACGCGACGCAAAGCGGGTCGCAAGATTACTCTTAAATTTCCTTTCCAGTAATGGCATGCCTTCCGCTCGGCGCCGACGGTGACCGACGGGATACTCTACGGCCACCTGCTCGGTCTTGCTGCCATCCTTGAAGAACACCTGTATCGCGTTGGCAATGGAACGTTTATCGGCCTCGAGATACTCACGGCTATAACGCGCGTCCTCGACGACTTCCATCTTGTCACGCAATTGATCGATGACTGGGTGTGCCGCATGGAAAGCATCCTCATAGTGCTCAGCGACCAGGCTTCCGAATATCAAGGGGACGGCCGTCATGTACTGAAGGCAATGGTCGCGGTCGGCGGGATTGGCCAGACGCCCTTCCTTGGAGATGATACGAATCGCCGACTCATGGGTCGTGATCACGACTCTGTCGATGTCGTCCAGGCGGTCCTTGACCTGAGGATGCAGCGTCACGGCAGCCTCGCAGGCGGTCTGGGCATGAAACTCTGCAGGGAAGCTGATCTTGAACAGCACGTTTTCCATGACATAGGAACCGTAGCTTTGACTGACATGAAAGCGACGATCTTCTTCCGGCTTGAGCTGCTGGTCCTTGTTGGTCTTCGTGAACAGCACATCGTAGAAACCCCATTGCGGTGCGCTCAGCACACCGGGGATCCCCATTTCGCCACGCATGGCGATATCCGCCAGGCGCACGCCACGCGAGGTTGCATCACCCGCTGCCCAGGACTTGCGTGAGCCGGCGTTCGGCGCATGCCGATAAGTGCGCAGGCTCTGACCGTCGACAAAGGCATGCGACAGCGCGGCGAGCAACTGCTCGCGATCCGCCCCCATCAACTTGGCGACTACCGCCGTCGAGGCCACCTTGACCAGGGCGACGTGGTCGAGCCCGACCCGGTTGAACGAGTTCTCTAGCGCCAGTACACCCTGAATCTCATGCGCCATGACCATCGCTTCGAGCACATCACGCACGGTTAACGGGGCTTCGCCTTCGGCCACGCGCTTTTGCGATAGATGATCGGCCATCGCCAGGATTCCCCCCAGATTGTCCGAGGGATGCCCCCACTCCGCCGCCAACCAAGTGTCGTTGTAATCCAGCCAACGAATGATGGCGCCGATATCCCAAGCCGCCTTGACGGGGTCGAGACGCAGTTGAGTACCCGGCACCCGCGCACCGTGGGGCACAACGGTCCCCTCGACCAATGGCCCCAGATGTTTGGTACATTCGGGAAAGCGCAGCGCCAACAAGCCGCATCCCAGTGTATCCATCAAGCAGTAGCGGGCGGTTTCCAGCGCCTCCCGACCGGTGACACGATATTCCAGCACGTAATCGGCGATCGCCTGCAGCTCGGGATCGTAGTCAGGACGCTGGTTCTGTTCGACGTTGGCACTCATGTTGATTCCTTGAAGTCAGGCTCGAAGCTCGAAGCTCGAAGCCAGTATTATTGACGCTGCTCGATCGGTAACCATTCCTGCTTTTCAGGCCCCACATAATCTGCGCTGGGCCGGATGATGCGGTTGTTCTCGCGCTGCTCGGCGACATGGGCGCACCAGCCGGTGAGGCGCGAGCACACGAAGATCGGGGTGAACAGCTTGGTGGGAATGCCCATGAAATGGTAGGCGCTGGCGTGGAAAAAGTCGGCATTGCAAAAGAGCTTTTTCTCCCGCCACATGACGTCCTCGACACGTTCGGAGACAGGATAGAGATGCGTATCGCCCACATCCTCCGCGAGACGCTTCGACCATCGCTTGATGATGGCATTGCGCGGGTCGGATTCGCGATAGATCGCATGCCCGAAGCCCATGATCTTTTCCTTGCGCTCGAGCATGCCCAGTAGCGCACGCTCGGCCTCTTCCGGCGTTTGCCAGTCCTCGATCATTGCCATCACCGCTTCGTTGGCTCCGCCATGCAGCGGACCGCGCAACGAGCCGATGGCCCCGGTCACGCAGGAATGAATATCCGATAGCGTCGAGGCGCACACGCGCGCGGTGAAGGTCGAGGCGTTGAACTCATGCTCGGCGTAAAGAATCAACGACACGTTCATCACCCGGGCATGCAACGCCGAGGCCGGCTTGCCGTGCAACAGGTGCAGGAAATGCCCGCCTACCGAGTCGTCATCGGTCTCGGTGTCGATGCGCACGCCCTCGTGACTGAAGCGGTACCAGTAATTGATGATCGACGGAAACGCCGCGAGCATGCGGTCAGAGTGCGCCTGTTGCTCACCGACGCTCGCTTCGGTCTCGAGGTTGCCGAGTACCGAGCAGCCGGTGCGCATCACATCCATCGGGTGCGTATCGGCAGGCAGCTGTTCGAGCACCGTCTTGAGCGCATCGGGAAGGCCACGTAACGCCTTGAGCGTCGCCACATAGGCGTCGAGCTCGGCTTGTGTCGGCAATGCCCCCTTGAGCAGCAGGTATGCCACTTCCTCGAAGCGGGCGTGCTCGGCGAGATCATGGATATCGTAACCGCGATACGTGAGTCCCGAGCCGTCCTTGCCCACAGTGCATAACGCGGTGCTGCCCGCGCTCATGCCACGCAAGCCGGTACTGGTAGGCGTGTTATCCGCCATGGCGAGCCTCCTTGTGCCAGATCGTTAGCGTCGTTGTCTTAGGCTGATCGCGAGCAGCTACATCGAACGCTTACTGGTCCTCGTCGAACAGGGCATCCAGCTTGCGCTCGAAGGCGTGGTAGTCGAGAAACTCGTACAGTTCATCACGCGTCTGCATCTTGTCGAGAACATCGTGCTGATGCCCATTGTCGTGAATGCTGCGATACACCTCGAGGGCCGCGGCATTCATGGCACGAAAGGCCGACAACGGATACAGCACCATGCGGCAACCCACGTCATGCAGCTCCTGCTGAGTGAACAACGGCGTGGCACCGAACTCGGTGATATTGGCCAGGATCGGCGCACCGACGCCGGTGCAAAATGCACGGTAGTCCTCGAGGCTATGCACGGCCTCGGCAAAGATGGCATCGGCACCGGCTTCGAGACAGGCATTGGCTCGCTCGATGGCAGCTTCCAGCCCTTCCTTCTGGAAAGCGTCGGTGCGTGCGATCAAATAAAAATCGTCATCCAGGCGCGCATCGGCGGCGGCCTTGATCCGATCGACCATCTCCGCCTTGGACACGATGGCCTTGTTGGGTCGATGACCGCAGCGCTTCTGCGCGACCTGATCCTCAAGGTGCACCGCCGCCACGCCCGCGCGCTGCATCTCTTTAATGGTGCGGGCGATATTGAATGCCCCGCCCCAGCCGGTATCGATATCCACCAGTAGCGGCGTTTCCGAGGCCGCCGTAATACGCCGAGCATCCTCGACCACATCGTTCATGGTGGTCATGCCCAGATCGGGCAAGCCAAAGGACGCATTGGCGACGCCACCTCCGGAAAGATAGATCGCGGGATGCCCGACCTTTTCGGCCATGAGCGCCGTATAGGCATTGATGGTGCCGACGATCGGCAAGGGCCGATGCGCGTCGAGCGCGGCGCGGAAACGAGTACCAGGCGTGGGATGACTCATGACGTCGACTTCTCCTCGGAATCGGCCGAATGGGGCTCGCCTTCGAGCGTCTCGGCATAGTGTTTGGCGACGTTCTCTCGGGAGGCACTGACGTGGCGGCGCATCAGCAACTCGGCGAGCTCCTCGTCGCCGGCCTCGATGGCATCGACGATACGATGGTGCTCGACGAAGGCGCGTTGCGGACGCGCGCCGCTGGCACTGAATTGCGTGCGGTAAAGACGCACCAGGTAATAAAGATCATCACAGAGCATGGTCATCAACATGCGATTGTGGCTGCCTTGCACGATGCAGTAATGAAAATCCAGATCACCCTCGCGCTGGAAATAGGCTTCGTCGCGCTGCAGGTCCTCCTGCCGCTCATGAATCGCCAACACATCACGCAGCCCGGCGATTTCCGACGCCGTCATGTGGCGTGCCGCCAGGCGCGCCGCCATGCTCTCCAAGGCTTCGCGCAGATCGAATAATTCCAATAGCTCACGCATGGAGAGCTTGACCACGCGCGCACCGACATGCGGAATGCGCTCGATCAGGCGGTGAGTTTCCAGACGCCGCATCGCCTCACGCAAGGGGCCGCGTGAAATGCCGTACGCCTTGGCCAAACCCGGCTCGGTGATCTTGGTACCGGGCGCCAACTCTCCCCGCACGATGGCACTCTGGAGCTGGTTGAAGACGCGCTCAGCGAGTGTACGCACCTCGGGGACGTCGTCATGCGGATAGTCGTTCTGAAAAAAAGGCGGATGCGTCATAAAATTGTCGACAATAAAGAATTAGCCTTACTTTAGTAAGCTCATTAAAAAGGGTCAACCGCTTAAATCCCGACACTTCTACATCTTTCGCCGTATGAGCGATAGTCAGTGTCAAGCATATTGTCGACAATCAATCGCGTCCACCTGTTTCAAGCGTAGACACTTCTTGCAACAAAGCAGCGAGTCGCCGAGGTTTTTGAAACGGCAAGGAATGATCGGTGCCCGGCAGCTCGATGTAACGCCAGTCGCGTCGACGCTGCGCCAATATCGCATGATAGGCGTGCATGGCAGAGAGGCTCTTTCCCCCCACGACACTCGTCACATTACTCTGCGCCGCGAGCAAGACGTCACGATCGAGATGTCGAACGGCATCGGTCACGCAATCCAGCGCATTGGCAAATCCTAGAGGGCGATGTGCGAGACGCCGTATCATCATGCGCTCGGCCCGCGGGTTGCGCGTGCGGTGTGGCGCAATCAAATCCAGAAAAGCGACGATGCCCGTTTCCGGTGTCGACGCCTCGCGGATGGCTCGCGCCGCGTCGGCATAACCAGCGCGCACTCGCACCATGGTGGCATGGTCTTCGCGCTCCAGAAGCGCCGGCTCGAGCAGAAACGTGCGCCCGATGCGATCCCCCAGGCGCTGTTTGAGGCGCATCGCCACCAGCCCACCAAACGAATAGCCTATGACATCGCAGTAAGCGATAGCCTGGGCGTCGAGCAAGGCATCGACATCGTCGACGACCTCATCCAGCGAGAACGGCCGCTCGTGGCCATCCGCCTCACGCGTCGCCCCCATACCTCGTAAATCGGGCATCAGCAACGTTCGCCAGGCGTCGAGGTGTGACATCATGGGCCCCCAGGTCTGCTCGGCCGCCACCCCTGCACCATGCAGCATGAGGACATTGCCCTCACCGGATCGGCGATCGAGGCGCCGCCAGTGACATTGCTGACCCGGGCGTGCCAACGTGCCTTGCTGCATCTTGTCCTCGTCCGGCGACGCCGTCATCTTCGTCATCCTCTGTGTCGCGCCCATCAGGTGTTGAATGGCCGTCATTATCCGCCCACCCTCTCGGGCGGACAAATCCGGCCAGCTTGCCTAAAATGAGCCGCTCGCGACAGGAAACCTGTATTGATGCCGACACTCGAATTGACGCCTTTGCCCTACCACGATGATCCGCTGACACGCTTCGAGCGCCTGCGCCATCGTCCCGGTGCCGTACTACTGGACAGCGGCTTTCCAGCGGCCCCCGGCGGACGTTACGACATCCTCGCCAGCGACCCCATCGCGTGGCTGGAAGTCGATCGAGACGGCCGGGTCACCAGTGACGTGGCAAACCTTCCCGACGAGCCGCTCGCCGCTCAGCATGCCTTGCTAGAACGCCTTCCCACTGCCGATGTGACGAGCGAGCTGCCGTTTCTGGGCGGCTTGATCGGCTACTGGAGCTACGATTTCGGGCGCCATCTGGAGACCTTCACGGGTCATGCACGTGAGGCGGTCACGCTACCTCACAGCCGGGTCGGCCTCTACGACTGGGCTATCATCCACGATCATCATGCCCGTCGCGCCTGGCTCGTGGCCACGCCGGCACGCCGCACCCAAGCGCAGGCATGGTTACGCACCTCGCCAGCCCCCACCCCGGCATTCGCATTGCGCTCTCCCTTTCAGGGCGAACTCGACCGGGCCGCCTACGGTGAGCGTTTTCGGGCCGTGCAGCATTACATCCGCAGCGGCGACTGTTACCAGATCAATCTGGCCCAGCGTTTCAGCGCTCACTACCAAGGCGACTTATGGCACGCCTATCGGCGGCTGCGCCACGCCACACCGACGCCTTATGGCGCCTATCTCGCCTGGGACGACAAGGGCATTTTATCGCTATCGCCGGAGCGCTTCCTCGAAGTCGTCGAGGGGCGCGTGGAAACGCGCCCCATCAAGGGCACCCGGCCGCGCGGCAGCACCCCCATCCAGGATCGACGCTACGCCCGAGCACTGCGCGACAGCCGCAAGGATACCGCCGAGAACGTGATGATCGTCGACTTGTTACGCAACGATCTGGGACGCGTCTGTCAGCCGGGAAGCGTCCGTGTCCCTCAATTATGCCGCCTGGAGAGCTACGCCAACGTCCACCACCTGGTCAGCGTGGTCACCGGTGAGCTCGACGCGACACGGCATGCGCTGGACCTTCTCGGGGCCGCCTTTCCCGGCGGCTCGATCACCGGTGCGCCCAAGGTCCGCGCCATGCAGCTCATCGATGGCCTCGAGCCCAGCCGCCGCAGCGTGTACTGCGGCAGCATCGGCTATGTCGACACGCGCGGTCGCATGGATACCTCCATCGCCATCCGCACCGCCGTCGCGGAAGGCGGTCAACTCCATCTGTGGGGTGGCGGCGGCCTGGTCGCGGATTCCGATGAGGAAGCCGAGTACCAGGAAACGCTGGCCAAGATCTCGCGTCTGATGGACGCACTCGGCGCCGATGCGTCTCTTGAGTGCAATGAATCGCGTATCCTGAGCGAATGACATCCGCCATGCCTGAGCCCCTCGTTACCGATAGCATCAGCCGCTATCGCATCCGCCGTCGTCGCCAGCGTCGTCTCATCCTCGGCGTTGCCTTGCTGACGCTCGCCATGGTCATCATCGACATCGCGACCGGCCCCAGCCAGTATCCGTTACGCGATGTCTTCATGACGCTCGTCGCGCCGAGCGAAGCGCCGGAAGCAATGCGTATCATCGTCTGGAACATTCGTCTACCGGTGGCGTTGATGGCCATCGTCGTCGGTGTCAGCCTGGCGCTCGCCGGCGCCGAAATGCAGACTATTCTCAACAACCCTCTAGCCGACCCGTTCACGCTGGGCATTTCCTCGGCGGCGAGCGTCGGTGCAGCGCTTGCCATCACGCTCGGCGTGGGCATCGTGCCCTTCGCCGACACCTTGCTGGTCACCGGCAACGCCTTCCTGCTGGCGCTGGCCGCGTCGCTATTCATCTGGGGCGTCAGTCGCCTGCGCGGTGTCAACGTGCAGACCTTGGTGCTGATGGGCATCGCCATCATGTTCTTCTTCAATGCCATGCTCGGCTTGATGCAGTACGTCGCCTCCGCAGAGGCCTTGCAGCAACTGGTGTTCTGGTCACTGGGCAGCCTCAGCAAGGCCAGTTGGAGCAAGGTGGGCCTGGCGACCCTGGCACTTTGCGTGACGCTGCCGGTATTCATCCATGCCGGTTGGCGGCTCACTGCGCTGCGTCTGGGCGATCTTCACGCTCAAGCCATGGGTATCGATGTCGGGCGCTTGCGGCTGCGTATCCTGCTGTGCTGTTCGCTGTTGGCCGCCACCGCCGTGGCTTTCGTGGGGACGATTGGTTTCGTCGGCCTGGTGGGCCCGCATATCGCGCGCTTGCTGGTCGGCGAGGACCAGCGTGTCTTTCTGCCCATGTCCGCCCTCAGCGGCGCGCTGATCATGTCCGTCACCTCGATCCTCTCAAAAACGCTGGTGCCGGGCATTCTGCTTCCAATCGGTCTGCTCACCGCACTCATCGGGCTGCCGTTTTTCGTCTCGCTGATTCTGCGCAGCCGCAAGGAGATGTGGGGATGACGCTCAGACTCGAACGTCTCGATTGCCGCGTGGGTGGCATCTCCATCCTCGAGGGCATCGCCGGTCTCGAGGCACAGCCCGGCGAGGTCACCGCACTGATCGGCCCCAACGGTGCCGGAAAATCGACACTGCTCAAGGCCGTCGCCGGGCTCCAACGCGCCAACGGCTCGCTCATGTTGCATGGCCAGGAATTGGCATCGCTATCGCTCGAACAGCGTGCCCGACATCTTTATTACTTACCGCAAGAGTTCGGCTCACGCGCCGTACTTAGCGTGTTCGAGGCGGTGTTGCTGGCGCGCCGCACCCGCATTCACGAGCCGCATGAACGGGCGCTACGCAAGGTGCAGGCGACACTCAAGGCGCTGGAGCTGGAGCCCCTGGCCGAGCGCGATTTGAGCCAGCTCTCGGGCGGTCAACGACAGCGAGTCGCCATCGCGCAAGCCGTGACGCGCGAGCCGCCGTTATTGCTGCTCGACGAACCGACCAGTGCGCTGGATCTGCATCATCAACTGCAAGTACTCGATTGGCTGACCCTCCTGGCGGCGGAGCGCCATATCATCGTCGTCATCGCCATTCACGATCTGGGTCTGGCGGCGCGTTTTTCCCGGCGTATATGGATGCTCAAGGCAGGCCGTGTCGCCGCCAGCGGTGCGCCCGGCGATGTCTTGACCCATGCCCGCCTACGTGACGTTTATGCCATCGAGGCACATATCGAATGGCCGGACGACGAGCCGCCCCGCATCACCCCGCTCACAGCGATTCATTCCCTGGGGCGATGACCGCCAACGTTCATGCAGTTAGGTTCTAAAAGGACAATGACTGCCTTCATTAAAGGCATATAAGCTTCGAACCAATCGATATTGGGGGATCGTTTCATCCGTTTGCTAGGGTATGGCCATTCGTCGAAGTCGACAGGCTTCACGCCACCTTCCACAGGAGATCATCATGTCGCTCGATATCGACGCCATCAATCGCGAGCTTGGTCACGACCCGGAGGCGCTGGTTCGCTGGGCACTCGCGCTCGATGGCAAGGCGATCTGCACCACCAACTTCCGCCCCTTCGAGGCGGTGATCCTGCATATGATCACGCAAGTCCAGCCGGACATTCCCGTGGTCTGGATGGACTCCGGTTACAATACCGAGGCCACTTACCGCTTCGCCGAAGAGGTCAGTCGTCAGTTGAACCTCAACTTGACGATCTATCATCCGCGCCGCTCACGCGCACATCGCGACGCCGTCGAGGGGGAATTTCCGAGCATCGACGACCCGCGTCATGAGGCATTCACCGAAGAGGTCAAGCTCGAACCCTTCCAGCGGGCACTACGCGAAACCGCACCGCGTGTTTGGCTGACCGCACTGCGCGCCGAGGACACCACCGAACGCGCTCAGATGCAGCCGGTATCGATCAACCAGGATGGCTTGATCAAGGTCGCGCCAGTGCTCCACTGGAGCGCCAAGGACATGTATCAGTACCTGCAGAAGCACGACTTGCCCAACAACTTCGACTACTTCGACCCCACCAAGGTAGAAGACAAGCGCGAGTGCGGACTGCACCTTCAGCACTAGGCGTATGGCCCCAAGATCCGCGACTTGTCGATGCCGCGCCTATGAGGCATCGGCATTCTCGTAGGTTCAGGCTGCTTTTCAGCGTACCGGCAGTTCGATTCCCTCGAAGAGGACCTGCTCATGGCGCGGCCCCGCGGCCAACGCGGCTTCGACGCTATCGCGATCGAGATGCGGGGCGAAGCGATTGACGAAATCAAACATGAAACCGCGCATGAAGGTACCACGGCGAATGCCGATCTTGGTCGTCGAGCTTTCGAACAGATGGCTGGCGTCGAGCGCCACCAGATCACGATCGACGACCGGATCCACCGCCATGTGCGCGACGATACCCACGCCGAGGCCCAAGCGCACGTAGGTCTTGATGACATCGGCATCGACGGCGGTAAGTACCACGTTGGGCGTCAGATCATGCGCCTTGAAGGCGTCGTCGAGCTGCGAACGGCCGGTGAAACCGAACAGGTAGGTCACCAGCGGATACTCGGCCAAGGCTTCGAGCGTCAGTGTTTCCACCGACGCCAAAGGATGATCTTGTGGGACCAGCACGCAGCGGTTCCAGCGATAGCATGGCAACAGCACCAAGTCGGTGAAAAGATCCAGAGACTCGGTGCAGATCGCAAAGTCGGCCTGGCCTTCGCTGACCATCTGCGCGATCTGCTTGGGCGTGCCCTGCTGCATGTGCAACGCGACGTCGGGGTATTTCTGGCGAAACTCGTGAATGACCGGTGGCAGCGCATAACGTGCTTGGGTATGGGTCGTGGCGATCGATAGGCTGCCGCGCCGCTCGTCGCTGTGCTCTTGCGAGACATGCTTGATATTGTCGACGGTGCGCAGCACCTTGCCGGCCAGCTCGATGATCGCCTCGCCGGCAGGTGTGACACGGGTCAGGTGCTTGCCACTACGCGCGAATATTTCCACGCCCAGCTCGTCTTCCAGCAAGCGTATCTGCTTGGAGATGCCCGGCTGCGAAGTGAATAGGCTCTGCGCCGTGGCGGAGACATTGAGGTTATGCCGGGTCACTTCCCAGATATAGCGCAGTTGCTGGAGTTTCATGAGCGATGTCTCCCGACCTGACAATCTTTTATGGCATAAAATTTAATTTTGTGATTACTTTAAAGCATATGGTGCGAGAGTAGAAGAGGGCCCGACACCTTGGCAATAGCTTACTTGGAGGTGCGTGGAAAATCGCCATCATGATAAGCTGACGCTATTGTCACCATACCGATGGGGCATTTGCCACGGCCATGGTCAGCGGCTACCATCGCCTCATCTACGCTCGCAAAAGCGCAACAGAATACTGGAGAGATTCGTAATGGCTAACAATGTCGATGTCACCTCCGCGAACTTCGAACAGGAAGTCGTCAACGCCGACAAGCCTGTGCTGCTCAAGTTCTGGGCACCGTGGTGCGGCCCTTGCAAGATGATGGCGCCCGTCGTCGATGAAGTCGCCGACGAGAAGGCCGATGGTCTCAAGGTCGTCAGCATCAATGTCGATGACGCACCGGAAATCGCCTCCGAGCAAGGCGTGCGTGGCGTTCCAACGGTGATGATGTTCAAGTCAGGGGCCAAGGTTGCTTCCCTGGTCGGTGCACAATCCAAGTCGCAGCTGACCCAGTTCATCGATCAGAACGCCTGAGCGGCACACGCCCAGCGCTGAAGCACCTCCCATAACGCCCCGCGCCAACTGAACTGACCCCCAATCGTTGGACGGTTAGTTCTCTTAATCGGCGACCATGGCCTGAGTCCTGTATTGCACGGGGCTCAGGCCCTTTAGTCTCTG
>NZ_SOBR01000016.1 GCF_004364315.1 Chromohalobacter marismortui | reverse complement strand
ACCGAGAGGCTTTTCTCGGTGATGAAGCCGGCGAAGTACTCGGCGCCGCGCTGCGCGCCCCAGACGAGCCATAGCCCTGCCCCGAACACCAGCGCCAGGGCGATATACGCACACGACCAAGCGGCGGCTTCCTTGAAGCTCGGCTCGTGCGGCTTGCGGACATGCGAGAAGAAATCGAAAACGAACAGCGCGATGATGCCGGCCACAGTGGCCAGCCATACCCACAGGGGAACGTGCATAGGTCTACCTCCGGTCAACGGTCAGCGTTGCCGAAGGTCTCTCCCGCTCGACATGAGTGTCGAGCCGCTGTCACCGGGGCGTTGCGCCCGTGCTGACGATGACAGCGCGAATCGACGGGCCAGGCGGCCCGCATCGGGAATACTCCCCTTCCGCTAGCGCGGCATTGTGGGGCGTGGCGCGCTGCAACGCAACGTTTATCGCTGCAGCGCAGCTGGATCCTTTCAACCCCAGCAATACACGTAGCGGTAGGCCGTTTCCGCGAGACGCGAATCCAGCCCCCAAGGCGCAAAACGCCGTACCATCTCATCGATGACATCGCGCAGCGGACGTGATGCCTCGCGAACGTTCGCCTCGATGACGGTCCCGATCGTGAACAACGCACTGTTTTCAGGACTGGTGTCATCCACGCGCGGGGTTTCCAACCATGGCGCCTTGCGTGCCAGCTCGACATCTTCCTGGGTAATCATCTCCCAACCTCCCGATACATTTGCTGTCTCGCTTGTTGTGTGTAACTCACGGCTACTTATACGACTTTAGTTCAAAGCACGAAGTTCCGCCATGCGTCACAGCGGCGTAATCGTCATGTGGTAGGGCACTTTTCCACCCTACATAAAAAACCGCCGGACATGGCCGGCGGTTTGTGGTCATGGCACATGACCGTGATGCGTCAGCTCGTGCGGGAAGCACTCGGCAAGGCAGCCGGCTGGCTCTCCCCTTCACCACGCTCGCGCAGGGTGAAGGCGCCGACGGTCTCGGCGAGTCGCTGGGACTGGGCCTTGAGCTCGGCGGCGGCGGTAGCGCTTTCCTCGACCATGGCGGCGTTCTGCTGCGTCATGTTGTCAAGATCGGTGACCGCTACGTTGACCTGGCCGATGCCGTCGCGCTGCTCGCTGGTCGCGGCACTGATCTCGTTGAGCACATCCGTGACGCGTGTCACACCCTCGACGATCTCGTTCATCGCCGTGCCCGCGCTGCGCGCCAGTTCGGCGCCGCTCTGGGTCTTGCTCGAGGCGTTGTCGATCAACGACTTGATCTCGCGTGCTGCCTCGGCGCTGCGGGTGGCAAGCTGGCGCACCTCGCTGGCGACCACCGCGAAGCCGCGTCCTTCCTCACCGGCACGCGCCGCCTCCACGGAGGCATTCAAGGCCAGCAGGTTGGTCTGGAAGGCGATGCTGTCCATGGTGGTGACGATCTCGGCGACTTGCTGCGAGGCCGTCTCGATCTCGTCCATGGTCTTGACCACATCTCCGACGACCTCGCCACCGCGCGTCGCCGACTGACTGGCCGATTCGGCCAGGCCGCTGGCCTGACTCGCCGAGTCCGCGGTATGCGAGACAGTGCTGGTCAGCTCCTCCATCGAGGCCGAGGTTTCCTGCAGACTGGAGGCGGTGGTATCCGTGCGGCCGGCGAGATCCTGGCTCGCCGAGGCGATCTCCGACGAGGCCACGCGCACCGAATCGCTGCTGTCGCGAACATCCAGCAGCACATCGTTCATCTTGTCGGCGAAGGCGTTGAACTGCGTGGCCAGCTCGGCGATCTCGTTACGTCCGCGTACCGGCAGACGCTGCGTCAAGTCACCGCCACCGGAGGCAATGTCACGCATGCGGCCGGCCAATTGGCGCAGCGGCCGCGACAGGCTACCGCCCAGCAGCCAACTGACCACCAGGCCCAGCGCGGCGATCACGGCACCGACCACGATCATGCCCACCATATTGGACTGTCGCTGATCCTCGAGAGCCGCCTGAAGATTATCGGCCCCTGCCATGACCACCTCGGCCGGCAAGCGAATCATCACCGTCCACGGCTGGCTGTCTTCCATCAGGCGGAACGGCCAATACAGTTCGATCATCGCGCCCGAAGCATCGCGCACCGGTTCGCCCGTACTCGCGCGTTCCAAGCGCGCCTGCACGGCCTCGGCGAAGACATCCTCGGCCTGTTTTCCGGCTGCTTGGGGATGCCCGGTATAGGCGGTCACGCCCCCGCGCGGTGCGATCAGTGCCATTTCGCCGGCACCGTCGTAGAGCGCGCCATTCGCCTCACGCAGCAGCCCCTGGATGAAGTCCACCGACAAATCGACCCCGGCGCTGCCCCGAAACTCGCCATCGACCATCACCGGCACGTTGAACGAGGTCACCATCAGGGTCTTGCCGTTGTAATCGTACGGCGCCGGGTCGATGACACAGGGTTTCTGGGTCTCGCGTGGGCATAGATAGTATTCGCCCTCGCGAATGCCACTGTCCTGAAGCGTCTCGCTTTCCATGGTCTTGCCCAGGGGCAGTACCTCGATATCGCCCGACTCGGTGCGATACCACCAGGGCATGAAGCGGCCATTCGGGCCGTAACCGGCGTCCTCACGTCCCGTGTAGTTGCTGTCATCTCCGAAGGCGTTGGGCTCCCAACCGATGAAGGCATCCAGCAGATCGGGGTTTTCCGCCACCGTATCGCGGACCACGTTGGACAGCTCCTCGCGGGTCAACGAGACGCCCTGCTCCTGGCCCATCAACTCGTTGAGCGAGGCGAGGTTGCGCGCCTGATCCAGCGCCTGGGTCAGCCGCGCCTTGATCCGCTCGGCCTGGGTCGCGGCCACCGCATCCAAACGCTGCTTGATATTCTGCTCGAGCAACTCGCGGGTCTGTTTGTCGACGAACTCCGCCGACCGAGAATTGGTAAAGGTCGCATAGCCGACCAAGGCTACCACCAGCACCACGATGCAAATGCCGACGAGCGTCGCGACCAGCGTACGAATCGATTTGAAATGCATGCTCACACCTCCCGCCGTGACGGCGCGGTAGCGATACATGCAGGCAGCGACGGTGCCAATACGGCGACGCCCGCCACGTGGTGGCGCAGGGAGAAGCAAGACAGCATGGAAACGATCTCGTTTGGGCTAGGGTTCGAACGGGAAAGGGCACGGAATCGATGCCCCGTGCCCCGCGTATCGGCATGTCGTAAGTAAACTTTAGGCAGCACGCCTGATCGCGCCCGGTTGTGGTGCCAGGCCTACAACACGGCAAGCATCAGGCGCACACGTCCTGCTTGTAATGACCACGGGGGTTTTGCAAACTGCCTCGCGATGGCGCGGATACGACATGCGCCCCTGACAGCGTGCCCAACGACAACAAGGAATGTGGTATGGCAGATGCCTCCAGGCGCTCCGCCCCCCAGCGAGAGGCAGGTTCATCCGCGTCTTCCGCTGCCGGAGACCGCCTGCACGATCTCCTCAGGCGCATCGCCCAACGTGATCGTCGTGCCTTCACTCAGCTGTACGAAGCCACCTCGGCGAAACTCTACGGCACCGTGCTGCGTATCTTGAAGGAACGAGGTCGAGCCGACGACGTGGTGCAGGAGGTCTACGTCACGATCTGGCAGAAGTCGGCGCAGTTCGATACCCAGCGTGCTTCGCCGATCGCCTGGATGGTCGCCATCGCCCGCCATGCCGCCATTGACGAACTGCGCCGCCGGCCCCGGGCGCCTCACGAGCCGGAAGAAGCGCTGGCCCACACGCCCGCCGATGGGCCCAGCGCCCGTGAGCACCTGGAGCACGAGCAGGACGCCAGGCGGCTGCATGCGTGCCTGGAAGCGCTCGAGGCCGAGCGCCGGGACATGGTCCGCCTCGCGTACCTGGACGGCTGGTCGCGCGCCGATCTGGCCACGCATTTCGAGCAGCCGGTGAATACCGTCAAGACCTGGCTCCATCGGGCCTTGAAGCAACTCAAGGGGTGCCTGGCACCATGACCGACCACGACGATATCGACATGCTGGCCGCCGAATACGTGCTAGGCACCCTCGACGCCGAGGAGCGTGCCGAGGTGGCCCGGCGTCGGCAGCAAGACGCCGATCTGGACGCGCGCATTCTCGCCTGGGAAGCACGCCTCGCCCCGCTCGGCGACGAGATCGAGGCCATCGCCCCGGGGCCGGACCTGCTGGCCAGGATCGAGCGTCGCATCGACGAGCTCGAGACGACTGCGCGGACGCCCCCCGAGCCGGAAGGCGACACGGACGGCACCGCTCAGGTGATCGCGCTGCGTCGCCGTCTCGGCTTCTGGCGCGGATGCACCGGCCTGGCCACGGCCGCGGCGCTGATACTCGCCGTGGTGCTGATCGCGCCGCTCGATGACAGGTCGGATGCATCGCCCTTCGTGGCCATCTTCCAGCAGGACGACCAGCAGCCGGCCTTCATGCTGTCCGTCGATCTCGACAGCCGCCGGCTCAGCGTGCAACCGGTGACCGCCGAACCGCTGCCGGACCGCAGCTATCAGCTATGGATCAAGGCGGATGCACTGGGGCCCAAGCCCCGCTCGGTGGGCGTGCTGAACGACGACTTGAGTCTGCCGGCCGACGCCCTGAGCGACTACGATCCCGAGCTGCTCAAGCGAGCCACCTTCGGCATCAGCATCGAGCCGCCGGGCGGTTCGCCCACCGGCCAGCCGACGGGTCCCGCGATTCACGGCTATCTCTACCCCACCGACCGAGACCCGGCATCACAGCATTTGTGAATTTTTTTCGCGTCACGGTGAAACCTTGCCCGGGCTCCTTGCGTAACTAAGAGCACGCCCATCGCAACGACTTCGCTCAAGATGGGGCGTGCTCAGAACTCAAGGAGAGAATGATGATGACCAAGCTCATGGCAAGCGCATTCGTATCCGCCACCCTGCTCGCTGGTGCCTCCCTGGCCCAGGCGGACATGCACGGTGACATGCACCCACACGTCTGGGCCGACGATCAATCCGTCGCCGGCGGCACGGTCACCGCGGAAAAGGTCACGGCGGCCAGCAACGGCTGGCTGGTGGTCCACCGCACCGACGAGAGCATGAAGCCCGGCCCCGTGGTCGGTCACGCCCCGCTCAAGGAAGGCGAAAACATGGACGTCACCGCGCTGCTGACCGAAGACGTCATGGCCGGCGACCACCTGATGCTGATGGTCCACAGCGAAGAAGGCGGCATGGAGCCCGGCGTGTTCGAGTATACCCTTGGCGCCAAGGCAGACGGCCCCATCAAGATGGACGGCAAGCTGGTCACCGAGACCATCACCGCGCAGTAATCGTCCTTCGGCATGCCGGAAGACGGAAGGGGCCTGCGGGCCCCTTTTTTGTGCCTTGCGCCGTGCTCGCTGGTTCATTCCGCAGGAAGCTTTTATTTCAGCACTTCCAGGGAATAGACCCAGTTGGCCATGATCGTCGATGCGGTCAACCAAATAGGCAATTTGACGGCACTCATCTATTTGTCTAAATTGTTCAAAATATTTTGAACAAACTGAACAAAAGAGCGTGCCATGCAGAAAACCGACACACAGCGCCTGGAAGAAGCGCGCGATGTCATGATCAGCGCCCTTGCCCAAAGCATGGTGGCCTACGGCGTTACGCCCTCGGTGGGACGAATCTACGCCGTGCTCTATTTCTCCGCCTCACCGCTGACACTGGACGACATCAAGGAAGAGGTCGCCATGAGTAAGGCGAGCGTCAGTACCGGTGTCCGCGAGCTGATCGATACCGGCATGGTGTCGAAGGTGTGGAAGAAGGGCGACCGCAAGGACCACTACATCGCCGAGAAGGACTTCTTCAAGAATTTCCTGAACTTCATGGTCAGGATGCTGCGCCTGGAACGCGGCATCATTCATAAGGCGGTCGAACAGACCGAGCCGGTGATGCGTGAGATCGCGGATCACGGGGCGGACAGCGAGACCAGGGAGATGGCTGCAAAAGACCAGGCCTTGGTCAGCGGTTCGAAAACGTACCTGACCTGGATCACACAGCTGGCCAATGCCATGGAGTCGGGAGACATCTTCGAGCATTTTCCCCGGCCCGAGAGCGATACGCCGCTGTCGGACCGCCATTCCCCCCAAGAGAACATCAAGCATGAAGACAAGTGAAACCGCCCTGGTCGTGATCGATGTGCAGAAGGAAAGCGGCTTCAGCCTGCGCGGGATGGACGGCGTGGTGCGCAACACCCAGCGCATGATCGAAGCCTGCCGAGCGGCCGGCATCCCGGTCATCTACACGCGCCAAATCAATCGCCGTGACGGTATCGGCCTCTCGCTCGACGAGCCCCGCCAGGCCAGCGGCGAACCGCACTTCTACGCCGATAACCGTGACAGCATCGAGATTGTCGATGAGATCCGGCCACAGAAAACCGACATCGTAATCGACAAATACCGCTGGAGCGCCTTCTTCGAAACCAGCCTGGACCTGATGCTGAAAAGCCTCGGCGTGAAGAACCTGATCATCGGCGGCGTGGTGACGGACGGTTGCCTGATGACTTCGGTCTTCGACGCCTACTTCCGCGACTACCGCATCCAACTGGTTCACGACATGTGCACCGCCTCCAACGAAGGCGCCCACATGGCCGCGATGCTCCACATGGCCAACTGGGTCTACTCCCTGGAAGTGCTGAATACCGACAACACGATCAACTGCGTGGAAGGGCACGCGTATGCCGCCTGGCAAGCGGATGACGCCGATGCCCTGCAGTTCACGCCGGAAACACTGCGCGAGACCTTCGCCACGCTTACCGCTGCTGCCAACAAACAGTGATCGAAACACTCAAACACAGGAGAACAACATGAGGTTCACACAATTATCGACATTGCTGACTGCCACATTGATGACGGCAGGCGTCCAAGCCGCCGACCAGCCTCCGCTGACCGCTGACGGTGTCGAAAACGCCACCATCACCTTCGGGATGCCGGCCTGGACCAGTACCGAAGCACCAACGGCCATCGCCGAGCAGATTTTGGAAGAGGCAGGCTACAACGTCGAAAAGACATTGCTTGCTCAACCAGCCATCTTCCAGGGCATGCAGGCCAAACAGATCGATTTTTTCATGGACGCCTGGCTGCCCTACACCGAGCAGGCACTGTGGCGTGAATACCAGGATGATCTGCAGAAAGTTGCCACCAGCTATGAAAACGTCCCGCTAGGCTGGGTGGTCCCTGCCTATGTCGAAGAAGAGATCATCGGCGACCTGGAAGGCAAGGCGGATAAATTCGGCGGCCAAATAGTGACCATCGGCGCCGGAGCGGGCATCGTAAAACTCTCCGAGCAGGTAATGGCGGATGAAGACTATGACCTCGATGGGTATCAGCTTGCCTATACCAGCGAAGCCGCCATGATGGGCGTGATCAGGGACAAGATGCCAAACAAAGAGCCGTTCATCATTACCGGATGGCGTCCGCACTCCATGTTCTCGCAATACGATTTGAAGTTCCTGGAAGATACGGAAGGACACTTCAACTATGACAACGTCTACGTCCTCTCCTATCAGGGTATCGAAGATAAATACCCGCGCGCTTACGACATCATGTCCCGCTGGAGCATCAACGTGGACGATCTGGAAGCGATGATGGCTGCATACGAAAACGACAATGTGTCATTCGAGGACTCCGCCGCCGCATGGATCAAAGATAACCGCAAGCGCGTAGACGAGATGCTCGGGTATTGATTGGATGCCTGCGTAGCAACATAGACGCAGGGCAATGCCGACGACATTTCCCTCCTCGGACCATGCTCGGCGAACACCTCGCGTCGCCGAAGGTGCCTGCATCTTGTCTCCTCGATGATCGGCCGAGGCACCCGGCCGCTTGTCGTCACGAATCGCGCCGTTACGGCGCGGGGCGTGTCAGATCGAGACTCAGCGTCACGGTGTCCTCGGTGTCGCCGGTGGACTGCGTCACGAACCCCAGCGCCGCCGCCATCTGCCGCATGGGGTGGTTGTCGCGCAGGACATCGGCGAAGACCTGGCGAATGCCGCTCTCGCGGGCGTAGTCGATAATCTGCTCCATCAGCCGATAACCGAGCCCGGTGCCTTTCATGTCACTCCGCACCATGATCGCGAACTCGGCCTTTTCCTTGTCGGGGTCGGCGGAGAGCCGCACCACGCCGACGATGGCCGAATACCCCGGCGATGTCGCCACGAAGGCCATCTCACGGTCGTAGTCGATCTGCGTCAGGCGCGCGGCGAAGGCATGATCGAATGCCTTGATGGCCGCGAAGAAACGCAGCCGCACATCCTCGGGCGAGGAATTGCGCAGCATCTCGACCAGCACGCCCTCGTCCTCGGGGCGAATGGGCCGCAGGCAATAGCGCTGCCCGGCGCGCGTCTCGATCTCTTCCTCCAGTTGCTGCGGGTACGGCCGAATCGCCAGGGGTTTGCGCTGGTCGCCCTCAGCGCGGACCACGATGCGCGCATCCAGGGCGATCACCCCGCTGGCATCCGTCAGCAGCGGATTGATGTCGAGCTCGACCACGCGCGTCAGGTCGCTGACCAATTGCGAGACTTTGACGAGCGTCGCGGTCACCGCCTCGAGGTCGGCCGCCGGGCGGTCCCGATAGCCGCGCAACAACCGCGCCACGCGCGTCGAGGCGATCATGTCCCGCGCCAGCAGTGGATTGAGCGGCGGCAGCCCCACCACCCGGTCGCCGATGACCTCGACCGCCGTGCCGCCCTGGCCGAACACGATCACCGGCCCGAAAAGGCTGTCTTCGGCGACGCCCACGATCAGCTCATGCGCCCCCGGCCGGCGGATCATCGGCTGTACGTTGAAGCCCTCCACGCGGGCCTCGGGCTGGGCACGCCGCACCGCCGCGAGCATGTCCTCGGCGGCCTGCGTGACGGCGCCGGGCGAGGCCAGATTCAACTGCACCCCACCGACATCCGATTTATGCGAGATATCCGGCGAAAGGATCTTCAGCACCACCGGAAAGCCCAGCCGCTGCGCCGCCTGGCTGGCCTCCGCCGGAGTGCGCGCCACGATGGCGGGCACCGTGGGGATATCATAGGCCGCGAGCACCGCCACCGCCTCCGGTTCGGTCAGCACGCTGCGCCCCGCCGCGATCACGTCGTCGATGACCGCCTCCGCCTTGGCCGGCTCGAGGGTGACGGCCTCAGCCAGCGCCGGGGGCGTTTCCATCAGTGCCTGCTGGTTGCGCCGGTAGCTGAACAAGTGCGAGAAGGCCCGGATGGCCTGCTCCGGCGTCTCGTAGGTGGGCAGGCGCTGCGCGGCGAACAGATGCCGCGCCTCGTCGGGCGCGCCCTCGCCCAGCCAGCAGGTCAGCACCGCCGCGTACCGCGTGCCGAGCGTCTCGACCACCGCCCGGGCCGCGTCCAGGCTATCGGCGACCGCCGCCGGACAGTTCATGATCAGAATCGCATCCGCGCCGCGTTCATCGAGCAGCGCCTCGAGGGCGAGCGCGTAGCGCCTCCCCGGCGCATCGCCCAGAATGTCCACGGGATTGGCATGCGACCACGCCTCGGGCAGCACCTCGTTCAGGCGTGCCAGCGTCGTCTCGGCGAGTTCGGCCAGGTGCCCGTTCGCGGCGGCCAGCGCGTCCACCGCCAGCACGCCGATGCCGCCGCCATTGGTGAGAATCGCCAGCCGGTCGCCCTTCACGCGGATGCCGGTCGCCAGGGTGCCAGCGGCCTGGAACAGCTCATCCAGCGTTGACACCCGCAGCATCCCCGCGCGCCGGAACGCCGCGTCGTAGACGGCATCCGCCCCGGCCAGCGCCCCCGTGTGCGATAGCGCCGCCTTGGCCCCCGCCGTGCTGCGGCCGGCCTTGACCACTACCACGGGCTTGTTGCGCGAGGCCATGCGCGCCGCCGAGAGAAACTTGCGCACCTCGGTCACCGCCTCGACGTAGAGCAGGATCGAGCGGGTCTTGGGGTCCAGAGCCAGGTAGTCGAGCATGTCGCCGAAATCGACATCGCTCATCGCCCCCAGCGAGACGACGTGCGAAAAGCCGATGCCGCGCGCCGAGGCCCAGTCGAGAATGGACGTCGCCACCGCACCGGACTGGGTCACGAAGGCGACATCGCCCTTGGCAGGCGTGAGGTGCGCGAAACTGGCGTTGATGCCCATGTGCGGCGCCAGGATCCCCAGGCAATTGGGCCCGACGATGCGCATCAGATAAGGCTTGGCGGCATCGAGCATCGCCTGCTTGAGCGCCATGCCCTCGGGGCGCGCGCCCTCGCCGAAGCCCGCCGAGATCACCACCGCCGCGCGACAGCCACGCTCGCCAAGCTCGCGGATCAGCCCTGGCACACTCTCCGCCGGCGTGGCGATGATCGCCAGGTCCGGCGCCAACGGCAGCTCGGCGATGCTGTGGTAGTTGAGGGTCGAGCGGATGGCCCGCTCGTGCGGATTCACGGTCAGAATGGGCCCCGCGAAACCGGCTTCCAGCAGATTGCGCGCCAGCACCGCCCCCACCGAGCCCGGCCGGTTGCTCGCCCCGATCAGGGCGATCGTGGCCGGGGCGAACAACGCATCCAGATTGCGAATCGACATCGGGCCTCTCCGGTCCGTTCAGCGAGCGGCAGCCATCAGGCGGTCAGCAGCATCTTGATGGCCTTTTCCGACGCGGCACGCGAGAACACCTCATACGCCTTTTCGATCTCGTCCAGCGCGAAGCGGTGGGTGATCAGGCTTTCGGCATCGATGCCGCCGGTCTCGAGAAACCGCATGAGCACGGGAATGGTATTGGTGTTCGCCAGCCCGGTGCGGACCGTGACGTTCTTGATCCACAGCTCCTCGAGGCGCAATTCGACGCTGCGGCCATGCACGCCAATGTTGGCGAGCCGTCCGCCCGGACGCAGGATGCGCTGGCAGGTATCGAACGTCTCGGGGATGCCCACAGCCTCCATGGCTACGTCGACGCCCTCACCATCGGTGAGCGACATGACCGTCTCCACCGGATCGGCACTGACGGTATCGGTCGCGCCCAGTTGCCGCGCCACGGCCAGGCGGTTCTCGTCCGGGTCGACCATGATGATGCGCCCCGGCGAATAGAAGCGGGAGGTCAATAAGGCGGCCAGCCCGATGGGCCCCGCACCGACGATGGCCACGGTATCCCCCAGCGAGACCTCGCCGTTCAACGCACCGATCTCGTGGCCGGTGGGCAGGATGTCGCTCAGCATCAGCGCCGCGGCAGGCTCCAGCCCCGGCGGCAACCGGTACAGGCTGTTGGCGGCATGCGGAATGCGCACCACCTCGGCCTGGGTGCCATCGATCTTGTGACCGAGAATCCACCCGCCATCGCGGCAGTGCGCGTACATGCCCTGCTTGCAGTAATCGCAATGCCCGCACGACGTGATGCACGAGATCAGTACCTGATCGCCAACCGCGAGACCGCTGACGGCCCCGCCAACTTCCTCGATCACCCCGATGCCTTCATGGCCCAGCGTGCGTCCCGGCGTCACCGCCGGCACATCGCCCTTGAGGATGTGCAGATCGGTGCCGCAAATAGTGGTGTGCGTCACCCGCACGATGGCATCCGTGGGTTGCTCGATTGCGGGCCGCTCCTTCTCCTTCCAGGCCTTCTGCCCCACTTCCTCATAGACAAGCGCTTTCATGTCACCCTCCCCGGGTAACGCCCACCGCGACTCGGCAGGCCCTCGCCTGAGTATAGAAAGCGCTGAGGAATGGGGATTGATCGAGGTCATGTTTTCGCGAGTGCGGCGAGGGGAATGGGTGGTGGGGACAGCTAGATATGTAATGCCCCCCTAGTTTCTGCTCACCCTACGCCGTTAATGTGGGGTATGCTCGGGGTGCCACGTAGTCCAGAGACTGATGTGGCCATTCTTCGTTGTAATACCGGACCCAGCGATTGATCACGGCCCTGGCTTGATCACATGCCACTGAATACCCTGCTGCATGCGTCTCTGATCGAACAATGCCTTCATCCTGTCGACAACCGACGTTTCAGTTACTCCTGCACCAGCGGTATTGAAATGAATCATTATCACACCCTCTTCAAGAAACGAGCTTTTTCCGACAGATAGAGCATAACCATACTAATGAACACGAGAGCACCAGCAGACACCCAGGCGAATGATGGATCATCAGTCTGCACCGTCAGGAGGGATGCTATGGCTGGAGTAAAAACAACCCCAATATTAACACCGGCCGAATGAAGCCCGAGATTTCGAGGCTTCTTTCCTTTATCAGATGATTTGCTAATGTAGTCTAGCAAGCTAGGGAAAACAATAAGTTCTCCGAGCGTCCAAATGACAGTAGCAAGAATCAACATGGGGCCTATCTGAGCCATGCCCATAATTATGAACCCCATTGATCCCAGAAAATAGCCAATAAGCATAGAGACATAGCTGGTCATGTGTTTCATATAATTATTGATTGGCAGCTCGAACAATGTGACTAGCAGGGCATTGGTGATGTACACACCACTAACCCAGTACGCTTCTAATCCTAGGCCATTGACCATGTATACGCTCAGCACCGTTGGGGGGAGTGCATAGGCCAGGTGAATGGGCAGTGATAGAACGAAAGAACTCCAAAAATAGACCGGTCGGTTAGTGCTTTCCTGATGACTCTGCTCGGGCTTTAAGTCCCCTCTAGTTGGGTGTCCCGATGGAGAAACGAGCTGACGCTGCATAACAGAGAAGTAGATTAGAGTTACAAGAACCACTACACTATTAACGTAGAACACGAAATCACTCTGAAAAGCGAAAACCAGCCCTCCTAATGCCGGACCTATGGCCATACCGATATTAATGGCCAAGCGGTTGCAGGAAAAAGCAACCTTCCGATTTTCTTCGGCGGAATACTCAATCGTCATAGAAAAAGCCGAGGGGGTGAATATCTCGTAAGCCATTCCCCAAGTGAACGTCATCAGCACCAGCGAGTAATTACTTTCTAAATGGGGGATAAAAAGCAAAACGGCGGATGCAGGTTCTGAGTGCAACACCGTCAATGTGTCGATGATGGCGCCTCATGGTACTTCGCCATCTGCTCGCTCATCATCTCAATGGGACA
>NZ_SOBR01000015.1 GCF_004364315.1 Chromohalobacter marismortui | reverse complement strand
GGCGGCAACTGCAGCGAATGAAGCGAGCTTGAACATGGGCATGGTGCAACTCCTTGTCATTGTAATGGCTGTTGCATCCAGTCGCGTTTGACCAGACCTCTTCGATGCTGGCATAAACGCGTGTCCACGCGTATTTGTATTTAGGCAAGCCGGGGTTAGTTTCAGTTAAAGGCCTATCCTTGCTCGACTAGACGTAGGAAGGCAGGGAGAATCCGTCATGATCGACGATTGCCTCGATGAGTTCACGCCCGCAGCTGGGCAGCGCCTCAAGCTCACGCACGACGATACTGCGTTCACGCTGGGCCCAGTCATCCTCTAGCTCCACAAGTCGAATGGCCTGGGTACGTTGGTAGCGAAGCGCGCATGACTCGGGCAAAACACCGATGCCCACGCCCGCCTCGATCATTCGGCACGCTGGTTCGAAACCAAGCACCTGGATACGTAGGGAAAGGCTTTTGCCCATGTCTTTGACCTTATCCTGTAGAAACTGCAGCAGAGTACTGCCGTCATGCAGCCCGATATGTGGGTAATCCAACGTCTCTTGAAAACTCACATGAGGCCTTTCCGCAAGCGCATGTCCCCGGGGCACGACCAGAACCAGTCTATCCAGGCTGAAAGGTAGTAATTGCAGCCCCTGTGCTTCGACAACCCCCGCCACGATGCCCAGATCCGCCGTGTTATCCAGCACACCACGCACGATATCCCGAGTCAGGCGCTCCTGAAGGTCGACGGTGATACCAGGCCGGATGGACAGGAAGCGGGCCAGAACCTCAGGCATGAACTCAGTCACCGCCGTCGTGTTTGCGAAGATACGCAAGTGCCCCGCAGCGCCGTCTGCATAGCCGGAAAAATCACTCTTCACATGCTCAATCTGTCGCAGGATAACGCGCGCATGCCGCAGCAGACGCTTTCCTGCAGGAGTGAGTTCCACACCCTGGCTACTGCGATAGAATAACCGGCTGCCTAGCTGACCCTCGAGGGTCTTCATGCGGGTGCTCGCCGCCGCCGTGGAGAGATGGGCGCGCTGGGCACCTCCCGTTAGGCTGCACGCCTCAGCGACATGAATGAATAGCCGCAGGTCCTGTAGATCGAAGTGCATGGCATGTGGCTCGCAGGCTGGCTGGAAAGGCGGGCCCCGTCGGGCGTTCGGCCCAGCAAAACACGGCCTTATGCAAAAGCAAATTCTCTAAAGGTCCCATCCTGCGCATCCTGAAGCGACGACAACAGGAGGCAGGACATGACAGACGCGGCCGCCAGCGACTGGATCGGCAATCAGGAACGCAGCGATGACACGCTGAGCGAGGCACTGGCCAAGCGCATCGCGGTGCTATTTGATCGGCCGTACCCTCAGGAGGGGCAGCCCTTGCCGCCCCTGTGGCACTGGGCCTTCTTCCAGGAGCCCGTCACGGCAGACCAGTTAGGATGCGATGGCCATCCGGTATTGGGCGGTTTCCTGCCACCCGCCGAGGGACGCAACCGGATGTGGGCGGGCGGACGGTTGGACTTCATCCAGCCTCTGCATGTGGGTCTCGCCGCGCAGCGCCACTCGACGATTGCCGCTATCAAGGAGAAACGGGGACGAACCGGCACGTTGCTGTTCGTCACGGTGCGCCATGACTATATCCAGCAGGGCGAAACCTGCATCCAGGAGGAACAGGACATCGTCTACCGGGAGCCCTCGCCGCCGCGGTTGTCGCTGGATACGCCGCTACCCGAGCCGGAGTGGAGCCAGTCTATTCGGCCAACATCGACCCTGCTGTTTCGTTATTCGGCGGTGACCTTCAATGGCCATCGCATTCACTACGATTGGCCGTATGCCACAGAGACCGAAGGCTATCCCGGACTGGTCGTGCATGGCCCGATGATCGCCACTCTGATGGTCCAGGCCTTTCGCGATGCCAATCCCCATGCCGCACCAACGCACCTAACCTATCGCGGCCTGCGTCCGCTGATCGCCGACAGTGATTTTCAGGTCGCCGGTCGCCACGAGTCGGGCGGCCGGGCCGCGCTGTGGGCGTTCAACGACCGCGGGCCGGCACACGAGGCGGAAATTCACTACAAGGAGAATGGCTGATGTTTGCGTGTGACACCGAGGACCTGGACGCCATCCGCGACGGCGTACGTAGCCTGTGCAGTCACTATGACACGGCCTACTGGCGTGACATCGACGAGCGCAAGGCATTCCCAGAGGAGTTCGTCGAGGCACTGACCGAGGCGGGCTGGCTGGCGGCGATGATCCCCGAGGAGTACGGCGGCTCGGGGCTGGGCCTGGCCGAGGCGTCGGTCATCCTAGAGGAAGTCAACCGCTGCGGGGGCAATGCCGGCACCGTGCACGGCCAGATGTACAACATGTTTACTCTGCTGCGTCACGGCAGCGAGGCGCAGAAGCGTCGCTTCCTGCCGAAGATCGCCGCAGGCGAGCTGCGCCTGCAGTCGATGGGAGTCACCGAACCCACCACCGGCACCGACACCACCAAGATCAAGACTACCGCCGTCAGGCAGGGTGACAAGTACGTCATCAACGGCCAGAAGGTGTGGATCTCACGCATCCAGCACTCCGATCTGATGATCCTGCTGGCACGCACCACGCCACTCGATCAGGTGCAGCGCAAGTCGGAAGGCATGTCGATCTTCATGATTGACCTGCACGCAGCGATCGGTGATGGCTTGACCGTGCAGCCGATCGCCAACATGGTCAACCACGAGACCAACGAGCTGTTCTTCGACAACCTCGAGATCCCCGCGGACAGCCTGATCGGCGAGGAAGGCAAGGGCTTCCGCTACATCCTCGACGGGCTGAATGCCGAGCGTACACTGATCGCCGCCGAGTGCATCGGCGACGGGCGCTGGTTCATCGAGAAGGCCAGTGACTATGCCCACAACCGTGAAGTCTTCGGTCGACCGATCGGTCAGAACCAGGGCGTCCAGTTCCCCATCGCCCAGGCGCACATCGAGGTCGAGGCCGCCGACCTGATGCGCTGGCGTGCCTGCGACGAGTACGACAAGGGCCTGTCCGCCGGCGCCAGCGCCAACATGGCCAAGTACCTGGCCGCCGAAGCCTCGTGGAAGGCGGCCAATGTCTGCTTGCAGACCCATGGCGGTTTTGGCTTCGCCAGCGAGTACGATGTCGAGCGCAAGTTCCGCGAGACACGCCTCTACCAGGTCGCACCGATCTCGACCAATCTGATCCTGTCCTACGTCGCCGAGCACCTGCTCGAGCTGCCGCGGTCCTTTTAGGAGACGCCCAATGAGCCATCCCACCCGGACCCAGCCACCGACTCCGCTTGTTCGAGCTCGACTAGCTTGGCAGTTATGGGAACAACCGCACATCGCGCCGCTGCTCCAGTGTCAGATACAAAACAAGGGAGCCCACGCATGAACGCACCAGCCACCCCTCAGCGCCCTCTAGACGGCATCACTGTCGTCAGTCTGGAGCATGCCATCGCAGCGCCTTTCTGTACCCGGCAGTTGGCGGACATGGGCGCGCGTGTCATCAAGGTCGAGCGCCCCGGCGTGGGGGACTTCGCCCGCGGCTACGACGAGCGGGTCGATGGCCTGTCGTCCCATTTCGTGTGGACCAACCGTTCCAAGGAGAGCCTGACGCTCGACGTCAAGAAAGCCGAAGCCCGAACGATCCTGGAGAACCTGTTGGCTCAGGCCGACGTACTGGTGCAGAACCTGGCACCGGGCGCAGCGGCCCGGCTGGGGTTGTCCTTCGAGTCCCTGCATGGCGACTTTCCGCACTTGATCGTATGCGATATCTCGGGCTATGGAGACGATGGTCCCTACCACACCAAGAAGGCCTACGACCTGTTGATCCAGAGCGAGGGCGGATTCCTGTCGACGACCGGCACCCCGGGGCCGGAGGGCATGGCCAAGGCCGGCTGTTCGATCGCCGACATTGCCGCCGGCATGTATGCCTACAGCAACATTCTCTCCGCACTGTTGCTACGCGGACGCACTGGCACCGGCAGCCACATCGACGTGTCGATGCTGGAGAGCTTGGTCGAGTGGATGGGTTACCCCATGTACTATGCTTTCGAAGGTGCCGAACCGCCACCGCGGGCTGGCGCCTCGCATTCCACTATCTATCCCTACGGGCCGTTTCCGACCGGCGACGGCCAGACCGTCATGCTGGGCCTGCAGAACGAGCGCGAGTGGCAGGTATTCTGCGAGAAGGTGTTGCAGCGGCCCGAGTTGGCCGTGGATGAGCGCTTTTCTGCCAATGCCCGGCGCTCAGCCAATCGTGACGAGCTGCGGACACTCATCGTACAGGCGTTTTCCGTGCTGAACGCAGAGGACGTGCTAACCCGGCTCGATGAGGCACAGATCGCCAACGCCCATGTCAACGACATGCACGGCGTCTGGGCGCATCCGCAGCTCAAGGCACGCCAGCGCTGGGCGAGCGTCGGCAGTCCCGCCGGCGAGATTCCGGCCCTGTTGCCGCCGGGGCGCAACAATGCCTTCGCCGCGCAGATGCAGCCCGTTCCCGCCTTGGGCGAGCACAGCGAGCGCATCCTTGGCGAACTAGGGTATGCACGCGATGATATCCGCCGCCTGAAAGACCACCATGTCATCTGATGGAGCACGTATGACCTCGGAAGCCCTGCGCTCCATCCTGTTTGTCCCGGCCACCCGGCCGGAGCGCATCGCCAAGGCCCTGGCCAGTGAGGCGGATGCCGTCATCGTCGATCTGGAGGACGCCGTTGCCGAAAGCGACAAGGAGTCCGCACGGGAAGCGCTCGATGCGTTTCTGATGCACCATCCGCAGACCAGGCTTATGGTCCGGATCAATGCGCCCGGTACCCTGTACTACGAAGCCGACCTGGCGCTGGGCGCTCGGCAGGCGGCCATCACGCATCTGGTCATACCCAAGGCGGAGTCCTGCCAGGCCCTGGAGAAAGCCGCCGCCAGCGGCAAGCCTATATGGCCGCTGATCGAAACGGCACGCGGTCTGCTGGCGCTGTCCAGCCTAGTGCACGTAGCGGGCGTCGAACGGCTAAACTTCGGAGCGCTGGACATGAGTACCGAACTAGGACTGATACCCGACACCCCAGGCGCCCGGCAGATTCTCGATCAGGCACGTTACCAGCTCGTGATTCACTCATATGCGGCGGGTCTGGCACCGCCGATCGAAAGTCCGCATCAGGCCATCGATGATACGGACGCCGTGGCTCAGGCCGCCACACGTGCCCGGGAGATGGGATTTGCCGGGATGCTGTGCATACATCCAAGCCAACTGCCCACCGTCAACCAGACCTTTTTGCCCAACGAAGCTGAAGTGGCCTGGGCCAAGGAAATCGTCAAAAGCGCAAACCTGCAAGGAGGAGCATTCAGCGTCAATGGTCAGATGGTCGATGCGCCGGTCGTTGCCCGCGCCCAGAGAATCCTTGCCAAGCACGATACAGGGACTTAACTGCTGTCGACGCCACTGGCGGAGATGCCCGTTGTCAAAAAATGATGACGGTAAAAACTCACATTGCCATTAAGGGTGCCATCGACACTTTCATTACAGCTTGCACTGCAACAACCGTCGGCTCAGTCGTCGTCCTCCAGGTCGTCACGCTCGCGTTCGCGGCGTTCCTCGGCCTCTTCGCGGGCGTCATCAATCACCGCCATCAGCTCCATCACGTCGACATCGAGGGTATCGGGCTCGAAGTGGCCGGTGAGCGGGCTATCCGGATGCAGCTCGCCCGCTTCATAGAGCGCCCAGATCTCCTTACCGTAGTCGGTATTGAGCAGCGCCGGCTCGAAGCGCCCGAACCAGGCACGCATGTTGTCGACGTCGCGCACCAACAGCATCGGCGCGCTGTTGTTGCCCGCCGCATCGACTGCCTGGGGCAGGTCGATGATCACCGGCCCGCCTTGGTCGACCAATACGTTGAACTCGGAGAGATCGCCGTGCACCAGTCCGGCGCATAGCATGCGCACCACATCGGCGATCACCCGATCATGATAATCGCGAGCCTGTTCCGGGCTCAGCGCCACCTCACCAAGTCGGGGGGCAACATCGCCCTCACCGTCGCTGATCAGATCCATCAGCAATACGCCGTCGACGAAACCGTGCGGCCGTGGCGCGCGCACATCCGCTGCGGCCAACCGATACAGCGCATCGACCTCGGAGGTTAGCCAAGCCGTTTCCTGTTCCTTCTGACCGTAGCGGGTCTTCTTGGCCATCGCTCGGGCGCGCCGGCTATTGCGCCCCTTGCGACCCTCCTGATACTGCACGGCCTGCTTGAAGCTGCGCTGGCTGGCTTCCTTGAAGACCTTGGCGCAACGCAGCTCATTGCCGCAGCGCACCACGTAAACCTGGGCTTCCTTGCCACTCATCAACTGGCTGACGACCTCATCGATCAAACCGTCGTCGACCAAGGGCTGGAGTCTCTTGGGTACTTTCATATCACCTTATTTATAGTATGCGCCAATAATCGGCAACGCATGGTATCGGCATCGCGAATAAATTCGCTCCCACAGAACATGACTAGCGAGTAACACGGCGCGCCCGGAAAGACCGCCCCTTGATTCGCCCATTGGCGAGCTGCTCGAGGGCGGCAAGGGCCACCTCGCGCTCGACGGCGACGAAGGCACTGCGCTCGGTGATCTGGATCTTGCCGACCTGCTCACCGGCGATGCCGCCCTCGCCGGTCAAGGCGCCGAGAATATCACCCGGACGTACCTTCTGCTTCTTGCCGGCGCCGAGCTGCAGCGTGGCCATGCGTGGCGTGAACGGCTTCGGGTGACCGCGCAGCGTCGGCAGCGGCTCACAGGCGAGCGACTCGCCGAGGAAATCGCCAAGCTTCTCGAGCCGATAATATTCGCTCTCGGCGACCAGCGTGCAGGCCACGCCCTGGCCACCGGCTCGGCCAGTGCGTCCGATGCGGTGCACATGAACCTCGAGCTCGCGGGCGATCTGGTAATTGAACACCGCATCCAGCGCGTCGATATCCAGCCCGCGCGCCGCCACGTCGGTGGCGACCAGGATCGACACGCTCTTGTTGGCGAACATCGCCAGGATACGATCACGATCGGGCTGCTCCAGATCACCATTGAGCGCCAGTGCGGAAAAGCCCGCCGCCTTCAGGGCGTCGGCGACCTGTTGCGTCTCGCGCTTGGTATTGCAGAACACCACGCTGGATTCCGGGCGGATATTGAGCAACAGGCGTTCCAGCGCCGACAGGCGGGCGTCTTCGCCCACGACACGGTAGAAGTGCTGGCGGATGCTGGTGTCATCGTGAGTCGAGACGACTTCGACGTTCAGCGGCTCACGCATCATACGCTCGGCGATAGGCCGGATGCTGGCACCGTAGGTGGCACTGAACAAAAGCGTCTGCCGCGCAGTCGGCGCCTGGCCGACGATCGCCTCGATCGACGCCTGGAAGCCCATGTCCAGCATGCGGTCGGCTTCATCCAGCACCAGCGTATTCAGCGCATCGAGTATCAGCGAGCCTTTGCGCAGGTGCTCCTCGATCCGCCCCGGCGTGCCCACTACCACATGCGCGCCATGTTCCAGCGAGTCGCGCTGCGGCTTGAGCGGCGCCCCGCCGCATAGCGTCAGCACCTTGACGTTGCTGAGTCCACGCGCCAGCCGGCGTACTTCACCGGCCACTTGGTCCGCCAGCTCACGGGTCGGACACAGCACCAACGCCTGCACGCGAAACGCCTTGACCTCGAGCCGCGACAGTAGTCCCAGGCCGAACGCCGCCGTCTTGCCCGAGCCGGTCTGGCCCTGGCCGATCACGTCGCGTCCGGCGAGGATCGCCGGCAGGCTTTCGGCCTGAATCGGCGTCATGACGTGATAACCCAGCGACGCCAGATTGGCGAGCAACGCAGGCGCCAGCGGCAAGGTGGCGAAACCGGATGGGGATGGCGAATCGGACACGGCGGCAAATCCTGTCGTGAAGTCGGCCACGCCATGCGCGCGAACGGGCAGCGGATGATAGCGGGTGGCAATGGCCAAGGATGGAATAGCGGCAGGATAACAGAATCGTGCTCGGGGCGTATCTTGCCATCAAAAACACCCCGAAGGCCGGATGAGTATCCAACTTTCGGGGTGCAGTTCGGCCGGCTATCGATTATGGGATAGGTGACAACCTGTGATGCCTCGAGCAGTCTCCGTGGCTATCGCCTTCTCCATCGCGATCGGTAGACGTTGCCGCTGTCATCCTCTCTATCGTCCCAGTTCCACGGGGAAGAAGCGGGTTTCGCCGGAGGAACCATCGACGCCATCGTTGTCGGTGACGACATATCCCTGACCGTCAGCATCGAAGGTCAACCCTTCGACCTTTTCCAGCACATAACCGCCTGTATCGAGCAACGTCGGGATCAAATCGAGCACGACCTCTTTCTGAGCGGTCGGCAGGTTGCCGTCTAGCGCCGCAGGGGCCAGCGACCCGAGGTCGACGCGGGTGATCTGCTTGATCCGTGCGGCATCCCCCGTCTGGTTGTCACGTTCGATCAAGTACAGCGCTGCATCCTTGGCCGCCAAGTCCGAAAGCCCTACCCAGCCTTCACCCTGAGGCTTGGTCAGCGGATAACGCACACCTTGCCATTGCTGCTTTTCGAGATCATAAGCAAGCAGCATGGCGGTATTGTCCGGGGCGCCCAGCCAGGGACGCTGCAACGCTACCCACAATTTGCCCTCCACTCGCACGATACCTTCAGCACCGTAGCGCGTCTGACGCTCGAGCAATGACGACGGTAGTGGAATCTGCTCCTGAATCTCGCCCTTGTGATCGACATGCAGCAGGACGTGGGGGATGGATTGCTTGGCATCGCCTTCATTAGCCAGCCAGAATCCCCCCTCGCCGTCGGTGGCAATGCCTTCGAGATCGAGCTTGGAGGCGGGCTCGCCGTCGCGGGTCACCACGGTGGCCGACGTGATCCGCGCGGGATGCGAGGACTTGCCGATCGTGTAGAGCGTCGGTGCATTGGCATAGGCCGAGTCACTGACGGCATACAGGCGACTGGCATCTTCGGGATCGCCGGTCAATCCGGAAAGCGCCCCCCAGCCGGTCACCGGCGTGCCATCGTCGTTGCGCTGGGCAACGATCTCCGGATAAGCGGTCTTGCCTTCGGTGCGCCGATAGATCATCACGTGACTACGTGCACCGCCTTCCGCTCCCAGGTCCTCTTCATTGGACGTGGCCAGCAGTTGCCGCCCGGGAATCGCGACTGCGCCCTCCGGGCCGACCCCCGAAGGAAGAGGCTGCATCAACTCCGGCGCGCCTCCGGTATCGCGGTAGACACCGACCACAGAGCCGCGCTCCGAGAGCACGAAGATATAACGCTGGCCATCGTATGTACCGACTTCCAGCCCTTCCGGTTCGATACCTTTCGCGTCGGAACGGCCTTCCGGATAGTGGCCGGCAGCGGCCACGGCATGCTCGAAGGCGGCACCCGATTCATACGCCACGCTGCCACCCTGGTTGAAAATGGTGAAGCCACGGGAGCCACCTTCATAATCCCCCTCGTTAGCTGTCACCAAGCGATCCGTCCCCAGCCATTGAACGGCATCGGGCTCGCGCTTGACGCCTTCAAGTCGCCCCTTGAACGCCAAGCGACCATCTTCCGCCGTATCGACACCGGCGAGGTCAGTGGAGCCTGCAGAGAAGTCGCCGACCACCCGACCACTGGCGGCATCGACGATCACGATGTGGTTATTTTCCTGCAACGTGACGGCAATCTGATTCTCGGCATTGATATCGACGAATTCCGGTTCAGGATCGGAGGGTGCCGTATCGGCAAGGCCGGTCAACGCCACCTTGCGACCGTCATCGCACGAGGGAACGCCTTTCGCCAGCGGAAATACCATCAAATAGCCGGCAGGCATCTGGGGAATGCGGCCATCGTTCGCCTCTTCATCACGCTCGTTTTCTATGGCGATGGCGACCCAGTTATCGTCAGGCGATATGGCAACGGAGTCGGGTTGTCCACCAAGCTGGCAGGAGCGTCGCACGCGCTGATTCTTCAACTCGACGGCCCGTAGCTCGCCGCTGGGCTCCGTATAGCTTTGCGAGGTATTGACTCCCACCAGCGCCACGCCGTGAAACGCAGAAACCGATGTGGGTTCCCCCTCCATCGGCATGAAACCAGCGGCTTTCGGCGCCGCCGGCTCCGTGATGTCGATAAAACCAATGCCGCCGTGCGGGCTATCGGAGTACATCAACGTCTTGCCCTCATCATCGACGGTGATGATCTCCGCCGAGGTCGGACTGTCAGGTGCAGCCCCTTCTTCCAGATTCGAGGCAACCGGAAAGGACGCGATGCGGTTGAATGTCTCGGCTGCCAGCACAGGCTGGCTAAACGTCACGATAACGGCGCTCAGCCCCAGAAGGCCGGCAAGAGGCGATGGCGTGAATGACATGTCTTCCCCTTTTTTGGCATGGCCATGACATCTGGATTGGAACAGACGCGCCATGACAGTGGGATGAAAGGACAGACACCGCGCATGCATGCTTGAACACAGGTACTGCCGGGGTGATGCCCCGGTGATGGCGATTCGGGCTTTGCGAGAAGGGCTCATCGTCGATGGAACGGCGCTCGAGAGCAGGATCGCACCGCTGAGTGATCAGATGCATCTAGACGTGGCCAAGAGGCATCTTTCCAGACCCTGCTGCAGACACATGACGCTGGAAGAGAATAAACAGAAGGAAGTTAGTCACAATGACACCTATGCTGAGATTATCCACTGACGAAATGCCAATCACGGGGCCGCTGTGAGGCATCAGGCTAATCGCCAGACGGGTCGTATTCCTCTCCCCGCCCGAGTCCCCTTCGGGGTATCCCGTGGCATATATAACGGTGGCCGCCATGAGCCAGTTTTCACAGACCGAACTGAAGGAGTTCAAGACCAATGTCGCGGGAGATGTGATTCTCCCCGACGATCCGCAATACGACGACGTTCGCCAAATCTGGAATGCCATGATCGATCGCCGGCCTTCCATGATGGTGCGCTGCACTTCAGCTGCCGATGTAATCCATTCCTTGCACTTCATTAACCAGCACCACTTGCCCTTCTCCATACGTGGAGGTGGTCACAACATTGCAGGCAACGCCGTCTGCGATGCTGGCATGATGATTGACCTCTCGCTGATGAAGGGAGTGCATATCGATCAAGAGCGTCAACAAGGAACCGTCGAGCCAGGCTGTACCCTCGCTGATTTCGACGCCGCCGCACAAGCGTACGGCCTCGCCACACCGTTAGGCATCAACTCCACCACAGGGGTGGCCGGTCTCACTCTGGGCGGTGGCTTCGGTTGGCTCAGCCGCAAGTACGGCATGACCATAGATAACCTGCTTTCTATGGAGGTGATTACCGCCGATGGTCAACAACGACACGCCAGTGAATCGGAAAACGCCGATCTGTTCTGGGGACTGCGTGGTGGAGGCGGCAATTTTGGTATCGTGACGCGTTTCGAGTACCAATTGCATCCGGTGGGCCCCAACGTGCTGTGCGGCCTTATCGTCTTTCCCTTCGACCAGGCGAAAGCGGTCATCACACGGTTTGCTCGATTCACCGAAACAATGCCGGACGAGCTCAACGTATGGCTGATAACGCGCCAGGCGCCTCCTCTGCCCTTTCTGCCTGAGGACGTCCACGGGAAAGAGATCGTCGCGCTCGCCATGTGCTACGCCGGTGATCCTGCCGAGGGCGAGAGACACATCGCACCATTGCGAGAATTCGGCACCGCTTATGGCGAGCACATCGGGGTACAGCCCTACACCGACTGGCAACAGGCTTTCGACCCACTGTTGACGCCAGGTGCCCGCAACTACTGGAAAACACATAATTTCTCGACGCTCGAAGAAGGGCCGATCGATGCCATCATCGAATATGCCAGTGCATTACCGTCTTCGCAGTGCGAGATATTCATCGCCACGATCGGAGGCCAGACACACCACGCCCTGCCCGAAGCGATGGCCTACTCGAACCGTGATACCAACTACGTGCTGAACGTGCATGCGCGATGGGAAACGGCTGCCGAGGACGCACACTGCATTGCCTGGGCACGTGAATTCTTCGCTCGTTCACAGCCCTTCGCCAGCAGTGGCGCTTACATCAACTTCCTGACCGGGGATGAGAGCGACCGCGTTGCTTTCGCCTACGGCATGAGCTACGAGCGCTTAGTGGCCCTCAAGCAGAAGTTCGATCCGGCAAACATTTTCCGTGTCAATCAGAACATTAGCCCGATCTGAAGGCCTTTACGCCCAAGCCATGCGTTCTCTGTGCTGCTATGACGGACTCTAATCCAGCACGCAAGATGGCTGCAGGGCCGAGGGGCATGGAAAACATAGGAAAAGAAAAGCCCGCGAGATGATTCGCGGGCTTTGCATCGATTCGTGGCCCGCCCTATAGGATTCGAACCTATGACCTTTGCCTCCGGAGGGCAACGCTCTATCCAGCTGAGCTAAGGGCGGAACGCGACATATCCTACTGCGTCAGCACAGGGGTTGTCCACCGCGAAGGCCCGCTTCGTGCTTGGCGAGAATCCCCCGGGCGCGGCTGACGACCGGCGCATCGACCATCTGGCCCGCGACGCTGAACGCGCCTGCCTGATGGTTCGCACCATCGATCACTTGCCGGGCCCAGGCCACGTCGGCCTCGCTGGGAGAAAACGCCTGGTTGACGGCGGGCAACTGCCGGGGATGAATGCATAGCATGCCGGCGAAGCCCATCTCCCGGGCATGAGCGGCCGCACGCGCCACGGCGTCCGTATCGTCGATGGCCGGATGCGGGCTTTCGAGCGGCGCGGCCAGGCCCGCCGCGCGCGAGCGGACCACCAGCTGGTAGCGCCCCTGGTCGAGCATTTGGCGCGCCCCCGGCGTCTCGGGCGTGAGTCCCAGCTCGGTGATCAGGTCCAGGGCCCCGAAGCTCAGCCGCTCGACGCCGGCCATGCCCGCCAGGCCGGGCAACGCCAGCAGGCCTTGCGCGGTTTCGATCTGCAGCCATAGCGGCTTGCCGCAGGCGGCCGCCTGCGCCAATGATGGGACGGATTCGGCCTTGGGCACCATCAGATGGGTGATGCCTGCATGCCGAGCGCACAGCACCAGATCGAGCGCATGATGCGGGGAGTCGGGCGCGTTCACGCGCACCACGAGCGAGGCCTGCGGGTTGTCCGCCAGGAAGGCCGCGAGCGTATCCCGGGCCTCGGCCTTGTCGCCATCGGCGACAGCGTCCTCCAAATCGACGATCACGGCATCCGCCCCACTGGCCAGGGCCTTGGCGATGCGATCCGGCCGGGTGGCCGGCACGAATAAAAGAGAGCGCGGGTCATGCAGATTCATAAAGGCTCCATCGGTTGACGACGTAGTCACTTCTAGGGACAGGATATCGCCACAACCCTGGCATGTGGGTGGCACCGGAGCGGGCGCCTGGGTCGCTCAGCGCGCGAGGAAATAGTGCACGGAATTAACCTCTCAATAAAATAAAAATGTTTTAAATTAGCCATTTTAAACGACATATGGCAACACCGATCATACTAACGATTGATATGCGTGCTTCCATGGCTATGACAGCATAAGACCATCTGAATCCAGTGAGATTGGATGTCAATATAATGTACAAGGTAAGGAACTGAACCATGCGCAAGCTCGCCTCACTGACCGCTCTCGCCGCT
>NZ_SOBR01000014.1 GCF_004364315.1 Chromohalobacter marismortui | reverse complement strand
TCGCGGGTCAGGTGCTGACGGCCGCGGGTGGCGTCGTTGGCGGCGCGACTGCGCACTGTCCGGGTTTCAGTGGCTGGAGGCACTGTCGGGGCGGGGTGTCGGGGGCTGTCGGGCACGGGCGGGAGCGCTCCTGGTCGCGGGAACTGTCTGGGTTTCGATTGAAACCCGGACAGTTTCTTGTCGCTAATTACACTGCTGAATGGTCAATTTAGTGAACCACCTAACTAGGTTGTCGTGCTGTTAAGGATATTTCACTGGGGGAAAGCCATGAAACAGTAGGAATTTACTGATGGCGAGTACAACGTAGGCACTATAGAGGGAATGATTCTCCGAAAAAATGTAGCATATTGGGCTTGATTTATATGCCCACATGATGGCAACATGCTAATTGGACTCATTTTTCCTGAAAACGAGTCCAGCCACCTTGGCAGAGGTGGCTAGTAAAAAAGATAGGCAATATTGGTAAACGCGTGTGTATAGCAGTGTGCAGCTGCCTCACGCTGCCTAGTTGACCTGCCCTTAGGGGCGCGAACTATACGGCACCTATGGGAGGATGTCTAGGTCTTCTCGAAATGCTGCGCATCACCCCCCTGCTTCTTGGAGGTGCAGCATGAAAGCAAAAAAGACTGAGCGTGTCAGCGCTCACTCTCGCTTTCGCTTCGGCCGCTGGGAGAAGGTGTCAATGTACTACCGACGCCCTCCGCACCGATAAACCAACTGTCTGAGGCCCTTCGGGGCCTCTTTTTTTTGGCCTTCACCAACATACAACCTGGATACGGGTGAGTAAACACTGCTCCGTAGGCAGATAAGAGGGGGTTTTAGACCGCTGTTTTACACACACACATACACACACACCCTCATACACGCGCATAGAAGGCCCCACAGAGCCGAATTCCGGCTTTCCTTGCTTGCAGGGGGGGGGGAGCCCCAAACGCCCTAAAAGGGCTACTGAGAGGCCACAAGATATTTGTAATTTTTTGTAACAAGAGCGAGGCGCACCCTGACGTCCCTAATTTAGGGTCCCTACGGTAGGGTTCAGCTCACCAGGGTCGCCAGCCTGGCCAGCACGTCATCCATGATCTCCGGCGGCACGCTTTCCACCCACCGCCCCTGACGGGCCTCGATGTCCAGGGTGCGTATCTGGCTGCACAGCACGACGCCGGTGGTAGTCGTATCCGCCTCGGCCAGCGACACCGTGAAGCCCCGAGAGCGCGCGAAGCCACCTCCGTTGGTGATCGGCGCGACCAGGGGCGTGCCCATGGCGAGATTGAACGCGTCCGGCGATACTATCAGCACCGGACGCATGCCTTGCTGTTCATGGCCCCGAGTGGGGTTGAGCGAGACGAAATAGATGTCACCCCGTCGCATTACAGCAGCTCACGGCCAACGGGCTCAGCATCCAGCCACTCACGCTCGCCGGCGGACAGGTCCGCTGTGGTGTCGCACTGGGCCAGCAGCTCCTCGAGGGAGTACCGCGGCTTGGCCGGTTCTACGACCAGACGCCCGTGATCGATCTCGATCTCGATCTCGACTTGAGAGCCCGCATGCAGATGCAGCTGATCGAGCAGGGCCCGCGGCACCGCCATCATGACGGAGCCGCCGACGCGGCGAAGATTGGTGGTGCTCATGTTGACCTCCTACGCGGGTCGCGCCATTTAGTTATACTAAAATATAACCCAGCACCGCGCAAAGCGCAATCGGCCTTCCGACGCGCCTCCAAGGTCTGTCCGGCTTCCAGATAGAACCCGGACAGTCACCGCGACCAGGAGCGCCCCAGCCCGTGCCCGACAGCCCCCGACACCCCGCCCCGACAGCCTCGCCAGCCACTGAAACCCGGACAGTGCGCAGTCGCGCCGCCAACGACGCCACCCGCGGCCGTCAGCACCTGACCCGCGACGAGGTGCACCGGCTGATGCGCGGCGCGATTCGGCACAATCGTCATGGCCGGCGCGACGCGCTGATGCTGCGCCTGGCCTTCGAGCACGGGCTGCGGGTCTCGGAGCTGGTGGGGCTGCGCTGGTCGGCCGTCGACCTGGTGCACCATGAGCTGCGCGTCACCCGCGCCAAGGGCAGTCTCGACGGCACGCATCCCCTCCAGGGCGACACGGTGCGCGCCCTGAAGCGTTATCAGCGCGACAGCGGCCGTGCATCGGGGCTGGTGTTCGTCAGCGAGCGTGGGGCACCGATCAGCGCCGACGGCTTCCGGCGCCTGCTGCATCGCCTCAGCGAGCGGGTGTTGGGCGTGAAGTGGCATCCGCACGCACTGCGTCACGCCTGCGGCGTGCATCTCATCAACCAGGGCGTGGATCTGCGCACCGTGCAGCAGTACCTGGGCCACGCCAACATCCAGAACACGGTGGCCTACACCGCCCTCACCGGGCGACCGTTCGAGCGGCTGAGCTTCTAGCGATCGGGCGAGTCATCGGCGTGGCTGTCGTGGTCGCGCAGCGACTGCACCAGCGAGCGCAGGCCATGGGGATCTTCGTTCTGGGGCTGAGGCTTGGGGGGGGGCTGAATAGGATCAGGAGAAGGGGCTGGAAGCCTACGCAGCTGTGCGACTTCCTCGCGTAGCTGTCTGAGCTCGTCACGCTGTTCCTTCACGATCTCGAGGAGAGCATCGAACTTTTCGAGGACGTCGGGGGTGTCGGGGAGAGCTTCGGCCTTTGGTGTAGGGTTTTGTAGGGCGGAAGCTGTTTGGCCTGGTGGTTCCCCGTACACACGGATCATCTCGGACAGCTCGAGGACTTTTTGCCCCTTGCCGTTAACCGCTGCTGTGACGCGGCCTTTATCCACTGCCTCGTATAGCGTGGAGCGGTGTAAGCCGTACAGATTGGCCATTCGGCCTATGGTCAGTTGGGGCATGTCGGGCCCTGTCGGGTTATGTCGTCGGGTTGCCCGACAGTATGGCCTTTAGCGAGCAAAACTCACGCCTTAGCATTATTCCGACGCTTCTCAAGGATGCGATGTGCTGCATCATCGCGAGATTCCCCCGGGCGAGCTTGGGCATTGATAACCTCCATAGGAATCCCGTAGATCGATCCTGAGGCGCTTTTATTCCCCTCGCAGGCTTTGCCTTGCTCCTTTCGCTGGCGAGGCTTCTGGGTGGTTTTCCGAGCTTTCTCGCCGAAGGTAAACACCAGATGGGACACGCGGCGGCCGGTCTTGCGCTGGTCCCACTTCACCCACAGGGGGCTGTGCTCATTGATCTGCTCGATGGCGGGGGTGATTACCCACCTCTTAAAATCACGGATATTGGTGTATCGGTCCTCGAGCTGTAGAGCTTCGCGGAGCCACTCGATAGAGACCTCTCGTTTCCCCGTACCGCGCCATTGTGCAAGAAGCTCGTACAGCCTGATGGCGTGAGCACTACTCATCTTGGCCACATCGGCCAGGGCGTAGCGGGTAAATTGCTCGGTGAGTTGAGATAGGTAGGGGACCATATCTGTACCGAAGCGAAGGGCAACCGCCCCTTCCTTATCGCAGTACTCTACGGTCTGTACCCAGCGAGTTAATCTAACCCGAGTGCTTCCTTGGCCATTTGGAGCCTCATGGAGCGTCACACGGCGATCAAAAAGGCGTTCTGAAGCAGCTTTGAGGTTCTGATAAGCCGTGCCTAGCTGAGTGCCGGTCATCTCCGCGATCTGCTGGGCACTGATGGTATAAAGCTTCTGATCTGTTAGTGGCTCATCTCGTCGGACTTGAGAGATACAAGCTAGGATGATCCTTTGCTCATAGAGGCTAAGACGATACGAGGCTTCGACTAGCGCATTGGCTTTGTAGACTTGGGCATCCTGCATCTATGCGTTTCCTGCTTATTGTGTGAGTCCATTATATACCTCACACATAACCATCAATCCCTCCCGCTTTCAACCATCAAACCCTCCTCTTTTGACCATCAATACCTCCCCTTTTGGCCATCAATCTCTCCCTCCTTTTGGATAATAACTGTTTAATATCAGTAAATTACGACCCTTAAAAGGGGAAAAGGGGAAAAGTACAGAAAAGAGCGCATAGCGCTCGCCTACCCTCCGGTCGCTTCGCTCCCTCCGCCCCTCGCTACGCTCGGCCTAATCCCGTAAATGCCTCGACAAGTCGAGAGGGTGGGGGCTATCGAGCCGCTACGCGGCTGGCCCCCACCGATCGGCGATACCTGGCCGCTAAAGTGCGCCGCGCCTGCGGGCCGCTCCCCATCCCCGTACGGGAACGTTTGGGCCTTCGGCCCGGTTTATCAGGAAAGAGGGAGGGGCGTGGAAGTGGCGTCGCCGCCCTGATCATCCGCTGAACGCTCGGCGGCTTCGACCTGGTGACCGCTCGCGTTGCTCGCTGCATCCCGCTGACGCGGGATAGCCGGGAAAGAGTCCCGTTATTTACCACCCTGCTGAACTGGGTTTAGGGGTCGGGGTGAAAAATCGGAACGATTCAGCTCCCCAGGTGCGGCCCGAGATCGGCCGCCAGGTGGGAGCGCAGCGACCTCGGCGGTCGAGTGAGGGGCGACACCCGCCAACGAGCGAAGCGAGGCGGACAGGCGATAGCAGGCGCCTTCCGGGCACCGGGTGCGGAGCCCCTTTTGCCGGGTTTGGGCAACTGACGCTCACCGCCTCCGTTTCACTACCCAAATGAACACTATGAACGGCACCCACAGCATCAACAGCGGTATGGCAGCCTGCCAATAGGGCATTGTCATCCTGTATTCCCTCCATAACATGCCGAGTATAAGCTGAGTATAAACACCTCCTTATCGCCGATTGAAATCGACTTGATGTAGCAACCCTGATCGTTCGTTAGAACGGGGGATTCAAAGGGCTAGCCCTTTGGCACGACCGGACTATGCAACTAAGCGAAGCGCAGTTGTATACGTCCGTGGCGTGCCTTTAGTTGGGAGACTTCTTTATTGATCGCGAGGGAGAGGAGGAAAATACGTCTAAAAAGTGGTGAAAATATGATCTAAAAAAGGTGAAGAATGCTTCCCTAGGCTTGGATGTGAGGTATATAGGGTGTTATTTTGCTGTAAAAGTGGTGATAAATGGTCGAATTCGGTCAATCTGGGCATTGAGCGTGCAACCACCCATAGGAGGCATTGATGAATTTGGATGAAGTGTCAGTAAAGATTGCGAATTCTATACGAGAGAATAAAAAAACAAGAATTCGTGGTTATGTATCCTTTGCAGTGAGAAGTCATGCTGAAGAAATAAGGTTCATCCTCGATAGGACTTATTTTAAAATCCCGGACTTGTTTAGAAGTGTTTCCTCAAAGCTGGGTGAAGAGCCCTGCAATCATAGAAATTTCAGAACGCTATGCGATAAATATTGTGGTAGCGTCAAGCCCTTTGAAAGGGTTAATAATCATCCCAATCAGAGAGTTATACAAAACGAGCAGGATGCTGCCAGCTCGAGAGAAGATGCTGAAGTAAGGGCGGCAAATGCTGGCGTGTCTAACGACAGTGATTTTGAAAAACTAGGTGAAGAGTGGGATGAAATCTTAGAGAGCTTAGGCCCACCTAAGAAAAAGCAATTGCCGTTAGCTATTAAAGGCGGGCTAACGCTGGATGAAGCTAAAAACGCTAGAAAAACAAGCGCCAAACATTTGAAAGATATTATGACTTCTTATAGCCGCCGTGTGCGTAGATCGTGATCTTAGCTAGCATCAGGAACGCACCATTTAGGAAGAGCCACAGCCTTCTCAAACGTGATATACGCTTCTCTGGATGAGCAGGGAGGGAGTAAACGTGTACAGAACACAAGTCACTAGCGCTGTCGGCGCTTCCTGACGCGCTCCTGCAAGCGTCGCCAGTCGTCCGCCTGGACCCAGCGCTCGGCCCAAGCCAATAGGAGCTCGGTACGCCGGGCGTCGCTGTAGTCGTGAGGGTACTGCGTTAGATTGCTGGCGATTGCCAAGAGATCGGCCTGGCCATGGCGGACCTGCCAACCGTGCCCAGGTCCCGTGTGGTTCAGCACGTCGGCGCTGCGCTTCAGATCCAGGGCGGTCGAGGTGGGATCGAAGGCCGCGTCCAGCAGCACGCCCAACCACAGCGGTGCCTCCTTCTGCACAATCACGCGCTTCCGTCCCATCAGAGCTCGTCCTCGTTGATGAGGTCGAACACGCGCCGCTTGGCGTGGGTGAGGTCGTTCTTCTCGAGCACGTACCACAGGAACTCGCCGGTGCCGAGGCCGGTTTCCATGCTCACGGCGCCGCGGTCGCGCTCGTAACGGTAGAGCCAGCGACTCGGTGCCTTCCACTCGACGACGTTGCCGTCTTGGCTTTTGAACGACTGCTCGAGGTCGCTGATGCGGCGTAGGGCCATGGGGTACTCCTGGAGGGCTAGGCTACCTACCAGGGTAGTATAAAAGTGGGACTATGTCCCGCTTATTGAAGCAAGATAAGCCGCGTAATCTAACCTTGATGGTTATATCTTTCTCACAACTTTGTATCTTCCTCGCCCAGTTCTCTGAAATATATCAGGAGTATTGATTCGAAGGTAAGATCGGATGGAAGAATAGGGAACTTCTTCGCCAAGGATATCTTGAACTCCTTCTATAATCTCGCCTAAGCTCGCGTCTCCTTCTTTTGATGCAAAATAAGACATTATTGCATCTCTAATTTGTCCTGGTGGGCGCCTCATTTTAGACATTTAATTCCCTATTAGTTTGTCATTTTTATATATTATAGCCTCCGTGACGTCCGGACGTCAATAGAATTTAAGTATTGGAAAGGTTTTCAAGATTTTTAAAGGTGATTCCACCTGTAGTGCAGAAGAATCTGTCGATCTTCCAGATCGGCACGTATCCTGATGTGTCGACCATGAATACTGAGGAAGGTTGATTTTTCCGGAGCTACCAATTACCATAAATGCTGGTATTTATGGTAATTGGTGTGAGGCTCGTGACTGAAAAGCAAAGAATAACAGTTCAGCTTTCTTCGGATCTGTTAAATCGATTAAAAAATGCTGTCTACTGGACTCCGGGAATGACATTGGCATCTGCTATAGACATTGCCATAGAAGAAAAGCTTTTTGAACTAGAGAAAGATAACCACGGTGCATTTGAGCAAAGGCCCGAAGAGTTAAAAGCCGGGAGACCTATAAAGTGACAAGTATGCAGTCGAGCCTAGACTTAGACCCGGATGCGTCGCGGTTTCAGTCAGGAAGAAGTTTTGAGATAGATAAAGAAAAGTTCTCGTTAGACTATGATAGTCATAGTTATCGGAGCAGTCTTCTTATACATGCAGATTGTATGGAGTGGTTAGGCCGTTGTCCCGAAAATAGTATTCATTCTATTGTAACTGATCCTCCTTATGGAGTGAAAGAGTACGATTTTGATCAAATAAAAAAGAGAGAGAATGGCAATGGAGGAATATGGAGGTTGCCACCTGCTTTTGATGGTGGGAAGCGGAGTCCGCTTCCACGATTTACTGCTTTGAATGGAAAAGAAAGAGACCACCTTGAGAGGTTCTTTTTTGAGTGGACTAGGCTTGTTAATAAAGTTTTAGTCCCTGGAGCCCACGTTTTCATAGCTAGTAATACTTTCCTGTCGCAGTTAATTTTTGATGCAGTAATTGCTGGAGGATTAGAGTATAGAGGGAATATCGTTAGGCTAGTCACCACTTTCCGTGGTGGGGATAGGCCTAAAAATTATGAAAAAGAATTCTCTGAGGTATGCTCACTTCCTCGTGGAAATTTTGAGCCTTGGGGGCTTTTTCGAAAGCCTTTGCCTGAAAAAATGACCGTCGGTGAGTGCCTTAGAGAGTTCAACACTGGGGCCTTGCGGCGATTAAGTAAAGATAAACCTTTTGCAGATGTTATCTCAAGCGAAAGAACTCCTGAAAGAGAAAAGAAAATTTCTAATCATCCAAGCTTAAAGCCGCAATCTTTTCTGAGGCAGATAGTTAGAGCCAGCCTTCCTCTAGGGGAAGGCATCGTACTAGATCCATTTATGGGCTCTGGCTCAACTATCTCTGCAGCTGAAGCAATAGGGTATAGCGCAATTGGCACGGAGCGTTTCCAAGATTACTTCGAAGCCTCAAAAACTTCTGTTGAAAAGCTCCGCACATTGGATGCAAAATCATCTTAAGTAATCAAGAGATTCGTGGTTTGCGTCATGATTTTTGATAAATTCTAGCAGTCTAATCACAGCTGAGGGGTTTTGTTCTACATGTGATATGTAGTGCAGAACCCCTTTTAATGCAGCTTCCTGCTTAGTCCAGTCCCAGTAGCTTACCAGCTCCATAAGTTTTAGCTGGCTTATAGGTTTTACGCCGTGCTCTCTGATTTTATTTAAGGTTGATTGTTCAAAATCAAGTGCAAAAACGATACCGTTAATGTTATTCCCTTCGCAGTTTCTGCAGAACTCTCCAAGCTCTTTATCGAAATTTGCATTTGAAATGCAAAAGTCTTTCACCTCTGATGAGGTTTCTAAGTCTAGTCCGCTATAGCAATCTATATCCCCGAACCTCTTTTGCCTTGAAGATCCTGTTCTTACTTTATCAGCTATAATGGAAAGGTGAGGTCTGTCAGCAGTTAAGAATCCATATACTATTGCTTGGTAAACCAGCCCCCCGTTCTCTCCTTTTACTCCTCTCTCGTATTCGTTTATAACTTTATCGAAAATACGCACTCTGGGCACTTCTCTGACATAAAAGCTATTCTTTGGTAAGTTCTTTATTCCGAAGTCAATCAGCTCTTTGCATAAGGCATGCTTGCCAGGTTCTGACAGCATGAAAACGTGATTGAGCAAATCGGTATATTTTTTCCATTGTCCAGTATTGTATACATAAGCGCTGGGGTAGTCGCTTCTATCCATTGAGTGGAAAAGGTTAGCCACGCTCTCTTCTATTTTTCTTATCCCGTACTGCTTACCACTAAAGCTAAGCGTTAGAGTATTTGACTTCCTACTTCCCCTAGATTCAACCATTTCATATCTTGAAAATATGTCTTCTACGCTTAAAACGGGAGTGAATGATTTCATTTCCACATCATACTCTGATAGCCTTTGAGCTAATATAGAAAAATCTATTCCCAGGCCAAGTATGTACTTCATGAACGTGAATCTTTCTTTTATGTAGTTCTTGCAGAAGTCTATTATCGGAAGTTCTTCGAAAGATATGTCACCATTTTGATTATAACCAAACACCTCGTGAATAAAGCTGTCAGAGAGGCTCTTTTCTTTTTCAGTGTAATGCGTTTCCATTCCCTTGGACCCCCGGTTTAAAAATTTATATTTCACCTTTTTTTTCTGAGTTATCGGTGATTAGAGTTGCCACATCTACATCTAAAGCATGTGCAAGTGATTCTATGACGCCGAGTGTAACGTTTCTGCCCCGGCGCTCAATTAAGCTTATAAATGTTCTGTGCATTTTTGCTTTTTCGGCCAGCTTTTCTTGAGATAAATTGCGCTCTTCCCTCAATTTTTTAATGTTGCATGAGAGAATGGCCAGAAGCTCAGGGCTACAAGGCTTGTTTTTCGATAAACGCCTTTCTTCTGTCAACTTGGATGCTCCAGAATACTCTTCTCTTAAGAGATTCAAATTCTTTGCAGCTTATTAATCTACAGACTACTATGTACGTAAGCGATTTTTTGGATCGCGGTTGAGCCGAATCCCTGCTTTCCTGGCTTTGAGCGTAGGTCGAACTGGGCTTTCCTGAAGATGGGTGGGCCCAGAGGGAGCGGTCCTGTCATCACGTTTTATAAATGTGAAGTCTGGAAAGGTTTATGTATTTTTCGCGACATTTGTATATAGGTCACTCCGAAGAAGCATCCTCCCGAAAGGGAGTTTTTTCAGGATGCTGGTACTGTCTAGCTTCTGACTGGGAGATGAAGGGGAGGCGACAGCGCAGCCTGCGGTGCAGCGTTCCCACCTATCGTCGGGGGCGGCAGCCGGTGCCTGGGCCGGCCTGCTGTGCAACGTTCCCACCTACTGGCACGGCCGATAGTCAGGGCTCGTGGCGTATGGTTCCTAATAGACGGCACGACCATCCCTGAAATGACGTGCCTGGAGGCGGCTGATACTGTCTGGTTTCCAGCTAGAAGCCAGACAGTAACAGTTCAACCTTAAGGTGCGCCGAAAGAACGAACTATGGCTTGATATAATTCTCTCCTTCCAGACCTTTGAATCTCTGCATTGCAGGGCTTTTCATGCCGAAGCAGAGCAGCCACATATGCACAAACACCTACTAAAGTAGGTGTTTATTTTTTCATGCATGGGCGGTATAATCCCTTGCTAGGGACTGAAATCGGTCTCTCCGCTCTTTAAAAAGCATCTAATGTTTAGCAAAGAACCGAAGTCAAAAGCTTTTGCTATTGACGGCTCTATCAAAGAGCCTAGACCGGCCCCCCGGGGGTCCTAGGTCGCACGAACAGTATCGCGTGCCCAAAAGTGGGTTAGTCTGGCGACTGTTGTCTGGCAATGAAGTCTTATCGTCTTCCCTATTCCAACATTTATTTCTTTGCAAAGCACAACCATTGGTCTGGCAACTCTAGCCATAGGGGTTAGGGGGTGACAATGGGAGTAATGTAATGAAGCTAAAACTAAGCTTTAATGTGCGTCTAAACATTAGCTGTAAAGAGCCTGCGAAATCATCTAGAGATAGAACTTCGCAGGAAGGAGTTGGAATAGGTGGCAAGTTCTTCTCGATTTTCATGGGAGGAATTCGCATCGCTAAGTTTCTAATCTTGCTTTATGCCTATCACGAGCATCTCGTGACACCGCTAAGCACGGTTATTAACATGATTTGACGTAAGACTTCACTTTAAATATTAGGAATAGAAAATGGCTGACAAGCCATACTACCCCGGATCATCTGTTGCTCACATATCAACTTTAGCGGCCATGCTGGAGATCAACAGAGATCTTATAGAAAAGCATTCTAAAAACACATCTTCTTCTTACACGACATTCCTAATATCCCCACCTTCTAAGAAATCCCGGGAAGTATCCGAGCCTAAAGAATCTCTAAAGAAAATACAGAAAAGAATAAACAGCAGGATAATGAGCGAGGTCGATTATCCAAAATACCTCATGGGCGGAATTCGTGACACCGCTAGCAGACGAGATTATGTGAACAACAGCAAACTCCACCTCAAACCAGAAACATTGATAAACCTAGACATTGAGAATTTCTTCCCTAACATTCACAAAGAACACGTAAAAAACGTATTCAAATATTTATTTAGGTTTAGCGAAGATGTTTCTGAAACCCTTTCGTGTCTAACGACCTTGGAAGGGGTCGTGCCTCAAGGTGGATGCACTTCAACATATTTAGGAAACCTAGTATTCTTCAACTATGAATACGGGGTGGTTTCTAAGCTCCGGAGCAAAGGAATATCCTACTCCAGACTTCTTGATGATATAACATTGTCCAGCAAAAAAAGATTAACAGAAGAAGAAAAAACATGGGCCATAAGCCTAGTGGCAGGAATGATTAACCATTATGGCATGAATATGCATGATGGAAAAACCAGGATTGAGCACAGAGAATCTAGGGACGCCAAGTACGAAGTTACTGGTGCTTGGGTTCGGCACGGCGAGCCTAAAATAAGGAAAGACGACAGGAAGAAAATAAGAAGTGCTGTAAGAAAGTGCGAAATAATGTACGAAGAGTCTCCCTATAGCAGTGAATATCATAAGCAATGGAACAAGACATCTGGCAGAGTTGCTCAGCTAGGGCGCTTTAATCATAAAGCAGAAGAAAAAAAGCTAAGGGAACGCTTAAAAACAATATTACCCTTGTACGATGACGTATACTCAAAGACTTTATCTGTGAAGGTTAATCAAGTCGTACGAAGGAGAAGAAAAAACCAGATAAACATCGATAGCGTAGGCACAAGAAACTATATTCTCAAGCTATACCATGAGCTTGGGATCATGGCAAGAACAAAAAAGACTCAAGCTCGCAGATTAAAACAATCTCTGCGCGAAAACTTTGGGAATATAATATCCAACCCTCATTACTAGCTATCAGGTCAAAGATGAGTGAAAGAGAAAAAGGTTATATCCATCATTATAACCCGCTGAAGGGTTTTGGCTTCATCAGGAGAGAAAAAGGCAAGGATGTTTTCTTTTTCTTCAATGACTTCAACTCAGGGAATGCAGATATAGTTATCGGAGATAGCGTTGAGTTTGTAGTTAAAAAGAAAGACAAAGGCCCCAGGGCATATGAAATATCCGTGCTGTGAGTCTAACAATTTAATACTATCTTGATGAATTAAGCTTACACGGCTTATCTTGATCCAATAGGCGGGATAAATCCCGCCTATTTCGGTCGGACTGAAGCATCCGAGCACGCAGCCATGTGATAATCTCTCGCAAGCGCTGGTGACCTCGCCACGTTGCCGAGGTGGACGGCCAGCACTGTGAACCATCCCCCACGGAAGGAGGAGACGCATGCCCCCGATCCTCACCGACACCTTTGGCGGCCTATCCCGCCACTACTACCTTCGCCAACTAGCGTTTGGTGGCGGCCTCTCGGCTCTGGTCTATTTTGCGGCGACTCAAGGAGGGGGTGACTCGGTGCCCCTGGCGGTTATCCCCCTCCTCGCCCTCAACGCCTTGCTGTATCCCTACTCGCGCTTCGTCTACGAGCAGATCATCGGCTTCGTGATGGGAGACAACGTCTTCTACATCCCGCTCATCATCATGCTGCCGGTGAAACTCTTCACGATCGTGATGTGCTGGGGATGGGCCATTTTCATCGCGCCGGTCGGCCTGCTCTACCTCTACTTCCATCATCGCAAGGCACGCCGGCAAACCTCCTGAGCGCCGGCTCCGTCCCACGGCCAGCTTGCCTTGATCTAACTAGGCGTGAATTATTCACGCCTAGTTATGACCCCTCCCCTCTGGTCACAGCTCACGCCCTAGCCGGCGGATAGCGGCTTGCAGTTCTTGAAGCGTCTGCAGATACAGGCCGTCAGGATCCTCGCGACCTCCTTCGATGAAGAGGTGCTTCACCAGCCCGCCGAGACGACGCAGTTCGTTGATCGCTTCGTGCGTGACCACTGAGCGCACCGGATAGTCGAGCGCCGTACTCCGAACGAACTCGGATGGGCTGCGGGCATCGGTGGACTCGACCTTCTGCAAAATCCGCTGCTTCTCGTCCTCCGTGAGCCTGACGCTGAGGTGCTTATCCCGATGGACGGGGGCCTTCGATGGTGTGGGTGATGCCATGGTGACCTCGTGAGCGGTAGCGAATGAGGTAGGGGTCTCGGGGCTTCGCCCCGAGCAAGGTGCCAGCCCGGCAAGAGAGCGAAGCGATTGCAGCGGGCGCTAGTACACGAATGTGTTACGTGGGCATACCTTGTCCGGGGCTGCATTCCGGTTTGGCGCCTCACTTCACCGGCACGTTCTCAGCACGAAACCCCATCTGAAACGGACATGATGTCGGTGACTTAACGATCACAGTGCCGAAAGGGCAGACTGTCCGGCATCTGCAGCGCAACCTCGGCCTCAAGCAGCAAGTCAGTATCGGTTTCACCGCACTCCCGACGACGCTGCGCGGCCACGCTGGTGAGCAGCTCAAGCTCCACGCCACCCTGATCCTGTGCCGCATCGAGCAGCCACTCGATCTTCACCGGATCGGCACACAACAGGCGCACGCGATTCGGCTCCTCGAGCGCCCAACGATCCAGCACCCGCTTCGCGACAGGGTGGCAACGGTCGCCGTCCGGGTCGCGGTAGTGCCGCAACGATTCCGCGAGCAGGGGACCGCCGATGTTCCTCGCATACTGTCCGCTATCCATCATTCACCTCCGCGTTGACGCATCTTCTGGCGGCGCTTGCGCACACGCGCGGCAAGTCGCCCCCAATCCTCGGGCTGAATCCAACGCTCGGACCACGCCAGCAGGAGCTCCGCCTGGCGTTGGTCGCTGTAGTCTTCGGGGTAGGCCGTCAGGTCGCCGGCCAGGGCTAGCAGCTGGGTCTTGCCGTCCCGTGCCGTCAGCCGCAGGGCATCCCGCGGGCCGTTCGCCTGGCTATGGTGGTTGGCGATCTCGGCGCTGCGGGCGAGATCCAGGGTCCTCGAGGTCGGATCGAAGGCCGCGTCCAGGAGCACGCCGAGCCACAGCTGAGCTTCACTCGGGACAATTTCACGCTTACGGGCCATCAGAATTCATCCTCGTTGATCAATTCGAATACACGGCGCTTAGCGGTTGTCAGGTCGTTTTTATCGAGGACGTACCACAGGAATTCGCCGGTGCCGGGGCCGGTTTCCATGCCTACGGCACCCCGGTCGCGCTCGTAGCGGTACAGCCAGCGGCTCGGCGCTTTCCATTCGTAGACGTTGCCGTCTCGGCTCTTGAAGGATTGTTCTAGGTCGCGGATTCGCTCGAGTGCCATGGGGGTCCCCTTCACTAGGTTGATGCCTACTAGGTTAACATATATGTGTGAATAAATCACGCATAAACAAAGGGAAACGCCCCTTGCCTATCCGCATGCCTGCTAAACCAGGGCCGAAGGCCCAACTGTTCGTGCGAGGAAGTAGGGATCGGCCCATTGTGGTGTAGTGCTTTAGCGATCAGGCATCGCCGATCAGGGCGCGCAGCCGCGTAGCGGCTCGAATCGCGCCCTTTTCTCGACTTGTCGAGGCATTCATGGGGTTCAGGCGGCCGAAGGCCGGGCGGAGGGAGGAGGAACGACGACCGGAGGGCAGGCGAGCGCGTATGCGCTCTTTTCTGTCCTTTTCCCCTTTTCCCCTTTTAGGCTTTGTAAGTCACTGATATGCGTGGCTTTTTAGGACAAAAAGGGGAGAGATTCAGGGTCAAAAGGGGAGGGATTCAGGGTCAAAAGGGGAGGGATTCAGGGTTGTATAGGGGAGGGATTCAGGGTTAAAAGGGAGGGAATAAAGCCCTCCCTATAAAGGGACACTGTAGACATACTCCCTACTGGAGCCCCAAGGATGAACGAGCCCCAGGTTTACAAGAGCAATGCCCTGGTTGAAGCATCTTACCGCCTCACTCCCGCTGAACAGCGAATCATGCTGGGCTGTATCACCCAAGTACGCCGGGATCAGCCGCTCACCGATGAAGTGATGTATAGCGTCAGCGTGGCCGACTATGCCGCACTCGTAGGTACTGACTCTCACTCAACCTACAAAGAGCTAGCCGATGCAGCCCTCCGGCTGAAACGTCGAGAAGTGTGGTTGCGGGAATACCCCAATGGTCAAGGAAAGAGACCTAAGACCCTGGTGACTAGCTGGGTCCAATCCATCGCCTACGTCGAGTCAGAAGGTCGCGTCGAGCTGAGGTTCACAAAAGACATGCTGCCATATCTGACACAGCTTACGGAGCAGTTCACGCGCTACGCGCTCGAGGACGTGGCCAAAATGACCAGCGCCCATGCCATGCGGCTCTATGAGCTTTTGTGCCAGTGGCGAGGGGCGGGCGAGCGAGAGGTACCTGTCGCGTGGCTACGTGAGGCGTTCCAGCTAGATGGAAAGTACCCAGCCATAAAGGACCTAAAACGGTGGGTGATCGAACCGGCCACCGCACAGATCAACGAGCACAGCCCGCTATGGGTGAAGTGGGACCAGCGAAAGACCGGAGGCCGAGTGTCCCACTTGGTGTTCACCTTCGGCGAGAAAGCCCAGAAAGGCACCCAGAAGGCCTGCAAGAGGAAAACTAAGGCCAAGGGCGGTGAAAGGTATTCTAACGCCTCAGGATCGATCTTCAGGATTCCTATGACGGTTATCGAGGCACACGCTCGCCCTGGTGAAACTCACGAGGACGTCGCACTGCGGCTTCTTGAAGAACGCAAAAGCGCCGCTGAGGCCTGATTTTTCACGCCTCTCGAGAAGTTGAACTAGGATATCTGCAACAGCAGGCCTGCAACCAACTAGGCACCCATGCAACTAACCATCCCTAAAACGGCCAAACTTTACGGCAAGCATCGCTCTACGATACATCGCCATATCGATTCAGGCCGCTTGTCATGCGGCTTCCGAGGAGATGGAACTCGTATCATAGAGATGGCCGAGCTAATCCGATGCTATGGTGAACCCGAGCGCCTTCCGGACGATATGCAACCAGCTGCAACAACTCGTCAGGGGGATATGCAACAGGCGATGTTGCAGGCGTTGCAAGCCATGCATCAGGAGCTTGTAGCGCTGCGAGAAGAAGTAGCCCAGCTGAAGCAACTTCCCCCACCCACAAATGCAGACCAAGGTAACCCGGCCCCCTCGGCAGCCGTCCAGGAGACGGTCAGCGATCCCCACGGCCTCAGAGCGCTCGCCCGATCGCTGTACCAGGATGAGAGCTGACACGCCCTCGAGGAGGCCGCCAGATGCGCCCACCAGACCCACCCCGCGAACCAGACCAGGAGCCGACCGACGAGCGCGAGCCGCTGGAACGGTTGCGCGGCAGCGTCGAGGAACTGATCGAGCCGTTCGAGCCGGTCGGCGAGGACGATTGGGACGCCCTGCGCGATTCCTGCCCCTAAGCTAGAAGCTCAGCCGCTCGAACGGCCGCCCGGTCAGGGCGGTATAGGCCACGGTGTTCTGGATGTTGGCGTGGCCCAGGTACTGCTGCACCGTGCGCAGATCCACGCCCTGGTTGATCAGGTGCACGCCGCAGGCGTGGCGCAGGGCGTGCGGATGCCACTTCACGCCTAGCACGCGCTCGCTGAGGCGGTGCAGCAGGCGCCGGAAGCCGTCGGCACTGATCGGCGCCCCGCGTTCGCTGACGAACACCAGTCCCGCCGTCCGGCCGCTGTCGCGCTGATAGCGCTTCAGTGCGCGCACCGTGTCGCCCTGGAGGGGATGGGTGCCGTCGAGGCTACCCTTAGCGCGGGTGACGCGAAGCTCGTGATGCACCAGGTCGACGGCCGACCAGCGCAGCCCTACCAGCTCCGAGACCCGCAGGCCATGCTCGAAGGCCAGCCGCAGCATCAGCGCGTCACGCCGGCCGTGACGGTTGTGCCGCATCGCGCCGCGCATCAGCCGGTGCACCTCATCGCGGGTCAGGTGCTGACGGCCGCGGGTGGCGTCGTTGGCGGCGCGACTGCGCACTGTCCGGGTTTCAGTGGCTGGAGGCACTGTCGGGGCGGG
>NZ_SOBR01000013.1 GCF_004364315.1 Chromohalobacter marismortui | reverse complement strand
TGTCCCATTGAGATGATGAGCGAGCAGATGGCGAAGTACCATGAGGCGCCATCATCGACACATTGACGGTGTTGCACTCAGAACCTGCATCCGCCCCGTTTTCGTCTTGACGTGTTAGAGTCCATGCTACAAGACCACCTACAGCAGCACCAGCAACCGTTGCCAACGTGGCTGGGAGTAAAGCTCCAACAGCGGCTGTAGTAATAACACCGGTTATAATGGAAGCGGAGTTGGCAACGGCCTCTTTTTCGATCTGTGTCAGCGTTTCCCCTTCAGGTGCGTTGGCAATATTATAGAACGCAACCCCCGCTGTTACTGCGCCCCTATGTGTTTCAGGTTATTCGCCAGCTCGGCAAAGTCATCTGCCTGCTCTGATACCCCCTCAACGAATCCCTTATCCAAGGGTCCTCTATTATTATTTTCAAATATGTAAAAGTTGCCTTGTTCTATTCCTCTTTTCAGAGCATTGCTGGCATTTTCGTATACCTTTCTTTGATAACCCAACGCGCCGCCGGTCACGCCCACGGAGATAGCCTGAATGTCGGAGTCGAGTGATGCTTCGTGCATTCTAGACAAGAGATCTTGAAACGTTGCATCTTCGCTCAGGTCTTTGCTCTCAATGGTTGCCTCGTCTTCAGAAAGCAAAGAACTGATATAAGGACTCTGGCTCAAGCGAATCAGCTCTACCATAGCGTCGTCGCTATTGTGTTGCGCTGAACCTTCTAAAGTCGCCTCATCCTTGGCGACCACTATTTCTTTATCACCAACAGCCATTACAAACCTCCTATCAATAACTTATATTCATTTTAAAAACCCACCGCCAAACATCATAAAAAATTTTACCAAAATTATATTTATGGTACTTTGCATGGTAGAAAAAGCCATCCACCACAAGAGCGTTAAAAACGGCATGAGAAGGAAAACATGGCTAGCCAACAGAATCACCAGACTTGCTATCCCGGGCTTTTCCACACGACTCCCTATAACACTTGGATACATATAAGAAGACATCCAATAAAACAAAACAACCACAGGAACAGCTATCAATAATTTCCATGGCGTACCATTCAAAATGCTCTTTGGACTTGAGCGCCATCGCTCAAGCAATATCTTTTCTTCAATACTGTCAACAGAAAACCAAAACCAGTGCGCAACAAAAAAAGCGAAAACAAAAAAGTAACTTCTCAACATATCAGTGAAGATATATACCACCTCAAATTCCGGCACCGGGGTCAGCTCTTCATCAATTAGCACGACCGGATAATTCTGGGAAACCAGCAAGCCGGTAATACGCGACGGCGGCCAGTCTCGAGCAAAGTCGTCACTGCCAAACGTCAACAGCATTTGATAAACCAACGACACACAGAGCGCCGGCGATATAAAACAGAGAAAAATCGTCATATTTTGGCGAGTTTTTACATACATCTTCTCGACCTGGATATCCGGATAAGGCAACTGCGGAAGATGCCGCCGAAACACGAGGCAGGCCCACCAGGTAAGAGAGAACATGACAAGCGACCACTGGAAATTCCAGAAGAATCCTAGGGTCATGATGACGTACATAATAATCAGATAGCGCATAATATTTGCTTTAAGGATATAAATGCCATGCAACGAATCGCCCTAAAAGCTTTTAGACAAAACCCACTTCAGCCATAACCACTGGGCGCTTCTGCTCTAGTTTTCGAAGTCAGCTGCAGTCATTGGCACCCCCAGACTGCCGACCCGGCACGGCACTGGCTATTCAACACTGACTTTCCCAAGACATTATTGCCGTATACGCTATCCATCTTGCAGACAGCCAACCTTGTCTGTTTACAATCAGAAACAATATTAGCAAAAACCGCTACAAAGCGATGTCATCCTGAGATTAACACAATGTAAGCTTTTTCTTACACAGAGCTGCTCAACGCGTCTCTGCCCATAATGTTAAACGCAACCTCATCCAGTCCCTGCAGCTATAGACCGATAGATCCGCCCACCTTGGACAATCACTGCCATGTGAGCCCATAAAGAGGTGACGGTCTTCGCCAGGATCAGGTCACCGCTTTTGAGTTCGACGAGGGTATCGACAGTCGCTGCATTGCTCTCCCCTTTGATCAGGTCGCCTTCCCTGCGGCCAATCGTGAGCCGGTCATCCACCTGAGCATCCAGCGATGCACAGACAAAAATCCCCCCGCCGTCACGATGGACAACGGGGGGATATGACAGACGCTACGTTTTCACCGATCGATGCGCGCGGCATCGTCGGCAAAGCGATGTCAGGCCTGGCGATACACCGGCAAGCGCGCGCAGACGGCCTCGACCTTGGCCTTGACGTCGGCTTCGGCCTGGCTGGCATCGCCCTGCTGCATGGCGTCGAGGATGTCGCAGATCCAGCCGGCGAGGTCAGCGCATTCACTCTCGCCGAAGCCGCGTGTGGTCACGGCAGGCGTGCCGATGCGCAGCCCGGAGGTCACGAACGGGCTCTGCGGGTCGTTGGGCACGGCGTTCTTGTTGACGGTGATGTGGGCGCGACCCAGGGCGGCGTCCGCATCCTTGCCGGTCAGGCCCTGCTTGACCAGCGACAGCAGGAAGAGGTGGTCTTCGGTGCCGCCGGAGACGACGTCATAGCCGCGCTCGATGAACACACCGGCCATGGCCTTGGCATTGGCGACCACCTGCTGCTGGTAGGCCTTGAAGTCGGGCTCCATCGCTTCCTTGAAGCAGATCGCCTTGGCAGCGATGACGTGCATCAGCGGACCGCCCTGGCTACCGGGGAACACGGCGGACTGGAACTTCTTCTCGATCTCGGCGTTGTTCTCGGCGGAGAGAATCAGGCCACCGCGCGGACCGCGCAGGGTCTTGTGCGTGGTGGTGGTGACCACATGCGCATGCGGCAAGGGGCTGGGATAGACACCCGCCGCGACCAACCCCGCGATATGCGCCATGTCGACCAGCAGGTAGGCCCCCACCTCGTCGGCGATCTCGCGGAACTTGGCCCAATCGATGATCTGCGAATAGGCCGAGAAACCGGCAATGATCATCTTCGGCTGGTGCTCGCGCGCCAGACTAGCGACCTGGTCATAATCGATCAGGCCGTTGTCGTCGAGGCCGTACTGCACGGCGTTGTAGTGCTTGCCGGAGAAGTTGGGCTTGGCGCCGTGGGTCAGGTGACCGCCTGCGTCGAGGCTCATGCCCAGCACGGTGTCGCCGGGCTTGACCAGCGCCTGGAACACCGCGCCGTTGGCCTGAGAGCCGGAATGAGGCTGCACGTTGGCGTAGGTCGCGTCGAACAACGCCTTGGCATAGTCGATGGCCATCTGCTCGACGACATCGACGTGCTCGCAGCCACCATAATAGCGCTTGCCGGGATAGCCTTCCGCGTACTTGTTGGTCAATTGCGTGCCCTGCGCCTGCATGACGCGCGGGCTGGCATAGTTCTCGGAAGCAATCAGCTCGATGTGCGCTTCCTGACGGCCCACTTCCTGTTGCATGGCGTCCCACAGGGCATCATCGAAACCGGCAATCTGCATGTCACGGGTGAACATCGGCAAGAGTCCTCGAATCACGGAAGGTCAGCGCGGCGGGCGCCGCACGGGGTCAACGAGGCGCCATGATAGCGCAGCGCAGGACGCCTTTCATATGAAAGGCAGTCATCCGTCGCTGCATGATTTCTCATGGTCGCTTTAGGATCGCTCAATCACACGCGATGACCGAAACCCCGCCTGGCGATGAGGGAATCCATCTTCTCTATCAGCTCGCGCGGCGCTACGCTGGCCTGGCTCATCGACGAGGGTCGATGAGTCGAAGGAATGCACCGGGCATGGATGCCCCCACCGACAATGCCCTGCAAGCCTGGTCTTTCCCGCCGCACGATCAAACGATCTCCGGCGGGGCTTCTTGCGTGCCCCTTCATCGCGGATAAAGTCGCTGCCCAATATTCATCCTCCCCCGCGATCTCATGTCTCCCCCAGCAGCCGCAAGCTTTCCATGGGGGCTTGCCGGCGCACGGAACGTGTCAGCAGATGACCGATGCCACCGATGAGCAGTGCCCCGCCCACGGGCAGCACGATCCATAGCGGCCAATGCAGACGCGGCGGCAGATCGAACCACACCAGGTAGACGCCAAGCGCCGCCGCTTCCGCCAGCAACGCCCCCAGCAGGCCACTGGCGATGCCCAGCAACGCGAACTCGGCGCCTTGAATGCGTGCGATCATTCGGTCACCGGCGCCGAACACCCGCAGCAACGCGCCTTCATGAGCACGCATCGGGCGGCTTGCGGTGAGCGCAGCATAGAGAACGCTCACCCCGGCCAACAACACGAACACCAGTACCAGCTCGATGGCACGGGTCACTTGCGCCAGCAATTCGCGGACTTGCTCGAGAATGGCATCGACATTCAGCAGCGAGACACTGGGGTAGCGCGAGACCAGCTTGCCGATGGTCGCTTGGCGGTCATTCTCCAAATGAAACGAGGTGATATAGCTATGGCTGAACCGCTCGAGCGCCCCCGGGGGAAAAATGACGAAAAAATTGGGCCGAAAACTTTCCCAATCGAGGCTTCGCAAACTGGTGACACGCCCTGACACGTGCTCGCTGCCGATATCGAAACCCAACACATCACCGAGAGAGACGTCGAGGCGCTCGGCCAGTCCCTGTTCCATGGAAATCGGCACCGGGCGGTCGTCCCCGGCAGGCGCGTCCGCATCGAACCATTCGCCGGCGACGATACGATTGCCCGCTGGCAACGTCGCGCGCCAGGTCAGATTGAGTGCTCGACGTAACTCGTCCGGTGCTTCTTGATCCGCCGACACTGTTGCCTCGGCGGGCTGATCATTGATGGTGACCAGTCGCCCGCGCACGATGGGGTACAGATCACTGCGCGTGTCACTGGCATTCTCGACGATCTCGCGAAAGCCGTCGCGTTCATCGGGCTGGATGTTGATAGCGAAGTAGTTGGGCGTATTCTCGGGCAGCTGGGCTTCCCAGGCACTCACCAGATCGCCACGCACCAGCGCGATGATCGCCATGGCTGCGAAAGTGACCGAAAAAGCGAGCAACTGTCCCAGGCTTGCCTGCCGACGACGTGCCAATTGCCGCGCCCCCAGGCGCCATGCGTGCCGCGCGCCGTGGCGGTCGTCACCCGCGGCGCCTCGCACCAGCCATAGCAACGCCGTGAGCAGGACATGGCCCAGCGCCCAGAGCAACGCCAAGGCCAGCTCGCCGCCGACCAACAGCCCCAGCGACAGCATGAAGTCCCCCGAATACAGCCACAGCAAGGCCCCGAACACCAGGCTGGCCACGCCGATCACGACCCACCCCGACACCGGCATGGGGTCGAGTTCACGACGCAGCACCTTGAGTGCACTGACGCACTTGAGACGTAACAGCATCGGCCCCGCGAACCCGACGAGAATCGCCAGCGCCGTGAACACGCCCATCAACAAGGGCAATGGGCCCGGTGGCGGCAGTTCGAGGGGCAAGAAACGAGTGAGGATCGCCAGCAACCCGGCCTGTCCTGCTAGTCCCAGCAACGCTCCCGCCACCGAGGCCGCCACGGCCAGCCACATGAGCTGCAGAGAAAACAAGGTCGAGAGTTGCCGTTGCGAGGCGCCGAAACAGCGTAACAACGCCGCCGTGTCCAGGTGTCGGTCGACATAGCGACGCGTAGCCATGGCGACCGCCACCCCTGCCAGTAACACGGCCGCGAGCCCCGACAAGCTCAGATAGCGCTGCGCACGGTCCAGCGCGCCGCCCAACCGGGGCCGATCCTCGCGCACGTCGCGGACCTCGACACCGTTGTCGCGCAGCCTATCCAGCCGCGACTGCACGCGCGCCACGGCGTCGGGCGGTCCCTTGGCCAACAGCTCGTATTCGAGCCGCGAGCCGGGTTGCACCAGCCCCGTGGCGGGCAGATCGTCACGATGCATCATCACACGCGGGTTGAAGGCAGAGAAGCCGGCACTCTGGTCCGGCTCGCGCTCGACCAGACCGCTCACGGTGAAGGTGCTCTCGCCGATACGCAGGGTATCGCCGATCTCGAATCCCATTAACCGTGCCAGCCGGGGTGCGACCCACACACTGCCGGGGTCGGGTCCATGGGCCAGCGTCTCGGTGCCATCACCACGTTCGACACGCACTTGCCCATACAATGGGTATGCAGGGTCAACGACCTTGAGGCTGACCGGCTGGAAGGCGTTATCGCGACTGGCCATCGAGACCAGGTCGACCTGTTGCGAGAGCGTCAATCCGGCATCACGCAGCGTCTGGCGCAGCTCTTTGGTGAACGGATCACTCTGCTCGAGCACCAGGTCGCCGCCCATTAGCTGTCCGGCCTGACGGGTCAGTCCCCGGTCCAGGCGATCCAGGAAGAAGCCGATCATCGTCGAGGCCGCCACCGCAAGCATCAGCGCCACGAATAGCGCGCGCACATCGGCGGCACGCAGATCGCGTCGTAGCCCCTTGAGGGATAGCGAAAAGGCCTTCACGATGCCACCTCGGCGTGGTCCATGAGCTGCAGGCGCCCTTCTTCCAGGCGCAGACAACGCTCGCAGCGACTCGCCAAGGCATGATCGTGCGTGACCAGCACCAGGGTCGTGCCCATTTCCCGGTTGAGTTCGAACAACAAGTCAATGATATGCGCCCCGGTGGCCCGATCGAGGTTGCCCGTGGGCTCATCGGCGAAGACCAGGCGCGGGTGGCTGACGAAGGCACGCGCCACCGCCACGCGTTGCTGCTCACCGCCGGAAAGCTGTTTGGGGAGATGATCGAGGCGCTCACCCAGCCCTACCCGCGACAGCCAGGTGCGCGCCCGCTGTTCGTCATCGCTCGATGGCGCAAGCTCTTGGGGCAGCAGCACGTTTTCCAGCGCCGTCAGGGTTGGCAGGAGTTGAAAGTTCTGGAAGACGAACCCCACTTGCCCGGCACGCAATCGTGCCCGGCCATCTTCGCCCAGCGCCGTCAGGGACTCGCCGAACAACTGAATCTCGCCCTCGCTCGGAGTGTCCAGGCCGGCCAGCAAGCCCAGCAGGGTCGACTTTCCCGACCCGGAACTTCCCAGGATGGCCACACTTTCACCGGTATGGACCTCCAGCGCCAAGTCATCGAGAATCGTCAGTACACGCTCACCACTGCGCACGCGCTGTGACACCTGTGCGGCGTGTAGAATGGAAACCTTCGAGTCGTTCAGGGAGTCGTCGACCATGCGAGAGAGTTCCTTGGTATTGGGAATCTGGCCAAAAGAGCGCCGATCATGGACACGTGCCTGCCTTCAGGTCCTGATGGTCGCCGTGTTGTGTTTCGCTGCGGGACATGCTGTGAATGCCCGCGCCGCCACCTTATTGGTGGTCGGCGACAGCCTGAGCGCGGCCTACGGTATCGAACGCGACGCCGGCTGGGTCAACTTGCTGCGACAACGCCTGGGCAGTCAACACCAAGTGATCAACGCCAGCATCAGCGGCGATACGACCTCGAACGGCGCGGCACGCCTGCCGGCACTGCTCGAGCGCCATTCACCGGACATCGTGCTGCTTGAATTGGGCGGTAACGACGGCTTGCGGGGGCTTTCACCCCAGCAGATGAAGCTCAATTTGAGTGACATGATCGAAAAAAGCCAGGCCGCCGGCGCACGCGTACTCTTGTTGGGTATCGAAATTCCGCCCAACTATGGCGCAACCTACACGGACGCTTTTCGCGGTGTCTTCCGGCAGCTCAGTGAAGAATATGGCATTCCGCTGGTGCCCTTCATCCTGGACGGCATCGCCTTGAAAGACGCCATGATGCAGGACGACGGCATCCACCCTACCGCCGAGGCACAACCCATCATTCTCGAGAACGTGTGGGAAAAACTGGCGCCCATGCTTGCGCAGGAGGCCGACCGACGCGCATGACTCGGCATGGCTTATTCACCTCTGTACTGCGCGCGTCGATCCAGCCTAATGCTTTTCCAGGATGAAAGCGACGCCGCCACTGCCAACGGTTGATTTTATGCATAGCAGCGATGACTATGCCAACAACGCTTGGCTGGCATGCAGCGCCGACAGTACAAAGGAGACGTCGATGAGCGACATGGACACCGCGCTGGTGGCCGCCTACCGGTTGAACGGCCAGGGGGGCGGCGACACATTGCGCGTGCCCGAGCTGCAATCCGCCTGGGCCGATGATGAGGCCCCCGTGTGGATGCATCTCGACTTCCGCCACGATGATGTTGCGAGCTACCTTGATGACTTGGCGGCGCTCGACGAGGCCGTGGTCGAAGCGTTGCTCGAGGAAGACACGCGGCCGCGCGTGGCCAAGTTCGGGCGCGGTATCGTCACCACCCTGCGCGGCGTCAACCACAACCCCGGCGCCGCCATGGACGACATGATCTCGCTGCGGGTATGGATGACACCCAAGCGCATGATCACGCTGCGCCGCCGCCCTCTGAAGGCCGCCAGTGATGTCCGTGAACGCCTGGATGCCGGCGAAGGCGCGCTGTCGGTGCCTGACCTGCTCGCCTGGCTGGTCGAGGCGCTGGTGGACCAGGTCGGCGACTACTCGCATCAACTGGACAACAGTCTCGGCGAACTCGAAGAACTGCAACTCGCCCAGGGCGATGTCGACGCCGACGATCTCACCCGATTGCGCCGCCCGCTGATCACGCTACGCCGTTTCATGGGACCGCAGCGCGACTGTCTCTCACAGCTTGCCCAGGGACCGCTGTGGCTGGACGAGGCCACGCAGGTGTCGTTGCGCGAGAATGCCAACCAGCTCTCGCGCTACGTCGAGGATTTCAGTGCCATGCAGGAACGTGCACTGATTCTCCAGGAACAAATCTGGAGCGAACACAACGAGCAGCTCAATCAGCGCATGTACATGCTGGCCATCATCACCACCGTCTTCCTGCCCTTGAGCTTCTTGACGGGCCTGCTCGGTGTCAACGTCGGTGGGATACCCGGCGCCGATAGCCCCTATGGCTTCGCGGTGTTCATCGTGCTCACTATAGTCATGGGCTTCGGCGTGATGTGGCTGCTCAAACGCAAGCATTGGTGGTGACAGGGTCAAGAAGACCCAGCGTGCACCAGACACGCGCATTCTACACAATATGCAAAGGGTAACGTCATTAAGCCGATCGATAACGCCAACACAAACGCCCGTCCCCACCAACCCGGGACATTCAGGTAAATGAACATCACCCGGCGGCGGCTACTTTCCGGGCTTAGTGCCGGCATGCTGTGCCTGCTGATGGGCGTGCCCTCGTCTGCTCCGGCATTCAATCCTGAACGCATACGCCAGAAGATGCGGCAGGCGTATGGTGCGCCAGGCGTCGCGCTGATCGATGAGTGGCTAGCAATGGTTCAGCGACTGCGGGACGCACGGCTGGGTGATCAAATGCGCGAGGTGAACGATTTCTTCAACCGCAGAGTGCGCTGGCGGGACGACATCGACATCTGGGGGCAGAAAGATTACTGGGCCACACCGTTGGAAATACTTGGTAGGCGCGCTGGCGACTGTGAAGATTATTCGATTGCCAAATACATCACGCTCAAAGAGCTCGGCGTGCCGGGCAACAAGCTCCGCATGATCTACGTGCGCGCACGGATTGGCCGGTCTGGGCGGACCCAGGCACACATGGTGCTGGGCTACTATCAAACGCCGGCATCCGAGCCTTTACTGCTGGATAACATGATTCTTTCCATACGCCCCGCCTCGGAGCGAAACGATCTCGATCCAGTATTCAGTTTCAACAGCAGTGGCTTATGGGCCGGTGGTTCGCAAGAATCACGCGCTGACCCCTTAGCGCGACTTTCTCGTTGGCAAAGTGTCGTCAGCCGTATGCGCGATCAAGGATTTATATAAGAGGATACAGCATGTCTCTCATCAAGCAGCTCTGGCTGACGGTGCTCCTGATACTACTACTGGCGTTCGTGGGCAGCTTGGCGGTAAGCGTGAACTCCACCCGCTATTACGTTGAGCGGGAATTGCAGATCAAGAACGCCGACAATGCCAATGCCCTGGCGCTGTCCATGACGCAGATGGAAAAAGATGATGTGAGCATCGAGCTGTTGATGTCGGCACAGTTCGATACCGGTCACTATCGCCTGATCGAGCTGCGTTCTCCCACGGGTGAGATAATAGCACGCCGCGAGGCAACGTCCCTCGACAATGGCGTACCCGACTGGTTCGTTGACTTGGTGCGCTTTGATGTCGCCCCCGGTAAAGCCGTGGTGCAGGACGGCTGGAGCCAGTACGGGACCTTGACCCTGGCCAGCCAGCATCAATATGCCTACCGGACGTTATGGCACAGCACGCTGGTCATGACTGGCTGGTTTGCATTGGTGGGAGTGATCAGTCTACTACTGGCATGGTGGATTGTGCGCACGATCCGCCGCCCTTTGACCGAAGTAGTCCGACAGGCACGCAGCATTAGTGCGCGCCGTTTCACCACATCCCCCGCGCCGCGTACGCTCGAGCTGCGCGAGGTGGTGCAGGCGATGAATACACTGTCGGGTGCCGTGCATGGCATGCTCAGCGAAGAAACCGGCAAACTCGACCAGCTACGCCGTCGGCTTCAGGAAGATGCCACGACAGGGGCATCGAATCGCGCGACCCTACTGGACCATTTGCAGCGCAACCTGGACAGCGATTCCCAACATTCCAGCGGTTTGTTGATCATGGTACGCATTGCTGACCTGTCCGACGTGAACGCGCGCCTGGGCCGCCAAGCCACCGATGACGCATTGAAAGCGCTGGTGGAACATTTATCCCAGCTGGCGGTCACGCTGGGCGGCGGCGAAGTAGGCCGTTTGAACGGTAGTGACTTCCTGCTGATGGTGCCTGGCGGTCAGGATATCGACCACGTGAGCGACGCGCTCAAACATCAGCTGACGCTGCTGCGCGACGCCGTGGCGGAGCCGCTGCGGCTGCCCGCGGCGCTTACCGAATACACCCACGGCGATACGCCTTCCCAGCGCCTCGCCGCTCTGGACGGCGCCCTGGCCGATGCCGAGGGCCGTGGCGATATGGCGCTGGTAGTGGCCGCCGGCGCGGCCCGTTCGCCGCTGTATACCACCCACGACGCCTGGCGCACTGCGCTGCTCAAGGCGATAGACGCCGGCGTGGCGCTGGCCCATTTCCCCGTGGTCAACGCCCGACAGGAGGTGGTGCATTATGAAGCACCCTCGCGACTCGAGCTGAACGGCGAGTGGCGCACTGCGGGTCTCTTCATGCCTTGGGTGACCCGGCTTCAACTGGAGGATCGCCTGGATCTCGCCGTGGCCGAACGCGCGCTGGCCCTCATCGAAAGCGATCAACAGCCTATGGGCATTAATCTCTCCGGCCGCGCGGTGGCTGATATGGCGTTTATCAAGGCGCTACGTCAACGCCTTGAGCACGCCCCCGAGGCGGCAAGCAAGCTGTGGATCGAGCTACCCGAAAGTACCGCGCTGCATGACCTGGCAAGCTTCCGGTTATTGTGCCGCGAGCTGCAGCACACCGGCGTGCGGATTGGTCTGGAACACGTGGGAAGCGAATTTACCCGCCTGGCCGACCTGCACGATCTGGGGCTGGCCTTCCTCAAGTTTGATGCCAGCTTGGTCAGCGGCGTCGATCAGGCGTTTGACCAGCAAACCATCCTGCGCGGCATGGCCACTCTGGCCCACTCGCTGGGCATCCTGGCCATCGCCGAAGGCGTTAAACGCCGCGAAGAAGCCGAGACCCTGTTTGACCTAGGGCTTGATGCAGTTACCGGGCCTGGCGTGAAAGTGCCGTAAGCTTGCTGCTCGACGCCCGCAGGTGACAGCTTGAATTGAAATCGGCGGCCTGGAAGCCGCTGATTAATGTCATGAGCGACGCTTAGATCACGTCGCTGTCATCGTCGCTTATCAGCCCCACGTCGTTGACACGCTTGCGCAGCGACTGCCTGTCCAGAAGCTTTTCCTGGGCTTTTTCGGGCAGGTCCGTGAAGCGAATAATCCCCTTGTCCATCAGCAGGTTGATGACGTCTTCCAGTACCCGCACGAATTCCAGGTCCGACTGGCGCAGCCGCTCCGCTTCTGCATCCTCGGCACTGATAAAACGCTGCAGTTCCGCAGATGCCGGCGACACGAATTCCTGGCACTGTTCATTGGCGATTCGGCTTACCTGGCTAATCAGGCCCTGGCTGTCACGGTTGACATACATGGTAGTGGCGCTCCCGGCGGCAGCCAAGCTGCCATCATCATTGAGTAGGATTAGCCTAACAAAAGGCCCCGCACGGCGGTACCGAGCGGGGTCAATCAGGTCAGTTCAGGCTTACTCGATATCGAGTTTGCCGTCCTGGATCAAGTGTGTGAAATCTTCACCCGAGGTGACGCCCAGATCTGCAGCTGAGACGTCTTTCAGGGTTACGTTCTTGCTGCCACCTTCACCACTCTTCTGAGTGATCTCGATATTCACGTTGTTGCCTTCATCGCTGGCCTTCACGAAGTAGTCATCAAGCGTGCCGGTATCGCCATCGTCCAGTAGATCAGAAAGATCCAACACATCATTCGCCACATCAAAACGCTCGATAGTGACGTCGTCTGAGCTGTCATCCAGCACGAACTGTTCGGCACTGTCGTCATCGCCGACAAGAATGCTGCCAACCGACGATCCACTGGTCAGTTCTACGTTGTCGATGTAGAGATGCTCGTCCGGTGAAGAGCTATTGTTGTCAATCTTCAGGTTGATATTACCGTATTCATCGGCAATCGATTCAAACTTGATTTTGTCGTTAAAACCACCCCTATGCTGAATTTTTTGCTCGCCGTTAGCTTCGACCGTAAACTCATCTCCCCAGCGGCCATTATTATCATCCCAGCTACTAGAGCCGCCGGTTGATGTCCTCGCATCAAAACTGAGCTCTACTGTATCGCCTGGATTAAAGCCAGAGTAAGTCTTGCTTACCGACTCACCTTTCCAAACTTCCATGTAATCATTCGGCGAGTAAGCTTCTTCGCCCTCATAGCTTCCTTGGCTTAACCAACCATCATTCCCTGAGTTGAAGTCGTCAGTCTCAGTCTTGGTGTTATCACCCGCGCTGGTGATGTCAAAGTCGAAAGCGACCTCATCGCCATCAGCATCTTCGGCCATGACCTGAAGAGTGGTAGTACCCTGGGCAGCGCCGCTCAGTGTGTACTCACCGGTGTTGAGGTTGGCGTTAAGTGTGCCACCCAGCACGTTGTGAATAGTGATATCACCGTGCACGTCAGGCGTGTAAGACGTATCGCCAACCTTCAGTGACTTGAGACCAGCATTTGCGCCTTGGTCGTCAGAGCCGAAGTCTACGTTATCGAGCAGGTTGCCTTCCAGGGTTCCATCAGCGGTAATCGCCTGTTCGTTGCTGGCAGTCGGCTGGGTATCAGCGTTGATGTCGAAGAGGACGTCAAAGTTAGCCGTATCGCCATCAGCATCCGAGGCGGTGACCGTAAACTGCTTCTGGGTATCCGCGTTAAACTCACGCGCAGTGGCGCTATAACTATAGGTACCTGCTGCAAAATCTACCGCCAGTCGGCCATCGCCTTGTAGCGCAATGGTGGCACCGTCAGCAAAATCTGCCGCGGTGTAGGTAGTGCCATCAACCGTAATCGAATCGAAGTTGATCGCACCGTCACCGCCGGTCACGTTGTCGTTCAAATCGCCATCAAGCGTGAGGCGAACCGGATCAATCGCCGCTTCCAGATCGCTTTCATTCTCGACCACCAGCGTCTCGGAGACGTTGTTGCCTGCCTCGGCAAGTTGATCCAGATAGTAGGTGTTGGTGATTCCACCACCTAGCGCAACGACGTTTAGCGAGTTGATGTGGTTGGAGACAAAGTCGTTCCAGGTATCCTGATAGATACCATCAAATAAGCCTGGCTCCCCGTTATAGCCATCATCATTTTCGGTGGTCGGTTCCCCGTCCGAGATAAAGTAAGCGATCGTCTGGTCCGCAGCAGGCGCACTATCGGCTTCGCTGACTGTTTTTGCTACTGCGTCTTCATAGTTGGTCTTGCCACCTGCCTGAAGTTGCTCGATCTGGGTAATCGCGTCTGCTGCGCTCATCCAGTCGTAGTCGCTGGCCCAGGCACCAAAGGTCGTCAGTTTGACATTGACGTTCCCCATGTCTTCGTAGCTGTTGATCATGTTGACTAACGCATCTTTGGCCAGCTCGAAGCGCGTGGTGGTGCCCTCTCCATTCGCCTGTTGGATTTCATCGTTCATGCTGCCGGAGGTGTCCAGCGTCAGATAGATATTGCTGCTGACCGGATCAGCCGTCGCGGCGGCAAAGTCCATGCTGCGCGTTTCACCCGATGCGGTGGGTACCGAATCCGCATTCACCGCCAGTGAATAGCTTTCCTGCGACCAGGAAAAGCCATCCGACACGCTGAAGTCAAAGGCGGTATCTTGTGCCGCATCGTTGCTCTGGGTGTAGACCAGATCGCCATTGGCAATCGCATCTGCGCTGATGACGTCGCCCGCTTCTACGGCATCGCCATTGAGCGTCAACACGCCGGCGTTTGCATCAGGAAGCGAGTCAATGCGTACCGACTGAAGTTGATCGCCGCTATCCGGGTCGCTGAATTCACCGAAGTCAGCCGTGGTCAGGACGAGGCCTTCACCGGCGTTGGCATTCACCTCGTCATCGGTAGACTCAGGCGCACTGTTGGCAATGGCATCCAGCGCGAAACTTGTCTCTACACTGTCGCCATCGGCATCGGTGGCGCGATAATCAACGCTGAGCGAACCGTCCTCGAGTGCCTGATACTGGAAGAATTCCCACTGTCCCGTGGCCGGCGTCAGTTGGAGCTGGAAGACCAGCTCGCCGTCGCCGTCACGCGCCACGATGGCGTTGTCACTGGTGTCGATATCGGTAACCGGGGTGCCGTCTTTCAGTGCAACCTCGCTCGCCAGGCCCGTCAACGCCAGGCTGCTGGGGCCATCGGCACCGTAATTGACGTCAAGCGAGCTTTTCGCGTAGCCGATCGGCGCACCGGTAGAGCCGGTGAACTCGATAGACGAAACGGTAAAGTCGCTATTGTCGGTGTGGTTCGGGCCATTGTCATTGTCATCGGCTTTCAGCACGATGGTATCGAAGCCACCGTCTTCTACCTGGAAGTTGCCCGCATAGTTGCCGCTATTGGCGTCTGAGCTAAACGACTGAGTAGAAATCAATTCGCCACCGCGGTAGAACTCGGCAATACCGGTTTCCAACTCGCCACCGAACATCTTGGAAAACTCGATCTTGGCGCCATAGGCAACCTGACCATTTTGCAGGGCAATATTGAGTGTTTCCGAGGCTTCGTCGTCGGCGGTCTTGCGGAAGTCGATCTCATTTTCAAGGTTGTGATAAGGCGACGCATCGCTGTCAACCCCAAGGCCAGCGCCCGATTGGTTAACCTCTGCGCCGACCAGATCGAGATCATTGGCGCTTTCAAAGCCCTGGCCCGTTACTACGACGTTTCCATCGGCAAAGGTAAACTGCGACTGACTGCCCTGGTTGCCGGTAAAGTCGACATTGCCCACGTAGATGTTGGGAATGCCTTCATTGGTAACGGTGACCGTGTCGGCTTCTTCCACGGTCGGGGTGTCATCATTGAAGTCGATCGTCAGCTCGCCGGTCTGGGTATCGCCATCGGCATTTTGCGCTGAGTAGTCAATCACTACGCTGGCATCGTTCTCGGTGTTGTCGCCCTCTTCACCATCGAGGGTATTGTGGAGCACGTTTTCCAGCAGGGTGACTGTATAGTTGCCTGCGTCATCAAGTTCAACGGTGAAGAGAGCTTCGCCTTCACGATCCTCCGCCGGGCTGTCACTGATGGTGGCGGTTAATACGCCGTTCGCCCAGCCGTAACTTACCTGCTCCTGACCCACCGTGGCGGTCTGACCATTCATGCCAGCAAAGTCGAGCGATTCAGCACCTGCCACGCCGATCTTGCCGGTGAAGATGCTCTCATCGTTGTCCTGACCTTCGCGGTCGCCAGGGCCACCAGCAAGACCGTTTTCCAGACCATCTTCGTCAACCAAGGCTGTTTGGCTATCGTCGAGGGTCAGCGGTATTTCGTAGCCCGCCAGATTGCTGGTGGAATCCACGGTCAGCGTTGCGCTGTCGGAGCCGCCTTCACCATCCATGATGGTGTAGTCGAAGCTTTCCCGCAGCGTGATGTCGGTGAGGAAGTAATCGCCTCCGTCAGTGTCCACATCGCTGTTTTCGTCAGCGAGACCTTCAAAGGCGATGTAGCGGAAGTCACCTGCGGCTTCTGCAGAGACATTGAGCCGGCCAACGTCATTGCTGCCATTCTGGTAAGCGACATCATCGGGGCCAAAGGTACCGCTGCCGACTAAATCACCCGCTTCGTTGTAGGTGTACCAGGCACCGCTCTCCCCGCCATTTTCGTTATTGAACAGGTTGCTAACGCCGAAAGAGAAGCCTCCGCCTTCGATGCTGTCGCCCATATCGGCGACCATGACTTCACCGTTATCGTTGATCTGCTCAGGCACAGGGCGTCCATCGCTGCCTGCAACACCGACACCTTTATCGGCGGTAACCTCGACAGCCTGCAAAGCGGCCGTATCCAGCGTGAAGTTATTCAGCAGATTACTTTGCAGGTTTCCATCGCCTCCAACGAAGCCGTAAAGCACGGGCTGCGGTTGATTTGATTCATAGCTGTAGCTGCCGTCGCTATTTAGCGTCAGTGTGCCAAAGTCGCCCTGGATAGGTTCACCAACGTTTGCGGCACGACCTCCGACTTCGCTGACAGTCAGCGTATCGTCTTCGTCAGGATCCGTGTCGTTCGACAACACGTAGCCACCAACGCTTTCACCAAAACCAACCTCGTTGGTGTCGTCTTGGGCGTCTGGAGCCACGTTGTATTCTCGACTAGCGTCGGCACTGAAGGCGTTGCCCGCTTCGTCGGTGCCGGTGACATTGGCGGCCATCGTATCGTTGGCGGCCAGCACTTCGCCGGCCACGTCGATGCTGTAGGTGAGGTCGTCCCCCACCGTACCTGCGTAGTTCTGGTCACCAATGGTCAGGGTAACGGTGTCGCCGGCGGCGGCATCGCCGGTGACGCTGCCGGTAATCGCAATCGTCTGACCCGCTTCGGTGTCGTTGACGGTGTTGTCGTCAGTCACCGGGTCGATGCTGATCGTGGCACTGGCGTCGGTATCGACGCTGTAGTCGCGGGTCGTATCCGCACTGAAGGCGTTGCCCGCTTCGTCAGCACCGGTCACTTCGGCGCTGACGGTGTCATGGGCGGCCAGCACTTCGCCGGCCACGTCGATGCTGTAGGTGAGGTCGTCCCCCACGGTGCCTTCGTAACTTTGGTCACCAATGGTCAGGGTAACGGTGTCGCCGGCGGCGGCATCGCCGGTGACGCTGCCGGTGATCGCAATCGTCTGACCCGCTTCGGTGTCGTTGACGGTGTTGTCGTCAGTCACCGGGTCGATGGTGATACCGGCTTGTGCAGTGGTATCCACTGCGTACTCACGGGCGGTGTCGGCACTGAAGGCGTTGCCCGCTTCGTCAGCACCGGTCACTTCGGCGCTGACGGTGTCATGGGCGGCCAGCACTTCGCCGGCCACGTCGATGCTGTAGGTGAGGTCGTCCCCCACGGTGCCTGCGTAGTTCTGGTCACCAATGGTCAGGGTAACGGTGTCACCGGCGGCGGCATCGCCGGTGACGCTGCCGGTGATCGCAATCGTCTGACCCGCTTCGGTGTCGTT
>NZ_SOBR01000012.1 GCF_004364315.1 Chromohalobacter marismortui | reverse complement strand
CGAAGAACGGCCACACCAGTCTCTGGACTACGTGGCACCCCGAGCACACCCCGCATTAATTGCGTAGGGTGTGCAGAAACCAGGGGGTCATTACAACTCTTCAAAATTTAAGGTTTTTGCATTTATCAAGATACTAAGAGCACCACCTAAAGATGCTCCTAGAAAAACCACAAACAACTGCCAGTACGGTCCATTAGCAATCCTATCACTTAAATTAAATGCACAGATGGCAAAGAACATAGCTACCGAAATTACAGATGGTGCCAGATACAAAGCTCTATTTACGACCAGTTGCTCGTGCTCCTTTACTATCGTTTCAATCAGATCCTCAAATTTGTCTGCGCCACCAGATTTATCGCTATTTAGAGCTGTTGAAAGCGTATGGGCCACTCGATGCTTCATCATCTCAAAATTAGACGACTTTGAAAGCATGCCTTTTGCTTCTATATATTTTTGCTTTACATCATTGAATCTTTTCTGGATCTTTTCTTCTGACTCGTCTGTATGGCCGTCTATCAACACTTTAATTCTGTTATTTATATCTTTGGTTTCTATCTCATAGATCACGTACTCATTGTGTTTTGCAAGAACATTTACCACCTTGTTTCCGGACATATCTTCGGCGCCGCTGACAATATCATTGACTGAATCGACGATATCACTTTTGCTCAATTCCTTAATCCTTCACTATAGTCTATAATGCAAAGCTCAGGCGCCGGTGTAACCGGTCGGCTGCAGCGTCATATTAGAGCCGATTGCTTCGACCTTATCTGTAACGATCGGCAAATCCGACAGCCCAAACTGCTCGTTTATCGCCTTAACCACCCGAACCATCATCGAATTAGCACTCAATAGCGGGTGTACATAGACCGCCCCGATAAAATCCGAAAGACTTCCACTCGTACTTCCAATGGTGAGAGAGATTCCATCCAGTTCAGGATGTGGGTCTTCCACTGGACTTCGAATATCTCTCTTCGGATAGACGATCAAACGGACCTCGCTCTCATATGCGTACAAAGCAGGTTTGACGCTGAATGCGCCGACCCTAACGTCCTTGCCCACACCGAGTCTGTCCACTAAATTTTCCTGCAACTCTTCTCCAGGGCTGTTAAGTCCATCCACATAGTCTACGTCAACGACCTGTCCATCGAGGCCGTTCTCCTTGAGCCAGTCTAAGTTTTTCTCAAGAAGAGTTTCTAGTTTCCCACGCTCCAGTCGAATCGCAACTGACTCGCTACCGCCACCGTATAAATTCCACATTGCAAGCGACATTGAGTCAGCGCGATTCCAGCAACTGATATAGGTAGAATCTCTATCTATCGTCACCTCATTCAGCCACTTAGAGACTCTAGAGTTGTAACCGTCGTGGTGTTTTAGCCAACTTTCCACCGTGCGCTCAAGGTATTCTTGTCGCTTGTGAGGATAGACAAGGGGTACCTGCTTTAACACATCCCCTAAAACGGAACTTTCTTCTTCCGGCGTCAACTGGTTATAAACACTCGCTGCGCCAACTAAAACAGCATTTTGATCCTCACCGGACCGATCTAGAATGCTTTGCAGCCGGTCAGCATAGCCACGGATACGTTGCCACCTCTGCTTTTCTCCCCACAAAATTGCGTGGGCGATCCACTTACCTTCTGTTTCATCTTGAAACAGGGATGCCTTGGGGCAGAAAATCGATCTAGAGCGAAGCATATCGACATATTTCGCCAACGACATGTATCGCCAAACATAGAGATCAGACATATTTCCTCTCGTGGCATGAAATCGCTCTAACAGCTATTAGGTTTAAATCTTTTTGATTCTTTCGCTACTTATTTCAAAAGCTATTACGCGATATAAATTTCCTGTACTTACAGACTTAACATGATATTTAGGAGTATCTGTAAAGTAATATTGTTGAATAACCCAATCGCCATCGTATTTCACTTCTGATTTTAGACTTGGTAATAATTCATGTAGTAAAAGCGGATACTTTTGTCCGCTTTCGTCGAATAAAGGGATTTCAGCTTGCTCTGTTCCTTCGTATTTAAACGAAGGACTGTTAATCTCTTGTTGAGCTAAATAAGCCTCATACTCAGTGTCAAAGTGATAGCCAAACCTTGTATATTCTGGTCCATGACACTGCTTTACCACCTCTTCAAGAGTCATCTTATTGAAAGTTCTTTTATTTATATCGTTTATACCAACAATAGTACTGAAATTGTCTAGGTAATTGCGACTTGATAGAACCACACCAACGGCAAAAAGGTCATGTAATTTAACTAAGCAAATCAATCCGAACTGGGAAGGAGAAAGAATCAAATAGTGTTTTTCACTACTTAAATCCAAGTAATTTTCATATGGTTCAAATACTTCAGGCTGAAGCCCATTACCAACTTTCACATACTCTTCAGCACGTTTGTAGTTAGCTGTTTTAAGTATTGTTGATATATCTATCGCATCAGAATCGTCGAAGTAGCCATCTATCGTATCAACAGCAAATTCATAGGCTATCTTTAATAAACCAATTTTGAACTTAAGTGTATCAATTTTCCATTGACCTTTAACACCTTCTGTACTTAGTACGCTTTTCTTATCACCAGCAATTATAGAGTTGGCCGGTAGACCGTGGCGCTTGGCAAGTTTTTCCAATATACCATCAATTTTGTGTTCATCATCAGAACCTAGAGACACTTCAATCGACTCAATCTCATCACCATTTTTTTTGATATTCACTGTTGGTAGCGACTTCACTCTTAATTCGTTTTTATCATCAACATCTACTCTGAACTTTGTGTCCTGATTGCCTTCTTGGAAGAATATTCCAGAGAACGGGTTAGGTATGCGACCACTTTTTCCAGCTACTTCATGTGAAAATCTATATAGCTCTGTCAATTTGTGATTAATAAGTGGTGAGTCGACTCTATCCCCTAGCAACGAGTTACAGCCTTTACACACGGAATAGATATGATAAAACCCTTTCATTGAATCTGGAATGACATGTTCATCACTCATGTCATTCTTAGATTTCCTACAAATAATACAAACCATATGACTTGCCTTATATCCATATACTTATGTTGACTGCTCATTAGTTGTTGTTAATACTAAAAACCTAACAGCTATTAGACAGCGTGCTCGTTTCACCACTTGAACGAGCAGGCGCGTTCAACAATCTTATAGAGCTAGCTTTTTCGCTCTTAAGCTTCTGATCTGACAACACACTAAGAAAAGTTCGGCGCGATATGCAGAGTTCGCGTGCCTGCTGCCTTTACCGGCTCTATCAGCTTGTAACAAACGCGATCCCCTGCTCCGCTGCTGCCGTGTGAGCCACGCTACCGCCATGCAAAGCACTGAACGCTCCACCACCCGGTTCATCAGGTTGTATCGGCAGCATCAAACAATACTTAACCTAGCTTAATTTAACGTCGATTAACATACCGCTACACGAAAGGCGTAGACACAAAAACGCCCGCGCCGAGTGAGCGGCGCGGGCGTGGGGTTCAACCGTGGGGGTGGTTCAGGAGGGGAAGCTGAACTGGGCGGTTTCCTGGTCGCTACGCTTCGGCCAACGTTGGGAGATGGCCTTGCGGCGGGTGTAGAAGCGCACGGCGTCGGGGCCGTAGGCATGCAGGTCGCCGAACAGCGAGTCCTTCCAGCCACCGAAGCTGTGGAAGGCGACCGGGACCGGCAGCGGGACGTTGATACCGACCATGCCGACTTCGATGGCGTCGGCGAAGCGGCGCCCTGCCTCGCCGTCACGGGTGAACACGCAGGTGCCGTTGCCGTACTGGTGGGCGTTGATCAGGGCGATGGCGTCCTCGAAGGTCTCGACGCGCACCACGCACAGCACCGGCCCGAAGATCTCGTCGCGGTAGATGCTCATCTCCGGCGTGACACGGTCGAACAGCGTGGCGCCGAGGAAGTAGCCGGGCGAGCCTTCCACCAGCGGGTGCTCGCGGCCGTCGACCACCAGCTCGGCACCGGCGGCAGCGCCCTGCCCGATGTAGCCGGCGACCTTGTCACGCTGGCCTTCGTTGATCAGCGCGCCCATGTCGAGACCGCGCTCGGTGCCCGGGCCAATCTTGAGCTCGCGGGCCTGGGCGGCGAGACGCTCGACCAGGGCGTCGGCGGTGGCGTCGCCCACGCACACGGCCACGGAGATCGCCATGCAGCGCTCGCCGGCACTGCCGTACGCGGCGCCGATCAGGGTGCTGGCGGCATTGTCGATATCCGCATCCGGCAGCACCACGGCATGGTTCTTGGCGCCACCCAGGGCCTGCACGCGCTTGCCCTGCTGGGTGCCGCCTTCGTAGATCTTGCGCGCCACCGGGGTAGAGCCGACAAACGACAGCGCGCGCACTTCGGGCGCCTCGATCAGCGCGTCGACGGCCTCGCGATCACCGTGGACGACGCTGAACAGCCCCTTGGGCAATCCGGCTTCGTCGAGCAGCTCGGCCATCTTCACGGCGGCCGAGGGCGCCTGCTCGGAGGGCTTGAGGATGAAGGCGTTACCGCAAGCCAGCGCCATGGGGTACATCCACAGCGGCACCATGGCCGGGAAGTTGAACGGCGTGACGCCGGCGACCACGCCCAGCGGCTGATGGTTGGACCAGGTATCGATGCCCGACCCGGCGTTGTGGGAGTACTCGCCCTTGAGGAGTTCCGGCACGCCGCAGGCGTACTCGACGTTCTCGATGCCGCGCTTGAGTTCGCCCATGGCGTCCTCGAGCACCTTGCCGTGCTCTTCGCTGATCAGCGCGCAGATCTCATCGGCATCACGTTCGAGCAGCGTCTTGAAGCGATACATCACTTGGGCGCGCTTGGCCGGCGGCATGTCGCGCCAGGCGGGCTGGGCGTCACGGGCGGCGTCGATGGCGCGTTGCACGGTGGCGGTATCGGCCATCGCCAGGCGGCGAACCGGCGCGGCGGTGGCCGGGTTGAGCACGTCGATGGTGCGCTCGCTTGTCAGCGGCTCGCCGGCGATGCGGTGGGATACGTCTGTCATAACAACTTTGCTCTATCGAATATGGGCGTCATGTCGGGGATAAAGGCGCGGAACCGCCTTAGAATTCTTTACCCAGCAGGGCTTCATCGAACGGGTAGCGCGAGAGTTTTTCGATGCCGGTGTCGGTGACCAGCACTTCCTCTTCGAGCTTGACGCCGTCGGCGCCGCCGACCTCGCCGATGTAGCTTTCCACCGAGACCACCATGCCGGGCTCGAGGATGCCGTCCTTGGAGAAGCGGTCGAAGTCCATGTGGTGGGCGACCAGCGGGGTCTCGCCGTGCATGCCGACGCCGTGGATGATCGAGGGGTAGCGACGGTCGAGAAAGCGCTCGGGAATCTTCCAGGCGTTTTCGGCGATCTCGCGGTAGCTCATGCCCGGCTTGAGGATGCTCATGTTGTGGTGCACCTGGTCATAGGCCATCCGGTAGAGGCTCTGCTGATAGGCGGTGGGCTTGCCGGGGCCGACATGGAAGGTGCGCGAGAAGTCGGAGTAGTAGCCGTGGCAGCCGATGGTGTCGGTATCCAGCGCGACCAGCTCGCCGGGGCGGATCACCCGGTTGCTGGCTTCGTTGAACCAGGGGTTGGTGCGCGGGCCGGAGGACAGCAGCCGCGTCTCGATGAACTCGCCGCCCTGGCGGATGACATCGCCGTACATGATGGCGAACAGCTCGTTCTCGGTGACGCCGGGCTTGATGGCGGCTTCCACGGCGGCCACGGCGGCTTCGCTGCCGGCCATCGACTGGGCCAGACAGGCGATTTCCTCGGGCGTCTTGATGCGCCGGCAATGCAGGGTGTCCTGCATGCAGTCGTAGACATCCAGCCCCTGGGCTTCCAGCGAGCGGGCCAGGTTCATTGTGCAGCGGTCCAGGCCGATCTTCTTGTTGCCCTTGCCGTGTTCTTTCATCAGCTCGGCGATCTCGATACCGAACGGGTCGGAGGACATGTTGTCGCGCTGGTTGACGGCGGACCACACCACCTTGGAGGTGCGCGCTTCGTCGATGGTCTCCAGCCAGGTGGAGACATGCGCGCTGCCCGGGTATTCGAACAGGATCACCGGGCCTTCCAGCGGCACGTAGATGTAACGCGTGGAGTTGCGCAGGAAATAGCCGAACATATTGCGCGAGCCGGTGGCGTAACGCTGGTTGTAGGGGTCGAACAGGACCAGCGCGGCGTAGCCCTGCTCGGCCATCATCGCGCGCAGACGCTTGAGGCGCCCGCCGCGCAGTTGCACCGGGTCGAAGGCGGTGGGAATGCTGTCGCCGTTGGCCATGGGGGCGGAGGGCACGACCGGGATGGCGTCGGGTTCGTTGTCGGTCAGGTTGTCGAAGTCGACGATGCTCATGATCAAGCTCTCTGTATCTGTTCGTTATGGGGCGCGCTTCGTGATGGGGCACGCTCGCCGTCGCGGGGAGTGTCTCCGCGACGGCGAGCGTGGGCCGGGGTCGGCGGCCGGTGATCCGGTATTGTCAGTCGGCGAGGCTGTCGCTGCGCTGCATGCCTTCTTCCAGCAAACGCTCGTGCACCGGCGCCATGCGCCCGAAGATACGCTTGGCGCGCTCGGGGCGGCCGATGAAGCCCGGCTCCTTGGCATAGGCGAAGATCACGGTGTGGCGCTCGCGGTCGCCTTCCACCGGGGTCACGCGGTGCAGCGAGTAGCGGCCGAAGAAGATCTGCAGATCGCCCGGCTGGAGATCCAGCGACTTGATCTGCGCGCGGTCGCCGTCGATGACCTTTTCCACCCCGTCGAAGTTCTCGCCTTCGGGGCTGCGGATGCCCGGCGCGTATTCGAACCGGCCCCCGCCCTCGGATTGGCGGGTCATCATGGTGACGATGAATTCGTTGGTGTCGTAGTGCCACGGGTGCTGGCAGCCCTCGCGCAGCACGTTGACCACCAGGTCCGCCAGCGGGTCGGCGTATTGGTGAATCTCTTCCATGCCCACCACACTGGCGATAAAGCGCTGGAAACCGGGATCGGAGTAGACCTGACGAATGATGGTGTCGGCGCCGATGCGGTCGCCGGCGACGAAGCCGTTGGTGCGGTCGCCGAAGCGGTTCTTGGGATGCGAGGCCGGCAGGCTGGGGTCGCCGTCGCTATTGTAGGGATTGGTTTCGGTCTGGTTGTAATGCGCTTCCGGCGAGAGTCGCTCAGTTTCGCGTTCCAGCCGTGTCAGGGCCTCGTCGGGCACGAAGCCCTTGAGTACCACACAACCGTCCTGACCGAGCTGGGCACGGCACTCGTCGACGAGCGCCCGGCCGCGCTCGCCATCCAGCTGGTCGATGGGATAGCGCTCGAGATCGATCAGACCGTGGAGTGCGTTGTCGTCTGCCTGCGTAGCGTTGGCTGGCATGCGGATCTGCTCCTGACTTTTTGCAAAGACGTTTCCAATAACGTATGGACAGGGTAGTCAGCCGGGTTTAATAATAGAAATGAATGGTTAAGATCAAAAAGATTGCAAAGGCTCATAGATCATGGATACCGACCTGCTCCGTGCTTTCGTCACGGTCGCCGAGTGCGAGGGCTTCAGCGCCGCCGGCAAGGTGCTGCATCGCACGCAGTCGGCCGTCAGCCTGCAGATCAAGCGGCTCGAGGATCAGATGGGCGAATCACTCTTCGAGCGCACCAGCCGCAGCGTGGTACTGACGCCGCCAGGTGGGCGCTTGCTGCCCTACGCACGACACATGCTCAAGCTTCAGGACGAGGCACGCCGGGTGATGGGGGTGGACCGCCAGGGCGAACTGATCCGCCTGGGTACCTCGGAGGAACAGGCGAGCACCTACCTGCCCGAGCTGCTGCCACGGTTCGCCGCCCGCTTTCCCGAGGTGCGCCTCGAGGTGAACTGCAGCATCAGCGGCTCGCTGGTGCATGATTTTCAGGAGGGGTTGCTGGACGTCGCGCTGGTGGTGCGCCATGGCCCCACGCAGACCGGCCGCCTGCTGGGCCGCGAGCCCATGGTGTGGGTGGTGGCCGAGGACCGCGCCATCGACGACTGGGAGATTCTGCCCCTGGCGCTGAACCCCGAGGGCTGCATCTTCCGCGCCCATGCATTCGCCGCGCTGGGGCCCACCGAGCGGCGCTGGGACGTGCGCTATTCCAGCCGCTCCCCCACCGGCATCAACCTGCCGGTACAGGCCGGGCTGGCCGCCACGGTCAAGACCCCGCGCAGCGTCCCCGAGGGCTGTCGCATCGTCGGCGAGGAAGAAGGCCTGCCGCCCCTCGGGCACGTCGAGATCGAAATGCACCGCACGCCCGGCCACTCCAGCGACGCCTTCGTCGCCTTCTGCGACGAGCTGGAGCACATCGTCACCGCGACCGACTCGCTGGAGTCGCTGGAATACGTGGCCGCAGAAGGCTGAACGCAACACGGCGCCCCGCGGGGCGCCACTTGCGACTAGGCCAGCCCGCGCACGGCAAGGAACAGCACCGTGGGCGCCAGCAGGATGCCGAGCCCTGTATAGAACGTCGCGGTCATTGCGCCGTAGGGCACCAGGCGGGCATCGGTGGCGGCAAGCCCCGCCGCGACGCCACTGGTGGTACCGATCATGCCGCCGAAGATCATCGCCGAGCGCGGATTGTCCAGGCCGATGAATCGCGCCGTCATCGGTGTGGCGATCATGGTGAGGATCGACTTGACCAGACCCGCGGCGATCGATAGCGCGATCACCTCGGAACTCGCGCCCAATGTCGCCCCGGTGACGGGACCGACGATGTAGGTCACCGCCCCGGCCCCGATGGTGGTAATCGCCACCGGGTCGGTATAACCGAAGCCGAACGCGACCAGGCCTCCGGCGACGAACGACACTACCACGCCGGCGAACAGTGCCATCACGCCACGCACGCCCGCCTCGCGCACCTCCTCGAAACGCACGCCGTACGCGGTGGCGATGATGGCGAGGTCGCGCAGCATCCCCCCGCCCATCAGGCCCAGGCCTGAGAAAAGGGTGATGTCGGCGAGACCATCCGCGCCACCGGTGACCTTTCCTCCCACATAGGCCAATGCCAGACCGAGCATGATGGCGATAGCGGAACCATGCAGCTTTCCGCGGGTGAAGCGCTCACTGATCCAGTAGGCGAGGTACATGGTGAGACCGATGACAGCGAAGGCCGCCACCAGATGATACTTGTCGACGAGATCGTACAGTGACTGGAGCATGGGAGATCCTCCTCAGCGGCCGGCGGTATGGGTGGTCATGGACTCGGGGCGCGGTTCATCGGCATCCGTGACGACGCTCGATCTCGGACGTCGACCCGCGAACACCGGCACCATCGCCAGCCCCAGCACCACGGCCAGTACACCACCCAGCAGCGCCACCAGTCCGCCACTGAAGGCCGCCGCCACGTTCTGACTGGCGGCCATGGCCACGACGATGGGAATATACATGGCATTCCAGAACTTGATGCCACTCGCAGTGGCCTCGGGCAGTTTGCCCCGAACCTTGAGATACCCCGTCACGAAGATAAGCAGCAGCATGGCGATACCCACACCGCCCAAATTGGCATTGATGCCCAGCAATTGACCCAACAGGTCTCCGATTACCAGGCCTATCATCATGCATCCGGCCAGCAAGGCCACTCCGTAGATCACCATGATCATTTCCTTCTTGTCGTTGTAATCGATCCTCGGGAGCTCCCGAGCATTAGCGTGCTCCTTGTCGCATCTCCGCACGACTAGGAGGCCTGGCCACCAGCCAGGCCATTGGCCGCATCACACGGCTGTTTCGTCCGCCTCCTTCACGGTATAGATGTCGGCATAGTCATTACGCAGTTGGTTCTTTTGTACCTTGCCCATCACGTTGCGCGGCAGTGCCTCGATCGTGAATATCCGCTTGGGTTGCTTGTAGCGTGCCAGCCGATCGCGCAAGACCGACTGAATGCTGGCCTCGTCAGGGGGCTCTGCGCCCTCGCGGGGCACGACCACGGCCGTGACGCCTTCCCCCAGGTCAGGGTGCTCGACGCCGAATACCGCCGACTCGGCGACACCCGGCAATTCGTCGATCAGTTGCTCGATCTCTTTCGGGTAAACGTTGTAGCCGCCCGAGATCACCAGATCCTTGTCACGCCCGACGATGTGCAGATAGCCATCGTCGTCGATCAGGCCCAGGTCGCCGGTAATGAAAAAGCCGTCGTCGCGAAACTCGCTACGGGTCTTCTCGGGCATCTGCCAGTAGCCCTGGAAGACGTTGTCGCCCCGCACCTCGACCAGTCCAGTCTCGCCGCGGGGCAATTCGGCGCCGCTCTCGCGATCGGTGATGCGCACCTCGCTGCCCGGGAGCGGAAAACCGACCGTGCCGGGGCGTCGCTCACCGTCGTAGGGGTTGGAGGTGTTCATGTTGGTTTCGGTCATGCCATAGCGCTCGAGAATGACATGGCCCGTCCGTTCGCGGAATTGCTCGTGCGTCTCGGCCATCAGCGGCGCCGAGCCGGAGACGAACAGCCGCATGCTGGCCACGGCATCACGATTCAGCCGCGGGGACTGCAGCAGCCGCGTGTAAAACGTCGGCACGCCCATCAGCACCGTGGCCCGAGGCATCAGATCGAGCAGCTGCTCGACATCGAGCTTGGGCAGAAACGTCATCGAGGCGCCCACCGTCAGCACGATGTTGCAGGCCACGAACAAGCCGTGTGTGTGGAAGATCGGCAGTGCGTGCAACAGATGGTCGCCGGCGGTGAAGCGCCAGGCCTCAGCCAGCGCCCGACTGTTCGAGGCCAGGTTGGCATGGCTGAGCATGGCGCCCTTGGAGCGCCCGGTGGTGCCGGAGGTGTAGAGGATCGCGGCCAGATCGGAGGCTTCGAGGCAAGCGATATCGGTCACCGGCTCGGCGAAGGCGGCGCGCTCCATCAGGCTGCCGTCTCCGTCCGTGCCCAGGCTTTCCACGTGGACCACCAGGCCCTCCTGGTAGAAGCGTTTGGCATCCGCCTCCCACTCCGTTGGGCACACATAGAGCTGTGGCGCGGCATCGCTGAGAAAGTACTCGATTTCGGCACCGGTGTAGCCGGTGTTGAGCGGCAGGTAGACCGCCCCGGCTTGCAGGCAGGCCAGATACAGCATGATCGCCTCGGGGCTCTTGCCGACCTGCACCGCCACTCGGTCGCCGGGCTGGACATCGAGAGACTGCAGCACGCCGGCCAGACGCTGCGAGGTGGCCAGCACCTCACCATAAGAATAGCGACGCCCCTCGGGGGTATCGATCAGCGTCTTGTCCGGCGTTGCACGGAAATGGGCCTCGAATTGCAGGAACAGATTGTGATTCATGTGGCATCTCCTGGGAGTCGTCGGGGGTATCAGACGTCGACGGGGGATTCCAGCAATGGCTGGGCTCGCCTTGCCTGGCGCTGGATGTCGGCGGTGCAAATCACGCTGCCCTCGCGGGTGTACGCCTCGTGGTTCTGCTCGATGCAGTCCGGCTCGTAGCGATAATTGACCATCAGGCCATGGGCCTGACGACAGCCCTTGGTGGAGATGTCGGCGGGCCAGTTGAGCCGATGCAGGCTCGCCCCGTTGCCCAGGTGGAAACGCGCCACAGGGTCGCGTGGCAAGCCGTGGCGCTGCTTGGCCTGGGTGAGGTAATGTGCGGCCAAGGGCAGGAGTTCGGACTCGAGTCTCTCCCGAGCCTGCGGGTCGTCACGCCAGCGGGTCCCGTCAAGGGCGGTGGCGGCGTCAGTCGTCAGCCGACATTCGCCGGCCTCGCGCCGTTCCGCCAGCCATTTGGCAAAGCCCGGCACCGGCGACAGGGTCACGAAGTTGTCGAGCTCGGGCAGCTCTCGCCGCAACTCATGCACGACCTGCTTGATCAGGAAGTTGCCGAAGGAGATCCCCTTCAAGCCGGCCTGACAATTGCTGATGCTGTAGAAAACCGCCGTGTCGGCATCATGGGGAGCCACCTCGTCGCCGCCGGCCAGTAGCACCTGAATATCGCCCGGAATCCCGCGACACAGCGCCACCTCGACGAAGATCAGCGGCTCGTCGCCGATGGCCGGATGGAAGAAGGCATAGCATCGCCGGTCCTCCGGATCGAGACGCCGGCGCAGGTCGTTCCAGTCCTGAATCTCGTGCACGGCCTCGTAACGGATCAGCTTCTCGAGCACCGCTGCCGGGGTATTCCAGTCGATGCTCTTGAGCACCAGGAAGCCACGGTTGAACCAGGACGCGAACAGGTGCGCGAAATCCGCATCGAGCCCGGTCAGCGCCGACGACTCGCCGAGATGTGCCTGCAGATCGGCGCGCATCTTGACCAGCTCATAGGTGCCGCCCGGGCAAAGGTTGAGCCGACGCAGCAGCTCCTGGCGTGGCGGCTCGCAGGCCTCGATCAGCGTCCGCAGGTCGGCTTCGCTCTCACCCTCGCGATAAGCCGCGTAGGCGGCGTGGATCTGCTCGGCATTGGCGCCGTGGCGCTCCGCGAGTCTGGTCAGGAAGGTGCGCCGCCCGTCGGCATCCAGCTCGGCGTAGCCCGCCAGCAATCGTTGGGCAACCAGAATCTGCGATGCCTCACCGCCGCCACCGGTCAACAGGACATCACACGCCGAAATGAGGCCATCGACGCCCGATGCCACGGTTTCTCTTCCGCGCTGGGAAGCCCGCTCGCTCCCTGGGCGCTGACGTGCCCGCCGGGCCACACTCGACAGGAGATTTTCCAGAAAATCCATGTTCATTTTCATGTTGCGCCCTCCAGAGGCCCGAGTCGTCTCTGTCGATGCCATTGATCCGGATCATGAATACATGGTTCCGGCTTGTTATATATAACAAGTAGGCGCAAAATATAACCATGTCAAGCGGGAGGACAGTCAATGAGCAAGGTTTCCCAAGCGCAGCGACTGCGCGACCTGCTGGAAGACGCCATCATCAAGGGACGTTATCCGCCCGGCGCACGCCTCGACCCGGAAGCTCTGGAGCGGGAATACGACTGCTCACGCACCCCGGTCCGCGAGGCGCTCCAGCAGCTGGCAATGTCAGGGATGGTGAAGGTGGTCCCGAAGCGCGGCACCTTCGTGACGAAGCTCAGCGTGGCCGAATTGGTGGAACGCTTCGAAGTGATGGCCGAACTGGAGGGGATGTGCGCTCGACTCGCGGCGAGACGCATCGGCTCAGAAGAACTGGAAGCGCTGCGCGAGGCTCACGAAGCGTGCCGCCGCATGGCCGAGGCCGGCGACGCCAACGGCTACTACTACGAGAACAGCATCTTCCATCAGCGCATCTACGAGGCCAGCCATAACGCCTTTCTGGCTCAGGAGGCCACGCGCCTGCACGCGGTGCTGCAACCCTACCGCCGCATGCAATTGCATCTGCGCCACCGCCCGGAGCGCTCCCTGGCAGAACACGAGGCGGTGCTTGCCGCCATTGCCGCGGGTGACGAGCAACGCGCCGAGGCCGAGATTGAGTCTCACGTTCAGATTCAGGGCGAGCGCTTCAACGATCTGGTCGCCTCGGTGCAGCAACTGCAGCAGACTGGAAGCGACTGAGCATGAACGCCAACGGCGCCCCGCGGGGCGCCGTTGGCGTTTGGCTCGAATGAGTATTCCAGACTGCTCGAAGTGCGCTGCTCGTCACTCCTACCCGGCGATTCGCTACACGTCGATGCCCAGCAACTTGGCACCGTAGCCCCACAGCAGCACGGTCACGGCCAGCAGCGCCTCGAGGACCAGCACGCCGATGCCCAGCGTCGAGCCGGTGACGATGAAGCCTTCTTCCGCGCCGATGTCGAGGAAGTTGGGAATCCCCAGATACAGCAGATAAGCGCTGTAACAGAGCCCGATGATGGTCGCCAGCATGCACAGCCAGACCAGCGGATAAAGCGCGACGACACCACCGACGAACATGGGGGTGGCGACGTAGCCGGCGAAGATGATGCAGCGTCGACGACTCGGCGGATTGGAATAGCGTTGCGCCATCCAGTGGATCACCGAGCCCATGAAGCCCACTGCTATCAGGATCGCCACGTAGAAGGCGACCCCGGCGAAGAAGGCGTCCAGATAGTTGAGTTGGATGGTATGCCCACCTCCGAAATCCCAGCCGACCTGGGTGGTACCAATGAACGCGCATACCACCGGGATCAGTGCCATGACCAGCACATGATGACTGTAGAGGTGGATGATGGTCTCCCTTTCGTCGTGGATCTGCTTCCATTCACGGTTCGGGTGCGCCAAGAGTCCCCAGACATGCGTGAGCATAGAAAACACCTCCTCCATCGCCGATGAACGCATCACGTCGCGGCCCGCTTCATGATTCGATGCGCCACGACGTTTTTATCAGTGTAGTCAGTATTTTGCTCAGCAATATCAGATTGACCGCTTGAAACGATATCCCCCATGTAAAAAGCGACACCCAAAGCGGGTGTCGCTTTGCTATCGCTGTCCTGCGGACGCCGGCAGCGGCTTACTTCAAACGTTCAAACACCGTGGCCACGCCTTGGCCCATGCCGATGCACATGGTCGCCAGGCCCAGTTGCGTGTCCTGCTGGCGCATGACGTTGAGCAGCGTGGTGCAGATGCGTGCCCCGGAGCAGCCCAGCGGGTGGCCCAACGCAATGGCGCCGCCGTTGAGGTTGACGACCTCGTCCATGCGCTCGCGCAGGCCGAGGTCCTTGAGCACGGGGAGCGACTGTGCGGCGAACGCCTCGTTGAGCTCAACGGTCTGGATATCGTCGATACTCAGACCCGCGCTCTTGAGCGCCTTCTGCGTCGCGGGTACCGGGCCGTAGCCCATGATCGAGGCATCGCAGCCGGCGACGCCGGTGGAAACCACCCGCGCCAGCGGCTCGAGCCCCAGCGCTTGCGCGCGCTCGTAGCTCATCACCGCCAGTGCCGAGGCGCCGACCGAGAGCGCCGAGGATGTGCCCGCCGTGACCGTGCCGCCCTTGGGGTCGAAGACCGGCTTGAGCTTGCCCATGTCTTCCAGGTTGGCATCGTGGCGAATCACCTCGTCGCGGTCGACCAGACGCCGGAAGCCATCGGCGTCATGTCCTTCGACGCCGACGATCTCGTTGTCGAAGTAGCCGTTTTCGTTGGCGGCCACTGCGCGTTGATGCGAGCGCACACCGAACGCGTCCTGTTCTTCGCGGCCCACGCCGTGCATCTTGCCCAGCAGCTCGGCGGTCAGGCCCATCATCATGGCAGCCTTGGCGGCGTACTTGCTGGCCGCCGGGTTGACGTCGACGCCGTGGTCCATCGGCACGTGTTCCATGTGCTCGACGCCGCCGATGATGTAGAAATCGCCCATGCCGGCCTTGATGTTGGCCGTGGCGATATGCAGCGCGCTCATCGACGAGCCGCACAGGCGATTGACCGTCTGCGCCGGCACGCTGCGCGGGATACCGGTCATGATCGCGGCGTTGCGCGCGATGTTCATGGCCTGCTCGAGGGTCTGGTTGACGCAGCCCCAGATCACATCGTCGACCTCGGCGGGCACCAGGTTGGCGTTGCGATCGAACAGTGCCTGCATCACCGAGGCGGAGAGGTTTTCGGCCCGCACGTTGCGGAAGGCACCGTGCTTGGCCTTGGCCATGGCGGTCCGGACGGCATCGACCACCACGATATCTCTAGGATTCAAACTCATTGTCGCGCTCCTCGTTGCGTGGTGGCTCATTGATCGGATTCGGACGTGTCGGGATAGAAACGCTCACCCTTGGCGGCCATGTCACGCAGTCGCTGGGTGGGGCGATAAAGCGGCCCGAGTTCCTCGGCCAGCGTCTCGGCCTGGGCGACGAACGCCTCGACGCCCAGCGCGTCGATATAACGCAGCGCCCCGCCCCGGAACGGCGGGAAGCCGATGCCGTAGATCAATGCCATGTCCGCCTCGGCCGGCGTCGCCACGATGCCGTCTTCCAGGCAGCGTACGGCTTCCATGCACAGCGGGACCATCATGCGCGCGATGATATCGTCATCGCTGAACTCGCTGCGCGTGTCGACGGCTTCCTCGACCAGCGCATGCGCCTGCGCGTCGGAGACTTTCTGGGGCTTGCCCTTCTTGTCTTCTTCGTAGCGATAGAAGCCCTTGCCGTTCTTCTGGCCCAGGCGATCCTCGTCGTACATGCGCTGAATCGCCGTCTTGCCACCGTTTCTGGCTTCCTGCGCCATGCGGTCAGGGAAGCCTTCCGCCATCACCGCCTGCGCGTGCACGGCGGTGTCCATGCCGACCACGTCCAGCAGGTACGCGGGGCCCATGGGCCAGCCGAACGTTTCCATGACCTTGTCGACGCGTTCGAAGTCGGCGCCCTGCTCGACCAGCTGGCTGAAACCGCCGAAATAAGGGAACAGTACGCGGTTGACCAGAAAGCCCGGGCAATCGTTGACCACGACCGGTGTCTTGCCCATCTGCCGGGCATAGGCGACGGTCGTGGCCACGGCGGCGTCGCTGGTTTTCTCGCCGCGGATGACCTCGACCAGCGGCATGCGATGCACGGGATTGAAGAAGTGCATGCCGCAGAAGTTTTCGGGACGCTTGAGATTGCCCGCCAGGCGGTCGATGGAGATCGTCGAGGTATTCGAGGTCAGCGTGGCGTTGTCGTCGAGCAGGCCCTCGACCTCGGCCAGCACGGCCTCCTTGACCTTGGGATTCTCGATCACGGCCTCGACCACCAGATCGACATCGCCAAAGTCGCCATAGGAGAGCGTGGGGCGAATGTTGGACAGCGCCTCGGCGACCTGGTCGCTACTCAGGCGGCCACGTTCGAGCTGCTTGCCGAGCAGTTTGCGGGCTTCTTGCAGCCCCAGTTGCAGGGCTTCCTCCTTGATGTCCTTCATCAGGATCGGCGTGCCCTTGTACGCGCTCTGATAGGCGATGCCGCCGCCCATGATGCCCGCGCCCAGTACCGCCGTCTTGTTCACGGCGGCGGCCTGGTTGGCGTACTGCTTGCCCTTTTTCTTGACCAGTTGATCGCTCAGGAACAAGCCGACCAGGTGATAGCAGACATCGGTCTTGGCGAGTTTGGCGAACGCCTTGGCCTCGATGGCCTGGGCACGTTGGCGCTCCTCGCCGGCCCCTTTCTGGATGACCTTGATCGCCTCGATGGGCGCCGGGTAATGCGGCCCCGCCTTGCCCGCTACATAGCCCTTGGCGGTCTCGAACACCATCATCTGCTCGATGGCGTTGAGCATCAGCGGGGACTGTTTGATGCGGCGGCGCGCCTGGTGGTCGAGCTCGCCGGCATTGGCGCGGGCCAGAATATCCAGCGCGGCGGACTCCAGGGCGTCTCCCGAGACAACGGCATCCACCGCGCCGACCGTCAAGGCGGCGTCGGCACGGTTTTCAGTGCCCCCGGAAATCCACTCGATGGCGTTGTCGGCACCGATCAAACGCGGCAGACGCACGCAGCCGCCCCAACCCGGCACGATTCCCAGCTTGGTCTCGGGCAGGCCCAGCTTGGCCTTGTCGCTCATCACCCGGAAATCGCACGCCAGGGTGATTTCGCAGCCACCGCCGAGCGCCAGGCCATTGATCGCCGCCACACTGGGAAACGGCAGGTCCTCCAGGGTGTTGAAGATACCGTGCACCCGCGTGTTCATGTCGACCAGGAAGGCTTCGTCGCGGCGGAACATGCCGTGGAACTCGGTGATGTCCGCGCCGACGATGAAGGCGTCCTTGGCGCTGGTGATGACTAGGCCCTTGACACCCGCGGCCTTGCCGAGCGCCGCCAGGGCCGCTTCGAACTCTTCGATCACCTTGCTCGAGAGCGTGTTGACGGACTCGCCTTGCGCATCGAAGGTCAGCGTGGCGATACCGTCATCGCGCTGCACCACGGTGATGGCGTTACCTTGATAAATCATTCAGGGCTCTCCCTGCTGTTGGCCTGGACCTCACGATTCACGAAGGAGGCATACGCCGAGCTCGGACGTGGCGCTGCTCCTCGCACACTTTCATACAGTCGTTTGAATACGAATCAGCTTGCGCCAGCCAAGCGATGGCGTCAAGCCTTCCCCCATTAGCGAATGGTCGCGTTGCAGCGGGGGCTCTCGGGAAACATTGCACAGAGATAACTCCCGGACGCACTGGACTCCTGATAGGATAGGCGCCTTTGCGATCCGCCGGCCATCGCGCCGCTTTTTTACGCGCTACCCTTCATTACACGCTGTATTGGAACATCCACACGCCTCATGTCCTTACCCGCTAGCGCGACACTGATCGCCCGCCTCACGCCGCTCGTCGAAAAGCTCAAACGCTACGCCTGGCTGTGGCCACCGACCGCCTTCGTCATCGGCCTGTTGGGGTTTTTCCTGGTCAACCGCCAGCAATGGCTCGGCGCCTTGCTCGCCCTGGGGCTGCTGGTCGCCTGGTGCCTGCTGCTGGCCGAAAGCCTGTTGACCCGACTGCTCAACTGGCGCGGTCAAGCCGGACTGCCGCGCATACTGACGACCTTCATCGCGCAGCTCATCCATCAGGAGACGCTGTTCTTTACGTTGCCGTTTTTTATCGCCACCACGGTATGGACAAGCGGCCAAGCCGTTTTCACCTCGTTACTCATCGGCTGCAGCCTGCTGGCGATTCTCGATCCCTTGTATTTCGGCCTCGCACAACGTCATCGCTGGCTGTACTTCATGTTCCATGCGCTGTGCGTATTTGTGGTCGTGCTGGTGACGTTGCCGATCATGTTGCATCTGACCACCGGGCAAAGCCTGATACTGGCCATCGTGGCCATGGCGATTTTCAGCGTGCCCAGCCTGATCAACCTGATCCAACCGCAGGGGCTATGGCGATGGCTGGCGATGCTTGGGCTGATCGTGGTGCTGGCCTCGGCGGCCTGGATGGGGCGGATATGGATCCCCCCGGCCACGCTATGGCTCTCCGGCAGCGCCCTCTCGCCGAGTTTCGATGTCGAATCGCGCGAGCCGCGCGGCGAAAGCGTACTGACCCCATCGACACTCTCGGGGCAAGGCTTGTACGCTTACACCGCGATTCGCGCGCCACGCGGTCTACGCGAAAAGATCTATCATGTCTGGCGCCACGATGGCGAAGTGGTCGATCGCATACCGCTGATCATCCGGGGTGGACGCGAACAGGGCTATCGTGCCTGGACGCACAAGCAAAATTTCCCCGCGGCATCGCAAGGACGCTGGCAGATCGACGTCATGACCGCCGCCGGCCAGCGAATCGGTACATTGCGTTTTCGCGTCGACGAAGACGCCGCGAAGGCCACCCAGGCTGATGGCGACATTCATTCACCCCCGGGATTGCCAGGCTGGAACATCCGTCATCTGGTCGCCGGCGCGGACCGTGGCGATGAATGAAGGTCGACGATAGTGTGACTTGCAATAGCGCGTCCCACTCGGGACAATCCCGTTAGGTTCCTAACCAATACAAGGCCCATGCATCAGGATATCGGACTCAAACTGTCGCGCGTACCACGCCTGTGGCGCGCCATCCTCGACGAACGCCTCGCTCCCCTGGAGCTGACGCAGACGCGCTGGGTGACGCTCTATCACCTGTCGAAAATGGGTGATGGCCAGCCGCAATGCGATCTGGCTCGCTCCATCGGCGTGGAAGCTCCGTCCTTGGTCAGAACACTCGACCAACTCACCGAGCAAGGGCTCATAGAGCGCCGCCCAAGCGATGAGGACCGCCGCACCAAGCGGGTCTATCTCACCGACAAGGCGACACCCTTGCTCAAGAAGATCGAGACCGTCGTCGAGCAGGCGCGTATCGAAATGATCGAAGGCTTGAGCGATGACGACGTCGACCAGTTGGACGCCATACTGACGCGCATCGAGCAGAACGGACAACGACTTCTCTCGCGCGCCCCCTGCGACGATGAGTGACCCGCTCTACAGCGCAAGCTGACGCTGGATACTCTACGGCGCCGTGCGGCTCTCGCGCGGCGCTCAGCGGGACTGACGACCGCTACCGGCCAAGCCACCGACGAGCCCCGTCAACGCTTCCAGCACAGGTGCGAACGTCTCGGCGTCCTGCGACTCCCCCCACCATAAGGTCAGCCCTTTGGGCGACGACTCTATCACCAGTGCGTCCTCGGGAAGCGTCGACAGCGTCTGCTCCAGGCATTGAAACGCGGCTGCACTCAACGGAGGCAGCGGTGACTGACGCCAACGCCAGCCTGGCACGGCTTCCTCCAACCGGTCACTGGCATAGGCCTCACGGACAAGGGTGAAGTCGCTGCCGGGGGCGGCCTGAGGGTAGCGCCAGCGATACCCCACCAAACCTGGCGCATCTTGTAGCGGTGCATTGTCGAAACGCACCGCCGCGCCCGCGTCACGCACCGCCACGCGCAGCCCACTGCGGCGCTGTTCATGGGCCCCGGGCCTGAGCCACAGGGCTGGCGAGAGAATAAGAAATACCGCCAGCCCTAGAAAAAGAAAGATTTCCAAACATCCTCCACATGCGAACTGATTGATCCAAGGCATTGTTTCAACGTTTCGGCGCGCCTAAAGTAGAAGCGTTCATCGACAAGGTGGGAGATGCCCCCATGAGTAACGAGTACACACACGTCTTAGTCGCCGTCGACCTGACCAAGGATTCCCGTAAGGTACTCGAGCGTGCGATTCCCATCGCCGAGCGTAACCATGCCAAGCTATCGATCATGCATACGCTCGAACCACTGGGATTCGCCTATGGCGGCGATATCCCCATGGATCTGACCAGCATCCAGGACCAGCTCGACGACCATGCCAAACAGCGGCTCGCGGAAATCGCCGATCCTCACGGCATCTCGGCGGACAACCAGTACGTCGTGGTCGGCATGCCCGATACCGAGATCCATCGTTTCGCCGCCGAACACGATGTCGACTTGATTGTCGTGGGCTCGCATGGTCGCCACGGCTTTGCCTTGCTGCTCGGCTCGACCTCCACCGGCGTGCTGCACGGCGCACAATGCGACGTGCTGGCGGTACGCGTAGGTAAAGACGGCGAAGTCGACGAATGACGCCAGGCGCCGGGTACGCTGACCGTATCCGGCGCCTTCGCCTTTACTCGCCCTCGGCCATGGCCTCCAGTTCCATCCAGCGCGACATCGCCGCATCCAGCTCGGCTTGTTTGGCGTCCAACGCCTCCAGACGCTGAGTCACGGTATCGCTGTCCTGCTGATAGAACTCGGGCGCGCCGACCTCCGCTTCGAAATTCGCCACCTCGGTTTCCAGGGCTTCGATGGTGGCCGGTAGCTGGTCCAGTTCGCGCTGCAACTTGTAGGAAAGCTTGACCCGCTTGGGCTTGGACGCCGGGGCCTCGGCCTTGCCGATATCCGGATCGGCAGACTTGGGGGCTGGCGTTGCCGCCTCTTGGGCCGGCAGTACGTTCGCCGCGCTGCCGAACTCGAACGGTGCCGGCGGCAGCTTGCCGCCCTGCCGCACCCAATCGCTATACCCGCCGACGTATTCCTGGACGCGCCCTTCACCTTCGAAGGCCAATACGCTGGTGACCACGTTGTCCATGAAGGCACGGTCGTGCGAAACCAGCAGCAGGGTGCCGTCGAAATCCAGCAGCAGTTCCTCGAGCAGCTCGAGGGTTTCGACGTCCAGATCGTTGGTCGGTTCGTCGAGCACCAGGACGTTGGCCGGTTGGGTGAACAACTTGGCCAGCAGCAGTCGATTCGACTCCCCGCCCGAGAGCGCCTTGACCGGCTGGCGCACGCGGTCCGGCGAAAACAGGAAATCCTGCAAGTAGCTCATGACATGCCGGTCCTTGCCGCCCACTTCGACGCGGTCGCTCCCCTGGGCCACGTTGTCGTAGACGGTTTTCTCGAGCTCCAGGCCGGCACGCAGTTGATCGAAATAGGCCACGCTCAGGTTGGTGCCCATCCGCACTTTCCCTTCACTGGGCTCGAGCTCCCCCAGCAGGATCTTCAGCAAGGTGGTCTTGCCGGCGCCATTGCGGCCGATGAAGCCGATACGATCACCACGCTGAATTTCCAGCGACAGATCGCGCACCACCCAGTCGTCGCCAAAACGCTGACTGACCCCCGTGAGTTCGACGACGCGCTTGCCGGTGCGCTCACCGCTGTCGACGCTGAGCTGCGCGCGGCCCACGCGTTCGCGGCGCTCGGCACGTTCGCCACGCATCTTCTCGAGCGCCCGCACACGCCCCTCGTTGCGCGTGCGGCGCGCTTTGATGCCTTGACGGATCCAGGCCTCTTCCTTGGCGAGCTTCTTGTCGAATTCGGCGCGCTCGCGCGCTTCGACCTCGAGCTCATGCTGTTTTTGCGCCTGATACGCCGCGTAGTCGCCGGGGTAACGCCCCAGCTGGCCACGGTCGAGTTCGAGGATATTGGTCGCCAGCCGCGACAAGAAGGCCCTGTCGTGGGTAATGAACAGCACCGAGCCATTGAAGGCGAGCAACTGTTCTTCCAACCAACCGATGGTATCCAGATCGAGATGGTTGGTCGGCTCGTCGAGCAGCAGCACATCAGGGTCGGCGACCAGAGCACGCGCCAGCGCCACACGCCGCCGCCACCCCCCGGAGAGGCTGGCCATTTCGGTGTCTTCGGGTAGCCCCAGACGCGAGAGAATGGTGTCGATGCGTTGATGGAACGACCAGCCATCCACCGACTCGAGCTGGGTTTGCAGCCGCTCGAGCTCGTCCATGTCGGGCGACTCGCTCATCACCAGGTGGTGATAGGCGCTCAGCAAGGCACCCGCTTCTGGGAGGCCCTGGGCGACGACATCGAAAATGGTGTTGCCGCTGGCATCCGGCAGTTCCTGCGCCAACACGCCCACTTTCAATCCCGGTGCGCGCCAGATGTGTCCTCCATCGGCCAACGTCTCACCGGAAATCAACTTGAGGAACGTCGATTTGCCAGTGCCGTTGCGCCCCACCAGCGCCAAGCGCTCCCCTTTTTCCAGCGTCAGCTCGGCGTTATCCAGCAGGACCTGGGTGCCGTAAGCCAATTGCAACTGTTCCAGACGTAACAACGTCACGCGTGACCACCTCGTTGACAGACATTCGGAGTAAAGACGCTAGTGTAACGCATGGTCGCCTCTTGGGTCCGGGGGTAGAATGGTGGGTTTTCGCGACTCATTGGGCTGGAGAGATCTTCCGTGACACACGACGACGCCAATCCGCTACCTGACGCGCTGCGCATGACGTCGCCCGCCCCCCTGGTCGATATCGGTGCGAACCTGACGCACGAAAGCTTCGCCAAGGACCTCGACGCCGTGCTCGAGCGCGCTCGGGTGGCCGAGGTAGCGACGCTGATTCTCACCGGCACCGACCTGGTGCACAGTGAGCAGGCCGCCGCCCTGGCGCATCGCCACGACGGCCTCTACGCCACGGCAGGGCTGCATCCGCATATGGCCAGCCACTGGGATGCCCCGCTGGGGAGCGCCATGCGAGCGCTGCACGCCGACGCCAAGGTCGTCGCCGTGGGCGAATGCGGGCTGGATTTCAATCGCAACTTTTCCACCCCCACCGAGCAGGAACGCGCCTTCGAGGCCCAGCTCGGCCTGGCCGTCGAAAGCGGCCTGCCACTGTTCCTGCATGAGCGTGACGCCGGCCCACGGATGCGCGACATTCTGCGTCACTGGCGTGACGATATCGGCAACGCCGTCGTGCATTGTTTCACTGCCGACCGCGAGACCCTGCATGGCTACCTGGATCTCGATCTGCATATCGGCCTGACCGGCTGGTTGTGCGATGAGCGACGCGGCCATCATCTGCGCGAACTCGTCGGTGACATTCCCGCCACGCGGCTGATGGTCGAAACCGACTGTCCGTACTTGTTGCCGCGCAACCTGCCGGCCAAGCTCAAGGGACGCCGACACGAACCCGCGCTGCTACCCTGGATCGTCCGCGAAATAGCGCACTGGCGCGGCGAGAGCGAGGCCTCGCTGGCGGCTTCCACCACCGCTACGGCGCGCCGATTCTTCCAACTCGACGAGGAGCACTGACATGGACTTTCCTGGTTTCATCACCATCGAAACCGGCGACGAGGACGCGCTTCCCGTCGCCATTTCCTGGGCCCTGCCCGATGGCCAGATCAAGCATGCGCTGATCCAGCCTGACGACGACTGGCTCGACGAAGACCTCCTGAAACTCGGCGATTACAGCCTGGAAGAGCTGCGCAGCCTGGGCATTAGCCCCCTGGATGTATTGCGCGAGCTGGAGGCCGATCACTTCAACGTGACGCTCTATACGGCGGGGGTAGGCGACGACGAGGCCGCGCTATCGCGCCTGTTCGAGGACTTCGCGGTAACGCCCTTCGTCGAACTGGCGCCGGCGGAAACGCTCTACCCCGACCTCGGTCCAGGAGAATGGACGCGTGCCCGGGGGGAACTGTTCGGCGATCTCGGACTCGAGCCCATGCGCGCCGATCATGAAGTGCAGGTCATGTTGTATCTGCACCAGCGCCTGCGCGGCGAGGAGTAACGCGAACCACTCGCCGCATCACGAGGGGCCGGCCATGCCCCTCGGTCAGGTTGGTTGCAGGCTTTCCCGCCCTACATCGATCGCCGCCTCGCGCGATAACCCGCGACGGTAGAAGGCATGCAGTGCCTCGCGAAACGCCGCCGCCCGGCGAGGCAGGCCGGTCTCGCGATAACGGGCCGCGCGTGCGGCAACCCGCTCGGCGAAGGCGTCCCGATCGACCTCGGGGCCACCCAGGTTATCGACACTGACGTTAAAGCGTCGATTGCAAGCCTCGCTGAACAGCAATTCGAGCGCCTGAGGGGCGACCTCGACGCTTTCGAACTCACGTTGACGCTCGGCATCGCGACCATCGGGCTCGTACCAGTAGCCGTAGTCCTCCAACTGACGACGACGCTCCCCGGCGATGCACCAGTGGCTGACCTCATGCAGGGCACTGGCGAAGAAGCCATGCGCGAAAATGATCCGATGCAGGGCATGCTCATCGCTGGCGGGACAGTACAGGGGTTCGTCATCGCCGCTGACCAGACATGTTCGATATGGCCCGGCAAACACGCCGTCGAACACGGCGATGACATCGTCGATACGGTGAATCACGCGGCCTCCTTCAAAAGCGGGAAAATATTATAGGCACTCCGCCGCACGATGAAAGGCATTCACGACGTACGCTTGCTAAAATGCCGCTTTTGCCTGTCAGGGAGGACCGGTTTGAGCGCCTTCAAGGCCTTATACGTCCATAGCCTGCGTGAGTCGCGCCTCTTGATGCGCCTGGCGCTGCCTATCTGCGGCGCGCAACTGGCGCAGTCGGGAATGAGTGCGGTCGACATCATCATGGCAGGGCGCGCCAGCGCGACCGACCTGGCCGCCGTCTCGGTCGGCTCCAGCCTGTGGCTGCCGTTGATGCTCTTCATGACCGGCGCCCTCATGGGACTCACCCCCATCGTGGCACAGCTTTTGGGCGGCCAGCGCCAGGCGACGATTCGTCCTTACGTCCATCAGGCGCTATGGGTCGCCCTGCTGCTGGGCACCCTATCGGCGTTGCTCCTGTGGTTCGGCGTCGGCCCGGTTTTCCGACTCATGGAGGTCCCCGAGCATGTGGCCGAACTCTCCACCGGGTATCTCACCGCCGTGGCGTTCGGCATGCCGGGGATCGGTCTTTATCAGGCCTTGCGCGCCTTTTCCGACGGCATGAATCATACCCGCCCCGCCTTGTGGATCAGCCTCCTCGGGCTAGGCATCAACATTCCCTTCAACTATGCACTGATCTACGGTGGTCCCGGCATCGTCTCGCTGCTGGGCGATATCACCCCCGGCTGGATCGCCGGCTTGCCTGCTCTAGGCGCCGTGGGCTGCGGTATCGCCACGGCGGTGTCCATGTGGGTGATGTGCCTGGCGATGATGATCTATACGCATCGTGCCCGAGCCTACGGTAGCGTCACCTTGTGGCACTCGCCGGTTCCCCCTCGTCGGCGCGACATAGTCGAGCTGTTGCATGTCGGCGTGCCTATCGGTGTGGCGATCTTCGTCGAGGTCACGCTGTTCACCCTGATTGCCTTGTTTGTGGCACGCTTGGGGGAAATCGTCGTTTCCGCCCACCAGATTGCGCTCAATTACACCTCGATCCTGTTCATGCTGCCATTGTCGCTGAGCATGGCGCTCACCGTGAGGGTGGGTAATACGCTGGGGCGCGGTGACATGCACGAGGCACGCTTCGTGGCCTGGAACGGCATTGTCGTGTGCTTGCTGGTGGCCCTGCTCAACGATGCCATCCTATGGGCAACGGCGTCGCCCATCCTCGCTTTGTATACGTCGAACACGGAAGTGCATGCCCTGGCCATGTCGCTGGTCACGCTGGCCATGCTCTATCAGATCTCCGACTCGCTCCAGGCCAACTTGGCCGGTGCATTGCGCGGCTACAAGGACACCCGGATCATCATGCTGATCACGGTCTTGTCATACTGGTTGGTCGGGCTGGCGGGCGGCCACTTGCTGGGGCGTGGCTGGGAAGGCCACTTCGCGCCCTTCGGCATCCATGGCTATTGGCTGGGCCTGTGCGCCGGACTGACGGTGGCTGCCGTGTTGCTGGGCTGGCGTCTGCATCACCGAGTTCAGCGCAGTTTGCACGACAATGCTTAACTTTCCACGCCACCCTATGCTAATAGTAAGTTGAGGTCTTGGCCTATTACTGCCGCGCAAGGAGGTTGCCATGGGTATCGTTTCGTCCCCACGCACCGCTCAGGTCATCGACCTGGACACCATGAGGCAGCGACGTCAGGCACAGCGCCGCATTCTGCGCTTGTCGCCTGAACTGGATGGCCTTGAAATGCTCTATCACCTGACCTCGGATCCGGACACGCTGTATGCCATGCCGCTGCTGGCTTGGGGACTTCGTGAAAGCGGCGAGGTAGTCGGTCTGGTGCCCTGGATGGAATCGCTGTCCCCCTGCCATGAAGTGGACAGCCCCGAGCATGGGCATTTTTTCGGCTATCGTGATCCCGAGACGGAAGACATCTTCCACTCCCCGCCCGAGCACAAGGTCCATGAGCTGGAACATGCCGCTGCGTATTTCGAGTATGAGGAGACGTCGACACCGACCTTGATCCAACAGTTGCCCGATACCCAGGGCACGCATGCGTTGTGCCTCGTCAGCGAGGGTGACAGCTGGCAACTCAAGCAGGTATTTGGCTGGCGCCTGTATAACGACGGGAGGGTGGAATCGCTCCTCGTCGACGAGGAGCGTATCGAGCAGACGCCGGTCTTGGCCGGGGATGACTGCCTCTATCCCGGTCATAGCCGTCATGCGACGGTGTATTATTTCCAGCGTCACATCGCCAATCAGATCAAGCAGCAGGATCCCACCACATTGGAAGCCCTTGCCGCAATGACGACGCCCTCATCGTAAGGGCGTCATGCGAGACGAATGACGTAGCGGTAATGATCGCCGTCCTGGGCCTGCGAGACCAGTTCATGGCCCAGGAACGTGCAGAACTTGGGAATGTCGCGTGTGGTGGCCGGGTCCGTGGCGATCACTTCTAGATGTTGACCAGCCTGCATGTCCCGTACCTGGTTGTGCATCATCATGATCGGCTCGGGACAATACAACCCGGAGGTATCCAGCACGGCATCCGGCGTGGTGGAGAGAGCAGTATCGGGATCGGACATAAGGGGCGTTACCTCAGAGGGATTCACTGACTGATGATGCGCCATTGCCACGGCCATCTCAATCGAGCAGGCACACATGCACGGTGACTTCCTCACGGTCATGATACAGATGCCGGCAGCGTATCCGCGCACGGATCCCCGCTTGGTCGAGCGACGTTGCCAATCGTTCGAGACAGCGCGAGACCTCCTCCCAACGCTTTTTCATCGGCAACTTCAGGTTGAAGATCGCTTCGTGGCACCACGGCGCCACGAGCCAGCGTTCGACCATGTCGATGACACGCATGGGCTTGTCGACGATATCGCATACCAACCAGTCGAGTCGCATCGGCGGCTGCCAGACGAAACCGTCCTCGCGCAGATGTTCGACCTGGCCGCTGGCCATGAGCGCGTCATCCATGGGGCCGTTATCGATGGCGTAGACGTACATGCCCTTGCGCACGAGTTGGTACGTCCAACCGCCCGGCGCAGCCCCCAGGTCGGCGGCCTGCATGCTGTCATTGAGCCGCGTCGGCCACGCTTCGCGCGGCACGAAGACATGCCAGGCTTCTTCGAGCTTGAGCGTCGAGCGACTCGGCGCTTCACGCGGCAACTTGAGACGCCATATGCCGCCCGGATGTTCGGCACGGTTGCCGGGGAAACTCACCGCCACCTGCACCCGGTCACCTGCCGTCCAGAACAGATGCAGACGCCGCCCGCCTGCCTTGCGACGCAGCGCGCCACGCTTTTTGAGCGTGTTTTCCAGCGGCCTGCGCAGCGCCTTCATCAAACCGGCCAGCGCTTTCTCTTCGTTGGTATCCGGCGTTTCCTGCCAGACCGCCTCAAACGACCAACCGCTGGCAACGACCAGCTCGACGATCGCCGTCAAGCGATCGTCGCGTGGCAGGTTTTCCAAAGGGGGGAACGCCACCAGCGATTGACGTGCAAACACCAGGGCCTCGAGCGGCAAGGCGCGATGCACCTCGTTGGCCGGCATGGCGGCATCGAGCACGAAACGTACATGACCACTGCTCGGTGCCGCGACAGGATATCCCACCTGCCCCACATGGGCGGTCTTGTCCAGGACCTCGGCACTCAGGTCCTTTTCGAAACCGGGACGACAGTAGAGCAGCCATTCGTGCGGACATACGGCCATGTTGGACTCCAGAAACAGCGAGCGCGCAGTCTAACGAGCGCTTATCGTCCAAGGCAAGCACGCAACGCGTCTCCGCGTGCCACGGACGCTATGCCACGCGCCGCTGGTTGGTCGTCTCGAACAGCACGGCACGGCTCATGTCGACACGCAAGGCAACGCGCTCGCCGGCTGCTACCTGACTCTTGGGTCCCAGACGCATGGTCACCTCGGTGCCGCTCAGCGTGGCCTGGAGCAGGATATCCGCGCCGGTGGGTTCGACCACCGTCGCCATCACGTCGAGCCGAGTCCCATCGAATGACGTCTCCATGCGCGTTTCGTCTTCGACGAAGTGCTCGGGACGCACACCGAGAATTAGCCGCTCACCAACCCACTCATGCAATGCTTGTGCTTCACGCGCTGGCGGCCATGGGAGTTCCAACGGCGCTCCCGTAGGATCCTGCTCGTCGAGGACGCGCAGCACGTAGCCGTCATCACGGCTGACCAGCGTCACGGGAATGAAGTTCATCGATGGCGAGCCCATGAACCCCGCCACGAACATGTCCACGGGATCATTGTAGACCTCGTCGGGCGTGCCCAACTGCAGGATCTCGCCGTCGCGCATCACCGCGATCCGGTCCGCCAATGTCATGGCTTCGATCTGGTCATGCGTCACATAGACGATGGTGGTTCCCAAGCGCTGATGCAGCTTCTTGATTTCGGTGCGCATCTCCACGCGCAGCTTGGCATCCAGGTTCGAAAGCGGCTCGTCGAACAAGTAGATCTGGGGCTCACGCGCCAGAGCCCGCCCCATGGCGACACGCTGCCGCTGCCCGCCCGAGAGTTGCGACGGTTTGCGGTCGAGCAGCGGCGTGATCTGCAGCAAATCGGCCACGCGCGCGACCGCCTCCTCGCGCTGGGCCTTGGGCATCTTGCGCATTTCCAGACCGAAAGCGATGTTCTGGCGCACATTCATGCTCGGATACAAGGCATAGGACTGAAACACCATGGCAATGTCACGCTCGGCGGGCGTGCGCCAGGTGACGTCTTCACCGCCGATCTGGATGTCGCCGGAGGTGACCGGCTCCAACCCTGCGATGGCATTCATCAGTGTCGACTTGCCACAGCCCGAAGGGCCGACCAGGATCAGGAACTCGCCAGACTCTATCGCCAACGAAATGTCCTTGAGTACCTGGGTGTTACCAAACGTCTTGTCGACGTGAAGGATGTTCAATGCGGACATAATGACCTCTGCAATCAGCCCTTGACGGAACCCGCGGTCAGCCCGCGCACGAAATATTTGCCAGCCACGACATACACCACCAGCGTCGGCAACGCGGCGATCAGTGCTCCGGCCATGTCGACGTTATACTCCTTGACCCCGGTGGAGGTATTGACCAGGTTGTTCAGCGCCACCGTCACCGGCTGTGAACCGAATCCGGCAAAGGCAACCCCAAACAGGAAGTCGTTCCAGATCTGGGTAAATTGCCAAATCACCGATACCGTGATGATGGGGCCCGAGATCGGCAACAGAATGCGCCAGAAGATACGGAAAAACCCCGCGCCATCGAGCTTGGCCGCAGCGATCATCTCGTCGGGGATCGACACGTAATAATTGCGAAAGAACAACGTGGTAAAGGCGATGCCGTAGACCACGTGCACCAGCACCAGCCCGCTCGTCGAACTCGCCAGGCCCAGCCAGCCCAGCGTCTGGGCCATCGGCATCAACACCACCTGAAAGGGAATGAAGCAGCCGAACAACAACAGCGCGAAGCATAGGTTGGCGCCACGAAAGCGCCACTTGGTCAACGCGTAACCGTTGAGCGCCCCCATCAGCGTAGAGATCGCCACGGCCGGCACCACGATGCTCACCGAGTTCATGAAATAGCCCGACAGGCCCTCGCAGCGTGTCCCGGTACAGGCGCTGCCCCACGCCTTGAGCCAGGCCGCGAACGTCAGCGAATCCGGTAACGATAATAGTCCCCCGGCGCGGATTTCCTCGAGCGGCTTGAGCGAGGTCAGCAGCATCACAACCAGTGGCAGCAGATAGACCAGCGCCATCACCATCAGCAATGCATAGAGACCTGCGCGCAGCATGCGGGCGCCCGGCGTACGGCGCCGAATGACGTTATCCATGCTTGTTTCCTCGCAGTTCGGAATACAGGTAGGGCACCAGGATCGCCAGCACGCCGCATAGCATCATGATCGCGCTGGCCGACCCCAGGCCGATCTCCCCGCGGGTGAAGGTATAGGTGTACATGAAGGTCGCCGGTAGATCGGTGGCGTAGCCTGGCCCACCGCCGGTCAATGCCATCACCAGGTCGAAGCTCTTGATGGCGATATGCGCGAGGATCATCACGGCGCTGAATACCACGGGACGTAGACACGGAATCACGATCCGCCAGTAGACCTTGGGCAGGCTCGCGCCATCCAGCGCCGCCGCCTTGAACAGGTTGTCGTCGATGCTGCGCAAGCCGGCCAGAAACAGCGCCATGACGAACCCCGAGGCCTGCCATACCGCAGCCATCACCAGCGCATAAATGGCCATGTCAGGGTTGACCAGCCAATCGAAGGTGAAATCCTCGAAGCCCCAGCTGCGCACCAGTGACTCGACACCCAGCCCGGGGTTGAGGATCCAGCGCCAGACCACCCCGGTGACGATCAGCGACAAGGCCATGGGATAGAGATAGATCGTGCGCAGTGCGCCCTCCTGGCGTATACGCTGATCGAGCAGGATCGCCAGCATCAGCCCGAGGAACAGGCAGAGAATGATGAACAGTCCACCGAACACGACCAGGTTCGTGGCCGCAACGTTCCAGCGCTCATTGGCAAACAGACGGGCGTACTGCGCGAAACCGATGAAATCGTATTGCGGCAGCATGCCCGAGTCGGTCAACGAGAGAACGAACGTCCACAACATGTAGCCATAGACGAAAAACAGTGCCACGGCGAGTGACGGCGCGATCACCAGGCGCGGCAACATCCGCTCCAGGCTACCGGACAGCGAATGCCGGGCCGCCTTCGCACGCGAGCGCGGCAGAGGAGAATCGGTTTGCGACATCAGAGTGTCCTTGCGTGAGACGTGAGAAACCGCCGCTCGCGATCCCGAGCGGCGGCCACAACCTTCTTTAACTGGCCGCGCGGACCGCGCTGGCCAAGCGCTTGGCGGCAGTTTCTGCGCTCATCTCCGGATCGTTGAAGAAATTGGTAATCACGTCGAACACGGCTCCCTGGACACTTGCCGAGACCGCCATGCCGTGCGCCAGGCTGGGTACCAGACCATTGCCTTCGCTGGCTGCATCGAAGGCCTTGCGCGATGCCTTGGCACACTTGTCGAAGCTATCCAGCGGCACGTCGAGGCGCACCGGAATCGAGCCCTTGGCCTTGTTGAAGGTGGTCTGGAAATCCTTGGACAGGATCAGGCTGGCCAGGTCCTGCTGGGCCTGTTGCTTACCCTCATCGTCGATCTTGAACATGGCAAAACTGTCGACGTTGTAGGAGAACATGTGCTCGGTCATCGGCGCTGCTTCACACAAGTAATCTTCACCTGCGGTCAGTCCAGCAGCCGTGAATTCGCCCTTGGCCCAATCACCCATGATCTGCATGGCCGCTTTGCCATTGATGACCATCGAGGTCGCGATGTTCCAGTCACGACCGGCGATGTTGTCATCCATGGTGCTGCGCAGCTTCTTGAAGGTCTTCAGCGACTCGATCATGGTGTCGCTGGTCAACGCCTCGGGATCGAGTTCGACGAACGCCTTGCGATAGAAATCACCGCCGCCGATTCCCATCATCACGACCTCGAAGACGGTAGCGTCTTGCCACGGTTGACCACCGTGCGCCAGAGGAATGAAGCCGGCTTCGCGTATCTTTTTGGCGTCGGCGAAGAACTCGTCCCAAGTCTTGGGAACGTCGTCGATGCCGGCTTTCTCGAGAACGTCAGGGTTGGCCCATAGCCAGTTAATGCGATGAATATTGACCGGTACGGCGGCGTAGTGACCATCGACCTTGTTATAGGCGGCGAGCTGTGGCGTCAGGAAAGAGTCCCAGTTTTCTTCCTTGGCAATCTTGTCGATGTTGCCTAGAAACCCCATGTCCCCCCATTCCTGAATGAGCGGCCCCTTGATTTGAGCCACCGCGGGCGGGTTGCCGGAAATCGCACGCGACTTGAGCACCGTCATGGCGCTGTCGCCACCCCCGCCGGCCACGGCGAAGTCTTTCCATGTATGCCCTTTCGCTTCCAGCTTCTGCTTGAGCATGTTGGCCGCCTTGGCCTCTCCACCGGATGTCCACCAGTGCAGCACCTCGATCTCGGCGGCGTGCGCCTGTCCTACGGCAGCAGCCAGCAGAGCACCTGCGGCAAGCGCATGGATCGTTTTCATGGCGTAACTCCTTATGCTTGTTATTGCGACATGCGTCGCTCAATCGCGAGGTAACACCTCACGTCTTACCAATATCGGGAACGACCCGTGCACTGACAGAACAAAGAAGGGCGAGCCCCGCGAAGGTTGGAAATGCCCGGCACTGGTCAGACTCGAAGGAAGCGCACCCACCGTCGTCGTTATCATTATGGCTTCGGCCTTTTGCTGACGGCCACGAGCCAGTGGTTCCTATGCTCCCGATCCTTGGACTTGATCGTAGCGTATGCCTTCCCCGCGTTGGGTTACCGAGTCTTACAAAGTCTTGGCGACATATTGCAGCTCAGTAATATTTTACTCACCGACATGGCGACCGGCGGCACTGAGCGACTCAATGCCCCAGGGACAGGCTTAACTGAACGTTCAGTCCTCCTCGGCTGGCCTCACCCAAATGGATGTCCCCACCGTGGGCGCGTACGATATGCCGGGCGATGGCAAGTCCCAGCCCGCTACCTCCCGTGTGGCGACTCCGAGACGGTTCGAGCCGCACGAAAGGCTCGAAGACACGTTCACGCTGGTCGTGAGGAATACCCGGCCCATCATCGCTAATGTCGATGACGATGTATTCACTATCCCGGTGCAGTGTGATATCCACGTGTTGTGCATAGAACATGGCATTCTCGATGAGGTTGGCCAGGCAGCGCTTGAGGGCGAGGGGTTTAGCCGACAACCAGCCGGCACGTCCTTCAAGATGCATCGACGCCGCTTCGTGCACGCAACGTTCCTCGATGATGCCCTTTACCAGGGCGTCCACGTCGATCGCGATGGCCGTCTCATGAAGGTCTAGCCCTTTCACCGACGCCAAGGCGCCCTTCACCAACTGATCCATCTCATCCAGAGAGCGTACGAATGCCTCGCGTTGCTGGGGAGAATCAAGCATCTCGGCACGCAGGCGTAAGCGTGTGATGGGCGTTTTCAGGTCGTGTGAAATGGCGGAGAACAAGCGTTCGCGTTCCTCGACCTGATGGCGAATCCGTTCGCTCATGCGATTGAACGCCATCGCGGTATCGCGTAACTCACGCGGCCCACGCTCGGCAATCGGGGGCGATTCGAGATCATCCCCAAGGCGTCTTGCCGCTCTCGCCAAGACGGACAACGGGCGTGTCGACCAACGTATTCCCCATAACGACAATGCAATGACCGTCAACAATACGACAATGGAGACGAACAAGCGGTCACCGGATAACCAGGCGGCATCTTCCAGAGATTCCGCCATGGGAAGCGAGGTAGCAACGAACAACCAATTCCCGCCTTTGAGAGGCATTTGTACGACGAGGATCGGTGTCGATAACGGCCTGATCGCAAGACTGCGATGCGCCCAATGCGCGGGGAGGTCGGCCAGAGGCACTTCATTATTGAACACCCGCAAGTCACTGGGTCGTGAAAACCCGATGTGCATCTCACGCTGCCCGAGCTCTTGCTCGAGCCCGTTACGCAAGTTGTCGGCCACCATGTTGCGCATCCTACCGCCACTGGTATGCGGTAAAGCGATGCGGTGATCGTTGACGCTGACGAAGAAGCGGGTTCCGCCCATATCACGCAATTGATCGAGCACGATATGTCGGTATTCATAAGGCAGGGAACTGAAATAACGGACGGTAGCCGCCAAACTGTCAGCCAAGTGGCGCGACAGGGAATCGAGCCTGACCAGCCGATCACGATTCTCCTGCCAGCTCCAGATACCATAACTGGCAACCTGCGCGCCTAACACGCCCAGCAACATGATCAAGACGAAACGCCCCCGGAGGGTACGCGGACGCCACCATCGCCTCACATCCCCGATTCCACAGGGGTGGCCAAGACATAGCCCGCGCCACGCACGGTACGGATCAATTGCGAATGTTGGGCGTCTTCCCCCAGGCGCTGGCGCAAGCGGCAGACGTGCACATCGATGGAGCGATCCAGAGGCGGCGCACGACGCCCGCGGCTCAGATCGAAGAGGCGCTCACGAGACAGAACCTGCTCAGGGTGCTCGAGAAACACACCGAGCAGTTGGTAATCCGCACCCGACAAGGAGCTTCGGTTACCCTCATCATCGATCAACTCGCGCGTAATTCTATCCAGCGACCAGCGGCCGAACCTTACTACACGGGATGCCGCCGCCGGTAACGGTTTGGCCCGACGCAATATCGCCTTGATACGCGCCAATAGCTCACGCGGGTTGAATGGCTTGGCAAGATAATCGTCGGCGCCCAGCTCGAGCCCGAGAATACGATCAGTCTCGTCCACACTCGCGGTCAGCATGATGATCGGCAAGTTGCTGTGGCGACGTAGATCGCGACAAAGCGACAAACCATCTTCTCCCGGCATCATGATGTCGAGTATCAGCAAATCAGGATCTTCATCGCGTATCAAAGCGGGCAAGGCATCGCCACCTTCACCCGCGACCACCTTGAAACCATGACGCTCGAGGTAAACGGTCAATAGCTCACGAATTTCAGCGTCATCATCGATGACGGCCACTGTCGTGTGATTCATCGTCATAAAGGGAGACGCTCCCTGCCGCTGCTCCTCAATTCGACGGAAGGCACTGCGGGTATTGTTGGTTATCGTCGCTATTCTTTATCGAATGATGCGTTGGCCGTCCCCGGGCATCAAGAGAATCATGGCACGACGCGACCAAAGTGGGAGGAATATAACGAACATGCGGCCGCCTGTTCGACGCTCTCCGCAATGAATACCATCGTGACGTCGTAGGTTTTCATGAATGCCGGCACAAACACGCCTTTCACGACCGCCTGCGGCAGCTATCCGTGTTTTGAACGAGGCTCTAAACGAGAGCCCCCCCGCTGGCCTGTGCCAACGAGGGTTTCCGGGATAAATGCCTGACGAGAGCCAGTGGGAGGCCCCTAAACGAATGAACCCCGGCCAAATGGCCGGGGTTCGGAAGAAATGCCTGACGATGTCCCGGGCGGCGTTCCGCTACTCTCGCATGGGGGTGAGACCGCCCGGCCCTTCGTGGCACCGC
>NZ_SOBR01000011.1 GCF_004364315.1 Chromohalobacter marismortui | reverse complement strand
CAGAGACTAAAGGGCCTGAGCCCCGTGCAATACAGGACTCAGGCCATGGTCGCCGATTAAGAGAACTAACCGTCCAACGATTGGGGGTCAGTTCATAGTCGGCAACCTGCTATTCGGACAAGGCATCGCCGGTACCTACGAAGTCACCGAGATGCTCATCGTGGTGATCACCTTCATCGGGGTCGGCTATGCGGCACGCAATGCCCGCCATATCAGCATGTCCGCCATCTATGACCAACTCAGCGGCCGCTGGCGCAAGGCGCTTCTTATCTTGATTTGCCTGGGCACCGCGCTCTTGATGTTCTATTTCGCCATCAAGTCCATCGAGTACGTCATGGCCATTTATGACCGCGGGCGCACCAGTGCCTCCTTGCGCATCCCTATGTGGACCGTCTATCTCGCCCTCCCCGTCGGCTTCATTCTCGCCGGCATTCAATACGTGCTCACGGCCGTGCGCAACATGGTCAGCGACAACATCTATCGTGCCTTCAACCAACAGGAGGAATACGACGACGTGCCCCCGGAAGCGGAAGAAGACAGTGACAATAACCACGATGCACGTCGCGATACCTGAAGCGTTTTCCGCCACACGACCGCCATCAACGTGAGGACATAATACAATGCTAACTTGGCTAGCCGTGATCATGCTGGTTCTGCTGCTGCTCGGGTTCCCGATGATGGTTCCCCTGGCGGCAGGTACGCTGTTCATGATGTTCACCGGCATGACGTTTTTCGGGCCCGATCAAGCCGTGAGCTGGATGATCAACGGCATCGGCAGTTGGGTGCTCGCCGCCGTGCCGATGTTCATCTTCGCCGCCGACATCCTGACCAAGGGCCATACCGCCAACCGGTTGCTGGATGTCGTCGACGCCTTCACCCGCCATATCCGTGGCGGCTTGCCCATCACCACCGCCGCCTCCTGCGCCCTGTTCGGGGCCGTGTCCGGCTCCACCCAGGCCACGGTCGTGGCGATGGGCGGCCCCATGCGCCCACGGCTGCTGGCCAAGGGGTATAAAGACGACTTCGCCCTGGGGCTGATCGTCAATGCCAGCGATATCGCACTGCTGATTCCCCCCAGCATCGGCTTCATCGTCTACGGCGTGGTCATGAAAACCTCGATCGGCGATCTGTTCCTCGCGGGCATCCTGCCCGGCCTGCTGATCCTGGCCATGTTTGCCGTGTATTGTTACATCTATTCGCGCATCAAGGGCATCGAGGCGGAGCCCAAGGCCAGCTGGAGCGAACGCTTGCGTGCCATGCGCCGCGTGATCCTGCCGATGGGCTTCCCGGTACTGGTGGTCGGTGGTATCTACGGTGGGTTCTTCAGTGCCGTTGAAGCCTCGGCGGTCGCGGTAGCCTATGCCCTGCTGCTGGAAGTGGTCATCTATCGCCAAGTCTCGATCCGCGATCTGGGCAGCCTGGCACTGTCCACCGGCATGATTACCGCCGTGGTCTTCATCCTCGTCGCCATCGGCGCCGCCTTCTCCCAGACCCTGGGCACCGCCGGCGTGCCGGACAAGATTCTCGGTCCGATCATCGACGGCATCGGTGACAACCAGTTCCTGGCACTGCTGCTGATCGCCGCCGCCTTCTTCGTCGGCTGCATGTTCGTCGACCCCATCGTGGTCATCTTGATTCTGGTGCCGATCTTCAAGCCACTGGTCGAATCCACCGGCCTGGATCCGGTGCATGTCGGCGTGATCGTCACCCTGCAGGCCGCCATCGGCTCGGCCACACCGCCATTTGGTTGCGATATCTTCACCGCCATCGCCGTGTTCCGGCGCCCCTATATGGAGGTGATTCGCGGCACGCCCCCGTTCATCTTCATCCTGCTGGTGGCGACGCTGGTTCTCATCGCCTTCCCGCAGATATCGCTGCTGCTGCCCTCGCTGGGCGGCGACTAGGCATTGTCACCCACCCACCACGGCCAAGCATGAAAAACCCCGGAAGCCGAAGCTTCCGGGGTTTTTGCTTGCGCCATATGGCGCATCGGTCAGGCGTTAGCGGTGCGACTTACTCTGCTTTGTCGCTGGACTGCCCGACATGCTTGAGCACGATATCCAGCGCCTCCTGGCCACGCTCGCCAACCATGTCGACATAGGTCTGACGCACCGGCTTGGCCAATTCACGGAAGGCCGCACGCTCTTCCTCGTTCAGGTGAATGATGTTGATGTCACTTTTTTCCTTGATAGTCTCGAGGCGCTCGGAGTTGAACTGGGTCTGGATGTCGTGACCCTTTTGCACCATCTCGTCAAGCGTGGACGTCAGGATCTGTTGCTCTTCATCGGACAGCCCCTCGTACCATTCCTCGTTACCGATGAGGTTGGCGATGAACTGCGATTGATCGGCGAAGATCATGTAATCCTGGACTTCATAGAAGCCCATGTTTTCATGCGCGAAGACCGGCTGAATGTTACCTTCCGCCTGGCCTTGCTGCAGCGCGCTGTAGAGCTCGCCGTAAGCGATCGTGATGGGCGAGGCGCCATACGCCTCATAGGTCGCGCGGAGCAGGCTGTTGTCCATGACACGGATTTGCAGCCCCTGCATGTCCTCCGGCGTGCGAATCTCCTTGTTGGCCGTCCAGACCTGATACCCCTCGGGCAAGGTGGCGAGCGGCACCAGACCACGCTCACGGAACGATTCCTGCCAAGCATCACTCTGGAGGAAGTCGTCGGAGTTGAGAATCTTGGCCGTCTCGAGCTGATCATTGGGCATGACGAAGTTGAGACTCATCAGCTGACTTTCAGGGACGGTACCGCCCAGAAAGCCGGAGCCGAAGCCGATCGGGATGGCGCCGTTCTGGATGGCGTCATACAACGCCGAATAGCTCGACCCCCAGGAGCCGTAAGGCAGCAACTCGACCTGGATGTCGCCGTCGCTCTTTTCCTCGATCAACTTCTTGAACTCTTCCGCATAGCCGTACTGCACGCTACCTTCGGTCTCTTCGAGGCCGAAACGCCAGGTATCGGCGGACGCCGTGGAAGCGACACCAGCCAAGCTCAACGCCGTGATACTCAGAACGATATTGCGCAGTTGCATAGAGTTCCCTCTTTCTTATCAATGTAGATTCAGAGAAGAGCAAAGTCGCCTCGATGTCAAGTGGCTCCACGCTGCGCAGGTGCGCAACGGCCCCCAGGCTGGTACAGTTGAAGGGCGGTGTTTTGTTTATCTTGTTAAGGAGTTTTCATGAAGCGTTTAATGACGGCTGTAGCGTTCGGCGGCCTCGTAGCAACGCCGCTGCTGGCCATGGCTGCCCCGCAAAGCGACGAAGCCAAGCTCGGCTATAGCCTGGGCGCCACGCTGGGCCAAAGCGTCAAGCAGGACATCCCGGATCTCGATACCGACGCCTTTACCCAAGCGGTCAAGGATGTCTACGCCGGGGGCGACCTGCAGATGAGCGATAAAGAGATCGCGGCCACCCTTTCTGAATTCCAGAAGCAGAAGATGGCCGAAAAGAAGGCCCAACAGCAAAAAGTGGCCGAAGAGAACCGCAAGGCAAGCGAGGAATTTCTCGCCGCGAACGCCAAGAAGGAAGGCGTGAAGGTGACCGACTCCGGGCTGCAATACAAGGAGCTCGAATCCGGCGACGGTAAAACGCCCGGCCTCGATTCGACCGTCAAGGTCAACTACGAAGGCACGCTACCCGACGGAACCGTCTTCGACAGTTCCTACGAACGTGGCGAACCCGTCACCTTCAAGGTCAACCAGGTGATCAAGGGCTGGCAGGAAGCACTGCAGAAAATGCAGGTCGGCGATACCTGGATGCTCTACGTGCCTTCCGATCTCGCCTATGGGCAAGGTGGCACGCGTGGCCCTATCGGTCCCAACCAAGCACTGACCTTCAAGATCGAGCTGTTGGGTATCGAAGCCGATGACGGCCAGAAGGCGTCGGACGACCAGTAAGCGCGTTATGTGGGGTGCCCCGCGGGGCACCTCTCACCTCCCTGCCCCACCTTTCTTTGTACCGCCTTCCACCCGGAGGCGTGCCTGGTGTTTCCACAGCTTCAATTCCCACGCGGCCTGTGGATAGTTTTGTGGAGCGTCTGTGGCTCGGCGGTGAACATCGGTGTTTTTTGCCCTGCGGGGCCCTTGCATGGCGCTCGCAAACAGTCAAGCGCGGCACGCTGGAATCCTGAAAACAAATAAAAAGACATTGTTTTCATTGCACTTTTCTAAACCGACGTTCCCCGGAGACAAACACGGAGTAAGCATTGGCTTACCCACAAGTCGTATACGTTGGGCACCTGTCACAATGTGGACAAATACGATTTGGTGCCATGACTAGCGGTGAATATCGAAGTCGAACCAACTGCCTTTACGTCCCTCGGGCGTCTTGAGAATGACCTGCGCTCGCCACGGCATGACCGTTTCCGTAAAGGGGTGGAGTTCCCCCACCCCCCGGAAGTGATTATCAGCCACTTTCTCCAGTTCGACCCGCGTGAGGCCCGTGTTCATGTCACGCCCGACGAATTCCACGGCGGCCGACTGCACGTCGAGCCCGGATACCTGCACATCCAGCGTCAACGGTTCGTACGAAGCGAAATCGCCATGCATCGCGAAACGCAACGCCCCATTCAAACCGATATCGGCACGGCACGGGCCGTCGCGCAGATCGCAATGCATCTGCGGGGGATACCAGATGACATCGTCACGCGAATCGCGCAGGTAATAATCGGCCAGGTAACCGGCCGCCACCAGAATCGTTACCAGCGTCAGTAGCGTCAACAGATTGAGCAGCGGCGGCCTTACGGGGTCTTCATCATGGTGTTTCATATCGTTAGGTCGAATCCCATCACCCAGGGGCATCGCGCTAAGCTTACCAGTTCGTGTGCCGGCGAGCTTGGCTGCGATCAGCGTCCGGTATCCATGAAGTTGCTCAAACGGAGGCACAATGAGCGGTGTCACTGGGGCCTTGGGCCCGCTATTTTTACTGATTCTACTCGGTGCCCTGCTGGGCTGGCGACGCTTCCCCGGCGGCGATTTCTGGCCTGCGATGGAGCGCTTGATCTACTTTCTGCTCTTCCCCGCCATGCTGATCGCGACGCTGGCCACGGCGGACGTCGCAGAGGTGCCGGTCATCCGCCTGGCGGTGGTCCTGATGGGCACCATGCTGCTGTTCGCACTCGTGCTGTGGTGCGCGCGTCATCGCCTGACACTGGCGCCACCGGCATTCACTTCGGTGCTGCAAGGCACGCTGCGCTTCAACACCTATGTCGGCGTGGCCGGTGGCGCTGCCCTGCACGGTCAGGCCGGCGCGACGGCGGCGGCAGTCGCCGTCGCCTTGATGGTCCCGCTGGCCAACGTGCTCTGCGTGAGTGGCTTCATCGCCGCCGGCACCCTGGGCGCCTCGAGTCTCGGGCGCAGTCTCGCCGCGCTGGCACGCAATCCCCTGATCCTGGCCTGCGCGATCGGCATCACGCTCAATCTGAGCGGCATTGGCCTGCCAGGCTGGCTGGGCAGTACCATCGAACTCACCGGACGCGCGGCCCTGCCGCTGGGGCTGATCGCCGTGGGCGTTGCCCTGCGGCCCCGCGCCCTGGCGGGGCATGGTCGTGCGTTCTGGTACTCGGCCACGCTCAAGCTGGGCGCCACTCCCGTGATCGTACTGGCCTTGGCCTGGCTCACCGGGCTCGACCCAGTGAGCCGCGACATCGCACTACTGTTCGCCGCCCTGCCCACCGCCACCTCGGCCTATATCCTTGCCCGCCAACTCGGCGGCGATGCCGAGCTGATGGCGGCGCTGATCACCGGCCAGACGCTGCTGGCCATGGTGACGCTGCCGGCATGGATGGCACTGGCAAGTTGAGCGTCAAGCATCGACACGATTGGCACAAGGCGCGCCATCCTGCACGCAGGCCACGTTGTCGAGCGTGACCTCGGCAATCTCGGCCAGTGCCTCCTGAGTGAAAAACCCCTGATGCCCGGTGATCAGCACGTTGGGGAAGGTCACCAGACGCTGAAAGACATCGTCGTCGATGATGTCGCCGGAATGGTCGCGGAAGAACAGCGAGGTTTCCTGCTCATAGACATCGATGGCCAGCCCGCCCAGTCGACGCGCCTTGAGCGCGTCGATCACCGCACGCGTATCGATCAGAGCACCACGCGAGGTGTTGAGCAACAGGGCCCCCGGTTTCATCGCCGCCAGGGCCTCGGCATCGATCAGGTAACGCGTGTCGTCCGTCAACGGGCAATGCAAGCTGATCACATCGCTCTCCGCCAGCAGGCGCCGACGCGAGACATACTCGCCACCCAGCGTCGTGAACGCCTCGCCGGGATAACGGTCCTCGCCCAGCAAGCGACAGCCGAGACCGGCGAAGATGCGTGCCGTGGCCAGCCCGATACGACCGGTCCCGATCACGCCCACCGTCTTGCCATGCAGTGTCATGCCCAACAAGCCCTCGAGCATGAAGTTGCCCTCGCGTACGCGATTGTAGGCCCGATGCGTGCGGCGATTCAGCGTCAGCAGCAAGGCCAGGGCATGCTCGGCCACCGCCTCGGGCGAGTAGGCCGGCACGCGTACCACGGCGATGCCCAAGCGTGCGGCGGCCTCGATGTCGACATTGTTGAACCCGGCGCAGCGCATGGCCACGAACCCTACCCCCTGGGTCGCGAGCGCTGTCAGCACGGTGACGTCCAGGGTGTCGTTGACGAAGGCGCACACGCCGTCTGCACCATGGGCCAGCACGGCACTCTCCGCGTTGAGCGCCACCTCGTGATAGCCGATCTTGAAACCATGGCGCGCATTCGCTGCCTCGAAGAAACGCCGGTCATAAGGCTGGGCACTGAACATGGCGATATGCGTCACGAAAGCCTCCCGATGCATCCAATTGAAAAATATTCTCGTTACGCTTGACGAATCAAATGAGAATGGTTTACCTTAACAATCGTGGCGCCGCCAAGCGCCACTGACCTAAGCAGCGAATGTCAGGTTCCTGCCCATGGTTATCTCCTCATCAAGCTAGTCACGGTCTTTAAGCCGCCCACTCGGGCGGCTTTTTTTAGGTTCATCGCACGCTGCCGAGCGAGCGGGGACTGTGCCAGGGTCCTCACTATGCTGCCGTGATCCAGATCAGGGCAGCATGAAAAAACCGCTGACGGGCAGCGGTTTGCAACGAAAAACAGGTGGGCACGAGCGGCGCTCAGTTCACGCGCGCATAGATCAAGTCCCAGACCCCATGACCGAGCTTCTCGCCGCGGCTTTCGAACTTGGTCAGCGGACGGAATGCCGGGCGCGGCACATAAGGCGCGCTCTCGGCCGGCGCCGTGTTGCGATAGCCCGGTGCTTCCTCCATGACGTCGACCATGTGCTCGGCGTAGGCTTCCCAATCGGTCGCCATGTGCAGATAACCTTGCGGCGCGAGACGCGTGCGCACCAACTCGACGAACGCCGGCTGCACGATCCGGCGCTTATGGTGCTTCTTTTTCGGCCAGGGGTCGGGGAAGAACAGCTGCAGCCCCGCCAGGCTCGACTCGGGCAGACATTTGTCGAGCACTTCCAGGGCGTCGTCGCGATACACGCGCAAATTGGTCAGGCCGCGCTTGTCCGCTTCATCGAGCAACTTGCCCACTCCCGGCGCATGCACCTCGATACCGATGAAATCGGTCTCGGGATTGGCGGCGGCTTGCTCGACGAGCGACAGCCCCATGCCGAAGCCGATCTCGACGACACAAGGTGCCTGCCGACCGAACACAGTCCCCAGCGATTGGTGTCCCTCGGCCACACTCAGGCCCAGGCGCGGCCAGACCTCTTCGAGCCCCCGCGATTGGGCGGCGGTCATGCGCCCGGCGCGCAGTACGTAGCTCTTGATGCCGCGCGGCGGGCGTCCCGGCGACTCGGGGGTCGTCGGGGCATTCTCGGAAGAAGAGGAGGAGTCACTCATGGCAAGTCTGCATTATCGGTCATGTCGTGAAGGCGGCCGGTCAGGCCGTGCGAAAATTCAGGCGTTGATGCGCCCGGCGAAGGGCGATGACGGGCTCGCAGAGGCACGGCGCGGCATGCGCTCGGCAAGATACGCCTCGCGCCCCGCGTCGACCGCCAGTTTCATGGCATGCGCCATGCGCACCGGCTGGCGCGCGTGCGCGATCGCCGAATTGATCAGCACGCCGGCACAGCCCATTTCCATGGCCAGGGCGGCATCCGAGGGCGTGCCGATGCCGGCATCGACGAGGATCGGCACTTCGGCGTTGTCGAGAATGATCGCCAGGGACGTCGGGTTGAGCAGGCCGTGCCCCGAGCCGATCAATGAGCCCAGCGGCATCACCGCGCAACAGCCGATACGCTCGAGCTCCTTGGCGACGATCGGGTCGTCGCTGGTGTACACCATGACATCGAAGCCATCGTTGACCAGCGTTTCGGCGGCCTTGAGGGTTTCGACCACATTGGGGTAGAGCGTGCCGTCGTCACCGAGCACCTCGAGCTTGACCAGATTGTGGCCATCCAGCAGCTCACGCGCCAGCTTGCAGGTCCGCACCGCGTCCTTGGCGGTATAGCAACCCGCCGTGTTGGGCAGGATCGTATAGCGGCTCGTCGGCACGGCGTCGAGCAAATTGGGCTCATCGGGATTCTGGCCCAGGTTGGTGCGGCGCACCGCCACGGTGACGAGCTCGGTGCCGCTCGCCTCGACGGCGGCGGCGGTCTCGTCGAAGTCACGGTACTTGCCGGTGCCGACCAGCAGACGTGACGCGAAGACGCGACCGGCGACGGTCAATGGAATGTCCTGGCGCTGATCAGCGGACATGGCGAACCTCCTCTGGCGTATAAGGGAGCCGCCGACACGCCTGAGCCACTAAGTGGCCCTGCGCAGCGGCGGGCGAGTAATATCAGCCGCCGCCGATGGCATGCACGATCTCGACACGGTCGCCCGGAGACAAACGCGTGTCGGCATGCTGGCTGCGCGGCACGATTTCCTCGTTGACTTCGACGGCAATCCGGCGCCCGGTCAATGCAAGCTGATCGATCAACTCGCTGATCGTCAGCTGGGACGCGAGCTCGCGATGATCGCCGTTGAGCTGAATGTGCATGGCGGCCTCTCACGTAGGTGGGGAGAGACCGTCATTATAACGCCAAATGCCTAGCTCAAGAATCCTTGGACGGCCATACGTCGGCATCCACTTGCTCGGGACGCTTGAGCACCTTGGGGTCGAAGCGCGGTTCATGCACGCCCTCGCGCCGCTGACGCTCGTAATCCTTGAGCACGCGCATGGCAATCGGCGCCAGGATCAGAATTGCGATCAGGTTGGTGGTCGCCATCAGCCCCATGGACAGATCGGCGAAGTCCCACACGAAGGTCAACTGCGACACCGAACCGATCATCACCATCGCCAGCACGGCAAGACGCAATACCTGCACCGCCGCCTTGGCATGGCGCTTGAACATGTACTCGATGTTGACCGTGGCGAACGAGAAATTGGCGATGATCGAGGTAAAGGCGAACAGCAGAATCGCGATGGCGATGAAGATCTCGCCGAAACCGCCGAAGTGATCCGCCATGGCGTCCTGAGTGAGCTGGATGCCCACGATGTCCTGTCCCGGCGAGTTCGCCATCAGCGTCTCATAGACACCGGAAAGCAGGATCACCACCGCCGTGCAGCTGCAGATCACCAGGGTATCGACGAACACGCCGAACGACTGTACCAGCCCCTGCGCGGCGGGATGCTTGACGTTGGCCTGGGCCGCCGCGTTGGGCGCCGAGCCCATGCCGGCCTCGTTGGAAAACAGGCCGCGCTTGATGCCGTTCTCCATTGCCGTCTTGATGGCGTAGCCGGCCGCGCCGCCCACTGCGGGCCCGTAGCCGAAGGCACTCTTGACGATCAACGCCAGCATCTCCGGCACCGCGGTGATGTTGAGTCCCAATACCACCAGCGCCACCAGCAGATAGGCAATCGCCATGATCGGCACGATCTTCTCCGCCGTGCGCGCGATGGACTTGAGCCCCCCGTAGATGACCACGGCCACGACACCGACGAGGATCACCCCGGTAACCCAGTTGGGAATACCGAAGGCCTCGTTCATGCCCTGGGCGATGGTATTGGCCTGGGCGCCATTGAACGCCAGGCCATAGGCCATCAGCAGGAAGAAGGCGAACAACAGGCTCATCCAGCGCCAGCCCAGCGTGCGTTCGATGTAATAAGCGGGGCCACCGCGATACACGCCGTCCTCATGGCGCTTCTTGTAGACCTGCGCCAGGGTCGACTCGACGAACGAGGTGGCAAACCCGACCAGGGCGGTAATCCACATCCAGAAGATCGCGCCGGGGCCACCGATCCACAACGCGATGGCCACACCGGCCAGGTTGCCGGTGCCCACGCGCGCCGCCAACGAGGTCGCGAAGGCCTGGAAGCCGCTGACGCCTTCGCCCGCGCCACGACTATTGAACGTCACGCGCGCCATGTGGCCGAACAACCGGAACTGCATGCCACGCGTCAGCACGGTGAACAACACCCCCGCGCCCAACAAGAGATAAACGAGAATATACGACCAGATGAAATCGCTGACAGGGGTCATCACCGCATAAATAGCATCGTGCAGCGGTGCGACGAGACTGGCGAGAGAGTCCATGGATTAACGCTCCATTGTGATTCTTGAGATCGGCAAGGCCGCGACGATACGCCATCCTGCGGCGCTTGTCATGACGCAGACGACGCCATAGGGTAAGCGCCAGTGTGGCAACACCGAGCCTCCGAGAAACGATGTCTCGGCGCTCGTTCACCCCGTCAGCGTAGTCAGTGATAAAGGATGAGACATGCACAACCGTCGTGGCTGGATACTCGTCGCCTTGAGCGGTTTCGTGGTCGTGGTGGCGGGCGCGTTCGGCGCTCATGCCCTTGAGGGTCGACTCGCGCCCCGGATGCTCGAGGCCTTCGATACCGGTGTGCGTTACCAGGCCTGGCATACCCTGGCCGCCATGGCGATGCTCATCTGGCGGGCGCAGCGTCCCCTGAGGGGTCAGACAACCGTACTCTGGCTATGGAGCCTGGGAATGGCCGCGTTTTCCGGCTCGCTGTACCTGCTGGCCCTGACCGGCACCCCTTGGCTGGGGCCCATCACACCGTTCGGTGGCCTGCTGCTGATGGCCGGCTGGCTGACGCTGGCGATATGCGCCTGGCGACAGCGACCCGCTCACTGAGACCTCGCCCCCCACGTCCCAGGCGCGCTCAATCGTCGTCGCCCTCGTCGGGCAGGGCATAGGTCGCGGTGACGGTGGCCACCGGTTCCTCGTCGCCGGCAGGGAACAAACGCACTTCGCCGACCGCCAGGCGCTGGCCCAGCTTGACGATGTGCGCATTGGCGATGAGGTCGCGGTCGCCGCGGGCGCGGCGCAGGAAGTGGCAGTTGAAGTCCGTGGTCACCGCCATCGGCTCCGGGCCGATCTGGGCCAGAATCGCCACGTACAGGCAGACATCCGCCAGCCCCATCAACGTCGGCCCCGAGATACAGCCCCCGGGCCGCAAGTGCTCATCCTCGATGGCCAGACTCATGGTCGCGCGCATCTCGCCCACGCCTTCGATGGTGCCCTGGCGCTGTGGAAACACCTCGTCGAGAAACTCCTCGATCGCGGCGGCGGTCATCACGGTCATTCGGGCTCTCCCCTGCGGCTATACGGCGAATGCGGCGCTGTCGTCAAGATAGACCAGAGAGCTGGAAGCTGGAAGCTGGAAGCTGGAAGCTGGAAGCTGGAAGCTGGAAGCTGGAAGCTGGAAGCTGGAAGCTGGAAGCTGGAAGCTGGAAGCTGGAAGCCAAGATCAAACCACCACCACAAAACCCAACAACCGGTTTTCGCTTTTGACTTTTCTTCCGACTTCCAGCTTATGACTTCAAGCGCCGGGCGTAGCCCGGCCCGCCTTGTGCACCGCGCGCCAGTGGTGCAGCAGCGGCTCGGTGTAGCCGGCGGGCTGCTCGCGTCCCTTGAAGATCAGATCGGACGCTGCCTGAAAGGCGCAGGACTCCGCCAGGTGCGAGGTCATCGGCGTGTAGTCGGGGTCGTGGGCGTTCTGCTCGTCGACCACCTTGGCCATACGCTCCAGCGTCTCGCGGACCCGCGCCTCGCTGACGATGCCGTGATGCAACCAGTTAGCGATGTGCTGACTGGAGATACGCAGCGTGGCGCGGTCTTCCATCAATCCCACATCATGGATGTCCGGCACCTTGGAGCAACCCACGCCATGCTCGACCCAGCGCACCACGTAGCCGAGGATGCCCTGACAGTTGTTATCCAGCTCCTGCTGGATCTCGTCGTCGCTCCAGCTCGGGTTCTTGTTAGCGCCCGAGGCCGCGCTTTCGACCACCGGCACGCTGAGTAGATCGTCGAGCAGGTCGTCGTTCGGCTTGGCCTCCAGTTCACGCTGAATCGTCGCGACATCGACCTGATGGTAGTGCAGGGCATGCAGCACGGCGGCGGTGGGCGACGGCACCCAGGCCGTGGTGGCACCGGCCTGGGGATGCCCGATCTTCTGCTCGAGCATCGCTGCCATCAGCTCCGGCATGGCCCACATGCCCTTGCCGATCTGCGCTCGGCCACGCAGGCCGCACGCCAAGCCGGTCTGGACATTGTTCTTCTCATAGGCCGCAATCCACTTGGTGCCCTTCATCTCGCCCTTGCGCAACATGGGGCCGGCTTCCATGGCGGTATGCATCTCGTCGCCGGTGCGGTCGAGGAAGCCGGTGTTGATGAACGCCACGCGGGACGCCGCCTCGTGAATGCATGCATCGAGGTTGACCGAGGTGCGGCGCTCCTCGTCCATGATGCCCATCTTGAGCGTGTCGCGCGGCAGGCCCAGCATGTCCTCGATGCGCATGAACAAGCTGTTGGCGAAGGCGACTTCCTTGGGTCCATGCATTTTCGGCTTGACGATATACACCGAGCCGGCCCTCGAGTTACTGGCCTCACCGTGGCGTTTCTTGAGGTCATGTATCGCCAGCAGGCTGGTGATCACGCCATCCAGGATGCCCTCGGGAATCTCGTTGCCCTCGCCGTCGAGCACCGCCGGGGTGGTCATCAAATGGCCGACATTGCGCACGAACAGTAGCGAGCGTCCGGGCAAGCGCACGTCACCACCGTCAGGTGCCGTGTAGTCGCGATCCGGATTGAGATGCCGTGTGACGGTCTTGCCTCCCTTGTCGAACGACTCGGCAAGGTCGCCCTTCATCAGCCCCAGCCAGTTGCGATAGACCAGCGTCTTGTCGTCCGCATCCACGGCCGCCACGGAGTCCTCGCAGTCCATGATGGTGCTCACCGCCGCCTCGACCAGCACGTCCTTGACGTGAGCCGGGTCGGTCTTGCCGATGGGATGCGTGGCATCGAATTGCACTTCCAGATGCAAGCCATGGTTGGCCAGCAGAATCGCCGTGGGCGCATCGACGCCGCCCTGATAGCCCACCAACTGGGCGGGACGCGCCAACGCCGTTTCGCTGCCGCCTTGCAACTGCACCACCAGCTTGCCGTCGCGGATGAGATAACCGCTCGCCTCGGCGTGCGTACCCTCGGCCAGCGGCGCGACCTGATCGAGTACGCCACGCGCATAGGCAACGACCGCCTCACCACGCTTGGGATTGTAGTCCTGTCCCTTCTCGGCGCCATCGGTCTCGGGAATCACATCGGTGCCATAGAGCGCATCGTACAGGCTGCCCCAGCGCGCGTTGGCGGCGTTGAGGGCATAACGCGCGTTGCTTACCGGCACCACCAGCTGCGGCCCGGCCTGGATAGCGATCTCGTCATCGATATCGGTCGTCGTCGCTTGCACTTTCGCTGGCGCCTCGACCAGATAGCCGATGTCTTGCAAGAAGTCGCGATAGGCGTCCATGTCTTGCACCGGGCCAGGATGGGCCTTGTGCCACGCATCCAGCTCAGCCTGTAACCGCTCGCGTTCGGCCAGTAGCGTCTGATTGGTGGGCGTAAGGTCGTGGACCAAAGCATCGAACCCGGCCCAGAAGGACTCGGAGTCGACACCCGTGCCGGGCAGGGCTTCGTCGTTGATGAAACGGTCGAGTTGGCTGGCCACCTGCAAACGATGGCGTGTCGTACGGTCTGTCATGCGGCTCTCCTCGGGTGTCGCCCCAAACGTGGAAAATAATTCCACAAATTAGACGTAAATCCTCGCGCTGTCATCTCCACCATTGGTCTGAGCGTCGCTCGTCGCCCGAATAAAACGGGGCAAATGCTGACACAGACCGAGCAAGAGCTGAAAAAATGGGCCCGGCAACCACTTCCTTGTAGCTTCGAGGACCGCGCGGACGCTAGCATGGAACGCACCGGGAGAATTGAATGACCGACTTTACGCCCCTGAAACAGCTCGGCTCGCTGAGGCCGGTGACACGCCCCGTGTCATCGATCATGAGCGCCTATCTTGAGCACTACCGCCTAGCGTCGCTTTTGACCGCAAACATCGACCTGCATGCCGGCTTCTTCGAGGCTCAGGGGTTTCAGTTGTGGGCTCAGGTATGGAGCCCCCCCCAGCCGCAAGGCACGGCATTCGTCGTGCATGGTTACTTCGATCACTTGGGACTCTACCGTCATCTGCTCGAATTGTTGCTGGCGCGCGGGTGGCGCGTGGTGATGTGGGACCTTCCCGGGCACGGACTTTCCAGCGGCGCACGCGCCTCCATCGACGACTTCGGCGACTATGTCGGCTGTCTGAGCGCACTGACCAAGGAAATCACGCACCTCGAGCTCGCCGATGGCCCTTGGATCGGTATCGGCCAAAGCACCGGTGCGGCGATTCTCGCCACCGACGCCCTTGCTCACGGCCATCAGACACGCTGGGACGGCCTTGCCCTGCTGGCACCGCTGGTGCGTCCCTGGGGCTGGCAGCAATCCAGCTGGCTGCACCGTGTGGTCAGCCCTTTCGTCCGCTCGGTGCCGCGCCGATTTCGCGCCAACACCACCGATCTCGGCTTCGCCGATTTCCTGCGCAGCGGCGACCCCTTGCAGCCCGACCGTTTGGCACTGACCTGGGTCAGCGCCATGCGCGACTGGATTCCACTGCTGCTTTCCATGCCACCCAGCGAATTGCCGGTGCTGATTCTTCAGGGCGAGCAGGATCTGACCGTGGATTGGCAATGGAACCTGGCAACGCTGACGGGTAAATTTCCCAATGCCGATATTCATCGTCATCCAGAGGCACGCCACCACCTGGTCAATGAGGCGAAACCGATTCGAGCTCCGCTCTTCCATGAACTCGCCGATTTCCTGGCGGGTTACGAGCGCCGGCTCGAGCCGAACGATACGCTGCCCAGCACCGACACTTGTCCGCAGGGAACGCCATGAGACGGGCCCACACCGTCGGCATCATCACGCTCTGCCTGCTGTTGTCGGGATGCGCCGGGCTCAGCGAGGCACCGCCCGACGACATGCGCCAGGCCGTGTATGGCATGAGCGACCAAGCCGCCGACGCACTGCTCGAGTCGCCGCCCTGGTCAGGAGACACGCAGAATATGGTCGTGATGCTGGCTCCGCCGACGATCGACGCCACGTTCAACATCAGCGCCGCGCGCTTGACCGAAACATTGGGCCGCGCCCTGCTGGCACTGGAAGATGGCCCCCAGGTGCTCGACTGGACGCCCGGCATGATGACCGACGATGCACCGGACAATCACTGGATTCTCGAAAGCCATTTGAATAGCAACGGCGTGATCCGGCTATCCGATCGCGAGTTGCTACCCTATCAATGGGAAATCACGCTACGCCGTCCCGGCCAGAAGGCGCCCAGTTGGCGGGCCACGTTGTCCGGGGCACTGGATGCCAGCGCGCTGTAACCTCGGCACGGGCCCGGCCACGTTGTGTCGCGTCCGCCGCGGTCGCACAATGCGCCTTTTGCCCTCAGGAGTCTTGCATGTCTCGCTATGCTCGCCACCTCGACCGCTCGGGCCCGACCAATCCCTTCCCCGGCCTCAAGGCGCTGGAGCGCAAGCTGGACCGCGAGGTACCTCATCGGCTGGGCTCCAACGAAGGCCTCGACATGCCCCACCGGGCGCTCAAGGCGCGTTTCGGCGGAGAAGTCGCCACGCTGGCCCGCGCCTACGGCGACGCCGAGGCCATGGAGGTGCGTCAGCGGCTCATCTCGCTGCTCGGCACGCCACTGGAGGCACTGCTGGTCGATGCCGGCGCCGACAGCCTGATGGCGCTCGCCCTGCGCACGCTGTGCGACCCCGGCAGCACGGTGATCGCCAGCGCGGGCACCTATCCCACCTTTCGCTACTTCGCCGAGGGGCAAGGATGTCGTCTGGTCGAGGTCGACTATCACGACGCCCCCGGCCTGCTGGCGCCGGATCTCGACGCCCTGGCCGCCAGTGCGGGGCATGAACATGCCCGCGTGGTCTATCTGGCCAACCCCGACAATCCCAGCGGCCACCTGCACAGCGATGCCGACGTCCTCGCGCTGCGCGACGCCCTGCCCGAGGACTGCACACTGTTGCTCGACGAGGCCTATCACGACTTCCGTGACGATGCCGACGCCCCCGCCGCCGGTGAGGTATGGCCCGGCGTGGTGCGTCTGCGGACCTTCTCCAAGGCGCATGGTCTGGCCGGTCTGCGGATCGGTTACACCATTGCCGAACCGGCACTGATCGATATCATGCACAAGGTGCGCATTCATTATGCCGTCTCGTCGCTGGCCCTGGCGGCCGCCGAGACCGTACTCGATCACCCGGCGGAAACCGCACAGCACATCCGCGACGTAATCGCCCGCCGCGAGGCCCTGGCCGAGCACCTGCGCACGCTGGGCGCCGACGTGCCGCCCAGCGCCACCAACTTCATCGCCGTACGCCTGCCAGAGGCGGAGCTCGCCGCCCGCGTCCATCGCGAACTACTCGAGGCCGGCACACTCGTGCACCGTCCCGCGCATCCGGCGCTGGGCCACGTGCTGCGTATCAGTACGCTCGAGGACGCCCTGGTGCCCGGCCGGTTGGCCGCGCTGGAACGCGCGCTCGAGACACAACGCTGAGTATGGCGCGCGGCTGGGTGGCAGCGCTGTGGCACGGGGTCCTGGCCAGCCTCATGGCGCTGCTCATCGTCGCCAGCAGCGGCTGGGCGGTGCTGGCGCTGTGGTACCGCTTACCCGGCCCCGCCGCGCTGCGCTACGTCGCCACGGGGATATGGATCGCCGCCGCACTGGCCTGTTGCGTCGGGCTCTTCGCCAAGGGCTGGCCGCAGCGGGCGATGCTGGCCTATGGCCTCCTCTATCTCGTGCTGGGCGCCTGGTGGGTCTCGATACAGCCCGCCGCCGATCGCGACTGGGCGCCGGATGTCGCCCATATCGTCGACGCCATACGCCAGGACGATCACCGCGTCACGCTGGAAAACGTGCGCAACTTCCAATGGCGCACCCCGCAGGACTTCGACGAGCGCTGGGACACCCGCCGCTATGACCTGGACCGAATACGCTCCGTCGACCTGCTGGTGTCCTACTGGATGGGGCCGGCCATCGCCCATACGCTGGTCAGCTTCGGCTTCGACGACGGGCGTTACCTGACGTTCTCGGTGGAGATACGCAAGGAGCGCGGCGAGGCCTTCTCCACCCTGGGCGGCTTCTTCAAGGAATACGAAGTCAGCATCATTGCCGCCGACGAGCGCGATATCGTGCGACTGCGGACCAATGTGCGCGGCGAGGACGTCTACCTGTATCGTGTACAGATGCCCAAGCCGGTCATGCAGGACCTGTTTCTCGCCTATCTCGATGAGGCCCACCGACTGCAACGCGAGCCACGCTACTACAACACGCTCACCACCAACTGCACCACGCTGGTCTACGCCATGATGAAGCGCATCGTCCCCGGGCTGCCCTTCGACCATCGCCTGCTGCTCTCGGGCTACCTGCCGGAGTACGTGCACAGTGTCGGCGCACTGGCACCGCACGTGCCCTTCGCAAGGCTCAAGGCCGCCGGTCACATCAACGCCCGCGCCCTGCAAGCGGACGACGCCGAGGATTTCTCTGCCCGCATTCGCGACGGCATCCCCGGCGCCGACGCGCCGTCCTACGACACGGCCGACTAAGCCCCGCCATTGCCACCGATCAGCCGATCCAGCTGACGGTAGCCGATGGCTTCCATCAGTTGCGGCTGGCGGGGACGGGGCTCCTCGGCGAGATCGGCGAGGGTCAAAGCGACGCGCAGCACGCGATGGTAGGCGCGGGCGGAAAGGTTGAGACGATTGAGCACGTCGGCCAGCCAGGTGCGTTCCTGGCCATCCAGGGCGCAAAGCTCCTCCAGCGTACTGCCAGGCAGGTAGGCGTTGAGCGCGCCGCGCTGGGCTTGGCGCTGGCGGGCAGCGAGAACACGCTGGCGAACGACCGCGGAGCTTTCGCCGCGGCGTTGCTCGGTGAGTTGCGCGGCGGGCAGCGCGGGGACTTCCACCTGCAGATCGATACGGTCGAGCAGCGGGCCCGAGATACGCGCCTGGTAGCGTTGCACCTGGGCCGGCGTGCACACACAGGCCTTGCGCGGATCACCGAGATGTCCGCACGGGCATGGATTCATGGCCGCCACGAGTTGAAAGCGCGCGGGAAAGCAGCTCTGCATCAATGCTCGCGAGACGACGATCTGGCCCGATTCCAGCGGCTCGCGTAGTACCTCCAGCGCACGCCGGTCGAACTCCGGCAATTCATCCAGGAACAGCACCCCGTGATGGGCCAGGGAAATCTCTCCTGGACGCGGCTTGCCGCCACCGCCTACCAACGCTACACCGCTGGCGGTGTGATGCGGGGTACGAAACGGGCGCTGTCCCCAGCGTTCGAGAATCGGCAGGCCACATACCGAGCGCACGGCGGCCACTTCCAGCGCTTCATCTTCTTGGAGGGGCGGCAAAATCCCGGGTAATCGACTGGCGAGCATGGTCTTGCCGGTACCCGGTGGGCCAGCGAACAGCAGATTGTGGCCGCCACTGGCGGCGACCTCCAGCGCCCGCCGGGCCTGGTGCTGACCGCGCACCTCGGCGAGATCGGGCTCGGCCAAGCGCGGTACAGGCCGCTCACCAAGTTGGTGCGGCGTGATCGGCGCTTGCTTGAACAGGTGCGCGACGACCTGCGGTAGATCGGCGGCAGGCAGGACGGCCAAATCACCAGCCAACGCCGCTTCATCGGCATTGCTCTCGGGCAGGAGCAGGGCACGCCCGGCCCGACGCGCTTCCAGGGCCGCTGGCAACACCCCGCGCACGGGGCGCAGCTTGCCGTCCAGCGCCAGTTCGCCCAGGCACTCGAGGCCGGCCACGGCCTCGCCGGGAATCTGCCCCGACGCCACCAGGATGCCCAGCGCGATGGGCAGGTCGAAACGCCCGCCTTCCTTGGGCAGATCCGCCGGGGCGAGATTGAGCGTGATGCGTCGCGTGGGGAAATCGAAACCGGCGTTGATCAGCGCGCTGCGTACCCGTTCGCGGCTTTCCTTGACCGCCGCCTCCGGCAAACCGACGATCGCCAGGCCCGGCAGGCCGTTGGTCAGATGCACCTCGACCAGCACATCCGGCGCCTCCAGCCCCAGCCCCGCGCGCGTGTTGATGATGGCAAGCGCCATGCAGCCCCTCCGATCACATCAAGACATGCATATACACTAATGGATTGATGATGGTAACGCACGCGTAGCGGCGATAGGGACTACCGGCAAGGAAGAAGTACAAGGGGCGATGCCGTCTCGACCGGCCGAGACGGCATCCGCTATCGAGCGGCGATCAGCGCTCGTGGGAAGCGTCGGGCGCGTTCGACGCGTCGGCGTCGCCCTTGGCAGCGTGCTCGGCCGCCGGTTCGGCGCCTTCAGCGGCCGCCATCGGGACGCTCTGCCCTACATCCAGCGCCGCTTCCAGTGCCGCCACCTGGGCCTCGAGGGACTCGACACGCGAGCGCGTGCGTTGCAGCACTTCCATCAGAATGTCGAAGTCTTCGCGCGAGACCAGCTCCATGCGATCGAAGGCGCCGCGCATCACGCCCTGAACGCTGCGCTGAATGTCTTCCGGCGCGTGCGAGGCGTCCTGAAGCCGGTCGCCGACTTGCTGTGCGAGACGTGAGAAGAGGTCGTGTGTCGCCATAGAGAGTTCCCTCGGATTGAACGTTTCCTTCTCGCCACAGCATACGCAAGGCCGACGAAATACGCATGCGCCATATTGGTGCATGCCCATCAAGACGGCGCACCAATATCTGGCGAGGGGCGATCCATGTTTGGGCAGCACGCCCGGCAGCGTGCCCGCGATCACACGTAACCGACTGTTTTAAATGGTGCATGGCTAAAATGGCATGGCTTCTGCGTACGTCCCGAGAGGCGAAAGCCGACAACGGGAGAACTGGCATGAAGCTCATTACCGCCATCATCAAACCCTTCAAGCTGGACGATGTCCGCGAGGCGCTGGCCGACAACGGCGTCCAAGGGATCACCGTCACGGAGGTGAAGGGATTTGGGCGCCAAAAGGGTCACACGGAACTGTATCGCGGCGCCGAATATGTCGTGGACTTCCTTCCCAAGGTAAAAATAGAAATCGCGGTTGAGGAAGATCGACTGGAAAGCGTGCTGGAGGCGATCAGCAATGCCGCGAACAGCGGCAAGATCGGCGACGGCAAACTGTTCGTCACGCCGCTCGAAGACGTCATTCGAATCCGCACCGGTGAACGCGGAGCCGACGCCGTTTAAGGCAAGGGCTGAAGGGAGACACAATAAATGACTGAAGATATTACGCAGCTATCGTACGCGCTCGACACCTTCTACTTTCTGGTCTGCGCCGTGCTGGTCATGTGGATGGCCGCCGGCTTCGCCATGCTCGAGGCGGGCCTGGTCCGCGCCAAGAACACGGCGGAGATACTGACCAAGAACGTGGTGTTGTTCGCCATCTCTTGCACCATGTATCTGCTGTTCAGCTATCACTTGATGTATTCCAGTGGCGCGGGCGGCTTCCTGCCGAGCCTGGGCTTCCTGCTGGGCGGCGAAAACAGCGTCGATCAAGTGCTGGGTAGCAACGGCGATATCTATTATTCCAACCGGGCCGACTTCTTCTTCCAGGTGGTGTTCGTGGCGACCGCCATGTCCATCGTTTCCGGCGCCGTGGCAGAGCGCATGAAACTCTGGGCCTTCCTGGCCTTCGCCGTGGTGATGACCGCGATCATCTATCCGACGTCGGGCTACTGGACCTGGGGCGGCGGCTGGCTCGCCGAACTGGGTTACTCCGACTATGCCGGTTCGGGCATCGTTCACATGGCAGGGGCCGCCGCCGCCTTGGCTGGCGTCATTGTCCTCGGACCGCGCAAGGGCAAGTACGGCAAGAACGGCGCGATCTACGCCATTCCCGGCGCCAACCTGCCGCTGGCGACGCTGGGGACCTTCATCCTGTGGATGGGCTGGTTCGGCTTCAACGGCGGCAGCGAGCTGATGGTCTCCAACATCGATTCCGCCAATAACATGGCGCAGGTGCTGGTCAACACCAACGCTGCGGCTGCGGGCGGAGTAATCGCCGCACTGATTCTCGCCAAGATCTGGTTCCGCAAGGCCGACCTGACCATGGCGCTCAACGGTGCCATCGCCGGCCTGGTCGCGATCACCGCCGATCCGCTATCCCCCACCGGCCTGGGCGCCACGCTCATCGGTGCCGTTGGCGGGTTGCTGGTCGTCGTCTCCATCGTGGCGCTGGACAAGCTGAAGATCGACGATCCGGTGGGTGCCATCTCCGCGCACGGCGTGGCCGGCCTGTGGGGCGTTCTGGTGGTGCCTGTCACCAATGCCAGCGCCTCCTTCGGCGCGCAGATCATCGGCGCCGTCGCCATCTTCCTGTGGTGCTTCATCGCGAGTCTGATCGTGTGGCTGATCCTCAAGTCCGTGATGGGCGTACGAGTCAGCGAGGAAGAAGAATACGAAGGGGTCGACCTGGCCGAATGCGGCCTGGAAGCCTATCCCGAATTTTCCGTCGGCAAGAAGTAAGAGAGCCGACACACCGAGTGAGCTGGCGTGCTCCCCTGGCCCCCTTCGGGGGGCTTTTTTTAATCCCGCGACCAGCGGTGTATGCTTGGAAGCATGATCGTTGGGCATAATCGAGGGTGGTATGCGCCACCCGCACATACGATGCGAGGAGAAAGACGATGAAACTGGTGACCGCCATCATCAAGCCGTTCAAGCTCGACGACGTCCGCGAGTCGTTGTCCGAGATCGGCGTTCAGGGGATTACCGTCACGGAAGTGAAGGGCTTCGGCCGTCAGAAGGGGCATACCGAGCTATATCGTGGCGCCGAATACGTGGTCGACTTCCTGCCCAAGGTCAAGCTCGAGGTCGCCGTCGACGACGACATGATCGAGAAGGTGATCGACGCCATCACGCAGGTGGCCAATACCAGCAAGATTGGCGACGGCAAGATCTTCGTCTCGCCGCTCGAACAGGTCATCCGCATCCGCACCGGTGAAACCGGCAAGGACGCGGTGTAAACCACCCCCTGCCAGCGCGCTGTGCAACAGGCCCCTCGCTGCCCCTGGATATCAGGGGCAGCGAGGGGCGTCTTCGTTTCCGGCGGCCCGTTTCCAGGCGATCGTGACCAGCGCTCAGACGGCGTCGAGCATCGCCGGCGTCTGCGTCGCGCCCATCGCCGAGGCGAGTTCGCTCGCCGTCATGCCACGGCTGTCGGTGGCGCGTGGGTCGGCTCCCTGGGCCAGCAGGTATTCGACGACCTCGGCGTTGTCGAACATGGCGGCGAACATCAGGGCCGTCTTGTCGTCGGGAGAGCGGGCATTGACCGAGGCGCCATGCGAGACCAGCAGCTCGGCCATGGCCAGGTCACCCTTGAAGGCCGCGCCGGAGAGCGGATGATGGCCATTGTCGTTGTACATCTCGGGGTCGGCGCCCTGCTCGAGCAGCAGCCGCGTGGCCTCGAGATGACCGTGGTAGCTGGCCAGCATCAGTAAACTGTCGCCCTTGTCGTTACACATGTTGGGCGGCAAGCCTTGGGCCAGCCAGCCGCGCAGTTTTTCCGTCTCGCCGTTGCGGGCGCTGTTGAAGATTTCCGCGGCCAGCCGGATCGTCGCCTCGTCCAGTTCGGCGTTGGCGGTGTCGTGATCCTCCGACATCGTTACTTGCTCCTTGTGGCATCTCCGTGTGACATCTGGTATCGAGCGTAGCATGCCGTTTCACGCGACGCGCCACTCTTCAGCCATCCATCAAGAGCCTCGCGAGTCCCATGCTGGATATCAAGTATTACGTATTGATCGACGCCATCGCGACCCACGGCACGGTACACGATGCCGCCGCCGCCATCGGCATCACCCAGCCGGCGGCGACGCATCGCATTCGGGAGATGGAACGCCGCCTGGGCGTCGCGCTCTTCCATCGCGAAGGCCGTCGGCTGACGCTTTCCGCCTCGGGCGAGCGTCTGCTCGACGCCGCGCACGACGTGCTACCCCGCCTACGCAACGCCGAGCTCGAGGCGTGGCAACTGGCTCGCCGCGCCGAGCCCGCCCTGCGTCTGGGCATCGGCCCCTACGACACCTTCTCGCGGGCGATCCCGCATCTCTACGACCAGCATGAGCGCGATATCGACCTGGTGCGCTTGCCCATGGCGGACATGACCACGGCCCTGCTCGCCAACCGGGTCGACATGATCTGCATGATCGAAGTCCCTTCGCAGCGCGGCATCGCCCACCAGTTGCTGTTCGAGGAGCCGCTGGTGGCCGTGTTGCCAACGGAGCACCCTTATGCACAGCGTGATGCCGTGCCCGCCGAAGTCTTCGATCAGGGGCGCCACTTCACTTACAGCATCACGCCCGAATCCGGCCACGAGTTCGAGCATTTCTTCCAGCCCGCCGGCGTCTACCCCTCGCACATGGTACAGATCGAGTCGGTCGCCCTGATCCTCGAGCTGGTCGCCGCCGGCAAGGGCGTGAGCATCCTGTCGCGCTGGGCCGCCCGGGACGCCCATCAGGCCGGCCACGTCGTCATGCGCCCCCTGGCCGGCGATATCCCGCGCATTCCCTGGTACCTGGCCTATACGCAGACGCCCCACATCGCCGCCGTCGCCGAACCGCTGGCGGACACGCTACGCCATCTCTATCGCGCCGATGAGTGAGCGCGAGACGCGTCGCCAAGCGGCTCAGACCGAATGATAAGAATCTCGTCGCAGATGGCCGGACATTCTCATTAGTTTCACGCTCCCCGGGCTTTTACCGTATCGCCACTTTCTAGTCACGACCGGTTAGCCATGGCCGGCTAGCGCCGACTGGCCGGCCACGACTGGCTAACCACGATCCATCAGGAGGGGCGATCTCATGTCACAGGCAACACTCGCAACACAGACCACCGAGCAAGACGTCACCGCCGAGCATCATCCCCTGGCACGGTTCATCGATCTCGAACGCTACCCGATCCTGGCGCGCGACAGCGACGCCTACCGGGCCACTGTCGAGAGCGTGCGCGATCAACTGCGCACCGACGGCTGCGCCCTGTTGTCGAAGTTCATCCGCGAGGACCTCATCGAGCCGCTGCGCGAGGAAAGCGAGGCCCTGGCGCCCAAGGCGTTCTACTCGGACAACAACGTCAATCCCTACGTCACGCCGGATGATCCGTCACTGCCCGAGGATCACCCCGCTCGCTTCTTCCAGCACTACACCAACGGTTTCGTGGCGCGCGACCTGATTCCCGAGGACGCCATCGTCCAGCAGCTCTATCGCGACCCCGACTTTCAACGCTTCGTGGCCGATTGCCTCGAAGAGTCGGTGATCTACGAGTTCGCCGACCCCATCGCGGGGCTGGTCATCAACGTGATGCCCGACGACACCGAGCTGCCCTGGCACTTCGATACCAACGAATTCATCGTCAGCCTGATGACGCGGCGCCCCAACGAAGGCGGCGAATTCCAGTACGCACCCAACATCCGTCGCCCGGGCGAGGAAAATTTCGCGGCCGTGCAGCGCATACTCGAAGGCGATCACACTGATGTCGAATCATTGACGCTCAACACCGGCGACTTGCAGCTGTTCAAGGGACGCTACTCCATGCACCGCGTCGCCGCCGCCAAGGGACAGCGTCTGTGCACCCTGCTCGGCTACGCCAAGACGCCCGACATGATGGGCAGCCTGGAGCACACCAAGCGAATCTACGGCCGCGTCACGCAACAGCACATCGACGCCGACAATCAGCGCCGTCACGACGCGCTCATGGGCTGACGACACCCCGCGTACGTCACCCAGCATCTCGTTCACTCTTTACAAGGATGCCTTTCAATGGGCGATATCGTTTCACTCGCCGGGTCTGTCCCCACGGGCGGCCCCTACACCGACGGCGGCTTTCGTCACGCCACGCTCGATGCCGCGCTGCTTTCGCGCGTCGAGCGCTACCGGCTGCAACGCCTGCGCCAGCAGATGAAGCACCACGAACTGGACGCGGTGATCCTGTTCGATCCCATCAACATTCGCTATGCCTGCGGCGTGCGCAACATGCAGGTTTACTCGCAGCGCAACCCGGCCCGTTATCTTTACGTCGCGGCGGACGGCCCGGTGGTGCTGTTTGAGTTCAGCGCCTGCCTGCATCTGGCGGCCAACGCCGAATTGCTCGACGAGGTGCATCCCGCCCGGGCGGTAATGCCGCAGTACAGCGGCCCACGCTGCGCAGCACATACCCAGGCCTTCGTCGATGACATCCGGGACCTGTTCATACGTTCACATACCCAAGGCCAGCGCCTGGGCATCGAGTCCGCGCCCACCGGCGCCATCGAGGCGCTGGGCCAGGCCGGTTTCCAACTGACCGACGCCGCCACCGTGGTCGAGGGCGCCAAGTCGATCAAGAGTGTCGACGAGCTGGCGCTCATCCACCGCTCCGTGACCCTGACCGAAGCCGCGATGACCCGTATGGAAGCCGCCATTCGGCCCGGGATGAGCGAAAACGAGCTGTGGTCGATCTTCAACCAGCATGTGCTGGCCACCGGTGGCGAGTACGCCGAGACCCGCCTGCTCAGTTCCGGCGCGCGCACCAACCCGTGGTTCCAGGAATGCTCGGACAAGGTCATCGCCCCGGGTGAGCTGGTCGCCTTCGATACCGACATCGTGGGCTGCTTCGGCTACTACACGGATTTCTCGCGGACCTTCCACGTGCCTGGCGCGGGCGCGCCCAACGCCGAGCAGAAGGCGCTGTATCGCATGGCCGCCGACCAGCTCGAACGCAACATCGCCCTGCTGCGCCCCGGCATGAGCTTTCGCGACTACTCGCAACAAGCGTGGCCGATCCCCGACGGCTATCGCGAGAATCGCTACCTGGACATCGTCCACGGCTGCGGCATGACCGGCGAATGGCCACTGATCGCCCACGACATGGACTGGGACGAGGTCGGCTACGATGGTGACATCGAACCCGGCATGACGCTGTGCGTCGAGGCCTATATCGGCCATCGCGACGGCACCGAGGGCGTCAAGCTGGAAGAACAGGTGCTGATCACCGAAGACGGCATCGAACGCCTCTCGACCTACGGCTATTCCGACACGCTGATGGCAGAATGACCCATCTGCCCGATCGGCGATGCCGATGCACCGCCCGACACCCTCATCATCCACTTGATCCACACAAAAAAGGATACGTATGAAACCGTTGACTCCCCTGTTCCTCGCCTGCGGCCTGGCCGGCCTCTCGATGACCGCCTCGGCCGATGACACGCTGACCATCGGCACCAACAACTGGTCGGAAAACATCGCCGTCTCGCACATGTGGCAGCAATTGCTCGAAGCGCAAGGCTACGACGTCGAGTTGACCACCACCGGCAAAAGCGTGCTGTTCAGCGGGCTGGCACAGGGCGATCTGGATATCTCGCTGGAAGTCTGGCTGCCCAACGGCGACGCCCAGTACCTCAAGCCCTATGAAGACAAGATCGCCGTTCACGATGCCTGGTACGACGGCGCCCAGGACGAACTGGTGGTGCCCGCCTACATGAACGACATCGACAGCATCAGCGACCTCAAAGCCAACGCCGAGCGCTTCGCCTATCAGGGCCAGCCCACCATCATCGGCATCGAGTCGGGCTCGGCCATCTCCGGCGAGACCGTAAACGCCATCGAGCGTTACGATCTGCCGTTCCGTCAGTTGAACAGCTCCGGCCCGGCCATGCTCGCGGCCCTCGAGGAAGCCTACGCCAACGAGGAACCCATCGCGGTCACGCTCTGGCAGCCGCACTGGGCCTACGCGCAGTACGACCTCAAGGCCCTCGAGGATCCCAAGCAGAGCTACGGCGGGGGTGACGATATCATGTGGATGTCGCCCAAGGGCTTCGGCGAGCGCCACCCCGAGGTTACCGAGATGCTCGACACTTGGCACATGAGCCACGCCCAGTTGGCCGATCTCATGCTGACCATCGAGAAGGTCGGCGACCCCACGCAAGGCGCCAAGCAGTGGATCGAGGGACATCGCGATCTCGTCGACAGCTGGCTCGACAAAGAGTGACCTCCCCGGGCCGGTCACCAGGACCGGCCCCCTCTGCCCTGCCCGTGGCGATCCTTCTCCCGACGCGTCCCCCATGCCCGGGGAATTTGCTATGGTGACCACGTCGCGGCGACCGTCGCCCGATGTATCGCCGTGAGGGAGATCGATGCGCTTACACTATGCCGGCCCATTGCCCGAGCCCATCGGCTTTCTGCTGTTGCCGCGCTTCTCGATGATGGCGTTCTTCTCGGCCGTCGAGCCACTGCGCATTGCCAACCGCATCGCTGGAGAGCGCCTGTTCACCTGGCGCGTGATCGGTCTGGACGGCGCCTCGATCACCGCCAGCAACGACATGACGCTGCTCGCCGACGACACCCTCGCCTCGGCACCGGCACTGCCCAGCATCGCCATCTGTGCCAGCTTCGAGCCCGAGGAGCGCCTGACCCACCACTTGCTGCATTGGCTGCATCAGCGCCATCAAGGTGACAGCGTGCTGGGCGGCATCGACACCGGTAGCCTGATCCTCGCCCGCGCCGGACTGCTCGCGGGGCAGCGTGTCACCCTGCACTGGGAAAGCCTGCCGGCGTTTCGCGAGCGCTTCCCCGAGATCGACGCCGTCGAGTCGCTGTTCGAAGTCGGCCCACGCGGTTTCTCCTGCGCCGGCGGCACCGCCGCGATGGACATGACACTGGACCTGATCGCCCGTCGCCATGGCGATGCGCTGGCCGCTGATGTGTCCGAGCAGTTGATTCACGCCCGCATGCGCCCGCGTCACGATCACCAGCGCCATGATCTGACCCAGCGCCTGGGCACCCACAAGCACAGCGTGATCGAGGCCGTCGCCTTGATGGAGCGGCACCTCGAGACACCGCTGACACTCGCCCGGCTCGCCGCGCGCATCGGCATCTCGCTGCGCCAGCTTCAGCGTCTCTTCGAACAGGAGCTCGGCGAGCGGCCACGCGATCACTATCTGCGCCTGCGCTTGCAGCATGCCCGCCAGCTATTGCGGGAAACCGACCGCGATATTTTGAGCATTGGCCTGGCCAGCGGCTTCACCTCGGCTTCCAGTTTCTCGCGGGCCTACAAGCAGCATTTCGGCACCAGCCCGCGCCAGGCACGCCACCCGCACCCTGACGACACAACATGACGGTTTACGGCAAGAAGCCGTCGCTTGGGGTGTAAATAGGGGCCACGCGTCAGGCCATGCTGGGGCCATGTCTTGTAGCCAAGGATGCCGTCATGCCCCTTTCCACGCCTGCTGCCACGTCTGCCAATACGCCCGGCGGCACGCTCCCCGCGACGCCTGATTACGACGCCTGGCCGGTCGAGGTCGCCATCCACAACGTGAGCCACACGCCCCGCCAGGTGGAAGTGCGCTGGGAAGACGGTCGCGTCAGCCAGTACCACAGCATCTGGCTGCGCGAAAACGCCGCCGACGACAGCACCGTCAATCCGGCCACGCGCGAGCGCATCCTCGACCTGTCGCGTCTCGAGGCGTGGCCCACCGTCGTCGAGGCGCGCCTCGACGACGCCGGTGCGCTGGAGATCGTCTTCGCCCCGGAGCAACGCCGCCTGCGCTTTCATCCCGGCTGGCTCCGCGCCCACGACTATACGCATTTGGCGGAACTCGACGCCCCACTGCCCCCTGCCAGATTATGGAAAGGCAGCGAACGCGACGCGCCCACGACCCTCGATGCGCGCGACTGGCTGGACACCGACGATGATCCTCTGGTACCGGATGCCTGCCTGGAAAGCGCCCTCGAGGCCGTCATCGGCGAAGGCCTGGTGCGGCTACGCAACCTGCCCACCGAGCCCGGCAGCCTGGATGCCATCGCCCGGCGCATCGGCCCGCCGCGCGCCACCAACTTCGGCACGCTATTCGACGTGCGTGCCAAGCCCGATCCCGATTCCAATGCCTACACCTCGATCGCCCTGCCACCGCACGTCGATCTGCCGACCCGCGAGTATCAGCCGGGCTTGCAGCTGCTGCATTGCCTGGAAAACGACACCATCGGCGGTGAAGCGGTGATGATGGACGGCTTCGCCATGGCCGAGGCCCTGCGCGAGCGTCATCCCGAGCATTTCGCGACGCTCACGCGTGTACGCTGGTGCTACGCCAATACGGCCCGCACCACCGATCATGTGTGGTACGCACCGATGATCAAGCTCGATGACGACGGCAATTTCGACGAGGTGCGCATCGCCGATTTCCTGCGCGGCCCGCTGATGGCACCGTTCGAGGACGTGGAGCCTGCCTATGCCGCCTTGATGGCGCTGCAGCGCCTGCTCAGAGAGCCCGAGTTCGCGCTGCGTTTTACCTACACCCCCGGCGACCTGGTGATCTTCGACAACCGCCGCTTGTTGCATGCCCGCGATGCCTTCGATGTCGGCCAGGGCGGGCGCCGTTGGCTGCAAGGCTGCTATCTCGAGCGTGACGAAGCCCGCTCGCGGCTACGCATGCTACGCCGTGCCCACCGCCGGCAACGCGTCGAGGTACTCGGCCAGGGCTGATCCAGTCGCGCAGTAGCACCTACAAATACAAAAAACCCGCCCATGGCTTGCCGTGGGCGGGTTCCTTGCCGCGAGGAAAGACGTCATGGCGCGTTTTGACGCTCGCCGATTTACCCGGCGCTTCCTTAGCGGCGCACGATGCCGATACGCCGCCCCGCGGCGCTCGGCCACTCGTCTCCAGCGGGCGGCAATGTCTCGATAACCGCCGCCACCGGTGCGGGGAACGGTCCGGGCCTACCGCTAGCGACATCGATGCCCATCAGCATCTGCTCGCTGGTCGCCAGCGGGTCGCCGTCAACGTTGCGCAGAGTGAAGAAGACATGCAACCGCTTGGCATCATGGTCGAGCAGCGTCAAATCGACCATCAGTGCCTCGCCGCGATGCGCTTGCTGGCGGTAGCAGAGATGCGTCTCCAGGGTATAGAGCGTGTAACCATGCTCGGCGCGCCCCGCCACATCGAGGCCGATACGCGCCATCAATGCCTCGACGGCCAGCGAGAAGACCCGCGCGTACTCGGCATCGTTCATGTGGCCGTTGTAGTCGACCCAGGCGTCGGCCACCCGGGTTTCCAACAAGGGGCCGAACGTTGAGCTGTCTGGTATCCGGCTCATCAGATGCGCCCCTCGAGCCCCTCGGCTTCCGGCCAGTACTTGCGAGTCAATGCCAGCAGTTCGGTCAGGAATTCGTCACGCCGCGTCTCCAGTTCGGCGACGCTGCGCCCGGCGGCTTGATGCTCGCAACCATCGGCGACCTTCTCGATCAGCTCGTCGGTCAGTTCCGGCGCCTCGAGCTTGGTCCACGGCAGCTTCAGTGCCGGCCCGAACTGGTGCAGCATGTGGCGCATGCCACCCTCGCCACCCGCCAGGTGGAAGGTCAGGAAGGTGCCCATCAGTGACCAGCGCAGGCCCGCGCCGTAGACCACGGCAGCATCGATTTCCTCGGTAGTGGCGACACCGTCGTTGACCAGGTGCAGCGCCTCACGCCACAGCGCCTCCATCAGGCGGTCGGCCACATGGCCCTCGATTTCGCGACGCACCACCAGCGGCCGCATGCCCAGCGCAGCATACTGGGCCCGGGCGCGCTCGGTGACGACCGGCGCGGTGTGCTCGCCGCCCACCAGCTCGACCAGCGGCAGCAGATACACCGGGTTGAACGGGTGCGCGACGATGACGCGACCGGGGTCGCGCGTGCAGGCCGATTGCAGCTCGCTGGGCTTGATGCCGGACGTCGAGGAGCCGATCACCACGCCCTCGGGGGCATGTGCATCCAGCTCCGCCAGGACGCGATGCTTGATCTCGAGCCGCTCGGGCACGTTTTCCTGGACCAGGTCGGCCTTCTCGACGGCCTCGCTAGCCGAGGCCGCGAAACGCAGCCGGCTCGGGTCCGCCGTGTCGGCGAGGCCCATCGTCGCCACCGAATCCCAGACCCGTTCCAAGAAGGCGCGCGTCGTCGCCTCGGCGCCGGGGGCCGGGTCGAACGCCACCACATCGCAACCCGCCGCCAGGGCCCGCACGATCCAGCCATTGCCGATCACGCCGGTGCCGATCACGGCGACCCGCGCGGGCACATCGCCCGCCGCGGCCGTGTCTTGTCGAGACATCATGTTCTCCTTGTCGCTCACGGCTGGCGCAGACCCAGCGTCTGGCGTGTTTCGGCCGGCGTCTGCACGCGGCCACCCAGGTTCTCGGCGATCGTCGCGGCGCGTTCCACCAGTTGAGCATTGGTGGCGAACACGCCGCGGCTGAGGTAAAGATTGTCCTCGAGGCCGACCCGCACGTGACCGCCGAGCAGCATCGACTGCGCGACCATCGGCATCTCGCTGCGTCCGATGCCGAACGCCGACCAGTGCGCGTTGGCGGGCAGCTTGTTGCGCATCGCGAGCATGGTCTCGGTGTCCGCCTCGGCTCCCCAGGGAATCCCCAGGCACAGTTGAAACAGCGGATCGTCCTCGATCAGGCCTTCCTCGATCAACTGGCGCGCGAACCACACGTGGCCCAGATCGAAGCACTCCAGTTCGGGTTTCACCCCCGCGTCCTTGACCAGGCGGGCATGCTCGCGCAGCCAATCGGCGGTGTTGAGATAGACCATGTCGCCGAAGTTGAGACTGCCGCAATCCAGGGTGCAGATTTCCGGCAACAGCTCGCCGACCGGCGCATGGCGCTCCGCCGGCGTCTGCAGGTCGGTGCCTTCGAGACCGTGGATGGCGCCATCACGAACCTCGGGGAACAGATCGCCCCCGCCGCCCGCGGTGATGTTGATGACCGCATCCACATCCGCCTCGCGGATGCGCCCCACCGCCTCGCGGAAGTACTCGGTGGAATGGCTCACCCCACCGGTTTCCGGGTCACGCACGTGCAAGTGCACGATGCTCGCCCCGGCGCGCGTGGCCTCGATGGCGCTATCGGCGATCTGCTTGGGCGTGATGGGCAGGTCGGGATGCTTGTCGGCCGTGTCACCGGCACCGGTGATGGCGCAGGTAAGAATGACGTTTCGGTTCATGGTGGCGTCCTGAGCGTCTGAATGGGCGGCACGATGCCGTCGAACTCCTCCATTATCGAAAGCTCGCCACGCTTTAGATTGACATGAAACGTCATGCGATTGGCGTGTTACGTCGCGGCGTCGCTTTCCCTCGGCAGGGCGACGCCGCGCGTCGTCACTCGATGATATGGAAGCGATCGAGATGGCGCGTATTGAGCGTCAGCCCGAGGCCGGGCGTCGTGTCATCCAGATCGAGATACCCCTCGACCGGCTCTGGATCGCCCTCGAACAAGTAGTAGAAGAGCTCGTTACCGATCTCGACGTCATGCACCGGGAAGAACTCCGACATCGGCGAGGCCAGCGAGGCCATCGTCAGGTGGTAGTTGTGCATCTGACCCGCATGCGGAATCACCGGGATCTCGAAGGCCTCGGCCATGGCGTTGATCTTGCGCGCTACGCTGATGCCGCCGACCCGGTTGGTATCGTACTGAATCACCGACACCGCCTTCTTCTCCAGGAGTTGTCGGAAACCGTGCACGGTGAATTCGTGCTCGCCGCCGGAGATCGGCATCGGTGCCATGCGATTGAGCTCGGCGTAACCGTCGATGTCATCGGCGATCACCGGCTCCTCCAACCAACGCAGCTCAAAGGGTTCCAGTTTCGGCAGCATGCGTCGCGTGTAGTCGAGGTTCCATCCCATGTAGCAGTCGGCCATCAGGTCGATGTCCTCGCCGATCACCTCGCGCACCGCGGCCACGCTTTTGAGGTTCTCACGCATGCCGCGGGGCCCGTCCTTGGGCCCGTAACCGAAGCGCATCTTCATCGCCGCGAATCCCTGGTCGAGATAGGCTTGTGCCTCGCGCTGCATCGTCTCGCGATCGGTGTTGTAGAGCTTGGAGGCGTAGCACGGGATCTTCTCCTTGGTCCGACCGCCCAGCAGCTTGAACACCGGCTTGCCGAGCGCCTTGCCCATGACGTCCCAGATGGCGATGTCGACTCCCGAGATTGCCGCCATGCCGATGCCGCGCCGGCCCCACGCCAGCGTCGCGCGATACATGCGCTGCCACAGGTACTCGTAGTCGAACGGGTCCTGGCCGATGACCAAGGGGGCGAGGTGCTGATCGACGATCGTCTTGGCGACACGTGGCGCCAGGGCCACGTTGCCGAGCCCGACGATCCCTTCGTCCGTTTCGACCTCGACCACCGTCCAGCCATGGAACCGGAAACTGCCCATGGCATCGCCACGATCCCACAATACGTCCATGGCGTTGGTGCAGAAGTGTGGCTGCGGCGGCACCGTGTCGCCTTTCCATTCGAAGACACGGGCCCTGACTCGCGTGATTTTCATAGCATCTTTCCTCTTCCATGCGGACCGGAAGTCGCTCAACCCACGAAGGCATTGGCGATGAACAAGGCGACCAGCGCAGCCGCCCACCCCAGCGTCGTGGGCACCGATAGCACCAATAGCTGGTGTTTGGCGGTTCTCACGCCGAGCATGCGATTGACGACCCAGAAATAGCTGTCATTGAAATAGCTGAAGAACAGCCCACCGAGACACGCTGCCTGAGCCGCCAGCACCAGATTGACATCCGGTATGGACGATAGAATCGGCGCAGAAATCGATGCCCCGGTGATCATCGATACAGTGCCGCTACCCTGTACGAAACGCACCAGCGTGGCGATAATGAAGGGAATCAGGAAAGCCGGCATGGCCAGCGATGCCACGCTTTCGCCGATGTAATCGCCAGCCCCGCTGGCACGCAATACGGCCCCCAGAGCGCCCCCGGCGCCGGTCACCAGCAAAATGATGCCGGCGCTTTCGACGCCTTTTTCGAGATGCGACAACACTTGGTCGCGCGGCATCTTGGGTACCAGTCCGTACACCGCCACCAGGACCCCGATGCCCACGGCAATTACCGGGTGGCCCACGAACTGGACGATCTGCACCACCAGGGCGGGATCGTCGCCCTCACCCACTATCGCGGTCACCAACGTATTGAGAAAGATCAAAGCGATTGGTAGTGCGATGGGCATTACCGACTTCAGCAATGTGGGCAGCTCTTCCATGGGACGCTGACCGGCGAGAGGGTCTTCTTCATCTTCATCGCGACGTAACGTATCGGGTACATCACGCTCGATCATCGCCTCGATACGCGGCCCCATGAACCGTGCGTAAAGCACCATGACGATCAAGGCAGGTATCGTGAAGACGATCCCCCAGGCGATCATCAGGCCGACATCGACACCGAAGATACCCGCCACCCCGAGTGGCCCGGGTGTCGGCGGCACGGCACTGTGGGTGATGGCCAACCCCGACGCCAGGGCGATGCCCAACGCCAGTACAGACCGGCCGCTGTTGCGTGCCAGCGCCCTGACCAGGGGGTTGAGGATCACGTAGGCAGAGTCGCAGAAGATCGGAATCGAGACGATATACCCGGTCAGTGCCATCGCCCAGTCCTCGCGCTCCTTGCCGAGCATCTTGAGAATGGAGTAGGCCATGCGCTGACCGGCGCCCGAGACTTCGAGGATACGTCCCATCATCACCCCGAAGCCGATGACCAACCCAATGGTCGACAGCGTGCTACCGAAACCGTCAGTGATCGCTCCGATCACCGCATTGGGCGGCATGCCGCCGATCAAGCCGGCGATCGAGGCAGCGATGATGAGCGCCAGCAAGGCGTGCACGCGGGTTTTCAAGACCAGCGCGATCATTACGAAGATAGCGATACCCAGGCCGATGATGACCTGTGGGCCTGCAGCGGTTTCCGTCATGGTGGCGTACTCCTGTGCATTGTTGTGACTGGCTAAGCAGCGTTGTTGTATCCAAGGATGCAAGCGTGCGTGGAATGTCGCCGATGCCACGGGCGGCCACTAACGCCGCCGGGCCTCGACGGGCGTCAGGTATTCAAGTAATCCTCGCGATAGGCATGAATGACGGCGTCGACATCGGCGTCGGCCTGGAACCCCAGCGATAGCGGACGCTCGATATCCAGACCTCCCGGCCAGCTCGCGACGATCTTGTCGATGGCAGCATCCGGCTCGAAATCCACCAGCGCCCGCGTCTCGGCCCCTGCCTGGCGTTCCAAGGCGCCCAGCAGTTGCGCCACCGTGACGGTGATGCCTGGCAAGTTGAGCGTACGCCACTCGTCCAGCGCGCCACCGCCGAGCTGCAAGGCATGGCACAGGTTGCCGACTACCGCGCGCGGCGACGACAGCCAAAGCGGCAGGTCGGGATCCACAGGGCACACGGCACGCTGTCCCGCCAGCGGTTCGCGAATGATCGAGCTGGCAAACGAAGAGGCCGCCTGATTGGGCTTGCCGGGTCGCGCCACGATGGTCGGTAGCCGGCAGACGCGTCCGTCGATGAAGCCCCGCCGGCTGTAGTCGTTGACCAGTAGCTCACCGATGGCTTTTTGCGCGCCATAGGAAGAACGCGGCTGAGGGCCGGTCTCTTCGGGTACCGGCTGTGCCAGTCCGGGGCCAAACACCGCCAGAGAGCTGGCGAACAAGAAACGCAAGCGGCGCGGATGGGCACGACAGACATCGAGCAGGGCCTGTGTTGCCTCGAGATTGACGCGCATGCCCAGCTCGAAATCGGCCTCCGCCTGGGAGCTGACCACGGCCGCCAGATGGCAGACGGCGAGCGTATCGTCCTTCAGAGCACGCTCGATCAGCGCTTTGTCGGCGACATCCCCGACCCACGACTCGACGCGTGGATCGTCGAGAGGACAGGGCGCGAGGTCGATCGACGTCACCCGTGTAATCGTCTCTCCCTCAATACGCCGTCCACCCTCGAGCAGCGTCTGGATCAAGCGTGCGCCGAGAAAGCCGGCACCTCCGGTCACGATGACTTGCATTCACTTATCCCCGGTCGAGCGAAGCGATACTTCGCATGAATCTCTACTGGCAGTGCGACATTGATCCAAAGACGTATTGTGTCGTCACCGCGTTATTTATAATGTTGTCTGACAAATCCATTGAGGCAACACCGCCATTAGTCGGAGACGCCTCAGCGCTATCACTGGCGAGGCCGTACCACGCTTCGCGGCGATCAACGAAGGAACAGCGGTGATCACTACCCCAGAGACCCAACCGACCCGTGGCACCCAACTCTCGGAGCAGGTCGCACGGCAGTTGACGCACGCCATCCATACCGGCGAGATGCGCCCCGGGGAGCGTTTGCCCACCGAGGCGGCGCTCGGCGAACGCTATGGCATCAGCCGTTCGGTGGTGCGCGAAGCCATTTCGATGCTGCGTAACGCCGGCCTGGTCACATCGCGTCGCGGCAGCGGCAGCTTCGTCGCCGAGGTACCCACCGTGGCACTGCGCCTGGCGATTCCCGACCCATCGCTGCAATCGGTCATCCGCCTGCTCGAACTGCGCCGTGCCCTGGAAGTCGAGGCGGCGCGGCTGGCCGCGCAGCGCCGCACGCCCTCCCAATTGCGCCGCATCCGTAATGCCATGGTCGATATCGACGAGGCCGTCGAAATCGGCGCCGACGGCGTCGATCAGGACATGGCCTTTCATCGCGCCATCGCCGAGGCGTCGAACAACACGCACTTCACGGCGGTCATCGACTTCTACAACCGTTTCTTGCATCACGCCATTACCGTGACACGCACCAATGAGTCGTTGCGCGACACGTTCATGGCGCAGGTCATCGAAGAGCATCAAGCGATCGTCGATGCCATCGCCCAGGGCGACGAAGAGGCCGCCGCCCAGGCCGCCGCACGCCACCTTGAGCATGCCGAATGGCGCCTGCGCCAGGCACCGACGGATCTGCTGGAACGTCTCGAGGACACCGCAACCGACACGCCGATCTGACCAACGGCCGTTTCATCAAAGAACCACAGACAAGGAACGCGAGATGACACAAGCACGACGCGCGCGGGTGGGGATCATCGGCCTGGGGTCGATGGGAATGGGCATGGCGACCTCATTGGTCGATGCCGGCTTCACGACCTGGGGATGCGACCTGAGACCCGACGCCAGGCAGGCATTAGACGCTCATGGTGGCCGGGCGGTCGCCTCGCCCGCCGAGATGGCCGCCCACGTCGATGTCGTCGTCAGCGTGGTCGTCAACGCCGAACAGACCCGCGAGGTCCTGTTCGGGCCGCAGGGCATCGCCGACGGCCTGGCGCCCGGCAGCGTGGTCATCTCATGCGCCACCTGCGCGCCGGAGGCCGTAGTCGCCCTGGGCGACGAGCTCGCCACCCGGGGCCTGCGTCTGCTCGATGCGCCGATTTCCGGTGGCGCCGCCAAGGCCGCCCAAGGCGCGCTGACGATCATGGCCTCGGGGCCTGACGATGTCTTCGACAGCGTCGAGGAGGTCCTCGACGCCCTCGCCGCCAAGGTCTTCCGGCTTGGCGATGCGATGGGACAGGGATCGCAGGTCAAGCTGGTCAATCAGCTGTTGGCGGGCGTGCACATTGCCGCTGCCGCCGAGGCCATGGCCTATGGCATACGCGGCGGCTGCGACCCACGGGTGCTGTATGAGGTCATCACCCAGAGCGCCGGCAACTCATGGATGTTCGAGAATCGCGTACCGCACATTCTCGACAACGATTACACGCCGCGTTCGGCGGTGGATATCTTCGTCAAGGATCTGGGGCTGGTTCACGACACCGCCCATCGCGACAAGTTTCCCCTGCCGCTGACCAGTCAGGCGCTCAGCATGTTTACCCACGCCTCGGCGCTCGGCCACGGCAGCGACGATGACGCCGCCGTGGTCAAGACGTTTCCGGGCTTCGGGTTGCCGTCTCACGCGGCCAACGATGCCGACACAGGGGAGGAGGAATGACGATGCCCATCATCGGTTGCATTGCCGACGATTTCACCGGCGCCACGGACGTGGCGAGCATGCTGGTCAGTGCCGGCATGCGCACGCTGCAGACCATCGGCGTCCCGTCGACGGCGCTGGACGATGACGTCGAGGCGGTGGTCGTCGCCCTTAAATCACGCACTCTGCCGGCCGACGAGGCCGTGGCGCAGTCTCTCGAAGCGCTGGCGTGGTTGCAGGCCCAGGGCTGCGAGCAGTTCTACTTCAAGTACTGCTCGACGTTCGACTCCACGCCCGCAGGCAACATCGGGCCGGTGACCGACGCGCTGATGACGGCACTGGACACCGACTTCACCGTGGCCTGTCCGGCACTGCCCGCCAACCAGCGCACCGTCTACAACGGCTACCTGTTTGCGGGGGGCGTGCCGCTCAACGAAAGCGGCATGCAGGATCACCCCCTCACGCCCATGACGGATGCCAATCTGGTGCGCGTTCTCGGCGCCCAGACGCACCAGCGGGTCGATCTGATCGACTACGCCACGCTCAGCGAGGGTGTCGAAGCCGTCGAGGCCCGCATCCAGGCGCTGCGCGCGGCGGGCGTGGGCATCGCCATTTGCGACGCCATCGACACCCAGCATTTGCATACCCTGGCGCACGCCTGTCGCCACCTGCCCCTGGTGACCGCCGGCTCCGGGCTGGCCCTGGGCTTGCCCGCCAACCTGGCCGACCGCTTGCCTGCGGCAGGACAAGCCGATGCATTGCCCGCCATCGCCGGGCGAGAGGCGATCTTGAGCGGCAGTTGTTCGCGCGCCACCCTGGCGCAGCTCGAACATGCCCGCGATCACTACCCGAGCCATTACCTCGACGCCCTGGCCCTGGCCGATGATTTCGAGGGGGTCATCGCGGCGGCGCTCGCGCTGGCCGAAGAACATCTCGATCGCGGCCCGGTGCTGCTGTATGCCAGCGCCTCGCCGGAAGACGTGCGACGGGCGCAGGAGGCCCTCGGCGTCGCGGAGGCAGGGGCCCTGGTCGAACGCGCCATGGCCGAGATCGCCCAGTCCCTCGTCGAGCACCATGGCGTACGGCGCTTGCTCGTGGCGGGAGGCGAAACCTCCGGCGCGGTGGTCAACGCCCTTGGCGTGCAGGGCTTGCGCATCGGCCCGAGCATCGACCCCGGCGTGCCCTGGACCACCACCTTTGGCACGCCGGCGCCGCTCGCCCTGACTCTCAAGTCGGGCAACTTCGGCGCCCGGGACTTCATGACCAAGGCATGGGGGATGTTGCCATGAGCCACATCAGCACCACGACCACCGAAAACCGCCTGCGCGAAGAGATCGCCGAGATCGGCCGCGCCTTCCGACTATTGGGCATGGCGCCCGGCACCTCCGGCAACATCAGCGCCAAGCTCGATGACGGCTGGCTGATGACGCCGACCAACGCCAGCCTCGGCGCCCTCGATCCCGCCGCGATTTCCAAGCTGGACTGGGACGGCAACCTGCTCGACGGCGAGCCACCGACCAAGGAGTCGTTCCTGCATCGCGCCTTCTACGATCAGCGTCCCGATACCGGCGGCATCATTCACCTGCATGCCACGCACTCAGCGGCGGTCTCGTGCCTCAATGGCCTCGATGAACGCTCCTGCCTGCCCCCCATCACGCCGTATTTCGTCATGCGCGTGGGGCGTTTGCCGCTGATTCCTTACTACCGTCCCGGCGATCCCGCCCTCGGCGACGCGATACGCGAACACGCCAAGTCCCATGGCGCGGTGTTGCTGGCCAACCACGGCCCCGTGGTGGCGGGCAAGACCCTGGAAGCGGCACGCAACGCCATCGAGGAACTGGAAGAAACCGCCAAGCTGTATCTCCTGCTACGCCAGCACGATGTGCGCACCCTGGGCGAAGCGGAAATCGACGAGCTGCGTCAGGCCTTCGGCGCCCACTGGTAAGCACTTTCTGAAAGGAGTCTCCCCATGCCCCGCTTTGCCGCCAACCTGTCCATGATGTTCAACGAGGTGCCCTTCATGGAGCGCTTCGCCGAGGCCGCCGCCTGCGGCTTCGAAGGGGTCGAGTTCCTGTTCCCCTATGCGTTCGAAGCCGATGACATCGCTGCCGAGTTGAAGCGTCATGGCTTGCAGCAGGCGCTGTTCAACCTGCCGCCGGGCGACTGGGACGCCGGCGAGCGCGGCATCGCCGCCCTGCCGGGGCGCGAGGCGGAGTTCCGCGACAGCGTCGAGACCGCGATTCGTTACGCCCGGGCGCTGAATTGCTCGCGTCTGCATGCCATGGCCGGGCTGGCCCCCGCGGGTGTTTCACGGGAAACATGGCGTGCGGTGTACCTGGACAACCTGCGCCATGCCGCCCGCCGCCTCGCCGAGCACGACCTCGAATTGCTGATCGAGCCCATCAATACCCGCGACATGCCGGGGTACTGCCTCAACCACCAGGCCGAGGGACACGCCATCGTGGCCGAACTGGGCGAGCCCAACGTCAAGGTGCAGATGGATTTCTACCACACCCAGATCATGGACGGGGATATCTGGACGACCTATCAGCGTCATCGCGCGGGGGTCGGCCATCTTCAGATCGCCGGCGTGCCCGAGCGCCACGAACCCGATACCGGCGAAGTGAATTATCCGTGGCTTTTCCAGCAGTTGGACGCAGACGGCTTCGAGGGCTGGATCGGCTGCGAATACAAGCCCCGTGCCGACACGCGGGCGGGACTGGGATGGTTCGAGGCGTGGAGGCGGCCAGCCGGCTAGCGGCCGAGACGCTGGCAGGCCCGTTTGAATGAAGACGACGAGCCATGATGGCCCGCCGTCTTCAAGACATGGGAATGACGTGCATCAGCCCTTCTGGTCGGCGGTAACTTCCTCGATGGTCTTGCCGCCGAGGTTGGAGGCCTTGGCCGCATCGATCACGTCCTGGCCGATCTCTTCGGAGAATTGGTTCCACACCGGCTTCATCGCCTCGACCCACTTCTGACGTTGCTCCGACGTCAACTCGATGATCTCGGACTTGCCGGAGGCAATGATGGCTTCCTTGGCTTCCTGGTTTTCGCGCGCAGCGATCTTGTTACCGTAAGCAATCGCCTTGTCGAGGGCCTTTTCCACCACCGGGCGCACATCGTCGGGCAGGCCGTTCCAGAAGCGCGCGGACGA
>NZ_SOBR01000010.1 GCF_004364315.1 Chromohalobacter marismortui | reverse complement strand
GTACCACTTGCCACTTAAACTGGTCGCTGTACTGGTTCCTCATAGAAACACCCCGAAGGTTGGATTGGGTGTCCAACTTTCGGGGTGCAGTTCACTACATGGGCGCTCATCAGCACGGCCATGGCGAGTACGCCACCTGCGACGATAACGCGCTCGACGATGCTCAGGGCATCGTCGATGACGCCCAGTGCCCGGAGCAAGGGGCTGCGTGATTCAGGCTTGGCATCGCCATTGGCAGGCTGTGAAGATGTCATGTCGTAGAGTCCTTTTTGTGATGGCCGATTCGTCGCACGAAGGGCATGGATCTCGACGTCCGCGCTGGGTCGTGAAGTGTGTCGCGACTCACCGGACTGGCTTCTATAAAACCTACAGAGTTTGCGGGACAAGCGCCACTCGTCAATGGCTCATCCATACATGCGTCATGTGCGCGCCTGCGGGCAGTGGGGCGCTCGTATGAGACCAAGCATTATGGACGCAGTGTCCGGTGTTGGGTCGTCAGCGTCGCCAGCGCGGCGTTCTGCGCGGGTGCGTGCATGGCCAGGCAGCCTGTCAGCTGCATTGTCAGGCTGGCGTCGTCCGGCTGGCGCGTGCGTACGGCATGCGAGGTTTCGCTCAGGGTTTGAAACTGGCGCAGTGTTTCGCGCTCGGCGAGCAGTTCGGCTTCCTTGAGATGGGTGCGCAGCGTCGCCACCTGTTGGTGATGTTGTGCCCTTGGCTTGAGCGTGCGGCGTAGATGACGGATCGGCTGGGTGACCTCGGCTTGCCAGGCACGAATGTCATCCACGGCGCTGTGTGCCTCGTCGGTAGGCACGAGAGCGTGGCGATCGAGCCAGCAGCGCCACAACAACTCGCAGACATCGGCGCCTGCCTCATCCTGTAGCTGCAAGCAGGCGTCGGCAACCTCGGGGAGCTGATATAACGCCAAGGCATAATCCCAAAGCGGCGGATTCCGCAGGACATCGCACAATTGGGTAGAATGCATGGGCAATCTCCAGCCGTCCTGGCAGGCATGGCGGCGGAACTCACTGAACCATCACCGGAGCGGGCATGATCGCATTTCGCCAACTCGCGCTGCAACGCGGGACGCAGCCGCTGATCGAGAACGCCGACCTTACGCTGCACGACCGTACCAAAGCGGGTGTCGTGGGCGCTAACGGGTCGGGCAAATCGAGCCTGTTCAAGCTGTTGCTGGGGGAGCTGACCCCGGAGCACGGCACGGTGGAACTCTCCGGTGGGCAGCGCATTGCGCATATGGCACAGGAGGTGGCGGCCCTCGACCGACCGCTGGTCGAGTATGTGCTTGACGGTCACGCTGAATTGCGGGCCACCGAACACGCCCTGGCCGAGGCTCAGGCAAGCGGTGAGTCCCACCGTGAAGCCGAGCTGCATGGCGAAATCGAAGCGCTCGAGGGTTATACCGCGCGTCCGCGCGCCGAGCAAATGCTGATAGGGCTGGGTTTCACGCAGGACGATCTGTATCGCCCGCTGTCGGACTTCTCGGGGGGCTGGCGGATGCGTGTCAGCTTGGCGCAAACGCTGTTCATGCCGTCTGACCTGATGCTGCTCGACGAGCCGACCAACCACCTCGATCTCGACGCCTTGTTATGGCTCGAGCAGTGGCTTGCACGCTATCCCGGCACGCTGTTGCTGATTTCCCATGACCGCGACTTCCTGGACGCGGTGTGCGATCACATCGTGCACTTCGAACAGCGTCAGTTGATGCTGTATCGCGGCAATTATTCGCGCTTCGAACATACGCGGGCCGAGCGCCAGGCGCGTGCCCAGGCCGAGGCCGCCAAGCAGCAGGCCAGGCGTGAGGAGATCGAGCGTTTCGTGGCGCGCTTCCGTGCCCAGGCGAACAAGGCGCGCCAGGCGCAGAGTCGCCTGAAGATGCTGGAACGCATGGAAACCATCGCCGTCGCGCATGCCGACTCACCGTTTCACTTCACCCTGCCGAGTGCCGACAAGACCTCCTCGCCGCTGCTGGTGCTCGACGATGCCACGCTGGGGTATGGTCAAACGCCGCTGCTCGAGCATGTCAGTGTCAGTATCCTGCCGGGACAGCGGATCGGGCTGCTGGGCGCCAACGGGGCGGGCAAGTCGACGCTGATCAAGGCGTTGACGGCGCAGCAACCCTTGCTCGAGGGCAAGCGTGTCCCCGGTGACAACCTGGCGATCGGCTACTTCGCCCAGCATCAGCTCGAGCATCTCGATGTTCGCTCCACACCGTTCGTGCACATCCAGCGGCTGTCGCCGACGGCCAGCGAACAGGCGATTCGCAACTTCCTGGGGGGCTTCGGGTTTCACGGCAATGACGTCTTTGACAGCGTGGGGAAATTCTCCGGGGGCGAGAAGGCACGCTTGGCGCTGGCGTTGATCGCGTGGCAAAAACCCAACCTGCTGTTGCTCGATGAACCGACCAACCACCTCGATCTGGAAATGCGCGAAGCCTTGACCCAGGCCTTGGCCGGATTCGAGGGGGCGGTGATCATCGTCTCTCACGACCGCCACTTGCTGCGCGCCAGCGTCGATGAGTTCTGGCATGTCGTGGATGGTGGCGTCACCGCGTTCGACGGCGACCTGGACGATTACCGTGCCTGGCTCAAGGCGCGCCTCGAGGGTGAGCGGCGCGATGCGCGCCAGGAAAAGGCCGAGCGTCACGTGGCTGCGGAAGCCCCCAAGGGCGATCGCAAAGCTTCACGCCGTGCCGCTGCCGAGCTACGTGAAAAGTTGCGGCCGCTCAAGCGTGAGCGCGACAAGATCGAACGAGACATGAGCCAGGCTCAGGCAGAGCTGGAGCGCCTGGAAGCCGCCCTCGCCGATGAAAACCTGTACCAGGATAGCGCGCGCAAGGAAGAACTGACCGACTTGTTGGGGCGTCAGGGCGATACGCAGAGCCGTCTCGAGACGCTCGAGCAGCGCTGGCTGGAGGCCGAAGAGGCGATCGAAGAGCGTGAAGCGGCGTTGATGCAAGATGCCTGACATCCGGAGACGGTCGCCCAGCGCGGGTGCAGGCGCGCGGATGACGGCACCTCATGTCTCGACGATGAAGGTCACGGGCCCGTCATTGAGCAGCGAGACGTGCATGTCGGCGCCGAATTCACCGGTCGCGACACGCGACCAGGCCTGACGTGCCTGCGTCACCAAGTAATCGAACATCGCCTCACCGTGGGCGGGTGTTGCGGCGCCATCGAAGCCCGGCCGCAGGCCCTTGGCGGTATTGGCCATGAGGGTGAACTGCGGGACCAGCAACAAGCCGCCTTCCACCTGCTGGACGTTAAGGTTCATCTTGCCTGCCTCGTCGCTGAATAGGCGCAGCTTGAGCAGTTTGTTCAGCATCTTGTCGGCGTGGGCATGAGTGTCCGCGGGCGCCACGCCGATCAAGGCCATCACGCCTTGGTCGATGGCACCCGTGGTGCGGTCGTCGATATCGACGCTGGCATGGCTGACACGTTGAATGACGGCTCGCATGGTGAGGATCCTTGTCGACGCGAGGGCTGAGAATTCACGTTACCAGGCCCGGCATACCATCATGTCCACATGCACTTCGGCAAGCAGTCGCTCGATCAGGGGCGCCGGTTGATGACGACCGAAGAGTGCCAGGTCCTGATGGCCGAGCGCCAGAAGGTCGGGCGGTTGACGTCTCAGGTAATCCATCAGTACCTCGCCGGGTTCGCCTTGCTCGAGCACCAGCTCGAGTTCCGGCACGTCGCCGACCTCCTCCATGAGCTTGTCGATTTCCGCTTCCAGGCGGATACGTCGCGCGGCGAGCTCGCGTTCACGCCAGCGGGCATAGCTGCTGTCGGATCCCATTTCATCGTCGCCGGGCAGATGCCAGGCATGCAGCAGCGTCAGGCGCGCTTGTGAAAAGTGCGTCAGGACGTCGCGCAGGGTATGGCGGCTGGCCAGTGAGAAATCCACCGGCACCAGCACGTCCTGCCAGGCCTGTTCGGGGCTGTGGCTCACGGTCAGTACCGGGCATGGCGCGCGGCTGAGCACCCTGGCCAGGGTCGTGCCGCCGACCAGGGCATGCTGGCCGCGTTTGCGGTGGGTGCCGAGCACGATCATGGCGGCGTCCCGGTCATGCGCCTCGCGGATGATTTCGGCGTAGGGGGCGCCGGTGATGGTTTGTATGAGTGTCTCGGGCGCGGGCAGGGCATAGTCTTCGCGAATGTCGGTCAGCTGGCGCTCGAGCTCGTCGACGACGTTGCGTTCCAGATCACGCAGTGCCTGGTGCGGGAGATAGGGGTCGAGGACGTGCAGGATATCCAGGCGGCTGCCGCTGGCGTACGCGAGTTTGATGGCGCGTGCAAAGGCAGCACGGTTATCGGCGGACAGGTCGCAAGCCAGTAGCAAGGTCTGAGGCATGATACGTCCCTCCTGCGAGAAGGCGGCGTGCGGATGGTCGCGACACCGCGCTGACGTCGAGCCGGATGAAGAGCGCTGCAGCCCTGAAAGGCATGGCAGTGAAGCCAAGCATGGCTGCCCTCGGTCGGCTCTGCAAGTCGGGGCGACGACATGCGTTTACCACCAGGCATGAAAATGATGCACCGGCCCCCGTCCCTGGCCGACAGCGAGATGCTGGCTGGCGTCCAGCGCCGTATGCAGCCAACGCTTGGCGTCGCCGATGGCCGCGTGGATATCGGCATGGGCATGGGCGTCGCTCGGCAGGCGGGCGAGATAGGCGGTCACCGCCGAGGAAAGTGCGCAACCGGTGCCGTGCAGGTTCTGGGTGGCGATGCGTGGTGCCTCGAGCCACTCCACACCCTGTGGCGTGGCCAGCAGGTCCGGGCAGGCACTACCGCTGAGGTGGCCGCCCTTGAGCACCACATACGGGGCGCCGAGGCGTGTCAGCTCGGGGAGCAGGGACGCCATGGCCTCAGTGGTGCGGGGTGTCTCGGTGTCCAGCAACACCGCTGCCTCGGGCAGGTTGGGGGTGATCACATCGGCCAAGGGCACCAGGACGTCACGCACCGCGCGGATGCCGGCACGGTCGACCAGGATGTCACCGCTCTTGGCGACCATCACCGGGTCGAGCACGATCCAGCGTGGCCGGTGGTGGGCCAGGGCATCGCGAATCGTCGTGGCGACGTCCATGCTCGCCACCATGCCGATCTTGACCGCGTCGATGCGTACATCGCCGAACAGGTTGTCAAGCTGCTCGGCGATCATGTCGGCGGGGACTGGATGCACGGCGCGCACGCCTTGCGTGTTCTGGGCGATCACCGCCGTGATGACATTGGTGGCGTAGGTGCCCAATGCCGAAAACGTCTTGATGTCCCCCTGCAGCCCGGCGCCCCCCGAAGGGTCGGAACCGGCAATGGTGAGGACATTGGGAGGTGTCGCAGTGACGGACATGGCCTGACCTTCAGTGTGCGGGTTTGGTGTGCGCCCAGTGTGGCGGATCGAACGCTTGCGTGATGCATAGGATACTGGCAAAGCGCGCGCTGAACAGGGTGCGTGGTGGCGCGACGCAGGAGGTGGTTGAGCAACCTAGACGTTCGTCGATGCCCGGCGACAGGTGGCACGCTCCTGCAGGACCATGTTTTAGTAAAATACCCTTTTCTGCATAACGCTTTCGACGTGAGTGAAGGCTTACGTACGGGGTCGGGTGTGTGGTGGTCATGGTGTCTGGCATGGCGTTAACTTACTAACTTTATCGCTGGTCTTCCTGACAGGCGCTTTTAAATCCCCTAGAATCGTAGGGACTCGCCACACGCAGGCAACGTGAATGGCGCCACGAGGTGCATGCACCTCGATGATAACGAATATTGGGGTAGCGCCCTACCGCGCTATCCGCTGCTTGTGAGGCATGGCAATGACCGATGAGGCAACCGCGCTGATCGCCGAGTATTGGGCTGTGGGGCTATTCATAATAGCCGTGTTCACGTTATGTGCCCTGATGATCGGTGCCGCGAGTCTGCTCGGAGGTCGTAGCCGCGGTCGCAGCAAGTCCCTCCCCTTCGAATCAGGCATTGTCGGTACCGGCGATGCCCGCCAACGCTTTTCCGTCAAGTTCTATCTGGTCGCGATGCTGTTCGTGATCTTCGATATCGAAGCCGTATTCCTGTTCGCCTGGGCCGTATCGGTTCGCGAGGTGGGCTGGGAAGGCTTTGCCGGCGCCGCCGTCTTCATTTTCATCCTGCTGGCGGGGTTGGTCTACGATAGTCGTGTCGGCGCCCTTGAGTGGGCGCCACGCAAGCGCGGTCAATCGCCCGATATCGTGACGGATCGATGAGCGTGCCGCCCTAAGAGGCGGCCTTGAGCCGGCGACGGTCGGCAGAGCGCCAGATACCCGAATTTTCTTTTTCAGAGCTTCGAGGCGCATCATGCAATATACCCTGACGCGAGCGGATAAAGAGCCGGCGCCGGGTAGCGCGAGCTATCCGCTGGACAAGCGTGAAACCACCGATGATCCGATGCAGGAGCAGGTTCACCGCAACGTCTTCACCGGCAAGCTGGAAGACGTGCTCAACGATAGTGTCAACTGGGGGCGCAAACACTCCCTGTGGCCGTACAACTTCGGCCTCTCCTGCTGCTATGTGGAAATGACCACGGCCTTTACTGCGCCGCACGATGTGGCGCGCTTCGGTTCCGAAGTGATTCGCGCGTCCCCGCGTCAGGCCGATTTCATGGTCATTGCCGGCACTTGCTTCATCAAGATGGCGCCGGTCATCCAGCAGCTTTACGATCAGATGCTCGAGCCCAAGTGGGTGATCTCGATGGGCTCCTGTGCCAATTCCGGGGGCATGTACGACATCTACTCGGTGGTGCAGGGCGTCGACAAGTTTCTCCCTGTCGACGTCTACGTGCCCGGCTGTCCGCCGCGCCCCGAGGCCTTCCTGCAAGGGTTGCAACTGCTTCAAGACTCCATTCAGGAGGAGCGTCGGCCGCTTTCCTGGGTGGTCGGCGATCAGGGTGTCTACCGCGCCGAGATGCCGTCGCAGCGCGAGGCGAATCGTGACCGGCGCATTGCCGTGACGGAACTACGCTCCCCGGATGAGGTATAGGCCCCGTGCCTGATGCCGTCGCCTGTTGCACGAAGTCGATCCACTTGCCGGGGGAATGAAAACCGATCATGAGCGCAGTTCAATCGCCATACGCCAATCACCCGCACGCCGATGACCCGGTGGTCCAGGCGTTATTTGCGCGCTTCGGCAACCACGTGTTCGTCGAGCAAGCGACGTACACCGGCATGCCGGTCCTGTGGCTCGACCGCGAGCATCTACTCGAAGTGCTCGGTTTCCTGCGGGACATGCCCGAGCCCTTCGAGATGCTCTTCGATCTGCATGCCATCGACGAGCGTCTGCGTAGCCATCGTGAAGACCTGCCCGCTGCGGATTTCACGGTCTTCTACCAGTTGATGTCGATCTCGCGTAACCGCGACATCATGCTCAAGGTGGCGCTGTCCGAGCGTGACCTCGAGGTGCCCAGTGTCACGGGGTTGTATCCCAATGCCAATTGGTATGAGCGCGAAGTCTGGGACATGTTCGGCATCGATTTTCGAGGCCACCCGCACCTGACGCGCTTGCTGATGCCGCCCACCTGGAACGGGCACCCGCTGCGCAAGGATTATCCGGCGCGGGCCACCGAGTTCGATCCCTACACGCTGACCGTGGAAGGCCAGGATACCGAGCAGGAAGCGCTGCGTTTCGACCCCGAATCCTGGGGGATGAAGCGTCAGGACGAGAACGCGGACTACATGTTTCTCAACCTGGGACCCAATCACCCCTCCGCGCATGGTGCCTTCCGCATTGCCCTGCAGCTCGACGGCGAGGTCGTGGTCGATTGCGTGCCCGACATCGGTTACCACCACCGCGGCGCCGAGAAGATGGCCGAGCGTCAGTCCTGGCATAGCTACATTCCCTATACCGACCGCATCGACTATACCGGCGGGGTGATGAACAACCTGCCCTATGTGATGGCGGTGGAAAAGCTCGCCGGTATTCAGGTCACCGACCGCGCCAAGACCATTCGCGTGATGATGGCGGAGATGTTCCGCATCAACAGTCACCTGCTGTTTCTGGGGACCTACCTGCAGGATCTGGGCGCGATGACGCCGGTGTTCTTCACCTTTACCGACCGGCAGAAGGCCTACGAGGTCATCGAGGGCATCACTGGCTTTCGCATGCACCCGGCCTGGTACCGCATCGGCGGCACCGCCCACGATCTGCCCAAGGGGTGGGACAGGCTGGTCCAGGGGTTTCTCGACTGGATGCCCAAACGGCTCGTCGAATATGAGCGCGCGATGATGGAAAACGCCATCATCCGCGAGCGCACCAAGCAGGTGGCCGCGTTCACCACCCGCGAGGCCCTCGAGTGGGGCGTCACCGGCCCCAACCTGCGTGCCACCGGTTGTGACTTCGATCTGCGCAAGCAGCGTCCTTATTCCGGCTACGAGAACTTCGATTTCGAGGTGCCACTGGGTGCCAACGGTGATGCCTTCGACCGCGGACAGCTGCGCATCGACGAAATGCGTCAGAGCCTGCGCATCATTCAACAGTGCGTCGATCACATGCCGGCCGGCGACTACAAGGCCGATCATCCGCTGACCACGCCGCCGCCGCGGGAGAAGATGCTCCAGCACATCGAAACCCTGATCACGCACTTCCTGCAGGTCTCCTGGGGGCCGGTGCTCAAGCCCAACGAGTCGCTGTCGATGATCGAGGCGACCAAGGGCATCAACAGCTATTACCTGACCTCGGATGGCAACACCATGAGCTATCGTACGCGCATCCGCACGCCCAGCTTCCCGCATCTTCAGCAGATCCCCGCGGCGGTGCGCGGTGCCCTGGTGCCGGATTTGATCGCCCATCTGGGGAGCATCGATTTCGTGATGGCCGACGTGGACCGCTGATATGACACACGCTTCGACTTCTACCTCCGCGCCCATCGCCACCGACGGTTTCGTATTGCACGACGAGGATCGGGCGGCGATCGCCCATGAGCGCGATCATTATCCACATCCACAGGCGGCCAGCATCGAGGCGCTCAAGATCGTGCAGAAACGCCATGGCTGGGTGCCGGACGCCGCCATCGAGGCCATCGCCCGTGAGCTGGGCGTATCCCCCGCCAGCGTCGAGGGTGTGGCGACCTTCTATAGTTTGATCTTTCGCCAGCCGGTGGGGCGTCATGTGATCCTGCTGTGCGACAGCAGCTCCTGCTTTCTGACCGACTACGAAGCGTTGCGTGATGCCTTTTTCGAGCATCTGGGGATCGGCTTCGGACAGACCACGCCGGATGGCCGTTTCACGCTGCTGCCGGTGTGCTGCCTGGGCGCCTGCGATCGCGGTCCGGCGTTGATGATCGGCGACGATACGCATGGGCCGGTCGCGCCCGAGGAGATCCCTACGTTGCTGGAGGCGTACGCATGAACTGGGAGAGCGAGGCATGAGCCGGATTCTGCAAGACCGCGACGAACGCCGCCCCGAAACGCATCCGTTGACCTTTCGGCTCAACGACGACGGCACGCCGGTGATGCTCGACGACTATCGCGAGCAGCAGGGCTACGCCAGCGTCGAGCGGGCCTTTCGCGATCTGAGTTCGAAGACGCTGATCGAGGAACTCAAGACCGCCAACCTGCGCGGGCGCGGCGGCGGCGGTTTCTCCGCCGGGCTCAAGTGGAGCCTGACCATGCAGGGTGAAGGCATCCCACGCGGCTATATCGTGTGCAACGCCGACGAAATGGAGCCCGGCACCTTCAAGGATCGCCTGTTGCTCGAGCAGCAGCCGCATCTACTCATCGAGGGCATGATCCTGGCCGGCTTCGCCAACAATGCCTATCAGGGCTATATCTTCATGCGCGGCGAATACGTCGACGCCGCGCGCACGGTGCAACGCGCCCTGGACGAGGCCCGTGCCGCCGGCTGGCTGGGCCGTGACGTGGCCGGTAGCGGTTGGGATTTCGATATTGCGCTGCATACCGGCGCCGGGCGCTATATCTGCGGCGAGGAAACCGCGCTGATCAATTCGCTGGAGGGCAAACGTGCCAACCCTCGGGCCAAGCCGCCCTTTCCCGGGCAAAGCGGCGCCTGGGGCAAGCCCACCGTGGTCAATAACGTCGAGACGCTGTGTAACGTGCCGTCCGTCGTGCTGCATGGCGCGGATTGGTATCAGGGCCTGTCCCAGGGCAAGAGCGGCGATGGGGGGACCAAGCTGTACGGCGTCTCCGGCAAGGTCAAGCGGCCCGGCCTGTGGGAGTTGCCCATGGGCACCACGGGCAACGAGCTACTCGAGCGGGCCGGCGGCATGCGCGATGGCCATACGCTCAAGACCTGGCTGCCCGGTGGCGGGAGTACGGGCTTTCTGCTGCCCGAGCATCTCGAGCTGGCACTGGATTTCGACACCATCGGCAAGGCCGGCAGTCGTCTGGGCACCGGGCTCATCGCGGTGGTGGCCGACGATCAGAGCGTGGTGTCGCTGGCGCGCAACCTGGAGGAATTCTTCTCCCGCGAGTCCTGCGGCTGGTGTACGCCATGCCGCGATGGGTTGCCGTGGAGCGTCAAGCTCCTGCAGGCCCTGGAGGCTGGCGAGGGCGAGCGAGGCGATATCGACTTGCTGGAGTCGCTGGCGGTAGACCTGGGCCCGGGGCGCACTTTCTGCGCCCATGCGCCGGGCGCGGCCATGCCGCTGGCGTCGGCGATCCACTATTTCCGTGATGAATTCGAACGTGGCGTCACGCGCGGCCAGGGCGCGGCGCATGCCGACCCGATCCCGGTGGGTAGCGTATGAACGACGTGACGATGACGACGGGCGAGGAGCAATAATGGCAACGATTCACGTGGATGGCCGTGATTACGAGGTCGACGGCGCCGACAACCTGCTGCACGCTTGCCTGTCGCTGGGGCTGGATATCCCCTATTTCTGCTGGCACCCGGCCATGGGCAGCGTGGGTGCCTGCCGCCAGTGCGCGGTCAAGCAGTACAAGGACGCCGATGACCACCAGGGCATGCTGGTGATGTCGTGCATGGCGCCCGTGCAGGATGATGCCTACATCTCCATCGAGGATGATGAAGCCAAGGCGTTTCGCGCCAACGTCATCGAATGGTTGATGATCAACCACCCGCATGACTGCCCGGTCTGCGAGGAGGGCGGCCACTGTCATTTGCAGGACATGACGGTGATGACCGGCCATGACAGTCGCCGTTACCGGTTCCGCAAGCGTACCCACCAGAACCAGGACCTGGGGCCCTTCATCGGCCATGAGATGAATCGCTGTATCACCTGCTACCGCTGCGTGCGCTTTTACAACGATTATGCCGGGGGCGGTGATCTGGGTGCCTTCGGCGCACACGACAACGTCTATTTCGGGCGCTTTCAGGAAGGCACGCTGGAAAGTCCTTTCTCCGGCAATCTCACCGAGGTGTGCCCGACCGGGGTCTTCACCGATCAGACGCATTCCGAACATTATACCCGCAAGTGGGACTTGCAGTTCGCGCCCAGCGTCTGCCATCAGTGCGCGGTGGGCTGCAATATCAGTCCCGGCGAGCGCTATGGCGATATCCGGCGTATCGAGAATCGCTATCATGGTGAAGTGAATCACTACTTTCTCTGCGACCGCGGGCGTTTCGGCTATGGCTACGTGAACCGCGAGGATCGCCCCCGAGTGCCGGAGTGGCGCGAACGCCAGCGCGTCGATGCGGGGGCCGGCGCGGCCGGCGTGGTGGGTGGCACCATCAGTCTGGAAATCGACGATGCGCTCGACCGTGCCGCCGATGGGTTACGCAACGCGCGCCGCGTGATCGGCATCGGCTCGCCGCGGGCCAGCCTGGAAAGCAATCATATGCTGCGCACGCTGGTGGGGGACGCCAACTTCTCCACCGGTATTGGGGCGCGTGAGCTCGAGTTGCTGGTGCGCATGAACGAACTCAATACTCGCAGCGGCCTGCCGTCGCCGAGCCTGCGCGAGATCGAACGTTGCGATGCGGTGCTGGTGCTCGGCGAGGACCTCATCAATAGCGCCGCGCGCATGGCGCTGGCCATTCGTCAGGCGGTCAACGCCAAGGGCGAGGCGCTGGCCGCCGAGCGCGGCATTCCTTCCTGGAACGCCGAGGCGGTGAAGACGCTGGCGCAAGAAGCGCATCATCCTTTTTTCCTGGCCACGCTGGATGCGACCGAGCTGGACGCATTGGCGGAGCAGACCTACCATGCCGCGCCCGACGACATCGCGCGGCTGGGTTTCGCCGTGGCGCACTACATCGACCCCGAGGCACCGTGCCCGGAGGCGCTCGACGACGCGACCACAGGGCTGGCCCAGCGCATCGCCGAGGCCTTGCTGGCGGCCCAGCGTCCGCTGGTGGTTTCGGGAGGGTCGCTGGGGACGCCAGCGGTGCTCGAGGCAGCCGGTAATGTGGCGTGTGCCCTGGCGCGGCGGACACGCCCCGGGGCGCTATCGCTGGTGCGTCGTGAGGCCAACAGCACCGGCCTGTCGTTGCTCGGTGGGCAATCGCTGGATTGGGCTCTGGAATGCTTGACCAGTGGCGAGGCCGATGGCGTGGTGATCCTCGAGAATGATCTGTACGCCCGGGTCGATGCGGGTCAGGCCGATGCCGCTTTGCAACGCGCCAACTGCATCGTCACGCTCGATCATCAGCGCACCGCGACCTGGGACCGGGCGGATGTCGGCCTCCCGGCGGCGAGCTTTGCCGAGAGCGATGGCACGCTGATCAGCCTGGAGGGGCGTGCCCAGCGTTTCTATCAAGTCTTCGACCCCAGTTATATCCGCCCTGAAACACGCATCCGCGAGAGCTGGCGGTGGCTCAATGCGCTCAAGGCCAGCGTCGAACGCCAGGCAGTCACGCCGCTTACGCTGGACGAGGTGACGTGGGACGTGGCCGAGACGTATCCGGCGCTGGCGCCGGCCGGTGATGCCGGTTTGAGCGCCGCTTATCGCGTGCATGGGTTGCGCCTGGCACGCGAACCCCATCGCTACAGCGGCCGTACGGCGATGCGTGCCAATCTCGATGTCAGCGAGCCCCGGGCACCGCAGGACCCCGATACGCCGTTCGCATTCTCCATGGAAGGCTACGCGGGATATGCCGAACCCCGTCGCGAAGTGGCCTTTGCCTGGGCGCCGGGCTGGAACTCCCCGCAAGCCTGGAACAAGTTCCAGGATGAGGTCGGGGGGCACTTGCGGGCCGGTGACCCCGGCGTGCGGTTGCTGGGACCGTTACCCGGGGATTATGACTATGCCCGAACGTTGCCGCCCCGCTTCGTCGCGCGTGACGCGCAATGGCTGGCGGTGCCGCAGGCGCGTTTGTTCGGGGGCGATGAGACCTCGGCGCGGGCCGAGCCGATCCAGGCGCGCATGGCCGAGACACGTTTTACCGTATCGCGTGGGACCGCCGAGCGGTTGCGGATGTCGCCGGGCGCCCCGTTGACGCTCCACCTGGGCGAGCGGCGGCTCACGTTGCCGGTGGCGGTCAGCGAGGCATGGCCCGACGGCGTAATCGGCGTACCGGATCAGTCGGGGCTGTCCTTGGCCGCGCCTGAGTGGGCCCATCTCGAACGTCAGGAGGTGAGCGCATGAGCTGGTGGACGCCACAGGTCGAGGCGATCGCATTCGCGCTGTTTCAATCACTGGTGATCCTGCTCGCTGCGGTAGGCGCAGGGGCGTTGCTGACCATGGTGGAACGGCGCCTGTTGGGCCTCTGGCAGGATCGCCACGGCCCCAACCGCGTCGGGCCGTTCGGGGTGCTGCAGATCCTCGCCGATATGCTCAAGATCCTCTTCAAGGAGGATTGGATTCCGCCGTTCGCCGATCGTACCTTCTTCGTGCTGGCACCGGCGATCGCCATGGCGTCATTGCTGTTGAGCTTCATGATCATCCCCATCACGCCCAGTTGGGGGGTGGCCGACCTGCACATCGGCTTGCTTTTCTTCTTCGCCATGGCGGGCATCAACGTCTATGCAGTGCTTTTCGGCGGATGGTCGAGTGGCAACAAGTACGCCTTGTTGGGGGCGATGCGCGCCTCGGCGCAGACGCTTTCCTACGAAGTCTTCATGGGCTTGTCACTGATGGGCGTGGTGGCCATGGCCGGTTCGTTCAATATGCGCGAGATCGTCGCCGCGCAGGAAACGGTATGGTTCATCGTGCCGCAGTTCTTTGGCTTCTGTACCTTTCTGGTCGCCGGTATCGCCGTGACGCACCGTCACCCGTTCGATCAACCCGAGGCCGAGCAGGAACTGGCCGATGGCTATCACGTCGAGTACTCGGGGATGAAATGGGGCATGTTCTTCATCGGCGAGTATGTCGGCATCGTGCTGGTATCCGCGCTGCTGGTGACCCTGTTCCTGGGTGGCTGGCACGGCCCGTGGTTGCCGCCCATCGTCTGGTTCTTGCTCAAGACCACCGTGTTCGTGGGCCTGTTCGTACTGCTACGCGCGGCTCTGCCGCGTCCCCGCTATGACGCGGTGATGAGCTTCGGGTGGAAGATTTGTCTACCACTGACCCTGATTAACCTGCTGGTGACCGGCGCGCTGATTCTCGTATTCAGCCCGGCCGGTGGCTAAGCGTCGAGACTGGAGGAGACCGTGACGATTAAATCACTGCTCGCGGGGACTTGGTCGCAGCTGCGGACGCTGGGCATGGTGTTCATGCATGCCTTCCGCAAGCGCGAGACCCTGCAGTATCCGGAAGAGCCGGTCTATCTGTCGCCGCGCTATCGCGGACGCATCGTGCTGACCCGTGACCCCGACGGTGAAGAGCGTTGCGTGGCGTGCAATCTGTGTGCCGTAGCGTGCCCGGTGGCGTGCATCTCGCTGCAGAAGGGCGAGCGTGACGATGGCCGCTGGTATCCGGAATTCTTCCGTATCAACTTTTCGCGCTGCATCTTTTGCGGACTGTGCGAGGAAGCCTGCCCGACGTCGGCGATTCAGCTCACGCCGGATTTCGAGATGAGCGAGTTTCGACGCCAGGAACTGGTCTACGAGAAAGAAGATCTGCTGATCTCCGGGCCGGGCAAGGACCATAACTACAACTTTTATCGCGTGGCCGGGCTGTCGGTCGCCGGAAAAGACAAGGGCGAGGCGCAGAACGAAGCCGAGCCGATCAACGTCAAGTCGTTGATGCCCTGATCAGGACGAGGGAGACACCATGGAAATCGCCTTCTATCTCAGCGCCGTGGTTGCCGTGCTCGCGACGCTTGGGGTGGTCACCGGGCGGCACCCGGTACATGCCTTGCTTTACCTGATCGTCTCGCTGATCGCGGTGGCGATGGTGTTCTTTGCGCTGGGGGCGCCTTTCGCCGGAGCGCTGGAAATCATCGTTTACGCTGGCGCGATCATGGTGCTGTTCGTGTTCGTGGTGATGATGCTCAACCTCGGCGAGTCGACCGCGCAGCAGGAGCGTACCTGGCTGCGCTTGCGTACTTGGCTGGGGCCGGCGGTGCTGAGCGGTGTCTTGCTGCTGGTGCTGTTGGCGACGCTGATCGGGGCCGACGTGGATGGTCGTATCCACGGCGATACACTGACGGCCAAGGCCGTGGGCTCGTTGCTGTTCGGGCCTTACCTGATCGTCGTCGAGCTCGCCGCGATGCTGTTGTTGGCGGCGCTGGTGGTGGCGTCTCATCTGGGGCGCGGAGAGACGCAGGAAGAGGCGCGTGCCGTCCGTCAGGTGCCGAGCAAACGCACTGCGGATGGCCGCGGACGCGCTGCGAGCGAGCGCTCGCTCGGCCATGATACCTCAAGCGAGGAGAGTTCACGATGAATGGCGTTCCCATGGAACACGGCCTGATCCTGGCGTCGATCCTTTTCGCGCTGGGGCTGGCGGGGCTGATGGTGCGTCGCAACATGCTGTTCGTGCTGATGAGCCTGGAAATCATGATGAATGCGGCGGGGCTCGCCTTCATCGTCGCGGGGACGCGCTGGGGCCAGCCGGATGGTCAGGTGATGTTCCTGCTGGTGATCACCCTGGCGGCGGCCGAGGCAAGCGTCGGGTTGGCGCTGTTGTTACAGCTCTACCGGCGCTTCAAGACCCTTGATATCGATGCGGCAAGCAGGTTGCGCGGATGAATCTACTCACATTGACATTTTTGTTCCCCTTGTTGGGGTGTCTGGTCCTGGCGCTGGGCGGAGACCGCCTGTCGCTGCGCGGCGCGGCGACGGTGGGCGTCACCGCGCTGGGGTTGGCGGCGGCCTCGACCGTGTGGGTGGGTCTCGATTTCCTGGCACACGGCTCGGCGGCGCAAGTCATGACGCTGTGGACCTGGATCGAGGTGGGCGATTTCCAGCCGGCGATGGGGCTGCTGGTCGATGGGTTGTCGCTGACGATGCTCGGCGTGATCACCGGCGTGGGCTTCCTCATCCATCTGTTCGCGGCATGGTATATGCGCGGCGAGACGGGGGTGCGCCGCTTCTATGCCTACATGAACCTGTTCGTGTTCAGCATGGTGTTGCTGGTCTTGGGCGACAACTTGCTGCTGCTGTATCTGGGCTGGGAAGGCGTTGGCCTGTGCAGTTACTTGTTGATCGGCTACTACTACCATGACTCGGCCAATGGCTGGGCGGCCTTCAAGGCCTTCCTGGTGACGCGTATCGGCGATGTGCTGATGGCGATCGGGCTGTTCATCCTGTTCGTCGAGTTGGGCACATTGGATATTCAGACACTGCTGGTGCGAGCGCCGCAGGTCTGGGCGCGCGGTGACCTGATGATCGAGCTGGCCACGCTGATGCTGCTCGGCGGGGCGCTGGGCAAGTCTGCACAATTGCCCTTGCATACCTGGCTGGCCGATGCCATGGCCGGCCCTACCCCGGTGTCGGCGTTGATTCATGCGGCGACCATGGTGACGGCTGGGGTGTACTTGATCGCACGCATGCATGGCCTGTTCCTGCTGGCGCCGGACGTGCTGACGCTGGTCGGTTGGATCGGTGCGCTGACGCTGCTGATGGCGGGTTTCGCCGCGTTGGCGCAGACCGACATCAAACGGGTGCTGGCCTATTCGACGATGAGTCAGATCGGCTACATGTTCCTCGCTCTGGGCGTAGGGGCCTTCGATGCGGCGATCTTCCACCTGATGACCCACGCCTTCTTCAAGGCGCTGCTGTTCCTCTCGGCGGGGTCGGTGATCGTCTCCTGCCATCACGAGCAGGACATGCGTCGCCTGGGTGGATTGTGGCGCAAGTTGCCGCTGGCCTATGCCGGATTCGTGGTCGGCGGCTCGGCGCTGGCGGCGTTGCCGCTGGTAACGGCCGGCTTCTATAGCAAGGACGAAATTCTCTGGGAGGCGCTGGCCTCCGGTCATATCGGCCTGCTGCTGGCGGGGCTGGTCGGGGCGCTGCTGACCGCGCTGTATACCGTGCGTTTGATCATCGGCACCTTCCACGGCCAGCCGGGAAGCGAGCATAGCCGTCACGCCGAAGGTGGGCGCGGTCTGGTGCATGGTCTGCCATTGGTCGTGCTGATCGTGCTCTCGACGCTGGTGGGGGCCTGGATTCATCCGCCGCTCGACGAAGTACTGCCGGCGAGTCCTGGCGCGACGCAGGAAGCCGGCCGCCATGCGCTGGAGATCGTGGCCATGCTGGTGGCCGTGGGCGGCGTGGCCGTGGCGCTGTGGCTGTTCGCGTGGCGACGTGAGCGGGTGGCGCGTCTGGTCGCGCTGCCGGCAGGCGCGCGGCTGTGGCGCTTGTGGCATCACGCCTGGGGCTTCGATGCCTTCTACGATGTGGTGCTGGTCAAACCGTTCCGAGGCTTGGTGTGGCTGTGGCGTAGCGATTGGATCAATGGGTTGTGCAATCTGGTGCCGTTGCTGGCGCGCGGTCTGCGCTGGCTGTTGACGCGATCTCAGACGGGGCGGCTGCGCCACTATGCCGTTTCGATGACGCTGGGCGCGACCGTGGTGCTGATCTTCCTGGCTGTGGGGTAAGCGATGTACGACTTGAAGCAAGACACCGGTGGCGCGGATAGCAGGCAAACGTGGCAAGTTGAGGGGGCACGGCGCTGATGACTCTTGTCTGGTTGATTCTGATTCCCTTCATCGGCGGGTTGCTGTGCTGGCAAGCCGAGCGTTTCGGCGAGCAGCCGCCACGCTGGATTGCCCTGGGCACCATGCTGCTCGAACTGGCCTTGGTACTGGGCGTTTGGTGGCACGGCGACTACGGCTTGAACGCCGTGCAGGGTGCCTCGGATTGGGTTCTCGAGTGGCGCGCGGACTGGATTCCCCGCTTCGGGATCGAGGTCCACCTGGCGCTGGATGGCTTGTCGCTGATCATGATCGCGCTCACTGGTCTGCTCGGGGTACTGGCGGTGGTGTGTTCGTGGCATGAGATCTCGCGGCGCATCGGCTTTTTCCACCTCAACCTGTTGTGGATTCTCGGCGGTGTGGTGGGGGTCTTCCTGGCCATCGACTTGTTCCTGTTCTTCTTCTTCTGGGAGATGATGCTGGTGCCCATGTACTTCCTGATCGCGTTGTGGGGCCACAGCGGTTCCACGGGCAACACGCGGATTCAGGCGGCGACGAAATTCTTCATCTATACCCAGGCCAGCGGGCTGCTGATGCTGGTGGCCATCCTCGGCTTGGTCTTCGCGCACCATGCCGCTACCGGGGAATACAGCTTCAGCTATGAAGCATTGCGCCACACGGCGCAGAATGAACTCTCTCCGCAGATGGCATGGTGGCTGATGTTGGGCTTTTTCATCGCCTTCGCGGTCAAGATGCCGGTGGTGCCGCTGCATGGATGGCTGCCCGACGCGCATGCTCAGGCGCCTACCGCAGGCAGTGTCGACCTGGCGGGAATCCTGCTCAAGACCGCTGCCTACGGCATGCTGCGTTTCGCCTTGCCGCTGTTTCCCGAGGCCTCCCAGGCTTTCGCGCCGATCGCGATGGGGCTTGGCATTCTGGGGATCTTCTACGGCGCGATACTGGCCTGTGGTCAGCAGGACCTGAAACGTCTGGTGGCCTATTCCAGCATTTCCCACATGGGGTTCGTGTTGATCGGCATCTACAGTGGCACCGAGCTGGCGCTGCAGGGTGTGGTAGTGCTGATGGTGGCCCATGCCTTCTCGGCTTCCGGGCTATTCATTATCAGTGGCCAGCTCTACGAGCGTCTGCATACCCGCGACATGCGCCTGATGGGTGGCCTGTGGGGCCGCATCAAGGGCCTGCCGGGGATTGCGCTGTGCTTCGTGGCGGCCTCGATGGGCATCCCGGGGACGGCCAATTTCGTGGGAGAGTTCCTGGTGCTGTTTGGCACCTTCGGTACCTGGCCCTGGGTGGTCGTGGTCGCCAGTGGTGGTTTCGTACTGGCGGCGATCTATTCGCTCTTCATCATGCAACGCGTCTACTTCGGCCCGGCCAAGGAAGACACGCCGCTGGGTGGGCTCGATGTCCGCGAAACCGTGATGATGCTCGGCCTGCTGGTCCTGGTATTGTGGGTCGGTCTCTATCCCGGCCCATTGCTGGATACCTCGGAGGCGGCGATGCAAAACGTTGAGCGCATCATGACGCTGGAAGAAACGCCTGCCATGCCTGAGGAGACGCCATGACGTCGCTGCTTGCTCTTTCACCATTGATCCTCGTCTGCGCCACGGCCATCGTCGTCATGCTGACCATTGCGTGGCGTCGGTGTTATGACCTGACGGCCACGTTGACCGTGATCGGTCTCAACCTGGCGCTGGCGGCCCAGCTTGTGGCCTGGTGGCAGGCACCACATGACGTGACGTCGCTGATGACGGTGGATGGCCTGTCGATCTTCGGTGGTGTGCTGATTCTCGTCGCTACGCTGGCCTGCGCCACCCTGGGCCATGCTTACCTCGAAGGCGCGCGCGGTCCACGCGAGGAGTACTACCTGCTGCTGTTATGTGCTGCCGCTGGCGGGATCGCTCTGGTCAGCAGTCGTCACTTGGCCGCGTTGTTCTTCGGCCTGGAACTGTTGTCGATGCCGCTTTATGGCATGTTGGCCTATACCTACCGTGAACGTGGGGCACTGGAAGCGGGCATCAAGTACATGGTGCTTTCCGCGGGGGCCTCCGCCTTCTTGCTGTTCGGCATGGCGCTGCTGTATGCGCGTACCGGGCACCTCGATTTTGCCGGACTGGGCGGGGCACTGGCCTCGGCAGGCGGCGATGGGTGGCTGCTGGCCGGCATGGGCATGATGCTCATTGGTCTGGGTTTCAAGCTGTCCATCGTGCCGTTCCATCTCTGGACGCCGGACGTCTATGAAGGCAGTCCCGCCCCGGCGGCCACCTTCCTGGCGTCGGCCAGCAAGGTGGCGGTGTTGATAGTCTTGCTGCGCCTGCTGCAATCCGCCCCGGCGGCCCAGGATGCCTGGTTCCACAGCCTGCTCGCCGTACTCGCCTTCGTGACGATGCTGGTCGGCAACCTGCTGGCGTTGATGCAGCAGGACCTCAAGCGCCTGCTGGGCTATTCCTCGATTGCGCATTTTGGCTATTTGCTGGTGGCGTTGGTGATCAACGACGGTCTGGCGGTGGAGACCGCAGGCCTCTATCTGGTGACCTACGTGGTGACGACGCTGGGCGCGTTCGGCGTAGTGACGTTGCTGTCGAGCCCTTACGGCGGCGCCGATGCCAGTCGTCTGCATCATTATCGGGGCTTGTTCTGGCGGCGCCCCTATCTGACCGCTGTGCTGACGGTCATGATGCTGTCGCTGGCGGGGATTCCCTTTACGGCCGGTTTTATCGGCAAGTTCTACATCGTCGCGGTGGGGGTCGAAGCCAGTCGCTGGTGGTTGGTCGGCGCCGTGGTAGCGGGGAGCGCCATCGGGCTTTACTACTATCTGCGCGTGATGGTGACGCTGTTTCTGCCCGAACCAGGCATGCAGCGGCGTGACGCTACCACGGACTGGGCACAGCGCGCCGGTGGCGTGGTAGTGCTGGCGTTGGCGGCCCTGGTCGTGCTGTTGGGTGTCTATCCCGCGCCGATGATCGAGTGGGTGCGGCTCATGGCCACGACCTGAGCGTTGTCCTGTTGTCGAGCCGGTACCGTGCTCATGAGTCGCGATGGGTGTCGCTCATGCTGCGCAGGCAGGCGGTGGGCAGTTGAATGTCGACCGCCACCGGCAAGTGGTCGGAAAACAAGCGATCGAGCACCTCGAAGCGCTCGGCGTGCAATGCCTCGGAGATCAGGATGTGGTCGAGGGCCCGGCGTGGTTGCCAGGCCGGATACGACAGCGGCATCGCCACAGGGTGCAGCGGTAGCGCATGGCAGAAGCGCTGGTGCGCTTTGATCTGGTCCGGTGTGCAATTGAGATCCCCCATGACCACCACATGCCGCAATGGCTGAATGATCTCGCTCAAGTAGTCGAGTTGCCGGGTACGTGTGCGATGTCCGAGTGCCAGGTGCGCGACGACCAGGTGCAGGGCATCGGGGCCCTCGCCGAAGCGTGCATGCATGGCACCACGCCCCGGGAGGGTGCCGGGCAGACGATACTCGTTCACTTGATGCGGCGTCAGGCGCGACAGCAGGCCGTTGCTGTGTTGGGCGACACGTCCCAGATTGCGATTGAGCTGCTGGTAGTAGTGAGGAAACTCGGCCCGTGCGGCGAGATACTCGACCTGATTGACGTGCCCCGAGCGGAAACTCCCGCCATCGACCTCCTGGAGGCCGACGATATCGTAGTCGCGTAGCATGTCGGCGATCAGGTCGAGCCGTCCCTGGCGCTTGGGATGTGGCAGCACGTGCTGCCAACTGCGGGTGAGATAATGGTGATAGGCCGACGTATGAATGCCGACCTGCAGGTTGCAGGTCAGCAGACGCAACGAGCGGGGCGCCCGCGAAGCAGGCGCCGCGGCGGTGGCATTACTCATTGCGTTCGCTGCGTACCTTGTCGATCAGGGCGCTGGCGATCTTGGGCATGTTCTCCAGCGAACCGGCACTTCTCGGCGAGATGACATAACGCCCGTCGACGACCAGTGCGGGCACCCCCATGATCTTGTAGGCACGCATCTTGGCGTTGGCTTGATTGAGTTGGCTCTTCACGCCGAAGGAATCGAGTGCCTCGAGCGCCTCTTCCTTGCTGACGCCGTAATGCGTAAAGAATTCGGCGATATCGTTGGGTGCGGTGAGGCGTTGGCCCTGTTCGTGAATGGCAGCGAAGAAATCGCTGTGCATTTGCTTCTGAATGCCGAGCGCCTTGGCGGCATAGAAGGCGCGCGCATGCTGGGTCCAGGTATCGCCCATGGTGGCCGGAATGCGCTGGAAGACCACGTCATCGGGGAGCTTGTCGACCCAGGCATTGAGCGGCTTTTCGAGGGCGTAGCAGTGCGGGCAGCCGTACCAGAACACTTCGTTGACCTCGATCTTGCCGTCCGGCACCGCGGTTTTCACCGGTTCGTCCAGGACCTTGTAATCCTCTCCCGCGACGGGTTCGGCGGCCATGACCAGCGTTGACATACTCAGGCCGGCGGCCAGTACCAACAACGATTTCAACATGCATCTCTCCTTGCCTTGCATAAACAGCAGAACACAAATGGTGGACGATCATCGCTCACCATGATGAAGGTTTGAGCCACATCCGCGAACAGGGTTCCCGAGCGGGTCAATGTGAACAGAGATATTAGTGATACCACCTCGACGGGCGCGATGGAAAGAGCGCGACGCCCACGCAATGATACACTGTGCCGCAACCGTCCTTCATGGATCATTCGCCGCTCGTGGGCGGCAGCTCAGTCGAGAACCAACATGCAAGATGGCAAGATCAATTACCAGACCGCGCGTTTTTTGACCAGTGCGCCGCGTCTAGCCCTGTGTCCCGCTGATACAGGGGCGGAGGTGGCGTTCGCGGGCCGTTCCAATGCCGGTAAATCGAGCGCTATCAACACGCTCACCCGGCAGAAGTCGCTGGCACGGACCTCCAAGACGCCGGGACGCACGCAACTGATCAATTTCTTCACCCTCGAGAATGATGAGACGCATCGGCTGGTCGACCTGCCCGGGTATGGTTTCGCCAAGGTGCCGGATCAGGTCAAGCTGGAGTGGCAGCGCCACTTGAGCGAATACTTGTACGAGCGCGAAGCGCTCAGGGGGCTGATGCTGGTCATGGACGTGCGTCATCCGTTGAGCGAGTTCGATCAGATGATGCTGGGCTGGGCCGACGAGAGAGCGATGCCCGTGCACATCCTGTTGACCAAGGCTGACAAGCTCAAGCCCGGAGCAGCCAAGTCGTCGCTGCTGGCGGTGCGTCGCCAGCTCGCCGACTGGGAAGATCTGGTCAGCGTGCAGTTGTTCTCGGCGCTCAAGCGTCAAGGCGTCGATGAGGCATGCACGCGCATGGATGCCTGGCTATGCGAGCCGGATATCGTGTGACGCGCAAGCCTAGGATGTCAGGCGCGTGAGCAGTGCGGGGAGCTCACGCACGTGGGTCAGCCGGTGCACGCCGGGGGGTAGGTCGTGCGGGGCTTCGTTCTTGGCGTCGATCCAGGCCACCTGCATGCCCAGGCGCTGCGCGGGCAGCACATCCTCGCGCCAGGAGTCGCCCACATGGAGGCCCTGCGATGGCTGAGCACCGAGGCGTGCCAATGCTGCGAGGAAGGCACGTGGGTCAGGCTTGGGGGCATGCAGTTCGCCCGCGGCGATCATCGCGCTGAAGTGCTCGGCGAGGTCCAGGCGCTTGAGATCGGCGTTGCCGTTGGTGATCGCGGCGATCCGGTAGCGCTGGCGCAGTGTATCGAGCATGGCCACGACTCCGGGATAGGGCGTGAGGTCATGGCGCAGGTCGAGGAAATGCGCGATGGCGTGCGCCGCCCACAAGCGTGCCCGGAGCCGAGGTAGCCCGTAGGCTTCCACCATCTCGAACAAGGCGCGTTCACGAACCCAGGTGAAGTCGCCGCGTTTGAGCGGAAAGCGCCGCGCCACGTCGAGGCGGTGCTGCTGATACGCGTGCAAGGGGTAATGGGTGATGAACGCGTGACCGACCTCCGGAGAGCTGTCGGCAAGGGCGTCGCTGAGCCATTGGTAATGACCGGCTTCGGCACGCTCGAGGACGGGGCGGTTATCCCACAGGGTGTCGTCAAGGTCGAAGGTCAGCGCAGTAATCGCCATGAGGCATCCTCCGCAGTGGTGGGTATCAGGTATCGTCCGCTGGCGCGCGACGCCGGGCGCGCGGGTGGGCCTGATCGTAGGCGTCGGCGAGGTGCTGCCAGTCGAGCCGGGTATAGACCTGCGTCGTGGATAGATTGGCATGCCCCAACAGTTCCTGAACGGCGCGCAGATCCTGACTCGATTCGAGCAGATGGCTGGCGAAGGAGTGCCGCAGGCGATGCGGATGCAGGTGCTCGGGCAGGCCGCGCTCGCGAGCAAGGTGCGCGAGCCGCTTCTGTACCGCGCGATGCCCGAGCCGGACGCCGCGTTGACCGACGAACAGCGCGCGCTCCTGGGCATCGGCGAGTTGCCCACGGACCTTGAACCATGCCGCCAACGCCGCCTGGGCACGCCTGCCAAGAGGCATCTGGCGCGGCTTGCCGCCCTTGCCCATGACCCGCACACGCCGCGTCTCTAGATCGGTGACATCCAGCGCCGTCAACTCCGCCAAGCGTAGCCCGCAGGAATAGAACAGTTCCAGCATGGCCTGATCGCGCACCCCGAGCGGGGTCTCGTCGTGGGGAGTGTCCAGAAAGCGCGATAACTGATCGACATCCACCGGGCGTGGCAGGTGCTGAGGCTGGCGCGGGGCCTGGGTCAAGGCCACGGGGTTGTGTTCAAGCACGCCGCTGCGCACCAGATGATCGGCGAAGCGCGAGAGCGCGGCGCGGCGTCTGGCGAGACTGCGTGGGGCCAGGCCGCGGGTGCGCTCGGCGCCCAGGAAGCGACGCACCAGGGCGACATCCAGCGTGGCCCAGTCGTCGATCTCCTGCGCTTCGAGGAAATGCACCAGCGCGACCAGGTCGCGCCGATAGGCGTCCAGCGTCGCGGGGCTCGCATGTCCCGCCAGCCCGCGCAGGAAATCTTCAATCGCGGCGTGCATGTGCGGTATCCAGCCGGATCAGCAAGCGCCCGATGATTTCCCCGAGGTAATCGGTGAACAAGGTGTCGAGCGTGGCACGGAAGTGCTCGCTCTCCTGGCTGGCGAGCAGCAGATAACCAAGGGGTTCGCCCATGGTCAGGCGAGTGACGGCGCACGAACCGCTGCTTTCGGGAGCGGTGGTATGCGGAAGGAGTTTACGCCACGCGTTTCGCGAGAGCTGGGTGCAGCGGCTGTTGTGGCCGTCGAGCAGGTCGTCCAAGGCTTCTTGCGCAGGCGCATCGAGTGGGAAGCGCGGTGGCTGTACCGTGTCGGCATCCTGCGGCGTGTGCAGCCATAGCGCGACGGCCTGGGTGCGGAAGCGCTCGCTGAGCTGGGTCGACAGGGCCTCGCCCAGCGCATCGATACTTTCCGCCTCGAGCAGTGCCAGGATCAACGAGCGTGTGCGTTGGTACTGCGCCTCGTTATGGCGTGCCGTTTCCAGCAAGTGTTCGAGGCGCCATTCGGCGGTTTCGGCACGTTCGCGCAAGTCATGCACGAGACGCTCGAGCAGCGAAATCGCGCCCTGAGTCTGGGGGTGCGGTACCTTGAGCTGTTGTAGCAGTCCCTCTCGGCCGACGAAGAAGTCGGGATGACGGGCCAGCCAATGCGCGACACGCTCGGGGTCGAGCGTCGTGCGCGGCTCGGGCGCCTGGGCTTGGGACATGCGTATGTTCTCCTGTGTTTCCGTCTGGCGTACCGTGTCGTTGTTTGAAGGTGCTCCGGGCACTCGGCAAGGCGGCTAAGGTAGTGCGATACGCCCCTCGAAGACGCTGGTGGCGGGGCCGATCATGACCATGGGCGCGTCCTCGGCGGGCCATTCCAAGGTTAGCGTGCCGCCGGGTAGATGAACATCGACGGGACTCTCGAACAACCCGCGCCGGATGCCGTTGGCCACTGCCGCGCAGGCCCCGGTGCCGCAGGCCAGTGTTTCGCCGCTGCCACGTTCGAAGACGCGCAGGCGCGCTTCGTGACGCGAGACGACCTGCAGGAAGCTCACATTGACACGCCGGGGGAAGCGGACGTGATGTTCGATGAGCGGGCCCAGGCGTGCCACCGGCGCGGTAGCGACATCGTCGACCACCAGGATGGCGTGAGGGTTGCCCATCGAAACGACACCGATCTCCCAGCGTGCGTCGTCGACCTCGAGGGTATGCGTGGGCGTATCGGCCGCAGCGTCGAAGGGCACTGCCTCGGGGCCGAAACGCGGCACGCCCATGTTCACGCGCACGCGCTCGTCTTCCTCGACGCGAAGCGTCAGGGGCCCGGCCTGGGTTTCGACGTGAATCTCGCGCTTGTGGGTCAGGCGCGCCTCGCGCACGAAACGCGCGAAGCAGCGGGCGCCATTGCCACAGTTCTCCACCTCGTGGCCGTCGGCATTGAAGATGCGATAGCGGAAATCCATCTCCGGATCACGCGGCGGTTCGACCAGCAGCAACTGGTCGAAACCGACGCCGAGATGACGATCGGCCAGTTGCCGGATGCACGTGGTGTCGAGCCGTGCCCGCTGGGTGACCAGATCGACGACCATGAAGTCGTTGCCGAGCCCGTGCATCTTGGTGAAATGCAGCAGCATCAGGAGGTCTCCGCCAAGCGATGCTCGCCCGCCCACAAGGCGTCGAGCGTCTCGCGTTCACGCACCACGCGAGCGCTATCGCCGTCGACCATGATCTCGGCGGGGCGCGGTCGGCTATTGTAGTTGGAGGCCATCACGAAGCCGTAGGCGCCGGCCGAGCGCACCGCGAGCAGGTCGCCCGGCGCGATGGCCAGTTCGCGTGCCTTGCCCAGGAAATCGCCGGTTTCGCAGACCGGGCCGACGATATCGTAGACCGCCGTCTCGCGTGCCTGCCGGGTATCGACCGGGACGATGCGCTGCCAGGCCTGGTACAGCGCAGGACGAATCAAGTCGTTCATGCCCGCGTCGACGATGGCGAAGTGCTGGGTCTCGCCGGGCTTCAAATATTCGACCCGGGTGAGCATGACGCCGGCATTGGCGGCGATCGAACGGCCCGGTTCGAACAGCAGCGTCAGGTCGCGGCCATCGAGCCGCTCGAGCAGGGCACGGGCGTAGTCGTAGGGCGCCGGCGGCTGCTCATCCTGGTAAGGCACGCCGAGGCCGCCGCCCAGATCGAGGTGCTCGATGGTAATGCCCGCCGCATGCAGGCGATCGAGGAGCACCAGCAGACGATCCAGTGCGTCGAGAAAGGGCGAAAGCTCGGTGAGCTGCGAACCGATGTGGCAGTCCAGGCCGACAACCTCAAGGTTAGGCAGTTCGGCGGCCCGCTGATAGACGGCGAAGGCGTCGTCGACGGCGATGCCGAACTTGTTGGCCTTGAGGCCGGTGGAGATGTAGGGATGGGTTCGAGCATCGACGTCGGGATTGACGCGCAGCGAGACCCGCGCCACCTGACCGCACTCGCCCGCGACCTGGTTGAGGCGTTCGAGCTCGGGCAGCGATTCCACGTTGAAGCACTTGATGCCCACGTTCAGCGCGCGGGCCATTTCGCCGGCCTGCTTGGCGACACCGGAAAACACCACCTTGGCGGGGTCGCCGCCGGCGGCCAGCACACGTTCCAGCTCGCCCTGGGAGACGATGTCGAACCCCGCGCCGAGGCGTGCCAGCAGGTCGAGCACGGCGAGATTGGCATTGGCCTTCACCGCGTAGCAGATCAGGTGCGGATGCTCGCCCAGCGCCTCGCTATAGGCCTTGAAGTGGCGGGTGAAGGTCGCCCGTGAATACACGTAACAGGGCGTGCCGAAGCGCTCGGCGATATCGGCCAGCGGGACGTCTTCAGCGTAGAGCTGGCCGTCGCGGTAGTTGAAGTGATCCATCGTCAGCCTGCGTCGCTTTCGGGTTGTGGCGGAGTGGCGTCGTCTTCGCCGCTGGCGTCGGAATCGGCGGCGTCATCGTTTTCGTAAGCGCCTGCGGGATCGTACTGCTCGCTGGCCTGTTCGTCATCCGGCATGTAGAGCGGCCCCTTCTGGCCGCAGCCGGCGAGCGTGAACACGGCAAGGCCCAAGATGGCCAACATGGGAAGTAAGCGCATCATGCCTCCTGTTGCAGCGTGGCGAGCGCGTCGCGGGCGCGTTGGGCGGCGGCGCGCACCTGATCCGGCGCGGTGCCGCCGATGTGATTGCGCGCCGCCACCGAACCTTCCAGCGTCAGCACCTCGAAGACGTCGGCCTGGATCGCGTCGGAGAACTGGCGCAATTCGTCGAGGGACATCTCCGAGAGGTCCTTCTGCTCGCGCAGGCCCAGCGCCACGGCTTGACCGACGATTTCGTGGGCATCGCGAAAGGCCACGCCGGCACGCACCAAGTAGTCCGCCAGGTCGGTGGCGGTGGAGAAGCCCTTGCGCGCCGCCTCGAACATGTTGTCCTGCTTGGCTTCGATGGCCGGTATCATGTCGGCGAACGCCTTGAGGCAGCCCTGCACGGTGTCGAGGGTGTCGAACAGCGGTTCCTTGTCTTCCTGATTGTCCTTGTTGTAAGCCAGTGGCTGCGACTTCATCAGCGTCAAAAGGCCCATCAGGTGACCATAGACGCGGCCGGTCTTGCCGCGTACCAGCTCGGGGACGTCCGGGTTCTTTTTCTGCGGCATGATCGATGAGCCGGTGCAGAAGCGGTCGGGCAGATCGATGAAGTCGAACTGGGCGCTGGTCCACAGCACCAGTTCCTCGCTCATGCGTGACAGGTGCATCAACAGTACGCTGGCGAAGGCACTGAATTCGATGGCGAAATCACGATCGCTGACCGCATCCAGGCTGTTCTCGGCGGGGCGCTCGAAGCCCAGCAGCTCGGCCGTGACGTGCCGGTCGATGGGGTAGGTGGTGCCGGCCAGTGCGGCGGCACCCAACGGCATCACGTTGACGCGCTTGCGGCAGTCCAGCAGGCGTTCGTGATCGCGGGCGAGCATTTCCTGCCAGGCCAGCAGGTGATGGCCGAAGCTCACCGGCTGGGCGGTCTGCAAATGCGTGAAGCCAGGCATGATGGTGTCGGCCTCGCGGGTGGCGAGTTCGATCAACCCCTCGCGCAGGCGGGCAAGCTCGGCCGCGACGACATCGATTTCGTCACGTAGATAAAGCCGGATGTCGGTGGCGATCTGGTCGTTGCGCGAGCGCCCGGTATGCAGCTTCTTGCCGGTGACGCCGATCTTCTCGGTCAGCCGGGCCTCGATGTTCATATGCACATCTTCGAGTTCCACGGACCAGGGAAACTGCTCGGCTTCGATTTCCCGTTCGACCTCGCCGAGGCCTTGCACGATGGCTGCGCGTTCTTCGGCAGTGAGCACGCCGACGCGCTCGAGCATGGTGGCATGCGCGATGGAGCCGCGAATGTCGTGATGATAGAGGCGCCGGTCGAAGTCGACCGAGGCCGTGAAGCGCGCCACGAAGGCGTCGGTGGGCTCGCTGAAGCGTCCGCCCCAGGATTGGTTGGTCGTAGTATTGCTCATCGGGCGTGGCGTCCTGCTTGGTCGAGATGGTGATGCCCCGAGTGTACCAGAGTCGTCGCCGCTGGCGAGGTGGAGCAGGGCATGGGAACGCTGGGGGCGGGATTTTTCCTCGACCGAGGACTGCTTTATGATGATGGTTATCCCTGCCGTTGAATCGGCGCGCGCCCATCGAGGAGAGTCCAATGCCCGCCATGCAGACACTGCGCATCGCCACCCGACAGAGCCGACTTGCGTTATGGCAGGCCGAGCATGTCAAGGCTCGACTGATGGCACTACATCCAGGGCTCGAGGTGGAGTTGGTCGCCCTGACCACGCGCGGCGACAAGATCCTTGATTCGCCGCTCTCAAAAGTGGGCGGCAAGGGGTTGTTCGTCAAGGAATTGGAAGAAGCGCTGCTCGACGGGCGAGCCGATATCGCCGTGCACTCGATGAAGGACGTGCCCATGCACTTCCCCGAGGGGTTGGGGCTATCGGTGATTCTGGAAAGCGGCGCGCCCACGGATGCTTTCGTCTCCAATGATTACGCGACTCTGGACGCCTTGCCCGAGGGCGTGCGTGTGGGGACGTCGAGCCTGCGACGGGGCCTGCAGGTCAAGGAGGCGCGCCCCGACCTCGAGGTGCTCAACCTGCGTGGCAACGTGCAGACCCGCCTGGGCAAGCTGGATAGCGGTGAGTTCGAAGCGATCATCCTGGCGACCTCGGGGCTCGAACGTCTCGAGCTTGGCCACCGCATCGCCCAGGAATTGCCGCCGGAAGTCAGCTTGCCGGCTTGCGGTCAGGGCGCGCTGGGCATCGAATGTCGCCATGACGATGAAACGCTGCTCGAGATCCTGGCGCCGCTCGATCACTCGCAGACGGCCACGCGAGTGCGTGCCGAACGTGCCATGAACACGCGACTGGACGGCGGTTGCCAGGTGCCCATCGGCGGCTATGCCGTGCTCGAGGATGGCGACCGCACGCTATGGCTGCGGGCGCTGGTCGGCGATCCGGATGGCTCGCATGTATTGCGCGCCGAAGGACGCGGTTCGGCTTCCGAGCCCGAGGCCTTGGGCGTGCGTATCGCCGAGTCGCTGCTCGAACAGGGGGCAGGCGAGATTCTCGCGGATATCTACGGCCAAGATGAATGAGCGCTGCGTCACGCATTCTGGTGACGCGCCCCGGCGAGGGCGGTGAACGGCTGGCCCAGGCCTTGTCGGAGGCGGGCTTCGTGCCCGTCCACCCGGGGTTGATGCACTTGCAGCCGCTCGCCGTCGATGAGGTTGCGCGCGGTGCCGTGCTGGATTTCGACCTCTACGACGTCGTGATCGTGACCAGCCCCTTCGCTGCCGAGTGCCTGGTCGATTGGCTCGACCGGTATTGGCCGCAATTGCCGCAGGGACCGCGCTTCTATGCGTTGGGCGTGGCCACGGCGGCCATGTTGCACCAGGGCCTGGGCATCAAGGCGAACGTGCCCGATCCCCATCGGGGCACGACCAGCGAAACGCTGTTGGCAATGCGCTCGTTGGCTCGGCTCGACGGCCAGCGTGTGCTGGTCGTCGGCGGAGTGGGTGGGCGCCAGACGCTAGCCCAGACGCTCGAGGCGCGTGGCGCGCGAGCCACCAAGCTGGCACTCTATCGGCGTGTTTACACTGCGCCGGATGAGACCGCCGCCGGTTGGTTGGCCAACGGTGATTTCACGGCCATGACAGTGACCAGTGGCGAATTGCTCGAGCATCTGGTTATCTGGTGCGGACAGGCGGCGTTGAATAAACCGCTCATCGTTTCCAGTCAGCGTTTGGCTACACTGGCAGACACGATGGGCTTTGCCTCGCTACACGTGGCGCAGGGTGCGACACCCGAGGCCTTGGTGACCGCCGTACAGGAAGTAGGCGATACGTGACGCGCCGACGTTGATCACGATGAGTTTGAAAAGGCTAGCGACACATGAGCAAACGACAGGATCAGGATGACAAGAACACGCCCACCTATGCGTCGACGTCCACCGATGAGACGTCTCAGTCGTCGGTCTCCTCCGAGACTCACCAGGTCGATGCCGACGGTCAGGTAGCCGACGAGACGCGCGGTGCCTCGGACAAGGCGGCGGATGCTGCGTCGTCCAAGGCATCGACGACCGGCCCTGCGGCGTCCCGGCCTGCCTCTGATGCGGCGTCGCCCACGTCAAGCGAGACGCCATCCGCAAGCGGCGCCTCGTCGTCCACCGCTAAAGGTGGCTCCAAGGCACAGCACGCAACGCCGGACAAGCCGGCCAAGGACGCAGGCAAGCCCAAGGCGGGGAGTGCCGCGCAGGCCAAGACACAGGCGTCGGCTAACGCTGGTGGTGCCGGCAATGGTACTTCGCCCCCTGCCGGGCCAACATCGCAAAGCGGCAGTGGCCGTGGCTTGGCGCTCGTGGCGCTGGTCGTTGCCGTGGTCGTGGCGATCGTCCTGGTGCTGGGGCTGGGATATGGCTGGAAACGCTTGCAGGCGCAGCAGACCCAGCAGGCCGAGTTGGCGAATACTGTTGACGCTAACGCCCAGGCCATCGAAAAGTTGCGTCAGCGTCTCGATCGGCGCGAACAGGCATTCGCGTCGCTGCGCGATGACTTCCAGGCATACCGCAAGGAGCTTGATGCGAACCTGGACAAGGTACTGGCCGAATTGGCCGAGGAGCAGGAGGCCGACCCACGCGAATGGCTGTATGCCGAGGCCGAGTACTTGTTACGGCTTGCCAATCAGCGCCTACGCCTCGAGCGTGACGTGCGTGGCGCCAAGGCGCTGCTCGAGACGGCCGACCAACGTTTGGCCAAGGCGGACAATCCGGCGCTGATTCCCGTGCGTCGGGCGATTCAGTCCGAACTGGCGGCGTTGGACTCGGTGCCCACGGTGGACCGCACCGGACTGTACCTGGCATTGATGGCGCAGCAGGAACAACTGGCGACGCTGCCCCTCGAACAGGAGGTCGAAGAGATGGCGGCACAAAAGGATGATCAGGCACCGCTCAAGGGCGGCTGGCGTGAACAGCTTGCCCAGCTCGGTGGCGAGCTCAAGGATCTCGTCGTCATACGCCGCCACGATGAAGCGCTGGAGGCTTTGGTGACGCCTGAGCAGGAGTCCTACCTACGCCAGAATGTGCGTCTCTTGCTCGAGCAGGCCCAGCTCGCCTTGCTCAAGGCTGAGCCCAAGCTCTATCAAGCGAGCCTCGGCAAAGCCATCACCCTGATCGAGCGCTATTACGATACCCAGCAGGAGGCGGTGAAGGCATCGCTCGAGCGCCTCGAGTCGTTGCGTGACAAGACCATTCGCCCCGAGCTGCCGGACATCAGCAAGTCCCAGCAGGCGCTCCAGAAGTTCATGGAGACGCGTTTACAGGACAACGGCGGCAATCGCGGTGAGGCGGTCCAGCAGAACGGTAACGGGACTGCGGCCAAACCGGGTGATGAAGGAGACAGCGCATGAGAAAGCTGATTCTTCTCATCGTCGTGGGGCTGGCCGTCGGGGCGCTGTTCGGCCAGCTAATGCAGTCGACGCCCGGGTACTGGCTGGTCCGGGTGGGTGACACCTCGCTTCAGACGTCGTTCTGGCTGGGGCTGGTGATACTGCTGGCGGTGTTTCTGGCCCTGCATTTCCTGCTGCGCGTCCTCCATCGGCTGCGTCGTCCGGTCAGCCGACTCAAGGTCTGGAACAGTCGCACGCGTAACCGCAATGCCATGAAGCGTACTGTGAGAGGCCTGGTGGCCCTGGCCGAAGGTCGCTGGAAGCGTGCCGAGAAAGACTTGGTCAAGGCGGCGGACGATTCCAGCACGCCGCTGGTCAATTATCTTTCCGCCGCATTGGCGGCGCATTACCAAGGGCGTTTCGACCACGCCGATACGCTGCTCAAACGCGCCCATCACAGCACCGAGGGGGCCGATAACGCGGTGGGCATGGTGCAGGCGCAACTGATGCTCGATCGCCAGCAGTTCGAGGAGGCGCTGGCGACGCTGACGCGCCTGGAAAAGCAGCTCCCCAACCATCCGCAGGTGCTCAAGCTGTTGCGCCAGGCCTACCTCAGCGTCAACGACTGGGAAGGGTTGCGCCATCTGCTACCCAAGCTCGACAAGCAGCAACTGATTACCGAAGAAGAACGTCGCGAGCTTGAACAGCGTGCCTATCGTGAGCTGATCCTTCAGGCGGTCCAGCGTCATCCCAATGCCGACGCCAACCGGGTGCCCAACCTATGGGCGGATATGCCCGACTATCTGCGCAGCGATGTCGAGCTGGTGGTGCTGTATACCGAGGCGCTGGTCAATGATGGCGAGGAAGCGATGGCCGAGCGTTTGCTGCGGCACTCCCTCAAGGAGCACTGGGATACGCGTCTGGTGCTGCGTTATGGTCTGCTCAACGTGGATGCCGGGCGTCAGCTGGCGTATGCCGAGAAATGGCTTCAGGAACGCCCCAATGATCCCGATTTACTACTGAGCCTGGGGCGTTTATCGTTACGCAACGCTTATTGGGGCAAGGCGCAGGAATACTTCGAAGCCAGTCAACGCCAGCGTCCCAGCGGGGTGGTATGTGCCGAGCTGGCGCGCCTCTACGCCAATCTGGGCGAGCATCAGAAGAGCCAGCTCTTCTACCGCCAGAGCGTGGAGCTGCTCGATCGCTCATTGCCAGCGTTACCCCAGCCTAGCGAACGTACACGCTAGCGAACGGTTTTTGCTCTCCTGGGCGCCTGCGGGCGCCCTTTTTTATCGTCCGTCATGAAGGGCGAGTTGCGGCCTGCAGGTGCCTTATCGGGGTGGCCTGTGGGCCGTTGATGTTTCTAGACTCTTGTCCAGTCGGTCAAAGTGTGGGTAACGTCAGGGCTTCCTTCATGACAACAATGATACACATAGGGAACACATCATGGCGCAGACCCCCCATCGACGTACTGCCACGTCATCGATGACGCAACAGGACAGCACTCTGGAGCGTTACTTCGGCATTCGCCGTTATGGTTCGACCTTGCGCACCGAATTACTGGCCGGCCTGGCGACCTTCCTGGCAGCGATGTACATCATCGTGGTCAACCCCTCGATCTTGAGCGATGCAGGGATTCCGTTCTCGGCAGGGCTTTCCGCGACGGTGCTGATCAGTTTCCTGAGCAGCCTGGCGATGGGGCTGTATGCACGAAATCCTATCCTCGTGGCGCCCGGCATGGGGATGAACGCGTTGTTTGCCTATACCCTGGTGCAGGGCGCGGGCCTGCCGTGGCAAGTGGCGCTGGGCTGTGTCTTCTGGTCCGGGGTACTGTTCGCCTTGCTGGCCTTTTTCAATGTGCGCAAGGCCATCGTCGAGGCGATTCCCGATTCGTTGCGTTTCGGGATTACCTGCGGGATCGGGTTGTTCATTACCTTCATCGGCTTCAAGAATGCGGGGTTCGTCGTCGATAATGGCGCGACGCTGGTTTCCCTGGGCGAACTGACGCCTGCGCTGATCACCTTCATCGCCGGGATGCTGCTGACCGCGATACTGGTCACGCTGCGCGTCAACGGTGCGCTGGTACTCGGTATCGTCATCACCACGTTGGTGGCGATACCGCTGGGGCGCCTCTGGGGGGCGGATGTGATCGTGGCCTGGAGCGGTCTGGCGGCATGGCCGGATTTCAGCGCCATGTGGCAGGTGGATCTATGGGGCGCGCTCCAGGTGGCTTATTGGCCGTTCATCTTCGTGATGCTGTTCACCAACTTCTTCGATGCGCTGTCATGCTTCCTGGCGCTCTCGGAAGCTGCCGATCTCAAGGATGACAAGGGGCAGCCGCGCAACCTCAAACGCTCGATGACCGTGGATGCCTTCGCCTCGATGATTGCCGCGCCGCTGGGGACCAGCGCCGCGCAGACCTTCATCGAGTCCGGTGTGGGGGTCGCCCAGGGCGGACGCACGGGTATCGTCGGCGTTGTCTGTGGTTTGTTGTTCCTGCCGTTCCTGTTCCTGTCGCCACTGCTGTCATTGGTGCCGGCCATCGCCACCGCACCGGCGCTGGTGATGGTCGGGGTATTCATGCTGGCGCCGGTGGGACGTATCGAGTGGCAGAAGATGGACCAGGCCTTCCCGGCGTTTCTGGCGATCATTGTCATGCCGCTGACGTATTCGATCACGCTGGGCATCGCCTTCGCCTTTCTGAGCTTCGTGGCGATCAAGCTGTGCACGGGACGCCTGACCGAGATCAAGCCTGCCATGTGGGTGACGGCAGTACTCTGCGCGATCATGCTGGTAACGACGCAATAAGCCGTTGAGCGATCATGGCTGCCCCCGGTGTCCCCGAGGGCGGCCGTGACCGAGAAAGGCCGTGACCGAAAAAAGGGCCGCCCCGGCAGGGCGGCCCTTTGATGTCAAGGCGCCGCCGTCAGAACGGCGGCGCAACGAGCTCAGTTCGGGGTCTCGTCGTTGTCCGGCTTGGTATGCTCGGGATTGATGTTCTCGTCCGATGGTGCATCGGGCGAAGGCGACGCGTTCCCTGAAGGCGACTGGCTGTCCACCACCTCGCCCTTCTGGGACAGGATGCGCAGATTGGCGGGCGGGGCGCTGCCATCCTTCTCCTGTCCGAAGTAGAGCGTGGTGTGCGGGAACGGAATCTCGATGCCGGCAGCGTCGAAGTACAGCTTGACCAGGCGGTTGTAGGCACGGCCCACGGCCCACTGGTCGCCCGGCGTGGTCTTGATGATTACGCGAATGTTGACCGAGCTGTCGGCCAGGGCGGTGACGCCTGCCACGCTGAGCGGTTCGAGCAGCTTGTGGCCGTGCTCGCTTTCCTTGAGGGCGTCGAAGGCCACCTGCAGCTGTTCGATGGCATCATCGATGCTCTCGCGGTAGGCAATGCCGTATTCGCCGACATGGTTACCGAATTCACGCATGTAGTTGGAGACGGTATCCACCGAGGAGAACGGCACGATGTGGTAGGTCCCCGACAAATCGCGGATCCCCACAGAGCGAATGCTGATGCGTTCTGCCGTACCGGTGGTGCCGCCCACGGTGACGACGTCGCCGGTGTTCATGGCGTTTTCCAACTGGATGAAGACCCCGGTGATGACGTCCTGCACCAGCTTTTGCGAACCGAAGCCGATGGCCAGACCGAGGACCCCGGCACCGGCGATCAGCGGACCGATATTGATGCCGATCTCGGCCAATATGATCATTGCCGTCATGGTGATCAAGGCGATCGCCAATGCATTGCGGAACAGCGAGAGGAGTGTCTTGGCGCGGGCCGAGGGCTCACCTGTACCGGCATCTGCGTTCAGACGGTGCTCGATCAGGCTGGCGAGTCCAATCCACGCGGCGATAGCGACCAGCAGAATGATGATCACGTTCAGCGTGGTGCCGACGGTGTTCGCGCCAGCCTCGGACGCATACCAGGCGGCAAGATCAAACACCTGCCAGGCACTGAGCACGAACATCGCCACGACGATCAGGATGATGGCCCGAATTACCTTGAGAGCGGTCGGTACGTAGGCATTGAGGCGTGTTTCCAGCAGTGGCAGACGACGCTGAATATCGCCGCTCAGGCGAATGCGACGGCCAATCAACTGGGTCAGCACGCCCGATACCAGCATGCCGATGCCCACGGTGATGACCGTCTTGAGCGTGGCCAGCAGCACGTAGGGCAATGCAGTCTCCGGATGCAGCACGGTGACGGCGAACACCACCAGTGCGTAGGCCAGGGCCAGCACATGCCAGATACGCCCCAGCAGACGCAGCGCGAAGCGCGAGGCACTCATGTCGGCGTTTTCGGCGCGCTGCATCAGGACATCGCGCAGTGTCACGCGATGCTTGAGGATCACCGTCGTGGCGTAGATCAATGCCAGCAGCATGATCAGCGTGCCGAGTCCCTGGCCGAGTGCCGGCGACAGGTTGAAATTGATGATGGGCACGACCACCAGCATGCCGTAGCCGATGAAGCCGGCCAGACGTGCGAGGAAGCGGTTGCAGTAAGAGGCCTGCGGCGAGGCAATGGGCATCAGGCGCAACCCCTCGTAATGCGATGAGAACAACATGCGCAGCGCGGCCTTGAACAGCTCGATCATCAAGAAGGCGTTCAGGAACAGCGAAAAGCGCGTTGCCATGTTGCCCGCTTCGCCGATAGCGAACGTCGCCAGCAGGTTGCCCGCTACATACGCCAGCACGACGACCACGATATCCACGAGGGCCGCTAGCACGACCGCGACAACGGTTCGTAGCAAGGCACTTTTCTCGGCACGCTGGGACGACCACTGACCGAGCTTGCCGAACAAGGGGGACGCGAGACGGCGTAGGACGAACAGCGCCACGAAGGCACCGATGACCACCAACGCGAAGTTGAGGGTGGCGATCAGGAAGGTCCCGGTATCGAAGCTCGGACCGCTGGCGCCGGCATCGCGAGTGCTGAACAAGCCGACCAGAGCTGCGCTCAGGCTCTTGAGCTGGCCCCCCAGGTTCGCCGCGATATGGCTGGTCGCGTCGGCCAGTCGGCGGGGGAAAGAAACCTCTGCGGCCGTCTGGTCGCTGGGGGCATCGTCGGCGATGGCTGCGGCAGAAGAAGCGCCTGCGGCGTCCAGAGTGTTTTCCTGGGCCGCTTGGGCACGCAACTGATCAATGATCGTCTGGCGCGTCTTCTCGTTCTCGAGCATATCGGCCAGCGTCGAATAGGCGGGGGCGTCGGCGTCAGCGGCTGGTGTGCTCTGCTGAGCCACGGCCGGCGCCATCACGAAGAGCAGACACAGCAACAACCAACGGCTGAGCCACGTATCGAGACGTAGAGTCGGCACGCATTGACCTCCTTGTGCAGAAAGTGGCTAACTAAGCCACATCATTTATGATGAATTTGCTTATCAATACTAACACTAGGCGGCTCATTGACGAGCGTCGAGGGAAGCAAACAGCGTTTCGTCGGCACCGTATCACGAAAGGGCAATGAACCGTCGCTAGTATCATGATAACGGCTTCTTACTTTTTTGTACCATCCTTGTACGAGTCGATGATATCTGGCACTTTATTTATACATGGCCATTGTTGGCCAGTACTGCAGTGACGTGTCTAACCAAGGAGGGTGACACATGACCAACGATATGATCTGCCCGCGTTGCGGGAGTCGCGCATTGAACACCCCGGATACCGCCTTCGAGTGGGACGAAGTGACATGCATCGAGTGTGATGAATTCATCGATACATGTCTGGGACTGGCGCAGCGCGCGGTTGATTACTTGCCACCCCTGGACGAGGCCTGCCTCAAGACGCGCGCCATGGCAAGACACATGGGTATGCGGGCGTGATGCCCCGGCTGACATGTGAAGAGCAACGGTCAAGGAGGACAGGGACATGCTGAAAGTGACACTCGATCTGCGTTGCAACGTTTGCCATGGGGAGCGCTTCGTCATCCCCACCGGCGACGAGCAGCTCGATGACATCCGCTGCGCGGAATGTCACGCCTTCAAATGCAAAAGCGATGATCTGGAGCGCGCGATGTCGGCTGTTCATGGAGCCACGGCGCCGCGTGGCGCCGTGTCACACGAGAAGCGGGTGGGGTAGCGAGTCGCCGGCGTGCGCATGCGATGCCACTCTTCGGCCCGGGGAGTGGCATCGTTGTATTCGGCCCTTGCATGGCCCGGACACAGGTTTGCAACGTTTCCTCCTTCTCGGCATGCTTGAAGCACACTTCCAATAAAGGCATTTCCCCATGGCTCAGCGTTCGATGTATCTCGCCGGTTTGGCCTTGATGGCCGGTGCCGGCTTGGCGGCCACCACTGCGCAGGCCCAGGACAAAGGCACCATCAATCTGGCGTATGTCGAATGGTCTTCTACCGTGGCGTCTACCAACGTGATGCGGGCTGTGCTCGAACAAGCCGGTTACGACGTCGAGACGTCCTCGCTGTCGGCAGCCGCAATGTGGCAGTCCGTGGCGACTGGAGACACCGATGCACTGCTGGCCGGTTGGCTCCCGACCACGCATGAGGATTACTACGCTCAACTCAAGGATCAACTGGTCGATACGGGCGTCAACCTGGATGGCACCAAACTGGGGCTGGTGGTGCCGGCCTATAGCGAGGTCGATTCGATTGCGGATCTCAATGCGCATGCCGGTGACTTCGACAACAAGATCACCGGTATCGACCCGGGTGCCGGGATCATGCGCCTCACCGACAAGGTCATCGAGGAGTACGATCTCGATCTAAGTTTGCAAAGCGGCAGCGGCGCGACCATGACAGCGGCGCTGAAAAGCGCCATTGCCAACGATGAAGAGATCGCCGTGACCGGTTGGACGCCGCACTGGATGTTCACGCGCTGGGATCTCAAGTACCTGGACGACCCCAAGAACGTCTATGGCGGTGCCGAGCAGATCCATACCATCGTTCGTCAGGGGCTCAAGGAGGACATGCCGGAAGCCTACGCCATTCTGGATGCCTTCGAGTGGACCGCCGAAGACATGGGCGAAGTCATGCTGATGAATCAGGAGGAGGACTCCGACCCCTACGAGAACGCCAAGCAGTGGGTGGAGGACAACCAGGATCTGGTCCAGGAGTGGCTGCCGGCGTCGTAAGTCCCTCTGATCAAGCTCAGGGTTACTCGGCCCTGGTAACGAAAAAAGCCAACCCCTAGAGGTTGGCTTTTTCGGTGTTTGGTGGAGGCGGGGGGAATTGAACCCCCGTCCGCCGGCACTCACCCATCGGCTCTACATGCTTAGGTCCGTCTTTTGATTTAGCGCCTCTGGCTCCGACGGGCAGGATCCAGCGACGCGATTCCTCTAAGTTTTAGCGGCTGACGCGAGGACAAAGCCAGCCGCGATCCCATCAGTCTGAGCTCGTATCCCATCGGTGATGAATGGGCACATCACCTCCGGGCCGGACTAGAAGCTAGCAGTTGTTACGCTGCCAGCGCGCCCTGAGCGTAGTTGTCGTCGTTTGCGACTATTTTATCGTAACGTTGGATTTACGAGATACGTTACGCTCTCGGCATGCACCTCAGGGATTGTCACCGGCGTCGAAGCCATGTCGCCCCCGTAAAGCGTCTTACAGTCTAACAGATGGGGACCGTTCGAGGCCAGTTCAACCTCATTGGCGAAAATCGTCAGTGGGCACGCATGATGCGGGCCTTTTCGCGATCCCAGTCGCGGGCCTTTTCCGTGGCGCGCTTGTCGTGCATCTTCTTGCCGCGTACCAGCGCGAGCTCGCATTTGACGAGGTTTTTCTTCCAGTACAGTTTCAGCGGCACGCAGGTATGCCCCTTGTCCTGGGTGCGCGAGAAGATCTTGGCGATTTCCTTGCGGTGCAGCAATAACTTGCGTGTACGCGAAGGATCCGCCACCACATGCGTACTGACGGTATTGAGTGGCGTGATATGACTGCCCAGCAGCCATGCCTCGCCATTCTTGATCAGGATGTAGGTGTCGGTGAGCTGCGCCTTGCCGGCGCGCAAGCTCTTGACTTCCCACCCGGCCAGCGACAAGCCGGCCTCGAAGGTCTCGTCGATATGGTATTCGAAGCGAGCCTTCTTGTTTTGCGCGATGGTGCTCGAGCCTATGTTGCCTTTTTTCTTGGCCATGGAACCTCTACATTACTATGCGCCGAATCCGCTAGCCCCATGAAATGGGGGAAGGCGTGATATCATTCAAGGCCTTGACGTTAACCTTCCATCATACGCGCACGGCGCAACAAAGTCAGCGGAGTGGTGAATGCCTACGGTCAACCGGTCTGCCTTGGTGAGACATTCCTGCAAGGCGATGTTCGATCTGGTCAATGATTTCGAGAGTTACCCTGAATTCTTGCCGGGATGTCGCCGCGCACGGGTCATCGAGCACGAAGAAGGGCGCTACCTGATAGGAGAGATGACACTGGCCAAGGGGGGCGTGGAGCAGACCCTGGCCACACGTAATGAGCTTTACCCTCATGAGCGGATCGATCTATCGCTCGATCGGGGGCCTTTCAAGCGTCTCAGTGGGCGCTGGTTGTTCACGCCGATGGGCGAGTCGGCGTGCCGCGTGAGCCTGGAGATGGAATTCGAGTTTTCCAATCGCCTGTTGGGCGTGGCGTTCGGCAAGCTGTTCCAGCAAGTCGCCGGCCAGTTGGTCGATGCCTTCACGCGGCGTGCGGATGCGCTTTATGGCGCCCAATGACATGCCAGCCTCTCGTATCATGATCGAGGTCGCTTATGCCGAGCCACACCGTCAGCGGGTGGTGGCATTGGCGGTGGCGCCGGGGACGTCGGCACGTGACGCCGTGAGAGAGGCGGAACTGCCGTCTCTTTTCCCCGAGCGAGACGCCGCTTTCTTCGAGCGGGCGCCGCTGGGGATTTTCGGCCAGGCGCTCAAGGCGCCTGACCATCGAGTGTTGGAGCAGGGAGATCGCGTCGAGGTCTACCGCCCGTTGGTTGTCGACCCCAAGCAAGCGCGCTTGGCGCGGGCTCGGGGAGGCGACTGAACGAGGCGGTTATTCCACGGGGCCATAGCCGGGGCCGGCGGCTGCAGTGCTGCTGCCGGCGCCGGAACCTTCCACGGCGGGGCCGGGACCGCCTTGGTTGGAGAGGGCGACATCATCTTCAAGATCGCCTTCACGCTCGATGTCGGTCAAGCGGTCGTTCTGGAAGGTCAGCGTGACACGCTTTTCTTCTACATCGTCATAGGCCTCGTCGAGGTAGAAGACATAGTCCCAGCGGTCCTCGTTGAACGGGCCTTTGAGTAGGGGACTGCCCATGACATAGCGAACCTGCTCCTTGGTCATGCCGGTCTCGAGCTGCGAGACCATGTCCTGAGTGATAAGATTGCCCTGAACCAGGTCGCGCTTGTAAACGCCGACGTAGCTGCAGCCGCTGACGAGCGCCAGGGCGACGGAGAAGGTGACTGTTTTAATCAGGTTTTGCATTTGCGCCTATCATTCACTATCGTTGCCTGGGTTGATCATACCTGACCTACCACGATACTGCGAAGAGCAACCGCAACCATGGCCGATCAGAACCATGAACTGCGCAAGGCAGGGCTAAAAGTCACCCTGCCGCGCGTCAAGATCCTGCAAATTCTCGAAAGCACGCAGGACCAACATCATCTGAGCGCCGAAGACGTCTATAAGGCTTTGCTCGACGCAGGTGATGATGTCGGTCTGGCAACCGTATATCGTGTCTTGACGCAGTTCGAGACGGCGGGGTTGGTCATTCGCCACAACTTCGATGGCGGGCACGCCGTGTTCGAGCTGTCGCAGGAAGAACACCACGATCATATGGTGTGCCTGGAAAGTGGCGAGATCATCGAGTTCTTCGACGATACCATCGAGCGGCGTCAACGCGAGATCGCCGAAGAGCATGGCTTCGAACTCGTCGATCATGCGCTGGTGTTGTACGTGCGCCCCAAGGGGTCCAGCGTGACGCGCCAGGAAGGCTCAGGGCCCGGCAAGAAGTAACCCCGAGCAGTCAGCATGTCGCGATGATGCAACCGGCCTTCATGGCCGGTTGTGTCGTTTCATGCCCCTCCCGATATCACGCGACGATGTATCCAAGAACGCCAGCCCGGTACGTTCAGTGTTGCGCGTGCTGGCTGGCGTCGAGCATTTCGCGGGCGTGCGCCAGAGTGCGGTCGGAGAGCTTGACGCCGCCGAGCATGCGGGCCAGTTCACGCACGCGCCCGGCATCGTCGAGCAGTGCCATGTGCGTGAGTGTCGTGTCTTGCTCGGCACGCTTTTCGATATGTAGATGATGATGCGCCTGGGCGGCGACTTGCGGCAGGTGCGTCACGGTCAGGATCTGCCCTTGGGCACCGAGGCGTCGCAGCAACTGGCCGACGATTTCCGCGATGGCCCCCGACACGCCGACATCGACTTCGTCGAAGACCATGCTGGGCGCCGTGCTGTGCTGTGCGGCGACGACCTGGATTGCGAGGCTGATACGCGACAGCTCGCCGCCTGAGGCGACCTTGTTCAGCGGGCGTGATGGCTGGCCGGGGTTGGCGCTGATCATGAAGCGTACCTGGTCGAGCCCTTCGGCTTGGGGCGTTTCGCGGGGCGCAACGGCGACCTCGAAGGTTGCCTTGCCCAATCCCAGGAAGGCCAGTTGCGCCTGTACGGCCTCGCCGAAGTCGCGCGCCGCCTCGAGACGCGCCTCACTGATCGACCGCGCTTGTTCTCGGTAAGTGTCGCGCGCCCGCTCGGCGTCTTCGGCGAGCGCCTCGAGGTCATGCTCATCGCCTTCCAGGCTGGCCAGCTCGTCGCTCAAACGCTGATGCAGGTCGCGCAGCTCCTCGGGCAGGACATGATGCTTGCGCGCGATGCGATGTACTTCGCCGAGACGAGCTTCGACCTCCGCCAGGCGCTGCGGATCGAGCTCGGTGGTGTCGACGAAGCGATGCAGCTCGCGCGCCGCCTCCTCGATCTGGATTTGCGCCTCGTTCAGCATGCCCAGCGCATCCGCCAGTTGCTGACGAGTCTGTTCGGGGGCATTCCCCAGGCGTGCGGTGGCATGGTGCAGCAATGCGCGCGCACCGTGCTCGTCCTGATCGCAACAGTCGGCGGCGAACTGCGCGTCGCCCAGGACTTCCTCGAGGTTGGCCAGTTGGGTCTGCTCGTCCTCCAGGGTATCCAGTTCCCCCTCTTCGAGCGCCAGTTGATCGAGCTCCTCGACTTGATAACGCAATAGCTGACGCCGTGCCTGCACCTCGTCGCCGCTTTCTTGCAGATCACGTAGCCGCCGTCGGCGTGCGCGCCAGTGATGAAAGTGCTCGCCAAGGGTGGCGACGGCCTCGGTCTGCCCGGCGTAGCTGTCGAGCAGGCGCAGATGCGTTTCTTCGCGCAAGAGCGCTTGATGGGCGTGTTGGCTGTGGACCTCGATGAGATGCTCGCCGAGCGCTTTCAGGTCGCTCACCGTGACCGGTTGGCCGTTGATCCAGGCCTTGGAGCGCCCCGACGCGGTGACGACACGCCGGAGCAGGCATTCGTCATGCGCCAGCTCACGCTCGGTGAGCCAGGCGCGAGCAGCGGTGAGTCGGGCGATATCGAAGCGTGCGCTGATGTCCGCGCGCTCGCAGCCATGACGCACGCTACCGGCGTCGGCGCGCTCTCCCAGGCATAAGCCCAAGGCGCCGAGCATGATCGATTTGCCGGCGCCGGTCTCGCCGGTGATGGCCGTCATACCGTCGTGCAGGTCCAGATCGAGGCGCTCGACGATGGCGTAGTCGCGAATGGCAAGCTGTATCAGCATGAAAACCTCCGGGCGTCGGAAACGAAGCTGATCTCTGTGTGTTTATACAGTAGTTGGGATGGGGCTTCAATTGCCAGTCGTCGCAAGCGATAAGAGTGGCTTGAGATCGTTCACCGCATCCCCATATAGGAGGCAATCGCTCATTAGATGCGGCTTCGGGCCGCGCCAGCTGTCAGGAGAAACTTATGGCCAAAGACCCGCAGACCCCCACCGACGAAGAGTTGGTTCGAGCCGATCGCGATGCCGAACCCCAGCCGGATGACGCCACTGGCGATGACGCCGACCTCGAAGGCGTCGTCGAGGATGTCGAGGCCAGCGAGGCCGATGCCGACGCTCTCGAGAATCCGGAAGCCGATGCGCTGGCCGCACGCGTCGAAGAGTTGGAGCAAGCCTTGGCGGATGCCAAGGACCAGACGGCACGCGCCGCCGCAGAGGCTCAGAACGTGCGTCGCCGTGCCGAGCAGGATGTCGAAAAGGCACGCAAGTTCGCGCTCGAGAAGTTCGTCAATGAGTTGCTGCCGGTCGTCGACAGCCTGGAAAAGGCACTGGAGTCGATGCAGGAAGGTGCCAGCGAGGTGCATCGTGAGGGTGTGTCGATGACCCTGAAATTGCAGCTCGATGTACTGAGCAAATTCGGCGTGGAAGCCGTCGATCCGCAAGGCGAGCCGTTCGACCCACAAGTGCATGAAGCCATGACCATGGTGCCCAACCCCGAGGTTGAGCCCAATACCGTGATCGAGGTCATGCAGAAAGGGTATCTGTTGAATGGACGTCTGGTACGTCCGGCGATGGTGGTCGTCAGCCAAGCCGCCAATTGATGTGGCAGGGGCGTGATGTGACGCCGACACCCTTGAAAGGCGTGACCCCACCCCCCAAATAGACGAACAACGAGGCGGCGAAGCCGCCGACGAAGACGAAACAGTCAAGCAACGATTTTGAGGTATTCCAATGGGACGCATCATCGGTATTGATTTGGGGACCACCAACTCCTGTGTTGCCATCTTGGACGGCGGCGACGCGAAGGTGATCGAAAACGCAGAAGGGGCACGCACCACGCCCTCCATCATCGCCTACACCGACGATGGTGAGACGCTGGTCGGCCAAGCCGCCAAGCGTCAGGCCGTGACCAACCCCAGCAACACGCTGTATGCGATCAAGCGCCTGATCGGCCGCAAGTTCAAGGACGATGTCGTCCAGAAGGACATCAAGATGGTGCCCTATGCCATCACCGAGGCCGACAATGGCGATGCTTGGGTCGAGGTCAAGGGCAGCAAGCTGGCACCGCCGCAGGTCAGCGCGGAAGTGCTGAAGAAGATGAAGAAGACCGCTGAGGACTATCTTGGTGAAGAAGTCACCGAAGCGGTGATCACGGTGCCGGCGTACTTCAACGATAGCCAGCGCCAGGCGACCAAGGATGCCGGACGCATCGCCGGCCTCGAAGTCAAGCGCATCATCAACGAGCCGACGGCGGCTGCGCTGGCCTATGGCATGGACAAGGCGCGTGGCGACAAGACCATCGCGGTCTATGACCTGGGCGGCGGTACCTTCGATATCTCGATCATCGAAGTGGCCGATGTCGACGGCGAGACGCAGTTCGAGGTGCTGGCCACCAATGGTGACACCTTCCTGGGTGGCGAGGACTTCGACCTCAAGCTGATCGACTACCTCGTGCAGCAGTTCAAGAGCGATTCCGGTATCGACCTGTCCGGCGACAGCCTGGCCATGCAGCGTCTCAAGGAAGCTGCCGAGAAGGCCAAGATCGAGCTGTCCGCCGCGCAGCAGACCGAAGTCAACCTGCCGTACATCACGGCGGACAACACCGGGCCCAAGCACCTCAACGTCAAGATCACCCGGGCCAAGCTCGAGTCACTGGTCGAAGAACTGGTCAAGCAGTCGCTGGGGCCGTGCAAGACCGCACTGAGCGATGCCGGCCTGTCCGCGTCCGAGATCGACGATGTGATCCTGGTCGGCGGCCAGACGCGCATGCCGCTTGTGCAGTCCAAGGTGGCTGACTTCTTCGGCAAGGATGCCCGCAAGGACGTCAACCCGGACGAAGCCGTGGCCGTGGGCGCGGCGATCCAGGGCGGCGTGCTGGGTGGCGACGTCAAGGACGTGCTGCTGCTCGACGTCACGCCGCTGACCTTGGGTATCGAAACCCTGGGTGGCGTGATGACGCCGTTGATCGAGAAGAACACCACCATCCCGACCAAGAAGACCCAGACCTTCTCGACCGCGGATGACAATCAGACGGCCGTGACCATTCACGTGCTGCAGGGCGAGCGCAAGCAGTCGGGCGGCAACAAGTCGCTGGGTCGCTTCGACCTGGCTGACATTCCGCCGGCGCCGCGCGGCGTGCCGCAGATCGAGGTGGCGTTCGACCTCGACGCCAACGGCATCCTCAACGTCTCCGCCAAGGACAAGGCGACTGGCAAGGAACAGTCCATCGTCATCAAGGCCTCCGGCGGTCTCTCCGACGAGGAGATCGATCAGATGGTCAAGGATGCCGAGGCGCACGAAGCCGAGGACAAGAAGTTCGAGGAACTGGTGCAGCTGCGTAACCAGGCCGATGGCATGATCCACGCCGCGCGCAAGACTCTCGAGGAAGCCGGCGACAAGGTCGAGGCCAGCGAGAAAGAGCAGATCGAGACCGCGATCAGCGAGCTCGAGGAAGCCACCAAGGGCGATGACCAGGAGCATATCCAGGCCAAGCTCGATGCGCTGACCGAGGCCTCCGGCAACCTGGCGCAGAAGATGTACGCCGAACAGGGCGACGCCAGCGCCGAGGGCGGCGAGCAGCAAGCCAGTGATGGCGCGCAGAAGAAAGAAGACGATGTGGTTGACGCCGAGTACGAGGAAGTCAACGACGACCAGAAAAAGCAGTAACCACGACGTCTGATGCTCGCATGACGGCAGCGCGGGGGGTATTCTCCCGCGCTGCTGTTTGCGCAGCGCCGACACGGAGGCGGACCATCCATGTCAAAGCGTGATTATTACGAAGTACTGGGCATCGACCGGGGAGCCGATCAGAAAGAGATCAAGAAGGCTTACCGTCGACTCGCCCAGAAGTACCATCCGGATCGCAATCCGGATGATGATACCTCGGCGGAAAAATTCCGCGAGGTCTCCGAGGCGTATGAAGTCCTCGCCGATGAAGAAAAGCGCAGTGCCTATGACCAGTTCGGTCATGCCGGCGTCGATGGCCAGGGCGGCGGTTTCGGTGGCGGCGGCTTTGGCGGTGGCGCCGGTGCGGGCGGCTTCAGCGATATCTTCGGCGATGTGTTCGGCGATATCTTCGGTGGCGGTGGGCGCCGCAACCCCAACGCCCCGCAACGTGGTGCCGATCTGCGTTACAACCTCGAGCTCGATCTCGAGGAAGCCGTCGCCGGCACGTCGGTCGATATCCGCGTGCCGCGTCATATCGTGTGTGAGCACTGCGATGGCGATGGTGCCGAGCCGGGGTCCACCAAGGAAACCTGCCCGACTTGTCATGGTCAGGGTCAGGTGCGCATGCAGCAGGGCTTCTTTGCCGTGCAGCAGACCTGCCCGACCTGTCATGGTGCCGGCCAGAGCATCAAGGTGCCGTGCGGTAAGTGCCACGGCGAAGGGCGCGTGCGTGAAACGCGGACCCTGTCCGTGAAGATTCCCGCCGGCGTCGATACCGGTGACCGCATTCGTCTCAATAATGAAGGCGAGGCGGGACTCAACGGTGGCCCGCCGGGGGATCTTTACGTCCAGGCGGCGATCAAGCCGCACCCGATCTTCGAGCGTGACGGTCGCCATCTGCAATGTGACGTGCCGATCAACTTCATCGACGCGACCCTGGGCGGTGAGCTGGAAGTGCCGACCCTGGATGGCCGTGTCAAGTTGAAGATTCCGCCGGAAACGCAAACCGGCAAGATGTTCCGGCTCAAGGGCAAGGGCGTCAAACCGGTGCGCGGTGGCCCGCCGGGCGACCTGCTGTGCAAGGTGGTGGTCGAAACGCCGGTCGACTTGAGCGACGAGCAGAAGGACTTGCTGCGTCGCTTCCAGGAAAGTCTGGACGGCAGCAACAGCCACCACTCGCCGAAGAAGACCAGCTTCTTCGACGGCGTGAAGAAGTTCTTCGAGGACATGAAGCCGTAAAGCGGTCTCGTCGGCGGTATGTTCCAGGCCCCGTACTCCGCAAGGAGGCGGGGCCTCGTCGTGTGCTAGTCCGCGAATATCGGTTGGCAACGATCATTGTGCCTATGTTGACTGCTATCTTGACGGCTCTCGGACTCGCCGGGCCCGCTCGCGTGAATGATGCTCAAGGACGCTCATGGATAACGTTTCGGATCGGCCGCTGGCCGGCATCGTGCTCCGACTGCTGTCGGGCATTCTCTTCACCGGGATGATGGTGTGCGTCAAGGCGGTGAGCACGCAGGTGCCGCTGGGCCAGACCGTATTCTTCCGCTCGGCCTTCGCGCTGCTGCCGATCGTGATCTTCATGACCTGGCGCCGCGAATTTCCCCGGGCGCTGGCGACGCGCAAACCGGTGGGGCATCTGGTGCGCTCGGGACTGGGCGCGGCAGCGATGTTCGCTTCCTTCGCGGCGGTGGCGCGGCTGCCGGTAGCCGAGGCGACGCTGCTGGCGCAGCTGTCGCCGGTGGCCATGGCGGTGGGCGGCGTGCTGCTGCTTGGCGAGCGCTTCACCCTCCACCGGGCGGCAGCCTTCGCGTTGGTGCTGGCGGGCGTGGCGGCGCTGGTGATGCCCGACCTGGGCGAGTCTCGGGGGCAGGTGCTGGGTTACGGCCTGGGCGTGCTGGCCGCGCTGCTGACGGCGGGCGCACTGGTGACGGTGCGGCGTATCTCGCGTACCGAGACGGCCGCTTCGATTGCCTTCTACTTCGTGCTGGTCACAGCGCTGGCGGGGCTCGCCACGTTGCCGCTTGGCTGGATAGCGGTTTCGGGGCCGACGCTGGCGCTACTGGTGCTGGCGGGATTGTTCGGCGGCGCCGCACATATCTGCATGACCCTGGCGCTACGCTACGCCGAGGTCTCGCGCCTGGCGCCCTTCGAGTACGTGGCGTTGGTCTGGCCGGTGCTGGCCGACCTGCTGATCTTCGGGCTGATGCCATCCAGTGGTTTCCTGGTGGCCCTGCCGCTGGTGCTGAGTGGCGCCATACTGGCGGCCCTCGAAGGACGCCGGTTCAGATGGCCGCTTCGACAATGAGCTGGGGGCGACCCCGCGAGCAGGACTCGATGCGGGCCTCGACCTGAAAGACGCGCCGTAGCAGCTCTGGCGTGACGACGTCGTCGGTGGCGCCACAGGCCGCCAGTCTACCCTCCTGCAGTATCAGTGCCTGGTCGGTGAAGCGCAGTGCATGGCCCAGGTCGTGCAGTGCGGCGATTACCAGCATGCCCCGTTCCTTGGCCAGTCGGCGCAGGATCGACAGCAGCTGGATCTGGCGATGCAGGTCCAGCGCCGAGGTCGGTTCGTCGAGCAGCAGGATCTCGGGATTCTGCACCAGCGCCTGGGCCGCCCCCACCAGTTGTCGCTGCCCACCGCTGAGATCGCCGATGTCGCGCTCGCCGAGCGCGACGATGCCCAGTTCGTCCAGGGCGCGGTCCACCTCGGCCAGATCCTCGGGCTTCACGTTCAGGCGCCGGCCCTGCATGCGTGCCAGCAGTACCGACTCGTAGACCGTCAGTACGGCGTTGACGCCGGTTTCCTGGGGCATGTAGGCCACGGGGCGCTCGCTGATGGCGTCAGTGATCCGCACCGTGCCACCACCGGCGAGCAGCCCGAAGATGCGCCGGAACAGGGTCGACTTGCCGGCGGCGTTGGGACCGAGGACGGCGACCACCTGGCCGCCTACGAGGGGCGGCACGGTGATTGCGGAGAGAATCTGGCGGCGGCCGTAGCGGGCCGTTAGGCCATCGAGGGTGAGCGTTACCATGAGGCCTTCTTGTTGCTGAGGACGAGGAACAGGAAGAAAGGAATGCCGACCAGTGACGTGATGATGCCGATGGGAATGATGGTGCCCGGAATCAGCACCTTCGACAGCACCGAGCCGATCGACAGGATCAACGCCCCGCACAGCGCCGCGCCGGGCAGGAAGAAGCGCTGATCTTCGCCCAGCAGGAGGCGGGCAATGTGGGGCCCCACCAGGCCGATGAAGCCGATGGTCCCGACGAAGGCCACGGCGATGGCGGCCAGCAGCGAGACGAGCACCAGCACTTCCAGGCGCAGTGTGCGGGGCTTCACCCCCAGGCTCTCGGCCTTGGCGTCGCCCAGGCGCATGGCGGTCAGCGCCCAGCCGTGGCGCGCCAGTAGCGGCATGACCATGGCTAGCACGCCCAGGGCGATCCACAGCTTGGGCCAGGTGGCCTTGGTCAGGCTACCCATGGTCCAGAACACCACCGCCGCCACGGCCTGCTGGCTGGCGAAGAACTGGATCAGCGCCATCAGCGAGTTGAAGATGAAGACCATGGCGATACCCAGCAGCACGATGGTCTCGATCGTCACGCCGCGACGCATGCTCAGCAGGTGAATCGCGAAGGCGGTCAGCATGGCCATGACGAAGGCGTTGATCGGGATGACATAGTCCACTGCGGTCGGGATGATCGCCACGCCGAAAGCGAGCGCCAGGGCGGCACCGAAGCTGGCCCCGGCGGAGATGCCCAGCGTGAAGGGACTGGCCAGGGGGTTGCTGAGGATGGTTTGCATCTGGGCGCCGGCCACCGACAGGCTGGCGCCCACCACCAAGGCCATCAGTGCCACCGGCATGCGGATTTCCCACAGGATCACGCGGGCCTGCTGGCTAACGTCTTCCGGCGTGAACAATGCGGCGAGTACCTCGCCGATGCTGAACGGGGCCGGCCCCAGGGCGAGGTCGGTACACAAGCTGAGGAACAGCGCCAGCGCCAGGGCGGCGAGGGTCAGCTGACGGCGAACCACCAGGCTGCGATAGAAGGTGCGGCCTTCCTCGGCGGCAGATTGCTCGGAAGGCACGGTGTCGACGCCGGTGTGCATGTCAGTCATTCTTCAGCGAGACCCAATAGCCAGGCTCAAAGTCGACCGGCAGGAAGCGTTCATGCAATGTCCTGAGCGTCGCCTCGGGGTCGAGGTCGGAGAACAGCTCGGGATGAAACCACTTGGCCAGCCGTTGAACGGCGACGAAGTAGTAGGGGCTGTTGTAGAACTGGTGCCAAATGGCGTGGACGTTGCCGGTTTCCACGGCGTCGATGCCGGTCATGGCAGTGCGCTTGGTGAGGGCCTCGAGCTTGGCACGGGCAGCGTCCAGATCGGCGCCGGGGCCCACGCCCACCCAGTCGCCGCCGGGCACGTAGGCATCCCAGTGGCCGCCGGTCACCACCACCTGTTGTGGATCGGCGGCGATGATCTGCTCCGGGTTCAGTCGGCCGAAGGTGTTGGGAATGATGCCGTCGGCGATGTTGGTTCCCCCGGCGAGCTCGACGTATTCACCGAAGTTGCCTGGCCCGAAGCTCAGGCAGCAGTCGTCGGTATAGCCGCCGGCGCGATCGATGAAGACGCGCGGACGTTCGGGGTCGGCGGCCTCGATGGTCTCGGTGACGCGCGCCATCTGGACCTGGGCAAAGGCGATGAACGCCTCGGCTCTTTTCTCCTCGCCCAACAGGCGTCCCATCAGGCGCATCGAGGGAATGGTGTGCTCGAGCGGCTTCTCGCGGAAATCGACGTAGACGATCGGGATACCCAGTTGGGCCAACTTGGTGTCGTAGGCGGCATCCTCGGTGGCGGCCTTGGCTTCCAGGTTCATCAACACGACATCCGGCTGCAGCGCAGCCGCCTGCTCCACATCGAAGGTGCCGTCCTTGAAGCCGCCGAAGGTGGGGATCTGCGTCATCTCGGGAAACTTGGCGGCATAGGCGGCATAGTTGTCCGGGTCGGCCTGGGAGAAATCCTCGCGCCAGCCCACCACGTGCGCGAAAGGGTTTTCCGGCTGCAGGGCGGCCAGCAGATAGATCTGGCGTCCCTCGCCGAGGATAACGCGATCCACGGGGGTCTCGACGGTCACCTCTCGACCGGCGACGTCGGTGACGGTGACTTCCTCAGCCAGGGCGGCCGTGGCGACGAAGGCGAGGGCCGCGCCGGCGGCGACTTTCAGTAGTGAGATGGGCATGGGGAGTGTCGAGTTGGCTGTGTGATTTGGATACGCTGAAAGACGCCAAGAAAACGTTAATCCGTGACGTTTATTTTTGCGACTCATTGCTGTTTGCATTTGGCTGTAGTATGCCTGTCTCTCCCGGGTGAGTCGAGCCATGCAAGGTGCGGAGTGGCTAGGTGTGACCGACCTCTTGGCGCTCGCGTCGCGTGTTGATGAACGGAGCGTTGCCGGTGCGCGTCGCGGGCGCATGCCATAATGGTAGGCTGATTGAGCGGCTATCCCACGAGGAAATCTTCATGCCTGTTTCTCACGCCGTCGTCTCGACGACATCCGGTTCGCGGTATATCAATCGCCTGTGCAAGCACTGGCAGCACAAGCTGAGCGTTGCCCATGACGAGCACCAGGGGCGCGTCACGTTCGATGGTGGGGTGTGCCACATGCGCGCCGAGGCGGGTGCCTTGCATCTGCAACTGACAGCCGAGGATGTGGCGACCCGCGAGCGCCTCGAAGAGGTCGTGGCGGTGCATCTCGAGCGAATGGCGAACCGCGATGCGCTCGATATTGTCTGGCAGCCTGCTGTGACGTGATACCGGCGTGGCTTCATCCGCGATCACGTCATATCTATGATCGGCGGTGTGCGTGACGGGCATGCGGGGCGGTTTGGTATACTCTCCGGTATTCATCGACACGCAATCGCAAGGAGTCCACATGACGCGTATCGCCATCGTCGGCGTCGCCGGGCGCATGGGCCGCACCCTGGTCAATGCCGTACAGCAGGATCCCGAGGCCAGCTTGGCGGGAGGCATCGTCGAGCCCGGTAGCTCATTGGTCGGTGCCGATCTGGGCGAGCTCGCCGGTGCTGGGCGCTTGGGCGTGAACGCCACGGATGACCCGGCTGCCATCGTCGATGCCTTCGATGTGCTGATCGACTTCACCACGCCTCGGGTCACGCTGGCCAATCTGGCGTTTTGCGCCGAGCATGGCAAGGCGATCGTGATCGGTACCACGGGGCTCTCCGACGCCGAGATCGTCGAGCTCGACGGTTATCGTGACCGTGTTCCCATGGTCTTCGCGCCCAACATGAGCGTCGGTGTCAATCTCACCCTCAAGCTGTTGGAAACCGCCGCCCGAGCGCTGGGCGATGAAGGCTACGATATCGAAGTGAGCGAGGCGCATCATCGCCACAAAGTCGATGCGCCTTCCGGCACCGCGCTGAAGATGGGCGAGGTCGTGGCCAAGGCCCTGGATCGCGACCTCAAGGAAGACGGCGTCTTCGAGCGTGTGGGGCAGTGCGGGCCACGTGGCGACAAGGAGATCGGTTTTGCTACCGTGCGTGCCGGCGATATCGTCGGCGAGCATACCGTGATGTTCGCCACCGAGGGCGAGCGTATCGAGATCAGCCACAAGGCGTCCAGCCGCATGACCTTTGCCAAGGGAGCGGTGCGCGCGGCACGCTGGGTCGCCTTGCATGACAGTGGTCGCTACGATATGCAGGATGTGCTGGGGCTCAAGGGGTAGTCTGCGACCCGTAACTCGCGTATCATCGAGCCAATTTGGCCGGGCAAACGCGTTGGCGGCCACAGGGAACCGAGCGAATGACAAAAGGCGGGATGAAACCGGGCTTCTTTCAGGTTTCGTCCCGCTTTTTTACGACCCGCGAGCAGCGGTCGTCAATACGCTTAGTGCTCCTTGAATACGAGGGGTCTGGCGTTACGCCGGCCCCGGCCCAGACTCGCGCATGACAAGGGGAGGACGTTGCGTTGATCAGACCCGCGATATTGGCCTTGGAAGACGGCAGCGTATTTCATGGCAGTGCCATCGGAGCCGATGGGCAGACCAGTGGTGAGGTGGTCTTCAATACGGCCATGACTGGCTATCAAGAAATTCTCACCGACCCCTCCTACACACGACAGATCGTCACCCTCACCTATCCGCATATCGGCAATACCGGCATCAATTCAGAAGACGTCGAATCCGGCGCCATCGCCGCCGCCGGCCTGGTAATTCGTGATTTGCCGCTTACCGCCAGCAGCTTTCGCAGCGAAGAAAGCCTGGACGCGTATCTCAAGCGTCACGACGTGCTGGGCATTGCCGATATCGATACCCGGCGCCTGACCCGGCTGTTACGCGAAAAGGGCGCGCAGAACGGTGCGATCCTGGCGGGTCGCGATGCCCAGGGCGAGGATGCCGTCGAACGGGCCTTGTCAGCGGCGCGGGCCTTTCCCGGCCTCAAAGGCATGGATCTCGCCAAGGAAGTGAGCTGTCACGATACCTATGAATGGAGCGAAGGCGAATGGGAACTGGGCAGCGGCTACGCCGATGCCTCCCAGGGTGAGCATCCTTATCACGTGGTAGCGTACGATTATGGCGCGAAGTTCAACATCCTGCGCATGCTGGCCTCGCGCGGCTGCCGCCTGACGGTGGTGCCCGCGCAGACCCCGGCCGCCGAGGTGCTGGCGATGCAGCCGGATGGTGTCTTCCTGGCCAATGGGCCGGGCGATCCCGAGCCCTGCGGTTACGCCATCGAGGCGATCCGTGAAGTGATCGCCGCCGAGGTGCCGCTGTTCGGCATCTGCCTGGGGCATCAACTGCTGGGCCTGGCCTCTGGCGCGCGCACGGTGAAGATGAACAACGGCCATCATGGGGCCAATCACCCGGTTGAGGATCTCGATAGCGGTCGCGTGATGATCACCAGTCAGAACCATGGCTTCGCGGTCGACGAGGCGAGCCTGCCGGCCAACGTGCGGGCCACGCACCGCTCGCTGTTCGATGGCACCTTGCAAGGCATCGAGCGTACCGACTGCCCGGCGTTCAGCTTTCAAGGGCACCCCGAGGCCAGCCCCGGCCCACGTGATGTCGCACCGCTGTTCGACCGCTTCATCGCGCTGATGCAGGCCCGTCGTTGAGCCACCGCCGCCTCCGCGAGAGGCGGCGCACCGTCGCACCGTCGTTTGTCACCTAGTCTAGCGGGAATCGTCATGCCGAAACGTACCGACATCCAAAGCATTCTGATCATCGGCGCCGGGCCCATCGTCATCGGTCAGGCGTGTGAATTCGATTACTCCGGCGCCCAGGCCTGCAAGGCGCTGCGCGAGGAGGGGTATCGCGTCATCCTGGTCAACTCCAATCCGGCGACCATCATGACCGACCCGGTGATGGCGGACGCGACCTACATCGAGCCGATCACCTGGCAGGCGGTGGCCCAGATCATCGCGAAGGAGCGCCCTGATGCCATCCTGCCGACCATGGGGGGGCAGACGGCGCTCAATTGCGCGCTGGAACTCGACAAGCAGGGCGTGTTGACGCAATACGGCGTGGAGATGATCGGCGCCAACGCCGACGCCATCAACAAGGCCGAGGATCGCGATCTGTTCGACAAGGCGATGAAGAACATCGGTCTGGAGTGCCCCAAGGCCAAGGTCGCCCATCGCATGAGCGAAGCGTGGGACATCCAGGGCGAGCTGGGCTTTCCGGTGATCATCCGGCCGTCCTATACCATGGGCGGTTCCGGCGGCGGTGTGGCCTACAACAAGGAAGAGTTCGAGGAGATCTGTACGCGCGGCTTCGAGCTTTCCAATAACCACGAGCTGCTCATCGACGAGTCGCTGCTGGGCTGGAAGGAATACGAAATGGAGGTCGTGCGCGACAAGCACGACAACTGCATCATCGTGTGTGCCATCGAGAACTTCGACCCCATGGGCGTGCATACCGGCGATTCGATCACCGTCGCCCCGGCGCAGACGCTGACCGACAAGGAATACCAGATCATGCGTGACGCCTCGCTGGCGGTGCTGCGCGAGATCGGTGTCGAGACCGGTGGGTCCAACGTGCAGTTCGGGGTCGACCCGCAGACCGGCCGCGTGGTGGTCATCGAGATGAACCCGCGTGTCAGCCGCTCCTCGGCACTGGCCTCCAAGGCGACCGGCTTCCCGATCGCCAAGATTGCCGCCAAGCTGGCGGTCGGCTATACGCTCGACGAGCTGCAAAACGACATCACCGGTGGCAAGACGCCGGCCTCGTTCGAGCCGTCCATCGATTACGTGATCACCAAGATCCCGCGCTTCACTTTCGAAAAGTTTCCCCAGGCTAACGACCGTCTGACCACCCAGATGAAGTCGGTGGGTGAGACCATGGCCATCGGACGGACGTTCCAGGAGTCGTTGCAGAAGGCGCTGCGCGGCATGGAAACCGGCGTCGACGGCTTGGAGCCCAAGGTCACCGACTTCAACGATGCGGGCATGGCGCTGATCAAGGGCGAGTTGCAGGCGGCCGGTGCCGACCGCATCTTCTTCGTGGCGGATGCGATGCGCGCCGGCATGAGTATCGATGACGTCTTTGCGCTCACCAACATCGATCGCTGGTTCCTGGTGCAAATCGAGGAACTGGTGCGCCTCGAGCAGCAACTGGCCAGCTGCTCGCTGAACGAGCTGTCGGCGGCGACCCTGTTCCGCCTCAAGCGCAAGGGCTTCAGCGACGCGCGCCTGGCCACGCTGCTGGGCGTGTCCGAGAAGGAATTTCGCAAGACGCGCCAGAAGCACGGCATTCGTCCCGTCTATAAGCGGGTCGATACCTGTGCGGCGGAGTTCGCCTCCGATACGGCTTACATGTACTCCACCTACGAGGAGGAGTGCGAGGCGGACGTCAGCGACCGCCAGAAGATCATGGTGCTGGGCGGCGGGCCCAATCGCATCGGCCAGGGCATCGAGTTCGACTACTGCTGCGTGCACGCGGCGCTCGCCATGCACGAGGACGGTTTCGAGACCATCATGGTCAACTGCAACCCGGAAACCGTGTCCACCGATTACGATACCAGTGACCGCCTCTACTTCGAGCCGGTGACCCTCGAGGACGTGCTGGAGATCGCCGACAAGGAGAAGCCGGCCGGCGTGATCGTGCAGTTCGGCGGTCAGACGCCGCTCAAGCTGGCGCGTGAGCTCGAAGCCGCTGGTGTGCCGATCATCGGCACCACGCCGGATGCCATCGATCGCGCCGAGGATCGCGAGCGCTTCCAGCAGATGATCGATAAGCTCCATCTCAAGCAGCCCCCCAATGCCACTGCGCGCAGTTTCGAGGATGCCTTCGTCAAGGCCGAGAAGATCGGGTATCCGCTGGTGGTGCGCCCCAGTTACGTGCTCGGCGGGCGGGCCATGGAGATCGTCTATGACGCCTCCGAGCTGGAGAGCTACATGACCCATGCGGTCAAGGTCTCCAATGACTCGCCGGTGTTGTTGGATCACTTCCTCAATGCTGCTGTCGAGGTGGATATCGATGCGGTCAGCGACGGCGATCAGGTGGTGATCGGCGGCATCATGCAGCATATCGAGCAAGCCGGTGTGCACTCCGGTGACTCGGCATGTTCGCTGCCGCCGTATTCGCTACCGGCGGAAGTGCAGGACGAGATGCGCGACCAGGTCAAGCGCATGGCATTGGAGCTCAATGTCGTGGGGCTGATGAACGTGCAGCTCGCCTGGCAGGACGGTGACATCTACGTCATCGAGGTCAATCCGCGTGCGTCGCGTACGGTGCCGTTCGTGTCCAAGTGTATCGGCGTTTCGCTGGCCCAGGTCGCGGCACGCTGCATGGCCGGCCAGACACTCGCCGAGCAGGATTTCACCCGCGAACGTCTGCCGGGCTACTACAGCGTCAAGGAAGCCGTCTTCCCGTTCAACAAGTTCCCGGGCGTCGATCCGATTCTGTCGCCGGAGATGAAGTCCACCGGTGAGGTGATGGGGAGCGGTTCGACCTTTGCCGAAGCCTTTTACAAGGCGCAGCTGGGTGCGGGTGAGGCGATTCCGCGTCTGGATGGTGAGCGTAAGGCCTTCCTCTCGGTGCGCGATCCAGACAAGAGCGAGATTACCGAGGTGGCCCAATCTCTGCTAGCATTGGGTTTCAGCCTGATCGCGACCCGTGGCACCGCCATCGCTCTAGAAGCGGCTGGCCTCCCGGTCAAGGTCGTCAATAAGGTCTATGAAGGTCGCCCTCACATCGTCGATATGCTCAAGAACGACGAAGTGGCTTATATCGTTAATACGACCGAAGGCCGCCAGGCGATCAGTGATTCTTCCGTGATCCGCCGTACCGCACTCGCTCGCAAGGTCCCCTATGCCACGACGCTGGCGGGGGCGCGTGCGGTGTGTATGGCGCTTGAGTATGGAAATGCAATTACCGTACGGCGGCTGCAGGAACTGCATGCAGGAGCAAGCACATGAACAAGGTCCCGATGACCGTTGCGGGCGAGCAAAGTCTGCGAGAAGAGCTCGAGCACCTCAAGAGCGTGGAGCGTCCCCAGGTGATCAACGCCATTGCCGAGGCGCGTGAGCATGGCGATCTCAAGGAGAATGCCGAATACCACGCTGCGCGCGAGCAGCAAGGGTTCATCGAAGGGCGCATCCAGGAGATCGAAGGCAAGCTGTCCGCGTCGCAGGTGATCGACGTCACCAAGCTGCCCAAGACCGGCAAGGTGATCTTTGGCGTGACGGTGGAATTGATCAACCTGCAAAACGACGAGGAAGTGCGCTATCGGATCGTCGGCGAAGACGAGGCCGACATCAAGGAGGGGCGGATTTCCGTGACATCGCCGATCGCACGTGCCCTGATTGGCAAGGAAGAAAGCGATACGGTGCTCGTGCGGACGCCCGGGGGCGATGTCGAATACGAGATCGCCAGCGTCGAGCATCTTTGACCCAAGCTTGAAGAGCGGCGCTTCGCGCCTGGACGCTTGAAGTCGGAAGAAAAATACCCCCGCTGCCATGGCAGCGGGGGTATTTCGCATCTACGACTGTGATCCTGTCGACATCCAGCTTCTAGCGCCGGGCAAAGCCCGGCCGCTCAGCGTCGTCCGTGGTGGTTTTCGAAGCGCTGGATGTTGGACAGCTTGGGGTTGACGCGAGGGTTGTGGCGGTAAAGCAGCGCGACCTTGCCGATGGTCTGGACCAGTTCGCCGCGGCTGGCCTCGGTCAGATCGTTGATCATGGCCTGGCGGTCGTTGCGATCACCGAGGGCTAGCTTGACCTTGACCAGCTCGTGATCTTCCAGAGCGCGGTCGAGTTCGGCCAGAACGCCTTCGGAAAGCCCGTTCTCCGACACCGTCACAACGGGGTTCAGGTGGTGGCCGATGCTACGAAATGCTTTCTTTTGTGCCTGTGACAAGCTCATGGTATCGTGACTGTTCCGGGTTGGCGGACGCTCGGCGTATCGCCGAGAGCGTTATCTGAATGCGACCAAATCGCATGTTGGCGCAGCGGCTGTCGATCATTCTAGCCTGTGGCCGATGCGATATGCGGCGCCGAGAAAAGATAGAACGCGCCATGTTACGGGGAAAGCGGCGTCTTGGAAAGGCCGTGGCGCCCGCCTAGCTAGCCCGCTCCCGCCTTCCGGAAGAGTTCTGACGGCTATCGATTTAGGTGAACCGTGGTACGATCCTCGCATACTAGCAAGAGCTCGGCCTCTTGGCTCAAAGAGCATTTCGACGATCGCTACGTGCAGCGTTCGTGGCAAGATGGCTATCGTTCGCGGGCCAGTTACAAGCTACTCGAAATCGATGCCAAGGATACGCTTTTCAAGCCGGGCATGACCGTCATCGATCTTGGCGCTGCACCGGGGGGCTGGAGCCAGATCGCCGCCGAAAAGGTGGGCGCCAAGGGCTGTGTGGTGGCGTCCGACCTCCTGGAGATGGATGCCCTGGCAGGTGTCGCGTTCGTGCAAGGTGACTTTACCGAGATGGATGTGCTCGAACGGGTTCTGGCCGCGCTGGATGGGCGCCGTGTCGACCTTGTGATGTCTGATATGGCCCCCAATATGAGTGGTATGGCGGCCATCGATCAGCCGCAGGCGATGTACCTCGCCGAGCTGGCGCTTGATCTGGCGCGTCAAACCTTGTCGCCAGGCGGGCGCTTTCTGGCCAAGGTGTTCCAGGGAGAAGGGTTTGATGCATATTTGAAGGAACTGCGCGGCAGTTTCCGCAAGGTGACGACTCGCAAGCCGGAGGCCTCGCGTGCCCGCTCACGAGAAGTCTACCTACTTGCAGATGGATTCCACGGCTGAGCTTGCGCCCATGGGATGTGCCCACTGATGCATCGACTCGATAGTCATAATGACTTGGTAGTCGAAACCTCTCGTGTGGTGTAGTGTCCAATTCATGGTCCTGCTTGGCAGACAGTTGCATGCAATGAGGGTATTCCCTTGAACGACATGGCGAAGAACCTGATTCTCTGGTTGGTCATCGCGGCGGTATTGCTGACGGTGTTCAACAATTTCAGTACCGACAGTGCACCCCAGACGATGAGCTACTCTCAATTCGTCCAGCAAGTGCAGAATGATCAAGTGCGCAGCGTGACGATCGAAGGGTACACCATCCATGGCGTGCGCGAAGATGGTTCGAAGTTCCAGACCATCAGGCCTGCGGCGCAAGATCCCAAGCTGATGGACGATTTGCTGGCCAATGACGTCACGGTGGTGGGCAAGAAGCCCGAGGAGCAGAGTCTATGGACGCGCCTGCTCGTGGCCAGCTTCCCGATACTGATCATTCTGGCGATCTTCATCTTCTTCATGCGTCAGATGCAAGGCGGCGGTGGCGGCAAGGGCGGTCCGATGAGCTTCGGCAAGTCCAAGGCCAAACTGCTTACCCAAGACCAGATCAAGACCACCTTCGCCGATGTGGCGGGGTGTGACGAGGCCAAGGAAGAAGTCGAGGAACTCGTCGACTTCCTCAAGGATCCCAGCAAGTTCCAGCGCCTCGGGGGGCAGATTCCTCGCGGTGTCCTGATGGTGGGGCCGCCGGGTACGGGCAAGACGCTGTTGGCCAAGTCGATCGCCGGCGAAGCCAAGGTGCCGTTCTTCTCGATCTCGGGTTCCGATTTCGTGGAGATGTTCGTTGGCGTAGGGGCCTCGCGTGTCCGTGACATGTTCGAGCAAGCCAAGAAGCAGGCGCCGTGCATCATTTTCATCGACGAGATCGATGCCGTCGGGCGTTCGCGTGGCGCTGGCATGGGCGGTGGCAACGACGAGCGCGAACAGACGCTCAACCAGCTGCTGGTCGAGATGGACGGTTTCGAGGCCAATGAAGGCATCATCGTCATCGCCGCGACCAACCGTCCCGATGTGCTCGACCCCGCGCTGACGCGCCCCGGTCGCTTCGACCGGCAGGTCACGGTGGGGCTGCCCGATATCCGCGGTCGCGAACACATCCTTGGCGTACACCTGCGTAAGGTGCCGCTGGCGGATGATGTCAAGTCGAGCTTCATCGCACGCGGCACCCCGGGGTTTTCCGGTGCCGATCTGGCGAACCTGGTCAACGAGGCAGCATTGTTCGCGGCGCGACGCAATAAGCGCCTGGTGGGCATGGACGAGCTCGAGATGGCCAAGGACAAGATCCTGATGGGGGCCGAAAAGCGCTCGATGGTCATGTCCGAGAAGGAAAAGAGTAATACCGCGTATCACGAGTCGGGTCATGCCATCATCGGGCTTCTGATGCCCGAGCATGATCCGGTCTACAAGGTGACGATCATTCCGCGTGGTCGTGCACTGGGCGTGACCATGTTCCTGCCGGAAGAGGATCGCTATAGCCTCTCCCGTCAGCAGATCATCAGCCAGATATGCTCGCTGTTCGGCGGTCGTCTCGCCGAGGAAATGACGCTGGGAGCGAACGGCGTCACCACCGGTGCCTCCAACGACATCAAGCGTGCCACCGAATTGGCCCACAACATGGTCGCCAAGTGGGGGCTCTCCGAAGAGATGGGGCCGCTGATGTACGACGAGGATGAGTCGCATCAGTTCCTGGGCGGCGGTGGTCAAGGCGGTAAGCTGAAATCCGGGGAGACCACGACGCGCCTCGACAAGGAAGTACGCCGGATCATTGACGAGTGCTATAACAAGGCCCGTCAGATCCTGGAAGACAATCGTGAAAAGCTGGACCTGATGGCGGAGTCGCTGATGCAGTACGAAACCATCGATGCCAACCAGATCCGCGATATCATGGAAGGCCGCAAGCCGCGTCCGCCCGAAGATTGGGATGATAATGGGCCGACCACGGGATCAGGACAGCCTGTAGGCACGTCGGAAGAGGAACCCGACACCAGCAGCGACGAAGATGACGATGCGCGACGGCGCCCCTCGGACCCGCTGGGTGGGCCGGCTGGCCACTGATAGCAAGGGTGTGTTATCTGCCAACGGGCGCCGCATTGCGGCGCCCGTTGGCGTTTGGAGCGTGCTTACACGTCGATGGCGGCATGGTAAGGTAGACGTTTGACGTTGCAACGGCCCTGATCATGCAAGACCGCTATGCCATGCCCGCACAGTTGCGCTGTGGGCGCCATCAGCTCGACCTTTCCTACCCCCGTGTCATGGGGATCCTCAATGTCACGCCGGACTCGTTTTCCGATGGCGGTCGCCATAACGCGTTGGACGACGCCTTGCGGCATGCCGAATCCATGCTGGCCGAGGGGGCGGCGATCATCGATATCGGTGGCGAGTCGACACGTCCTGGCGCTTCTCCGGTACCGCTTCAAGAAGAGATGGATCGCGTGCTGCCCGTGGTCGAGCGACTGGTCAATGAGCTCGATGCACTGGTGTCCTTGGATACCAGCCGCGGAGAGGTGATGCGTGAGGCATCGTCGCTGGGTGCAGGCATGATCAACGACGTACGCAGCCTGCGCTGGCCCGGTGCGCTGGAGGCCGCAGCGATGAGCGGCTTGCCGGTGTGCGTGATGCATATGCTGGGCGAGCCTACCGATATGCAGCGGGCACCGCATTATGAGGTACCGATCGAGGAGGCGGTGGCCGCTTTCCTAGAGACGCGTATCGCCGAATGCCAGGCGGCAGGAGTACGGCGCGATCAGCTGGTGCTGGACCCAGGCTTTGGTTTCGGTAAGCGTGTCGAACATAATCTGCGGCTACTGAATCGCATGCAACCATTGACTGATTTTGGGCTTCCCTTGCTGGCTGGCATGTCACGCAAGAGTATGATCGGCAAAGTGCTGGCGCGTCCCGTCGAAGAGCGCCTGCCGGGTGGCCTGGCGCTTGCCACGATGGCGGTAGAGCGTGGGGCGCGTATCGTGCGTGTCCACGATGTGGGGCCGACGGTGGATGCGGTGAATATGACTTGGGCAGTGCTACAGGAAGGCACCGACGCATGACACGACGCTATTTTGGAACCGATGGTATTCGCGGCACGGTGGGGGAGCCCCCCATTACCGCCGATTTCGTATTGAAGCTGGGCTGGGCGATGGGCCGTGTACTATCGCGTCACACGGGGCGCAAGTCCCGCGCCAAGGTATTGATCGGCAAGGATACGCGAATTTCAGGCTATATGTTCGAGTCCGCTCTGGAAGCAGGGCTGTCGGCGGCCGGTGTTGACGTATCCTTGCTGGGGCCAATGCCCACGCCGGGCATCGCCTACCTGACCCGGACGTTTCGCGCCGATGCGGGGATCGTCATTTCCGCGTCGCACAATCCGTTTCAGGACAATGGCATCAAGTTCTTCTCCGCCGAGGGTGTAAAGCTTGCCGATGCCGTCGAGGAGGAAATCGAAGCGGAGCTCGAGCAGCCACTGACCACGGTCGCTCCAGCGGCCTTGGGCAAAGCGCTGCGCATCTCGGACGCCGCAGGGCGTTACATCGAGTTCTGTAAATCCACGGTGCCCGACCGGCTGACGCTGGAAGGCTTGAAGGTGGTGCTGGACTGCGCGCATGGAGCAACCTATCACATCGCGCCCAGTGTATTGCGTGAATTAGGCGCCGACGTCAGCTTGCTCGGTGCCGATCCGGATGGGCTCAACATCAATAAGGACGTGGGGTCAACGCACCCCGATGCCATGCGCGCGGCGGTCATCGAGCGGGGCGCTGATCTCGGCATGGCGCTGGACGGCGATGGCGACCGGGTGATTCTCGTTGATGCCCAAGGGCATGAAGTCGACGGCGACGATATTCTTTACTTGATTGCGCGTGATCGGAACATGCGAGATATGTTGGGCGGCGGCGTGGTCGGGACACTGATGTCCAACTTCGGTCTCGCGGCTGCACTGGAAGGATTGGGCATTCCCTTTGAGCGAGCCAAAGTTGGAGACCGTTACGTGATGGAGCGCTTGGCGGCCAATGGTTGGCAACTGGGGGGCGAGTCGTCTGGCCATATCGTCTGTGGCCATGTGCAGTCGACCGGCGATGGGATCGTGTCGGCGCTTCAGGTGCTGGCGATCATGGTGCGCGAGTCATCATCGCTGTCGGGCCTGCTCAAGGGGTTCGAGAAGGCGCCGCAAGCGTTGGTCAATGTGCGCCTGGCCCCGGGTGTCGTCAACGCGACGCTCATGGACAATGAGCAAGTGCGTCATGCCGTTGCTTCGGTCGAGGCGGAGTTGGGCGATGAAGGCCGTGTCCTGTTGCGCCCGTCGGGCACCGAGCCCCTGATCCGCGTCATGGTCGAAGGGCGACCGCATTTTGACGTCGACGCGTTGGCAAAGCGCATTGCGGACGACATCGAAGGGCAAATGCTGCGCTGAGGCGCGCATATTGTGTTGTCAATACGCCTCCTATACCATGGCGCTCCATTCGGAGGACTGTTCTATGCGCACGCCACTGATTGCGGGCAACTGGAAAATGAACGGCTCGCACGCGCTGGTGGAGGCGTTTGGTCGTGCTTTCGCCGACGCCGCGCTTCCCGATTCGCTGGAAGTTGTCATGTTGCCGCCATTTCCCTATCTCGAGGCGGCGCGTGGTGCATTGGCCAATGTATCGGTACGACTCGGTGCACAGACGCTCAACCCTTCGCACGCCGGTGCGCATACTGGCGAGGTCAGCGGAGGCATGCTCAAGGAGTTCGGTGTCGACTACGTGCTCGTGGGGCATTCCGAGCGGCGTGAGCTTTATCGGGAAACCGATGATGACGTCTATGATCGATTGCTGGCCGCACTCAATGCCGGCCTTCACCCGATTCTATGCGTGGGCGAGACGCTCGAGGCGCGCGATGCAGGGCATACTAATGATGTCGTGCTGCGTCAGATCGGCCATGCGTTGGCGCCTCTCGAGCCCGAGCAACGCGCACGGGTGACGATTGCCTATGAGCCCGTATGGGCCATCGGCACTGGGCGTACGGCGACGCCTGAGCAGGCGCAGGAAGTCATGGCCGCTATTCGCGAGTACCAAGCCGGTTTCGACCCCGGCTTGGCGCAAGCGATGCGGTTGCTTTACGGCGGCAGCATGAACGCGGCCAACGCGGCCGAGCTGCTGGCGCAGCCGGATATCGACGGCGGCCTGGTGGGCGGCGCTTCGCTCAAGGTCGACGATTTTCTAGCCATTTGTCATTCAGCAAGGTAGCGCGATGTATATTGGGGTGTTGTTGGTTCATGTGGTGATCGCCATTGCCCTGGTGGTATTGGTGTTGCTACAGCAAGGCAAGGGGGCCGATGCCGGCGCGTCCTTCGGGGGCGGTGCCTCGCAAACGGTCTTCGGGTCACAAGGCAGCGGGAACTTCCTCGCCAAATTGACGGGTGTGCTGGCAGCGATTTTTTTCGTGACATCGCTGGGCCTGGCGTACCTGGTCTCGCAGGAAGGCGACGCACCGCAGGCAGGCGTGCCTGATGCGCAGGTTATTGAGCAACAAAAATCCTCGCCATCTATTGACGAAGAGAAACAAAGCAAGCAGAATGCAGCGCCAGTGCTCGAGGACGGCGGCGAATAACGTCAATGTCGTCATCGAGTTAGCTCATCGCTAGAGCCAGTGAAGCAAGCGCTGGTCATGGGTGAGCACTAGCAGGTGAAGCGATGCACGTGAAAGGCACTGAGTGTCTTGTGTCGATAGCCTGGCCCCTGTGCCGAAGTGGTGGAATTGGTAGACACGCTATCTTGAGGGGGTAGTGACCTCATGGTCGTGCGGGTTCAAGTCCCGCCTTCGGCACCAAATTGAGTCAATGTAAGCTATTGACCCGATTAGAGATTGGCAAAATTATGACGATGGTTGGGCGTCTTGACCTTATAAGCGTCGGCCAGTATAATCGTCAGCCACTGATGCGGGGTGGAGCAGTCTGGTAGCTCGTCGGGCTCATAACCCGAAGGTCGTCGGTTCAAATCCGGCCCCCGCTACCAAGTTTTTTTACGAAAGGCCCCTTCCTATGAAGGGGCTTTTTGTTATCACTTGCGACGATAACGCCAATCAGCCACCTAGCTTTCCTCTTTACTCCTGGTCAGGTGCCTGATGCAACTGCTAGTGGGAGCCTCTGTCTGTGGCAAACAAGGACGCTGCACTGAAAGCGCTCATCGAGCCGGTCGTGACGGCCATGGGTTTCGAGCTCTGGGGAATCGACTATCTTGCCCAGGGTAAACATTCCCGGTTGGTCATCTATATCGAGAGCGCCGAGGGCGTGACGGTGGACGATTGTGCATCAATCAGCCGTCAGGTCAGTGGCGTGCTGGATGTGGAAGACCCCATCGCGGGAGAGTACCGGCTGGAGGTGTCTTCACCGGGCATGGATCGTCCCTTGTTCACGCTTGAGCAATTCGCGAGTTTCAAGGGTAGCCACATCAAGCTGAAGTTGAGCACGCCTTTCGACGGGCGTCGCAAGTTTCAGGGCCAGTTGGCCGGGGTCGAGGGCGACGAGATTCTGCTGCATCTCGACGGACAAGAGTATTGCTTTCCCATCGAAAGCATCGAGCAGGCGCGGGTGGTGCCTCAGTTCGATAATTAAGGACAGCTTTTCTGCGAGGCATAGGCATGAGTAAAGAGATTCTGCTGGTCGTGGATGCGATCTCGAACGAAAAGGGGGTGCCGCGAGAAGTGATCTTCGAGGCCGTCGAGTCGGCGCTGGCGAGCGCATCGCGCAAGCGCTTCGACGGTCAGGAAGTGAGCACCCGCGTCAAGATTGACCGTGTCAGCGGTGATTACGATACGTTCCGCCGCTGGACCGTCGTCGATGACGAGGCGTTCGAGAATCCGGACAGCGAGATTCCGTTCTCCGAGGCCGCGCGTCGCGACCCACCGCTGGCCCTCGGCGACGTGGTCGAGGAACAAGTCGAGTCGGTGGCTTTCGGGCGCATCGCCGCTCAGACCGCGAAGCAGGTCATCGTACAGAAGGTACGTGAAGCCGAGCGTGCAGAGGTCGTGCGTCAGTACGCCGAGCGTGAGGGCGAATTGGTGGCGGGCATCGTCAAGAAGACCACGCGTGAAGGTCTCGTGGTCGATCTGGGCGAGAACGCCGAGGCGTTCCTGCCCCGTAACGAGATGATCCCCGGCGAACGCTATCGCATGAACGAGCGCGTGCGTGCCCTGCTGTGGAAGGTCGATGCCGAGGCGCGCGGTTCGCAGTTGATCCTGACGCGTACACGCCCCGACATGATCGTCGAGCTCTTCAAGATCGAGGTGCCCGAGATCGCCGAGCAACTCATCGAGATCAAGGGCGCGGCGCGCGATCCGGGGGCACGTGCCAAGATCGCGGTGAAGACCAATGACAAGCGCATCGATCCGGTCGGTGCGTGTGTCGGCATGCGTGGATCACGCGTGCAAGCGGTGTCCAACGAGCTGCGTAACGAGCGCGTGGACATCATTACCTGGGACGACAACCCGGCGCAATTGGTGATCAACGCCATGGCGCCTGCGGAAGTCGGCTCCATTCTCGTCGACGAAGACGCCCACTCCATGGATGTCGCCGTCGCCGAGGATAACCTGGCGCAGGCCATCGGCCGCAGCGGCCAGAACGTTCGCCTGGCTTCCGAGCTGACGGGCTGGACGCTCAACGTGATGACCGAGGAAGAGGCCGAAGGCAAGCGCGAGCAAGAAATCGACAGCCTGATCGAGTACTTCATCAATCACCTCGAAGTCGACGAGGAACTGGCGCGTCTACTCGTCGAGGAGGGGTTCACCTCGCTCGAAGAGCTGGCTTATGTGCCGCTTGAAGAGTTGCTCGAAATCGAGGAATTGGATGAAGCACTGATCGAGACGCTGCGCGCTCGAGCCAAGGACGAACTGCTGACGCTGGCCATTGCCTCCGAAGAGGCGCTGGACGGTGCGCAGCCCGATGACGACCTCCTTGAAATGGAGGGCATGGAACGTCACTTGGCATTCACGCTCGCCAGTCGAGGCATCGTCACTCGCGAGGACTTGGCCGAGCAGTCCATCGATGATCTCAAGGACATCGACGATGTGGACGAAGAGCGCGCCGCGGCGCTGATAATGACCGCTCGTGCGCCTTGGTTCGAGAGCGAACAGTAATCTGGTCACGGGCTCAGGAGGGTCGTAATGTCAGACATGACCGTTAAGGATTTTGCCAGCAAGGTGGGACGCGATGTGTCCCGTCTGCTGGAGCAGATGCAAGAAGCGGGTCTCTCCCATAAGGCCGAAGGCGATGTGGTATCCGAGGAGGACAAGCAGCGCCTTCTCGAACACCTGACGCGTAGCCATGGTGGGGACAGCGGCGCGACGAAGAATCGCGTGACGCTGACGCGCAATACCAAGAGTCGAATTCGCAGTGGTGATGGCCGGGGCAAGGCCATCGACGTGCAGGTGCGCAAGAAGCGCACGTACGTCAAGCGTGAGCCGGAGCAGGCCGAAGAAGCCCCCGCCGAGGAGTCCGGTCCGCGCCAGTTGGTCGGTGACATGGCGGATGCCAAGCAGGCTCAGGCCGCCGAAGCCGCCAAGGCGGAACAGGCCGCTGCCGAAGAGGCCGCACGCGCGAAGGAGGAGCAGGAATCTCAGGAAGCCGAGGCCGCCAAGCCGGTCGAAAGCGAGGCGCCCAGCACGCCCGAGGTTCCCGTGCCCGAGGAAATCGCGGCGCCGGAAACCACGAGCGAGCCCTACGTGGAAGCGCCGCCGAAGGAGCCACGCACACCGAATCGGCGTGGCCAGCCGCATCACAAGAAGGAAACCGAGCGTGGCCGCAAAGGCGGCCGAGAAGACGATGACGACCGTCGTGAACGGCGTCGCGGCAACGCCAAGAAAGCGAAACGTTCCGAGCGTCGCGGTGGTCGCCGCGGTGGTGGTCGTGATAATAACCAGCATGGCTTCCAGAAGCCGACGCAGCCCATCGTGCGCGAGGTCGGCATCCCCGAGTCGATCAGCGTCGCCGAGTTGGCCGACAAGATGTCGATCAAGGCCAACGAGGTCATCAAGGCGATGTTCACCATGGGGGCGGCGGTGACCATCAACCAGACCATCGACCAGGACACGGCGGCCATCGTCGTCGAAGAGATGGGCCACAAGCCCAAGTTGGTCAAGGATGATGCGCTGGAGACGGAAGTGCTCGAAGCCATCTCCTACGAGGGCGACGAGATCACGCGTGCGCCGGTCGTCACGGTGATGGGTCACGTCGATCACGGCAAGACCTCGCTGCTCGACTATATCCGTCGTACCAAGGTCGCGACCGGTGAGGCCGGGGGCATCACCCAGCATATCGGCGCTTACCACGTAGAAGACCACCACGGCGGTGTCACCTTCCTCGATACGCCGGGGCACGCGGCGTTCACCGCCATGCGTGCGCGCGGTGCCCAGGCCACCGACGTGGTCATTCTAGTGGTCGCGGCCGACGACGGCGTCATGCCACAGACCGTCGAGGCGATCGAGCATGCCAAGGCGGCCGGCGTGCCGCTGGTGGTAGCGGTCAATAAGGTGGACAAGGAAGGTGCCGATTTCGATCGCATCCGCAATGAGCTGTCCCAGCATGGCGTTATCTCCGAAGAGTGGGGGGGCGATACCCAGTTCGTGCACGTCTCGGCCAAGACCGGCGATGGTATCGATGCACTGCTCGAGGCAGTACTGCTGGTGTCCGAAGTGCTCGAGCTCAAGGCGGTGCCGGAAGCGCCGGCCAAGGGGGTCGTCGTCGAATCCCAGCTGGACAAGGGCCGTGGTCCGGTCGCCACCGTGCTGGTGCAGAATGGCACGCTCAAGCGCGGTGATATCGTCCTGGCAGGGTTGCACTATGGGCGCGTTCGCGCGCTGGTCAACGAAACCGGAACACGCGTGGAAGACGCTGGTCCGGCGATGCCGGTCGAGATCCAGGGCCTCGATGGTACGCCCGAAGCGGGTGATGAGTTCATCGTCGTCGCCGACGAGAAGAAGGCACGTGAAGTCGCCAACTTCCGTCAGGGCAAGTATCGCGAAGTGCGCCTGGCGCGTCAGCAGAAGGCCAAGCTGGAGAACATGTTCAGCCAGATGGGCCAAGACGAAGTGGCCAAGGTCAACATCGTGCTCAAGGTCGATGTGCAAGGTTCCTTGGAAGCGATTCGGGGTGCCCTGGAAGAGCTCTCCACCGACGAAGTCAAGGTCGCGGTCGTATCCTCTGGCGTCGGCGGTATCACCGGCACCGATGCCAACTTGGCGGTGGCCAGTGACGCCATTCTGGTCGGTTTCAACGTGCGTGCCGATGTCTCTGCGCGGGAAATCGTCGAACGCGAAGGTCTGGAATTGCGCTATTACAGCGTGATCTACCAACTGATCGACGAGGTCAAGCAGGCCATGAGTGGCATGCTGGCGCCGGAGTGGAAAGAAGAGATCGTCGGCGTGGCCGAAGTGCGCGAGGTGTTCAAGGCACCCAAGATCGGCGCCGTGGCAGGCTGTATGGTCATCGAAGGCACCGTGCATCGTCACAAGCGGATTCGCGTGCTGCGCGAGAACGTCGTCATCTACGAAGGCGAGCTGGAATCCCTGCGTCGCTACAAGGATGATCTGGGCGAAGTCCGCAGCGGTATGGAATGCGGTATCGGCGTCAAGAACTACAACGACGTTCAGGTCGGCGACAAGATCGAGGTCTTCGATCAGGTCAAGGTCGAGCGTAGCCTGTAAGGTAGGGCGGACGACGAGTCATCGTCCGCCCTCCGAGCGGCGAATCGCGGGAGATAACGATGCGCGAATTCAAACGTACCGATCGCGTGGCCGATCAACTGCAGCAGGAGTTGGCTGTTCTCATCCAGCGCGAGATCAAGGATCCGCGCCTGGGAATGGTCACCGTCAGTGCGGTGAAGGTCAGTCGAGACCTGGGCTATGCGGATGTTTACATCACGCTGTTGGGCGAGAATGATGCCACGCGCATCGATGAGAACCTCAAAGTGCTGCGCCATGCAGGTGGCTTCCTGCGGAGTCAGATCGCCCAGCGTGTCAAGCTGCGGCATGTGCCGGAGCTACGCTTTCATTATGATGAAAGTGTCGTGCGTGGTCAGCGTCTGTCGTCGTTGATCGATGAGGCGGTCGCCGATGATCGTCGCCGCCATGGCGATGAAGAAGACGAAGACGAGGTACGTTAATGGCGCGACGTCGTCGTGGCCTGCCGATAGACGGCGTGTTGCTGCTCGATAAGGCTCAGGGCATATCGTCCAACCGCGCCTTGCAGCAGGTGCGTCGCCTCTACGCGGCGCAAAAGGCCGGCCATACCGGCACGCTGGATCCCATGGCCACCGGCTTGCTGCCAATTTGCTTTGGTGAGGCGACGAAATTCTCCGCCTACCTGCTCGATGCCGACAAGACGTATCGTACGTGGGTCAGGCTGGGTGAGGTGACCGACACCGGGGATGCCGAAGGCACGCTGGTCGAACGTCATCCGGTGCCCGCGTTCGGCGAGCACGATATCGAGGCCGCATTGGCGCGGTTTCGAGGGGACATCGAACAGGTGCCGCCGATGTATTCGGCGCTCAAGCATCAGGGACGTCCGCTTTACGAACTCGCGCGCGAAGGCAAGCAGGTCGAGCGTGCGTCACGCCGCGTGAAGGTTTATGATATGCGCCTGCTGTCGCGGGAGGCCGAAAGCTTCGAGCTTGAGGTCCGCTGCAGCAAGGGCACGTACATCCGCACCTTGGCCGAGGATATCGGCCAAGCATTGGGATGCGGCGCGCACATAACGTCCCTGCGTCGACTACATAGCGGACCTTTCGCTGCTGATGCCATGCAACATTTCGAGGGGCTCGCGCAACTGGACGAGTCCTCGCGTCAGGCGCGATTGCTATCCATTGATACGCTGTTGTCCCATATGCCGCCGCTTGAAGTGGCGTCGATCGAATCGCGGCGGCTGCTGCATGGACAGCGCGCCAGGGTGGATACAGGCACGTTGGTCTCGGATGACACGGCGCGCTTGTATCACGAGGGTATTTTCCTGGGGCTTGTGCGCGTTACGGCGCCGGGGGAAGTCGCGCCGCGACGCTTGCGAAATATCGCCTCATCCGTTAGCGAGTGAGGCGTGACACCCGGCGAGCGCCATGTGCGCCGGGGTATGCCGAGACTATTGGCGTGCATGAAGGCCGCGCGGCCTTCGACATGGTGCCCGTATTTCACGGGTAGTACCTGGGGACTGCAAATATGCGTGGTCTCCGACATTCATTGCTCAGGCATATTGTTTACTGGAGAGACAAATGGCACTGACCGCTGAACAGAAAGCCACCATCGTGAATGAATACGGTCGTGGCGAAAGCGATACCGGTTCCCCTGAAGTTCAGGTGGCTCTGCTATCCGCCAACATCGATGGCTTGCAGGATCACTTCAAGAGCAACAAGCAGGATCACCACTCTCGTCGTGGTCTGATTCGCATGGTCAACCAGCGTCGCAAGCTGCTGGATTACCTGAAGCGCAAGGATTTCGAGCGCTATCAGTCGCTGATCCAGCGTCTCGGCCTGCGTCGCTAAGGAAAAGTGCGCTCGCGGCGACCTTATGACGCTAGCGATGACGCATGGTTGTTGGAAACGGGCAGTCCTTCGGGGCTGCCCGTTTTTGTTTCGTCAGCTCCGCGTTCCGTAATGAGTGGCCCCACGGCGTGTGACCTCCTAAAATGGTCGCCGAGTCGAGACGACCCATACATGAGATGAAAAGTTAAGGACATTGCCGTGAACCCGGTCAAGAAAACGTTTCAATACGGTCGCAGTACCGTCACCCTGGAAACGGGCCGCATCGCCCGCCAGGCTACCGGTGCCGTGATGGTGACCATGGATGACACCGTGGTGTTATGCACCGTGGTGGCCAAGAAAGACGTCAACCCTGCGCAACCCTTCTTCCCGCTGTCTGTTCATTATCAGGAAAAGACCTACGCGGTGGGCAAGATCCCCGGTGGTTTCTTCAAGCGCGAAGGGCGCCCCACCGAGAAGGAAACCCTGACCTCGCGGCTGATCGATCGGCCGATTCGCCCGTTGTTCCCCAATGGGTTCATGAACGAGGTGCAGGTCGTGTGTACGGTACTGTCCACCGATCGCGACCACGATCCGGATATCGCGGCGATGCTGGGGACGTCCGCAGCGCTGGCCATTTCGGGGGTGCCCTTCAACGGGCCCATCGGGGCCGCGCGTGTCGGCTTCACCGAGGACAAGGGCTATTTCCTCAATCCGACGGTGGAAGAGCTGGGCAGCTCCGAATTGAACATGGTCGTGGCGGGTACCGAAAAAGCCGTGCTGATGGTTGAGTCCGAGGCCAACGAACTGCTCGAGGATGAAATGCTCGGTGCGGTGCTCTTCGGCCATCAGGAAATGCAGGTCGCGATCACCGCTATCAACGAGCTGACCGCCGAGGCCGGCAAGCCGCGTTGGGACTGGCAGCCGGCTGCCGAGAACACTTCCCTGAAGGAGGCTCTGGCGAACGGTTTCGAGTCCAAGGTGGGTGAGGCGTACCGCATTACCGACAAGATGGCGCGTCAGGATGCCTTGTCCGCGTTGAAGGATGAAGCGGTTGCCCAGCTGGCCGATGAGGATCAGGGACAGTTCGACGCCGACGAGGTCAAGAGCGCCTTCGCCGGCCTCGAGAAGCGTGTGGTACGTTCACGGGTGATCAAAGGCGAGCCACGCATCGACGGTCGCGATCACAAGACCGTGCGGCCGCTGGCGATCGAGGTCGGTAACCTGCCCAAGACGCATGGCTCGGCGGTGTTCACGCGCGGCGAGACCCAGGCGGTCGTGGTAGCGACGCTGGGCACCCTGCGCGATTCCCAGTTGATCGAATCGCTGGAGGGTGAACGCAAGGACCGCTTCATGCTGCACTATAACTTTCCTCCTTACTGCGTGGGGGAAGCCGGCTTCATGGGCGGTCCCAAGCGCCGTGAGATAGGCCACGGACGTCTGGCGCGTCGCGGTGTGCAGGCCATGCTGCCCAGTGAGGAGGCGTTTCCCTATACCATTCGCGTGGTATCCGAAATCACCGAGTCCAACGGCTCCAGCTCCATGGCGTCGGTATGCGGTTCTTCGCTGGCGTTGATGGATGCCGGCGTCCCGCTCAAGGCACCGGTGGCGGGTATCGCCATGGGCTTGGTCAAGGATGAAGATGGCTTTGCGGTGTTGACCGATATTCTCGGCGATGAAGACCACCTCGGCGATATGGACTTCAAGGTGGCGGGTTCCACCGCCGGTGTGACGGCCCTGCAGATGGACATCAAGATCGAGGGCATCAACGAAGAGATCATGGAGACTGCGCTGCAGCAAGCGCATGAAGCGCGCCTGCATATCCTCGAGCAGATGAATACCGTCATCGGCCAAAGTCGCAGCGAAGTCTCGGACAATGCGCCATCGATGGCCACGATCAAGATCGATCCCGACAAGATTCGTGATGTGATCGGCAAGGGTGGCGCGACCATTCGCAAGATCTGCGACGATACCGGCGCGTCCATCGATCTTGATGATGATGGCACCGTGCGCATTTATGCCGAGGACAAGACGGCCGCCAAGGCGGCGATCGATACCGTGCTGGCGATCACCGCCGAACCGGAAATCGGCAAGCTGTATCGGGGTACCGTGGCGCGTATCACCGATTTCGGCGCCTTCGTCACCTTCATGCCGGGTACCGATGGTCTGGTGCACATCTCGCAGATCGTCCCCGAGCGCGTCAATGACGTGCGCGATTATCTGAGCGAAGGTCAGGACGTCATCGTCAAGGTCCTCGATATCGACAACCGCAACCGCGTGAAGCTTTCCATCAAGGAAATCACCGCAGAAGAAAAAGCTGCCTTCGAAGCGGAAACCGTCGATACCCAGCTTTAACTAATCCAGACGTCGAAAGAACGACCGCCCCCATGGCAGTGCCATGGGGGCGGTTTCGTTATGCTCTGCTTTCGAGCTTCGAGCCTAGCGCTCGATGGCCAGCGCCACGCCCTGGCCGCCGCCGATGCACAGCGTGGCCAACCCTTTCTTGGCATCACGGGCGATCATTTCGTGCAGCAAGGTGACCAGTATCCGACACCCGGAAGCGCCGATAGGATGTCCCAGCGCAATGGCGCCCCCATTGACGTTGATCTTGTCGGGATCCCAGCCGAGCTCCTTGTTGACGGCGAGCGCTTGAGCGGCGAAGGCCTCGTTGGCTTCGATCAAGTCCAGCTCGTCGAGTGACCATCCTGCACGTTCCAGGCAACGCCGCGTGGCGGGGGCAGGGCCGATGCCCATGATGGCGGGGTCGACCCCGGCATTGGCATAGGCCTTGATCACCGCGAGCGGTTCCAGCCCCAGTGCCTTGGCCTTGTCCGCCGAACACAGCATGGCCACGGCAGCACCATCATTGAGCGAGGAAGCGTTACCGGCGGTGACAGTGCCATCGGGCTTGAATGCGGGACGCATGCCGGCGAGTTGCTCGGCGGTCACGCCCGCGCGAGGCCCTTCGTCGGTAGTGACGTGGAGCGGATCGCCTTTGCGCTGGGGAATGTCGACCGGAACGATCTGGCCGGCGAAGCGGCCTTCCTGGATGGCGGCCGCCGCCTTTTGTTGGGATGCCGCGGCAAAAGCGTCCATGTCCTCGCGGGTGATGGCGTATTTGGCGGCAAGATTTTCGGCGGTGATTCCCATGTGGATATCGTTGAAAGCGTCCCACAGGCCGTCGCGGATCATCGTGTCCACCGCCGCCCAGTCGCCCATGCGTTGTCCGGTACGCGAGTGCGGTAGCACATGTGGGGAAAGCGACATGTTTTCCTGGCCACCGGCAATGATCAACTCGGCGTCACCGCAGCGGATGGCCTGTGTGGCCAGATGCAGTGCCTTGAGGCCCGAACCACAGACCTTGTTGATGGTCATGGCGGGGACAGAGGAGGGCAAGCCTGCGTTGATTGCCGACTGGCGGGCCGGGTTCTGGCCGCACCCCGCGGCCAGCACTTGGCCGAGCAGGACCTCATCAACCTGGTCGTGGGCCACGCCGGTGTGCGTGAGCAAGTCCGCGATGACCATGGCACCGAGCCGGGTCGCGGGGAGGCTGGCGAGGGCGCCGCCGAAACTGCCGATGGCGGTACGCCGTGCGGCTACGATCACCACGTCTTGCATGAGAAACTCCTATCGGCCTAGAGGGGCATTCCTTTGAGCATAGGCGAGTACTCTGCCACGCGACAATCAGGTAATAGGCGTAGACTGTCGGTATGAGAGGACGGGCCGGCGCCATGTGATGGTTTTCAGGCGAATTGAACCGGAATCGCATGACTGGTGTGACTGATCTGATTGCCTTCTTGCAGGTAGATCAGGGCCGGTTGGTGAGCGTCCAACTCGTGCTCCGCATAATGCGCGTAGCTGCAGATGATGACACGATCGCCCACCTGTGCCTGGTGGGCCGCGGCACCATTGATCGAGATCAGCCGCGACCCTGCCTCGCCGCGGATCGCATAAGTCGTGAAGCGATTGCCGTTCTCGACATCGTAGATCTGGATCTGCTCGTTCTCGCGGATGCCGGCAAGATCCAGCAGTTCGCCGTCGATGGCACAGGAGCCCTCATAGTCGAGCACTGCGTGCGTGACACGCGCCATGTGCAGCTTGGCCTTGAGCATGATGGTGTACATGAAAAACCTCGTCGTGACGCCGCGTCGACGCTCAACGCGGCAGGCTGACCGGAAGATTATCGATCAAGCGGGTGGTGCCGAGATGTGCGGCGACCAGCAAGATCGCTTCCTGGGTATCGGGGGCGATGGGGCCGAGGTCCCGGGCGCGACGCAGCTCCAGGTAGTCGGGTTTGAAACCCTGCTTGGTGAGGGCCGCGAGACCGTCACGCAGGGCCGTCGGCGGGGCCTCGCCCGCACGCAGCGTGTCATGCACGTGACATAGCGTACGGTAAAGCGCCGGCGCTTGCTGGCGCTCCGTGGCACTCAGGTAGCCATTGCGTGATGACAGGGCCAGGCCGTCCTCGGCGCGTCGCGTCGGGACACCCACGATCTCGATCGGGAAATGCAGATCCGCCACCAGTTTCCGGATGACCATGAACTGCTGGTAATCCTTGCGCCCGAAATAGGCCGCGTCCGGCTGTACCAGGTTGAAAAGCATGCTGACGACCGTGGCCACGCCACTGAAATGTCCCGGCCGACTTGCCCCGCACAAGCCTTCCGATACGAGGGGGACATTGACGTGGGTCTGGTGATCGCGCCCTTGCGGATAGAGCGTATCGGCATCGGGGGCGAAGACGATATCGCAGCCGTGTTCCGAGAGTGCTCGTGTATCGGCTTCGAACGTGCGTGGGTAACTCGCGAAGTCCTCATTGGCACCGAATTGGAGCGGATTGACGAAGATGGTCGTGACGACCACGTCCGCGTCGCGTCGCGCGGCGTCGACCAGAGCCAGGTGGCCTGCATGCAGATTGCCCATGGTCGGCACCAAGGCAATGTGCTTGCCGTCGCGGCGCTGAGCGTTCAGCTGGGCACGCAAATCGGCGATGTCGTGCAGCGTCAACATCAGAAACAATGCTCCTCGGCGGGAAATTGGCGCGTCTTGACGGCATCGCGATAGGCGTCGAACGCCGCCTGGATACTGTCACGACCCGCCAGGAAATTCTTGGCGAAGCGTGGGGGGCGTCCATGCGTCACGCCGATCACATCGTGCATCACCAGGATCTGCCCATCCACCTCGGGGCCGGCGCCGATACCGATCACGGGGACGTCCACGGCGTCGCGGACGGCCCGACCGAGCGCCGCAGGCACGCATTCCAGCAGGATCACCGAGGCACCGGCCTCGACCAGCAAGCGGGCGTCGTCGATGATGCGCTGAGCGTCGTCCTGCTCGCGGCCTTGTACCTTGTAGCCTCCGAACTGATGCACGCTCTGGGGCGTCAGCCCGAGATGCGCGCACACCGGCACGCCGCGCCGCGTGAGGGCACGGACATCGTCGTGCATCCAGCCCGCGCCTTCGATCTTGACCAGCTCGGCGCCGGCCCGCATCAAGGCGCCGGCGTCACGCAGCAATTGCCCGGTGTCGGCGTTGCTCATGAAGGGCAAGTCGACCATCAACAGGCTGCGTTGCTTGCCGCGTGCCACGCAGCGCGTGTGGTAGAGGATGTCGTCGAGCGTCACGGCAAGCGTGCTGGCATGGCCCTGCAGCACCATGCCCAACGAGTCGCCGACCAGCAAGACATCGATACCGGCTGCATCGGCGTGCTGGGCGAACGAGGCATCGTAGGCCGTCAGGCAGCTGAACGGCTCTTGGGCATGCTTGAAGGCATTGAGACGGCTCAATGTGACGGTTTTCATGAAAAGTCTCGTGGTTTGTCGGTCCTGGCAGACCCGGACGGTAAGTGTTACCGCAAGCGTTACCCGAGGGTGGTGGGAGTGTGGATCGGTAACAAAACGGGTGCAACTCTACTTTTAGGGGACGAGGCGACGCAAGTCCCGCCCCTGATGAGGCATGGCCAGTGTGGCCGCCGTGTACCCATCGAGCACGATCTCGGGGGCGAGTTCCGCCAGAGGAATGAGCACGAAGGCTCGCTCGTGCATGGCTGGATGAGGAAGCGTCAGGCGCGGCGTTTGCCATTCGAGATTCGCGTAGAGCAATAGATCGAGATCCAGCGTGCGCGGCCCCCAGTGACGTTGGCGCACCCGGCGATGACGTTGTTCGAGGGCTTGCAGTTGATCGAGCAAGGCCAGCGGTGAGAGCCGCGTGAACACCCGGGCGACGGCATTGATGAAGTCGGGTTGATCCTGGGGCCCCACGGGTGTCGAGGCGTACAAGGAAGAATGCCCCGCCAGTTGGGTAAGCGGCAGAGCATCGAGTTCGCTGAAGGCGCGCGAGACATGCGTGCGCGGCCCATCCAGATTGCTGCCCAGGCCAATGTAGGCCGCTATGCGATCACTCCTGGTGTCCGTCATTATCGTGCTCGGAGGACGCGTTACGCCGCCGCCGCCGCCGCCGCCGCTTGGGTCGCTCGGACGTGCCGGCCGGGGAGCCGCTGGTCTTGCTGATCAAGCGTGCCTGCTCATGATCGTCGCCTTCCTGGAACGCCGTCCACCAGTCGCCGAGCCCCGGGGCGATTTCACCGGCACTTTCCCGCAGCAGGAGAAAGTCATAAGCGGCCCGAAAACGGGTATGTTCCAAGGTCTGGAAGGCGCGTTTGCCACGGCGCTTGGGCAACTGCTGTTGCAGGTCCCAGATTTCACGCATCGGGATGCTGAACCGCTTGGGGATCGAGGTGTGTTGCTGTTGCCGAGAGATGCTTTGTTGCGAGGCCGTTTGTTGCGCAGGGACAGGTGGCATACCGTCTCCCTCGAGACGCTCGGCGCGTAGACGCATACCGGGCCACAGCAGGGCGCCGTACAGAAACGCTGGTGTGACGGGGCGTTCTTCCTGGATACGCCGATCGGTGTTGATCAAGGCCTGCTCGATGAGCGGCTTTGCCCATGTGCGCTCCGCAATGGCCTCTTCCACCTCCGGGAATAGCATGGCGAAAAGGCCGTATTCGCGGAGCAATTCGAAGGTTCGTAGTGCTTGTCCGGATAGGAAAAGCTTGAGTACTTCCTCGAACAAGCGTGCCGGGGGGATCTGTAACAGCAAAGGAGCCAATTCGAGAATCGGGGTCTCGGTGCGTGGCTCGATGTCGAAGTCCAGCTTGGCGGCGAAACGCACGGCACGCAGCATGCGCACCGGATCCTCTCGATAGCGTACGTCGGGGTCGCCGATCAAGCGCAGGGTGCGGGCCTCAAGGTCGTGCACGCCGTCGGCCCAGTCGTGTATCGAGAAGTCGGCGATGTTGTAGTACAGCGCATTGACCGTGAAGTCGCGCCGTAGCGCATCTTCCTCGATGGTGCCCCAGACGTTGTCGCGCAGCAGCAAACCATCGTCGGATTGCTGGGCATGCTTCGTGTCATGATCGTCGTCGGGACGTCCACGAAAGGTCGTGACCTCGATGATTTCACGGCCGAAGCGTACGTGAACGATACGGAAGCGGCGCCCGATGATCCGCGAGTTGCGAAATAGGGTGCGCACCTCTTCCGGCGTGGCGTCGGTGGCGATATCGAAGTCCTTTGGGATCTTGCCCAACAGGGAATCACGTACACAACCGCCCACCAAGTAAGCCTCATGACCGGCGTTGTGCAAGCGATACAGGACTTTGAGGGCACTGTCGCTGAATAGACGCCGTGACACGTCGTGCTGATCGCGTGGAATGACGCGCAGCGTGGGCGTGGAAGGACCGGAGGACTCTTGGGCGCCAAACAGGGTCTTCAAACGTTCACCGGGGCGTTGGAGAAAGCGGGTAAATCCTTTGAACATGCGTCGTTAACGACTCGCGGAAAGCGAAGTGGCCTAGTGTAAGCCGACACTCTCCGGCTTGCAAAAAATGTGGTGCATGGACCTGTGGGCAGGCGCATGAAGAGTGGACGGTGATAGGCCACAGTAGAAGGGGAGACCCGATGGGCCTCCCCTAAGTATGCTATGCAACGTCCTTGCTGCTATTTCTTCTTCGTGATGGCGCATCGCCTTGAATACGCACCACAGTCACCAATGGGATCCGGCAGGCAAGCAGTGTTCTTATTGTTGTGGCTCTTCCCGCAAGGTGACCACCTCGTATTCAAAACAATAATCCAACCACGACGACATCGTTTCTCCCGACGTCTTGTTGTTGTTGTCGGGATGCTTCGAGCGAGGGCGTTGTTCTTGTTGGGCCTCGCATGAAGCGTCGCGTCCTGGTTCGGTTCCGGATGCCGACCGGCTTGTTGTTATTGGGGTCGGTTCGCGTTGCGTCTCGTTTGTTGTTGTTAGCGAATCGCTTGCGATGTTCCAGTCCGGCGGTGTTGTGTTTGTTGTGGCCGATGCCGGACTGAGCACCTGAGGCATACGTTATTGTCGTTGTTCGTTCACCTTAGGCGTCCGGTTGTTGTTTTTCTTGACCTATATATTGCAGCGGCCGTGCCACTGTGTGTTTTTTTATTTTAAATCAAGGTGTTATGGTTATTCTTGAAAGTTCCTCGCGAGCTGAAAGCATGTGGTGTTACCGAAGTTGCCGCATAAAGGGGCATTCCTTGTGTGGGATGGTAACAACTGGTGCAGCTGCCTCTTCCCGATGGCGCATAGGGTCTCTAAAAAGACCGACAGATGCGCTTAGACCATAGTCGCGATAAGGGCAAAAATCGTTCGAAAGTAGCATGTGGGCGTATCACGCTGGGCGGCGCGCGCTCTTCTTGCGCGGGATACCCAGCCGCTGGCGACGCTCCCACAGGCATTTGCGGCTGATGCCCAGTTTCTGGGCCAGTTCGGTTTCACTCATCTGCGCTTGGTGCTCGAGGACGAAATGCTGGAAGTAATCTTCCAGGGAGAGGTCGTCGTCGGGGACACCGTCTTCCTCCGCGGCGTCGGATGGTTCGGGAGATGCGGCGGGCGGCTCTTGTCGGCGTTCCAGGGGGAGACCAAGGTCGTCAGGATGAATGAGGTAGCCTTCGGCGAGAATAACGCCGCGCTCCAGTGCGTTTTCCAGCTCGCGCACATTGCCGGGCCATGCATAGCCGAGGATGTCGCGGCGTGCGGCGCGTGATAAGCGCAATCCGGGGCGTGCATGGCGCGTGCAGGCACGTTCGAGCAGTGTCTGGGCAATGGAAAGTATGTCGTCCTCGCGCTCGCGTAGCGGTGGCAACTCGATCTGCATGACATTGAGGCGATAGTAGAGATCGAGCCTGAACTCGCCGCTGCGTGACAGAGAGTGAAGATCGCGATGCGTAGCGGCGATCAGACGTACATCGACGTAACGTGTTTCTACCGAGCCGATACGCCGGATCTCGCCTTCCTGAAGAACCCGTAGCAGCCGAGCCTGAGCGTCCAGCGGGAGCTCGCCGATCTCGTCGAGAAAGAGCGTGCCGCCATCGGCGGCTTCGACCAGGCCCGTGCGTGCACTGTTGGCGCCCGTGAAAGCGCCTTTTTCGTGGCCGAACAGCTCGGATTCGATCAGGGTCTCGGGAATCGCCGCGCAGTTGACGCAGATCAGCGGTGCCTTGGTGCGGCGGCTCTGGCGGTGCAGGGCGCGTGCGACCAGTTCCTTGCCGGTACCCGATTCGCCCTGTACCAGCACGGTGACGTCGGCGGGCGCCGTCTTGCGAATGCGTTCGTAGACACGCTGCATGGCGGCACACTCGCCGATCATGCCGCGTGGAACGCCACTGGGACGAGACGCTTCTCGAGGTGCCGGACGCGATAGCACCCGTGACACGGTCGCCAGGACGTCATCGTCATCGACGGGTTTGGCAATACAGTCGACGGCCCCTTCCTTGAGCGCGATCACGGCCTTGCGTAGGCTGCTGTGGTCGGTCATGACCAGTACCGGGATCGGGGCGCTCAGCGCGAGCATTTGCGTGCCGTCTTCGCCCGCAAGACGTAAATCGCAGATCACCAGGTCAAAGGTTTGCGGGGCCAGTGCCTGGGCGGCGTCGAGCGATGCCGCGATGGCGACGTGATAGGCCTGGCGCTCGAGCAGGTCCTTCAGGGCCTGGCGGAGGGATGCTTCGTTTTCGACGATCAGAATTCGGCTCATGGGCCTCATGGTCGCGTGAATGCATGGGGGCGGCCGAACGTCGGCTCTGGCGGCGCTCGCTGGGTTTTTATCCTGACCCCTGCCGGCTGGGCGAATCAAGTGATGGGGTGTGCGACCATGGCATGATACGGATGTCGCCCCCTAGCGGTGTTCAGGGCGTGTCGGTCGTGATGTGACGCAAGTATTCGGGATGCCAGGCGTTGATGGCCGCCTCGAGTTGGTCGACGACGTGGGCGTGCGCCATGTCGGCAGGCGGTTGTTGACCGAGCCGCTGCAAAGCGTGGTGCAGGGTGTGGCGAATACCGGCTTCATCGGTCGGCAGCGCGGGGGCAAGGTTCTGCTTGGAGAGCTTCTGACCGTTGTCACCCAGCACCAGGGGAAGATGCAGGTAGCGTGGCACCGGATATTGCAGCGCGTTCTGCAGCTGACGTTGCCAGGGCGTGTTGTCGAGCAGGTCGGCACCGCGCACCACATCGGACACGCCTTGGTCGGCGTCATCGACGACCACCGCGAGCTGATAGGCCCAGAGGTCGTCCTTGCGCTTGAGGACCACGTCGCCGAGGGCGGCGGGATCGAAGCGTTGATGTCCCAGGCGTCGGTCGTCCCATTCGACGGGGCGCAGGCCCAGATCGCTGCGCAGCCGCCAGGCCAGAGGGCGCTCGGGGTGCAGCGGCCCGTTCCGACACCAGCCGGGATAGATGGCATATCCGCGCCATTCCTTGCGCGAGCAACTGCACGGATAGGCCAGTCCTTGTTCGATGAGACGCTCGAGCGCTGCCTGGTAAGCGACGTGCCGCTCGCTCTGATAGCGCACGGGGCCATCCCAGACCAGGCCGAAGGCGTTCAACTGATGGAGAATCGTATCGGTGGTGCCTAGGGGGCAGCGTGGTGGGTCGATATCCTCGATACGCACGAGCCAGCGCCCCTGTGCATGGCGTGCATCGAGAAAGCTTGCCAGGGCTGCGATCAGTGATCCTAGGTGAAGGGGGCCCGAGGGTGTCGGTGCGAAACGACCGATATACGACATGAATGACGTGGCCTGCGCAATGACAAACGGGCACCTGCAGGTGCCCGTTGAGGAAATGTTCTGGAAAGGGTATCAGCCGCCGAGTTGTTTTTCCTTGAGCTCCGCCAGTGTCTTGCAGTCGACACACAAGGTGGCGGTGGGGCGGGCCTCGAGACGACGAATGCCGATCTCGACGCCGCAGGCTTCACAGAAGCCGTAATCGTCCTCATCGATATTTTCGATGGTCTCGTTGATCTTCTTGAGGAGCTTGCGCTCGCGATCACGGGTACGCAATTCCAGGTTGAAGCCTTCTTCCTGGGTGGCCCGGTCGGCCGGATCGGCGAAGTTGTTGGCTTCTTCCTGCAGGTGGCGCACCGTGCGATCCACCTCTTCCATGAGCTCCTGTTTCCAGATGAGCAGGATTTGGCGGAAGTGCGCGAGCTGCTGCTCGTTCATGTACTCTTCACCCGGTGCCGGCTCGTACGGGGTGAATTTTTTTGGCGCTTCCGTTTTGATTTCCGCTACTGGCATGGGACTGCCTCATTACGCAAGTGACTTGGGCCGATGCCTGGCCAGGGTAGGGCTTGGGCGCCCGCCCGAAGCCTTGCTTATTTAGCGGAAAAGTGCCGGCTTTGCAACCATTCCCGGAAAGGAAATGGTGTTTTCCGGTCTCGGACAAGCTGCTGGAGCGCGCATCACGCGGCCACGCGACGATGCTGGCGAGAATGTGATTTTTTGTCCCAAGATGTGACATACCCGAGGTTCAAGAGGGGGCGATGGAATATACGCAACTGAGGTCCGGCATCCTGATCCGCCGTTACAAGCGCTTTCTGGCCGATGTGCGCTTGGCATCGGGCGAAGAGGTGGTCGCGCATTGCCCCAATACCGGCTCCATGCGAGCGGTCAATGTCCCGGGCAGTCGCGTGTGGCTCTCGCCGAGCCGCAACCCCGCGCGCAAGCTGGCCTGGACCTGGGAGTGGATCGAGCTGCCCATGCCTGGCGCGCCACCGGCCCTGGCGTCGATACATACCGGGCGCGCCAATGACTGGGTCGAGGAAGCCCTGGGGGCTGGGCGTATCGCCGAGCTGGCAGGGTATACGACACTCAAGCGGGAGGCGAAGGTCGAAGGCGCGCGGCTCGATTTTCGCCTCGCCAGTGCAGGGCAAACGACCCACGTCGAGGTCAAGCAGGTCACGCTGCGTGAAGAGGATGGTCATGGCTATTTCCCCGACGCGGTCAGCGAGCGTGGCCGTCGGCATCTTGAGAGTCTGGCGACGCGAGTCGCGTTGGGCGAGCGTGCCGTGCTCTTGTTTTGCGTGGCGCACACCGGCATCGACGCCGTGGCGCCGGCCGCGCATCTCGACCCGGCCTATGCCGACACGCTGCGTCGCGTCGCCGCCCAGGGCGTCGAGGTGCTGGCCTATGGTGTCAGCGTCACCCGGGACATGGAGGGCATGCCTGGCCAGGCGATATTGACCCGGCGGCTGCGGGTGGATCTCGAGCGGCAGCCGCCGAGCGCTTGTGTCAACGTGACGCGCGAGTGACGCGAAAGATGGCCGTCTCTCCGCACAGGTTGGGCCATAGCCGCGAGCTCCAATGCGGCTCATGGTCGCCGTTGCCGACGCGCTGATCGACGATGGTCAGGCCCTTGTCGCGGCACAATTGGCCGAAGTCGCGAAACGTCGACAGGTGGATGTTGGGCGTGTCGTACCAAGCATGCGGGAGCGACTTGGAGACCGGCATGCGGCCTTGAATGCCGAGGTAAAGGCGGTGGCGCCAGTAGGCGAAATTGGGGAAAGCGATGATGCACTCCCGGCCCACGCGCAACATTTCATCGAGGGTACGATCCGGGCGCTGCAGAGCCTGAAGCGCCTGGGTCATGATCACCAGGTCATAGGCATCGTCCTCGATATTGTTCAGGCCGTCGTCGATGTCCTGCTCGATGACGCTGACTCCGCGCTCGATGCAGGCGGTGATGCCGTCGGGGTCGATTTCCAGTCCATAGCCGACGACCTGCTTGTCACGCGCCAGGGCGGCGAGCAAGGCGCCGTCGCCGCAGCCCAGATCGAGCACGCGCGCGCCTTGCGGTATCCAGTCGTGGATCAGTTTGAGGTCGGCACGCATCAGGTCGTCTCCTCGAGCTGCAGGTCGCGGGCGACGCGACGCATGAAGCCGCCGAACACTGCTTCGTAACGCGGATGCGGCAGCAGGAATGCATCGTGGCCGTGCGGTGAGTCGATGCTGGCGTAACTGACGGGCTTGTCGGCGCGCATCAAGGCATCGACCAACTCCCGCGAACGCGGCGGCGCGAAGCGCCAGTCGGTGGTGAAGCTGACCACCAGGAAGGGACATTGTGCCGGTGCCAGTGCTGCCGCCAGGTCGCCGCCATGCAGGGCGGCCGGGTCGAAGTAATCCAATGCCTTGGTCATCAGCAGGTAGGTGTTGGCATCGAAACTGGTGGAGAACGTATCGCCCTGATGGCGTAGATACGATTCGACCTGGAATTCCACGTCGTACCCGAAGTTGAGCTGATCGGTACGCAGGTCGCGGCCGAACTTGGCCCCCATCGAGTGCTCGGACAGGTAAGTGATGTGGCCGATCATGCGGGCCAGCTTGAGCCCGCGCTTGGGCACCGTGCCGTGCTCCTCATACCAGCCATCATGGAAGTCAGGGTCCGATCGGATCGCCTGGCGAGCAACCTCGTTGAAGGCGATGTTCTGCGCCGACAGGCGTGGCGTGGCGGCGATGACCACGGCATTGGCGATGCGTTCGGGGTACGCCATCGCCCATTGCAACACCTGCATGCCGCCGAGGCTGCCGCCGATCACGGCGGCGAAGCGTTCGATGCCGAGCCGATCGGCCAGACGTGCCTGGCTATGCACCCAGTCGCCCACCGTCATGACCGGGAATTCCGGTCCCCAGGCACGCTGGGTATCGGGGTTGATCGACGCGGGACCGGTACTGCCATGGCAACCGCCGAGGTTATTGAGCGAGACGACGAAGAAGCGCTCGGTATCGATCGCCTTGCCGGGACCGATATACGCATCCCACCAGCCGGGCTTGCGATCGCCCATGTCATGGAAGCCGGCGGCGTGATGATGGCCGGAAAGCGCATGGCAGATCAGCACCGCGTTATTGCGTTCAGCGTTGAGCGTGCCATACGTCTCGTAGACCAGCGAGTAGTCGGACAGCACCTTGCCGCCGGCCAATGCCAGCGGAGTATCGAAGTGCGCCGTTTGCGGCGTGACCAGACCGACCGAGTCGGGAGGTAGCGTGTCGGGCATCGTGTGTGTCGGTTTCCGTGTCCAGCGTGGAGCGCGCGATGGCGCCAGAGTCGTGAATGTTCAGAAGCCTACCAGCATGCCGGGCAATCCCGCAGCACGAGCCAGGGCGCCGACGATGAGACTGTCGAACAGGCTGATGCCGATGAACACCACGATGGGTGACAGATCGATCATGCCCAGCGGGGGAATGACCTTGCGCACCGGCGCCATGATGGGCTCGACCAATTGGTGGACGAGAATGGCGCCGGGATGACTGGCTTGTGGCGCGACCCAACTTAGAATGATCATGATGATCAGAGCAAAGAAATAGATATCGAGAATGGCGCTCAAGACCCCGGCCAGCGACGCCACCAGCACGCCCTGAATCGGCGGCATGCCGATGCCGACGAGCTTGAGCAGCACGAAGATGGTGATCCCCTTGATCAGTAAGCCGGCGACCAGCGAGGCAGGATCGAAACGTCCGCGTGGCCGAAAGATGCGCTGCAACGGCGCGACCACCGGACGCGTGGCCTTGATCACCGCCTGACTGACGGGGTTGTAATAGTCGGCGCGCGAGAACTGCAGCAGAAAGCGCAGCATCAAGACGAACAGATACACATTGACTAGCGTGTTGACCAGCATCAAGCCGGCGCTTCCCATTTGGCTGCCCATGGGGCTCCTCCGTGTCGAATGGTTAAGAGAATTCAGTCGCGGCTCAGTTCGTCGGCCAATTCACGAGCACGTGTCGCACACGCTTGCGTTGCATGCTCGAACAGTTGACGGAGGCCGTCGTCCTCGAAGCTATTGATGGCGCGTTCGGTGGTGCCGTTGGGTGACGTCACGCGGCGGCGTAGTTCGGCAGGCTCGAATTCGCTCTCGCGGGCCATGCTGGCCGCTCCATAGGCCGTCTGCAAGGCGAGGCGGCGGGCGCTGTCGGCGGGAAGGCCGAGCTTCTTGCCGGCGTCTTCGAGCGCTTCCATGATCAAAAAGAAATAGGCTGGCCCGCTACCCGACACGGCGGTGACCGCTTCGAGCAGGTGTTCGTCGGCGACCCACTCCACGAGCCCGACGGTTTCCAGCAGCGAAGTGGCCAATCGCTTTTGCTCTTCGCTGACACGGGCGTTGGCGTAAAGCCCCGCGGCGCCTTGTCCGACCAGGCTGGGCGTGTTGGGCATGCAGCGGATCACGGCCATGTTTCCGCCCAGCCAGTTATCCAGCGTTTCGGCACTCAAACCGGCGGCCACGGAGACGATCAGCGGGCGTTGACGCTGCACGCTATCGCGCAATTCGTGACATACCTCGCGCATGACTTGCGGCTTGACGGCCAGCACCACGACATCCGCGTGTTCGACGGCCACGTCGTTGTCGGATGTGGTCTGGATGCCGTAACGCGACGCGAGCGCATCGAGTGACTGAGGGTCGCGCCCGGTGGCGGTGATCGCCGCGGCGGGATAGCCGCCCTCGATCATGCCGCCGAAAATGGCGCTGGCCATGTTGCCGGCGCCGATGAATGTGACTTGGCTTGTCATGGGGTCTCCTGAAGTGTCGCGGCGACACAGTGGGTTAGGGGCAAGGCGGTCAGGGATGCGCGGCGCGCTGCCCGAAAATGGCCGTGCCCAGACGGACCAGGGTGGCACCTTCGAGGACGGCAGCCTCGAGGTCGCCGCTCATGCCCATCGATAAGGTATCCAAAGGCGCTTGGGGATGTCGCTGGCGGAGCGTCTCGAGCAAGGTGCGCAGCTCGGCGAAGGGGCGCCGTTGGGCGGCCGGGTCGTTACTCGGCGCAGGCAGTGTCATCAAGCCGCGTAATCGCAAGCGTGGCAGTGCCACCACGGCGTCGGCCAGTGCCGGCAAGGCCTCGGGCGCCACACCGGACTTGCTGGCTTCGCCGCAGATGTTGACCTGCAGACAGACATCCAGCGGTTCCAGTGTTGCCGGGCGTTGTGCGTCGAGGCGTGTGGCGATGCGCGCACGGTCGATGGTATGCACCCACTGGAAGTGCTCCGCCACCGCGCGGGTCTTGTTGGATTGCAAAGGACCGATGAAATGCCAGACGATACCCTCGAGATCGTCCAGCGAGGCCTGTTTGTCGAGCGCTTCCTGAAGATAGTTCTCGCCGAATGCGCGCTGTCCCGCAGCGAAGGCTTGGCGCACGCTCGCTGCGGGTTGCGTCTTGCTCACGGCCAGCAGGCAGGCGTCCTCGTGGTCACGCCCGGCGCTCGCCAGGGCACAGGCCAAGCGCTGGCGTGCGCGTTCGAGGGATTCGGCGATGGTGACATCTGGCATACTGGGAAACCCTGTCCGCGAGCGAGAGAAGTGCATGGATATTATCGAATTGCTGGCGTTCTCGGCAAAACAGAAGGCATCCGATCTGCATCTGTCCGCCGGTTTGCCGCCCATGATTCGCGTCGACGGCGACATTCGCCGGCTCAACGTGCCGCCGATCGAGGATCGTGAGGTCCGCAAGTTGATCTACGCGATCATGAACGATCAGCAACGCCGCGACTACGAAGAGGCGCTCGAGCATGATTTCTCGTTCGAAGTGCCGGGCGTGGCGCGTTTCCGTGTCAATGTCTTCCATCAAGGGCGCGGCGCGGGCGCCGTCTTTCGCACCATTCCCAGTGAGGTGCTCACCCTCGATGACCTGGACTTGGGCGACGTGTTTCGACGTCTGGCCTCGCTGCCGCGCGGGTTGGTGCTGGTGGCGGGGCCGACCGGATCGGGCAAGAGTACGACCTTGGCGGCGATGATCGACTACGTCAACGAAAACTATTATCAGCATGTGCTGACCATCGAGGATCCGGTGGAGTTCGTACATCGCAGCAAGCGCAGCCTCGTCAACCAGCGCGAGCTGCATCGCGATACGCGCAGCTTCGCCACGGCGCTGCGCTCGGCATTGCGCGAGGACCCCGACGTGATCTTGGTCGGCGAGCTGCGCGATCTGGAAACCATCCGTCTGGCGCTGACGGCCGCCGAAACCGGCCATCTGGTGTTCGGCACCTTGCACACCACGTCGGCGGCCAAGACCGTGGACCGCATCATCGATGTGTTTCCCGGCGATGAGAAAAGCATGGTGCGCTCGATGTTGTCCGAGTCGCTGCAGGGGGTCATCTCGCAGGTGCTGCTCAAGCGTGAAGGCGGCGGACGCGTGGCGGCCCACGAGATCCTGGTGGCCAGCGCGGCGGTGCGCAACCTGATCCGCGAGAACAAGCTGGCGCAAATGTATTCCTCGATTCAGACCGGGGGCAGCCTGGGCATGCAAACGCTGGACGCGGCGCTTTCGCGCTTGGTGGCGCAGGGAGTCGTCTCGCGTGCCGAGGCGCAGGCCAAGGCGAGAGATGGGCGCGTGCTGGGCGTGTGAGCCGGGTACCAAATGATAGTCGCGAAGGAGAACGCGATATGACGCCATATGAATGGCTGACGCAGCTGCTGGATATCATGCTCGATCAGCAGGCCTCCGATCTGCTGATTTCCACCGGCGCGCCGCCGAGTCTCAAGATCGATGGTGAGCTGGTGACGCTGGGTGAGCAGGCAATGTCGGTGTCGCAGGTGCGTGAGCTGGTCTCGGTGGCGCTGCCGCAGGGCGTCGGGGAGCGTTTCGAGGCGGAGCGTGAGGCCAATTTCGCGCTCAGCCTGCCGGGCAAGGGGCGCTTTCGAGTGAGTGCCTTCTATCAGCGCAGCCAGATGGCAATGGTCGTGCGTCGTATCGCCTTCGAGATTCCCGACTTGGCGAGCCTGGCGTTGCCGGATGCCTTGAGCGAGCTGGTCAATCGCAAGCGCGGCCTGGTATTCGTCGTCGGAGGCACGGGCAGTGGCAAGTCGACGACGCTGGCGTCGATGATTCAGCACCGCAATCAGACGCTGGGCGGGCATGTCATCAGCATTGAAGACCCTATCGAATACATTCATCCCCACGGACGGGCGATCATCAACCAGCGCGAAGTGGGGATCGATACCGAGTCCTTCGAGGTGGCGCTCAAGAATGCGCTGCGCCAGGCACCGGACGTGATCCTGATCGGCGAGGTGCGCTCGCGCGAAGTCATGGAGCATGCGCTGACCTTCGCCGAAACCGGGCATCTGTGTCTGGCGACATTGCATGCCAATAATGCCAACCAGGCCCTGGAGCGTATTCAGCACTTCTTTCCCAGCGAACGTCACGAGCAGGTGTGGATGGATCTGTCGCTCAACTTGCAGGCCATCGTCGCGCAGCGCCTGTTACCCCGCGCGGATGGCGAGGGGCGATGTGCGGCCGTCGAGGTGATGCTGCGCTCGCCGCTGGTCAGCGACCTGGTGCGCAAGGGCGCGATTCATGATCTCAAGGAGGTCATGCAGCGCTCGCACGATCAAGGCATGCAGACTTTCGATCAGGCGCTATACACCCTCTATCGGCAGGGGCGCATCAGCGAAAAAATGGCCTTGGTACATGCCGATTCCGCCAATGACCTGCGGTTGCGCATCGATTATGGCGATGCCGACAGCCCGCAACTGGCGCGAGCCAGTGACGCTGCCGAGCGATTCACCTTGAAAGGCGACGATGAATGAACGCCTCAGGGCGCATAGACACCTCCCAGAATCCGGGGGCCGCGAGCGCCGGTGACCTCGGGGAGGTTACCGGGAAGCCCCGCCATGCGCTGGTGTGCCAGCCAGGCGAAAGCCCCCGCTTCCAACCAGTCCGGCGACCAGCCGAAATGCTCGCAGGGCGTCAACGGTATTTCCGGCACGTGGCGGTGCAGGCGTACCAGCAGGTCCGCGTTGTGGGCGCCACCCCCACAGGGGATGAGCGCGTCGCAGTTGTCGTTCGAGCGCATGCCGCCTTGAGCGATGGCCGTGGCGATGCTGGCGGCAGTCAGCTCGGCGAGCGTCGCTTGAACGTCTCGGGGGACTTCGTCCCCCGTCAGGTGTGTCGCCAGCCAGTCGAGGTGAAAATACTCGCGCCCGGTGCTCTTGGGCGGCGCACGCCGGAAGTAGGGATCATCGAGGAGGCGAGAGAGCAAGGCCTCGTCGACGCGGCCGCCGGCGGCCCAGGCGCCGTCGGCGTCATAGGCATGGCCCAGGTGGCGCTGGCACCAGGCATCCATCAGCATGTTGGCGGGGCCGGTATCGAAGCCGAGAACGGCGGCATGGTCGCTGCTCGGAGGAAGACGGGTGAGATTGGCGATGCCGCCGAGGTTGAGGATCAAACGCGTATGTGTGGGGTCGGTGAACAGCGCAGCATGAAAAGCCGGCGCAAGCGGTGCGGCTTGCCCGCCGGCGGCCATGTCGCGGCGGCGAAAATCGCCCACCACCGCGCAACCGGTCAGCTCGGCGAGCAGGCTGGGATTGTCGAGTTGGTAGGTATGCGGCGGCACGCTGCCGGGAGCGTGCTCGATGGTCTGCCCGTGGCTGCCGAGGGCCGTGACCGCTTCCCGGGACGTGCCCGTTTCGAGCAGTAGGCGGTTGACCGCCTCGGCCTGGCATTCACAGAAGGCGGTCTCGAGGCGTGCCAGCTCGGCGAACGAAACCTCGCGTGCCAGGCAGAGTGCCAGCAGGTCATCGTGCAGTGCAGCGGAAAAGGGCAGGCCGGTGGCACCCAGCCACTCGGGGCGACCCTCACCGCAACGCACAAGGGCAGCGTCTATACCGTCCAGGCTGGTGCCGGACATCAGGCCGATATAAAGGGGCATGCTCATCTCCATGTGCCGGGGCGCTCAACCGCCGCCGATGAGTCATGCTAACATCCCGTGTTATTGCCCAAGACACCCACATTGCGGAGAAAGGATACGATGACCGACGTCGCCGATGCGCTGGCGCTGCTCAAGCGTGGCACCCATGAAATCCTGTTGGAAGACGAGTTGGTAAAGAAGCTCGAGTCCGGGCGAAAGCTGCGTATCAAGGCGGGATTCGATCCGACTGCGCCGGATCTTCACCTGGGGCATAGCGTGTTGCTGACCAAGATGCGTCAGTTTCAGGAACTGGGGCACCAGGTCGTGTTCCTGATCGGCGACTTCACCGGTCGTATCGGTGATCCCACGGGGAAAAACGTCACGCGCAAACCGCTGACCGAGGCCGAGGTCAAGGCGAACGCCGAGACCTACAAGGAGCAGGTGTTCAAGGTCCTCGATCCGGCGCTCACCGAAGTGCGTTTCAATGCCGAATGGATGAGCCAGCTCTCCGCGGCTGACATGATCGAGCTGGCGGCGCAGTCCACGGTGGCGCGCATGCTGGAGCGCGACGATTTCGAGAAGCGTTATACCGCCAATCAATCCATCTCCATCCACGAGTTCCTCTATCCCTTGGTCCAGGGGTATGACTCGGTCGCACTCGAGGCCGACATCGAGCTGGGCGGCACCGACCAGAAGTTCAACCTGCTGATGGGCCGCGAGATCCAGAAGCACTTCGGCCAGGCGCCACAGGTGGTCATGACCATGCCGTTGCTGGAAGGACTGGACGGCGTGCAGAAGATGTCCAAGTCGCTGGGCAATTATGTGGGTGTCGACGATACGCCGGGCGTGATGTTCAACAAGCTGGTGTCGATGCCGGACAGCCTGATGTGGCGTTACTTCGAGCTGCTGTCGCTGAAGTCCAACGACGAAATAGAGAAGATCCGTCGCTCCATCGAGTCAGGCGCCAACCCGCGTGATATCAAGATGGAATTGGCTCGGGAGCTGATCGGGCGTTATCACGGCGAGGAAGCCGCCGCCAACGCGCACAAGTCCGCGGGCAACCAATTGGCCGAGGGCGAGCTGCCGGAGGACTTGCCGGACGTCGAGGTGGCATTCGAGGGCGAACAGGCACCCATCGCGGCGGTGCTCAACCGTTCGGGGCTGACCAATAACAGTGCCCAGGCCAAGGACATGCTCAGTAACGGACGCGTCAAGGTCGACGGGGAAGTCGTCACCAAGGACGCCATGCTCGTTACCGGGCGGCGTTATGTCATTCAAGCGGGTAAAAAGCGTTATGCGCGGGTGACGTTGGGGTAAGAGCGCGCATCAAGCGCCATCTGAAAAAACCCCTTGCGTTCACGGCGCTGTATCCGTAGAGTACGCATCCGCTGCCGGCGACGGGCTTCGTGGCCGGCGGTGTGAAGGTGACGCAAGTGACTGACTTTCTTGAGATTTCCAGGTTCGCCTCGAGGCTTCTCGCTTGACAGTGACGCCGGATTCGGTAGAATGCGCCGCACCTCGAA
>NZ_SOBR01000009.1 GCF_004364315.1 Chromohalobacter marismortui | reverse complement strand
TTCGAGGTGCGGCGCATTCTACCGAATCCGGCGTCACTGTCAAGCGAGAAGTCTCGAGGCGAACCTGGAAATCTCAAGCAAGTCAGTCACTTGCGCCACCTTCACACCGCCGGCCACGAAGCCCGTCGCCGGCAGCGGATGCGTACTCTACGGATACAGCGCCGTGAACGCAAGGGGTTTTTTCACGAATGCCACGACGCAATGACTATATTTCGGCTGAAGGGCGCTCCAGATCGCCATCCACTACCTTATCCACACCCCGAACGGGGCGACACATGAAAAAGGGTGTGGATAATTCGGCGCCACACCATGGTCGGCACCGGACATCAGGAAACGGCCTCAGCGCAACTTGCGCATGAGCGCGAACAGAGGTCCCGACACTACATAGCAACCGAACAGGATCAGCAGCATGAGCGAAGGTTCGAGTGAAATCACCACGAACGCAAGCACAATCGCTAGCAGCACGACGAAGGGGACGGGCCCTTTGAAATCGACTTCCTTGAAGCTGTGGTAGCGGATATTGCTGACCATCAACACACCCGCTGCCGCGACGACGAAGGCAATGAACAGTTTGAACCCCAGGGCGTCGGCGTCGAACTTATGAAGCGTCCATACACAGCCGGCGACGAGCGCCGCAGCGGAAGGACTCGGCAAGCCCACGAACCACTTCTTGTCGGTACTGCCGATTTGCACATTGAAACGCGCCAGACGCAAGGCTGCCCCCGAGGCAAAGATAAAGGCCGCAATCCAACCGATCTTGCCCACGTCTTGCAGGATCCATGAGAACGCTACCAAAGCCGGCGCCACCCCGAACGAGACCATGTCGGCCAGGCTGTCGAATTCGGCACCAAAAGCACTTTGCGTGTTAGTCATCCGTGCCACGCGCCCGTCGAGCCCATCGAGCACCATGGAGACGAAAATCGCGATAGCGGCCCCGGAGAAGTTGCCGTTCATCGCCGCGATAATGGAGAAGAAGCCAGAAAATAGCGCCGAGAGCGTGAAGAGGTTAGGCAACAAATAGATACCCCTCCGACGCACGCGCTTTCCGTTCTCGATGGTTTCCTCGATGATTTCGTCTTCGTCCTGAAAAGCCGAGCTGCCCTCCGAGATCTCCTCGGTGTCGGCTTTCTTGGGCGATTCCGGCGTGCCCGATTCTTGCGTCATAAAAGTCATCCGTTGCCATGGGACGGCCCTTGATGGGCCATTCCGACATTCTACACACTGCAATCCTAGTCGACAGTCGGCGTTCTTGACGACCCAAAACGTAAACGGGCGCGGCCCTTTGGCCGCGCCCGCTCTCTATCGGCTTGCGAAAAGTGCTTAGTTCTTGCTCTTGTCGACCAATTGGTTGGCCGCAATCCAAGGCATCATGCCACGCAGCTTCGCTCCCACCTGCTCGACCGGATGCTCGGCATTCAGGCGACGACGTGCATGCATCGACGGATAGTTGCTATTCCCCTCGTTGATGAACATCTTGGCGTATTCGCCAGTCTGGATGTCCTTCAGGGCATGGCGCATCGCTTCCCGGGACTGCTCATTAATGACCTTGGGACCCGTGACGTACTCGCCATACTCCGCATTGTTGGAGATCGAGTAGTTCATGTTGGCGATGCCGCCTTCGTACATCAGGTCGACGATCAGCTTGAGCTCATGCAAGCACTCGAAGTAGGCCATCTCGGGCTCGTACCCGGCCTCGGTCAGCGTCTCGAAACCGGCCTTGACCAGCTCGACCGCGCCACCGCACAGTACCGCCTGCTCGCCGAACAGATCGGTTTCCGTTTCATCCTTGAAGGTCGTTTCGATGATGCCGCTACGGCCACCACCCACGCCAGCAGCGTAGGACAGCGCCAACTCCTTGGCCTGCCCCGTGGCATCCTGCTGCACGGCGATCAGGTCTGGAACGCCCGCGCCACGCACGAATTCGGAACGCACCGTGTGGCCCGGCGCCTTGGGCGCGATCATGATCACGTCCAGATCCGCGCGCGGCGTCACCTGGTTGTAGTGGATATTGAAGCCATGCGCGAAGGCCAGCGTCGCGCCTTCCTTCAAGTGAGGGGCGATATCCTGCTCGTAGATCGCCTTCTGGTTCTCGTCAGGCGCCAGCAGCATCAACACATCCGCCGTCTTGCAGGCCTCGGGCACGGAGGCGACCTTGAAGCCCGCCGATTCGGCCTTGGCCACGGATGAGGAGCCTGGACGCAGTGCCACGGTGACCTCGACGCCGGATTCCTTGAGATTATGGGCATGGGCATGGCCCTGGGAACCATAACCCACGATGGTGACGTTCTTCGCCTGGATCAGCGAGAGGTCGCAATCTTTGTCGTAATAAACGCGCATGCCGTGTACTCCAGATATCGAAGAAGAAAGGTGTGAAGTGTCAGCGTTGATGGCCTTCCGCCATGAGCGTCGTCTGCCGCGACGCTTTGGCATCACTTTACCTAGCCTCAGGCGTTGCGTAAAACGCTATATTTGCAATACCGTATGCCGAAATCTGAAATGAAATTATCATGGATACGCGTCCCTACCAGCAGTTCCTCAGCCTGGCCGATACCCTGCACTTCGGCCGCTCCAGCGAGCTGTGTCACGTCAGCCCTTCGACGCTGAGCCGCACGATCCGCCAGTTGGAGACACAACTCGGCGTCACCTTGTTCGAACGCGACAACCGCAGTGTCCGCCTGACCCATGAAGGCCGTCTCTTCCAGCGTTATGCACGCGATACCCTGGAGCAATGGGATGTATTTCGTCACTCGCTGATGGCGGAAAGCCGCGAGCTATCCGGCGAAATCAGCATCTACTGCTCGGTGACCGCCAGCTACAGCTTTCTTTACGAGTTGCTCAGCGAGTTTCGCCTGCGTCATCCGCGCATCGAATTGAAACTGCATACCGGCGACCCGGCCAGTGCGATTTCACGCGTTTTGAGCGGCGAAGAGGACATGTCGATCACCGCGCGCCCCGAGACGCTGCCCGCCCAGCTGGCGTTCAAGCCAATCGCCACGTCGCCGTTGCTGTTCATCGCGCCACGCGCCATGCCGGAATGGCTGGCTGGCCTTACCGCCACGACGGACGCCGCCAGTTGGGGCAGCATTCCCATGATACTCTCGGAGTCGGGCCTCGCCCGCGAACGTACGGATGCCTGGTTCCGCCAGCTGGGCATCAAGCCGCGCATCTATGCCCAGGTAGCCGGCAACGAAGCCATCGTCAGCATGGTCGGACTGGGCTTCGGGGTCGGCGTAGTCCCGCAAATCGTGGTCGACAACAGCCCTTTGGCCGAACGTATTCAGGCCCTCGAGGTCGACCCCGCGTTGACGCCTTACGAAGTCGGACTCTGCGTCACCGAGAAAAAGCTACGCAATCCGCTGATCAAGGCGCTTTGGTCGCAGATCCGCTAGCCCTGGCCTCTTGAAGCAAAAGGCCGCTCGTCAGAGCGGCCTTAGTGGCATGGTAGGCAAGTACAGCTTAAAGACCGAGTATCTTGTCACCGCGCGAGATACCCGATACGCCGGTACGCGCCACCTCGAGGATGCCGATCGGCGCCATGGCCTGGATGAAAGCGTCCAGTTTGCCGGCATCGCCGGTGATCTGCACCGTATAGACACTCGGCGTGACGTCGACGATCTGCGCGCGGAAGATATCCACCGTGCGCTTGACCTCGTCACGACTCGCGCCCAACGCCTTCACCTTGACCAGCATCAACTCGCGCTCGATGTGATTGCCCTCGGTCAGGTCGACCAGCTTGACCACATCGATGAGCTTATTGAGATGCTTGGTAATTTGTTCGATGACGCGATCATCGCCCTCCGTGGTCACGGTCAGGCGCGACAGGCTCGGCTCCTCGGTAGGGGCCACGTTGAGCGTTTCGATGTTGAAGTTGCGTTGGGAAAACAACCCCACCACGCGGGACAGGGCGCCGGGTTCGTTTTCCAGCAGAATCGAGATGATGTGGCGCATCAGGTCCGCTCCGTCTTCGAAAGCAGCATGTCACGCATGGCACCCAGGGGCACCTGCATCGGATAGACGTGTTCCCGGGGGTCGACGTCGATATCGAGGAACACCAGTTCGTCGTTATCGGCGAACGTGCGCTCCAGCGCCGCATCGAGCTCGTCGTGACGTTCCACCTTGAGCGCCGTGAAACCGTAGGCATCGATCAACTTCTGAAAGTCCGGCAGCGACTCCACATACGAGTGCGCATGGCGCGACTTGTAGTTGAGATCCTGCCACTGGCGCACCATACCCAACGTTCCGTTGTTGAGGTTGATGATCTTCACACCGGTGCCGAACTGCTTACACGTCGACAGTTCCTGCATCATCATCTGAAAGCTGCCCTCTCCGGTGAAGCACACCACGACGTCATCGGGGAAGTTCTGCTTGATGCCCATTGCCGCCGGAAAACCGAAGCCCATGGTGCCCAGCCCCCCGGAGGTGATCCAACGGTTGGGCTTGTCGAACTTGTAGTACTGCGCCGCGAACATCTGGTGCTGGCCGACATCGGTGGTCACGTAGGCCTCGCCGCGGGTGATGTGATATACCGCTTCGACGACCTCCTGTGGCTTGAGCCGCTCGCCCGGCTGGGACGGCTCGTAGAGCTTGCCTTCGCGTTCGGCGCGCCAACCGTCGATGGTCGACCACCATTCAGGCAGCGCCTCGGCATTGGCCATTTCCCGGCCTTGCAACAGGCTGATCATCTCATTGATGACGCTATCCGCCGGTCCCACGATCGGCACATCGGCGCGCACCGTCTTGGAGATCGAGCTGGGGTCGATATCGACATGCACGATCTTGGCCGTGGGGCAAAACTTGGACGTATTGTTGGTCACGCGATCATCGAAACGCGCGCCGATGGCAATGATCAGATCGGCATGGTGCATGGCCATGTTGGCCTCGTAACTGCCGTGCATGCCCAGCCAGCTCAGCGATTGACCATCGGTCTGCGGATAGGAGCCGATCCCCATCAATGTGGTGGTAATGGGGAAACCCAAACGCTTAACCAACGCCGTCAGGCTTTCGCTCGCACCGCTGGTAACGATCCCGCCGCCGGTATAGAACACCGGCCGCCGCGCCTTGAGCATCATGTCCACGGCTTTCTTGATCTGGCCGCTATGACCGCGCGTCACCGGATTGTAGGAGCGGATCTTGACCTTCTTCGGATAGACGTACTCATAACGCTCGGTGGGCGCCGTCATATCCTTGGGGATATCCACCACTACCGGGCCCGGACGGCCGGTCGCGGCGAGGTAGTAAGCCTTCTTGAGCACCTCGGGAATCTCCGAAGGGTGCTTGATGGCGAAGCTGTGCTTCACGATGGGGCGGGTCACGCCGACGATATCGGTTTCCTGAAAGGCGTCTTCGCCGATCAGGTGGCTGGCCACCTGGCCACACAGCACCACCATCGGGATCGAATCCATGTAGGCGGTAGCAATACCGGTGACGGCATTGGTCGCCCCGGGGCCGGAGGTGACCAGCACCGTGCCGGGTTTGCCCGAGGCACGCGCATAGCCATCGGCCGCATGGGTAGCGGCTTGTTCATGACGAACGAGGATGTGTTTGACTTTGTCCTGGCGGAACAGCGCATCATAGATATGCAAGGCTGCGCCACCAGGATAACCATAGATACGTTCGACGCCCTCATCCTGCAGGAAGCGGGCGATCATATCGGCGCCGGAAAGCAATTCCACTGGTAGTTCTCCCCTGGAGATAACGAGTGCCATTCCACTGCCACGTTACGGACAGCGAAGTGTCGATGCGGCGGTACGCCGCTGCCGGCTGCGCCGGCACCTGATGCCATAATCCTGGCTCTGGGCCCGGGGTGAGGACCCGCACTCATAGAAACCGCCGAGACCGGCTGGCCCGAGCGATTCCTGGCACGGCAGATCGCCGTGTCGGGGTTGGCGGGAACAGGCGTTTGGCCCATACCCTTGATCTCCTTCGACAGGCGGGTAGAGGCATTTTGCAACCTACCCTTCACGCAGCGGCCGAGGATCACCCGTCAATGGCTGCGCCCGCAATCAGGAACCACCTAGATTCCATCAGCACCCTCGAGCTGTCAACCTTCATCACCCGCATACACCCTGTGGTATGGCGCAGTTTCCGATTGACGTACCCAGGTTCCGCGCCAAGCAGGTAGTTGCAAACCGCGTGATGACAGGCACAAAAACCCCGCAACTTGACTCCCGCGTCGCATCTCGGCATCAAAAAACACCCCGAAGGTCGGATGGGTGTCCAACTTTCGGGGGGCAGTTCAAGTGCGTCACGGGCAGAAGGACGACCAGCTTAACGTATAGCGGACGCATCGAGCGGCCCGAACATTCGGGCCGCGCGTGTCACTTGGCGAAGACGAGATGGCCGTCTTCTGTGGTGACGTGAATGGTATCCCCCGCCGCGAAATGCCCAGCAAGCAGTTCCTGCGCCAGCGGGTTCTCGATACGACTCTGGATGGCGCGCTTGAGCGGGCGGGCGCCGAACACCGGATCGAATCCCACCACCGCCAACTGCGCCAGCGCGTCGTCGCTGACTTCGAGGCGTATCTCGTGCTCGGCGAGACGCGCCTGCAGGCGGTCGAGCTGGATACTGGCAATGGACTGGATCTGCTCCTGCCCCAACGCATGGAACACCACCACTTCGTCGATGCGGTTGATCAACTCCGGGCGGAAGTGATCGCTCACCACACTCATCACGGCATCGCGCATCGCGCTGTAATCGGCGTCATCGCCGCCCATGCGCTGGATGATGTCCGAGCCCATGTTGGAGGTCATCACGATCACCGTATTGCGAAAATCCACCGTGCGCCCCTGGCCATCGGTGAGCCGGCCATCCTCGAGCACCTGCAACAGGATGTTGAAGACATCCGCGTGTGCCTTCTCGACCTCGTCGAGCAGCAGCACGGAGTAAGGCTTGCGGCGTACCGCCTCGGTCAGGTAGCCGCCTTCCTCATAGCCGACATAGCCCGGCGGCGCCCCGATCAGTCGCGCCACGGAATGCTTCTCCATGAACTCGGACATGTCGATGCGCACCATCGCCTCTTCGGTATCGAAGAGGAAATTGGCCAGCGACTTGCAAAGTTCGGTCTTGCCGACGCCGGTGGGCCCCAGGAACAGGAATGACCCATTGGGGCGATGCGGGTCGGCCAGCCCCGCGCGCGAACGGCGTACGGCGTTAGCCACCGCGGTCACCGCTTCGTCCTGCCCGATGACACGTTCGTGCAACGCTTCTTCCATGCGCAGCAGCTTGTCGCGTTCGCCTTCGAGCATCTTGGATACCGGAATCCCGGTCCAGCGCGAGACCACCTCGGCGATTTCTTCCTCGGTAACGTTGGAGCGCAATAACTGATGCTTGGCGGTATCGGTTTCCTGCTCACTCGCCTCCGCGATCTGCTGCTCCAGCTTGGGAATCACGCCGTATTGCAGCTCGGACATGCGGCCCAGATCGCCCTGACGGCGTGCCGCCTCGAGATCGATACGCGCCTGCTCGAGCTCGGCCTTGAACTGTGCCGCGCCCTGGATGCTGGCCTTCTCGGCTTTCCACACCTCTTCGAGGTCGGCGTACTCGCGCTCCAGCGACTCGATCTGCGCTTCGAGCGAGTCGAGGCGCTTCTTGGTGGCCTCGTCGGTTTCCTTCTTGAGCGCTTCGCGCTCCATCTTGAGCTGAATCAACCGCCGGTCGAGACGATCCATCTCCTCGGGCATGGAATCGAGTTCCATGCGGATCCGAGACGCCGCCTCATCGATCAGGTCGATGGCCTTGTCGGGCAACTGACGATCGGTGATGTAGCGGGTCGACAGCTTGGCCGCGGCGATGATGGCGCCATCGGTGATATCGACGCCGTGATGGACCTCGTAACGCTCCTTGAGACCCCGCAGGATCGCCACGGTGTCTTCTTCGTTGGGCTCGTCGACCAGGACTTTCTGGAAGCGCCGTTCGAGGGCCGCATCCTTCTCGATGTGCTGCCGGTATTCGTCCAGCGTGGTGGCCCCGACGCAGTGCAATTCGCCACGCGCCAATGCCGGCTTGAGCATGTTGCCAGCGTCCATCGCGCCCTCGGCCTTGCCGGCGCCGACCATGGTATGCAGCTCGTCGACGAACAGGATGACACGCCCTTCCTCCTTCGCCAGCTCCGCGAGCACGGCCTTGAGGCGTTCCTCGAACTCGCCACGGTACTTGGCGCCGGCCAGCAACGAGCCCATGTCCAGCGCCAGCACACGCTTGTCCTTGAGGCCCTCGGGCACCTCGCCATTGACGATGCGCTGCGCCAGCCCCTCGACGATGGCGGTCTTGCCCACCCCAGGCTCGCCGATCAGCACCGGGTTGTTCTTGGTACGCCGCTGCAGTACCTGGATCGTGCGACGAATTTCGTCGTCGCGGCCGATCACTGGATCGAGCTTGCCCTCTCCGGCCCGCTGGGTCAGATCCATGGTGTACTTGTCCAATGCCTCGCGATCTTCCTCGGCCGAGGCATCGTCCACCTTGCTGCCCCCGCGCAGGCTGTCGATGGCAGTACGGACGGATTGAACATCCAGCCCCGCCTGCTGAAGTACCTTGCTGATGGCGCTTTTCATTTCCAGCGCCGCCAGCACCACCAGCTCGCTGGCGATGTACTGATCGCCACGTTTCTGGGCGTCGCGATCGGCGAGGTTGAAGAGTTGCGACAGCGCCGAGGACAGCTGCACGTTGCCGTCGAACTGGCCGACGCTGGGCAGGTCGTCGAGATACTGGGAAAGCCCGTTGCGCAGGCGCGAGACATCGCCACCGGCCTTTTGCACCAAGCCCTTGATGCCGTTTTCCTGCGCCTCGACGAGCGCCATCAGGACATGGCCGGGGTCGAGCTGGTTATGACTGCGCCCTACCGCCAGGGACTGTGCCTCGCCCAGAGCGTTCTGCAATTTACTGGTCATTCGATCTATACGCATCGAATCCTCCTCCAATGCGGTGCGCCGACGCGCGCCGCCAAGTCATTTCATGTTGACATGATCAATGGAGGTATGCTGAACGCGTTTCAAGGCAAGGCGTGCAAAAATCGTTCCGCTGTTCGAGAATACTCGACATGACGCAAGGCGCCGACTCAACGCAGCCAGATCACGCTGGCCATGCGCCCGGTGTGACCATCGTCGCGGCGGTAGGAATAGAAACGCGATTCGCAGGCGGTGCAAAAATGCCCGCCACCGATATGCCCCACCCCCAGCCGCTCCAGACGCAAGCGCGCCAGGCGATAGAGATCGGCCATATAGTGCCCGAGGCGGTACGGGCTCGGCTCGAAGGCACTTTCCGCTTCGGGCTGCACGGCCACGAAGGTTTCGAAGACCTCGGCGCCGACCTCGAACTGCGCCTTGGAAATCGCCGGCCCCAACCAGGCCATGAGCTCGTCCGGCGACTGCCCCAGGGCCGCCACGCAGGCTTCCAGCACGCCCCCCGCCAGGCTCCGCCAGCCGGCGTGCGCCACCCCCACCCGGGTACCCTGACGGTTGCAGAAGAAGACCGGCAGGCAATCCGCGGTCAAGATGGCACACGCGTGTCCCGTATCGAAGGCAACCGAGGCATCCGCTTGCGGCGGTTGCTCGGCAAATATCGCGCGGTACTCCTGTTGAACGGTGGCGCCATGCACCTGGTTCAACCATAGCAAGGGGCGAGCGTCGTCGAGTTCAGCACTCAACAGGCGACGACAGCGGGCTACCGAGGCAGGATCGTCTCCCACGTGATGCGCCGGGTTGAAAGATGCGAAGGCGCCCTGGCTGGGGCCGCTCTCACGCGTGGTGACGAAAGCACCGACCGTACTCGGCGCCGGCCAATCGGGCAGAATCAAGGTGGGACGTTCGTTCATGAGAGACTCACTCAACGTGCGTATCGGCTGCGTCGCGCAGAAAATCCAGCAACATCAGCATATCGTCCGGCAACGCCGCGCGAAACGTCACCGTCTCGCCGGTCCCGGGATGCACGAAGGCCAGCTTGCGTGCGTGCAAGGCCTGGCGCGGAAAATGCCGCAGCACATCCTTCAATGCCTCACTGGCACCGGCGGGTAGCTTGAGGCGTCCGGCATAGACCGGGTCACCGATCAGAGGAAAGCGGCGATGTGCCAGATGCACACGGATCTGGTGGGTGCGTCCGGTTTCGAGCCGACAGCGCACATGGGTGTGAGCGGGAAAGCGCTCCACGACACGATAATGCGTCACCGCCGGCTTGCCCGAGGGCGTCACGGCCTGACGCTTGCGATCCTTGGGGTGACGCCCGATCGGCGCATCGACGCTGCCCCCGGCGGTCATCCTGCCGGTGACGACGGCATCGTATTCACGCGACACCGTACGCGCCTGCAACTGCTCGACCAGCGACGCATGCGCCGCCAGCGTCTTGGCGACCACCATCAAGCCCGTCGTATCCTTGTCGAGGCGGTGCACGATACCCGCACGGGGCAGTTGCATCTGTCCCGGCGCATGGTGCAGCAGCGCATTGAGCAAAGTGCCGTCGGGATTGCCTGCGGCAGGATGCACGACCAGTCCCGCTGGCTTGTCGATCACCATGACATCGTCGTCTTCATGGATGATGTCGAGTGCCATGGCCTGGGGCGCAAAGCGTTTATCTTCCTCGAGCGTGGCCTCGAGGATCAGTTGCTCACCGCCATACAACTTGTCCTTGGGGCGCGCCGACACGCCGTCGCAGGTCAGCGCTCCTGACTTGATCCACGCCTTGAGGCGCTCGCGGGAGAAATCCGCGAACAACGCCGAGGCGGCTTGGTCGAGGCGCTGGCCGGCCATCGCGTCGGGGACGCGCTGTTCTCGCTGCACGGTATCTGCCATGGCAATGCTCGGTTCCATTTCGCCACCGGGGGCGTTTGCTTTATAGTGACTCCGAACTGGCGGATTCTAGCACGGCCGCCCCGTATTGGTTGAACGAGGATGACGATGCGATTCCCTTCACTTGGCACGTTCGGTGCGTTGCTGCTCAGTGGCGCGCTACTCGCCGGTTGCGCCAGCAGCGAGCCGGCACCGGGCCTTCAAGAGCAGGCGCTCTACCAGCAAGCGCAATCGGCGCTCGATGCCGGGCGTTATAGCACCGCCGTAACACGCCTCGAGGCGCTGGACACGCGTTATCCCTTTGGGCGTTACGCCGAACAGGCCCAACTGGAACTGATCTACGCGTATTACCAGATTGAAGATTGGGAGCAAGCGCGTGCCGCCGCCAGCCGCTTCATTCGCTTGCACCCCGATCACGAGCAGGTCGACTATGCCTACTACATGCGCGGGCTGGCAGCCTATCAAGCCGGGCGCTTCAGCCTTGAAGGTCTCGAGCTGATCGACATCTCCAAGCGCGATCTGGGCGCTTCACGGGATGCCTACGTCGACTTCGGCGAACTGGTGCGACGTTTTCCGGAAAGCCCCTATGCGGCCGACGCCCGCCAACGCATCATCTATCTGCGCAATGTGCTCTCGCGTCATGAGCTACAAGTAGCCGATTTCTATCTACGCAAGGGCGCTTACCTGGCGGCTGTCAACCGTGGCAAATGGGTTCTCCAGCATTACCCGAAGACGCCGGCCACGCGCGACGCCCTGGCCGTTATCGTCGAAGGTTACCTGGGACTCAACATGCCCGAGCGGGCACGCACCGCCTTGCAGACGCTGATCAAGAATGACCCGGACAATCCGCGCCTCGAGGGCAAGACCTTCGAACCCGAGTATGTCGATGCCGAGCCGTTGACGCTGTAACGGCCCCTTCAGGGAAGCTGGAAGAAACATCAAAACCTGCAACGCTTTCCTTGGCAGATAGCGGTTACTTCCAGCTTCCAGGCGCGTAGCGCCGCTCTTACAGCTTATAGCTTCCCGGCGCCAGCCGGGTTTATTCCCCCGGCTGCCAGCCGTTGACGATCGGGTAGCGGCGATCGCGCCCGAAGCCCCGTGCCGTCACGCGAACGCCCACCGGTGCCTGACGCCGCTTGTACTCGCTGCGGTCGACCAGCTTCACGACCCGATAGACATCCTCACTGGCGAAGCCGGCATCGATGATCGCCTCGGCGCTCATGTCGCCTTCGATGTAACGCTCCAGGATGGCATCCAGCTCGTCGTAACCCGGCAGAGAGTCGCTGTCCATCTGATCGGGCGCCAGTTCCGCCGACGGAGGACGCGTGATGACGCGCTCGGGAATCGCCGGCGCCTGCGCATTGCGCCAGTTCGCGAGGCGATAGACCCACGTCTTGTAGACGTCCTTGAGGGCATTGTAGCCACCCACCATGTCGCCATACAGCGTGGCATACCCCACCGCCATTTCGCTCTTGTTGCCGGTACTCAATACCATCAGCCCTTTCTTGTTGGAAAGCGCCATCAACAGCACGCCCCGGCAACGCGATTGCAGATTCTCCTCGGTGGTATCGCGTTCGGTCCCGGCGAAGCTCTCTTCCAACGTTGAGGTGAAAGCCTCGACCATCGGCGCAATCGGCATGACGTCGTAATGCACCCCGAGCAAGTCGGCTTGCGCGGCCGCATCCGCCTTGGAAATATCCGCCGTGTAGTGATAGGGCATCATCACTGCTTGCACGCGCTCCGGGCCCAGGGCATCGACCGCGATGGCCAGCGACAGGGCCGAATCGATACCGCCGGAAAGCCCCAGTACAACGCCCTGGAAGCCGCTCTTGTTGACGTAGTCGCGAAGCCCGGTCACCAGCGCGCAATATAAGCTTTCTTCCGACGCCAACAGCGGCTCGCATTCGCCGGTCTCGGGCGCCCATGCCCCTTGTGCATCGGTGAAACGCACCGGCATCAGGCCGACTTCCCAGAACGGCGCACGTACCGCAACCTCGCCCTGGGCATCGAGCACCAGCGAGCCACCATCGAAGACCAACTCGTCCTGGCCGCCGATCTGATTGAGGTATACCAGGGGGCGCGCAGCCGCCTGGGCCCGCTCGGCGAACAGGCGTTCGCGCTCCAGGGGCTTGTCACGGTGATAGGGCGACGCGTTGAGCGTGATGAGAATATCGGCGCCGGCCTCGACGCTCTGCGTCACCGGCGCGCCGTCCCACAGATCCTCGCAGACCAGGATGCCCAGCTGGGCGCCACGATGCTCGATGACCAGCGGCGATGCCCCCGCCGCGAAATAACGTTGCTCGTCGAACACCTGGTAATTGGGCAGCGCTTGCTTGGCATATTCGCCGCGCCATTCACCGTTGTACAACACGCCCGCAAGGTTATGCAGCCGGCCATCACGCCTGCCGGGATAGCCGATGACGACCATCACATCGCGTGCCACCTTGCGCGCCATCGTCGCGCGCGCCTCTTCCAGGCGTGCTTCCATCGATTCGCGCAGCAACAAGTCTTCCGGCGGATAGCCGGTCAGGAACAGCTCGGGGAAGACCACCACATCGGCACGATGTTCGATGCGCGCTTCGCGCACGGCCTCGATGGCTTGCGCGGTATTGCCGGGGATATCGCCCACCAGCGGATCGAGCTGGGCCATCACCAGAGTCAGGTCTTGCATGAGCGGAATACGCCTCTCTCATTGCGATTGGCTGGGTAAACTGCCGTCGAGTCGGCCTCATGGCTGTATTGTCACGCAACGCCGGCGCGCTGGCAAAACGCCTTGTCGTCAGACGCCACCCAACCGATAGGGGGTGGGATCGACGACCGGCGTGCGTTGCAGCAACTGATCGGTCAGCAGACGCGTCGATGCCGGCGCCAGCACCAGACCATTGCGATAATGACCGGCATTGATCCATAACCCTTCGATATCCGGCACCGCCCCGATATAAGGCACCCCCTCCGGCGAACCGGGGCGCAACCCAGCCCAGTGATGCTCCACCGGGCACTCGGCCAACGCCGGCACGATCGACAGCGCGCTGTCGTAGAGCGCGTCCTTGGCCGCCTCGGTGGTGCGCTGATCGAACCCCACTTCTTCCAGCGTCGAACCAGCGACGATGCGCCCATCGCCGCGCGGAATCAGGTAACGGCCATCCTTGAGCACCACACGCTCGACCAGCCCCGGCGGCGCCTTGAACAGGATCATCTGCCCACGCACCGGGCGCACCGGCAGTGTCACGCCGATACCCGCCAGCAACTGACCGGCCCAGGCGCCGCCACACACCACCACACACTCGGCCGTCTCACGCCCTGCCGACGTGCGCACGCCGCGAAGGCGAGCATCCGTCACTTCCAGCGCCTCGACCGCGACATGCTCACGCAGGGTCACGTTGGGCATCGTCTGCAGACGAGCACGCAGCGCCTTGCACAAGCGCGGATTACGAATGCTGCCCAGAGTCGGCATCCACAGCGCCGATTCGATACCCGGCACGGCATTGGGCTCTTTGGCGTAGAGCGTCTCCGCCCCCACCCGTTCCAGAGGCTTGCCGACCTCACGCGCCCACGCGAGTGCCCTATCCTCATCATCGACACGCAGATACAAAAGCCCCCGCTGGCGGTATTCGGGGTCGATGCCGGTTTCTTCCAGCAGGCGCAGCGACAACTCGGGATAGGCACCTTCGGAATAGCGCGATAACGCGGAAATCGGCGCGCTGTAGCGCCAGGGGTACAACGGGGAGACGATGCCACCACCGGCCCAGGAGGCCTCGCGGCCACATTCGCCGCGTTCGAGCAGGGTGACGTGGCGGCCGGCATCGGCGAGCTGCAGCGCCGTCATCATGCCGATAACGCCGCCTCCAACGATCAAGAATTCACTCACAAGGATACTCGTTCTTGGCTAGCACAACCCGCAATTTACCATGTGCCGCGTGTGCGGGGCAGCGCAGGGAGACCGAGTTACCAGCAGTCCTCGCCCCCCGCAGAACGTTCCCCAGTATCATATAACTTCAGTACGCCGCAGCGATCCTCGCTTTGGCTATTGGTTGGAATGGCCCGTAGCAGGAATCCCTCCCCCTTATTTTTGTTGGGATTAGGCTGGGACTTAAATTTGTAAGCGTCGGTCTCTTTTGGTACGTCACCATCAGTATCGTAGAAATTATCTTGCGTGTACTGACGCTCCATCCGGTATGCCCATTGCATCAGCGTGGCCTGGGCGTCGGCCCGTTGCGCCTTGCGCACATGCTCGGTGTACGCGGGAATGGCGATCGCCGCCAGGATGCCGATGATGACCATGACGATCATCAGCTCGATCAGGGTAAACCCGCGGTCACGACGCATAGCATGGACTCCTGAAAACGAAAATCGGGGTGCTCGACCCCTGCATTCAACGCAATACCTCGCGCCACGCCGGACGAGAAGGTCCCTTGAGAGGGTGGATGACGCGCGCGTCGTCATTATCGGCCAGTGCCCGGCGGGCTTGAATCAACGCCTCACCGGCCGCGCGCGGCAGCATCAGCGTGACGCAGCGTTCGAGTATCGCATGCGTCACCGAGCGAGCTCCCCAGCCGAAAGCGGTCATCTCGACACGTACTCGGCAAAAGGCGCCGGTCTTGGGGCATACACTGGCGCGTACGGCGAGCGTTACACGCGGGGGCTCGCTGCCCCCCGCGAGGGGCGGCGCGCCGCTGTCGCCATAGGCCAATCCCTCACGCCGCCAATGCGCAGCCGACCACTGGCTAGCATGCGACGCCGATGGTCTCAGGCAATCAGGCGCCGTGCAGCCGCCTTGGGCAGCGGGCAGTGTGTAATCCGCATGGCGCAATCGCCATTCGCCTTCTTCAAGCGCCGCCTGCGCCGCTTGAAACGCCACCTGACGATCCATGACGTTGCGTGCCATGCGCTCCTGCAGGACAGCGCCTTGCAGTCCGGCGACTCCCAGCGCCGTCATCGCCATCAGCAGAATCAGCGCGACGACCAGCGTCATGCCCCGCTCCCGAGAGGGACCGCGGGCACTCACGATGACGTTTCGTCCCGCGATAAGGCAAGCGGCGGAGACGTCACATTGCGCAGCGCCACGCTCGTGGCGTACACCCGGTACAGGCGGTGATCCGCTGCCGTAACGGTTTCACCGTTGAAGACATACGACGATACCGCGTCGACGAGCCCATCCTGTCGCGAGGCCACCAGCAATTCAATGCTCACGCCCTTGACGCTGGCCCAATCGCCGATGCGCGCGGCGCGACGCCAGCCATCCCCGACGAAATAACGCAGCGCCATGGCCTCGATATTCGCGTCGAGCGGCTGGGGAGACGCGCCGTTCACCGCACACTCCAACCCCTGCGAGCCGTTCAGCGACAACGTGGCCCGCGTGATGTCCGCGCCCTCGAGATGCCCCCCCAGGCAATCCTGAAGAGCCCCATCCGTGCTCCCGTAATAGCGGACCCGCAAGGTGCTGTCGTCCCCCGCCACGATAGCGCCCTGGGCAAATTGCAATGTCGCCGGAAAAGTCTGTGCGCGCCGCCATGACGAATATCCGGCCTTGCGCAGCTCCCGCGTCAGCACCTCGGTGACGAAGCGTCCACTTTCCTGCATCTGGGCCAGTTGCGCCTGCAGGCGATACTGATGCTGATAGGCGATGAACAGGTCGATGACACCAAGCAGTACGATCATGCTCAGCGCCAGGCTCACCATCAACTCGATCAACGACACACCGCGTTGGCGTCGTCGCCCTGGAGTGAGTCGCTCAAAGCCGTGTCTGCAATCGGTATTGCCGCCGTCCATCGTCATCACTCCAGCGCGCACGCGGCGATTGCCACATCACCTTTACCGTGGCCGTGGCCACGTCGTCATTCCCCACCACCTCGATACAGCCTTGTGCCTGGGGAAGCGCATTCACCAGCCCCGTCAACCAGGCGCGTACCTGGGCCGATGCGGCACTGCTGGGGTCGTCACTGCACGGCTGATCGTAGGTGCCGACCAGCGCGCCGTGGCGATCGATACGCAAGCGTTCGAGCATGGCCACCACCCGCTGCACCGCCTGAGACTCGGCATCGGCATGCCGCTGGGCACGCAGCACCTGGGCCTGGATAGCCGCCAACCCCAGCATGCCGAACGACAGAATGAACAGGGTGATCAGCACTTCGATCAGGCTGAATCCCAAGACACGGCCATGCCGCCATCGTGTATTTCGGTGTGTCACCATCATCGTGTTTGCTCGTCTGCCTGAGTCATTATATAAATATAAAAAGTAATAGCTAATATAATGAAAGGCAAGCGCCACCATGCCACGACACATGCAAGGAATGACCCTGCTCGAGTTGCTTGTGCTGATCGTCATTCTCGGCTTATTGGCGACCCAGGGCGTCCCCGCCATGGGACACTTGCTACGCGCGCAGCGCTTGCAGGCCGCCAGTCATACGCTTTACCAGGCACTCTACTACGCACGCAGCGAGGCCATTCGCCAAGGCGTGCCGGTACTGATGATCAGCGAGCAGGGGGGATGGACGCGGGGCTGGCGGATATTCGCCGATCGCAACGACGATGGCGAGCAATCGCCCTCGGAAACGACGCTACGCGAAGGCGGCGCACCGCCGGGCGGGCTTCGCCGACGCGCCAATCGCCCCTTGCGTCACTACGTGCGTTACGCGCCGAACGGCTACTCGATCCGCGCCTCGGGCAGCTTCCAGATCGGCAGTTTCTATCTATGCACGGCCAAGGCGACAACCCCCGCACGGCGCATCGTGTTGAGCCGTGGCGGCCGGGTACGCATCGAACGACTCCCGGAAGGCGATGCCGCCTGTGCGCGATGACTCACTCACCACCAGTGCCATACGAGAGTCCCACCAGCTTCCAACCACTATCGTTGTCATCGCCGTTGTCACCACTTTCGTCATCACCTCCTGAGATCGACCTAGGCACATACTCGATTTCCCCACCACCATCGACAGTAACGGTCTTACCTCTTGCCGAACCGCGGAGACCACCGCCGGCAGTAACGGAAACATTGGCATATGGCGCATAAATATTTGCCAACGCCTGGGCACTCCCGTCGATCAACACACCTTTACTGTAAGAGTCACTATCCTTATGGCTGGAGTAAAGCGACAAGGTGGAACGGCCATTGGTCGTGGCCGGAACATCTGCCATTTGGGTGGAGCTCTTGATATGAGTCTCGCCGGTCACGAAAATCGTCAGCGTACTGCCTTGATCGATGGTCAGCCCCTTTCCTCCGCCGGATCCAAGGGTGAGATCACCATCAACCAGCAACACCACATCGCCCCCACTAACATTGAGTTCACCATTCTTAAGAGTAAGATCCTGCGTGCGGACAACGGACACTGGCTTATCGAAGGTTGGCATATCGGCCGTGGTCGCCTCCGCCAGGATTACATCCTTCTCAACATTCCAGGTCTTATCGAAGGCCGTGAGACCGTTGGGGGACAACGAACCATCCCCTATCGGATAATTACCCACGACGATATCCTTATTGGCCCCAATTGCATCAGTGGCCACTGTTGCAAGCAGGCTATCCATTTCCTCGGCGAGGGTGTTTTTATTATCGGAGAAAACTTGCGGATTGCATTCACCACCATTCACCGAAGAGACCGGTGTATGACTACCGATCTTGATCGAACCGCCAGCAAACTTATCGACTTCCTTCCCATTTGCAGTATTGACAACCCCTTCTTGCGATTCGATATCGCCACCCACGGAAGCCGAACTATTGGAAAAGATGACCTTGCCACCTGCTGAAACATTACCTGTGACAGTGGCAGCATTGTTGAATTCAACATCACCGTTGGCCGAGACATTACCCTTGGCAGGCGCCGAATTTTCAAAAAAAACGCTCCCCGTTGTAGCGATGGAACCACCATAAGCATATCCACCCCCTGCATCCAAAGTGATATCATCACCGGCAAGAATGTTGCCTGTGATGCTGCTATCGGTGTATAGCGTGCCCATTGCCGTTACGTTGCCATCAACATTGGCATCACCGCTAAGCCTCACTCCGGCACCTGGCTGCAATGTTCGAACATTACCATTAATGTCCCCTCCGCCACTGGCCTGAACTCCCTCGCAGCCGAGCAACACGTCTTGGTAGGCACCATTGGGTTGCTCATCACTCTTGATAGAGTAAACGGCCTGGAAAGTAGCCTGTCCATGGCGACCACCTTCCCCCTCACCACTGCCCAAAGGCAGAAATTGCCCACCAAAGACCACGCGAACCCGATCATCTTCCAACTTCACAATTTCTTTTATATACGCCTTAGTCTTACCACCATTATTATGCGAGAAAGTCAGTAGCTCTTCATCACTCTTTTGAGATAAGATCGGTTCATTTACTTCATTACCGGGATACGCTTCATTCACTTTTTCTCGTATTGATGTCGTCCACTCAGAAAACTTCCACAGTGCTTCATCCACACCCGCTTCGGCTTTGATCGTACGAAGATAATTACCCGCTTGACGCTCCTGGTAACGTCCCAGTGACATGCCTGTCACTACCATGCCCGTAGCGATGGTCAGAAGCGCGAGCCCGATGACGAGCACGAAGCCGGATTGCTTATGAGGACGCATCACGGATCACCTTGACTATCAGACGTTGCGCGAGAGGCAAGATGAAAGTTCAGGGTTTGCCCATCACACTCGTCGTCTTCCCGGCATGGGGTATACTTCAGTTCGACACCCACGCATGGGTGCGTGGCGTTGGCACATACAGAAAACTTTATGTTGGTAATGCCTGGAGCAGACAATGCCAGCACGCCTTGGTCATTGCATTCGAGCATTTTCACCCCATCGCTGTTGGCAGCGACACGCCATTTCCAAGGGGGGGCGCTGTCCTCTTGAGGACATCCCGCATAACGCCCGCTTTTAATCTGGCCAAAAGGCGTAATCGTTAGCTCACTCTTGTTAGCGACCTCTACCATGCCAGCCAGCGCTACGGCCTGCGCCAGCGCACGATGCACATAGACCACTTCATCCTGCACCGCATAGATACCATCGCGCTGCTCGCGAAGGCCGCTTATAGCCTGGTATGCCGACACAGTACCACCGAGGATAATCAAGCCGAGAAACATGCTGATCATCATCTCGATCAGCGTGAAGCCGCGTTGACGATGTTGGTTAGTCATCTGCCGGCTCCTTGCATGGCAGGAAGGCGACCAACTTCACGGGCGGAGGAGGATCCTCTTCACCATCAGAGTCTTCGATACCCTGCCAAGTAATCTTGAGGTCATAAAGGCCATTGGCGATTTTCCCCCATTCTCCATGAGCCGAGGGAAGTCCTTCAAAATTGGCGACATAATCCTTCCATTGACTCTTAAGATCTGTGCAGACCTCGCCCTGCTGCGCCCAGGCACGTTCGTTCATGTCTCGGACCATGATGGTGGCGATGGTCGTATTGAGACTCTCGCGGGCGAACTGCAAGGAGGTGAGCTGCATCGCGGCGAGCCCGAGCATGCCGATGGAGAGAATAGTCAGTGCTACCAGCACCTCGATCAGACCGAAGCCGCGCTGGGCACGGGGCGAAGACTGCAGCGGCGGCGCCATCACGAGTCACACCCCGCGCCCGGGCCGGCGACATAGGCCCGTCCGGTCACCTCCAGACACACTTGGCGTGAGGCGCCGTCCGACAGTCCCGCATGACTGAGTAGCCATTCGCTACCCGCATCGGGATATCCCAGGTCATCGAAAGTGACTTCATCGGGAGGTTGGGCGTTCTTGTCTCCCACACTGAGCTGTGCCGGCAGCGGCTCATGGATAATGATCGGATTATCATTACTTCCTGAAGCCTCTACTCTCCAGCCTTTTGCCCAGTCTTTGCCCCCACATGACTCGCCATCAGCACTCGCACACAGCGTGACCTCGGTCTCGCGCATGATGGCTTCACCACGCGCCAGGCGCAGCGCCGCCACCAGTTCATTGCTCGCCGCGGTCAACTGTTGACGTTGCTGCAGGCGCTGAAAACTGGGCACGGCGATGCTGGCCAAGATCGCGAAGATCACCAGCACGATCAGCAGCTCGAGAAGGGAAAAACCACGATGATGCGACACGTGGCGAAGGCGGCAAGCACGATGCGGCACGTACGACTTCCTGATGGTTTGAGGCAAAGCGTCGCACACGCGGCCAAGAGCGAGCGTCCAGACGCTCCCTCAATGTAGCCTATTTGAAACGAAATGTAACGACAGATCGTGTCGCATAGCACCAACGGCTCATGCGCTGGCGATCACCTGCTCGCGCAACTCCTTAGGCATGGAAAAGACGATGTCTTCCGCCTGCCCGGCAAGTTCATTGGGGTCCTCCGCCCCCAGCGACTTGAGCCGGTCGATGACCGCCTGGACGAGGACTTCCGGTGCACTGGCACCGGCCGTGATGCCGATGGTGCCCACGTCCTCTAACCACTCGGGGCGAATCTGCTCGGCGGTATCGATCAGATACGCCGGCGTGCCGGTGCGCTCGGCCAATTCACGCAGGCGGTTGGAATTGGAGCTGTTGGGGCTGCCCACCACGAGCACCAGGCCGCTTTCGCTCGCCAGTTCACGCACCGCATCTTGACGATTCTGTGTGGCATAGCAGATATCGTCCTTGCGCGGCCCGTCGATGTGCGGAAACTTCTCGCGCAGGGCGTCGATGACCCTTGAGGTATCATCCATGGACAGCGTGGTCTGGGTGACGAATGCCAGCCGCTCGGGGGCGTTGACCTCGAGGTTCGACACATCCTGCTCGTCTTCGACCAGATAGATCTGACCGCCGAACGAGGTATCGTAGCGGCCCATGGTGCCTTCGACCTCGGGATGGCCGGCATGGCCGATGAGCACGCACTCTTGACCGCGCTTGGCGTAGCGCAGAACTTCCATGTGCACCTTGGTGACCAGCGGGCAGGTGGCATCGAAGATGCGCAATCCGCGTCGCTCGGCCTCTTGCTGCACCGCACGTGACACCCCGTGGGCGGAGAAGATGACGATGACGTCGTCGGGCACTTCGTGCAGCTCCTCGACGAACACCGCCCCGCGCTCGCGCAGGCTATCCACCACGAAGCGATTGTGGACGACTTCGTGACGCACGTAGATCGGCGGCCCGAACACATCGAGCGCGCGATTGACGATCTCGATGGCACGGTCGACGCCGGCGCAGAAACCGCGTGGATTGGCCAGCTTGATTTGCATGCTTACCTCGCCTCGATGCGTCGTGGCATCGTATCGATGGGCGGCGTGCGCCCGTCAAAGCTTAATGGGTCGTGGCCGGACGAACCTCGATCACTTCCACCTCGAAGGTCAGGGTACGCCCCGCCAGCGGGTGATTGAAGTCCACATCGACATTGCGCTCGTCGATCTCGGCGATGACACCCGGCAACTCGCCGCCGCCCGGGTCGGTGAACGACATCATCGTGCCGACTTCGAGCTCGTCGTCGAACTGATCGCGCGGCAGGCGCTGAACGTTCTGCGGATTGTGCTGGCCGAAGCCGTGCTCGGGGGTAATGGTAAACCGGCCGGTCTCGCCGTCGGTCATGCCCTTGAGCGGGGTCTCGAACCCCGGTGGCAGATTACCATCGCCGACCTGAAACGTCGCCGGCGCCTTGTCGCGGGTGGAATCGATCACCGTTTCGTCTTCCAGTTTGACGGTGAAATGCAACGTCACTTCCATCCCGTCACCGATGCGGTATTCACTCATGGGGCGTCTCTCTTATCGGATGTCACCGTGTCTCGTCGGCCGTCACGCAGGGAGGCCAGAATCAAGCCTATGGCGCCCAAGGTGATGGCGGTATCCGCCAAGTTAAAGGCAGGAAAGTAATATCCCTGCCAATGAAACGACAGAAAGTCGACCACATAGCCATGCACCAGGCGATCGTAGAGATTGCCCAGCGCACCGCCGATCACCAGTGCAATCGCTGCCGCCGAGAGACGTTCACCGGCTTTGAGGCGCGTCAACCATACGGTCAAGCCGATGCTCACGCCAATCGCGATGGCCGCGAACAACCAGCGTTGCCACCCGGCGTGACCGGCCAGGAAACTGAACGCCGCGCCGGTATTGTGCAGCAGCGTGAAGTTGAACACCGGCAATACTTCGACCGGTTGTGCATAGATCAGATACGTGCTGGCGAGCAGTTTGCTGCCCAGGTCCAGCACGATCACCAGCAGCGTCAGCCATAGCCAGCGCAGGGGCCGCTGCATGGGCGGCACCGATCGATCAGGCGTTGCAGCGTCGTTCATTCAAGCCTCTCATATCAGGATCAAGCGGCGCCATTCCGTGATGCGTCATCAGGCATAACGACGCGTTTCGCCCGGTCCGTCGGGCAGGTTGCTCAGACAGCGGCCGCACAGGTTCGGATCGGCGGCATGCGTGCCCACGTCAGCACGGTGATGCCAGCAGCGCTCGCACTTGGTGTGCGGACTTTCCATCACCCCCACCTTGAGGCCGTCGAGCTCGCTGGCCTCGGCCTGCTCGCTGCCCGCCGCGTTCAGCGACGACAGATGCACCTCGCTGGTCAACAACACGAAACGCAACTCATCACCGAGCTGTGCCAAGGTCTCGCGCAGGCCATCATCGGCGTAGAGCGTGACCTCGGCAGCGAGGCTGTTGCGTATCACCTTGGCGTTACGCGCATCTTCCAGGCACTTGTTGACCGCCTGCTTGACCTCGAGCACCCGCGACCAGAACGCACGCCCCATGAGGGCATCCGCCTCCAGGGTTGCCAGATGCGGATAGTATTCTTCCAGCAGCACGCTATCGCCGCGTGCGCCGGGAATGGCCTCATAGATTTCCTCGGCGGTGAAGGACAGAATCGGCGCCACCCAGCGCACCAGCGCCTCGACCACATGATAGAGCGCCGTCTGACAGCTGCGGCGCGCGCGCGAATCGGCTTGGGTGGTGTACTGGCGATCCTTGATCACGTCCAGGTAGAAGCCGCCCAGCTCGTGGGCACAGAAGTCGTGCACCTGCTGATAGACGTCACGGAAACGGTAGTCGTCATAGGCCGTCCGCATGCGCTCCTGAAGCTGCGCGGCACGATCCACCGCCCACTGATCCAGGGCCAGCATGTCCTCGAACGCCACGGCGTCACGCGCGGGATCGAAGCCGTTCAAGTTGGCCAGCAAGAAGCGCGCAGTGTTGCGAATACGCCGGTAGACATCGGCGGTACGCTTGAGGATCTCGTCGGAGACCGCCATCTCACCGGAATAGTCGGTGGAGGCGACCCACAGGCGCAGGATATCGGCACCCAGCTTATCCATCACCTGCTGTGGTGCGATGACGTTGCCCATCGACTTGGACATCTTGCGGCCTTTCTCGTCGACGGTGAAGCCGTGTGTCAGCAGCGCCTTGTAGGGCGCATGGCCGTCGATGGCGCACCCGGTCAGCAACGACGAATGGAACCAGCCGCGATGCTGGTCGGACCCTTCGAGATACAGATCGGCGCGCGGCCCTTGCGCGTGCCCCAGCGCATGCGAGCCCCGCAAGACATGCCAATGGGTGGTGCCGGAATCGAACCACACATCCAGGGTATCGGTGACTTTCTCGTAGTCGCCGGCCTCGTCGCCCAGCAGCTCACTGGCGTCGAGACGGAACCAGGCATCGATACCCTCGGCTTCGACGCGCTTGGCGACAGCTTCCATCAGCTCGACGGTGCGCGGATGCCATTCCCCGGTCTGCTTGTGCAGGAAGAACGGAATCGGCACCCCCCAGTTGCGCTGGCGCGAAATGCACCAGTCGGGACGGTTGGCGATCATCGAGTGCAGACGCGCCTTGCCCCAGGCGGGGATGAACTGGGTCGCCTCGACGCCGTCCAGTGCACGCTGCCGCAGGGTACGCCCCTGATCGTCTTCGCGGTCCATGCCCACGAACCATTGCGCCGTGGCACGATAGATGACCGGGGTCTTGTGGCGCCAGCAATGCATGTAGCTATGCGTGATCGGCGTGTGCGCCATCAGCGCGTTGACTTCGCGCAACGTATCGACGATCTGAGGGTTGGCCTTCCAGATCATCTGCCCGCCGAACAACGGCAGGTCGTCGCGGTATACGCCATTGCCCTGCACAGGGTTGAGCATGTCATCGAAGCTCATGCCGTGCGCGCGGCAGGTCATGAAGTCATCCAGGCCGTAGGAAGGCGCCGAGTGGACGATCCCCGTGCTGCCCTCTTCCACGGTCACGTAATCGGCGAGATACACCGGCGCCACGCGCTCGTAGAACGGATGCTGAAAAGTGACGAACTCCAGCGCCGCGCCCGTGGCCGTGGCCACGACATCACCCTCGAGGCCATAGCGCGTCAGGCAGCTCTCGACCAGTTCCTCGGCGAGCACCAGCAGCCGCTCGCCGGTATCGACCAGGGCATAGGTGAAGTCAGGATGCACGTTCAGCGCCTGGTTGGCGGGAATGGTCCACGGCGTGGTGGTCCAGATGACGATGGCCGCCGGCTTGTCGAGCGACGTGAGCTCAAACGCCGTCGCTAGCTTGGCGGGCTCGGCGGCGGTGAAGGCGACATCGATGGCATCGGACTTCTTGTCGGCGTACTCGACCTCGGCTTCGGCCAGGGCCGAGCCACAATCGAAGCACCAGTTGACCGGCTTCAGCCCCTTGAAGACATAACCACCCTCGACCATCTTGGCCAGCGCACGAATCTCGCCGGCTTCGTTGGCGAAATCCATGGTGCGGTAAGGATGTTCCCAGTCACCGACCACGCCCAGACGCACGAAATCGGTCTTCTGCGCCTCGATTTGCGCGCCCGCGTACTCGCGGCATAGATCACGCGCCTCGCCGGCGGCGAGATGCTTGCCGTGGGTGGTCTCGACCTTGTGCTCGATGGGCAACCCGTGGCAGTCCCAGCCGGGCACATAAGGCGCGTCGTATCCCGCCAGCGCCTTCGACTTGACGACGATGTCCTTGAGGATCTTGTTGACGGCATGACCGATGTGAATGCTGCCGTTGGCATAGGGAGGGCCATCGTGCAGCACGAAGCTCTCACGACCGGCGCGCGCCTCGCGCAGGCGTTCGTAGAGGTTCATGTCCTGCCATTGCGATACCCGCCCCGGCTCACGCTTGGGCAACATGCCGCGCATGGGGAAGTCGGTCTCGGGGAGGTTCAAGGTATGTTTGTAATCGCTCATAGCGGAAGGTCAGCCATCGTCTTGGTCGGCCGGGCGCGTGCCCGCCGAGGAGTCGGAAGTCGAAGGCTCGGGCGCCAAGGGCGCCGAGGCCAGCGGATAAGTCCAGCCAGTCGAAGTGCACGGCAGCTCGAGCGCAATGGCATCGAGCGGCGTGGCCGCGCGAAAATAGCGACGTGCCTGCGCCAGGTCGGCATGGATCTGACGCGTCAGGGCCTCCAGCCCCGCAAAATTGACCTCGCCTCGCAGCCGCGCACAAGGCACGACCGTAAGGCGTTGGCCGTAGAGGTCACCCTCGAAATCGAACAAATGTACTTCCAGCACCGGCCGGGTGCTGCCCACGGTCGGTCGCCACCCGATATTGGCCGCCCCCGACAGCTCTCGACCATCGGGCAATCGTGTGACGCAGGCATAGATACCGCGTAATGCCAGAGAGCGCGACGTCAACGGCAGGTTGGCGGTGGGTACGCCAATGGTGCGCCCCAGTTGCCGGTCCGCGACCACGCGTCCCGACAGTTGATAAGGGCGTCCCAACAATCGCGCGGCTTGGGCGAAATTGCCGCTGGCCAGCAAGGTGCGCACTCGGGTACTGGAGACACGCTCATCGTCGAGGACGAACGTGCGGGTATGCTCGACCTCGAAGCCACAGCGTTCACCCACACGTTGCAACAAGGCGAAATCGCCCGCCCGGTCACAGCCGAAGCGAAAGTCGTCTCCCACGACAAGATGCTTGACGCCCAGGCCACGGATCAGCACGCGCTCGATGAACTCGTCGGCCGTCAGACCTCGCAGAGCGGCATTGAAGGGCAGACAGACGACGCGCTCGGCACCGTATTCGGCCAGCAGCTCGACCTTGTCGCGTAGCCGGCTCAAACGAGGGGGCGCTTGCTCACCGGCAAAGTACTCGCGTGGCTGGGGCTCGAAGACGACCACCGTCATCGGCAACCCCAGCGCCGTGGCACGACTCTTGAGCTGATCGAGGATCGCCTGATGACCGCGATGCACGCCATCGAAATTGCCGATCGTCGCCACGCACGGGCCCGCCTCGTGCAGATTGTGCAGTCCTCTGATCAGTTCCATGTGCCGTTCATATGCCGGTGAAACGTTCGATTATAACCAAGGGGGCCACGCCTGACAGCCATGTCCCCCGCTCTTAGCCACGCAGGCGAAAATGCCTGAGCCGCACGCCGCATAGCGCCAGCCATCCAAAATAGACCACCACGCCGCCCAGGGTCAGCCCCAACAGGGTCACGACACGCTGCCACACGCGCCAGTCGAGCCAGGCATGCCATTCGGGCACCAGCCACCAGATACCGCTTCCCATGATCACGCAGCCGGCCCCGAGCGTCAGCGCGAAGCGTCCCCAGCCCGGCTGGAACGTTAACACGCCGCGCCGTCGTAGCCCCCAGCCCAGCATACCGGCATTGAGAAACGCCGACAGCGCCGTGGCCAACGCCAGACCGGCATGCGCCAGTGGCAAGATCAGCAACAGATTGAAGGCCATGTTGGCGACCATCGCCACGATCCCGATCTTGACCGGCGTCTTGGTGTCCTGGCGTGCGAAATATCCCGGCGCCAGCACCTTGATCAGCATGAAAGGCAACAACCCCAGCGCATAGGCCCGCATACTGCGCGCCGCCATCACGATATCGTGATCCGTCATCGCCCCGTAGTGGAACAGGCTGACCAGCAATGGCTCGGCCAGCAGCACCAGGGCCAGGGCCGCGGGAAGCCCGAGCAGCAGCACCGCACGCAGCGCCCAGTCGAGCATCTTGGCAAAGTGCTCGGGCGACTGCTCGGCGTGACGCTTGGAGAGCGCCGGCAGGATCACCGTGCCCAGTGCCACCCCGAACACCCCCAGCGGCAATTCTACAAGGCGATCCGAGTAGTACAGCCAGGACACACTGCCCGACGCCAGCAACGACGCCAGCACGGTATCCAATAACAGATTGATTTGTGACACCGACACGGCGAACAGCGCCGGCGCCATCAATACCAGAACGCGGCGCACTCCAGGGTGTCGGAAGTTGGGCCAAGGACGCGGGGTCAATCCCAGGCGCGCCAGAAACGGTACCTGAAAGCCCAGTTGGACGACACCCGCGATCAGTACGCCCCAGGCCAGCGCCATGACGGGATCTTGCATCCAAGGCGTCAGCCACAGCGCCGCGCCAATCAACGACAGGTTGAGCAGCACCGGCGTGAACGCCGGCACGGCAAAACGGTTCCAGGTGTTGAGCACGCTGCCCGCGAAGGCGGTCAGCGAAATCAGCCATAGATAGGGAAACGTCAGACGTAGCATGTCGGCGGTCAGCGCCAGTTTACCCGGGTCAGCGCTGAATCCCGGCGCGAACAGCCACACCAGCCAGGGCGCGAGAAGCACCGCCACGGCGCTGAGCAAGGCCAGTATCAAGCCGAGACTGCCCGACACCGCGTCGAGCAATTCGCGCACTTCTTCACGCGTCCGCTGCGTGGCATACTCGGACAATACCGGGATGAACGCCTGATTGAAGGCGCCCTCGGCGAACAGGCGGCGCATGAAGTTGGGAATCTTGAAGGCGACGAAGAAGGCATCCGCACCGCTGCCGGCGCCAAACAAGGTCGCGATCACGACGTCCCGCGCCAGCCCCATCACGCGCGAGAGCATGGTCATGGTGCTGACCACCATCCCTGAGCGTAACAGGCCGCCACGCCCCTCAGGCCGAGGCGGCGACGCTGACGACGCGTCGCCTGTCGGCACTGCCTGTGAATGTTTACCCGTCACCGGCTATCTCCACGCCCCCGACGCCCAAGCGCCACTTACAAAAAAACCGGCCGAAGCCGGTTTTTTCACGCGTTACCGCCAAGACCCGGCTTCAGGCAGCCAGGGCCTTAATTCGCTTGTTCAGACGGCTCTTGATACGTGCAGCCTTGCGCTTGGAGATCGCGTCCTTGTCAGCGATGCGGTCGATGACCGGCTGGGCTGCCTTGAACTCGGTCATGGCCTGACCATGATCGCCAGTCTGGATCGCCTTGACGACGCGCTTGATGTACGTGCGCACCATGCTGCGTTGGCTGGCATTGTGCTGACGACGCTGCTCCGCCTGGCGGGCGCGTTTACGGGCCTGTTTGGTGTTCGCCACCGTCTACTCCTTGGAGATGTTGACAGTCATATTCTGTAAAAAATTGATTCGCTTGACTTTTTACTACGTCAAACGAATCGGCCAAAACGGGATCGCCACTCACGAGGCGCCCCATCAACGGGCCGTGTCTGAGAGGATGCAGCATTCTAGCATGGCCCGCCCGGCAACGGCTATAGCGTCGCCGAGCGCATCCCCGATATTACGGCCCTTCATATGATGACCAGATTATCGCGATGGATGAGCTCCGGTGATTCCATGTAGCCAAGCAGCGTCTCGATGCGATGACTAGGCTGGCCCACGATACGCCGCGCCTCGTCACTGCCGTAGTTGACGAGCCCCTTGGCGACCCGCTCGCCGCGCTCGTTGACGCAGACCACCATATCGCCACGCTTGAAGACACCTTCGGCACGTCGCACGCCCACCGGCAACAAGCTCGACCCATGGCGATGCAATACCTCGACCGCACCATCGTCGAGCACCAGCGTGCCGCGCACCTGAAGCTGCCCCGCCAGCCACCGCTTGCGCGCCGCCAACGGGGCATGATCCGGCATCAACAGCGTGCCCAGCGTCTCGCCTTCCGCCAGCCGCGTGAGCACCGCCGCCTGGCGCCCACTGGCGATCACCGTCAGCGCGCCGGAGCGCGCCGCCAGGCGCGCAGCGCGCACTTTGGTCGTCATTCCGCCGCGCCCCAAGGCACCGCCATCGCCGGCAACCGCCGCCAGGGCAGGATCGTCGGCACGTCCTTCGCTGATCAACCGCGCCTCGGGGTCGTGGCGCGGATCGGCATCGAACAAGCCTTCCTGATCGGTGAGCAGGATCAGCGCATCCGCTTCCAAAAGGTTGGCCACCAGCGCGCCCAGCGTATCGTTATCACCGAAGCGGATCTCGTCGGTGACCACGGTGTCGTTCTCGTTGATCACCGGCACCACGCGCAGTGCAACCAGCGTGCGTAACGCCGAACGCGCATTGAGATAGCGCTTGCGGTCGGACAGATCATCATGCGTCAAAAGCACTTGCGCGCTACGCAGACCATGACGCGCGAAGTGCCCCTCATAGCATTGCGATAGCCCCGACTGCCCTACCGCGGCAGCCGCCTGCAGTTCATACACCGCCGAGGGCCGGGATGCCCAGCCCAGGCGCGCCATGCCCTCAGCCACCGCCCCGGACGACACCAGCACGACTTCGACGCCGCGCGCATGCAGGGAGGCGATCTGATCGACCCAACCGCCAATGGCGTCGGCATCGAGGCCACGACCGTCGTTGGTCAACAGCGCACTGCCGATCTTGATCACGATACGCCGTGCGCCACGCAAGGCCTCACGACTCATCGACTGCGACTCACTCACCGGCTTTCCTCCGACCCCGACCCCGTTCAGGGAGCGTATTCCACTTCGACGTCGTACTCGTCATCGTCGAAATCATCGTCATCTTCCTGAACCGGCTTGCGCTTGCGCGACATGCGCGCCTCGGCGCGCGCCACGGCTTCGTCTTCCATGCGCTGGCGCATCTCGCGCTCATGTGCGAAAGCCGTCTCGTCCTCTGCCTCCAGCTGACGCTGCTCGGTCAGCCAGCGATGCGCCGCCTGCACCAGCGGCTGGGTGCCCTCGCTACTGATCGCCGAAACCCGAAACACCGGCCCCGTCCACTCCAGGCGCGCGACGATATCGTCGACCGTGGCCTGACGCACTTCCTCGGGGAGCAAGTCGAGCTTGTTGAGCACCAGCCAGCGTGGGCGCTCGGCCAGCGTAGCGGAAAACTGTTCGAGTTCATGCGCGATAGCCCGCGCACTCTCCACGGGATCGCTTTCATCGAACGGCGCCACGTCGACCACGTGCAACAACAACCGTGTCCGGGTGAGATGCTTGAGAAAACGCAACCCCAGACCGGCGCCATCAGATGCCCCTTCGATCAAACCTGGCACGTCGGCCATGACGAAATGCTCGTGCGTGCCCAGCTTGACCACCCCGAGATTGGGTACCAGCGTGGTGAAGGGGTAGTTGGCGACCTTGGGCTTGGCGGCCGAGACGGCACGGATCAGCGTCGACTTGCCGGCATTGGGCACGCCCAGCAGGCCGACATCGGCCATCACTTTCATCTCGAAGCGCAGGTTGCGGCGCTCGCCCTCAGTGCCTGGCGTTGTCTTGCGCGGCGCCCGGTTGGTAGAGGACTTGAAATGGATGTTGCCCAATCCACGACGGCCCGCCTGCGCCACCAGCTCGACCTGACCGGCCTCGGTCACATCGGCGATCACCTCGAGGGTATCCTCATCGATCACCGTGGTCCCCACCGGCACCTTGACGTGCAGATCTTCGCCGTTGCGGCCACTCATCTGGCGCCCTTGGCCCGGCTGACCGTTGGGTGCCTTGTAGAAGCGCTGATACTTGAAGTCGATCAACGTATTGAGGGCGTCGTCACCGATCAGATAGACGCTGCCACCGTGCCCACCGTCGCCGCCGTCCGGCCCGCCCTTGGGAACGTATTTTTCGCGCCGGAAACTCAGGCAACCATTGCCGCCCTTGCCGGCCTCGACGATGATCGAGGCTTCGTCGACGAATTGCATGGACACTTCTCCTGACGGCCACGGCCGCCCTATACGAAAAGGCCCCGCCTGAAGCGGGGCCTTCTCCTGCATCGTTCGTGGCGGTCTCAGGCGGAGACAACGCTCACGAACTTACGGTTTTTCGGACCCTTGGTCTCGAACTTGATCACGCCGTCGTTCAGGGCGAACAGGGTGTGATCCTTGCCGATGCCGACACCGCTGCCGGCGTGGAACTTGGTACCACGCTGACGCACGATGATGTTGCCGGCGGTCGCCGCCTGGCCACCGAACAGCTTGACACCTAGGCGTTTGGATTCACTGTCGCGACCGTTACGAGAACTACCGGCAGCCTTTTTATGAGCCATTGCAAATACCTCGTGTTATCGGGGGAATATCGCTTACGCGGAAATTCCGGTGATCTTGACTTCGGTGAACCACTGACGATGGCCTTGACGACGCATCTGGTGCTTACGGCGACGGAACTTGATGATCTTCACCTTTTCGCCGCGACCATGGGAAACGACTTCCGCCGTCACCTTGGCACCTTCGACCAGCGGTGCGCCGACCTTCACGTCGTCATCATCGGCAACCAGCAGCACCTGGTCGAGTTCGAGGGTGTCACCCGTGGCCACTTCCAGCTTCTCGAGCTTCAGGGTCTGGCCTTCCTGAACGCGGTACTGCTTGCCACCGCTCTTGATTACTGCGTACATGTCACTCTCCAGCACTCATCGGGGTTGCGCTCTTCATCGACCTGCGGCGAGTGGCGCCCCTTCCGGCAGCCATCTGACAGGGAGCATGATGAGTCGAGCCGCGTATTATAGCGACACACAGGCATACCGGGCAAGCGTCTTTCACACCACGGATGACGCGGCCTGGCACAACACCGGCATGCGCCTTGACGCCCCTCGGGGGGCCCCCTAGCATAGCCCGAGCCCAAGGCCGCAATGAGGCGGCCCAACCCCTTATTGCGACAAGCCGACCCATGCAGCCCAACGCATCGCCCATCCATGCGGCGGTCGCGGATGATTTCGCCGCCGTCGACCGCACCATCCTCGCCCAACTGGCTTCCCGGGTTCCCCTCGTCGAAACCATTGGCCACTACATCATCGAAAGCGGCGGCAAGCGACTACGCCCGCTGCTGGTGTTGCTCGCCGCACGCTCTCTGGGCTACCCGGGCGATCGCCACGTGACCCTGGCCACACTGATCGAATTCATGCACACCTCGACGCTGCTGCACGACGACGTGGTCGACGAATCACACCTGCGCCGGGGCAAGGCGACCGCCAACGACGCCTGGGGCAACGCCCCCTCGGTGCTGGTCGGCGATTTCCTGTATTCGCGCTCGTTCCAGATGATGGTCGAAGTCGGCTCGATGCGCGTCATGGAAATTCTCTCCGGCGCCACCTGCGTGATCGCCGAAGGCGAAGTACTGCAGTTGACCAATATCGGCAACCCCGACATCGATGAGGCCGCGTACTTCGAGACCATTCAGGGCAAGACCGCCATGCTCTTCGAGGCCGCCAGTCACAGCGGCGCGATACTCGCCGACGCGAGCCCCGCCCAGGAAGAGGCCCTCAAGCTCTACGGCCGCTATCTGGGGCTGGCCTTCCAGCTCGTCGACGACCTTCTCGACTATCAGGGCGACGCCGATGCCATGGGCAAGAACGTCGGCGACGACCTTGCCGAAGGCAAGCCCACGCTGCCCCTCATTCATGCCATGGCGACCGGCGACGCCGAGCAGGTCAATGTGGTCCGCAAGGCCATTCGCCAGGGCGGACTCGATCATCTCGACGAGGTACTGGCCATCGTCAACGCCACCGGTGCGCTGGCATACACCCGTCGCCGTGCCGTGGAAATGGTCGACCTCGCGCTTGCCCAGCTCGAGCTTTTACCCGCGAGCCGCTACCGTGACAGCATGGCCGAGCTCGCCCGCCTCGCCGTCGAGCGCCAAACCTGATCAGACCGCCTGCAAAAGGGTTGCGCGCACGCCGCGGATGCGTATAATGCAGCCCCGTCGAGCTGGCACCCCCAGCGCGAACGGAGTATAGCTCAGCTTGGTAGAGCGCTGCCTTCGGGAGGCAGAGGTCGTAGGTTCGAATCCTGCTACTCCGACCAAGATTTAGAAAAGCCCATGCATTCAGTTGCATGGGCTTTTTTCGTATCCTGCCCCAACATGTCGACCTCCCCGTGTCACGCGCCTCGCCTGACGCATGGTATCGATGCACCATCATTCTTAACCCAGGTTATCGATAATCCTGGCATATGCGCCCACGGTAGTCAGGCTAGGAAGCCCAACGGCACAAGGATGTGCCAACCATGCCTTGCTGGTTACCCGCCCCAGCACGCTTGTCCCGGACATCGATAGACGTCGTGCATTCGCACCATAGCCATGCCGTGCTTTCCAGCATCGCGTCAGCCCCCATACTGATGGGTACGCTCACAGACGCTCTGGAGTCCGCCATGCAACGCTTATCGCTGGAACCCGCCGTACTTCACGTCGCCCAACTTGCCCCCTTGGTGGAATGGCTGCAAGCACACTTGGCACTGACGACCTTGCTGCATACCCCGCACGGTGCTTGCCTCGAGCTGCATCACGAGGGGCATAACAGCCATGTGCTGCTACTCGACGAACACCCCGAGGCGCCCGCCAGCACCTTACGCCTGGAAGCCGACAATGCGGAATTCGAGCGCCTCGCCCCTTTGCTGACCAGCAAGGGAGCGCGCTGCCTGGAGGCCTCGCGCGAGCATCCCAGCGCGTCACGCGGTTGCGCTTGGCGAGTGCTGACCATGCCGCTTCCCGGTGACTGGCAGCTGATGCTGTTGGCCCTCGACCCGCGCCGCTGCCAACCCCTGGGCCTCCATGGGCACACACCGTGATGCGCCCCCTTACTCCTCGTCTTCTGCCGCACGCCTGAGCCGCTCATCCATGACGCGGCGCTGCTTGTTGCGCCGATAACGCCGCATCAGGGCCACCCAACAAGCGGCAAGGAGCATCAACGCCAGCGTCACTCCCTGCCAAGGGCGCGCGGCGTCGCCCAGACAGGTTTCCAGCGTCATGATCAGAATGAATCCCAGGGCCTGACTGGCAATGGCTGCCGCGCGCAACCCATCGACGCCATAGCGCGAACCCACCATGCGTTCTCTCCTTTCGTTTCGACCTGACGCCATGCGAGGACTTCATCCCGGCCACGATGCTTAAAAAGCGATCCCTAGAGCGTTAGTGTAACGTGTCAGGCATCGCGATTCGTCATCGCCACCATGAGAACCTCATGCCACCGATCATGCTCGGCCATGTGCCGCTTCCAAGCGCACCGCTATACGCCGCCATCGCGGCACTGGCGCTATTGGCGTTGGGTGCGTCGTTGCGTCTACCCCGCCCCCGACAACGCCAGTGGTTGAGTGGCACCTTGGCAGCGGCGCTGCTCGGTGCTCGCCTGGCATATGTGGCGCTTCACTTGGACGCCTACCGTCAGGCCCCTCTCGAGATCATCACATTGTGGACGTCCGGATACCATCCGCTGGGCGCCTTGCTCGGCGCCGGTCTGTGGACATCATGGTGCTTGCGCGACCTTCCCGCACATCAGATGCGCCTGGCCAGCGGCGCGCTCATGGCATGTAGCGCACTTTGGTGGGGGTTGAATACCTGGCAGCCGCTGGTGGCCGACCCCCCACCCACGCATTTGCCGCATCTGACCTTGAACGCGCTCGATGGCACCCCGACGCCCCTCGAAAAGCTGACGTCGGCGTCTCCGCTCATCGTAGTGCTATGGCGCAGCGATTGCCGAGCATGCCGCCATACGCTGGCGCGGCTCGCCAATCTCGAGCATGCCGCGGCCACCGTCGTGGCCATCGATGAAGGCCAGACGCTGCTGCAAGCCGCGCGCTATCTCGATGCCCGCAAGATCGCTTTCCCCTATGCCCTGCGTGATCCGCAACAACGCTTGCAGGCTTATTTCGACATGCCCGCACTGCCCCTGACACTACGCTTCAGCGCCCACGGTCAGCTACTCGACTACCAGATGGGCGAACTCTCCACGGCACATCTCATGCGCTGGCTGTCGACCACGCATTGAAAACGCAATCGCCTGTTAAGCCCTTCGTCGCTTTCCGGTAGAATACTGCGCCCGCCGCCCTGCATGCTCCCCAGCAAGGCGGTGCGCCACGTTCCGTTACATCATCATCCCGAGGCATCATGAGCGAATTCATTCCGGGCCAGCGCTGGGTCAGCGACGGCGAAGCCGAGCTGGGGCTGGGCACGATCCTGAACTGCGACGCCCGAAGCGTGACCGTGCTCTTTGCCGCCAGCCAGGAAACGCGCACCTATAGCGTTCGCCAAGCGCCGCTTACCCGCGTCGTCTTCGGCACCGGCGACCGAATCGAAGCCGCCGACGGCCGCACGCTGACCGTCGACGACACCAAGGAAGCCCAGGGGCTGCTGGTCTATATCGTCGAAACCGCGAACGGCGAATACGACGAACTTCCCGAAAGCCGCCTCGCCGACAGCATGCGCTTTCAGCAAGCACGCGACCGCCTGCTGACCGGCCAGGTCGACCGCAACGACTGGTTCGAACTGCGCTACCGCACCCTGCACCACTATCACCGTATCGCCCAGCATCCCGCCAACGGCCTGGCCGGACCGCGCGTGGATCTCATCCCTCATCAGCTGTATATCGCCGACGAGGTCTCGCGCCGTCATGCCCCACGCGTACTGCTCGCCGACGAGGTGGGCCTGGGCAAGACCATCGAAGCCGGCCTGATCCTGCACCGCCTGCTGCTCACCGGGCGTGTCGAGCGAGCCTTGATTCTGGTACCCGACAGCCTGAGCCATCAATGGCTGGTGGAAATGCTGCGCCGCTTCTCGCTGCATTTCACCCTGCTCGACGAACAGCAGAGCCAGCACAGCACAGGCAACCCTTTCGAAAGCGCTCAACTGGTCCTGGCCAGCCAGCAATGGCTGTTCGCCAACCCGCACCGCCAGACCCAGGCCCTCACCTGTGACTGGGACCTGCTGATCGTCGACGAGGCCCATCATCTCGACTGGACGCCCGAGGCCAGCGGCCCCGGCTATGCCTGCGTCGAGCAGTTGGCGCGAGTCATCGACGGCGTGCTGCTGCTGACCGCCACGCCCGAGCAGATGGGCCAAGCCGGCCACTTCGCGCGGTTGCGCCTGCTCGATCCCGAGCGCTACACCAGTCTGGCGGCCTTCGCCGCCGAAGAAGCAGGCTATGCCAAGGTCGCCGAGGCCGTGGACGCCCTTGAACGCCTGCCCGGCGATGCCGTCGATCGCGACGCCGTGGGCGCGGTCATCGATGATGCGGACAGCCAGGCGCTGCTCGCCACGCTGCTCGACCCCGAAAGCGACGAGGCGCAGCACCATAGCGCCCGTTGCCAGCTCCGCGAGCAGCTCCTCGATCGTCACGGGACCGGCCGCGTGATGTTTCGCAACAGCCGCCGCCATGTCGCTGGCTTCCCCGAGCGCCACTTGCATGTCACGCGCCTGACCCCGCCGTCCAGCTACCGCCGTGAACTACGCAAGCTGGATCGCGACATGGACTACCTCGACGACCTGTTGATCGCCACCGGGCTCGATCATCCCGAGGTCCTGCTCTATCCCGACGCCATGTACCGTGCGCTGAGCGACGACTCGCCGAGCAACGTGTCGCTCAATACCGAGCCCTGGTGGCAAATCGACCCGCGCGTGACCTGGCTTCTGGAACGCTTGACCGAGGTGGGCCGCGACAAGGTGCTGGTCATCGCCCACGACCGCGACACCGCCAGCGACCTCAGCGAGGCACTGCGCGTGCTGGGCGGTCTCCAGGCGCCGGTGTTCCACGAGGGCCTGACGCTCATCGAGCGCGACCGGGCGGCCGCGGCCTTCGCCGACGAGGAGGACGGCTGCCAAGTACTGGTATGCTCGGAAATCGGCTCCGAGGGACGCAATTTCCAGTTCTGCCGCCACCTGGTGATGTTCGATCTACCGGCACATCCCGATCAGCTCGAGCAACGCATCGGTCGCCTCGATCGCATCGGCCAGCAACACGCCATCGACATTTACGTGCCGGTGTTCGACGACAGCCCCGGCGAGCGGCTGCTGCGCTGGTACGACGAGGGCATGCGTGCCTTCAATGCCCCACATGGCATCGGCAGCGAGCTCTACGATGCCTTCGGCGATACCGTGGCCGACGCCCTGCTCGATAACGACGCCCTCGAGGAAGTCATCGCGGAAACGCGCGCCTACTTCGAAAGCCGCCTCGCTGCCCATGAAGCCGGGCGCGACCGGCTGCTGGAATGGAACGCCTGCCGCCCGCAACACGCCCAGGTCATCACCGACGCCATCCGCGAGCTGGACGCCGACACGACATTGCCACGTTACGTCGACAAGGCACTGGATGTCTTCGGCGTCGAGAGCCGTGACTTGGGCGGCGATATCCAACACCTGCTGGCGGGGCCTCACATGCTCGACGGCCTGCCGGGGCTGGTCAAAGGCGAGGAAGGCTTCTCGGCAACGTTCGATCGTCAACGTGCCCTGGCCCGCGACGATGTTCAGCACCTTTCCTGGGAACACCCGCTGGTGCGCGAGATGATGGAGCGTATCCTCGACGGCACCCTCGGCAACACCGCACTGGCGCTGCTTCAGCACCCCTCGATTCCCGGTGGCCGGCTGATGGCCGAGTTGGTGTTTCGGACGCACTGTCCAGCGCCCAAGCATTTGAATGTCGAGCGTTTCCTGCCACCCACGGCGGTCCGATTGCTGCTCGACGAGTCGGGCGCCAACCTGACCCAGAAGGTCTCGTTCGGGGGCTTGGCAAAGAACCTCAAGAAGGTCAAGAAGGCCGTGGCACGCGACCTGATCAAGTCACGCCATACCCAATTGCGCGACCTGTTGACCAATGCCGAAGGCGAGGCCGAGAACGAGCTGCCAAGCATCGTCGAGGCGGCGCAGACACGCATGCGCGAGACGTTGGACACCGAACTGGCGCGTCTCAAGGCCTTGGCACGCCACAATCCGGCAGTGCGCGATGCGGAAATCGATGCCCTCGCCCACGAGCGTCAGGCGCTGGATACGGCCATCGATGCCACGCGGCTGCGCCTCGACGCAGTACGCGTGATCGTCACTGTCGATCCACCCGAGTAACCCCGAACCGCAGGCGCCATGCGTCAGCGCCCGAGGATCGCTTTCAGGGCGCTGTCCAGCGTCGGATACTCAAACGTGAAGCCCGCCGCCTCCAGGCGTGCGGGACGCATGCGGGCGCCAGTCAGCAACAGGCGTGACATCTCGCCCAGGGCCAGCCGCAAGACACCGGCGGGCACCGTAAACACCGCGGGACGATGCAGGTGGTGTGCCAAGGCACGAGTAAAGTCGGCATTGGTCACGGGATGCGGGGCGGCGGCATTGAAAGGCCCCTCGAGGTCGTCACGCTCAAGCAGGAATAGCACGATGCGCACCAGATCCTCGCGATGAATCCACGGCATGTACTGACGGCCATTGCCCAGGCGGCCGCCCAGCCCCAGACGGAAAGGCGGCAGCAGCTTGCTCAGCGTGCCGCCACCGGCATCGAGTACCAGCCCAGTTCGCACTAGCGCTACCCGAACGCCCAACGATTCGGCTGCGCGCGCTGCCGATTCCCACTGTGCGCACAGACGATGCGCGAACTCATCAGTGGGCGGCGTCTGCTCGGTAACGTCGCGCTCTCCCTGATCGCCATAAAACCCCATGGCCGAGCCGGACACCATGACCCGAGGCGGCGTCTCCAGACGCTCGCACAGCGTCACCAGCTCGCGCGTCATATTCAGCCGCGACTCGAGCAAACGTTTTTTCTGCGCCTCGCTCCAGCGCTTGTCGGCAATGGGTTCGCCGGCAAGATTGATGATTGCCTCGGGGGCGTCCTCCGCAAACGCCATGACCGACTCGCGGATCTCGGCGCCCTCAGGCAGTTCTCTGCGCGCCCGATCGGGGGACCGGGATACCACCAGCAACCGATGACCGGCCTCATTCAGGTGTTGGCAGAGCAGTCGCCCGACGAAACCGCTACCGCCGGTGATCAAGATACGCATGATGACTCTCCGAACAGCGAGGTGTTGTACGAGAATGTATTATACGAATATTGTACAATGTGTACGGTATCATGCCATCAGATACCTGGCGCGTCTCGCCACACAGCATAGCCGATGCGCGACAATACATTGCATGTCTTTCACCGATCGATCTGGAGAACCTCGATGAGCCACGCCTTGATCTTACTCGCCCACGGTTCCAGCGATGCACGCTGGCGCGCCCCCTTCGAAGCGCTCGAGCACGACCTGCGTGCGCGCCTCGACACCCCCGCCGTCATCGCCTACATGGAGCTCAGCGAACCCTCGCTGGAAACACGCGTCGCCGAGCTCTATGACCAGGGCCATCGACGCCTCGACATCTTGCCGTTGTTCTTTGCCGCCGGGCGTCATCTACGCCAGGATGTCCCGGCCCAGCTCGACGCATTACGCGCGCAATACCCCCAAGCGACACTGACACTGCTCGATCCCGTCGGCCAGCATCCCGCCTTCGTCGAAGCATTGGCGAACATCGTCACGGCTCGTGCGGAAGCGTGAGACGTCATAAGGATTGTACAAAGCTCTTGCGACGTACAACTTCATCCCCCATGCTGATAGTAATATCCACAAGAGGAATACAAGCGCATGAGTGAACAGGCGATGGATCCGGCCGGTTCGCCACTGTATCCGATCCGCGAGGTCTCACGGCTAACCGGCGTCAATTCCGTGACCTTGCGCGCCTGGGAGCGCCGCTACGGCCTGATTCGTCCGCAGCGTACCCCCAAGGGACATCGTCTCTATGCACGCGAGGACATACAGCGGGTCGAACGCATTCTGCAATGGCTCAATCGGGGCGTTCCCGTCAGCCAAGTGCGTGAGCTGCTAGAACGTGCCGAACCGGCGGTCAATGATGATGTTCCGTCGCCGGATATCAGTGACTGGGAAAGCCAGCGTCAGCAACTGCTACAGGCCGTCGACGCGCTGGATGGCGATACGCTGGAAGTCCTGTTCGATCGCAGCATGGCGCTCTACCCCGCCAGCTTGTGCGTGACCGCCCTTTGGCAGCCGGTGATCGACGAGCTCGAGGATCGCTGGCGCGATCAATTCGGTGCCGAGTTGCAGCGCCGCTTGCTGGAAAGCTTCTTGCGCACGCGGGTCGGCATTCGCCTGTATCACGCCAACCAAGCCACGCCGGGCGCACGCCTACTGCTGCTACGTTTGCCCGAAGAGCGCGATCTATTGCGCCTTCTGCTGTTGGCGCTGGTCGCCTCGGCCTCGGGATTTCGGGTCGAGTGGCTGGATACCGACCCGCCGCTCAATGAGTTAGCGCTGGCCGCGGAGCACTTCAAGGCAGACGCCATCCTCATGATCAGCGGATACGCCGAGCGCAGCGATCTCATTCGCCGTCAATTGCCGCGCCTGGCGGAGCAGCTCGACATGCCACTGTGCCTCGTCGGCCCCGTAGCACGCATCCGCGGCGCGGAGCTGGAAAACACGCAGGTCGCCTCGCTCGGCGACGAATTACCCGCTGCGCTCAGCCGCCTGCATGGGCTGCTGGGACGCTAATCCTCATACCTGCGCCAGGGATTGGCCATGTCCAACGTACAATTGATGTGGTTCCGCAGCGACCTGCGAACCTTCGATAACCGCGCCTTGCATGCCGCCGCCGAACACGGACCGGTAATCGCCGTCTTCTTGACCAGTCTTCCACAGTGGCAACGCCACGACCACGGCGCCAACAAGATCGATTTCTGGCTGCGCGGTGTGGCGGCGCTTCGTGAACACCTCGCGGGCCTCAACATTCCCTTGTTGCAGCGCCGCATCGACACCTACGACGAAGCGCCCGATGTGCTGCTGGCACTGGCCCGCCACCACGGCGCGACCACCCTGCATTTCAATCGCGAATATCCACTCAACGAACAGCGTCGGGACGCGGCGGTGGAGCGCGTTTTCCACGCTGCCGGTATCGCGGTGGCCGGGCATACCGACGCCGTGGCCTATGCGCCGGGCGAGTTGCTCACCGGCAAGGGCGAGCCATATAGCGTCTTCACGCCCTTCGCCAAGGCTTGGCACCGTCAGATGGCGTCACGCCGCATCGCCTTGGTGGAAGAACCTGAGCCCCAGGCGCCGTTGGCCATCGACGCCGACCCGCCGCCCTCTGGCGACCTCGAGACGATGGCCGACACACCGCTCGCCCCAGCCTCCTGGCCCGCGGGTCAGGACGAGGCCAGCGACCGGCTCGAGCGCTTCCTGCGTTTTCGTGGCCATCACTACAAGCGTCAGCGCGATTTCCCTGCCCTCCCCGGCACCAGCGAACTGTCTCCCTATCTGGCGCTGGGCATGATCTCTCATCGCCAGTGCCTGCACGCCGTCATGAACAACAACCAGGGTCACTTGGCCGATGGCGACGCCGGCCTCACCGCCTGGGCGAACGAATTGATCTGGCGCGAGTTCTATCTGCACATCGCCGCCAGCTTCCCCGCTATCAATCGCCACCACCCCTTTCAGTCGCATACCCAGGCCCTGGTCTGGCGCGACGATGACACAGGATTCCAGGCTTGGTGCGAAGGGCGTACCGGCTACCCGCTGGTCGACGCCGCGATGCGCCAGCTCGTCCATTGTGGATGGATGCACAATCGTCTACGCATGGTGACGGCGATGTTCTTGTCCAAGCACCTGTTGATCGATTGGCGGCGCGGCGAGGCCTTCTTCATGCGGCACCTCATCGACGGTGACTTTGCTTCCAACAATGGCGGCTGGCAGTGGGCCGCGTCCACCGGGACAGACGCCGCACCGTATTTCCGCATCTTCAATCCCACCACCCAGGCGGAACGTTTCGACCCCGAGGGACGCTTCATCGCCTACTGGCTCCCCGAGCTGGCCGGCCTCCCCGTGAAATCACGCTTTTTCCCCAGCGAGGCGCAACGCCGCGATACCGGATACGCCATGCCCATCGTCGATCACAAGGCGGCCCGACAGCGCGCCCTGGACGCGTTCAAATCGCTGTCGCAATGAACTGACACGCTTTCTCCAGACAAGAGGGCAACATGCGCCAAGACACCCCACTGGCAACCTTCTGTCATGCCTTCGAGAAATTGGACAAAAGGTGTACAAAGACACTCGAAAACCTCTACACTGATGATATCGAATTCACTGATCCGTTACACCACATCGAGGGACGTGACACTCTGATGCGCTATTACGCCGACATGCTGGCCAATGTCCAGACATGCCACTTCGAGGTGACGCATCGTGTACAGGAGGGCGACACTGCGTTCGTGGCGTGGACACTGCACCTGACGCACCCTCGACTCGCTCGCGGAACTCCCCTGCGTATCACGGGATGCTCACAGCTAGCGTTTCGTGGTGACCGGATCTGTCGGCATCGTGACTATTTCGATGCCGGTGCAATGCTTTACGAACACCTGCCCCTGCTCGGGCGGGTGATTCGCTGGCTCAAGCGGCGCGTGGACCCGACCAGCCATTCGCGCTAGGCCGGATCTGAACAGTCGACGAGGGATGATCAGACAAGGCAAGCATTGGCGACAAGACGGACGGGGCTCGTACACGCGGTTACAGCGCGTAAATGAGTACGTTGATCGGACTCGCACACGCGCCTACTTTCAACGCCGCATGAACGAGCGCAGGCACTTTTCAGGCAGTGCCCAGGCAACTAGAGGAGATCCTCCATGGCAACCCCTACGGCACCCCGGCGTATCTGGCTGACCGGCGCCACCTCGGGCATCGGCGAAGCCCTGGCCAAGCGTTTGTTGCATGATGGGCACCGCGTGGCGCTGACGGCACGTCGACGCGACGCTCTGGAGGCACTCGCAGCGCCTTTCGAGAATGCCCTGGTGGTGCCTGCCGATGTCACCGACCACGCATCGGTTCGCGCGGCCGGGGCGCAGATCGAGGCTATCTTCGGCGGACTCGATCTGGCGCTACTCAATGCCGGCACCTGCGAGTATCTGGATGCACGCCACTTCGATGTCGACCTCATCGAACGCGTCCTGGCCACCAACCTGCACGGCACTCTGTATGCCGTAGAGGCCGCCCTGCCGCTGCTGCGTCTGGCGCGAGACGGTCATCGACGTCCACAGTTGGCGGCGGTCTCCAGCGCTTCGGCATATTTTCCGCTGCCGCGCGCCGAGGCCTATGGGGCTTCCAAGGCCGCGATCAGCTATTTCCTCGCCTCCCTGCGCCTCGATCTAGCGGCGGAAGGCATCGATGTCAGCATCATCCATCCCGGTTTCGTGCGTACCCCGCTGACCGAGCGCAATGACTTTCCCATGCCCATGCGCGTCGAGGTCGACGAAGCCGTGGACGCGATCTTGCGTGGTCTGGAAAAACGCGCGTTGGACATTCATTTTCCGCGTCGCTTTACCTGGCTGGTCAAGCTGGCCGGTATATTGCCGCCCGTGCTACGCCATCGCCTGGGGCGACGCCTCACCCGCAATGCCGATACGGAGGGTAGCTCATGAACGTGCCCGCCTCGCGCATCGCGGTGGTCGGCGGCGGCATTGCCGGCATGGCCTGCGCGCATTATCTCTCGCAGCGCCACGAGGTGACCCTGTTCGAGGCCCAGGCAGGTCTCGGCGGCCATACCGCCACCGTAGACGTCGAAATGGACGGGCATCGGCATGCCATCGATACCGGCTTTATCGTCTTCAACGACCGGACCTATCCGCACTTTCAACGCTTGCTGGCAGCGTTGGGCGTGTCTGCGCAAGCCACCGAGATGAGCTTCTCGGTGCATACCACACACGAGGACTTCGAATATAACGGCCATACCCTCGATACGCTGTTCGCCCAGCGTCGCAACTTGCTGCGTCCCGGCTTCCACGGCATGCTGCGCGATATCCTGCGCTTCAATCGCCACGCGATACGCGATCTTTCACACGGCACCTTGCCGGCAGGCATGACGCTAGGCGAATACCTGACACGAGGCGGCTACGGTGACACCTTTCGACACCGTTACCTGCTGCCCATGGGGGCCGCCATATGGTCCGCCAGCGAGCACGACATGGCGAATTTTCCACTGATTCCTTTCGTGCGTTTCTTTCATCATCATGGGCTGTTGTCGGTGAACGATCGCCCCCAGTGGTATACGCTGGTAGGCGGCTCACGACGCTACATCGCTCCGTTGACAGCCGCCTACGCCGAGCGCATACGCCTGGCCTGCCCTGTGCACGAGATCGAGCGCGATGCGGCGGGCGTGACGCTGACCACCCCACAAGGCCGGGAGCGTTTCGATCAGGTCGTGCTCGCCTGCCATAGCGACCAGGCCCTGGCAATGCTGAGCGCACCCAGCCACGCTGAGCGCGAGATCCTCGATGCCCTGCCCTATCAGGACAATGACGTGGTCCTGCATACCGATATTCGCATGCTGCCACGTCGACGCCGTGCCTGGGCGAGCTGGAACTACCGTATCGACGGACGCGAGGACGACGCCCGCGTCTCGGTGACCTATGACATGAATCGCCTTCAGCATTTGCCAGGCGCGACGCGTTTCTGCGTAACGCTCAACGACAGCGATGCTATCGCACCCGAGCGCATGCTGCGGCGCTTCGTCTATCGCCACCCTCGCTTCACGCTGGCGGGAGCCGCCGCCCAGCAACGTCATGCGGAAATCTCAGGTACGCATCTGCGCACGCATTTTTGTGGCGCGTACTGGCGCCACGGTTTCCACGAGGATGGTGTCTGGAGCGCGCTGCGGGTAGCCCAGGCGCTGGGCTGCGACGAGCCCGCAATGGCCGAGGAGTCGGTATGACGCGAGAGGCGGCGACCGGTCAAGCGTGCGTGCATAGTCGGGTGGCCTTGGGTGAGCTACGCCATCGGCGCTTCACGCCGCGCGCGCATGCGTTTACCTACCGCGTGTGGATGGCCTGGCTTGACTTGGACGAGCTGCCCGAACTCTTCGATGCACTGCCGGGCTTCAGTGCACGACGTGCGGCGCTGGCGCGCTTTCGCCGCGAAGATTATCTAGGGCCCACGCACCTGCCGCTCAAGACCGCGGTTCATCAGCGATTGCGTCATGAGTTAGGCGAGGCCGCCCCCGCGGGGCCCGTTCGCATGTTGACCCAGTTACGCCTATGCGGCGTGCTCTTCAACCCCATCACGCTGTATTACGCCTATGACCACGACGAACGCCTGTGCGCCATCCTCGGCGAAGTCACCAACACCCCGTGGCGAGAACGCCACGTCTATGCCTGCTCGGTGACGCCGACGCGCCATGTCCATGCCGCTCATTTCGACAAGGCCCTGCACGTGTCGCCGTTCAATCCCATGGACATGCGCTATCGCTGGCGCTTCAACACCCCGGACGAACACCTGCTGATGCACATGGAGGCATGGCGCGGGGACACGCGACATTTCGACGCCACGCTGAGCCTGCGTTTCGCACCCGCAGGGAGGCGCGCCTGGCTTACCGCCCTGGCACGGGCCCCTTGGATGAGCCTCAAGACGCTGGCCGGCATTCATTTCGAGGCATTGCGCCTGTGGCTCAAGCGCGTGCCGCTCTTTTCACATTCCCGTGGCGAGGAGACACGCCCGTGACGACCACCCGTTCCGCCACCAAGACACCTGCCGGTACGCTCGATGCGCGTGTGGCCCGTTGGCTCAGGCCACGCCTGCTGCGCCAGCTTTCGACCCTCGAGGGCGGTGTGCTGATCATCGAGGAAGCCGGACGCACGCACCGCCTCGGTCGGGGCGGGCCACTCACGATACGCTTGCGGATACATCACGACCGCGTCTGGCGACGCATCGCCCTGGGGGGCAGCGTCGCGGCCGGGGAAACCTACATGGACGGTGACTGGCACTGTGACGATCTGGTCGCGCTGATTCGCCTGCTCGCGCGCAACCTGGAACATGTCAACGAACGTCTGGAGAAAGGCCCTGCACGACTGGCGCACGCCGTCCTCAGCACGCTCCAAGCCCTGCAACGCAATACCACTGGCCGCGCCCGACGCCATGTTGCCGCTCATTACGATCTCGGCAACGCCCTCTTCGAGACCTTCCTCGATCGCGAGCACTGGCTGTATTCCAGCGCCATCTTTCCGCGCCCCGAGGCCAGCCTGGAAGACGCCTCGACATACAAGCTGGAACTCATTCTCGACAAGCTGGATGTCGGCCCCGAACATCACCTGCTGGAGATCGGCACCGGCTGGGGCGGGCTGGCACTGCATGCGGCACGCACCCGAGGCTGCCACGTCACTACCACGACCATTTCCGAGGAGCAGTACACGCACACCGCGCAGCGCATCCGCGAGGCCGGCCTCGAAGACCGGATCACCCTGCTCAAGCGCGATTATCGCGACCTAGAGGGACGCTACGATCGCCTGGTCTCGGTGGAAATGATCGAGGCCGTGGGACATCAGTACCTGGCCACTTATCTGGCCACCGTCGACCGTCTACTCGATGACGATGGCCTGGCGCTGATTCAAGCCATCACCATTCGCGATCAGCGCTATGAAGCGGCCAAGCGCGAGGTCGACTTCATCAAGCGCTACATCTTTCCTGGCGGCTTCCTGCCCTCCCATCAGGCGATGCTGGAAAGCATGGCACGACGCACGCACCTCAACGTGCTCGCCCTCGACGAAATCGGCGCGCATTATGCACGCACGCTTTACGAATGGCGTCAGCGCTTCGAGGCCAACCTCGAGCACGTTCGTGCGCTCGGCTACGACGAACGCTTCATACGCATGTGGCGCTATTACCTGTGCTACTGCGAAGGCGGCTTCCGCGAACGCACCATCGGCACCTCGCAGTGGTTGTTGGCCAAGCCCGGCAACCGGCGTGCGCCGCTCACGGGCGGGCCTTGAAACCATGCTTGGCAAGATCGTCAATGCACTCGCGTTTCAGGCCGGCTGGCTGGCCTGCGTGCTCGGGGGTACACCCTGGGCGATTCCTGCCGCCGGCGTGATCGTGGTAGGCCATCTACGGTGGCTGGGGGGGCCGGGAGAGTGGCGCTGGCTGGCGGGGTTCGCGCTGTTGGGTGCCATCGTGGACGGCACACTGACGCTGCTCGGCGGCTTACGCTTCGCCGGCGGCTCGGGGTTACCGATCTGGCTGTGGCTGCTCTGGCCGCTGTTCGCGACCACCATTCACCATTCACTCGCCTGGCTATGGCGGCATCCTCGGCTGGCGATACTCGGCGGGGCGCTCGGCGGGCCGAGTTCCTACCTGGGGGGCGCCCGCCTCGCCGATGTCGTCATGGCGCCTTGGGCAGTGGTGGTGCAAGCCGTGATCTGGGGCAGCCTATGCGGCTATCTAGCGTTCAGGAAAACGACATGTCGGCATCGCGCTTGAGCCGCGCTTCGACATCGGCGACCCGCTCGGGGCGGGCATAGAGAAAGCCCTGCACGATAGCACAGCCCTGCGCACGCAGATAATCTCGCTGCTCCTCGGTTTCCACGCCCTCGGCAACCACATCCAGCCCCAGCCCGCGCGCCATGGCAAGCACTGCGGACGTAATGGCGGCATCGGCGCTGTCATCGGGCAAGGCGCGGACGAAAGCACGATCGAGCTTGAGCTTGTCCACCGGCAACTGCTTGAGATAGGCCATCGACGAATAGCCGGTGCCGAAATCGTCGATAGCGATCGGGTGCCCCGTGTTGCGTAGCGCGACCAGGCGTGCCGAGATATCCCCCGCGCGTTCGTCGAGCAATACCGATTCGGTCAACTCCAGCCCCAGCATGGCCGCCGGCACGTTATGCTTGGCCAAACTGGACGACAAGCGTGCCTCGAGATCGCCCTGGATAAGCTGTACCGCCGAGATGTTGATCCAGACCGGCACGAACGATAGCCCCTGCTCACGCCAGGTCGACAACTGTGCGCACGCGTGATCGATCACCCAGTCCCCCAGTGCCGCCATCAGCCCATGGCGCTCGGCCAGAGGAATGAACGTGCCCGGCGAAATCATGCCGTGCGTGGGATGGTACCAGCGCAGCAGTGCTTCCATGCCGGCCAGCCGACCATCGTCGAGATAATACTGTGATTGATAGAAGAGCTCGAGCTGCGTGCCGTGCGCCAGGGCCTGGCGGAGTTCGTTGAGCAGTTCGAGTTGGGGATCACCCGCCACCTCCAGCGAGGGACGAAAGCGTTGGCTATGGTTACGTCCATGGCGCTTGGCGGCGTAGAGCGCTGACTCCAGGCGCTGGAACAAGACACCGGGATCGCGTCCATCGTCGGGAGCACGACAACTGCCGATGGTCAGCCCCAAGCGCAGCGGCTTGTCATCGATCTCGAACGGCTCACTGAGATGCGCACGCAACTCCTCTACCCACTTCTCGTGATCGTTGAAGGTCGTGGTGCGAATGACCATGAACTCGTCGCCGCCCAGACGCCCTACCACGCCACCGGCGACGAACGCGGCGAGTCGCTGCCCGAAACGCGACAGCAGACGGTCGCCCTTGTCGACCCCCATGGCATCGTTGACCGCTTTGAAACCATCGATATCGATCAGCGCAATATCCAGCTCTTCGCCGGCTCGCAGACGCTGCAAGCGCGAGGCCAGCAGGTCGTGCAAACGCCGCCGGTTGGGCAATCCGGTCAACGGATCCTCGAAGCCGATACGCTGAAGATCCTGCTCGCGTGCCTTGTGCCGACTGATATCGGTGAACAAGCCTACATAATGCGTGACCTGCCCCTTGGTATCCGTGACCGAGCGCACCCGCAGCCATTCGGGAAACTCATCGCCGTGTTTGCGCTGGTTCCAGATTTCGCCTTCCCACTGACCGGTGGCATTGAGCGTTTGCCAATAGCGTTCGTAAAATGCCTTGTCGTGGCGGCCCGAGGAAAGCACCGATGGATCGAGGCCGTGTATCTCCTCGTCGCTGTATCCCGTGATCTGTGTAAAAGCCGGATTGACCGTCTCGATACGGTTGCGGGCGTTGGCGATCAACACGCCGTCGGGAGACAACATGAGGGCCGCTTCGGTGAGCCGACGCCGGTTGGCTTCCAGACGAATCTGACGCCAGGCGTCCACCCCACCGATGATCACGACCGTCAAAGCCACCAGACGCAATATCAGCGTCGGCAGAAGGCTCATGGCGGCCATGGCGGCAATGCCCGTCCAAATCAGGGGACGGTTGAGTGTGAAGGCTGACCACATGGCGTGTATCGCCTCAAGCTATAGAGGTTCGGTAAAGTGCAGGCATCATGCCCCGTCTCTTGCGACCGGCGCAACCCGCGCCCAAGAGCGGATTGCACCAGCCGCGCCCGCCCGGTAGGCTGGCCCGGCGTGCATTCATCCGGCACTGTCAGTAGACTAGAGTGTCCGTGCTCTGCGACGCACCACAATTTCGACTCTCGGAAAGACTCAGTGACCAAGCAACATTCTTTCAGCTACGAAGAACTGCTGGCATGCAGCCAGGGCGAGCTGTTCGGCCCGGGCAACGCCCAGCTGCCGGCCCCCAACATGCTGATGCTCGACCGCATCACGCAGATCCAGGAGGGCGGAGGCGAGTACGACAAGGGCGAACTGATCGCCGAACTGGATATCCATCCCGGCCTGTGGTTCTTCGACTGCCACTTCCCCGGCGACCCGGTCATGCCCGGTTGTCTGGGGCTGGATGCCATGTGGCAACTGGTTGGCTTCTACCTCGGCTGGCTGGGCCACCCCGGGCGCGGACGCGCTCTGGGCTGCGGTGAGGTCAAGTTCTCGGGCCAGATCATGCCGGATGCCGACAAGGTCACCTACCGCATCAACCTCAAGCGGATCATTACCCGACGGTTGATACTGGGCATTGCCGACGGCACCGTTTCGGTCGACGGTCGCGATATCTATCAGGCCAATGATTTGCGCGTTGGCCTATTCACCTCCACCGCGAATTTCTGATCAGGAGGCTTCCATGCGACGAGTGGTAGTCACCGGCCTGGGCATCGTGTCCTGCCTGGGCAACGACCAGCAACAGGTACTGGACGCACTGCGCAGCGGACGCTCGGGTATCCGGTACAAGGACGAATACGCCGAGCGCGGTTTCCGCAGCCATGTGGCCGGTGTGGTCGACATCGACCTCGATACGCTGGTCGACCGCAAGCTGCGTCGCTTCATGGGCGATGCCGCCGCATTCGCCTATGTCTCGATGGAACAGGCGATTCGCGATGCCGGTCTCGACGACAGCGACGTATCCAACGAGCGTACCGGCTTGATCGCCGGTTCCGGCGGCGCATCCAGCGCCAACCAGGTCGAAGCGGCCGACGTGCTGCGCGAAAAAGGCCTGCGTCGTGTCGGTCCTTATCGCGTCACGCGCACCATGGGCAGTACGGTTTCCGCCTGTCTGGCCACACCGTTCAAGATCAAGGGCGTCAACTACTCCATCTCCTCGGCCTGTGCGACCTCGGCACACTGCATCGGCAGCGCCGTCGAGCAGATCCAGCTCGGCAAACAGGACGTCGTCTTCGCCGGCGGCGGCGAAGAGGAGCATTGGACATTGTCCTGCTTGTTCGATGCCATGGGCGCCCTCTCGACCAGCTACAATGACACGCCCGAAACCGCCTCACGGCCCTATGACGCCTCACGCGATGGCTTCGTCATCGCCGGCGGCGGCGGCATGCTAGTGATCGAGGAGCTGGAGCACGCCAAGGCGCGCGGCGCCAAGATCTATGCCGAACTCGTCGGCTATGGCGCCACCTCCGATGGTCATGACATGGTCGCGCCCTCCGGCGAGGGTGCCGCGCGCTGCATGCGACAGGCCATGGCCACCGTCGACGGTCCCATCGACTACATCAACACCCACGGCACCTCCACCCCGGTGGGCGATATTGCCGAACTCAAGGCGGTTCGTGAGGTGTTCGGCGATACCACACCGGCGATGAGCTCCACCAAATCCTTGACCGGGCATTCGCTGGGCGCCACCGGCGTGCAGGAAACCATCTACTCGCTGTTGATGATGGAGCACGCCTTCATCGCCGCGTCGGCCAACATCGGCGAGCTGGACGACGCCGCCCAAGGTTTCGACATCGTCGCCCAGCGGCGCGACGATGTCGCCATCGAACGCGTGCTGTCCAACAGCTTCGGTTTCGGCGGTACTAACGCCTGCCTGGTTCTTCAGCGCTACCGGGGCTGAGCGTTGCGCCCGCCGCGGTGATACGAAAGGGGCGTCTCGCAAGAGACGCCCCTTTTGCATGCTGACATACGCGCTATCGACAGCGACTCAGGCCGGCACCTTGCTGGTTTCACTTTCCTCCACCGGCCGAGGGACCGCCGAGATCTCGCGAAGCTGCGCCTCGATCCAATGCTCGACTTCGGCCAACACCTCATCGGTGGAACGTCCCTGCGTGGCGATCGGCTCACCGACCACCACGTGCAAGTCTCCGGGCTTCTTGACCCAGTGCCGTCCCGGCCAGTGTTCGCCGGCATTGTGGGCCACGGGCAGCACCGGCACCCCCGCCCGGCATGCGATGACCACCCCGCTCTTGTTGTAGCGACGCCGCTGCCCCGGCGCCACGCGCGTGCCCTCGGGAAAGATCAGCACCGAAAGCCCCTCGGACAAACGCTGCTTACCTTGCTCGAGCACCATGCGCATGGCCCTCGACGGCCGCGAGCGGTCCAGGGCAATGGGCTTGATCAGCCGCAACCCCCAACCGAAGACCGGCAGCTTGAGCAGCTCGCGTTTGAGCACCGTGCACACCGGCACCTTGATCAGTTGCAAAAACAGCGTCTCCCACTCGCTCTGATGATTGGCGAGCACCACGCACGGCCCTTCGGGCACGTTCTCGCGGCCGCTAACGTGATAGCGGACGCCGCAAGACAGCGCGAACCAGCCCACGATGAAACGGTTGTACAGGTTGAGCAGCCGAAAACGCGAGAACAAGGGCACGAACGGCGCGAGCGGTAGCAAGACCAGACCGCTGATCAGCAACGCCAGAAAGTAGCCGGCATAAAAGACGAGACTGCGTAAGACCTTCACGTTGCCGACTCCTTGTCATGCAGTAGGCACCAATCATCCAGCATGCGACTCAGCTCGAGCCGCCAGGGCTTTTGATGAATGCCGAAAACGTCCAGCACGCGGCGACAGTTCAGAACGCGCCGCAACGGATGGTCATGATGATGGCGCAAGGCATGCAGCGCACCCAGTGTCGCGTCGCGTTCCTGACGCTCCAAGTGCGTTCCCAACTGAGTACGCACGACGGAAGCGAAGGTGTAAGGGCTGACCGGTTCGGTACCTGCCAAGTGGTAGGCCCCCCAGGCGTCGGCACCACAGCCTTGCTGTTGCATCATGCCAATCAATGCCATGGCCACCGCATCCACCGATGTCGGGCACAGGATGACGTCTTCAGCGGCTCGCACATCGTCACCCGCCAGCAACTTATCGAGCAATTCGGGCAACCAGGCATGCGCACCATCCAGCGCGAATAGCGGTCCCAGCCTCACGATGAGATGCTTGGGCAAGTACTGACGCACGCGATCGCCGGTGGCAATCAGGCGTTTCAAGCTATCATCGCGCGGCGTGGGGACGACATGTTCATCGAGCAGTCCGTCACCGCCTTCTTCATAGAGCTCATCGGACACACACCAGATCAATGGCACATCATACTCACGACACAGCTCGAGATTGGCATCGACCGCTTCGACATGGGCCATGACCTCGGCAGGCGCCAGGCGCGACGGTGCCGATAAAGGCGGCACCACCAGTGCATCAGGCCGAGCCTCGGCCAAGGTGTCCGCCGTGACGCGCGTTCCCTCGACGATGGTCAGTTGGGTGTCGCGACGTCGGTTGACCTCGCGCGCCAGCGCCAGGCTCAAGCAATGTCCCGCACCCGCCAACAACAGCTTCACGGCCTCTCCTTTCGCATGTTCGTCTCCTCGATTCGTCATACCGTGGTGGTCCACAACACTGACATTCTACGCCAAGCGGACGGCGGACTCAGCCCGAGACACCGGGATGCCCCGTCACCAGACCACCCAGCACGCGCTCCATCTCCAGAGCCGGCATAGGACGGAAGAAATAGAACCCTTGGGCCAGGTCACAGTGCATCTCCCGAATCAGCGTGAGTTGCTCGCGGTTCTCGACCCCCTCGGCGACGACTTCCAGGCCCAGACGGTGGCCGATGAAGACAGCGGCCTCCATGATCGCGCGGTCTTCGGGCTGCTCCGGAGCGTCCCGGACGAAGGTTCGATCGATCTTGAGTGCCGTGACCGGGAAGTGCTTGAGGTAACTCAGCGACGAGTAGCCGGTGCCGAAATCATCGATGGCGATGCGAAACCCCAGGTCATAAAGCCGACGCAACCCCTCCAGGACACGGTCATCGGCCTCGATGAGTACGTTTTCGGTGAGTTCCAGCCCGATATCCCGCGGGCCCAGGTCATGACGCGCCAGACAGTCTGCGAAGCGCTGGAAGATATCCGGCCGACTCATCTGCCGGCCGGAGACGTTGATATCGATGCGTTCGATGGCCAGGCCGGCATCCCGCCACAGCGCTCGCTGCTGGCAAGCGGCTTCCATGACCCAGTCACCGAGACGGTGGATCAGCCCGGAACGCTCGGCAAGCGGAATGAATTCGGCCGGCGATATCGGCGGCCCTTCCGCCGGCTGCCAGCGTAGCAGCGCCTCGAGATGCTCGATTCGTCCGCTCGCGACAGATACCTGAGGCTGGTAGTGCAACGCAAACTCGCCATTGTCCAGGGCCTCCGCCAATCGGTCGACGAGACGGTGCTGGTAGAGCAGCTCGTCATGGAGCTTCTGGTCGTAGAACCAGACGCTACCGTAGCCATCCAACTTGGCCCGGTTCTTGGCCACGTCGGCGTTACGAATCAGTTCGCCGGCCGTCTCGCCATTGTCCGGATAGAGGCTGATTCCCAGGCAGGCCGTCACCTGATGCCGAGCACCATCCATCAGGAAAGGGGTGCGAAACACCTGCTGGATCTTGTGGACCAGTTGCAGGAGCACTTCCTGACGCTGAAACATCGGGAAGGCAATCACGAACTCGTCGCCGGAGAGCCGTGACATGATGTCCGAGGTGCTCGTCACCTGATGCAGCCGCCGGGTCAACTCGACCAGCAGCCGGTCGCCGTGTTCATAGCCGAGAGCATCGTTGATCGCCACGAAGCGGTCGATATCCAGATAGATCAGAATCATCCCGGCACTCTGCCGGCGGCAGTAGATGAGAGCTTCGTCCAGCTGCGCTTCGAACGTCTGACGATTGGGCAGGTGTGTCAGCGCATCGAAGCGCGTGGCAAACGCCAGCGCGCGATATGCTCGCTTCTGATCCGTGAGATCCACGTCGACACAGAACATCAGGGGATGCGTCGTGTGTTCGCCGAGCATCACATGGTGAGACAGGACCGGAACCAGCTCACCATGCTTGTGTTGAAGCTCGAGCTCTTCCGCGGGGATTTCGACGCCATCCTTCACCCACGCCTGATGGGCCCGAATCACCTGCTCACGCATGGGCGCCGGAATGATCAAATCTTCCAGCAGTTGGCCCTGCGCCTCCCCGGCGTCATAGCCGTAAAGCCGGCTACTGGCCTCGTTCCAGTAGATCACGCGGCGCTCACGGTCATAGCCTTGGACCGCCACTCTGGGCAGGCTTTCCAGCAAGGCTCGGAAGCGCTGTTCGCTCTCCAGATACTGACGGCGCACGAGCTCGATATCGGCCCGAGCGCCATCGCTATCGGCGCCTGACCATCTCGACCGAAGCTGTTGCCATCGCCGCACCAGCCAACGCCGGAAAACGCAATCGTGACCGTTCATCCACGTTCCCATTACCGAAGGATGCTATTGCCCTCACCATGAGACCAGGTGGCCTTCTCGCACCACCTCGACCATCTCATCTTAAAGGCATACCCGGGAATTAATCGACACGGCAGATCTTCTCGTCCTGGCGTTGTCATCCAGCGCTACGAACCGTGATCAACGTCAAAGCAATATGACAGCTTTTATACAATTTTTGACATTTTGCTGCAGATATTCTCCTTTCCGAAGGTGCTCGGGCGATCCCGTGCAACCCTTGGGCAATCTTGCCCCACATGCTAATGGAGAAGATCTCATGACACTCGACACCCTCAAGTATGGCTTCAATTCCAGCACCATACCCTCCGACTCACTCACCGACTACTGGTCCCCGGCGATTATCAACGCGCTGCAACAGCAGGACTGGGCCAAGACCGAGGTACGCTCTCGAATAGACCTCGCGGCCTGGCAGGCATTCACCGCCGACTTACCCCGAGATCCCTATGTCAACCGTCGCTGGAAGCGCATGTCCTGGCTGACCTTGGATGAACGTGACGAGGTCATCGATATGGGCCATTGCCCCATGGCCCAGGGCGGCGCCTTCAATGATGCCGAGAGCATGGCGGATCGCCTGCGTTACTATGACCCCTTGACGCCGGCCTTCATGGCTCGGTCGGACGTGAAGGCCTTCGTGCGCGCCTGGGCACGACTCTGGGACCTGAAGCCCAACGAGCCTATCCTGATGCAAATAACCGGCGTTCGTGGCGAAGGCATGATCGACCCCCTGCAGGGCCAGGGCATCCATGCCGACGGCTGCAAGGCGCTGAGCATCCTGGTAGTGAGTCGCCGGAATGTCGCCGGGGGCGATAACCACCTGTATGCCGACAAGGCGGGCACTTTCCCCGTGGCTGACGCGACACTCGCCCCGGGCGATATCCTCCATCTGCGTGACGACCGTCTCTTCCATAGCGTGGACGGCATTCACCAGGAAGATGTCGGTGCCCCCTTCGAGCGCTTCATCATCATCATCAACAGCCGCTTCGTGGATGAATTCCAGAACCGCATTCTGCGTCGACACTTTCCTGAGGCGGTGCTCAACGAAACTCGCTGATAAACGCCATAAATCCCGCCAGGGTCGGTGCCGAGGTCAGCCCCGGCACCCTGTCCCTTTCAATAAAAGCGTCCGTCAGGCGTTGCTCGCCTGACGGACGCACCACGCGCAACGCCACGCCGTATGGCGTGGCGTTGCGATTAGCAGCAAGACGACTCAGGCGACCCGCGCCAACGACTCGGCAGGCCCGAAGAATTCATGGTGACGCCGTTCAGCCGCGACGCCGAGCGTTTCCAGCGCCGCCTCGACGCAGCGCATGAAGGCCGCCGGCCCCACCGTATAACACTGCGCGTCACGCGGGACATAATCCGCCAGCAGCGCGGCATTCACATGACCGATATGATCGGGAGCATCTTCCAGGCGCGGTTGCGAATACACGGTAATCACCCGCAGCAACCCCGGGTACGCCTGGTGCAGGTCGGCCAGCTCGTCGGCAAAGGCATGCACCGCTCCATCGTGCGCCGCATGCAGGTAGACGACCCGGCGTCCTTCCGCGAGCGCCTGCCGTGCCAGCGGCAGCATCGGCGTCTGCCCCACGCCGCCACTGATCAGCATCACCGGTGCGTCGCCCGCGGCCAGGGTCAGATGCCCCGCCGGCGGCAGCAGCTCCAGGGTGTCACCCACCGCCAGGCGGTCATGGAAATGACGGCTGACTTGGCCGCCTTCCTCGCGCTTGATGGAGATCCGGTAGGTTCGGCCATTGGGCGCCGCCGAGAGGCTGTAGTGGCGATGCACCGTTTCGCCGTCGATGACTAGTTTGAGACCGATATACTGCCCCGGGCGATGCATGGCGACCACGCCGCCATCCACCGGCGCCAGCTCGAACGAGGTAATGACGGCACTCTCGGGTCGCTTGGCGGCGATGCGAAACTCGCGCGTGCCCTCCCAACCGCCAGGCTGGGCGGCGAAGTCCTGATAGCGACGTGCCTCCTTCTCGATCAACAGCCCTGCCAGTTCCTCGTAGAGCGCGCCCCAGGCATCGGCGACCTCCTCCGTCACTGCCTTGCCCAGTTCCTCGCCGATCGCCGCCATCAGGCATTCGCCGACGATGGGATAATGCTCGGGACGGATGCCCAGCGAGACGTGCTTGTCGACAACGATGCCCAACACCTCGTCGAGGCGCGCGGGCTCATGGCGGAGTTGTACATAGGCAACGACGGCGCCGGCCAGCGCGCGCGGCTGTCCACCGCTTTGCTGGTGCGCGGCATTGAACAGCGTCTTGACCTCGGGATAACGCGCGAACATCAACGGGTAAAAGCGCTTGGCGATGGCTTCGATGTGTTCGGCAACCACCGGGGTGGTGGCGGCGATGACGGCTTCCTGGGCAGATGTCAGCATGATGTCTCCTCGCGATAGGCGTTGCAGTGTGTGCCCCTGCTATCGCAATCGGAGTGCCAACTCGGTTCGTTTAGCCGTGTCCGCGACATTGTGCCACGCCAGTGCCTGTCGAGGCCGCGTGGTTGCAATGTTGCAGAAGCTTCAGGGCGCAGCACGGCAGACGACGAGCACTTGTCCTTGCCGTCATGACTGTCAAAATAACACCCACACAACATGTCAATATGACCACCTTCTCGAAGAGAATGTCCAAATGACAGTCTTCTTGCATACCTTGCGCGACTTACTCGCGGATCTCAGCGTCGGGCGTGGCAACGATGCCCTACCCGAGCGCTGGGCAAAGCTGCTCGCCGCGCTGGTCGGCGATTACCCCGCCGACGCCAGCACGTTAATGGTCGCGCACGACGACGGCCTGCAGCCCGTGGCCGTGCTAGGCCTCGATGACGAAGTCCGCGGGCGCCGCTTCGGCCTGACCGCGCACCCGCGTCTGGCCGCGATCGCGGCGCACCCCGGCGTGTGCCGCTTCCCGCTCGATTCACCGCTGCCCGATCCCTTTGATGGGCTGCTCGACGACAGCTTGAGCCATGTGCATGACTGCATGGGCGTGGCCCTGCGCGATGGCGACCGGCTACTCGGCATGCTGACGCTGGATGCCTTGACCCCCGGCTGTCTGGCCGTCATCGACGATGACGAGTTGCTGGCCGCAGCGGGCCTGCTGGCCACCTGCCTGCGCCTCGCACATCAGCTCAGTGATACCCGCTCGCGCCTCAACCAAGCGCTCGATCAGTGCTTCACCACTCAGGACACACCGCGTGACAGTACGCCCGATTGGCAGAGCCCTGCCATGCGCCGCCTCGAAGAAAGCCTCGCCCTGGTGGCGCCCACCGATATGAGCGTGCTGTTGCATGGCGAGACCGGGGTCGGCAAGGAGCGTATCGCCCGCCGCGTGCATGCGCTCTCCACACGTGGCGAGGGGCCACTGGTACGCGTCAATTGCGCGGCCCTGCCCGAATCGTTGATCGAAAGTGAACTCTTCGGCCATCGACGCGGGGCGTTTTCCGGCGCCGTCCGCGATCATCGCGGCCATTTCGCCATGGCCCATGAGGGCACGCTGATGCTCGATGAAATCGGCGAGCTGCCGCTGGCCATGCAACCCAAACTATTGCGCGTGCTACAAGAAGGCGAGATTCAGCCACTGGGCAGCGAGACCCCGCAGCGCGTCAATGTGCGCCTGGTCGCGGTCACCAACCGCGACCTGAGCCAGGAGGTCGCCGCCGGACGGTTCCGCGAAGACCTCTACCACCGTCTGAGCGTCTTTCCCTTGCAGGTGCCGCCTCTGCGGGAACGTCGTGAGGACATCCCCCTACTGGCTGGCGGCTTTCTGGAAGACAACCGCATTCGCCTGGGGCTCGCCAATCTGCGCATCGACCTCGCGGCCGAAAACGCCCTGCTGGCCTGGTCGTGGCCCGGGAACATCCGCGAACTCGAACACACGCTGGGACGTGCCGCGCTACGCGCCTTCGGCGAACAGTCACCCACCGGGCAGAGCGCGCGTCGCGATGCCGTTGTCCGCATCGCCGACCACCACCTGGAACTCCCCGCGACGGCCGCGGTCGACACCACGCCCTCCCAACCGGCACCCCCCGCAGCGCCTCCCGCGTCGCCGATACCGCTACGCGACGCCGTCGACGCCTTCCAGCGCCGACATATCGCCGATGCACTGGAAGCGCATGATGGCAACTGGGCCGCCACCGCTCGCGCCCTGCAAACGGATAGCGGCAATCTGCACCGCCTGGGCAAACGTCTGGGGCTCAAGACGTAGGCACTGCCTGAGAAATCGACGAACAACGGACCGGGCTGGCCTTCCAGTCGATTTTTAACGCCGTATGGACGAGCGCAGGCATTGTTCAGACAAAGCGAAGGCGGGCTTCTACTCAATGGCCTCACTGCACGGCCCGGATACCGTCTCGATGGCGACGATATGACCCCACGCATCATGGCGCAGGGTCGTCACGTGACTGCGCTGCAGATGCTCGACCTGCGCGTCCCTCACCCCGAAAGAGGTCGCCAGGCGTTCAGTGGTCAAAGGGGCTGGCGGACGGCGACGATCGGCATGCCGAAAGCGGCGATAGTTGTAGAAGGCCCATAGCAGCAACGCCATTCCCGCCAACCCGACAGTTACCGCATAAATGCTCAGCGAGGCCCAGCTGTGCTCGTGGCTATCAATCACGTAAGCTTCAAAACGCACGCTCCCGAAGGCCCACCCCAATAGCGTCGACAAAGGCAGGAACAGGTAGAGCCACAGCATCCAGCCCAGTCCAGAGAGAAGCGCGAACACGCCACGCTGACGGCGTGACTGCAGATCGGGGCGCTGGATGATATCAGGCAACTCGAGCATCACAGTCTCGTCTCGCATGTCACGCATCCTTGTCGGCTTGGAGGCCGCGATCGGGACTCTGCCAGCGTGCTCGCCGACAAGGCGAGGCAAGCAGTGTCTTGGGTACCGCGACGACGGCGGTGAGGGTCGACAGCGTCCAGTAAAGCAAGGGATACCAGATCACCCAGAAATAATGACGCAGGAAACCCACACGTTCATAACGCTGGTCGATGTAGAGGCTGACCAGGAACTGGATCAAGCATGTCGCGCCCAGCAGCAAACCATTCCATTGAGGCAACAACGTGGCCACCCGCCACTGCTGCGGCAGGGGCACAAACGGGCCCAAGCAAAACAATACGGCAATCGCCAGCATCACATAGGCCCAGATCACGCTGGTGAAATACTCTAGTGCCACGCCCCAGAAGCGCCGTTGGCGCCAGGCGAACAAGCCCCGACCATAACGTCGCATCACCTCGACGCCGCCCTGCGCCCAACGCAGTCGTTGCTGCCACAGGCCTTTCAGCGTTTCCGGCATGTAGATATAGCAGAGCGCCTTGGGCTCGAATCGAATGTCCCAATGGTCCAGCTGCAGGCGCCACGAGACATCGATATCCTCCGTCACCATATCGGTACGCCAATAGCCCACACTGTCCAGCGCGGCCCGATTGAATCCCGTGATGACCCCGGAGACCGTAAAAACACGCCCATAAGTACGCTGAGCGCGCTTGATCAGGCCAATGATCGAGGAAAACTCGCCTACCTGGATCTTTCCCAGTAGCGTTGAGCGATTGAGGATACGCGGATTGCCACTCACCGCCCCCACTCGCGGCCCTCCAGTGAGATGGCGCATCATCCAGTCAACGGCATGGGGATGCAGCAAGGCATCTCCATCGATGGTGACCAGGTAGTCGCTGCGTGCCGCCAGCGCCCCGGCCTTGAGCGCTACGGCCTTACCCTGGTTGGCCTCGAAATGAATGATCCGCAGGCGCGCGTCGCTGTCTGCTAGTCTCTCGAGGATGGTACCGGTTGCGTCTCGACTGCCGTCATTGACGGCGACGACCTCGAAACAAGGGTAGTGCGTCGCCAGCGCATACCGGATCGTCTGCTCGATTTGATGTGCTTCGTCGTGACACGGAATGACGATACTGACGAATGCCGCCTCCGCCCCCAGATCATCACATCGCGGTCCCTCGGTATGTCCGCGCTCGCGGCGCAGATAGAACCACAACCCGCCGATAATCCACATCCAGGCCATGAAGATTGGATAGTAAAAAGCAAAACCGAACAGCGTTGCCCGCCAATCGATGGTCAGTATCCAAGACACGAGGGCATCGATCATGGCTGGCTCCGGCGGTGGGGAAACTCGTTAAGGCTCATGCCCTCGAACGTCGGCTGAAACGCTGGCTTACCCGTAATGAAGTCATCCGGGTAATACGCCAGATTGAGTGCACCACGACGCACGAGCTGGTGCATCCAGTCACGCAAGCGCCTCGGCGCGATCCACTTCTGGCGCTCCCAGTCATAGGTCTGCAGCTCGAATACCGTTTTATCGAGGCCGCGTGGATAGCGCTGCACTCGGTCAACAAGCGTGTCCAACCACTCTTTCGCCGGCTTCTCGGTACCGTCCAGGTAAGGCATCGCCATCAAGGCGACATCATCGTAATGCGCGAGGAATGGCCCCAGCGCCTGCGAGAAGCGCGCTTCCGCGCTGGGGTCGAGTACAACCCGTGCATAGAGGTTACGCGCGACACGAAAGCGATTGCTCAAGTTGATATAGTGTCGCGCTCCGTCGAGTGCCTGCTCGCCGAAGTCGATCAACGCCTGGGTCTTCTCACGCGGACTCAACGTGCAGTCGGTGATCCGGTGCCCACTATCCGGCCAGCGAGCCTCGGAAGCACATGCCTGGGCATCTTCATCAGCGGCCAAGTAAGCATCATCATGAATCAGTATGCCGTCGATGCCCGGCGTGTTGCGGGCCAAGTCTGCATAGATGTCACGGACGAGTGCCTGGGCCTCGGGACGAAACGGACTCAAACGCCGGTAGGCCCGCTCGGCAACGCGACTTCCACCTTCGGCTTCGTGTACCCGGACCTGCAGACGACGCTGTCGAGAGGCATCCGGCAAGTCGAACGCCAGCAAGGGCAGCCAAGCGTAAACATCCACCCCAGCCCGCGTCTTGAGCTGCCAAGCGACGCGGTTGAACAGATCGGCCCGCACCGGTAAATGATCATTGGGGAAGTACAGCGATGAGGCGGTGCCATCGCCATCCGGGTCGGCGAATGCCTGAAGGTAGACCGTACGCACCTGCATCGCCTTGATACGATCGAGCAGCGCGCTCAGATTGTCATGAACCTGTTCGGGATCGTCATCGTAGAGCATGTCGAGATCGACCTGCACGGCACGCTGACTACGCGCTGGCGGATCGATTACCTGCGCGATCTGCGCTTCAATGTCCACCGGCGACGGATTGCCCATGACCAGCAAGCGCCCGAAGTCAGGCCCCGAGGCTGGCGTCGATAGACGCTGATCCCCCAGATTGAACGTGAAGTCGAACCCCGCATCACGTGCAATCGCCTCGGTCTCGGCATTGGTGGCGCCATACGGCCAGACCACGGTCCGCGGACGCACGCCCGTGTTCGCCTCGATCACATCGGCACTTTGCACGAGGTCGTCATGAATGCGCTGGCGATACGCCGCATCGCTTTCATAGTCACCACTCGCCGGGTCATAGCGCCGCGCCAGCGCAGCCGGCTCGACATTGCCCTGAGGATTGGCGCGAATGCCCCGGTGCAGATTGTGGGTATGCGTGGCGATCTCGACCAGTCCCGAGGCCTGCATTTCACGCACCTGCTTCCAGGTAACGAATCCTTCCCGACCACGCGCGGCGCCGTTGTACTGGATTGCATCCGCAGCCGTCTCGCCACCCGAAGCGCTCGCCGCCTTGCCTGACCGCTCTTCTAACTGGGCAGTCTCAGGCGTCGCGCTACTCTCATCCTTGCGGACTCGCTCGAGCCATCCCGTCTCGATCGCAAAGAGGGCGGGGTAATCGTAAGCCTTCAGTAGCGGATACACACGCCGGTAGAAGCTTTCAAGACCATCGTCGAAACTCAGCAGCACCGCATTCGAGGGCAGTGGCCGCTTACCTTGGCGTGCCGCTTGAATAGCATCCAACGAGACGGGGTGCCAATCATGCGCCAGCATCCAATCGAACCACGCCGCTAACCGCTCTTGACTCATCGCATAGGGGTCACGACCCACCGCCGGTTGTGCAGCGTCACGGACATCATGAAACGCGAGCGTCACGAAATGGCCCTCCGGTATCTGCACATTGGCCGAAGCAGCGGTATCGCTCGGGGACGGCGCAGCTGGCGGCTCGGCCACGCTGGGGCCGGCCATCAGCAATCCCATGCCGAACAGCAAGATTGATACCAGCGCTGGCATTAAAGCACCCCCTCGAAACCAAACTGTCCATACCAGCGCTTCTCGCGCTCGCCTGCGTATGCATGGCTTTCCCAGCCGATGCCGTAATTGATCGACCACGTCCGCGTCAGTTGCCAAGTATGGCCATAGGACACCTCATAACCCGGCGCACCGCCGAAGCCGCTTTCCCACTCGGATGCTGCCCCCAGAGACAGGTTCTGCGTCAGGGCGCGTTCGTAGCGTCGCCAAGTCAACCAGTCATGTTCAAGCGTAATGCCTGCCGTGCGTTGGTGTTCGGGGTTGTAATAATCGGCGTCGACGTCACGGTTGTGTTCAGCCGACAGCGAACCAATCAGCCGCGTCTGATGATGGGCGCTGGCCTGCACCCGCTGGGCCAGCTCGACCGAGACATCGCGGCGCAGGTTGCCGTCGCTGATATCCAGTGCGCTCAGCGTGAGCGTGGCGTCGCGGGATTCATGCTGGCGCCAGGTTAGTTGCGTCTGGTAAAGGCGCCCGTCCAGGTCGGCGCGCTCGGCACGCAGTGGCGTCTCGGGTGACTGCGTCTGTGTGCGTAACTGGTACTGCCAATGATCGCCAACCCATTGCGACCAGCCAAGATCGAGGCCGAGGTCTTCATTGAGAGGTTCACCGCTCAATGCCGCCCACCAATGCCGGCGCAGCCACTGGCGTTCGACACCCAAACTCTGACGACTATGGCGCTCCACACCCTCATCATAATCGCCCCATTGGTAGGACTGCTCGGCATAAATGCGATAGCCTCCCGCGCTCCAAGGCGAGTTCAAGCGCAGTTGATAATCGCCATCCTGGCTACCATTGACGGCACTGCCACCATGAGAGCGGCCAAAACTCCCCTGCCCCTCGATGGAAAAATGCTGGCGATCCAGCCATTCGAGCCGATTGCGTCGCACCGCCGAGTCGGAGGGAAACTCCTCGGCCAGTGCCTTGCTGGTCGTCTGCCAACGCGGAAACGCTTCGAGCGCCTGCGCATTCTCGGCGATGTTCAGACGCGTGGCTTTATCATGGGGCGAGTACGCCTTGGCTAGTTCAATCGTTGCTTGCGCTTGCCGGTACCAGCCCCGGCTTCGTTCAGTAGTGGCCAATGCATTGATGATATCGGTGTTACGTGGCGCCGCTCGATAGAGCACCGTGGCCCGCTTAAACGCAAGTGCTTCATGATGACGATACCCGGCATCGCGAACCCGGAGACGGTCGATTTCACTGCGCTCCCAGTTGGGGATCGGCGACGCTGTCTGATTCTTGCGGTAACGCCATGTCGGGACGCGCGCATTCAAACGCGCCAGTTGTCGCTTGGCGCCTGCGTAGTCTTCGCTTTCGATCAACGCATAGTAATACCCTGTCTTGACCGCAAGCGGTGCCGACGAATCGGCATCGAGCACTTGGCGATACAGGGCCGCCGCTTCTTCGGGTCGCTGCCGTGCCAGATACGCATCAGCCACCGGCGCTTTGGCATAGGCCGGTAATGTCACCGACGCTCTACGCAACGCTTCGTACGCACTGATGACCTCATCGAAACGCCGCAACTGACGCAGCACCACAAGACGGTCGAACCGAGTGCGCCGACGCGCCTCGCTACCAACTGCAAAGGCGTCCAGGTTGGCATTGAGCTTCTTCAGCGCCTGCACCAGTGCGATATCGTCCTGGGCGTAGCGGTGGCGACGCTGGTGACGCGCTTGCTCGAATATTCCGTTGTGGATAGCACTCATTGCTTTGTCGGCCCGAAAACGGGCGCTTACCTCATCTGGCCACCCAGGCTGATGACGTCGCCTCAACTGATCCGCACGTCGATATGCCCCCAAGTTGGAGAGGCTGGAAATTTTCGTCTTGAGCGCCTGGGGGTTGGATGGCGCATACATCAAGACACGCTCGGCGAGCTGCAACGCCACGCCAGGGTGACCTTTCTGTCGCTGGCGCTCGGCTATTCCTGCCAAGTCGTCGGCGTTGGGATGGCCACCGGGTCCTGCACGTACGTCCTTGCCATAGGCCGACGCCGGCGCGTCAATGGGCGGTAGCCTTCCCTCGGGAAAACGTGCATCCGCCTGAACGGCACTCGTCAAGGCGACCAGCAGCCCTGACGCCATCAGCCCAGAACAGGTAGAAAGACGCAGCAAACGATGACAGCCGGCGCGGACACGCGCATACAGAAGATGACGCGGACGGCCACTCTTCCACCAGCCGCCGAAGCGGGGAAATTGCATGATGAGATGACACCACCGTTAGATCCGTTAACGAGATGAGGCTCAAATCCGTTGAGCAGGGGTTGTCGAGATACGCAGGCTAGTAGGGGATATTCCCATATGCAAATAAAGGTGACGCTATGTGTCTTTTCGTGTCCATGACGTGCTAGGCATCTCGGCCTCAAGACCAACGTACAAAAGCCCCGAATGTCGGGGCTTTATGGGTGACGCCATCACGCTTTCATGCTTGGCCGATGTCAGAACGGAATTTCGTCGTCGAAGTCATCGAAGTTGCCGGGATTGGGGGCGCCATAATTACCTTGCTGGCCACCCTGCTGGGGCGGCTGTTGCTGAGGTGCCTGCTGCTGCGGAGGCGGGCCACCCTGTGGCTGGCCGTAGCTGCCCTGCTGCGCCGCGCCACCTTGCTGAGGCGCATTCTGTGCGGGCTGGGCATAGTCGCCGCCCCCCTGCCCGCTACGCGAATCGAGCATCTGCATGTCATTGGCGACGATTTCGGTGGAATACCGATCCTGACCGTCCTGGCCCTGCCACTTACGCGTCTGCAGGCGCCCTTCAATGTAGATACGTGAGCCTTTTTTCACGTACTGCTGGGCGATTTCCGCCAGCTTGTTGAACATCACCACCGTATGCCATTCGGTACGCTCCTGGCGCTGACCGCTCTGACGGTCGGTCCAGGTGTCGGTAGTCGCGATGCGTAGGTTGCACACCGGATTGCCGGAAGGTAGAAAACGGACTTCCGGATCCTGACCGAGATTGCCGATCAGGATGACCTTGTTCACGCCGCGCGCCATGTGAGTCTCCTTGAAATAGTCTCGCGCCCGTTATCAGGCACTCTTGTGATCTCGCTCGGTTCCGAGCACGCGTGCCAGCGCCTCGGTATCCAGCCGCTGACGGTCGACCTTGAGGTAGGCGACACGCTCGTCGGGCACCACCATGACATCCTCGACACCCGCCACGGCCGCAAAGCGATCCATCAGTGTCTCCATCGTCCCCATCGAGCGCTCATCCAGAGCCACGATCTCGCTCGAGAGATGGCGGGGAGCCGGCATCTTCCAGACAATCGCCAACCATACCGCACCCAGCAATGTCGCGCCCAGAAAGACCGCATCCAGGCCGAAATGCTGGGAGAGAAAGCCCCCCGCGGTACCGCCCAGAAACGCCCCCAGGAACTGGCTGGTGGAGTACACGCCCATCGCCGTACCCTTGGCGCCTGCCGGCGCCAACTTGCTGATCATCGACGGCAACGTGGCCTCAAGCAAGTTGAACGCCACGAAGAACCCCCAGAGCAGCGAGAATAGCATCCAGCGTCCGTCGGAGAACTCCACCAGCCCGGCCAGGCATAGCGTCAACCACGCCACAGCCCCGATGAAGATGGGTTTCATCTTGCGGTACTTCTCGGCCACGATCACCAGGGGCACCATGGCCACGAAGGCCAGCGCCATGATCGGTAGATACACCCAGCCATGATGCGCCGGCGCAATGCCCAACGCTTCCAGCCGAAACGGCACGGCCACGAAGCAGGCTGTCAGGATGGCGTGCAGGGCGAAGATCGAAAAGTCCAGACGCAGCAGGTCATGCCGCGCCAGCATTGCGCGCAACTGGGTGCGATCGAGCCCGACGTCGCGGTGTGCCATCAAGCGTGGCGACCGCGGCACCAGGCGCCACAGCACCAAGAGCCCTACCACCGCCAGCACGGCCGTGAACCAGAACACACCCGCCAAGCCGAAAGGGTCGGCCACCAAAGGACCCACGACCATCGCCACGCCAAATGCCATGCCGATCGACAGCCCGATGGTCGCCATCGCCGCCGTACGCACCTCTTCGCGGGTCTGATCGGCCAGCAGCGCCATGATCGCGCCGGCGACTGCACCGCTACCTTGCAGGCAGCGCCCGGCGATCACCCAACCGATCGAGGTCGCTTGAGCGGCGACCACGCTGCCTAGCAGAAACAACAAGAGCCCGATGCTGATGATGAGCTTGCGGCCGAACCGATCCGACAGCAGGCCGAAGGGGATCTGCAGAATTGCCTGTGTCAGGCCGTAACCGCCCAGCGCCATTCCCACCAGCAAGGGGGTCGCGCCATCCAGGTCCTTGGCATACAGCGCCAGGACCGGCAATACCATGAAAAGCCCGAGCATGCGCGTCGCATACAAGCTGGCGAGGCCGACAATAGCGCGCCGCTCGGTGTGAAGCAGTGATGAAGACATGATTGAGTCGCGTCGTTGAAGAGAAGAAACGTTCGATACCGAAACCGGCCCGCGAGGCCTTGCCGCGGGGGCCGTGACGAACCAGCACCTCGGCATCCCGCACGCGCGCAGACACCGACCAGTCGCATTTTACCGACTGCCTGCCTGTCAAGGAAAGGACGCGCTTTGCTCGGACGACACTGCACCCTCTATAATCGATCCTTTGACCGCGCCACCGCCACGGCGCAACCGGCACGAGGTGGGCATGGACAGAATCCTGGTCAGGGGTGCACGCACCCACAATTTGCAGAACATCGACGTCGAACTACCACGCAACGAGTTGATCGTGGTGACCGGTTTGTCCGGTTCCGGCAAGTCATCGCTGGCGTTTGACACCCTCTACGCCGAGGGGCAGCGCCGCTATGTGGAGTCCCTCTCCACTTATGCCCGCCAATTCCTGTCGATGATGGAAAAGCCCGATGTCGACCACATCGAGGGGCTATCGCCGGCGATTTCCATCGAGCAGAAGTCGACGTCCCACAATCCGCGTTCGACGGTCGGCACGATCACCGAGATCCACGACTATCTGCGCCTGCTCTATGCCCGCGCAGGAACGCCACGCTGCCCCGAGCACGACATCGACCTCGAAGCGCAGACGATCTCGCAGATGGTCGATCAGGTCCTCGCGCTGCCCGAAGGCAGCAAGCTCATGCTGCTGGCGCCGGTCATCAGCGGCCGCAAGGGCGAACATCAGCAACTGTTGGCCGAACTACGCGCCCAAGGCTATGTCCGCGCCATGGTCGACGGCCAGGCCGTGGAGCTCGATGAACTCGGCCCGCTCGACAAGAACAAGAAGCACGATATCAGTGTGGTAGTGGACCGTATCAAGGTCCGCGATGGGCTCGCCCAGCGTCTGGCCGAGTCGTTCGAAACCGCACTCGGTCTGGCCGACGGGATCGCCATCGTTCAAGACATGGACGAGGCGCGCGACAATATCGTCTTTTCGGCGCGCTTCGCCTGCCCGGTATGTGGCTACTCCATCGCGGAACTCGAGCCGCGCATGTTCTCGTTCAACAATCCCGCCGGTGCCTGCCCGAGCTGCGACGGCCTCGGGGTACGCCAGTATTTCGATCCGCACAAGCTGATCAGCCATCCCGAGCTGTCGCTGGCCGAAGGCGCCATCAAAGGCTGGGATCGGCGTAGCGTGTATTACTTCAGCCAGCTTCAGGCTGTCGCCCAGCACTACCGTTTCGCCCTGGAAACGCCCTGGCAGGATCTCGCCCGGCACGAACGTGACGTCGTGTTGCACGGCAGTGGACAAGACCAGATCGCCTTCAGTTATGTCAACGACCGGGGTCGCAAGGTCACTCGCGAACATGCCTTCGAGGGCGTGCTGCCCAACATGGAACGGCGCTACCGCGAAACCGAATCGAGCATGGTCCGCGAAGACCTGTCCAAACACCTGGCGGTGCGGGCCTGCCCGACTTGCCACGGCACACGGCTACGCAAAGAATCGCGCCATGTGTACATTGATGGGCGCCCGCTTCCCGCAGTGTCGCAACTGCCCATTGGCGAGGCCTGGGATTACTTCGCGACGTTGGAGCTACCCGGCCGCAAGGGCGAAATCGCCGTCAAGATCATTCACGAGATCCACTCGCGGCTCGAGTTCCTGGTCAACGTAGGGCTCGATTATCTGACATTGGAACGCAGCGCCGACACCCTATCCGGCGGCGAAGCACAGCGCATTCGCTTGGCCAGCCAGATCGGCGCGGGGCTGGTCGGGGTCATGTACATCCTCGATGAACCCTCCATCGGGCTGCACCAACGCGACAACGATCGACTGCTCAAGACGCTCGAGCGTCTGCGCGATCTCGGCAATACGGTCATCGTCGTCGAACACGATGAGGACGCGATCCGCGCAGCGGACCATGTCCTCGATATAGGTCCTGGCGCCGGCGTGCATGGCGGACGCATCGTCGCCCAGGGCACGCCGGAGCAAATCACCCAATGCGAGACGTCTCTGACCGGCCAGTATCTCTCTGACAAGCGGCGCATCGAGATTCCGCCCTACCGCATCCCAGGCAATCCCGACAAGATGCTGCACCTCACCGGTGCCACTGGCAACAACCTGCAAGATGTCACCCTCGACCTGCCCCTGGGACTCTTCGTGTGCGTGACTGGCGTGTCCGGTTCGGGCAAATCGACGCTGATCAATTCGACGCTGATGCCGGTCGCCACACGCGAGCTCAATCGCGCCACGAGCCTCACGCCAGCCCCTTACAAACGCATCGATGGACTGGAACTGCTCGACAAGGTCATCGACATCGACCAGAGCCCGATCGGGCGCACGCCGCGTTCCAATCCGGCTACTTATACCGGGATCTTCACACCGATTCGTGAACTTTTTGCGGGCACTCAAGAGGCGCGCTCACGGGGCTACAAGCCCGGTCGTTTCAGCTTCAACGTCAAGGGCGGACGTTGTGAAGCCTGTCAGGGCGAAGGGCTCATCAAGGTCGAGATGCACTTCCTGCCTGACATCTACGTACCCTGCGATGTCTGCAAGGGCAAACGCTATAACCGCGAGACCCTGGAGATCCAGTACAAGGGCAAGAATATCCATGAAGTGCTGGAAATGACCATCGAAGAGGCACTGGACTTCTTTTCGCCTGTTCCTGCCCTGGCTCGTCGCTTGCAGACCCTGATGGACGTCGGCTTGTCCTACGTGCGCCTGGGACAAAGCGCCACGACCCTCTCCGGCGGCGAGGCACAGCGTGTCAAGCTGGCCCGCGAGCTGGCCAAGCGCGATACCGGCAAGACGCTGTATATACTCGACGAACCCACCACCGGGTTGCACTTCGAGGATATCCGCCAGCTACTCGGCGTGTTGCACCGCCTCCGCGATCATGGCAACACCATTGTGGTCATCGAGCACAATCTCGATGTCATCAAGACCGCCGACTGGCTCATCGACCTAGGACCCGAGGGTGGTTCCGGTGGAGGCCGCATCATCGCCGAGGGGACGCCGGAGCAGGTTGCCAAGATGGACGTCTCACACACCGGGCGTTTCCTCGAGCCCATCCTGGCCAAACGCACCACCGCCAAAACGATGCAAGAACCGAGTACGGCTGAGACCTGACGCTCCATATGGCCTTCTACGGCACATAAAAAAGCCGGCCTCTAGGGGCCGGCTTTATTGTGCCGAGATGACGGCGCCTGCCGAAGATTACTCTTCGGCGGCTTCTTCCACGACCGGACGGTCGACCAACTCGACATAAGCCATCGGTGCATTATCTCCCGCACGGTAACCGCACTTGAGGATACGCACATAGCCGCCCGGACGCTCGACGTAACGAGGGCCCAGCTCATTGAAGAGCTTACCGACCGTTTCTTTGGAACGGGTGCGGTTGAAGGCCAGACGGCGATTGGCGACGCTATCCTGCTTGGCCAGGGTGATCAGCGGCTCGATATGACGACGCAACTCCTTGGCCTTGGGCAGGGTAGTCTTGATGACTTCATGCTCGACTAGCGACACGCACATGTTCTTGAACATGGCATGGCGATGCGAGCTCGTACGATTGAGGTGACGACCACTCTTACGATGACGCATGGTTGAAATTCCTTACCAAACTGGGACTCGAGTCGGCGCTCACGCGGAGGCCTTGTCGTCCTTCAGGCTCGCCGGCGGCCAATTTTCCAGCCGCATGCCAAGGGAAAGACCGCGCGCTGCCAGAACGTCCTTGATCTCGTTCAAGGACTTCTTGCCGAGGTTCGGGGTCTTCAACAGCTCCACTTCGGTACGCTGAATCAGATCACCGATATAATAGATATTCTCGGCTTTCAAGCAGTTAGCGCTGCGAACGGTCAACTCGAGATCGTCTACGGGGCGCAGTAGAATCGGATCGATCTGATCCTCTTCTTCTTCGACTTCCTGTTCTTTGTCGGCTTCGAGGTCGACGAACGCGCCCAACTGCTCCTGCAGGATGGTCGCGCTGCGACGGATTGCCTCTTCCGGATCCAGGGTGCCGTCGGTTTCCAAGTCGATAATCAGCTTATCGAGATCGGTACGCTGCTCGACACGCGCGGCTTCCACGGAGTAAGACACACGACGCACCGGGCTGAACGTCGCATCCAACTGGAGGCGACCGATCGCACGCGATTCGTCTTCCTCGGAAGCACGGGTATCCGCCGGCTCGTAGCCACGACCGCGAACCACCGTGAGCTGCATTTTAAGCTCGCCGCTGTCGTTGAGGTGCGCGATAACGTGATCCGGATTGATGACGTCGACACTGTGATCGACGGCGATATCGCCCGCGGTCACCACACTCGGACCCTGCTTGCTCAGCGTCAGAACCACTTCGTCACGGCCATGCATCTTGATGGCGACGTCCTTGAGGTTCAGGAGAATCTCGATGACGTCCTCTTGGACGCCCTCGATGGCGCTATACTCGTGTAGAACGCCTTCAATCTCCGCTTCCACAATGGCGCAACCGGGCATGGAAGACAGCAGGATGCGACGCAGAGCATTCCCCAGGGTATGGCCGAAACCACGCTCGAACGGCTCGAGCACGATCTTCGCATGATTCGCGTTGATCTCTTCGACCTTGATGTCGCGAGGACGGAGAAACTCTGTCACTGAACGCTGCATAAGAACACCTTTCAGGCTGCCAAACGGATACTCGGTACTCGAAACCAGGCCCTGGCATGGGGCCTGGCGGCATCACGCAATGGCTGCATGATTACTTCGAGTACAGCTCGACGATCAGGTTTTCGTTGATGTCGGCAGACAGGTCGCCGCGTTCCGGGACAGCCTTGAAAGTGCCTTCCATCTTCTTGGAGTCGATATCGATCCAAGCCACATCGCCACGATTGGCGGCGATGCCCAGAGCGTTCTGAATACGCGCCTGGTTCTTGGCCTTTTCACGAACGGACACCACGTCACCCGGCTTGACCTGATAGGAAGCCACGTTGACGCTACGGCCATTCACGGCAATTGCCTTGTGGCTGACCAGCTGACGCGCCTCTGCGCGCGTGGAGCCGAAGCCCATACGGTAGACGACATTGTCCAGTCGGGATTCGAGAAGCTGCAGCAACAACTCGCCGGTCGCACCCTTGAGACGGGCCGCTTCCTTGTAGTAGTTGCGGAACTGCTTCTCGAGTACGCCATACATGCGGCGCACTTTCTGCTTCTCACGAAGCTGCAAGCCGTAGTCGGAAAGACGCTGACGGCGCTGGCCGTGGACACCCGGGATCTGCTCGGATTTGCACTTTTTCTCGAAGGGAGTGACACCGCTCTTCAAGAAGAGATCGGTGCCTTCACGACGAGACAGTTTGCACTTCGGTCCAATATAACGTGCCATGAATCTGTCTCCTTAAACGCGGCGTTTCTTCGGCGGACGGCAGCCGTTGTGGGGAACGGGCGTCGCGTCGGTGATGCTCTGCACGCGGAAACCCGCGGCATTGAGCGCACGCACGGCGGATTCACGGCCGGGACCGGGGCCCTTGACCAGCACGTCGACGTTTTTCACACCATACTCGGCTGCAGCGGTCGCTGCACGTTCGCTTGCCACTTGAGCAGCGAACGGGGTGCTCTTACGAGAACCACGAAAACCCGAACCACCGGCAGTCGCCCAGGAAAGGGCGTTGCCCTGGCGGTCTGTGATCGTCACGATCGTGTTGTTAAAAGAGGCATGGATGTGGGCAACCGCATCCACTACCTGCTTTTTCACCTTTTTACGGTTACTACGCGGGTTAGCCATGTTGATGTCTATTCCTGTCTTAACGCCAGAACGTGCGTGTTATTTGCGAATCGGCTTACGCGGACCCTTGCGGGTACGCGCGTTGGTCTTGGTACGCTGACCACGCAGCGGAAGACCACGACGATGGCGCAGACCACGATAGCAACCCAGGTCCATGAGACGCTTGATATTAAGCGTCGTATCACGGCGTAGGTCGCCTTCAACGGTATACTTGCCGACTTCGTTGCGCAGGGTATCCACCTCGTCGGCGGACAGATCCTGCACTTTCGTGGTCGGCACGATGCCGGTAGCGGCGCAGATTTCCTGCGCACGTGTACGGCCAATCCCGAAGATGTAGGTCAGCGAGATCGCCGCATGCTTGTTGTCCGGGATATTGACGCCTGCAATACGGGCCATCAGCTTACTCCGAATGTTGAGCGGCTTGCTCGTTTAGTCGTCTATAAGGGCGCAATAGCATACCCCTTTGTCTCCTTGGAGACAAGGGGTATGCCTGCACCCGCTTTTTCGTCAGCGCGGGATCAACCCTGGCGCTGCTTATGCCGCGGTTCGCTACAGATAACGCGAACCGCGCCATTGCGCCGAATGATCTTGCAGTTACGGCACATTTTCTTGACGGAAGCTCGAACTTTCATCGTTCTCTCCAAAAAAACCTAGCGGGGCTCGTTTAACGCAGGATACCGCCGCTGCCATAGCCTTTCAGGTTGGACTTTTTCATCACCGACTCATACTGATTCGACATCAGATGTGATTGCACCTGGGCCATGAAGTCCATGACCACCACCACGACGATGAGCAAGGAAGTGCCGCCAAAGTAGAAAGGCACTTGCCACGCCACCACGAGGAACTGTGGCATCAGCGAGACTGCGGTGATATACAAGGCGCCGAACAGGGTCAGACGTGTCATGACCTTGTCGACATAGCGGGCCGTTTGCTCGCCTGGGCGAATCCCCGGCAGAAACGCACCTGACTTCTTCAGGTTGTCGGCGACATCCTTGGGATTGAAGACCAACGCTGTGTAAAAGAAGCAGAAGAATAGCACCGCCGCCGCGAAAAGCAAGATGTAAAGCGGCTGTCCTGGCCCGAGAGCCTGCGACACCGCCTGCAACCAGGCCATGTTCTGACCTTGACCGATCCACTGGCCGATCGAGGCCGGGAACAGCAAGATACTGGAGGCAAAGATGGGCGGAATGACGCCGGCCATATTGACCTTCAGCGGCAGATAACTACTCTGCCCGGCATACATCTTGTTGCCTACTTGACGGCGCGGATAATTTACCTTGATGCGACGCTGACCGCGCTCGATGAAGACCACGAACGCAACGGTCGCGATCCCCAAGACCGCCAATGCCAATAGCGGCAGGATATTCCAGGCACCATCATTACGTGCCAGTGTAAACGACTGGCCGATGGCATTGGGAAGACCTGCAACGATACCCGCGAAGATGATAAGGGAAATGCCGTTTCCGATGCCTTTTTCGGTGATCTGCTCACCCAGCCACATCAGGAACACAGCCCCGGCGACAAACGTCATGATCGCCGTGAAGTAGAAGCTGAGATCGCCGCTATAGGCGACACCCTGTCCGACCAGACCGACTGCCATGCCGGTCGCCTGGATCAATGCCAGCAGCACCGTACCGTAGCGCGTGTACTGGTTGATCTTGCGCCGGCCAGCCTCACCTTCTTTCTTCAGCTGTTCCAGCTGAGGCGAGACCGCCGTCAGGAGCTGCATGATGATCGACGCGGAGATATACGGCATGATCCCCAGCGCGAAAATGCTCATGCGCGACAGTGCACCACCCGAAAACATGTTGAACATGCCCAGGATGGTGCCCTGATTTTCCCTGAACAAGGCAGCGAGCTGGTCAGGATTGATGCCAGGCACGGGGATATGGGCACCGATACGATACACCACGATGGCGATGAACACGAAACGCAGACGCGCCCAAAGTTCACTCAGACCACTTCCACTGGCCGGCATGTTTCCTGACTTAGCCATTTATTCCTCTACCTTGCCACCGGCAGCTTCGATCGCGCCTCGGGCACCCTTGGTGACCTTGAGACCGCGAACCGTGACTGCTTTGTTCAGTTCACCGGAGAGAATCACCTTCGCGTACTGGGTATTATCCTTGAGTACGTTGGCTTTCTTCAGGCTATTCAAATCGACGATATCACCGTCGACCTTGGCCAACTCCGCCACGCGCACTTCTTCGGAGGCCATCGCCTTGATGGAGGTGAAGCCATATTTCGGCAGACGACGCTGCAACGGCATCTGACCGCCTTCGAAACCGGGCTTCACCGAACCACCGGAGCGTGACTTCTGGCCTTTATGGCCACGGCCACCCGTCTTGCCCAGGCCGGAGCCAATACCACGACCGACGCGCTTCTCGGCGTGCTTTGAGCCCGCTGCGGGACTCAGGCTATTGAGTTTCATGGATTACTCTCCCTCAACACGCACAAGGTAATTAACCTTGTTGACCATACCGCGTACGGCGGGGGTGTCTTCCAGCTCAACCGTATGACCGATGCGGCGCAAGCCCAAGCCACGCATGGTGGCCTTGTGCTTTTCCAGAATGCCGATGGTACTACGGGTCTGGGTAACCTTGATCGTTGCTGTTGCCATGTTGCCTTACCCCGCGAGCTCTTCGATGGACATACCACGCTTGGCGGCAATATCCTCCGGAGACTGCATGGAGGCGAGACCTTTGATGGTCGCACGCACCACGTTCACCGGGTTGGTGGAACCGTAGCACTTGGCGAGAACGTCGTGGACGCCTGCCAATTCGAGCACGGAGCGCATGGCACCGCCAGCGATGATACCGGTACCCTCGGAGGCCGGCTGCATGTACACCTTGGAAGCACCGTGACGGGCTTTCGTGGGGTACTGCAGCGTCGAGCCGCTGAGGCTGACCTTCACCATGTTGCGGCGAGCCTGGTCCATCGCCTTCTGGATCGCAACAGGCACTTCGCGCGCCTTGCCACGTCCGAAGCCGACACGACCATTACCATCGCCAACGACGGTCAGTGCGGTGAAGCCGAAGATACGACCACCTTTCACTACCTTGGCGACGCGGTTTACCTGCACGAGTTTCTCTTGCAGATCGCCGCCCTTCTGTTCGTTATTCGCCATCGTAAAACCCTTTAGAATTCCAGGCCGCCTTCACGAGCGGCATCTGCCAGGGCCTTGATACGACCGTGGTATTTAAACCCGGCACGATCGAAGGCCACCTCGGTGATGCCCGCTTCCTTCGCGCGTTCGGCAATCAGGGCGCCTACCTTGGCGGCGGCGTCCGCATTGCCCGTGGATCCTTCGCGCAGACTCTTGTCGAGCGTGGATGCACTGGCCAGGACCTGGCCACCATCCGGCGAAATGATCTGCGCGTAAATGTGGCGCGGCGTGCGGTTGACGCTCAAGCGAGACACGCCCAGCTCGCGGATCTTGGCGCGAGCGCGGCGGGCACGACGGAGACGAGATTCTTTCTTCGCGTTCATAACCCTGCCTTACTTCTTCTTGGCTTCTTTGCGGCGGACAACTTCATCGCCATACCGAATTCCCTTGCCCTTGTAGGGTTCGGGCGGACGGAAGGCACGAATTTCCGCTGCGACCTGGCCGAGCTGCTGCTTGTCCGCGCTTTTCAGCACGATCGTGGTGTTCTTCGGCGTTTCAGCCGTCACACCTTCAGGCAGCGTATACTCGACGGGGTGCGAGAAGCCTAGTGTCAGGTTAAGCGTGTTGCCACTCGCTTGCGCGCGGTAACCAACACCGTTGATCTCGAGAGACTTCGTGAAGCCCTCAGAGACGCCGGTGACGATATTCTGCACCAGCGCACGGGTGGTTCCGACCATCGCCCAGCTCTTGGCGGACTCGCTCGGATTAAATGTCAGTTGGCCCTCTTCCTGACCAATGGTGACATCGGAATGCACGGTCATGGAGAGCGTGCCCTGACCGCCTTTGACGGTCAGCTGGTTGGCATCGAATTTGACCTCGACACCACTCGGCAGTTTCACCGGATATTTGGCTACGCGGGACATTCCAAACTCCTAGAATACGGTGCAGATGACTTCACCACCGACACCGGCCTGACGCGCCGCACGATCGGTCATCACGCCCTGGGAGGTGGTCACGATCGCGATACCCAGACCATCCGCGACCTTCGGTAGCGCGTCCTTGCCCTTGTAAGAGCGCAGGGACGGCTTGGAAAAGCGTTGGATGTGCTCGATGACCGGCTTGCCCTCGAAATACTTGAGCGTCACGGCCAACTGGGGCTTGGCGCCTTCAGTAACGGTGAAGTCGTTGATATAGCCCTCTTGCTTCAATACGCGTGCCACCTCGACCTTGAGGTTGGAAGACGGCATGGAAACCGTCTCCTTGGTGGCCATCTGCGCATTGCGGATACGGGTAAACATATCCGCTAGAGTATCTTGCATGCTCATTACATTGCGCTCCTGATTCTCGCGTGGCTTACCAGCTGGACTTCTTGAGTCCAGGGACATCGCCACGCATGGCGGCTTCACGCAGTTTGTTGCGGCCCAAGCCGAACTTGTTGTAGAAGCCGTGCGGACGACCGGTCACGCGGCAGCGATTACGCTGACGGACCGGACTGGAATCGCGCGGCAATTCCTGAAGTTTCAGCTGGGCGTCGAAGCGCTCTTCATCAGAAGCGTTGACGTCATAGATGATGGCCTTGAGCTCGGCACGCTTGGCCGCGTACTTGTCTACCAGCTTTGCGCGCTTGAGCTCACGCTGCACCATGCTTTTCTTTGCCATGATCCAACCCTTATTTCTTGAACGGGAAGTTCAGCGCGCTCAGCAGCGCACGGCCTTCTTCATCGGTGTTGGCAGTAGTGGTGATTGTGACATCCAACCCGCGAATACGATCAATCTTATCATATTCGAGCTCGGGAAAGATGATCTGCTCACGCACTCCCATGGAGTAGTTGCCACGGCCATCGAAGGACTTGGGGTTCAGGCCACGAAAGTCTCGAACGCGCGGAATCGCGACGTTCACGAGACGGTCGAGGAAATCCCACATCCGTTCGCGACGCAATGTCACCTTGATGCCGATCGGCCAGCCTTCGCGGACTTTGAAGCCTGCGATGGACTTGCGTGCCTTGGTAATCACCGGGCGTTGACCGGACAACTTCTCCAGGTCGCCCACGGCATTGTCGATCAACTTCTTGTCGCTGGTCGCATCGCCGATGCCCATGTTAAGGGTCACCTTGGTGATCCGAGGGATCTGCATCACGTTGGCGTAGCTGAACTGCTCTTGGAGCTGAGCTGCCACCTCGTTCTGATAACGTTCTTTCAAGTTCGCCATTTTGCTACCCGACTCGCGTTAGGCGTCGATCTGCTTTTGCGTCGACTTGTAGATACGTACCTTGGTACCGTCTTCCTGAATCTGGAAGCCGACGCGATCCGCCTTGCCGGTCTCCTGATTGAAGATGGCCACGTTGGACGCGTGAATCGGGGCCTCACGCTCGACGATACCCCCCTGCTTGCCTTGCATGGGGTTAGGCTTGGTGTGACGTTTGATCATGTTCACACCGGACACGACATAGGATCCATCTAGAATCCGCTTGATCGTGCCGCGCTTGCCCTTGTCCTTGCCGGCAATGACGATCACTTCGTCGTCACGTTTAATCTTACGCATATCCGCCTCGCTCCTCACAGCACTTCAGGCGCCAGGGAAATGATCTTCATGAACTTCTCGTTGCGAAGCTCACGCGTAACCGGCCCGAAGATACGGGTACCGATCGGCTGCTCGTTGGCATTTTGCAACAGAACGGCCGCATTTCCATCGAAGCGGATCAGTGAACCGTCTGTACGACGGACACCACTCTTGGTACGTACCACGACAGCCTTGAGGACTTGGCCTTTCTTGACCTTGCCTCGCGGAATCGCTTCCTTGACCGTCACTTTGATGACGTCACCAACACGGGCGTAACGGCGGTGCGACCCGCCCAGCACCTTGATGCATTGCACCCGGCGCGCGCCGCTGTTGTCGGCGACATCCAGCATTGTCTGCGTCTGAATCATCGGTTTTCTCCAAACCTAAACTGACTGCACTGGTGAAAGGCGCTGGCCTGCTCAGCCCTTGGCCTGCTCGACCACCTCGACCAGCGTCCAGGCTTTCAACTTGGAGATCGGGCGGCACTCTTCGATAGAAACCGTGTCCCCGATCTTCGCCTGATTCGCCTCGTCATGGGCGTGCAGTTTGGTGGAGCGCTTCACGTACTTGTCATAAATCGGATGCCGGACACGGCGCTCGACCTGAACGACGATGGACTTGTCCATCTTGTCGCTCACGACCTTGCCATTCAGTGTGCGGGCACTATTTTCTTCAGCCATCTCAGTCACCTGCCTTCTCATTGAGCACAGTCTTAACGCGAGCGATATCGCGACGCACCTGCTTGAGCAGATGGGTCTGGCTCAGCTGGCCGGTGGCCTTCTGCATGCGCAGGTTGAACTGCTCCCGGAGGAGCTCGAGCAGCTGCTGCTGAAGCGCTTCGACTGATTTTTCACGAATTTCCTGGGCTTTCATCACATCACCGTCCGTTTCACAAAGGTGGTGGAGACCGGGAACTTCTGGGCGGCCAGGGCAAATGCCTCACGCGCCAGCTCCTCGGAAACGCCTTCGATCTCGTAGAGCACCTTCCCGGGCTGGATTTGGGCGACCCAATACTCGACGGAGCCCTTACCCTTACCCATACGGACTTCCAGAGGCTTCTCGGTAATCGGCTTGTCCGGGAAGACACGGATCCAGATCTTGCCGCCACGCTTGACGTGACGTGTAATGGCACGGCGGCCGGCTTCAATCTGGCGAGCGGTGATACGTCCGCGACCAGTGGCTTTCAGGCCGTACTCGCCGAAGCTCACTTGGCTTCCGCGATGCGCGAGTCCGCGGTTACGGCCCTTCTGCACCTTGCGGAATTTCGTACGCTTGGGTTGTAACATCGATCACTCTCCCCTTACTTGGAACCTTTCTTCTTGGGCCCCGGTGCCTGAGCTTGTTTCTGCTTGGCACGCACTTCCTCGATGCCGCCGAGGATCTCACCCTTGAAGACCCACACCTTGACGCCGATGACGCCGTAGGTGGTGTGCGCTTCGTAAGTGGCGTAATCGATGTCGGCGCGCAGCGTATGCAGCGGCACGCGACCTTCGCGATACCATTCGGTACGGGCGATTTCAGCGCCACCAAGGCGACCGGAAAGCTGTACCTTGATACCGCCCGCGCCCAGACGCATGGCGTTTTGCACGGCACGCTTCATGGCACGGCGGAACATCACGCGGCGTTCCAGCTGGCCGGCAATGTTCTGCGCGACGAGCTGTGCGTCGAGCTCGGGCTTGCGCACCTCTTCGATGTTGACGTGCACCGGCACGCCCATCATCTCGGAGACGTCGCGACGCAGGCGATCGACATCCTCGCCCTTCTTGCCAATCACGATACCCGGACGGGCTGTGTGAATGGTGATGCGTGCGTTATTGGCTGGACGCTCGATGGTAATACCGCTCACGGAGGCGTTCTTCAAACGCTGCTCCAGAAAACGGCGCACTTCGAGGTCATTATTCAGCTTATCGGCATAAGCACCACGCTCCGCATACCAGACGGACGTGTGATCCTTGACGATGCCTAGCCGAATACCTGTCGGATTTACTTTCTGACCCATCTGGTCGACTCCTACTTCTCGGCTACCTTGACGGTGATGTGACAAGTGCGCTTCAAGATGCGATCCGCACGGCCCTTGGCGCGAGGCTGGATGCGCTTAAGCGTCATGCCCTCATCGACGCAGATGGTCGAGACACGCAGCTCGTCGATGTCCATGCCATTGTTTTCTTCCGCATTCGCGATGGCGGACTGAAGCACCTTCTTGACGATCTTCGCCGCTTTCTTCGGCGAGTAGGTCAATGTATCCAGTGCTTCGGCGACCGGTTTACCGCGCACCAGGTCAGCCACCAAACGGGCCTTCTGGGCGGATAAACGAGCGCCACGCAGCTTTGCTGTGACTTCCATCTCTCTAACCTCTCTGGCTTACCGTTTGGCTTTCTTGTCCGCCGCATGACCACGATAGGTGCGGGTGGCAGCGAATTCGCCCAGCTTATGGCCAACCATTTCCTCGGAGACATGCACCGGGACATGTTGACGCCCGTTATGGACTGCAATGGTGAGCCCGACCATATTCGGCAGGATCATGGAGCGACGCGACCAGGTCTTGATCGGTTTGCGATCGCTCTTCTCCACTGCAGTCTCAACCTTCTTCAGCAGATGAAGGTCAATAAAAGGACCTTTCTTCAGTGAACGTGGCACAGCCGTTACCTCTTAATGTCTTGGCAATTTCGATCAGCTACGTGCCTTACGGCGACGTACGATCAGCTTGTCGGTGCGCTTGTTCTTGCGGGTCTTGTGGCCCTTGGTGGGGATACCCCACGGGCTCACCGGATGCCGGCCACCGCTGGTGCGGCCTTCACCACCGCCATGCGGGTGGTCCACCGGGTTCATCGCGACACCGCGAACCGTCGGGCGCACGCCTCTCCAGCGCTTCGCACCGGCCTTGCCAAGTTGACGGAGGCTGTGCTCGGAATTGCCCACTTCGCCCAATGTTGCACGGCATTCCGCCAGAATCTTGCGCATCTCGCCGGAGCGCAGACGCACGGTGGCGTAATTGCCTTCACGTGCTACCAGCTGGGCACTTGCACCGGCACTCCGCGCGATCTGAGCACCCTTACCGGGCTTCAACTCGATGCAGTGCACGGTAGAGCCTACCGGAATATTGCGTAGCGGCAGCGCATTACCACGCTTGATCGCTGCATTGACGCCGGACTCCAAGCGATCGCCCGCCTTGATGCCACGCGGTGCAATGATGTAGCGACGTTCGCCGTCCAGGTACTTGAGCAGCGCAATGTTGGCGCTACGATTGGGATCGTATTCGAGGCGCTCAACGACGGCGGCAACGCCATCCTTGGCACGTTTGAAATCGATCACACGATAGTGCTGACGGTGACCACCCCCGACATGACGGGTAGTGATACGACCGTTATTGTTACGACCGCCGCTCTTGGATTTCTTCTCCAACAAGCCGGCATAAGGACGGCCCTTGTAGAGTTCGTCGCTGACGACTTTGACGACGTGACGACGACCGGCGGACGTGGGTTTGGTCTTAACAACTGCCATGATCCGTACTCCTGCCTTACTCGGCGCCAGAGAAGTCTTCGAGAGTCTCGCCGGCCGCCAGTGTGACGTATGCCTTGCGATACCCCTTGCGCAGACCAACGCCATGCTGTGTGCGCTTGGTCTTGCCCTTGACGTTCAAGACCTGCACACCGGCGACCTTCTTCTCGAAGAGCGCTTCGACGGCTTTCTTGATCTCGGGCTTGGTCGCGTCCTGGGCCACCTTGAACACGTACTGGTTGTTTTCGGCGGCGAATGCGGCCTTCTCGGTCATGTGAGGCCCGAGCAGAACCTTGAATACGCGTTCCTGGTTCATCCCAGCTTCTCCTCGAATTTACGCAGAGCGGAAACGGTGACCAGCACCTTGTCAAAGGCAACCAGGCTCACCGGATCGGCAGCCGCGACATCCACCACATCGACGTAGGGAATGTTGCGCGCGGCGAGAAACAGCTTTTCGTCGATATCCTCTGTGACGATCAGCGCTTTCTCGAGATCCAGGTCCTTCAGCTTGGCAATCAGCTGCTTGGTCTTGGGGGCATCCACCGCAAAGCTGTCAACGACGACAAGACGCTCCTGACGCACCAGCTCGGAAAGAATCGAGCGCATGGCGGCACGGTACATCTTGCGGTTGACCTTCTGGGTGTAGTCTTGCGGGCGCGCCGCGAAGGTCACGCCGCCACTGCGCCACAACGGCGAGCGGATGGTACCGGCACGTGCACGGCCGGTCCCTTTTTGACGCCACGGCTTCTTGCCGCCGCCACGCACTTCGGCGCGCGTCTTCTGAGCGCGAGTTCCCTGGCGACCGGCTGCGAAATACGCAGTCACGACCTGGTGAACCAGCGACTCGTTAAACTCTTTACCGAAGGTAGCGTCGGACACTTCGACAGTGCCGGCTTCGGCACCTGCGAGATTCAGATTCATCGGTCTCATACCCCTCAGCGAGCTTTAACGGCACTGCGTACGATGACTTCGCAGTCGGTCGCGCCCGGCACGGCGCCCTTGACCAACAGCAGGTTACGCTCGGCATCGACACGCACGATTTCCAGGCTCTGGACAGTGACACGCTCATTGCCCAGCTGACCGGCCATCTTCTTGCCCTTGAAGACGCGACCAGGCGTCTGGCACATGCCGATGGAGCCCGGCGCGCGGTGCGCGAGCGAGTTACCGTGGCCATTGTCTTGCGTGCGGAAATTCCAGCGCTTGACGGCGCCCTGGAAGCCCTTGCCTTTAGAGGTACCAGTCACGTCAACTTTCTGACCGGCTTCAAAGAGGGATACGGTGATGTTGCCGCCTACTTCAGGAGCCTCTTCGCCTTCAGTCAGGCGGAACTCCATCAGTGCACGACCGGCTTCGACACCTGACTTGGCGTACTGCCCTGCGGCTGCCTTGGTCAGATGCTTGGCCTTGCGGGATCCCGAAGTCACCTGAACCGCGCTATAGCCGTCGCTTTCGACGGTCTTGACGCGAGTCACGCGATTCGGCTCGACTTCGATAACGGTTACGGGCACGGAGGCGCCATTCTCGGTGAAGATGCGGGTCATACCGCTCTTCTTACCGACCAAACCGATAGTCATGTTCAGTCTCCTTTAGTGTACGGGGCTATCACCCGCTATGGCTGCCCTTTCCAGAGCATTCCACTAGCACATTGTGTGACGCCGTCCCGGCGTGGCGACCTTGTAAAAGCCGCTAGTGACTAGTGTGATTAGTCGAGCTTGATTTGCACATCCACGCCAGCGGCGAGGTCGAGCTTCATCAGCGCGTCTACGGTTTTTTCCGTGGGTTCGACGATGTCGAGCACACGCTTGTGAGTGCGAATCTCGTACTGATCGCGCGCGTCTTTGTTGACGTGCGGAGAGATCAATACGGTATAGCGTTCGCGGTTAGTCGGCAGCGGTATCGGACCACAAACCTGAGCACCAGTACGCTTCGCCGTATCCACGATTTCTTGCGCGGACTGGTCAATCAAGCGATGGTCAAAGGCCTTCAACCGAATGCGAATCTTTTGGTTCTGCATTAGCCCTAAACTCCAATGGATGTCGACGGCGCGAGCCGTCTACCCACGCATTCAAAGGATGCGCATTATAGGCATGCAAGATCCCTGAGTCAAACAGGAAAATCAGCATGCGCAGAAAAGGGGGCTCCGCAAGGAGCCCCCTTCGATCATCAGAAGTCCAAGACTTACTTAACGATCTTGGCGACGACGCCGGCGCCCACGGTACGACCGCCTTCGCGAACCGCGAAGCGCAGGCCGTCTTCCATGGCGATCGGCGCAATCAACGTCACGGTCATCTTGACGTTGTCGCCCGGCATGACCATTTCGACGCCTTCCGGCAGCTCACAAGTACCCGTCACGTCAGTGGTACGGAAGTAGAACTGCGGACGATAGCCCTTGAAGAACGGGGTATGACGACCGCCTTCTTCCTTGGACAGCACATAAACTTCGGCTTCGAAGATGGTGTGCGGCGTGATGGTACCCGGCTTGGCCAGGACCTGGCCACGCTCGACGTCGTCACGCTTGGTACCACGCAGCAGGGCACCGATGTTCTCGCCGGCACGACCTTCGTCGAGCAGCTTGCGGAACATCTCGACACCGGTCACGGTCGTCTTGGTGGTGTCCTTGAGACCCACGATCTCGACTTCCTCACCGGACTTGATGATGCCGCGCTCGACACGCCCCGTCACGACGGTACCGCGACCGGAGATGGAGAACACGTCTTCGATCGGCATCAGGAACGGCTGGTCGATGGCACGCTCCGGCTCCGGAATGTACGCATCCAGCGCCTTGATCAGGTTGGCAACGGCGGTGGTACCCATGCCGTTGTCGTCCTTGCCTTCCAGCGCCATCAGCGCAGAACCGATGATGATCGGGGTATCGTCACCCGGGAAGTCGTACTCGTTGAGGAGTTCACGCACTTCCATTTCGACCAGCTCGAGGAGCTCTTCGTCATCGACCATGTCGGCCTTGTTCAGGAACACGACGATGTACGGAACGCCGACCTGACGAGACAGCAGGATGTGCTCACGCGTCTGCGGCATGGGGCCGTCGGCAGCGCTGCAGACCAGAATCGCGCCATCCATCTGCGCGGCACCGGTGATCATGTTCTTGACGTAGTCAGCGTGCCCCGGGCAGTCGACGTGCGCGTAGTGGCGCTCCTCGGACTGATATTCGACGTGAGCGGTAGCGATGGTGATACCGCGCTCACGCTCTTCCGGCGCATTGTCGATGGTGTCGAATTCGCGCCAGTCGCCGCCGAAAACTTCCGCGGAAACGCGAGTCAGAGCCGCAGTCAGCGTGGTCTTGCCATGGTCGACGTGACCGATGGTACCGACGTTGATATGCGATTTGTTACGTTCAAATTTTTCCTTAGCCACTGCTATAACCTCTTTACGTTAGCTAACGGTTAACCATTCTGGTTGATGACGGCTTCAACGACGCTGGAGGGCGCCTCTTCGTAATCCGCAAACTCCATGGTGTAGCTTGCGCGGCCCTGGGTCTGAGAACGCAAATCGGTCGCGTAACCGAACATCTCAGCCAGCGGTACCGTGGCACGGATGATCTTGCCGGACGGCGAATCATCCATACCCTGAACGAGGCCACGGCGGCGGTTAAGGTCACCCATGACATCCCCCATGAACTCTTCGGGAGTCACGACCTCGACCTTCATCACCGGCTCCAGCAGCACGGCCTTGGCCTTAGGAGCGCCCTCCTTGATCGCCATGGAAGAGGCAACCTTGAACGCAGTCTCGTTCGAGTCCACGTCATGGTAGGAACCATCGAACAGCGTGACCTTGACGTCAATCATCGGATAGCCCGCGATGACCCCGTTCTGCAGCTGCTCATAGGCCCCTTTCTCGACGGCCGGCACGTATTCCTTGGGAACCACACCACCGACGATTTCGGAGGCGAATTTGAAGTTCATTTCTTCGTCTTCGCCTTTATCTTCGGCCGTCAGCGGCTCAATGCGCAGCAGCACGTGCCCGTACTGACCACGACCGCCCGACTGACGAACGAACTTGCCTTCCTGCTCGACACTGGCGCGGATCGTCTCGCGGTAGGCCACTTGTGGCTTACCGATGTTGGCGTCGACTTTGAACTCACGACGCAGACGATCGACGATGATGTCGAGGTGAAGCTCGCCCATGCCAGAAATGATCGTCTGACCGGTTTCCTCGTCGGTCTTGACGCGGAAGGAAGGGTCTTCCTGGGCCAGCTTGCCCAGCGCCGTCCCCATCTTCTCCTGGTCGGGCTTCGATTTCGGCTCCACGGCGACCGAGATCACCGGATCCGGAAATTCCATGCGCTCAAGGATGATCTTGTCATTCAGGTCACAGAGAGTATCACCCGTGGTGACATCCTTGAGCCCGATGCACGCGGCGATATCGCCAGCGTAGACTTCCTTGATTTCCTCGCGTGAATTGGAGTGCATCTGGACGATACGCCCCACGCGCTCCTTCTTGCTCTTCACGGAGTTGAAGATGCTGTCACCGGACTTGAGCACACCCGAGTAGACACGGATGAAGGTCAAGGTACCCACGAACGGATCGGTGGCGATCTTGAAAGCCAGCGCGGCGAAAGGCGCACTATCGTCCGCTTCACGCGTCGCAATCGTACCGTCCTTGTCGTCAAGCTCACCTTCGATGGCCTTGACTTCGGTGGGCGACGGCATGTATTCGATCACGCCATCGAGCACCGCCTGGACGCCCTTGTTCTTGAACGCACTGCCGCACGTCACCAGAACGATCTCGTTATCCAGCGTACGACGACGCAGGCCGGCCTTGATATCGGCCTCGGACAGCTCACCTTCTTCAAGGTACTTGTCCATCAGCTCTTCGGACGCTTCGGCAGCGGCCTCGACCATGGCCTCGCGGTACTTCTCGGCGGTTTCCTTGAGCTCGTCGGGAATCTCGACCAGCTCATAGTTCATGCCGTGATTGGCCTCGTCCCAGAGAATCCCCTTCATCTGGATCAGATCGATGACCCCTTTGAAGGCGTCTTCCGCACCCCAGTTGATCTGGATCGGAACGGTGTTGGCCCCCAGCTTCTGCTTGAGCTGGTCGAGCACCATGAAGTAATCGGCGCCGGCACGGTCCATCTTGTTGACGAACACCATGCGCGGAACTTCATATTTGTTGGCCTGACGCCAGACGGTTTCGGTCTGCGGCTGGACACCGGAGGAGCCACACAGGACGACGACGGCACCATCGAGAACACGCAAGGAACGCTCGACTTCGATCGTGAAGTCGACGTGTCCGGGCGTATCGATGATATTGATACGATGTTCGTCGAACTGCTTGCTCATGCCCTGCCAGAAACAGGTCGTCGCAGCGGAGGTGATGGTGATGCCACGCTCCTGCTCCTGCTCCATCCAATCCATGGTGGCGGCACCATCATGAACCTCGCCGACCTTGTGCGACAGGCCGGTATAGAACAGGACACGCTCGGTAGTGGTAGTCTTCCCGGCGTCGACGTGAGCCACGATACCGATATTGCGGTAACGCTTAAGCGGAGTCTTGCGTGCCACGATGGAATACCCCGTTGGTTAGAAGCGGTAGTGAGAGAAGGCCTTGTTGGCATCTGCCATGCGATGCACGTCTTCACGCTTCTTCACAGCAGCACCCTTGCCTTCGGCGGCGTCCAGCATTTCGCCAGCGAGACGCTGCACCATGGTCTTTTCACCACGGTTGCGCGCCGCATCGACCAGCCAACGCATGGCCAGCGCCTGACGGCGTGAGGGACGGACTTCAACGGGCACCTGATAAGTCGCACCGCCCACGCGGCGAGACTTGACCTCGACCATGGGCTGAATGGTTTCCAGCGCCTTGTCGAAGATCTCCAGCGGCTCATCCTTATTACGTTCGGCAACCCGGTCCAGCGCACCATAGACGATGCGCTCAGCTACAGATTTCTTGCCGCTGATCATCAGGTAGTTCATGAACTTGGCCAGACGCTCACTTCCGAATTTCGGATCCGGAAGGATTTCGCGTTTGGCGACAACTCTTCTTCTAGGCATGATAAGCCCTCGGTTCGAAGGGTCCTTCAGGTAAACTCGAGACGACGCATAGCGTGCTCGACCTTACTCTTATCTGACCGGTAACAGTTGGATTCCTGAGCGCCTTGCAATCAGGACTTGGGACGCTTGGTGCCGTATTTGGAACGACCCTGCTTACGATTCTGGACACCGGAAGTGTCGAGGGCACCGCGAACGGTGTGATAGCGCACACCCGGCAAGTCCTTGACGCGGCCGCCACGGATCAGGACCACGGAGTGTTCCTGTAGATTGTGCCCCTCACCGCCGATATAGGAAGCGACTTCGTAGCCATTCGTCAGGCGCACACGGCACACCTTACGCAGCGCCGAGTTCGGCTTCTTCGGGGTAGTGGTGTAAACACGGGTGCAAACCCCGCGCTTTTGCGGGCAAGACTGCAGCGCCGGCACGTCGCTCTTGGCGACCGGGCGCTTGCGCGGCTTGCGCACGAGCTGATTGATCGTTGCCATATCTGTAGCTGACTCCAATGGTTGCCAAACCTTTCAACATTGGGGCAGGACGCACCCACCCCACTGTTAAAGGCTGCGCATTCTAATGTCTGGCAGCGAGCCGCGTCAAGTCCGCCTCGATATCGGCGACGGACTCGACGGCATGCGCCTAGAGATCTTCGTCGTCGGCATCGAGCGCGGTGAGCTGCGCGCCCAACTCCTGCTCGACATCCATTGCCGACGGTGCCTCCGCCTGATCGCCATCTTCACGCTTGCGACGCCGCTCGGCGTGGTGTGCCAAACCGGTACCCGCCGGCACCAGGCGGCCAACCACGACGTTTTCCTTCAAGCCGCGCAGGTAATCGCGCTTGCCGGATACCGCCGCTTCGGTCAACACGCGCGTGGTTTCCTGGAACGAGGCCGCGGAGATGAACGACTCGGTGGCGAGGCTCGCCTTGGTGATACCCAACAGCAGGCGCTCGCACTTGGCCGGGAACTTGTCTTCCTGTTCCAGGCGTGCGTTTTCCTCGAGTACGCGGACGTACTCCGCCTGATCGCCGGTGATGAAGGAAGAATCCCCGGCATCGGTGATTTCCACCTTGCGCAGCATCTGACGCACGATCACTTCGATGTGCTTGTCATCGATGACCACGCCCTGCAAGCGATAGACGTCCTGGATCTCGGCCGTGATGTACTTGGCCAACTCCGCGATCCCGAGCAGGCGCAGGATGTCGTGAGGATTGCTGGGGCCATCGGAGATGACCTCGCCCTTCTCCACCGTCTCGCCTTCGAAGACGCCGATCTGACGCCATTTGGGAATCAGCATCTCGACCGGATCACTGTCTTCCGGCGTGATCGTCAAGCGACGCTTGCCCTTGGTTTCCTTGCCGAAGCTGATGGTCCCGGTGACCTCGGCCAGAATGGCCGGCTCCTTGGGCTTGCGTGCTTCGAACAAGTCCGCCACGCGGGGCAGACCACCGGTGATGTCCTTGTTGCCGGACGCTTCGACCGGAATACGTGCGATGACCTCGCCAACGCCTACTTGGGCGCCGTTTTCACAAGCGATGATCGCCTTGCCGGGCAGCATGTACTGCACGGGGGTATTCGAGCCCGGCAAGGTGACATGGCCACCGTTGTCGTCGAGCAGCATGATTATCGGGCGCTTTTCACGACCGGAAGCCGGGCGGTTGGCACTCTCGATCACCTCGATATTCGACAGGCCGGTCATCTCGTCCACGCTGCGGTGGATCGTGATGCCCTCTTCCATGTCGCTGAACTGGGCCTTGCCCTCGACCTCGGCGACGACCGGATGTGTATGCGGATCCCACTTGGCGACCGTCGCGCCGCCTTCGACCATATCGCCGTCGCGCACCGATAGCTCGGCACCATACGGAAGCTTGTAGTACTCTCGCTCGCGACCTTGCTCGTCGGCAACCGCCAGGGCGCTTGAGCGCGAGACGACGATGAGCTTGCCATCAGTGCGTTCGACATGCTTGATGTTATGCAAGCGCACCGTACCACCGTGCTTGACCTGCACACTGTCGACCGCCGACGCGCGTGATGCGGCGCCGCCGATGTGGAAGGTACGCATGGTCAACTGGGTACCCGGCTCACCGATGGACTGTGCCGCGATGACACCCACTGCTTCACCGATGTTGACCTGATGGCCGCGTGCCAGGTCACGCCCATAGCATGCCGAGCACACGCCGTGTGCCGTTTCACAGGTGATGGCACTGCGCACGACGATCTCGTCGACGCCCATGGTGTCGAGTTCCGCGCACCAGGCCTCATCCAGCAATGTACCGCGCGGGATCAGGACGTCTTCGGTCTGCGGATCGACCACGTCCTGCGCCACGACACGCCCCAGCACACGCTGTGCCAACGAGACGATGACGTCACCGCCTTCAATCACCGGGTGCAGTGTCAGGCCTTCATAGGTACCGCAATCTTCTTCGGTCACCACCAGATCCTGAGACACGTCTACCAAACGCCGCGTCAAATAACCGGAGTTGGCCGTCTTGAGGGCCGTATCCGCCAGGCCTTTGCGTGCCCCGTGGGTCGAAATGAAGTACTGCAGGACGTTGAGGCCCTCACGGAAGTTAGCCGTGATCGGCGTCTCGATGATCGAGCCATCCGGCTTGGCCATCAAACCACGCATCCCGGCCAACTGACGAATCTGCGCAGCACTACCACGTGCCCCGGAGTCGGCCATGATGAAGACGCTATTGAAGGAATCCTGCTCGACCTGCTCACCATGGCGATCAGTGACGGTTTCCTTCGAGATGCCCGCCATCATTGCCTTGGCCACCTTGTCGTTGGCCTTGGACCAGATATCGATCACCTTGTTGTACTTCTCGCCAGCGGTGACCAAGCCCGAGGAGAACTGGTCCTCGATTTCCTTGACTTCGTCCTCGGCACCATCGACGATTTCCTTCTTCGAGTCGGGGATAACAAAGTCATTGACCCCGATCGAAGCACCCGACCAAGTTGCCAGGCGGAACCCTGTGTACATCAGCTGGTCGGCGAAGATGACCGTATCCTTGAGACCGGCACGGCGATACACGGCGTTGATCAAGCCGGAAATCGCCTTCTTCTTCATCGGCTGGTCGACCAGCTCGTAGGGCATGCCTTTGGGCAGGATGCGGAACAGCAACGCACGCCCGACCGTCGTGTCACGCAGCGATGTCGTACCGCTGAGTTCGCCGCTTTCCTCGTTGCGCTCGTACTCGGTGAGACGCACCTTGACCCGCGCATGCAGCGACACGCTTTCGGTGCCAAAGGCACGCTCGACCTCTTCGAGGTTGGCGAACACCATGCCTTCGCCCTTGGCATTGATCTTCTCACGGGTCATGTAATACAGCCCCAGCACGACATCCTGGGACGGCACGATGATCGGCTCGCCGTTGGCCGGTGACAGCACGTTGTTGGTGGCCATCATCAAGGTCCGCGCCTCGAGCTGGGATTCCAGCGTCAGCGGCACGTGCACGGCCATCTGGTCACCGTCGAAGTCGGCGTTATAGGCCGCGCATACCAACGGATGCAGTTGAATCGCCTTGCCTTCGATCAACAGCGGCTCGAACGCCTGGATCCCCAGACGGTGCAACGTCGGCGCACGGTTGAGCATGACCGGGTGCTCGCGGATGACATCGGCGAGGATATCCCAGACTTCCGGCAGCTCACGCTCGACCATCTTCTTGGCGGCCTTGATGGTGGACGCCTGGCCGTTCGCCTGCAGCCTGGAATAGATGAACGGCTTGAACAGCTCCAGCGCCATCTTCTTGGGCAGACCGCATTGATGAAGACGCAACGTCGGGCCGACGGTGATCACACTACGCCCGGAATAGTCGACACGCTTGCCCAGCAGGTTCTGGCGGAAGCGCCCCTGCTTGCCTTTGATCATGTCGGCCAGCGACTTCAACGGCCGCTTGTTGGAGCCGGTGATCGCACGACCGCGACGACCGTTGTCGAGCAGTGCGTCGACCGATTCCTGCAGCATGCGCTTCTCATTGCGCACGATGATATCCGGCGCATTGAGGTCGAGCAGACGCTTGAGACGGTTGTTGCGGTTGATCACACGACGATAGAGATCGTTGAGATCCGACGTCGCGAAGCGGCCACCGTCCAAGGGGACCAGCGGACGCAAATCCGGCGGTAGCACCGGCAGCACTTCCATGATCATCCACGCCGGATCGTTGCCCGACTTGTGGAAGGCTTCCAGCAGCTTCAAGCGCTTGGAAAGCTTCTTGATCTTGGTCTCGGAGTTGGTCTGCGGGACTTCTTCGCGCAGGCGCTCGATCTCTTCCCCGAGATCGACATCATTCAGCAATGCCTGCACGGCTTCGGCGCCCATACGCGCATCGAAGTCGTCGCCGAATTCTTCCAGCGCCTCGAAATATTGCTCATCGTTGAGCAACTGGCCGCGTTCCAAGGTCGTCATGCCCGGATCGATGACCATGAAGCTCTCGAAGTAGAGCACACGCTCGATGTCGCGCAGGGTCATGTCCAGAAACAGGCCGATGCGCGAGGGCAACGACTTGAGGAACCAGATATGCGCGACCGGTGCGGCCAGTTCGATATGGCCCATGCGTTCACGACGCACGGCGGCCTTGGTCACCTCGACACCGCACTTTTCGCAAATGATGCCGCGATGCTTCATGCGCTTGTACTTTCCGCACAAGCATTCGTAGTCCTTCACCGGACCGAAGATCTTGGCGCAGAACAGGCCGTCACGCTCAGGCTTGAACGTACGGTAGTTGATGGTCTCAGGCTTTTTGACTTCGCCGTAGGACCAGGAGCGGATCAAGTCCGGCGACGCGAGTGTAATCTTGATCGCGTCGAACTCTTCGGACTGTGCCTGCGATTTGAGGACTTTCACCAAATCTTTCATGGGGTCGGCTCCGTAGCGGAGTTGTCATGAGCGGGGCCACCAAGGGCCCCGCGGACCGTCATTCGTAAGCGTGAAACGCTCAGCCTTCCAGCTCGATATCAATACCCAGCGAGCGGATTTCCTTCACCAGCACATTGAAGGATTCCGGCATGCCTGCCTGCATCGAGTGGTCGCCGTCGACGATGTTCTTGTACATCTTGGTACGACCTTCCACATCGTCGGACTTGACGGTCAGCATTTCCTGCAAGGTATAGGCCGCGCCATAGGCTTCCAGCGCCCAGACCTCCATCTCGCCGAAGCGTTGTCCGCCGAACTGCGCCTTGCCACCCAGCGGTTGCTGTGTGACCAGCGAGTACGAACCCGTCGAACGTGCGTGCATCTTGTCGTCGACCAGGTGGTTGAGCTTGAGCATGTACATGTAGCCCACGGTCACGGGACGATCGAAGACTTCGCCCGTCCTGCCGTCGTAGAGCGCCATCTGACCGGAATCCGGGAGGTTGGCCAAGCTCAGGAGATGCTTGATCTCATGCTCCTTGGCGCCATCGAAGACCGGCGTTGCGATGGGCACTCCACTACGCAGGTTCTTGGCCAGCGTAATGATCTCGTCATCGTCGAGTGAGTCGATGTCCTCCTGACGCGTCTCGGCGGTATTGTACACCTGCCCCAGGAAGTCACGAATTTCCGCCACCTGCTGCTGACGTGCCTCGCGCAACATCTCATCGATCCTCACCCCGAGTCCCCAGGCCGCCATGCCCAGGTGCGTCTCGAGGATCTGCCCGACGTTCATGCGCGAGGGAACCCCCAGCGGGTTGAGCACCACGTCGACCGGCTCGCCATTATCATCGAACGGCATGTCCTCGACCGGCATGATCGACGAGATGACACCCTTGTTACCGTGGCGGCCGGCCATCTTGTCGCCCGACTGGATGCGGCGTTTCACGGCCAGGTATACCTTGACGATCTTGAGTACGCCCGGCGCCAGATCATCGCCCTGAGTCAACTTGCGCTTCTTGTCCTCGAAACGCTCGTCCATCTCCTTGCGACGGTTCTCCAACTGCTCGTCGGCCTGCGCCAGCAGCTCGTTGAGCGACTCGTCCTGCATACGCAGCTTGAACCACTGGCTACGCGGCAGCTCGTCGAGGTAGGCCTCATCGAGAACATCGCCTTTACTGAGCTTGGGCCCACCATTCACCGACTGACCAATCAACGTGCGCTTGAGACGCTCGAAGGTCGCCTCTTCAGCGATGCGATAGGTTTCCTGAAGATCCTTGCGCACCTCATCGAGCTGACTTTGCTCGATGGACAAGGCGCGGGAGTCCTTCTCGACACCATCGCGGGTGAAGACTTGCACGTCGATGATCGTGCCTTTCATCCCGGTCGGGGCACGCAGCGAGGTGTCCTTCACGTCGGACGCCTTCTCACCGAAGATCGCGCGCAGCAGTTTCTCCTCCGGCGTCAGCTGGGTCTCACCCTTGGGCGTGACCTTGCCGACCAGGATGTCACCCGGGCCGACCTCGGCACCGATGTAGACGATCCCCGCATCGTCGAGCTTGCCGAGTGCCGCTTCACCGACATTGGGTATATCCGAGGAAATTTCCTCGGCGCCCAGCTTGGTGTCGCGAGACACGCAGGTCAGCTCCTGAATGTGGATGCTGGTGAAGCGATCTTCCTCGACCACACGCTCGGAGATGAGGATGGAGTCCTCGAAGTTGTAACCATTCCACGGCATGAACGCCATGCGCATGTTCTGGCCCAGCGCCAGATCGCCCATGTCCACCGACGGGCCGTCGGCCAGGATATCGCCACGCGCCACGGTATCGCCCGGGCGTACGATCGGCCGCTGGTTCATGCAGGTATTCTGGTTGGAACGCAGGTACTTGGTCAGGTTGTAGATATCGACGCCCGCTTCACCGCCGATGATCTCATCCTCGTTGATGCGCACCACGATACGCTTGGCATCGACCGAGTCGATCACACCGCCACGCCGCGCAACCGCACAGACGCCCGAGTCGCGTGCCACGAAGCGCTCCATGCCCGTGCCGACCAGCGGCTTCTCGGCACGTAGAGTCGGCACCGCCTGGCGCTGCATGTTGGAGCCCATCAAGGCACGGTTGGCGTCATCGTGCTCGAGGAACGGGATCAATGCCGCAGCGACGGACACCACCTGACGCGGGGACACGTCCATCAAGGTGACCTTGTCGGGTGCCATGAACGTGGTCTCGCCCCTGTGGCGGACCTGAACCAGGTCGTCCACCAACTTGCCATCTTCATCCACTGTCGCGGACGCCTGGGCAATGATGAAGTCACCTTCCTCGATGGCCGACAGATGCACCACTTCGTCGGTGACCTGACGATCCTGAACACGGCGATAAGGCGTTTCCAGGAAACCATAGCTGTTGGTATGGCTGTAGGTGGCCAGCGAGTTGATCAGGCCGATGTTCGGCCCTTCAGGCGTCTCGATCGGGCACAAGCGACCGTAGTGCGTGGCGTGAACGTCGCGCACTTCGAAACCGGCACGCTCACGCGTCAGGCCACCCGGGCCGAGCGCGGACACGCGGCGCTTGTGCGTGACCTCGGACAACGGGTTGTTCTGGTCCATGAACTGCGACAGCTGACTGGAGCCAAAGAACTCCTTGACTGCCGCTGCAACAGGCTTGGCGTTGATCAGATCCTGCGGCATCAGGCCTTCGCTCTCCGCCATGGAGAGGCGCTCCTTGACCGCGCGCTCGACACGCACCAGGCCGACGCGGAACTGGTTTTCCGCCATCTCGCCGACGCAACGGATGCGCCGATTGCCGAGATGGTCGATGTCGTCGACGTCACCGAAGCCGTTGCGAATGTTGATCAGCTCACGCAGCACATCGAGGATGTCCTGGTTGTCGAGAATCCCGGAGCCCGTGTCGCCTTCACGACGCAGGCGCCGATTGAACTTCATGCGACCGACGCCGGACAGGTCGTAGCGGTCCTCGGTGAAGAACAGGTTGTGGAACAGCGTCTCGGCCGCTTCCTTGGTCGGCGGCTCGCCGGGGCGCATCATGCGATAGATCTCGACGAGCGCCTCGAGCTGAGAGCGCGTGGTGTCGATCTTCAATGTATCGGAGACAAACGAGCCCGCATCGAGGTCGTTGGTGTACAACGTCTCGAGTGTGGTAATACCCGCCTGCCCCAGCGTTTCCAGCAGCTCGGGGGTGATCTCGGTATTGCATTCGCAGACCAGCTCGCCGGTGTTCGGATCGACCTGATCCTTGGCCAGCGTCTTGCCGAACAGGTACTCCATCGGCACGTCGAGGCGCTCGAGGCCAGCTTTTTCCATCTGGCGAATGTGCTTCTGGGTGATTCGGCGGCCTTCCTCGACGATGAGGTTGCCCTCGCCATCCTTGATATCAAAGGTCGCCGTTTCACCGCGTAGCCGCGATGGCACCAGCTCGACGCTGAAGCCCTTCTTCTCGATGTGGAAGGTGCTCGTGTCGAAGAAGGTCTCGAGGATCTCCTCGGCGCCCATGCCCAGCGCGCGCAACAAGACCGTCGCGGGGAGCTTGCGGCGACGGTCGATACGAACGTAGACGTTGTCCTTGGGATCGAACTCGAAATCCAGCCAGGAGCCGCGATACGGAATGATCCGCGCAGAGTACAACAGCTTGCCGGACGAGTGGCTCTTGCCCTTGTCGTGATCGAAGAACACACCCGGCGAGCGGTGGAGCTGAGACACGATGACACGTTCAGTACCGTTGACGACGAAGGTACCGTTTTCGGTCATCAGGGGAATCTCCCCCATGTAGACTTCTTGCTCTTTTATGTCCTTGATCGCCTTGTTGGACGAGTCCTTATCGTAGATGATCAAGCGCACCTTGACCCGCAGCGGCGCCGAATAGGTCACGCCACGCAGCTGGCATTCCTTGACATCGAACGCCGGCGTGCCGAAGCGGTAGCTGACATACTCGAGAGCGGCATTGCCGGAAAAGCTCTCGATAGGGAACACGGACTTGAAAGCAGCATGCAAGCCGACGTCGAGGCGTTCTTCAATCGCCCGGTCCTGCTGGAGGAAGTCGTAGTAGGAATCAAGCTGAATGGCCAGCAGGTAAGGCACATCCATCACTTGTGGCAGTTTGCCGAAATCCTTGCGGATGCGTTTTTTCTCAGTGTATGAGTAAGCCATCTGTATTCCCCAGCTTGTTCACCTTGGGTGACCGGTGCGTGGTCGGCGCCACCTGAAGGGACGTCCCATCAGGCGCTGACGGCAAGCTCTTGAGAGCTCGCCGTCGGAATTCGTCTATCCAGACATCTGGCATTCTGGCTAGCAGCAACAGAAAAAGGCCGGCAGCGGGAATGCCCGCCGCCAGCCATGAAGCTTACGCAGCGCGTAAAGCCATGGTCACCGGAGTTACTTGAGTTCCACGGATGCGCCAGCTTCTTCCAACTTGGTCTTGGCTTCGTCGCCATCTTCCTTGGACATGCCTTCCTTGAGGGTCGCCGGCGCGCCGTCGACAGCTGCCTTGGCTTCCTTGAGGCCCAGGCCGGTGATCTCGCGAACCACCTTGATGACGTTGACCTTCTTGTCACCAGCACTGGTCAGCACCAGATCGAACTCGGTCTGTTCTTCAGCGGCTTCGGCTTCACCGCCGCCACCCGGGCCTGCCACGACAGCAGCGGCCGCGGAAACGCCGAACTTCTCTTCCATCGCGGAAACCAGCTCAGCCACTTCCATGACAGACATTTCGGCGACGGCGTTGATGATATCTTCTTGAGTCAGTGCCATTGTCAGATTCCTAACTTTGCGGGAGCCTCGCCTCGCGAGAACTCATTGATACAGTGTGTGTGCCAGTGCAGCCAACCGACCCTCAGGCCGCTTCTTCTTCCTGCTTCTGGTCACGCAACGCAGCGAGTGTGCGAGCCAACTTGCCAGCCGACGCTTCCTTCATGACGGACAGCAGCTTGGCGATGGCTTCGTCGTAAGTCGGCAGCGTCGCCAGGCGGTCAAGATCGGAAGCCGGGATGAACTCGCCTTCGTAAGCCAGCGCCTTGATCTCGAAGTCCTTCTCACTCTTGGCGAACTCCTTGAACAAGCGAGCGGCAGCGCCCGGATGATCATAGGAGAAGGCCAACATGGTCGGACCCGAGAACGTTTCGTTGAGGCACTCCCAAGGAGTACCTTCAAGGGCGCGGCGTGCCAGGGTGTTGCGCACAACACGGACCTGCACACCATTCTCGCGAGCCTGCTTGCGCAGTTCAGTCATGGCGCTTACAGCCACGCCGCGAGAATCGGCAACGACGACGGAGAGCGCATCTTGTGCGGCTTCACTGACCTCGGCAACGATCGCTTTCTTGCCTTCGAGTGCTAGTGGCACAGTGTTCACTCCTTCGTACCGGACACCTTATGAGGCATGCCGGTGGTTACCATCTCCCCGCTTCTCGCTTGTCACGAGAGGGGGCCGGATGATGGTGTTCACCAGAAGACTGGCGGCCACACCATCTGCGCAGGCAACCCATAAGGTCGATTAAGCCGCCTTCCCATAAGCAAGCACGGCACCTGCGGTCTTTGACGGTGCCCCGCCGTCACGCCTCGACGCTGCGTACGGGGACCGCAAAGTTACTGCCTGTTTCCCGAAGATCACACGAACGGCGTATGATCCACGGTCAACCCTGGCCCCATGGTAGTGGACAGGGTAATTTTCTTGAAGTAAACGCCTTTTGACGTGCTCGGCTTGAGACGCTTGAGGTCGCCGACGAGCGCATCCAGATTGCCTTTGATGGCACTAGCGTCGAAATCGACCTTGCCGATCGCGGCATGAATGATGCCGTTCTTGTCGGTGCGGAAGCGAACCTGGCCAGCCTTGGCGTTCTTGACGGCCGTGGCGACATCGGGTGTCACGGTGCCGACCTTGGGGTTCGGCATCAAACCACGCGGCCCGAGGATCTGACCCAGCTGGCCGACGACACGCATGGCATCCGGTGCGGCAATCACCACATCGAAATCCATGTTGCCTTTCTTGACATCTGCCGCCAGTTCATCCATGCCCACGATGTCGGCGCCGGCTTCTTTAGCGGCATCGGCAGCAGCGCCCTGCGCGAAAACGGCGACACGAGCATCTTTACCCGTACCATTGGGCATGACGGTAGCGCCACGCACGACCTGGTCGGATTTACGCGGATCGACGCCGAGGTTGATCGATACTTCGACGGATTCCTTGAACTTGACTGCAGATACGTCGGAAAGCAGGGCAACCGCGTCTTCCAGGTTATAGACCTTGGACGTGTCGACCTTTTCGCGGAGCATCTGCGCGCGCTTGGTAAGCTTGGCCATGATCAGAGACCCTCCACGTTGAGGCCCATGCTACGGGCACTGCCTGCGATGGTGCGGACAGCCGCATCGAGGTCGGAAGCCGTCAAATCGGGCTCCTTGGTCTTGGCAATCTCTTCCAGCTGCTCACGCGTCACCGTACCGACCTTGGTCTTGTTCGGCACGCCAGAGCCAGACTTGATACCCGCCGCTTTCTTCAACAACACCGCTGCGGGCGGCGTCTTGGTGACGAACGTAAAGCTGCGATCGGAATAAACCGTGATCACGACCGGCGTCGGGAGGCCCGGCTCGATATCTTGAGTCTCAGCATTGAACGACTTGCAGAACTCCATGATATTGACGCCGTGCTGACCCAGCGCAGGGCCCACGGGGGGACTCGGATTCGCCTTACCCGCTGCCACCTGCAGCTTGATATAGGCCTGTACTTTCTTCGCCATATTGGACTCCAGTTGGGTGCTAACGCCTTGCGGCTCCCCGTTTCAACAAGACCTAACGGGTCTCTACGACAAACGCTGACATCACCGCGTCAGCGCCTTGAATTCAGTCTTTCTCTACCTGGGCGAACTCGAGCTCGACCGGTGTCGCACGCCCGAAGATCAATACGCTGACCTGCAAGCGGCTCTTTTCGTAATTGACCTCTTCAACCACACCATTGAAGTCGGCGAAGGGGCCATCCACGACACGCACTGTCTCGCCCGGATCGAAGAGCGTCTTGGGGCGCGGCTTGTCCGTACCATCCTGCACACGCCGTAGAATGCCGTCGGCTTCTTTTTGCGTGATCGGTGCCGGTTTTTCCGGCGTACCGCCGATGAACCCCATGACGCGTGGCGTCTCGTTTACCAGGTGCCACGTAGCATCGGTCATTTCCATCTCGACCAGCACGTAGCCCGGATAGAACTTACGCTCACTCTTACGGCGCTTGCCGTCACGCATCTCGACGACTTCTTCGGTGGGCACCAAGATTTCGCCAAACTGGTCTTCCATGCCATACATCTTGACGCGCTCAGTGAGAGAGCGCATCACATGCTTTTCGAAACCGGAGTAGGCGTGGACGACGTACCAACGCTTGGACATGAAAACTCCTAACCTAGGATGCCGGACATGGCCCAGCCGAGAAGCGTATCGATCAACCAGAGCAGAATGCCAACCAGCAACACGGCCACCAGGACGATTGCAGTGGTCTGAATGGTCTCGGGACGCGTCGGCCACACCACGCGCTGAATTTCCTTGCGCGATCCGCGCGCCAATTCAGCCAGCGCACGCCCCTTCGTGGTGGTCAAGGCGACCGCAGCAGCACCCACGCCAAGCGCAACGACACCCAGAACGCGATAAAGCAGCGCTTGATCGGCAAAATAAGCGTTGCCTGCCACCGCCAGAACAACAAGAACGACGACGACCGCCCATTTGGCGACATCGAAACGCGACTCTTGCACTTCGGCGCTTTGTTTCATGGAAAGGAACTCCTACCTAAAAAGGCGCGGCAAGCGTAACAAGAAAAAATAAGGAAGAACCAGCGCTGAGGAAGGCTGGCAGGCCAGGAGGGAATCGAACCCCCAACCTGCGGTTTTGGAGACCGCTGCTCTGCCAATTGAGCTACTGGCCTATACTCTGCAACCTGACGCACTACGAGTGGACATTTTCCACAGCGCGCGCCATGTTAGCTAACTACAACCAGGAAGGCAACCCAATTGTATCGCACTCAGGCAAGAATCATGCCTTGCCCAATTATGGAGCTCATGGACGGATTTGAACCGTCGACCTCACCCTTACCAAGGGTGTGCTCTACCCCTGAGCTACATGAGCTGAACTTGGAGCGGGCAGCGGGGATCGAACCCGCATCATCAGCTTGGAAGGCTGAGGTTCTACCATTGAACTATGCCCGCCTACCCACTCGTGCCTGCGCCCGACAAACTAGCGATCAAGCACTCAAACTGGTGGAGGGGGAAGGATTCGAACCTTCGAAGCTTTCGCGGCAGATTTACAGTCTGCTCCCTTTGGCCACTCGGGAACCCCTCCATTGTGGCGACGCATTTTACGGCTTTTGAGAATTGTGTCAAGCACTTAAATTGCAATGCTTTTTTCTCGCCGAGAGCCCGTCGGCTCGAAACGCGCTGCATTGTGTCAAAGCAGCATGGAGAATGCAAGGCTGGCCCGGATTTTTTCCAACTGCGGCACCGCCGGTGGAAGCGGTGCCCCAGCCAACCGACCGGCACGCTCCGACGCCGTCATCGGGAAGCATGTTTCCAGCCCGGCATAGACCATATCCGGCCATAACGCATGCGGGATACGCAGCCCTTGCGATACCACACGGGCGTCGCCTCCCGTCAGCAGCAACGGTAACGCGACCCCCTCGCGGTCACACACTTCACTGTAGATACGATTGACGGCACTGACCGCCGACATGTAGATACCATGATTGACCGCCTCGACAGTATTACGACCAGGCGCCAACAACTCATCCGCCTCGCTATCCGGATCAATGGCCACGTTGCGCGTCCCGAGCTTGAGGCTTTCTTTCATCAGACGCAGACCGGGGATGATATAGCCGCCCAGGTGGCTGCCACCCGGCAGCACGAAGTCCATGGTAATCGCGCTTCCGCAATCGACACTGCAACAGCCTCCCGTCAACTGGTAGCCGGCCAGCACCCCCATCCAACGGTCGACCCCAAGTCGTCCGGGCTCATCGTAACCACAGCTGACACCCAGCGCCTCCGGCGTCGAGCGTGCGACGTGCACAGCGCCGACCTGACGCCGGAGTAGCGTCACGGTATCGCGCAGCACCGACGCTCGTGCGACGCTCGAGATACGCACGGCTTCGACCACATCGAGATCCGGAATATCGGCTCCGGGGCGCCACTCCTCGCGTGTCCAGACGGCACCTCGCGAACGGATTTCGCTACTTGCGACATCCTTCAGACGCCACTTCGATAGAGTGTTACCGATATCAAGGTCGAGAATCATGAGCGCGCACGCAGGCTTATTTCACCACCGGCCAGCAGCCGGACGTCTCCATCTACGCTAACTTGCAAGTTGCCGGCAGCATCCACCCCATCGGCGATCGCCGTATAGGTGCGTCCTCCCTGGACGACCTCTACATACCGTCCTGCATAGGCATTGCGCTGATTCCAGGCGTCACGCCATGGCTCGAAGCCATGCCGTTCGAACACAGGCAGCATCCCTAACATGGCGCCTACCAACGCGGCGGAGAGCGCGTTGCGCGAAACATCGGGCCTGACATCATGCAGGGCGGCAACAGGCTGACCCACACTGCTTCGTGCTGCGTCGGGCAAGGCGACATTAAGCCCTATACCGATGACCACTTCGCAAGGACCGGCAACATCGCCGCTGACCTCCAGCAGAATGCCAGCCAGCTTGGCAGGCCCCTCCTCACGACACAGCAGGACATCGTTGGGCCATTTAAGCGCCACGGGCACGGAAAGCGCCTCGAGCACTTCGGCCACTACCACGCCCACGGCGAGGCTCAACCCCTCCAGCGCAGATGCGCCTGCATCGAAACGCCAGCCCAGCGAGAACAAGAGACCTTGCCCCCAAGGACAAAGCCATTGACGGCCACGGCGTCCACGCCCAGCACTCTGGCTCTCCGCAAGACATACCTCGGCATGCCCTGCGCCCTGCTGAAAGCGCTCACGCAGAAAAGTGCTGGTTGAAGGCAGCGCATCTTCGACGAAAAGGCGCGTCAAATGATGACGTGGTTCTGCAGGCAGACGCTCGATGATAGCCGGTCCGGACAACAGATCCAGCGGCTCGGACAAACGATACCCCTGCCCCTTCACCGCCTCCAACTGTAGTCCCATTTTCTCCAGCTTCTTGAGCTGCTTCCAGATCGCCGTGCGTGAAACGCCCAGCCGCTCGCCCAATTGTTCACCGGAGTGATACTCACCGTCGCTCAGCAAACGGATCAGATCACCAATCGTCATTCCGATCGTCCCCGTCGGGAAAAACGTCATTCTATCGAAATGCGCCCCGCTGGGGGAGCATAGCCGACCAAAGCGCAACAAATCGGTAAGCACGCAGCCTCGCGCCATAGGCACACGGAATATGCATAGACATAAAAAACCCCCGCTGGCCTGTGCCAACGAGGGTTTCCGGGATAAATGCCTGACGAGAGCCAGTGGGAGGCCCCTAAACGAATGAACCCCGACCAAGTGGCCGGGGTTCGGAAGAAATGCCTGACGATGTCCCGGGCGGCGTTCCGCTACTCTCGCATGGGGGTGAGACCGCCCGGCCCTTCGTGGCACCGC
>NZ_SOBR01000008.1 GCF_004364315.1 Chromohalobacter marismortui | reverse complement strand
CTTCGCGGTCCACCGCTTGATGGGGTTATCGTCGCTCATCCTGTCCTCCTGATGACTGCACTATAGCCTGTGCAGCTCTGGAGGGGGTCACTTCACAAGAGCAGAGGCTTCACTCAGAAAAGGATTTTTATGATAACCCTTAAACAAAACTGTACTGCTCTTAATTTCAAAAATATGGAGAAGACGAAAGAGAATTTCACTCTTCTCATGTACGGGACTATCGAGAAAGAAAGGATCGATCAAGAGATTCAGAATAACCAAGAAATGGTTGATGGCGGTCATAATTCTACCGGTCACGCACAAAGCCAGCTGGATTACTTAAAAAGGCTTAAATCTGATCAAAGCTATCAAAATGGAAGCCTTCCAAGAGGCATCGAGAAAATCATCCTTCAAATTATGGAGAGCTATACATTTTGGCACTCTATAAACGAAATTGATTCTAATTTCTTCTTAGTCCAAGATAATTACATTCACAACCTTATAAATGCCAGCCTTACATTCATGGTTAGTTGTGAGCTGGCAAAACTATTCAATAACAAGCCTGATGATTTTTCTCTAAATAATATTTGGCAACATGATGCTGAATCAATCAAGAATGCCAATATAGCAAGCGCAGATGAAATAGATTATATAACCGACCAGTTTTCGCGAAATGAATCTACAAGAGATCAAGCAATTAAGCGGTTCTTGGACTTTCGCAATAAGTCGGTCGCGCATAATACAAACAACACTGGCATGCAGTGGTCTGATTTTGTCAGTACTATGAATTTCATTATCAGGGTTTGGGGGATTATCGATGAGTTTTACAGCCCAAACTGTTTTCCAAGATCTATTCAGTTATCTGATCAGCTCTATACGCCTTTGCAGCCTCATTTTACTTCTTTACAAATTAGAGAAATGAAAGAAGCTAGACTAAAGCTCATGCAAGATATTTTTGTAGCAGCCTCAACCAATCTGGTTACTGGAGACAAGGATGCAATCAAACCATTTGGAGACTTGAAAGTTACAGTAAAAATAGAGTCTGTTACCGGAGTGGGTGGTTGATTACATGCAGTCGAGAAAAACACATAGCAAGGCGCTTCTGTCGGACAAATTTTCCGCAGCGCTCCAAATTTGCCGCAGAGCGCGGCGTTAGTTGCAAAATAAATGGATTGTTCGGAGAGAATAAATCGTGTCTAGAAAGGATGTGACAGAAGTTTTTACACCGCGCATGAGTGAGGTCAATAGTACTATGTATGTGCATAGACCCGCTCATGAAAAATCTTTAAATAGAGCCATTAAGAGGAATTCTCACACTCTGATTTTTGGTGATAGCGGGAACGGTAAGTCTTGGCTTTATAAAAGTTTACTTGACGAGATGAAAGTTCCCTATGTAATCGCAAATTGCGCAAATGCATCGAGAATGGGGTCTCTCACGAATGAAATTTGCAATACTTTGATTGAGCCTGGAACAGTAAAGAAGCTTGGTTTTAGTGAAGAAAAGGCTGCTGAGATAGGAGCGTATTTTGCAAAAGGAGGTTTGAAACATACTGGAAACTACGAAGTTGCTTCCGACGAACCCCTGCTCGAAGCATTTAAGTTATTCAATGATGCCCGTCCGGATAAGAAGATTCTGGTACTTGATAATCTAGAGTCAATTTTTCAATCAGACGATCTTATGACTGAGTTGGCTGATATTATAATTCTGCTAGATGACTCAAGGTATGCCGCTTGTAATATAAATATATTAATCGTAGGTATTCCTAATGGCGTTCTTCAGTATTTTCGAGAAACAAAAAACGCTGAATCAGTTGCCAACAGAATAACAGAGATAAATAAAGTTTCAGGGTTGGATTCTGGACAAGTTAAATCTATTGTGTCCAAGGGGTTTTCCCAACTTAAGGTTCCATTGACAGGGTCTTCTATTACGGAAATAGCTGATCATGTCTGGCATGTCACTTTGGGGACTGCTCAAAGAGTACATGAATATTGTGAGTTGCTTGCTTATGAGATTGAAGATAATGGCTGGAAATACGAGGCCAGGCTTCTAAAAAAAGCTGACAAAGAATGGCTTTTACAAGGGTTGCGACATAGTTACCAAGTGGTAGAGGGGCATCTCAACAGTAGAGAGACGTCTGTGGCGAGAAGGAATCAGGTTATCTTTTGTATTTCAAAGATTAGAGTTCATCAATTTGATTCTAATATCATCGATAAGCAAATACAAAAAGATTTTCCGGATACCATTCCGGAAACGAATATGGGTGTTGGAGCTATCTTGAATGATTTGTCAAAAGGTGAGCCTCCTTTGCTAAACAAGAACTCTAAGGCAAATACATTTTCAGTCAGAGATCCACGTTACTTAATGTGCATCAGGTTGATGTTGTATCGCGACCCAGATACATCAAAGGTTGTTAAGAAAAACTTCACGCGGTGACGCAACTAACCAGCGGCTCTACGGCGACCGTCTTTACGGCGCTGCGCGCCTCCAAGCCGGCGCGTAAGCCTTATCGTTATACATCAAGAGGGGTTCATAGTGTTCCTTGTGTTTAGCGATGGAGAACAGGTGAAATTTGCGGATGCTGAATTTTCCTATCTCAAAGAATTGCTTGATTCCATTGATGTGACTCTGGCTAGAACAAATGCACAAATAATTAAATTGGATGTGTGGGATAGGGGCACCCTGTGTGACAAGGGTGAATATTTTATCGGCGTAGGGTTCTGCGCCATGCAGCAATACCTATTCAATACTCTTCGTGATGTGGAAATTGATCCCGGGCTCGCAAGAGAGTTGGGCCCTAAAAGTAAAAAAGGGGACGCAGTAGCAAAATTGATCCACTCTGCGGCCAATTATTGGAAACATGAACCTGAGTGGCATTACTGGCTTTCAGAACTTCAGGCTAGGTCCCAAAAAACAGTAGACACCATTCTCCATGGTAGGGATTCGGCTGATCACCCACTATCAGATCTGCTTGCTGACTTGTGTGGCGAAAATGAGTTCTTGCTGGTTAATTGTCTGCCTTACTTGAGCGAATGGCGTTTAGCAGTTTGGGAGAAAGTTTCAAAAAATTTATAATACCTGTCATGCACTAGGGAGGAAGTCTGTTGAAAGGCGTAAGTTTTATGGTTTTTGTAGCACCAATAATTGTGCTGTTCATCGCTATCGTTTGGATTGGTGTTGCTATCGTTGGAAAAAATTTTAATGCCAAAGACTTGGTGTTTTCTTACACAGCACTAGCTGCGGCATTCGTGATGTTTTCTCTCAACCTAGGGTTTTCGTTAAAAAATGAAGAGAGCACCCATGTGGTTCAGCCACATTTGATACTTACTCAGAATTGCGTTGATGTCTACTCGGAGTTGAAGACGAAATCCGACTTTGTTGTATTTAATCGAAAAAAACTGAGTTCATCACTGAATCTTAAGGAAGCTAGTGACAAAGCCGGCCTCCCTCAATTTTTTGACGATGAAAGCGCGATCTTCAACAAGAAACTCGTTGAATTCTTGAGAGTGTCGGTGGTTGGACATTTGCTGTCCGAATACTCCGACTGGAATCCAGATGTAAAGACTTTCAGGGGAAAGAAGCAAGTCCAGTTCAATAACTCTGAGGAAGGCGCTGGACAAAACTCTTATTACTCTTTTCCGCAGCTGGAAAACGCTCTGAGTATAGAAGTAGAGGATTTCGATATCTCTAAAGTTGTCGGCATTACTAATGGCCTAACATTACCGCCGAATACAGTGATTTCGAGTAGCGGTGAAAATCTAATTTTTGAGAACCCCCATGCCCGAATAGAAATAGATTTTGAGGTTGAAGATGGAATGATTTTTGCTGTTCCATCTTATACTGGCTCTACCCTGAGATTAGATCAGAGAGATCCGAGCCAAGTTGTTGTGAACATCCAAAGCAACATAAGAGTTTTGGTTTCTCAAAAAAAGCAAAGATCAGGTAGCCCTGAGCGTCCCAAGTACGAAGCATGGGCATCACAGATTGTGGACACCATTCGAGCGGGATTTTCGCCGGAAATTGCTCAAAATGCATAACCATCGCAGGCACGGCGACGCCCTTCTGTTGCGGCTTCGCCTCCACTACAAAGCCGCGCGTGCTGGCGGCGCTATAGCTTTAAGGAGTGGCAATGAAGGTATTTGGAATTTTTATATTAGGGATATTCTTGGTTGGATGTGCCACTACGACACCTAAAGTAGCTTGGGTTTCTACAACTAATACTGATGAATTTACAGATGTAAAAACATGCTCTGTGACAGTAGGGAGCTTGTACACAAGAAAGTCTGTTTTCACCTATAGCAACCATTACTACCCTTATATAGAAGTAGTGGACGGGGATCTCAGGGTTGGAATAAAAAGCGGAGGAAAACACTCAATACCTGTCGGGGATGTCCAGATGCGTATTGATGACAACAAAGCCTGGACTATCAGCTCGAGTGAAACACCGCTAGACTATATTCCAAAAGGCACTATCAACAACATGGAAGAATACACAAAAAATCTACCTGAAAAAAACCGGCAGCTAGTCGAAGCTACATACAAAAGATCTATGAAAACCGCAGCAAGAGCGATGTCCCCATTTACAGCGACTACAGGAAAAAAGGCAAAAAATATCCTCAGAGAGATGCTATCCGGAACAAAAATCAAATACCGAACTTTAGGATTAAACCAAGCTGCATCAACAACCGGCGAATATAGTCTTGACTCATCCTTAGAAGAATCTTTGGTGAAGTGCGGCATTCAGCTATAATAAAGCTCTGTTGCCGAACAGTTTCCACCGCTTTGCAGCCCCAACATTGCCGCAAAACTTCGCGTTAACACCTCTCCCCTAACGAATGCCATTCACATCATTCGCAAGCCAAGCCTTGGTCAGGGATTGGTACGTGGGTTCCTCAGAACTCCCGTTCTTCCGCGCAGACATCCACACACCTCCTCGGTATGCCACGCGACGCTAGGCATGGCGGCGGTGCTTCGATATGCTGCAAGACGTGAAACTCAGGGCTGCTCACGAGGCGGCTCCATAACAACACACTGCAAATTCCGTAGAGAGCTTTCCATGAAAAAACTGCTGACCATCACCCTTCTCGGTAGCGCCCTGCTGGCAGGCAGCGCCTTCGCTCAGGACACCTTGCGTATCGGTGTCGACGTGCCTTACGAGCCGATGGAATACCGCACGGCCGACGGTGAGCTCACCGGCTTCGACATCGAGCTGGGCAATGCACTATGTGCCGAGATCGACAGGAAGTGCGAGTGGGTCGTGCAAGCGTGGGACGGCATCATTCCGGGCCTGATGGCGCGCAAGTACGATGCGATCATGTCGTCGATGACCATCAACGAAGCGCGCGAGAAGACCGTGCTCTTCTCCAACCCGTACTTCAAGCCGCCCTCCGCGTGGTTCGCGCCGAGCAGCAGCAATATCGACTTCCCGGCCAAGCAGACACTCGAAGGCAAGACCATCGGCGTGCAACGCGGCACCTTGCAGGACAATTACGCCACCGACATGTTCGGCGATGTCGCGGACATCAATCGCTATACCACGGCGGATGATCTCGTGCTCGACATGGACGCCGGACGCGTGGATATCGCCTTCCTCGACTTCCCGGTGGGCAAGTCCACCCTTCTGGACAGCGAAGAAGGGAACTACAAGGTGGTCGGCAGCATGATCACCAAGCCTGAAAAGTACTTTGGCGAAGGCTTCGGCATTGCCTTCCGCAAGCGTGACGAGGAACTCGCGAAGCAGTTCAACGAGGCGCTGGCGACCTTGAAGGAAAATGGTACTTACCAGAAGCTCTACAACAAGTATTTCGCTGAAGGCTCCAAGTAAGACAACGTCGGGTAAACCGACGCTAGACGCCATGGGGGCGGCCTTCGGGCCGCCCCTTTGCGTGACGGCAAGTACTCAAAACGTCTCTTTCACGGGCGGGGCAAAGCGTGCGATGAAGCGTGCCATCGCCGGCCCCACCAGTACCACCGTGAACAAACGCAACGTTTGAAGGGCCACCACTAGCCCCACGTCGGCATGGGTGTCGATGGCGATGATGGTCATCGAATCCAATCCGCCGGGGCTGGTTGCCAAATACGCGGTGATAAAGCTCGTGTCCATGAGCCCCACCATCAATAGCGCGGACAACGCGCAGAGGGCGATCAGCACCAGCGAGGCGAGGACCATCTTGCCCAGCGAGCGCGCGACGGTCGCCAAGGCGGCGCGGTCGAAGCGCAGCCCCACATACACACCGATGAAGCCATAAGCCAGCATCAGCAACGGCGCGGGCATCGACAACGTCGCCCAACCGGCGAGATGCAGCACTGTGCCGATGAGCATCGGCCCCAGCAAGGCCCCTGCGGGCATGCGGCGATCGCACAACCACACCCCACCGCCGACGACCGCCAAGGTGATGGCCAGATCGATCGCCGCGGCCAGATCCTCGGGAAAGCCACTCCCGCCCCGCGCTGGCGCACCGCTCACCCCCAGCCAATGGCTCACCAGGGCCCCCACGAGCACCACGCAGACCACCCGCACGTATTGCATCGCCGCCACGATACGCGGGTCGGTATCTTCGCGCTCCTCGGCCATCGCGACCATCGCCGCCGCTGCGCCCGGTGTGGTGCCCCAAGCCGCGGTACTGCCGGGCAGCCCGCCGTAACGTACCAGTACGATCCCCACCAGCAGGCTGAGCAGCAGGGTAATGGCCGTGGCCAGCACCATCACCAGCCAGCCGTCGAGGATCGTCATCAGCACGCTCATCGTCATGGTGTGCGCGATCAACACGCCGACCGTGCCCTGGCCAAGCTTGAAGCAGCGTCTCGGCAGACGCAGACCGCTGCCGCTGATGCCGAACGCAATGCCCACCAGCATCGGACCGATGAAGCCACCCGCCGGCATGTGCCAATGATTGAGCACGCCACTCGCTACGCAGCACGCCGCGAACAGCGCCAGCCACAGCCCGGCACGATGTAGGCGGGGAGACGACGGTCGAGAAGACTCGGGGGGCAAGGAAGGGGCCAAGAAAATGCTCCACAAAAGAGACGCATTATAGCAGGCTAAGGACTTTCCGCAGTATTTCTCGCTGCAGCTACCGCGAGCGCATCGCCGCGTATATCACTACCGAATCCGGCGAGTCCGGCGCCGCGAGCACGTTACACTGATAGCGTTATCGCTTCGAGGAATCCCCATCATGCTGCTCGACCCCGACCGCTGCCGCGTGGCCCGTCTGTCGCGGGATGCTCGCTTCGATGGGCGCTTCTTCGTTGGCGTGACCACGACCGGCATCTACTGCCGGCCGATCTGTCCCGCCCGGCCGCCGCGTGATGACAATGTGCGTTATTTCCCCAGCGCTGTAAGCGCCGCCCAGGCGGGATTTCGCCCTTGTCTGCGCTGCCGCCCCGACAGCGCGCCCGAATCGCCCGCTTGGCATGGCAACCACACCACGCTACGCCGCGCCGTGCGGCTGATCGACGAAGGCGCTTTGAGCCACGCCTCCCTGGGCGCGCTCTGCGAGCGCCTCGGCATCGGCGAGCGCTACCTGCGCCTGCTTTTTCAGCAGCACCTGGGCGTCTCGCCCAAGGCCTACGCCCTGCATCGCCAGTGCCTGTTCGCCAAGCAGTTGCTGCACCAGAGCACGTTGCCGGTGGCCGATATCGCCTACGCCAGCGGCTTCACCAGCCTGCGGCGCTTCAACGATGCGTTCCGTCGCCAAGTGGGACACGCACCGCGCGAGTTGCGGCGCACGCCTCGGCCACCCAGCGAGAATCTCACGCTGACGCTGGCCTATCGCCCGCCGTACGCCTGGGAATGGCTGCGCGACTTCCTCGCCACGCGTCGCGTCGACAAGCTGGAGTGGGGAGACGCGCATCGCTACGGTCGTTACATTCAGTGGGGGTCGGCACGTGGCCATTTCACGGCCGAACACCTGCCCGACCAGCATTGTTTTCGTGTCACGCTGAATCTCGATGACCTCGGGGCACTCTCGCCGGTGGTACGCAACATCCGCCGTGTGCTCGACCTGGACGCCGACACGGCCCTGATCGAGGCCCAACTGCAAAAGATGCTCCCGGAGACGTTTTCGCTCGTCGAGGGGCTGCGCCTGCCCGGTCTGTGGAGTCCTTTTGAGGCCGGCATTCGCGCGGTTCTCGGCCAGCAAGTTTCTGTCTCGGCGGCGCGCGGACATACGACTCGTCTGGTCGAGGCGCTCGGCGAACCCACCGCCGAGGACGGTCGCTACTTCCCCACGGCCACGCGCATCGCCGCCAGCGATCTCACGTTTCTGCGCATGCCTCAGGCGCGCCGCGACTGTCTTCGCGGCCTGGCGCACGCCGCATGCGAGCAGCGCCTCGACGACGACCCTCGCTGCTGGACCACACTCAAAGGCATCGGCCCCTGGAGTGCCGATTACGCCGCTCTGCGGGGCACCAGCCATCCTGATATCTGGCTGGGCGGCGACCTGGGCGTCAAGCGGGCCCTGACGTCTCTGGACGCGATCGAGCCGGATCTTGCCGCGCCGTGGCGCAGTTATCTCACCCTACAACTCTGGAGTCGCTGATATGGCATCCCACGCCTACGCTCTCGATTACCTCACGCCCGAACCGACCTCGCCGCTGGGCATGCTACGCATCCTCGCCAGCGAGCACGGGATTCGCGAGATCGCCTTCGTCGACAGTGCCGAGACACCGGCAGCGCCCTCGCCGCTCACCGATATCTGCCGCGAACAGCTAAGCGCCTACCTCAAGGGAGAATTGCGCGATTTCGACGTGCCGCTCGACCCCCAAGGCACGCCCTTTCAGCAGCGCGTATGGCAGGCACTAGCACGTATTCCATTCGGGGAGACGCGCAGCTACGCGGAGATCGCCCGAGACATCGACAACCTCAAGGCGGTGCGCGCGGTGGGTGCCGCCAACGGCCGCAATCCATTGCCCATCGTGGTGCCTTGTCACCGCGTGATCGGGCGTGATGGTACGCTCACCGGGTACGCTGGCGGGCTCGAGCGCAAGGCCTGGTTGCTCGAGCTCGAGCGCACGCACATCAGACACCATCCAATGCGTTAATCGCATCCAATCAACGGGGGTGAGCCATGACGCAAGATTTCGAACAGGCCCGGCAAGTGCTGGATTTCTGGTTCGTGGAAGCAGGGCCCAAGCAGTGGTTCAACAAGAGCGCGTCGTTCGATCAGGCGCTCACCGAACGTTTCGGGGCACTCCATGATGCGGCGTGTCGCTGCGAGCTTTATGCCTGGCGGCAAAGCAGCCACGGCGCCTTGGCGGAAATACTGCTGCTGGATCAGTTCTCGCGCAATATCTACCGCGATCAGGCCTCGGCCTTCGCTCAGGACCCGCTGGCGCTGAGCCTCGCCCAGCATCTGGTCGCTCAAGGGGGCGACCAGGAACTGCCGCCGGAACAGCGTGCGTTCGTCTACATGCCGTACATGCACAGCGAATCGCCGCTGATTCACCAGGAAGCGCTACGGCTTTTCGATCAGCCGGGGCTGGAGCGCCATCTGGACTTCGAACAGCGCCATTGGGCGATCATCGAGCGCTTCGGCCGTTATCCGCATCGCAATGCGATTCTGGGCCGGGAGTCGACGCCGGAAGAACGCGACTTTTTACGCCAGCCAGGTTCGTCCTTTTAAGACTGATGACGCTGTACGTGCGATCAGGCGCCGCGAGCAACCGGATAACGCCCCGCCAGCGGGGCCGTCAGCGTGCCGAGCAGGCGCCAGCTCAAATAGAGAAAGCCCAGCGGAAATAGAATCGTCTGGACGATGAACACCGCCGACAAGGCCACCACGTTCTCGGTCATGCTATCCAGACGTGTCAGCAAATCGCGCACCGGATGGCCCACGGCGCTTTCCCATTTATCCTTGAGCTGTTGCCATACGCCTTCGTCTTCTTCTTCACGAATGCCGGCCTGCGTCTCGGCGACGTCCTGGAACACCGCGCGATCCTGATCCAGCGCCGTGTAAAGCCCCTCACGTTGGTCGCCGATCAGCGCATCGCCCATCCAGGTGCTGGCCAGCGCCGCGATGAGCACCGCGAAACGTAGAAATGCCATCAGCAAGAACGCCCGGCGGGCCCATTCATGCCAGACGCCACGCCCCCAGACGAGCGACACCGCCAGCAACAGGCAACTCAACGAAAACAGCGCCTTGATGACCGCGTGGCCGGCCATCTGGATCAACACCTTCTGCATGGCCAGCGAGGCCGTGGAGGCGAACATGATCCACGAGAAACGCTCGACGAGATCGTTGGCAGGGTCCAGCGCCTGACCGAACTGCACCTGAAAGATCATGGCATCGGCGGTGGCGCTCTGCATCACCGAAATGGCCGCGTTGAGCGCCTTGGCCAAGGCAAAGCTCTGGAACGCCGTGGACAGAGCGTCATCCAGCGTGGCCATCGCCACGTCGTGCGTGACACTGAGCCACGACACCAGCGCCAATATGAGTAATGCCGCCACCGCCCAACGGTGGTGCGGCATGCGAGAAGACAGCGACATGACGAAAGCTCCCGGGACAATGCCCAGACCCTACCTCCTCGGCAGACGGAGCGCCATCGTCATCAAGCCATCAGTTGATAACTCAACGCCGAGACCAGCAAGGTGGCGGAGCCCATCGCGGAGACGATAAGGGCATGGCGCAGGATATCCAGCTTCAAGATGCGCATGGGGCGACCTCGCGTGACAGTGACTCGGACCCTCTTGATAAGCAATTGTGCCGGCGTGCTCAATACGCCTTTGGACTAAGACATCAAGCCAAGCCACTCGATAGCCCGCGATGCGTCTTCAAGCTACCGATCCCGGACACCAAGATGGTATCGTCTGCTCGTTCATTCGCATGCATTCAAGAGGTCATCCATGTCCAGCAAGGTCTATTGCACCGCCCAGTTCAAGCCCAAGCCCGGCAAAGAAGAGAGCGTCTTCCAGGCGTTGCAGGCGCTCGAACCCAACGCGCATCGCGAAGACGCCTGCATCCAGTACACCGTGACCCGGAAGATCGACAACCCGTTCGCCGATGGCACCAGCTATCCCATCGTTTTCCATGAGATCTGGGCCGACCGTGCCTCCTTCGAAGCCCATTGCCAGCGCCGTGAAGTGCAGGCCTTCTTCGCCGAATACGTCGAAGCCGAGGACGGCGATGTCGAAGACGCCAATGTCTGCGTGTACACCGATGAGCCGGTCGATTTCGACGCGCCCAAGCTGTAACGCGCCGCACCGACGGATGAGCGCCCCCGCCATTGCCCCCGCACCTCGCGAGGCATCATGAAAAGCCGCTGGGACGATCTCGAGGCACTGCTCGCCGTGGTCGATGCCGGTGGCTTCACCGCCGCCGCCGAACGCCTGGGCACCAGCACCGCGCGGCTCTCGCGGGCCGTCTCGCGCCTTGAGCAGCGGCTCGAGACGACCCTCGTGCACCGCACCACGCGACGCCTGGACATCACCGAGGAAGGCGAGGCGTTCATCGCCCAGGCCCGCCAGGCATTGGGCACCCTGGAAACCGCCGAGGAAGCGCTCACCGTGCGTCGTCGCGAGCCGGCCGGGCGCCTGCGCGTGGATGCCGCCACCCCGTTTCTGCTGCATCAGATCGTGCCCCACCTCGCCGACTTCCATGCCGCCTATCCCAAGGTCCGCCTGGAATTGACCACCCACGAGACCAATATCGATCTGATCGAGCAACGCACCGATGTCGCCATTCGCATCGGGCGCCTGGAAGACTCCACCCTGCATGCGCGACCACTCGGTCATAGTAGGCGTCGCCTGGTGGCGAGCCCCGCCTACCTGGAGCGCTACGGTACGCCGCGCCATGTCGAGGAGCTCGCGCATCACGTGCTGCTGGGCTTCACGCATCTGACACAGCTCAACCGCTGGCCCATCGGCGACGGGCGTACCATCCAGCCCACCCTCGCCTCGAGCAGCGGCGAAGCGTTGCTGCAAATGGCCGAGGCCGACGTGGGCATCGCCTGCCTGGCGGATTTCCTGACGCGCGGCGCCCGCCAAGCTGGACGCCTGAGGGTAGTGCTCGACGACGCTACCCACGAGCGCCACGAACCCATTCAAGCGGTCTACTATCGCAATACGGCGCTCCATGGCCGCATCAATGCCTTCCTGGATTTTTTCGCTGGCCGCCTGACGCTCTGACTCCACCACGCCGTCACATGTGCGCGGCATCTTTTGCGTTTATCGCAAGAATGTTTTGCAATTAGGTGCCTTTATCGCAAGGCCGCGACTCGGCAGACTGCCCCACCTTTTGCATTCACATGCCTACGAAAGTGGTAACGACACCATGAAGATTCTGCTGATCAACGGCGCCAAGGCCTTCGCGCATTCCGGCGGCCGTTATAACGACACCCTGCACGAGGTGGCACGCGGCGAACTCGCCGAAATGGGCCACGAGATCCGCGAGACCCGCGTCGACGACGGTTACGATACCGACGCCGAAGTCGAGAAATTCCTGTGGGCCGATGTCATCGTCTACCAGATGCCTGGCTGGTGGATGGGTACCCCGTGGACGGTCAAGCGCTATATCGACGAAGTCTTCACCGCCGGCCACGGATCGCTATACGCCAGCGACGGACGCTCACGCAAGGACCCCAGCCTTCAGTACGGCAGCGGCGGCTTGCTGCAGGGACGGCGCTACATGCTCTCGCTGACCTGGAATGCTCCGGTCGAGGCCTTCGACGAGCCCGGCAACTTCTTCGAGGGGCACGGCGTCGACGGGGTGTACTTCCCGTTCCACAAATCCCAAGAATTCATCGGCCTGGACGCCATGCCGACCTACATCGCCAACGACGTCATCAAGGCGCCCGACATCGAAGGCCATACCGACGCCTATCGCGCCCACCTGCGCGAACACTTTTCCAACACCTGAACGAGGCCAACGCCTGAAACGGCCTACGGGCGGCCGCCGCGTCACGGCGGCGGCCCCTGCGAGACCTGCCCCGTCCTCCTCCCGGCCTTTCATCTTTCAGTCACGGCAGGCTTTTCAACGAGATGCTAAGATAGCGCGCCCGTTCGAGAGGAAGACTTTGTCCATGTCCGCGCGTTCCGTTTCCCCCACCGCTCCCCTGCCTGCTGCCTTATGGCTCGTCGCCTTCGCGCTGGCGGCGATCAATTTGCGCGCCCCCATCGTGGTGGTGGGACCGGTACTGGAATCGATCATGCAGACACTGGCTATCGGCGCCGGCGTCGCCAGCCTGTTCACCACCGGGATGATCCTGTGCTTCGGTGTGCTCTCGCCGCTGGCGCCTAGCGTTGCCGCACGTCTGGGGCTGGATCGCGCCATCGCCCTGGCACTCGGCGCCATCGCGCTCGGTGGGCTGCTGCGGGGCATCGAAAGCCTGCCGGTGATGCTCATCGGAACATTCTTCGCCGGCCTTGGAATCGCTTTCGGCAACGTCTTCATGCCCAGCCTGGTCAAACGCGACCGTCCCGAGCGCATCGGTCAGACCATGGGGCTCTACACCGTGGTAATGGGGATCGGCGCCACCCTCGGTGCGGGGACTGCCGTGCCGTTGATGAATCTCAGCGGCTCCTGGTCGGTGCCCATCCTGATGTGGTCGGGCATTGGCGTAGCGACGACGGCACTCTGGATCTGGATGGCCTGGCGGCGGCCCAAGGCAAGCGACGACGGACAATCGACACGGATCACGCGGCTGTTCAAGAGCCGCACCGCCTGGACCCTGACGCTGTTCATGGGCATGCAGTCGCTGGGCTTCTACACCCTGCAGACCTGGGTGCCCGCCGTGGCCTCGGCCGCAGGCGTTCCCAGCGCCGCCGCAGGGGGCATGCTATCGATCATCAATTTGACCACCATTCCCGCGAGTTACGTGATCGCGCGCCTCGCCGCGCGGCTGCATCACCACAGCCTGCTGGTACTGGGACTTTGCACGTTGATCGCGCTGGGGCTTGTCGGCTTGTGGCTGGCGCCCACAGTGTCGCCCACGCTATGGGCGATCCTGCTCGGCGCCGGCCAGGGCGGCTGCTTCAGCTTCGCCCTGACCATGATCGTGATGCGCACCCGACGCGCCAACCACGCCGCCATGCTCTCCGGCATGGCCCAGAGCCTCGGCTACCTCATGGCCGCCGGCGGTCCGCTGGTATTCGGCGCCCTGCACGGCGTCACCGGCGATTGGCGGCTCTCGCTATGGCTGCTGATGGCCCTGCTCAGCGTGCAGACCGTCGCCGGGGTGATGATCGGCCGGCCCAAACTGGTCACGGTGCGCGAGGGTTGACTCGCTACGCTTGTGACTAATCTGCGTCTATAGCAGCCTATACTTGCTCTTCAAGAAGAAAGGCATCGATTATACGGGACACGGTAGTTAGCCCATGGGAGGCGCCATGTTACTTGAGGACCTACATCATCAGAAGGCAGCCATCGATAACATGGCCCGTCAGTACGGGGCTCGCCGAATCCGGGTGTTCGGGTCGGTCGCCCGCAAGCAGGAAAAGCCGGAAAGTGATGTCGACTTTCTCGTCGACTTTCCGCCGGGATACGATCTGTTCACCCAGCGCCTGCCTTTGGCGGAACGCTTGGCGGCCTTGGTCGGGCGCCGGGTCGATCTTGTGCCCGAGCATGAACTGAACCGTCATTTCCGCCAGCAGATACTGAACGAGGCGGTAGAGCTATGAACAAGCCTTGGCAGTCCTATGCCCAGCATATCCTCGATAACATTGTCAAGCTAAGGCGTATCCAGTCACGCGGCAACCTGGCGCACGACGAAATTCTGTACGACGCCGCACTGCGAAACCTGCAGACATTATCCGAAGCCACCCAAATGCTGCCCGATGATTTAAAGCAGGAATACCCGCAGATACCTTGGCGAGAAATTAGCGGCTTCCGCAATATTCTGGTGCATAACTATCTGGGTAACATCGATCCGTTAACGGTCATCAAGGTTATGGACCAGCACTTGTATCCTCTGGAGGACTGCCTCAAGGACATGCTCGACAAAAGGTCGGAGTCTTGAACTACCGGGCCGATACCTTGCGGCATGGTCGGCGGCGCGGCTAGCAGTAGCTAACTCAGGCTGTGGTGGCATCCAACCGCCGGCTCATGACGGTCACAGACTCACCACGGTAGCTCAGCATTTCGCGATCCTCCCATCCTAGGCGGCGATACAGCGCCTGTTGATCGGGCGTGTAGAGGTGGAAGTGGCGGATGCCGTGGGCCAGGGCTTCCGCCTCGACCCGTCGCACCAGAGACGAGGCGATACCATAACCGCGCCATCCCGGCGTCACGAAGACCGAGGCCAGCCAAGGCGTCAGCTCGCGGCGAATATCCATGTCCTCGGCGACCAGACTGGCCGTGCCCACCGGCGACGCCCCGTGCATCGCCACGAACACCGAGGGCACGCCACCCTCGCCGCACTGCGCATAGAATGCCCGACGATACTCCACCGCCGAGGTACCGGGATGCAGATGCCCCCAGGCGTCATGGGTCCAGCCCGCCACAGTTCTGGCGTGAGGTGAGTCGGCTTGAAGCCTGACGATAGCGATACTCTCGATCACGCACATGCTCCTAATCGTTATCAGCGAGACTCAGCCCTACCTGGCATCGCCCGCGTAGACTCATCCCAACTGAAACGGGTACACCGCGCCGATGCCCAGTAGCTGCGTCAGCTCGTCGAGGGCGGTCAGCGATTCCTGGGCGAGTTGCGGGTCGGCGAGATCCTCGGGGGCCAGGCGATCACGATAATGTCGCTCGACCCAGGCCGTCAGGTCGCCATGCACCGCCTCGTCGAGCAACACGCGGCCGCCGAGTGCTTGGCGTTCGGCTGACGAGAGTGCTACCCGCAGGCGCAGACACGCCGGGCCACCGCCGTTGCGCATGCTCTGCTTGACATCCTTGACCAGTACCTCGCTGATCGGGTTGTACCCCGCCAGCAGCAGATCCTGAATCGTACGCCATACGGTCTCGTTCTCCTGACACTCGCCGGGCACGACCAGCGTCATGCTGCCGTCGGGGTTGGAGAGCAACTGCGAGTTGAAGAGATACGTCGACACCGCCTCCTCGAGGCTGACCGCCTCGCTCGGCACGCGCACCGGGATCAATGGCGTCGACATGCGGGCGCGCAGGGCGTCCAGTGTGGCGTCTTCATCGCGAAACGCCATGTCGTGATAAAGCAGCACCGGGCCATTGCCGACGGCGATGACGTCGTTATGGAAGACCCCGGCGTCGATGGCGTCGGGGTTTTGCTGAGCGAACACCGTCTGCGCGTCGCTCAAGCCATGCTGTCGGGCGATCGCCTGACTCGCCTCCAGCGTCTGACGTGCGGGATAACGCGTGGGGCCGTGTTGCCCACCGAATGCCTGACGGCCGTAGACGAATAGGTGCACGCCGGGCTCACCATGCGCGCCGCTCAGTCGGGTGTGATTGGCCGCACCCTCGTCGGAGAAGGCGGGCGTCGCCGGCAGCACCGGATGATGCGCGAAGCGCGCTGAATCATGGAACATCGCCGCCAGCACGCGCGCGGTAGTACGCGGTTCGAGATAGCGATGAAAGCTCGATTGCAGGTTCGCGGCAGTGAAATGGACGCGGCCATCCGGGGCGTCCGCACTCGGCGTCACGGTCGCGGCGTTGGCCGTCCACATCGATGAGGCCGAGCACACCGCGCGCAAGAGCTGCGGTGCCTCCTCGGCCGCCCGCGCCAGCACGTTCGCGTCGTCGCCAGTGAAGCCGAGATCGCGCAGCGCGCCCAGGTCGGGGCGTTGCTGGGGCGGCAACACGCCTTGTGCGTAGCCGGCCTCCATCAACGACTTCATCTTGTCGAGCCCTTGCAACGCCGCCTCGCGCGGGTTGGCCGTGAGCCCGCCGTGGCGCATCGAGGCCACGTTGCCATGCGCCAGTCCGGCATAGTTGTGGGTCGGCCCCACCAGGCCGTCGAAATTGACCTCGCGTACCGCTTCGCTCATAGCACCACCCCCGGCGGCAGCGTATCGGGCAAACTGAGCGTCTCGGTTTCCATCGAGGCCACCGGATACGCGCAGTAATCGGCGGCGTAATAGGCGCTCGGGCGATGGTTGCCGCTGTCGCCGATGCCACCGAAGGGCGCGTCGCTGGAGGCGCCGGTGGTCTGGCGGTTCCAGTTGACGATGCCGGCACGGATGCGCAGCAGAAAGTCGTCCCAGTCGGCTTGCTCACCGCCGATCAGGCCCGCCGACAGTCCATAACGCGTGTCGTTGGCCAGGGCAATGGCCTCGTCCCAGTCGTGATAACGATGCACCTTGAGCAACGGCCCGAAATGCTCCTCGTCGGGCACCTCGCAGCCGGTAACGTCGATCAGCCCCGGGGACAACAGGCTGGTGCCCTCTTCCAGGCGGCGCATACGGCTCAATATCCGGCCGCCGCGTGCAACGAAATCGTCCTGGGCGGCCAGCAGGCCATCCGCCGCCTCGACGCTGGCCAATCCGGCATAGAACGGCGCGGGCTCGCTGAACGGCCCCGCGACACGCAGCGCGCCAATGGCACGCACCAAGGCGTCGAGCAGCGCATCGCCCGCCGCGCCATGCGGCACGATCAGGCGGCGCGCACAGGTGCAACGCTGCCCGCCGGAGGCGAACACCGACTGCAGGATCGACAATACCGCCGCGTCTTGATCCGGCACATCCTTGACCACCAGCGGATTGTTGCCGCCCAGTTCCAGCGCCAGGATCTTGTCGACCTGACCGCCGAACTGGCGATGCAGCAGCCCGCCGACCTTGGCGCTGCCGGTGAACAGCAAGCCGTCGATGTCGGCGTTGCCGGCCAATGCCTGGCCGACCTCGGCCGCGCCCTGCACCAGATTGATCACGCCGGCGGGCAGGCCCGCCTCGAGCCAGCATTGCAACGTCAGATCGGCGGTCATCGGTGTCTGCTCGCTGGGCTTGAAGACCACCGCGTTGCCGGCCAGCAGTGCCGGGACGATATGCCCGTTGGGCAGATGCCCGGGGAAATTGTACGGGCCGTACACCACCAGCACGCCGTGCGGGCGATGGCGCAACACCGCGCGGCTGCCACCGACATCCCGCGAACGTTCGCCGGTGCGCTCGTGATACGCGGTAATCGAGATGGCGACCTTGCCGATCATCGCGCCGATCTCGGTACGCGCTTCCCAGAGCGGCTTGCCGGTTTCATGCGCAATGCTCGTCGCCAGTGCCTCACGGTTGGCTTCCAGGCGCTCGCGGAAACGCTCGACCACGGCCTGACGTTCCTCGAAGCTGTGACGCGCCCAGGCCGGGAACGCCCGCCGTGCGCTGGCTACCGCCGCGTCGACCTGGGCCGCGCTGGCCGCGCTGGCACTCCATAGCGTCTCGCCGGAAACGGGGTCGGTCTTATCGAAACGCGCGGCGTCACCCTCGACCCAGGCGCCGTCGATCAGCAATTGCTGTTTGGCGTGCATAGTTCGCTCCTGATTCATTTGTAAGCTACGAGCTACGAGCTACGAGCTACGAAAAGCAGTATTCGGCTACGCTGAAAGTTCGCCATCCTTTTCCCGAAGCCCAAAGCCCGATGCCCGTCGCTTACAGCTTATGACTTCCCACTACCGGCGCAGCCGGGTTACGTCTCGAGCAGGCGCAGGCGGTCGCCCGCAGCGACGCCGAGACGCCGGGCTTCATCCACGGTCAATGTGAGCACGCCGTCTGCGCTGGGCCCACGCCCGATCCAGGCCGCACGAAAGTCGCTCATATTCGCCGTCGCCACCAGCCAGGTCGGGCGTTCAACGCTGGCGGCCTCGTCCACGATTTCCACGGCATAGGACACCGAGTCGCGGACCGCACGCACATCGTCGATATAAGCCTCCACCGTGGGGCCACCGTCGAAGATGTCGATGTAGCCTTCCCAGCGCAGCCCTTCCTTCTTGAGCATTTCCAGCGCCGGGCGCGTGTGTTCGTGGACCGCGCCGATGCAGGCCCGCGCTTCTTCGGAAAGAAACGGCGTGTAGATCGGGAACTTGGGCATCAACTCGCCGATGAAGCTCTTCTGCCCGAGGCCGGTGAGACGGTCGGCTTCGTTGAAATTCATGGGGAAGAAGTGGCTGCCCAGGCACTCCCAGAACGCGCTGGTGCCGTTCTCGTCGAAGCGCCCGCGCATCTCGGCGAGTACCTTGTCAGGGAAACGATCGCGAAACTCGGCGATGAACAGCCAGCGCGCCTTGGACAACAAGGCGCCGTTGCGATCGCACCGGTATTCGGGACGCAGATACAGCGAGCAGACTTCGGCATCGCCGGTATGATCGGAACTGAGAAACAGCGTATCGATGGTGCGATGCAGGTCGAGCTGGACCGACGAATGGGCCAGGGTGCCCAGACGGTAATTATAGAACGGCACCTCGCGGCCGACCTGCGCCTCGATGGCGCAACATCCGGCCAGCTCGCCGTTGGTATCGTCTTCGAGCACGAAGAAATACAGCCGATCATCGATGGCGCTGCGCTCCTCGAAGGCACTGACCGCATGTTCGATCTTGGCGGCTAGAAAGTCGCGATTGTCGGGCAGCGACGTGAACCCCACGCCGGTCTGCCACGCCAAGGACTGCAGACTATCGATATCACGGCGTTCGATGGGTCGAATGCGCATCAGGTTTCTCCCTCGTCGAACTCATCCAGGACGCTGGGCAACGCCAATGGTGCAGCCAGGACCGCGCGGCCTTCCTCGACCCCCAGCAACGCGGCATGCTCGGGCGTGAGCATCAACTGCCCGGTGGGCGACAGCGCGTAGCGCGCCACCAGGCAGCGAAAGCCGCCCAGTTGCTGATTGGCGATCAATGCCGGTTCGGCATCCGGCAGCACGTTGCCCGGACGCAAGCGCACCGGATGCCAACTGGCCTGGGATACGCTCTGCAGGCGGTCGCGCTCACCACGCACTACCGGCCCACCATCGAAGATGTCCACATGCCGTGAGCGCACGAAACCTTCGCCCAGCATCTCCTCGAGCGCCCCTTCGTGATCGGGGTGCTCGCGACCGATGGCGGCGCGCGCCTGGGGCGTGAGCAAGGGCAGATAGAGCGGGAACTGCGGCATGACCTCGGCGATGAAGCTCTTCGAGCGCACCCCGGCCAGCAGGTTGATCTCCTGAAAGCCCCGCGCGAAGAAGTGCCGCCCGACGCTGTTCCAGAACGGCGATTCTCCCTCGGCGTCGAGGTAACCGGGAAAGGCCACGGCCAGAATCGACGCGAAGCGCTCGGGATACTGCGCGATGAACATCAACCGTGCGCGACGCAACAGGCTCTCGGCGCTGGTGCCCTTGTAACGGGCATCCAGCGACAGCGCGCACAGCAGCGTGGTCTCGGAGGTCTCGTGGGACAGCGACAAGGTCTGCACCTCGCGGCGCACATTGAGCTGCTGCGAGGCGTGAATCAGCGTTTCCTGACGATAAGTGTAATACGCATCCATGGCGCCCGCCTGGGCGCGAATGCTGGCGGTCCCCACCACCTCGCCAAGCTCGAGATCTTCGAGCACGAAGGTATAGGCCTCGTCGTCGGGAAAATCGACCTCGCGCGCCAGGGCCCGTGTGGAGCGCGCGATACGCTCCTCGAGGCGGTCGCGATGCGCCGGCAGATTGGTCAGGCGCGGCGTGGCACTCCCCGCCAGGCGTTCCAGGGCCGGCAAGTCGCGGGGTTGAACGGGGCGAACGACAAGCATGGCAATGTCTCTCGGTTGCGGGTTCATGCGCCCTGCACGAAGCGCGCCACGGCGCGTTCCAGGCGGGCCATCCCTTCACGCACTTCCGCGTCGGAGATCACCAGCGACGGCGCCATGCGCAGCACATTGGGGCCGGCGACCAGTGCCATCAGCCCTTCGTCCATCGCCAGCGGCAGAATCTCCTTGGCACGCCCTTCGTAGGCCGGTGCCATCTCGGCCCCCAGCAACAGCCCCAAGCCGCGAACTTCCTTGAAGATGCCGTACTCGCGATTGATCGCCTCGAGGTGCTCCTTGAACAGCGCATGGCGATGCATGACGCCTTCCAGCACCTCGGGCGTGTCGATGGTTTCCAACGCCGCCAGCGCCACCGCGCAGGCCAGCGGATTGCCACCATAGGTGGAGCCATGGGTGCCCACCGCCAACGACGGTGCCACACGATCGGTGGTCAGCATGGCGCCAACCGGGAAACCACCGCCGAGCGCCTTGGCGCTGGTCAGGATGTCGGGGGTCACGCCGTAATGCATGTACGCATAGAGGTGCCCACTGCGGCCCACGCCGCATTGCACTTCGTCGAACACCAACAGCGCCTGATGCTCATCGCATAGCGTGCGCAAGCCGCTCAGGAAGTCGGAATCGGCCGGCACCACACCGCCCTCGCCCTGCATTGGCTCGACCACCACCGCACAGGTCTCGTCGTCGATCAGCGCGCGGACACTGTCGAGGTCGTTGTACACGGCATGCTCGATACGCCCGGGGATCGGCCCGAAGCCTTCGGAATATTTGGGCTGGCCACCGACGCTGACCGTGAAAAGAGTGCGCCCATGGAACGACTGGCGGAAAGAGACGATCTTGTCCTTGTGCGCACCAACGTTGTCGTACGCCCAGCGCCGGGCCAGCTTGAAGGCGGCCTCGTTGGCTTCACCGCCGGACGAACAGAAGTACGCCTTGTCGGCGAAGGTACGCTCGACCAGCGACTTGGCCAGCGCCAGCGCCGGCTCGTTGGTGTAGACGTTGGACAGATGCCAGAGCTTGTCGGCCTGCGCCTTGAGCGCCGAGACCAGCGCGGGATGACAATGCCCCAGCGCGTTGACCGCGATGCCGCCGGCGAAATCGATGTATTCGCGTCCGTCCTGGTCCCACAGACGGCTACCCTCGCCGCGCACCGGAATCGTCCGCTGCGGGGAATAATTGGGCACCATGTAGCGGTCGAAATCATCGCGGGTCGGTGACTGGGACATCGTGTCGGTCCTCCTGGTGGGTCAACGAATACGGCAGGTTGGCATTGAGTATACGAGGCGGAACGGTCTCGGGTCTTTCAGCGATGTGACGACGAATTATGAAAAGAGGTTGAGTTTTGTCGTCTGCGCCCCGACTCATTTCTTTGCAGGCTCATGGTCGCATTACCACGACGCAAAGAGCCACTTCGGACATATGAGGCGCTACAAGGAGACGCATCATGCAGATCGATCTCAGCGGTAAATCCGCCATCGTCACCGGCTCCACTGCCGGCATTGGCTTCGCCATCGCCCAAGGATTGGCCGAGGCCGGCGCCGAGGTCACGCTCACTGGCCGTACCCAGGCCCGCGTCGACGGCGCGGTGCAATCGCTGAAGGCCGATGTCCCGGGGGCTCAGGTTTCCGGCGTCGCCGCTGACCTGGGCACCCCCGGAGGCTGCCAGGCGCTGATCGACGCACGCGCGGACACCGATATCCTGATCAACAACGTGGGGATTTTCGGGCCGCAGGATTTTTTCGATACCGACGACGAAACCTGGGAGCAGTTTTTCCAGGTCAATGTGATGAGCGGCGTGCGGCTATCGCGCCATTACGCCCAGGGCATGAAGTCGCGCGGCTGGGGACGCATTCAGTTTCTGTCCAGTGAATCGGCGCTCAACATTCCCGCCGAGATGGTTCACTACGGCATGACCAAGTCCGCCGTGCAGTCGATCTCGCGCGGGCTGGCCAAGGTGCTGGCCGGCACCGGTGTCACCGTCAACGCGGTACTGCCGGGCCCGACGCGCTCCGAAGGGGTGGTCGACATGATCGCCAAGATGGCCGAGCAGGAAGGCGTGTCTCAGGAAGAAATGGAAGCGCGCTTCGTCAAGGAGAACCGCCCCAGCTCGATCATCGGCCGTCTCGCTACGCCCGAGGAAGTCGCCCACATGTGCGTCTACGCCGCCTCGCCGCAGGCCAGCGCCACCACCGGCGCGCCCCTGCGCGTGGAAGGCGGTATCGTCGACAGCATGGCCTGAGCACCGACGCGTCAGAGGGCCCGGCCGGACGCCGGACCCTCGTCCCACCTTGCCACAACGTCACATGGACGCCCCGCCGGCAACGTGCTAAGACGACGTTATGCCCTTGCCGGAGCGCCATGTCATGCTCAACACGACCGCCTGGAACCGTCTGCGCTATTCGCTTTACGCGCCGGTCTACGACTTGGTGGCCGCGCGTACGTTCCGACGCGCGCGCCGCCTCGCGCTGGAGGCCGTGCATTGGCGCCAGGGCCAGCGCGTTCTGTTGGTGGGCGCCGGCACGGGGCTCGATTTGCCATGCCTGCCACGCGACATCGAAGTGCATGCCATCGATATCTCGCCGGTGATGATTGCGCGTCTCGAGGCGCGTGCCGAGCGCTACGGCCTGGACGTCATCGCCGCAACGATGGACGCCGCACGACTGGCCTATCCCGATGCGCATTTTGATGTCGTCGTGATGCACTTGGTCGTCGCCGTCATGCCCGACCCCGAGGCCGGACTACGCGAGGCACATCGCGTGTTGGGGGAAGACGGCCAACTATGCGTGATGGACAAGTTCCAGAGCGATGCTCACCCCGCCGGCTGGGGCAGACGCCTGGCGAACATGGTGACCTCTTTCCTGGCCACCGACATTACACGCCAGGCGCGGCCGCTTCTGGAGGGCAGCGGCTTCGTCATCGAGCACGACACGCCGGTGATGATGGGCGCGCTGTTTCGCGCGCTGCTGGCTCGCAAGGCGTGATCAGAACACACGCCCGCTTGTCATGTGCGGCGTTCAAAGCGCCTTGCTGAGGCGAACGCGAGGAATGCGCTCGCCGGCGCGGTCGACCCAGTCTTCTCCCTCGTGGCGCCAGTCACGGCGTACCAGGGCATCCGCCAGCACCAGACTGGCCTCGATCCGCATGCACGTCACGCCGCGTTGGTGCATCTCGTCCTCGGCGAGCTCCAGTAAGCGACTCCCCAATCCCCGCCCGACCAGCGAAGGCCACACGTAAAGCGTTTCGATGCGCCCTGCGCCGGGGTCGAGCTCGCAGAACCCCACGCAGCGCCCATCGCAGACCGCCACCAGCGTCGGATAGAGTACTTGGCGCGCCGCCCAGGCCTCGGCATCGCGTGGCAGCGCCATGACCCATGCCTCGCGTTGCGCCAGCGTGTAATAACCGGCGGCCCCCTGCATCACGGCATGGTGAAACACTTCCGCCTGATCGGCGGCATCGCGCGGCGTTGCGCCGCGATAGACGATTCGTTCAGTCACCGTTGCCTCCTGAAAATGGCATGCCTGGCGGGCCATTCCGCAAGCGCCCAGATCCGACATGGTGAGGGGCAGCGCGCCACCACACAAGGCTCACCAGCATGTCTCGTCGTACAGGCCGGTCTTGGGCATAATAGCGTCATGACCGATTGCGACTTCTCTTCTTCCCAGGCACCGAGCGCGTTCACGCTCACGCCCATCGGGCGTATCGCCAGCGACTACCCCGACAAATTTGGCATTCCCCGCCAACCGGGGCTGGCCAGTGCCGCGCGGGCGACGCTCACGCTAACGCCGCCGTTCGATGATCCGCTCAGCGTGCGTGGCCTGGATACGTTCAGTCATCTTTGGCTGACCTTCGTCTTCCACCACAGCCCCGCGCGCTGGACGCCGCTGGTGCGCCCACCGCGCCTGGGGGGCAATGCCAAACAGGGTGTCTTCGCCACGCGCAGCACGCACCGTCCCAACCGTCTGGGGCTGTCGCTGGTCGAACTGGTCGAGGTCGATACCCGCCGGGGCGTGACACTGCACCTGCGCAGTCACGACCTCGTCGACGGCACCCCCGTGCTCGACATCAAGCCGTACCTGGCCTGGGCGGAGTCGCGTCCCGAGGCCCGCAGCGGCTTCGCACCAGCCCCGCCCGCGTCATTGCCGGTGACGTTTTCCGCCGCCGCCGAGGCGACCCTGCTCACGCGCGAGGATGGGGACTCGCTGCGCGATCTAATCCGCCAGGTGCTGGCCCAGGACCCGCGCCCCGCCTACCACAAGAACGCGCCGGGCACATCCGAGCGCCGTTACGGCGTGCACCTGCGTGACGTCGACGTGCGCTTCTACCCGCGCACGACCGACGCCATCGACGCGATGCACGTGGAAGACATCGTCGCGGCGTCTGCGCCCGCGTGAACGACTGCGGGGCGCTCTTGAGCGCCCCGCTGGAGTAGGCCGACGATGCGCAGCGATCAGAACGTGATGCCGATCCGCCGTCCGACTTCTTCATACGCTTCGATGACGCCACCCAAGCCCTGACGGAAGCGGTCCTTGTCCATCTTCTCGCGGGTGTTGGCATCCCACAGGCGGCAGCCGTCCGGCGAAAACTCGTCGCCCAGCGTCACCTGGCCGTCGAAGAGGCCGAACTCGAGCTTGTAATCGACCAGCAGCATGTCACCGTCGAGAAACAGCTGCTTGAGGACGTCGTTGACCTGGAAGGTCAGCGTCTTCATGGTCGCCAATTGCTCAGGCGTCGCCCAGCCGAACGTCTCGGCCAGCGACTCATTGATCATCGGGTCGCCGTTGGCATCGTCCTTGAGGAACAGCTCGAAGGTCGGCGGCGTCAGCGCCTGGCCTTCCTCGACGCCGAGACGGCGTACCAGCCCACCGGCCGCGACATTGCGTACCACGCACTCGACGGGAATCATCTCGAGATTCTTGACCACGCATTCATCGTCGGAGAGCAGCGTCTCGAAGTGCGTCGGAATGCCCGCGGCCTGGAGCTTTTCCATGATGAAGGCATTGAACTTGTTGTTGACCATGCCCTTGCGCGCCAGCGATTCCTTCTTCTTGCCGTCGAAGGCACTGGTATCGTCGCGAAAATGCAGGATCAAACGCTGCGGATCATCGGTGCGGTAGACGGACTTGGCCTTGCCCGCGTACAGCTCATCACGTTTTTGCATGGGATCTCCACAATGGCCCCACCGGGCCGGCTGGCTCTTGTCTGAGCGCGGATCGCAGGATCCGCGACGTTTTCATGGACTACTAAGGTGTCTCTACGCTGCCCACGACGCGCGCGCCTTCGACTCAAGCAATGCTCTGCCAGGCGAAGCCGTGGTCCTGCGCCGATACCAGCAATCGCGATGCATCGCCGGACAACAGAGGCGTCAACGCCTCCAGCGCCAATTCGGGATGATTGTTCTCCATTGAAATGTGCGAACACACGATACGCTGCAGCCGATCCAGCCCCAGCCGTGGCAGAAGCTCGGCGGCCTGGACATTGGCCAGGTGCCCCCAGTGACCGCCTACGCGCCGCTTGAGATTGCGTGGATAGGGGCCGACATCGAGCATGTGGCGATCGTGATTGCACTCCAGAATCAACGCATCACAGCCGCGGAACGCATCGATGACGTGCTCACTGGGATGGCCGAGATCGGTAAGCACGCCCAGATGGCGGCCATGCGCTCGAAACCGGAACTGCACCGGCTCGCGCGCATCGTGCGGCACCGTCACCGCGTCGATCTCCAACCCCTTGATCGCGAAGCGTGACTGGGGCACCACCCACTCGTGACGTGGCACTTCGCCCAGGCGCCCCGAGAGCCAGGTCCCGACGGTCAGGTAGACGGGCAGAGCGTAGCGTCGCGCCAGGGGGCCCACGCCGCGAATGTGATCGCCATGCTCGTGGGTGAGCAGAACGGCATCGAGCTGGCGGGGATGCAACCCGAACTGCGCAAGACGACGCTCCGCCTCGCGCATGCCGAAGCCGCAATCCACCAGCACATGCGTTTCCCCATCGCTGACCAACGTCGCGTTGCCCTTGCTGCCGCTGCCCAGCGATGCAAAACGCAGCGCCAGCGACGCCTGAGGCCGATCCGTCATGCTACCCAGCATCTCAGCGCAAGGTCGCCGCCACGGCGTCGAGCACTTCACGGGCGTCGCCGGCATCCACCGGACCACCGTCTTCGCCACTGACACGCACCTGCGTGGCATTGTCGCCATTGGCACTGACATTCAGGCGATAGCGCTGGGTCGCAGCGTCGTCGCCGAACCAGTCGAGCCAATCGAACCACCCGGCATCGTCATCGCGGACGGCGTAGTCGATCACGAACTGACCGGCGCTACGATTCTGGTCGACCAGTGTGCCGCGTTCGCTCTCGAAGTCGTTTTCCAACTGATAGCGCAGTTCAGGCCAGGCACGCTCGAGGTTCAGCGCCAGCTCGAGCTGCCACTCGCCACTCTGGTTCACCAACTGCACACGGTCGTCGCGGGCAAGCGGCTGCGCCGCTAATGAAACACCGACCTGATCGCCAGCATTAGCGGCCAGATAGCGCTGCAAGGCGTCGAGGCAGCGAACCTGATTGACACTGTCCATACAGCGCACCTCACTGGTACCGCTACGCAACCCTTGGCGAACGCGCAACGTTCCCATATCAGTCTCGAGACGCCCGCTATCGACATCGGCGCGCTCGACATTCAGCCCCTGCGCAGCGGCGAAGCCCTGCAGCATCGGCCAGACAGCCCCCGGCGCCGCATTGACGACCAACCAACGCTCATCACCGGCTTCGCGGGACTCAACGAATGTCGCATCGGCTGCCTGGCTAGCCACCAGAGGACGGGGCCGCGGGACGTTGAAATCGCCTTCCGTGGATGCGAAATCACTTTCGGCGTCGGGCACCGGCATGGCGTTCTGGTAACGTGATGGATCGCGCGATTCCGGCAGCGTTAGCGGTTCGACCATCTCGGCATCGACATACTCAGTGTTACGGTCGTAATAAAAACCGGAACGACTACAGCCACTTACGACCAGAGTAGCGCCAATGATCAGCGGCATCCATTTAAGGACGGGTTTCATGCATCCACCTTATTTATGCGTTGGTCGACGTCGCAGAGGGCCGTCAACGCCGAACAGCGCTCAGGCTCCCTTGACGCCTCTCGACGGTTTGTCAGCCTTCGGTCACACCCGCGAGCTGCAATGCTTCGCTCACCGTGGAGTGATACTTATCGGATAGCCAGGTCATCGGTAGACGAATGCCCTGCTCCGCCAGCCCCATGCGATGCAGCGCCCATTTCACGGGGATCGGATTGGCTTCGACGCCCAGCACGGTATGCAATGGCATCAACCGCGTGTTGATCTGATGCGCGCGCTCGTCGTCCCCGGCCACGGCGGCCTTGCACAGCTCATGCATGGCGCGGGGCGCGACGTTGGCACACACCGAGATGTCGCCATGGCCACCCATCAGCATGAAATCGCACGCCGTGGGGTCGTCGCCGGAATACAAGGCGAAACCGGTGCCTTTCAAGCGCTCGACCAATTCCTCGGCGCGCTCCAGATTGCCGGTGGCATCCTTGAGTCCCACGATGTTCTCGAGCTCGGCGAGACGGAACACGGTCTCGTTGTAGATATCCGAGCACGTGCGCCCTGGCACGTTATAGAGAATGACGGGCAGCCCGCCGCCTTCGGCGACGGCTTTGAAATGCTGATAAAGCCCTTCCTGGGTGGGCTTGTTGTAGTAAGGGGCCACCGACAAGCAGAGGTCCGCGCCTACTTCACGTGCGTAACGCGCCAGCTCGACCGCCTCCGAGGTGGCGTTGGCGCCAGTACCGGCGATGACCGGGATACGGCCGTCGACCTCCTCGACGACACAGCGAATGACGTCGAAATGTTCGGCGAACGACATGGTGGTCGGCTCACCAGTGGTTCCCGCCGCGACGATGGCATCGGTACCGTTGTCGAGATGGAACCCCACCAGGCGACGCAGCGCGTCCCAGTCGATATCGCCACTGACCTTCATCGGTGTCGCCAAGGCGACGATGCTGCCTGTGATCATGCTGCAGTGCTCTCCTGTGAATCGGGCCAGCGTGCCACCGGCATGCGCGGGCGATAAAAATGAACGTATCGCCAACCGGGCGTTTCAAGCGCCGGACCGGCCTATTTCGTCATGATGTCGATCAGCATCAAATGGTACTCAGCCAGCTTCATCCTGTACAGAAGCGGCATGCTTTGACACGCGCGCATGGCTGACATGTAATCTTGTCCATCCGCGTTCAGACAACCACAGCGTTCGCATCATCACTCGAGGAGATCATCATGAGCGTCAGCATCGGCCAACACGTACCCGACTTCACCGCCACGGCAACGGGCGATACGCAGATCACGCTGTCCGACCTTCGAGGTCGCCAGGTCGTGATCTATTTCTACCCCAAGGATAGTACGCCGGGATGCACCACCGAAGGCGGCGATTTTCGTGACCATAAGCCCGACTTCGATGCTGCCAACACCGTTATCCTGGGGGTTTCGCGAGACGGGTTGCGTGCTCATGAGAACTTCAAGGCCAAGCAGGGGTTCAATTTCGAGCTGATTTCCGACAAGGACGAGTCGCTGTGCCGCCAGTTCGACGTCATCAAGCTCAAGAAGCTCTACGGCAAGGAGCACTTGGGGATAGAACGCAGCACTTTCCTGATCGATGCCGAGGGCAAGCTGGCCCGCGAATGGCGCAAGGTGAAGGTCAAGGGCCACGTCGAGGCAGTGCTCGACGCCGCCCGCGAACTCAATGCGGCCTCCTGATCACTGCACCGCTGGCGGAGAGTGCAGGTCCGGGTCGCGCACACCGCGCGGCCAGGCATATACCAGCGCCTTGAGCAAAGTGGCCAACGGAATCGCGAAGAACACGCCCCAGAACCCCCAGATGCCGCCGAAGAACAACACCGCAAGGATGATCGACACCGGATGCAGGTTGACCGCTTCGGAGAACAGGATCGGCACCAGCACGTTGCCATCCAATGCCTGCAGGATGGCGTAGGCGATCAGGACATAGGCCAATTGCTCGCTGATACCGAAGTGAAAGCCCGCCACCGCCGCTACCGGCAGAGTCGCCACCGCCGCGCCGATGTAAGGCACCAGCACTGACAAACCGACGATCAGCGCCAGCAAGGTGGAGTAGGGCAAGCCGAACGACCAGAAGGTAATGAATGCCACCACGCCCACGATCAGTATCTCGATCGCCTTGCCGCGAATGTAGTTGGCAATCTGGTCGTCCATTTCATGCCAGATGCGCGTCATCAGGATGCGCTTCCTGGGCAATAGGGAAAGCAGGTACTGGGTCAAGCGTTCACGGTCCTTGAGGAGGAAGAACACCAGGATCGGTACCAGCACCAGGTAAACGATCATGCCCAGTAAATTACCCAGCGATGCCAGCGACAGTGTCAAGGCTCGTTGCCCGAGCTGGGTCGCCTCGCGTCCGGCAGTGGCGATCCAGTCTTCGATCTGATTCGGCGTGATCAGGGTCGGATAGCGTGACTGCAAGCCATCCAGCCACGCCTGGCTACTCGCGAACATGCGTGGCGCCTCCTGCACTAGCTCTACCATCTGGTTCCAGACCAGCGGCATGATGATCAACGCCAGAGCCAATAACGCGCCCAGAAAGAACAGGAAGACGACCAGCACCGACAGAAGGCGTGGCAGGCCGCGCCGTTCCAGCCACGACACCACGCCCTCCAGGAGAAAGGCCAACACCAGTGCGGTGAAGAACGGTGCCAGCATCCGGCCCAGGCAGATGACGGCGGCGAAGCCCAGCACCAGCACGATGAGCAAGACAACCGCTTCCTCGTCCGAGAAATAGCGCTCCACCCACCCCTTGAAGAGGCTTTTCATCGTCATGCAGTGCTTCCCCGTTCACCCTTGCGTAGCCAATAATGGTAGATACCGCCTTTTTCTTCACGCGCTTCTAGCTGGTGAACGCCCTGTGCGGCAAAGCTCTCGAAGTCCTGCCACGAGCCCGCATCGGTCGCCTGAACCTCGAGCAGCGCGCCTACTTCGAGCGTCGACAAGGCCTGCTTGGCCTTGAGCAGCGGCAACGGACAATGCAGGCCACACGCATCGAGCACGTGATCGGGTTGCAACGCCATCTGCGTCTCCCAGTGGTTCGATAGTTGAAAACGCCACGATTTAAAGGCACTTTGCCAGTCAGTTCAATGTCTAAGATGACGATAGCATGGCGTGCATCACGCCGTCGGCCTACCTCCTCCGTCACGCCATTCAAGAGGAAGCCCATGCCACGTCGCTGGATGCTTTTTCCTGTTTTATGCCTGGCTCTGACCTTCTGCGCGCCTGCGTCGAATGTCCTGGCACAAGACGATTACGATCTTCCCGAACTGGGGGGCGCCAGCGCTACCGTCTCCAGCGGTGAGGAACACCGCCTGGGACGCGCCTGGCTACGCCAGTTCCGCGCCCAGACCGACGTGTGGCAAGACCCCATCGCCAAGGATTACATGCATGGCCTGGTGGCGCGCCTGTTGCCTTATACCGGGGTCAACGATGACATCGTCATCACGCTGGTGGACAGCCGATTGCTCAATGCCTTCGCCGTACCGGGCGGCATCGTCGGCGTCAACAGCGGCCTGTTCAGTTTCACCGCGAGTGAGGATGCCCTGGCGTCGGTGATCGCCCACGAACTCGGCCACCTGTCCCAGCACCACTTCGCCCGCCGCATGCAGCGTGTGGAAGAAACCCAGCTCCCCACCATGGGGGCCATGTTGATTGGCATGGTGCTGGCCGCCGGCGGCGCGGGCGATGCCGGCCTGGCGACCATGGTCGGGTCCCAGGCGGCCTTCATTCAGGACCAGCTCGCTTACTCGCGCCGCTTCGAACAGGAGGCCGACCGCATCGGCCTGGACGCACTGGCCGATGCCGGCTTCGACCCGCAGGCCATGCCGGACATGTTTCGCGCCATGCAGCGTCGGGCCAGTCTACAAGGCGGCAATCCACCGGAGTTCCTGCTCACGCACCCGGTCACCGAATCGCGTATCAGCGATACCCAGGCACGCGCCAACCAGTTGCCCTCGCCCGAGCCGCACGCCAGCTTGGCCTTCTCCCTGGTTCGCGCACGCGCCCTGCTGGCGCTCCACCGCGACAACCCCGAGCAGGCCATGACCCAGCTGCGCCAGGACGCCCCGCCTGACGCTGCCGTACGCTATCTGCAGGCGCTGACCAATGCCCAGACCGGCCATACCGACCAGGCACTCGCGACGCTCGACCAATTGAGCGCAGCACACCCCAATATGTCGATGCTGCCGGCCAGCGCCGCCGAGATCGCCCTTGACGCCGGTCAACGCGACGACGCCCTGCGCCGTGCCCGGCGCATTCTCCGCCTGCAACCGGACTACCGTCCGGCGCAACTTGTCGAGGCCAAGGTGCTGCTGCAGCAAGCACCGCGCCAGGCTTTTGATGTCCTGCGTCGCATGAGCGATCAATACCCCGAGGATCCACAAGTCTTCACCCTTCTCGCGGAAGCCGCCGGTCGCAGCGGCCACAATCTGTGGGGAATGCTCGCCCGCGCCGAGCAATTGCAACTGACCGGTCACATCGATCGCGCCATCAAGCAGCTCGACATCGCCGAAGAGACAGCACGCGAGCAAGGCGACTTCGTCATGGCCAACCGCTTGGCTGAACGCCGCAAGGCCTACCTGGGGTACCGACGGGCACTCCAGGACTTCTAGCGCGTGTGCGCAGGCGACCGTCAATGACGCGGAATGCGCTCATCGCGCGGGCTGATACCGAAATGATTGCGATAGGCCGTGGAGAAGTGTGCCCCGGAGGAAAACCCCGTGGATAGGGCGATGTCGCCGACCGCCTGCTCGCTATCACGCAGCAGTTGGCGGGCTTTTTGAAGACGCAACTCCAAGTAGTAACGGCTCGGCACCGCTTGCAGGTACTTCTTGAACAGCCGCTCCAGCTGCCGCCGTGAGATCCCCAGATGTTCCGCCAGCTCGTGAGTGGTCAACGGCTCTTCGATGTTGGCCTCCATCAGCGTCACCGCGTCGACCAGGCTTTGCGGGGCGTGGGCAAGTCGCGCGCGCAACGGTACGTGCTGAGGCTCGTCGGCCATGCGGATACGCTCGCAGACGAAATGCTCGGAAACGCGCTCGGCCAGCCGATTGCCGTGCTGCTGGGCGATCAGCGTCATCATCATGTCCATCGACGCCGTGCCGCCACCGCAGGTCAACCGGTCACGATCGATCTCGAACAACTGATGCGAGACATGCACGCCGGGAAAGTCCCGCATGAACGCTTCGGCCCCGGCGACGTGCAACGTGACGCGATAGCCCTCCAGCACGCCGGCGCGCGCCAGCACCTGAGTCCCCCCTGCGATGCCGCCCAGCATGACCCCGCGTGACGCCAGCCGTTGCAGCCAGTCGTGCAGTTCCGGACATTCACTCGCCGGCGACGGGCTGACGCCGCACACCACGAGCATATCCAGCGGCTGGGCATCATTGCCGGCCACGCTTTCCGGCGTCAGCACCAACTCCGCAGCACTTTTCACTGCGCGCCCATCCAACCCGAAGGTCCGGGGCACATAGAGACGACGTTCGGCGAGCAGATTGGCGACGTGCAACGGCTCCATGGCGCAGGCCTGCGCCAGCAGCGAAAATCCCGGCAACAGCAAAAACCCCACCTGGCGTGGTGCGTCGCGGCGCTCTTCACTCCCTGGCATCAAGCAGCGCCTCCACCAACGCGTTCGTCGGTCGACCGACGCCAGCCATGCGGCTCACAACTGCACGACGTCGAACTCCGCCACGGGATCGACGTCCGCCTCGTAATCGACATCCTCACGTTCGAAGCCGAACAGCTTGAGAAAGTCGTGCTTGTAACCGGCGTAATCGGTCAGCGTGAAGAGATTGTCGGTGGTCACCTGCGACCATAGCTCCTTGCACGGTTGCTGCACGTCGTCGCGTAGCTCCCAATCGTCGAGACGCAGGCGCCCCGCTTCGTCGGTATCCTGCTCTTGTGATGAATACAGACGCTCGGCATACAAGCGGTTGAGCTGATCGATGGTGCCCTCATGCAGGCCCTTCTCCTTCATGACCTTGTAGACCATCGAGATATAAAGCGGCATCACCGGGATCGCCGCGCTGGCCTGGGTCACCACTGACTTGAGTACTGCCACATTGGCACTGCCGCCCTCTTGGGACAGACGCGCGTCGATCTCGCCGGCAGCGCGGTCCAAGTCTTCCTTGGCCTTGCCCAGCGCGCCATGCCAATAGATCGGCCAGGTGATCTCGGTGCCGATGTAGCTGAACGCCACGCTGCGTGCGCCCGGCGCCAACACACCCGCCTCGTCCAGCGCGTCGATCCACAGCTCCCAGTCCTCGCCACCCATGACGGTGATGGTATCGGCGATTTCCTGCTCGGTGGCCGGCTCCACGGACGCCTCGGTGATGGCATCCTTGTTGGTGTCGATGGCCGTGGCGGTATAGGTCTCGCCGATGGGCTTGAGGGCGGAGCGCTTGAGTTCGCCGCTGTCAGGCATCTTGCGTACCGGCGAAGCCAGCGAGTACACCACCAGATCGACCTGGCCCAGGTCCTGCTTGATCAACTCGATGGCCTTGGTGCGCGCTTCATGCGAGAACGCATCGCCATTGATTGCCTTGCTGTAAAGGCCTTCTTCCTTGGCGAACTTGTCGAACGCCGCCGCGTTATACCAGCCCGCCGTGCCTGGCTTCTTCTCGGTGCCCGGCTTCTCGAAGAACACCCCCAGGGTCGACGCGCCGTAACCGAAGGCCGCTGTAATACGCGCGGCCAAGCCATAGCCGCTGGAGGCACCGATCACCAAGACCTTCTTGGGGCCTTTTTCTTGCTCGCTTTGCGGAATATTCGCACGCGTGGTGGCGATCTGCTCGGCAACGTTGCGCTCGCAGCCCTTGGGATGCGTCGTGGTGCAGATGAAGCCACGAACCTTGGGTTTGATGATCACAGAGGGAACCTCTTTGCTGACGTCATTCATTGATCGCGGTGGAAACCGCCACGGGGAAACACGCGCCAATGCACGGCTTCACTATTGTGGGGCATTCTAGCGGGAGATGGCGTCCATGTCCGCACCCCCTTGCTCGCCATGGCCGAGTGTCCGAAGATGCCCCCTCACAGCGAAGGCCCAAAAACATGCACGACCCTACTGATCTCGAAGCCCTGCTGGAACGCCGTGGCGCCTTGTGGCTAGCGCTTTCGCCGCTGTGGCTCGAGCGCGAACCCCGTGAACATGAATACGCCCGCATGCTCGAGGTCATCGAGGCACAAGGCCACACCCCTCAGGAGCTGGAAATGATCTATCGGCTGGAGATGGCACCGGTCATGGCGCGCCATCAGATGTCAGTGGCCGGGGAATGGCGCGCTTTCGACGAGGACCGGCTGCTGCTTGATTTGGCACGCCACACACGTCGCCTGCAAGGCTGGCGAAAAGGCTTCTGGTTGCTGTTTTCAGGCCTGACCACGATGATGAGTCGGCCGCGCTTCAATGTCTTGATCGAGCGCCTGCAAGTCACCGCGTCATGAGTGGCACAGGTGTCATGCCGAAAATGGAATATCCAGCGCCCGCTCGATATCCGCCGTCAATCGGCGTGGCGAGACACGTGGCGCAAAGCGCCGAATCACATGGCCATCTCGCCCCACCAGGAACTTGGTGAAATTCCATTTGATGGGCGTGCTGCCCAATATGCCCGGCGCTTGGCGGCGCAACAGCACGAACAGCGGGTGGGCATCGCGCCCGTTGACGTGCACCTTCTCCATCACCGGAAAGCTGACCCGGTACTCTCGCGCACAGAAGTCACCAAACCTCTCGGCCGACTCCGGGGCCTGACGACCGAACTGGTTGCAGGGAAACGCCAGCACGGTAAACCCCTGATCGTGGTAACGGCGATACAGCCATTCGAGTTCCTTGAGCTGTGGCGTATAACCGCAGCGGCTGGCGACATTGACGATGAGCAACACCTGCCCGCGCAAGGCACGCAGGTTGAAAGGCTCCATTCGGTTGGTGTGACAATCCTGACTATATAACGTCATCGCCATCACGCATCGTCCTCAACACTTCCGTATTGTCATCCGCCCGGTACGGGGCTTCAATCGTCTTGCGCCCTCAACCAGCCTTGGGCAAGCATGTGCGTCAGTGCGATGCGGCTATCCGGCGTGGCATCCTGCAGAGAAAGCGCCGCCTCCACGGTCAACCAATGAGCGTCGGCCACCTCGTCCTGCTGCAGGACCAGCGGCCCGTCATAGTCGGTCATGAAGGCACTACCATGAATGAAGTTACCGCCATCGGTGTAACGAAACGTGAAACACGGCGTCAACGTGACGCCCTCGATACCCAACTCCTCCGCCAATTCTCGGCGTGCGGCAACGTGCTCCGCCTCACCCGCACCGACCACGCCGCCGGTAGCCAAATCATGATAGCCGGGAAAGACTTCCTTGGTCAGCGTGCGACGCTGCACGCATAGCTCACCCCGGCCATTGCGCACGAACACATACGTCGCGCGATGCCAGAAGCGAAAGCGTCGCATCAACCTGCGCGAGGCACTGCCGCAAGGCCGATTACGCGCGTCCACCAGTTGAATGCGTTCATCCTTGATGAACGGCTGCGGCAGCGCCCCAGGCGCTGCGGAAGACGACGGCGTGGCCATGGCGGGTCCTGTGCGAGTCGATGCGCGAAAATGTCAGCATGCCAGAGCCGGGGCATCGCGTCATGTCGAATACACTAATGGACATGCAGAAGGTCTCCACCAGGGCGCGTGGAGACACGCCTCAAGCCGGGCTATCGCAGGCATGGCCACGACGTGGGCGCGGGCGCTGGATCGCCCAGACGCTAGCGCGCGGCGACGCAAGCGACTAACCCCACCAGGGTCTCATTGACCTCATGGCAGGCGCTGACCATGCTCCAGAGACGCTATTGCGCCCACTGGCCACGGGAGTCACGTCATGCCGGATCATGCCGCTCGCACGCATCTCGTCACGCACGAGGTCATCAACCAGCCCCTGCCCGGTGGTGACCGCGACCTTCTGGACGAAGACAAGGCCCTGCGCGAGGCGCTGGCCCGCGAGGCGCCGGCCTGGGTAGCCGAGCGTCTCGCCCCACTCGCCCGTGACGCCGGCAGGGAATGCTGGCAAGCCATCGCCGACGAGGCCAACCGTCATTCTCCCGAGCTACGCTTGTTCGATCGCCACGGGCGCCGTCTCGACGAGGTGCACTACACTGAGTCGTATCACCGCTTGATGCATCTGGCTTGCGACGGCGGCTGGCAGGCCGTGGCCTGGGAAGAGGAAGGCAACGGCGGTCATCAAGCGCATGTCGCCGCGCTGTATCTATTGACTCAGGTCGAGCCGGGGTTCTGCTGCCCCATCACCATGACGCACGCCGCCTATCCCGTGCTACGTCACGACAACACCATCCTCGAGACCTGGGGGCCGCGTCTGCTGGCGCATGACTATGACTCGCGCGCCCTGCCCGCCGGGGACAAGCGTGCGGCAACCTTCGGCATGGCGATGACCGAGAAACAAGGCGGCAGCGATGTGCGCCGCAACACCACTCAGGCGACACGCCAAGCGGATGGCAGCGTGCGGCTGACCGGCCACAAATGGTTCTGCAGCGCCCCGATGTCGGATGCCTTCCTGACCCTCGCCCAGGATGACGACGGCATCGGTTGCTTCCTGGTGCCACGCTTTCGTCCCGATGGCGAACGCAACGGCATTCAATTGCAGCGCCTCAAGGACAAGTGTGGCAATCGCGCCAACGCCTCGGCGGAAATCGAGTATACCGATGCCTGGGCGCACCCCATCGGCGAGCCTGGACGCGGCGTCGCCACCATTCTCGAGATGGTTCAACAGACGCGGCTCGATGCCGCCACCGCCCCCGCCGGCATGATGCGCCAGGCAACGCTGGAGGCCTGGCGCCATGTCAAGGGGCGCGAAGCGTTCGGCAAACGCCTCGCCGATCAGCCCCTGATGCGCCGGGTAATCGCCGACCTGACCCTGGAAACCGAGGCGAGCCTGGCCTTGTGCCTGCGCACGGCCCGTGCCTTCGACGGCGCCGCCAACGATGATCACGAACGCGCCCTGGCGCGGCTGCTTCCGGCACTGGCCAAGTTCTGGCACAACAAGCGCGGGCCAGCGTTCATGGCCGAAGCCATGGAATGTCTCGGCGGTATCGGCTACGTCGAGGAAGCACCGCTCGCGCGGCTTTACCGCGAGGCGCCGGTGAACTCGATCTGGGAAGGCTCGGGCAATGTCATGTGTCTGGACGTGATACGAGTACTGGCCCGTCATCCGGAAAGCATCGCCGCCCTGCGTCGGGAGCTCGCGCTGGCACGCGGCGCTCACCCCGATTTCGACCGGGCGCTCGAGACCCTCGAACGCCGCCTCAAGGCCACGCCGGACGTACTGGAAGCGCAGGCACGCTGGCTGACCCAACGCCTCGCGCAATGCCTGCAAGCCGCGCTGCTGTTGCGCCATGCGCCCGCCGCCATCGGCGAGACCTTCTGTGCGGCGCGTCTCGGCGAAGAGGCCTCACCGCTGTTCGGCGTCTTGCCGTCACACGCACCGCTGGACGCTATCCTTGAGCGAATCGCGCCCTGACGGTGGTTGCTACGCCCCCCATCAACCGATGACGATGCGCAGCGCCAACCCCAGCAGCAAGAGCCCTGTTGCCCGGTTGATCCAATGCGCACGCGCCTGAAGCCAGGGCAACACCACCGAATGCGAGAGCGCCAGGGCCACCAGCACGTACCAGCCGGCGTCGATCAACGACGCCGTCGCCACGATCGTCGCCTTGGCGGCTGCGCTCATGTCAGCGCTGACGAACTGGCTCAACAAGGCCACGAAGAATAGAATCAGCTTGGGATTGGCCAGCGCCACCAGTACGCCGTCTCGCGCAGCCGCGCCAGGGCGGCTCGCCACCCCGCCTGTCTCCAGGGCACCGCCTCGGCCGGCGCGCAGCGCCTTCACGCCAAGCCACGCCAGATAAGCAGCCCCACCCCAGGTGACCGCCTTGAACACGACCGGCTGATGAACGATGACGGCGCCCAACCCCCACACGGTCAACGCTGCGTAGAAGCCCACGCCCGCCGCATGACAAACGCTTGCGAGAACACCCGCGATGCGCCCGCCACCTAGCGTGTGGCGCAGCACCATCGCCAGGCTCGGCCCCGGCGACATTGCGCCCATGGCACAGACCGCCGCCAGCGACAGCCACAAGCTAAGCGACATCACACAAACCCCGTCATGAAATGAGCACCGCACCCACCCATGACTTGGCAGATGCGACTACAAAGGCTGCAGCGACAAAAAAGAGAAAGAGCGTCGCTTACTTATCCACCTGACAATCACGCGCGAGGATGTCGCGCTCGGCCTCACCGTTCTCACGGTACAACATGCCCTCGCCCTCCTGAGCATGCCAGACGTAAGCGAGCTGTTCGTCGTCGCTAACATAGCGTGCTCCAGAGCCCGAGGCCACCTGGTGCATGGGAATGGAATCGTGCTCGTAGCCCAGCATGGCACGATCGATATCACCAGCGTACCGAAAATAAGTCACCGACAGCGAGGTTTCGCCCGCACACTGGTAGATTTGGGTATGCTGCTCGGCACGATCCTTGTCGCCGCCTTGCAGGGCACACCCGCTCATCAACGTGGCAAGCGCCAACAGGGTAAGATTCGCGGTTTTCATCGGAACTCCTTTCCAGACACGTCAGGGTGAAAGCACGAATACGCCGCGCTGTTTTCAAGAGCGCATCGATGCTGTTTTATGATCATATAACACTGTTACCGACACTTTATCTTAAACGACGCGTGCCGCGCTCAGCACGCACCGGAATATCGGGCATCATGATGGTGCTCTCAGCCCATCACACGGAGATCAGGCATGACGACGCATTGCGCGCGAACCGACCATCACTGTCAACGTTGCGAAGGTCCCTTGCCGTTCGACTTCAGCATGGCGTTCCAGCCCATCGTCAACGTCGCGACACAACGCATCATCGCCCACGAAGCCCTGGTTCGCGGCGTCAATGGCGAATCGGCCTATCAGATATTGTCACAGGTCTCGGACACGCTTCTCTACCGTTTCGATCAGGCCTGTCGCGTCAAGGCCATCGAACTGGCCGCACAACTCGAGATACCAAGCGCGCTCTCGATCAACTTCCTGCCCAATGCCGTCTATGAACCCGAGGCCTGCATACAGGCGACGCTCGCGATCTCAAAGCAGGTCGGATGGCCCGCCGAGCGACTGGTGTTCGAGATCACCGAAACCGAAAGCGTCACCGACCGGTCCCACCTGCGCTCGATCATCGACGCCTACCGCCAGATGGGTTTTACCACCGCCCTGGACGATTTCGGCACGGGTTACGCCAACCTCGACCTGCTCACCGAGTTGCGCCCGGACAAGCTCAAGATCGACCGTGATCTGGTAATGAACTGCCATCGCGATACGCGTCGCCAGATCCTGCTCAAGTCGGTGGCAGACATCGCCTCCCAGCTCGACATCGAGACGGTCGCCGAAGGCATCGAGTGCCGGGAGGAAGCGCGCTGGCTGCATGAAGAAGCCGGTATCGTGCAACATCAGGGCTTCTATTACGCGCGCCCCGCGTTCGAAGCGTTGCCGGTGGTCGCGGATTTTTCAGATACCGCCGACATCTTGAGCGACTGATCGAACGTGACGTGGTCAAGCATCTTGGCCACGGGCAGTCGAACATTCAAGTACGGCAGAGAGTGCCACCTACCCACGAGACCGCGATGCACCCTCAGGCGGATCGCGATGACACATGGCTGACATGACCATCAGGGAAAAGCAGACAAAACCAAGCGAGGAAGGGACATGCTGAGTGCTTGATCTTGAGTTGGTGCCCGGGGTCGGACTCGAACCGACACGGTGTCGCCACCGGCGGATTTTGAATCCGCTGCGTCTACCAATTTCGCCACCCGGGCAGCGGAGACGTATTATACGGAGCAGATTGGCGACGTCAATCATTCGGGCCTGACTTCGTCGTGCGTCTCGATTATCATGGGCCACTTTCGTCGAGCGCACGCCGCGCGTGCCTCATTTCCGATGTCCGTTTTCCGATCCTAGGTCGTTCTCTCCAACGCCATGCAGCGCGCCGATTTCCATTTCGATCTTCCCGATGAGTTGATCGCCCGTTACCCGTCCGAGAAGCGCAGCGACTGTCGTCTGCTGTGTGTGGACGACACCAGCGGCGAGATTCAACATCGCCGTTTCACCGACTTGCTGACGCACCTCGAGCCCGGCGATCTGCTCGTTTTCAACGACACTCGCGTGATTCCTGCTCGGCTATTCGGCCAAAAGGCCAGCGGCGGACGCATAGAGATGCTCCTCGAACGTCCGCTGGATGCACACCGCGGCCTGGCGCACTTGCGCGCCAGCAAGGCACCCCGGCCCGGGACCGAGTTGATCTTCGAAGGCGACATCCACGCAGTGGTCGAGGAACGCCACGAGGCCTTGTTCGAGCTTCGCTTTTTAGGTGAGACGCCGATGATCGAATTGCTCGAACGCCACGGGCATATGCCGTTGCCGCCTTACATCGACCGCGACGACGAACTCGACGACCGCGAGCGCTACCAGACCGTTTACGCACGACGCGAAGGGGCGGTCGCCGCGCCCACTGCAGGCCTGCACTTCGATACGCCATTGCTCGAAGCGTTGCGCGAGCGTGGTGTGGAAATGGGCTATGTCACCCTGCATGTGGGCGCGGGCACCTTTCAGCCGGTGCGCGTGGACGATATTCGCGAGCACCACATGCACAGCGAATGGCTTGAAGTCGACGAGACGCTATGTCGCCAGGTCGAGGCCACCCAGGCACGCGGCAAACGCGTCATCGCCGTGGGCACGACCAGCGTGCGCTGCCTGGAAACCGCCAGCCAGGGCCGCGATGACGGCTGCATCACACCTTACCGCGGCGATACCGATATCTTCATCTATCCCGGGTATGCCTGGCGTTGCGTCGATGCGTTGATCACCAACTTCCACTTGCCCGAATCGACCCTGCTGATGCTGGTCTCGGCGTTTGCCGGCTATCGCCAGGTAATGCATGCCTACCGCGAAGCCGTCGCCGAGCGCTACGCCTTCTTCAGTTATGGCGATGCCATGTTCCTCAGCCGAGCTGAGACGTCACACCCCTTCCCCGAGACTTCCCATGCGTAACGACAGTTTCATGCGCTTCGAGCGCCTCGCCGAGGATGGCATGGCACGACGCGGCCGTTTGAGCTTCCCTCGCGGCACCGTGGAAACGCCCGCCTTCATGCCTGTCGGCACCTACGGCACGGTCAAGGGCATGACGCCCGAGTCGGTCGAGCAGATCGGCGCCGACATCATCCTCGGCAACACCTTTCACCTCTGGTTGCGGCCGGGTACCGAGGTCATCGAGACGCACGGCGACCTGCATGACTTCGCCCAATGGCAAAAGCCGATCCTCACCGACTCCGGCGGCTTTCAGGTCTTTTCGCTGGGCGACATGCGCAAGATCACCGAAGAAGGCGTGCATTTCCGCTCGCCCGTGGATGGCGCCAAGGTCTTCATGGGCCCCGAGGAATCGATGGCCGTGCAGCGCTCGCTGGGCTCGGACATCGTGATGATCTTCGATGAATGCACTCCCTATCCCGCCACCGAAGAAGAAGCCAAGCGTTCGATGGAGATGTCGCTGCGCTGGGCCCAACGCTCGCGCATCGCGCATGGCGACTCGCCCTCGGCGCTGTTCGGCATCATCCAAGGTGGCATGCATCCCGCGCTTCGCGAGCGCTCCCTGAAGGGGCTGCTGGACATCGGCTTCGACGGGCTCGCCATCGGCGGTTTGTCGGTGGGCGAACCCAAGGACGAGATGCTCAAGGTGCTCGACTATTTGCCGGGCTGGATGCCGGACGACAAACCCCGCTACCTGATGGGCGTCGGCAAGCCGGAGGATCTGGTCGAGGGCGTGCGGCGCGGAGTGGACATGTTCGACTGCGTGATGCCCACGCGCAACGCGCGCAATGGCCATTTGTTCATCGCTGCAGGCACCGTCAAGATCCGTAATGCCCAGCATCGCCACTCCACGCAGGCACTCGAAGCAGGGTGCGATTGTCATACGTGTCGGCACTTCACGCGCAGCTATCTGCATCATCTCGATCGTTGCGGTGAAATGCTCGGCGCGATGCTCAACACCATACACAATCTGCGCTATTACCAACGGGTCATGGCTGGTTTGCGCACGGCCATTGAAGCGGGTACATTGACTGCCTTTGTCGAGGATTTCTACGCTCGGCGCGGCATGCCGGTGCCACCGCTGTCTGCGTAATCAAATGCCAGCCGGGTCACGCGCCCGGCCATAGATTCACCCCACTACCATCCGGAGATAACAATCCATGCTGGAGTTTTTCATTCCCGCAGCTCATGCGCAGGATGCTTCATCCGCGGGCGGCGGCATTGCCCAAATCGTCATGCTGGTCGGCTTCGTACTGATCTTCTACTTCCTGCTCTGGCGCCCGCAATCCAAGCGTGCCAAGCAGCACAAACAATTGATCAGCAACCTTGCCAAGGGCGATGAGATTGTCATCGGGGGCGGCCTGATGGGACGCGTCACCAAAGTGGGCGACGATTTCATCAGCCTGGAGATCGCCGAAGGCACCGAGGTGAACGTGCAGAAGAACTCCGTCGCCGCGGTACTGCCCAAGGGCACCCTGAAGTCCATCTGATCCCCTATCAGGAGGGGCGTAACCGCTCCTCCTCATCGCCACCGGCCTCGGGTCGGTGGTTGTCTTCTGCGTCAGCAACAAGGACAGGGCTTCCATGCTCAACCGTTATCCCCTGTGGAAGTATCTGCTGATACTCATCGTACTCATCGTCGGCGTCATCTACGCATTACCCAATCTTTACCCCGCCGACCCTGCCGTTCAGATCAGCAGTACCGCCAGCGGTTCCGCACTCGATCAAGAGCGTCTCGATCGCTTGACCCAAGCGCTCAGGGACGAAGGCATCGACATCAAGAGCAGCGAACTGAATGGCAATAGTGCGCTGATTCGCCTCGAAGAGGCCGGTCAGCAAATCCCCGCGCGCGACATCATCGATCAGCGTCTCGGCGATGACTACACGGTGGCACTCAATCTGGCCGACGCGACACCCGACTGGCTGGCCGCCCTTTCCGCCACGCCCATGAAGCTGGGCCTCGATCTCCAGGGCGGGATACACTTCCTGCTGCAGGTCGACATGCAAGCCGCGATCCAGCAGCGCCTGGAGGCCAATGCCAGCGCTGTTCGCGATACGCTGCGCGAGGAACGCATACGCTATCGCGATACCACGATCAACGATCGGACGATCACCTTCCAGTTCGCCAACGAGCAGGAACGCAATGCTGCACGCGAGGTCATCAGCGGCCAGTTCCCGGATTTCGAGTACAGCACGCCCGACATTCAGAGCGGCGCGGCCCTGGCGATGACCTTCACCGAGCAAGCCGTTCAGGACTTGCAGGACTATGCCGTCAATCAAAACCTGACGACCATTCGCAACCGCGTCAACGAGCTCGGTGTTTCGGAGCCGCTGGTACAGCGCCAAGGTCCCGACCGCATCGTGGTCGAACTGCCCGGTGTACAGGATACCGCTGCCGCCAAGCGCATCGTGGGATCTACGGCCAACCTGGAATTTCGCCTGGAAGCGCGTCCGGACACACCCGAGCGCGAGATCGAAACCTTCCACTTCCGCAACAACGAAAACCGCACCGCCGACCTGATGCGTGACGTCATCGTCACCGGTGACCATGTTTCCAGCGCCAGCCGTAGCTTCGATCAAAACAACCGTCCGCAGGTCAACATCAGCCTCGATGGCACAGGGGGCTCGATGATGAACCGCGCCACACGTTCCAATATCGGACGTAACATGGCGGTCGTCTTCATCGAACACAAGACGCGTACCTATACCGTGATGGAAGACGGCAAGCAGGTCGAAAAGCGCGACACTTACACCAAACGCGGCATCATCAGCCTGGCGACCATCCAAAGCGCCTTGAGCAACCGTTTCCGTATCACCGGCCTCGACTCCTCGGCCGAGGCAGCGGACCTGGCATTGCTGCTGCGCTCCGGGTCCCTGGCGGCACCGATCTATTTTGCCCAGGAGCGTACCATCGGGCCCAGCTTGGGCGCCCAAAACATCAACCAAGGCATCATGTCGGTGGTAGTCGGCCTGTTGCTCGTGGTGCTGTTCATGCTGGCGCGCTACAAGGCGTTCGGGATAGTCGCCAACGTCGCATTGGGGCTGAATCTGGTGCTGCTGGTCGCCGCCATGTCGATGCTCGGCGCCACGCTGACACTCCCCGGGATCGCCGGGATCGTGCTGACCCTGGGCATGGCGGTGGATGCCAACGTCTTGATATTCGAACGAATACGTGAAGAGATCCGAGCCAAGATGCCTGTACAGCAGGCCATACACGCGGGTTTCGAGCGCGCTTTCACCTCGATCGTCGACGCCAATATCACCACGCTGCTGGTGGCGGTCATCCTGTTCTCGATCGGCACCGGGCCGGTCAAAGGCTTCGCCGTCACGCTGTCGCTGGGCATTCTGACCTCGATGTTTACCGCCATCATGGTCTCGCGTGCCCTGATCAACCTCACCATCGGCGGACGCCCGCTGAAGAAAATCTGGATCTGAGGAGAGCGAGCGATGCGACAGTTAGACTTCATGGGCAAGCGCCGCATAGCCTTCGCCGTTTCCGTGCTGCTCACGGTCATTGCGATTGGCGCCCTGGCGTTCAAAGGTCTCAATCTGGGCCTGGACTTCACCGGCGGCACACTGGTGGAGGTTCGCTATGAGCAAGCACCAGAGCTTGACGAGCTGCGTGGTAAACTCGAGGCCCAAGGCTTCGAGGATGCCCAGGTGCAAACCTTCGGCACCGCCAGCGACATCCTCGTACGCCTGCAGAAAACGTTCGACAACGACGTCGGTCAGCAGGTCGTCGACATCCTGAATAGCGATGCGAATCAGGTGAACCTGGTGCGCGCCGAATTCGTCGGCGCACAGGTCGGCGACCAACTGCGCGATCAGAGCGGTATGGGCATGTTGCTGGCCTTGGCGGTCGTCATGGTATATGTAGCGTTCCGCTTCCAGTACAAGTTCGCGCTCGGCGCCCTGATCTCCCTGGGTCATGACGTGGTGATCATACTCGGCATCTTCGCGCTGTTCGGGCTGGATTTCGACTTGACGGTACTCGCCGCCATCCTGGCGGTGATCGGTTACTCACTCAACGACACCATCATCGTCTATGACCGAATACGCGAGAATATCCGCAAGTCTCAAATCGACGACATGCCGAAGATATTCAACGAGGCAATCAACCAGACCCTCGCGCGTACCATGGCAACCTCGGGGACCACACTCCTGGTGCTGCTGGCACTGTTCTTCCTCGGTGGAGACATGATCCACAACTTCTCGATCGCCTTGATCCTGGGCGTCGTCGCAGGGACGTTCTCGTCAGTCTACGTCGCCGCGGCGTTGCTGCTCGTGGTCAAGCTGGAGCGCCAGGACCTGATCCCGACGCAGAAGGAAGGCGATGAGGAAGAGGAACTGCCCTGAGCCAGCGTCGGCCTAGCCTTCGATATCCGATACGCCTCCCCTCGGGAGGCGTATCGCGTTGAGGCATGGCACTATCTTCAACCCATGACGCTGCCCCGAACGGCTCTGTTATTCTCAAGCTTTTCCATCTTCATCAGGCGGCATGTTTCCATGACTGGTAGCTCCCACAAACGACGCCCCTACCAGGTGGCAGAAACCATCAAGCGCTGGATCGTCGAAAGGCAGCTCAAGCCTGGTGATCGACTGCCCGGCGAGTCGGAACTGATGGAGCGGCTGGAGGTGTCGAAAGGTACCGTACGGGAGAGCACCCGAGTACTAGAGGCTCAAGGGCTGGTGGAGACGCGTACCGGCCCCGGTGGCGGCGCCTTCGTACGTGCCATGAGCGAATCCAGGGCGATCTCGTTGCTGAGTCATTACCTGTTCTTTCAGGATATCTCTATACGCGATATCTATCAGATCCGTCAGGCACTGGAACCGGAGCTAGCTGCATCGTTGGCCGGCCAAGTCGGTCCGGCGGACATGGCAAGGCTTCGCGCCAGCCTGGAAAGCTATGCTGATACCGCCCGCGATGATGAGGAGGAGCGTCAGCAGCACCTCGACTCACTGAACTTCCACTTGATGCTCGCCGAATTGTCAGGCGATAACCCCCTACTCTGCTTCATCATCCGCTTTACCATTCAAGTGCTGTCGGATCTTACCATCTATCGACGGCTCTACGAGCACGCCACACATGACCTCGGCCAGACTGGGTGCCGCTTTCATGCCGAGTTGCTCGATGCCATCGAAGCCAGCGACGCCGAGCGGGCCAGACAGATCATGCACGAGCATATGCTATCCGCCCAAGCAGTGATGAATGCTCAGGAAGCCCAAGTTCGTCGTGACTTCCTATCCGAAGCCTGAGTCACGCTAGCTCCGCTCGTCGAACCCGCGCAGGAAGGCCATCATTACCCGCGTGGCCGCCTCGGCATCCTCGGCAGTGATGGCTTCGTCGGGATGGTGGCTCAAGCCACCGCGACAGCGCACGAACAGCATGCCGATGTCGGTCACGTCATGCATCGCAAGCCCATCGTGACCGGCACCGCTGAACAATCGTTCAGCAGGCTGGCCACATTCCTCGCTAGCCGCTTCAAGTGCCTCTATCATCCAGTCGGCGCAGTCCACTGCCTCGGCGCTATAGGTCTGCTGCATGTCGAGTACCAGGCCGCGGGCTTCGGCGATATTGGCAAAAGCGCTGAGCAGTTGCTCGCGTCCGACTCGGCGCCCCCGAGGGTCGGGCGAGCGAAGCTCCAGAGTGAAGGTCGCTTCGGCAGGAATCACATTCACGGCATTGGGTCGCACGTCCAGCTTGCCGATCACACCGACCAGTTCTTGGGTGGCATTGAGCACTCGGTCGGCTTCCATCACCATTTCCGCGGCACCGACCAGGGCATCGTGACGCCCCGGCATCGGAGTGGTACCGGCATGCCCTGCCTTGCCTGTGAGCGTGATCCGATGCCGCTCGATGCCAGTCAGCGCCGTCACCACGCCCACGGCGTGGTCCCGATGCTCTAGCACGGGCCCCTGCTCGATATGTACCTCGCAGAAACCCAGCACCTGCTCGGGCGCGCGTGCCAGGGAGGAAATGGCGCCGGGGTCACCGCCGAAGTCGCGTAACGCTTCGCCAAGGCTCACGCCATCGGCATCGCGCGCCTCCAGGCTGGCGGGATCGAAGGTCCCGGCCAGCGCGCGACTGCCGATCAGGGTCGACTGGAAGCGAGTGCCTTCCTCGTCGCCGAAGGCCACCACCTCGATCCCGTAGGGCAGTTCGATGCCCTCGTCCTTAAGCGCCTGCAGGGCCTGCAGCGGCAGCGCCACGCCCAGCATGCCGTCATACTTGCCGCCCTCGACCACGGTGTCCTGATGGGAGCCGAGAATCAGCGTTCTTTCGCCGGCCAGCGCCCGGTCGTTGCGGCCCACCAGGTTGCCCGAGGCATCGAGTTCGGGGGTCAGGCCGGCCTGGCGCATCCAGTCGCCGATCAACGTCAGTACCCGGCGATGTTCCTCGGAACAGAACAGTCGCGTGACGCCTCCGCCGGGCAGTGAACATCGCGCGGCCTCGTCCAGACGCGTCATCAGTTGCTGGCCCAAACTTAACGGGTGCTTGGAATCGTTCATGGTGCCTCCTGGCATCATCGGCGGGGCAGCGAGGCGAGGAATTCGGCGAAGTCCAGTGCGCGCACGCGTCCCGCGAGTGAGCGAAGCGCCTCGACGGGACGTTCGTCCCAGTCCACGCGCAGGTCGATGGGCGCGGCGTCGAAGGATTCGATCCGCAGGGCGACCGAGCGCGTGCCGCGCCGGTCGCCACCGGCGTCTAGCGCGGCGTCCAGGGCCTCGATCAGGGTCTCGAGAAGCCGCGATTCGTAGTCGTCGCGGTAGCGCGGCGCGGCGTTGCGCGCCCAGGCTTCGTGGGGGTTGTCGCAGGTCAGGGTCAGAAAGCGCTGCAGCAGCGTCGCGACGACCCGGTCGCCGGCCAGCATGTTGCCGGCCGCGGCGACCGTCGGGCGCAGCTCGGCGGCGACCACCGGCAGGTTGGCCTCGCCGCTATGCACTTCGGCCCGGCCGCCGGCGTCCATCACCAGGCACTGGCGTCGCGCCGCGCCGTCGTCCTGGCTCGTTACCTGGTCAAGGGCCTGGCGGGCGGTGCGTCCCTGGGTCAGCGCGTGACGAACGTCTTCCGGGTACCAGGGGTTGGTCGCCAGCCCCTGGGTGGCGCAGGCGCCCAGGCCGCGCCAGGCATGATGGACGTAACCGCCCACCGCCACGCCAGCGGTGGCGGTCAGCGCGGCGACCGTCCCGCTGGCCGGTTGCACGTGGATCAGCGACAAGGTCATGGCGGGGCTCAGTAACCGACGTAGTGGCCGATCGTCAGACCGACCCAGGCGAGCATGTAGACCAGTACCATGAAGGGCAGGATGGCCTTCAGCCACTTCTCGTAGGAGACCCGCCCCAACGCCAGCATGGCCAGGGTGCCGCCTGAGGTGGGCACGATCAGGTTGGTCAGGCCATCGCCGACCTGGAAGGCGGTGATCATCAGCTGGCGGCTCATGCCGATCAGGTCGGCCACCGGGATCAGGATCGGCATGGTAACCAACGCCTGGCCCGAGCCCGAGGGCACGAAGAGGTTGATCGCGCCCTGCACCACGCTCGCCATGATCGCCGCCAGCGCGCTCGGGATGCCCTGGATGAGGCCGCTGAGCGCATGCACGATGGTATCGATGATCTGGGCCTGTTCGAGCAGCACTTGGATGGAGGCGGCCAGCCCGATCACCAGCGCCCCGGCAGTGACCCTGGAAGCGCCCTCCATCATCTGCCTGACGATCTCGTTGGCCGAGAGCCGGTTGACGACGCCGATCACGATGGCAATCAGCAGGAACATCCCGGCGATCTCGTTGATGTACCAACCGAGCGTGAAAACGCCCACCAACATCGCTGCCAAGCCCAAGACAAACACCGCCAGGGTCATCTTGTCACGCCGGGAGATTCGGTACTCGTGCAGTGCCTTGCTCATCATCTTGGTGTCATCGGGCTCCTCGAAGTCCATCTTGACCACCCACTTGCAGATATAGAGCGACAGCAGTGCCAGCGACGAAACCACCATCAGGGTACGCAGCCAAGCACCCGAAAACGTCGGCAAGTCGGCGATGCCCTGGGCCACGCCCACGGTATAAGGGTTGATGGGCGAGAGCGCAAAACCGATCCCGATACCGCCCACGGCCATGGTGGTACCGACCAGGCTGGAACAGCCGATCGCGCCGGCGATCAGCACCGCGATCGGCACCAAGGCAATGTTGTTCTCGAAGCCCACGGCCACGCCAAAGAAGCCGTAGATGAAAGTGCCTAGGGTAATGATGAGATTGCGCCGTTCGACCCCGACCCGGTTGACCGCCACCCCGATGGCGTTCTCGAGTGCTCCGGTGCGCTGCAGGATGTGGAACAGTCCGCCGGCGATGAACACGATGAACAGATAAAGCGACGCCTCGTTGAGGCCACGTGGCACGGCGACAAAGATATCGAAGGGCGAGATGGGGCTTACGTCGCTGAGGTATTCGAAGGAGCCAGGAACGACCCGTGTGCGGCCATCCGCCTCGACCCGCTGATACTCGCCGGCGGGCACCACGAAGGTGAGCGCATAGGTGGCCAGCAGGATCATGAAGATCAGCACCATGGGGTCGGGGACCGTTCGGTACCACTTCTTTTTGCGCTGTACCGGCGCCTGTTGATGAGTACTCATGGCATTGTCCTTGTTATGGTCATGGATCAAGTATCATCGTCAATTTATCATTATAAATTGGCAGGTCAAGACACGCTCTCTTGCGAAGCCCCTTTCGGGAGACGGACAGGAATTGCCGATCAGGCGAGCGTCCCAAAACACAAGACGCCGAGCTGATCGGGGGCGGGGCATGCACTCCACTGTATGCCGGCTTTGCGTCCGGCGGTGGCATAGAGCATTTTAGGATGATGGCTTGATGGTCAGACCATGCCGGCGTAGCTTGCGCACCACGCTGGGCTGGCTGATGCCCAGGCGCTCCGCGATCGCGTAGGTGCTCGGCAGGCGTGCGGCCAGGTCGGCGAGGATCTCGGCCTCGACGGACGCCAGCGCCTCGCGGAGGGTGCGCCCTTCCACCAGCGGACTCCCCGCACCATGAGCCGTCGCCGCCGTGCTTGCGGGGGCCGACAGGCCGGTATCGCCTTCATGGCTCTCGTCGACCGGGGCGCCGATCACGCCGCCCTCGGCCGAGAGCCAGGCGCGCTCGAGCCAGTTCTCCAGCTCGCGCACGTTGCCCTGCCAATCGCCGCCCATCAGTTCCGGCCAGACACGCGGGTGCAGGACCTTGTCCATGCCATAACGCTGATTGAGCCGGGCCAGCTGGCGCTCCGCCAGGCCGGGAATATCCTCGCGGCGCTCGCGCAGCGGCGGCAGGGTCACGGGGATCACGTTCAGGCGATAGTAGAGATCGAGACGGAAACGCCCCTCCTCCACGCAGCGTGCGAGATCCTGATTGGTGGCGACCACCAGGCGAAAGTCGACGCGCCGCGAACGGGTATCGCCCAGCCGCGTCAGATAGCCGTCCTGAATGACGTTGAGCAGCTTGCTCTGCATGGCCAGGGGCAGCTCGCCGATCTCATCGAGAAACAGCGTGCCCTTGTGGGCCTGTTCGAGCAACCCCGCCTTGCCCATGCGCGCGGCGCCGCTGAAGGCCCCGGGCTGATACCCGAACATCTCGGATTCGAACAGCGATTCGGGAATGGCCGCGCAGTTGACGTCCACGAAAGCGCCCTCGCAACGGCGACTCCAGCGGTGCAGTTGGCGCGCGAAGGCCGTCTTGCCGACCCCCGACTCGCCGAGCATCAGTACCGTGGCGTCGGTCGGCGCCACACGCTTGAGCAGTTGGGCCACCTCGTGCATGACCTGACTGCGCACCTCGAGGGACTCCAGCTCCAGCGCCTCTCCCGCCGTGGGACTGCCGCCGCGCTTGAGGTGCTCGTTGAAGCGCCGCTGGAGCAGCGCATACTCGTCCTGCAGCAACCGCAGATCGGTCATGTCCATCGAGCGGCTGATGACCCGCACCAGCCGGCCCCCCGCATAGACTGGGTGCGCCTCGGCGATCACCTGGCGCCCCGTCCCGGTACGTTGCATGACCTGCGCCGGCTGTCCCGTGCGTATCACTTCCAGCGATACCGACGGCGACAGCACGCCGCGCGCTTCCAGCTCGTACACCGTGGTCTCGCACAGCGCCTCGCGGCTCATGCCGTACACCGCGGCACTGCCAGGGCTGACATCCAGCACCTGGCCGTCGGCATCGACGATGAACACATGGTCGTGTCCGGTATGCACCAGCGCCTTTAGAGTCTGGGCTTCGATATCGTGGTCAGGCATGCCGCTCCTTGATTCACTATTGCATCGCAATTCAATTCTGAATCACCCAAGGCACGATAACAATACATCTTTGCATCACCTTCTGCGCTAACCCATTGATTTTTCGTTGGAGAGACTTGGCATGTTTCGTGCAACTTCAAGATGGAGTACAGGCAAGTGCCACAAAAAACCGCGCTGACTGCCAGGAGAGATGCATGAGCGAGCACGACACCCCACGTTTCAACCAACCGCTAGGTGGCAACGAGATGCCCCGTTTCGGCGGCCCCGCCTCCATGATGCGCCTCCCCACCCAGGCAAGTGCCGAAGGGCTCGATGCCGCCTTCGTGGGCATCCCCATGGACATCGGCACCTCGAACCGGCCCGGCACCCGCCTGGGACCGCGTCAGATCCGCGACGAGTCGCGCATGCTGCGGCCCTACAACATGGCCACCCGGGCTGCGCCGTTCGACAGCTTGCAAGTGGCGGATACCGGCGATGTGGCGATCAATACGTTCGACCTGAAGAAAAGCGTCGAAATCATTCGCCAGCACTATCGTGAGCTGCTTAGCCACGACGCCGTACCGTTGACACTCGGCGGCGACCACACCCTGACCTGGCCGATACTGCAGGCGATCGCCGAGAAGCACGGCCCGGTAGGACTGATCCATATCGACGCCCACGCCGATATCAATCCACACATGTTCGGCGAAGAAGTCGCCCATGGCTGTCCGATTCGCCGCGCCCAGGAAGAAGGCCTGCTGGATAGCCAGCGCGTGATTCAGATCGGGCTACGCGGCACCGGCTACGCCGCCGACGATTTCGACTGGTGCCGCGACCAAGGCTTTCGCGTCGTGACCGCTGAACAGTGCTGGTACAAGTCGCTGGAACCGTTGATGGCCGACGTCCGTGAGCAGATGGGCGACCGCCCCGTGTACATCACCTTCGACATCGATGCCCTCGACCCCTCGGTGGCACCCGGCACCGGCACCGCCGAAGCGGCCGGCCTGGCCATGTCGCAAGGCCTCGAGATCGTCCGCGGCGCCTGGGGGCTCAATATCGTCGGCGGCGATCTGGTCGAGGTCGCGCCGCCCTACGACACCAGCGGCAACACGGCGCTGATGGGCGCCACCCTGCTCTACGAAATGCTCTGCGTGCTGCCCGGCGTCACACGCCGCTGAGCCCATGCCCCCGCGGCCGGGGGCCATACAACAACAAGTGGTGACATCTATGTCCGCATCCCTCGATTCCACCGCCACTGGCGGCGGCAACCCCGATAACACGCGGCTGACCCCGCGCGGGCTGCTGAAATTCCTGATTCCCTCGCTGATCGGCATCGGCATGTTTCTGGTGCCTTTCTCGACGGGAGACACCATCAATATCGGCATGGGACTGCTCGCCGACGGCCTCAAGGCGTTGCTCGGCGACGCCCTGCCCGCCATCGCCGTCGCCGTACTATGCGCTTCGGCATTGCTGACCCTGGTCGTCAAGTCCACCCACCCCTCTTGGGCCCGTGATAATGCCTTGGGTGAACTGTTCGACGTGGCGCCTTTATGGGCCGTGATGCGCATGCTGGGGGCGCTGTTCGCGCTGATGACCTATTTTCAGGTCGGCCCCGGATTCGTGACCGCTTCCTTCACCGGCGGCGTCATGCTCAACGATCTCGCGCCGGTACTGCTGACATTCTTCTTCTTCGCCGCCATCCTGCTGCCGTTCCTGGTCGACTTCGGTTTCATGGAATTCATCGGCAGCCTGGTCCGCACGCCCTTCCGCAAGATCTTCGGTCTGCCGGGACGTAGCGCCATCGACGCCACCGCATCGTGGATGGGATCGGGTACCGTGGGGGTACTGATCACCACGCAGCAATATGAGCAGGGCTACTACAATCGACGTGAGGCCTCGGCCATTGCCACGAACTTTTCGATTGTCTCGATCGCCTTTGCCCTGCTGGTGACCAGCTTCATCGGCATCAACCACCTGTTCGTGCCTTTCTATCTCACCGTGGTCGTGGCCGGCTTGATCGCCGCCGTGATCGTGCCGCGCCTGCCGCCACTCTCGCGCAAGCCGAATACTTACTACGAACCGGTGGGGTGCCGCCTCGCCGAGGAACGCAGCGGCACTCAAGGCCTGTTTCGCTATAGTCTGGGCATGGCTGTGGCGCGCGCCAGCAAGGCGCCGGGACCGCGTCAGTTATTGCGTCATGCGCTGATTAACGTGGCCGACATCTTCTTCGGGTTGCTGCCGCTGGTCATCGCCATCGGCACCGTAGCGTTGATCCTGGCCGAGTTCACGCCGCTGTTCACCTGGCTGTCCTACCCCATGGTGCCGGTGCTCGAGTGGATGCATGTCCCGGAAGCCGCTGCGGCCGCCCCGGCGACCCTGGTGGGTTTCGCCGACATGTTCCTGCCCGCCGTGCTGGCCAGCGACATCGAGAGCGAACTGACCCGCTTCGTGATCGCCTGCCTGTCGCTGACGCAGTTGATCTACATGTCGGAAATCGGCGCCTTGCTGCTCAAGTCCAAGATCCCGCTCAAGCTCTGGGAGCTGGTGGTCATCTTCCTGCTGCGCACCGCCATCACCCTGCCGATCATCGTCGTGATGGGCCACTGGCTGGTCGCCTAAGGAGCGCTCCATGACACGCGAGACACTCGCCTCGTCTTCTCCCCAGATCGGCTGCGCCGAGGCCCTGGTCCGGCTGCTGCGTGACCGCTACGCCGTGGACACCGTCTTCGGAATCCCCGGCGTGCATACCGTGCCGCTCTATCGCGGGCTGGAGGCAGGCGGCCTGCGTCATGTCACCCCGCGCCATGAGCAGGGCGCGGGCTTCATGGCGGACGGCTACGCCCGCGCCAGCGGCAAGCCCGGGGTGTGTTTCATCATCACCGGTCCAGGCATGACCAATATCGCCACCGCCATGGGCCAGGCGCTCGCCGACTCGGTGCCCATGCTGGTGATTTCCAGCGTCAATCGTCGCGACACCCTGGGACGCGGCCAGGGTCGCCTGCACGAGCTGCCCAGCCAGCAGAACGTGCTGGCGGGCGTCAGCCGTTTCAGCCACACCCTGCTCGACCCGAGCGCCTTGCCGGAGGTGCTCGCTCGCGCCTTTGCGGTGTTCCAGTCGGCGCGCCCCGGACCGGTTCACATCGAGATCCCCATCGATCTCTTCGAGGCCCCCATCGACCTCCCCGACACGACCTCGCCGGCGCGGCTGTACCGTGCCGGCGCGCACCCCGAAGGCATCGCCCTGGCGGCCGAATGGCTGCGCCAGGCGCAGGCGCCGCTGGTGCTGCTGGGCGGGGGTTGCGCGGAGGCGCCGGCAGCGGCACGCACCCTGGTCGAGCATCTCGACGCGCCGACCGTGACCACGATCAATGCCAAGGGTGTGCTTGGACGTGGGCATCCCCTCGACCTCGGCGCCAACGCCACCTGGCCCGAGGTACGCGCCCTGGCACGCGATGCCGACGTCATCCTCGCCGTGGGCACGGAGCTCGGCGAAACCGATTACGACGTGGTGTTCGACGACGGCTTCACCTTGACCGGTCGCCTCATCCGCATCGACCTGGAGGCCGAGCAACTGGTGCGCAACCAGGCGACGGCCCTGGGGCTGGTCAGCGACGCCCAGGCCGCGCTGGCGGCACTGGCGGCGCATTTCCCTGCGCCGCTCGCGCGCCAGGGAGCGGCCCGCGTGCGCGCCGTGCACGAGGCGCTGGCCCTGCCGCAACGCCCGGACATGGCGCCTTTCGTGCCGCTTTACACGGCCCTCGACAAGGCACTGCCGGAGGCCATTCTCGTCGGCGACTCCACGGCGCCGGTCTATGCCGGCAATCACCTCGTCGAGCGCGCGGCGCCGCGGCGTTACTTCAACGCCTCGACCGGTTACGGAACCCTGGGATACGGCTTGCCGGCGGCGCTGGGCGCCCAGCTCGCCGCTCCCGGCACGCCGGTCGTGGCCCTGGTCGGCGACGGCGGCGCGATGTTCACCCTGAGCGAGCTGGCCACGGCCGTCGACGAAGGCCTGCCGGTCGTCGTGGTGCTCTGGAACAACAGCGGCTACGAGGAGATCCGCCGCTACATGGACATGCATGGCGTCGCGCGCGTCGGCGTCGACCCCACGCCGCCTGATTTCCAGCGCCTGGCCGACGGGTTCGGCCTCGCCTCGCATCGGGTCGAATCGCCCATCGCGCTTGATCTCGCGCTCAGCAAGGTCTCGCGCACCTCGCCGACGTTGATCGAGATCGACGCCGAACGCTGGCAAGCGGCACTCGACTGAGGCGCCAACCGCGACCCGAGCGCCGTCTCGGAAACAACGGTTTTCCAAAACACTACAAGGACAACACCATGGCTTTCTTCCATCGTCTGCTCGGTCAGGACACCCTCGACGACCACCAGCACAAGAGCCTCGGGGCATTCGGCACTGTCGCCCTGTGGCTCGGCGCCAACGTCGTGGTCACCACCATCCTCACCGGCATGCTCCTGGTGCCCGATCTGCCCTTCGCGACCGCCATGGGCAGCGTGCTGATCGGCTCGTTGATCGGCGCCATTCCGCTCCTGCTGGTCGGGCTGATGGGCCAGCGCACCGGCCTGCCCTCCATGGCGTTGACCCGGCGCGCGTACGGCCCACTCGGTAGCCGGCTGATCTCGCTGGTCAACATGGGGGTACTGATCGCCTGGAGCTGGATCCAGGCCCTGCTCGCCGGCATGAGTCTCGACTACGCCATCCAGGCGACCACCGGTTACTCCAACCTGCCCTTGATGACCATCCTCTGCGAGACCGTGGTGGTCCTCATCGTGCTGCGTGGCCACCTGGGCATCGAGCGGGTCGAACGCTGGGCGGCGATGGCCATGGTGGCGCTGGCCGCCGTGGTGCTCTACCAGCTGAACCTCCACTACGATGTCTCGACCCTGCTGGACATGCCGGTGGAGGCACGTAACGGCATCACCCTGGGCATCGCCTTCGACATCGTCATCGCCACCGCCTTCTCCTGGATCTCGTCCTCGGCGGATTACAATCGCAACTGCAAGAGCGGCGCCATCGCCGTCTGGGGCACCTACCTTGGCTACGTGATGGCCGCCATGATCGCCATGGGACTGGGCGCCGCCGTTTCCGGACTGTCGGTCATGAACGGCATGGAGCAGACCTACGACCCGACCCGGCTGCTCTCCGGTTTCGGCTTCGGCCTGCCCGCGGCCCTGGTCATCTTCTTCTCCGTGATGACCACCAATGTCATGGCCGTCTACAGCGCCACCCTGTCCTGCATGAACGTGTCGCCCGGCATGGCCTTCTGGAAGCCGGCGCTGATCATCGGAATCGTGACCGTCTTCGGCGCCCTGATTCCCGGCATCCTGGACCAGTTCCAGAACTTTCTGCTATTGATAGGCGCGCTGTTCATCCCGGCCTTCTCGGTGATCATCGTCGATTACTACCTGGTCGGTCGCGAGGGTTACAGCCCCGAACTGCTCAAGGCGCGTCACCAGCTGGGACGCCCCACCGCGCCGGTGGCCATCGGTGCCTACGTGATCGGCGCCGGGCTGGCCGCCTACTGGTCGCTGGTCGCGCCGCTGGCCTTCGGCGCCTCGCTGCCGGTCTTCGTCATCACCGGCGGCCTCTACTGGCTCGGCGCCATGCTGTTGACCAAGTCCCGCGCCAACGCTTCAAAGACCGCAGGAGAGTGACACCGATGAGACTGATGCTGGCGCAGACCGATCCCGTGTGCGGCGACGTGGCCGCCAACCTGGCGTCTCTTGCGCGCCAGTGCCAGCAGGCGGTGGCGGCCGGTGCGGACCTGCTGGTCCTCCCCGAGCTCGCCCTGAGCGGCTACAACATCTTCGAACGACTGGAGGAACTCGCCGAGCCGGTGGGCGGCCCGATCGCCCAGCGGGCCGCCGAGCTCGCTGCCGAGCACGAGCTGTTCCTGCTCTTCGGCCTGGCCGAGCGGCAAGCCGACGGACGCCTGACCAATTCCGCCTTGCTGATCGATGGCCGGGGCGAGCGTATCGCTACCTACCACAAGCGCCAGCTGTGGGATCGCGAACATGCCTTCTTCGCCGCCGGCGAGGACTGCTGCGTGGTGGAGACGCGCCTCGGCCGCCTCGGGCTGATGATCTGCTATGACAACGAGTTTCCCGAGGTGGCCAGGGCGCTCGCCACTCAGGGGGCTCAGGTCATCCTCTCGCCCACCGCCAACATGGTGCCCAATGCCGTACGCCAGGCGCTGCAGACCCGGGCCCGGGCCCTCGACAACCAGTGCTTCGTCGCCTGCATCAACCGGGCCGGCGAGGAAGCCGAGCTACATTATTGCGGCAACAGCCTGATAGCGGGGCCGGATGGCGAGGTTCTGGGGCGCCTCGGTGACGCGGCGGGCAGCCTGGTGGTCGACATCGACCTGAGCCGCATCGACGCAAGCCGCGCCCATCAGGACTATCTCCAGGACCTCAGGCCGATACCGGAGACAAGCGCATGAGCCGTTTTTCGCTTCCTCGAGGCGATGCCGAGAACTGGTATCGCACCACGTCGCTCGATGACGGGATCACGCGGATCGACGAGCCCGCCATCAAACCGTTCTACCGCTGCAATATCTGGCACGTCCGGGGCCGGGAGAGAGACTTGCTGGTGGACTTCGGGCTGGGTGCCGTGCCGCTGCGCCGGCAGGTCCCGCTGCTCAGCGAACGCGACCTGATCGCGGTGGCGAGCCACACCCACTTCGATCATATCGGTAGCGCGCACGAGTTCGACTGCTGCCATGTGCACGCCGCCGAGGCCGATATCCTGGCCGATCCGGACAATGCGCGCACCCTGGCCGACGCCTTTCTCGACGACGCCATGTTCGATGCCCTGCCGCCGGCCCCCTTCGAGCATCACCGCTACCGTATCGCCCCGCCGACGCGTATCGCCACGCTCGAGGACGGCGAGATCATCGACCTCGGCGACCGCCGTTTCGAGGTCATCCATACACCGGGGCACTCCCCCGGCGGCATCGCGCTCTGGGAGGCCGCCAGCGGTATCCTGATCTCGGGCGATCTCATCTACGACGGGCCACTGATCGAGGATGTCTATCACAGTAACGCCCGCGATTACGCCGCCAGCATGCGCCGTCTGCGCGAGTTGCCCGCGCGCGTCGTTCACGGCGGTCATTTTCCCAGTTTTTCCGGGGCACGCCTGCACGCCATGATCGATGACTGGCTGCGCGACCACGCCCTCTGAAGGAGCCACCATGCAAGCACTCGACCATCAATTCATCGATAACCGCTGGGTCAAAAGCCACGGTACTCGACGCCTGGCGGTGATGGACCCGTATCACGAGCGCCAGATCGCCGAGGTCACGGCCGGCGATGCCCGCGACGTCGAGGAGGCCGTCGAGGCGGCACGCCGCGCGCTACCCGGATGGCATGCCCTGGGCGGCGAACGACGCGGCGCCTATCTGACTGCGCTGGCCGACGCCCTGACGGCACGCCGCGAAGCTCTGATGGAGCTGTCCGCGACCAACAACGGCAAGGCGCTCGCCGAGGCCGGCATCGATCTCGACGACGCCATCGCCTGCTATCGCTACTACGCACGCCAGGCCGGCGACCTGGAAGCACGCCAGGGACGCCGCATCACCCACGACATCGAGGGCGTCGACGCCCACTGCTACGAAGATCCCGCCGGCGTGATCGGCCTGATCACGCCGTGGAACTTCCCGCTGGTGACCAGCGCCTGGAAGATCGCGCCGGCCTTGGCGGCGGGCTGCACGGTGGTCTTCAAGCCCTCCGAGGTCACGCCGCTGCCGGAACAGGCCCTCGCCGAGATCGCCCTGGAGATCGCGTTGCCGCCGGGCGTGCTCAACCTGCTGCATGGCGATGGCGACGGCATCGGCATACCGCTGACGCATCATCGCGGCATCGACAAGCTGTCGTTCACCGGCAGCAACGCCGTGGGCGAGCGCGTCATGCAGGCCGCCGCCGAGGGAAGCCGTGGCGTGTCGCTGGAACTCGGCGGCAAGTCGCCGATCCTGGTACTCGAGGATGCCGAGGTCGAACAGGCCGCCGACTGGGTCATGGCCGGCATCTATTTCAACAGCGGGCAGATTTGCTCGGCGACCTCGCGACTGATCGTGCACGAGACTCTGGCCGAGGCGCTGTACGCGGCACTGGCCACGCGCATCGACGCCATACGCCTGGGCGACCCGCTGGGCGAGGAAACCGACATGGGACCGATGACCAGCCAGCGCCAGCGCGACCGGGTCCGCGACTACCTGGCCGTCGCCGAGCGCGAGGGCCTGGAGGCGGTGCGCGACACCCGCCATCGCCCGTTGCCGTCGCAGGGCTATTTCATCGCCCCGACGCTGTATCGCGACGTGCCCACCGACAGCCGCCTGTGGTGCGAGGAGATCTTCGGTCCGGTGCTGTGTGCACGCAGCGTCGCCTCCGATGACGATGCCCTCGCCCTGGCCAACGACAACGAGTTCGGCCTGGCCGCCACGGTCATCAGCGGCGATCCGCGACGCGCCCAGCGGGTCGGCCGCGCATTGCGCGCCGGCAACATCTGGTACAACAGCGAACAGATCGTCATGCCCGAGGCCAGCTGGGGCGGCTTCGGACGCAGCGGCATCGGCCGCGAGCTCGGTCCCTGGGGGCTGTCCGCCTATCTGGAAGTCAAGCACTTGATCGGGCCGGCATAACCGGCACCGCGCTCGACACGCACGTCGGCCGGCCCCTTTGGAAGCCGGCCGATACGCCAGACGCCCCCGCCGGCATGAGCCGACGGGGGCGTCTTTGTGTGGCGAGTCAAGCGTCGCCGGGGCGGTGTTACACGCGCGTCTTGAGCTGTTGCACCAGATTCTTGTAGAGGCGCGGAGTGGCAGCCATGAGATTCTGTTCGAGGCCGACCGTAGGGCTGCCGTCCAGGCCACCCATCAGGGCGCCGGCCTCCTTGAGCAGGAGACTGCCGACGAGCTGATCCTGCTCTTCGAGCCCCAGCACGAAGGCGGTATCGACACGTCCGGCAGCCAGTTGTGCGAGATCCAGGAGGCCGCTGCCCGTGCTGAGGAAGCTTTCGACCTGCGGCCCCAGCGCCTGGGTCAGGGTCAAGTAGACGGGCAGATGGCGTGTACGCAGCCAGGTCTCCGGCAAGCCGACGGCGACGCGCGCGCCTTCGACGTTGATGTGACTGGGCACGCGGATGCGACGACCGTTGAGCTGTGCGCCGCGTCCACGGCTGACGAGATACTCATCGTCGTTGAAGGGGCACACGATCACCGCATGCTCGGGCCGCCCCTTGACCAGACAGACCAGCGAGATGGCAAAGCTGGGCGACGCCACCGCCAGATTGGAATAGCCGTGGAACGGCTCGATGCGCCAATGGAAGTCGGCACCCTCGCCTTCGCCGTCACGGTGTTTCGTATAACGGCCGGAAATGCCGTGCTGCGGGTAGCTGCGCCGAAACTGCGAGTCGATGAGCGTTTCGGCATTACGCGCAGTATCTTCCAGCAGCTTGTCGAGCTGCTGGTCGCCACGCGCGACTTCGATGCGGTCGCGAGCGCGCACGAACTGCTCGGCGGCACTACGCGCGGCGCGCAGTGCGAATTGAACCATGGGATGCATGATACGGGCCTGAATCTCGGAAACTGTTAAAGAACGCCGCGCATCCTAGCAGAAGGCGTCCACAACGGGAAGTTTCGCGACCTCAAGCCATGATAGACTCGCCTTTCGTTTCTCAGCCGCGCCCCTATCACCATGCTCGACAAACTTCGTATCGTCCTCATCGGCACCAGCCACCCCGGCAACATCGGCGGCACCGCCCGCGCCATGCACAACATGGGACTCGCCGACCTCGCCCTCGTCGCGCCGCGCTGCGAAGTGTACGGCTCGGAATCCCATGCACGTGCCTCCGGCGCCGATGCGCTGGTGAGCAGCGCACGCGTGCATGCCAGCCTCGAGGAAGCCGTCAGCGATTGCACCTTCGTGGTCGGCGCCAGCGCCCGCGTGCGTCATCTGCCCTGGCCCATGCTCACCCCCCGCGCGCTCGGCGAGCGCCTGCCCCGGGAATGCACACCGGAGAACGCACGGGCCGCGCTGGTCTTCGGCCGCGAGGACAGCGGCATGACCAACGGCGAGCTGCAACGCTGTCATGCGCATGTGCACATTCCCACCAACCCCGACTTCAGCTCGCTCAATCTGGCCGCCGCCGTCCAGGTGCTGGCCTATGAATGTCGGCTGGCGGCGCTGGGCGCAGACGACGCCCCGGACATGCCGTTCGGGGTCGAATGGGACAACCCGCCGGCCACGCACGACGACCTGGAGCGTTTCTTCGAGCACCTGGAGCGCACCCTGATCGATATCGACTTCCACGACCCGGATAATCCACGTCAGTTGATGGCGCGCCTGCGCAGGCTCTTCATGCGCAGCCACATCGACAGCATGGAAATGAACATCCTGCGCGGCATCCTCGGGGCGGTAAACAAGCAGCGCCGGGCATCGAGCCGCCAGGAATACCACGACGGGAATGGTTGACCGCGTTACTGGGTTTTCCCATAATACGGACACGTTTCAGGCACACAGTCCCCATGGATTGCATGTCCTGCCTGGTCAATCGCTTCATCACCGACGCCCGATTACCTCGACTTATGCGCTTGACGACCAAGGGACGCTACGCCGTCACTGCGATGCTGGATTTAGCGCTGCATGAAGATGCCGGCCCCATCAGCCTCGCCGACATTTCCAAACGCCAGGCGATCTCGCTGTCCTATCTGGAACAGCTCTTCGCCAGGCTCAAGCGTGCCGAACTGGTCAATAGCGTACGAGGACCGGGTGGCGGTTATTTGCTCGCGCATGCGTCCAGCACCATTTCGGTAGCGTCGGTCATCGGTGCGGTGGACGAGTCGGTGGACGCCACGCGTTGTCAGGGGCTCTCGGACTGCCAGCAAGGCGATACCTGCCTGACGCATCACTTGTGGTGCGATTTGTCGAAAAAGATTCATGGCTTCCTCGATGCCATCACGCTCGCCGAGCTGGTGGAACGTGAAGAAGTCCGCGATATCGCCGCACGCCAGCATCAGCGCGTGGCAACGGAAACGATCAGCACCGACACCATCAGCATCGCCCCGCAGTGACCCTGCGTGGCGACAGGCGTCAGCGCCATCAGCGATACGAGCCGTCATGACCTCACCCGTGTACCTCGATTATGCCGCCACCACGCCCGTCGACCCGCGGGTCGCCGAATTGATGGCGCGTCACCTGACACTCGACGGCGTCTACGCCAACCCCGCCTCGCGCAGCCACATGCCCGGCTGGCTGGCCGAACAGGCGGTGGAAAGCGCCCGGCGTCAGGTCGCCGACCTGATCGCCGCCGACCCGCGAGAAATCGTCTGGACCAGCGGCGCCACGGAGGCCGACAATCTCGCCCTGACCGGTTTCATGCGGGCCAACCGCGCACGCGGCCGGCATCTGGTGACCTCGCGCATCGAGCACAAGGCCGTCGTCGATACCGCCACGGCGCTCGAGGCCGAAGGCTTCGACGTCACCTGGCTGACGCCCGGCGCAGATGGCCGCGTGACGCCGACACAGCTCAATGACGCGATGCGCGAGGACACCGTGCTGGTCTCGTTGATGGCCGTCAACAATGAGCTGGGCAGCATCCACGACCTGGCCGCACTCGCCGAGGTGATTCATGCCGGTGGCGCGGTCCTGCATGTCGATGCCGCCCAGGCCACCGGCAAGATTGCGCTCGACGTCAACGCCATGGGCATCGACCTGATGTCGATGTCGGCCCACAAGACCTATGGCCCCAAGGGCGTGGGCGCGCTTTACGTCCGGCGCAGCCCCGACATCCGCCTCGAGGCCTTGATTCATGGCGGCGGGCATGAGCGCGGCATGCGTTCGGGCACTCTGCCCACGCACCAGATCGCCGGCATGGGCGCGGCCTTCGCCCTGGCGGGCGACGAACGCGAAGCCGATCATGCCCACGGCCTGGCCATGCGCCAGCGCTTCCTCGATGGCCTCGAGGCGTGCGCAGGCGTGCACTGCAACACGGCGCTCGACGTCTCGGTGCCGACGATCGTCAACCTGGCTTTCGACGATGTCGACGGCGAATCGCTGCTGATGGCCCTGCGTGCGCTGGCGGTCTCGACCGGGTCGGCGTGCAACTCGGCAAGCGTCGAGCCATCCTATGTATTGAAGGCCATCGGCATCGATCGCATTCGCGCCCTGGCGTCCATACGCTTCAGCTTCGGCCGCTTCACCACCGAAGCCGATATCGACACCGCAAGCGCCGAGCTCAGACACGCACTCGGTGCCCTGCGCCAATGATTCGAGGCCGTCGCACCGACTGCGCGGCGGCTCATGCAAGGAGGTCAACATGGCTAACATCAGTATCAGTTCCGCCGCCGCCGAACAGATCCAACATGTGCTCGCCGAGCGCGGCAATGGCCTCGGCCTGCGCGTGGCGGTCAAGCCCAGCGGCTGCTCCGGCTATAGCTACGTACTCGACATCGCCGACGAAATCGGCGCCAATGACGTGCCCTTCGAGGACCATGGCGTCAAGGTACTCGTCGACAAGGAAGCCTTGACCATGCTCGATGGCACCGAAGTGGACTACGTCAGCGAAGGGCTCAATCGCTACTTCCGCTTCAACAACCCCAATGCCACCGACCAATGCGGCTGCGGGGAAAGCTTCAGCGTCTAAAGATGCCCACATGCCAAGGCGTGCGCCACGCTTGGCGACACGCTACAATGGCACGCTTTTTTCGACATCCGTCGAGTTTCACGCCACGCGTCGTCTCGAGCGACGCGTTGGCGTATCGATCAAGACCCTCGATTTCAGTCACGGAGACATTGACCTCATGGCCAACGAACGCACCCTGTCCATCATCAAGCCCGACGCCGTCGCCAAGAACGTCATCGGCGAGATCGAAAGCCGCTTCGAGAAGGCCGGCCTCAAGATCGTCGCCGCCAAGATGCTCCAGCTTTCCCAGGCGCAGGCCGAAGGCTTCTACGCCGAGCACAAGGAACGCTCCTTCTTCGGCGATCTGGTCGGCTTCATGACCTCCGGCCCGGTGATCGTGCAGGTATTGGAAGGCGATAACGCCATCGCCGCCAACCGTGACCTGATGGGCGCGACCAATCCCAAGGAAGCCGAGGCCGGCACCATCCGTGCCGATTTCGCGCAGTCCATCGACGCCAATGCCGTGCACGGCTCCGACTCGCCGGAATCCGCCGAGCGCGAGATCGGCTATTTCTTCGGCAGCGAAGAGATCTGCGCACGCTGATCGCTTCCCGCGGGGGCCAGTCGGCCCTCGCACCGCCATCCACCGAGCGTACGACCCACCATGACCCTCGATACCGCCACGCCCCGCACCAACCTTCTCGGCCTTACGCGCGAGGAGATGGAAGCCTTCTTCGTCTCATTGGGCGAGAAGAAATTTCGCGCCGCCCAGGTGATGAAGTGGATCCATCACGAAGGCTGCGACGACTTCGCGTCGATGACCAACCTCTCGAAGGCACTACGCACGCGCCTCGAGGAAGTCGCCGAGGTGCGTGGTCCACGCGTGGTCTACGAAGGCGCCTCGCAGGATGGCACGCGCAAATGGGTCCTCGAGGTGGAGGACGGCAGCTATGTGGAAACCGTGCTGATTCCCGCCGAGGGCGGCAAGCGCCGCACGCTCTGCGTGTCGTCTCAGGTAGGCTGCTCGCTGGACTGCAGTTTCTGCTCCACCGGCAAGCAGGGATTTCAGCGCAACCTCACCAGCGCCGAGGTCATCGGTCAGGTGTGGGTGGCCAGCAACAGCTTCGGTGCGCGTCGAGACAGCACCAACCGCCCGGTCACCAACGTGGTGATGATGGGGATGGGCGAGCCGCTGATGAACTACAATGCCGTCGTGCCGGCCATGAAACTCATGCTCGACGACAATGGCTATGGCCTGTCCAAGCGCCGCGTCACGCTCTCCACCTCCGGTGTGGTGCCGATGATCGACAAGCTAGGCGACGAACTCGACGTGAGCCTGGCGGTCTCGCTGCATGCCGCCAACGACGAGCTACGCAACGAGCTGGTGCCACTGAATCGTAAGTACGACATTGCCACGCTACTCGATGCTTGCCGCCGCTACATGGCCAAATGCGACGACACGCGCATGCTGACCATCGAGTACACGCTGATCAAGGACGTCAACGATCAGCAACGTCATGCCCAGGAGTTGGCAACGCTACTCGGTGATCTGCCGTGCAAGATCAACCTGATTCCCTTCAATCCGTTCCCGCACTCGGGCTACGAGAAACCGTCACGCAACCAGGTCATGCGCTTTCAGCAATGGCTCGAGGAACTCGGCCATACCGCCCCCGTGCGCATGACACGCGGCGATGATATCGATGCGGCCTGCGGACAACTGGTGGGACGCGTCAAGGACCGCACCAAGCGTCACGAGCGTTACATTCAGTCCATCCAGCTCGACGCCGATTGAGCGTCGTCTTGACTTCACCGAGATGCGGCGCTTTGATGGGAGTCTTTCAGACGACGAACAGCGTCTCATCGCAACGCCTGACGCCATTGTTTCGAGAGGGTTCCATGACGCGCCGCCATCGACCACCTTCGATCCGCTCGTTGAGTGCCGCGATGTCGCTCGTCCTGCTACTGAGCGGTTGCGCCGTTCAAGTCGAGCGCGAGTCGACCTACGCGCCGCCGGACACCGGTGAAGCGGTGGATGCCTACGTCGATCTCGGGCTGGCCTATCTCAAACGCGACACCCTGTCACGCGCTCGCGATGCACTCGAACATGCCCTGGAACTGGGTCCCCACGATCCGAAGGCGCTAGAGGGCATGGCGCTCCTTTATCAACGTCAACAGCAGCCGGCCCTCGCCGAGGAATTCTTCAAGCGTGCGCTGGATGCCAACGGCGCTTATACTCGCGCGCGCAACAACTATGCTGCTTTTCTGTACGATCAGGGCCGCATCGCGGCCGCCTGTCAGCAACTGCAGCGAGCAGCACGAGACACCACGTATAACAATCGTGCCCAGTTGCTTGCCAATCTGGGCCAATGCCGGTTCGAGCAAGGCAAGCTCGACGCCGCGCGACGCCCGTTGGAACAGGCTGTCGCGTCCAACCCGCGCGACGCACAAAGCCTGTTACTACTGGCGAGACTCGACCATACGCAGGGTCATGATGAACGTGCCTGGGAACGTCTGCAGCGTTTCTTCACCTTGACCGAGGCCACTCCGGAAAGTCTCGAACTGGCGAGCGAGATTGCTCGCGCCCGGGGCGACGAGGATGCCGCGGCCTTTTATCATCGGCAGCATGACGCTTCCTGAGGCATGATCCGACCACACGAATTCGAGAAGGATGCTCTGGTATGAGCGACACTCACGAACAACACGTTTCCCCCTCTCCCAGCGAAGGTCACGAGCCCCCGGGCACTCGGCTGAGGCGCGAGCGCGAGCGGCAGGGGTTGTCGCTTGAAGAAGTGGCCGAGCAGCTCAATCTCAGGCCCGCCGTGGTCACCGGCCTGGAAGAAGATCGCTTCGATCAGGTCCCCATCGCCACCTATCGACGCGGCTACCTGCGCGCCTACGCCAAGCTCTTGGGGGTCGACGACAAGCTAGTGGCGCAGGACTACGACGCCCTGCATGGTCGCGACGACCTTGACCGTAAAGTCGCGCCTCCGGCATACCGTTCACAACCGCCCTCACGCATCGGCGCCTGGCTCTTCAAGCTGGTCACGCTGCTCATCATCGTCGGGCTGATCGGCCTCACGCTACTGTGGTGGCAGAGTCGTGAAGGCAATGACTTATTCGGGCTCGGCGATAAGCCCGCCGCCTCCATGGACAGCATCGATAACGGTGGCGGCAGCACCGAAGGCAGTGCACAAGCCGCCAGCATGGCAGACGATGCTTCCTCCGGCGACAGCGTGTCCACACAACGGTCCAGCCGCTCCGACGCAGCCTCCGGCGTCGACGCACAGGACAGCCTGCCGTCCGTGCCCGACGAGAGCGACGACCTGGGCCTCGTCGATAACGACGCCGCACGGATTGATGAGGTGCCGACCACTACCACTGACACCTCGGCAAGCAACGAATCCGTCACGTCCACTGCGCAAGGCAATGCAACGAGCACGGACAGTGCCGCCGCCAGTACCTCGGCGAATGACGACACCGCCACGCAAGACGACGAGGCCAACACGGCAGCCGCGAATGCCAATCAACTGACACTGACCTTCAACGAACAGTCATGGACCGAGATCTATGATGCCGACGACCAACGCCTGATGGTGGGCCTGCAAGACCCGGGTACCAGTACCGAGCTGCAAGGCACGCCACCGTTTCGCCTGACGATCGGCAACGCCTCCGGTGTCGATCTCCGCTATCAGGGCGAGAGCGTTGACCTGAGCCAGTATACCGGCGGCAACAACGTCGCCCGCTTCACCTTGGGAGAGTGATACGCTGATGCATATGCAATCTCCGATTCAACGGCGCCAGTCTCGCCAGATTCACGTCGGGAATGTCCCCGTCGGCGGCGGGGCCCCCATCGCCGTGCAAAGCATGACCAACACCGACACGCTGGATGTCGCCGCCACCGTGGCACAGATTCGCCAACTCGAGGCAGCCGGCGCGGACATCGTGCGTGTCTCGGTACCCACCATGGAAGCCGCCGAGACCTTCGGCCAGATCAAACGTCAGGTCTCGGTTCCGCTGGTGGCCGACATCCACTTCGATTACAAGATCGCCCTGCGGGTGGCCGAGCTGGGCGTCGATTGCCTACGTATCAACCCTGGCAACATCGGTCGCGAGGATCGGGTGCGGGCGGTGGTCGATGCCGCGCGTCATCACGGCATTCCCATCCGCATCGGCGTCAACGCCGGGTCGCTGGAAAAGGACCTGCAGAAGAAATACGGTGAACCCACGCCGGAGGCACTGGTCGAATCCGCCATGCGCCATATCGAGCATCTCGACCGCCTCGATTTCCAAGACTTCAAGGTCAGCGTCAAGGCCTCCGACGTGTTCATGGCGGTGGCCGCCTATCGTCAGCTCGCCCAGCGCATCGATCAGCCCCTGCACCTCGGCATTACCGAAGCCGGTGGCCTGCGTTCGGGGACCGTGAAGTCGTCGATCGGGCTCGGCATGCTGCTGATGGAAGGCATCGGCGACACCATCCGTGTCTCGCTGGCCGCCGACCCCGTCGAGGAAATCAAGGTCGGCTATGACATGCTCAAGAGCCTGCGCCTGCGCTCCAAGGGCATCAATTTCATCGCCTGCCCGAGTTGCTCGCGCCAGAACTTCGACGTCATCGGTACCATGAACGCCCTCGAGGAACGCCTCGACGACATCATGACCCCACTCGATGTCTCGGTCATCGGCTGCGTGGTCAATGGCCCCGGCGAAGCCAAGGAGAGCGATATCGGCCTCACCGGCGGCGACCCGGCCAACCTCGTCTATATCGACGGCAAGCCGGCCAGCAAGCTTCGCAACGACCACTTGGTCGACGACCTGGAAGCGCTGATCCGCGATAAGGTCCGCGAAAAAGAAGCTCGCGAACGCGATACCATCGCCCGCGAGGCATAATGCGCCGCTCGCGCGCCCCGTACCGGTTCAGGAGTCAGCATTGAGCAACAAGATCCAGGCCATCCGTGGCATGAACGATCTGCTACCGGAGCAGTCGCCTGTTTGGCAATACTTCGAGCGTCAGATCCAGCATCTCATGCAGCGCTATGGGTATAGTGAAATCCGCACGCCCATCATCGAACAGACGGCGTTGTTCAAACGCTCGATCGGCGAAGTGACCGATATCGTCGAGAAAGAGATGTACACCTTCGAGGATCGCAACGGTGACAGCCTTACCTTGCGGCCGGAAGGAACCGCCAGCTGCGTACGCGCGGCGCTGGAGAACGGCCTGCTGTACAACCAGACGCAGCGCCTGTGGTATCAGGGGCCGATGTTCCGCCATGAGCGCCCGCAAAAGGGCCGCTATCGTCAGTTTCATCAGGTCGGTGTGGAAGCCTATGGCATGTACGGGCCGGACATCGACGTCGAAATGATCCTGCTCAGCGCCCGCCTGTGGGAGGCGCTCGGCCTGATGCCCCACGTGCAGCTGGAGCTCAACTCGCTGGGCTCCAACGAGGCCCGTGCCGCCTACCGCGATGCCCTGGTCGCCCACTTCGAGGCCCATGCCGATGTCCTCGACGAGGATTCCCGGCGCCGCCTGAGTACCAACCCGCTGCGCATCCTGGACTCCAAGAATCCCGACATGGCCGAGATGCTCGAAGCCGCACCGCGCCTGATGGATCATCTCGACGACGACTCGCGTGCGCATTTCGCCGAACTTACCGCCATGCTCGACGCAGCCGGTATCGAGTACGTCATCAACCCGCGCCTGGTGCGGGGGCTGGACTATTACAGCCGAACCGTGTTCGAGTGGACGACCCAAGCACTGGGCAGCCAGGGCACGGTGTGTGCCGGGGGACGCTACGACGGCCTGGTCGAACAGCTCGGCGGCAAACCGACGCCCGGCGTCGGGTTCGCCATGGGGGTCGAGCGCCTGATCCTGCTGCTCGAGACGCTCGACCTGGTCCCCCAGGCCGCACGGCCGCGCACCGATGTCTATCTGACGGCCATGGGCGATGCCGCCAGCCGCGAAGCGATGCTGCTGGGCGAACGCCTGCGTGAAGCGCTGCCCGACATGCATTTGCAGGTGCATTGCGGCGGCGGCAGTTTCAAGAGCCAGATCAAGAAAGCCGACAAGAGCGGGGCTCGCATGGCGCTGTTGCTGGGCGAAGATGAACTGGCCAGCGACCGGGTAGGAATCAAGTTCCTGCGCGAAGATCGCGATCAGGAAAGCGTGGCCCTCGATGCGCTCGCGGCACGTCTCCAGATGCTTCTCGCGGAGGCTTGAAGAACCAAGCGCCGTTTCGTACGAACAGCCATTGAAGGAGAGCCCCCGTGGCGGAGCTTATTACTAGCGAAGAAGAACAGCTTGAGACGCTCAAGCGCTGGTGGAAAGAATATGGCAAGGCGGTCATTGCCGGCATCGTGCTTGCCGGCGCGGGCATTTTCGCCTGGTATGCCTGGCAGGATTATCAAGTCTCTCAGGCGACAGCCGCGTCACAACGCTACCAGCAGCTCACGCTGCTGATGCAGCAACCGCAGATGAACGCCGAGCAGCGTCAGCAAGCAACGTCCATGATCGAGGGACTCAAGAGCGAACACGGCGGTACGCTGTATGCTGAGCTCGCCGAACTGATGCGCGCCCGCCTGGCGGTCGATGCCAATCATCTGGAAAGCGCGCGCGACACCCTGTCAGCATTCATCGACGGCAGTGAGCATGCCTACCTCGACGGACTCGCACGCCTCAACCTGGCGCGCGTGCAGATCGCCCTGGACAATGCCGAGGGCGCACTGACGACGCTTGGGAACGACATCCCCGCCTCGCTCGACGCACAAGTCGCCAACACGCGTGGCGATGCGTACGTGGCGCTCGATCAGCCAGACCAGGCGCGCCAGGCCTACCAGGACGCGCTCGCCCTTGCCAAGGAGCAGGATCTACCGCTCTTCGGCGTGCAGCTCAAGCTCGACAATCTCGGTGTAAAGGACGCCAGCTGATGAAATTCAACCACTTGCTGTTACCGGCCGCGTTCACCCTGTCCACCTTGCTGGCGGGCTGCGCCGGCAACGTCGAGCCGCAGTACCCTCCCAAGGACCTCAAGGACATTGCAACGTCGGTGACACTCGACGAGCGCTGGTCCACTTCGGTCGGCGACGGCCTGGGACGAGCACGCTATCCCTTGAACCCTCTGCTCGCCGACGGCACCCTCTATACGACCAGCGAAGATGGCCTGTTGCGCGCGCTCGATGCCGACAGCGGCGAGACCAAGTGGGAAGTACGCCTCGATACACCGCTCTCCAGCGGCCTATCCAGTGATGGCACCCGACTTTACGCGGGAACGCGCAACGGCGCCGTCGTTGCCATCGACCGCACCGATGGCAGCATAGCGTGGCGCTCCGAGGTCTCCAGCGAAGTGTTGGCCACCCCCCAGCTCAACAGCAAGCTGATCGTGGTCCAGAGTGTCGACGGTACGGTCACCGCCCTCAATCGCAGCACCGGCCAGGAAGAGTGGACCTACAGCAGCAACCGGCCTTCCTTGACCTTGCGCGGTACGGGCACGCCACGTGTCATTGAGCCTGTCACGTTCGTCGGCTTCGCCAATGGCCGGCTGGTGACGCTCGACAACCGTAGCGGCCAACCGCTATGGGACATGCGCGTCGCGGTCCCCAGGGGACGCACCGAAGTGGAACGACTCGTCGATCTCGACGGTCAGCCGGTGCTCTCCCGAGACGGCCGTCTGTTCGTGACCAGCTACAATGGCCGCGTGATGGCGCTGGAAGCCACCAGTGGCGAAGTCATCTGGTCGCGCGACGAATCCAGCTACCTGACCCCGTTGCGCGTCGGCAATTATCTCTTCACCGTCAACGCGGCCAGTCATGTCCTGGCACTCGACGTCGATACCGGCAGTGTGCTGTGGGAATCCGATGCACTCGAGGGCCGCGACCTGACCGCTCCCACCTTCATCGACGGCAAGCTGGCGCTGGGCGATTATCAAGGCTATGTCCATCTGCTCGACGCCACCAGCGGCGAGATCGTGGGTCGCACGGAACTCGGCGGCGGCGGCATCGACCTGCCCCTGCTGGCCGACGGCAAGCGGCTTTACACCCTCACCAACGACGGCGAACTGGCCGCCTACGATATCGACGAAAAAAGCGACTAGCGGGAGCGTCTCAATCGTTTGTGAGCGGGCACCTCGCGTCGAGGTGCCCGTGCCATTTGTGGGCCCTTAGCGCTCAGCAATGCTAGAATCACGCCACACCATGCGACATCCGCGTAGCGTCTCCTTGTATAACGACCACGTCGCATGTCCAGCCTCACTCAACGCTTTTGTGCGCCGGTTTACGAGACAACATGAATCCCGTCATCGCCCTGGTAGGCCGACCCAACGTCGGCAAATCGACCCTTTTCAATCGCCTGACGCGCACACGTGACGCGCTGGTCGCCGATTTCGCCGGCCTTACCCGTGACCGCAAGTACGGCAACGGCGCGCTCGGTGACAAGACCTACACCGTCATCGATACCGGCGGCATCAGCGGCCATGAAGAAGGCATCGACGCCGCCATGGCCGAGCAATCGCTGCTGGCCATCGACGAAGCCGATATCGTGCTGTTCATGGTCGACGGGCGCAGCGGTTTGATTGCTGCCGACGAGGCCATTGCCAATCACCTGCGCGTCAATCAGAAAAAAACCTGGCTGGTGGTCAACAAGACCGACGGACTCGAAGAGCACACGGCATCGGCCGACTTCTGGCAACTCGGCCTGGGTGACCCGCACCCGATTGCCGCCGCGCATGGGCGCAACGTGACCGCCTTGATCGATGAAGTGCTGGCGCCCTTTCCGCCACGTGAGCACAATGCCGCGCCACCCGATATCAGCAACGGTATTCGCATCGGGGTCATCGGCCGCCCCAATGTCGGCAAGTCGACGCTGGTCAACCGTCTACTCGGCGAAGAACGGGTCGTCGTCTTTGACGAGGCCGGCACCACTCGAGATGCCATCGAGATTCCCTTCGAGCGCCGCGGCAAACCCTATGTACTGGTCGACACCGCCGGCGTACGGCGCCGCAAGAACGTCAAGGAAACCGCCGAGAAATTCTCGATCATCAAGACGCTCGAAGCGATCAAGGATTGCCATGTGGCCGTCATGGTCCTCGATGCGCGCAGCGGCCTGGTCGAACAGGATCTGCACCTGCTCGACTATGTCCTGAGCAGCGGGCGCGCGCTGGTCCTGGCGGTCAACAAATGGGACGGTCTCGAGCAAGAGGCGAAGGACAAGATGCGCACGGAAATCAAGCGGCGCCTGGGCTTCGCCGACTATGCCGAGATGCATTTCATCTCCGCGCTGCACGGCACTGCGGTGGGCGACCTCTATCCTTCCATCACGCGCGCCTTCGACTCGGCCAACAGTCACTGGTCGACCAACCGTCTGACCACGCTCTTGCAGGATGCGGTGAGCGAGCATCAGCCGCCGCTGGTCCATGGTCGCCGCATCAAGTTGCGCATGGCCCACCAGGGCGGCAGCAATCCACCGATCATCGTGGTGCACGGTAATCAGACCGGTGCTTTGCCCGAAGCGTACAAGCGGTATCTGATCAACACCTTCCGCAAGGTACTCAAGGTACGCGGTACGCCGATGCGCTTCGAGTTCCGTTCGGGCAACAACCCCTACGACGACAATGCCGGTGCCAGCGACCGCGAGAAGGCCAAGAAACGCGAACTGAACCGCACGCGCGAGGCACGCAAGAAGCGCCGCTAAAAGGGGTCACTCGTCACTCTTGCCCATCGCCCATCACACGATGGCGTCCCGCCAGTTTGGCGCTGGGCGCGTCGTGCAGGCCCGTCACCCCAGCGCAAAGCGTCACGCCTGACTCGCCCGACGCCTGGACCGTGCGGGGCTGCGACTGAAACTGCAGGCGATGACATATTCGTGACACGCATATTCCAACGTGCTCAAGGCCTCGCCCAGCGCGCAACGCCATCGCGGCTCATCGTCGAGCAAGGCGAGTCGCAGCTCGCTTTCTGGCATGCCGTCCTCCCCTGACTGTATGACCGTCTCGCCTTCAAGCACGTTACGACTCTTGCGCCTCATGCCTAGCGCCTACCCACTGGCAAGCAAACTGCCAGGCGGCGCGCCCGCTTCTCACTCCACGCAAGGTAGCGAAACGCACCGCGTCCTCGCGGGCCGCATCGTTCCAGGCGTCATCCCCACCCAGGTAGTGCACCCAATGCTCGCATGCGGTCAGGTAGGCATTCTGGTTGAAAGGATGAAAGGCCAGCCACAGCCCGAACCGATCGGAAAGCGAGATACGTTCCTCCACCGCATCGCCATGATGAAGTTCGCCGTCGACCAAGCGCGTGTCCTGGTTATCGGCGAGTGACTCGGGCAGCAAGTGGCGTCGGTTGGACGTCGCGTACAGCAGCACGTTTTCAGGCGGTCCGGTCAAGGTACCGTCGAGCACGCTCTTGAGCGCTTTGTAGGCGTCGTCGTGGCCTTCGAAGGAGAGATCATCGCAGTACACGATGAAGCGATGCGTCGAGTCGCGTAACCGTTGCACCAGTCCTGGCAGGCCAACCAGATCGTGGCGGTCGACCTGAATCAAGCGCAAGCCTTCCGGCGCCAGGGTGTTGAGCAAGGCCCGGACCAGCGACGACTTACCACTGCCACGGGCGCCCCAAAGCAGCGCATGATTCGCCGGGCGCCCGTGCAAGAAAGCGCGCGTGTTGCGCAAAAGCGCCGTCTTCTGGCGCTCGATGCCGACCAGGTCGTCCATGCCGACGCCATCGCGTGCGGCTACCGGGATCAAGTGGCCGCCCAGCGCATTACGCTGCCAGATCGCCGCCACGTCACGTGACCAGTCGACGGCTGCGGGCTCCGGCGGCAACCACGCCTCGACTCGATCAAGCACCTTGTGTAGACGTTGCGCTAGCTCGGCGTCCATCCTTCCCCTCCTGTCACTGTTGATTCCAGAATCCCGCCTGTGCATCGCTGGTTGACCCAACGCAGCATCGGGGTATCTTGGAGCCGTTTGGTTGTCGGGTCCAGAACCTATCAGGAGTTCCTCATGCAAAGGACGTTGCTATCCCGCCTACGTACCCCGCTGGCCATTGGGGTCGTGGGCATCACCCTGGCCGCTTGCAGCACCTCGCCGCTAGGACGTAGCCAGTTGGCTTTCTATCCGGACGATCAACTCGAACAGATGGGTAAGCAAAGTTTCGCTCAGTATCAGCAAAAGCTGCCGGAGATTGGCGGCGCCACGTATGAGTATGTGCAGTGCGTCGCCCATGCCATCACCGACGAGGTGCCTGCCGACGCCGGTATTGCCAACTGGGAGGTCAAGGTCTTCAAGGACGACACGGCCAACGCCTTCGCGCTGCCGGGTGGTTATATCGGAGTCAACAGCGGATTGCTCGACGTTACCCAGAACCAGGACCAATTGGCCGCCGTCATCGGTCACGAGGTGGGCCACGTTCTCGCCCACCACGCCAACGAACGTGTCTCGACCCAAGCCGCCACGCAGACCGGGCTGTCGATCCTGCAAGCGGCGGCAGGACTGGACGGCGCTGCCGGTGAGCAGCTCATGGGGCTCCTCGGTGCGGGCGCTCAGTACGGCGTGATCCTGCCCTTCTCGCGCAAGCAAGAGTCGGAAGCCGACAAGATCGGCCTGGACTTGATGGCGCAGGCCGGCTTCAACCCCCGCGCCAGCATCGAGCTGTGGCAGAACATGGCCGCGCAAAGCCAGGGCGCGCCCCCGGAATGGCTCTCCACCCACCCCAGCGACCAATCGCGCATTCAAGGTTTGCAGGCACGCATGGATCAAGCCGTACCGCTCTACCAGCAGGCCCAAGCCAACGGCGAACGCCCCCAATGTCAGCGCTGATCGCCTTCTGAAAAGCCAACGGGAGGGAGCTTGTTCCCGATTGGCCAAGGCCTCTGCCTTGCCGGGGTTGTGGGAGGGAGAATGGATTCGCTCCCACACCAGCGCCTGACCCCAGGTGCCTGCGGAACGTCAAAGTTCGTGGCGTAACGTATCGCGTACCGGCCCAGTATCGGGGCGCACCTGGCGCCACAGAAAGAACGCCTCGGCGGCCTGCTCGATCAACATGCCCAGGCCATCGATGGTGCGCGCGCCGCGCGCCCCCGCCCATTGCAGGAAAACGGTCTGATCGGCGGCGTACATCATGTCGTAGGCCACGCCCGTATCGGCGAGCAACGTGTCGGGCAAGGGGGGCAGATCACCGGCCAGCGAGGCACTGGTGCCATTGATGACGACATCGTAAGCGCCTTCCAGGGCATCATAGCCGCCCCCCGTCACGCTTGCCTGCTGCCCACGTTCTTGCGCGTGAACGTCAGCCGCCAGACCCACGGCCTTCTCGGCGGTGCGATTGGCAATATGCAGTGCGCGTGGCCCCGCCGCCAGCAACGGATCGAGTACGCCGCGTACGGCCCCCCCCGCCCCGAGAACGAGAATCCGTGCGTCGTAAAGCGCCACACCGTGCCACTCGAGGTCACGCACTAGCCCCACGCCATCGGTGGTATCGGCATAGGTGCGCCCGTCACGGCCGTGTACCAGCGTATTGACGGCCCCGGCACGGCGGGCACGCTGGCTGAGCACATCCGCCACGCGATACGCCTCTTCCTTGAACGGCACGGTGACATTGGCACCGCATCCGCCGGCGGCCATGAACGCGTGCCAGGCGCCGGCGAAGTCCTCGCGCGGCGCCTCGATGGCCTCGTAGGTCATGGCCTGGCCACACTGCTCGGCGAATAGCGCATGAATGCGCGGTGAGCGCGAATGCGCGATGGGATGGCCGAAGACACAGTAACGATCGCTCATGCCTCGGCCTCCTCGAGCCATTCGCGCGGGTGCAGGAATTCATCGGCCAGACGTGCCTCCTCGCTATCCGGCTCGGGCGCCCAGCAGTACTGCCATTGCGCCAGCGGCGGCATCGACATCAGGATCGACTCGGTGCGCCCGCCACTTTGAAGGCCGAACAGGGTGCCGCGGTCCCAGACCAGGTTGAACTCGACGTAGCGCCCGCGTCGGAAGGCCTGGAAATCACGTTCACGCTCACCGTAGGGTGTCTCGCGCCGCCGCCTTACGATGGGCAGATAGGCATCGAGAAAGGCATCGCCCACCGCCTGCTGGAACGCGAAGCAGCGCTCGAACTCCCATTCGTTGAGATCGTCGAAGAACAGCCCACCGACGCCACGCGTTTCGCCGCGATGATGCAGGGTAAAATAATCGTCGCACCACTGCTTGAAGCGCGGGTAGACCTCCTCGCCGAACGGCGCGCAGGTATCGCGGGCCACGCGGTGCCAATGGACCACGTCCTCGAACACCGGATAGAACGGCGTCAGATCGAAACCGCCACCGAACCACCACACGGGCTCGGCACCGTCTTTTTCGGCGATGAAGAAACGCACATTGCCATGCGCGGTGGGCACGTGCGGGTTATGCGGATGCAGCACCCAGGACACACCCACGGCATGGAAGCTGCGCCCGGCCAATTCGGGCCGCGCGGCCGAGGCCGAGGCCGGCAGGCGTTCGCCGAAGACATGCGAGAAGTTGACGCCGCCCTTCTCGAACACCTTACCGTCTTCGATCACCCGCGAGCGACCGCCCCCTCCCGACTCACGTGTCCAGCTGTCTTCACGAAAGGCCGTGCCATCCTCGGCGGCCAAGCCTTCACAGAGACGTTCCTGCAAGTCGAGTAGATACTCCTTCACCTTGTCGAGATGGGGGTGCGCCACGTCGCTCTCCTCGGGTTGTCGGTTGGTTTGACTCATGTAGCGCTCGGCCATGACGTAAAACGTACGCCACCCTGCTACGCCTCAATCGCGCAGGACCTCGCCGCTCGTCAGATCACGGATCGTGCTCGGCCGTTCATATCCGCCCAGCGGTCCATCGACGAGCGTCACCGCCTCGCCGAAGGTCGCGCGTATGTCGTCGGCACTCATGGCAGGCGGCGAACCGGCACGATTGGCCGAGGTCGAGACCAGCGGGCCGCCGAAGGCGTTGCACAGTGCCTTGACCAAAGGATGATCGCTGACGCGCACCGCCAGGGTGGCGTGTTCGCCGCGCAGCAGTGGACGTGCCCGGCCGTTGTCGGGTACCAGCCAAGTATGGGGGCCCGGCCAGCTTGCGGCCAAGCGCGCACGTTGCGACGCATCGCGCCCCACCAGCCAAGGCTCGAGCTGGTCCATGTCAGCGGCGATCAGGATCAAACCCTTGGCGGGATCGCGCTGCTTGAGTTCGATCAGCCGCGCCAGCGCGGCATCGTCATCGGGATCGCAGCCCAGTCCCCACACCGCTTCGGTGGGATAGGCCACAATCGCACCGCGGCGCAATGCCGCCACGGCATGACTGAGAGTGTCGGAGGTCTCTGACATGGCGAAGGATTTCACTTCACGGCGATACAAGAGGCAGCCATCTTATCACGCACGTGGGGCAGGATGCCGTGCCACGCTGTCGCAGGTGTTCAGTGAGTGGCGCGGCGCACCCAGCCCCCGCTAACCTGCGCGGCCTGGCCGGCGAGTTCCAGTTCCAACAGGCGCATCTGACAACCACCGACATCCAGCGCGCTGCGCTCGACGAGCACGTCCAGCGGCGTGGGAACCGTGTCCAACAACGCCAGTAACGGATCCTGGGGCACATCGGAGGGCGCCGGTGCCTCTGTACGCGCTGGTGGTGTCGCCGTGTCGGCGTCGGGCGTCGCCGCGTTCAACGCCTGCCAATGGCCGAGCTGCTCGAGGATGTCGTCACGCCCGCATACCAGGCAAGCACCGTCGCGGATCAACCCCAGGTTGCCGCGCGCCTGCACATTGTGCAGCGAGCCGGGAAGCGCAAACACCTCGCGGTTCTGCTCCATCGCCAGCCGCGCACTGACCAGCGAGCCGCTTTTCTCGGCCGCCTCGACGACCAGAACGCCCAGCGACAAGCCGGTGATGATGCGATTGCGGCGCGGGAAATAGCGCGCATGGGCGCGCGTCTCGGCAGGGTGCTCCGAGAGCAGTAGACCGCCTTCGTCGAGCAGACGACGATACAGGCCGGCATGGCGGGGCGGGTAGATCACGTCCACACCGCAACCGAGTACCGCCACGCTGCGACCGCCGACATCCAGCGCCGCCCGCTGGGCGACGCCGTCGACTCCCAATGCCATGCCGCTGATGATGCCGAAGCCGGCGACCACGAGTTCACGGGCGAAAAAGGCCGCGTTGTCGCTGCCTTCGCGGGTCGGGCGCCGCGTACCGACCATGGCCAGTCCCGGCAGATCGAGGGTGGCCAAATCGCCCTTGGCCCATAACAGCGCCGGCGGATCGACGATTTCATCGAGCAGCGCGGGCCAGGCGGGATGGCCGGGATACAGCAGGTGGTGCGATGGCGCGCTGGCCTCCCAGGCCAATGCCTGGCTCACCGATGTCTCGAGGGGGCTCTTGGCTGGGTGCTCGAGCCAGTACCTGAGCGTCTCGCGCGGCCCGGCGGGCATCGCCGCGAGCCAGGCCTGGGGCCAGGCGTCATCGAGCCCTTGCGCGGCCAGCTCTCGGCGAATGACCGCCAAGCGCCGGGCACCGAGTTTGGGGAGATGCGCCAGGGCACACCACTCTCTCGCTGTGATCATGCGCGCCTTCCTCATCGTACGTCCAATGACGTCAGCACATGCCGCTCGGGCGTGCTCACGCCATCGCCCACCTCCAATGGCCGCGTGGCCTCCAGGATCAGCGCGTAGCTGACCCGCTCGAAGCTCTCGAACACCATCGCCAGGCCGCCAGGCGCACCCGCCAGGTGCAGCGTGTCGCCCTCGATCGGATCGGCCACCCGCACCGGCGCAGCATCCAGGGCGAGTACGGTCCCCGGCGTGATGCCATTCCTGCGTCCCAGGTCAAGCGCCACGATGGCGTGCCGACCGACGTAATTCATGCTTTCAGGCGCCCCCAGTATTTCGCCGTCGACGGCGTGCTCTGGAACCTGGAGGGGAAACGTCAGAGAGAGACGTTCTTCGCGATACGGCAGTAGTCGGTCACCGGGGCGCACTTCCCGACGCGCCTCGAGTACCTCGAACACTGCCAGATTACCTTCGCGCTTCACCCACCCCGCCTCGCCTACCGCGCGGAGCTCGATACCGAGTAGCGCGCCGCTTTCCGGATCACGGTAGACCGTCCCGGGACGGTAGATGACGCGCCGCGCATCACGCGAGAGCCCGGCGCCCTTGCCAGCACGGGCATAAAACCGGTCGCCGCTGCCGATCAGCTGCTGCCCGTCATCGCCCGCGACGACGTAGGACGTCTCCTTGAGCTTGGCGCGCGAGTCGAGGAGGCGATAGTCGTTCAGGAAAGGCGCTATCGTTCGACGCTTGATGCTAGGCGTCGCTTCGCTCGGCGGCACTTCACGTATACGCGGAGAGAGATGCACGACATCCTGCGGCCCATCGCGCTCCTCGGCGGCAGATGCCACACCCACAACGCCAACCAGCACCAGCACGAGTGCTACTAACCGACCGCCATAGCCTGCCCACATGATCGTCTCTTCTTCTGATCGTTCGTACGTCAAATCGTTACGGCGCCGACGCCCTCGGTCCTCGGCATGCGTCTGGACGCACTGCTATACTTGATACATCTTATGCCGCCACGCTTCGCCGCTACCGGCGGTACGCTGCCTGACCATCCGCTATCGGGGGCAGCGGCGTCCTCTCGGTTCCGTTCCCGACGATGGCGCATTACACTAGCGGACACATTTCACGTAACAGCATAACGGTTTTCTTAACGCCATGGCCAAGCTGACCATTCTCGAATTTCCCGACGAGCGCCTGCGTAAAAAGGCGGCGCCCGTCGAGACCGTCGACGACGAGATCCGTACGCTGGTCGACGACATGCTCGACACCATGTACGACGCCCAAGGCATCGGCCTGGCCGCGACTCAGGTCGACGTGCATCGCCGCGTCATCGTCATGGACGTCAGTGACGATCGCTCGCAGCCCCGCGTACTGATCAACCCTCAATACACGCCGCTGGGTGAGGAACGCGAACCCATGCAGGAAGGCTGCCTGTCGATCCCCGATCATTACGCCGAAGTACCGCGTGCGTTACGGGTCTCGCTCAAGGCGCTGGATCGCGACGGCACGCCCTACGAGCTGGAAGCCGACGGCCTGCTCGCCCACTGCATCCAGCATGAGTGCGATCACCTCGAGGGCACGTTGTTCGTCGACTATCTCTCGCCGCTCAAGCGCGACCGCATCATGAAAAAGATGCAGAAACGCCACAAGGCCATGCAGGACGCCTGAGGTCACGTCACCTTTCGTCTCGCTCCCGCCTCGCACTCGTCACGCGGGCCGGCACCTGCCGGCCCGTGACATTGAACGAACGCGCGCACCAGCGCCATGCGGCTTCTGCCATCGCCGCCGCATCCGCTATCATCCAGGCCTCGCACGCCGTTATGGAAGTTCACCCGATGTCCCAATCATTGCGCGTCGCATTCGCCGGCACGCCCGATTTCGCCGCCGCCAGCCTCGCGGCGTTGCTCGACAGCCGCCACGAAGTCGTCTCGGTGCATACCCAGCCCGACCGTGGCGCGGGACGCGGGCGCAAGCTCACGCCCAGCCCGGTCAAGGCACTGGCGCTCGAACACGCGCTGCCCATTCATCAGCCCACCACGCTCAAGGCGCCCGACGCCCAGCAGACGCTTGCCGCCTGCGACGCCGACGTGATGGTGGTGGTCGCCTATGGATTGATCCTGCCGCAAGCGGTGTTGGATACCCCGCGTCTGGGCTGCCTCAACGTGCATGCTTCGCTGTTGCCCCGTTGGCGCGGCGCGGCCCCCATTCAGCGCGCCATCGAAGCCGGCGACACGCGTAGCGGGGTGACCATCATGCAGATGGACGCCGGCCTCGATACCGGCGACATGCTGCTGGTGCGCGACACGCCGATCACCGCGACCACCACCGGCGGCGAGCTGCACGACCGTCTTGCCACGTTGGGCGGAAAGGCCATCGTCGAGGCACTCGACGCCCTGGCGACGGACGACCTGACGGCGACGCCCCAGCCGAGCGAGGGCGTCACCTACGCCACCAAACTCAGCAAGGCCGAGGCCGAGCTCGACTTCACGCGCCCTGCCGCCGAACTCGCCGCCCGCGTGCATGCCTTCAATCCCTGGCCGGTGGCCTGGACGCGCCTCGCCGGCGAGCCGTTGCGACTATGGCTGGCCGTACCTGGCCCCGACAACGGCACCGCCACGCCCCCCGGCACGCTGCTGGAGAACGCCCCGGACGCCCTGCGCATCGCCTGCGGCCCCGACGGCACTCAGGTGCTGCATATTACCCGCGCGCAGCTGCCCGGCGGCAAGCCGCTCGCGGTGCGCGATCTGCTCAATGCCCGTGGCGAGCGCTTTGCTCCGGGGCAGCGACTGGGTCAGGAGACCACCTCATGAGTACACCGGACATCCGCGCCGTCTGCGCCTCCGCCCTGGCCCCCGTGCTCGACGGCAAGGGGTCGCTGAACGCCCTCGACAGCACCTTGGAATCCGCGGGTATCGAAGGCCGCGATCGCGGCCTGGCCAAGGCGCTGTGCTTCGGTGTCTGCCGCACATTGCCGCGCCTTGAGGCGCTGTCCGGGGTCCTGCTGCGCCAGTCATTCAAGCGCCGCGACCAGGACATCCAGGCGCTGTTGCTGCTCGGCCTCTATCAGCTCTCGTACATGCGTGTCCCCGCGCATGCCGCCGTGGGGGAAACCGCCGGGGCCGCTCGGGCGCTGGGCAAGGGCTGGGCCACCCGCGTGCTCAATGGCTGCCTGCGCCGCTTTCAGCGCGATAGCCAGACGCTTCAAGCGCAGGTCGATCGCGACCCGAGCATCGCGCTGCTGCATCCCGAGTGGATGCTCACGCGTTGGCGCGAGGCCTGGCCCGACGACTGGCGTGGGCTGGCCGAGGCCAATAACCAACCCGGCCCCATGACCCTGCGCGTCAATCGTCGCCACGAAGATCGCGAAACGTACTTGGCCCGCTTGCGGGACGCCGGCCTCGCCGCCGACCCTACGCCGTACGCGCCGGATGGCGTAACCTTGCACGAAGCCTGTGACGTGCGCGCCCTGCCCGGCTTCAGTGAGGGCACGGTGAGCGTGCAGGACGAGGCCGCCCAGCTGACCGCACCATTACTCGAACCGGCCCTGGCCACGACGCCCGGCGCTCGCGTACTGGATGCCTGCAGCGCCCCCGGCGGCAAGACCGCGCACCTGCTCGAAGCCTTCGACCTGAAACTGACCGCCCTGGACAGCGACGCCGAGCGGCTCGGCCGCGTCGACGCCACCCTGACGCGCCTCGGGCTCGAGGCCACCACCGTGACTGCCGATGCCACTCGCCTCGGGTGGTGGGACGAACGAGCTTTCGATACCGTGCTGCTCGACGCGCCCTGCTCGGGCACCGGCGTCATTCGCCGCCACCCGGACATCAAGCGCCTGCGTCGTCCCCGCGACATCCGTGAGCTCGCCGCGCTGCAGGTCCGCCTGCTCGACACGCTGTGGACGACCCTGGCCCCCGGCGGCACACTGCTGTATGCCACCTGTTCGGTGATGCCCGAGGAAAACGCCGATCAGATCGCGGCCTTCCTCGCCCGCACCCCGGACGCCCGTGCCGACGAACTCGACGTCGACTGGGGCCGCCCCGCCGGCGCCGGACGCCAGCTCCTGCCGCGCATCGACGGCCACGATGGTTTCTTCTACGCACGCTTGCGCAAGCAGCCCGCGTAACCCGCCGCCACACACCGCCAGTCGTCGGCGTCCCTTGCCAGGGGCGCAGGAGACTTCGATACTGAGGGCATCGCACCCATGAGTGGAGCCCTCGTGTTGCAGGATGCCCTCGAGATCATCGATACGCGTTGCGCCCTGCTCGTCGTCGACGTGCAAGGCGACTTCATGCCCGGCGGCGCCCTGGCCTGCGCCGATGGCGATGCCATCCTGCCGGGGCTGAGCCAGTTGCTCAGCGAGCGACGTTTCGCACACGTCGTGGCCACCCAGGATTGGCATCCCGCCCGGCATGTCTCCTTCGCCAGCGAGCATGCGGGCTATCAACCCTTCGACACCCTCGATCTCTACGGCGAGCCGCAGACCCTATGGCCCGATCACTGCGTGCAGAACACGCCCGGCGCTCGCCTGCATCCCGAACTCGACTGGGCCCCGGTGGATCTGATCGTACGCAAGGGAGGCGACCCCCGCATCGATTCCTACAGCGCCTTTCGCAACAACCTGGGTCCCGATGGCACACGTCCCACCACGGGGTTGGCCGGCTGGCTACGCGAACGCGGCGTCGACAGTGTCTATCTCTGCGGCCTGGCGCGTGATGTATGCGTGCTGTGGAGCGCCGAGGATGCCATCGCCGCAGGTTTCGAGACACGCTTTCTATGGCCGCTGACCCGCCCGGTCACCCATGACACGGATGCCGCCACGCGGCAACGTCTCACCCGGCTCGGCGTCGAGATCATCGGCGCTTGAGCCCCCATCGCACGACAAGCGCAAGGAGAACGCCATGAGCGATCATGTCTACAAGCACATCGAACTGACCGGCTCCTCACCGAATGGTGTCGAAGATGCCGTGAACAACGCCCTGGAAAAAGCGCGCGAGACACTGCACGGCATGCGCTGGTTCGAGGTCATCGACATGCGCGGCCATCTCGAGGACGGTCGCGTGGGGCACTGGCAGGTCACCCTCAAGGTGGGGCTCTCCCTCGACTGATCGGGCTTGCGCCCGAGCACCATCGCGCCCCTGTCATTGGGGGCGCTGACTGGTTTATGCTACGCGCCAGTCACTGAGCGCGGATTCTCCCTCGCATGAAGATCATCATCCTCGGCGCCGGCCAGGTCGGCGGTACGCTGGCGGAACACCTGGCCAGCGAAGAAAACGACATCACCGTGGTGGATGTCGACACCAAGCGCCTGCGCGAACTCCACAACCGTCTGGATATCCGCACGGTGGTGGGCACGGCGTCCTATCCCATGGTGCTTCGCCAGGCGGGCGGCGAGGATGCGGACATGCTGATCGCGGTGACCAACTCCGACGAAGTCAACATGGTCGCCTGCCAGGTCGCGCATACGCTGTTTCGCACGCCGACCAAGATCGCCCGCGTGCGTGCCACCGCTTACCTGACGCGCAAGGGATTGTTCTCCCACGACGCGATTCCCATCGATGTGCTGATCAGTCCCGAGCAGGTGGTCACCGACCATATCCGCCGCCTGATCGAGTACCCCGGTGCCCTGCAGGTCCTCGACTTCGCCGGCAGTCTGGCCCAGTTGGTAGCCGTCAAGGCCTATTATGGCGGACCACTGGTGGGTCAGGAGCTCGGCTTCCTGCGGCGTCACATGCCCAACGTGGATACTCGCGTGGCGGCGATCTATCGCCGTAACCGCCCCCTGATCCCACGGGGCGACACGGTCATCGAGGCCGACGATGAAGTCTTCTTCATCGCCGCGCGCAAGGACATCCGCGCGGTCATGAGCGAGCTGCGCAAGGTCGATCGTGACTTCCGCCGGGTGATCATTGCCGGCGGCGGCAACATCGGCGAACGGCTCGCCGAGACGCTCGAACACAGCCACCAGGTCAAGATCATCGAGCATGAACTCGAGCGCTGCACGGTCCTGTCCGAGCGCCTCGACCGTACCGTGGTCCTGCACGGCAGCGCGACCAGCAAGCGCCTATTGCTGGAAGAAAACATCGAAGATTGCGATATCTTCTGTGCGCTGACCAACGACGACGAGGTCAACATCATGTCGTCGATGCTGGCCAAGCGCCTGGGGGCCAAGAAGGTGCTGACCCTGATCAACAACGCCGCCTACGTGGATCTCGTCCAGGGCGGCGAGATCGATATCGCCATCTCGCCGCAGCAGGCCACCATCGGCGGCCTGCTCACCCATGTGCGGCGCGGCGATATCGTCAACGTTCACTCGCTGCGACGCGGGGCCGCCGAGGCCATCGAGGCCATCGCCCACGGCGATTCACGCTCGTCCAAGGTGGTGGGACGCACCATCGACGAAATCGACCTGCCCAGTGGCACCACCATCGGTGCCATCGTGCGCGGCAAGGACGTCCTTATCGCCCACGACGACGTCGTCGTGGAAAGCGGCGATCACGTCATTCTGTTTGTCATCGACAAGCGCCGCATCCGGGAGGTCGAGCGTCTTTTCCAGGTAGGGCTGACGTTCTTCTGATGAGTATTCGGTCACGCAAAGCCCCTATCATGGCAAGGCGCCTACCATGAGTTTCCTGGTGATCATGCGGATCGTCGGGCTGTTGTTGATGATGTTCAGCCTGACCATGGTGCCACCGATCGTGATTTCGTTGATTTTCGAGGATGCCACTTGGGACGCCTTCGTCATCGGTCTGGGCATCTCGTTCACCACCGGGGCCCTGCTTTACTGGCCGACCCGTCATGCCCGACGTGAATTGCGCACTCGCGATGGTTTTCTGATCACCGTGATGTTCTGGAGCGTACTGGGGCTGTTCGGGTCGCTGCCACTCATGCTTGCCGCCGACCCGTCGCTGTCGTTCACCGACGCCGTGTTCGAGTCCTTCTCCGGCCTCACTACCACCGGTGCCACCATTCTCACCGGTATCGACCTGCTGCCCGAGTCGGTCCTTTTCTACCGCCAACAGTTGCAGTGGCTAGGCGGCATGGGGATCGTGGTCCTGGCGGTGGCAATCCTGCCGACGCTGGGCATCGGTGGCATGCAGCTCTACCGCACCGAGATTCCCGGGCCGCTGAAGGACTCCAAGCTGACCCCGCGTATCACCGAGACCGCCAAGGCGCTGTGGTATATCTACGCCGCCCTGACGCTGACATGTTTTTTGGCCTATTGGCTGGCGGGCATGAGCTGGTTCGACGCCATCGGGCATAGCTTCTCCACCGTCGCCATCGGCGGCTTCTCGACTCACGACGCCAGTATCGGCTATTTCGATAGCGCGGCCATCGAGCTGATCTGCGTGTTCTTCATGGTGATATCGTCATTGAGTTTCGGGCTGCACTTCGCGGTGTGGCGCGAGAAGCGCCTGCGCCATTATCTGGTCGATCCGGAATTCCGTTTTTTCATCATCTTTCTCGCGCTATTGGTCAGCATCACCATAGCCACGCTATTCATCAGTGGCACCTACGACGACACCCTGGGACTGCGCCACGGTTTGTTCGAGGCGGTCTCGATCGCCACTACCACCGGTTTCGGCGTCGCCGACTTCACCGTCTGGCCCGGTGTGTTGCCGTTCATGCTGTTCATTGGCGCTTTCGTCGGCGCCTGCTCGGGGTCCGCCGGCGGGGGCATGAAGGTGATCCGCATTCTATTGATTCTCAAGCAGGGCCTGCGCGAGATTCACCGCCTGATCCACCCCAACGCGGTGTTCTCGGTCAAGGTGGGCAAAATGCGCATCTCCAGTGGCGTCGCCGAAGCGGTGTGGGGATTCTTCTCCGCGTATATGCTGCTGTTCGTGCTGATGCTGTTGATTCTGCTCGCCTCCGGACTGGATCAGGTGACGGCCTGGTCGGCGGTGGGCTCGGCCCTCAACAACCTGGGCCCGGGGCTGGGTGGCGTGGCGGCGCACTACGGTGAAATGCCGGATCTCGCCAAGTGGACTCTGGTGGTCGCCATGATGTTCGGACGCCTGGAAATCTTCACCATCCTGGTGCTATTTACGCCGGCCTTCTGGCGTCGCTGAAGCGGCACGCGAAAATATTCTCTTCAAAAGCGCCTGGGTGCCTGCTTCATACTGGTGACCACGACTTTCACTTTCTCATTTCACTGAAGACAGAGACTTTTGAAGCCGTTTGCTCGGGTATCGCGATGGTGGCAATGCTACCATGCGCGCTTCCCGGCCCACCGCGACGGGCCTTCATCCGTTATTCAGACTCGAGAAAGCGTCATGTCCACCAGCCTTGCCAGCCCTGTACGCGCGATGGTTCGCCTAGGGCTCATTCCGCAAATCGTCATCGGTATCGTCCTCGGCATCGTCGTGGCCAGCGTATGGCCCGAGGCCGCCGCCTCGCTATCACTTCTGGGCCAAGTCTTCATCTCGGCCTTGAAAGCGGTGGCGCCGGTGCTGGTCTTCCTGCTGGTCATGGCGGCCATCGCCAATCACCGTCGCGGCCAACCCACGCATATGCGCGGCGTGCTGCTGCTGTACATGGTCGGCACCCTGTGCGCCGCTTTGGTGGCCGTCATCGCCAGCTTCGTGTTCCCGACATCGCTGGTCATCGACGCGCCCCAGGCAAGCGGCCAGCCACCAGGCGGCATCGCCGAGATCCTGCGCCATCTGCTGCTCAATGTCGTCGACAACCCCATCCATGCGCTGATGAACGCCAATTTCGTGGGCATACTGGCCTGGGCGATCGCGCTGGGCATCATGCTGCGCGGCGCTGCCGAGACCACGCTCGGCGTGCTCAATGCCTTCTCCGAGGCCGTCTCCAACATCGTGCGCCTGGTGATCCGCTTCGCACCGCTGGGCATCTTCGGGCTGGTCGCCGGCACCCTCGCGGATACCGGCATGACGGCACTGCTCGACTACGCCCATCTGCTGGCCGTCATCGTCGGCTGCATGCTGTGCGTGGCGCTGGTCACCAACCCCTTGATCGTATTCCTGGCGACACGGCGCAATCCGTACCCGCTGGTCTTCGCCTGTCTGCGCGGCAGCGCCATCACGGCATTCTTCACGCGCAGCAGTGCCGCCAACATTCCCGTCAACATGGCACTTTGCGAACGCCTGGAGCTGGACGCCGACACCTATTCGATTTCGATTCCGCTGGGCGCCACCATCAACATGGCCGGCGCCGCCATCACCATCTCGGTGATCACCCTGGCGACCGCGCATACCCTGGGCATCGGCGTGGACTTCGCCTCGGCCCTGTTGCTGTGTATCGTCGCCTCACTCGCTGCCTGCGGTGTTTCCGGGGTGGCCGGCGGCTCTCTGCTGCTCATCCCGATGGCCGCCAGTCTGTTCGGCATCTCCAATGAGGTGGCCATGCAGGTCGTTGCCATCGGCTTCGTCATCAGCGTCGTGCAAGATGCCACGGAAACGGCTCTCAACTCGTCTACCGATGTGTTGTTTACCGCTGCGGCGTGCCGCGCCAAGCACTGATTCGTGCGCTCGACGCCCCGTTCGTGGTCGCATCGAGCGGGGCCGGGTTTGGCCCGCCCCCGGCCATCGTGGATAATCGAGCTTTTCCGCCACCGAAGCGAAACGCCGCATGCCCGATACTACCGCCGGCCCTCGCCAGGTCATCGATCAGGGTGAGACCCGTTACACCCTTCTGGGTACCGCCCACGTCTCGCGCGCCAGCGCCGACGAGGTCCGCGAAATGATCCGTTCCGGCGACTTCGACGCCGTGGCCATCGAGTTGTGCCCCACTCGCTACCAGAGCGCCACCCAGCCCGACGCCATGGCCAAGATGGATCTCTTCCAGGTCCTGCGTCAGGGCAAGGCCGGCATGGTCGCCGCGAGTCTCGCGCTGGGCGCCTTCCAGCAACGCGTCGCCGAGCAGTCCGGCGTGACGCCGGGGGCCGAGATGCAAATGGCGATCAAGGAAACCAAGCGCGCGGACCTGCCGTTGTATCTCGTCGATCGCGACATTGGCGTGACCCTCAAGCGCATCTATCACAACGTGCCCTGGTGGCAGCGCATGAGCCTGATCTCAGGGCTGCTGGGCAGCGTGATGTCGCGCAAGAAAGTCTCCAGCGAAGAGATCGAGCGCCTCAAGGAAGGCGACGTGCTCGAATCGACCTTCGCCGAATTCGCCGAGCAATCCGAGTCGCTCTATGCCCCCTTGATTCGCGAGCGTGATCGCTACATGGCGCTGCGCCTGCGCGAGGAAATTGCCGGAAAAGCGCCACGGCATATTCTGGTCGTCGTCGGCGCCGGGCACATGAAAGGTCTCGGGGAACACCTGCAAGTGCTGGGGCAGCAACCACCCGGTGCCGAGGCCATCGACGAGGAACGGCGCTCACTGGAAGTCACCCCCCAGCGATCCAAGCTTTGGAAAGCTCTGCCGTGGGTCATCGTCGCGCTGGTACTGACCGGCTTCGCCATCGGCTTCTCCCGCGACACCGGGCTCGGCTGGTCACTGGTCGGCGAATGGTTCTTGATCAACGGCGCCCTCTCGGCACTGGGCAGTGCCATCGCGCTGGCGCATCCGCTGACCATCATCGCCACCTTCATCGCCGCGCCACTGACCTCACTCAACCCGACCATCGGCGCCGGTTTCGTCGCCGCGGGCGTGGAACTGGCCCTGCGCCGCCCCACCGTGGGGGATTTCTCACGCCTGCGCCATGACGTCAGCGCACCGCGCGGCTGGTGGAAGAACCGCGTCGCCCGCACGCTGCTGGTCTTCCTGCTCGCCACGCTGGGCTCCGCCGCCGGCACCTGGATCGCCGGGCTGCGTATCGCCGGGCAATTGTTCGGGTAGGCACCTCTTTTCATCCGCTTGCACATCTCCTGCGCACGCGCTCGAGCGGCCGATCATCGGCCGCTCGATCCATCGGCCCCGTTAGCTGCCGTAACGTTCCAGGCTTAGCCTACGAAAACGACGTTCCCTGCCGATAAAATGATTGGAGTCTCGTACGCAAGACAGGCACGCTCAGCCCTAAGAACGAAATCGGCGACGTTTTGCAGCATGCGATAGCCCCGTCGCCACGCAAGAACGTTTTACCGATGAGGGCAGCCCGTATGCCAGACAAGCGTTACATGCATCACAACGTGTATTCCATGCCGAACTGGCGCTTCTTTCGCTGGCTGCTCTGCAATGAACGCCTGCCCCTCAATATTCAGCGACGCTTGATCTCGGGACCCAACGTTCAGACAGCCACCATGTGGTCCGGCACGCTCTCGACCCTCCTGCTCACGTTGATCGGGCTTTATCGTCACCCAACCCCGTTATTCTGGCTCTGGTGTCTGATCACCCTCACGCTCACGATTTACCGTGTTGGACTGCATTATCAGATCCGGCAACAATGGCGCCGGCGCATCGCCAACCCCGCCGACCAGATTTACCTGGTCAACCTGCTCTGGTGTGCCACGACCGGGCTGGGTACCGCGCTTTGCCTGCTCAGCGGCGACGCCGTCCTGCAGGTACTGGTCATTCCCTCAATGGTGGTCTTTGCCTCCCTCGCCGCGTGCTATTCTCATGGCACGCCTCGCTATGCGATGTTGCAGGTCATGCTGCTGGATCTACCGCTCAAGCTCGCGGTGCCCTTCCAGCCCGAACCCTGGTTCTGGATATTCGTGCTGCAAGGTCCCTTCTTCTGGATGGGGCTATACAAGATCATTCGCGCTCTCGACGACCTGTCGATTCAAGCCCTGCTCGGCGAGTATCACAGTCAGCGACGAGCAAATCTCGACCCGCTGACCGAACTGCTCAACCGAGAGGGGTGGTATCGCGAGGCCCTGGCGATCCGTGGGCCAGGGCGCGCGCCACTTCCCGTCAGCCTGCTCTTTTCGGATCTCGACGGCTTCAAGCACATCAACGACACCTACGGCCACATGACCGGCGATGAGCTGCTTCGCGACATTGCCAATGCAATGAGCGAGGCATTGAGAAATGACGATATCCTCGCACGCTGGGGAGGCGATGAATTCGTGATCCTGCTACCGGGTACCAGCCCCGAGGCGAGTCGCAGCGTCGCTCAACGGCTGATCGACATCACGGCCGATACCGCTCACGCCTACCCGGGGATAGGGCTGAGCATCGGGCTCGTGCATTGCCAGGATTGGCGAGGCATGGATCGCGACCGTCTGGAGCGCCTGGTCGCCCAGGCGGATCAGTCCCTTTACCGAGCCAAGCGGCAAGGCAAGGGATGCTTTCAGGAACTGACCGAGCAGGTCTGACCCCGCAAGCATCTCCTGGCAGGGCGATGGGCCTTACTCGCCGATTCGCCTTGCCATAACGGGCCTGTCGACATCCTCAACGCGGGCATCGCTGTGCATCACCTAATCCACCAGACCAAGGAGCGAAATGTGGCCTCGTTCGAGCACACCATCCAGTCGCGTTATAGCTGTCGTGATTTCAGCCCGCAGGCGGTTCCTCGCGCACTCCTCGACAGACTGCTGAAGACCGCTCAGGGCATTACCCATGCCGATGGCAAACGCAGCGTGCCTTCGGCGAGTTCTCTCTACCCTCTCAAGCTATTAGCGATAGCCGGGCGCATTCGCGATTTGGACGCAGCGACCTACATCTTCGACCTCGAAAGCTGCAGGCTGAAAACGCACCTCGACCACGACATACGAGATGCACTCCAGCACGCGGCACTCGAGGAGCAACCCTGGATCGGTCAGGCAGCCGGCATTATCACGATCTGTGCCGACATGGGCGCCGCAACCCAAACATTCGCCGATCAACCGCCCTATGGATCACGCGGCCAGCGCTATGCTTGGATCGAGGCGGGCGCCGCGGCTCAGAACATGCAGTTGCAGGCAACGGCCGAAGGACTGGGCAGCGTGCTCGTCGCCGGCTTCCGCGACGAGGCCACGGCAGAAGCGCTGGCCCTCGAAGCGCCTATAACGCCGCTAATCCATTTGTGCTTCGGTTGGCCGGCTGCTACGCAGTAACGGGCCCCGACGGAATAAACGATGTCCGAGAGCCACTGACGGTTTTCCACCAAGGAAGGAGTGACCATGATCCGCGTCCCATTATTCTGCAGTGGCCTGATGGCGCTGATCATCGTGGTCATGACACAGGCGTTCCCGGGTGCGGTTACCTCCATCGACTGGCCGCTCCTGATCGGCGCGTCCGCGATCATGGCGCTGACGCCTGGCGCAAATCAGCTCTTATCGCTTTCCAATGGTTTCCATGTCGGTGTCGCGCCTGCCATGACGGCGGCCTGCGGACGCTTCGCAGCGTTCGCCTTGATGGTGGTCGGTGTCGCGGTGGGGCTCGGGCATTGGCTGGCAACCTCCGCGATGTTCTTCAGCGTGCTCAAGTGGATTGGCGTGGCGTATCTGTCATATCTCGGAGTGAGATCATTGCTCACGGCTTGGCGACCTAAAGCGGTAAGCCCGAGCGAGGGCATCGAGACTGCGCAGACCTGGCCGCTGCTACGCCGGGAAGCGCTGGTCGCATTCTCCAACCCCAAGGCATATGTGCTGTTTGCGCTCTTCCTGCCGCAGTTTTTGCATGCCGATAGCGTGTCGTTCGCACCGGCCATCATGCTGGCGGGGCTGGCTTATATCTTGATCGAGTTCGTTTGCGCGCTGCTCTATGCCGGCGCGGGACATCTACTCGGGCGCGGACGCATCAGTCTGAGCCGGCAACGCTGGCTGGATGGTATCAGCGGCTCGCTAATGGTTAGCCTGGCCGGGTGGTTGGCGTTGGCGAAACGCCAAGCTTAAGCCGAGAGATAGAGGATTCGATGCAACAAGTTATTCTAGGCTATTACGGTTCACGCTAATCTATACCTCGAATCCGCTCTAAAGAGACAGCTATCGTGGACTCGAAGATACGTATCGTCATACCGATCTATCCCGGCGTAACGCACCTGGATTTCACCGGGCCTCATCAATTCTTCTCGCGTGTGCCGCAAATCGACGTGGTGGTCGCATCCACCGACGGGGAGCCCGTTGACGTCCAAGGATTGACGTTTTCCAACCTGGACGACCTGACAGACATCGCGGCTTGCGACGTTCTCTGCGTTCCCGGTGGCCTGGGCTGCCTCGATGCGGCCGAGGACATCCGTTTTATCAATGCCATTCGACACTTGGCCGGCACCGCACAATTCGTGACCTCGGTATGCACCGGCTCATTGATTCTGGGAGCGGCGGGCCTCACGTTACCGCCAGGCGCAATACCTGGCCGAGCGTTACGCCACACGTCGCTAGCCTTGATGATCCCTCCGACCATATATAACGCATTGCGTCATATGCTGTTACGCGTTATTTAATTCGTATCAATGATCAGTGGCGAATTTGTTTTCGGTTCGAGAGCGGCAACGCTCATGATGCCGAAATCATCGATTATCACTGAGGGAGGTAAAACCATGACTGAAGAACGGCTCCCCAACATTCATCCCGGTGAGATTCTGCTGGAGGATTTTATCGGCCCGTTGGGCTTGACCAAGAATGCCCTAGCGACGGCTATCGGTGTGCCTGCCACGCGTATCGGTGAAATCACGCGCAGGGCAAGGTCGATCACGGCGGACACGGATCTGCGACTGTCAATTTACTTCGGCACCAGCCCGGGTTATTGGCTGCGGTTGCAGAACGCCTATGATCTGGAAGAGGCTCGTCGGCACGGCCATTTTGAGGGCATTCGCCCCAGGGTGGCGTAAGGCGATCCAAGCGATGCCATCGAGCAAGGCGGCGACATGAACCGCTGCCCCTCGATTGCCCGCCGCTCCCCTGACCCTTCACTTCGCCACGCCGCTCTCTTCCAGCACCTCGTCGATCAGCGCCACGAAGTCGTCGAAGGCGGGGTGCGTCAGGCTCGGAGAACGGTGCACTTCGATCACGGCGGGGGGCAACGACGGCAGGCCCTCCTCTTCCCCCAGCGCTCGCCAGTTCTCGGGTAGCGAGCGGCGATCGGTCACGGTCAGCGTCTGGCCCTGATTGACGATGACGCGCAAACCACTCGGACTCTGACTGGTGGAGTCGAGTTGCCAGTCGCGACCGATGCCGGCCAGCGCGGCCAGCGCCCGGCGCCGGTAAATGCACTGCTCCGGGAACAGCGCCAGCGGGATCGGCCGCCCGGGATCGAGCGCAAAACGCCGATGCGCCGCCCAGACCACGTCCTCCGTGGCCACGGGCCGCCCTCCACTGTCCGCGGCGTGCTGCACCGCCAGCACGATATCCAGCGAGCCTTTCTCCAATTGCTCCAGCAGTTCCGTCGACATGCGGCAGTGGATATGCACATGGACCTCGGGATGTTGAGCGCCGAAGCGTTCGAGCAGCGCCGGCAGCCAGGTGTCGGCGTAATCCTCGGGAAGGCCGAAGCGCAGCGTCACCGGCTGCGAACGCCCCAGCGCCGCGATCGCCTCGCGTTGCAGCTGCAGCAGGCGCCGCGCGTAGACGAGGAAGGTCTCGCCATCGCCGGTCAAGGTGAGCCGACGGCTGCCACGCTCGATCAGCAAGGTGTCGAGGCGCGACTCGAGCGTGCTGATGCGCAGACTGATGGTCGACTGCGTCTTGTGCAGGTAGCGCGCCGCAGCGGTGAAACCGCCGCTGTCGGCCACGGTGACGAAGGCCAGCAGCAGATCGCTGTCCAGCGCGGCCAGCGCCGTGCTATCGGTATTTCCGATGACTGCCATTGAAATGACTCGTTTTACTGATGAGAGGGTTCTGTCCAGCATAGAGGACATCGACGGGCCGCCCAACCTTCACGGCGGCAACGTCCTGTCACCCGACACCTTGCTGATCGAGAGGCCACCTGCCATGCCGACGACCGCCGCCGCGATCGACCCCGCCGTCGACGCCAAGCCGACCCAGCGCCGGCTCGCCGATGCCGAGCGCACCGACCTGAGCGAACTGGTCGACACCGACCGCTACCCGCTGCATGACGTCGACGATCCGCGCCTGCAGGCCGAGATCGCCCGGGTGCGCGAGGATCTGGATCGCGAGGGCTGCGCCGTGCTGCGCGGTTTCCTGCGCCCCGAGGCATTGGCGCAGGCCCGCGACGAGGGACGTGAACTCTCGGCCAAGAGCTATTACGCCAGCCGCCGCGTCAACGCCTGGTTCACCAGCGACGACGAAAGCCTCCCCGAGAGCGATCCCCGGCGGCATTTCATGGAGCGCACCAGCGGCTTCGTGACCCGCGACATGATTCCCGCCGATACGGTGATCCAGCAGCTTTACGTCTCGCCGGCGATGAAGCGCCTGGTGGCCGAGTGCCTGCAGGAAGACGAGGTCTATGAATATGCCGACCCGTTCGCCGGCCTGGTGCAGAACGTGCTTCCGCCGGGCACCGAGCAGCCCTGGCACTACGACACCAACGAATACATCGTCACCATGATGACCGATGCCCCGGAAACCGGCGGCGAGTTCCAGTATTGCCCCAACATCCGCACCCCGGCGGGCGAGAACTACGCCGGCGTCGGCGCGGTGATCCGCGGCGAGGACACCACCACACCCCGCACGCTGCTGCTGTGTCCCGGCGACCTGCAACTCTTCAAGGGCCGTTACTCGCTGCACCGCGTGACACGCGTCGGCGGCCAGCGCGAGCGTCACACCGCGATCTTCGCCTACTCGCAACAGCCGGGCGTGGTGGGACGTCTCGAGCGCACGCGCCAGCTCTACGGACGGGTCTCGGAAGCGCACATCGAGGCGGAGAGGCGCCGTGAAGCGCGTGCCGACGGACTGCTCGACTGATCGAAACGCCTGGAACGGGCTGCACTCGGCCATGCTGTGTTGGAAGTCGTCTCAAAATACTCATTTAGGAACCTAAACTCCGCTTTTTCGCCGACTTCCGCCTTGCCTGGCCATCGCTCGCCTGCGTTCCAGCGCGTTTCGATATTGCTGTCTAGATAAATCACGCTGATGCAACTTCCATAACTGGACCGACGACCATGACCCGCTTGTCATCCACACTGCCTTCCCTGCTGGAAGACACCGATATCCTGGCGCCGACGCACGACCCCGACGCGTGCGAGCCCACGCAGGCCGAGAGCCGCCAGATTTTGCTCGACCGCCTGGCCCGCACCCGCGCGGAGTTGAAGAAACGCGACATCGTCGCCGCCGTGCTGTTCGACCCGACCCATGTGCGCTACGCGACCGGCGCCCGCAACATGCAGATCTACTCGGCGCGCAACCCGGCACGTTACGCCTTCGTGCCGGCGGAAGGCCCGGTGGTGATGTTCGAATTCTCCGGCTGCAGTCACCTGACCGAAGGCTTGCCCGGCATCGACGAAACACGCCCGGCGACGGCGATCTCCTATTACTTCTGTGAAGATAATCTGCAGCAGACCACCGAGGCGTGGGCGGACGAGATCGACGAACTGGTACGCCAATGCGGCGGACAAAAAGGCGACAAGGTGGCCATCGAAAGCGCCACCTCGCAAGCGGCCTTCGCGCTGCTCGAACGCGGCTGGCAGATCTGCGACGCTCAGATCCCGCTGGAGCGGGCACGCGCCATCAAGGTGCCCAACGAAATCAAGATGGTGCGCAGCTCGCTGCGCGCGGTAGAGGATGGGGTCCGCAAGCTGGAAGCGGCGATTCGCCCCGGCGCCACGGAAAACGAAGTCTGGTCACAGCTGCACCAGCACATCATTGCTACCGACGCGGACTACGTCGAAACCCGGCTGATGAACTCCGGGCCACGCACCAATCCCTGGTTTCAGGAATGCTCCAATCGAGCGATGCAGGCCGGCGAGCTGGTGGCACTGGATACCGACGTGGTCGGCCGTTATGGCTATTATGCCGATTTCTCGCGCACCTTCCTGTGCGGCGACGGCGAGGCAACAGCGACCCAACGCGAGCTCTACCGCATGGCCTTCGACCAGGTGCGCCATAACATGGCCCTGATCGCGCCGGGCATGTCGTTCAAAGAATACGCCGAGAAGGCCTGGCAGATTCCCCAGCCCTACAAGGCGCGCCGCTATTTTGCGCTGGCCCATGGCGTCGGCATGACCGGCGAGTATCCGTATATCGTTCACCGCGAGGACATCGACGACAAGGGCTACGACGGCATCATGCAGCCGGGTATGACGCTCTGCGTGGAGAGCTACATCGGCCACGAAGGCGGTGGTGAAGGCGTCAAACTCGAGGAGCAGCTTTACATTCGCGACGATGGCCAGGTCGAATTGCTTTCCGACTATCATCTCGATGCGCGACTGCTGGCCGAGTGACACGCCAGCCAACGCCGCCGGACAACCGCTTCGTCCATCCGTCACAAGGGGATTCCATGCGCCAGACGCTGATTCCGCATATCGACCTGACGCCGTTGCTCGCCGACGCCCCGTCACACGACGAGACGCGCCAGGCCATCGTCGATGCCGCCTGCGACTCCGGCTTCATGACCGTGGGCATCGCGCTGGGGCAACTGGATCTGCCCGACGACATCCATGCACGGCTGCTGCGCTTCTTCGAGCTCGACGCAGCGTCCAAGCAACGCCTGGCGCGGCACAAGTTCGAACCGGCCAACCGCAATGTCTATCGCGGCTACTTTCCGCCCCAACACGAGGACCCGACCTGGAAAGAAGGCATCGACCTTGGTCCGGACGTAGCTCACCCAGAGCGAGCGGATATCCAGAGCGGCGATCCGCTGCGCGAACCCACGCCACAGCCGCCGGAATCCGAACTATCGGGTTGGTCGGCGGATGTCGCCGCCTATTACGCCGCCATGGAGTCGCTGGGCGGCGTGATCGCCGCGGCGCTGGCCGAAGGACTCGGTATGCCGCGCGAAACACTCACGCGGCCCTTCGATCATGGCAATTCGACATTGCGCCTGATCCATTATCCCGAGCGTCCGGCCGAGACGCTGGCCGCGATGCCGGCCGTCGACGGCAGCGGCGATGCACGGCGCTGGCTGGTCGGCGTACCGCATTGCGACAACGGCTTCATCACCCTGCTTTGGCAGGACCAGGTCGGCGGCCTGCAAGTGCAAACGCCCGATGGTGGCTGGGAAGACGTCGCACCGCGCGACAACGCCCTGGTGGTCAATTTCGGCCGTCTGCTGGCGGACTGGTCCGGCGGGCGGATCCAGGCCACGGAGCATCGCATCGTCGGCGGCACCCGCTCGCGGCACTCGATACCGTTCTTCTTCGAGCCCGCGGTGGATGCCCATATCGAGGCGCCCGACGCAGCCGGCGACGGTGGCTATGTCTACGGCGACCGGTTGTGGGAACGCATGCAAGCCTTCGTCGAGTTCCAGGGCCTGGAACGTGCGCCCGCCGCCCACACCAGTTCCTGAGCCCACACCAGCATCTGAAAATAGCGACGGTTTCATAAATTTATATAATACTGTGTTTTCAATTCACACAAGAAATGAGGGATAGCGTTATGAAAAAGGTTCTGCACACCCTGACTGCTGCGGCAATGCTCATGGCCGCGACAACGGCCCAGGCCGAGGACAAGACACTGGTGATCGGCACCAACAACTGGGCCGAGAACATCGCGGTCGCCAACATGTGGAAGCTCATCCTCGAGAACCGCTACGACTACGATATCGAGCTCTCCAACGTCAGCAAGAACGCGCTCTACAGCGGTCTTGCCAACGGTGATTTCGACCTCTCGCTCGAAATCTGGCTGCCCACCACTGATGCGCGCTATCTCGAGCCCTACAAGGACCAGCTCGAGGTCCATGAGGGGTGGTACGAAGGCACCGGTCTGGGGCTGGTGGTACCCAGCTATGCCGACATCGACACCATTCCCGAACTCAAGGCTCATGCCGAGGACTACGGATACCAGGGCAGTCCCAGCATTCTGGGCATCGACTCCGGCTCGGCGATCGCCGGCCTGACCGACGAGGCTATCGACGCCTACGGACTCCCGCTGGAACAGGTCAACAGCTCCGGGCCCGCGATGATGGCCGCGCTGGACGCGGCTTACCAGCAGAAAGAGCCGATCGTCGTGACGCTATGGAGCCCGCACTGGGCCTTTGCCGAGTACGACCTCAAGTACCTCGAGGATCCCAAGAACATCTACGGTGATAACGAAACCATCTACTGGTTCTCGCGTCAGAACTTCAGCGAGGACAATCCCTGGCTGACGCGGGTACTCAACGACTGGCAAATGGACGACGACAGCCTGGGCGGCCTGATGGCCGAGATCGAACAGGCCGGCGATCCGGTGGAAGGGGCCACGACCTGGATCGAGGACAATCAGGCGCTCGTCAACGAGTGGCTGGAGACCGGCGAGTAAGCTGCTCATCACTACCCTCGTCACTACGCCTCGCCTACACGACACCTCGTCCACAACGACAAGCGCCCCGGCATGCGATATGCCGGGGCGCTTGTCATGCCAGGCATCGACCGTCGATTACGACGCGACGATCCCCTGACGCTTGGCCATGGCTTGCGCGGCGCGTGGACCCAGCCACAGCGTCGGCAGCAGCACCAGCGACACCGGGATCGCGGTGATCACGATGAACTGCTGCAACACGCTGATCTGTCCCGCCCCCATATACAGCAGGATCGCCGCCATCAACGCCATGGCCACGCCCCAGAACGCGCGCAGCGCCGGCTGGGGATCATCATGCCCGGCATTGACCACGGAGATCGCGTAGCTCATGGAATCGCCGGTGGTCGCCACGAAGATCGTGGTCAGCACCAGCACCGCCAGCGCCATCAACTTCCCGCCCGGCAGCGCCTGGGCCACCGTCAGCGTGGCGACATCGAACTGGAAATTGTTGAGCGCTTCGCTGAGATCGATGGCGCCACTCATCTGGTAGAAGATCCCCGAGCCGCCCAACAGCGTGAACCACACCGAGGTGGCCACGGGCGCGAGCACGGCCACGGCCACGATCATCTGACGAATGGTGCGGCCCCGCGAGATACGCGCCACGAAGATCGCCATCAGCGGCGCATAGCCGATGAACCAGGCGAAGAAGAACACCGTCCACCACTTCATCCACCAGTCCGGCGCGGTCTGCGAGGTCATGGTGGCCATCTCGAAGAACGATCCCAGATAGGCTCCGAAGCCCTGGAACCAGCTATCGAACAGGAACTGCGTCGGCCCAAAAAGCAGGATCGCCGCGCCGATGAGCAACGCCAGCATGACGTTGAAACGGCTCAGCATCTGAATGCCGCGTTCGATGCCGGTGATCGCCGACGTCACGTAGACCCCGCCCAGCACGACGAGGATCACCAGCTGCGTGCCGTAGCCCTCGGCCACACCGAACAGCGTATGCAGGCCGAAACTCATCTGGGTCGCCAGAAAGCCGATGGGGCCCACGGTGCCGGCCACCACGGCGATGACGCAGACCGCATCCACCACCCCGCCAAAGACACCGCGCATGCGCGCCTCGCCCAGCAACGGGGTCAGCAGGGTACGCGGTTGCAGCGGCAGGCCTCGATCATAGTGATGATGCGACAGCACGATCGCCGCCAGAGTGCCGAGCACCGCCCAGGCTAGAAAGCCCCAGTGCATGAAGGACTGTGCCAGTGCATTGGGCACCGCTGCCGCTGTCCCCGGCTCGCTGGAAAATGCCGGCGGCGTGACCACGAAGTGATAGACCGGCTCACCGGCGGCAAAGAAGACGCCCCCCCCGGCCAGCAGCGTGCACAGGATGATCGACACCCACTTGAAAGTCCCCATGTCCGGGCGCTCGCGGTTACCGATGCGCGCACGCCCCGCCGGCGAGACGGCCACGCCCACGGCGATCAGGAAGGTCAGCAGCAGCAGGAGCTGGAAATAGGCGCCCAGCGTCTTCGCCGTCCAGGCGAACCCGGCGCCGATCACCGCCGTCATGGCGTCGGCATCGATCAGCGATAGCGCCACGAACAGCACGATGAAGCCAATCGTCAGCCCCATCACCGTCGGGTCGCCAAAACGCGTGCCCGAGCGCGTGGCACTCGCGTCGTGTTGAGTCATCTTTTCCGGTTCCGATAGTCGCGTGAGAGGCGCACCCTACCGACCTTCGTCGAACACGGCAAATCGAAATGCGCAACGTTCGGGCGCCGGCCTCCCTTCGATGCCTTCGCCATGCCGCGCCGTTCAGGCGCGCGCGATCTTCCAGTAGCGTGCGACGCGCTTGTTCAATGCCTTGGGCGATTCCGCGAACAGCCGACGCCCGAGCGCCTCGGCCTTGCTCTGCAGGACTTCCCGCCGGCGTTCGACGAGCCCATGCAAGGCCTCGCGTCGCGCGGGATCGACACGCTGCATGTCCTCGGCGTCGAGGGCGATGGCGAGCATCGCGAGGTCGTGGTCCTCCCCCAGCAGATCGGAAAGCCGGTGGGCCTGTTGCGCGCGCATCTTGAACGCGGCCGGCCACAACGGGCGCAACAACTCGCATTGATGACGGTGGTACTTCACGCGCTTGCGCCATTCGTGCAGCACAGCGGTGGACGGCGTGCGCCGCGCCTCGCCCAGGGCATCGCGTGCCTGGGCATAGCTGGTCACCCAACCGCCCGACACGGCAGCATGGCCCTGCGCCGCCAGCGTCCAGTCGGCGACCGCCTCGCGCGCCTCGGACAACGCCGATGCCAACCCCTCCCAGTCCGGGGTATCGGCCCCCTCCAGCGTGGCGTCACGGCGCACCACCAGCTTGCGGCGAATCGCCGTGTAACGACGTCGGTCGAGGTCCGCCTCGTGCAGGCTCATCAGGTGCTCGAACGTCTCGACGAGCACCTGATCGTCGCGGTTCCCGGCCACGCGACGCGCCAGGTCGCGAAAGCGCCGATTCTCCCGGCGGTAGCGCTTTTCGCCCAGCGCCGGACGCACCAGGCGCAACAGCGCCCGCAGCTTCTTGCAGCGCTGGCGTAACGCATGAATGGCGGTGACCGGGTCCGCCTCGCGATCGCGTAGCGCCGCCTGGGCGTGTTCGATCTGTTCGATGGCGATACGCTGAACGCTCGCCTCGGTCGGCTCCTGCATGGACACGCGATAGGACACGTCGCTCTCCTGAGTCGGGACGATATGCCCAGTCTAGACGCCGCCAAGCGCAACCGACCACGTGCGCGTCATCCGCGCCGCTCGAGCCCTATTGAAGCTTATATTTTCCAGCACTGAGACAAGCACTGCTGTAGAGCCAAAAAGTCGACCGTCCTCTACTAACATGCCAGACTGCTCTCTTAAACCCTCACTACTAGCAGAATACCGCTGAATGAAGCTAAAGCGCCTGACACTGGAGAACTTTCGCGCCAAGCCATCACTATCGGTGACGCTGGGGCCACGCCTCACCCTTCTGATGGGCGCCAATGGCACCGGCAAGACCACCTTGCTGGATGGCATCGCCATTGGGCTTGGTGAAATCCTCTCTTATCTGCCTAGTGTCGCAGGCATGACGTTCAAGAAACGGGGTGATCTCCACCAGCGTGGCAACCACTTTGCGCCCTATACGCGGATCACCCTGGAGACCTTTCAAAGGCTTTCCTGGGACCGGCTCCAGAGGCGCGACAATAGCAAGAAGACGGCCGGTGAGATCCCTCCAGGACAGGGGGTGAAGGCACTCAAACAGCATCTCGACAGCACCGTCATAAATCCCTGGGCAGCCGGTGAGCCCTTCGAACTGCCGGTGTTTGCCTATTACGGCGTCAGCCGCGCCTTGCTGGATCTCCCCCTCAGTCGCAAAGGGTTTCCCAAGTCCCACGAGCGTTTCGATGCCTTGGCCAATGCGCTGAACGCCGATACGCGTTTCAAATCGGCCTTCGTCTGGTTCTACAACAAAGAAAACGAGGAACATCGGCTACAAAAGCAGCACAAGAGCTTCGACGTAACGCTGCCGGAGCTGGACGCGGTGCGCCGCGCCATCACGCAGTTATTCCCTGACCTCTCCGAGCCACATATCGAACTCAATCCGCTTCGATTCGCAGTGAAGCAGCAAGGAGAGTGGCTGAATATCGCTCAGCTCAGCGATGGCTATCAGACCCTGCTGGGGGTGGTCATCGACCTCAGTTCGCGAATGGCCATGGCCAATCCGCACCTGGATGACCCACTGGCGGCTGAAGCGGTGGTGATGATCGACGAAATCGATCTACACCTACACCCCGAGTGGCAGCGGCGTGTAGTGGGAGATCTGCTAGTCACTTTTCCCAACGCCCAGTTCATCGCCACCACCCACAGCCCCTTTATCGTCGAGGCGCTCAACAACCACCTCAAGCGCAGCCAGCTCGATGGCCTCGAGATCACCAGTGAGGTCATCCAAGCACTACCGCCACTATCGCCGGAAGAGGTGGCCGCCTATCACGTGACGCCGGACGAGGCCCAGTCGCTGATGGATACTGACCTGGGGCTGCTCGATGACAAGCTGCTTAGCCACTTCAATGCCATCAATCGCCTCTATGACGAGATGCGGGACCTCGAGTGGGAGCATCGCGGGGCATGAATCTGGGCGCGTATCAGGACTGCGTGTGTCGGAGGATGGGCAACACCCAGGCGCTGTGCCGCGGGGAACTCACACTCGGTGAGCAGGGCAAGCAGATCCGCCTGACGCCCAAGGCGGGGGAGCGGGCTGTCGCCGTGGTGCTCGATGGCTGCGTGTTGCGCGACAACCAGCCGAAGTGCGACGGCCTCTTCCTCTGGCAGGGAAATCAACGTAATGCCGCCGTGCTCGTCGAACTCAAAGGCGCCGGTGATATCCCGCACGCTTTCGAACAGCTTGCCTACGTGAAGCGGCAGCGGCCGGAATATCGGGCATTGGTGGAATCCCTGCGTGCAGAAGCTGGCGCTAGCCGACGCGTGATGGAAAAGGCCGTGGTGATCACCAACGGCATGCTCTCCAAGCTAGATCAGGAGCGACTGGAAAATCATTATGGCATCCGTGTGATGGCCGTCCTGCATTGTGAAGCCAGCTCGCCAATTCCTGAGTTGCGAAACCATCTCTGAACGCATCGCCAGACACTTACATTAGACTTCATTGGTTTGTCGCCATGTTGCGCTGCTCAGTGACTACGAGCCACGCCGCTTGAGCAAGCGTTGCATCGCGCCGGAAGGCGCCTCGACGGGACGGTCACGCCGACTGGAGGCGTAGTTTTCGTTGAACACCTCGAAATAGTCGTCGAGGATCGCCGAGGCCTCGGCGTCGCCGCTGATGCGCAACAGCTCGGCGGCGACTTCGGCGGTGCATAGATGATCGCTGGAGGCGGCCTTGCGCAGCCGGTAGCGCGTCAGGCGTGATGTCTTGAGCGGTAGCACCGGGAGCGAGGCCAGGTACTCGCTACGCCGGAAGATCCGCCGCGCCTGGCGCCAGGTGCCGTCGAGGAGGATGAAGACCGGCGTGCGCGAGCCGGCCAGTGCCGCATCGACGGCCGCGGGGCCCACCACGCGCTCGGCGTAATCCGCCTGGTCGTCGGGAAAGACGACGAAGGGCGCAAAGCGGTCGTCCTCGAGTAGTGCCAGAAGCCGCGGATCGGGTTCGGTGCGATACCAGGTGAAGACTTCGGTTTCAGGCAGGATATGGCTAATCAAACGACCGGTATTGGTCGGCTTGTAGTGCTCGATGGGATGCGTCAAAAGCCAGAAGCGTACACGGCTCTCGGCTGTCACGCGGTACGGACACAAGCAGTTGAGCTTGGGCAGCCGGCACTCCGGGCAACGCGAGACGAAGCTACCGCGTGCATTGAACGGCTTGCGCGGCGCGTCGGGGTCATAACCGGACACCGCCGTGGCTGAATCGGCCGGCGCATCGTGGGATTCATGCATGAGACATCAGGCTGGGTCGAAAAGGCCGGGCATTCTAGCATGCCCGGCCGGGCGTTCATCCACGCGACGTCGACGCCGCCGGCGGCGCGTTCGACACATGGCGACGCTTCCAGTACCCCGCCAGCAGCGAACCGGACACGTTGTGCCACACCGAGAACAAGGCCCCGGGCAAGGCCGAGGTCGCGGTGAAGAATTGATTGGCCAGGGTCACCGCCAGCCCGGAGTTTTGCAGGCCGACCTCGAAGGCGATGGTGCGCGCAGTGCGCGTGTCGAAACGCAGCGCCCGCGCCAGACCGTACCCCGCCGCGAGGCCAATGCTGTTGTGCGCGATGACTGCCAATGCAACCACCGGCCCCAGGGTGCTCAAGCGTCCGGCATTGAGCGCCACCACGATGGCAATGATCAAGACGATGGACGCCATCGCCAGTGTGGCCAAAGCCGGTTCCACGCGCTGAATATGCGTCCCCAGCAGGTGATGGATCACCACGCCCAGCACGATGGGCGCGACCACCAACTGGGCGATGCTCAGCAACATGCCCAGCACCGGCACGTCGATGCTCTGACCCAGCAGCAATAGTGTGATCAACGGCGTGGCGACCACCGAGATCAATGTCGACACCATGGTCATCGACACCGACAGCGCCACATGGCCGCCGGCCAGCCAGGTCATCACGTTGGACGAGGTGCCGCCCGCCGTGGCACCCACCAGCACCATGCCGATGGTCAGCTCGGTCGACAGCCCCAAAACGCGCGAAACCAGCAGCGCCGCCAGCGGCATGATCAGAAACTGCAAGATGACGCCCACGGCGATGGGCTTGGGCGACTTCACCACACGCGCGAAGTCGCCCTTGGTGAGCGTCAGCCCCATGGCGAACATGATGATCACCAGCAGCGCTTTGATATAGCCGGCCAAGCCGGTAAACAGCTCCGGTACGAGCGCGGCGATGACCGCCAGCAAGATGGCCCAGACGGGAAACAGACGATTGATGCGTTCGAAGATCGACATGTGCGTGTCCTAGCGTTTGGCAATGGTGCTTCATGCACCTTTTTATGCATTCAAGATGAAGCACGTAGTGTGCCGTAAAACGTGACACAGGCGAAGTGCATCGGCTTCACACCCAGTCCGGCACCCACAGCTCGCCCATTTGCCGCCAGTGCTCGACCAGCGGCGGCACGCCCTGGCTCGCCGGTTGCGAAATGGCCCGCACGCCACGCGGCACGAGGGATTCCGCCTGGGGATCGACGAGCAGGCACGGGGCCTCGATGGGCGCCTGTTCGAGCAACAAGGCTGCCGGCATCACCGCCAGCGAGGTGCCCACCACCAGCACGAAATCCGCGTCGGCGACAACGTCGCAGGCCTGGGCGTAACGCGGTACCGGCTCGCCGAACCACACCACGTCCGGACGTAGTTGGCTGCCCTTGTCGCATAGCTCCCCCATCCGAATGCCCTGCCGCCCCACCGGGTAGCGCAAGCTAGGGTTGGCACTCGAACGCGCCATGAGAATCTCGCCATGCAGATGCAATACATCACGGGACCCTGCCCGCTCGTGCAGGTCATCGATGTTCTGCGTGATCACGCTGACCTGAAATCCGGCTCGTTCGAGTTCGGCCAGCGCACGGTGCGCGGCGTTGGGCGATGCCTGACGCGTTTGCTCGCGGCGTTCGTCATAGAAGCGCAGCACGCTTTCAGGGTCGCGCTTGAACGCCTCGGGCGTGGCGACATCCTCCACGCGATGGTTTTCCCACAGGCCGTCGCCGTCACGGAACGTCTTCAGGCCGCTTTCGGCACTGATGCCCGCCCCGGTGAGCACGACGAGATGCGGTTTGCGTTGTTCGCTCATGCCTACCTCCATGGTGTGTGGATCCACATCGCCATCGGCTGTACATCCCATGTGGCAAAGTCGACAATAGGCGCCCTTCGAGCGACCCGAAAGCCCCTTCATGACGTTGGAATTGCCCGTACTCTATCAGGACGAGCGCATGGTTGCCGTGCATAAGCCCTCGGGCATGCTTGTCCACCGCAGCGCGATCGCCGCCGATGCACAGGTATTCGCCCTGCAGACCCTGCGCAATCAGCTAGGGCGCCACGTCTATCCGGTACACCGGCTCGACCGGCCGACCTCGGGGCTATTGCTGTTCGCCCTCGACCCGGAGATGGCCAAGGCGCTGGGCGAGGAATTCACCGCGCACCGCGTCCATAAGCGGTACTTGGCGGTGGTCCGGGGCGTCGGCCCGGAGCAGGACGTGCTCGATTACGGCCTGCGCGAGGAAGACGGCAAACGCCCCAAGTCGGAAATGCCCGAGCTTGCCGCCTGGACCGCCGTGCGCCGCCTGGACAGCGTCGAACTGCCGGTACGCATCGACCGTTACCCCCAGGTGCGTTATTCCTTGATGGAGGCCCAACCCTGGACCGGCCGACGGCATCAGATTCGCCGCCACCTTTCGCGGCGTGGCTACCCGATCATCGGTGACGCCAAACACGGCAAGGGCGCCCACAACCGCTTCTTCCGCGAGCGACTGGATAGCCCGCGCCTGCTGCTCGCGGCCGTGGGCATGACGATCTGGCATCCCGAGCAAGCGCGCACGCTGCAACTCGATGCGCCCCTGGCCGACGACATGCGCACACTGTTCGCACGCTTCGGTTGGCAGGGCCACGCCCCGGCAACCCGCGTCGACTGGCACGAGGAGCGCCCTGTGTCGCTATGGCCCACCGGCCACGACAGGTAACGAGGAAACAACACATGCACGACGATTACGATTTCCGTTTCGGCGGCATCCGCCGACTGTACGGCGCCAAAGCCGCCGCGTTCTTCCGCCGTGCGCACGTGGTGGTCATCGGCGTGGGCGGCGTGGGCAGTTGGGCGGTGGAGGCCCTCGCCCGCGCCGGCATCGGCACCTTGACGTTGATCGATCTCGACGATGTCTGCGTGTCCAACGTCAATCGCCAGTTGCACGCGCTGGACGGCACCATCGGGCGGCCCAAGGTCGAGGTAATGGCCGAGCGCTGCCGCGCCATTCAGCCAGGCATCACCGTGCATGCGGACACCGCCTTCGTGACGCCGACCAATCTCGCCGAGCGCCTGCCCGAGGACGCCGACCACGTCATCGACGCCATCGACAGCGTCATCGCCAAGAGCGCCTTGATCGCCTGGTGCAAGCGCCGCAAGATCGGCCTGACCGTTACCGGCGCGGCGGGCGGCCAGACCGACCCCACGCGCATCCGTGTTGCTGACCTGACGCGCACCGAGCACGACCCGCTGCTGGCCAAGGTACGCGCACGCCTGCGGCGGGATTTCGGCTTCTCGCGCAATCCCAAGCGGCGCTTCAGCGTCGAATGCGTGTACTCCGACGAGCAGCTCGTCTACCCCGGCGCCGACGGCGAGGTCTGCCAGCAAAAACCCGGCAATGGCGAGTCCACGCGTCTCGACTGCGCTTCCGGCGTCGGTGCGGCGACCTTCGTCACCGGCAGCTTCGGCTTCGTGGCCGCCTCGCGCACGCTGGCACGGCTCGCCATCAAGGCCGAGCGCGAACCGGCCGATCCCCACGTTACGGAGACATCCCCATGAGCCATGAGACACGCCCGGTCCCCGGCATCTACCGTCATTACAAGGGCGCCAGCTATGAAGTGCTGGGCGTCGCCCACCACAGCGAGACCGAAGAGGCGCTGGTGGTCTATCGTGCGCTGTACGGCGACTACGGCCTCTGGGTACGCCCCCTGGCAATGTTCTGCGAAACCGTCGAGGTCGCCGGCGAGCCGGTGCCACGCTTCGAGCTCGAGGCCGCCTTCCGCTGAACGGCGTGCGTCGCTGAGCGAAGCCGCCAATGCTATAATGCCGCGCTTCTCGTTTCGCGCGGCGCCACGGCGTTGCCACAACCCGAAGGGGAGAAAGCATGAGCGCACTGGTTGGTGTCATCATGGGCTCGAAGTCCGACTGGGCGACCTTGTGCCATACCGTCGACACGCTCGAGGCACTCGGCATCGAACACGAAGTCAAAGTGGTCTCGGCGCATCGCACACCGGATTTACTGTTCGACTATGCCGCCAGCGCCGCCGATCGCGGCCTGGAAGTCATCATCGCCGGGGCCGGCGGCGCCGCACATCTGCCGGGCATGGCCGCCGCCAAGACGCCCCTGCCGGTGCTCGGTGTGCCCGTGCAATCGAGCATGCTCAGCGGGGTCGACTCGCTGCTCTCCATCGTCCAGATGCCCGCCGGCATTCCCACCGGCACCCTGGCCATCGGTCGGGCCGGCGCCATCAACGCCGCCCTGCTCGCCGCCGCCATGCTGGGCAACAAGTACCCGGTGATCCGCGACGCACTGGAAGCCTACCGCGATGCGCAGACACAAAAGGTGCTCGACGCGCCCGACCCGCGTCCCACCGACGACACGCAGGAGACATGAATGAATATCGGTATCGTAGGCGGCGGCCAACTGGGTCGAATGCTGGCGCAGGCAGGCGCGCCGCTGGACATGCGTTTTACCTTTCTCGACCCCTCGACCCAAGCATGCGCCGCCATCCATGGCGTCCATCTCTGTGCCGAGTGGGACGACGAGGAAGCCCACCAGGCCCTGATCGAAGCCAGTGATGTGATCACCTTCGAGTTCGAGAACGTCTCGACCATGGCGCTGACACAGCTCGCCGAACAGCGCCCGGCCTTCCCGCCGGCCAAGGCACTGGAAACCGCCCGCGACCGTGGCGCCGAGAAATCGCTGTTCCAGTCGCTGGACATCGCCATTGCCCCCATCGCGCTGATCGAGAGCCAGGACGACCTGGACCGCGCGGTGGCCGAGATCGGCCTGCCGGCGGTGCTCAAGACGCGCACCCTGGGCTACGACGGCAAGGGCCAGAAGGTACTGCGCAGCGCCGACGACGTGCCCGGCAGCGTCGCCGAGCTGGGCGACGTGCCCTTGATCCTGGAAGGCTTCATCGATTTCGATCATGAAGTCTCGGCCATCGCCGTGCGCGGCCGCGACGGCGAGGTGCGGGTGTGGCCGCTGTCACGCAACGAGCACCGCCAGGGCATCCTGCATCGTGCCGAACCGCAGCCCGACCACCCGCTGTACGCCCGCGCCGCCGACTACGCCACCCGCGTGCTCGACGCACTGGAGTACGTCGGGGTCATGGCCTTCGAGTTCTTCGTCACCCGCGACGGCGAGCTGCTCGCCAACGAAATCGCCCCCCGCGTGCACAACTCCGGGCACTGGAGCATCGAAGGCGCGACGACCAGCCAGTTCGAGAATCACCTGCGCGCCGTCGCCGGGCTGCCGCTGGGCGACACGACACGCCTCGTGCCCTGCGCCATGCTCAACATCATCGGCGCCTTCCCCGACCGCGACGCCGTGCTCAACATCGCCGGCGCACGCCTGCACGACTACGACAAGGCCCCCCGCCCCGGCCGCAAGATCGGCCATGTCACGGTCCTCGCCCCCGATGAGGCCACGCTGGCCGAGCGCGTCACCGCCGTCGAGGCCCTGCTGGTCAACGACCTGGGCTGAGCCCTCGCCGCGCCATCCGTCGTAACGCAAGATGCCCGCCAATGGGCGGGCATCTGGTATCGGCATGGCAGCGACGCGATCACTCGTCGTCGGCGCTCATCTGCTGCTGCAGGTAGTTCTGGATACCCACCTTGTCGATCAGGCCGAGTTCGGTCTCGATCGTGTCGATGTGTTCTTCTTCATCGTTGAGGATGCGGCGGAACAGGTCACGGCTGACGTAATCGCGCACTTCCTCGGAATAAGCGATGGCGTCGACCAGGTCCTGCCAGCCGGTCTTCTCGATGGCGAGATCGCACTCGAGCATTTCCTTGGTGTTCTCGCCGATGTGCAGCTTGCCCAGATCCTGCAGGTTGGGAATGCCCTCGAGGAACAGGATACGCTCGATCAGCTCGTCGGCATGGCGCATCTCTTCGATGGATTCGTCGTATTCCCACTTGGCCAGCTTGGCCAGCCCCCAGTCCTTGTACATCTTGGCGTGCAAGAAGTACTGGTTGATGGCGACCAGCTCATTGCCCAGTGCGGTGTTGAGGTACTGAACGACCTTGGCATCACCTTTCATCGTCACGTCTCCCTTGCAGATTAATGTGGTTGTACGGCGATGGCGACTCGCGAATCATAGCGCGCGATCGCCGTCATGGGATACAGGGAGTATCGACTATTTCGCCGAAAAAGTCGAATAAAGACAGGATCTTGCCGCGAAAACGGCGCATTTGTTAAGGATTGGAAATAACAGGCGAGAACGATTGCCACTCCGCTCTCGCCCCACGCACGCCGCAATGTAATGACCCCCTGGTTTCTGCACACCCTACGCAATTAATGCGGGGTGTGCTCGGGGTGCCACGTAGTCCAGAGACTGGTGTGGCCGTTCTTCG
>NZ_SOBR01000007.1 GCF_004364315.1 Chromohalobacter marismortui | reverse complement strand
GCGGTGCCACGAAGGGCCGGGCGGTCTCACCCCCATGCGAGAGTAGCGGAACGCCGCCCGGGACATCGTCAGGCATTTCTTCCGAACCCCGGCCATTTGGTCGGGGTTCACTCGTTTGGGGCCTCCCCTGGAGAGCAGCGGAAGGCCGCCCCGGATCTCGTCAGGCATTTATCCCGGAAACCCCCGTTGGCACAGGCCAGCGGGGGGGTTTTTCATGGGGGATGGCGCATCGTTTGCCTGTGAGCGGGGCCTGTGCTTTAGTAAAGGCGTACATGGAGTGAGCACTTACCTCAAAGGAGAGAGAACCGATGCGTAGTGAAAGGCTCAAGAAGCTGGCGCTGTTGCTGGTGATTGTAATGACCGCCCTCGGCGTCGTTGCCTGCGACAACGATGAAGGGCCGGCCGAAGAGGCGGGGGAGTCCGTGGATAACGCCATGGATGAGGCCGGCGACACTATGGAAGAAGCGGGTGAGGATATTCAGGATGCTGCCGAGGAGGCTCAGAACTGAAGCTCGCCATTGGAGGCTTGGAATTACTAAAAGGCCGGGCATTTTGCCCGGCCTTTTGCATGCTCGCATTTATGGTTAGGCATCACCGATATGGTACATGCGCGTTGGTATCAGACGCTGGGATTCTGTTCGATGCCCTGCACGTACCAAGGTGCTTCATCACGTAGTTCACGGATCAGGTGCCACGTCTCGTTGAATTCGGTCTGCTCGCCGTTTTCATCGAGGATGCCGTGGAAAAGGACACTGGCTTCGGCTTGTTGTCCGATTTCCCTGACATCTCCCAGTTCGGCGAAAAGACGCACGACTTCTGTACGGTTATTCGCGGGTTGCTGCGCACGCTCTTCACGTAGCAGGTTATAGAGTGTCGGCGTGACGTACTCTTGAATCCGTGCCAGGTCATTATTGTCCCAGGCGCGCTGGAGCGTCATGAAGTGCTCTTTCGCGCCGCCTAGAAAGCGTTCTTTGTCGAACCACTCGGGGGTGGAGCGGTTGTGTGGCATGGAGGTACCAGCGGTGGAGAAAGGCGGCGATTGGTGAGTCGCCTCTTGATGTGGTTGACGCGACGAGTGCTGTGGTCCCTGGCTGGTCGCCATGCGTCGAGCTCTCAACAAGCGGAACGCGAACCAGGCAATCAGCGCGACCAGCAGGATATCGAAGAAGCGGATGCCGTCGAAGGCGCCACCGAAGAACAGCGACGCCAGCAACCCCCCAGCGAGCAGGCCGGCAAAGGGACCGGCGAAACGCGATAATCCTGCGCTGGGCTGGCGTTGAGGGGTGGCGGTATTCGTGCGACTCGTGGCGGCGGGGCTATCCGCAGAGCGCGAATAACTGCCAAAGCTCTTGCCACCGCCGAGCCGTCTGGCGTCGGCATGGTCGACTGCCAAGCCAACGCCAAGCAAACCGACTACCAGCATTACGAAAAGGTTGCGCATGCGCATCTCCCGCAGAATGAGAAGGGGGTGAAACCGGAGTCTCGATTCTAGCGGGGATTCAGCGTTGAAGATATCTGTATTGCGAGGCACCGAGGCAATGCCGGCCATCCACGCGCTCAGGCAGTGGCCGCTTCCCTTTCACTGCGTGTGAAAACCCATGTATCGCCGTCAGACAAACTGCTATTGAAGCGGTAGCCGCCGACGTCGAAGCGTTTCAAGTCCTCGGGGGCGTCGACACGTTCGCGAATCATCCAGGCGGCCATCAGGCCCCGCGCTTTCTTGGCATAAAAGCTGATGATCTTGAATTGACCGTTCTTCTCATCCTTGAAGACCGGCGTGATGACCCGGCACGTCAAGCGTTTGGCATCGATGGCCTTGAAGTACTCGTTGGAGGCGAGGTTGACCAGCACTGGCGAGCCACTTTGCTCTACGGCTTGGGAAAGGTCCCGAGTGAGCCGCTCTCGCCAGAAGGCATAGAGGTCCTTGCCGGCCGGATTGGCCAACTTGGTGCCCATCTCTAGACGATAGGGCTGAATCAGATCGAGAGGGCGCAAGAGTCCGTATAGTCCCGAGAGAATGCGCAGACGACGCTGTGCTTCCTGGTTGTCCTGCTCACTGAACGAGGGCGCATCCAGTCCCATGTAGACGTCGCCCTGAAAGGCCTGCGCGGCGGGCTTGGCATTCTCCGGCGAGAATGGTGGGGCCCATTCGGCGAAGCGCGCGGCATTGAGTCCTGCCAGCTTGTCACTGATGCCCATCAATTCGGAAAGCCGTTGGGGCGAATAATCGCGCAGTATCTCGATCAATTCGGCGCTTTGCTCAAGGTACTCGGGTTGAGAATAGGTCGGGGTCGTCGGCGGTGTCTCGAAATCCAACGTCTTGGCGGGTGAAATGACACTTAGCATGCACAGTCCTCGCGTTCGGGATCGAAAGATTCGTTGTCGTCAGTATAACAAGTGCGTAAGAGAGCGCCGATGAAGGTGTGCCTATCATGATGATAGGCACGCTACTGGCATCAGGGGCAGGGGTTGGGATGCTGCTGGTGCACGGCTTCGATGGCCTCGAGGACACTGTCGTCCAACGTCAGGTCCTCGCTGGCGAGGTTGGCGTCGAGCTGCTCGAGCGTGGTGGCGCCGATGATATTGCTGGTCAAGAACGAGCGTGAGTTCACGTAGGCCAGGGCCATCTGGGCGGGATCCAGTCCGTGTTCGCGGGCGATCCCGACGTAGGCGCGAACCGCTTGCTCGGCGAGTTCGGACGTATAGCGCTTGAAGCGCTCGAACAAGGTCAATCGACCCTGGGGCGGACGGGCACCATCGAGGTATTTGCCGGTGAGCGCGCCGAAGGCCAAGGGCGAGTAAGCCAGAAGGCCGACGTCTTCGCGATGGGCGATCTCGGCGAGCCCGACCTCGAAGCTGCGATTGAGCAGGTTGTAAGGGTTCTGCACGCTGGCCACACGCGGCACGTCCAATGAGTCGGCGAGGCGCAGGCTCTGCATCACGCCCCAGGGCGTCTCATTGGAAAGGCCGATGGCGCGAACCTTGCCGGCATCGACGAGTTCCTTCAAGGCCATGAGCGTTTCCGCCAACGGCGTTGCCTCTTCGTCCGCATCGTGTCGATAGCCCAACTTGCCGAAGAAATTGGCGCTACGATCGGGCCAGTGGAGTTGGTAAAGGTCGATGTAGTCAGTGTTGAGGCGAGTCAGGCTGTCATTGACGGCACGCTGCAAATGCTCAGGGGTCAAACGCGGACCGCCGCGTATGTGCTCGAGGCCGGGACCGGCCGCCTTGGTGGCGATGACCAGATCGTCGCGTTTGCCACGTGCCTTGAGCCAGCTGCCGATATAGGCCTCGGTACGCCCCTGAGTCTCGCCCTTGGGCGGGACGGGATACATCTCGGCGGTATCGATGAAGTTGATGCCTGCAGCAGTGGCACGATCGAGTTGTGCATGAGCATCGGCTTCGGTGTTCTGTTCGCCGAAGGTCATGGTGCCTAGGCACAAGCGGCTGACGTTAATGCCGGTTTGGCCGAGGGGGCGTGTCTGCATCAGGGGCTCCGTTTGGGTGTCGAAAAAGAGATGGAAACGGCATGGTAGCGGTGCCGCGTGCGAGCGGCAAACGGGGGTTGAGTCCCTCTGAGGGTAGGCGTATGCTTGGCGCCCCGTTGCCGGGGATCAAGACATTGAGCGCTATGTCAGGCAACGGTGGCAATGCTTTATCCGGGGTGTTGGCGCGTGCAGGGAGAGCTCGAGCCGACGCAATCGTTTACGTACCTACTCGGTCACGACGACTTCAGGGTCGATGGTTATGCAACAGGTATCCTCTCTGCGGATTCGGCTCGAATACCGTCTCGCAGCTCAACTGTTACATGCCCGCTGGATGACACGCTCTCCCGGCAAGCATCGTCTGACGATGCGGCTTTTTCAGCGCTGTGCCGAAGCCGGCCATACCGCCGCGCTTTCGTTCTATGGCCATATGTTGTTTCATCGTGGCAACTCTCCGCAGGACAAGGCCAAGGGGGCGCGCTATGTGTTTCAGGCCGCTTACGCGGGCGATGTGCATGCGCAGTACCAAGCGGGTCGTATTTACGAGTTCGGCTGCGCGCAATACGCACGTCGTGAAGAAAAAGCCGTGACCTGGTACGCGCGTGCTGCCGAAGCTGGCCACGGTCTGGCCGCCGAGCGTATGGCCGAGGCTTACCGGCATGCCCATCTGGGGCTTCCCGTCGATTCCCGACGTGCTGAGCAATGGGCGGCGCTTGCCGAACGTGCGCAGCGCAGCGATGCGGGCGGGCCGGTTGCATCACTGACGCATTGAGTAGTGTCATGGGGGCTCGCATCGTGCTCCCCGTTCACGTAGTCTGACTGGCGTGGCCCTGGTGGACAGCGTGGGCGACACCCCGTTCGTGATATCGCTTTGAAGAGGAATGCCGCCACGTGTTGCCGATACTGCTCGATATCGAAGCGTCCGGTTTCGGGCGTGGCAGCTATCCTATAGAAGTGGGCATCGCGCGGGCCGATGGCAGTACCTGCGCCTTTTTGGTCCAACCGCTGGAAGAGTGGACCCACTGGGATCCCAAGGCTGAACTCTTGCATGGCATTTCGCGTGGCCGACTGCATCGCGAGGGTTACCCCGTGATTGAAGTCGCGCGCTGGCTCAACGATGAACTGGCGTTCGATGGCATCGCCTACAGCGATAGCTGGGGATACGACAACACCTGGCTGTCGCTATTGTTCCATCACGCAGGTATGTTACCGCGCTTTCGTCTCGAGGCACTGCGTCGTCTTTTGAATGAATCGCAACTCGAGCGTTGGGGGGCGATGAAAGAGGTCATCATTCGCGAGCGCGGCATTCATCGTCACCGAGCCGGGGATGATGCCCGCTTGTTGCAGTTGACTTATCAGCGTACGCGTGATGCCGCAGGGTCCGCCTAGCCCTCCCTGTAGCGTCTTCTAGACGGCTGTCCAATGCTCCTCCACCGATCGCCTTTACCCTTCTTCGCTGACGCTCAATGGCACCTTGACGGCGCTTTGAGGCGTCGCAGCGCGCGCTCACGAGGTCGTCTGTGGTGCGTGCTGCGCTGCCGACAAGCAGTCGAGCAAGTGATCGGGATCGGCGGCGGCGACGAGGCTGGCGCGTGTCTCGGGATTGAGGAAGCCGTGCGCGACGGTGTGATCGAGGAACTCCAATAAGGGGCGATAGAAGCCGCTGACGTCGAGTACGCCGATAGGCTTGTCGTGAAGCCCCAGATATTGCCAGGTCCACGTCTCGAATAGCTCTTCCAGGGTGCCGATGCCTCCGGGCAAGGCGATGAAGGCATCGGCGTTCTCGGCCATGGCGGCTTTGCGCGCATGCATATCGTCGACACGCAGCAGGTGTGTCAGCCCCTCGTGGGCCAATTCGCGCTCGACCAGATGGTGGGGAATGACGCCGATGACCTCGCCGCCTTCGCGCAAGGCGGCGTCGGCCACGGCGCCCATCAAGCCGACGCGGGCGCCACCGTAGACCAGCCCCCAGCCACGTTGCGCGATGCATCGACCCAGCGCCTCGGCGGCATGACGAAAGCCGGCATCGCAGCCTTCACGCGACCCCATGTAGATACAGATGCGCACGATTCCTCCTTGCCGTTTCGTTCGATTGGCCTCGCTTTCTGTGTGGCGCGATGGCCGGCCAAGTGTCGTGGACCGCTAACGCAGACAGGCGAGCACATCGTACTCGGCATCCATCCAACGGCCGATGGCATTGTCGCCGCATAGGTGATGAGCATATTGCGTATGCAGGCAGCGCACCTGATCCCAGTTGGCGATGCCGCCGATGCCACGTTGCGTGAAGACGTCACGATAGCCTTGGCGGTCGACGATGTCGCGTTCCGCGTCGCTCATGGCCTGCCAGCGCTGCGCCACGTAATCCTCGTGGCTGTGTCGGTACGCGGCCATGAAGTCGGCCTCTTCCTGAAGGCGTGACTCGAGTGCTTTGATAACGCCCTGGGCTTCGATGCGCGAGATGGCGACCTTCAAATGATCGGAGCACAGCCAGAAATGTGTCGGGAATGGTTTGTCGTCGACGATGGCATGCATGCGCAACACCAGCGGTGTGCCGTCTTGCGTGGCCGCAGCCACGGTCTTGATGCCACGCGGCGCACGGCCCAGTTGTTGAGTAATGAGGGCCAGTTGGCGCTCGTCGGGCGCCGTTTCAGGGCGAATCACCATCGCGGGGGTCCAGTACGAATTTCGGCGAGTGGGCCACGGCCCGAAAGAATGCCGTATTGAGCTGCGCAGGCGTCGGCACGTAGTGCCATTCACGCTCGCAGTAGTCACGTGCGCGTGCCAGCAGGGCGTCATACAGGCGGTTGAAGGGAGCATCATAATCGTAGGGGTCGGCGCCGGGCAACTTCAGGTGAGGATAGTCGGCGAAGCGTGCCACGAAGAAACGCTCCAGCGCCTGCTCGATCCTGCGGTGGCGGGGCTTGTCGTCGGGCGTGAGCCATAGGTCGTAGCGAATCACCATGCGAGTCTCCCGCCTGTCGAAGATGTTTCATGTCCGCGCGAGCGGGGCCGTGGTCGCCTCGAGCAAGTCGATCAATGCCGTCGGCGCCAGACCTATTTCCAGGCCACGTCGTCCGCCACTGACGTGGAGCGATGCTAAGGCAAGGGCGCTGTCGTCGATGAAGGTGGGCAGGCGCTTGCGCTGTCCTAGCGGGCTGATGCCGCCCACGACATAACCCGTGGTGCGCTCGGCCAGAGCGGGGTCGGCCATCCTGGCCTTGCGCGCCCCGGCGGCCTTGGCGAGCCCCTTGAGGTCGAGCGTGGCCATGACGGGCACCAGGGCGACGACGAGGCGCCCGTCATCGAGTTGGGCGAGCAAGGTCTTGAACACGCTCTCCGGTGCGAGTCCCAACGCCGTCACGGCTTCCTCGCCATAGGCGGTGACCTGGGCGTCGTGCGTGTATTGCAGCACTTGGTGCGGGATGTCGTCACGCTCCAGCAGGCGAATGGCGGGGGTCATGCGGAGGCGGGCTCCTCGTCGATCAGGTGCTTGGCGAGCGCGTCACGAAGGTCGCCGGTCAACGCCACCGCCGAGCCCTCGGTGTGGTCGTAATGCACCAGCACCACATGGCCACGGGCGCCCAGGCGACCTTCCTGCCAGGCGTCCTGGGCGACGGTAAAAGCGCTGTTGCCGAGTCGCGAAAGCCAGGTGCGGATCTCGACATCCTGACCATAGAATAGCTCGGCACTGAACTCGACTTCCAGCTTGGCCATGATCAATGGCCACTTGCGGGGATCCAGATCGGGCACGAACAAACGGAACAGGTCGTTGCGAGCGAGCTCGAACCAGGCCGGCAAGCGCGTGTTATTGATGTGCCCGAGGGCATCGGTGTCATAGAAAGCCGGTTCCACGCGGCGTGTGAACATGTCATTTCCCCGAGTCGTTGCCATCGAAAAAGGTGCTTTGCAAGCTAATCATCGGCTGGTGGGGGGATGTGGTCAAGGTGGCTCTGCGTCGTGCTCAGATAAGACGCAAGGCGTCCTGGTCGACCCAGGCGGCGTCCAGTGCCTCGGCTAGCGGTTCCCGCAAGTGGTCCGGTAGCGCCGCGCGGGCGTCGTCGAGGGACTGAAAATCACGGTTGCGCAGCCAGCAGTAGGCCCAGGCACAGGCTTCCTCGTCGTCATCGGGGATCGGGCGTGCCGGCATCTGCACCAGCAGGAAAACAGCCGTGCGTGCCGCCCACAGAGGTGGTTGGCAGTGGCTGCTCCATTCACGCAGACAGTGTCCATCGGGCTCGGCTTGGGGTTCGCCGAGCCCGGCCAGGCGCGACGTATCGGCGAGAATCATCGCCAGACGATCGGGGGCGGCCTGGCCCAGCATCAGCCAGCGCCTCACCAGGCGCGGGGTGCCCCGCATGGCCTTGGCATAGAACGAGGTTTCAGGCATGTTCGAGAGTCTTCCGTTCGAGTCGATGGGTCTTAGCATGTCATATGATTTTGCCACGCCGCTGGATCGGCGACAGTATCCTTCCCAGAAATGGCAGCGTTATGCCGACGATGTGCTGCCGCTATGGGTCGCGGACATGGATTTCGTGTCGCCCCCGGCGGTCGTCTCGGCGCTCGAAGAACGCGTGTCCCATGGTGTCTTCGGTTATGGCAGGTTGACCGATACCCTGCGCGAGACGCTCTGTGCGTGGAGCGCCGATCACTATGGCTGGTCGATCGCGCCTGACTGGCAGGTATGGATCCCCGGCGTGGTGCCGGCGCTGCATCTGGCCGCTCAGGCCTTCTGCAGTCCTGGCCAGGCGGTGATGACGGCGACGCCGATCTATCCGCCATTTCTGCGTGTGGCCGAACGCAGTGGGCGCATTGCCGAGCGCGTGATGCTGGCCGAACCCGAGACGCCGGGGGCGCCTTGGCGCCTCGATCTCGAAGCGCTGGAAGCGGCGATCACGCCGCAGACACGGCTGTTGTTATGGTGCCATCCGCACAATCCCACGGGACGCGTCTGGGACCAGCACGAACTGCACGCTCTGGGCGAGCTCGCCGAGCGCCACGATCTGTTGATCGTCTCCGACGAGCTGCATTGCGACCTGATACTCGATGCGACGCGCCAGCACTGCCCGTTAGCGTCTTTATCGCCGGCCCTGGCCCAACGCACGATCACGCTCTGGGCACCGTCCAAGACGTTCAATATCGCCGGGCTGTCCAGTGCCTGTGCGGTGATTCCCGATCCTGAGCTAAGGCAGCGTTTTCGCGAGGCGGCAGACGGGTTGCTGCCGGAGGTCAATATCCTGGGGCTGACCGCCTCGCAGGCGGCGTATGCGCATGGTGAGGCTTGGCGGCGCGAATTGCTGGCGACGCTTGATACGAATCTGCAGAGACTGCGCGATCAGGTATCCCGGTGGCCTGGGGTGACGATGTCGGCGCCTGAGGCGACTTATCTGGCGTGGCTCGATATGCGCGAGGCGGGGCTCGGCGTATCGCCGCAGCAAACCCTGCTGGACTCGACGCGCGTCGCGTTGTCCGACGGTGCCGATTTCGGATGCCCGGGATTTGCGCGATTGAATTTTGGCACGCCCACCCCTGTGCTCGAAGAGGCGCTGGAACGTCTCGATGCACGGCTGCGCCCTGCCGGGTAGCCCTGCTCAGGGGCGTGCGGTGAACGGGGGATATCCTGGCGCAAGATATCCCCCGGCGAGTAACCGCTCAGTAGAGTAGTGCGAACATCTTGCGGCGGTAGGCGACCGTCAGCGGGTGGTCGGCGCCGAGGGCATCGAAGACACGCAGCAAGGTCTTGCGAGCCACGTCGTCAGCGTAGGCGCGGTCCGCTTTCATCAAGGCGAGTAGCGCATCGAGGCCGGCTTCGTATTGGCCGTCGGCGACCTGACGCAGGGCACGTTTGAATTGCGCTTCACTGTCGTCGCGTTCCCCCAGTGCGGCCAACTCCTCGGCGTCAGGCGCTTCTTCCCCGAACTCAATGCGCGCGCGAACGCCACGGGCCTTGGGGGTGTCGCGATGTTCCGGCGGCAGATTGTCGAGCAGCCCCCGGGCATCGGTCGGGTTGCCGTCCGCGAGTAGTGCGCCGGCGAGCTCGATCTGATAGTCGTAATGCTCGGGCCACTCCTTGACCAGCGTCTCGTAGATGTCGCGTGCCGTCGCGGCATCACCGGCTTCGAGGGCCTGCTGGGCCTGCTCCTCGGGTGTCGCTTCGGCAGCTTCGGGCGCCTTGAGATACTGCGATAACCATTCGCGAATCTGCGATTCGGGCAGCGCTCCCTGGAACTGATCGTAAAGCTGGCCTTGCACGATCAGCTTGACATCGGGCACCGAACGGATACCCAGTTGCGTGGCGATTTCCTGATTGTCCTCGATGTTGAGCTTGGCCAGGGTGAAGGCGCCGCCATATTCGCGGGCCAGCTTCTCGAGTACCGGCATGAGATTCTTGCACGGCTCGCACCAGGGCGCCCAACTGTCAAGCAGCACCGGGCCCTGCATCGAGCCCTCGAGCACGACCTGCTGGAAGTTGGACATATCGACATCGACGATGAACTGAGAGGCGTCCTGATGGCCGGCGTTGGCCTGAGACGCGTTGGCGCTGGTGTCTGCGTCCTGGGACGGCGTGAGGGGTTCGCCGGTACGCGGGTCGATGATCGGCATGGCAGTGGCCTTTCGATAGTATGGTGTGAACATGAAGCGTGGAAACGCTCTTCAGCTGCCATCGTTATGCGGGTCACGAGGCGTGGATTCAAGCCCCGGCGCCGGCGGAAGGTGGCGTACTATCTTTTTCTAGAGGCGGTGGTATGCATCGAATGATCAAGACAGGCCTAGGGGTGACGGTGAGTTTGCTGATCGTGCTCGCCCTGCTGCTGGCCGGTCCGGCCTATATGCTGGCGAGTCAGCGTATCGAGCTGGGTGGCGTCTGGTCGCGGGCGGACCGTTCGTCGGCGGAACTGGCGCCCGCGCCGCGTGCCCATCCCCAGGCCCTGGTGCAGGTATACGCGGCCCGCGCTTTCGATTGGCGAGGTGCGTTCGGTGTGCATACCTGGATCGCTACCAAGCCAGCCGGTGCGAGGCATTACCAGGTCCACCAGGTCCTCGGTTGGCGGCGGCCCACGGTCTCGTCGCGTCCCGATGTACCCGATCGCGCCTGGTATGGTAGCGCGCCGACCCTGATTGCCGAAGTAAGTGGTGACGCGGCCGCGCGGGCGATTCCCGAGATCCGCGATGCCGTGGCGGCCTATCCGGCGACCGATCGCTACCGCGTGTGGCCGGGTCCCAATAGCAATACCTTCGTGGCCTGGGTGGTGCGGCGTGTGCCGGAGTTGCAGGTCGATTTTCCACCGACCGCTGTCGGCAAGGATTACCTGCTGGACGCCCTCGTGGCCGAGGCGCCTAGCGGGACCGGTTATCAAGTATCGCTGGGCGGCGGACTGTTCGGGTTGACCGTGGCGTATGACGAAGGTGTCGAGTGGCACCTGCTGGGGCTGACGCTGGGCGTGGATATCACGCGGCCGGCGCTCAAGTTGCCGGGGATCGGTCGCTTGGGCATGGCTGCTCTCGACACGGAGGGAGGGCGGTAACCCCGAGGCAATCCACGGCCCCAGCGCGTCAGTCGTCCACTCAGTGCATGGGAGAGACGCGGCCTTGCATCAGGGCGGGGATCTCGCTGGCGGGTATCGCGGGGCTGACCCAGAACCCTTGCCCGAAGCTGCATCCCATCTTGGCCAGTTGCTGGGCTTGCTCAATGTGCTCGATCCCTTCGGCCACGACACGCAGCGAAAATTGACGGGCCAGCTCGACCACCGTGCGCACGACGCGGTCATCGGGGACCTCTTCCTGGAGACTATCGACGAACAGCTTGTCGATTTTCAGGGTGTGCAGTGGCATGGCCTGCAAGCGCGCGAGCGATGAATAGCCGCGTCCAAAATCGTCCAGTGCTAGCCGAAAGCCGGCGTCGCTGAGCAGGCGCATCGCTTCCATGACCGCCTCGGGGGTCTTCATGACGGCCTCTTCCGTCAATTCGAGCAGCCACCAGCGTGGGTCGCTGCCAAGCGCGACGATCTGATCGTGTATCGCGCGTGCCGCCTCAGGTCCCTGCAGCTGTGATACGGATAGATTGACGCCCATGGTGAGTTCGAGTCCGGCTTCGCGCCAGGAGGCAAGTTGCCGGGCGGCCTCTTCGATGACCCATTCACTGAGCGCTCCCATCAAGCCGATTTCCTCGGCAACCGGGATGAACGTGGCCGGCGAGATCATGTGGCCTTCGTCGTCTCGCCAGCGCAGCAGGGCTTCCACGGCGATGATGCGCCCGCTGTCGAGCTCCCAGACGGGCTGGTAATTCAGTTGCAATTCGCCAGCCGTCAACGCGTGGTGCAGCTTGGCTTCCAGCGAGAGACGTTGCTGACGGCCAGCGGCGAGCTCGGGAGAGAAAAAAGCGGTGCCTTGCCCTGAATGCTTGGCGGCATACATGGCCATGTCGGCCTGGTCGATGACCGTTTCGGGCGTATCGCTCAGAAACGGTAAGAGGCTGATGCCGATACTGGCGCCAAGCCGATGAGCATGGCCATCGATCTCGAACGGCTGGCATAGCGTGCGGTGTATGCGCTGCGCCAACTCGTCGGCGCCTCGGGTCAGGCGTGTCCTGACGCTTTCTTCATCAGGGGGCGGATAACGCGGGGCATCCACCATGACCACGATGAACTCATCGCCACCCTGGCGCGCGACAATATCACCGTCCCGCAGCGTATTGCTGATACGCCAGGCGACGTTCTGGAGCACGCTATCGCCAAGTTTGTGTCCCAGCACATCGTTGACCAGTTTGAAGTCATCCAGGTCGATGAACAGGATGGCGGCCGCTTGGTCGTGATCCGCCTGAGTGACGAGCCGATTCAGCCTGTCGAGCAAGGAGCGGCGGTTCGCCATGCCGGTCACCGGATCCTGATAGGCGAGCCTTTGTATCTCCTGGCTCTGGGCCTTGCGTTCATTTTGCAGGCGCAGGCGGTCAAGGCCGACCGTGAGGTTGTCGGCGAGACGCTCGAGCAGCGCACGTTCGTCAGTGGCGAAATCCCCCGATCGTTTCGAGTAGACTGCCAGCACGCCGCTTGGCCCTGCCGAGACCTTCAAGGGCAATGCGATCACCGCGCTTAGATCCCGGGCGATGATCTGCTCCCGCCAGGGCGCCATGCGTGGATCGGCCCGCATGTCGGAAACGATCTGCGTGCTGCCGCTGACGATCGCCTGGCCAATCGGCCCCTGGCTCTTGGGAGAACCGTCGACATTCACCTCGATGGCCTGCGCGTAGTCGGCGGCTTTCCCGGCGATATAACACTTGGTCACCTGCTTGTCGTCGTTGGCAAAGCCGACCCAGGCCAAGGCATAGCCTTCGAATTGTGCAATGGCTTCGCACACGGATTGCAGCAGCCCGTCCTCGGTGGATTCACGCACCATCATCTCGTTGCAGGCATGCAAGGTCTCAAAGGCACGATTGACGGCATTCAGTTGTTGCTGGGTCGAGCGGTGGTCGTGGGCCTGCGCCAAGGACAGTCGGCGCAGCCTCAGCAAATTGCCCACACGCGACAGGAGTACGGTCCTTGATGTTGGCAGCTCCACCAGATCATCGATATGGGCCCCGAGCTCGCGATAGGCCCATGCGGCAGAGGCGGCTTCCTTACCGGCGATCGCCAGCACAGGAAACACGATGGGATGGGCGTGCTCGCGGGCCACGCGCAGTTGCTCGCAGGCGTGCTCCCAGGCCGAGGCGTCGACGATCACCAGATCCGCCCGTTGGTCTGGCAGGGCCACGGCGTGCGGCGTCAGCCCCGCATCGCGCAGGAGACGTACCAGTAGGCGTTGGTCCGCTCGGGATTTGAGCGCGATCTGCACATGAATCGGCTCTTCGGCGTCAGTCGACATCCGCGAGAATAGCTCGGGGAATCTACTCGGTGGCATCGAGGGGCGCTGTCTTTGAAGGGATTCCCTGCAGGATGCCCCGCAGGCCGTAGAGTGGCGCGCCAACGCGCAAGCCGTCGCTGGTGATCTGGAATTCCCGTAACGTCTTTTCGAAGTCTCCCGTGCGTTTTTTCAGGATCCCGATGGCCTTGCGCAGCCCACCGTCGAGCTCCATGTAGCGCAACAGAATGATCGTGTCCGCCAGGTAGTTGATGTCGTCTTCCGAGGGGCGCAGCTCTTCGCCCGCGATCGCTGATTGTTCATTGATGAGCAGGACCGTGACGCCCATGTTGGAGAGGTAATGGCACAGCGCATGCGTGTGAGCTTTGATGTCAGCGTCCCTGACGGATTGGCGAAAACCTGCGAGGCTGTCGAGCATGATCATGCGGGCCCCTTCCTGCTCGACTTCGGTTCGGACTCGCCAGGCGAATTCATCCGGTGAGTAGTGCAAAGGCTCGACTTCATCGATGCTCAGCGAGCCTTTCGCCAGCATGTCCGAGACGGGGATGCCAATCGTCTCGCAGCGCTTGCGGAGCGTCCCCAGGTTTTCCTCGAACGTATAGACCACGGAGCGCTCGCCACGCCGTGCCGCCTCGTGCATGTATTGAAGCCCGAGCGAGGTCTTGCCGACCCCGGTCGGGCCGGAAATGATGGTGACGGTCCCCCGGGTGACGCCGCCGCCCGATAGACGGTCCAGCTCCTCGATGCCGCAGGGCAATTCTTCCGCCTCGTACGCACGTCGGTGCTCGCCGGGCATCAGGCGCTCGAAGACCTGCATGCCGCGATCACCGAGTCGTAGCGTGTGTTCGCCCTCGGCAAACCCGGAGCCTCGGAACTTGAGAATGCGCAGTACCCGCCGATCTTCCCGATACGCCAGCTCCAGGATACCGTCGCCCAGATACCTTAGATCCTCGTCCGCCGAAGAGCCGTGTTCTGCTGTATAAACGACGGTTGCGCCAGCGCCGTTCAGGTATTCGAGCAGCCCCATCACTTGTTTACGGAACTGATAAGCATCCGGCATGAGCTGACGCAGTTGGCTCAGTGCATCGATGAACACGCGTTTCGGTGGCCCGTCGGGAAACAGGGCCTCGACCTGGGAGCGTATATCCACGCCCTCCGCTTCCCAGGGCTCCAACAGCGTGTAGGTCGCTTCCGATTGGGCACCGGATCCCGGCGATAGATCGATCACGCTGATGCCATCGAGGGAAAGGCCGATGCGGTGGGCATCCGCACGCAGATTGCGCTCCGACTCGCCGAGACTGATCAGCAAGCCATTTCCATCGGACGAAGAGGCCAGGTACTGAAGACCCAGCGTGGTTTTCCCGGTACCCGGCCCGCCTGATACCAGGTAGGAGCGTCCGGGCAGAAACCCGCCGTTGAGCACTTGCTCCAGCCCTGGGATGGCAACGTGTATGCGTTCTCCGTGCGGCTCATTCACGCCAAGATCTCCCTGTTGAACGATCTATCTTGCCTCGCGTTGCTTACCTCTGAGGCGTTCATCCACTTGAAGGCGATTCGACGCAAACGGGGTGTCGCCGATGAGCAAGCGACCAAGTGGCTCTGCTCCACTCGAGGTTCATGTAAAAATATAAGTGTAAACACTTAAAAAAAGCCTATTTATATTCGAAAAGACCTATAAAAAAGCGTTTGTTGCAACGTAACTTTAAGTGTTTTTATCTATTCCTTGCAAGGCGTTCCGCACGGCCATCATTCATTGACACCGGAGGTGCCCAGAGCATGGATACGTTGAAAGAAACAGAGCTTCACCGTTCCCTACGAGTGCTGATCGCTGATGATCGTTTATTGGTACGCAAGGGGATGCAGATGCTCCTGAGCGAGCGCCCCAAGGTCGACATGGTTTGCGAGGTCGGGAGTGTGCGTGACATCAAGAGCGTCATATGTGCCACGCCAGTGGATGTCATACTTATTGACTACGACCTATTGATTCGAAATAGAGAGGATGTGGCCGCGATTGGCGACCAGACGCCGATGATCGTCCTTTCCGTTCCGGAACGTCTCGGCGCCATTGAAAGCGTCCTTGCAACGGGGGCATCCGGGTTCCTTCTGGGGAATGCCAAGTCAGAAGATTTGGAAGATGCTATGATGCTGGCCACAGTGGGGGGCACCTTTATTTGCCCTTCCATTTTTCGTAGCATGCTGGCTAATGAGTGGGCTAAAACGGCCAGCCCCAATAACGCCGTTTTAGGCCATGATGACGTATCCGCCGTTTATCACGACTCGGAAAGATGGCTTAGTGATGGCACGCCTTTGGAACGGATTGCCAAGGCGTTGAATGTATCGTCTGGCGATGCCGAAATCGCCATTGCGTGCTTGGCTAAGCTACGCGGACGCGATTGTAGCAAGGCGCTACAGCAAGCGGTCTCTCTTGGCGTGCTGTCGCCGGGTGCATCTCGGACGGCTATTCATCGCCACGAACGGTTTGGCAAGGACGAACAAGAATAAACGGATGACATGATCAATCTCCTCCTCGCAGAAGATCACTTGCTGGTCCGTGCTGCTCTCGCTCACCTCATCAATTCTTTCCAGGGCATCCAGGTGGTCGCGGAGGGGGCGTGCGGGCAGGAAATCCTGGAGGCCGCTCGTATCCATCCCGTGGACGTGGCCCTGATCGATGCCGCGTTGCTTCCCGTTCAGGACTGGGACCTGATTCACCGGCTCAAGACGGTGCGGCCCGGCATCAATATTCTGGTCACGTCGAGCTATCGCAGCGACCGTTACGTCGAGCGCCTCATGGACGTCGGTGCCTGCGGTTTCGTGCACAAGAATGCTGCCGTCAATGAGCTCGAGACTGCCATTCGTCAGGCGGCGGCGAATCGACGCGTGCTCTATCCGGGGATCGATATCTCGGGCTTCGCCGCCACTGAACAGGCGCCGTCTGTCGTGCCTTCTTTGACTCGGCGCCAGCAGGAGATCCTCAAGCTCATTGTGGAGGGCTGTCGAAGTCGGGCGATCGCGGAGCAGTTGGATCTGAGCGTCAAGACCGTCGAGGCGCATCGCCGGGAGATCATGCGACGCGTGGGCAAGCATAACAGTGCCGGGCTGGTGAAAGAGGCCATCCGGCTGGGGTTGGTGCCGTTTCCGACGTAGTATCGCCTGCCTTGTTGCGATGAGAGGCGATGGCGAGCCTGATGCATTGCATTGACCAGTGGCACAAACGAAAAGAGCGACGTCCTAAAGGACGTCGCTCTTTTCATTGTTTGGTAGCGGGGACCGGATTTGAACCGATGACCTTCGGGTTATGAGCCCGACGAGCTACCAGGCTGCTCCACCCCGCATCGACAGGGACGTATTCTACGGTTTTTGAGGCCTAAGTCAAGAATGGATTCATCCGGCGTGCAGCGCGCTCAAACTCGATCATACTGAAACAGGTAAGACGCCATGGAGGCGAGTCAAGGTGGCACCACCCGCCGGGAATGCCACATAACGACATCACGGGGAGATGGACATGACCGCACAAACAACACCCGTCGCCTGGGTCACCGGTGGCACCGGTGGTATAGGAACCGCGATATGCCAGGCGCTGGCCAAGGCAGGATATTTCGTCGTGGCGAGTTATCATAACCGCGAGAAAGCCCAAGCCTGGCTGGCAGATCGCCGAGCCGAGGGCATCGACAATGTGGCACTGGCAGGCATCAATCTGACCGACTTCGATGCTTGTCATGCCGGGGTGGGGGACATCCGCCGCGAGTATGGCCCGGTTGAGCTGCTGGTCAACTGTGCCGGTATCACACGTGACAGCACGCTCAAGAAGATGTCGCCTCAGCAATGGCGCGAGGTCATCGACTGCAATCTCAACAGTGTGTTCAATACCTGTCGCTGTGTCATCGAGGACATGCTCGAGGCCGGCCACGGACGCATCGTCAATATCGCCTCGATCAATGGTCGCAAGGGTCAGTTCGGCCAGGCGAATTACGCTGCCGCCAAGGCGGGCATGCATGGCTTGACCATGTCGCTGGCGCAGGAAACGGCGACCAAGGGCATTACCGTCAACACGATCTCTCCGGGGTACATCGCTACTGACATGATCATGTCGATTCCCGAGAAGATTCGCGACGCGATCCGCGAGGGCATTCCGGTCAAACGCTTTGGTGAACCGCACGAGGTCGCTCGCGCGGTGGTGTTCCTGGCCGATCGCGAAGCGGGGTTCATCACCGGTGCCAACCTGGATATCAACGGCGGACAGTTCATGGGCTGAACCGGAGGAGCGCTCCGCCAGGACATCTCGGCGGGGCGCTCGTCATGCGTATTCTCAGGCGCCGCGTTGAGCGATAACGTCGAACAGGGCATCGAGGCGCGTGACGTGAGAGGTCCAGACACTGGACGAGATCGGCCCGGTCTCCAGCAATTGGCGCAACACATCGGCCAATTCCTGGTCGGGTTGCGGTGCCTGCCCCAGACCATTATTGAGCCGTGCAACTTGCACCTCCAGGCGCAGAGGTTCTTCCTGTGCGGCCACCGGCTCGTCGGCGATGAGGGCCACTTGGACCACCAGCCGGCCCAATGCGTGATTCGCCGTTTCACTGTCGCCTTCTCGGCGAGCGGCATTGCGCGCCGCGTGGGCACCCCGCAGGTCCTGAGGCATGGCCTCGGGCAGCGTGACGTCCGCCGTCTGATCGTCGTTCAAGGCGGCGTCGTCTGCGGCGACGTGGGCGTCGAGGAGCGGGCGTAGCTGCCTCCAGCGTGCCGCCTGCGCGCCGAGAGCCAATTGAGCGAGACGCTCGCGACGGGCGCGGACGATACCTTGCCAGCGACGACGCATCCCTTCGCTGCGACGACCGCCGGGTAAGGGTTCCAGGGCCTCGGCGTCACGCACGGCACTTTCCAGCGTCTCGCTATCGTCGGCGCGCTGAGGTTGCCAGGCATCGAAGCGGTCGATCAGGGCTTGCATGCTATCCAGACGCGTCTGGGCTTTTTGGGCGCGGTTTTCGCGCTCGGCCTCGCGGGCGGCGAAGATACGATCGCAAAGTCCTCGGAAATGGCGCCAAAGCATCTGTTCTTCGCCCTTGGCGGCACGCCCCAATTCTCGCCAGCGGGATTGGAGCGCCTTGGCGGCTTCGGTGCGTTGTGACGAGGGCATATCCGCTTCGATCAAGGCGTCGGCCTCGGCGATCAGGTCGCGCTTGGCGGCGCCGATTTCATTGGCGCGGCGATCGATCAGTGCTTGCAGCTCATGGCGGATGCGACCAAAGCGTTGGCCAAGCGGTTTGGCGTGCTCACGTGGCACGGGCGAGCATTGTTGCCATTGTTCACGTGCGCGGTCGCGGATCTGACGCAGTACATCCGGGTCGGCCTGGGGGTCCGGGTGCGTGATGAGTTCCTCGAGTTGTTCGCACAGTGCTTCGCGGGCCTCGAGGTTGCGGGTGCGCGCGGCATCGCGTTGTTGGTACCAGTCGTTCAGGGCCGCATGAATGCGTTGCGACGCGCTGCGAAAACGCTGTGAAAGCTCGGCCGTGGCGGCCGCATCGCCGAGTGCCGCCCACTCCTTTATCAATTGGCGGTGGCGACGGTCACGCTCGGCATCCGACGACTCGCTGTCGTCGGCCAGCGCTTCGATGCTTTCGAGGAGCTGTGTGCGTTTGGGGCCGGCGACGAAGCCACGCCAGTCGCGCAGCTCGGCCAGCCGTGCCCCTAGACGCTTGAGCCGAGCCTCCAGGTCACCGCGAGAGGCGCTGGGCACGTCATCGACGCGTTGGCGGATCTGTCGGTACAGGCGGCTGGCGGTTTTCAGGGTGCCACGATCGAGCTGGTTTTCGAGCTTGTCGAGGTCCGCGCGCAGCGCCGACAGATCGATGGGCGCGGACGTTTCGGCCGCCTCGGCGTTGCGCAGTTGACGTGCTTCGTGAATCAACGGCGTGGGGGGGAGATCGTCCGGCCAGTCGATCTGCGCCAGGCAAGCATCGACGGCGGCATGGTCGTCGCGCAGCGCAGTCTCCAGTGGCTGCGCTTGTGCCGAGGCGCGATCCCAGGCGTCGCCGATGCGCTGGCACTTGGCTTGTGCCTCGGCGTAGCGGGTCTGAATGTCTTCATCCGGCGGGTAATGATCGGACAGGGCCAGCCAGCGCTCGCTGTGCAGGCGTTGCTGAGCACGCAGGCTCTCGAGGTCCTGATGGGTCAGTTGGGACGCTTGCTGGAGACCCGTGACGGCATCCTCGAGCGCTTCGACGAGTTCCTGCCGGGTGCGGGTTGCCTCTTTTTGGCGTTGTATCGCTTGGTGCTGGGCATGCCCTTCGGTCTCATGATCGGAGAGCGTCTTGCGGCAACGTTGACTGGCTTCCTGGAAGCGCCGTTCCTGCTCGTCGCTGGGGGTGTCGCCAAGCGCTTCCCAGTCCCGGACCAGGTGACGGTAGCGGGCACCGTAGAGCGGTTCCCAGGCATGCAGAGCATGCGCCTCCAGTGCGTCGAGGATGCGTTGCCGCGCGGCTTGTTGTGCCTGGGCTTCTGCGGCATCGGCACGTTGCCGTTGCAGGCGCTCACGCGCCTTGCGCACGACGACCTTGTCGCGTCGTGCCTCGCGTGCCAGGCGTTGCAGCCCCTCGGTGCTCGACACGCGTTCGGCGGCGGCGTGGCGGACCACGGCAATCCCATTGTCGCGTGCCTGTTGGAGTAATGTCGCCTCGTCGTCTAACTTGGCCAGCGCGGCCAGGCGTAATTCCTGGTTATCGCCCGTCTCGACGAGTTGCACGAGCAAGTCGTGATCGCCCAGTCTGTCGAGTAAATCGAGGCGTTGTTGCAAGGGAGGCGCATCGGGCACGCTGCCGGAGAGGAGCTGTGCCAGACGAACCCTCAGTTCGGGGGTGTCATGCGTGGCGAGCCATTCGAGTAGTGTCGAGGGGTCCACGAACCGGGTAAGGGCCTCGCGCCTTACACTGGCATCCTCGTCGCGCGTCAGGCGCTCGAGGGCATGGCGGTCGGTCGGCTTGTGACTATCGAGTTGCGCAATGGCAGCATGGCGGACGCGGGGGTCGCGATGCTGCCAGCGTGGTGCAAAAAAACGGCGGAAGAATCCAGACATGATCCGGCATGCATCCCTGTTCTTGGCGTATTAAATGCGTGGCGATAACGCTGAGACAGCGTACCTGTCGTCTCACGTCAGCCACGATATTAGCAAAAAGCGTCACATGATGGGGTGTCGTGTGTGCCACAGCGTATCAAAGCATGCGAGCCGGGACCGGGAAAAGGCGACGATGGCAAGGGCGTCGGCTCGTGGAGACAGCTGACAAAGTCGGGACGCTGGTCTTATCATCAGTTGCAGCCATCACGACCCTCGCTTAGCTTTACCTTTATACATCAGTCATCAGCTGTGGAGTGTGGCCATGAGCCTCAACATGGATCGGGAAACATCGGCGTTCACCTTCAAGGGTGGTATGTTGCCCATGACGGTTATGGAACTGACCAGCGCTGACCCCGAGCAGATACGCGCCCAGCTGGCCGGCAAGGTGAGCCAGTCACCGGCATTTTTTCAACATACGCCGGTGGTGCTCAGCGTGGAGCAACTCGATGAGCCGCACCTGGCGCTGGAGCGTATTTGCGCCGTCTGCCGTGCCCACAAGCTGCTTCCGGTGGCCGTGCGCGGCGGTACCGATCCTGTGAAACAGTCCGCCTGGGCGTTGGGGCTTGGCTGGTTCCCACCGCAAGAAGCACGTCCGCGTGCCGTGGAAGACACGTCGCTCGCCGCTATCGAGCCCCAGCCCGAGCCACAACCCGAGCCGGCACCCGCCTCAGCCGTGGGGCGTATATACCGCGGTACGGTGCGTTCGGGCCAGCAAGTCACTGCGCCGGAAGGCGACTTGGTCGTGGTCGGTGCGGTCAACCCCGGCGCCGAGGTGCTGGCGGCGGGTAGCGTACATGTCTATGGCCCACTTCGCGGCCGTGCATTGGGCGGTATTCATGGGGATCGCCAGGCGGGCATCTTCTGCCAGGAACTGCATGCCGAGTTGCTGTCGCTGGCCGGTAATTACAAACGGTTGGAAGATATCGACCCGCGCTTGCTGAACCATCCCGTGCAGGTTCAACTGCGCGATGACCAATTGAACATTTCATCGCTCGGCTAGCCGGGATGTCAGGGCGCCATGTCGCGCCAAAATGGATGGCTAGTACGAACGACTCAATAGCAACAGGAAGCTCATCTTGGCCAAGATCATTGTAGTGACCTCCGGCAAGGGCGGAGTTGGCAAGACGACCAGCGCCGCGGCCATCGCCACGGGCTTGGCGCTGCGTGGCAACAAGACCGTGGTCATCGATTTCGACGTGGGCCTGCGCAACCTCGACCTGATCATGGGGTGCGAACGGCGCGTGGTTTACGATCTGATCAACGTCATTCAGGGCGAGGCCGGTCTCAATCAGGCGCTGATCCGCGACAAGCGGACCGAAAACCTGCATATCCTGCCGGCCTCGCAGACGCGCGATAAGGAAGCGCTGACGCCTGAAGGCGTGGAGAAGGTGCTCGAGACACTTTCTCAAGAGTACGATTTCATCGTCTGCGACTCACCGGCGGGTATCGAACATGGTGCACAGCTGGCGATGTATTTCGCCGACGAGGCCATCGTGGTGACCAATCCCGAAGTGTCGTCGGTACGCGATTCCGACCGCATCCTGGGCTTGCTGGCGTCCAAGACGCGTCGGGCCGAGCGCAGCGAGCCGCCGGTGAAGGAGCATTTGCTGATCACCCGCTATGACCCCAATCGTGTGACCTCGGGGGACATGCTGACACTCGATGACGTGCGCGAGATCCTGGCCATCAATCTGGTAGGGCTGATCCCGGAGTCGGAAGCGGTGCTGCGTGCCTCGAACCAGGGCGTGCCGGTCGTGCACGACATGGATAGCGACGCCGGACAAGCCTACGCCGATACCGTTTCGCGTTTGCTCGGTGAGGACGTGCCGCTACGTTTTCATGAGTACCAGAAGAAAGGGCTGCTCTCCCGCATGTTTGGAGGAGGTCGCCGGTGAAACTACTCGAATTTCTCAAGCGCGAACGCAAGAAGTCGGCCTCGGTCGCCAAGGAGCGCCTACAGATCATCGTGGCGCATCAGCGTGGTCAGCGTGACCAGCCGGACTACATGCCGATGCTGGAAAAAGAGTTGCTCGAGGTGATTCGGCGTTACGTGCAAGTGGACCAGGACGCGATCAATATTAGCCTGGATCGCGATAACGACTGTTCGGTACTCGAGCTTAACGTGACGCTGCCGCGTGACGAGTAGGCGCATTCCGGCTGAGTCGATTGAGCGGGTATGCTAGGCTGAGCGCTTTTGGCAGTGGGGAGACTGCGGCCATGGCGCAGGGCAAGAGCGAGCCGACCTTTCTTTGGCATGATTATGAAACCTTCGGTGCCGATCCTCGGCGCGACCGCCCCGCGCAGTTCGCCGCGATCCGTACCGATCTTGATTTCAATCCGGTCGGCGAGCCGCTGACGTTCTATTGCAAGCCGGCGGATGATTTCCTGCCGCATCCTCAGGCATGCCTGATCACGGGCATCACGCCTCAGGCCGCCCGTCGTCGAGGCCTGGCCGAAATCGAATTCGCCGCGCGCATTCACGCCGAGATGAGCGTCCCCGGTACTTGCTCGCTGGGTTACAACACGTTGCGCTTCGACGATGAAGTCAGCCGCCATCTCTTCTACCGTAACTTCATCGACCCGTACTCGCGTGAATGGCAGAACGGCAACTCGCGCTGGGACCTGATCGATGTGGTGCGGACCTATCATGCCCTGCGCCCGGAAGGCATCGAATGGCCGACACGCGAAGACGGGGCGCCGAGTTTCCGGCTCGAGGATTTGACGGCCGCCAACGGCATCGAGCATGCCGGTGCCCACGATGCCCTGGCCGATGTCCGCGCGACCATCGAGCTGGCGCGTCTGCTCAAGGCACGCAACCCGCAGCTGTTCGAGTACCTGCTCAAGCTGCGTGACAAGCGTACGGTAGCCAAGATGCTGGACATCCAGGCGCGCAAACCGATGCTGCACGTGTCGCGGCGCTATCCCGCCAGTCGAGGGTGTAGCGCCCTGGTGGTGCCGCTCGCCGAGCATCCCAGCAATCCCAATGGGGTGATCGTCTATGACTTGTCGGTGGATCCGGCCCCCTTGCTGTCATTGAACGCGGCGCAGATTCGCGAGCGCGTGTTCGCCAGTGCCGATGAGCTGGCGGAAGGCGAGGCGCGAATCCCGCTCAAGGTGATTCATATCAACAAGAGCCCGGTGATCATGCCGTCTGCCTCGCTCAAGGACACGGATGGCCCGCATCAGGGTGAATATGGCGACATCGTGGCCCGGCTGGGGCTGGATATGGCGGCCTGTCGGCAGCATTGGAAACAACTCCAGGCCGCGCCGGAGGTGGCGACCAAGGCCGCCGAGGCGTTCGCCGATGGCCCTGGCGCGTCGTCCGGTGATCCGGATCTGATGCTGTATTCGGGGGGCTTCTTCTCGCCGGCGGACCGTCGCGAAATGCAACGCGCCCGCGAAATGGGGCCCTGGGATCTGGCCGATGCGCACTTTGCCTTCCAGGACCCGCGCCTGGAGGAAATGCTGTTCCGCCTGCGCGCACGCAACTATCCCGACACGTTGAGTGGTGACGAACAGGCGCAGTGGGAAGCCGACCGCTGGGCGCGCATGAACGATGCCGAGGTGTCGAGCCTGACGCTGACGGGGTTCGCGCGCGAGATCGAACGCCTCAACCAGGCCTCACTGGATGCCGAGCAGCGCCAGGTGCTCGAGGAACTGGTCATGCATGTCGAAGCGATGATGCCACCGCAGGCGTTCGATTGATACGCGGCATGCGTTGATCGGACTCGAGACGCCCGGGCCAGGATGGCAGATCCTTCAGAGCCCGGGCGTCTTGCATGGTGGATAGCGTTGGCGAGCGCGTTCAGTCGTGGGCGGGGAGCGGTCGGAAGTCGCGCGTCAGCGCCATGACATCGCTCGGTTGAGTGTGCGCGTCATAGCTGACCGTGAGTGGTCGTGTGTGCCGCAGTGCGCGCCATGCCTGGCGGATGGTCGAGGCCTCTACGCTTTCGACACGCGCTGCCAACTGTTCGCGCCGTGAAAAGTTCGGCTCGGCGTAGGCCAGTGCCTGCCAGTATCGGTGGGTGAGCTCACCCAGGCTGTTGGCCCGCTCCCTGAGATGACTGCTGACCGCGTCGCGATAAGGCACCAGGTCGCTGGCGTCGAGTGCCTGAATGCGGGCGTCGAAGTCATCCAGAAAGGCATCCATGCGCGCGGCGATCTGCTGGCGAGGGGTATCGGGAGACTGCACCAACATCGCCAGGCCCGGCGCATCGAGCACGGGTGAATAGCCGGCCATGACGATATAGCCGAGTTGCTCCTGGGTGCGTAGCTGGTTGTAGAACGGCGCCTCGAGCATCTTGCCGAGCACGGCGAGACGGGCTTGACTGCCGAGACTGCGATCCGCGCCTTGTAGATAGCGCAACACGGCGGCGTCGTTGCGAGTACTGCGCGGATGCAGGGTCGGGGGCGTGTCGGGAATCGCCAGCGGTGACAGGTGGGGGATGTCCGAGGCCTGAAGCGTGGGCGCCAACGTATTGGCGACTTGCAAGCCTTCGCGGCGTGCCAGGTCGGCATCCAGGTTGCCCACCGCCATGGCTTGCAGGTAGAGCCGTCCGAGAAAGGCGTCGCGATAGCGGCGCAGGTCGTCGACGCTTAGTGTATTCAACGCCTCGAGCATCGAGGACGTCGTCCACTGGGGGCGCAACAGCGACTCGCTGAGCGTGCGATACATCTGCTGATGCAACGGTGCCTGGGGCGCATTCTGCCATTGCTGCGATAGCCGGTACTTGACGCGCGCGAAGCTGGCTTGGCTGATCTTGCCTGCCTTGAGCCGCTCGGCGACGCTGTTCATCAGGCGTATCTGGCGATCGCGCCAGCCTGAAAAGGTGAGCGTGATGCCGCGTGGATGCGCGTAGGCATCGAAGGATTGGCCGGCCAGGCGCGCCGGATAGAAACGTTCGTTGAGGCTGTCGGTAATCCACCCGGCGAGCAATCGCGTCAGGGCGGCATTGCGCGCGCTGTCGGCGGCATCGGGATTCTGCAGACTGAAGCGCCACTCCACGCGGGGGGTGCCGAAGCGGTCGTTGGCCAGATGCCATAGCTCGACACTGGGCGCCTCGACGATGGCGCTCGGGGACTCGCCGCTCAAGGAGCGCACCTCGAGGTCTTCGGCAATGAAGGGGTTGCGCGGGGGAAGTCCGAGGCCATCCAGTGCACGGGCCTCCGGCCATGCCGAGACATGGGTCAGCGTGTAGGGCGCGTCGAAGTAAGGCGACGTAGTGTCGCCGTTGACGTTCGGACCGCTGTAGACGCGCAACAGGTGTGCCGGCGTCATCTTGTCTAGGTAATCACGAATGCGCGTGGCATCGAAGCCGTCCATGCGATAGGGCGCGTACTGCACATCCTTGAGCGGATAGTAGGCGAGATTCATGGCCAGCTGGCTGGCCTGGTCGATGGGGTCACCGGGTTGCTGAAAGCGAAACGCCTGTTGATTGAGGCGGGCCTGCTCAGCGTAGCGCCAGGCCTCGAGCCCTTGCTGGCGGATGCGTTCGATCTGCTCGAACAGGCTGGCCTGAATGCGAGCGATATGTTTTGCGCCTTCCGGTGTGAGGCTGACCGAGACGGCGAAGAGCGCATGTCGACCATCGCCGTTCATGGTGCCTGCAGAAAGGCCGTCGGCCCAGCCCTTGTGGCGCAAGGCCGCCAGCAGGCTGCCTTCGCCTTCATGGCCGAGAAGGTTGGCCAGGTAATCGGCAGGCTTGGTGCGGTAGTCATTCTGCGGGTCGGGAATCGGAAACAGGAAGCGCACCTGCTTGTCCTGCGACAGGCTCTTGACCCGCAGACGTGCGGGAAGCTGCTCGTCGGTCACCAGGGGCGTGTCGATCTCGGGGCGCGACAAGTGGCGATCGGGGATCGCGGCGAAACGCTTGCGGACCAGGGCCTCCAGCTTGTCGAGCGACTGGGGGCCGATCACGGTCAGATGCATGACGTTGGCGCCGTAATGTGCCTTGTAGAAATCGACCAGGCGGTCGCGCAGCGAGGCACTATCATCGCCTTGAAGCGTCTCCAGGCTGCCGACCGAGAAGCGCGTCATGGGATGTTCGGGGTTGAGCGCCTGATTGATGGCCTCCTGGAGGCGTCGGCTGTCGTCGCGTAGGCGCGCTTGATACTCCGAGTTGACGGCGTTGCGCTCGCGGTCGACGTACTCGGGGTTGAAACGGGGTGAGATGAAGAAGCGACTGAAGCGGTTCAGGGCCTCGGGCAGTGCCTGCGGCTCGATGTCGAAGAAGTAGTTGGTATCGCGCGAGGCGGTAAAGGCATTGTGATCGCCGCCGTGCGCGGAAATGAAGTTCTGGTAGGCATCGGCTTGCGGATAACGGTCGGTACCCAAAAACAACATGTGTTCAAGGAAATGCGCCAAGCCAGGCACGTCGTCGGGGTTGCTCATGCTGCCGACAGCCACGTTCATGGCGGCGGCAGCCTTGTCGGCCTGAGGGTCGCTGACCAGCAGGACCTCGAGGCCATTGTCGAGCGTCAGGGCGCGGTAATGGCGCATATCGTTGGGGCTGGTGATCGGCGCGACCACCTTGGCCACCGGATCGCTGGCATGGGCTGTCTGCGAGACGGCGATGCAAAGGGCGCACATGCCGAGTAGCCAGCGGCATACAAGGGGGGGAGATGAAAACACGGTGAAGACTCCTTGTTCAGTGATGCCAGTAGGTCATCGGACCGGTGGGATGACCGCAGGCCCAATCCTGATGGGATGGATCGTTGACACGTCTTGATACAGGAAAAGCGCCCAACAGTTCCAAGGGAGCGGTGGTCAGCATCTGGTGCGCACGTTCGCTCGCGGTGGAGGACGCCAGCCACTCATGCGCTTCGTCGGCCTCTATGATGGCCGGAAAACGGTCGCTGAGTGGCGACAGTAGCGAATTGCTGGGTACCGTGATCAGGGCCGTGGAGTCGTTGTACTCGGTCAGCGTGGTGTGATAGCGGCACCATACCCCGGCCAACAGCAGCGGCGTTCGATCGACGCGCGTGATCAGAAACGGCTGCTTCATGCGTGGCTGGGGCTTCCAGACATAGACGCCGTCGACCGGAATCAGACAGCGCCGTGCCTGGAACGCCTCGCGAAACATCGGGCGTTCCTCGAGCGACTCGGCACGCGCGCAATGCGGAGCATAATCCAGCACCTTGAGCCAGGGCGGTGTCAGTCCCCAGAATGCCGTGACCCAACACGCCTCGCCCTCGCTGTGACGAATGATCGAGATCGGGCGGCGCGGTGCCAGATTGGGGCCGACGATCGGTTGGCTATCCTGGCAAAGCGCGTCGAGCGGCGGCGTTGTCCAGGGCTTGATGTAAAGACGGCCAGCCATGCTCCCTCCTCGCGATTCGACGCGTCAGGGTAAGCCAAGCTGGCGGGCGCTGACCAGCGCTGCTTTGATTTATCGCAGGGCTTGAGGCTTGCGTTTGCGTGCGTTCCCGATATGCTGGGGGAAACGCTGTTCGACCACGCGCGGTTCGGCCTCTTCCGCTCGCCAAGTGCACAACTAGCGAGAATAGTGAAGATCAAGTACCGCGCATGCTCATCACGAGGAATCCGATGGCTCGTCCCAGACAGCATGCACCCGAGGTGCTGCATGGCCAGGTCATGGCGGCATGTGACGCCTGGCTGCGCGACAATCCCGTGCATACGCTGTCGCTGCGCTCCCTGGCGCGCGAAGTGGGTTGCGCGCCAAGTACCTTGCTCAAGCTCTACGGCAGCTTCGGCAATCTGCTGCAATACGTCAACGTCGAGACGTTGGGGCGTCTGCGAGCGGCCATGGAGGGGCTCGAGGGCGCCGATCCCGAGCCGCGTCTCAAGGCGCTGGCGACGGCCTATTGGATGTTTGCGCAGCATGAGCCGTATCGCTGGCAAATGTTGTTCGATTATCCGCTGGCCCAAGAAGGCGAACTGGACCAACGTCAGAACGATATGATCGAGGGCCTGTTCGTGCGTGTCGAGGCCTCGCTCACCGAGTATCAACCCTTGATGGGGGAGATCGAAGCACGGCGTATGGCGCGTACCCTGTGGGGCAGCGTGCATGGCCTGGTTCAACTGGGGCTCAATGAGCGGCTGGGCGTCTGGCAGGGCCAATCACTGGAAGTGACCGAGTTGCTCGATCAGTTGCTGAATACCACGCTGATGGGACTCAAGTACGGTCCGAGAGAGTCGTGATTCCCCGCTTGCTTACCCAGCGTCGATTCGCTCCCTTCTTCTGGACACAAGCCTTGGGCGCGTTCAACGACAACGTGTTCAAGAATGTCCTGCTGTTGCTGCTGACCTTCGTCGCCGTCCCCCGCTATGGCTGGGATACGGGACTGCTCAACAATCTTGCGGCGGGATTGTTCATCCTACCCTTTCTCTTGTTTTCGGCATGGGGCGGCTTGCTCGCCGATCGGCTCGACAAGCGTCGTCTGGTCAGGCGTCTCAAGGTGCTGGAACTCGTGACCATGAGCCTGGCGGCCGCCGCCGTTTGGTATGAAGCCTATGCCGTGCTGCTGGCACTCTTGTTCATGATGGGCACGCAGTCGGCGCTTTTCGGGCCGGTGAAGTACGCCATCCTGCCGCAACACCTGTCACCGACCGAGCTCGTCAAGGGCAATGCCTGGGTCAGCCTGGGCACGTTTCTTGCCATCCTGCTGGGCACGCTGCTGGCTGGCGTACTGGCGTCGCTTGACGGTATCTGGGCGCGTGGCAGTATCGCCGTGACCCTGGTGGCGCTGGCGCTTTTGGGGCTTCTCGCCAGCCTGTGGGTGCCCAGTGCGCCGCCCAGCCAGGCGGGCGCTACCCAGTGGCGGCCTTGGCGGGGCGGACGTGAAGTGATGCGCGATGCGTGGCGTCACCCACGGGTGTTTCGTGCCTTGCTGGGCATCAGCCTGTTCTGGTTCCTGGGAGCCTGTTATCTGACCCAGCTACCCGCCTGGACGCGCGATGTCGTGCATGGCAACGAGGCAGTGGTCAGTGCTCTGCTGGGAGCGTTCGCATTGGGAGTCGGCGCAGGCGCGCTGCTATGCGCGCGCTTGTCGGCCGGACGTTTGGAGGTCGGCTTGATCCCGGCCGGCGCCCTGCTCTTCGGGGTGGCCGGTCTCGATCTGGGGCTGAGTGAGCCGCTGATGGGCAGCCAGTCGGGACTGGCGACATTGAGCCTGTCACCGGGGTTCTGGCGCCAGGCGCTGGATTTTGCGGTGATCGGTCTGGGCGGTGGTTTGTATATCGTGCCGTTGTACACGCTGATTCAGCTTGAAAGTGGCGACGACAACCGAGCCCGCATGATCGCCGCCAACAATATCCTCAATGCGCTGTTCATGGTGCTGGCGGCGGTCTTTGGCGTCGTTGTGCTGAGTGTCCTGGGAGCCTCGCTCAACACCTTCATGCTGGCCTTGTCGTGGATCTCGCTGACGTTGGCGGCAATCATCTTGTGCCTGGTGCCACGTCCGGCACTACGGCTGTCGATCTTCATGCTGATTCGCGTGCTTTATCGACTGCGTTTTCGCGGCCGCCAATCGGTGCCTGCACGCGGGGCAGCATTGGTGGTGTGCAATCACGTCAGCTTCATGGACGCGTTGATCCTGGGGGGAGGTTGTCCACGCCCATTGCGGTTCTTGATGGATCGCCCCATCTATGAGTCCCGCTGGCTCAACTGGTTTTTTCGCATCGCCGGGGCAATCCCGGTCGATTCCGAACGCTGCGATCCGGGCGGTGTGCGGCGTGCCCTGGATGAGGTGAGTCACGCCCTGCGTCAGGGCGAGGTGGTGATGCTTTTCCCCGAGGGACGCTTGACCCCCGATGGCAGTGTGCATCGCTTCCGGCGGGGCGTGGACATCATCCTGGCCCGAGACCCGGTGCCGGTGGTGCCTGCGGGGCTGGCCGGCTTGTGGGGATCATGGACGTCGAACCGCGATGGCAAGGCGCTGACCAAGTGGCCGCGGCGTTTTCGGGCACGCGTAGCGCTTCATTTCGGAGAGCCTATCCCGGTCGGCGAGGCCAGGCGTGCCGATATGGAGCGGCGCGTGATCGAGCTCAAGCGCAAGGCCGAGGCCGAGATCGGCGTGACGTCGGATTAACCCAGTGCCCGCGCGCGGCGTGCCGATTGCCAGCACCGTGCGGAGGTGATGAGGTTATCCTTGATCTGCAGGATTTCCATGCGGATCGCGCCCAACTGCAGGCAGGCGGGTGCGTCGGGGAAGGCTTCCAGGTGTTCGAGAATCAAGCCGTTGAGCGTCTTGGGGCCATCGGTAGGTAGCTGCCAAGCGAGCACCTTGTTGATATCGCGGATATTGGTGGTGCCCTCGATGATGTAGCTGCCGTCCTCTTGGGGGTGAATCTCGCGATGAGTCGCCGCTTCATCGGTGGTGAATTCGCCGACGATTTCCTCGAGGATGTCTTCCAGTGTCGCCAACCCTTCCACGTCACCGTATTCGTCGACCACGATGCCGATGCGTCGCTTGTGCTGCTGAAAGTTGAGCAACTGCGTATGCAAGGGAGTCGATTCGGGGATGAAGTAGGGTTCGCGGGCCTCTTGGACGATCGCGGCCTTGGTCACTTCGGGCTTGGAGAGAAAGCGCGCGGCGTTGCGCAAGTGCAGGATGCCGATGATGTTGTTGATGTCGCCTTTGTACACCGGCACCCGTGTGTGTTGGCTGGAGCGGATCTGGGCGAGGATCGTCGCCAGGTCGTCGTCGAGATCGATGCCGGCGATTTCCTGGCGCGGCACCATGATGTCATTGACGGTCACGTTTTCCAGGTCGAGGATCGACAGCAGCATGGATTGGTGACGCCGGGGAATCATGGTGCCGGCCTCGTGAACGACCGTGCGCAGTTCGTCGCGGGTCAGGTTGTCGGCGCTACCGTCGATGTCACGAATACCCATCAGCCGAAGCAGGCCGTTGGAGATTGCATTGACGAGCCACACCAGCGGGTAGAAAAGCTTGAGCATCGGCTCCAGCGCCATGGACGCTGGATAGGCGATGCGCTCGGGCTTGACGGCAGCAAACGTCTTGGGAGTGACCTCGGCGAAGATCAGAATCACGATGGTCAGCACGGCGGTGGAAATGGCCGGCCCCGAAACGTCGCCGAAGAAGTGAATGGCAATGATCGTGGCGATGGAGGCAGCGAGGTTGTTGACGAAGTTATTGCCGATGAGGATGACGCCGATCAGTCGGTCGGGGCGATTCAACAGCCGCATCACGCGCTTGGCGGTGCGTTCTCCGCTATTGGCCTGGTGCGACAGGCGATAGCGGTTGATCGACATCATTCCGGTTTCCGAGCTGGAGAAGAAGGCGGATAGGCAAATGAGCACGAACAGCAGCGTTAGCAGCAGCCCTAAGGGTATGTCATCGCTCAAGGTGGAGAGGTCCTCGCTGAAAAGCCAACATCGTTTGTAGGGTTTCCCCTTGGAAGTGTCAAGTTGTCGCTTATGGGCCTAGATGTCGTGAAAGATCAGCTGTAGCGCGACCTTGGTGCCGAAGTAGCCGAGCACCAGCAACAGGCAGCCGCCCAGGGTCCAGCGCATTGCCCGCGCGCCACGCCAGCCCAGCCAGTAGCGGCCGATGAGCAATCCCGTGAAAACCAGCCAGGCGGCCAGCGAGAACACGGTCTTGTGCACGAGATGCTGCGCAAACAAGTTGTCGATGAAGATGAAACCGCTGACGATCGCCGCGGTGAGCAGCACCAAGCCGGCACCGATGAGCTCGAACAGCAAGCGCTCCATGCTCGTCAGCGCGGGCAGCACCTGGATGATCCCGCGTGTGTGTCGGCGCTTGAGGGCGTGGTTCTGAAACGCCACCAACACGGCTTGTACCGCCGCGATACTGAGCAGTGCAGAGGCCACGCTCGAGGTCACGATGTGAAAGACGATGCCGGGCGACACATTGGATTCGACCATGTGGCTGGGATAAAGCATCAGTGCTATCAGCGTCAGCGCGGCCAGCGGGAAGAGGCCGACACCGGCATTCAACAATGGCTTGACCAGACTGACCGCGATCAACAGGGCGGCGATCAACCAGCTGAAGAGAGAGGCGCTTTCGAAAAGCCCCAGATGCAGGCCGCGGCCGAGAAATACGCTATGCGCCACGACCACGGCGTGGGCACTGACCGCGAGTAGCCCCAGCGAGCGCACCAGGGGCGGCCTGGGGGCGACACGCCTGGCAAGTGCCAGCGCCTGCCAGGCACCTGCGGCGAAGTAACAGACAATGGCGAGAATCGCAAAAGGCAGCGCCTGCATCGGTGGCCAATCCCTGCGCCGGTCGGCGTCGAAGAAAAATGAAGCGTCAATATCACGTGAGCCTGTCACGCGGACTCGGGAGCGTTACTATAGCGAATCCGCGCGCCGTAGCGAATCCCCCCTCGCACGCGTTGCGCAACGCGTGCATGGAGAGAGTCGCCGCGAACGCGTATAATCGCCTTTTCATGCCTAGGCAATTCCTGCCGGAGAGCGCCATGTTTGAAAGTTTGACCGATCGTCTGTCGGGCACGCTGAAGTCGATCACCGGTCAGGCCAAGCTGACCGAGGACAACATCAAGGACACGCTGCGCGAGGTACGTCGTGCGCTGCTGGAGGCCGACGTGGCCCTGCCGGTGGTCAAGGCGTTCGTCGAGCGGGTGCGCGAGCGCGCCGTGGGTCAAGAGGTCTCGCGCAGCCTGTCGCCGGGCCAGCAGTTCGTCAAGATCGTCCAGCAGGAGTTGGAAGCGATCATGGGCGAGGCCAACGAGGCGCTGTCGCTCAAGAGCGCCCCCTCGGTGGTCTTGATGGCCGGCCTGCAGGGGGCGGGTAAAACGACCTCAGTCGCCAAGCTGGCGCGCTATTTGAGGGACCGCGAGAAGAAAAAAGTGCTGGTGGTCTCCGCCGACGTCTATCGTCCGGCCGCCATTGACCAGCTCGAGACGCTGGCTAAAGAAGTGGAGGTCGACTTCTTCCCCTCGAGCAGTGCCCAGCAGCCAGTCGATATCGCCCAGGCAGCGATCAAGCATGCCAAGATACAATTCCATGACGTAGTGATCGTGGATACCGCCGGCCGGCTGTCCGTCGACCAGGCGATGATGGAAGAAATCCAGGCCCTGCACGGGGCGGCATCGCCGGACGAGACGCTGTTCGTGGTCGATGCCATGACCGGCCAGGATGCCGCCAATACCGCGCAGGCCTTCCACGAGGCGTTGCCGCTGACCGGGGTGATCCTCACCAAGGCGGACGGTGACGCCCGTGGCGGGGCGGCGCTTTCGGTGCGCCACGTCACCGGCAAACCCATCAAGTTCATGGGCATGGGCGAAAAAGTCGATGCCCTCGAGCCGTTTCACCCGGATCGCGTTGCCTCGCGCATTCTCGGCATGGGCGACATGCTCTCGCTCATCGAGGAAGCCGAGCGCAGCGTCGATCAGGGCAAGGCGGAGAAACTGGCCAAGAAGGTCAAGAAGGGCGACGGTTTCGATCTCGAGGACTTCCGCGAGCAGCTTCAGCAACTCAAGAAGATGGGCGGCATGGGCGGCTTGATGGGCAAGTTGCCTGGCATGGGGCAGATGGCCGAAGCCGCGCAGGGGCCGGGAGCCGAGAAGGAATTGGGCAAACTCGAGTCGTTGATCGATTCGATGACCCCGAAGGAGCGTCGCAAGCCGGACATCATCAATGGCTCACGTAAGCGCCGTATCGCGGCGGGTGCCGGGTTGCAGGTGCCTGATCTCAATCGTCTGCTCAAGCAGCACAAGCAGATGCAGAAGATGATGAAAAAAGTCGGCAAGAAAGGCGGCATGCAGAAGATGATGCGGGGCATGTCCGGGATGCCCGGTATGGGCGGTGGTCCCGGCGGCCCTGGTATGGGCGGTGGCATGGGGGGCGGCCCCGGCGGTGGCTTCCCGCGTCGTTGAGAACGCCTTTCGTTGTCAAGGAAAAAGGTTTCCAATACGGGCCTTTTTCCGTAGAATGCTGCGTCTTCGCAGGTGGGTCTTGCCCGCCGCGACAGTCCGTGGCGTAACGTAAAACTTCAACCGTAGGATTATAACGCATGGTTACCATCCGTTTGGCCCGTGGTGGCGCCAAGAAGCGTCCCTTTTATCACTTGACCGTCAGCGACTCGCGGAAGTCTCGCGACGGCCGTTTCATCGAGCGTATCGGCTTCTTCAACCCGGTGGCCCGTGGTCAGGAAGAGCGCCTGCGTGTCGATCTCGAGCGTGCCGCGCATTGGCAGGAATTGGGCGCCCAGGTGTCCGATCGCGTCGCCGAGTTGCTGAAAGAAGCACGCAAGCAGCAAGCGTGAGTGCGCTGCCCGACATGTCGCACGAGACCGGCGGCGCCGACGCGGCGCAAGATGACGAGTACGTGGTGCTCGGCCGCTTGACCAGTCCTTACGGCGTGAAAGGGTGGCTCAAGGTGTATTCGTACACCAGCCCCATCGAGGGCATCTTCGAGCATGTCGAGTGGGTGCTGTCGAAGCGAGGCGAGCGCCGAGCGTGCACGCTGAGCCAGGGACGCCCCCAAGGCAAAGGGCTGGTCGCCAGCCTGGAAGGCATCTCGAGCCGCGAACTGGCCGAGCAGTGGGCCGGCGCGGACATTCTTCTGCCCAAGCAGATGTTGCCGGCGCTCGCGCCGGGCGACTATTACTGGTATCAGCTCGAAGGCCTGCGGGTCGAGACGCTGTCCGGTGAATGCCTGGGGCAAGTGAATTATCTCTTCGAGACGGGGGCCAACGACGTGTTGGTTATCCGGCCCAGCGAGGCGAGTCTCGATGAGCGGGAGCGGCTGTTGCCGTTTCTGCCCGACGACGTGATCCGCGAGGTAGATCTCGACGCCGGGCGAATGATAGTGGATTGGGATCCCGAATTCTGACGCCGCTTCGGGCGGTGTCGTTGGCCGAGTGATGAAGCCGTGTGGATTGGTGTTGTCTCCCTGTTCCCGGAGATGTTCGAGGCAATCACTCGTTACGGTGTAACGGGGCGTGCCGTCGACCAGGGATTGCTAACGGTGGATTTCTGGAATCCCCGGGATTACGCCACGGATAAGCACCGTACGGTGGATGACCGGCCATACGGCGGTGGCCCCGGCATGCTGATGAAGGTCGCGACGCTGCGACCTGCCATTGCCGAGGCGCGGCGTGACGCCGAACACCGTGGCTATGCGCCGGCACGCACGCGAGTGGTTTATCTGTCGCCCCAGGGGCGACGGCTCGATCAACGTGGCGTGCGTGAGTTGGCCGGCCTGGAAGCGCTGATCGTCGTCGCCGGTCGTTACGAGGGCATCGACGAGCGAGTCGCCGAGGCCGATATCGATGAAGAATGGTCGATCGGCGATTATGTGCTCAGCGGCGGTGAACTACCGGCCATGGTCATGGTCGATGCCGTGTCCCGATTGGTACCGGGGGTGCTTGGCCATGGCGATTCGGCACTCGAGGATTCCTTTAGCGAGGGGCTGCTGGATTGCCCGCATTACACGCGTCCCGAGACGGTCGACGGACGCCGTGTGCCGGAGATCCTGCTCAGTGGCAACCACGCGGCGATTCGTCGCTGGCGGCTGAAACAGTCCCTCGGACGCACCTGGCTCAGGCGGCCGGACCTTCTCGAAGGTCGCGCTCTGGACCGCGAGCAGCAGCAATTGCTTGACGAGTTCATCGCGGAAGATGCCGCCAGTCAGCACGTCGGTAGGACGGAGGAGCGACGGACGCTCGACGAATGAGCGCCGCGCGTCACCCACAACGTCGATTCCCGCGTTTCGCGACGCCGGGATCACGACCGGCTCTCGCGCCATGAAGCAGAGGCGGTCATTCAAATATCAAGGAGTTTAGTCATGAGTAGCAAGAACAAGGTGATCCAGGCGCTCGAAACCGAGCAGATGAGCAAGAACGTTCCGGAATTCTCACCGGGTGACACCGTGACCGTTCAGGTCAAGGTCGTGGAAGGTAACCGTGAGCGTCTGCAGGCCTTCGAAGGCGTTGTGATCGGCAAGCGTAACCGCGGGCTCAACTCCGCTTTCACCGTGCGCAAGATTTCCCACGGTGTCGGCGTCGAGCGTACCTTCCAGACGTACAGCCCGCTGGTCGATTCCATCGAGGTCAAGCGTCGCGGTGACGTGCGTCAGGCCAAGTTGTACTACCTCCGCGAGCGCAGCGGCAAGTCCGCTCGTATCAAGGAAAAGCTGACTCGCTAAGCGGCTTGCGGCGTCGTCGAGACGTCATGAGCGCCCCTTTCGAGGGGCGTTCGATGAGAACCCCGCGGGCCCTTGGCTCGTGGGGTTCTTGCATATGGGGCGGGCGAAGGCGACGCGGGGAGGGCAGAATCGGTGAACGATCTCGAGTGGCGCGATGCTTTTCTCGATGGGCTCTGGCTGGAACGTGGCTTGAGCCAACATACGCTGGATGCTTATCGTCGTGATCTGGACGCTTGGCTCGCGCATCTTGTGTCGCGTCGCGAGTACTTGCTAAGTCCTGGAGAAGACGCGCTGGAGACATTCATGGCGTCGCGTCGCGAACACTATCATTCCCGCTCGCTGGCACGTTTGCTGTCCTGTTTGCGGCGCTTTTATCGCTGGGCACTGGCCGAAGGGCATATCGCCCATGACCCTCTGGCCGATGCACGAGCTCCCCGGGCCGTCGCCAAGTTGCCCAATACCCTGGAGGAAGCCGAGGTCGAGCGTCTGCTCGAGGCGCCGGACCTGGAGACGCCGCTGGGTCTGCGCGATCGCACCATGCTCGAGGTGTTGTATGGTTGCGGCCTGCGCGTTTCCGAGCTGGTGGGGCTGACGGTGGATGCCGTCAACTTGCGCCAAGGCGTGCTGCGCATACTTGGCAAGGGTGACAAGGAGCGCCTGGTGCCGCTGGGTGAAGAGGCCTCTGCATGGCTCGAGCGCTATCTACGCCAGGGGCGGGGAGCGCTGATGAACGACCCGACGCGCGCGCCCTTGTTTCCCGGACGCCATGATGGGTTCATGACGCGCCAGACGTTCTGGCATCGTATCAAGAGGCATGCCGTGGTGGCCGGCATCGACAAGCCCCTCTCGCCACATACGCTGCGCCATGCATTCGCGACGCACTTGTTGAATCATGGGGCCAACCTGCGTGTCGTACAGATGCTGCTGGGGCATAGTGACTTGTCGACCACGCAAATCTATACCCAGGTGGCACAAGCGCGTCTGGAAGCGCTGCATGCCCAACATCATCCTAGAGGTTGATCAATGTCTAGAGTCGTATTGTCCGTCATGGGAGGCGCTCTGGCCCTCCTGGTCGCGCCACTCAGCGTCGCCGCGCCGCCCGAGGGATTGGCCGACAAGCTAACCCACAATGGGCAGCCGATGCCGGTGGCGTCGATCGAGGAGTCGCCGCTTCCGGGGCTCTATGAAGTCCGCCTCAAAGGCGGCGATACGTTCTATACGGACGCCGACGGGGAGTACATGGTGGTCGGTGACCTGTATCGTAACCACGATGGACGGATGGTCAACTTGACCCAGCGTGCCGCCAACGAACGTCGCCAGGCGCGTCTCGCTGCGATTCCCGAGGAGGAGCGCGTCATCTACAAGCCTGCCGGCGAGGTTAAGGCGCGCATCACTGTCTTTACCGATACTTCATGTCCTTATTGCCAAAAATTGCATGAGGACGTTCCCCGTCTCAATCGGATGGGAATCGAGGTAGACTATCTGGCCTTTCCGCGTGCGGGTGTCGACTCCAAGGCGGCACGCGTGATGAGCCAGGTGTGGTGCGCGGACAATGCCTCCGAGGCCCTCACCGCTGCGATGCGAGGCGATGCGCCAAAGAGCACGGCGCAGTGCGAGGCAGCGGTGGCCGAACAGCACGCGTTGGGGATGGAGCTGGGCATTCGAGGCACGCCCGCGATCATGCTGCCGGATGGCCGCATGGTGCCGGGATACGTGCCGGCCGAGCGCTTGGCGTCGATGCTGGGCATCCAACCGTGAGCGACCGACGATAATACGATCGCTTCCGGCGTCAGGCGCCGGAGGCTCGCTGGACACATACACTGAGCAAGGGGAGCGTGACGTTGAAACCGGTGAGAGTAGGTATCTGTGGGCTAGGGACCGTGGGTGGCGGTACCTTCAATGTGTTGACGCGCAATGCGGACGATATCGCCCGTCGCGCCAGTCGACCGATTATCGTCGAGCAAGTCGGTACGCGTCGCGATAACCCGCAATGCGAGACCGCCGGGGTCAAGGTCACCCGTGACGTCTTCGAGGTGGCACGCAATCCCGATGTCGATGTGCTGGTCGAGTTGATCGGTGGCTACGATGTGGCTCGTGAGCTGGTGATGACCGCCATCGAGAACGGTAAGCACGTCGTCACTGCCAACAAGGCACTGATCGCCGTACACGGCAACGAGATCTTCCAGGCCGCACACGAAAAAGGCGTGATCGTGGCCTTCGAGGCGGCCGTGGCCGGCGGCATCCCGGTGATCAAATCGCTGCGAGAAGGACTGGGCGCCAATCGCATTCAATGGCTTGCCGGTATCATCAACGGCACCGGCAACTACATTCTGACCCATATGCGCGATGAAGGCCGTGCCTTCGACGACGTGCTCGCCGAGGCGCAGGCGCTGGGCTATGCCGAAGCCGACCCGACCTTCGATGTCGAAGGCATCGACGCCGCTCATAAGCTGACCATCCTGGCGTCGATCGCCTTCGGTGTGCCGCTGCAGTTCGACAAGGCCTACACGGAAGGCATCTCGCGGGTCACGGCGGATGATGTCGAGCAAGCCGATCAACTGGGCTATATCATCAAGCATCTGGGGATTTCCAAGCGCACCGAAAAAGGCCTCGAGCTTCGCGTGCATCCGACGTTGATCCCCAAGGAACGCCTGCTGGCCAGCGTGCATGGCGTGAAGAACGCCATTGCCGTGATGGGCGATGCGGTGGGGCCGACGCTTTATTATGGCGCCGGCGCGGGGGCCGAGCCCACGGCCTCGGCGGTGGTCGCCGATTTGCTCGACGTGGCCCGCGACATCACCACCGAGCACCATTACCGCGTGCCGTATCTCGCCTTCAGCGGCATCGACGAGGCCGACGGCTCGCTGCCGGTCCTGCCCATGGAAGACATCGTCACCGCTTATTACCTGCGGCTGCTGGCGGTGGATCGTCCGGGCGTGCTGGCGCGGGTAGCGACGATCCTCTCCGAGCAAGGCATTTCCATCGAGGCGATCATCCAGAAGGAAGCCACCGAAGGTGAGTTGGTGCCCATCATCCTGATGACGCATCGCACCCGCGAGCAGCACATGAATGAAGTGATTCGTCAGCTCGAATCGCTGGCCGATATCGCCGGTCCGGTGACGCGGATTCGTGTCGAAGACCTCGACGAGCAGGAATAAAGCGCCGGTTTCGGGGTGCTATAACAAGTGGCTTCGAGTGACGAGCCGCGAGCTTCGAGCAACGACAGCTCGGAGCCCGCGGCTCGAAGCTCGCCACTCACGGAGTGAAGCATGCGTTATATCAGTACGCGCGGCGAAGCGCCGGCACTGAGTTTCGAGGAGGTCGTGCTGACCGGCATGGCATCCGATGGCGGCCTGTACGTGCCGGAAACGATCCCCACCCTCTCGCAGGCGGAACTCGAGGCGATGGCGGGGCTGTCCTATGCCGAGATCGCATTCCGGGTGATGAAGCCGTTCGTGGGCGGGGAGATCGATGACGCGACCTTCCAGCACCTGGTGGAAGACGCCTACGCGACCTTCAGTCATGAAGCGGTGGTGCCGCTCAACCAGCTGTCGAGCAATCATTTCCTGCTCGAGTTGTTCCATGGCCCGACCCTGGCGTTCAAGGACGTCGCCCTGCAGTTGCTGGGGCGCATCCTCGATCATTTCCTGGCCAAGCGTGGTGAGCGGGCGGTGATCATGGGCGCGACGTCCGGGGATACCGGATCGGCGGCGATCGAAGGCTGTCGGCATTGCGACAATCTCGATATCTTCATCCTGCACCCGCATAACCGCGTTTCGGAAGTGCAGCGCCGCCAGATGACGTCGGTGCTGGCCGACAACGTCTTCAATATCGCCATCGAAGGCGATTTCGATGATGCCCAGGCGATGGTCAAGGCAAGCTTCGCCGATCAAGGGTTCCTGAACGGCACGCGCCTGGTGGCGGTCAATTCCATCAACTGGGCGCGCATCATGGCGCAGGTGGTCTATTACGTGGCCTCTGCGGTGGCCCTGGGCGCGCCGCGCCGCGAGGTGAGCTTCTGCGTGCCGTCGGCCAACTTCGGCAATGTCTTCGCCGGCTACGTGGCGCATCGCATGGGACTGCCGGTCAAGCAGTTCGTCGTGGCGACCAATGCCAATGACATCCTGCATCGCACCCTGGCCGACAACGACTTCTCCAAGCAGGCGCTCAAGGCGACCCTGGCACCGTCGATGGATATCGTGGTGTCGTCGAACTTCGAACGCTTGCTGTTCGAGGCCTATGACCGCGACGGTGACGCTGTGCGCGATTTGCTCGAACGTTTCCAGCACGAACCGGCGGTACTCGCCGAGGCGCCGCTGGCAAGGCTGCGCGAGAAATTCGTCAGCCACAGCGTGGATGACGACACCATCCTCGAGGTGATTCGCGACGCACATGGGCGTACCAAGGAGGTGCTCGATCCGCACACCGCGACCGGCTATCGCGCCGCCGAGCGTGTTCGCGCGGATATCTCCACTCCGATGATCACCCTGGCGACCGCGCATCCGGCCAAGTTCGCCGATGCCGTGATCAAGGCAGGCTTCGAGAGCGTGCCGTTGCCCGCGCACATGACCGATTTGCTCGAGCGTGAAGAGCGCTACACCGTGCTGCCGGCCGAGCTTGAAGCCGTGCAGGCTTTCGTCGCTGAACAGCGCCGCTGACGTTGCGGGGCGTCGTAGTGATCCGCGACGCCCCGATGTACCATCCGCCGTCCCCCGAGGAGTCATTCGTGTCAGTCGCCGAGCACGATCCGCCCCCCCTGCTGAACCGTCGCATCCTGTCACGTCCGCGTGATGAGGATGTCTACCGCCGCGCACAGTCGGCCGGGCTCAGCGAACTACAGGCGCGGATACTGGCCGGGCGTCTGCACGACTACACGGACGATATCGCGTCGCTGATCGACCCCAGCCTGCGCTATCTGGCGCACCCCGAACGGCTGCAGGATGCGCGCCGTGCCGCCGAACGGATCGCCCTGGCGGTGGCCGAAGGCGAGCACATCGGCATTCTCACCGACTACGACGTCGACGGTATCACCTCGCACGTGGTCATCCTGCGGACCCTGAACGAGCTGTTCGGCGTGCCGATGCACAAGCTGCACAGCTTGATCGGGCATCGTATCTTCGATGGCTACGGTATCAGCCTGCCGCTGGTGGAGCGCACCCTGGCGTTGTCACCACGCCCCCGTCTGGTGATCACCGCCGACTGTGGCAGCTCCGACGAGCCGCGTATCGCGCGCCTGCGCGAGGCGGGGCTCGATGTCGTGGTCACCGACCACCATGCCTTGCCGACGGCGGGGCCACCGGCATCGGCGTACGCCACCGTCAATCCCACGCGCAGCGATTGCGACTACCCGGATCCCACCATTGCGGGTTGCATGGTGGCATGGCTGACCATGTCGTTGACACGCTCGGTGCTCATCGAGCAGGGCGTGGCCGCGCCCTCGACTCCCAAACTGTCGCCATGGCTGTCGTACGTGGCACTCGGCACCGTGGCGGATTGCGTCTCGCTGGGGGCGAGTCCCGCCAACCGTGCCGTGGTCAGCCACGGGCTGACGTTGATCAACCGCATGGACGCCGCCTGCTGGCGGGTCATGGCCGAGCGACTGGGGGACGACAGCGTGCCCTTCGATGCCGAAACCCTGGCCTTTCAGATGGGGCCGCGCATCAACGCGCGCTCGCGTCTCGACGACCCTTACGCGGCGCTGCATTTCATGCTCGCCGCCGACGATGCCACGGCACGGCGTCACCTCGAGGTGCTGGATACCGACAACCAGTCACGCAAGGCGATCGAGGCGGACATGGTCGAGAGCGCCCGGACATTGGCGCTCGACGCCTTGTCCGAGGGTGCCTCGGCGGTCGTGGTCTTCCTGGAGGAAGGACATGCCGGCGTGCAGGGTATCGTCGCCTCGCGTCTGGTCCAGGCCTTCGGGCGCCCCACGCTGGTGCTGACGCCGGCCGCCGCGCCGGGCATGCTGACCGGCTCGGGACGTTCCATCGAAGGGCTGCACTTGCGAGACGCATTGCAGCGCGCGCATGAGCTGGCGCCCGAGGCATTGCCCCGTTTCGGGGGCCACCGGGGGGCGGCGGGGATCGGCGTACCGCGCGAGCGGCTGGCGTCATTTCGCGAGGCCTTTCTTACGGCGGTCGAAGAACAACTCGGTGGCCGCGACCTGTTTCCTTATGTGCTCACCGACGGCACCTTGCTGCCCGAGCAGTTGTCACTGGCGGCGGTGGATGAGTTGGCACGCTTGGCGCCTTACGGTCGCGAGTTCGACGCCCCGCTGTTCGACGGCGAGTTTCGCATCGAGCAACTACGTCCGGTGGGTGCCGAGGGTAACCATCTGATGCTCGAGCTCTCGTGTGGCGCAGCGAGCCTCAAGGCGATCTGGTTTCGTGCCCTGACGCCTGGCGAGTTGCCGCCGTTCGGCCTCGGCGATCGCCTGCGTTGTGCCTACAAGCTGTCACGCAACCGATGGCGGGGGCGTGAGTCGTTGCAGTTGATGATCGAGCACGCCGAGCCTGTTTAAGAGGGAAGAGGGAAGAGGGAAGAGGGAAGAGGGAAGAGGGAAGAGGGAAGAAGCTAGAAGCTAGAAGCTAGAAGCTAGAACGATTCTTCTTCCTGGGGTTTCTGCCAGGCGCAAAGCGCCGTTCTTCCTTCTTCCAGCCGCGCAGCGGCGCTCTTCCAGCTTGATTAGTAATTCGGCCAGACGCCGGGCGTGGCCAGTTCCAGAAGGTGGCCGTCGGGGTCGCGGAAATAGAGGCTCTCACCGCCTTTTGGCCAGTGGGTACGGCCTTCGATGGGAATGTCGTGGGCAGTGAGCTGGGCTTCCCAGTCGTCCAGCGCGTCGCGGGCGATGGCCAGCGCCAGATGCACGCGTCCGGCACCGTCGTGGGGCGGTATGGTGCCCATACCCTGCGGCAGGTGCACGGTTTCCTGGGTGCTGCCTTGTTGAAACAGTAGCAATACGCTGCCTGGCCCGGCCTCGTAAGCGGTGAAGCGGTGATCGGCGGTAAAGGCCGTCAGCGTCATCACGTTCTCGAAGAAGGCCCGGGCGCGGGCCATGTCGGTGACGTAGAGGGCGGTTTCGAGAACGCCTTGAATGCGTGGCATATCACTCCTCGTTTGCCGCGACGCGATGCCTTCCAGCATAGCCATCTCGGGGCAATGACCTCAACGTGGCGATAGCCAGAACCACCAGACGATGCCGGCGATCAATGCCAGCCCGATCAGATTGACGATGATGCTCATGTGGCCTCCCGATGATGCTCGGATGCGTGTGCCTTGGACGGGCGTGTCGAGGGCTTGAAAAGCCGTAGCCGGTTGGCGTTGCTGACCACGGTGACCGAGGATAGCGACATGGCCACGGCAGCCACCACCGGCGACAGCAACATGCCGGTCAGCGGATAGAAGACCCCGGCGGCGATGGGAATTCCCAGGCCGTTGTAACCGAAAGCACCCCACAGGTTCTGCTTGATGTTGCGCAGCGTGGCGCGACTGATCTCGATGGCATCGGTAACGCCATGCAGGGAGTTGCGCATCAGCGTGATGCCCGCCGACTCGATCGCCACGTCGGTGCCCTGGCCGATGGCGAAGCCCACATCGGCTTGCGCCAAGGCCGGGGCGTCGTTGATGCCGTCTCCGGTCATGCCGACGCGATGGCCGTCGCGTTGCAACTGCGCGACGATCTCGCGTTTGTCCTCGGGCAACAGCTCGGCTTCGACACGCGCGATGCCCAGCGCCTGAGCCACGGCCCGGGCGGTATGCGCGTTATCACCGGTCAGCATGACGACCTCGATGCCATCCGCTTGCAAGCGCGCGACGGCGTCGCGGCTATCCTCACGCAACGGATCGCTGATGCCGAAGACGCCCAATACCTGCCCGTCGGCGGCCAGGTAGAGCGGTGTCTGCGCCTTTTCTTCAAGGTCGGCGCCCCATGCCTGGGCCTGGCCCAGCTCGACATCACCTTCGTGCATCAAGGCGGCGTTGCCCAAGCGCAGCGACTGGCCCGTGTCGGTCATGGCGGTGACGCCGCGCCCGCTGAGCGCTTGAAACTCGCGCAGCTCTGGAAGCGCGGTCTGCGTGGCGCCCTGCTGGTCGGCGTAGTCGCCGAGAGCCTCGGCCAGGGGATGCTCGGAACCACGCTCGAGGGCCGCCACCCAGCGCAAGGCGGTGTGGGTATCCTCGGTAGCCCACTGCGCGGTGGTCACGCGCGGGCGGCCCTCGGTCAGCGTGCCGGTCTTGTCGACGACCAGTGTGGTCAGCTTGCTGGCGGTCTGCAGTGCATCGCCATCGCGCACCAGGATGCCGTGCTCGGCGGCCTTGCCGACGCCGATCATGGTCGACATCGGTGTCGCCAGCCCCAGGGCGCAGGGGCAGGCGATGATCAGTACGGTGGTGGCGGTGACCAGCATGTGGACCAACTGCGGCGCGGGACCGACATTGAACCAGACCAGTGCCGTGAGCACGGCGATGATCAACACACTGGGCACGAAGACGGCGGCAATGCGATCGGCCAGGGCGCCGATGGGAGGGCGAGAGTTCTGGGCGCTGGCCACCTGTTCGACGATGCGTCCCAGGCGACTGTCGGCGCCGATACGGGTGGCGATATAGACCAGCGTACCGCGGCCGTTGACGGTGCCCGCGCTGACCTCGTCACCGGGATGCTTGGCGACGGGCTGGGGCTCGCCGGTCAGCATTGATTCGTCTATATGGCTGTCGCCTTCTTCGACGCGACCATCCACGGCCAGGCGTTCGCCGGGACGCACGCGAATCCGCTCGTCGACGGCGACGTCCTCGAGGGGGACATCGTGTTCGTTACCGTCGCGAATCACTCGGGCGGTGGGTGCCTGCAAGTCGAGCAGGCGATTGAGCGCCCGGGACGTGCGTCCCCGGGCGCGAAGCTCCATGGCATTGCCGAGGCTGATCAGGCCGATGATCATCACCGAGGCTTCGAAATAGAGCCCGCGCGCGGCGACTGGAAGCGCCTCGGGGATCAGCACCACCGTCATCGAATAGAGCCAGGCGGTGCCAGTGCCGACGGCGATCAGCGTATCCATGTTGGCCTGATGATGACGAAAGGTCTTCCAGGCATTGACGAAGAAACGCCGGCCTGCCGTGGCCATGATGCCTAGCGTTACCACGCCGATCAGCAGCCAGATCCAGCGTTCCGGACCGTTCAACTGTGGGTGGTGGAACAGCATGCTGCCCATCAGCAGCACACCGGGGATCAGGCCCAATGCGGTATCGCGGAGCCGTTGGCGGTACTCGTGCGCCTCGTTCTGTTCACGCGTGCGTGCCGCCTGGCCGAGATCCTCGATACGCTCGGCGCCGTAGCCGACGTCTTCGACGGCATCGATCAGCTGCTGGGGGCGCGCGTCGCCGAAGACCTCGGCGGTATGCGAGCCGAAGTTGACGCTGGCCGAGCGTACCCCGGGCGTGGCGTTCAAGGCCTGCGTGATGGTGTTGACGCAGCCGGCGCAGGTCATGCCGGACAACGACAGACGAACTGGCGCGCCATCGGGGGACTCTGAGGTCTCTTGCGGGCGCTTGCGCGAGAGCGTCGATGTCGTCGCCGATGCGCTCTCGTCAGTGGTGCTCGTCGTCGTTTCCGGTGGGTGAGCTGCTGGCGGATAACCGGCTTGATCGAGCAATGCGCTCAGGCGCGCCGCATCCAGAGATGTGGTGACGTCGAGACGCTTTTCACCGGGATCGCCGGTGACGTCGGCTTGCGCGTCTTCGGCTTGAATCGCCTCGCGCATGCGTTTGACGCAGCCCTGGCAGTTCATGCCGGGCACGGTGAAAGCGTGGGGAGCCGTTGTGCGCATCTTGCGTTCTCCTTCGGCAGAGCTCATGGCGCCTGGCGTGCAAAACCGTCGTCACTTTCCATCGGCAGGCTCTCGATCAGCCGGCACAAGCTATGGCCGTCGGGCGTGCCATCCGGCATATCGCGCCAGGTCTCCAGGGCGCGCTCCATGCGTGTCGCCAGGGCCTGCAACTCACGGATGCGCGACCGAATTTCCGGCAAGCGTTCGGCCAGCAGGTCGCGCACCATGGGGCATGGCGAGTCGCCATGGTCGGCATGCTCGAGAATCTCGCGCACCTCACGAAGACTGAACCCCAGCGTGCGAGCGCGTTGTATGAAACGCAGGCGATTGAGGTCGTCGGCGCCATAGAGTTGATAGCCGTTGTCGGGATCGCGTTGCGGATGCAGTAATCCCTCGCGTGTGTAATGGCGAACCGTTTCGCCGGTGACGTCGGCGGCGCGGGCCAGATCGCTGACTTTCATGGCATCCTCCTGAATGACGAGAGAAGTCTAGAACCTTTGTGTAACACAAAGGTCAAGGCGATCCTGGCCTGTTTTCACTTCCTTGCGATAAAAAACTGAAATCATTGAAGAAGTACTCCTCATGTCCTGAAAAAGGTCAGATGAGGGGCTTCTTATAAGACTAAAGAATGAGCGTTTCCGAGATTAAAACAAACGTTTGCCCTTGACTTGAAAACGCCCATCGGCCAAAACGAAGAGGCACGCCATCATTCGGGCAAGGGTAAAAAACCTAAGACAATTTTCGCCTCCACGTCGCCGTATAAGAGGACGTTTTCATGCATAACAACATCAATAAGCTCACCGTCGCCGTGACCTTGGCATCCGCCGTGATGGCGTCCGGTCAGGCCGCTGCGTCGGGTTTTCAGGTCAGAGAACAGAGCGCCAAGGCACTGGGGAACGCCATGGCCGGGGCGGCGGCCGGTGCCGAGGATGTCAGCTACATGACCTACAACCCGGCGGCCATCGGTAATGTCGAGGGGACGCAAGTCGCCGGTGGCATTTCCTACATCGATGCCGGCTTCGAGTTGACCGACGCCTCGGCGAGCTCCGTCACCGGGGCCACTTACACGGGAAGTGGCAATAACGAAGGGGGCGAGGAGGCCTGGGTGCCCAGTTTCGCCTTCAAGACGCGCCTGAGTGAACGCTTCGATGTGGGGCTGGCGATCTCTGCGCCGTATGGCCTGTCCACCAAGTACGACGAGGATTGGATCGGGCGCTATCACGCCGTTGAAACCGAGCTCGAGACCATCGATATCCAGCCGACGCTGAACTATCGCGCCACCGACCGTCTCAACTTGGCCGTGGGACTGCGTGCCCAGTATGCCGATGCCACGCTCTCCAACGCCATCGATCTGGGTGGGCAGGGAGCTTTGGCAGGCGTCCCTGGTGCCGCGCCGGGTGCTAATGACGGAATGGCCGAGGTGACCGGCGATGACTGGGGCTACGGCTACACCCTGGGGGCGCTGTTCCAGGCCACCGAGCGCACTCGCCTGGGGATCAGCTATCGCTCGGAGGTCGAGCTGACGCTGGACGGTAATGTCGACTACAGCTCCGACGATCCCGTCGGTCAGCAGGTGCTGGCAGTCTCGGGTCTGCAAGACGGCGGCGGCAAGGCGGAGCTGACCACGCCGGCCAACCTCAACCTGGGGATCTATCATCAGTTGACCGACCGGCTCGCCTTGATGGCCAATGCCGAGTGGACGGAGTGGAGCAGCTTCAAGGAGCTCACCGTCGAGTCCGGTGGTCGCGAATTGAGCACCACGACCGAAAACTGGGACGATACCTGGGCCTTCTCGGTGGGCGCCAACTATCGGCTCAATCCGCAGTGGTTGCTGCGCGCCGGCCTGGGGGTCGACGAATCGCCGGTGCCGGACAGCGAGCACCGCACGCCGCGTGTACCCGATGCCGATCGCCGCTGGGCGACGCTCGGGGCGACCTGGATGCCGACCTCGAACCTGGGCGTGACAGTGGGTTACATGCACGTCTTCGGTGACGATGGCGATATCGATCAGAACGCCACGCCGACCAACGAGAATGCCAGCCGTGGCAACCTCTCCGGGACCTATGAAGTCGAGGCCGATGTGTTCGCGCTGTCGATGGATTATAGCTTCTGAGTCGACAATGACAGCGCCCAAGTGCGCTCTATAACGACGAATCCCGGCAATGCCGGGATTCGTCGTTGCAGGCCGGGGCCTAGCCTAGGGCGATGTCACTGTCGAGGGTGGCCCTCGATGTTGTTCAAGCCCTCATTCGACAGGCTTGAGGGGGCGCCAGTCCTTGCGGTTGGCCAGGAACTCGGGCCGGGGGCGATTGCCGCAATACGGGTTGTGCAGCGTGTTCTCGACGCTGTTGTAGACGAAGAACAGGTTGCTGCGTGGCCAGCACGACATGTTGATGTTCGAGCCATGCAGGGTGTTGCACTCGAACATCACCAGCGAACCGACGGGCCCCTTGGGCGCTTCGATATCGCCCTTGATCATCAAGTCGCGCAGGCTGGCATCGTCCGGTACGCCGATATCCTGGCTCTTCAAGGATTCCTTGTAGTTGTCCTCCGGCGTACGGCCCACGCAAGGCACGAAATAATGGTGCGAGCCGGGCACCAGCATCAAGGGGCCGTTGAACTCGCCGTTTTCGGTGAGAATGATCGAGCAGCTCACCGAGCGCATGCGCGGCATGCCGTCCTCGCTGTGCCAGGTCTCGAAATCGGAGTGCCAGTCGAAGCCCTTGCCCTTGAAGCCGGGCTTGTAGTTGATCCGCGACTGATGAATATAGACATCACCCCCGAGGATCTGCTGGACCATCGCCAGCAGGCGCGGATCGCGCGTCAGCCGGCTGAAGCGCTCGGACACCTCGTGGATCCCGAAGATCGAACGGATCTCCTGCTTGCCGGGCTCGAGGATGGTGCCTTCGGAGAGCTTGAGATCGTCATCTTTCTCGTAATCGCGGAGTTCCTCGAGGAACGAGGCCATCTCGTCTTCGTCGAAGAAGCCCTCGAAGGAGAGGAAGCCCTTGCGGTCGAACTCGTCGAGTTCGGCCTCGCTGAGCGGCCCCTTGCGTTGCTCGCCTTCGCTATGCACGACCGGGTCGATGCGCTCGAACATGCCCAGTTTGCGCTCCAGGCGCGTCGGGAACAGATCTTGAGTCTCTTTCATTGCAAACTCCTCCATTAGTCTGCTTTGAAATAAAATCGCTACTGTCCATGCATAAAAATAGCCGGATAGGTCGGCATCGACAACACCGTCGTTGACTGGCTGTCGACCTTGGCGAGGCTACGCCGCTGCCGACACCATGTATTTAGCCTGTGTTAAGACAGGCGCATTCAGCCGCGCAGGCATGTCGCTTGCAAGGGCGCTTACGGGACGGGCTCAGGCGGCGGCGTCGACGAAGGCGGCCCTCATCAGTTCCTGGGTGTAGCGCTCGCGGGGGGTGGCGAAGATATCCTCGGTCGCTCCCTGCTCGACGACTTGACCGTCTTTCATTACCAAGACGGTATCGGCCAACGCACGTACCACCGAGAGATCGTGACTGATGAACAGGTAGGTCAGATCGTGCTTTTGTTGCAGGTCACGCAACAGGTCGATCACCGTGACCTGCACCGAACGGTCGAGGGCCGAGGTAGGCTCGTCGAGCAGCAGGAATTCCGGCTTGAGCACCAGCGCCCGGGCGATGGCGATGCGCTGGCGCTGGCCGCCGGAGAACTCGTGGGGGTAACTGTCGATGCGCCGGGCGGGCTCGGGAATGCCCACCTGATCGAGCAGCTCGATGACCTTGGCGCGTGCCTGCCGGCCCTTGAGCCCGAGGTGCTCGCTTGGCGAAACCTGTCCATTGCAAATTTCGTATATGCTTTTTCAGATATTCGATAGGACACTCATGAACGACACCGAGATGGCGCATGGGATAGCCGCTCGCGGGTGCATTGGCTACAATGTGTCTCTTTTCTTCACCGCGTTGCCGGCAAGCATGCCGCTGCGGTGCGAATCAGCGCGCCTGCAAAGGATTCCCATGCAAGAGATCAACCCGATCAATCACCTCATCAAGGACCTGTCCGAACGGACAGACGTCCTGAGGGGGTATCTTTGACTATGCCGCCAAAAAAGAACGGCTAGAGGAAGTCACCCGCGAACTGGAAAACCCGGACGTCTGGAGCGACCCGGACTACGCGCAGACGCTGGGCAAGGAGCGCGCCACTCTGGAGGCGATCGTCGAGACCTTCGACACGCTGGAGCGGGGCCTGACGGATCATCAGGAACTGCTCGAGCTGGCGGTGATGGAAGAGGACGACGCCACCGTCGACGAAGTGAGGAGCGAACTCGACAAGCTCGAGTCCCAGCTTGCCAAGCTCGAGTTCCGGCGCATGTTCGCCGGCGAGATGGATGCCAATAACACCTATCTTGACATCCAGGCCGGTTCCGGTGGTACCGAAGCCCAGGATTGGGCCAACATGCTGCTGCGCATGTACTTGCGCTGGTGCGAACATCACGGCTTCAAGACCGACATCATCGAATTGTCCAGCGGCGATGTGGCGGGCATCAAGTCGGCGACCTTGCACATTCAAGGCGATTACGCCTTCGGCTGGCTGCGCACCGAAACCGGCGTGCACCGCCTGGTGCGCAAGAGCCCGTTCGATTCCGGTGGCCGCCGGCATACGTCGTTTGCCTCGGTGTTCCTGTCGCCGGAAATCGACGACAACTTCGAGATCGAGATCAATCCGTCCGATCTACGCGTCGATACCTATCGTTCCAGCGGGGCGGGCGGTCAGCACGTCAACACCACCGATTCGGCGGTGCGCATCACCCACGAGCCCACCGGTATCGTGGTTGCCTGCCAGGGCCAGCGCAGTCAGCACGCCAACCGCGATTTCGCCATGAAGCAACTGCGCGCGAAATTGTGGGAACTGGAAATGGACAAGCGCAATGCTGCCAAGCAGGAAGCCGAGGACAGCAAGTCGGATATCGGCTGGGGCAGTCAGATCCGCTCCTACGTCCTCGATGATCAGCGCATCAAGGATCTGCGCACCGGTGTGCAGTCCAGTAACTGCGAGAAAGTGCTTGATGGCGATCTGGATCAGTTCATCGAAGCCAGCTTGAAGCAGGGGCTTTAAGAAAGCCTGAAGAGCGGCACTTCGTGCCTGGAAGCTGTAAGAGGGAAGCAAGATCAAACGTCAAGCTTCAAAAGCCGTTGAGTGATTGTGGCGTGGTGGTTTGATCTTGGCTTCTAGCTTCTAGCTTCTAGCTTCCGGCTTCCAGCTTTCTTTTATTCTTTACAGGTAACGACATGGCCAACCAAGACTCCTCTCAGCACGACGAGAATCATCTGATCGCGGAGCGCCGTGCCAAGTTGGCGGCACGCCGCGACCAAGCGGCGGAAGCGGGCAGTAGCGCTTTCCCCAACGACTTTCGTCGCGATAGTCTCGCCGCCGAATTACAGGCCGAGTTGGGCGACAAGGACAAGGCCGAGCTGGAAACGCTCGATCGTCAGGCCGCGGTCGCCGGACGCATCATGCGCAAGCGTGGGCCGTTCATCGTCATTCAGGACGTTTCCGACCAGATACAGCTGTATGTCGACAAGAAAGGCCTGCCTGCCGAGGTGCTGGAGGACGTCAAGAGCTGGGACATCGGCGATATCGTCGCGGCGCGTGGCCCGGTCCACAAGTCCGGCAAGGGCGATCTTTACGTGATGATGGGGGAGGCGCGGCTGCTGACCAAGAGCCTGCGCCCCCTGCCGGACAAATTCCATGGTTTGACCGACACCGAAGCGCGCTATCGCCAGCGCTATGTGGACTTGATCATGAACCCCGAGTCGCGGCGCGTCTTCGAGGTGCGTTCGCGGGTGATCAGCGGCATTCGGCGTTTCCTGGTCGAGCGCGGCTTCATGGAAGTCGAAACGCCGATGCTGCAGCAGATCCCCGGCGGCGCCACGGCTAGGCCCTTCGTCACGCACCACAACGCGCTGGATATCGACATGTACCTGCGCGTGGCGCCGGAGTTGTATCTCAAGCGTCTGGTCGTCGGCGGTTTCGAGCGCGTCTTCGAAATCAATCGCAACTTCCGTAACGAGGGGTTGTCGACGCGTCACAATCCCGAGTTCACCATGCTCGAATTCTACTGGGCCTATGCCGATTACCGTGACCTGCTCGACCTCACCGAGGCGATGATTCGCGAGGTCGCGCGCGACGTGCTGGGCACGACCACCATCGACTACCAGGGAACACGCTACGACCTGGGCGAGTCCTTCCAGCGCCTCACCCTGCGTCAATCCATTCTGGAATACGGTGACGGTATCAGCGAAAGCGACATCGATACCTTCGAGGGCGCCCAGGCAACCTGCGAGCGTTTGAGAATTCCGCTCAAGGCGAGCTGGGGCCTGGGCAAGCTGCAGACCGAGATATTCGAACACGTCGCCGAGGAAAAGCTCGAACAGCCGACATTCATTACCGAATATCCGGCCGAGGTCAGCCCGCTGGCGCGGCGCAACGACACCAACCCTCACGTCACCGACCGTTTCGAGTTCTTCGTCGGTGGCCGCGAGATCGCCAACGGTTTCTCCGAGCTCAATGATGCCGAGGATCAGGCCGAGCGCTTCGCCGAGCAGGCGGCGGAGAAAGACGCCGGCGATCTGGAAGCCATGTACTACGATGCCGATTATGTCCGCGCATTGGAGTACGGCCTGCCGCCGACGGCGGGCGAGGGGATCGGTATCGACCGTCTGGTGATGCTGCTCACCGACAGTCCCTCGATTCGTGATGTGCTGTTGTTCCCGGCGATGCGCCCGGAATAATGCCGGGCTTCGCCCAGTGCTGTAAGTCAGAAGCCGTAAGTTGGAAGAAAGGTCAAAATCTATAGCGACGAGCCACGGGCCACGAAAAGCAAAATGCTATCGTCTCGCCGCTCAAAGCCATCGGTGTTGACCTTGGGGGGCTTACAGCTTAAAGCTTGCGGCTTATAACTCCCGGCGAAGCCGGACAAGAGTTATTGGTCAGGGGCGCGTCGAGCGCCCATAATGGCTGCGGTTCGAATTCCGCCGACTCCGGGCGGTTCCCAAAAAGAGGTAACACCGATGAAGCTGCTCAATCGTTCCGCGCTGAGCGTCAAGCCGACCCAGGCGTTCGTTGACTGGATCAACTCGCTGGAGCCCACCGTCGGTGAGGACGATCTGACGCTCGAGGATGTCGCGCGGGAAAGCACCGTCTATCTCATTCCCGAAATGGATACGCCCGAGGCGCTGGCGGCCTACGTTCGCGAGCGTCATCTCGATCTGCTCGAAAATGAGCTGAGTGCTTGGGAAGAAGATGCACGTCAGTGGCCGGAGCCGCTCGGGTGGGCGCTGTTTGAGCAATTTCTCATCGTCGAGCACAGCTATCTGGCGCTGGATCTCGATGACGAAGTGCCGCTCGAGATTTCCGAGATAGACGACGAATTGCTCCTCGAAACCGACGAGGATTGAAGCCTTCGGTGAGCGGTGTCGAGGGGCGGTGCTCAGCGCGCTCGAGAGGCCGGTGCGTCGCTGCGCGAAAAGCACGTCGCCACGCGAGGGGAGTGTGGTAACGTGCTGATGAAGCGTTTGTTCGTGACACGTCCCGGTGACGAAGGCTTGCCCGGTCCGCAGCGCCGCCTGGCGATGCTGGTGATGGTGTTGGGGACGCTGATGTCGGTGCTCGACAACGGCATTGTCAATATTGCGCTACCGACGCTTGCCGATGAACTCTCGGTGAATGAATCGCGCGTGGTATGGGTCACCAATGTCTACCAGCTGGTATGCGCGGCGCTGTTGTTGGGATTCGCTGCCCTGAGTCGGCTCATTGGCCGGCGACGTCTTTACTTGGGCGGGCTGGCGCTGTTCGTGCTGGCCTCGCTGTGTTGCGCGTTGTCGCGCAGTTTCGAATGGTTGGTGGCAGCGCGCGTGCTGCAAGGCGTCGGCGCTGCGGCGATGTTGAGCATCGGGCCTTCCATGTACCGTCTGATCTTTCCGTCGCGTCTATTGGGGTCGGCGATCGGCATGGGTGCCCTGGTGGTGGCCTTTGGTATCGCCTTCGGTCCATCGCTGGGTGGCATCATCCTGTATTTCGCGAGCTGGCCGTGGCTGTTCGCCATCAATGTGCCGCTGGGATTGCTGGCCTTGATCCTGGGGGTTCGTGCGCTACCACGTGAGACGATCGAGGCGCGTGGATTCGATTGGCTGGGCGCCCTGTTGTCGGCCTCCATGCTCAGCGGCTTCGTGTTTTCCCTCGATCATATCGGCCATGGCGCGCGCGGCATGAGTGCCTGGTTGCCGTTGTTGCTCAGCGTGCTGTGCCTGGTGCTGTTCGTGTGGCGTCAGCGTCGGGCATCCGCGCCGCTGGTACCGCTGCCGATGTTTCGTGCCACGCGTTTCAGCATCGCCGCCACGATCTCGCTGATGGCCTTCGTCGCTCAGGGGATCACCTTCGTGGGGTTGCCGTTCATGTTTCAGACGGTGATGGGGGCGACGCCGCTCGAAGCCGCGCTGTTGTTCACGCCCTGGCCACTGGCATTGATGTTGGCGGGACCGCTCTCGGGACGGCTCGCCGACCGCTTCAATCCGACGCTGATCTCGTCGTTGGGCCTGTCGATCTTCCTGCTCGGCATGCTGAGCCTGGTGACGTTGACAGCCGAGTCCAGCGCCATGTCGATCGCCTGGCGCGCGGTATTATGCGGGGTCGGCTATGGGTTGTTCCAGGCGCCCAACAATCGCGAGATGATCGGCAGCGTGGCGTTGACCTATAGCGCCAACGCGTCGGGCGTGCTGGCCTCGGTGCGTACGTTCGGCCAGGCCTTGGGAACCGCTTGCGTGGGGCTGATGCTGGCCCTTTCCTGGGGGTCGCTGTCGTATGCGTTATGGCTGGGCTGCGCCAGTGTGGTGGTGGCGTTGGCGCTCAGCGTGTGGCGGATTCCGCTGGCGCGCGTCAAGGCGTGAGCGATGCTTATTCCCCGCGGCGGGAAACGTTACAATGCCGCGTATCCGACAGAGGAGGAAGGTGTCATGAGTGTTCAGGCACGTATCGAAGAGAAGCTGCAGTCACTCGACCCCGAGCATGCGGCGGTCGAGAACGAAAGCCACATGCACAATGTGCCGCCGGACTCCGAAACGCACTTCAAGGTGACCCTGGTCGCCGAGCGCTTCGCGGGCCTGATGCCGGTCAAGCGTCATCAGCAGGTCTATGCGTTGCTCGCCGACGAGTTGTCCGGTCCGGTGCACGCCCTGGCCTTGCATCTCTATACGCCAGAGGAGTGGCGTCAACGTGATGCGGCGCGTCCCGCCTCTCCCAATTGTCGAGGCGGTGGCGCGTACTGACATGGTCGGCGATGTCCAGCGGCTGCAGTATCTCGAGGCCATGGGGCTCGGCGCCTGGGTGAGCCGCTATCGGCTGCCCAATGCGCTGCCTACGCCGATGTGCGAATGGGAAACGCCGCCTTCGCAGGCGCCGGCGAGCCATGGTCAACGCTTGCAGGCGCTGCTCGACGATGCGGCCGCACCGTCCACGGCTCCCGCAGGAGGCGCTGCGTCGACGCCGCGCAACACCGGCAAGTCGGTCTCGAAAGCGTCGGCGCGGGCATTGCTGCTGGGTGAAGCGTCACCCGAACCCCCCCCGTCGGCGTTGGAAGACGCTAACCAGGCGGCGGCGTCGGCCGCTGACGATGGCAAGCCAGAAGCGTATGAGGCGCTGCGCTATGACCTGCAAATCGCAGCGTTGGAGGGCCGCTGGCTGGTGCTGGTGCCGGGGGGTAATGCACCTGACCGTACGGCGCTCGAACTGCTTGGAAATCTGTTGCGTGTGGCCGGTATCCGCGTGGATGCGGCGCTCGAATTCCGCAGCTTTCAATGGCCGCTCGTCGACACGGCGCCGGTCACTGCGCCCCTGGACGAGGCCCGCGACGGTCTGCGCGCCTATATGGCTGGCCAGGCGCGGCGCGGCTGGCGTCCCGAGCGGCTGTTGGTATTCGGCCAGGATGCGACCCTTAACGCGGTGCTGGCCCTCGAGGACGCGCGCAGCGAGACGTTAAGCCTGCCATGCTGGATGCTTCCGTCGCTGGAGACGCTTGCTTCATCCGCCGACGCCAAGCGCGCGCTATGGCCGCAGCTCGCGGCATGGCGTGAGGCCTGGGCGGGACACGACGATGCGTCTTGAGCGTCTTGACGTGTCGCATCTGGATGCCGTGATGGCGCTCGCGGAAGCGGGACAGGCGCATGCCTGGGGGCGGGCGACCCTGGCGCAGGCACTCAACGACGACACCCTGGAAGCCTGGGGGGCGTGGCGTGACGCGCTGCTGCTGGGGTATGCGGTGCTCGCCTGGTTGCCCTTCGAGGCCGAGCTGCAAGCGATCACCGTGGCACCGAGCGCGCGTCGCCAGGGCATGGCAGGCATGTTGCTCACGCATCTCGTGACGCGCGCACATCAAGGCGGTGCCGAACGTCTGTTGCTGGAAGTGCGCGCAAGCAATGCGCCCGCGCTGGCGCTATACCGTCAATATGGTTTCGACGAGGATGGCCGCCGGCACGGTTACTATCCCCCCGTCGGGACGAGGGGAGGCAAACGCGAAGCGGCGGTGTTGATGTCGAGGCCGCTCGCAGCGCGCGGGGACGGCTGACGGCGCTCCCCGCCAGGACATGGCGGGTACGAGTTACTGGCTTTGTGAGGTATCGCTGGTGTCGTCTTCGATGTCCTGGAACTTGCCCAGCAGCCCATTGAGGCGGCGCTCCCACTCATCACGCTCCTGCTTGAGGCGGGTGTTCTCTTCGCGCAGCTCTTCCGCCTCCATTTTCAGCATCTCGATGGTCTCGACAGCGTTCTGCACTTTCTGTTCGAGCTGGTTGAAGAGTTCGAGGCTCATTGGCTTCTCCTACACGGTGAATGGGGCGATAGGGTTGGGCGCACGCTAACGGCGCCGTTGGCGGCCAGCCTAACCGCGCCGCGCGCGCGCGACAAGCGTCGCCAGGCGCCGACAGGAAGCTCATGTGGCGTGGCGGCGACGGTACAGGCGTCCGATGCCATCGCCAGCCTGCACATCGCGATGCAAATGCCAGTTGGCGGGCACCCTGGGCTCGCATTCGTGTTCGATTTCCAGATAGATCAACGCCTCCTCACTTAGCCAGCCGCGCTCCTCCAGTGCCTGGCAGGCGTCGGCGGCGTGGCCCTGACGGAAGGGCGGGTCGAGAAAGACGATATCGAAGGGCGTGACAGGGCCTGCGAGAAAGGCCATGGCGGTTTGGCGCTGTACATGGCCATTGGCGTCCAGCGTGGCGATATTGGTGCTCAGGCTGGCGGCGATGTCGCTGTCGGTTTCCACGAAAAGGGCCTGGGCGGCACCGCGCGAAAGGGCTTCCAGCCCTAGCGCGCCGGTGCCGGCGTACAAGTCCAGCACCCGCGCGCCGGCGAGCCCGAAGGCCAGCCAGTTGAACAGCGTCTCGCGAATGCGGTCCGGGGTGGGGCGCAGGCCGGGCCGCTCGAGAACCGGCAACTGGCGGCGACGGTAGTCGCCGCCGATGAGACGCAAGCGCCCGCGCGCGCGCGATGACGCGCTACGGCGCGTGCCACGGGCGGAATGCTTGGCGGAGGAGGAACGACGTCGATTCATGATGGGTGGATTGTACCGCCACCCGCTGCACAGTGATAGGATGTGGCGATTCAGACACTTCAGGACGCCGGGCGTCATTCCCGCCGTGTCGCGGGGAGCGTGGCGCGCGTCGTCCGCGTAGACGTAGATCACGCCCATGTTCGGTTTTTTAAAGCGCAAGAAGAAGCACGAGTCTCCCGCCCAGGACGTCGATGAGTCGCAGGAGGACGCGGCGCTCGATAATGGTCAGGACGACGCTGGTCACGAGACGGCGTCAGACGACGAGGCGCAGCGCGCCGTCGGAACGCTCGACCCCGATGCGGCGGAAGCGACCGAGATTGTCCCCGAGCCGTACCAAGTCCAGGCCGCCCGCGAAGCCCTGGACGACCCCGAGGTAACGCCCCGCGATGGGGCCATGGGTGATGCTCGGCCGCTCGATCCCAATGCCGAGGCACTCGCCGAGGATGTCGCCCCCGCCGAGACATCGCCGGCATCTTCACAGGCGGCTACCGAGCCGGAGACGATTGCCGAGCCCGAGCCCGAGCCCGAGCCCGAGCCCGAGCCCGAGCCCGAGACGCGCACCGATGCGGCCGATACAGCGCTGCAGGAACCGACATCGACGCAGGCCGACGCGCCGGAAAGCGTGGCGCAACCCCGGGAGCGTCCCAAGAAGAAGAGTTGGTTCGCACGCATCAAGTCGGGGCTCGGCAAGACGCGGGCCAATTTTACCGAGGGCCTGGCGGGTCTGTTTTTGGGCAAGAAACAGATCGACGATGAGTTGATGGAAGACCTCGAGACCCAACTGCTGATGGCGGATGTGGGTATCGAGGCGACTACCGAGATCATCGACCGCCTGACTGAACGCGTCTCGCGCAAGGAATTGAAGGATCCGCAGGCACTTTACTCGGCGTTGCAGGAAGAACTCCAGGAACTGCTCGCTCCGGTCGCCCAGCCGCTGGCGTTGCCGCCCAAGGGCGAAGGCCCATTCGTGATTCTGATGGTGGGCGTCAATGGTGTCGGCAAGACCACCACCATCGGCAAGCTGACGCAACGCTTCCAGAACGAGGGGCGCAGCGTGATGCTGGCGGCGGGCGATACGTTCCGCGCCGCGGCGGTGGAACAGCTCAAGGTATGGGGCGAGCGCAATCAGGTGCCGGTGGTGGCGCAGCATACCGGTGCCGACAGCGCCTCGGTCATTTACGATGCGCTCTCCGCCGCCAAGGCGCGCGGTGTCGACGTGCTGATCGCCGATACCGCCGGCCGCCTGCACAACAAGAGCCACCTCATGGAGGAGCTCAAGAAGGTACGCCGCGTGATGGCCAAGCTCGACGCGCAGGCGCCCCATGAGGTGATGCTGGTGCTGGATGCCGGCACCGGACAGAACGCGCTCTCTCAGGCCTCGACCTTCAACGAGGCGGTGCCGGTGACCGGCATTACCTTGACCAAGCTCGACGGCACCGCCAAGGGCGGCATTATCTTCGCCCTGGCCAAGCAGTTGGGTACGCCGATCCGCTTCATCGGCGTGGGTGAGACCCTCGACGACTTGCGGCCGTTTGCCGCCGAGGATTTCGTCTCAGCGCTGTTCGAGCGCGACACGGGCGGAGACGCGTAGCGGTATGATCGTCTTCGAGCATGTCGGCAAACGTTACGGCGGGCGCTCCGAGGCCCTCGCCGATATCAATTTCCGGGTGGGGCGGGGCGAAATGTTGTTCCTCACCGGACACTCGGGGGCCGGAAAGAGCTCGTTGCTGCGCTTGATCATGCGTCTGGAAAAGCCCTCGCGCGGTCGCGTACTGGTGGCCGGTCATGATCTGGACCGCTTTCATCTCAGCCAGATCCCCTACTATCGCCGCCAGATCGGGGTGGTCTTCCAGGACCACCAGCTGTTGTTCGATCGCAGCGTTTTCGCCAACGTGGCATTGCCGCTGGAGATTCAGGGCGTGGAACCCCGGGAGTCGGCACGGCGGGTACGTGCCGCGTTGGATAAGGTGGGGCTGCTGTACCGGGAAACGGCGCTGCCCATCGAGCTCTCGAGCGGTGAGCGTCAACGCATCGGCATCGCGCGGGCGGTGGTCAACAAACCATCGTTGCTGCTCGCCGACGAGCCCACCGGCAACCTCGACCCGCAGCTCTCGGCCGATATCATGCGCTTGTTCGAGGACTTCAACCGTATCGGTACCACGGTGATGGTGGCTAGCCACGACCTGGCTCTGATCACGCGCCTGCGGCACCGGGTCCTGCGCCTGCGCGAGGGGCGGCTGGTCGGCGACGAGGAGGCGGCATGACACGACGCACGACGTCTTCGGACAGCCAGCGTGGCGAGCGCCGTGGCGCCAGGGCCTCCCAGGTGGGACTGGAAAGTCGCACCCGTGCCTGGCTGCGTCATCACCGCGCGATGTGGCTGGATAGCGCTCGGCGGCTCGCCAAGCGCCCGCTGAGCAGCCTGCTGACCATGCTGGCGATCGCCATCGCCCTGGTGCTGCCCAGCGGGTTGTGGCTGGCGTTGGATAGCGCCCGCCTGCTGGATGCCGAACTCGACGAAAGCGCGACCGTGACCGTCTATCTCGACACGCGTCTCGATGAGAGTGCGGCCATGGATGTCGCCGCGCGGTTGCGCGATCAGGCGCCCGTGGCGGAAGCGCGGTTGGTGACCGCCGCCGAAGGTTTGGCTGAATTCCAGCAGGGCATGGGGCTCGAAGACGCGCTGGCCTCGTTGAAAGATAATCCGCTGCCCGCGGCGGTAGTAGTGACGCCGGCCGACACCGATCCCGATGCGGTCCGTGTGCTGGCCAGCAATCTCGAGGCGATGAACGGCGTCGATGAGGCACGCGTCGATCTCGCTTGGCTGGAGCGTCTGCGGCGTCTGGCCGAATTGGGGCAGCGTCTCACCTTGGCCTTGGCGGGACTGTTCGGGCTGGGCGTGCTGCTGGTGGTCGGCAATACCATTCGCCTGGCGGTGGAAAGCCGCCGTCAAGAGATCGAGGTAGTGACGCTGATCGGGGCCACGCATGCGTTCGTGCGTCGTCCTTTCCTTTATAGCGGAGCTTGGTATGGTCTGGGCGGCGGCGTGCTGGCGATCGTGCTGTTGACCCTCGGCGGCCATTGGCTCTCGGCGCCGGTCACCGCCCTGGCTGAAAGCTATGGCGCGCACTTCACGCTGCCGCGATTAGGCGTTGGGGGATCGGCTTTGCTATGTTTTTGTAGTACACTGCTTGGCTGGCTGGGTGCTTGGTTAGCCGTCGGCCGTCATCTTGCCGACATCAAACCCCGCTAGGCTTGACAAGCCTGATGGCATGTATTGAACTTTCGTTCAAGTTAGCCTTCTAATGGGTCATCCGTGCTATCAGGCACATGATTCCTTCGCCGTGCCGCCGTGGAGGTTGAGTCCGCCACGCACGCAGGGTGAACAACCGATGGAGACATCTGCATGAGCACCAGTCTTCAGCCCGTGGGTCATCTTTCTCCCGGTCATGACCTGAATGGTTACATTCAGGCCGTCAATCGCATCGCCGTGCTGACCTCTGAAGAGGAACGCGACTTGGGCTTCCGCCTCTACGAGCAGGGAGACCTCGAAGCGGCGCGGCGTCTGGTCATGTCGCACCTGCGTTTCGTGGTGCACATTGCGCGCAGCTATTCCGGCTATGGGTTGCCCCAGGCCGACCTGATCCAGGAAGGCAACGTCGGCTTGATGAAAGCCGTCAAGCGTTTCGACCCGAACCAGGGTGTACGCCTGGTGTCGTTCGCCGTGCATTGGATCAAGGCCGAGATTCATGAATACGTGCTGCGCAACTGGCGTATCGTGAAGATCGCCACCACCAAGGCGCAGCGTAAGTTGTTCTTCAATCTGCGCGGCGCCAAGAAGCGTCTGGCCTGGCTCAACAACGACGAGGTCGATGCCATCGCCAAGGATCTCGACGTCAAGCCGCAGGTCGTGCGTGAGATGGAAGGCCGTCTTTCGGCGTTCGATGCCGGCTACGATGCGTCGCCCTCAGAGGAAGAGGATCAAGGCTTCCAGGCGCCTGTCCATTACCTCGATGATGAGCGTTACGATCCCGCTGCACAACTCGAGGCCGAGGACTGGGAAGAAGATTCCACGCATCGCCTCAAGTCGGCGCTGCGTGAACTCGACGAGCGCTCGCAGGATATCCTGCAGCGTCGTTGGCTTGCCGAACCCAAGGCCACGCTGCATGAGTTGGCCGATGTGTATGGCGTCTCCGCCGAGCGTATTCGTCAGCTCGAGAAAAATGCCATGAAGAAGATCCGGCAGCAGCTCGGCAGCGCCTTCGTCGCGTGATCCCTGGCGTCAACTCGCAAAGTCAGCCTGTTCATCCACACGCGACACCGACAATGCCCGGCCATGTGCCGGGCATTGTCGTATGCAGCGTCTACACGTGAGCAGGGTGTGGCGTGGTGATTAGCAAGCGGGCAGAGAGCATCTGCCACTGATCTTCCCAATGCTCGGTAGGCAGGCGCCGGAAGTCACTGCGTACATATTGCGTGATGCGTCCATCGGCGGCGGCCAGCAACAGATTGGCGGCGGCCGACACTTGTAGTGTGGTGCGCAAGCCTTCGTGAATCTCGGCTTCGCGGAGTATCTGCTTGAGCTGGGTTTCCAGGCGGTCGAAGAGCTGCGTCATGCGCACGCGCAAGCGCGCGGTCTCGCCGGTCAAGGCATCGCCGCCGAGTAGCCGGCATAGCCCGGGGTTCTTCTCGGCGAAGCCCAGCAGCAGCGTCAGGATATGATGACAGCGTGCCTGTGCCTGCGGCTCCTCGTCGAGAATACGGCGGATGCGCTCGAACAGGGTCTCCTCGATGAACTCGATCAGCCCTTCGAACATGCGTGCCTTGCTCGGGAAGTGCCGGTAGAGAGCGGCTTCGCTGACGCCGACTTGGCGGGCCAACGCGGCGGTGGTGATCCGCTTGCCGCTGTCCTCCTGCAACATCAGCGCCAGCGCCTGGAGGATCTGCTCCCGGCGAGTTTGCTTGGGTGTTTCCTGCGTCATCGATTTTCTTCTATTGGAATCGTGTCAGCCCATCCTAATGGGCTGCCGGGATGCCGACAAATCGTCGCGCATCGCGGCGCACCGTCCCGGGTGCCGGTGGAAATGTCAGTCCGTAGCGTCTTCAGCGTGGGCGGTATCGGTGATCAGCGTGCCGACGCCGGCGTTGGTGAAGATCTCCAGTAGCGTGGCGTGCGGTACGCGGCCGTCGATGATATGCGAACTGGCCACGCCGCCCTTGACGGCATCCAGCGCGCAACGAATCTTGGGCAGCATGCCGCCGTGGATGGTGCCATCGCCGATCAACGCGTCCACTTGCGCGGTGGAAAGGCCGGTCATGACCTCGCCCTCGGCATTCATCAGCCCGGCGACGTTGGTCAGCAGCATCAGCTTCTCGGCATTCAGCGCCTCGGCGACCTTGCCGGCGACCAGGTCGGCGTTGATGTTGTAGCTGTGACCTTCGGCATCGACGCCGATCGGCGCGATGACGGGAATGAAGTCGCGTTCGGTGAGCATCTCGATCAGGTCGGTGGCGATGTGCTCGACTTCGCCGACATGGCCGATGTCGATGATTTCCGGTGCGGTCATTTCCGGGCTTTGATGCTCGACGCGCAGCTGGCGTGCCGTGATTTGTGCGCCATCCTTGCCGGTCAAGCCGATGGCCTTGCCACCGCTGCGGTTGATCAGGTTGACGATGCTCTTGTTGACGAGGCCGCCGAGCACCATTTCGACCACGTCCATGGTCTCGGCGTCGGTGACGCGCATGCCGCCGACGAAGCGCGACTCGATGTTCAAGCGTTCGAGCAGCTCGCCGATCTGGGGCCCGCCGCCATGGACGACCACCGGGTTGATGCCGACTTCCTTCATCAACACCATGTCGCGGGCGAAGGAATCGATCAGGGTGTCTTCGGTCATGGCGTTGCCGCCGTACTTGACCACCACGGTCTTGCCGGAAAAGCGTTGGATGTAAGGCAATGCCTCGGACAGGATCTCGACCACTAGACGCGGGTCGCGTGCGTGTTCATTCATGCAGATTGTCTCCTTGGAAGCGGCCGGTGCTCGGACACCGGCCGCCGAGCATCAGAAGGGGAGATCGGCCTCGGGGGCGACCTGCTTGAGGGCGTCGCGGAATTGGCCCTGAATGCGAGTCAGGGCGTCCTCGCTCTTGCCCTCGAAACGCAGGACCAACATCGGTGTGGTGTTGGACGCGCGGCACAGCCCCCAGCCATCGGGATAATCGACGCGGATGCCGTCGAGCGTGGTCTTGACGCCGTTCTCGCCGAAGTCGCCTTCTCGAGCGAGCTTGTCGACGATGGCGAATTTGTTCTCGTCGCTGACCTTGGCGTTGAGCTCCGGTGTGCTGAGGTCCTGCGGGAAGCGCGCGAAGAAGGCATCGGCGTCCAGCCCTTGTGAACGCTGCCGAGAGAGGATCTCGAGCAGACGGGCGGCCCCGTAAAGGCCGTCGTCGAAGCCATACCAGCGCTCCTTGAAGAAGATATGCCCGCTCATCTCGCCCGCCAGCGCCGCGCCGGTTTCCTTCATGCGTGCCTTGATCAAGGAGTGCCCGGTGCGCCACATCTCCGGTGTGCCGCCGGCCTTCTCGATCACCTGGGCCAGGTTGCCGGTGCACTTGACGTCGAAGATCACGCGGGCGCCGGGATTGCGCTCGAGCATGTCCTCGGCGAAGGCCATCATCAGACGGTCGGGATAGATCACCTCACCGGCGGGTGTGACCACGCCGAGACGGTCGCCGTCGCCGTCGAAGGCCAGGCCGATATCCGCGCCGGTTTCCTTGACGGTACGAATGACGTCCTCGAGATTTTCCAGCTTGCCGGGATCGGGGTGATGGTTGGGGAAGTCGCCGTCGATATCGGCGAACAGCGGTATCGTGTCCGCTCCCAGGCGTTCGATCAGCTTGGGGCCGAGTTCGCCGGCCACGCCGTTGCCGCAGTCGACCACCGCCTTGATCTTCCCGCTCAGGCTGATGTCGCCGAGAATGCGCTCCAGATAAGCATCGCGTACATCCATTTCCCGCAGGCTGCCGTCGCCTTCGCCGAGCGCGCCGTCCTGGATGCGCTGATAAAGCGCGGTGATGGCGTCGCCGGAGAGCGTCTCGCCGCCCAGCACGATCTTGAAGCCATTGTAGTCGGGCGGGTTGTGGCTGCCGGTGACCATGACGCCGGAGCTGGTGCCCTCCAGCGTGTGGGTGGCGAAGTAGAGCACCGGCGTGGGTACCATGCCGATGTCGATCACATCGCGTCCTGCGCCGCGTAGACCGCGAATCAGGGCCGCCTGCAGGCGCTTGCCCGAGTGCCGGCCGTCACGGGCGACGACTACGGTGGCTTCGTTGCGACTGGCGGCTTCGGCACCGATGGCACGACCGATCAGCTCGACGCCCTCCTCGGTCAGGCTGTCGTCGACAATGCCACGAATGTCATAGGCGCGGAAAATGGAAGCGCCGATGGGGGTATTGGGAACTTGTTGGCTCATGGTGAATCCCTTCGAGTCGATGGCCATGTGGCCGTGAACGTCGGGGCGACGGTCAGCATCGCCCGCCTGAATTCAATGACGGCCGGAGTGACCGAAGCCACCTTCGGCGCGCTCGCTGGCGGCGAAGTCCTCGACGATGTCGAGCTTGGCCTGTACCACGGGGACAAGCACATATTGTGCCAGGCGCTCGCCCGGTGCCAGAACGAACGTCTGGTTGCCGCGGTTCCAGACCGAGATCATCAGCTCGCCTTGATAGTCGGAGTCGATCAGGCCGACGAGATTGCCCAGTACGATGCCATGCTTATGCCCCAGGCCGGAGCGCGGCAGGATCATGCCGGCAAGGCCCGGGTCGCCGATATGCACGGCGAGGCCCGTGCGCACCAGCTCGCAATCGCCCGGCGCCAGCGTCAGCGGGCCATCGAGCAAGGCACGCAGGTCCATGCCGGCACTGCCGGTGGTGGCGTAACCGGGAAGCGGGAAGTCGTGCACGCGTTCGTCCAGAATCTTCACCGACAAGGTCGTGTCGGAAGGCAACGAGGCATCTGACATGGGAATGGGTCCGTCAGTCGTGCGCCATCGGGGCGCGGTGGGCATAAAGCGTCAATACCCGGTCGACGATGGCGTCGGCCAGGGTCGTCTTGGGTTGTGGCGGCAGCGCTTGGCTGTCGGTGTCATCACCGTCACGCCACAGCAACAGGGCGGCATTGTCGTCGGCGCCGAAGCCGAGCCCGGCCTGGGAGACATCGTTGGCGACGATCATGTCCATGCCCTTGCGGGTCAGCTTGTCGCGGGCGTAACGTTCCACGTTTTGGGTCTCGGCGGCAAAGCCTATCACGAGCGGGCGCGGTGAACGCGCGGCGATTTCGGCCACGATATCGGGGTTCTTGACCAGGGTGAGCGTCAGCGTCTCGTGGGCGTCGGTCTTCTTGAGCTTGTGCTCGGCGATGTGTTCGGCGCGGTAGTCGGCGACCGCCGCGCAGCCGATGAAAATATCGCTCTCGGCGGCGGCGTGCTCGGCGGCGGCAAGCATTTCGCTGGCCGAGGTGACATCGACGCGTTCGACCCCCGAGGGTGTCGCCAGAGAGACCGGGCCGCTGATCAAGTGCACCTGGGCACCACGCCGGGCCCAGGCCTCGGCCAGGGCGTAGCCCATCTTGCCGGAGCTGTGATTGGAGAGATAACGCACCGGATCGAGTGCCTCATGGGTCGGCCCGGCGGTGATCGTCACCCGCAACGCTTCGGCATCGCGCACAGTCGGCGCGACGTCGGGCGCCGTGGAGCTAGGGGCATCCTGGGGCGCCATCGAAAGCTCGGCGACCAGCGCTTCCGGCTCGCGCATGCGGCCGGGGCCGACATCGCCGCAGGCCTGCTCACCGCCATCGGGACCCAGCAGGCGCCAGCCCAGACGGTGGAGTGTCGCCACGTTGGCCTGGGTCGCCGGATGGGCCCACATCGCCTGGTTCATCGCCGGTGCCATGATGCAGTCGGCGTCGCTGGCCAGACACAGCGTGGTCAACAGGTCGTCGGCATGACCGTGGGCCAGACGCGCCATCACGTCGGCGGTGGCCGGCGCGACGAGGATCAGTTCGGCCCAGCGCGCCAGCTCGATATGCCCCATGCCGGCTTCTGCTTCGGGATCGAGCAGCGAGGTGCGTACTGCTTCCCCCGTCAGGGCCTGAAGTGTCAGTGGGGTGATGAAGGCCTGCGCACCCTCGGTCATGACCACACGCACCTCGCAGCTCGCCTTTTTCAATAGACGAGCGAGATGGGCGCTTTTGTAAGCGGCGATACCGGCGCTTACACCGAGCAAGACGCGCTTGCCGAAGAGTGTTGGCATGGGATTCAACTGTGACATGGCGGCTCATCGCTGGGAGGCTCTCGCGATGATACTACCATTCTGTCAGCTAGCTGCGTATGACCCCGCCCCTTTCAAGGGGCGCTAGATCGAGAGTTGTTTGATCGCGGTCTCGACCCCGCGCAATTCTGCCAGCCCCTTGAGCCGACCGATCAGCGGATAACCGGGGCGCGTGTCGCGACTCAGGTCGTCGAGCAGGTGATGGCCGTGGTCGGGGCGCAGCGGCAGGCGCGGCCCGCCGTCGCGCTCGCGGCGGCGCTCCTCGTCGACGAGTGCCTTGATCACGCCGACCATGTCGACATCGCCGTCGAGATGCGCGGCCTCGTGGAAGGTCCGCGGGTCGGCTTCGCGCTGCGTGGCGCGCAGGTGGGCGAAATGGATGCGCGAAGCGAAACGCTCGCCCATCGCCACCAGATCGATGGCTTCGCTGACACCATAGGAACCGGTGCAGAAGGTCAGGCCGTTGGCCGGGCTGGGCGCGGCGTCGAGCAGCCACTGAACGTCGTCGGGGGTCGAGACCACCCGCGGCAGGCCGAACAGCGAGCGGGGCGGGTCGTCGGGATGAATGGCCAGGCGGATGCCAACCTCCTCGGCCACCGGCACGATGGCGCGCAGGAAGTGGCCGAGGTTGTCGCGCAACTGGGTGGCGTCGATCTCGGCATACTCGGCGATCACCTGGCGAAAGCGCGCCAGAGTGTAGTGCTCCTCGGCGCCGGGCAACCCGGCGATGATGGTATCGATCAGCCGTTGACGCGCCGTTGCGTCGAGCGTTTCGAGATAACGGCGAGCAGCGTCGCGTTCGGCGTCGCTGTAGGCGTGCTCGGCGCCGGGACGTTCGAGCAGGTACAGATCGAAAGCCGCGAAGGCGGTCTGCTCGAAGCGCAGTGCGGTGCCGCCGCCGGGCAGCGGCCAGGCCAGGTCGGTGCGTGTCCAGTCGAGCACCGGCATGAAGTTGTAGCAGACCACGTCGATGCCGCAGGCCGCCAGGTTGCGCAGCGTCTGCTGGTAGTTGGCGATGTAGGCATCGCAGTCGCCTTGGGCTTTCTTGATGTCCTCATGAACAGGCACGCTCTCGACCACCGACCAGGTGAGGCCCGAGGCTTCGATCAGCGCCTTGCGCTCGGCGATTGCTTTGCGAGGCCAGGTCTCGCCGTTGGGGATCTCGTGCAGGGCGGTGACGATACCGGTGGCTCCGGTCTGGCGGATGTCGCCGAGGGTGATCGGGTCGTCGGGCCCGAACCAGCGCCAGGTGTGTTCCATGATCGTCTCCTATCGTGTCGGGGCGTCGAGGTCGGTCAGGGCCGCTGTGATGCCGCGCTCGGTCAGCGTGCGGTAGGCGTGGAGCACCGCGCTGGAGAAGCGTGCGTCGTCCGCCAGTTCACGCGGAAAGATGGCGTCGAGGGCCAGGAAGGCCGTGACCAGGGTCGCCGGCTCGTGGTGTTCGGCGTGCAGCGCGGCGAAGGTCTCGGCCATCGGATCGTCGACCGGATGGTTCTCGTTTGCCAGATCGTTGCCGGCGGTATAGCGAATCCACGCGGCCACGCCGAGCGCCGTGCAGCCGATCTCACCGTCGGCGTCGAGCCGTGTCTGGGCGCCGGAGAGCCAGCGCTGGGGGAGTTTCTGCGAACCGTCCATGGCGATCTGCTGCAAGCGATGATGCAGGCTGTCGTTGGCGAAGCGCTCGATCAGGCGATCGGCGTAGGCCTCGAGATCGGTGTCTGCCGGCGTGGCCAGCGTCGGCGCGGCCTCATCACGCATGTAGCGACGCAGCAGTCCGACGAACGCGTGCCGGGTCACGGCATCGCTGACGGTTTCGATGCCGGCCAGGGTGCCCAGATAGGCGAGCAGTGAATGACAACCGTTGAGCATGCGCAGCTTCATGGTTTCGAAGGGCGCGACATCGGCGACCATTTGCACGCCGTCATCTTCCCAATCGGGGCGGCCTTGGGGGAAATCGTCCTCGACTACCCATTGGCTGAAGGCTTCGCAGACCACTGCTGTCGGGTCATCGATGCCGAGCGCCGCGAGGCGCTCGAAATCGGCTTCACTCATCGCCGGGACGATGCGGTCGACCATGCTGCAGGGAAAGGCGACCGAGTCGGCGATCCATTCGGCCAGCCGCTCGTCGCGATGACGCGCCAGGTCGATGACCGCGCGGCGAGTGCGCGTGCCGTTGTCCGGCATATTGTCGCAGCACAGCACCGTGAACGCCGGTATGCCCGCCGCATGGCGCCGTGCCAGGGCCTCGACGAGCATCCCAGGGGCGCTATGCGGGGCAGTGGGCTCGGCGATGTCGTGGGCGATCGCCGGGGCGTCGGTGATCAGGTGGCCGTCGGCGGGGCTTAGATGATAGCCCTTCTCGGTGACGGTCAGGGTGACGATGCGCACGCCCGGTTCGCTCATGCGCGTCAGCAGTGTCTCGAGGTCTTCGCCGTCGGGGCCGGCGTAGAGCGCCTCGCGGATCGCCGCTATCTCACGCAGCATGACCTGCTCATGATTGGCGTACTCGGCGACGTGGTAGCGCTGACCGCGCTCGCGCATCAGTTCGACGAGCCGGCGGTTGGAACGCAGATTAGCACTGCACAGGCCCCATGCACCGCCATCGTGGCGAGCCTGGTTGCGTTCCAGGTAGACCGCTTGGTGAGCGCGATGAAAGGCGCCAAGGCCGAGGTGGACCATGCCGATGCTGGGCTCGGCGTGTTCGCTGGGGATTCGCGTCGGGGTCATGGTCGGTCAGTCTCCCATCAGCAGGTTGGGCAGCCACAGCGACAGGGCTGGAATGTACGCTACCAGCAACAGCACGGCCAGATTGCAAACAAGGAAGGGCACGATGGCGCGTGCCACGCGTAGTACTGGCAGCTTGCCGATTCCTGAGACGATGAACAGGCACACGCCGAGAGGTGGCGTGGTCAGGCCGATCATCAGGTTGAGCACCGCCATCAAGGCAAAGTGGATCGGCTCCATACCGACACCGGTAGCCACGCCCAGCAACGCAGGAAAGAGAATGATCAGCGCGGCGATGGTTTCCATGAAGGTGCCCACCACCAGCAGAATCAGGTTAAGGATCAGGATCACGACTATGGGATTCGTACTGAAACCCAGGATCTGATCGGCGATCATCTGCGGAATCTGCTGGCTGGTGAGGATCCAGCCGAACAGGTTGGCCAAGCCTACCAGCAGCATCAGCGAGCTTGAGGTCAGCACGGTGTCGACGGCGATCTGCGGCAGATTGCGCCAGGTGATGCCTTTGTAGACGAACATGCCGATCACCAAGGCATACAGGCTGGCGACGATCGACGCCTCGGTGGGCGTGAAGAAACCGCCGATGATGCCGTAGAGAATGATGAAGGTCATCAGCAGTGCCCAGAAGGCGCTGCGGCCTTCCCGCACCAGCTCCCGGAAAGTGGAGCGCTTCTCGCGCGGGTAGCCGCGCTTCACCGCCAGGATGTAGACGGTAATCATCATCGCCAGACCCATCAGCAAGCCGGGAATGGCGCCGGCCAGGAACATCTTGCCCACCGAGACGCCGGACAGCGAGCCGGCGATGATCATCGGCACGCTGGGTGGGATGATCGGCCCTACCGTCGACGAGGCGGCCGTCACCGCGGCGGCAAAGGGCTTGTCGTAGCCGGCACGCGCCATGCCGGGGATCATGACCGAGCCGATGCTTGCCGCATCGGCCACGGCGGTGCCGGAAATACCGCCGAAGATCATCGAGCCGCCGACGTTGGCCAGTCCCAGGCCGCCACGGATATGCCCCATCAATGCATTCGAGAAGCGCACGATGTGATCGGTGATGTTGCCGACGTTCATCAGGTTGCCGGCCAGCACGAAGCCCGGAATGCACAGCAGTACGAAGGAGTCGAGGCCGGCGTACATGCGCTGGGGGACGATGGTCAGCGAGATGTCCGCGAGCAGCAGATATGACAACGAGGCGATGCCCAGCGAAAAGGCAATGGGCACACCCACCAGTAATAGGACGATGAACACACAGAACAGGGCGGCGACTTCCATCACGATGTCTCCCGGGAGTGGTGCGTGGCATCGCGGGTGAGCGCCACGCAGGCTTCGGTCAGTCCTATCGCCGCATACAGAGCGGAGAGCCCGAACAGCGTGACGGTCGAGAAGAAGATGTAATTCATGGGGATCTTGAGCGTGGGTGACGTCTGAAAGGCACCGATCTGGGCATACTGCATGGCGTAAGGCACCATTCCCGCGGCAAAAAGGCCCACGGCCAGGCAACATAGCGCCCGATACATCAACTGGCCGCGACGGCTCAAGAGATGCTGGAAAAGCTCGACATTGACGTGGCGGTTGCGGCGCAGCACCAGGCCGGACGACAGCGCCACAAGGTAGATGAACAGGTAGCGCGACAGCTCCTCGGTCCAGGCTGGCGCGAAGGGCAGCGCCACCCGGGCGACGATCTGCAGGATCACCACCGCGGCGATACCCAGCAGCGCCAGCGAGGCGAGCAGGGCGAACAGACGATCGAGGCCCTTCACCAGCCGCCCGAAAACACCGCCCAGCGGGGGGATCTCGGCGATGTCATGCAGCGGATCGCTTGGTGCGGAATCGGAATCGCTCATCAGGACTTTCCCTCGGCGAATCAATGAAAGGCCGGGCCCGTCTGGCCGGGCCCGGTGGGGACTAGGGTCCCGTCAGAGGTTTTGGATCGCTTCGTAGAGCTTCTGCTGCTCTTCGTTCAGCGAGGCCTCGATAGCCGGCTTGGCCTGTTTGGCGAAGGCTTCCTGGTCCACCTCGACGAATTCCATGCCGGCTTCCTCGAGTGCTTCGCGTAGCCGCTTCTGGTCTTCGGCGAAGAGCTTCTCTTCGTATGCCTGCATCTTGTCGGCGGCGTCGAGAACGATCTTCTGCAGGTCCTCAGGCATCGACTCGAGCTTGTTCTTGCCGATTACCACGTAGATCCAGCTACGCACATGATCGGTCATGTTCACGTAGTCCTGGACCTCATCGAAGCTGGCGCTTTCGATCAGCGACAGCGGGTTCTCCTGGGCGTCGATGGTGCCCTGCTGCAGCGCCGTGAAGACCTCGCTGAAGGCCATCGGCGTCGGCTTGGCGCCGAGGGCCTGCCAGGTGTCGACGAACAGCGGCACATTGGGCACGCGCAGGCGCAGGCCGTTGAGGTCGGAAGGCTCCTTGATCGGTCGGTTGGAGGTCAGCTCGCGCGGGCCGCGTTCGAACCAGGCGATGGGCACCAGGCCGGTCTGGGCCTTGATCTGGGCTTCGATCTCATCTCCGATTTCGCCCTCGACCGCCTTGCGCATGTGCTCGGAATCGCGAAACGCATAGGGTACGGCCATCATCGCCGCCTTGGGCGCCCAGTTCTGCAGGCTCTCGCCGGTGATGGTCATGTCGGCGGTCCCGAGCTGAATGCTGTTGATGACATTCATCTCGCTACCCAACTGCTCGTTGGGAAAGATCTGCACATCGATGCGACCATCGGACTTCTTCTCGACGATCTGCTGGAAGCGTTCGGCGGCCTTGTTCCAGATGTGGTCCTCGTTGGCCAGGTGGCCGAACTTGAGGGTGTAGTCGGCGGCGCTGGCGAAGGGGGCGGCGATCACGGTGGAGCCGAGGATCGCGCTGGCGAGCAAGCGTTTGAACATGATGAAACTCCTGACTCTGATTTGTCGGCGTTGTTGTGCGAGTGGTACTTCAGTGAATGACGGTGCCCAGGCATCTGATCGACGCGTTTCAGGAATCGAACGCGATCAGGACCTTGCGGGCACGTTCTGGATGATGATCGATCAAATGGATCGCATCGCTCATCTCGGCGAAGGGCAGTCGGTGGCTGACCAGCGCCGTGGCATCGAGCCGCCCGCTGGCGAGCATCTCGATGACTTCGGGGAACTTGCGGTTGTTGAGACGCGAGCCGACGATGGTCAATTCCTTCTTGATGACTTCGAGTTGCACCAGGTCGCTGGGCGTGGTGTCGAAACCCAGCAGGCCGATGCGTCCGGCAGGCGAGGCAATTCGCGCCAGCTGCGGAAACAGCGCCGGCACGCAGGCGGCGTCGGCGATCAGTGGTATCCCCTCGCCGCCGCTGCGTTCACTCATCACGGCTTCCAGGTCTTCCCGTTGACCATTGACGGCATGGTGGGCGCCCAGCGATCGGGCTACCTCGAGACGCTCGTCGATGACGTCGCAGACAGTGATGTCGGTGAGCCCCTTGGCACGGGCGACCTGCAGGATGGTCAGGCCGATCACCCCGGCACCGAGGATCAGCAGGGCGTCGCCGTCGTGAGGCTGCATGCGGTCGAGAACGTTGCAGGCAATGGTGTAGGGCTCGACCAGCGCGGCCTGATCGAGGCCGACGCTCTCCGGCAGGTGGTGGACGTTGCCCGCCGGCACGCTGACGTGCTGCTCGAAGCCGCCGTTGCGATGCACACCGATCACTTCGAGCCGAGTACAGACGTTGGGCCGGCCGATGCGGCACGGATAGCACTCGCCGCAGTTGATGACCGGGTCGATGCATACCCGGTCGCCGGCCGTGACGCCCGCGACGCCTTCACCGACCGCTGCGACGACACCGGCGAACTCATGACCGGTGATGCGTGGGAAGCGTACGAAGGCGTTATCACCGTGAATGATGTGCATGTCCGAGCCGCAGATGCCGACGAAGGCGACGCTGACCAGCACCTCGCCGGCGTCGGCCTGCGGAGCGTCAATGTCGACGATGCCGAAATCGTGGGGAGCGCGGACCTCGAAGGCTTTCATGACGGACTCCGTTTTATGAAATGGAAAGGGGCTTACCAGTGCCAGAGTGTGCCGTCTTCCAGACGGTTGATCGGCAGGCTGGCGCGTTCGTAGGGGTACTTGGCGGCGAGGGCCTCGTCGATGTCGACGCCGTGCCCCGGCGTCTCGCCGACCAGGAAGTGGCCGTCCTCGAAGCGGTAGTCGTGGGGGAACACCGCGTCGGTTTCGTCGGTGTGCGGCATGTGTTCCTGGATGCCGAAATTGGGTACCCAGGTGTCGAAGTGGATCGCTGCGCCCAGACATACCGGTGATAGGTCGGTAGGGCCATGGAAACCGGTGCGCACATGATAAAGCGACGCCAGATCGGCGACGCGGCGCATCGCGGTGATACCGCCGCCGTGGGTCAGGGGCATGCGAATATAGTCGATCCACTGGTTCTGGATCATCTCGCGGCAATCGTGGATCGAGTTGAACACCTCGCCGATCGCCAGCGGCGTGGTGGTGTGCTCGCGAATCAGCCGCAGGCTCTCCTGATTCTCGGCCGGCACGCAGTCCTCCAGCCAGAACAGGTGATAGGGTTCGACGGCCTTGCCCAGTCGCGCCGCCTCGATCGGCGTCAGGCGATGGTGGACGTCGTGCAGCACGTGCAGGTCGTCGCCGAAACGTTCGCGCACCGCGGCGAACAGGTTGGGCACGTGGTTGAGGTATTTCTCGGTGCTCCAGACGTGCTCGGCGGGCAGTGAGGAGTCGGCCGGCTCGTAGCGCTCGCCGGGCGTCTTGGCGACGCCGTAGGTGGTTTCGATGCCCGGTACCCCGGCCTGGACGCGTACCGCTCGGTAGCCCCGCTCGACATGACGGGCGACTTCCTCGAGGCAGTCCTCGATCGTCTGGCCGGTGCAGTGGGCGTAGGTCATCACCCGTTCGCGGCTCTTGCCGCCGAGCAGTTGATAGAGCGGCATCCCGGCGGCCTTGGCCTTGATGTCCCACAGCGCCATGTCGACGGCGGCGATGGCGGTCATGGTCACCGGGCCGCGTCGCCAGTAGGCACCGCGATAGAGATATTGCCAAGTGTCTTCGATGCGGCTGGCATCGCGGCCTATCAGCGCCGGCACGACGTGTTCGTCGAGATAGGCGGCCACCGCCATCTCGCGGCCGTTCAGGGTGGCATCGCCGATACCGTAGGTGCCGGACTCGGTGACGATCTTGAGCGTCACGAAGTTGCGCCCGGGGCAGGTGACGATGGTATAGGCGTCTTGAATCTTCATGCACTGGCTCCAGAAAGCAGCGGGGTTCGACGGCTACCGGACGCAGCGGCTTCGAAGAGCTCGGGGAAGCGTTCGATCAGCGCCGGCAGTGAGCTGAGTATCTCGCGCAGGTGCTCCTTCACGGCCTGTTCGGCGGCGTCGGCGTCGCGCGCGACGATACCGTCGAGGATGCGGGTGTGCTGGTCGACCAGCTTGGTGATGGGGGTGGCGTCCGGCACGCTCAGGTAACGCACCCGGTCGAGCTGGGCCTTGACCTCCTGGGTCACGCGCCAGGCGGCATCGTGACCGGTGCCCAGTGCCAGGATGCGGTGGAAATCCTCGTCGAGACGATAGAAGCGGTCATGGTCCTGTGCCTCGATGCAGCGCCGCTGGCGAGCGACGAGCTCGTGGAGCTCGTCGCGAATCGCTGCATCGAGCCCCTGCTCGGCGGCATCCCGGGCGACGGCGATCTCGATGGCTTCGCGAACGAAACGTGCCTCCATGACATCGGCTCGAGAAATGTGCACGACGTAGGTGCCGCGTTGCGGGCGTACCTCGATCAGGCCGGCTTCCGAGAGCCGGATGAAGGCCTCGCGGACCGGCTGGCGGCTGACCGCGAAGGTCTCGGCGATCTCCTTCTCCGACAGCGCCTGGCCGGGCGCCAAGGTCATGCGAATGATCGACTGGCGCAGGACCGCATAGAGGCGTTGACGGACATTGCCGTCGGGCTGTTCCTCCCAGAGCGCGAGCAGCGATGGCGTCATGTGAAGATCCTGAATCAATGTGTTGTATGACTAGTATGGTAGTCAGGTTAGCCAGTCATGCGATGCAACTTTGGTTGGGGGGGGGTAGGTATAGGCGATTGATTTTTTATTAGCTATATTTGATATAGTATCTGGTATAGCGTGACCTCCATCTTTGAAGGGAGCCGCCAATGGGAATTCGCGATTGGCCGGAAGGCGAGCGTCCGCGTGAAAAGTTGCTTACCCTGGGGGCGCCGGTGCTGTCGGATGCCGAGTTGCTGGCGATCTTCCTGCGTGTAGGGGTCAAAGGGCGTTCGGCGGTGGACCTCGCACGTGACCTGCTGGTGGCTTTCGGAGGTCTGCGGCCCTTGCTGGAGGCCGATCAGGCGCGCTTTTGTGCGGAGCATGGGCTGGGCGAAGCCAAGTATGTACAGCTTCAGGCGTCGCTGGAATTATCACGGCGCCACCTGGGGAGCTTGTTGGAGCGCGGCGGTGCGCTGACATCGCCGGCCTTGGTGCGGCAGTTCTTGACCTCGCAGCTTCGTCACTTGCCCCACGAGGCGTTTGCGGCATTGTTTCTGGATACGCAGCACCGGGTCATTCGCTTCGAGACGCTGTCGCAAGGCACGCTCGACAGCGCGTCCGTCTACCCACGTGAGGTATCGCGCCGAGCGTTGGCGCTCAACGCCGGCGCGTTGATATTTGCGCACAACCATCCTTCGGGAGTGGCCGAGCCAAGCGACGCCGACCGTCGGATCACCCAGCGTCTCAAGGAAGCGCTGGGTCTCTTCGAGATCCGCGTACTGGATCATTTCGTCGTCGGTGATGGTGAGGTAGTATCGTTCGCCGAACGTGGGTGGCTTTGAGTGCCGTGCCGCGATGCCAGGTTGGATGTCGTCGAGCCCCGCAAGCTTGCGGCAAGGCTTGACGTCTGGTATAAAGTACGCCCTTTGAATCAGGGCAGAAGGCGGTAGCCTGCCATTCCCGGTTTGCCCGACAGGTTTTGAACAACTCGCCAGTGGTTGGAGGCTTCCATGTCCCAAGTATGTCAGGTTACCGGTAAGCGCCCGGTGACTGGTAACAACGTTTCTCACTCCCAGCGGAAAACTCGCCGTCGTTTCGTGCCGAACTTGCACACCCACCGTTTCTGGGTGGAAAGCGAGAAGCGCTTCGTCAAGCTGCGCGTTTCCTCCAAGGGCATGCGTGTCATCGACAAGAAGGGCATTGAAGAAGTGCTCAGCGATATTCGCAAGCGTGGTGACCGCGTCTAAACAGCGCGTCCAAACAGGGAGTAATGAGTCATGCGTGACAAGATCAAGATGGTGTCCAGCGCCGGAACCGGCCATTTCTACACCACCGACAAGAACAAGCGGAATACACCGGACAAGCTCGAAATGAAAAAATTCGACCCGGTCGTCCGCAAGCACGTGATGTACAAGGAAGCCAAGATCAAGTGATCTTGGTCCTCCTTCGCCACAGGTGACGTTCACCTGTCAGAAAAACCCGGGTCGCTCCGGGTTTTTTTATGCCAGCAAGAAAGGTGGCGGGAGACCAGCATGCCCGAACTCCCCGAAGTCGAAACGACGCGTCGCGGTATTGCGCCCTACATAGAAGGGCGCGAGATTCGCGAGGTCATCGTGCGTCAGTCGCGCCTGCGCACGCCGGTCCCGGACGATCTGGCGGATACGCTCGTGGGCCATTGCATCGGCGACCTCGGTCGGCGAGCCAAGTACCTGCTCATGCCCGTCGGCGAGCGTACCTTGCTGTGGCATCTGGGCATGTCCGGGAGCCTGCGTGTGGCGCGTCTCGGCGATATGCCCAGAAAGCACGACCATGTCGATCTGGTCGTGGAAGATGGCGCGATCCTGCGTTATCACGACCCACGGCGTTTCGGCTTCGTCGATTGGCTGCAGGGCTCGCCGTTCGAGGACCCACGCTTGGCGCGCCTGGGCCCCGAGCCGTTATCGCCGGATTTCGATGGCGAGCGTCTCTATCGGTTGTCACGCAAGCGGCGCATCGCCGTCAAACCGTTCCTGATGGATAACGCCGTGGTCGTGGGTGTCGGCAACATCTACGCCAGCGAAGCGTTGTTCCTGGCGGGGATCGATCCCCGTCGCGCGGCGGGACGCATCTCCCGCGAACGCTATGAGCGTCTGGCCGAGGCGGTGCGCGAGGTGCTGGCGGCAGCGATCACGCAGGGTGGTACCACACTGCGTGATTTCGTCAGCGGCACCGGCGAGCCGGGTTATTTCGCTCAGCGCCTCAACGTCTATGGGCGTCAAGAAGCCCCCTGCCGGCGTTGCGGCGAGTCTTTACGCTTGGCTACGCTGGGTCAGCGTGCCAGTGTTTTTTGTCCCCATTGTCAGCGCTGAGCGTTCCGCGCGGCGCGATGTCTTCGCCAAGAGGTTTTCTGTGACCGAACGTCTACGCCTCAAGAAAAACGCCGATCGGCGTCTCAAGGCGGGCCATTTATGGCTCTATTCCAACGAGATCGATATCGCGGCCACGCCGTTGAAGGATTTCGAACCGGGCGCCCAGGCGGTCATCGAGGCCGCCAATGGCAAGCCGATGGGCATTGCCTACGTCAATCCGCATTCACTTATCTGCGCGCGTATCGTCTCGCGGGACGTCGATGTGCGTCTCGACCGTTCGCTGCTGGTCCACCGTTTCAAGCAAGCGTTGAGCCTGCGCGCGCGGCTGTTTGCCAAGCCCTTTTATCGCCTGGTGCATGGCGAGGGCGACCTGTTGCCGGGGCTCATCGTCGATCGCTTCGATGACGTGCTGGTCGTGCAGCTCAATACCGTGGGCATGGACCGGATGCGCGACGAGATCATCGCCGCGCTCGAGAAGGTGCTGGCGCCACGCGCCATCGTGTTCAAGAACGATTCTTCCGGGCGTCGCCGGGAACAGCTCGGCGATGAGGTCGAGGTCGCCTATGGCGAGTTGCCCGACCAAGTGCTGCTCGAGGAAAACGGTGTGCGCTTCGTGGTGCCGGTGCTCGATGGCCAGAAGACCGGCTGGTTCTTCGATCATCGCGCCAACCGGTCATGGCTCAATGGCTTGGTCGCCGGCAAGCGCGTGCTTGACGTCTTCAGCTACGTGGGCGGCTGGGGCGTTCAGGCGGCTGCACATGGCGCCAGCGAGGTGCTGTGCGTGGACAGCTCCGCACAAGCCCTGGAACGTGTCGCCGAGAACGCCGCACTCAACGGCCTGGCCGAGCAAGTGGCCGTCGGTGAGGGCGAGGCTTTCGAGGCCCTGGCGGCGCTCAAGGCGGAAGGCGAGCAATTCGACGTGATCGTGCTCGACCCACCGGCTTTCATCAAGCGTCGCAAGGATATTCCCAACGGCGAGCGTGCCTACTCACGGCTCAACCGTGAGGCGATCCGGCTATTGGGGCGCGATGGCATGCTGCTCTCGGCATCGTGCTCGATGCATCTGGCACCGGAACGTTTGATGGAGTGCGTACGCGGCGCGGTACGCCATCAGGACCGTCACGGCCAGGTCATCTACCAGGGCCACCAGGGAGCGGATCATCCCGTGCATCCCGCGATTCCCGAAACCGCTTACCTGAAAGCGCTCGGCGTGCGGATTTTCAGGAACTGATCATGACACTCGAGAGCGTGCGCGTCTTTCGTCATCCCAACGCGTTGCTGGTCAATCACGTGCACAACGTGCTGGCCAGCGCCGGTTTGGTGCCCGTGCTGCACAACATGACCCTTGGCGGTGGCGCCGGCGAACTGCCGCCTGGCGAGTGCGAACCTGAGGTCTGGGTGCCGGTAGGGCATCGTCAGCGCGCCGAGGCGTTGGTTGATGAAGCCCTCAATGGCCCCGCTGAGGATCGCCCGAACTGGCGTTGCCCTGCCTGTGGAGAAAGGCTGGAGGGTGTCTTCGATACCTGCTGGCAGTGTGGTCAGACGCGTCCCGTCTGAGATGCGCAGGCTATGCAGGGTATAGCCGTCGCAAATCGTTCGGTCATGGACGCTGTCAGCGCAAAGTTTTCTATAGAAGTGTGGCTTTATAGCACGTCATCCCGTTTTGCCTTTGACCTCCCTCAGATTCCTGTGCGTGTGCTGTAATAGGTAGACGTTGAGCCTATTTCGATCACGTCATTAAGCGGAGGCGCCATGAAAATCGCCGTACCCAAGGAAATCAAGAATCATGAATATCGTGTCGCCTTGACGCCAAGCGTGGTGCGCGAGCTGGTGGCACGCGGTCATCGCGTGGCCGTGCAGGCCTCGGCAGGCGAGGGAGCCGGATTCCCCGACGCCGAATACGAGACGGCGGGGGCGCGTATCGAGCAAGACCTCGACGCGCTATGGGATAACGCCGAATTGATCGTCAAGGTGAAGGAACCTCAGCCGGAAGAGGTCAAGCGCCTCAAGCCGAGCCATACGCTGTTCACCTACCTGCATCTGGCCGCCGAGGAGTCGCTGACACGAGGGCTGATGGACAGCGAAGCGACCTGCATCGCCTACGAGACGATCACCGACGAAGAGGGCGGTTTGCCGCTTCTGGCGCCGATGAGTCGTGTCGCCGGCCGCATGGCCGTGCAGGCCGGCGCGCATAGCCTGGAAAAGGCGCAGGGCGGTGCCGGTATTCTGATCCCTGGGGTGCCCGGCGTGGCGCCGGCCAAGGTCACCGTGATCGGCGGTGGCGTGGTCGGCGAGAATGCCGCACGCATGGCGCTGGGACTGGGGGCGGATGTCACCGTGCTCGACAAGTCGTTGGAGCGGCTGGAAGTGCTCGACCATCGCTATCAAGGCCGCTTGAATACTGTGTATTCGACGGCGGATGCCTTGGAAACCGCGGTCCGCGAGTCGGATATTGTCGTCGGCGCGGTGCTGGTGCCCGGCGCGCAGGCCCCCAAGTTGATCACGCGCGAGATGCTCGGTGACATGCGTCCGGGCAGTGTGTTGGTGGACGTGGCCATCGACCAAGGCGGTTGTTTCGAGACGAGTCGCGCGACGACCCACGCCGATCCCACCTATGTCGTGGACGGCGTGGTGCATTACTGCGTCGCCAACATGCCGGGCGCCGTGGCACGTACCTCTACCCAGGCACTGACCAATGCGACTTTGCCTTTCGTGCTGGCCTTGGCCGATAAAGGCTGGCAAGGCGCCTTGGCGGAGGATTCCCACTTCCTCAAGGGGCTCAACGTGCATGCTGGACGCATAACGCATCCGGCGGTGGCGCAGGCATTCGGCCTGGAGGTCACCGATCCGGCGAGCCTGCTGGGGTAGTGCGGCGTGGCGATGTCCCGGTGGGGCCGGTCGCCTTGGCCGGGACGTCGTTGTACACTGGGCGGATTCTCACATTTCGTTGCGATCAGCCCAATTCCATGACCAAGACACGCGTTCTGACCGGCATTACCACCACCGGCACCCCGCATCTCGGCAACTATGTCGGGGCCATCAAGCCGGCCATCGAGGCCAGCCAGCGCCCCGATGTGGATTCCTTCTACTTCCTCGCTGATCTGCATGCGCTGATCAAGTGCCAGGACCCCCGGCGCGTACAGCAATCGCGTCTGGAAATCGCCGCTACCTGGCTGGCGCTGGGGTTGGATACCGATAACGCCGTTTTCTATCGCCAGTCGGACATCCCCGAGATTCCCGAGCTGACCTGGATGCTGTCCTGTGTTTGTGCCAAGGGGCTGATGAACCGTGCTCATGCCTACAAGGCGGCGGTGGCCGAGAATGAAGAGCTTGGCCATCAGGACATGGATAAAGGCGTGAGCATGGGGCTGTTCGGTTATCCGGTGCTGATGGCGGCGGACATCTTGATGTTCAATGCCAATAAAGTCCCGGTGGGGCGCGACCAGATCCAGCATATCGAGATGGCGCGCGACATGGGCGGGCGCTTCAATCATCTCTACAAGGGGCAGTATTTCACGCTGCCCGAGGCAGTGGTCGACGATAAGGTCGAAGTGTTGAATGGGCTCGATGGCCGCAAGATGTCCAAGAGTTACAACAACACCATTCCGCTGTTCGTCTCAGAGAAGAAGCTCCAGAAGCTGGTGCGCAAGATCAAGACCAACTCCCTTGAGCCCGGCGAACCCAAGGATCCCGACAGCTGCACACTGTTCCAGATCTTCTCGGCATTCGCTTCCGCAGAAGAGACCGCTGCCATGCGCACCGAGTACGCGAATGGTATCGGTTGGGGAGCGGCCAAGGATCGGGTCTTCGAATACCTCAACGCGCATCTGCGCGAGCCTCGCGAGCGGTATAACGCTTTGCTCGAGGATCCCGGCCATATCGAGAACGTGCTCAAGCAGGGGGCCGAGAAGGCGCGCGCCGAGGCACAACCGCTCATGGAGCGCGTGCGCGAGGTCGCTGGCCTGGGGCGTTTCGTGTAGCGCCTCCGCCGCTCTTTTTCTCGGCGCGCCTGTCGCGCTGCCAAGGCCCGTGTCTGACGATACGGGCCTTGTTTTTATATTGCCAAACGCTATAGCGTGAATTCTTTTTATGAATTTTTAAAAGGTCTGGTCAGCCGCTAAGATAGGCAACAATTTCCATTCAAATGATGACAGGAGGTTGTGATGCCTGATGCATCCAGCGTTTCATCCGCTTCGCCGATGCCGCGTCGCGGCGTACCGCCCTTGGCATTGGCAGCGGCGATCGTCTTGCTCCTGAGCGCCCTGGCCGTGGGCACGGCCTTCGGGGTCGCCACGGGCCTGCTGATGATCGTCGGGGGCGCCTTGGGCATGGTGCTCTATCATGCGGCCTTCGGTTTCACCTCGGCATGGCGTGTGTTCATTACCGAGCGTCGCGGACGCGGCCTGCGCGCACAGATGGTCATGTTGGCCTTGGCGGTGGTGCTGTTCTTCCCCGCGCTAGGGGCGGGCACTCTGTTTGGCACGCCGGTGTCCGGCTATATCGCACCCATTGGGGTATCGGTCCTGGTCGGTGCGTTCCTGTTCGGGTTGGGCATGCAACTCGGCGGCGGCTGCGCCTCGGGGACCCTATTCACGGTGGGCGGTGGTAATGCGCGCATGGTGATCACCCTGGTGTTCTTCATCGTCGGCTCCCTGGTCGGCACGGCGCATTTTGCCTGGTGGCAGACATGGCCGGCGTTTCAGCCGACATCGTTGCATGGCCTGTTCGGCGTGGGCGGCGGTATCGTCGTGAGCCTGGTCTTGTTCGCCGCGATCGCGGCGTTGACGGTGGCCATGGAGAAGCGTCGGCACGCTCAGCTGGAACGCGCGCCGCAGGTCGAGGCCGGTCGCTCGCGTTGGCTGCAAGGCCCCTGGCCGTTATTGGCCGGTGCGGTGGGGCTGGCAGTGCTCAACTTCATCACGCTGGCACTCGCCGGACGCCCATGGGGCATTACCTCGGCGTTTGCGCTGTGGGGGGCCAAGATCTTCGAAGCGCTGGGCGGCAATGTCAGCGGTTGGGGCTATTGGCAGGCGGCCGGCAATGCGGCAGCCTTGAAGGCAAGCGTCTGGAGTGACATCACCACCGTGATGAATATCGGCATCATCCTGGGGGCGATGGCCGCCGCGGCGCTGGCGGGCCGCTTCGCGCCGAAATTCAGCATTCCGCTACGTTCCGTGGTAGCGGCAGCCATCGGCGGGTTCCTGCTGGGGTATGGTGCGCGCTTGGCGTTCGGCTGCAACATTGGTGCCTATTTTGGCGGCATCGCGTCGGGCAGCCTGCATGGCTGGCTATGGCTGGTCGCGGCCTTCGCCGGCAACATGCTGGGTGTGCGGCTGCGCCCGTGGTTCTTCTCGGGGCCGTCACGCCCCGTGGCGCGCAGTGGCTGAGTCGCGACCGACACGTTTGAACGGTGCACGGCGTCCCGAGGGGCGCCGTGCATCGTTGTGGCGTGCGCGGGTGGCAAGGTGGCGTGTATAGTGAAGCGCGAGCCGTGTGGAGTCTCTGGGCTCCGAGTTCCGTCACCTGCGTGAGGCAAACGATGAGCGAAACATCCAAGCGTCCCCTTTATATTCCTTATGCTGGCCCCTCACTGCTGGAGATGCCGCTACTCAACAAGGGCAGCGCCTTTACCAGCGAAGAGCGTGTCGAGTTCAATCTGGTGGGCTTGCTGCCGCAGAATGTCGAGAGTATCGAAGAGCAACTCGAGCGCGCTTATCACCAGTACACTCTGTGTCAGACCAACCTCGACAAGCATATTTATCTGCGGGCGATTCAGGACGACAACGAGACGCTATTCTTCCGTCTGCTGGAAGAGCATCTCGAGGAAATGCTGCCGATCATCTATACCCCCACGGTGGGGGAGGCATGCGAAGAGTTCTCCAATATTTACCGTAACCACCGCGGGCTCTTCATTTCGTATCCCGATCGTCACCGCATGGACGATATCCTGCGGAGTGCCACCAAGGACAAGGTGCGCGTGATCGTGGCCACCGACGGTGAGCGCATCCTGGGACTGGGCGATCAGGGCATCGGTGGCATGGGCATCCCCATCGGCAAGCTGTCGCTGTATACCGCTTGTGGCGGCATCAGCCCAGCCTACACGCTGCCTATCGTGCTCGACGTGGGGACCAACAATCAGAAGCTGCTCGATGACCCCATGTATATGGGCTGGCGCCATCCGCGGGTCAGTCAGGAAGAGTATGACGAGTTCATCGGCATGTTCATGGAGGCGTTGCAACGGCGCTGGCCCAACGTGCTGTTGCAGTTCGAGGACTTCGCCCAGACCAACGCCATGCCGTTGCTCGAGCGTTATCGCGATCAGCTGTGCTGCTTCAACGACGATATCCAGGGCACGGCGGCCGTGTGCGTGGGAACGCTGCTGGCGGCTTGCAAGACCAAGGGCGAGGCACTCAAGGATCAGACCATCGCGTTTCTCGGCGCCGGTTCGGCGGGCTGCGGCATCGCCGAGCAGGTCGTGGTGGCGATGACCATGGAAGGGTTGAGCGAGGCCGAAGCGCGTCGTCGCATTTATATGGTCGACCGTTTCGGGTTGCTGACCAGCGACATGGACGGTCTCTACGACTTCCAGCAGCGCTTGGCGCATGAGACTACCACCCTGAGCGACTGGGATTCCCAGGCCCGTGATCTGCTCGACGTGATACGCAATGCCAAACCCAGTGTATTGATCGGGGTTTCCGGGCAACGTGGCCTGTTCTCGGAGGAAGTGATCAAGACCTTGCACGCCGGTTGTGCCCAACCGCTGGTGATGCCGCTTTCCAACCCGACCTCCAAGGTCGAGGCCGTTCCGCAGGACGTGCTCGACTGGACGCAGGGCGAAGCGCTGGTGGCCACGGGCAGTCCCTTCCCGCCGGTGCGCGTGGGCGAACGCGAGGTGGCGATCGCTCAGTGCAACAACGCCTATATCTTCCCTGGCATTGGCTTGGGCGTGGTAGCGACCAACGCGTCCCGCGTCACCGACAAGATGCTGATGGCGGCTTCCAACGCGTTGGCTCAGAACGCGCCCATCGTCAAGACCGGCAAAGGCGCACTGTTGCCGTCATTGGGAGACATCCGCGAGATCAGCAAGGATATCGCCTTCGCCGTCGCCAAGCAGGCGCAGGAGGAGAACGTCGCGCTGTCTTCCAGTGATGAAGCGCTGTGGGACGCTATCGAACGCCATTTTTGGTATCCGCGCTATCGCACCTATCGGCGCCGTGCCTTCTAAAGGCTCGCCTCTCGACCCATCGACAAAAAACACCCCGCCGGCCATGCCGACGGGGTGTTTTGCATAGTGCTCGTTCCGCGCGGAACGTTTACAGCATGCTGCGCAGCACGTAGTGCAGGATGCCGCCGTGGCGGTAGTAGGCCATCTCGTTGGCGGTATCGATACGGCACAGCGCCTCGATCTTCTTCTCGCCCTTGCTTGACGCGATGGTCACCTTGACCTTGGCGCCGGGCTCGATATCGGCGATGCCTTCGATGGAGACCGTTTCATCGCCGGTCATGCCCAGCGACTTGCGATCTTCGCCTTCGGGGAACTGCAGCGGCAGCACGCCCATGCCGATCAGGTTGGAGCGGTGGATGCGCTCGTAGGATTCGGCGAGTACGGCGCGCACGCCCAGCAGGCGCGTACCCTTGGCTGCCCAGTCGCGGCTGGAACCGGTGCCGTATTCCTTGCCGGCGACCACCACCAGAGGCGTGGATTCCTCGACGTATTTCATCGCCGCGTCGTAGATCGCCATCTGTTCGCCGCTGGGCACGTGGCGGGTATAGCCGCCGACGACGTCATCGAGCATCTCATTCTTGATGCGGACGTTGGCGAAAGTACCGCGCATCATCACTTCGTGATTGCCGCGCCGCGAGCCGTAGGAGTTGAAATCCTTGGGCTGGACGCCATTTTCCTGCAGGTAACGGCCGGCGGGGCTGTCCGGTTTGATCGCGCCGGCGGGCGAGATGTGGTCGGTCGTCACCGAGTCGCCGAACATGGCCAATACGTTGGCACCCTTGACGTCTTCCAGCGGTCCAGGCTCCTTGCCCATGCCTTCGAAGAACGGCGGATGCTGGATGTAGGTAGAGTTATCGTTCCACGCATAGACATCGCTTTCCGGTACATCGAGCGACTTCCAGGTTTCGTCACCCTCGAAGACTTCGCTGTACTCCTTGCGATACATCTCGGTCCTGACCTGCTCGACGGCTTCGGCGATCTCCGCCTGGCTGGGCCAGACATCCTTGAGATAGACCGGGTTGCCATCCTTGTCCTCGCCCAACGGCTCCTTGGAAAGGTCGATGCGCATGTTGCCGGCCAGCGCATAGGCCACGACCAGGGGCGGTGACGCCAGCCAGTTGGTGGGCACCAGCGGATGGATACGGCCTTCGAAGTTGCGGTTGCCGGAAAGGACCGAGGCCACCGTCAGATCGCCCTCATCGATGGCTTTCTCGATCGGCTCGTGCAAGGGGCCGGAGTTACCGATACAGGTGGTGCAACCGTAGCCGACCAGGTTGAAGCCGAGTTCGTTGAGATCGTCCTGGGTGCCGCTGGCACTCAAGTAGTCGGTGACCACCTTGGAACCCGGCGCCAGTGACGTCTTGACCCAGGGCTTGGTCGTCAAGCCTTTTTCGACGGCCTTGCGCGCCAACAACCCGGCGGCCAGCATGACGCTGGGGTTGGAGGTGTTGGTGCACGAGGTGATGGCGGCGATGACCACGGCGCCGTGGTTGAGCTTGAAGTTTTCGCCGTCGACCTCGCAGTCTTGGCTATCTTCATTCTCCATGCTGGTATCGGTGCCCACGGCGGTCTGGCCGCCCTCGGAGAGCCACTTGCCTTGCTCGGTGGGGGCGGCATCCGGCTTGCGATCGCTGAGGATCTTTTCGAAGGTGGACTTCATGTCGGTCAGGGCGACACGGTCCTGCGGGCGTTTGGGTCCGGCCAGGCTGGACTCGACTTCATTCATGTCGAGGTGCAGGACATCAGTGAAGATCGGCTCGGCACCGGGTTCGCGCCACAATCCCTGCGCCTTGGTATAGGCTTCGACGAGCTCGATCTGGTGCTCGTCACGGCCGGTGAGGCGCATGTAGTTGAGGGTTTCCTCGTCGACCGGGAAGAACCCGCAGGTGGCGCCGTATTCGGGGGCCATGTTGCCGATGGTGGCGCGGTCCGCCAGCGGCAGGTCCTTGAGGCCGTCGCCGTAGAATTCGACGAACTTGCCGACGACGCCTTTCTGGCGCAGCATCTGCGTGACGGTCAGCACCAGGTCGGTGGCGGTGATCCCTTCGCGGAGCTTGCCGGTGAGCTTGAAGCCGATGACTTCGGGAATCAGCATCGATACCGGTTGACCGAGCATGGCGGCCTCGGCCTCGATGCCCCCTACGCCCCAGCCAAGCACGCCCAGGCCGTTGATCATGGTGGTGTGGGAGTCGGTACCGACGAGGGTATCGGGATAGGCGAACGTCTTGCCGTTTTCTTCCTTGGTCCACACGGCCTTGCCTAGATACTCCAGGTTGACCTGGTGGCAGATGCCGGTGCCCGGCGGCACGACGCGGAAGTTATCGAACGCCTGCTGGCCCCAGCGCAGGAATTCGTAACGTTCGCGGTTGCGCTCCATCTCGATGGCGACGTTGTCCTTGAACGACGACGGGTCGCCGTAGTGATCGACCATCACCGAGTGGTCGATGACCAGATCCACGGGGGAGAGCGGGTTGATGCGCTCGGCGGGTTCGCCTAGGCGCTTGACGGCGTCGCGCATGGCGGCCAGGTCCACGACCCCGGGGACGCCGGTGAAATCCTGCATCAGTACGCGTGCCGGACGGTAGCCGATCTCGCGGGTGGAGCGTCCTTCCTTCTGCCAGTCGACGAGGGCCTGCATGTCGTCGGGCGAAACGCTTTCATCGTCGCCGTAGCGCAGCTGGTTCTCGAGCAACACCTTGAGTGTCATGGGCAGGCGTGAAGCGTCGCCGAATGCTTGGGCGGCCTTGTCCAAGCTGTAGTAGTGGTAGGTATGACCGCCTACGTCGAGTGTCGATAACGTATTCTTTGGAGCTTCGGCCATGGGGCCCTCCTCCTCATCAATGCTGGACGATTTTTCATGGCGAACGCCGAACCACGTTGCCCTTGGTATATTGGAAAAGTCTGACGACCATCCGATGGCACGGTTCGCCGCGAGTCAGGTTCTTGCGACAATGTCTACAATATCATCGATACCGGAGACATTGTCATGATAAGCCTTTATTTCAAGCGCGCCCATGTCACCAAGGTGGCACGTAAGGGAAGGCCGCAAGCGTGATACGTCAGACTGGGGCAAGAATCTTGACGCCTTGGCTTGAAAGAGGGCAAGGGTGACCCGACATTCATTGCAGAACGCGTCGTCCTCGAGGACGCCAGGAGTCGGTATGAACGAAGAGATGCTGCTGTCATGGCCGGCGACATGCCCTTATTGCGATGCGTCTTTCGAGATGTTGATCGACAATAGTGTGGGCAGTCATTCCACCTGGGAAGATTGCCCTCAGTGTTGTGCGCCGATTCAAGTACGTGTGGCGGTATCGCCGTTCAGCGGTGAGCTCGAAGACGTCATGCTAGGGCAAGACGACGACGTATTCTGAACGCTTCCTGGGCTGAACATGCCGCGATGTTGAGTGTGGCATATCGACCCGATAGGGAGCGCCTATATTGCTCATTGGGGCAATCAAATGGGCATAAGTGAAACCAGCCGGTAGCCTTGGCTGGTTATTATCATAGCCATCCACCCACTTTCAGGAGAAATGAATGAGCGTATTGGTTGGACGTCAGGTACCCGATTTCGAAGCGGCAGCGGTTCTGGGCGATGGCACCATCGTCGACGACTTCAAGCTGTCTGAAACCAATGGCAAGCTGCGTGTCATCTTTTTCTGGCCGCTAGACTTCACCTTCGTTTGCCCGTCCGAGATCATCGCGCACGATAACCGTCTGGCGCAGTTCCGTGATCTTGGCGTCGAAGTGATCGGAGTGTCCATCGACTCTCAGTTCACTCACCACGCATGGCGCAAGACCTCTCCCGAGAAGGGCGGCATTGGTGAAGTCGGCTTTCCGATGGTGGCTGACGTCAAGCACGAGATCACGCAAGCCTTTGGCATCGAGCATCCGGAAGCGGGTGTCGCCCTGCGTGCCTCCTTCTTGATCGACGAAGACGGTGTCGTTCAGCATCAGGTTGTCAACAACCTGCCGCTGGGCCGCAACGTCGACGAGATGCTGCGCATGGTCAAGGCGCTCAAGTTCCACCAGAAGAATGGTGAAGTCTGCCCGGCTGGCTGGGACGAAGGCCAGGAAGGCATGAAGGATACCGCCGAAGGCGTCGCCAAGTACCTGGGCACGCACTCCGACGAACTGTAAGCGTTACAACGCGTTTGCCACGAAGGGCGGCCGAGACGGCCGCCCTTTGCCGTGTCGACGAACGTTTGCAGCGTCATGGTATGTGGTATGCGCGTAATGCGTGTATGCCACATAGTATTTTATGTCTCATCGTACTTTTTGTTGTTCCACTCCCGGTCAGCGTATCCTGTAAACGAGGTTCCCCATGAGCGACGTGCGTCACGAACGACTGATCATTCTCGGTTCCGGCCCTGCCGGTTACACGGCGGCGGTCTATGCGGCCCGTGCCAATCTCAAGCCGCTGCTGATTACCGGTATGCAGGCCGGTGGCCAACTGACCACCACGACCGACGTGGACAATTGGCCGGGCGACGCCGAGGGCGTGCAGGGGCCCGAATTGATGGAGCGCATGCGTCGCCACGCCGAGCGTTTCGATACCGAGGTGCTGTTCGACCATATCAACGAAGTCGAGCTGCGTGAGCGCCCGTTCGTGCTCAAGGGCGAAAACGGCACTTATACCTGCGATTCGTTGATCATCTCCACGGGGGCCAGCGCGCGTTACCTCGGGCTGCCGTCGGAAGAGAAGTTCATGGGGCAGGGCGTGTCCGCTTGCGCGACCTGTGATGGCTTCTTCTATCGCGGCCAGGAAGTCGTGGTCATCGGCGGAGGTAACACCGCCGTCGAGGAGGCGCTGTATCTGTCCAACATCGCCACCAAGGTCACGCTGGTGCATCGCCGCGATAGCCTGCGCGCCGAGAAGATCTTGCAGGACAAGCTGTTCGACAAGGTCGAGAACGGCAATATGGACATCGTCTGGAATCACACGCTCGAGGAAGTGCTGGGCGACAACACCGGCGTGACCGGGGTGCGTTTGATCTCCACCGTCGATGGCGCGTCGCGCGAGATTCAGGCACCGGGACTGTTCGTTGCCATCGGCCATTCACCGAACACGGGCATCTTCGAAGGCCAGTTGGACATGAACAACGGCTATATCCGGGTCAAGTCCGGCCTCGATGGCAATGCCACCATGACCAGCGTGCCGGGCGTCTTCGCCGCCGGTGACGTGATGGATCATGTCTATCGTCAAGCGGTGACCTCCGCGGGCACCGGCTGCATGGCGGCCCTCGACGCCGAGCGCTATCTCGACGGCCTGGAGTGAGGCCGTTGCGCCGCATCGCGCGGTGACAGCCTTGCGCCGACCACGCCCGCGAAGCGATTCGCGGGCGTGTTCAGTAGGGGGAGCGTCTGTGAGAGGCGGCCGAGGGCGACGCCGCCAGGGAGATGACGCATGAATGCCGCTGCGAATGCCAGGGCGTCGTCCATGGCATGGTTGGATGCTCTTGTCGATGCCTGTCGTGAACGTCGACATCGTGGCGTGATCTGGATACCCGCCTCCCCCGAGGCGGCATGCACGCGTGCGCTGTCCCTATGGCGGGCGCGGGCATGGCAAGCGCCCTTGTGGGTTGGTTCAGCCGCTCCCCAAGAAGGTATCGACTCACTTGCGCCGCGCCAGGCACGTACCCGGCTGGGACGCGAGCATGACCTGATCATCATGGACGCGGGTAGCTCGTCGGGCTTCGATCCAGACGCTTTCGGCGCGTTGAGCGGTACGCTGTGCGCCGGTGGGCTGCTGGTCGTGCTGACGCCCGCGGAATGGGCCGACGGTCAGGCGCATCCGGATGCCGACTATGCGCGTCTGGCGCATTGGCCCCATGCGCCGGCGACGCTGAGTGCCCATTACCTGACACGCCTGGCAAGAGGCTTGCTCCGCGAGCCCGGTATCTGGCGCTGGCCTGACGAGCAGGCGATGCCGTGTCCCGGGCGCCTGTGCGAGTCGAGCATGCCGGCAGCGGCTTGTCCCGATGACGCCTGTATGACCCATGATCAGCAAGAGGCCGTGCATCGGCTGACGCGGCTGCGTCGTCGGCGCCCCGTGGTCCTGAGTGCCGATCGAGGACGCGGCAAGTCGGCCGCGCTAGGTATCGCTGCCGCACGACGACTGGCGGCGGGCGAGACGACGCTGTGGGTCACCGCACCGCGTCGGGCAGCGGTCGAGCCGCTGTTCGAGCGCTTGGCTGCGTTGTATCCCCAGGGATATCGCGCCGAGGGGCGTTTCAACGTCACCCTGGAGGCGGGCGAGTGCGAGGTACGCTTTCTCGCCCCGGACGCCGTCATGGCAGCTCTGGGCGAGCCGGGTGTGGATCGCCACGCGCCGCCGACGCTGTTCGTCGACGAAGCAGCGGCCATTCCCACGCCGCTGTTGGCACGCTGGCTGGATGCCTTCCCGCGTCTGGCGTTCGCCACCACCGTGCACGGGTACGAAGGCACCGGACGTGGCTTCCAGGTGCGTTTCTACGCCCGCTTGTCCCGCCGGACGCCGGATTGGCGCGAGATCCACCTGCGCGAGCCGGTACGCTGGGCCGACGGTGATCCCCTCGAGCGTCTGACCCGTGACATGCTGCTGCTCGATGCTGTGCCGGCCGACGGTGACGCGGCCGGCGCGGCGCTGGCCGCCGCCCCGCTGCACATTCGCTGGCTCGACCGCGAGGCGCTGGCCCATGATGAGCACGCTCTGGTGGCGTTGTTCGGGCTGCTGGTGCAGGCCCATTACCGCACCACGCCCAGCGATTTGCGCCAACTGCTCGACGGCCCCGGCGTGCGACTCGCGGTGGCCTATGCCGGCGATACCTGTCTCGGGGTCTGTCAGGTGCAGGCGGAGGGCGGTTTTCCCGATCATCTGGCCGAGCGCGTCGTGCTCGGTGAGCGTCGACCGCGTGGTCATCTGCTGGCGCAGTCGTTGGCCGCCCACGGGGGGTGGCAGACGGCGCTGGCCGCGCGCTGGTGGCGCATCATGCGCATTGCCGTGCATCCCGCTGCACGGCGATGCGGTGTGGGGCGGGCATTGGTCGAAGCCGTGGCCACTGAGGCGCGCACGCACGACGTCGCGCATCTGGGCGTGAGTTTCGGCGCCGAGGCGATGCTGATCGCCTTCTGGCGGCGTTTGGGCTTTATCTCGCTGCGTTTGGGTTTGACCCGCGAAGCGGCAAGCGGCGAGCACGCCCTGATGATGGGGCGGGCACTGACGAGCTCGGCGGCAGCGTTGCAGGCGACCTGGTCGGGTGACTTCCAGTACGTGCTGCCCAGCCTGCTGGCCTTCGAGCTGAGGGATCTGGATAGCGACGTTGCCACGGCGCTGCTGTATGAAGGTGCGGCGCCCGAGGTGTATGCCGACCTCGGCGCGCGCCTGGAACGCTTCGCGCAGGGAGGCGGAGAGCTGGCGCTCGCGCGACCCTGGCTATGTCGGGCCTGGCTGGCGTGGTGGCGCCGCCAGCCTCAGGAAACTGCCGACGAGACGCAGGACGAAGACACGCGAGCACTGCACGCTTGGGCCGCAACGTTGTTTCAGGGGCGTGAGGTCGGGGCAACGTGCGTGATGGGGCGCCAGGCCCGACTCGCTCACTGGCGCCGCATGGCGAGCCTCTTGCGTTGTCGCCTGACACCGACGCGGTGAGTGTCGCGGTTGGCGGACTTGCGTTGCGCGATGCAGCGCGTAAGGTGTCATGACGCTCGATACGTGTCGCGTCGTCATCCCTTGATCGTTTGTCGTTACCAGGAGACGTGGCGCGTGATGTCGGCGGCTCTCAACAGGAACGATTTCCCATGAACGATCATCTTCTGAAACTCTCTCCCGAACCGTTGTGGCGTCATTTCCGCACGCTGTGCAATACGCCGCGTCCTTCCGGTCATGAACAACGCCTGGTCGACACGCTCATCGCCTGGGCCGACGAGCGTGGGCTGGCGCACGAACGCGATGCCGCCGGTAATCTCAAGCTTTCCAAGCCGGCCTCGCCGGGGGGCGGCGATCTTCCGGGCGTCATCCTGCAGGGGCATCTGGACATGGTTGCCCAGGCCAACGCCGATCACCCACATGATTTCACTCGTGATGCGCTCGACACCTATGTCGAAGACGGCTGGCTGCATGCGCATGAGACGACCTTGGGGGCCGATAACGGCATGGGCGTGGCCGCCGCCTTGGCAATCCTGGAGGACGATACCTTGCGCCATGGCCCGCTCGAGGCATTGTTCACGCTGGAGGAAGAAGCCTCTATGCGTGGCGCGCTGGAACTCGACGAGGATTGGCTGCAGGGGCGTTACCTGCTCAACCTGGACTCCGAGGACCGCGGCCAGGTGTATATCGGCTGTGCCGGCGGGGCCGATGTGGTCGTCGGCGCGCGGCTGCCCACGCGGGAACTCGGCGACCACGAAATCCTGCGTCGTGTCGCCCTGACCGGCCTGGTGGGCGGCCACTCGGGCATCGATATTCACAAGGGGCGAGGCAACGCCAATCGCTTGCTGGTGCGGGTGCTGCGCGCCCTGGAACCGTTCGGCGCCTGCCTCGTCGCCTACCAAGGCGGGACGCTGCGCAATGCGCTGCCGCGCGAGGCCTTCGCCAGCATTGCGTTGCCCGCTGACGAAGAAGAAGCGGTCATGCAACGGCTGGCCGAACTCCAAGCCGAGCTTGCCAGCGAACTGGCGGGGATCGACGACGACGTGCAACTCACCCTCGAGCCCGCCGAGTCCGATGCGCCACTCACCGAGGCGGCCAGTCGCCTGCTGATCGCGGCCCTGCATGTAGCGCCATGCGGTGTCGAGCGTATGAGCGTTGAAGTACCGGGCGTGGTGGAAACCTCCAACAACCTGGGTGTGGTCAAGCTCGAGGCCGGGCGCTTTCATTTATGCGCCCTGGTACGCTCGTTGCGCGATAGCGCCACGTGGGATCTCGCCGACCGCTTCCGGGCGTTGTTCTCGCTGATCGGTGCCGAGACGCGGGTCGAGAATGCCTATCCCGGCTGGACACCGGATCCCGAAAGCACGCTGCTGGCGCGTTTCCGCCGTTTGCATCTCGAACAGACCGGGGTCGACCCGGACGTCAAGGTCATTCACGCCGGCCTGGAATGCGGCATCCTGGGAGGCAAGTATCCCCACCTGGAGATGATTTCCTTCGGCCCCTTGATCCGCGGCGCCCACTCGCCGGCGGAACGCGTCGAACTCGAGTCCGTGGACGAGTTCTGGCAGGTGCTGCGCGCCGTGATCGAAGACTTGGCCACGGCGCGAGCGGCGTGACTCAGCGCGACGCTTGACGCACCGCTTCCAGCCCCGTCTCGGAGATATAGCCCTGGTCGCGCGCATGCGCGGCCATGGCGGCACTGTCATCGCTGAGCAGCAGCTCGCAGTCGGTGTGTTCGATCTCCTCGCGCAGTCGGTCGATGGCCGCTTCACGGCTCGGCTTGCGGTCGACGCGGCGAATGTAGATCGTCTTCACCCGATCCGGGTTCTCCTTGACGATGCGTGTGTAGATTTCCGGATCATGTTGGCCGCTGTCGCCGATCAGTACGCAGGGCAGCGTGTCGAACAGCGTGAGCATCTGCGTGATCAAGGCATACTTGTGATCCTCGGCGCGCCGCGGCCAGGGATGGCGCCAGGAAATTCCCCATTCGCGCAGGAACAGAATCGGTCCGACGGGGATGTGATTGAGCTGGAAAAACGCCTCGAGGACCTCGTAGATGCTCCATGGGCCGCGCGAGACGTAGAGAACCGGCCGGCGTGCGTCGCCCGCTGTGCCCGCATGCAACGCCTGGTAAAGCTCGGCGACGCCGGGGAAGGCGGTGCGCCGATGCGCCTTCTCGACGAACAAGCGATACAGCATGCGCAGCTTGTCGGCGACGCCGGTATACATCACCGTGTCGTCGATGTCGCTGATCACCATGAGATCGGTATGCGGCGGCGGAATATAGACATCGGCCCGCGACAGGACGTTGTCGCGATCGGCGGTGATGACCTCGAGCTCGGCGCGATGCCAGGAAACATGCTCGTCGAGTGGTGCGTCGAGCGGCAGGCGCACATCGAAATAGCCGTCGTGGTCGGTGGTGACGATGGCGCTGTTGTCGCCCAGGCGGATGCGTACCTCGGCGTCGGCGAAGCCGCGCCGTGCGAGGCGTCGAGTGACGTCTGCGGCGTCGCGTAGCGCCCCGCGTCTGGGGATTATCCGTGCCAGGCCCACCTGACGAAACACTCGCCCCATCAGGAAGACCTCGCGATGCGTACCGTAACCACGGTAGGGATGGACGACCGGTCCGCCTTTGCCGTGGTCCGACTTCATGGGGCGTGCGAAGATCCGTAACAGGCTCTTGGCGGCGAAATGCAGGCGTCGTGACGGCATTCGAGTGCCGCGTCGCGGGCCCACGCCCTCGGCGATACGCAAAACGTCCGCCTCAGGCGAGGCGGACGTCGGTTGTGATCGGTGGGGCGTCATCAGGCGTGTTGTCCGCTGTGGCGACCTTCAGCCAGTTCCTCGATCAGTTTGGAGTTGAAGGCGTCCATGTCCTTGGGCGTGCGGCTGGTAACCAAGCCGTTGTCGACGACGACCGGCTCGTCGACCCAATGGGCACCGGCATTCTTGAGGTCCTGTCCCACGGAGGCGACCGAGGTCATCTTGCGTCCGTCGACGACACCGGCGTTGATCAGGATCCACGGCGCATGACAGATCGCCGCCACTGGCTTGCCCGCCTCGAAGAAGCCACGCACGAAGGCGAGCGCTTTTTCGTTGAGGCGCAACTCATCGGGGTTGAAGAGCCCGCCGGGGAGCACCAGCGCGTGATAATCGCTGACATCGACATCGTGCAAGGCTTTGTCGGCCGCGTAGGTGTCGCCCCAGTCGGTTTCGGCCCAGGCACGGATACCCTTGCCTTCGGGAGAGACGACCTGCACCTCGACGCCCTGACTTTTCAGAGCGGCTCGCGGCGCGGAAAGTTCGGATTCCTCGAACCCATCGGTGGCGAGGATGGCGACACGTTTACCTGACTGTGCTTGACTCATCGTGACCTCCTGGTCGTGATGCTTCATGGATGGCGGCAGCCACCACCGGGCGGTCCTAGTCCGGTTTCGGGCGGCTTCACCCGTTAGTTTGGGTCATGGGGGCAGGACTTCAAGCCCCGGTCGCTTGCGTCGTACCGCCGAGTGGGGGAAGGTGACGCGCACGGCGTGTTCAAGCAAGATATTTCCCCGCACGTTTCAATCGACAGTCTTCAATTGCCGGTATCACGCCCATGTCCAGCATGTCCCCCGCCACCGCTTATCTCGTCGCCCTTGCGGCCCTCCTGGCGCTCGCCACGCTGATGCTGGGCGTGGCATGGCGGCGTGAACGCACGCGTCGCGAGGCAGCCGAGCACGACGTCGAGCACGCCCAGCGGCACCATGCCGAGGCCGAAGAGACACGCACCCGGCTGGAGCGTGAGCTGGCCCAGAGCGATGCCCAACTGGACGCCGTGCGCGAGCAGGGCCTCGAGACCCGGCGCCTGCTGGAGCAGCGCGAGCGCGATCTCGACGCGCGTCAGGAACAGCTTGCGGCGCTGCGCGAGCGTCACGGTCGCCTGGAAACGCAGCTCGAACAGGAGCGCTCCCACCATGCCGAGAAACTCGCGCTGCTCGAGGAGGCGCGGACGCGGCTCACCCAGGACTTCGAGGCACTGGCGGGGCGAATCTTCGAGGAACGGCAGCGAACGTTCAATACTCAGAGCCGCGAGAATCTCGAGGCCATGCTGACACCGTTTCGCGAGCAGGTCGGCGATTTCCGGGCGCGGCTGGAGGAAATTCATGGCCAATCGCTGCGTGAGCGCTCGTCCCTCAAGACGCAGATCGAGCAGCTGTCCACGCTGAATCGCCAGATCACCGAGGAAGCCGCCAATCTGACACGGGCGCTCAAGGGCGACAAGAAGATGCAGGGCGATTGGGGTGAGGTGATGCTCGAATCGGTGCTGGAGCGCTCGGGGCTGCGCCGCGACATCGAATACAAGCGTGAAGTCTCGATGGAAGGCGAGGCGGGTCGCCAGCGTCCCGACGCGGTCATCTACCTGCCCGACAACCGCCATCTGATCGTCGATGCCAAGGTCTCGCTCAACGCTTACGTGCGCTACGTCAACGCCGAGGACGACGCCACGCGCACGGAGGCATTGAAGGCACATGTCCAGGCGGTGCGCGCGCATATCGACGCGCTCTCAGGACGCGACTACCCGCGCTTGTCGGGGCTCAACTCACCGGACTTCGTGTTTCTTTTCATGCCTGTCGAACCGGCGTTCGCGGTCGCCTTTCAGCATGACGAAACGCTCTTTCAGGATGCCTTCTCGCGTGACATCGTGGTGGTCACGCCGACCACGCTCTTGGCGAGCCTGAGGACCGTGACCAGCCTATGGACACTGGAGCGCCAGAACGATAACGCCCGCGTCATTGCCGAGCGAGCGGGCAAGCTGCTCGACAAGTTTCGTGGCTTCGTGGATAGCCTCGAGGACGTCGGTCGCCATCTGGGGCGCGCCGACGGAAGCTATCGCCAGGCGATGGGGCGGCTTTCAACGGGGCAGGGGAGCCTGGTCAGTCAGGCGCTGATGCTCAAGCGCCTGGGCGTGCGCATGAAGCGTGACCTGCCGACGCATCTGACCGAGCAGGTGGATGTTGAAGAGTGGGACGAGAGGGTGGACGACGAGCCCGATGTCGCCGGGACCGCTCCCGGCGACGAGACGCGCGGGGAGCCCTGACGACACCGCCCGGCACAGGGCCGGGCGGTACGATCGATGGCATGGCCTGGTGGGAATCAGCCCAGGTAAGCGCTGAGCATCCACACGGTCTTTTCCTGCTCGCGGATATAGTCGCTCATCTGCGAAGCGGTGCCTTCGTCGTCGGCATCGGCGGCCATGGAGTTGAGCTCGCGCTGCAATTCGAGCAATGCCTGATAACCCTGTACCAGGCCGCGCACGCAGTCGGTGCCTTCATGCACGTGGGTATCTTCCTGAATGCGCGACAGCTTGGCGTAGTCGCTGTAGGCATGCAGCGGCTCATGGCCTAGCGTGAGAATGCGCTCGGCGACTTCATCGACCTTGGCCAGCAGGTCGGTGTAGATTTCCTCGAACTTGGTGTGCAGTTCGAAGAAATGCGGGCCTTTCACGTTCCAGTGGTAGCCGCGCGTGTTCATGTAGAAGATCTGGTAATTGGCCAGCAGCTCGTTGAGCTTCTCGGCCAGTTGGTTGGCGCTGCTGGTATGCAAGCCGATGGCATTGATGTCGGACATGAAAGCACTCCCTCGTAAAGCGATGGACTGAACGTCGTCAGTGGTCAAAATCGTCAGTGGGCCCAGTCTAGAGGGTCACCCAGAGATTGGGTAACGAATCTTTCCCATCGACGATATAGCGTCTGCGTATTAAATGCCCATGACGCGGTGGTTTTTCAAGGGGGAGCGACATCATGTCCGTGCTCCGCGATTAGCGCGGCGTCTGTCGGGCGGCGAGTCGCCACACACGCAGGAGACTCTCGGCACGGTCGGCGAGCAGCTCGGGGGTGCGCTCCAGGGCCTGTGGTAGTGTCAGGGGACCATCGGCGAGCGCAAAGGCAGCCTCGATGCCTTCGTCGTGAACGGCCTGCCAGCCAGCGCCAAGACGCCCGGCGAGAGCGAGCGTGGGCACGCCGTGTCGTCGCGCACGCCGAGCGATGCCCACCGGCGTCTTGCCGGCAAGGCTTTGGCCATCCAACTGGCCTTCGCCGGTGATCACCAGGTCGGCATCTTCCAGCAGACGGTCGAAGTCGACCTGAGCCATGACCAGCTCGATGCCGGGCTGCAGTCGCGCCCCTAGAAAAGCGGCGGCCGCGAACCCCATGCCGCCGGCCGCGCCTGCGCCTGGTAGCGTGCGGTGGTCGTGGCCGAGCGCGCTGGCGATATGATCGGCGAAATGCGCGAGGGCCGCGTCGAGCCGAGTGACATCCGCCGACGTGGCGCCTTTCTGGGGGCCGAAGATGGCGCTGGCCCCGCGCTCGCCGAGCAAAGGGTTGTCGACGTCCACGGCGGTGTCCACGGTGAGCGTCGCTAGGCGCGGGTCCAGGCCGCTCAGGTCGAGTTCGGCCAGTTGCGCCAATGCCGCGCCGCCGGGCGGCAGCGGGCGGCCCTCGGTATCGAGCAGGCGGGCGCCCAGCGCCGCGAGCATTCCCGCGCCGGCATCGTTGGTGGCGCTGCCGCCCAGGGTGAGGATCAAGCGTTTGGCGCCGGCATCGAGCGCGTCACGAATCAACTCGCCGACGCCGAGGGTGGTGCTGTGCAATGCGGTGCGCTCGGTATCGGCGAGCCCTTGCAAGCCGCTGGCTTCGGCGAGTTCGACATAGGCCGTGGCACTCGCGGCGTGCCACCCCCAACTGGCGTTGATAGGCCGCCCCAGGGCATCGTGGACCTCGGTAATGCGGCGTTCGGCACCGGTCGCGGCCAGCAAGGCATCCAGGGTGCCTTCACCGCCGTCGCCCATGGGGCATTCCACCAGACGGTCGCGGGGTAAGACACGGGCGCAGCCGGCGGCAATGGCGGCGGCGGCGTCGCGGGCCGAGAGGGCATCCTTGTAGCTATCCGGGGCGATGATGATCTTCATGGGCGAGCCTCTTGCATGATCCCGGCCCGAAGGCGGAGACATCGTGGTCGAGTTGCCAGCCTAACGCATGCTGGCGTCGGACGGGAGCCGCCCAGCATGCCACACTGACGGAACCGTCGCGTTTGACTACGCTCACAACGAGGTGCTCGTGCGGCGCTAACGATGAGGCGAGAAGGCGATGATGAAACCGCTTTTGCTGGTGGTGTTGGCATGTGGGCTGGGCGGTTGCCAGGGCCTGGCCTCGTATGACCCCTTGGGGCGCGATGTCGGCTCGCCGTTGCCCGAGGCATGCCACTGGTCGGCCGAGGGCGACGCCAAGGCACGGGTGAGGGCCACGGCCAATGCGCTAGAGGCCCGCGGGTATCGTATTGTTCAGACCGAAGTCGCGCTGGGGCTGGTGAGTGCCGAGCGCAGTGTGGCACAGCCGGGTCTGGGCGCCGTGGACCGTTCTTTCTGGGGGCGCAGTGGCTTTTGGGGACGCTATGGCCTGGGCGGTCGACAGGGCTATTCGCTGGGGTATTTCCAGCGCTTCGGCGGCGACCCGGTGCGTCTGCTGCGGGTCTCGGCGGTCGCCGCCGAGGGCGTCGTGCGGGTGACGCGCGATTCACGCGTGGTCGATGCCGATGGTTACTTGATCGATGCGCGTCCGGACAACAGCGCGGCGTTCTGCGCCGCTTTACACGATGATATCGACGCACGCATGCGCGAGGAGAGTACCTCATGAGGCGACGGCTGTGGGGATGGCTCGTGGCAACGTGCATGGTGCTGAGCCCGGTAGGGTGCGCGACTACATCGGCACCGCCGCAGACGCGGTCATTGGTCGTGGAGGCCGCACCGGCGACCGCGTTGGACGCGGGGGTGGCGATGCTCACGGCGCGCGGCTTCGTGATTCGTCGCGCCGATGCCGATCTCGGTGATGTCGAGGCCGCGCTGGCCGTGCGCCCCACGCTTGCGGTGCGCTACCGGCTGGAAGCGACCGAGCAGGGCACGCGCATCACGCTGTCGGGGCAGCGTGGTGGCCAGCCGGTGCCGCCCTATGTGTTCGACGCGCTGCTGATTGATGTGCAGGAGCGGCTCGGTGAACTACCCTAGCCTTTGTACGAAAACGGCCCTGTGCGTTTACGTGTGTATCACTCGGATGATGCCAGCAGGTCGCGCAGTGCTGTCAGGTGGGTGTCCAGCGTCGCGTCGTCATACGGCTGCGGCGTGCCTTGCCCCCACACCGGTCCCGGCCAGGCCGCGTCGTCCGCATGGCGGACGATGACATGCAGGTGCAACTGCGCGACCTGGTTGCCGAGCGTGGCCAGATTGAGCTTGTCGCCTTCATGGTGGGCCATCAAGCGACGTCCCGCCTCGGTGGCTTCCTGCCACATCGTCGCCTGGTCGTCGGCGCCGAGTTCGTAGACTTCGCGGATCTCGGCGCGGCGGGGGATCAGCACCAGCCAGGGGAAGCGCCTATCGTCGTTCAGACGTACCTGACACAACGGCAGGTCGACGACATGATGCGAATCCGCCGCCAGACGGGGGTGCAGCGAAAAGTCGGTCATGCAAACGCTCCTGAAAATCGTCATGAAGTATGCGGGCTATGCTAACGTGAGGTGACACGGCAGAGTACCGTGTTTCCGCTAGGTCAGGATTATTCCGGGAGAAAAGCATGAAGCGTACAACGGTTGCGATCTTGGGTTTGCTGTTGCTGATGGCACTGAGTGGCTGTAATACCATTCAAGGCGCGGGAGAGGATATCGAACGCGGCGGCGAAGCGGTTCAGGAAGCGGCATCCTGAAGCGTTGCCGTGTGATGAGTGCATGGCAGTATCGGCTCTGGTACGTTGACGATGCCACCTGAATGGTTTTGGGATGCCCCGTATTGGCGGGTATGGAACGGCGGAATATTGTCCGCTCGATAAACGTGAAGGAGACACGATAATGAAACGGATACTGGCATTTTCCCTGCTGCTGATGTTCACCGCCGGTGCAATTTCCGGCTGCAATACCCTGGAAGGGGTCGGTGAGGATATCGAAGAAGGTGGTGAAGAAGTGCAAGAAGCCGTCGATTGACGCTTGCTACCGCCGCCCCACGGGCGGCGGGTCGCTCTCCTTTTTCCCCCGCATGACGTCCTGCCGTACGTGTGAAGACCTCGTCACGCGGCATTGCCTTCTTCGCCGAACGAAAAACGTCGCTCCAGGCGCTCGAACGCCAGGTCGGTGACGATGGCCAGAAGTCCCACCAGTATCGCGCCTTGAATCACGTAAGGCAGATTGTTGCCGACCAGGCCGGCGATGATGGGCGTTCCCAAGGTCGTGGCACCCACCGTAGAGCCGATGGTTGCCGTGCCGATATTGATGATCACCGAAACGCGCACGCCGGCGATGATGACGCGCATCGCCAGGGGGAGTTCGATGTGCCACAGGATCTGCCAGGTGCTCATGCCATTGCCGCGGGCGGCCTCGAGCGTCTGCGAGGGGACCGTACCGAGTCCCGCGACGGTGTTCTGTACAACGGGCAAGAGGCCATAGAGCACCAACGCCACCAGCGTGGGCACGAAGCCGAAACCGGCGATCGGGACGACGATCGCCAGCACCGCCGCCGGCGGAAAGGTCTGACCGATCGCGGCCAATGTCGACACCAAGGGCTCGAACTCACGGCCTGCCGGGCGTGTGACGAACAACCCCGCCGCCACGCCGACACTGACCGAGATCAGCGACGACAACAGCACCAGGGCAAGGTGGGCGAGCGTCAGGTTGAGAAAGCTCTCGCGCTGATACATCGCGGGGTCCTGGTCGGGAAAAAGCGCCCGAAACATCGGCGCCAACTGTTCCATGCCCAGCACCAGTGCGATCAGCAAGGCGCTGTGCGCGATCAGCAGGAATCGGCGCGAGGAGGGCGGATGTGTCAGTGCGCCGATGCTCATGGGCGATGCCCCATGACACCCGACATTGTCACCTCGCCCAGCAGGCGACCTTCGCTATCGAGTACCGGCAAGGCCGTCACACGGAACCACACCATGCGCGACAAGGCTTCCTTCATCGACATGTCCGGCGTGGCGGTCCATTCGGGCGTGACCACCGTGCGCGCCGTATCGGGTTCGCCCAGGCGGCCGCCCAGCAGCGCCATGGGCCGGTCATCGGCGTCCACCTGCCAGGTGATCGATGCGCTGGCGAGGGCGTTGTTGCGCGTGCGCTGGGCCGCTCGTGAATACTCTTCGACCCGGCGCCGCGAGAGCAGTTTGAGGCCCAGATCGGCACGCCCGATGAAGTCGCGCACGAAGTCGTTGGCGGGAGCGACGAGAAGCTCTGCCGGGCGGTCGTATTGCACCAACTGGCCACCGTTGAGCAATGCCACGCGGGAGGCCAGGCGCAAGGCCTCGTCCATGTCGTGGGTGACGAAGACGATGGTCTTGCCGGTCTGGCGATGCACGCGTGACAACTCGACCTGCAGCGCGTCACGCGTCAGCGGATCGACGGCGCCGAAGGGCTCATCCATCAACAAGACATCGGGGTCGGCGGCCAATGCACGGGCGACCCCGACGCGCTGGGCTTGGCCACCCGAGAGTTGATGCGGATACTTATCGTGCAGCCCGTCAGTGTCGAGCTGGAACAAGGCCAGCAATTCGTCGACGCGCTCGGCGATGCGCGACGCTGGCCACTTGAGCAGCCTGGGCACGGTGGCGATGTTGTCCGCGACGCGCCAGTGTGGAAACAACCCGATCGACTGAATGGCATAGCCGATACGGCGGCGCAGACGTTCCGGTGGCAGAGTGGTGACATCGTCGCCGCCCACCAGGACTTTCCCACCGCTGTGTGCGATCAGGCGATTGATCATCTTCAGCGTGGTCGATTTGCCGCAGCCCGAGGGGCCGATGAGCACACAGAACTCGCCTTGCTCCACGGTGAGGGAGATATCGTCGACGACACGCGTGTCTCCATAGCACTTGGTCAATCCCTGCAGTTCGATCATCGATGTTACCTATCGGCGGGTACCGGCCGGCTTGCTCAGCACGACCAGCATTTGCAACGTGAAATCGGCGATCACCGCCAGCACGATGGTCGGGATCGCGCCGAGCAAGACCAGATCAATGGCGTATTGGCCGAGTCCCTGAAAGATGAAAGCCCCCAGGCCGCCGGCGCCGATCAACGCCGCCACGACGGTCAGGCCGATGGCTTGAACGGTGACGATGCGCAGTCCCGAGAGCATGACCGGCAGCGCCAAAGGGATTTCCACGCGCCAGAGAACTTGGCGTGCGGTCATGCCCATGCCGCGTGCGGCTTCCACGGTGGCAGGGGGAACGCCCTTGAGGCCGGCGTAGGTATTGCGCACCACGGGCAACAGCGCGTACATCACCAGCGCGATGATCGCCGGTGCGGCACCGATGCCCTTGATGCCCCATTCGCCGAGCAGTGGGAAGGCGTTGCCGAGTGCCGACAACGGTGCGATGAGCAGCGCGAACAAGGCGATCGAGGGGATCGTCTGGAAGAAGTTGAGCACGCTGAACAGCGCGCCCCGCAGGCGCATGTGCCGGTGGGCCAGCAATCCCAACGGAATGCCGATGAGCAGTGCCGGCCCCAGTGCGGCGCCCACCAGTACCAAGTGGGTGATCAATTGGTCTGCGAAATCGTCGCGGATGTTGGCGTATTCGCGCATGATCGACAGATCGTGGAAATGACCGCTGGCGAACAACATCGCCACGCTTCCCCCCGCGATCAGCATGTAGCCAAGACGCAGTAGCCAGCCGCTGGCGGTGCGCTGAAAGGTATCGATGGCCGCCAGTGCGCAGCAGAACACGATCACCCAGAAGGCGGCGCCCTGCGAGATGCGCGCCGCGGATGACGTATCGGCAAGCGCGCGTTGTGCATAGTCGCCCAGGCTGTACAGCGTCACGAGCAACAGTCCCAGGCTGGCCAGCAACACCACAGCGTGTGCGAGGGCGCGTGGCAGGGGACGCTTGAAGGCCGCCACGGTCAGCAGGCCCGTGAGAACGAGCATGACGGCGAACTGCCATTCCGACGCGGCATCGCGCAACATGACGGCCTGCCCCGCGGCCAGGCGGTTGGGCGATAGCGTAGCGAACGACAGTAGCCAGGCCGACAACCATCCCGCGCAAAGCAACGTGATGAGGACGCGGTTGGCGATCAGGCGTGCGTCGCTCGTGCTAGATGTAGGGAGGCGAAAAGCGGACACGGGCACCGTCAGTCGAGCAGATCACGTGATTCCAGGTAGTCCCGGACGACATCGCTGGCGGGTTCTCCGTCGACCTGGATGCGCCGATTCAGGCGTTGCAGCGTTTCGCGATCGAGGCCCTTGAAGGCCGGAGCGAGTATCTCGGGTATGCGGGGATACGTCTCGAGTGTTGCCTGACGAATGACCGGTGCTGGCTGATAGACCATTTGGACGCCCCGAGGATCATCCATCACCTTGAGTCCGGCAGCGGCGATGGCGCCGTCGGTGCCATAGACCATGGCGGCGTTGGTGCCACTCGTGCCCCTGGCCGCCGCACGGATGGTGGCCGCGGTATTACCGCCGGAGAGCACCAGCAACTGATTCTGGTCGAGTTTGAAATCATAAGCGCGCTGGAAGCTGGGCAGGGCCGCATCGCTTTCCACGAACTCGGCGGAACCGGCCAGTTTCACCTCGCCGCCGTTACGTACCCAGGCGGCAAAATCCGCCATGGTGGAAAGGTCGTGCTTCTCGGCGATATCGCGGCGCAGGGCAATGGCCCAGGTGTTGTTGGCGGGGGCCGGTTCAAGCCAGACGAGATCATTGTGTTGCTTGTCGTAGGCGCGAATCTTCGCATAGGCCTTGTCGGCTTTTTTCCAGGCCGGGTCGTCGGCGGTCTGGGTGAAAAAGGCGCCGTTGCCGGTGTACTCGGGATACACGTCGATTTCATCCTGGAGCAAGGCCGTGCGCACGATATTGGTCGGTCCCAGTTGGAGGTTTTCTTCCACGGGAATATCAGCGTTCTCCAAGAGTTGCGCCATCATGTTGCCGAGCAAGGCACCTTCGGTGTCTATCTTCGACGAGACACGCACCGGGTCGGCGGCGAGGGCCGGTGTCAATGATAGCGCAGCCCCGGCGGCGAGACCGAGTGCGGCGGTGGCGAAGTGCTTGAAGATTCCTTGCATGATGACCTGGCTCCTTGGCAATGACGGGCGTCGCGACGCTTGCAGCCTTGAGTCTAGCATCCTCGGCCTGCGCCGCGAGAGGGAATGCGTTGGGCGTCGCATTGACTCGCGCTAGAGCATGCCGCGTGATTAGCGAAGGATGAAAAACACACAGGCGGCGGTGAGCACGCCCATGACGATATTGAAACGCCGCCAGGCCTGGGGCGTGGTCAGCCAGTGGCGGATGGCCATGCCGAACCCGGCCCATAGCGAGATGCATGGGAAGGCCACGATTTCGGCGAGCCCGGCCAAGAGTAAGGCATTCAGCCATATGGGGCCGCTCTCGGGAAGGAAACCGGCCATCAGCGCCAAGCCCATGACCCAGGCCTTGGGGTTGGCGAACTGAAAGGCCGCGGCTTGCCATAGGCTCAGTGGGCGCGCGTCGCTGTCGTCCCGGAATTCGGGCGGTGGTGCGGTGGCGATGTTCCAGGCCAGATACAGCAAGTACGCGCTGCCGATCAGGCGTAGCGCGTTCTGCACTACGGGATAGCGCTCGAAGATGATCCCCAGCCCCAGGGCGATGGCCGTGAACAACACGAAACAGCCCACTGCGATCCCCAGAAGATGCGGCAACGTGCGTCGGTAGCCGTAATTGGCGCCCGAGGCGGTGAGCATGACGTTATTGGGCCCCGGCGTGATACTCATTGAAATCATGTAAAGCGCGGCGGGACCGAGCGCCGCCCATCCTTCCAGCATGTCGTCCTCATGTAGTCATCGCCGGGAGCGTCATGCCCCATGCAGACGATCAGCTTGCCGGTCGGATGCCGCTACCGCAAGTTATCATGCTACGTTGCGATCGTACGTGGATTTCGCGTTACGCTAGTCAGTGTCATTGCATAACACGATCAAGGAGGCTTTATGGCCAATGCCGAAGTGCTGCAAGAAGGAACGCTGCACTGTTTTCCCACCGGCCTGCGTGATGAAAACGGCGAGGTGGTCAACGTCGAGGTATCGGCGGTGGTCTATGATGGTCAGCGGTTGATTCTGGCCAGCGACAAATCGATTCCCGGCGAGACACGCTCAGCGGTGTTTTCAGTGCCCATGACCGACGCCGGCCCCGACGACAGCGAACTCGACTACTTGACTGCCGACGCCATCAAGCGAGCGGTCAAGTACGAGGATTTCGCGCTGACCGCGGATGGCGGTTATGTGCTGGCGACTACGGGATTCGATCGTATCGACATGGAAAGCCACGCGCTCAACGCCTATAACCATCTGCTGATCTGGCCGCTGGGTGAGCCCGAACGAGTGCAAGTGGTCGACCCTGACCCGCGAGATGGCGTCGAAGGCTCGCTGGAGCTGCGCAACAAGCTCGACGGTGCCATCGGCGAGCCGTATTACAAGATCGAGGGGCTGGCGGCGGTGCCCGGCGAGCGTGGCGACGGGCTGTTGCTCTTCGGTGTCCGCGAGCAGGGGCGCTCGCACGAGGATTTCGAGTACGTGTGCCGTGTCGTGGGCGCGCATTACACCGTGAACGAGCACGGCAACCTGGTACTGATCGACGAGCTACGCGAATTCTATCGCTTCTCCCCCCGACAACATCCTGAGGTCCGTTTCGATTGCGGCCTATCCAGTCTGGAATACGATCCCCATCACGGGCGTCTGTTCTTGATGACGAGCTTCGAGGTCGAGGAAGCGGGCGAATCGCGCATCGGCGGTTATCTATGGGTGGTGTCGCTCGCCGGTTTCAGCGAGGGCCAAGCGCCCGAGCTGGTGCGAACGGTGAAGGATGACGTCCTGGAGTTCGAGCACAAGGCCGAGGGCCTGGCAGTGCTGGATAGCGAGCGCTTGTTCGTGGCCTACGACAACGACCGCGACATGTCGCTGGGTAGCATCGATGAGCGCGACGAACGTCACGCCTGCGAGGCGCCGTATACTATCCTGCGGCTCACCTGACGGACGACGATTCACTTGAGGTCGAAGTCGTCCTTCCAGCGCTGAACGGCGATTTCGTCCTTGAGCATTTCCAGCGTTTCGATCAACACCTGCTCGGTGACGCGGTCGGTGCGCTGGTCGACCTGTAGCCAGGCGTCGATGCCGCTGCCCGCAAGGTCGCCGATGAGACTCTTGAAGCGCGGTGAGCGTAGTCCATCGATGGCTTCGTGGACCACGCGGCTGGCGACGTCGCTCAGGCTGCGTTGCATGGCATGGGCCACCTGTTCGCCCATGGGCAGGCGTCTCAGGCGTGAGAGCTCCTGGTTTTCCTCGAGCGTGCGGGTGACCAGCGTTGCCACGTAGCGATGCACCTGTTGATGGTTCTCGGCGTAGCTCTTGTCGACGGTGGTCTCGAGGCGTCTGGCGATTTCGTCCACTAGTGCGGCCTTGCGCGGTTGAATCACCTGTTCCGAGAGGCGCTTGGTGAAATCGTCGCTGCGCTGGACCTCTTCCTGGAGGCTGCCCAGCAGGCGTATGGCCACGCGGTCGGAAAGCTCCTCCATGAGCACACGGTAGTAACGCTCGCAGAAGCCATATAGACGCCACTGGCGGATGTCGATTGCGCCCATGCGCTGTAAGCGAATCACCAGTGACATGAGACGCAATACACGCAGGATGCGGAAACCGCTGACCGGAATGCACCCCAGTACGTCGTACCAGTGCGCGAACGGATAGAAGAACCAGCGTGCGTAGCGGCGCTCGGCGATGGCCACTGCCCACCCGGCCAGAACATCGAGCAGGAAGATGCTCACGAAGACCAGGTCGATGGTCATGAAATGCTGATGAATGACGCTGTCATAGGCCCGGTAGAGGCTCGGCGCCAGGGCCTCGAAGCCGGCATTCAAGGGGGGCAAGAGAAACAGGCTATCGACGAGCAGCAACAACAAGTTCGCCGAGACCAACACCACGATGGCCACGTCCCAGGCGAGATAGAGACGCTCGCGTCGGCGCGAGCCGGCATTGGAAGTTGCGCTCATCGAATTCTCCGTCGGCGGCGTCAGGCCAGAAGCGGCGCCATGCGTCCTGCATGTCGCCACGCTATCAGTTTCCCGGTGTCACGTCAGGGCGTCTCGTCGATATGCGCCTGGGCGCGTTTCTCTTCCTCTTCGGCCTGCTTGCGCATCTTCTTGCGGAGCTCGGCCTTCTCGAAGCGCAGCTTGGCCATGGGCGTGTCGAGTGGCAGTGGCGGCACAGTGCTGGGCCGGCCCTCGCTGTCGACGGCCACCATGGTCAGGTAGCAGCTGTTGGTGTGGCGAATCACGCGATCCTGAATCGACTCGGCGACGACCTTGATGCCGATCTCCATCGAGGAACGCCCTACATGATTGACCGACGCCAGGAACGTCACCAGTTCGCCGACATGGATCGGTTGCTTGAAGCGTACCTGATCCACCGACAGCGTCACCACGTAGGAGCCGGCATAGCGACTGGCACAGGCATAAGCCACCTCATCGAGTTTCTTGAGGATGGCACCGCCATGCACCTTGCCGCTGAAGTTGGCCATGTCAGGGGTCATCAGCACCGTCATGGTGAGCTCATGCTGGCGGGGAAGGTCGTCAGGCGCCATGGGTCACAGTCCTACTGAGGTCGAGGAATGAATAGAGGCGCAAGATGTACCATGTTTTGCCCCGCCTTGTCGCTTCCGTCTGCTTTTCGGCGCCTCGGCGGGGGCGGTTTACAGAACGGTCAGCCCGAGCGCGATGATGACGCCCGTCACCACCAACTGAATCAGGCAGAAGCCCATGATGTCCTTGGCCTTGAGCCCCGCGATGGCCAGCATGGGGAGCGCCCAGAATGGCTGTAGAAGATTGGTCCAGGCATCGCCCCAGGCGACCGCCATGGCGACGCGAGGGATATCCGCGCCCAGCGAGGCGGCAGCAGGCAGCATGACCGGGGCCTGGACGGCCCATTGCCCGCCTCCCGAAGGCACGAACAGATTGACGATGCCGGCACTGATGAACGACCAGAAAGGTAGCGTCTGGGCACTCGAGATCGCCACGAATCCCTCGGAAAGCGTCTGTGCCAGCCCGGACTGCATGATGATCGCCATGATGCCGGCATAGAAGGGGAACTGGATGACGATGCCGGTACCGCCCTTGATGGCCTCGTGCAAGCTGTCCAGCAAGCTGCGGGGGGTGCGATGCAGCACGATGGCCAGGGACAGGAACAGAAAGTTGACCACGTTGAGGTTCAGGCCGCCATTGCGGAGCACGAAGTAGTCGAGCAGAAACAGCAATCCGGGGATGCCGACCAGCCACGCCAGCCAGGGACTCTTCTCCAGGCGTTCCGCAGGACGCGTGGCGGGGCCTAGGTCACGCGGGGCGTCGTCGAGTTGTGCAGGGTCGATGTAGACGCTATCGCGCTCGTCGGGAAGCATGAACCGGTTGACCAGCGGCACGGCGATGAACATCGCCAACACGATGGCCAGATTGAAGAAGGCGAAGATGGTCTCGGAGGTCGGGATGACGCCGATCTGGTCCGCCGTGAAATGCCCCTCGGTGGCGATGGTCAACGGAATCGAACCAGCCAGGCCGCCGTGCCATACCACGAAGCCCGAGTAGGCGCTGGCGATCAACAGGCGATAGTCGACTCGGACCTGTCTGGCGAGGGCCTTGGCGAACAGAGCGCCGATGACCAGGCCGAAGCCCCAGTTGATCCAACTGGCGGCCAGCGAAACCAGGGAGACCAGAAGGATGGCGCCGGCCGGTCCCTTGGCCAGGCCGGCGATCCTGTCGAGCAGGCGTTTGACGGGCGGGCTGCTGGCCAGCATGAAGCCGGTGACCAGCACCAGCAGCATCTGCATCGAGAAGGACAGCAGTCCCCAGAAGCCGTCCCCCCAATAGCGCATGATCGCCAACGGCGACTGCTGCTCGACCAGCATGGCCGCGACAGCCGCGACCAGGGTCAGGATCAACACGAAAATGTAAGGATCGGGCAGGTAGCGCTCGACGAGGCGCACCGCGGGGCGAGACAGCGTTTTCAGCATGAGTGACTCCCCTAGAGATCGTTGTCGTGGAGACAACGATAACCTCTCGCGGGGATCCACGATCACTCAACCTTGGTCCTGTATCCCTTGGTCGCAGGTGGACGGCGCGGTGCTTGTCCAGCGCGTTCGTCGATAGTGCAGGTAGACGGCGGCGAGGCTTGCCGAACGCACCAGGGTGAACGCGGTGAAGGCGAGCCACAGGCCATGATTGCCCAATGGCTGGGTGAGCCACCACACCGGCAGATAGACGGCGAGTGCCAGCAGGATGGTATCGCGCATTTCGCGGGTTGCGGTGGCCCCGATGAAGACGCCGTCGAGCAGATAGCTCCACACCGCGATGGCTGGCATGACGATCATCCAGGGCAGATAGTCCCTTGCCGTGGCGCGCACGTCCGGTAGATCGGTGAGCAGGGCGATCAGATAGTCGCCGCCGAAGGCGAACGCCGCCATGGCGACGCCAGCGGTGATCAGCGAGAAACGGGCGGCCGCGCGCACCGAACTCGAAAAAAGCGGCCAGTCGCGGCGCCCCACGGCGCGGCCGGTCAAGGCTTCGGCGGCGTGGGCGAAGCCATCCAACGCGTAGGAGGTGATCATGATGAATTGCATCAGCACGGCATTGGCGGCGAGTACCGTATCGCCTTGGTCGGCCCCCTGGGCGGTGAAGAACGCCATGGCGAACAGTAGCCCCAGGGTTCGCACGAACAAGTGTCGGTTGACCTGAAAAAGCGCCGAGTAGGCGCCAAGGCGCAGCAGGCGCTGGCGCAAGAAGCGCCCCTCGAGCAGCTTCAGTTGACGCATCACCAACCACAGGCCGGCGGTCAGCGCGGTGTAATCGGCGATGACCGTGGCCCAGGCCACGCCGTCGCTGGTCATGCCCAGCCCCATCACGAACACCAGGTCGAGGACGATGTTGACGCTATTGGTCAACACCATGATCGCCAGCGTGACCCGCGAATTCTGCTGGCCGAGGAACCAGCCGAGAATCGCGTAATTGGCCATTACCGCCGGGGCCGACAGAATTCGAATATGGGCATAGCTCGCTGCCAGTGACATGGCGGCTTCGCTGCCGTCGAGCAGGTAGAGGCCGATGTCGATCAGCGGCTCGGCGAGCAGGATCAGCAACACGCCGATGCCGAGTGCCAGCAACAGCGCCTGACCCAGCAGGTTGCGTATGTCGCTGTCGTCCTCGCGGCCCACGGCCTGGGAGGTCAGACCGGTGGTGCCCATGCGCAGGAAACCGAACCCCCAATAGAGGAAACTGAACAGCATGGCGCCGAGGGTCACGGCGGCCATGTAGCGGGAGTCCGGCAGATGGCCGACCACGGCGGTATCCACCAATCCCAGCAGCGGGACGGTGATGTTGGACAGAATGATCGGCCATGCAAGCGGCCAGATACGCGGCGAAGTACGTGATGAGGACACGGAGTTGTATCGGTTGCGTTAGGCGTTCACGCCGGGAGCCGCGCGGGCATCAGGATGCCGGGATCCTGCCGCGTGCGGGCCGTCGATGCTGCGTATCGTGCGCCGCCGCGCTCAAGCGGCGGTGATCAGGCGATACTTGTGCATCAGTTGATCGTGGGTTTCGCTGCGTTCGGGATCGAGGGGGATACAGTCCACCGGGCAGACCTGCTGGCACTGGGGCTCGTCATAGTGACCGACGCACTCGGTGCACAGGTTGGGGTCGATGACGTAGATCTCCTCACCCGGGGAAATGGCGCCATTGGGGCACTCGGGTTCGCAGACGTCGCAGTTGATGCACTCGTCGGTGATCATCAGGGCCATGAAAGTGTCCTCTACTGCGTCTTGGGCGGCGATGGGTCCGGGGCGAAATGTCGGCTCAGTGCCTCGACCACGCAAGGATGCACGAGTTTGGAGACATCTCCCCCGAGACGCGCGATCTCGCGCACGATGGTGGAAGAAATATACGAGTTCTCGATCGCAGGGGTCAGGAACACGCTCTCGATATGAGGTGCCTGTGCCCGGTTCATATTGGCCAATTGTAACTCATATTCGAAGTCGGATACCGCTCTCAATCCGCGCAGGATAATGCGTGCGCCTTGCTGATCCAGCAGTTGCGTGAGCAACCCGTCGAAGCCGAGGGCGCTGACGTTGTCGAGATCGGCGGTGATTTCTTCGATCAGGGCAACGCGGGTCTCCAGCGACAATGCGGGCTGCTTGCGCGGGCTTGCGGCCACCGCCACCACGACCTTGTCGAACATGCGAGCGGCGCGTTCGATCAGATCGTAATGACCATGGGTGACGGGATCGAAGGTGCCGGGATAGACCACGATATTCATGGGTGCATCCTGTGTCGAGATACCGACAGGGTAGTGGTTGCCCATGGCCGGCAGCAATCGTGTGCCGACCGAGCAGGCCGATTAAAGTCGGCCGTAGGGATTGTCGACCGCCAGCGAGACCGGCTGATCGAAGCCGGGAATATGCAAGGCGTCGCGCGTCATCGAGAGCTCCGGCCCTTCGAGAACGCCTTCGCCGAAGCGGTAGGTGACATCGAAACGGCCGCTGTCGGACGTCGCCAAGTACGTTTCGGACGCCGCCAGGGTAGCTTCGCGGCGGTGCTTCCAGTCATCGATGGCGCGCTGACCGTGACGCTTGGCGAGCAGGCGCTCGGTGGCGGCGGGCGAGATGACCAGGCCGGTGGCGTTGTTGCCACCGAAGCCTTTGGCATTGATGAAGGCCGCGTCGGCTTCGAAGGGCAGCGGATCACGGAAGAAGCGCAGGCGTTCGGCGAAGACGTCATCGGCCACCGCATCGAGCGTGGCGATGCCGGGGATCACGTCGTGGGCGAAGGTCCCCAGGGCACTGGCCAGCTGGTCACCCGCCGCGCCGCCTTGCGAATGGCCGACGAAGGCCTTGATGGCGGCCACCGGCCAGGCCTCGATGCCATGCGCGCGCGCCACCATGTCGAACACGTGCGATTCGGTAGTGCGATTCTTGGGCGTGCTGGTGCCGTGCGCGTGTAGATAGCTGCGGTGGCGCACCGCTTCTTCGCCGAGCATGTCCCGCGCCAGGCTCACCGACTTGGCCAGGGTGATGTAATTGCCGATGCCTGGCGCGGAGATCGAGCGTTTCCAGCCATCGGCATTGACGAACACATCGGGTACCGCGCCGAGAATCTGGGCGCCGGTCTCGAGTGCCAGGGCATCGTCCATCAGCAGCAGGAACTGGGTCGACTCGGCGATGGTGAAGCCGCAGTTGCGCGCGAAGGGCCGGCAAGCGCGCTGATAGTCGCTGTCGGTCAATAACGTCAGGGCATCGAGCGCCTTGAGGCTTTCGTCATCGGCCAACGCGCCCATGGTGCGAAAGCCCTCGACGACCTCCGGGGTGATCGGTGCATCGCTGGTGCCCACCATGACCACGCGCCGCCGGCCGCTGCGAATGTCTTCCAGTCCCAGGCGCAGATTGTAAAGGAAGCTGGCGCAGGCCCCGAGCACGGCGCCGGTGGCCCCGACGCTGCCCAGCACGTAAGCGTTGAGGAAGTCGGCGGGCATTTGCCCGTAACCCAGTGGCATCTGCTTGGACGTCGCTCGATGACCGGTCACGAAGCTTTGCAGGAGTCCGCCCCAGCCTTCGGTATCGAGCTGGCCGATGGAGTTGCCGGCATAGACGGCGATGGCGTCCGGATCGAGGCGGTTGCGCAGCGCCGCCCAGTCCAGGCCACTCTGACCGAGGCAATCGGAGGCACCGAAGATGGTCATCGCCAGGCCGCGCGGGTGATGCACGCTGCGATAAAGTGTATTCGGCGAAAAGCCGCTGGGCAGTTGCCCGGCCGAGCGCACCTGGGCGCTACGGCGCTCGGGGAGCAGTACGTCCAATGCCCCCGGCGGCACCATGACTTCCACTGTTCGTTTGTCGACGTCGCGCACCTGCCAGGTGGCGGGGACGTCGTCGGGAAGCTGGCGACGGCGTACGCGAAACGCCAGCGGCGCTTCTATATCAAGCTGCGCGGCGCGGTTGGCGGGAATCCCCTCGCTGTTGAAACGTGCGTCCTCGATACGTCGGATCAGCGTATGATCGAGCACGTGTTGACGATAGCGGGCGACGACGTCGTCGTCACTGAGAATCTCGCCTTGGGGGCTTTCCCAGCCGCCGCTGTCCACCCGCGAAACGAGTTGCATCATGGCGGCCAGGGCCAGGATGGTTTGTGCCTGAAGGGTGTCGGGCAAGGCGTCGAGAATCGTTCGGCGAAAAGCCTGGTGGCCCGAGGTTCTGCCGGCGGCGTTAACACCACCCATGCCGACGATCACCGGTAACTGTGACAAGCCGCGTTCCTCGTAATGCTGTGGATGACGATGCGTCATGAATCGTGGCCGGCACGCGTCGGCCGATATGGCGCGCCTCCTCGCGCCAGGCGGCGCGCGGAGCCTTAATGAGTCTGGGCGAAGATGATAGCACTCGGGTGCGAGTGGCGTCATGTGACGCCGGCCGGTGTCTCCGAAACGGCGCCCCGCGCGGCCCGTGCACGGGCCGCGGCCACTCTCTTGTCGGGGCCGCATTTTCTCGCCCGACAGTCTGCTAGAATGGTGCGTCGTTCAGTTGTCTGCCGAGTCGCCCATGCATGCCAATTCCCGCGCCATCGTTACCCAGCAGACCGCGCCGCACGAGGACCTGCCGCGGCGTGTGTCGCGGGCGTTGACTCATCCTTGGCAAAAGCCGCTGGCATCGCACACACGGATGGCATTCGGTGCGGCCAGGAATTGGCTGCATGAGCAGGACAAGCCGCTGATTCTCGACGCCGGCTGTGGCGTGGGGCTTTCCACTCGGCGCCTGGCCAGACGCTTTCCCGGGCATGCGGTGATCGGCATCGATCGCAGCGCCGATCGCCTCTCCCGTGAGCACGGCGAACTGCCCGACAATGCTCTGCTGGTACGCGCGGATCTGGTGGATTTCTGGCGTCTGGCGCTGCAAGAGGGCTGGCAGCCGGCACGTCACTACCTGCTCTATCCCAACCCCTATCCCAAGGCAGCCCACCTCAAGATGCGCTGGCATGGGCACCCGGTGTTTCCGGCCCTGGCGGGGCTTGGCGGCGTGCTGGAAGCACGTTCCAACTGGCGACTCTATCTTGAGGAGCTGGCTCTGGCGCTGACTCAGGCCACGGGACGCGAGCCGCATCTCGAGCCCTGCGAGCCATCGGGTGAGTACCTCACCCCCTTCGAACATAAGTACCACGCCAGTGGCCAGGCGCTTTGGCGCCTCGAGGTGACACTGGCGCATCGCCCCGAGTTGTTGCCCACATGACGCGCGATACGGGCCTTCAGGAGACCGAATATGGTGTATGTGTTTTTGGCCATCGCGATCGTTGCCGAGGTCGTGGCCACCAGTGCGCTCAAGGCATCCCAGGAGTTTACGCGCCTGTGGCCGAGCGTGACCGTGATCGTGGGTTACGCCTTGGCGTTTTACATGCTCACCCTGGCGCTGCGCGAGTTGCCGGTAGGCATTGCCTACGCCTTCTGGGCCGGACTCGGCATCGTGCTGGTCACGCTGATCGGGGTGGTCGTGTATGGCGAGAAACCCGATGTGCCCGCGATTCTCGGCCTGGGGCTGATCATTGCCGGTGTCGTGGTCATTCAGGTGTTCTCGCGCATGTCGTCACATTAGGCCAGGGGCGTAATGTCGACATCGCACTCGAGGAGGCGCCCTGCTAGTCTGGCGGACGATGTACGTTCGTCCAGGGAAGGAAAAATCTCATGCTGAGTAGGTTGTTCCATTGCCGACGTCCGCGCGCCGTGCAGCGTGCCGGACGTCGTGCGTTCACGCTTCTGGTCATGATGGGGCTGCCGCTGACCGCGCAGGCCGATGGTTTCGACAACCTTGCCACGCTGGCCGATAAGGGCTTCGTCATCAGCGCCCAGGCACAGTTGTTGGGTAGCGGCGAAAGCCTGGGGGCGATTGCTCCCACGCGGCGGCTGTCACCGGCCTCGGTGACCAAGCTCTACACCGCCGCTGCGAGCCTCGATCGCTGGGGGCCGCAGCATCGTTTCACCACGCAGTTGGTCTCGACCGGTGAGATTGATGAACAAGGCGTCTTGCAGGGCGATCTGGTGTTCGATGGCGGCGGCGACCCGGCCCTGACCAGCGAGAACCTGTGGCGTCTGGTGCAGCGCCTGCGCGAACGCGGCGTGCGTGCCGTCGATGGTCAACTGGTGATCAGCCAGTGGCGCTTCGGGCCGGTGACCTGCGTGACTACCGATCGTTGCGAGGCGCGCACGCATTCCGACAATGCCTACAGCGCCTTATTGTCCTCGGCGGCGGTGAATTACGGTAGCTGGTGCAATCGGGTCAAGCCCGGCAATGCCGTCGGCGACGCGGCCTCCATCAGCGATTGCGCCACGGTGAGGCCCCTGACGCGGATCGACAACGACGTCGAAACCGTGCCGCGCGGCGGCGATACGCGCCTGAGTGCCCAGCGCGTGAGCGATGCGCAGGGCGATGTGCTGCGCATTAACGGCCAGATCGCTCGCGGCAGCTTCCCGCGTGAAATCTATCGCGCCAGTTCCGAGCCTGCCGAACAAACCGCCAAGACGTTGATGGCCTTGTTGAGACAGGCCGGGATCGAGGTCGAAGGCTATGCGATCAGTACCACCTCGCCGCCGGCCACCGCCAAGCGCCTGGCGGCGGTAGATGGCAAGCCGTTGCAGGAATTGTTGCTGCGCATGCTCAACTACTCCAACAACTTCATGGCCGATACGCTGGCGCTTGACCTGGTGGATGCGCCGGGCGCGAGCCTGCTCGATGCCGGCAAGGTGCTGGAGCGTTTTGCCGATCGCCTGCCGGGGCACGGCAGGCCCAGGTTACTCAGTGGCAGCGGCCTGACGCCGGAAAATCGTGTCTCGGCGCGTGGCGTCAATGCCTTGCTGGCGAACATGTACCAGCGCCCGGCGCTTTTTCCAACCTTTGTCGCGGGCCTGCAGTTGCCGACCAACGGCCCCATGCACTTCATCCGCCGTGGCAGCGACACCTTCCAGCGGCATGTCATGCTCAAGACCGGCACGCTTAACGAACCGGTCACGGTGCGCGCGGTGGCCGGCTACTTTCGTACCCGGACCGGGCGCTGGGGAAGCTTCGCGGCCCTGGTCAACGGGACCTCGCAAACGCCGTATCTCGCCTGGCGGCAGGTGCTGCCTCTGGTAGCGGCGGATCTGACGGACATGATCCAGGCGCATTGAGAGGCCACGCCTATTGGCTTAGCGCCGTGGATCCAGGAGTACCCGCCCGTGAGTGCGTCCTTCGAGCATGGCGTGGGCCCGATCGGCCACGTCGTCGAGGCCGATTTCCTCGACATGCATGTGTGACAGTAGTGCATTGGGCAGGGCGGCGATGCGCTGCCATGCCGCGCGCCGCCGGTCGAACGGGATATACACGCTGTCCACGCCGAGCAGCGACACGCCACGCAGGATGAAGGGCATCACCGTGGTCGGAAGCGCGGCGTCGCCTGCCAGCCCCACGGCGGCGACCCTTCCCGCGTAGTGCATTTGCGCCAGGAGGTTGGCCAGCACCTGGCCGCCGACGGTATCCACGGCGCCCGCCCACTGCGTCGATTCCAGCGGACGGCCGCGGGCTTCGAAGTCGGCGCGGGGCAAAATGGCGTGGGCTCCGAGCGCTTCGAACCAGGCGCTCTGCTCGGATTTGCCGGTGACGGCGTGAACCTCGAACCCTTCATGGGCGAGTATCGCCACCGCCCAACTGCCCACACCGCCGCTGGCGCCGGTCACGACGACCGGTCCGTCACCGGGGCTCAGGCCGGCTTCTTTAAGTCGCATGACGCTCAGCATGGCGGTGAGTCCGGCGGTGCCGAAGAGCATGGCCTGTCGGGTGCTCAGCGGTTGCGGGCAAGGAATCAGCCAATCGGCATCGACCCGCATGGCCTCGGCGAAACCGCCCCAATGGCGTTCGCCGACGCCCCAGCCGGTGAGGATCACGCGATCATCGGCGGCGAAGCGCGCATCCGTGGAATCCGTCACCGTGCCGGCGAAATCGATGCCCGGTACCAGGGGATAATCGCGCACGATCTTGCCCTGGCCGGTAACCGCCATGGCGTCCTTGTAATTAAGGTCCGAATAATCGATCGCGACGCGCACCTCACGATCCGGCAACTGGCTTTCATCGAGCGTTTCGAGGCGTGCGCGCGGGGTGTCGTCATGAAGCATGAGGGCACGGGGCATGGGAGGCTCCTGCGAAGTGGGATGAGAGCGCTGCGGCGAGCGCGGGATCATTAGCGTAGCGTTGAGCCGCGAGTGTCGACAACGCGACCTTTGCGGGATACCGTCCGTGATTCGCTCGGCGTTGCCTTGGACTGCCCCTTTGTTACCATCTCGGGCGCCGTGTGCGTTGCCGTCCTGGCCATTGCGTGTCGGCCATCGAGAACCCTTAGTTGAGGACCGAGCGCGATGAAATCCCGCCATACCGGTTTGCGTCACTTGACCAATTCCACGTCTTATTCGCTCAAGGGGCTGCGTGCCGCATTTCGCAATGAAACGGCGTTTCGCCAGGAACTGGGGATCTGCGTGATACTCTTGCCCCTGGCGTGGTGGATCGGTGCCACGCCGGTGGAATGGTTGCTGCTGGTGGGGAGTTGCGCGCTGGTGCTGATCGTGGAATTGCTCAACAGCGCGGTGGAAACCGTCGTCGACCGTATCGGGCCCGAGCATCATGAACTATCCGGCAGGGCCAAGGACATTGGGTCGGCGGCGGTGATGATCTCGCTGATCATGGCGGGGCTGACCTGGGGCTTGCTGGCCTGGCAAAAGTTTTTCGGCTGAACGTCGTGGCCGATGATACCGGTTTGGTCACATTCAGCGTTCGTGTGAGGTGTTCCATGTTCCGACGCGTTGGTTTTGGATTGCTCGGCGTGCTGGTGTTGGCGGCCGTCGTCGTTCCCTACACGCTGCTGCGCGATGTCCAGGCCTGGTACGGCAGCATGCTCTTCTGGGCGGGGATCGGTCTTGCCGTGATCGTTCTCAACCTGCTCGTCACCGCTGCGTTCAAGGAGAAATGAGCATGACGCCGACGCTCGTGTGGGGAGCGGTGATCCTGTATGCACTGATTGCACTGGGCGTGGCCTGGCGCTCCCGAGAGCGCGGTCCGCAGGTGCCCGACATGGCGGGCTACTTCCTCGGCGGACGCCGGGTGGGCGGACTGGTCTCGGCGCTGAGCTACAGCGCGACCACCTACAGTGCCTTCATGATGGTCGGGCTGGCGGGGCTGACCTATGCCGGCGGTGTGGGGGCGCTGGGGTTCGAGATCATCTACTTCGCCGGCGTGTCGCTGGTGGCGATCTTCGGGCCGCGTTTCTGGGCGGTGGGCAAGGCGTTCGGCTTCGTCACGCCCAGCGAGATGCTGGGCCACCGCTACGCGAACCGCGCCGTGGCCGTCGTCATGGCGCTGGTCAGCAGCCTCTTCTTGATTCCCTATGCCGCCGTGCAACTGGCCGGGGTGGGATACCTGCTCAGCGGGATGACCGACGGTACGATCGGCTTCACCACGGGGGTGGTGGTCGCCACGGCCTTGGCGCTGCTCTTCACGTTCATCGCCGGCATCCGGTCGGTGATGTGGACCGACGCGCTGCAGGCGCTGTTGATGATCGTCGCCTCGACGGCCGTGGCGCTGCTGGTGGTGGCCTCACTGGGTGGTTTCGAGACGTTGTTCGCGACCCTCGCCGATGAACATCCCGAGGCGCTCACCGTGCCGGGCTCGGGGCTTTTCACGCCGGCGACCTTCCTGGGCCTGACGATTCCCTGGTTCTTCTTCAGCCTGTCGAACCCCCAGGTCAGTCAGCGCCTCTTCATGCCGGCCTCGCTTCAGGCCATGCGACGCATGCTGCTGGGTTTTCTGTGCTTCGGGCTGGTCTATACCGCCGTCTCGGTGCTGTGGGGCTTTTCGGCGTTGATCGCATTCCCCGATCTGGAGAACTCGGACCTGGCCACGCCGAGGCTGCTGTCCTCCGCGCACGTGCCACCCGTGCTAGGCGTCGTGGTGATGGTGGGGATCTTGGCGGCGGCGGTGTCGACCATCGACTCGATCATGCTGACGTTGTCGTCGATGTTGTCCCGTGACGTCTATGCCATGGCCCGTGGTGGCGGTGACGAGCGGCGTCAACTGCGCGCCGGCAAGGTCGTGTTGCCGGTGATCGCGCTGCTCGCGCTGGGCTTCGCCGAGCTGCGCCTGGACTTGATCGCCGTGCTCTCGGTGGCCGCCTCGACCGGGCTAGTGGTCACCGTGCCGGCCTTGATCGGCGCCTTCTTCTGGCGCGGTGGCACCGCCGCGGGCGCGCTGGCCAGCATGCTGGGCGGTGGCGTCTGGGTGTTGGGGCTCTACGCGACCGGGGCCACGCCGCTGGGCTGGCCCCCGGGCATCTGGGCGCTGCCCGTGGCGGCGGCGTTGTTCGTGGCGGTCAGTGTCTGCACGGCCGCGCCGCGGCGTACCGCCGACACCTTCATCGCGACCGCCGAGCGGGCCTTGCCATGGCGGCGATGAGATTACCCGTCGGGTGGCTTCTGCCTAGCGATCAGCTCCGCTAAGCTGGGGCGTATCACGCTTGCCCCGGCGTTTGACGCCGGGACGTTCCAGGAGAGTGTCATGGCCCTGCACGAAGGATTCCTACCCGACGCCGATATTCCCGCGCCGTTGCATGAAGCGCTGGGTGAAGCCACCGAGCGGCTCGACGATGCGTTGTGCATGGCCGATCGCGTTGCCCAGGCGCAGCGCTCGGCGCGCGATGCGGATGCCGATATCGACGAGATGCCGAGTGCCACCTGGTTGGCGCTCTCGGATATGCGCCGCGCCGAGCTGGCGCGTGTCGTGGCGTTGTCCGATTTCGCCACCGAGACGCTGGCTCGCGATCCCGGCTGGTTGCCGGTGCTGGATGCCGAGGGCGAACTGGATGAGGCGCCGCCGCGCGAGACCTGGGAAGCAGAGCTCGCCGAACGCCTCGATGCCGCCGAGGACGAGGCCGCCATGCAGGCCGCGGTGCGGCGCTTTCGACGGCTGCGCATGTTGGGGATCGTATGGCGCGACCTGTGCCGTGCGCCGCGCGGTCAGACCGGTGAGGCCGGCATGTGGGCCACGGCGCGTGCCGTCAGCGAGCTGGCGGAGATTTGTCTGGAGGGGGCGCTGAGCTGGCTGGAAGGCCACTATGCGCCACGCTGGGGAACGCCCGCGCCGCGTGGCGACGGATCGCCCCAGGGGTTGGTGGTGCTGGGCATGGGCAAGCTGGGGGCCGGCGAGCTCAACCTTTCCTCGGATATCGATCTGATCTTCGCCTACGCCGAAGACGACGAGACGCAGGGCGGCCGCCGCGAGCTCTCGCACCAGGAATATTTCACCAAGCTGGGTCAGAAACTGATCGCCGCGTTGGATGCGGTCACCGACGAAGGCTTTGCCTTCCGGGTCGACATGCGCTTGCGTCCGCTCGGCGATGGCGGCCCGCTGGTCGGCAGTTTCGCGACCCTGGCCAGCTACTACCAGGACCAAGGGCGCGAGTGGGAGCGCTACGCCATGCTCAAGGCGCGCCCAGTAGCCGGCGATCTCGAAGCGGGCGCCGAACTGCTCGCCTCGTTGCGGCCGTTCGTGTATCGCAGGTACCTGGACTTCGGCGCCATCGAATCGCTGCGCGAGATGAAGCGCCTCATCAATCGCGAAGTGAAACGCAAGGGTATGGCCGACAACATCAAGCTCGGCCGCGGCGGCATCCGTGAGGTGGAATTCGTGGTCCAGGCGTTTCAGCTGATTCGTGGGGGGCGCGATACCGAGCTGCAGCTCACCTCGTTGGCCGAGGCCTTGCGCGGCCTGGCAACGCTGGAGTTGCTGCCACCGGAGGTGACCGACACGCTGCGCGTCGACTACGCCTTCCTGCGCGACCTCGAGCATGCCTTGCAGGCCCAGCGGGACCGTCAGACCCAGACCCTGCCGGAGGATGATCTGGGGCGCGAACGCTTGGCGCTGGCGCTCGACATGGCCGACTGGCCGGCGCTGATGGGGCGTCTCGAGGAAGCGCGCGGACGCGTGCGTGAGCATTTCGATGCCGTCATCGCGCCGCCCGATGACGAAAGCGCTGAGGAAAGCATGCCTGAAGACGCCTCACGCGAGGAGTTGGGCGCGCTCTGGCGTGAGGAACTGACCCCGGCGGAGGCCCGCGAGACGCTGACGATGCTGGGGTTCGAGGCGCCCGAGGCGACCCTCAAGCGGCTTACCGGTTTGCATCGGTCGCGTGCCGTGGCGGCCATGCAACGCATCGGCTTCGAACGGCTCGATGCCCTGATGCCATTGCTGCTCGAGGCCGTCGGCGAGAGTCGCGCGCCGGATGTCGCGCTCGAGCGTGTCCTGCCGCTGATCGAGGCGGTACTGCGGCGCACTGCGTACCTGGCATTGCTGCGCGAGAACCCTGATGCATTGCGCCAATTGATCCGCCTGTGTGCCGCGAGCCCATGGATCGCCGAGCAACTGGCGCGCCACCCCGTGTTGCTCGATGAATTGCTGCACCCCGCCACGCTGTACTCGCCCGCCGACAAGGACGAACTCGCCGATGACCTGCGTCAGGCATTGGCGCGCATCCCCGAGGACGACGAGGAAGGCCAGCTCGACGCCCTGCGTATCTTCAAGCATGCCCAGGTGCTGCACGTCGCGGCCTCGGATATCGTCGGCGCGCGGCCGCTGATGAAGGTCAGCGATTATCTCACCTTCATCGCCGAGGTGATTCTCGAGCAAGTGCTGGCGATGGCCTGGACCCATGTCACGCGCAAATACGGTTACCCGGCGCGCCGAGATGGCGAACGCATGCGCGATGACGCCAGTTTCGCGATCATCGGCTACGGCAAGCTGGGCGGCATCGAGCTGGGCTATGGTTCGGACCTGGACCTGGTGTTCCTGCATGATGCCGATCCCAAAGGCGCTACGGACGGGGCCAAGGCCCTCGATAACACGGTCTTCTTCACGCGCCTCGGCCAGCGCATCATCCACCTGTTGACGGCCATGACGCCCAGCGGCGCACTCTACGAGGTGGACATGCGTCTACGTCCTTCCGGCAATGCGGGGTTGTTGGTGACGACGCTCGAGGCCTTCGCCGATTACCAGCGCCAGCAGGCCTGGACCTGGGAGCACCAGGCGCTGGTGCGCTCACGCGCGATTGCCGGTAATCCGGCATTGTGCGAGCGCTTCGAGGCAGCGCGCCGCGAGGTGCTGAGTCAGCCCCGCGACCCCGACACCTTGCGCGAGGCGGTCGTCGCCATGCGCCGCAAGATGCGCACGCACCTGGGCAGCAGCGATCAGGCCGGGCGTCAGGGAACGTTTCATCTCAAGCAGGATCCCGGCGGCATGGTGGATATCGAGTTCCTTTGCCAGTATGCCGTCCTGGCGCTGGGTGCCGAGACGCCCGAGATGCTGGCCTTCAGCGATAACATGCGCATCCTCGAGACGCTGGAAAGCGTCGGCCGCCTGCCTGCCGAGCAGGCACGCGAGCTGCGCGAGGCCTATCTCACCTATCGCGGTATCAGTCATCGCGCCTCGCTGGCCAAGGCCGGCAGCCAGGTCGAGATTGCCGATATCGATGAGCATCGCCGTCGGGTCCGTGCCATCTGGGCGCAGTGGATGCAGGAAGACGATGAGACGCGTTGATTCGCCTTGCCGGCATGCCTCCGCAGTAACAGGTAGTTACTTTTCGTGCTCATGATAATCCGATAAATGGTTAGTACGACAAAAGTTGGGTATTGATCATTCGTGTGGAGGTTTTATAGTCCGCCCCCGGCGATGGCATACGTGCCATCGCCGTTTTGTTTCGCCACCGCTCACAAGGCGCGGCGAATGTCAGGCACAACCTGAAAAGTTCTCAACGAGGCAGACAGTCAATGCGCTCTACCACGGATGTAGCATCACCCCGCTCGGGAGACGACCAGGGGTTCGCCGGTCACCCGCGTGCACTGGGACCGTTATTCTTTACCGAAATGTGGGAGCGTTTCTCCTACTACGGCATTCGCCCGCTTCTCGTGTTGTTCATGGCGGCCACGGTATTCGAGGGCGGATTGGGCTTCACGCGTGAGACCGCCTCGGCCATCGTCGGGATCTACGCCGGTGCCGTCTATCTGTCGGCGCTGCCCGGCGGTTGGCTGGCGGACAACTGGCTGGGCCAGCGCCGCGCGGTCTGGTATGGCTCGGTCCTGATCGCCTTGGGCCATTTGTCGATCGCGTTTTCCGCCGTCTGGGGCGCGACCTGGTTCTTCATCGGGCTGGTGTTGATCGTGCTCGGCTCGGGGCTGTTCAAGTCATGCATCTCGGTGATGGTGGGCAGTCTCTATGACCAGGGCGACGTGCGTCGCGACGGCGGTTTCGCGATCTTCTACATGGGCATCAATATCGGCGCGCTGATGGCGCCGCTGTTCACCGGCTTGTTGATGCGCGAGTACGGTTGGCACTGGGGTTTCGGCATCGGCGGGCTGGGCATGCTGCTGGCCCTGCTGATCTTCCGCTTGTCGGCGATTCCCGCCATGCGCCGTGCCGACAGTCTGCGCGGGCGTGCCGCCAGTTGGGATGCGCCGTCGGTCCACCGCCGCGGCGTGGGCTACTATGTGGCCGGCTTGGCGATTGCGCTGGCGGGGTTCATCGCCCTGGTGGCGAACGGCGTGATTACCTTGAACGCGGTGGCGATCGCTGAGGCCATGACCACGGTCATCATCGTTTGTGCGCTCGGGTATTTCGTCTATCTGTTCGGCTTTAACGGGCTCGACAAGCAGGAACGCGCGCGTATCGTGGTGTGCTTCATCCTGATCATGGCGGCGGCATTTTTCTGGGCATCCTTCGAGCAGCAGCCGACATCCTATAACCTGTTCGCCCACGACTACACCGACCGCACCTTGTTCGGTTGGGAAATTCCCACCGTGTGGTTTCAGTCGTTCAATCCGGTCTTCATCATCCTGTTGGGGCCGCTCTTCGGCTGGCTGTGGCCGGCGCTGGGGCGGCGTCGCCTGGAACCCGGCAGCCCGGTGAAGTTCGTGCTGGGACTGCTGTTCGCGGCCGGCGGCTTTGCCTTGATGATGCTCGCGGCAATGCGCGTGGCCGGTGGGGTCGAGCAGGTGTCGCCGTTGTGGATCACCGGTAGCCTGCTGCTGCTGACCATCGGCGAGCTGTGTCTGAGCCCGGTCGGGCTGTCGACCATGAGCGCGCTGGCGCCGACCAAGCTGCGCGGCCAGCTGATGGGGCTATGGTTCACCGCCTCGGCCTTGGGGAATCTGGTTGCCGGGTTGATCGGCGGGCACGTCAATGCCGAGGAATTGGAGCAGTTGCCGGAACTGTTCGGCCGTTGCGCGGTGGCATTGGTGCTGTGTGCCATCGTCTTGGCGCTGCTGACGCCGTTCATCAAGCGTATGCTGAAAGGCAATCCCACCGTCGACCCCGCCGGTGCTTCGTCTTCTAACGCTACCACTGGAGCCTGAGTCATGCCGCTGAGTGAATCTCCCCGAACACCTGCCGCCCGCCTGGCCGCGCTGCGCGAGGCCATGCACGAAAACGCCGTCGATGCCTGGTGGTTGCCGTCTTCCGATCCGCATAGTTCCGAATACCTGCCCGAGCATTGGCAAGGCCGTGCCTGGTTATCGGGCTTCGACGGCTCAGTGGGCACGCTGGTGGTCACCCAGCAGGCGGCCGGGCTGTGGGTGGACAGTCGCTACTGGGTCCAGGCGGAGCAGCAGTTGGCGGGCAGCGGCATCGAGCTGATGAAACTCCAGCCCGGTCAGGCGCAGCGGCCCATGCAGTGGCTCGCTGAGCAGCTTCCGGCGGGTGCCACCGTCGGATTCGACGGCGCGGTGGTGTCGGCGGCCAGCGTGCGCCAGTTGGAAACGCATCTGGCGCCGAAAGCGATCCGCTGGGAAGGCCATCGGGATCTGCTCGATACCATCTGGCCGGACCGCCCCGCGTTGCCCGAGGCGCCGGTGCGCGCCCACCCGCGCGCTTACGTGGATACCGCGCGGCGCGACAAGTTGGCGGCGTTGCGCGAGGAAATGGCGGCCCAAGGCGCGGACACGCACCTGGTCTCGACCCTCGATGATATTGCCTGGCTGACCAACCTGCGCGGGGCGGATGTCGACTTCAATCCGGTGTTTTTGTCACACCTGCTCGTCGAGGCGACGCGTGCCACCCTGTTCGTCGCCCCGGACAAGCTGGATGACGCCTTGGTCGGCGAACTTGCCGACGACGGCATCGAGGTGGCCGATTACGCGTTGGTGGCCGAGCGTCTCGCAGGGTTGTCCGTCGATGCGCGCCTGTTGATCGATCCGGCGCGGGTCAGCCTGGCGCTGACGGAAGCGGTGCCGGCGGGTGAGGCCGTCGTCGAGGCCATGCAGCCGAGCACGCTGGCCAAGAGTCGCAAGAGCGACCGCGACATCGCGCATGTGCGCCACGCCATGGAAGAAGATGGTGCCGCGTTGTGCGCCTTCTTCGCCTGGCTGGAAGACGCATTGGCCAGCGACGAGACGGTCACCGAGCTGGATGTCGACGAGCGGATCACCGCCGAGCGTGCGCGCCGCGATGGCTTCGTCTCGCGGAGCTTCGCGACCATCGCGGCCTTCAACGCCAATGGCGCGCTACCGCATTACCACGCCACCCCGGCGGCGCATTCGGTCATCGAAGGCGATGGCCTGTTGTTGATCGATTCGGGCGCCCAGTACCTGGGCGGGACCACCGACATCACGCGCGTGGTACCGGTGGGCGAGATCGACGCGGCACACCGGCGTGATTTCACCCGGGTGCTCAAGGGCACCATCGCGCTGTCGCGTGCCCCGTTCCCGCGCGGCATCCCTTCGCCGCAACTGGACGCCATCGCCCGTGCGCCGCTGTGGGCCGCGGGGCTCGATTACGGCCATGGCACCGGGCATGGCGTGGGCTATTTCCTGAACGTCCACGAGGGCCCGCAGGTCATCGCATGGTACGCGTCGTCGACGCCGCAGACGGCCATGCAGCCCGGCATGATCACTTCGATCGAGCCGGGCGTCTATCGGCCGGGACAGTGGGGCGTGCGTATCGAGAACCTGGTGGTCAATCGCCCGGCCGAGGCCAGCGAGTTCGGCGACTTCCTGCGTTTCGAGACGCTGACGCTGTGTCCCATCGATACCCGCGCCCTCGACATGTCGCGGCTCGATGATACGGAGGTCGAGTGGTTGAATGCTTACCATGACGAGGTTCGCCGGCGCCTGATGCCCAAGGTCGACGGCGAAGCCCGCGACTGGCTCGAGCAGCGTACGGCGCCCATCGCTCGGTAGTGCGTAGGCGTGGATGAAATCCGGGAAGTCGAGGAGCAGCACATGGCGGTCAGGCAAGAAAGCATTACCCCGTTCCAGCTCATCGTGCTGGTGCTGTCTTTCTATGTGATCGGCGCCTTGTTGGCGGACCTGTTCCTGACGCTACCCGCCGAAGTCTCGCGGTTGCTGGGCTATATGGACTGGGTGGTGTGCGGATTCTTCTTCGTGGACTTCTGCCTGCGCTTGCGCGCCGCCCCCAACAAGTGGCGCTACATGCGTTGGGGCTGGCTCGACCTGTTGGCCTGCATCCCGCCGGGGCCGTTCCAGGGGGCGCGCTTGTTCCGCGTCGTGCAGATGTTGCGCGTGATCCGCGCGGTGAAGTCCGTGCACATGATCTGGCGGGTGTTGTTTCGCAATCGCGCCGAAGGGGTGTTTGCGTCGGCGGCGACGGCGACGCTGCTGCTGGTGGCGTTCGGGGCGATCACCATGTTGCTGGTCGAGTCGCCACACCCGGAAAGCCCCATCGACACCGCCGAGGAAGCGCTGTGGTGGGCTTTTGTGACGGTGACCACGGTAGGCTATGGCGATTATTACCCGATTACCACCCTGGGCCGGGTCGTGGCGGTCTTTCTCATGGTCGGCGGGGTGGGGCTGTTCGGGAGTTTCGCGGCGTACATCGGCTCGCTGGTGGTGTCCGATGACAGCGCGCAGGAGTCGCGACAGCACAAGGCGGACCGCGAGATGATGCGGCATCTCTCGCGGCAGATCGACAGCCTGCACGGCGAAGTCGCGGCGCTGAAGCGTACCCTCGACGCTCGTGACGAGGCAGCGGCCGAGCGTCATGCCGCGGGGAAGCAGGCGCCTTGCGAGGATTGAGCCCTACTATTGAACTTGCCTATCGCTATCATGCTAACAAATTATTGGTGGCATGAGACGCGTAGGGATAAAGTGATCGCCATCTGGTGCTCATCAGATGTTTCATCCCCGCATCGTTTCGCGATGCACCCCTAGTAGTACCCTGCCTCGACCCGCGCAGCCCCCTGGCGCGGGTTTTTTTATGCGCTGTGTCCTCCTGACATGAAAACGCCCATGCGGTGTGAACCGCATGGGCGTTCGTCAGGCCGGGGTGTAGTCAGCGCTTACAGCGCAGCGATCTTGTCGCGCTGCTCGGCGAGGGTGGCACGGTGCGCCTGGGCCTCAGCCAACTTGGCGCGTTCCTTGTCGACCACCTCGGCGGGGGCCTTGCTGATGAAGCCCTCGTTGCCGAGCTTCTTCTCGATGCCGCCGATGAACTTGTCCTGCTTGTCGATTTCCTTGGCCAGGCGCGCGAGCTCGGTGTCCTTGTCGATCAGCCCCGCCATGGGCACCAGGACTTCCATGTCGCCGACCAGCTGCGTCGCGCACAGAGGGGCCTGGTCGGGATCGTCGAGCCAGGTGATGCTCTCGAGCTTGGCCAGCTTGGAGAGGAACAGCCGGTAGGCTTCCAGGCGTTCGCGGTCGGCTTCTGCGCCCTTGGTGAGCAGTGCCTCCAGCGGCTTGCCGGGGGCGATGTTCATCTCGGCGCGGATGTTGCGCACGGCGACGATCATCCCCTTGAGCCACTCGATGTCACGCGTGGCGTTCTCGTCGATGCGGCTCTGCTCGGCCTGCGGCCAGGGGTGAGCCATGATCGAGTCGTCGCCGCCTTGATGGGTGCCGGCCAGGGGCGCGACGCGCTGCCAGATTTCCTCGCTGATGAACGGCATCATCGGATGCGCCAGCCGCAGCACGGTCTCCAGCACCCGCACCAGCGTGCGGCGCGTGCCGCGCTTGGCGGCGGCGGTGGCGTTGTCGTCCCACAGCACCGGCTTGGAGAGTTCCAGGTACCAGTCGCAATACTCGTTCCAGACGAAGTCGTAGAGCGCCTGCGAGGCGTGGTCGAAGCGGAACTCTTCCATCGCACGGGTGACCTGCGCCTCGGTCTGCTGCAGGCGCGAGACGATCCAGCGGTCGGCCAGCGACAGCGCCACGTCACCCTCGAGGCCGCAGTCCTCGCCCTCGGCGTTCATCAGCACGTAGCGCGAGGCGTTCCACAGCTTGTTGCAGAAGTTGCGGTAGCCATCCAGGCGGCCCATGTCGAACTTGATATCGCGCCCGGTGGTGGCCTGCGAGAGGAAGGTGAAGCGCAGCGCGTCGGTGCCGTGGGGCTCGATGCCTTGCGGGAACTCGTCGCGGGTGGCCTTGGCGATGGCCTTGGCCTTCTGCGGCTGCATCATGTTGCCGGTGCGCTTGTCGATCAGCGCGTCCAGATCGATGCCGTCGATCAGGTCGATGGGGTCGAGCACGTTGCCCTTGGACTTGGACATCTTCTGGCCCTGGGCATCGCGCACCAGGCCATGCACGTAGACCTTCTTGAAGGGCACTTCGTCGGTGAACTTCAGGGTCATCATGATCATCCGCGCGACCCAGAAGAAGATGATGTCGAAGCCGGTGACCAGCACGCTGGACGGGTGGAAGGTCTCGAGTTCCGGCGTCTGCTCGGGCCAGCCGAGGGTGCCGAAGGTCCACAGCCCTGAGCTGAACCAGGTGTCCAGCACGTCCTCGTCCTGGGTGAGGGCCACGTCGGCGGCGAGGCCGTACTTGTCGCGGGCTTCCTCGGCGCTGCGCGCGACGAAGACGTTGCCCTCCGCGTCGTACCAGGCGGGGATGCGATGGCCCCACCACAGCTGGCGCGAGATGCACCAGTCCTGCAGGTCGCGCATCCAGGCGAAGTACATGTTCTCGTAGTTCTTGGGCACGAACTCGATATCGCCGTTCTCCACCGCGGCGATGGCCGGCTTGGCCAGTTCCTCGACCGCCACGAACCACTGATCGGTCAACAGCGGCTCGATGACGTCGCCGGAGCGGTCGCCGAACGGCAGGGTGTTGTTGACGGTTTCGATCTGCGCCAGCAGCCCGCCGGCCTGCATGTCGTCGACGATGGCCTGGCGCGCCGCGAAGCGGTCGAGCCCGACATAGGTGGCGGGCAGCGAGGTGTCGATCTCGCCGAGCGGACGGCCCTGGATGTCGAAGGCTTCGGCGCGCGGCAGGATGCTGGCGTCCGGGGTGAAGACGTTGATCAGCGGCAGCTGCTGGCGGCGACCGACTTCGTAGTCGTTGAAGTCGTGGGCGGGGGTGATCTTCACGCAGCCCGAGCCCTTGTCCATGTCGGCGTGTTCGTCGGCGACGATGGGAATCCGCCGGCCCACCAGCGGCAGCTCGACGAACTTGCCGATCAGCGAGGCGTAGCGCGGGTCCTCGGGATTGACGGCCACGCCGGTGTCGCCGAGCAGGGTTTCGGGACGCGTGGTGGCGACGATGAGGTGATCCTGCCCGTCATCGGTGGTCACGCCGTCGGCCAGCGGATACCGGAAATGCCAGAATTGGCCTTGCTGGTCCTTGTTCTCGACTTCCAGGTCGGAGATCGCGGTATGCAGCGTCGGGTCCCAGTTGACCAGGCGCTTGCCGCGATAGATGAGCCCCTCGTCGAACAGCCGCACGAAGACTTCCTGCACCGCCTTGTAGAAGCCGTCGTCCATGGTGAAGCGCTCACGCGACCAGTCGACGCTGGCGCCCATGCGACGCAGCTGACGGGTGATATGGCCGCCGGATTCGTGCTTCCATTCCCAGATCTTGTCGGTGAAGGCCTCGCGCCCCAGGTCGTGGCGGCTCTTGCCGTCTTCCGCCGCGACCTTGCGTTCCACGAGCATCTGCGTGGCGATGCCGGCGTGGTCGGTGCCTACCTGCCACAGCGTGTTGTATTGCTGCATGCGCCGCCAGCGGATCAGGGTATCCATGATGGTGTCCTGAAAGGCGTGGCCCATGTGCAGGCTGCCGGTCACGTTGGGCGGCGGAATCATGATCGAGTAGGGCTCGCCCTGGCCGGCGGGCGCGAAACGGTTGGCGTCTTCCCAGCGCTGATACCAGCGCGCTTCGATCTGATCGGGTTGGTAAGTCTTGTCCATGGGCGTCGGTCGGCTCTTGAAATACGGTCAGCACGGCGCATGGCCGTGGCGAAAAATGCCGACAAGTATAACCCCGCAAGCGGGGTGACGTCATGGCGCGCTCAGCCCGCGGCGTTGCGTGAGGTGCCGGTGAGGTCGTTGGCCTTGACGGGGTAGCCGCGCTTTTTATAGGTCTGCCAGCAGGCGCGCTTGGTGGTCAGCACGTCTTGGTGCTGGTTGATGATCTCGGCGACGCGTTCGAAACGCGAGAACCATTCGGGAATCTCGGGATGCAGGTTGAGCATCGCCTCCACTCCGGGCGCCGGCGGGGCTTCCCAGCCGAGGGTCACGGGCGGCGCGGGCGCGACATCGTCGCCCAGCACCGCGTGGGGCAGATAGCTCTCGGGCTTGAAGGTCCACAGCCGATCGTCGAGATCGCGTGCCATGGCCTCGTCCTCGGTGTGGATATGCAACCGATAGCCCTTGCGGTGGATGGTTTCCGCCAGGCGGCAAGCGAAGTCCAACCGCGCGTCGAGCGTGGTATCGGGCAAGATGTAGAAGTCGACCTGGGTCATGGGCCCCTTCGGGGAGTCGTAAGTTATAAGAGCGGCGCTACGCGCCTGGAAGCTGGAAGAAAGACAATCCCGGCTACGAGCTACGAGCTACGAGCTACGAGCTACGAGCTACGAGCTACGAGCTACGAAAGGTAGATTATCTGATTCTTTGGCTTACAGCCCAACACCCGAGCGATTGAGCGAGCTAGCCTCAGGCAAGGCGAATCCAGCTAAGCGAGCGCAGTTGAGGGTTCTTCAATGAGCATCGCGAAGCTGGATTCAACGCCGCCTGGGCGACGCGCAGCCAATCGATGGCGACTAAACGCCGCCGTCGATATCGATCAACGCCCCAGTGGTGAAGCCGGCCTCGGCCAGCCACAGCACGCCGTTGGCGATTTCCTCGGGTTCGCCGATGCGCCCCATGGGAACCACCGAGCCGGCGACATCGGGCTTGTCGGGGTTGCCGCCACTGGCGTGAATGGTGGTGCGAATCACGCCGGGGCGTACGCCGTTGACGCGGATGCCTTCGCCGGCGACTTCCTTGGCGAGGCCTTCGGTCATGGTGTCGATGGCGCCCTTGGAGGCGGCGTAATCGACGTATTCGCTGGCACCGCCGAGGTGCGAGGCCGCCGACCCGACGTTGACGATGGCGCCGCCCTGGCCGCCATGACGGGTGGACATGCGCTTGATCGCCTCGCGGGCGCAGATGAACGGGCCGGTCACGTTGATGCGCATCATGCGGTCGACACGCTCGAAGCTCATCGCGTCGACGCGGCTGATCTGATCGACGATGCCGGCGTTGTTGACCAGCACGTCGAGACGCCCCAATTCGCGGTCGACGGTCTCGAACATGGCAACGATGTCCGCCTCGCTGGCGACATCGGCCTGAATGGCGATGGCGCGTCCGCCCGCCGCTTCGATGTCACTCACGACACCCTCGGCCGACGTCTTGTCGCTGCGATAGTTGATGGCAACGGCATAGCCCGCTTGCGCGGCGTGCCTGGCGGTGGCGGCGCCGATGCCACGTCCGGCGCCGGTAATCAGCATCACTTTCGACATAGGGCCTCCTGATAAGGGAAGGAAATGACACGGTGCGGGTTATGCCACCGTGTCGTTCGATGTGACGTCAGGCCAGGCGCGTCAGCCAGTTGCGGGTATCTTCGCGGCGGCCGTACTGCAGGTCGAGGAGTTCCTTGCGCAGGCGTTTGCCGACCTCGCCGCCGCTATCCGCCGTGAGACGAATGCTTTCGTCTTCGCTGCGCAGCTCGCCGACCGGGGTGATGACGGCGGCGGTGCCGCAGGCGAAGACCTCGGTGATCTCGCCGGAGGCGGCCCCGTCGCGCCATTCGTCGATGCTGATGTGACGTTCCTCGGGGGTCAGGCCCTGGTCCTTGGCGAGTTCCAGGATCGAGTCGCGGGTGACGCCTTCGAGGATGGTGCCGGTCAGCTTGGGCGTGACGATGCGCCCGTCCTGGTAGACGAAGAACAGGTTCATGCCGCCGAGTTCCTCGATCCACTTGTTCTCGGCGGCGTCGAGGAAGGCCACCTGGGCGCAGTCGTGCGCTTCGGCTTCCTTCTGGGCCGCCAGCGAGGCGGCGTAGTTGCCGCCGCACTTGGCATAGCCCGTGCCGCCGGATGAGGCGCGCTTGTAATGCGAGGACAGCCAGATGGAGACCGGGTTGACGCCGCCCTTGAAGTACGCGGCAGCCGGCGAGGCGATGACGTAGTAGTCGACCTCTTTGGAGGGCCGCACACCGAGGAAGGTCTCGCTGGCGATCATGAACGGACGCAGATAAAGGCTCGACTCCTCGGCGGCGCTGGCCGGCGTCGGTACCCAAACGTGGTCTTGGGAAAGCAGCGCCCTGAGCGAGCCGATGAAGTCCTCGTCGGAGAGCTCGGGCAGTGCCAGGCGCCGCGCGGAAGCGCGGAAACGCTCGGCGTTCTTCTCGGGGCGGAAGGTCCACACCGAGCCGTCGGCATGGCGATAGGCCTTGATGCCCTCGAAGATCTCCTGGGCGTAATGCAATACCGCCGCTGCCGGGTCCAGCGTCAACGGCCCGTAGGGGCGGACTTCGTGGCCATGCCAGCCGACATCGCTCGTCCAGCGGATATGAGCCATGTGATCGCTGAAATGACGACCGAAACCGGGGTTCTCGAGAATCGTCTCGCGCAGGGCGGCATCCTTGGGATGCGCGTTAGGCCGTATATCGAAGCCTGAAGGGGTCACTGAAGTTCTCCGTCAAATCTGGCGCTCGGTTGGATGCCGAGAATGGCACAGGCGCGCTGGACGAGGAAAGTCCGGCGCGCCTGGTATTTACGTTAGCATGCAAATTTTTGGCTGCGAAGGGTCACGCGACGCTGGGGCGCGTCTCGGTGGCTTCGGTTTCGCGGTCGAGCAAGTACTGGGTCAGCAGGCCCACGGGGCGGCCGCTGGCGCCTTTCTTGTCGCCCGAGGCCCAGGCGGTACCGGCGATGTCCAGGTGCGCCCAGGGATAGGCATCGGTGAAGCGCGACAGGAAGCAGGCCGCCGTGATAGTGCCGGCGGGGCGCCCGCCGATGTGGGCCAGGTCGGCGAAGTTGGAATCCAGCTGGCTCTGATACTCTTCCCACAAGGGCAGGTGCCAGGCGCGGTCCCAGGCGTTCTCGCCGGCGTCGAGCAGATCCAGTGCCAGATCGTCGTCGTTGGACAACAGCCCCGAGGCATGATGGCCCAGCGCGATGATCGCAGCACCGGTCAGGGTGGCGATATCCACCACGCTGGCGGGCTTGAAACGCTCGACGTAGCTCAGCGCGTCGCACAGCACCATGCGTCCCTCGGCGTCGGTGTTGAGGACCTCGACGTTGAGCCCCTTGAGGGTCTTGACGATGTCGCCGGGCTTGAAGGCGCGGCCATCGGGCATGTTCTCGGCGCTGGCCACCACACCGATGATATTGATCTTGGGCTTGAGCGCGAGCACCGTCTTCATGGTGCCGAAGACGCTGGCGGCGCCGCACATGTCGAATTTCATCTCGTCCATGCCGGCCCCCGGCTTGAGTGAGATGCCGCCGGAATCGAAGGTGATGCCCTTGCCGACTAGGACGTGCGGGGCTTCGTCCGGGTCCTCGGCGCCGCGGTACTGCATGACGATCAGGCGCGAGGGTTCTTCGCTGCCCTGGCCGACCGCGAGCAGGGCGTTGGCGCCCAGCGCTTGCAAGGCTTCCTCGTCGAGGATCTCGACATTCAGTGCACCGTCGGCGTCCGCTGCCAATGTCCGTGCCTGCTCGGCAAGGTAACGCGGCGTGCAGACATTGCTGGGCAAGTTGCCCAGGGTGCGTGTCAGCGCGACCCCTTCGCCGACGGCGGCACCGATGCGCGCGCCCAGTTCGGCCTGGGGCGTTTCATCCTGGTCGCCGACCAGCAGCGTCAGGCGCTCGAGGCGCGGTGCGGGAGCCGGCTGCGACTTGAAGTCATCGAAGCGATAGCAGGCACGATGCGCCGCTTCCAAGGTGACGCGGGCCTTCCAGGCGGTGTCGCGTTCGCCGACCGGCACGTCGGTGAACGTGGTGGCGACGTCATCCAGCGGCAGCTTGACGATGGCACCGAACGCAGCGTCCAGAGCCTTGATGAGCTGGCCCTCGCCGCACTTGGCGCGTTCGCCGAGGCCGACGAGCAGCAGGCGCTCGGCGCCGAGGCCGGGCGCGAACGGGATCAGTTGCACATTGCCGAGGCTGGGGTCGAAGTCACCCCGGTCGAGAAGCTGGCCGATCAGGCGTTCACTGGCGTCGTCGAGCTTGTCCGCCGCCGGTAGCAGGTCTCCATCCTGGAAGATGGGCACGACCAAGCATGCCGTTTCGACCTTGGCCGGGTTGACGTTGATTACGGGGGATTCCATGGCGTCTCCACGCGACTGAACTGACATGACTTGCCTCGCGGCGAGACAAGTGTCCGGGGATTCTGGATAATGCCGGCAATGATGCCGGCGCTGAACGCATTCCAGTGTACGCAAAGCCGGAACGCAATGCATGGGGAGGGTGGTCGAAGGCTGCATTGGGCCCTGATGGGGCATCGTGGACCAGGGAACCGACCCGGGAGAAAACGCTTGATCGTATTCCGTTATCTGACGCGCGAGATCCTCGCCACCATGGCTGCCGTGGCCGGCGTGCTGTTGCTGGTGATCATGGGCAGTCGCTTCATTCGCTATTTCGGCGATGCCGCGCAAGGGGATATTCCCGCCAACATTCTCGGCACCCTGATGCTGTTCCACTTGCCCGGGTTCATGGAGCTGGTGCTGCCGCTGTCGTTCTTTCTCGGCATTCTGCTGGCGTTTGGGCAGCTCTATCTCAATAGCGAGATCACGGTGCTGGTGGCCTGCGGGATCAGCCCCAATCGCTTGTTGCGGGTGACGCTGTGGCCGGCCGTGCTGGTGGCCATTCTGGTGGCGTTGTGCAGTCTGTGGCTGACCCCGAGCGGCGCTCGCCACAATGAGATGGTGCTCGAGGAGCAGAAGAGCCGGCTCGATTTCTCGGTGCTGCAGCCGGGGCGTTTTCAGGAATTCGGCAGTGGACGCATCGCCTATACCGAGAGCCTCACCGATGACCGTTCGCGCATGGAAGAAGTCTTCATAAGCCAGCGTCAGCCGCGTAACGATGGAACGCCTGAAACCATGGTCACGCGCGCCGAAGGCGGTTATCAAACGGTCGACGAGGACACCGGCAGCCGCTTTTTGGTGTTGACCGATGGTCAGCGCTATAGCGTCGAACCGGGAACGCATGTCGCCGAGCGTGTGCAGTTCGATACTTATGCGGTACGCCTGTCGCAGTCCAGCGAACGCATCAATCTCGACGCGGCCGAGCTGACCTCGACGCCCGAGCTCATCGAGCGGGGCGGCAATGAAGCTTGGGCGAACCTGCAGTGGCGATTGTCGATGCCCCTGATGGTGCCGATTCTCACGCTCTTGGCCTTACCGCTTTCGCGGGTCAACCCTCGGCAGGGACGGTTCGCCAAGTTACTGCCGGCGATCTTCATACACATCAGTTACTTGAGCCTGTTGCTGGCGGCGCAGGACGCCATTGCGCGTGGGGCGCTGTCACCGCTCATCGGCATGTGGCCGATTCATCTGGGGTATTTGTTGCTGGGGATCTGGATGATGCGTCGTGACCAGCGCCGAGGAGGCCGGGCATGATTTTTGACCGTTTCGATCGCTATATCGCGCGCAATGTGCTGTCGGCCATGCTGGTCGTGCAGGTGATGATCCTGGGGCTGGATCTGGTCATTTCCTATATCAACGATCTCGGCGATGTCGAAGGCAACTACGGCGCTCTGGATGTCTTTGTGTATCTGCTGATGCGCCTGCCGTGGCGCTTTTATCAGTATGCGCCGGTGGGCGTTCTGATTGGGGCCTTGATCGGTCTGGGCAGCATGGCCTCGAGCAACGAGTTGACGGTGATGCGCGCCTCGGGGCGCTCCTTGGCGCGTATTCTGTGGGGGGCCATGAAGCCCCTGGGGCTGGTGATCATCCTGACCATGGCAATCAGCGAATGGGTCAGCCCAGTGACCGAGCAGTACGCGGAAGCCTGGCGTCTGGAACAGCTCGAGGGCGAGGGCGCCATCCTCTCCGAACGCGGTGGCTGGCAACGCGAGGGCGACGACTTCTATCGCTTCGGGACCATCCGCGCGGATGACGTGGTCATCGATGTCACGCGCTATCACTTCGATGGCACGCGGCTGGTTAGCGCCATGCATGCCGATCGCGCGGTGTGGGAAAACGGCAGCTGGCAGTTGCAGAATATCCAGGAAACGCGCTTCAAGGACGGCCGTACCGTCGTCAATACCGACGCTAAACGTGGCTGGGAAACGTCGTTCACTCCGGCCCAGTTGAATCGCTTGCTGCGTCCCCTGGAAAGCCAGTCACCCAGTGATTTGTGGCGTTACGCCAGTTATCAGGAAAACCAGGGACTCGAAGCCACGCAGCCATTGTTGTACTTCTGGCAGAAGATGCTGCTGCCCTTCACCCTGGCGGGTCTGATGCTGGTGGCCGCGTCGTTCGTGTTCGGTCCGCTGCGCACCGTGGCTGCCGGTACACGCGTCTTCTACGGCATCATCGTCGGCGTCTCGTTCAAGTACCTGCAGGATCTGCTGGCCCCGGCCTCGATGTTGTTCGGCTTCTCGCCGGTGTTCGCGGTGCTGGTGCCCACCGTGGCTTGCTATGTGCTCGGCATCGTGCTGCTCAGGCGCTCCGGCTGAGGAAAACGCTACGCGGGCCACAACGCAACGCCCCCGGCGCCGTATTCGGCACCGGGGGCGTTTTGCGTTGATTGCCCATGTCGCGCTAGCGACTTTTCAGGCTGCGCTTATCAGAAAGCGCTTAGGCGATGTATCAAAAGTCCGCGAGGGCGCGATCGAGGCGTGCGAGGATGCCGTCGACCTGGCGTGCGGGCACCACCAGAGCGTCGTCCAACGGCGCCAGCGTATCGATGCGGTGCGGGAGTTGCGTGATCGCCAGCCCCATTCCCTCGTGGCATTCCCCTTGTTGATACCGCACGAAGGAGAGCTCTCCCAGGGCGTCGCGGCCACCCAGATCGAGGCGTGCCAGCTTGCTGAACGCATCGACGCTATCGAACACCGGCGCGCGTGTCAGCGGCAGGTGGGTCAGGTGCCAGGCCAACCAGCCGTCGCCGAGGTGCTCGGCATCGTCGCGCAGGGCGCGAAACCAGAGCTGAACCTGTTCGAGGCGATAGCGTGCCCACGCCGGCTTATCCATCCACAGCACATCGGTGCTCTGGGTCGTGGCGGCATCGAGCTGTCCGGGCATGTAGACCCATGACTCGGTGAGCTGTGCCAGGCCGGTGGGCAGCGGCTCCTCGAGCATGCGTGCGCCGAGTGAATCGAGCGCCGAGTCGAGCTGGCTGGGCGCTTCCGAGTAGCCGACGTTGTAGCGCCACACGCGTCCGGAAATTTCTTGCGTGACGATATGGTCTTCGTCGAGTGCCATATGGCTCATCAGGTCGCGCGCCCCGAGCGACGCATCCGCCAGACCGGCGCGGCGCGCTTCTATGCACAGGCGCTTGAGCATCGGATTGAGGGGCAGGCGGTGGTAATCGCCGTAGCACTGGCCGTCTTCCTGAAAGGGAGTGAGGTCGAGGTGCAATCGCGGAGCATCGCCGCTTTCGGCGTGACGTAACGTCATGATCTCTCTCTTGTGAACACTATGTGCATCGCAACGCGATGCGGGAAATATCTACCCTGGTCATGAATTCCGCGTGACACCCGTTTTGCGTATCACGAGGAATTCTTGCTTTATGCGGATAGAATAAAAATTCGTTATTAACTTTATCGGATTCACGCTGAAATGCAAGCGCTTCTTGTTGAGGAAACACTGATTGATGCGCGACCTGGGCGAGTGTTCGTGGTGCCTGCCTAGGCCACGAGAAGGCGGCGATAGTCGCCGGGCGTGAGGCCATAGGCCGCCTTGAAGCGACGGGTGAAGTGGCTGAGGCTGCGGTAGCCCAGCGAATAGCAGATCTCGGTGATGGGGGCGTCGGCCTCGCGCAGCCACTGACGCGCACGTGCCAAGCGCAGGCGTTGCTGATACTCGCCGGGGGTGTAGCCGACCTCGCGCTGGAACAGCCGGTACAGGCGCGCCTTGCTCATGCAGGCCTCGCGCGCCAACTGCGCGCCATCCAGAGGCTGCTCTGGATGGCGTTCCAGCCACGCCAGTGCCGCCGCGAGCCCGTGACGCGGCGGCGCCTGGCGGGCGTCGGCGAGCAGCAACTCACGCGACTGAGTCCGCAGCAAACGTACGATCAGCTCGTCGATGCCCAAGCCGATCAAGGCGTCGCGGTCGGGGTGGTTCTCGCGGAACAGCCCCATCAAGCGTTCGATCAGCGCTTGCGTGGTCGGGCTATGCGGTACGTGCAGGGCCTGAGGATGATAGTACCACTCGCCGAGGTCGCGTGTGCGTGGCTGAGTCTGGTTGAGGCGCTCGCTGAGGGCGTGGATGCGCTCAGGATCGAGATCGATGGTCAGGCAGGTGGTCGGTGTGTCGGGGCGTGCATCGGGGAAGTCGATGCGCACTTCCTGGTGCGGCGCCAGCACGAAGCTCTCGCCCGGCAAGAAGGTTTCCGGTGCGTCGGTGGCGCCATGCATCACCTTGCGCCCTTGCAGCATGCCGCAGTAGAGCACCCGCTCGGCGTTCAAGGCGACATCCTGCGCGGGCCACCAGGTATCGTAGATCGACAGCTCGGCATGCGGACCGGCGTAACAGATGCGATTCTCGATCAAGCGCCGTGTACGCGGCGTGTCCGTCAGTTGCTCGAGCGTGCGGGTGTTGTTCACGCGAGGCGCCTGGCTGCGCGAATAGGGAGGCGTGACGGCGTGCATGGCGAACTCCTCAGCGGTACCGGCGGCGTGTGGACATGAATATGTCCGTTAGCGTCTAGTGTAGGCAAATTCGCTATCTGAGACTGGCAGACAATCGTCGGAGACTGGCAGGCAAACCCATGGCTGGCCGACGCGCCATGCTGAAGACGATGCGCACTCACTTTCATGACAGGATCAGGGTCGTACACCAAACGACTCGGTCCGGCGCATTCGCTCAAGGAGACACGCCATGATTCATGCACGTCCCGGCACCCCGGGTGCCGTCATCGACTTCAAGTCGCGTTACGAGAATTTCATCGGCGGTGGATGGGTCGCCCCCGCCGATGGTCGTTATCTGGATAACATCACCCCGGTCACCGGTGAGGTCTTCTGTCAGGTACCGCGTTCATCGGCGGCGGATATCGACCGTGCCGTGAAGGCAGCGCAAAAGGCCGCGCCCGCCTGGGGCAAGACGGCGCCCGCCGAGCGCGCCAAGGTGCTGCTGCAGATCGCCGACCGGGTCGAGCAGAACATCGACAAGCTCGCCGTGGCCGAGACCTGGGACAACGGCAAGCCGATCCGCGAAACCAGCGGCGCCGACATCCCGCTGGTGGCGGATCACTTCCGCTATTTCGCGGGTTGCCTGCGTGCCCAGGAAGGCACCATCAGCGAAGTCGACGAGAATACCGTCGCTTATCATTACCACGAGCCCTACGGCGTGGTGGGCCAGATCATCCCCTGGAACTTCCCCATCCTCATGGCGACCTGGAAGCTGGCGCCCGCGCTGGCTGCCGGTAACTGCTCGGTGCTCAAGCCGGCCGAACAGACGCCGGCCTCGATCAACATCTTCCTCGAACTCATCGCCGACCTGGTGCCGCCGGGCGTGATCAACGTCGTGCATGGCCTCGGCGAAGAAGCCGGCGAGGCGCTGACCACGCATGAAGGTGTCGCCAAGATCGCCTTCACCGGTTCCACCCCGGTGGGCAGCCATATCATGGCCAATGCCGCCAAGCGCATCGTGCCGGCCACGCTGGAACTGGGCGGCAAGTCGCCCAACGTCTATTTCGAGGACGTGCTCTCGCACGGTGATGCCTTCGCCGAGAAGTGCATCGAAGGCTTGCTGATGACCTTCTTCAACCAGGGCGAGGTGTGCACCTGCCCCTCCCGCGCGCTGGTGCACGAATCGATCTACGACGAGTTCATGGCCCGCGCCATCGAACGCGCCAAAACCATTCGCCAGGGCGATCCGCTGGATACCGAAACGCAGATCGGCGCCCAGGTCTCCAAGGAACAATTCGACAAGATCCTCTCGTACATGGACATCGGCCGCGACGAGGGCGCCGAATGCCTGCTGGGGGGTGGCAAGGCCAGTCTCGAGGGCGAGCTGGCGGGTGGTTTCTACGTGCAGCCCACCATTCTCAAGGGCCGCAACGACATGCGCGTCTTCCAGGAGGAAATCTTCGGCCCGACGCTTGCCATCACCACCTTCCGCGATGAGGAAGAAGCGCTGGCCATCGCCAACGATACCGAGTTCGGCCTAGGCGCCGGGGTCTGGACCCGCGACATGAACCGCGCCTACCGCATGGGCCGCGGCATTCAAGCCGGGCGCGTGTGGACCAACTGCTACCACCAATACCCCGCGCACGCCGCTTTCGGTGGCTACAAGAAATCAGGCATCGGCCGCGAGACCCACAAGTTGATGCTCGACCACTACCAGCAAGTGAAGTGCGTGCTGGTCTCCTACAGCGACGACCCGATGGGGCTTTATTGAGCCTGGGCCGTTCGGGGCACTGCCCCGAACGGCATTCCCTTTTCAACGAGCGTGAAGCCATCGCTCCATCACGGCGTAGGCGAACTCGAAGGCGCGCGGCATTCGGCTGCCCGCCAACCGAGGAGAAACGACAATGGACAAGACGATGAAAGCTGCCGTGGTCCGCCAATTCGGCGAACCGCTGGTGATCGAGGAAGTCGCGACCCCGCGACCGCAGCAGGGGGAAATTCTGGTCGAGGTGGCCGCCTCGGGCGTGTGCCACACCGATCTGCATGCCGCCCACGGCGACTGGCCGGTCAAGCCCAGCCCACCCTTCATCCCCGGCCACGAGGGCGTTGGCCATATCGTGGCGGTGGGCGAGGGCGTCAAGCACGTCAAGGAAGGCGACCGTGTCGGCGTGCCGTGGCTCTATTCTACCTGCGGCCATTGCGAGCACTGCCTGGGGGGCTGGGAGACCCTATGCGAGTCGCAGCAGAACACCGGCTACTCGGTGAACGGCGGTTTCGCCGACTACACCCTGGCCGATGCCAACTACGTGGGGCGGCTGCCCGACAATGTCGACTTCCTGGAGATCGCGCCGGTGCTGTGTGCCGGCGTGACGGTCTACAAGGGACTCAAGATGACCGACGCCCGCCCTGGCCAGTGGGTGGTGATTTCGGGGATCGGCGGTCTCGGCCACATGGCGGTGCAATATGCCAAGGCCATGGGCTTCAACGTGGCCGCAGTGGATATCGATGACGGCAAGCTGGCGCTGGCCGAGCGCCTGGGAGCCACTGTCGTTGTCAATGCCTCGAAGACCGATCCGGCCGAGACCCTCAAGCGCGAGATCGGCGGGGCTCATGGCGCGCTGGTCACTGCCGTGTCGCCCAAGGCCTTCGATCAGGCCCAGCGCATGCTGCGCCGCGGCGGCACCCTGGTGCTCAATGGCCTGCCGCCGGGCGACTTTCCGCTGCCGATCTTCGATACGGTACTCAACGGCATCACCGTGCGTGGCTCCATCGTCGGCACGCGACAAGACCTTCAGGAAGCGCTCGATTTCGCCGGTCAAGGCAAGGTCGAGGCCACCATCGCCACCGAGACGCTGGAAAACATCAACGACGTCTTCCAGCGCATGATCGATGGCAAGATCGAAGGGCGGATCGTGTTGGACATGACGGGCTAAGCCGCCATGCCTTGAGACCGCTTCCACATACTGGCTTCTACGTACTGAGTCGCGTCCGACTCATGCTTTGCCGCTTCCTTGGGAAGCGGCATTTTTGTGGGGGCCGTGTTGGGAAGTCAGGCTATCAGGTTAGAGCTTATCTCGTTCCAACCAATAGCCAGGCTTGCGAGAGTGGTGGGCGACGGCGATTACGACTATTACTGGCCTAATCTCGCCCGCATCTGCGATCGGAATTCTTCACGGTCGATAAGTGTCGCTTTTCCGCTTTTGACTTTGGAAACACGGCGAACGATTTCATCGTTCCAGGCTTGCTCGACAGAGTCGTCACGGGGACCGTCCAGACTCATTATCAGCTCGCGAGCCAGCGCTGCACGTTCCGACTCGGAGAGCGTCGAAATCTGGGAGCGTAGGTGGTCTAATGTTTCCGTATTCATGGTGCCTCCGCGAGTGGCAATACGATTATGCTAGCCCGATTCAAGGGCCCTAACAAGGCGGTCAACGGGACGCCAACTGCGCTCTACGTGGGCGTCCAACCCTCTCCGACTGGCGAAGTATTGCGAGAGCAGTGTCTAGCGAGGATTTGAGATGGACCTGTATTGGCTGTTCCTGATAATGGCAACGCTGACAGTGCTTAGCCCAGGGCCGGGCGTAGTGATGACCCTGAGCAACGCGCTGCGGTTTGGCTTCATGGGGAGTCTTGGCGGAATAGTCGGTATTGCCTTTGGCACACTGCTCGTAGCGGGCATTTCCGCCTCGAGTGTCGGTGTGATATTGGCGACCTCGGCGGTTGCCTTTACGGCGATGAAGCTTCTCGGCGCCGCCTATCTGTTCTATCTAGGGATTCGTCTTTGGCGCTCGCCGTCGCTTGCGTTCGCTGAACGACCCACGCAATCGCTAGGCTTTCGCCGCCGCTTTCTCGAAGGGCTGACGATACAGCTGACGAATCCCAAGGCCGTGTTTTTCTTTCTCTCGGTCTTTCCTCAGTTCATCAGCCCACAAGGGAACTTCACCGCACAGTTCACGCTGCTGGTGCTGACCTACAGTACGCTGGTCCTGGTGATTCACTGCCTGTATGCGTTCTTTGGGCAACAGGCGAAGGGATGGTTCGGCTCGCCAACGGGAGCACGCGTCGTCAACCGCATCGGTGGCGCGACCTTCATGTGCTTCGGGGCCGCCCTGGCCAGCGCGAAACGGTAAGGCAGGAGACACAGCCTGGCCGCACGAGGTCGGGCGTCGCGGCAATGTGTCCTGGCGCTCGCTCCACCGTCTCAGCGAGCGTTGTTTAGCCACTACCGATGCGCCGAAGCGGTGGTGGCGGCTTGTCGGAGCGCAGTACTTTTCAGACAGCGCCTACACCTTGCTGACGATCAGCGCAGCATTCACCCCACCGAAGCCGAAGCCATTGCACAATACGTGCTGGCTGCGGTGTTCGCGTGCCTCGCCCGAGACGAAGTCCAGGTCGCTTAGATCTTCATCGGCGTTTTCCAGATTCAGGGTCGGGGGCAGGCGATCTTGGATGGCCGCCATGGCCGAGAAGATGCTCTCCACGCCGCCGGCGGCACCGAGCAGGTGGCCGGTGGCCGACTTGGTGGCGGAGATCGGAATGCCGGGCAGAGCGTCACCAAACGCATTGCGTAATGATGCGATCTCCGCCCGGTCGCCGACCGGCGTCGAGGTGGCGTGGGCGTTGATGTGACCGATGGCCTCGGGGGCGAGTCCCGCCATCCGCAGCGCGGCCCGAATGGCCGCTGCGGCCCCGGCACCGTCTTCCGGCCCGGCCGTGATGTGGTGGGCATCTGCGCTGGTGCCATAGCCGCTGAGAAAGGCCAGGGGCGTCGCCCCGCGCGCCTCGGCGTGGGCCAAGGTCTCGATCACCAGGAGCCCCGCGCCTTCGCCCATGACGAAGCCGTTGCGGGCCTGATCGAAAGGTCGCGACGCCTTGGCGGGCGACGCCTGCTCGGTGGAGAGCGCCTTCATGGCATGGAAGCTGGCCAGCGAGAGCGGGTCGATACAGGCCTCGCCGCTGCGGATCAGGCGCATGCCGTCGCCGATGGCCTGCACACCCGCCGCGCAGGCCGTGACCGGGCAGCCCAAAGGCCCGCGCAAGCCATAGCGAATCGACACGTTGCCCGCCGCCAGGTTGGCCAAAAAGGCCGGCACGGTGAACGGTGAGAGTCGGCGATGGCCGCGCGTCGAAAGCGTATTCTGCGCTTGGGTGATGGTCGGGAAGCCGCCGATGCCGGAGCCCACGATGGTGGCGGTGGCCAACCGGTCCTCATCGCTCGAGGGGAACCAGTTCGCCTGGGTCAGCGCCTCATCGGCGGCGGCCATGAAAGGCTGAACAGCTCCATCTTGCGGCGTTCCTTGGCATCGGCCACGCGGTCGGGGTCGAAGCCCGCCTCTGGGTCGCTCTCCATGCCGGGAACCGAGCCCGCGACCTTGATCGGCAGCTCGCCGGTCTCGAAGCGCGTGATAGACGAAACGCCGGAGCGGCCCGCCAGAAGGCGCTCCCAGTTGGCGTTGACGCCGCAACCGAGGGGGCTGACCATGCCCATGCCGGTGATGACGAGCGGTGATGACATGATAGTGTCCTGAACGAAATTGTATTCGTGCCACGCTAGCACTCAGCTTGATATGATCAAGATAATATTCAGCGTGTATTCAGCACCTATTCTGAGCAGCAGCGTGAGGTCGCCATGTCCGACTCGACGAATCGCAAGGCCAGGTCGCGCGAGCGAATCCTTAAATCGGCCGTCGAACTGTTCAGCCGCCAAGGATTCGAGAAGGTCTCCATCGGCCAGATCATGAAACTGGCCAAGATGACCCACGGCGCCTTCTATGCCCACTTCGCCTCCAAGGAAGCGCTGTACCACGCCTCGGTGCGAGACACCCTGGAAAGCAGCCGCGCGGCCAGGCTGGTCAAGGGGCCGCTTTCGGTGAAGCACCTCACGGAGCTGGTCTCCAACTGCTGGAATCTCCAGGAGCTGGAACGCAAGCACCAGCCCGGGCCGGAGACCGTGCTGTTCAACGAGATCGGCAACGAGAACGCCGAGATCCGCACGCTCTTCGAAGCCTCCTACCTGCGCATGAAGAAGATGCTGGAAACCCGCCTCATCGCTCTCAGCCGCCTCAAGAAACTCCCCTTCGACGTCATCGCCGACAAGTCCCGCGTCATTCTTGCCTCCCTGGTGGGCGCCGTGGCCCTCGCCAAGAGCCTGCCCGGCGAGCAAGAACGCCAGCACATCCTCGAAGCCGCCCAGCGCAACATCCTGCAGATGCTCGGCGTCGATCAGGACGAACTGGACAGCATGCTGGGCGACGTCAGCCAGTAGCCCAGTACTCCAGCGTGAACCGCCGTTCCCCCTAATGCTTTCGTGGGCATTGCTCTCCCTGTAACGGCTAGTTACGGTACAGCAAAGGCTACTTAAGAAAGCCGGTGATAAACCATTACGCTGGGACTACCGCATGGATGACAACCGCTCATCGCCACATGCACAGGTAGGGGCGGTAGCGTTCCTGAAGGGCCCTGTCCTCACCCAATAGGCCCCGCACGCCGATAAAACTTTTCCCAGTACATGCCGATAGAGGAAAAAGAGCATCAGGGCCTGGCCTGATCCTGCGTGGCCGCTGTCACATAGCGCTGTAGCGCAAGATGCTCCAGAAAAGCCTTCACCTCGGGGCCACCCATGCTGGCGGGGTGGCGCAAACCATTGAAACGAATTAAATAACGTATCTAGTGGCAATAAGTCCTGACGGTGCGAGGGCTGTAGTGTTTCACCCTCAACCCCAATAAAGATCGCAAGCAAGCGAATCCTACATAACGTGCCGAGTTATGCTTAGCACAATGTGAAATCAACGAGTTAGGTGCGAAAAGGCGGGCTTGATAAGATTTCTTGAACGCGCGCGCTCGTTCAAGTGACAAGACGAGCGCGCTATCTAATACCTGTTATGCGACATTAGAAATTAATATGACAGGACGAAAACTGCTCATTGAAGCTGAACAGCTAATACTCAAGACGCTAGATGAAACGTACCCCCTAGAGATAACTTTAGATGACCGCGATATGGGATTTTACAGAAGAAATGACATTAGTGAGGAAGCAGACCGCTACAGGGTCGCACTGAGTGATGCGTTTTATTATCTTAAGGAAAAAGGGCTTGTTCAATATACATCGGCAGACCATCAAATTCCGCGGCATGGACTAAAGCTAACTCCAGCAGGCGCATTAAGAGCTAAAAATCCTATAGAAGCGTTTAAGGATGACGGGGTTAAAGCTGCTATTGGCGCTGTGGTAAATTCTTTAGCACGTGCTATCGAGAAAAAATTTGGTGCATAACAATACGCGGCAATACGCACACTTTGTGTGCCGGACGCTCGCAAGCTCGCGCCGTTGCGCTTTGCGTTATAAATGGTGAAGTTATGACGGTAAACAGCATGAGAATGGACAAAATCCTGAAAGAAGACGAGGACGTCAAACGGATCGGCATTCCGGTTAAATACATGTGTCTTTCTTTGATGTGCGACCACCACAAATCATTGCATGGTGAATTATTCGACATTGAAGAAATTAAAGATCTATACAGTTTGAAAAATGTCCCTGAAGACTGTCGTTGTGGCGTAACCCAAGTTCTTGTGGATGAGGCAGGAAAGCCAAAGAACCCAGGAGTGGTGGAGCAGGCCAAATCGCAGGCAAGGGACAAAAATTTATAACAAGTCGCAGCAGTACGCGGCCGATGGCCGCCGGACGCCCTTTCCATGGCGCCTTCGGCACCATTCCAAGGTCGCCGCTGTGCTCAGCGTTATGGCTAAATCTGAATAGGAGAATTAGATGGCAAATTTGGTTTACGTAGATAACTCGAATGTTTGGATTGAGGGCATGCATGTGGCTGCAGCAGAGCACGGCAAAGCTCCTGATGTCTGGGCTGCCGTCCAGAATCGAATCTGTGATTACGAGTGGAAAATTGATTTCGGTAAGCTATTCCAGTTTGCCGGAGGCGATCGTTCTGATGTCAAGAGAGCTGCTCTGTTCGGGTCGCGGCCGCCCAAAAATGACTCCCTCTGGAATATTGCTCGTGACCGAGGGTTTGAAGTCATAGTCCATGATCGAAATGTGGCCAACAAAGAGAAAAAGGTAGATTCCGAGATCGTTACGCAAATGATGGCGGATTCCTATACAAAATTTGAAGACGGTGATGAATTCACCCTTGTTGCTGGAGATGGGGACTATGTCCCTACTGTCGAGCATTTGGTAGAGCGGGGAATAAAGGTCACGGTTATTTTCTGGGAACACGCAAATAGAGAGCTCAAAGAAGCATGCTCTGAGTTCGTGTCTTTAAACCGGTACCTTGACCATCTTGCTGTATAGCCATAACCAGTCGCGTCACACGGATGGCCTTTTCTCCGCTTCGCTTCTAAAAGGCCACCGGTGCGCTTGGCGTTATGCCCCTCAGGCCGACAAAGGAGTAGCTCTCCATGCAATTTATTCACACTGATCTTGGCCAAAGGAAAGGAGGGGAAATCGTTGAAGTGACTCTTACCAGCGGCGCGAATGTTCGACTCATGGACAGCAGTAACTTCAGTAGTTACAAGAGAGGACGTCGTCACAGATATACAGGCGGTTTGGCTAAAAAATCCCCCGTCAGACTGCAGATCCCATCATCAGGACACTGGCACGTGGCCGTTGATATGCAAGGGCTAAGAGGTAGCACCAAAGCATCAGTTCGTGTTTTGCCTGGAATGTTGCATGCAATTCAAGAACGTCCGTTGAGCGACGTTCCAAGCCTCGTTAGAGACGATGTGCCCCCGCCGACGGAAAAAGAAGGGGAAACGCATGACGTTTTCATTTCTCATGCATCCGAAGATAAAGATGATTTCGTGCGTCCCCTGGCTAACGCGCTAATGGACGAGGATTTAAATGTTTGGTTCGACGAGATGACCCTTCGAATCGGTGATAGTCTAAGGCAAAAAATTGATAGGGGGTTAGCAAACAGTCGCGTGGGATTAGTGGTCTTATCCCCAGAATTTATCAACAAAGGCTGGACGAATTATGAGCTGGATGGGATCGTTACACGCACGGTATCAGGCGAGCAGATACTTCTGCCTATCTGGCACAATATAACTAAACAGCAGGTTATGGATTTCAGCCCATCCTTGGCTGACAAAGTGGCTCGAAGTACTGCTACCCATACGATCGAAGAAATCGCCTCTGAAATAGCGGAGCTAATCAGATCAAAAGCATAACAAGGCCAGTCACGGTGACGTCTACTACATTGCGGCTTCGCCTCCATTCCGTAGCCGCGCATGCTGGCTGGCGTTATGCAGGGAGAGCGAATGAGATATTTGGCTGCTGACGATAGCGATGTGATGTTTCATCACAACCTTAAGTTCTGTAAGGGAATTCTTCAGTCACCGTCCATGATGCGTGAATTAGACCCTAACTTGAGTGGTGTCGTGTCTAGATACGAAGCTGTCCATACAGACCGCGAGAAGGAGGCGGTATTCGAGGAGGTCAGAAAGGCCCACTATCCGCATATCCCCAGTCGAATGGGCGCTCTTTATCTATTCCCAGATCTCGACACTGCGATCAAAGCTAACCAGAGATGGTGGGGTGGAAAACGTTCACTCTATGGAGCAATCATCCAAAAAGGCTCTTCCTCGTTCACCGCTGACTCCAAATGGCTAGATTGTACCGCTGCCGAATTTGAGGAAAGCGCCCATAGCTATTTTTCAGGGGAGCGCACAAATGATCCATGTCTCGAGGTCATCGTTATGGGGACTATAGAGGTTTCGGAAGCTCCGGTTAATGCATAACCAGTCATTCCAGTTCGTTCCGGCCTTCGGCCTCCACCGGACGCCCTTGTCAGGGCGCCGCTGAATATTGGCGTTATGCATAAGGAGAATCAATGGAATCGTTTCATGCCATCCATGACTTCATGGACGCACACGACCTTGAAACAGATCAAGTTGGTAACTTAGATTTCAGGGCATTCGTTGAGTACCGTAGCCCTAGCCGGAATGCATCAGAGATCACAAACGTAAAAATCATACGTAATGGGTACCAAGACGGTCAGATAAGCATAGAAGAATCAGGCGAGTTAGTCGCAGAGAATTATCACTTAGACTTTACCACCCAGTATCAAAAATATCGGTATTGTGAGGAAGGGAAAAAGTTGTCGGTGGCGGGTGGTTCTCCGAAAATGGGCGGTAAATATAGCGTCGCTATATCTCCAGTGTAATTGCATAACCATTGCAGGTACGGCGACGCCCTTTACATTGCGCCTTCGGCTCCACTCCAAGGGCGCGCATGCTGCAGTCGTTATACCTTAGGGTGTGTTTATGAGTGATACTGACGGCAAGGAAATTCCAAAATGGCCAGACAGTTTGCCGCCACCTTCAGAAATGACAATGCTACCACCAGAGCATGTTATTTATAGGGAGTCCTTGATTGAAGAGGAAGACATCTACAACCTAGTTCATGACTTGTTCTACTTCCCAGAAGATAAGTATTTTCTGTACTTCGAATATGCAAGCCCTGTCATACCAGAAGGCTTTGATATTGAAAATTAGAGCATTTCGGTTTGGCTTTGAGGAAGTACGAGAACTTCTTTTATCGTCGTCCATTTGGTAACGATGAGCCAGATAGATATTCTTATATAAGGCTCACGGCTGCCGACATTAAGTATCCCTGGCATCAAAAGCTTGTTGACTCCGGACCTATGTATGGCCGAGTGCAAATAGAGCTAATGGAATGGGCTAAAAAAGATATTGAGCTTCAACGGCTAAAATCTATGAGTTCTAAAAATGAAGACCCCTTGCTCTTACAGCCAAACTTCATGGGGGTTGGTGTCGACTTAAAGAAAGTCCCATCGTGGCTTAAACGTGTTTTCTCTAAAAAGGTATAACAATCGGCTGTTGTCGCCCCTTCGGGACTGGGACGGCCTTTTCGCCGCTGCGCGGCTACAAGTCCGCCCCAAAGCCGGGCGTTATACGTCAAGGAAGTAGCAATGAGTCGTTCCCTCAGGAAAACAACCGCTAGCGTCTCCGTTACCTATTCACACAGAAACTTCTCCAACAATCTCACGGGTACCGAATTTGAGTTGGAGCTTTCCGAGAAGGACATATGCCTGAGCATAAATCTTTGGGGTAACCTTTCCGTTAGAAACAAATCTGCAAACTGCCATTCCGATGCCTGTGAACTGGCTGAAGACCACGCCTTGTTGAAGTCAGTGCAGATTGACTACAGCCAGGTGATGGAGGGTTTGCTGAATGCTCATCAAAAAGCTCCAAATGCCTGCTGGAAAATCAAGCTGTTACTCGGAAAACAAGGTACTTTCGAGTATCCAGTCAAACCCGAAATGGCGAACGGCAGCGTTTTCCTGAACGTATGTTGACGTATAACCAGGCGCATCAATACGCCCGGTGGCCGCCGGACGCCCTTTGCATTGCGGCTGCGCCTCCATTCCAAGGGCACCGTTGTGCGCAGCTTTATGTGTTCAAAGACTCCATCTTGGAGAATGTAGATGGAAGATGATTTTGAAGTTGAGAGGCACCAGCAATATCGCACCGAAATACCGCCACAATCGGGGCGAGGCTTCCGAGTGAAGAAGGGCGAATGCTTGCGTGTGATTGACCCTGAGGGCCAACAGGTTGCTGACTTGTGGTCGTTCGTCGTGAACAGTGATGGAGTCGATTGGCTTAGCACCTCGCAAACACGGGACATTACAGAGCGAATGTTTCCTATTCCTGGCAAGAGCTTTTACAGCGAACAGGCTAACCAGGTCTTGACGCTCATCGAAGACAACTCACCCTGTCCCCACGATATGCTTTTTCCTGCATGCAACCGTGGGCTTTATGAGCGTGCTGGTTTGCGGGGCCACCCGAACTGTCGAGATAACCTCCTGGGTATCCTGTCCAAAGCTGGTATTTCCCTTCCGATTGTTCCTGACCCGGTCAATCTGTTCCAGCGATCCGAGCCGCAACCCGACGGTCGGCTTGAAGTGATTGCATCAGACAATCCCCCCGGTGGAAACGTGCTGCTGCGAGCCGATGCTGATTTATTTGTCGTGATCACGGTCTGTTCCGTGGACTATCACCCAACAAACGGTGGGTGCTGTACAGGTATCGTCATAGAGCACCAATGACTTGTTGCAGAGTCGCGGAAGGAGAGGTGCTGATGGGGTTCCCTACACATAACCAAGCCAAGCACGGCGACAGCTTTTCCGTTGCGGCTTAGCCTTCACTACAAAGCTGCGCGTGTTGGCGGCGTTATGAGGTAATAGTGTGAGCGATACGAAAACGGGGTTGCTATGGCTTGCAGGCATGATCGCGTTAGGGGCAGGGGCACTCCCACCAACACTGTTGGTCGACATTGAGGTAAATGATCCCCTGCTGAAGCGTTCACAAAACGTCATAGGCATCGCTGCACTGTTCTCCACAGCTTGTTTATTCATTCGCCTTGGGAATAAATATCTACGGTTGAAACATTGGGCCAGCCACACATTTTGGGGAGTGGTCTGCATGCTCTTTATGGCCGGTCTTCTAATTTCATCAATCAGCAATTTTTTCATACTGTTGCCTTTTCCTGCATGGCTACACTTCACAACCAGCGTGGTACTTGGGCTTGCCGCTGCGGGCCTTGTGTTCAACGAATTTATGCGCAACAGCTGACATGGGTAAAATCATAACAAAACGCGTAAGGCGGACATCCCTGGCGGACCGCCGCTTCGCTCCGCGTTAAGTGAAAAAAAGGAGGGCACTTGCAAACCTTAAAAGAAATTTTGGAACTAGTTTATTACGTCAGTGGCCCCCTTTTGGTCGTTGTGGCTTTTTTGGCACTTGGTCAGATTCGTGTGGCGAAAGATCAATTAAAGGCACAGAAAAAAGCAGTTGCTATAAGTGCCAAACGAGATGCTTTGAGGATCACGGCGGAACAGATTTCTAATTATTAAGAAAGTATCATTCCCCTCATTAATGATTTGGAAAAAAAATCAAAGATGAAGGAATTGATTTTTTTGAGAAATTTAAGGTACGAATATGCTCGGAATCAGTCGAAGTCGAGACAAAGTCAGGTTCTCCAGTGGGCGAGTGGCCAATCGAAATTGCCGTAGAGTTTACGAAAGTCGCAAACGCGATTGAGGCTTTCTCCACGTATTTTGTATCTGGGGTCGCCGATGAAGAAGTTGCGTACCTCTCGATAGGAACAACCTTTTGCAATTCAGTTACTAAAATAGCACCAATACTTGTATTTTTGGGCGACAAAAACAACAGTTATAGTTGCACGCTCCATCTTTTGAGCATTTGGGGTGCCAGGCTGCAGTCCGATCTATTAAAGCGACAAAAAGAGGACATAGAAGAGCAGCTAAAAGAGTACCAGTCTATGACTATTCAAACAGTTGGGACCGATACTTAACCATTGCGTCAACGGGACCGGTTTTCCGCTGGCGCTCCAAATCGGCCCGTTACGCCAGCGTTAGGCTTCTATAAACAGATGAGGATGTAATGAGAGTGATTCTTAGTACCTTCAATAAAGGTGGCGTTGGTAAAACTACCCTAGCTGTCCACCTAGCTGGAGCATTAGCAGAAGATCCATTCCAAAGAGTTTTGTTGGTCGACTGCGTGGACCAATATGACTCTGTCAACTTTATGTCAGGTGACTCCCCAGAAGGAAAACTTAAAACACTTAATACTAAGTATCCTAATGTTAGTGTTGTTTGGAATCCTGAAAGGGAAAGTCTAAGGAAAATTATAGGTCAAAGCCAATATGATTCAGTTGTGCTTGACCTCAATAGTCCAGCAAAAGACACTGTCAAAGCTATTGTAAATGCTCAACCAACAGGGGTGTTTTTGCCAATTAATCGGCAAGCTCTTGCTCTCGGAAGGTTAAAAGACACGCTTGCTTTGGTTGCAGCTATGGCCGAACACACCGGATACATTATTCCTGTTGTTATTGTCCCATTGGGCTCAGATATAGATAGCGTTAATAACGCACTCGAAGATTGCCGTGATAGCATTGGAAGCTTGACTGTAAAATTATCTGACCCAATTGCGTTTGATCCTGAACATTTTGAAAATTCTCTTACTAATGGAAGATTTGTGTGGGAGTATCAAGGGTGTGAGTACGTTAAACCTCTTCTTCAAAGTTCACTATCAAGTATTTAGGAGCTAAAATGAGCAAAGATGATAAATTTATAAATGAGGCTCTTTCTGATATAGAAGAAGCCACCGATCATGAAGAGAGCACTCTCGAAATAGTTTTGGATGAAGAGTTGATTGAAGCTGCAAAGAATTTGCAAACATTATTAGGTTTGTCAAAAGATGTATTCTTTAACGTTCTATCCAACTATGGTTCTTATTGTTGTTCAAAAAATGATTTTGATGAAGATGAATTTCCACAAGAGAGAAGCGGAACAACTATTAGCTTTAGTATTTCAACTGAGTCAGAAACAGCACTGGAGAAACATGTCAAATTCAGCAACGAACTTATTACTGTCTTTGGTCTAATCAAAATGAGCCAAAGACTGTTATGATTAAACTCTCACAGTCTCAATCAATCATATTAGCGGATTCAATTGCCTCACTAGATAATAATAGCAAGCAAGAAATTGGTCGAAGGCTTGCTTATCGATTAGGGTTTAACCCTGGGCCTCGAGGGCCAGATGACGGGATTGATGGTGAATTTTTACATAATGGTTCTTTCTGTCATTTTCAATCAAAATTAAGCCGTATGCCATTAGATAAAGACGAGGCCAGAAAATACTACTCTGATATTAAGGCTCATAATGCAGAGTGGAGTATCATGCTGTCTGCAAGAGGTTTTAAAGATACTTTCTTTAGCCGTTTAGGCATGCATGCAGATCTATGTAGAGAAAAAATCCACTTACTATCCTTGGCTGATATATTCGCACAAAGTGAGCTATTTATTAAAGCTCTCAATGATGTTCCTCCGCTTGCAAATATAGCAACAATTGACTGGAATGGTTTTGACAGAAAAGCCTAACAAGTAAATCCAGGTGACGAATACGGCGTACCTGATTTAGGAGTTAAATAGTCACACCTTGGCCGCAAATTCTGAGTGCAACACCTGATCGAATCGGTAAGGTGTTGCGCCATTGGTTTTTTCGTCCGGCTATGCGTCAACTGTTTGTTCAATAGGATCTGTGCTGGGTTTCTTGGAAGTGCGGGGGGTGGGCTGCTACTGGCTCGTCGTGAGTGAACTAGCCAGCCGCTTAAGGCTGATGTCCCTGACGGGTCGTCTCTTCGCTTTATAAGGCCACCGGCAATGCCATTGGAGTGTGAATTGTTTATTAGCGAAGCCATTGAGCTGCAACTGCTCGACAAGAAGCACGTGGATGAGATGTTTCGGCTCGTGGATACGAACAGAGAGCACCTACGGGAGTGGTTGCCCTGGATCGATGCGAATACGTCTCCAACGGATACCGAGTCCTTCGTGAATTCGGCTATCAGCCAGCGTGAATCCGGTAAGGGACCGCAGTATGCGGTTTTCTATGAGGCAACCATGTGTGGTGTGTGCGGGTTTCACCCCTTTGACGTTACGAACAAGATCGGTGGCATCGGGTATTGGTTAAGCCAAGCCTATTCGGGCAAAGGGATCATGACCTCGTCGGTGAAGGCGCTGATCGCCACTGGCTTCCAGGAGTACGGCTTGAATCGAATCGAGGTGGCATGCGCTACGGATAACGGAAGCAGCCGTGCCATCCCAGAGCGCTTGGGCTTTACGTTTGAAGGGGGGCTCCGCGAGCGTGAGTACCTAAACGGTAGGTATGTCGATCATGCTATCTACTCGATGCTGGCATCGGAATTCTCGCTTAACGAAGCGTAGCACCTGACCAGGCGGTGAGCGCGGCGTTATCCCTCCACACCGTTCCCCTTCAAGCCGAGGGTGCGCCACGTGCTGTTGAGGTGACAAAAAGTCCGCCAATCTCTTCCATCTCAACCCACCCGGCAATTCTCCGTTTAGCCCCACCTTTCAGCCACTTACCGGTACGTTAGCCGAAAGTCGAGCCTCCGCCGAGCGAAAAGATAGTGATTGGGGGTTGAAAGTATTTATGCGAATCATTTACATTCCCTATCAGGGCGATCAGCGAGGTGATGGAATGTACGTGTGCATATGCCGAGGCGTGACCGACAATGCCATTCGCGAGGCCGTTGAAGACGGTGCGCGTAGCTGGCGTGAAGTGCGCGAGCGCACCGAGTGTGCGACTCAGTGTGGCCGCTGTGCCTGCACGGCCAAGGCCATCACGCGTGATGCCATCACCCAGGAAATGATGCCGAGCGAGGATCTCGCCTACGCCGTCTAGGCGCTTTTCAGTCGAGAAGCGAGACCTGCCTCGGGCAAGCAAGCTGCATCGCGCGCTCCGTTTTCCACGCCGCCATCCCGTTGGATGGCGGCGTTTTCGTGTCCGGGCGGGGCGTTGCTGAAGTGACCCCCTCCAGAGCTGCACAGGCTATAGTGCAGTCATCAGGAGGACAGGATGAGCGACGATAACCCCATCAAGCGGTGGACCGCGAAG
>NZ_SOBR01000006.1 GCF_004364315.1 Chromohalobacter marismortui | reverse complement strand
CGTGGCACGTTCTTCGATGCAGAGTTCAGAATATGACATGGGGTCAACACCTTACCGGTTTGGTCAGGTGTTGCACTCAGAATTTGCGGCCAAGACTCTTTTAAAAAATTTTATTATATGTTACTTTAAAAGGCTTTCATAATCGTCGGTCACGCGAGCTAGCACCGACGATATCATTGTCTTGAATTTCCTCATCCTTCATATCCAAGCGAGTCGTTACATGGCGTCTTCTCAGTCACCCACCGATTTGCAGTTGGCGCTTAAACGCTGCCGACATTCGTTTGTCATGGTGGGGTTCTTCAGCATGTTCATCAAAATGTGGTGGCTAGAAAGTTGTTATAGTTGATGCCTATCAGCTAGAAAGTAAGTTAGCTAGGGACTCAGAGAAAGAATATGAGCTTGGCTGATTTGCATAATCGATTTTTCCACCCAAGGCTTTAGCTATCTGCTCGGCTCGCTCCTGAGCTGTCTGGATGCCGGTGCCGGATTGGGATAGCTCACTGGCAAGGCTAGCATGGCTGTTAGGCAGTTTTGTCAAGCCAGACTCCCATATCTTAGCGACAATCTTATCATTTACAGAAATTTCCGCGTATAAGTTATTGGAGGTGTTGTCTGCCTCGGCTCCGGAAATAGAAGGGGTGGTTGCTTTATCCAATGCCTGGGACTGTGATGATGATAGTTTTTGAGCTTGAAGCGTTTCTTTGGCGGAACGAACTTCACCAAGAAAAGCTAGTGAATTCGAGTTACTAATACCGGAAATGCTCATTTTGCTACCTGTTTTTTGGTGCATGAAATATGAATAATAGCTAATTCTATTGATAGGGGCCATTTTTCCTAAAGGCCGAAAAGAGGGTGATGGCGATCCTATTTCATGCGTTCCACCGTCTCATCGGATCCAGACTTAGACGTGATCTCTCGGTAGGTTGTTCATCTGGTGCCCTCGGACAATTGGAGGTGTGACCCAAGCCAATCTCCTGGAGGCGCAGATGAGCCGCTACAAGGGGAGCTCGTCTCGCACCGTATGAGCGCTAATATCTAGTGACTGCCTGATGCCGCATGCGGCGTCAGGAAAGTATGGGCCATGTCCTTCAGGGGCATGGCCCTTTTTGTTGGTAGCCCACTAGGCTGGCTGGCGATGACCTCGATGGCGGAAAGCCCGTCGAGCCGCCATGGGGCACGGTGGCGACATGGCGGATGAAACTAATGTCTAAAAGCCATCAGGGCGCAAATAGGCGATTCTATATCAGACATAGAGTTCGGTTTGTTTTACATGGCGGGAGCCAGGCATGCCCTCGGCGTTTTCAGAGACAACAACTTCCGATTCAGCGACGCGTGTCGATCTCACAGAGGCGCTGGCTGAAGCGATTTTCAGCGGACGCTATGCGCCGGGGGACCTGATCCCGCGCGAGGTGGATCTCTGCAAGCAGTTTGGGGTCAGTCGCAGCAAGGGCCGCAGTGCGTTGCAGGAGCTGGTCTCGGCGGGGCTTTTGGTGCGTGTTTCCGGGCAGGGGACCCGGGTGCGTGAGCTGACGCAATGGCACATGCTCAATCCGCGTGTCACCGATTGGATGGCGCGCTACGCTGAACCTAATCCACGCATTCAACGCGAGATCTTCGCGTTCCGCGTGGCGGTGGAACCTTTCGTTGCGCGGTTGGCTGCCGAGAACGCGACGGCGGTGGATTTATTGGCAATCGAAACCGCCTATGAAGGCATGATCAATGCGCTGGCGCAGGAAGACCTGCGTTGGCAAGGCACCACGCACGACGAATATGACGTGGCGTTTCACGAGGCGATATTTAACGCCTCGCACAACTTGATCTGGGCGCAGTTGAGCCATGTGCTGCGTCCCGCCATCTCGCTGGTGGTGGAACGCTCCAATCATAGTGCGGAGGAACTCAACGACAGCATGGAGCGTCACCGTCGCGTGATGGAGGCGATCCGATTGCGTCAACCCGAGCAAGCCGCTGCGGCGGCGTTGGCGGTGCTTGATCGCACCGCATGGGATCTGGGCCTTTCTGGTCTGATTCATGAACTTGCTGTTCTCGAACCACTTACAACAAGCGACTAGAGGATGACGAAATGATGTCACGCACTCCGCTCAAGACGCTCACCGCTGCCGTTCTGGCAGCGAGTGCCTTTTCCGTTCAGGCCGCCGAGTATGAATGGACATTTCAAACGTCGGAAACCGCCGGTGAGCCGCAGTTCGAAATGAAGGAGCAATGGGCCGAGAACGTCGAGAAGATGTCCGATGGCCGTATCTCGATCGAAATCTTGCCGGTAGGCGCCGTGGTGCAGGCCAATCAGACACTGCAGGCAGTCAAATCCGGCATCCTGCAGGGCCACCTGACCGATCCGAGCTATTTCACGGGCCAGAATCCGGCCTTCGGCATGATCGGTAACCTGGTGGGGGCTTGGAGCGATCCCTACAACTTCCTGGATTACATGAACAACGGCGGCGGCGAAGAGATTTACAACAAGCTGGCCGAGCCGTATGGCGTACACCTGATCGGGGCAGCGGCCACGGGGCTGGAGTCACTGCCTTCGTCCAAGCCGATCCATTCGGTCGAGGACATGCAAGGTCTGAAGCTGCGTGCACCGGAAGGGATGGTCTACAACGTCTTCGAAAAGGCGGGCGCGACGCCGGTCAATCTACCGGGATCCGAGGTTTACACCTCACTGGAAAAGGGTGTGATCGACGCGGCGGACTACACCGTGTTTGCGACCAATCAGTCGCAGGGGCTGCATGAGTTCGCCAATTATCCGCTGTATCCCGGGTTTCACTCGCTGCCGATGGTGGCGGTATCGATCAACAATGAAATCTGGAATAGCCTGCCTGGTGATTTGAAAGCGATCTTGAGCACGTCTGTCGATGCAATGGCCTACAAGATGGTCGGCCAACTCAAGACCCGTGACCTGGAAGCCGTGCGCGAGGCGCGCAAGGATCCCAACATTCATGTCATCGATCTACCTGCCGAGGAACGTGCCAAGTTCCGTGCCATCGCCAAGAAAGAATGGAAGGACTGGGCTGACAAGAACGAAATCACCCAGGAATTCTATAACTCTGTGGTCAGCTACCTGGAAAACCATAACTTGCTGAAAGCCGAGGATGGCGGCAGCGCCGATCAACAAGCATCCACCGATTCACAATCATAACGCAGGCGCTTGGGCCCCTCATCGGGGCCATCGTCAACGCGACGAGGCCTGCGGGCCTCGTCGACGTTGCGAGTGTGCGATGAGTGTCATCTAGCGTGTAGAGGAATCTCATGTCTTCCCAATCTTCAAGCAGCACGCCGCCTGAAACGCCGGAAGGCGAGCAGGATCAGAGCGTCGCGGTGCGCAGCACTTTCGACCGTGGCGTCGTGTGGGTTGCGCGTCGCGTGGCCTGGCTGGTGTTCATTGCCATGGCGATCAGTGTCTATGAAGTCATCATGCGCTATGGCTTCGACTCACCCACTTCCTGGGTGCATGAGACGGTGGTCATGCTGGTGGCGGTGACTTTCTCGCTGAGCGGCCCGGCGGCGCTGGCAAGCAACAAGCATATTCGTGTGCGTGTGCTTTACGATAGCGTCGGCCCGCGGTTCAAGTTATGGCTCGACCGTTTCAATGATCTGGTGACGTTCCTGTTCTGTCTGGGCATGAGCTATGCCGCTTTCACCATGTCCTGGACGGCCACGCACAATCCTATGGGCGAATGGGATCTGGAGCGGTCTGGCACTTCCTGGAACCCGCCGTTTCCGGCCTATGTCAAGACCATCATCATGATTGCTCTGATCGTCATGTGCATTCAGTCGTTGATTCATTTATATCAATCTGTGCGCGGCAAGCCCGCCCAACCGTCTGACGATCTGGGAGCTGCTTAAATGAGTATCGCCGACGGAACATTGTTAATGGTCGGGGCGATCTTCGCCTTGCTGGTCACCGGGCTTCCCTTGGCCTTTATTACAGGGCTGGTGGCACTGGTCTTTACCTTCGGTTGGTTCGGTCCCATGGCGCTGCCATTGGTGACGACCCGCGTCTATGGCTTCGTGACGGAATATGCGCTGGTCGCGGTGCCGATGTTCGTCTTGATGGCTTCGTTACTTGACCGATCGGGGATCGCCAAGGATCTGTTCAACGCCATGCGCGTGTTTGCCGGACGGCTGCCCGGTGGGGTGGCGATCCAGACCGTGGTGGTGGCATTTTTCCTCGCCGCGTTGTCAGGCATCATCGGCGGCGAGATCGTTTTGCTGGGCATCCTCGCGTTACCGCAGATGCTCCGCCTGGGGTACGACAAACACCTGTCGATCGGGGTGGTCTGTGCGGGGGGCTCCCTGGGCACCATGATGCCGCCGTCGATCGTGCTGATCATTTATGGCCTGATGGCCAGCCAATCGATCGCCGATCTGTTCACGGCCGCCATCACGCCCGCCATTCTATTGATGGGTAGCTATATCGCCTATGTACTGGTGCGCTGCCTGAGAAATCCCAAGCTGGGGCCACCGCTGACGGAAGCCGATCGCGCCGAAACGTTTGCCAATAAGTGGCAGGCCCTGAAGGCGATCATCGTGCCGGGGCTGATCGCGTTCATGGTGCTGGGGTCGATCTATGGCGGTGTCGCCTCGGTCACGGAAGCGGCAGCGATGGGCGTGTTTGGCGTCTTGCTGGCGGTGCTCTTGCGTGGTGAGCTCACGCTCAAGACGTTGCATGGAAGTCTCAGCCAAACGCTGATGACCTGCGGCATGATCATCTGGATCGGTATCGGCGCCGCCACCCTGGTCGGGGTTTATAACCTGATGGGGGGTAACCGCTTTATTTCGCAGGTGATTCTGGGGCTGGATGTGGCGCCGATCGTGATCATGCTGGTCATGATGGCGATCCTGATGGTGCTGGGCATGTTCCTCGATTGGATCGGGGTGGCCATGCTGACGCTGCCGATCTTCGTGCCCATCGTTGAACAGCTCGGCTACAGCCCGATCTGGTTCGGTATTCTGTTTGCAGTGAATATGCAGGTGTCCTTCCTGTCGCCGCCGTTCGGCCCGGCCGCCTTCTATCTGAAAGGGGTGGCACCGCCAAGTATCAGTCTCAAGGATATCTTCGTGGCGTTGTTACCGTTCATCGCCATTCAGATTTGCATGCTGGCTGTGCTGTTGATTTGGCCGAGTGTCGCCATGTGGCCGGTGTAAGGCACTTGTGGGAGGGAGTTCGCTGCCGAGCTGCTGCAAGTTGGTAGTGAGCATGAGCTCTCTCCCATGACCGCAACCAAAAATTCTGGACAGGTGATACCTTGAAAATAACCAAGTTGAAAACCTGGCAAGTTCCACCACGCTGGCTGTTCCTCAAGATCGAGACCGATGAAGGATGCTACGGCTGGGGCGAGCCGGTGGTGGAAGGCCGTGCGGCGACCGTCGAGGCGGCGGTGCATGAACTGGCCGACTATCTCGTCGGTCAGGACCCGCACCGTATCGAATACCTTTGGGACACGATGTACCGTGCGGGCTTCTATCGTGGCGGTCCTATCCTGATGAGTGCCATCGCCGGGATCGACCAGGCCCTGTGGGACCTCAAGGGCCGCGACCTGGGGGTACCGGTACATCAGTTGCTGGGCGGCAAGGTGCGCGACAAGATGCGCATGTACGCCTGGACCGGCGGTGATCGACCCAGCGACGTGGGCGCCGGCGCCAAGGCCTTGGTCGACAAGGGCTTCACGGCGTTCAAGATGAATGGCACGCCGGAAATGCAGATCGTCGATTCGCACCGCAAGATCGACGAAGCCGTGGCGCGGGTTGCCGAGGCGCGCGAGGTGGTGGGCCCGGACGTGGGGATCGCCATCGACTTTCACGGGCGCGTGCATCGTCCCATGGCCAAGGTGCTGATGCGCGAGCTGGAGCCCTATCACCCGATGTTCGTCGAGGAACCGGTGCTGCCCGAGCATCTGCCGAGCCTCAAGCATATCGCCACCGGACTGGGCTACCCCATTGCCACCGGAGAACGGTTGCATACGCGCTACCAATTCCGCGACCTGCTGGCCGAGGGCATGGTGGATATCGTCCAGCCCGACCTCTCGCACTGCGGCGGTATCAGCGAGGGCATGAAGATCGCCTCGCTGGCGTCGTGCCACGATGTCGCACTGGCCCCGCATTGCCCGCTGGGGCCGCTGACGCTGGCCGCGTCGCTGCACGTGGATGCGGTGAATCACAACGCCTTCATCCAAGAGCAGAGCATGGGCATCCACTACAATCGTGACAACGATGTACTGGATTACCTGGTCGACAAGTCGGCGTTGACCATCACCGATGGCTTCTGCGCGATTCCCGAGGGCCCCGGGCTCGGGGTGGAGATCGACGAAGCCTTCGTCGAGGAGCGCGCCAAGGTCGGCCACCGCTGGCGCAACCCGGTGTGGAGGCATGAGGATGGCTCCATCGCCGAGTGGTGACCTACCGGGTGTGGCGTGAGGGAACCTGTTCCCGACGGTACGCTCTATGAGGTGCGGTACAGGAGGCTTTATGAACGAGACACAACGCGCCGCGCTCGATGCGGCACTCAAAGAGTTGCCATTGGTGGCGATTCTACGCGGTATCCGCCCCGAGGAGATCGACAAGGTCTTCGATGCGCTGGTCGATGCGGGGTTTCGTCTGATCGAGATCCCCCTCAATTCTCCCATGCCGTGGAAAAGCATCGAGAAAGTGGCGTCACGTTGCCCTGAGCATGTGCTGGTGGGCGCCGGCACGGTGCTGGACGCCGACGACACGGCCGAGCTGGCACGTCTGAACGCACCGTTGATGGTCACGCCCAACAGCGATCCCGAGGTGATTCGCGCCGGCGTCGAGCAGGGCCTGGCGCCGCTGGTCGGCTGCATGACGCCGAGTGAGGCGCTGAGCGCGGTGCGTGCCGGTGCCACGGCGCTCAAGCTTTTCCCGGCTGGGCGCCTGGGCACCGGCTACTTCAAGGATATCAGCGCGATCCTGCCGACCGATTTGCCGGTGTTCGCGGTCGGCGGCATCGACAAGAGCAACATGTCCGATTGGCATGGTGTGGGCATCCGCGGCTTCGGTTTCGGCAGCAATCTTTACCGGCCTGGGCGCAGTGCTGCCGAGGTAGGCGAGGTTGCGCGCGAGCTCGTCGCCGAGTGGCGGCGGCTCGAAGAGCTTTACACCATGACCGAATTGTTCGAGCACGAGGGCGATCAATGAGCGCCAAGGGACGGCTGATCGTCATCGATTGGGGGACCAGTAATTTCCGAGCGTTTCTCGTCGACCGGCAAAGCGGTCATTGTCTCGAGTCGCGGCGCAGCGAGGCGGGTCTCAAGACGCTGGAGACCGCCGAGTTCCCGCATTACTGTCAGGCGCAGGTTGGCGATTGGCGCGAGGGCGGTCGTGTGCCGGTCTACCTGTCGGGGATGGTCGGCTCCAAGCGTGGCTGGAGTGAAGCGCCGCAGCTCGACTTACCGGTCTCGGGTCGCGATCTCGCCGCCCATGTCGTGGCCGCGCCGGGGCTGGAAAACGCCTGGATCGTGCCGGGCGTGAAACACGTCGATGAGGCTCATTGCGATGTCATGCGCGGTGAAGAAGTCCAGGCCTTCGGCGCGCTTGCGTTGTCGGGTACCCCCCACGCCGATTGTTGCCTGCCGGGCACGCATAGCAAGTGGGCGCGACTGCAGGATAACCGCCTGACCGCTTTCACCACCCTGATGACCGGCGAGCTCTATCATGCGGTGCGCTTTCACACCTTGCCGGGCGAGCCCGCCCGGGATGAGGCGCCGTTCGATGAAGATGCCTTTCGCCAGGGGCTGGCGCGTGCTCAGGGCGCGGACGGCGTGCTGCATGCGCTGTTCGAGGCGCGCAGCCGGCATCTCTATCGCGGCCTGGCCGCCGAGCAAGTGGGGAGCTTCATTTCCGGAGTGTTGATCGGTGAGGAAGTGCGCGCCATGCGCGTCGCGCGCCCCGATCTCGAGCGCTTGCTGTTGATCGGCGCCGAGGCTCTACGGCGTCCTTATACGCTGGCACTGGAAGCGGCCGGTCTCGAGGTCACACCGCTGGATAGCGACGCGGCGACGCTCGCCGGATTGGCGGTGATAGCCGAGCAGCATCACGCCCGGTAACCCGGGCGGCCGATCATGCCCCTTGCCTGTTACGCCCCATCGTAGTGCACGAGATGCGCTACGGTGGGGCGTTTTGGGGTCCCGCCCATCGTCATGCACCGTGACGGCGCGCACCGTGTCCTTGATACGCGGGTTTGTGGCCGGGGATGGCATGATCCGTGCTACCTTCATCGTAAGCGTGCCGTTCAGCATGACCGTGCACGACGGTCGTGTGGCGCGTTCCCGACCATGTGAGGCGGTGCCAAGGGAGAAGACTCATGACGCAGTCGGTTTCGCAGACGCCGTGGCTAGTGTTCACCGATCTGGATGGCACGCTACTCGACCACGACAGTTATACGTGGCAGCCCGCCGCCGCCTGGTTGTCCCGACTCGCCGAGGCCGATGTCACGGTGATCCCCACCACCAGCAAGACCCGCGAGGAACTGCTGTCCCTTCGCGACGAGTTGGGCTTGACGGCGACGCCGTTCATTGCCGAGAACGGCGCGGTGATCGGCCTTCCCGCGCGCTGGCAACATGCGCGTCTGGATCGCGACCCCAGCGCGCCGGATGGATTGATCGTCAAGACCCCGTCACTCGACATTGGCTTCATCCGGCGCCGCCTGGCGGTATTGCGCGAGCGTCTGGACGTGCGCTTTCGCGGCATGGGCGACCTATCGCTCGACACGGTCTGCGAATTGACCGCGTTGAGTGCCGACAAGGCGCGCCAGGCGTTGGCCCGCGAAGGCAGTGAGCCCTTGCTGTGGGACGACGACGAGTCGGCCTTGGAACGCTTTCGTCACGCTCTGGAAAGCGATGGCCTGCGCCTGACCCGGGGCGGGCGTTTCTGGCATGTCATGGGGGCGGTGGATAAAGGTCAGTCGGTGCGTTGGTTGATCGACCGCTACGCGGCGTTGCGTGGCACACGGCCCGCCAGTGTGGGGCTGGGCGACGGTCCCAACGATGTCAGTCTACTCGAAGCCGTCGATCATCCGATTCTGGTGCGCGGTAAGCACGCAGCGGTGATAGATGTTGCGCCAAAGGTGGCGCTCTATCGTACTCGGCAGACCGGGCCTGAAGGCTGGGCGGAAGGCATTGCCGATTGGTGGCAGACCTGCATGGAGACGTCATCCATGGACAACACAAACAAGGCGAGGACGTCACGATGAGCGATTTCTACCAGAACGGTATCGTCACCACCTTCCATAACCTCACCCAGCGCCCGGTGGAAGCATTGGAAGCCGATCTGCTGCGATTTTCCCGGCGCCGCCCGATGGGGCTGATCCTTCCCTCGTTATTCTCCGAACTCGAGGGGCCGGCGTTGTCCAACATCGTCGACGAGCTGGCGCAGGTGCCGTACCTCTCGGAGGTCGTGATCGGGCTGGACCGAGCCGATCGTGACCAGTTCCTGCGTGCCCGCGAATTCTTCTCGCGCCTGCCGCAGCATCATCGCATCCTGTGGAACGATGGGCCGCGTCTATCGGCGCTGGATGCCGAGTTGAAAGCGCTCGATCTGGCACCGCAGGAGCCCGGCAAGGGGCGTAATGTCTGGTATTGCAGCGGTTACGTGCTGGCCTCCGCGCGCACCTCGGCGGTGGCGCTGCACGATTGCGACATCGTGACCTATGATCGGGGCATGCTGGCGCGTCTGCTGTACCCCGTCGCCAATCCGCAGTTCAACTACGAGTTCTGCAAGGGCTATTACTCGCGGGTGGCCGACGGCAAGCTCAACGGGCGCGTCGCGCGCTTGATGGTGACGCCACTGATTCGCGCGCTGAAGATGGTCTTCGGCCCCTTGCCGTACCTGGAGTATCTGGACAGCTATCGTTACCCGCTCTCGGGTGAGTTCTCGATGCGCGCCGATGTGCTCGACGGCATCCGCATTCCCAGCGACTGGGGGCTGGAGATCGGCGTGCTGTCGGAGGTTCACCGCAACCATTCGACCAAGCGGCTGTGCCAGGTGGATATCGCCGATGCCTACGATCACAAGCATCAGCCCGTCTCGCAGGATGACCCCAGCGGCGGCCTCAACCGCATGAGCCTGGACATCGCCAAGGCCATGTTCCGCAAGCTGGCGACGCTGGGCGTGCCCATCCACTCCGAGACTTTCCGCACCATCAAGGCAACCTACTATCGCACCGCGCTGGATCTGATCGAGGCCTACGACAACGACGCGCGCATGAACGGTTTGTCGCTCGATCGTCACAGCGAGGAACAGGCGGTGGAGCTGTTCACCGCGAATATCCTCGAAGCGGGGGCCTCGTTTCTCGAATCGCCCCGCGACAAGCCCTTCATTCCCAGCTGGAACCGCGTGGGAGCGGCGATCCACGACCTCAAGGAGCGCATGTACGAGGCCGTGGAGCTGGACAATCAGGGCCAGGTCTGACCCACGAGGCATGCCTCAGGCCGGGTTGTGGGCCAGCACCTTGCGCAAAAAACGCTGCGTGCGTTCGTCCTGGGGATTGGTGAAAAGCTCGTCGGGCGGGCCTTGTTCGATGATGCGGCCGTCGTCCATGAAGACCACGCGGTCGGCCACCTCGCGGGCGAATTGCATCTCGTGGCTGACCACGATCATGGTCTGGCGCTCCAGGGCGAGCTGCTTCATCAGGGCCAGCACTTCGTCGACCCACTCCGGGTCGAGTGCCGAAGTGGGCTCGTCGAAGAGGATGACCTCCGCCTTGGCGGCCATGGCGCGCCCGATGCCCACGCGCTGCTGCTGGCCACCGGAGAGCGATGCCGGGTAGGCGTCCGCCTTGTCGGCGAGACCGATGCGTTCGAGAATCTCGCGACCCCGGGCATGCGCCTGGGCCTTGGGCAAACCATCGACGACGATCATGCCCTCGCAGATGTTGTCCAGCGCCGTCTTGTTGGCGAACAGCGCATAGTTCTGGAATACGAACGCCGTGCGCCGGCGTAGCGCGAGGATCTCCCGGCGCGTGGCATGCCTGGCATCGAGGCTGAGATCGCCCACCGTGAGGCGCCCGGCGTCGGGCGCCTCCAGGTAATTGATGCAACGCAATAGCGTCGACTTGCCTGTCCCCGAGGGGCCGATGATGACGATGATCTCGCCCTGTTCCAGCTCGAGGTCGATGTTATCGAAGACGGTATGCGCGCCGAAGCGCTTGGTAATGCCGTTGAGTGCGATCATCGTTGATAGGCCCGATTGAGACGTTTTTCCATCCGCCGCTGCAGCCAGGACAAGATTTCCACCACGATCCAGTAGATGATCGCCACCATCAGGAACGCCTCGAAATAGAGAAAGCTGCTCGCCGCCTCTTTCTGTGTCGCGCCCATCAGCTCCGTGACGCCCAGCGTGAATGCCAGGGACGTGGCCTTGATCATGTCGATGAAATAGTTCATCAGCGTGGGTGTGGCCACGCGCGTCGCCTGGGGAAGCACGATGCGCCGCATGAGCTGCCCCTGGGTCATGCCGATGGACAGCGCCGCCTCGGTCTGACTGCGGTCGACGCCGACGATGGCGGCGCGGATCGATTCCGCCATGTAGGCCGAGAAGTGCAGGGTCAGCCCGAGAATGGTGGCGGTGATGCCATTGATGGCGACGAGGAAGGTGAGTACCTGCGGCAAGCCGTAATAGAACAGGAACAGTTGCACCAACAGCGGCGTGCCACGAAAGAAGGAAATGAACAGCATGGCCAGAGCGTTGAGCCCCGGCATGCGCTGCACGCGCACCACGGCCAGCAGGCAGGCGAGTATCAGCGCTGCGACCATCCCGGCGGCGGCCATTTCCAGCGTCAACGGCAGGTAGCTCAGCAGAATGGGCAGAAGCCCCAGCATGTAGTCGAGATCGAGAACGTGCATGATCGGGTCGCCTGAGAGCACACGGCCGAGGCGTGTCTCGGCCGTGGCATGGAGTATGGCATCAGGGTTGGGTGATATCGGTACCGAACCACTTCTCGGAAATTTGCGTCAGGGTGCCGTTCTCGCGCAGCTCGGCGAGGGCCTCATCGACACGATCGCGCAGGGCGCGTCCGGCTTTGTCATCACGGAAGGGCAAGGCGTTTTCGATACGCGAGAACGGCTTGCCGGCGAGCTGCAACGGCAAAGGCTTGTCCTTGATCACCTGAGTGGCGCTGACCCGGTCCATGATGAAGGCATCGGCGCGGCCCAGGGCGACGTCCTGTTCGATATTGGAGTCGTAGGTCTTGATGTCGATCTGGTCGGCGTAGGGTAGCTCGCGCAGCAATTGCTCATAGTTGGAGCCCAGGTTGACCGCCACGGTCTTGCCCTTGAGGTCCTCGACGCCTTGAATGGCGTCGTTGCCCTCGCGCACCACGACCTGTGCCCCGTCATACACATAGGGTTGCGTGAAAGCGTACTTGGCCTGGCGCTCGGGGGTGATGGTGATCTGATTGGCGATGGTGTCGATACGCCCGGAATCCAGCATGCCCGCGAGTCCCGAGAAACTCGCGGTGACGAACTTTATATCTTCACCGATCTGCTCGCCCACGGCGTTCATGACATCGACCTCGAAGCCTTTCAGCTCATCCTGCTCGACGAAGGTGAAGGGGTAATAACCACCCGACATGCCGACACGCAGGGTATCGGCATGCGCGGTTGCGGCGAACGCACCCAAGGCCAGCCCGGTCAGGGCAAATTTGGCGATTTGGCTCAGTGTCATGGTCGGCTCCTAACGAATAAGGCGGATAGGGCAGCGCTGCAGCATGCGAGGGCCGCCAAGGCGACGCGTCATACAGCGATGAGTCTAGCTTAAATAGTACGATAGAGAATAATAGCAACATTTTATATTCCTTTTTGTTTTTTTACATCCCCCATGCCGGGCGTCCGATACGCCCATCTCAAGAATTGGCAGCTACGTTCCGGGGCCATGTCGGTGCTTATGGCTGGCGTTTATAGCGACGCAACATGTGCCGGGCCTTAATATGAAAAAAAGATATAACGTTAGAACATTAAATGCGTTATCCTGTTTATAATATTCACGCACCAGGGAGGCGATATGGACGCAATGAAGACCTTTGCTTTATCACGTGCGCATCAAGCTGGTCAGCCGGACGTCGCAGGCTTTTTCGATCCCCGTACCTTCAGCATTCAGTATGTCGTCAGCGACCCGGCCACGCGGCACTGCGCGATCATCGATCCGGTGCTCGATTTCGATGAGAAATCCGGTGCGACAGCGACGCGCCAGGCGGATGCGATTCTTGCCTATGTAAAACGCGAAGGGCTCGAGATCGATTGGATTCTGGATACCCACCCGCACGCGGATCACTTTTCCGCCGCCCGTTACCTGCATGAAAAAACCGGCGCGCCTACCGCTATCGGCGGGCCGGTGACCCAGGTGCAGGCGTTGTGGAAAGACATCTACAACTGGCCGGACCTGAAGGACGACGGTAGCCAGTGGGATCGACTGTTCGATGAAGGGGATACCTTCAGGCTGGGCGAGATCGAGTGCCGCGTGATGCACTCCCCGGGCCATACGCTGGCCTCGATCACCTACGTGATCGGCGACGCCGCCTTCGTTCACGACACCCTGTTCCAGCCCGATTTCGGCACCGCCCGTGCCGACTTTCCCGGTGGCAGCGCGCATCAGTTGTGGCACTCGATTCAGGCGATCCTGGCGCTGCCCGACGAGACGCGCCTGTTCACCGGTCACGACTACATGCCCGATGGGCGTGAACCGCAGTGGGAAAGCACCGTGCGCGAGCAGCGCGAGACTAACAAGCATCGCTTGAGCGATAGCAGCGAAGCCGAGTACGTCGCGCTGCGCAATCGTCGCGACAGCGAACTGCCCATGCCGAAGCTGATCCTGCACGCGCTGCAGGTCAATATCCTCGGCGGGCGGCTTCCCGAGCCGGAGAACAACGGCAAGCGCTATCTGAAATTCCCGCTCGATGCCCTAGAAGGCGCGGCATGGGAGTGAGAAGGCGCCGTCGTCAGGCCATGCCGCGCGGCGCCGAATCGACCAACGGGAGTGAGTCATGAGCGAATCGACAGTCGTGGACGAAACGAAGACCGAGAACGACAAACGCCATGACATCGTCATCATTGGCGGTGGGGCGGGCGGCATCGCGGTCGCCGCGAGTCTGCACAAACGCCGTTCAGATCTCGATATCGCCATCGTCGAGCCCGCGCAGGATCACTTCTACCAGCCCGGTTGGACGCTGGTCGGCGGGGGCATATTCACCCCGGAGCAGACCCGGCGTTCGATGCGCTCGGTGATGCCGAGCTTCGTGACCTGGCATCAGACTGCGGCGGATCGGCTATTACCGGAGTCCCGTCAGGTCATGCTGGGCGACGGTTCAGCACTCGGCTACCGGGCACTGGTAGTCGCGCCAGGACTCGAGATCGACTGGCAGGCGATCGATGGCCTCGAGGAGACGCTGGGCAAGAATGGCGTGACGTCGAACTACCGTTTCGATCTGGCGCCTTATACCTGGTCGCTGGTTCAGTCGATGCGTGGCGGCAAGGCGCTTTTCACCCAGCCGCCGATGCCGATCAAGTGTGCCGGTGCGCCACAGAAGGCGATGTATCTCTCCTGCTATGAGTGGGAGAAGCAGGGCGTTCTGAACAATATCGACGTTCACTTCCACAATGCCGGTGGTGTGATGTTCGGCGTTTCGGATTTCGTGCCGGCGCTGGATGATTACGTGCAGCGCTACGGCATCCACAAGCAGTTCCAGCAGAACCTCGTTGCCGTGGACGGCCCGGCCCAGAAAGCCCGTTTCCGCGTCACGAGCGAGGACGGTAGCGAAGAGATCGAGACCGATTTCGACATGCTTCACGTCGTGCCGCCGCAGCGCGCTCCGCGGCTGGTACGCGAATCGCCGCTGGCCAACGAGGCGGGGTGGCTCGACCTCGATGCCGATACCCTCCAGCACAACCGCTTCAGCGATGTCTTCGGTCTCGGCGATGCCAGCGGCACCGGCAACGCCAAGACGGCCGCCGCCGTGCGCAAGCAGGCCCCGGTAGTGGCGGACAATCTGGTCGCGTCACTCGATGGCAAGCCGATGCCCTCCGGCTACCCAGGGTATGGCGCCTGCCCGTTGACGGTCGAACGCGGCCGCGTGGTGCTGGCGGAGTTCGGTTACGGTGGCCAGTTGCAGCCGACCTTTCCTTCATGGATCAACCAGGCGACAAGACCGACCAAGCTCGGCTGGAACATCAAGGCCCAGCAGCTCCCTTTCATCTACTGGCACCTGATGCTCAAGGGGCATGAGTGGCTGGCCACACCGCAGCGCCGCTTCTGAACGCTGCACCTTGCATGAATCATAGTTCACGAAACGGTTCGGAGAACGAGGCTGATCAACCATGAATCAGCAGCACAGGGTCGGGTTGGCACGCTGGTTGCCGGTTCTCGACTGGGGGCGGCGCTACAACGGCAAGTGGCTGGGCGAGGATCTGCTGGCGGCGGTCATTGTGGCGCTGATGCTGATTCCGCAGGCACTGGCCTACGCGATGCTGGCGGGACTCCCCCCGGTGGTGGGGTTGTACGCGAGCCTCGTGCCGCTGGTGGTCTACACGCTGTTGGGGACCAGCACGACGTTGTCGGTGGGACCGATGGCGGTCGTCTCGTTGATGACGGCATCGGCCTTGTCGCAGGTAGCCGAATCGGGATCGCAGGACTATATCGCCGCGGCCTTGGTACTGGCGCTGCTTTCCGGCGGCATTCTGCTGATCATGGGGCTCTGTCGGTTGGGCTTTCTGGTCAACTTCTTGAGTCACCCGGTGATGACTGGTTTCGTCAGCGCCTCGGGCGTGCTGATCGCGGCGAGCCAGCTCAAACAGCTGCTTGGAGTCGATCTGTCGGGCTCGACACTGCCGGCCCTGGTGTCTCAGCTACCTTCTGTGCTGGAAGATGTCAGTCCACCGACGATGAGCATCGGGCTGGGCTCGCTTCTGGTGTTGTGGTGGGTACGGCGGTGGGGTCAATCCGCGTTGGAACGCTGCCGAGTACCGGCCAGCGTGGCGGGCGTGCTGGTCAAGTTGGCGCCCATCGCCACCATCGTGCTGGCGACGTTGGTGGCCGGTGCGGCGGGATGGCTCGGTAATGGGGTCGCCGTCATCGGCGAAATTCCCGCCGGTCTGCCGCCGTTGACCCTGCCCGACTGGGAGCCGGCGCTGTGGCGATCGCTGATCGGTTCGGCGGTGCTGATCAGCATCGTCGGCTACGTGGAGTCGGTGTCGGTGGCGCAGGCGCTGGCGGTGCGCCGCGGCGAGCGCGTCGACCCGGACCAGGAACTGATCGGGCTGGGCGGAGCCAACCTGGCAGCTTCGTTCACCGGCGGCATGCCGATCACCGGCGGCTTCTCCCGTTCCGTGGTCAACTTCGATGCCGGTGCCCGCACCCCGGCCTCCAGTGCGTTCACCGCCGTGGGCATCGCCTTGGCCATGCTGTTGCTGTCGCCCTGGCTGCGACAATTGCCGATGGCAACGCTGGCGGCGACCATCGTCATCGCCACCGTGTCGCTGGTCGATGTGGCGGCATTCAAGCGTGTCTGGCGCTATGCCCGTGGCGAGGGCATCGCTATGTCGGCGACCGCGTTGGCGACACTGATGCTGGGCGTGGACATGGGCATCCTGGTCGGTGTCGCCATGTCGCTGGCGTTGCATCTGTATGGCACCAGCCGGCCGCACAGCGCGGAAGTCGGCCGCATCCCCGGCACCGAGCATTTTCGCAACGTCCGTCGCCATGCCGTGGAAACCGACGCCAGTGTCGCCATTCTGCGTGTCGACGAGAGCCTTTATTTTGCCAACGTTCGCCACCTGGAGGATCTGATCACGGCGGTGGTCACGCGCGATCCACCGCCGCGGGATCTAGTGCTGGCCTGCCAGGCGATCAATGTCATCGACGCGACGGCACTGGCGAGTCTCGAAGCGCTCAATCGGCGCCTACGGGATAGACATATCGGATTGCACCTGGCCGAAGTGAAAGGGCCGGTGATGGATCGGTTGAGTCGTGCCGAACTGCTCGAAACGCTCAATGGCCGGGTTTTTCTGAGCACCTTCGATGCCTGGTGCGAGCTGCATGGCCGCGGCTCGGCGCCGCTGAGCCATCCAAGTATCGAATCGCCGATGCCCGGGCGTTCGGTAACTGCCGGTTGAAGACATCAACGTTACCACCAAACGAGCAAGACGAGGAAATCATGGATATCAAATCACTTGATAGTCGATTGAGCGTTACTGCGCAGCCCCAACTCGATGAGCTTGAGCAACTGGCAGCTCAGGGATTTCGCACGATCCTTTCCAATCGTCCACGGGGCGAAAGTGAGGATCAGCCGGATCCGGATGCGCTGAAAAGCAAGGCAGAATCATTGGGCATGGTCTGGCATCAGATCCCGGTCAAGCCGGGTGAGTATGCGCAGGGTGATATCGATGAGTTCGGCCGTATCCTGGGTGAATCGCCTGAGCCGGTTCTTGGATTTTGCCGCTCGGGCAAGCGCGTTACTCACCTTTGGGCTTTGTCGCAGGCAGTGCATCGCCCCGTTCCTGAACTCATCGAGGCTGCACAATCCGCCGGTTATGATCTTGAGCCCCTGCGTGAGCGTCTCGAACGGCAGGCAAGCCAGGCGGCCCGAAGGAGCTGATCAGTATGTGACGTCGGCGCGGCCGAGTATTCGGCAACTGCCGATTGCGACACTGGCAATGGCAATGGCAATGGGACACGAGATGGAAACGATGAGTGCGTTGCAGGGGTTGCTGGGCGGCGTCTTGATCGGACTTTCCGCCACTTTCCTGATGGGGCTGCTGGGACGCATCGCCGGGATCAGCGGCATTCTTTCCGGTCTGATTTTCGAGCGCGGCGGGGACAGGCCCTGGCGATTGGCGTTCCTGCTGGGCCTCGTCTCCGGACCGGGGCTGTTGATGCTGTCCGGCCTGGACTGGGGCAATGTGGCAGGCGACAGCGGGGCGACGATCGGTGCTCCGGCGAGCGGGCTGACGACGATGCTGGTGGCCGGCCTGCTGGTCGGATTGGGCACGGGGCTGGGCAGTGGCTGCACCAGCGGGCACGGAGTCTGCGGGCTGGCGCGGCTTTCGCTCCGGTCGATGGCCGCGACGCTCGTCTTCGTGCTGGTCGCCATGCTGACGGTATTCGTCGCGCGGCACCTGCTGGGGGGCTCGGCATGAAAGCGCTGGCGGGATATCTGGCAGGACTGCTGTTCGGGCTCGGGCTGGCGATCAGCGGCATGACCGATCCGGCACGGGTCATCGGCTTCCTCGACGTGGCCGGCGACTGGGATCCGACCCTGGTCTTCGTGCTGGGTGGTGCGGTTATCACCACGTTCATCGGTTACCGGCTGGTCTGGCGACGCCAAACGCCGCTGTTCGAATCCCGGTTTCAACAGCCCACCCGCCGTGACCTCTATACCCGTCTGCTGGGCGGTGCGGCGCTCTTCGGCATCGGCTGGGGGCTCTCCGGCTATTGCCCGGGGCCGGCCGTCGCCTCGCTTCCGGGACTCAGCTGGCCGCTGGCGGCGTTTCTGGTCGCCATGATAGCGGGCTGGTGGCTGTCGCGGCGAATACGCCCGAGTCAATGAACGACTTGGTGCATGAATGCACGGGTGACCGAGACATGATAAAGAGACATCATGCCTCTTTCGCCGACGCGGTCGCCGTGCGTGCGGCGGCCAGGCGCTCGAGGAATTCCTCGGCGCTCAATTCGCCGATGATGCGGCTTTCTCGACGCTCGATGCCGTCGGGGCCGTAGAGCAACAGGGTGGGCGGGCCGACGACGCCCAGCGCCTGCATGATGGCGCGGTCCTCGGCGTCGTTGTCGGTGACGTCGATGCGCAGGCGTTGCACGTCGTCCAGTGCCGCTTGCACGCGCGCGTCACCGAAGACGTTGTCCGCGATGATCTCGCAACTGATGCACCAGTCGGCGGTGAACTCCACCAGCGTCCAGCGCTGTTGCGCACGTGCCTGGTCCAGGCGGGTATCGAGTGCGGCCTGGTCGGCGACGGTCTCGAAGGCCAGCGGCGACGATGCCTCGGCGGAAGTTGAAGCGTCGCCGTTCCCGGTGAAGCCCGCCAGGGGGCGCAATGGATCGTGCTGGCCACTGGCCGCGCCGACGATCATCAGGACGCCCCACAGGGCCAACAGTATGGCGATGCTGCGGCTCAGGGGCGCGAGGGCATCGCGCAGCGTGCGTGCGGCCTGCCAGGCGGCCTGCGCCAGACCAACGAGCAGGGCGCCCCACGCCGCCAGTTCGAGGGCGGGGGGCAGCACGCGTGCCGCGAACCATATCGCCATGCCCAGCAAAACGAAGCCGAACACGATGCGCACGCGATTCATCCACGGGCCGGGACGAGGCAGGATGCGCGGCCCGAGCAGGCCCACCGCGAGCAAGGGGGCGCCCATGCCCAGCCCCAGTGACCACAGGGCCAGCCCGCCCTGCCAGGCGTCGCCGCTGTCGGCGATGTAGAGAAGGGCGCCGGCCAGCGGTGCGGTCATGCAGGGGCCGACCAGCAGGGCCGAGAGCACGCCCATCACGGCCGCGCCACCCAGCCGCCCACCGCGTTGACGCGTCATCCAGGCGTCGAGTCGTGTCTGCAGTCTGCCGGGCAACGCCAGCTCGAAGGCGCCGAACATCGCCAGGGCCAGCAGGACGAAGAGCGCGGCGAAGCTGACGATGAAGGCAGGAGCCTGGAAGAGCATTTGCAGGTTGGCGCCGGCGAGTGCCGCCGCGACGCCAAGTCCCGCATAGGTCGTCGCCATGGGCAGGATGTAGGCGAGCGAGAGCATGGCACCGTCGCGCATGCGTGGTCGGCCGTCGCGGGTGGCACCGACGATGAGGCTGGAAAGGATCGGCACCATGGGCAGCACGCAGGGTGTGAAGGTCAGCAGCAGTCCCATGCCGAAGAAGGCCGCGATCACCCAGCCGAGTCGCGCATCGGCCAGCTGCGCCGCGAGGCGCTGGTCCTCGCCCTGGGTCGAAGCCGCCACCTGGCGCTCGTTCTGGCGACTGTCAGGGACGCTCGTGGCGCGTGTCCCGTGGGTATCGCGTGCGCTCGCGTCGGTGGGTGAGTCGGTGACGGCGGCATCGCCGGCGACGCTGGCCGGGCCCAGCGGCTCGAGCGACTCGGCGTCGAATGTCTGGCGCTGCGGTGGATAGCAGAGCCCGGCGTCGGCGCAGCCTTGCCAGGTCAGGGTCACTCTATCGGCATCGCCCAGCACGGCGCGCAACGTGACGGCGTAGCGATAGATCTCGGAGCGACCGAAGTACTCGTCCTCGATCGTCTCGCCTTCGGGCAGGTCGGGCGTTACCGCTCCCTCCTCGGTCGCGACCTGAAAACGCTTGCGATAAAGATAGTAACCGGGAGCGATGTCCCATTGCGCGACGAGCTTGTCGTTCTTGTGCGACAGCGAGAGCGAGAACGCCTGCTCGGCGGACAGGAACTCGTCCTGCGAGGCGAAGGGCGAGTCGGCCTGTGCGGGAAGCGTCACGATCAGCGTGATGGCCCCCAACACGATAACGAACCATCGGTGCAGGGCGTGAGCGGGACGGGGTGACCAGCGTAATTCTTGAATCATGAGGTTCCATGCCAGTGACGTCATGGGCATAGGGTAACGGGATGGGATTAGCCGAGCATTAAACGTTTCCGTCTGACGGCGCGCGAGGCTTGCCAAGTGTGCGCTGACGCGCTGAAGTAGGGGCATCACGGTCGGGAGGGCGCTACCATGACGACACGCTGGGACACCTGGATCTCGCGGCAGATGCCGAGCGATACACCACCGCCCATCGATGCCGCGCCACCTTCTGGGGGCGAGCTGAGCCAATGGCTACCACTGGCATGGGGAACTTATCGGGCGCTGTTTCAGTGGACGACGCCCAGCGCGCAGACGACCTCGGCGAATGCCGGCCTGCTGCGTGCGGTGCGTGCGGTGAACCTGTTCGCCGCAGCCGAGGTGCCCGTCGAGCGTCGCCACATGGTCGTGGTCGCCTCGGGCGCGGCCACGCCCTGCCTGCTCGAAGACACCGCCTTCGGGCGTCATCACGGCCTGCCCGCCGATGTGGGCAACCCCAACCGTGCCCTGATCGAGGCCTTGCAACGCGAGGGCGTGGTGGTCATGGCCTGCCTGCAGGCATGGCATGGCCAAGGCTTCGCCGACATGGCCGCACTGGCCGATGTCGAATGGGCGCAGTCAGGCATGACGGTGGGCATTGCGCTGCAGAATGCCGGCTTCGCGCTGGTGACGGTGTAGCGTCAGCGTCGTTCGTCGCCCAGTTGCGCGTAGCTGACGTCGCGACGCAGCACGAAAACGTCGATACCTGCCCGATCGACCTCTTCGATCAAGCGGTCGGCCAGCGTCTTTTCCAGCACGAACGCGAGCTCGACGGGCTGGTCCGCCAGTTCGAAGAAATGTGCCGAGTGCGTGCGGCCGTTGGCGCCGGTACCCTCACTGTCCGTGCGCTGCGTCATGCGGGTGATGCCCAGCCCCTTGGCGCATTCCGCCACGGCATCGATCACCGGCTTGCCGTGGTGTCGGCGTGACTGCGGTGCCATGAAGGTGACTTCGTCACCCTGTTGCCATGCGTTCATTTGATGATACCTCCCATCTGTTTGAGGGCGCCGAAGGTGGCGATGCCCAGGCCGGTCATGGCCAGCGATCCCGCGACATGCACGGCGATGCCCGTCAACGCCATGACGTATCGTCCGGCCTGCAGGTTGCTGAACATTTCGGCGGAAAACGTCGAGAAGGTCGTCAGCGCACCGAGAAAGCCGGTCACCACGAACAGGCGCCATTCCGGTGACAGCTGTGGTAGCTGGGCGAACAAGGCAATGGCGATGCCGATCAACCAGGCGCCCAGCCAGTTGGCCGCCAGTGTGCCGGGGGGCAGGGCAGGGAAGAGTGCATTGAGCCACATACCGAGTAGCCAGCGCAGGTTGGCGCCGAGGGCGGCGCCGGCACCGATCGCCACGAGGGAAAGCCACATGAGTGTTCACATTCCTGTCGAGAATGAATGAACGAGGTGTGACGTGCCGAAAGACGGAATAACGGATGCCTGCGCACGACGCACCTCGGGTGCGTTGGCAGGCATCATTAGCGCTGGCGGGGGCGAGACGTCATGGCCTTGGAGCACGCCAGGCGGTTTGTCGCGGTGGCACCGCACATGGCGGGGCTCGGCGACGGGAGGAATGCCATCTCCGTCATCCACTTTACCCAGCGCCTGTCGCGTCGGCAAGCCCGCCGGGGCGCTGCACCAGCCAGAGGCTGCGGTAGGGGCGCAACTCGCGTGGTGCCGAGCCGTCCCAGGGTGCGTCGGCCAGCAGGTCGTACCAGCCGTCTTCGTCCAGTTCGTCCACCTCCAGCGGCTGGCGCTTGTCGGTGACGTTGTAGATGGCGAGCAGACGGCGACCATCGGCGAGCGGGCCGCGTTGCACCGCGAACAGTGTCGGCGGCGTGGTCACGACGCGTTGTGCCGCCTGGGGATGGAAGCAGGGCTCCTGGGCCCGCAACTTGAGGCGTCGGCGCAAGGCCAAAAAGACCTCGCGCGTGGGCGTATTGCGGCTGTCGAGCAATTCATCGAGTTCTTCCTTCTGCCAGCGGCGCCGATTGATGGTACGCAACTGGCCGCTGCGCTCGACCCCTTCATGGTCGTTGAGCGTGGCGGTCAGGCAGTGGAAGTAGATGCCGGGGATGCCTTGCAGGGCCAGCATCAGGTGCTGGCTGCACAAAAAGCGCTCCACCTGCCAGGGGTCGGCGCCTCGCCGTGTGCCGCGCAGGGCGTCGAAATAGGTGATGTTGACTTCGTAGGGGGAGTCCTTGCCATCGGCGTTGGCTTTCATGCTCACGTAGCCCCCGAAACGATGCATGAGTTCGAGCATCGCCTCGATCTCGTGGGGCGGCAGCAGGCCTTCCAGAGCGCGCACGCCGATGCCGTCGTGGCTGGCGGTGAAGTTGAAGTAGGTGCATCCCGGCGGCAGTGAGGGCAGGCTGCGCGCCCAGGCCTCCAGCGCCGTGGCATCGCCGCTGGTCAGGGTGTGCACCAGCAGCGGCGGCAAGGTGAACTGATAGATCATGTGTGCCTCGTCGGGCTGCGCGTCCGGCGACGCGTTCTCCAGCCGTTCGAGGCCGAAATAGCTCATGTTCTCGCGGTGGGGGACATTGGTTTCGGTGATCAGCAGCGTACCGGGGGCAAGGTGATCGAGGACGGCGCGCAGCAGGCGCACCACGGCATGCGTTTCCGGCAGGTGAATGCAGGCGGTGCCGACTTTCTTCCACAGATAGGCGATGGCGTCGAGGCGGATGATGCGCGCGCCTTGCGTCACGTAGTAGAGCATGATGCCGATGAATTCGATGAGCACATCGGGATTGGCGAAGTTGAGATCGATCTGGTCGTCGGAGAAGGTGGCCCACAGATAACGCGTGCCGCGTCGCGTGGAGACCGGGACCAGCAGCGGCGAATTGCGGGGGCGCGTGACGTCCGATAGATCGGTGGCGGGATCCATTTCAATGAAATAGTCGCGGCCCGGCTGCGTGCCCGCGAGGTAGTCGACGAACCACAGCGATTCCCGCGAAACATGGTTGATCACCAGATCGACCATCAGGTCGCCGTGGCGGGCCAGGCGACGGATGTCTTCCCAGTCGCCCAATGCCGGATTGACTTCGCGGTAATGAATGACCGAGAACCCGTCGTCGCTGCTCCAGGGGAAGAACGGCAGCACGTGAACGCCGCTGAAGGTGTCCGCGAGGCGCGTTTCCATAAATTCGTCGAGCACTTGCAGCGGGGGACGTTCGCCGTCGAGCAGGAGGTCGCCGTAGGTGATCAGCCATTGATCGCGCTCGCTCCATGATGGACGCGGACGTTCGGGGATGGCACCACGCTGGTGCGAGACGAGCCGCAGCAATCGGCGTAGTACTTCATCGGCGCGCGGGCCGTAGATCTCGTTCAGGCGTGCCCTGGCGCGCGTGGTGAAAGCGGCTTCATCGAGTTCGGTCTGTGGGGCTGGGGGGATAGGCTGGGGCATCGATGGTCCTCGTGAGAATCGGTGGCTCGCAGGCCTGAGAGGTGCAGAAGTCGTGCCATGCGCGACAGGACATCGTCGCTTCGTCATGCAATGATGCCCATTGGCTCATCTCCCGCGCGCTTCCGGGGACGTGTGCCTGCACGTGTGAGCGCACGCCGCCTCATGAGCTTGGTTGGCCTGACGATACCGTGCAAGCGAGTTTCCGCGCGGCGTGGGGAAGGCTACAATGTTCGGCAATCTCAATGACAACGCTTTATTCTCGATATTCAACCGCGGACACGCCACGATGCACTGCCCCTTTTGTGGAAAGTACGACACCAAGGTGACCGACTCGCGCCTCGTGGCCGAGGGAGACCAGGTGCGTCGGCGTCGCCAGTGCAATGACTGTGGCGAACGCTTTACCACCTACGAGACCGCAGAGCTGGTCATGCCGCGCGTCATCAAGGGCGATGGCTCGCGGGAAACCTTCGATGAACGCAAGTTGCGTGCCGGTATGCTAAGGGCGCTGGAGAAACGCCCGGTCAGCGCCGAGTCCATCGAGGCGGCGGTCGAACGCATTCGTCAGCGTCTTCGCGCACGGGGCGAGCGCGAACTCGAAGCGCTCGAGATCGGCGAGGAAGTCATGCGCTCGCTCAAGCGGCTCGATCAAGTCGCCTACATCCGGTTTGCCTCCGTCTATCGCCGTTTCCAGGATCTGGACGAGTTCCGTGCCGAGATCGATCGTCTGGCGCAGGAACCCAGCTTCTCGCCGGATGATGCCGACAAGCACTGATGCGGCCTGCCGAGGCCCTCGTCAATGACCCAGGAGAGTTGATGACGCCGCCGTCCTCCGAAGCCTGTATGGCGCGTGCGCTGCAGTTGGCGCGCCATGGCTGTTACACCACCCATCCCAATCCGCGTGTCGGCTGTGTCGTGGTCAATGCGGGGCTGATCGTCGGCGAGGGCTATCATGCCTATGCCGGCGGCCCGCATGCCGAGGTACATGCCTTGCGCGAGGCGGGCGACGCCGCCGCAGGCGCCACCGTCTACGTGACACTGGAGCCCTGTTCCCACCATGGCCGCACGCCGCCCTGCGCGCAGGCACTGATCGACGCCGGCGTGCAGCGTGTCGTGGTCGCCATGGGCGACCCCAATCCGCAGGTAGCCGGGCGGGGCGTGGCGATGTTGCGTGAGGCGGGCATCGAGGTGGAGGTCGGATGCCTGGCTGCCGACGCGGAGGCGCTCAACGTCGGCTTCGTCAAGCGCATGCGCGATGGCGTGCCCTTCGTGCGCTTGAAGATGGCGATGAGCCTGGACGGTCGTACCGCCATGGCCAGTGGTGAGTCGCAGTGGATCACCGGGGGGAGTGCACGTACCGAGGTGCAGCGCTTGCGAGCACGCTCGTGCGCGGTGATGACCGGCGTCGATTCGGTGATTTTCGACAACTCGCGGCTCACCGTGCGCGCCGACCAGCTCGGGCGCGAGGATGGCGAGGTCATCGCCCGCCGCCAGCCCTTGCGTGTGGTGGTGGACTCGCGGCTGCGCTTGCCGGCGGCGGCGGCCTGTTTGCGCGAGCCAGGGCGTACCCTGGTGGCGACCGTCTCGTCGGATGAGGCACGCCGCGCGACATTGGAACAGGCCGGGGCCGAGGTGCTCGTTCTGCCCGAGGCGGCCGAAGGGCGCGTCGATCTACGCGCCTTGCTGGCGCATTTGGCGGCGCGAGAGCAATGCAATGAGGTGCTTCTTGAAACCGGCGCGACGCTGGCCGGTGCCATGCTCGATCTCGAGGCCATCGATGAGATGCAGCTGTTCGTGGCACCGACATTGCTCGGCGGCGAGGCGCGCCCCTTGTTCGCTTTGCCGGGGCTCGAATGCATGGCGCAGCAGCGCCCCTTGCAAATCGACGATATCCGCGCCGTGGGTCGCGACTGGCGGATCGTGGCACGCCCGCTGCCCGGCAAGCACCGTGGCTGACGATAGGCGATTCGTTGCCCGCCTGGATGTTGCCACTGGCGCACGAGCGCGCTTGCAGGTACTCTGGGCGCCGACTTTGCCGGGTGTCGAAGAGCGACGACGCCTGCGTCGTGACACCACGACACATCATTATGACGGCGCCGACGATTAGACCGAATCGGCGTGCGAGACGAGCATCGGAGACATCATGGCGCTTTCACCCAAACAGGGCCTGGCCTCCATCGAAGCCATTGTCGAAGACATTCGTCAGGGCAAGATGGTCATACTCATGGACGATGAAGATCGCGAGAACGAAGGCGATATCATCATGGCCGCCGAGTGCGTCGAGGCCGAGCATATCAATTTCATGGCTCGTCACGCACGGGGCTTGATTTGTCTGCCGATGACCCGTGAGCGCTGCGAGCGTCTCGAATTGCCGTTGATGGTACGCGACAACGGTTCCGGCTTCGGTACCAAGTTCACCGTTTCCATAGAGGCCGCTCGCGGCGTCTCCACCGGCATTTCCGCTTCCGATCGGGCGCTCACCGTGCGCGCCGCTGCGGCACGCGATGCCGTTGCGGCGGATATCGTCCAGCCCGGGCATATCTTCCCGCTGATGGCCGAGCCGGGCGGTGTGCTGCGGCGTGCGGGGCATACAGAGGCGGCATGCGATCTGGCGGCCATGGCCGGTTTCGAAGCCAGCGGCGTGATCTGCGAAGTCATGAACGATGATGGCAGCATGGCGCGCCGCGATGACCTGGAGCGTTTCGCCGCCGAGCACGGCATCAAGATCGGCACCATCGCCGACCTGATCCATTACCGTATTCATCACGAGCGCACGGTCGAGGAAGTCGAACGCACGCTCGTCGACACCGCGTTCGGTGAGTTGACGTTGCATGTCTTCCGCGATCGGATTCAGAACGCCCATCATCTGGCGTTGGTAAAAGGCACGCCATATAAAGAGACACCGACCACGGTGCGCGTGCATATCGCCGATACGTTGCGTGATCTGCTGATGCTGAGCAAGCCGGAAAGCCATAGTTGGAGTGCTTCCAGCGCCTTGGCCCAGATTGCCGACGCCGAGGCCGGGGTCTTCGTGCTGCTTGACGATGGGCGACCGCGTCTCGATCTCAAGGATCAGCTCGACGTGCTGCTGTCGCGCAAGCCGACGCCGCGTTCCAGTGCCTCCGATGGCGCCGGTAACTATCTGACCATCGGCACTGGATCGCAGATTCTGCGTCAACTGGGCGTCGGGCAGATGCGCCTGTTGAGTTCGCCATGGAAATTTTCCGCCCTGTCCGGCTTCGATCTCGAGGTCGTCGAACGCGTGGGTGGCGATACCCCCGAGAGCGACCAGCCGGTAGAATAAGTCTTTCATGTATCCGACCGTCGGGCCACAGGGGCGCCGGCGGCCGCGCGTGCCGGTGAAGAAAAGCGCTTCTCGGCGGTGGTGATACCATGCGCTATGTTGAAGTAAGTGATCGCTTTACTGGCATGCACTGACACAGCTGATATATCGTGCGCGAAATGTCGCGCATTCAGACCCGGGATTTGACAATGCAACCGATCTCTCAAGTCGAGGGTGGCTACACCGATGTCGATGGCCGTTATGTCATCGTCGTGGGCCGCTTCAATCATCATGTGGTCGATAGCCTGGTGGAAGGGGCGGTGGATAGCCTCGTTCGTCATGGTGTGGACGAAGAAAACGTCGATATCATCCATGTCCCCGGCGCTTGGGAGCTGCCATTGGCCGTCAAACGCGCCGTGCGCGTGCTTCAGCCTCATGCCGTTATCGCCCTGGGGGCGGTGATTCGCGGGGGAACGCCGCATTTCGATTATGTGGCGGGTAATTGCAACAGTGCCATGAGCAGCCTGCAGCTGGAACTGGAAACCCCTATCGCCAACGGGGTGTTGACCGTCGATTCCATCGACCAGGCCATCGAGCGTGCCGGTACCAAAGCGGGTAACAAGGGCGCCGAGGCGGCCATGGCAGCCATGGAAATGGTCTCGCTGTTCAAGCGTATGGGAGGGGAGGCATGAGTCAATCACCCCGTGAGGCGACCCCGGCCCAGGAGGCGCGCCGCGCGGCGCGTGAGCTGGCGGTGCAGGGACTCTACCAATGGCAGATGACCGGCAAGTCGATCACGGCGGTGGAGTCGGAGTTTCGCGCGCAGATCGCCGATGAGGATCTCGAGGATCACGAGAACTGGCACAAGGTCATGGGGATCGCCGATCTGGCGCTGTTTCATGAATTGCTGCACAACGTGGCGGGCGATCGCGAAGCCATCGACAAGACCATCGCGCCGCTGCTCGATCGTCGCCTCGAGGATCTCGACCGCATCGAGTTGGCGATCCTGCGGTTGGGCGCCTATGAGCTCAAGTATCGTCTCGAGGTGCCGTACCGGGTAGTGATCAACGAGGGCATCGAGTTGGCCAAGGGGTTCGGGGCCACCGATGGCCACAAATACGTCAACGGTATTCTCGACAAGCTGGCGAGCCGCTTGCGGGGAGCCGAGGTCGCTGCGCGCCGTCGCTGACATGTTGGGTGAATTCGACATCATCGCGCGCTATTTTGCGCCGCCCGATAACACTGCTTCGATGGCCGGTATCGCGTTGGGCCCGGGTGATGACTGTGCGCTGCTGAGTCCGGCTGCAGGAGCCGAGCTCGCCGTGAGCGTGGATACCTCGGTGGTCGACGTGCACTTTCCCGGCGATGCACCGCCCGAGGCCATCGGACATCGCGCGCTGGCCGTCGCACTTTCCGATCTGGCGGCGATGGGGGCGCGTCCCCGGGGCTGCCTGATGGCGCTGACGCTCTCGCACGCCGAGCCCGACTGGCTGGAACGTTTCGCCCATGGTTTTCGCGACCTCGGGCGGCGCACCGCGACGCCCTTGATGGGCGGTGACGTCACACGCGGTCCGTTGTCCGTCGCTGTCACGGTGATCGGCGAGGTGCCCGCTGGTCAGGCCTTGCGACGAACCGGCGCGGTACCGGGCGAGCGTCTGGCGGTGACCGGAACGCTGGGGGGCGGCCACGGCGGTCTGCGCATGTGGCAGGCCGGTGGTCATGACCTCGAGGATCCGTTACTGGCTGCCTACTTGAAGCCCATGCCACAGCTTCAAGCCGGTCTGGCGTTGCGGGGTCTGGCCTCGGCGGCGCTGGATGTCTCCGATGGGTTGCTGGCCGATCTCGGGCATCTATGTCGCTCTTCGGGCGTGGGCGCCAATCTCGACATGACCCGTATTCCGTTGGCGCCGACACTGGAAATGACGCTGGGCAGCGAGGCTGCCTTGCATGCCGCGCTCAACGGCGGCGACGATTATCAGCTGCTGGTCAGCGTGCCGGACACGGCCTGGGAAGAGGCTCGGCGGCGGTGTGCCGAATACGATGTCATGTTGACCGACATCGGGCATGTCGTTGCCGAGTCGGGCATCCAAGGGGTTCCGGCGACACTGCACGTCACCGGATGGCAGCATTTCACCGGGGACGGACCATGAATCGCTCACCGCGCAGCGTCTGGCGCCGTCCGACTCATTTCCTGGCATTCGGCCTGGGCAGTGGGGCCATTCCCTTCGCGCCGGGAACCTTTGGCACGCTGGCCGCGATTCCCTTTTATTGGTTGTTGTCGGGGCTTCCCCTCGACTGGTATCTGGGGTTGGTGGGCATCGCCTCGCTGCTGGGTATCTGGCTGTGTGAAAAGACCTCGCGTGACCTTGGCGTCCACGATCATTCGGGTATTGTCTGGGATGAGTTCGTGGGCTATTGGCTGACCATGTCGGCGGTGCCTTTTTCATGGGAGGCGGCGTTATGGGGGTTCGTGGTGTTTCGTGCGTTCGACATCATCAAACCCTGGCCGATTCGCTGGGTGGACCGCCGCGTGGCGGGCGGCTTCGGGATCATGTTCGATGATGTGCTCGCAGGCGTGTATGCCTGGAGCACCATGCACCTGTGGTTCTGGTTGCACTGACGTGGTGTGCGCGCTGCCGTGAGCTCATGATACAAAACGTCCCGGCCTTGACCGGGACGTTGTTGTTTACGCGCTATTAGCGATTAGGAATCATCATCCTGTCGGGGCAGTGCATAGGCGATGACCGAGTCGCCCTTGGGGGTGTGCATGAAGTGATGACCGGAGGCGCGAATCATGACGTACTCGCGGCCATTGGCTTTGTAGACGATGGGGTTGGCTTGGCCACCAGCGGGCAATGGCGCGCTCCAGACCGTCTTGCCGGTCTCAATATCGAGGGCACGAAACAGGTTATCGGTCGCTGCAGCGATGAATACAAGGCCCCCGGCGGTGACCACGGAACCACCGTTATTGGGGGTGCCGATATTGATTGGCAGGTGAGACTCGATACCCCAAGGGCCATTGGCACGTGCCGTTCCCAACGGACGATCCCATAGCGTCTCGCCACTGGCCAGGTCGATGGCGCGAATGCCGCCATAGGGCGGCTGAGTGCAGAGCAGGCCAGTATAGGGGTTGCGCCAACCGGCGTTGATATCGACGCCGAAGGGAGCGCCGACCTGTGGTGCTCCGGCGCCTTCCACGGAGGTCGCGCCCTGGTTCTTCTCGATTCGAGTGCTCCAGCCCAGCGCCTTCACTCTGGCACGTGGCACCAATTGGTTGTACATGGCCATGTTGTTGTAATTGGCGATGATGACGCCGCGCGTGGGATCGATGGCCACGCTGCCCCAGTCGGAGCCACCGTTATAGCTGGGATATTGAATATAGGGCTGGTTCGCCATTGGCGGCGTGTAGGGGCCATCATATCGGGCGCGTTGGAACTGGATGCGGCAGTAGAGCTGATCGAAAGGACTCATGCCCCAAGTGTCGCGCGGTGTGAGCGGCGGGAAGCGCAGGTTGGCGTAGCGCGAGAACGGCTGGGTCGGCGAGCGTTGCGTGGGCTCTACGCCTCCTTGAGGCACGGGGCGCTCTTCCACGCCGCCGCCCAGTGGCTTGCCGGTCTTGCGGTTGAGAACATAGATTTCGGCTTGCTTGGTTGGCAGGATGAGTGCCGGCACCTTGCCATGATCGGTAGGGAAATCGATCAGCGTCGGCTGGGCACCGAGGTCGTAGTCCCAGACATCGTTGTGCGCCGACTGGAAGTGCCAGGCAGGCAGGCCGGTCTCCACGTTGAGTGCGACGATACCGCTTGAATAGGTTTTTTCCGCCTTATTGCGGTTGCTGCTCCAGTAGTCGGGCAAGGCGTTGCCCATCGGTAGATACACCATGCCCAATTGGCTATCGCCGATGGCCGTGGTCCACATGTTGGGAGAGCCACGCTTGTAGATGGCGTCACCGGTCAACGGCTTGCTCTGCTCTGGCTTGGCTGGATCCCAGGCCCACAGTAGTTCGCCGGTGACGACGTCGTAGCCCTTGATGACCCCGGAAGGCTCACTGGCGCTTTGTCCGTCGAGCACCTGGTGCCCGGTCACGAGTACGTTGCGAACTACCACGGGTGCGGTATCGATGGCGACATAGCCTGGCGGTGTCGGCCCCATGTGCCTGGTAATGTCGACCTGACCGTGCTGACCGAAGCTGCTGCAGGGCTTGCCGGTTTGTGCGTCGACCTCGATTAGGCGCGCATCCAACGTGCCGACGATAATGCGTTCGCGGCAGGCGATATCGCTGGTGTCGGCCACCGTTTGTTCAGTATCGCTTGTCGTAGTGGCAGCGTCGCTCGGCGCTGTACTGTGCTCGCTCTCAGCCGGGGTTGCGGCCGATGAGGCCTCCTTCAGGCGGTCTTGCGGCACACGATAATAGGTGACGCCTCGACATGCGGCCGTGTAGGGAATGGCCTTGTCGGGTACTTGCGGATCGTAGCGCCAGTTTTCCTCGCCAGTGGCGGCATCCAGGGAAATTAGAATGTCGTGGCCGGTGCACACATAGAGATCATCACCGACCTTGAGCGGGGTGTTCTCCGTTCCCCACTTCTCTTTGACCACGTCCCCCGTATGGTAATGCCAAGCGACCTGTAGCTCGTCGACGTTGTTGGGCGTGATTTGATCGAGTTGCGAGTAACGTGTAGCGGCATCATCGCCACCGTAGGCCGCCCAATTCTTGGCGGCCGGGGCATCGGACATTTGTTTGCTACCCACGTCGGTGACAAAAGCATTGGCAGAGGCTACATCAGGCACGCTTTCCAGCTTTTCATAGCCGCGACCGGGAACGAACGCGAGTGCGCCGGCGATGACCAGCGCGAGAAACAGAACGCCCGCCGATGAAACCCCGGCCCGGCGTGATAATCCTTGATGAAGTGCCGGTGTTACCAGTGCGACCAGAATGGAGAGGATCAACACTAAGTCCAGACGCGGTATCCAGCGCCAATAGTTGAGTCCGGATTCCCAGGCACTCCAGATGACAGTACCAAGCAATACCAGTGCAAAAATCCAGGCGCCGGACATGCGTCGGCGAATCAGTTGAATGCCTGAAACGAGCATGGCGATACCAGCAATCAGGTAGTACCAGGAGCCGCCGAGTATTGCTAGATAGAGGCCGCCGCCCGTGAGCGCGAGCCCTGAGAGAGCCACGATGGCGCCGATCAAGCGAGCAAATAAGGCGCCAGCGTTGGATGAGGAGTTTGAAGTTGCCACAATCTGCCTCCTGCTGTGACGAGTGATGAACTCCCGTCTGTATTAATCCTTAGACGGTTAAATAAGTGTTGTCTTCTAGGCACAAGAATGCAAATGCGGGGGTACTGAGAGAAAGAGATGAATGTGGCAAGAAGGTAGTTTGGGCAAGCCAAGAGAAACGTATCGTTATGTCGATACAAAAAATTACCCCGCACCGTTTAGCAACTGATTCGCTGAACGGTGCGGGGATTGACTGTTGACGGCAGCTCGATCCTGGAGGTCTAGGCCACTGGCGCCGTCGCGGGTTGGGTGTCGGCGAGTTTGAGCGTGGTGTGCGTGCGGCGGCGTACGTCACGCAGCAGTTCGCCGTGATCGGCCAGGCTGTCGGCGCGTGCGGGCACGAGTTCTTGCAGGCGTCGTTGCCAGGTGTCGCTGGCGCATTTCTCGGGAAAGCATTGCGCGACGAGGTTGAGCATGATCGAGGTGGCGGTGGAGGCGCCTGGCGAGGCGCCGAGCAGTGCCGCGAGCGAACCGTCGCTGGCGGCTACCACCTCGGTGCCGAACTGCAGTATGCCGCCTTTTTCCGGGTCCTTCTTGATGACCTGAACGCGTTGGCCGGCGATCTCGAGGCGCCAGTCTTCGGTTTTGGCCGTGGGATAAAAGGTGCGTAGTTCATCCACCCGTTGCTCGTGGGAGAGCCGTACCTGGTCGATCAGGTACTTGACCAGGCTGAAGTTGTCGCGTGCCACTGAGAGCATGGGGCTCAAATTGGAAGAGCGCACGGACCGGGCCAGATCCATCATCGAGCCGGTCTTCAGAAACTTGGTGGTGAAGCCGGCGAAGGGCCCGAATAGCAGCGAGGGAGTGCCGTCGACGTTGCGCGTGTCCAGGTGGGGCACGGACATCGGGGGCGCGCCGATGGGCGCTTTGCTGTAGACCTTGGCGTTGTGCCGCGAGACGATCTCGGGCTTGTCGCAGCGCAGCCATTGGCCGCTGACCGGGAAGCCTGCGTAGCCCTTGCCTTCGGGAATGCCGCTCTTCTGAAGCAAATGCAGTGAGGCACCGCCGGCGCCCAGGAACACGAAACCTGCACGCAGGGTGCGCTTGGTGTTGTCCTTGCCTTCGATCTTGAGGGTCCAGCTGCCGTCGTCGTTGCGATCCAGATCCTCGACCGTCTGGCCCGTGGTGATGCGTACCTGCTCATCGGGTTCTTCCTCGAGCCGGTCGAGGAGCTGACGAGTCAAGGCGCCGAAGTCGACATCGGTGCCATCGGTAACGCGGGTTGCGGCGAGTGGTTCATCGCCTTCGCGGCCGTCGAGCAGCAACGGCGCCCACTGACCGATGACGCTGCGATCCTCGGTATATTCCATGCCTTCGAAACAGGGATGCTCGCGCATGGCGTGGTAACGATCGCGCAGGAAGCGGACGTCGTCTGCGCCGCGCACGAAGCTCATGTGCGGTACCGGGTGCACAAAGCGTGCCGGATCGCCGAGATTGCCCTTTTCGACCAGGTAGCTCCAGAACTGCTTGGACTCCTCGAACAGGGTGTTGGTATGGATGGCCTTGTCGAGGACGATCGAACCGTCCTCGGCGCGGGGCGTATAGTTGAGTTCGCACAAGCCGGCATGGCCGGTGCCGGCGTTGTTCCAGGCAAATGAGCTTTCACTGGCCGTGGTATCGAGGCGCTCGATGATTTCGATGCGTGCCTCCGGCTCCAGTTCGTGAAGCAGTGTCGCGAGCGTGGCGCTCATCACGCCCGCGCCCACGAGTACGATGTCTACTGACTCATCCATATGCGTGCCAATCATTCACATAGCCCTTGAGAAGGTGCGTCGGTCAGCCGACGAGCGGCGTCTCGAGCTGCGACCGGCGCGATGGAATTATGCGTTGCATTATAACGCTTTTGAGGTGGAAATACTGCCTTCCCAAGCTCGACATTATGACTAGTGACATAGCTATAAGGGATCCCTATGGCGACCGATAACCCGTCGCCGGGATCAACCGCGCAAGCTGAGAATGCGCCATCCGCGCTGCGTGGCGGTTTCACGCAGGGTGTCGTCGGGGTCGACGGCCACCGGGTGATCGACACGTTCGAGAAGCGGCAGATCATTGTGCGAGTCGCTGTAGAACCAGGCGCCGTCGAGGGTGGCGTCTTCCTCGGCGAGCCAAGTCTCCAGGCGTGTCACCTTGCCTTCGCGAAAGCTCGGCGTGCCCACCACGCGTCCCGTGTAGCGGCCGGCGTCGACCTCGGGTTCGACGGCAATCAGGTCGTCCACGCCCAGGCGCTCGGCGATGGGACCGGTGATGAAGCGGTTGGTGGCGGTAATGATCAATAGCCGGTCACCCTTGGCACGATGGCGAGCGAGCAACTCTTCGCCACGCGTCAGAATGTGTGGCTCGATCTTGCTGGCCATGAATTGTTGATGCCAGGCGGCCAGTTGCTCCGGAGTATTCTTGGCCAGTGGCTTAAGCGCCAGGGCCAGATACGCCATGATGTCGAGCTGGCCGCTCTGGTAATCTTGGTAGAAGCGTTCGTTGGCGTTGCGATAGGTCGTCTCATCGACGGCGCCTTGCTCGATGAGGAACTCGCCCCAGGCATGATCGCTGTCGAGGTCCAGTAGGGTATTGTCGAGATCGAAGATCGCCAGGCTCAAGGAGGACTCCTTGCATCGTGCAGGGTGAACGGGGGAATGACCGCTAATGGGAAGTGGATTATCGCAGAGTTACCGAATGTTGCCCACCACAAGGCGTATTGATGCGCTTTCTGGCTTTGTGGAAGAATGACCGTAACGAAGATTCATTAAGGTGATGTCCGTGATCGACGCTGACGGCTTCAGGCCCAACGTTGGCATCATCATTGCCAACCGCAGCGGACAGCTGCTCTGGGCGCGTCGTGTGGGACAGAATGCGTGGCAATTTCCGCAAGGAGGGATCAAGGCGCATGAGACACCGGAACAGGCACTGTATCGGGAACTCGAGGAAGAGATCGGCCTGACGCCGGAGGATGTCGAGATCCTGGCCTGTACGCGCGGATGGCTGCGCTACCGTCTCCCACGACGCATGGTGAGAACGCATTCAAGGCCGGTATGCATCGGTCAGAAACAGAAGTGGTTCCTGCTCAAGATTCGGTGTCGGGATAGCCGGGTTTGTGTGGATTCCACGCCCAAGCCTGAATTCGATGGCTGGCGCTGGGTGAGTTACTGGTATCCACTCGGGCAGGTCGTGCCCTTCAAACGCGAAGTCTATCGCCGCGCCCTGCGCGAATTGGCGCCACGCGTTCACCGCTTGGCGAATGAAGAGGGGCCTTGCTAAGGGCCGCTTTGCGTATCGTGGCCTGAGGGCCGATATGGGCAGGGGATGCATCTGTCCCCTGCGTTCGCTTTGAGATAAACCGTCGCACGCGAGTCGTGACGACAACAAGAAGAAATGCCCATGCTCGACGTTCTCCGACGCATCATCCAGGAAGTCAACGGCGCACGCAGTCTCGAAGCCGCGCTGGCGACCATGGTGCGTCGCATTCGCAAGGCCATGCGCACCGACGTGTGCTCCATCTATCTGTTCGATGTCGAGCGCGAGCGTCTGGTGCTCATGGATACCCTGGGCCTGCGCACGGCGGCAGTAGGGCAGGTCAGCATGCCGCTGGGCGAGGGGCTGGTGGGACTGGTGGGAGAGCGGGAAGAGCCGCTCAACCTCGAAGATGCGCCCTCGCATCCGTATTTTCGCTACTTCGCCGAGACCGGCGAAGAGCGTTTCTCGAGCTTCCTCGGCGTACCCATCATTCATCAGCGTCGCATGCTCGGGGTGCTGGTCGTGCAGCAGCAGGCCATGCGGCGTTTCGATGAAGGGGATGAGGCGTTTCTGATTACCATGGCGGCGCAGTTGGCCGGCGTCCTGGCGCATGCCATGGCCACGGGCACACTGACGCGCCCGACGGAGGCCGATGGACAGGCGGTTTTCTCGGGCATCGCGGCGTCACCGGGTATGACCATGGGGGAGTTGGTGGTGCTGACACCACCGGCGGATCTCACTAGCGTCCCCGATTTGATTCCCACCGATATCGAGGCCGAAATCGCGCGTCTGCATGAAGCAATCGCCAACGTGCGCAAGGAAATCGGTGTCGCGGCGGCACGCCTGGTCAAGCGTATCTCGGCGCAGGAAGTGGCGCTGTTCGATGTCTACCAGCAAATGTTGGGCGACGAAGCGTTGGGCCAGGAGGTCGAGAAACGCATCCGCGAAGGGCAGTGGGCGCCCGGCGCGCTGGCCGATGTGGTCAAGCGTCATGTCCAGTATCTCGAGCGCGTCGATGATAACTACTTGCGCGAGCGCGCTGCGGATATTCGCGATCTGGGGCGGCGCGTGCTCTCCCATTTGCAGGAAGACAGCCCGCGCACACCGGAGACGTTCCCCGAGCAGACCATCCTCATCGGTGATGAGTTGAGTGCCGCGTCACTGGGCGAGGTGCCACGTGACAAGCTGGTGGGCCTGGTGTCGATTCGCGGTTCGAGTACCTCGCATGTGGCCATTCTGGCGCGCGCGATGGGGATTCCCACCGTGCTGGGCATGGTCGATTTACCCTTGCCGAGACTCAACGGTGCTCAGGCGATTCTCGATGGCCATCGAGGTCGGCTGTTCGTGCGCCCTGACACCGAACGCAAGCACCATTACGAGACCTTGATCGCCGAGGAGCGCGCGCTCAGCGAGGTGCTCGAGCATGAACAGGACCGCCCCAGCGAAACCTCCGACGGTTACCACATGCCCTTGATGGTCAACACCGGGCTGGCCGTGGAAGCGGTGGCGTCGCTCAAGTCGCGGGTCAGTGGTGTCGGCCTTTACCGCACCGAAGTGCCGTTCATGATGAACGAGCGCTTTCCCAGCGAACAGGAGCAAACACGGCTTTACCACGATCAACTCGACAGTTTCGCCCCGCTCCCGGTGGTGATGCGCACGCTGGACATCGGCGGTGACAAGGATCTGCCGTACTTTCCCATCGACGAGGCCAACCCCTTTCTAGGATGGCGCGGGATCCGCGTGACGCTCGATCATCCGGAAGTGCTCATGGTCCAGTTGCGCGCCATGCTGCGTGCCTCGGTGGGACTCGATAATCTTTGCATCCTGTTGCCGATGATTTCGAGCATCGAAGAAGTCGATACCGCGCTCAAGCTCATCGACCGGGCCCAGCGGGAGCTGGCCGAGGAAGGCGTCAAGCTGGCGCGCCCTCGGGTCGGGGTGATGATCGAGGTGCCGGCAACGCTTTATCAGCTCGATGCGTTGGCCGCTCGCGTCGATTTCTTCTCGGTGGGTAGCAACGACCTCACCCAGTATCTGCTGGCCGTGGATCGCAACAATCCGCGCGTGGCGAGCCTCTACGATGCCTGTCACCCTGCCGTGCTGGGGGCCTTGTCACATCTCGCCAGCGAGTCGCGACGCTTGCAGGTCCCGGCGTCGGTATGCGGCGAGCTGGCCGGCGACCCCGCCGGCGCCCTGCTGCTGCTGGGCATGGGCTTCGAGGCGTTATCCATGAATGCGCCCAGCCTGTCCCGCGTGCGTGCGGCGATCCGGCGTGTGTCTCTTGCCGACGCGCGAACGCTGCTCGACGAAACCTTGGCGCTGCCTACCACGGCGGCGGTGCGGGCGCACTTGCGCCGGCGCATGGGCGAGTGGAAGCTGGCCCATTTGCTGCCCCCCGACGATTGATCCCTGTCGGAGTGCGCTGCACATGGCAGGCAGGGCGCGTCAAGGAAGACTGCTGCTTTCCGTCAGGCTGAGTGAATGCCGGCGGCTCCCATGCCCGACGCCGTTCGGGCCGAAGCGCGATTCCTGCAATTCGATGCGGGTGGGCCGCCATTCCACGAGCGTCGTGGCGCGCGTGCCGTAGCGCTCTCCACGAATGAAGATCGGCGCCAGAAAGCGTTCCATTTCCAGGCCCACGCCCGTATCCGGAAGCTCTGATGTCGGCGCCGACTGGGTATCGTTCATCAGCGCCAGGGCAGTTCTCTGCCATGGGGTTTGCGTCAGTGCGCGCTCGAAGCCGTCACGGGCGCGGACCACCTTCGGCCAGGATGTGTCCAGGGTGGCGTTGGAAAGGCCATGCACGCCGGGGGAAACCTGAGTGAGTGTTGTCCCTGTCGGGCCGTGGTGAACATGCATCAGCATGGAACCGTCGCAATAGAGCAGATTGAACCCGGCATAGCGGCGTGCCTCATGCGTCGCGAGGGCCTCGAGCCAGTCGAGGGGGGCGGCGTGTGCCAGCACCTGGTAGGGCAGCGCACCGCGGCTGGGCGGTGAGGGCGGTGCGGCGGCGTGTGCATCGCGGACGTTGGTCACTGCTGCGAGGCGGCCCGTTTGCGAGGCCGCCAACCATGTGCCACCGGCACGCAGATCACGACCGCCGACAATGCTGGGGGCGTCCGGCCAAGGGGCCAGCGCTTGTGTCGGGCGGGCGTGAATCTCATCACGGTTTGCAGCCAGGCGCAGGGGGATGTCGCTGCCCGGGCGCCAGTCGAAGACGATCAAGCACATGCCATGTGTCTCTCATCGAATAGTCAGCGTTGACCTGCCACCGCGCAGGCATATTACGCCAGCCTAACGTCTCGCACCCGGTCCCGCACCTGTCATGACAGCCGGTAAGCGAGCGCGTACACTCGCTGGATTGTCACGAGCAGGGTAGGGAATGCACAAAGCCGCGACTTCATCGAGCCGCCAGCGTTCGCGCTGGAAGGCATTATTGTGGCCGTTGTTGCTGGCCGAGGTGGGTTTTACGTTGGTGTGCCTCGGCGCAGGGGCCTTGATTTGGCAAGCCAGCGACCGTCGCGAATCGGAAAACGCGCTGGCTCGCTTGCAGGCGTCGCACAGTGTCTATGCACGTCAATTGGATGCGCGTCTGACCTCCCAGCAACAGCATCTCTTGATGCTGGCGCGTGGCTCGCGCCGCATTCTTCAATCGATGGCCGAGAATGCCTCGACCTTGTCGGAGGCGTCCCCGGGGCTGCCGGCCGTGCTGTCGCACGACGATACCCAGCGACTCCTGACGCGACTGCTGGACGACTACTATGGCATGGATGCCCTGGTCACCCGGCTCTTCATCCTGCCGGTGGGCATGCGTGCTTTCAGCGTTCCTGAAGGGCAGGACGATATCGACAGCGACCTCCCGCCTTATCAACGTGCGCGCACGTCCACCGATGCGGAGAAGGTGACGTGGTGGAGCGGCGCGCAAACGCCACCGGAACGGCTGGTCGCCACCCATGATGTCGTGTGGAACGAGCGTTATCTCGCGCGGGTAGGGATGGCGATATCCCAGCCACGACTCAAGCGGTTGCTGCATGATGAAACGGGCAACACCGGAGAGCACTGGCTGGTCGATGACGCCGGGCATGCCTTGATGCGTGACGATGCGCCCCGCGTGCTGCCGGACGCGGCGGGGCGCTATGGCATGCAATGGCTGGAGGAAGGGCGCCGCGCATTGATCTGGGACACGCTCCCGGGGACCGGTTGGCGGCTGGTGAGTCGCCTGAGCCTGCCCGACGACAGTGCCTGGCAGACAGCGTTGCCCTGGCTGAGCATCGGTTTGATTCTGGGGAATGTGCTGATCTTCGCAGGCTTCGTCACCGTTCTTTACTGGCGGCTGCAGCGTGAGCAGGATGCCTGGCAGGCGGCGCTGGGCAGGCTCGCCGGCTGGCTTCCTCGAACGCAGGACGATGTGCCGGACGTCAGTGATGTCTCGCCGGCCACCTTGAATGCGCTGTTGACGCGTCTCGAGCCGCCATTGGGTGGCCGCGCACCGAATCAGGCGTGGGACCTGCCGGCATGGCTCAACATGCTGCAGTTACCCGCCTTGCTGACCCACGGCGATGCCATCGTCACCCTGAATGCCATCTTGGCGCGGTTGCTCGGTGAGCGTCCCGAAGCGCGACGCGATGTGCTGCTGGCTGAGTGGCTGAACCCCCGGCTCATCGATGATGAACGACGGCGGGTGCGGCTCACCGACGCTGCAGGGGGGGCGCGCGAATATCGCCTTGAGTGTCTGGCCGTGCAGGGCGAATATTCCGTCTGGGCGTTGATCGATCAGACCCAAGTGAGCGAAACCTTGCATCGTGAGCGCCTTGCGCGTGATCAGGCGCGTGAGGATGCGCGTCTCAAGACGGGATATCTGGCGCATCTGCGCCAGGAACTCGACGCCTGCGTGCAACGGTTGCGCATGCCCTCCGACGCCGGTACGCCTCATCCTCCACCGCAATGGGAAGCGCTGCGTCAACGCCTGGAAGACGTCATGCTGTTGCTCGACACCTTGTCGGAGGGAAAGCCGGCGTCCGATGCACACCAAGGCGATGCCAGCCCCTGGGTACTCGTCGTCGACGACGGTCCCGTCAATACGTTGTTGGCCTGTGGCGTGCTCGAACGCCAGGGGTATCATGTCGAGACTGCGACGAATGGCGAAGAGGCGCTGGCGCTGGCCGAGCACCGAGCATTCGCGTTGGTATTCATGGACATTTATATGCCCAGCCTCGACGGCCTGGAAACCAGTCGTCGTTGGCGGCGCTTGGAGCGTCGGCTGGCGAGACGGCATACCAGCGTGCTGGTGGCATTGACCGCCAATGTGACCGACGCCGATCAAGAAGCCTTTCTGCAGGCGGGCATGGATGACTACCTGGCCAAGCCTTACCGGCCAAGCGATCTGGTCGCCGTGGTGCATCGCTGGATAGGCGCAGGCGTAAGGCCCAAACAGTAGCCGAGACCGAGCATCGTTGCCGCTCGGCGGCCGCTGTCGTAAGGTGTCGAGCCCACGCCGACCCGAACGTATGCAAGGAGAGCGCATGCTCAGTTATCCCGATATCGATCCCATCGCCATTTCCTTGGGTCCCCTCAAGGTGCATTGGTACGGGCTGATGTATGTGATTGGCTTCTTGGCGGTATGGTGGCTGGGGCGCAAGCGCGCCGCGCGTATCGGTCTCAAGGCCGATGATATAGGGGATTTGCTGTTCTATGGGGCGCTGGGGGTCGTCCTCGGTGGGCGCGTGGGGTATGCGATCTTCTACGGCTTCGAGCGCCTGATGGCCGATCCGCTATGGATTTTCCAGGTATGGGACGGCGGCATGAGCTTTCACGGCGGCTTGATCGGCGTTCTGATCGCCGCCTGGTTGTTCGCGCGCAAGCATCGCTTGGCGTTCTTCCAACTGACCGATTTCGTGGCGCCGATGGTACCGATCGGTCTCGGCGCCGGCCGTATCGGCAACTTCATCAATCACGAGCTGCCCGGGCGCGTGACCGACGTTCCCTGGGCGCTGGTGTATCCCGGACTGGGGCCCGAGGGGCGTCATCCCTCACCGCTTTATGAGTTCGTGCTGGAAGGCGTCGTGATGTTCGTGGTGCTGTGGTGGGTCTCTAGCCGGCCGCGTCGGCGTGGTATGATATCCGGCCTGTTCCTGTTGCTTTACGCGGTGTTTCGCTTCTCGGTGGAGTTCGTGCGCCGGCCCGACCCGCAGTTGGGTTTCATCGCCTTCGACTGGCTGACCATGGGCCAATTGCTGACGGTCCCCATGGCGTTGGCCGGCATCGCCTTGCTTGTCTGGTCGCGTCGCCAGCCAATCGACGATGCGCGTGCAACGTCGCCGACGGCGTGAGCGCAGGTATCCAATCCCGGCGCGGCGTTGCTGCGCCTTCATCGTTCAATGTTCGGATGACATGCAGCCTTATCTCGATCTGATGCGCCATGTGCTCGACAATGGCGTGGAAAAAAGCGACCGCACGGGGACCGGGACGCGCAGCGTCTTCGGCCATCAAATGCGCTTCGACCTGGCCGATGGCTTTCCATTGGTGACCACCAAGAAGCTCCACCTGCGCTCGATCATTCATGAGCTGCTGTGGTTCCTGCGCGGTGATACCAATATTGCCTATCTCAAGGAACATCGCGTTCGCATTTGGGACGCCTGGGCCGACGAAGAGGGCGAGCTGGGGCCGGTGTACGGCTATCAGTGGCGCAGTTGGCCGCGCCCGGACGGCGGGCATGTCGATCAGATCGCCAATGTCGTCGAGCAGATCAAGCGCAATCCCGATTCCCGCCGGCTGATCGTCTCCGCCTGGAACCCGGCACTGGTCGACGAGATGGCATTGCCGCCGTGCCATGCCCTGTTCCAGTTCTATGTCGCCGAGGGACGGTTGTCCTGCCAGCTGTATCAGCGCAGCGCCGATATCTTCCTCGGGGTGCCGTTCAACATCGCCAGCTATGCGCTGCTCACGCACATGATCGCGCAAGCGTGCGACCTGGCACCGGGCGAGTTCATTCATACCCTGGGCGATGCGCATCTTTATCTCAATCACCTCGATCAGGCGCGCCTGCAGTTGAGTCGTACGCCGCGTGCGCGCCCACGATTGGTACTCAATCCCGAGGTGGACGATGTCTTCGCCTTCACCTTCGATGACATCGCCATCGAAGACTACGATCCGCATCCACACATCAAGGCAGAGGTGGCCGTATGAGCGAGCCGACGCACACCCGTGTCGATACCGTGGTGCCCATCGCCCTGGTGGCGGCGATGTCGCGCGACCGGGTCATCGGCGTCGACAACGCGCTCCCCTGGCACTTGCCGGAGGACCTCAAGTTCTTCAAGGCCGTGACCATGGGCAAGCCGCTGGTCATGGGGCGCAAGACCTTCGAGTCCATTGGCCGGCCGCTTCCTGGGCGCTTGAACATCGTCGTCACGCGCGATCGTGGCTATCTCCATGACAAGGCCCACGACGGGCTTCAGGTGTGTCATGACCTGGCCAGCGCCCTGGAAGTGGCCGATAGCCAGGCTATCATCGAGGGCGTCGAGGACATCTGTGTGATCGGTGGTGGCGAGATCTTCGCGGCAGCCTTGCCGTGCGCGACGCGGCTTTACCTGACCGAGGTCGATGTATCGGTGCATGGCGATGCCTGGTTCCCGGCGTTCGATGCCACGCAGTGGCAGGAAACCCAGCGTGTGCCGGGACAGGGTGGCGACGGCAAGCCCGACTACGCGTTCGTGCAGTACGCGCGTCGGTGAGGTTGCCAGCACGGCGAAGCTGGCACAGACTTACTCGGTAGCCCGCATGGGCCGGGCCTGTCTACCGTGTCGATGTCATATATCGCTACGCAGACGATTCGAGGCCCAGCGTTCGTTCAAGGCAATCAGGGAGTGCACGCCTTGCTGACCGACCACGCAGACGCCCTGTTCAGGGCATTGGAACATCAGGCCGAGGCTTGCCGTGCCGAGCTCGAGGCGGCTCGTGGACAGGTCGCGGCGCTCGAGTCGGAAAACCGCGCCCTGCGTGAGCGCCTCCTGGCGCTTGCCGAGCTGGAGCCCGACGCCGCCGCAACACCCGTCGCCCAGGCGGAGCTGCCCGACGCCGGCGCGAAAGCCAGAGGGCTGGGCCCCATCGCGTTTCGTGGCCCGCGTCGGTCGGCGGGAGAGGCCGCAGAAGCGCATGCATCTTCCGCCCCTGCCTCCCCGCTGGGCGATCAAAGCAATACCACGGGCGACGCGGGGGGCGAGGCTCATCAGGCACACCTGGCGCTGGGGGCGGAACATGAGCCGCCGTCGCCTCAGGCGCTGCTGGCGCAGTGGTACCGGCGCTATCCGGAAACCTTCTTCAAGGGCCATACGCAACCGCTCAAGACGGGCATTCATCTCGACTTGGTGGCACGTGAACCCTGGCCGGAGAAGCTCGTGCGTCGTGCCCTGGCCTGCTACGTGCATCTGCCGCGCTATCTCAAGGCGGTGCGTGCGGGCGTCATGCGGGTGGATCTCGACGGTCAGTCGGCGGGCGCCGTGACCGAGAGCGAGGCGCGCCACGCCCGCAAACAGCTCGATGAGCTCACCAGGAAGCAGAAAAAACAGCAGAAGCAGCATAACGAGCGCAAGGAATCCGAGCAGCTGGAACGCAAGTTGAGTCAGTTACTCGCCAAGCACGGTCGATGACACTGCAATGCACGTATTGGAAAAAAGGGGCAACGGCCCCTTTTTTCGTGTCGTGACGCCACGTGTGTCGCAAGGTCATGATCAATGGCATACGACTTTTGTAGCAAAATACGCCCGCTCGACACGCTAGCCCCTTGCCAGCCATCGCCTGAGTCGTAAAGATGAGAAGTGCCTCAGGCGTCACGCCAATGTCATATTGGCGGCGTAAAGTGGCATCAGGCCTTTCAAGGCCGGCTGGCGGGAGAGGTGACCTTGACCGGATCGTCAGGAAGCGCGGAAGGAAAACAGTGTTTTTTTCTTGTTGCGTTATCCAAAAGACCGGTATAAGGTTTCCCTGCGAGCATTGGATAACAACAAGGCTTTATGAACTCGTCTCGACATTGCCCAGGGCATCTCGAGAAATAATCGGGTCGAAAGCCGACTGCATTTGCAGACACGATCGAACAGTAAGCTAGTTAAGGAACCTATCGCGATGAAAAAGACACTCCTAGCGACTGCCGTTGCCGGCGCCATCGGTGCTACAGCAGGTGCTGCCCAGGCGGCCACTGTTTACAACGAAGACGGCACTCAGCTCGATATCTACGGCAATATCCAGATTGCCTACAAATCAATCGACACCGGTAGTGATACCGAAGACGAGCTGTTCGACAACGGCTCGACGGTCGGCTTCAAGGGTCAGCATGTCATCAACCCGGGGCTGATGGGCTACTTCAAGGCCGAGTTCGAACATACAGCCGATGAAGAAAAGTCTGAGGGTGGTCTCAGTTCCGGCGACCAAGCGTATCTGGGCCTGAAGGGCAACTTCGGTGATGCCCGCGTGGGTTCCTGGGATGCGCTGATCGACGACTGGGTCCAGGATCCGATCTCCAACAACGAATACTTCGACGTCACTGACAGCAACTCGCTGATTGCTGGGGACGACGGTGTAAATACGCAGAATTCTGACACCGATCGTGAAGGCGACAAGATTCAGTACATGTCACCTGTCTTCGGTGGCCTGCAGTTTGCGGTGGGTGCACAGTACAAAGGTGATGCTGAAGGCGGTTTCGACGACGAGGGTAATCCCGTAGGTGAAAACGTCTCAAGTTCTGGTAACGCCGCATTCTTTGGTGGTGCCAAGTACACTGTTGGTTCTTTCTCCGTCGCAGGTGTCTATGACAACCTCGATAACTACGACGGCGAAATCACTGGTAGCACCTATTCTGGCGGTCCGCAGGCTGGTGATGACTTCGATGCTGGCGACCAGTTTGGTGTGACGTTCCAGTACACCATGGAAGCACTGCGTCTCGCTGCCAAATACGAGCGTTACGAATCCGGCAATACCGACTATCTCCCCGATGAGAACCGTTATGCGCTGGGCGCGCGTTACGGCTATGGCATGGGTGACATCTACGGTTCCTACCAGTACGTCGACGTGGGTGGCGGCGATCTCGCCGATACGCTCTCTGACGAAGCGCAAATTGGCGATAACGTCGATTCTCGCAACGAGATCGTGCTGGGCGCCACTTACAACATCTCGCCGGCCATGTATACCTTCGTCGAAGCTGCTTGGTATGATAAACAGCAAGATGCGGATGACGGCGTGGCCGTGGGTGCCGTCTACAGCTTCTAAGCTGTCGATGCCCCAGCGATCTTGACGGTCGCGAATAAAACGAAGCCGGCTCATCATGAGCCGGCTTTTTAATGGGTCTTCAATAGTCGATGAGAGCCGTGGCGGACGTTTGTCGCCTCAGGGTGCCGTAAGGTGGCGAATGCTACGTCGCTTGATTCGTGGCCGTCGCCGAGGATGACTGCGCCAGGATACGGCGGGCATCGTCGCGTATCTCGTCGCGCCAGGCACTGGGTTCCAGAACCTCGACGTTGGCGCCCATTCCTTTCAGCCACCACAAGGTTTGCTGGTCGTCGTGTAATTCGACGCTGAGCCGTTGCCAATCACTATGCGGCAGTGGCGTCAGTGTCTGCTTGCTTGCCAGCGGTGTCTCGGCGAGTAGCCAGGCGACCTGCGGGGCGACATTGGCAAGCAGGTGGATAGCCTCGCACGATTGCCGGTAACCGAAGGCGCCATCCGCGATATAGGCATCGATATCGAACGCTGGCGTTTCTCGCCACGGCACCTGACTGAGGGTCGCTCGATGTATCCGGTGGAGTGCAAACTGACGCAGGTCGCTGTATTCCCCTACGGTCGCCACCACATAAGTGACGCTGTGACGGCTGACGAGCCCCTGGGGATGCAGAACCATGGCCTTGTGCTCCTCACGACTGCGCGAGAGATAGCATACGTCGATGGCCTTGTTTTCCAGCAAGGCATGCGTCACGCATTGCCATATGGAGGCGTCGACGGAGGCGGGGAGCAGGGCTTTGCCGTTGGGAATGGCCCGCACTCGTTTCCTCCACTGGCTCAAGCTGTTGCCTTCCAGGTCGTCGAGTAGACGATGGGCGTCGGCGAATTGTGGGGAGAGCTGTCCCAGGACGACGGGTGGCAGAATGCCCTTGAGATATTCTTCGGCGAGAACGAATGTGAGGGCGCTGGGTAAATCCAGCGCCGGGAGGCTGCTTTGAAACTGACGGTCGAAATACCAGCGAAAGGGCTTTTGGGTATCGTCGCAGATCAAAGGGAAATGCAACGCCAATTTGTCACGCAGGTCGCGTTGCAGCGAGCGAGTATCGACCATGAAGCCGCGTTCGCGAAGCTTTTCCAGCAGTACGGGGGTTGAGATGCGGCCCGGACTACGCGGGATTAGCTGCAATAGAGTCAGATAGCGAAATAGCGTATCGCGAACGTGAGCCATGAGGTCCTCGAAGAATGGTTACGTTTTATTACATAAGGGTTATCGGCACGACTGGACGTTGCTTTAGAAGATTCGGGTATTTAGTCCGCCATATTGAATGACGCCAGGTGTTTCATGCGGGTCGCGATAGGCAGGGGAAGGTGGTGCGTCCACTGGTAATCCAGGGCGAGCATTCGGGTATGAGAGCGCCATGTCTCGATGAGTCTGCTGTCCGGCGGTGTTGGCGTGAAATCCGGGTCGAGACGTGTCCGTGATGTCGGGGCGTGAACGCGGCATTCTGCGTGCAGCCGGTCGGTCGTGGCTTCCTGTTCCAGTGCAGGGTGAGTGAGTAGCCAGTCATGGACTTCGTGAGCGGGGTGGGGGATCTTCGAGAAAAACAGTACCGCCGAGGTCGGTAGCATATACCCCTGCTGTAGTAGCAGGCTGTTGATTTCATGGTCCCAAGCCAGGTGCCACATAGTGCGGGAAGACGGGGGCGGAAGCAGGTAGCCCAAGGCGCAGTGCCAGACCAGATGCGCTTGCAGATAACGGCGATGCGCTGCTTCCAGTGTTGCACTGAAGCGTGCATCGAAATAGATGCAGCGCCCGTCGGTAGTGGCTGTCACGACCCGATCATCGATGACGGGAACGAGCGTGAGGCTATCGGCGAGATCGGCATTCAACGGGCAGCTATCGTGCCAGTGTTCACGATCCGCCACCCATGACGCGAGCTGCTCTTCTTTCAGCCTCACGGTATTGGCTTGTTGGCGTGCGGCGTACGACGCCAGCGGCGTCACCACTCCCTTGCTCATAGCGAACTCCTGTGCACGTTGAGGTATGCAAGAAGTATCGAGGGAAGTAGCGACAACAGATGTCGCATTGGGAATTGGCAGCCGCTTGCTATCAGGAAAAGGCATCTGTCTGGGGATAAAGGCGCTATCGGGGCCGCGAGCGCGCGGCCCCGATGCAGCTTAAATTTGTCCCAGGAGCTGCATGTTGCTGCGCAACTCGTCGGGAACGTCCTTGATCAGTACCAGGTTTAGTTCCTGAGCCCCCTCACGCTGGGCGACGCTCTCTCCCAAGGTAGGATGGATCTCATTGGGGCTGAGCGTGTACATGGCGCCTGTCAGCGGATCTACGATCAACCAGCCAATGAGGCCACCGAAGACGAGGTTGCCACCGATATACCAGCCATTGGGCGAACTGGAGATGGCAATGGTGCGTGATTCATAGCCATCTTTACGAAGCGTGACGCTATAGTGCTTGCCTCCGAAATAAGAGCCATCCGCTTTTTTGAGCGTGACGGTCGTCGGCGTTTCGCCCTGGAAGATGTCTTTATTTGTCTCGTCGGTGATCACAACCTGTGCCTGGGAAGGCGTACTGTTGATCGTTACTTGCTGGTCCTTGTCACCGACGATACTGGCGCAACCAGACAGCGACACCATACCCGCTGCGCAGATAGCTGCGGCAGTCATTTTTAGATTCATGATGTTCCCTTGCGTAAATCGAATTTTAATTAGCCTTGAGAGGCGGCGGGATATTACGCAATTGGCGAAATATTAGCAATATTTTATAATAAAAATTCGAATTAATGTCGCTTTGGAAGGCGCGCAAGGCATGATGGCGCCCCCATCAGGATTCGAACCTGAGACCTTCCCCTTAGGAGGGGGACGCTCTATCCAGCTGAGCTATAGGGGCGGAGCGGGGTGAGCATTATAAGCGTCCCGGGGCTCGGGATAAACCCGTGCCATGCGTCGGGTTGGGATTGGCCAGCGGATAGCGCGGTGGCGTCTTGCCGACCAGGTAGTATGCTTCGAGTTCTTCCTGTGGCATGGGATGGCCGATCAGAAAGCCTTGCGCCATGTCACAGCCCAGATGGCGCAGCACATCGAGTTGCTCGGGCGTTTCGACGCCTTCGGCGAGAACGGTGCGTTGCATGGCATGCGCCATATCGATGATACCGCTGACGAAACGGCGCTGTTGGGGCCTCTCGACAAGATGGCGAATGACGGCCTGATCGATCTTGACGATATCGATGGGCAGCTGGCTGGCGTAGGTCAATGACGAGATGCCGGAGCCGAAATCGTCGAGGGCGATCTGGGCGCCCAGGCGTCGCGCATGCTGGAGCTGGTTATAGGCCAGGTCGATGTCATGAAACTGGGTGGTTTCCACGACTTCCACATTGAGAAACGGCGAGACGAGTTCATGGTGCTGGCGTGCTTGCGCCATGTCGTCGGCGAGCTGGCCGGATTCGACCTGATCGCGGGTGACGTTGATGCTGACGGTAACGGCCATGTGGCAGGCTTGAAAGCGTTGCGCGGTGCGCGCGGCCTGATGTACGAGCCAGGTGCTGTAGGCATGCTCCAGCGACGAGTGATTGACGATATCGATGAAATGGTGAGGCTCGAGCAGGCCCTGGTCGGGGTGATGCCAGCGCACCAGCGCTTCGAAGCTCACGATGCACTCATCGGCCAGCGACAGGATGGGCTGATAGAACAGCGCTAACTCTTCCTGCTCCAGGGCGCTCTGCAAGCGCGTGTAGAGGTCGTATCCATCTCGCGGGTGACGCTTGCTCATCGCGACGCGGTTCTTGCCTTGTCCCTTGGCTTCGTACATCGCGCTGTCGGCGGCGGCGATCAGCGCATTCGCGGCATACTGGCTATCCTCGGTATAGGCGACCCCCACCGAGGCGGAGAGCGTGATGCTGTGTCCGCTGCGCAGGTTGATGGGACTGATCAAGTCGTCGAGGATCTTGCACGCGACCTTTTCGGCTTTTTCCGCGCTGCGCATGCCCGCCAGTGCAATGACGAACTCGTCGCCCCCCAGTCTGGCGACAAGGTCGGTGCTGCGTGTCTGCTGCTTGAGCCGCTGAGCGATGATCACCAGCGCTTCATCGCCCGTGGCGTGGCCGTAGGTATCGTTGACCGGCTTGAAGTCATCGAGGTCGATGAACAACACGGCGACGCCGATGCCGGTGTAGGAAAGTCCGGATAGCAGGTTTTCCAGCGCTCCCCCGAAATGCTCGCGATTGAACAGGCTGGTGAGCGGATCGTAGATGGCGCGCCGTTCGAGGCGTGCCTGTCTCAGATGTTTCTGAGTGATGTCGCGAAACACGGCAATGTAATGCGTGATGGTGCCATGGACGTCGTGGATCGCCGAGATGGTGACGTTCTCGATGAGCTGACGGCCATCCTTGCGGACACTCCAGATATCGCCTGTCCAGTACCCTTGTTGGTGCACGGTGGTAAACAAACTGGCATAGAACTGCGCATCGTGTTTTCCCGAAGACAGCAGATGGGGCGTGCGTCCCACGGCTTCCTCGGCACTATATCCCGTCAATTGCGTGAAGGCGGGGTTGACGTCGATGATGCGCTTTTCGGCATCGGTCACCAGGATGCCGTCATGGGTGCTGTCGAACACTGCCTCGGCCAGCGTCAGGCGCTCCATGGCGAGCTTGCGCGCGGTGATATCGGTGAGATAGCCATGCCATAGCATGCCCCCGTTGGCCAGTCGTGTGGGCATGGCGGCGCATTCCAGCCAGCGTTGCCCACGGGTGGGGTGGTCATAACGAAAGCTGCTTTGCCAAAGCCTGAGCGATGTGGTGGCGCATTCGAATGCGTCACGCATCTGCTGTCGGTCCTGCGGATTGATCCGTGCCAGTAGCGTCTCGGGGTCTTGTTGCAGCGCATCGCGGTCGATGCCGCAATAGTCGGCCAGCCGGGGGCTGATGTAGGGGAAGCCGCTCTGTCCGTTGGGCCACTGCCGATATTGAAACAGCACGCCGGGTGCCTGGGCACTGAGCTGTTCGAGGAGATCCCCCTGGATGCGCCACCGAGGGCGTGATCGATGCGGCTTATCGATGTCGCGCTGCACGCTGATCAGGTAGCAATGCCCCTCTTGATTGTACAACGGCGCCAGTATCAGTTCGCTGTCGAAGCGCGTGCCGTCCTTGCGGCGGTTTTCCAGGGTCAGCGTCAGCGGCGTGCGTTCATTGATGGCGTGTTGCAAGCGACGGTTGGCCTCTGACCCCGGGTCACCTGTCTGCAGTAAGCGGCAGGAGCGCCCCAGGACCTCTTCGCGCGTAAAGCCGGTGAGTTGCTCGAAACCTTCGTTGACGAATACCAAGGGGCAGCCGGGCTGGTCGCCATCGGCAATCGTGAGTGCAGTGCCTGGCACTTCCAGCAACTCGAACAGTGACTGAGGCAAGGTATGTGGGGCCAAGGTTTCGTGTCCTCTACGACAGCCACGCGAGGCGTGGGGATGGCACTGTTTTACTGGCCACTCGGACGGAGCACGGTCGAGTGACATCATGCGTGTCGGGCCAATGCCATATGTCTTGCATGAAAGCCCCGTATGGTATGCGCTGGAGGCGTACGCCCAGCACCGCTAGACTATCCCTTTTTTACATTCCAGTGCCAGGCTTTGGGCGGAAAAGTGTCTTCAATCGCCGACATTTTAGAAAAAGCTGGATAGATAGGGGATGTCATTGGTCACCCACGATCGTATTTTCGACGGCCTGGCCGACAAGTTTGAACGTGGCCTCTACGGGACGCCGCGAGGAACGATTCGTCTGGCGGTGCTGGAGCACGTGTTATCGCACGAACTGCCCACCGATGGGCGTCCTGCATTGGATGTGGGCGCCGGTCTGGGCCAAATGAGCATGTGGCTGGCGCAGCGCGGCCATGCGGTGACCATGGTCGAGCCCTCGCGGGACATGCGCGAGCGTGCCATCGCGAACATAAGTGGCCTGGCTGTCACGCCCGTCGATGCCCCTTGGCAGGCATTGCCGGAACGCGCACCGGGACCTTGGGGGCTGATCGTATGCCATGCGGTTCTGGAGTGGTTGGCGGCCCCGGAGGCTGCCTTCACGCAACTCGCCACATTGCTGGCGCCGGGCGGGTATCTGTCGCTGATGGTCTTCAACCGCGATGCATTGCGGTTCTCCAACGTGATCAAAGGCAATCTGGATAAGGCACTCGACGATCGGCTGGAAGGGCTCGGCAAACGCCAGCGCCTGACGCCAATCTCCCCGCTCACCGATGCCCAGGTGCGTGCATGGAGCGCGGAGGCAGGACTATCGTTGGTCTCGGTCACCGGCGTGCGTATCTTTCATGACTATCTAGCCGATCGCGATGTCTCGCTCGATAAGCTCCTCGAGCTCGAGTGCCGTCATTGTCGGCAAGACCCCCACTGGCGGCTGGGTCGTTACCTGCATTATACACTCTTCAAACCGGAGACCGCGTCATGAGCGCCGAGACGCCCCCTTGTCAATTGCTCGAGCGTCAGTCGGAGACGTACCGCGACTGGTTGTGGGTCGCGCCGCCTCACGACGCATGGCTCAACACCGTGGGCGGCAGTGTGTGGAGTGCCGATGCCGCGATTTGCCACGCCTGGCGCGCGCGCGGACGTCCCGTGCATGCTGAGCTGGCACCGACGTTGACCGCGCCGGTGCCCGGCGCGGTGCTGTTCTGGCCCAAGACGCATGCGTTGGGCGAGTGGTGGTTGCTGGCGCTGTGTGCCGCGCTTCCCGAGGGGACGCCGTTGCAGGTCGTCGGCGAGCACCAGGGCGGGGTCAAGCGTGTGCTCAAGTCGTTGGCGGCACTGGGGCTTGGGTGCCGCAAGGTGGATAATGCGCGACGTTGCACGTTGTATGCCACGCGTACGGCGCCGCTGTCGCTGTCACCGGACGCGGCCTGGACCACGTTCGAGGCCGCGGGGCTCAACGTGGCGAGCCATCCCGGCGTATTCGGTCATGGCAAGCTCGACGACGGCACGCGCTTGCTGCTCGAGACATTGCCCGGCGCGCTCGGTGACCCGGCGGGGCGTCATCTGCTCGATATGGGATCTGGTGATGGCATTCTCGCTGCCTGGCTGGGGATACGAGGTGCAAGCGTCTCGGCGGTGGATAGCAACGCCTTCGCGGTGGCCGCGACGCGCCGCACGCTAGAGGCCAACCGGGTGGCGGGGAACGTGTGGCAGAGCGATGTCTTCGGCGACGTGACGGGGCCATTCGACGCGATCGTCAGTAACCCACCTTTCCACCAGGAGCGTGCCGTCGACTACGGTCCGGCGGCGCGCTTGATACGCGAGGCACCCGACAAGCTGGTGCGGGGTGGCAGCCTGATTCTGGTCGCCAACGCCTTCTTGCCGTATCCCCGTGTGTTGGCAGACACCTTCGGTGACGTCACGACCCTCGCAGACGACCGGCGGTTCCGGGTTTATCGCGCCATCAAGCGTTAGAGGGCGTTTACAAAACAGGCGAGCGAAGTCAAGACAAGGCAAAATTGGCTGAAATAACGGAGTTTACGTGGGGTAAATGAGTATTTTGAGGCCGATTTTAACGCTGGATTGTCGAGTGCAGCCCTTTTGTAAACACCCTCTTAGCGCATCTTTCAAAACGCTGAAAGCATGGATGTCGAGGCGGTTGCAGCACTCGGCGGTGAAGGGCGTTGTCAGGCATCGGGATCGGCGTAGGCGATATCCGTGATGACATAGGTGGTGTCGCCGGCCGGGGCGTTGACGGTAACGTCCTCGTCGAGTCCCTTGCCGAGCAAGGCGCGGGCGAGCGGGGCATCGACGCTGACCCAATGCCTGTCGGTGTCGGTTTCGTCGTGGCCGACGATGCGAATCGCCAGTTCCTCGCCGTCTTCATCCTCGAGCGTGACATAGGCGCCAAAGTATACCCGTGAGGTGTCGGCGGGCAGACGGTCGACGACCTGCACCTCGTCCAGGCGCTTGCCGAGATAGCGAATGCGCGCGATGACACGGTTGAGTTCTTTCTTGTTGTAGGTGTAATCGGCGTTTTCGCTGCGGTCTCCCTGAGCGGCGGCTTCGCCGACCTTGGCGGACAGCGCGGGACGTTTGACACGGGAAAGATGCTCATGGATGCCCTTGAGCCGAGCATAGCCCTGTGCCGTGATCAGCGGACTCTTCTTTTCCTGGCGCGGGTCCTTGGCGGGGTCGCGCCAGCGGGTCATGTTGCGGCCTTTCATGCCTACCTCCAGAGCGTGGAATGCTTACCCTACGCAAGCCTTGCCGGCACGCCAACCCCGCTGCCCATTGCACGGCTCGTCGAGACGATGCCTTGCCCTACGACGAATCGACTTAGCGGTTGATTCAAACGTTCGTTACATTTCAGGGCGAGTGAACATGCCTACTATCGCAACGGCGCAGCACGCCAGGAGGTTGTCATGCAGCATCGTCAAGTCGCGGGAACCAACCGTCGATACCGTTTCATATCGGCACGTCTTCATGTGGTCTTGTGCGCCGTGTTGATCGGCACGTTCAGTAGCGCTCTGGCGTGGGCCGACGCCGCGTCTGTCGCTGTGTATCCACTGATGTCGCGATGGGGAAACGTCGAGTACGGGATGCAGGGCGCGGCACAGGAAAAGGCGCTGGCAAGCCTGGCACAGGAAGCCGATGCGCTCGCCGGTGCGCATCCCGACGATCCGCATGTGTTGACGGCCAAGGGCGTGATCCTTGCCTCCTACGCCAAGGCGAAGGGTGGCCTGGGGGCATTGGATCTGGCGACGCGCGCACGCAAGGCGCTGGAACATGCCATCGCGCTCGATCCGCGCGGCGATGACGGCGCCGCCTATGTGACGCTGGGAGCGCTTTACGATCGTGCGCCGGGCTGGCCGATATCGTTCGGTGACGACGACAAGGCCGGTGAACTGCTGCGACGCGCACTGAAAATTCGCCCCCAAGGCATCGACACGCATTATTTCTATGCCACCTATCTTCGCGACGAGGGACGCCTTGCCGAGGCCCGTCGCCACGCGCAGCAGGCCGTGAACGGCCAAGCCCGCAAGGGGCGTGATTCTGACCAGGCGTTGCGCGAGAAAGCGCGACGGCTATTGGACGAATTGTCATAGATGATGCCCGGCGCGGTTGGCATTGCCATGCTGCGTCGGGATAATGAGGCGCATTGTGCCGTGTATCGGGACGACGCGCCTTGGCGCCTGTCGCCTCGTGTGCGGTTTTACTGTCAGGAGGCGTCATGGCCGAACAGTTCTCCCCCTACACGCCGCGTTATGCGCATGAATCGGTCGAAGAACGCTTCGATGAAACGTTGCAGACGGGATTTTTCAGTCTCGAGCGGCGTCATTACCGGCATCGTCGTTTCGATGGCCGATGGAGCGAGCGAGTCATCCGCGAAGTCCATGTGCGCCACGATGCGGTTGGTGTGCTGCTTTACGATCCGCAGCGCGATGGTGTGGTGCACGTCGAGCAGATACGTGCCGGCGCACTGGACGATCCGCGCAGTCCCTGGAAATTGGAGCCTGTGGCCGGGTTGGTCGACGCAGGTGAAACCACCGCCGAGGTCGCCCGTCGTGAGGCGCAAGAAGAAGCCGGGTGCGATATCGGCGAGTTGATCGAGCTCTATACGTACTATCCGAGCCCCGGCGCGTGCACGGAGCGGGTCACCTTGTTCTGTGGACTGGTGGATAGCGACGGCGTGGGTGGCGTGCACGGACTCGAGAGCGAGCATGAAGACATTCAGGTCCACGTGCTGTCCTTTGCTCAGACGTGGGCACTGCTCGAGCAAGGCGTCATCGACAACGCGATGTCCTTGATCGCCTTGAACTGGTTGGTGCGTGAGCGCGCCTCACTACGGGCAAGGAGGTAGAGGATGGCGAAAACAGCCTATGTCAACGACCTCAAGTCCCTGCAGGGCGAATGCACGGCCAATTACCTGCGCCTGAGTCGCCTGCTCGGTGACATGGAGGCCGGTGACACTCGTGAGGTCGCCCTGGCCGGCGAGCATCACCGCTACGGCTCGCTATGGCTGGAAGTGCTCGAATGCGCGCCTTACACCACCATTTGTCGAGTGTCGCAGAGTGGCGTATTGGACGGCATCATCGAGTCGCCGCGCATGCGCGTGCATCTGTATCACGATGCACGCATGGCGGAAGTCACCGACTTCCAGCGCCAGCGGCATTTCCATGGTCGCTATCGCTATCCCAATGCCCGCATGCATCAGCCCGATGAAAAGCTCCAGCTCAATCGGTTCCTGGGGGAGTGGCTGGAGCATGGCTTGGCCCACGGACTGACCGCGGACATGCCGGAGCTGCCTTGATGCGCCTGATCCAGATCAGCGATTGCCATCTCTGCGCCAATCCCGAGGCACGCTCGCGCATTGGCTATCCGCTACGCCAGTTGCGTGCCGTCGTCGCTCAAGCGCAGCAATTGCGCCCTGACATCGTGCTGGTGACCGGCGATATCGGCCACGACGAATCCCCGGCCGCGTATCGCCATGCCTTCGAGACCTTCACTGAATTCCAATGCCCCTGGTTCTGGATGACCGGCAATCATGACCATCCGGCGTTCATGGAGGAGTTGCATCCTTTCCACGACGAACTCGACCTTGGCGAGTGGCGCCTGTTGTTGCTGGATTCCCGCATACCCGGCCAGGCTGGGGGAGAGCTGGGCCAAGCCGCCTTGCAGGACCTGGCCGTGCGCCTCGAAGAGGATGATCGTCCTACGCTGCTGGCCATGCACCACCCACCCCTGTCGGTCGGCTCGGCGTGGATGGATGCGCTGGGGCTGGCGGACCGCGAAGCGCTATGGCAGACGCTGGCTGCCTATGCTCAGGTGCGGGCGGTGCTGTGCGGACATATTCATCAGGCTTTTGCGGCACGCCATGGCGACATTGCCGTTTATGGCTGCCCCGCGACGGCCGATCAGTTTCTTCCTCGGCAACATGATTTCACGCTCGACGAAGCCTCTCGCCCCGGCTTTCGGGTAGTCGATCTGGTGGGGCAGCGGTTGTCGACCTGGGTCGAGCGCGTCGACCTTTGAGCGTAGCCGTCATAGCCAATTTTTATTCCTATTCGTACTTAAAAGATATTTCTTAATTCTTTGACGTTATCGTGTGTCACTGGGTACCGTGAGCGCCATGACGCGTAGAGTAACGGGCCATGAGCCTGTTGGTCGGCAGCATCGTCATCGGGCTCGTACCGCTGGTGTGGGGATTTTGAACAAAGGTGGAAGAGCGCCGCTTCGCGGCTGGAAGCTAGAAGAGGGAAGAAACCCCAAGATCAAGGCCAAGGTATCGAGGGGTTGCAGTTGTGTTTTCTTCCTTCTTACGTCTTCCCTCTTATGTCTTACGTCTTACTTCTTCCATCTCTGGCTTTCAAATCGCCTCAACACCCGTTTCTAACAACCAAGGTTTTCAGATGTCTGAGATAACTCCCGAACGCCAGACCCATCTCAAGCAGCTTGAGGCGGAGTCGATCCGTATCATCCGCGAGGTGGCCGCCGAATTCGCCAACCCGGTGATGCTGTATTCCATCGGCAAGGATTCGTCGGTGATGCTGCATCTGGCGCGCAAGGCGTTTTACCCCGGCACGCCGCCGTTTCCGTTGATGCACGTCAACACCACCTGGAAGTTCCGCGAGATGATCGAGTTTCGTGATCGCATGGCGTCCGAGGTGGGCATGGAGTTGATCGAGCACATCAACCAGGAAGGCGTCGAGGCGGGCATCAACCCGTTCGATCACGGCAGTGCCAAGCATACCGACATCATGAAGACCCAGGCGCTCAAGCAGGCGCTGGACAAGCATGGCTTCGATGCGGCCTTCGGCGGCGCGCGCCGCGACGAAGAAGCCTCCCGCGCCAAGGAGCGCGTCTACTCCTTCCGCGACAAGCACCACCGCTGGGACCCCAAGAACCAGCGTCCGGAGTTGTGGAACATCTACAACGGCAAGATCAACAAGGGCGAGTCGATCCGCGTCTTCCCGCTCTCCAACTGGACCGAGCTGGATATCTGGCAGTACATCTATCTGGAATCGATCCCCATCGTCCCGCTGTATTACGCCGCCCCGCGTCCGGTGGTCGAGCGCGACGGCACCTGGATCATGGTCGACGACGAGCGCATGCCGCTGGAAGAAGGCGAGGTTCCCGAAGAGAAATGGGTCCGCTTCCGCACCCTGGGCTGCTACCCGCTCACCGGCGCCGTGGAATCGAAAGCCGACACGCTGCCCGAGATCATCCAGGAAATGCTGCTGACCAAGACCAGCGAACGCTCCGGCCGCACCATCGACAAGGATCAGGCGGGGTCCATGGAACGCAAGAAGCGGGAGGGGTACTTCTGAGCCGAAGGCTCAGAAGAGCCGGAAGTCGGAAGCTAGAAGCTGGAAGAAAAACCACTAGCTCCTGCCATTGGGGCGTGGTTTTGACTTTGGGGTCTCTTCCAGCTTCAAGCTTCCAGCCGCGCAGCGGCGCTCTTCAAGCTTGTTCGGGAAGTTAGAAGAAAAAGCAAATAGACATCTTATGGACTTCGAAAAACTTCAGGTTTGGAAGCGTTCTGCCAGGCTGTCGGCAGAGCTTTATAAGTCGATGCGCGACCTGCGGGACTTCGGTTTCAAGGATCAGATTACGCGATCCGGGCTTTCGGTACCCAGCAACATTGCAGAAGGGATGACGCGAGGAACACCTAAGGACAAGCGTCACTTTCTCCTGATTGCGAAGGGCTCATGCGCTGAGCTCAGAACACAAATCTACATCGGTATCGACATTGGCTACATCGATAAAGCGTGCGGGAACCGGTGGTTACAGGAAACACATGAGGTTGCCGCCATGCTTTCGGGGCTGATCGGCAAGCTTGCTAACGAATGAATCGGCAGGAAGCTACGTGGGGTTGGGGGTTCTTCCAGCTTCTAGCTTCCAGCTTTCAGCTATGGGAATGGGTATGTCACACCAATCGAATTTGATCGCCGAGGATATCGAGTCCTACCTGCACGAGCATGAAAACAAGGATCTCTTGCGCTTCATCACCTGCGGGAGCGTCGACGACGGCAAGTCGACCCTGATCGGACGCCTGCTGCACGATTCCAAGATGATCTACGAGGATCAGCTGGCGGCGATCACCCAGGCTTCCAAGACCAGCGGCACCACCGGCGACCAGGTCGACCTGGCACTGCTCGTCGACGGCCTGCAGTCCGAGCGCGAGCAGGGCATCACCATCGATGTCGCCTATCGGTACTTCTCCACCGACAAGCGCAAGTTCATCATCGCCGACACTCCCGGGCACGAGCAGTACACCCGCAACATGGCCACCGGTGCGTCCACGGCCAGCCTCGCGGTGATCCTCATCGACGCCCGCCACGGCGTGCAGACCCAGACCCGGCGGCACAGCTTCATCGCCGATCTGCTAGGCATCCAGCACCTGGTGATCGCGGTCAACAAGATGGACCTGGTCGATTATTCCCAGGCACGCTTCGACGAGATCGTCGCCGAGTACCGCGACTTCGCCGCCAAGCTCAATGCCCCGGACATCCACTTCGTGCCGCTGTCCGCGCTGGAAGGCGACAATGTCGTCAACAAGAGCGAGGCCATGAGCTGGTACGAGGGGCCGGCGCTGCTCGAACTGCTCGAGACCGTCGAGGTCACCCACGATCAGAACCTCACGGATCTGCGGTTGCCGGTGCAGTACGTCAACCGCCCGCACCTCGACTTCCGCGGCTACTGCGGCACGCTCGAGGCCGGCATCCTGCGGCCGGGTCAGGCGGTCAAGGTGCTGCCCTCCGGCAAGCGCTCCACGGTGGCGCGCCTCGTCACTTTCGACGGCGATCTCGAGGTGGCGTATCCGGGGCAGGCGATTACCGTCACGCTCGACGACGAGATCGATATCTCGCGGGGCGACTGGCTGGTGGCCGCCGACGCCGAGGTGCCGCTGGCCGACGCCTTCGAGGCGGACATCGTGTGGATGCACGATACCGCGCTGGAGCCCGGACGGCTGTACGACCTCAAGCTCGCCACGCGGGACCTGGCGGGCAAGATCAGCCGGATCGACTACCAGATTGACGTCAACACGCTCGAGCACCACGCCGCCGAGAATCTGGGGCTCAACGCCATCGGCCGTTGCCGTGTCGAGGTCGCCGGTACGCTCCCGGTGGACGACTACCGCGTGAGCCCCGGCACCGGCAGCTTCATCGTCATCGACCGGCTGACCAACGTGACCGTGGGCGCGGGCATGGTGCGTGGTGCCGCCGAAGGGACCGGTACGGGCACTGGCGAGGTGGATTGGCAAGCCTTCGAGGTCGAATTCAATGCCTTGATCCGTAAGCATTTCCCGCATTGGGAAGCAAAAGACGTGCGCACGCTGCTGGGACGCTGATAGTCGTCCGCCCGGCCTATTTGATGCCCTTTCTCGTCATGCGGGAAAGGGTATTTTGCATCGGGGGGTGGGGGAAGTGCCATCAGACAGGCGTCGCGCGACGAAAGTACGCGGTATCGAGGTCGCACTCGATCATGAGGCGGCTTATCATGAGTCACTCGCATTCATTGAGGACACGGTGAGGTATGCATAACGTCGATTGGCAGCTTGAGGAAATCGTGACGCAGTTGAAAGCTACCCGCGAAACCTGGCGCGAGCGTCATGGACGTTCGCGCGAGCGTGGTTGTCGTGAACTGCCGTCGCGGAGTGCCATTCGCGCCATTACCGACGACTTGATCGGGGCGTTGTTTCCGATGCGCCTCGGGCCCAGTGACCTGCGTCGCGAGAGCGAAGACTTCTACGTCGGTCACACGCTGGATGCCACCCTCAATGCGTTATGCCACGAGGTGTGCCTGGAGCTTAAGTACATCGCCCGGCAATTGGGGCAGGATGCCAGCGATACCGAGGCGCGCGCGGTGGCCATCGTGCAGGGGTTCGCAGCCGACTTGCCTGAGCTGCGCCGCCGCCTCGATGCCGATGTGATGGCGGCCTATCATGGTGATCCGGCAGCGCGTAGCGTCGATGAGGTGCTGCTGTGCTATCCGGGGGTGCATGCGGTCATCCATCACCGTATCGCCAACTACTTCTACCAGGAGGATCTTTCGTTGCTGGCGCGGATGATCGCGGAAATCGCGCATTCGGATACGGGCATCGATATCCACCCGGGAGCCACGGTCGGCGAGGGGTTCTTCATCGATCACGGGACGGGCGTGGTCATCGGCGAAACCGCAATCATCGGCAACAACGTGCGTCTTTATCAGGCGGTGACACTGGGGGCCAAGCGCTTTCCGGCGGACGAGCGTGGCCACCTCGAAAAAGGCCTGCCGCGCCATCCCATCGTCGAAGACGACGTGGTCATCTACGCTGGGGCCACGATCCTCGGGCGGATCACCATCGGCAAGGGCTCGATCATCGGCGGCAATGTCTGGCTGACACGCGACGTGGAGCCGGGCAGCAACGTGACGCAGGCCAACCTGCAAAGCGGTCCCTGCCCGTGATACGGCAGGGGCAGACGGGTATCGCGACGCGCGGCTTCGGCCGCGCGTCGTCGTTCGTGGGTCCCCGTTCACTGCGCCGATGCGTCGCTTCCCGCTTCCCTTTTTGACGCCCCCGTTAGTCCGCTAACATATCGTCAGCGAGTCTCAATATCGGTATAGTGTGCGCGCTTACCAGATTGAGATGACAAATGTATAACGATTCCGTGACGCTATCGCGTTGGCAGCATTGGCGCGAATTGAACCGCCAGCTCTGGCGCCTTGGGTTGGTCGGTGTGGCAAGCCTGACCTTGATGCGTGTTCTGCTGTGGCAATTGAATGCACCTTCAACCCTGGACGTCCCCACCGGCGAGATATGGCAAGCCTTCTGGATGGGGATGCGTTTCGATGCCAAGATCATGGCGGTCTTGCTGGGGCCATGGCTGATAGTGGCCACGGCGTTGCTCCCCTTCCCGCGCATCCTTCTGGCCGGCTGGCGTCGCTTGTGGCTGGTCTGGGCCATCGCGATCATGGTCTTGGTCAATCTTCTGGCGTTGATCAATCATTTCTTTTTCAATTTTTATCAGGGGCCGATCAATTCGCTGATCTTCGGGCTGTTCGAAGACGACACCCAGGCGGTGCTGGAGACGATCTGGAGCGATTATCCTTTTATTCCCTTGTTGATCGCCTTGATCGGCATGACGGGAACCCAGATTGCCCTGATGCGGCGCGGCCGTCGGCATGCCCGGCGTCGACTGGGATGGCGTCGTGCCACGCTGGTGGTGATCGCATCCTGGGTGGCATTGATCGGATTGGGGCGCGGCACTCTGGGGACGTTTCCATTGCGCGAGATGCATATGTCGGTGTCGGCGAATGCCTTCGTCAACGACCTGGTGCCCAGCGGCCCCGAAGCGCTTTATCTGGCCTGGAAGGAGCGTCAGGCCAACCGGATCGGTGACGATCCGCAGTCGGGGCTGGCGCGTTACGGCTTCAGCTCCCCGATGGCGGCGGCAGAGGCACTGGGTTGGCCACAGGCTAATAGCCCACAGGCGGTTCTCGACCACATGATCGAAACGACCCCCACGCTTCCCATAGCAAAAGAGGAACCGCCACATGTCGTACTGAGTGTGATGGAAAGCTGGGGACGTCATCCGTTGGATTTCGACGATGCCGAGTATAACGATCTACTGGGCCGCTTGCGTCCCTGGGTGAAGGAAAAGGCGGATTTTTTTCCGCATGCCTTGTCGTCGGGAAACGGAACGCATCCTTCCCTGGAAGGTCTCCTCTTCGACACGCCGATCAGTCCATTGACGCAAAGTCGCTATGGCTATCGTCAGTATTCGACGTCGACGGTGCTGCCGTATGAACGGGCGGGCTATCACACCGTCTTTCTGACCGCAGGTTCGACGCAGTGGCGTGATCTTGACGATGCGCTGATGCGCCAAGGTTTCGATGATGTATTGGGCGAAAGCGCGATCCGTGAGCGCTTCCCCGCGGCCAAAGGCAGCACCTGGGGGCTCTATGACGAGTGGATGTTTCGTTACGCCGAGGAGCTTCTACAGCAAGCCGAGGCCAACGACGAGAAGCTGATGCTGGTGATGCTCTCGATCACCAATCACCCGCCTTACCGGATTCCCGAGCATTACGATCCCGCCCCCCTGAATGTCTCGCGTCTTGGCGATGAACTGGCCGTCTCGACGGAGTTGGGCACCTCGATTCTCGAAACCTATCAATACGCCAATGACAGTATGGGGCGCTTCCTGAATCATCTCGAAGCCGATGGATTGATGGACCATACGCTGTTCGCGGCCACCGGTGATCACAATACGCGCTCGCTCATTCAGTACCCCGATGGACATGATCTGTTCGATCAATTCGGCGTGCCGATTCTGATGTGGATTCCACCGGCCTACCGAAATGGTGGCGAGGCGCAGGTCGACGACTGGACCAGCCATCGGGATATCTTCCCGACGCTATGGGCGCATTCACTGTCCAATGCTCAGGTGCCGTGGATGGGGCGCGATCTGTACACGCCACAAGCAGCGCCGATGGCACTGACATTCAATCGCCAGGATGGTGGACGAGGTGTCATGGTCAGCGACGCTGGCGCTGCCACGCGTCTCGCCGACCCGACTTATTACCGCTGGTCGGGCGACGCGTTGCAGTCGGTGGCGTCTCCCTCGCGAGCCCTCGAGGAGCAGACGCAGCGCGCACGGGCGCGTATGGCGCTGGAAGACTGGCGCATACGGCGTGAGGCCCTGCAGGCCGACGCGGGCGCCGCCGATTGACGTCAAGGCCTGGCATCCTGCGCCTTGGGATGTGATGTCTCCGGCTCCGGCGTTACCTGCACCTTCAGCACATGGCGCACCGAGGGCGACAGGTCGGCGCAGCGTGTGCCGGCATCCATCCACCACACGCGGTCGCAGCATGCGAGGCTGGCATCGCATTGACTGACGACCGGCACGATGCACAGGCGATGGCGCCGGGAAACGGCGCTCAGGTCGACCAAGAGCCGCTGCTCTTCATCGGGGGCGAGAGGCTCGAGATCGAGCAGCAGGATACCGTTGTCACGGCGCTGGCGACAGGGACAGTGGGGGGCCGCCGAGACTTGGCACAGCGCCCGTGCGATCATCGCGCGCTGAGCATTCGCGGGATCGAGTGTCCCCAGAGGGCGGTCGCTCATGGCTTGCAGATCGAGCGCCTTGAGTGCCGTCTCCACCGCCAGCGGCAGGCAGGGCGGTGATGAGGCACCGTGTTGCGTGACGCGCGAGCATCCCTCCAGCAGGCCCAGTCCGATCAGGTCGCGTATGCGCCAATCGGCCATGTTTTGCGGCGGCGCGAGGACATGCGCGATGCGCTGGGCACGATAGGTGCTGGGCCAGCAGTGCAGCGGCTGTCCGTCGAGGCAGATACTGCCCCGCGTGGGGCGGTAGAGGCCGGCGAGCAAGCCGATCAAGGTGCTCTTGCCGGCGCCATGCGGTCCGCAGATACCGAGCAATTCGCCGGGCACCAGGCGGCCGCTGAACGGCACCAGGCGTGGCGCCTCATCCAAGGCCGTGTTGAAGAGCGACAGCATGATGAGTCTCCTACGACATCGATAATGATAAGTATTATCGTTCGCGTGCCGAAGAAGCGCAAGTCACGCTGGCTTGCGTGCCACCAGAACGGCCCGTCGTGGTGCCGGATAGCCTTCCCGGGTCAGCGTCGCATCCTCGGGATCGAGAAAGTCGGCCAGTGAGTGGAAGCTCATCCACTCGGTGCTGCGCTGTTCTTCCAGCGATGTCGGGGCCTCGTCGACGACACGGACGTCCTCGAAGCCACAGCGTCGTAGCCAGTGCGCAAGCGCCTTTGATGAGGGCAGGAAATACACGTTGGGCATGGCGGCATAGCGTTCGCCGGGCATGAAGACCGTATTCGCGTCGCCTTCGACCACCAGCGTCTCGAGGACGAGCTCGCCCCCCGGGCGCAGGGTATCGCGGAGCTGCATCAGGTGCTCCAGGGGAGAGGGGCGGTGGTAGAGCACCCCCATCGAGAAGGTAGTGTCGAACGCGTCGAGTTGCGGGGGAACGTCCTCGATACCGACGGGCAGGAAATGCGTGCGCCATGCGTCGGCATCACCCACGAAATGACGCACCGCCTGAAATTGATAATAGAAGCGTGGCGAGGGGTCGATAACCAGCACCAACGCTGCGCCGGCCCCGGCCATGCGCCAAGCGTGGTAGCCATTGCCGCCGCCGACATCCAGCACGCGGCGTCCTTCGAGTGGTGACAGGTGCGGTGCGACACGCTGCCATTTCCAGTCCGAGCGCCATTCGGTATCGATATGGATGCCGCCCAGGGTGTAGGGTCCCTTGCGCCAGGGCATCAACTTGCGCAACAGGTTCTCGCACTGACGCTGTTGACTCTCGGTGAGTGCGAGATCGACACGCACGCTGTCGCTGTCGAGCGCGACATCACGTGCCTCGGGCAGCGTGGGCAGTTTGGCGACGGCCTTTTCCCAGGCGGCCAGGTCGCCGAAGCGCTTGCGGTCCAGGCCAGCGGCGAGTTGCGCGGGCAGGCGGGCGACCCATTCGCTCAGGCCGTGATCGAGCAAGGCATCGAACAGGGCACGCTGGGCAGGGGGCAGAGAGCGATCAGGCATCCTTGAACGCGACCATTGAAGCGAAATTGAGATACTGAAACCAGGTGCTGACACGGGTGAAGCCGGCCTCGTGCAGGCGCTCGTGGTGTGCGTCGAGGGTGTCCGGCACCAGCACGTTTTCCAGGGCGGTACGCTTCTGGCTGATTTCCATGTCGCTGTAGCCGTTGGCGCGCTTGAAATCGTGGTAGCGTTCCACCAGCCAGGCGTTTTCCTGCTCGTCGGGCAGCACGATCTTCTCGGAAAGCACCAGCACGCCGCCGGGCTCGAGGGCGGCGTACAGGCGCTCGATGACCGCTCGCCGGTCTTCCGGGGGCAGGAACTGCAACGTGAAGTTGAGCACGATCATGCCGGCGGGTTGATAGTCGACATGGCGGATATCGCCCTCGACGATATCGATGCGATGATCGGGGCATTCCTCGCCGAGCGTTTCACGCGCCCGGGCGACCATCGTCGGCGACAGGTCGACGCCGGTCAGGGTGAAGGCCTCCGGTGGCAAGCGGCCGGCGAGCGCCAGACTCACGGCGCCCAGCGAGCAGCCCAGATCATAGACGTGGGCGCCGAAACGCAGATGACGTTCGGCGATCAGGCCCAGCATGCCGAGGATCTGGCCATAGCCGGGCACCGAACGGCGAATCATGTCGGGGAAGCAGGCCACGACCTGTTCGTCGAAGGAAAAGTTGGCCACCCGGTCGAGGGGTGTCGAAAAGATCGCGTCACGGTAAGATGCGTCACTCATGAGCCAGTCAATCGTGTCGAGGCGTGGCCGAGGCCACAGGAAGTGGCAGTATTGTACGCGCCGCGTCATGGCTCTGCATCCGCAGGGGCCTCTGCGGCATCAGCGGGCCGTCAGCGAGCTTGTCAAGGAGAGTACGCTTCATGAGCCAGTCAACCATGATCCACCATTCGCCGGCCTGGCAAAGGCTCGTCGCGCATGCCGCCGACATGCGCGACGTGCATCTAACGAGCCTGTTCACCGAGCATTCCGGTCGTCATGCGCGTTTCACCCGACGCGGCGCAGGGCTGACGTTGGACCTGTCCAAGCATCGCTGGCGTGACGAGACGCTGGCGATGCTGCTCGAACTGGCCCGCGAGGCGGACCTCGAGCGCGCCATTGCGCGCTTGCAGAACGGTGAGCGCGTCAACCTGTCCGAAGATCGTCCGGCACTGCATACCGCGCTGCGCTTGCCGCCGGAGGCCCGTCTGGTGGTCGAAGGCGAGGACGTCGTGCCCGACGTGCATGACACGCTGGCGCGCATGCAGGCGATGGTCGAAAAATGTCACGCGGGACAATGGCGCGGTGCCACGGGGCGACCGATCACCGATGTGGTGAATCTCGGCGTGGGCGGCTCCGACCTGGGGCCGCTGATGGTCACCCATGCGCTGGCCGATTACCGGCCACGCGACGTGCACCAGGTCGATATTCATTTCGCCTCGACCATGGACGGCTCGCAGCTCGCCGATTACTTGACTCGCTTCAATCCCGCCACGACGCTGTTCGTGCTGTCGTCGAAGTCGTTTACCACCATCGACACGCTGTCCAACGCTTCGACCGCGCGCGACTGGTTGATGACGCGCCTGGCCGACGGCGGTCAGGACACCGAGATGGGCGAGCTGGTGATGCGCCAGCATTTCGTCGGTGTCTCGGCCAAGCCCGAGAAGATGAGCGAGTGGGGTATCGATCCGCGTCATCAACTGCGCTTCTGGGAATGGGTCGGCGGGCGTTATTCGCTGTGGGGCGCCATCGGGTTGCCCATCGCCCTGGCGGTGGGGATGGAAAACTTCCGCGAGCTGCTGGCGGGGGCCCACGAGATGGACCGTCATTTCCGCGACACGCCCCTAGAAGACAACTTGCCGGTGCTGCTGGCGCTGGCGGGGATCTGGAACGTGAACTTCCTCGACGTGCGTGCGCATTCGATTCTGCCCTACGATGGCCGGCTCGAGTATTTCGCCAGCTATCTCGAACAGCTGGAGATGGAATCCAACGGCAAGTCGGTCACCAATGACGGCGAGATCACGCCGTATTCCACCTGTCCGGTACTATGGGGACAGCTTGGCCCCAATGCGCAACATGCCTTCTATCAGCTGCTGCACCAGGGGACCCAGGCGGTGGAGTGCGATTTCATCGCGCCGGTACGTCGTTACGATCGGGTGGAAGACCCCGCCACGCGCGCCCACCTCAAGGCCCAGCACCGCTTGACGCTGGCCAACTGCATCGCCCAGTCGCGGGTCTTGATGCTGGGCGACGAGGCCTTGCCCAGCGATGCCCCGCGTCCCAGCCACAAGCGCTATCGCGGCAACCAGCCCTCGACCACGTTGCTGCTCGACCGCCTGACGCCGCGCACGCTGGGGTCGTTGATCGCGCTCTACGAGCACAAGGTGTTCGTGCAGGCCACGATCTGGGACATCAATCCCTTCGACCAGTGGGGCGTGGAGCTGGGCAAGCAGATCGCCACCGAAACCGAGCAGATTCTGGCGTCGCGGCGTGGCGCCGAGGCGCTGGACGATTCCAGTCGTGGGTTGCTCGATGTCGTCTGGCAGGCGCAGGACGCGACATGAGGCTGGTTGTTTGTACAGTTTTTGCGGTATGCTGGTGACGCCCGTGGCGACTATGACGTCCGTGACCGACATTCTTTATCTGCACGGTTTCAACAGCGGCGCGGCGTCGCCCAAGGCGCAGCTGATCGCGGCCAGCTGCGAGCGTCTGGCCAGCGAAGGAGGGGGGGCACCTCGGTGCGTTACGCCGCAATTGCCGCACCGCCCCGATCAAGCCTTGGCCTGCGCCGAGCGCGAATTGCGTGCACTGGGCGAGGACACCTTGCTGATCGGCAGCTCGATGGGCGGGTTCCTGGCCACCTGTCTGGCCGAACGCGCCGGATTACGTGCGGTGTTGATCAATCCTGCGGTGCGGCCGGCGCGCCTGGTGGCGCAATGGGAGGGAGCGGCGTTCGAGAACCCCTACACCCATGAACGTTTCACCATCGACGCGCAACACGGCGCCGCGCTCGAGGCGATGACCCCGAGCGGTGTCATTGACCCGCGACGCTATCGCGTGCTGCTGGGCAGCGCCGACGAAACGCTGGATTGCCGTGATGCGCTGGCTTTTTATGCCGGTGCCTCGATGCTCGTGCATCCCGGCGGCGACCACGGCTTCAGCGCGCTGGCCGATTATCTGCCGGCCATTTTCGCGCACGGGGGGTGGACGCTACCCCCACGATCGCCAACGCGCTCTGACGAATCCACATAATGGACAACGCATGACGCAATACAGTGCCAGTTCCATCGAGGTCCTGTCGGGACTCGATCCGGTGCGCAAGCGCCCCGGAATGTACACCGATACCAGTCGCCCCAATCACCTCGCCCAGGAGGTCATCGACAACAGCGTCGACGAGGCGCTGGCCGGCCACGCGAGCCACATCCGCGTGCGCCTGCATGATGACGGCGGCATCGAGGTCTCCGATGACGGGCGTGGCATGCCCATCGACATGCACCCCGAGCATGGGGTCTCCGGCGTCGAGCTGATTCTGACCCGGCTGCACGCGGGCGGGAAGTTCTCGCAGTCGAGCTATCGCTTCTCGGGCGGCCTGCACGGAGTCGGGGTGTCGGTGGTCAACGCCCTGTCCCGGCGCCTGGAAATCGAGGTCTGTCGCGACGGCGACCGGCATGGCATGGCGTTCGCCCACGGCGACAAGGTGGAAGACCTCGCCGTCATCGGCAGCTGCCCCAAGAAGGCCAAGGGAACGGTGGTACGGTTCTGGCCGGACGAGAGCTATTTCGATAGCCCCAGGCTGGCGTTGCCGCGTCTCAAGCACTTGCTGCGCGCCAAGGCGGTTCTCTGCCCCGGACTCGAGGTCACGCTGACCGAGGCCGATGGTACCGAGAGCGTCTGGCAGTACGCGGATGGGTTGCGCGACTACCTGGCCCAGGCCACCGACGATGTCGAGACGTTGCCTTCCTCGCCGTTTCTCGGTCACTTCGAGGACGACGATCAGGGCGTCGACTGGGCCATCCAGTGGCTGCCGGAAGGCGGTGAGTTGCTGCAGGAATCCTACGTCAATCTGATCCCCACGCCGCTCGGCGGCACGCACGTCAACGGTCTGCGCTCCGGGCTGCTCGACGCGCTGCGTGAATTCTGCGAATACCGCAGCCTGTTGCCGCGCGGGGTCAAGCTGACCGGCGACGACCTGTGGGAGCGCGTCTCGTTCGTGCTCTCGGTGAAGCTGCTCGATCCTCAGTTTGCGGGCCAGACCAAGGAGCGACTCTCCTCGCGCGTGGTGGCGGGCTTCGTCTCCGGCGTGGTCAAGGATGCCTTCTCGCTGTGGCTCAATCACCATGTCGACCAGGCCGAGGCCCTCGCCGAGCTGGTGATCAATGCCGCGCAGCGGCGTCAGAAGAGCGCCAAGAAGGTCGCCCGCAAGAAAGTGACCTCCGGTCCCGCCTTGCCGGGCAAGCTCGCCGACTGTGCGGGGCAGGACCCGGCGGCGTCCGAGCTGTTTCTGGTCGAGGGCGACAGTGCCGGCGGCAGTGCCAAGCAGGCGCGCGATCGCGAGACGCAGGCGATCCTGCCGCTGCGCGGCAAGATCCTCAATACCTGGGAGGTCGAGGCGCACGATATCTACAGCTCCCAGGAGGTCCACGACATCGCCGTGGCCATCGGCATGGACCCCGGCAGTGACGATCTCACCAAGCTGCGTTATCACAAGATCTGCATCCTCGCCGACGCCGACTCCGACGGCCTGCACATCGCGACCTTGCTGTGCGCGTTGTTCGTGCGTCACTTCCCCGCGCTGGTGGATGCCGGGCACGTGTTCGTGGCCATGCCGCCGCTGTATCGCATCGACCTGGGCAAAGAAGTGCACTATGCCCTCGACGAAAGCGAGAAGGCTGCCATCCTGAAGCGTCTGGAAGGCAAACGCGGCACCCCCAACGTGCAGCGCTTCAAAGGCCTTGGCGAAATGAGCCCGCTTCAATTGCGTGAAACCACCATGGCCGCCGATACGCGCCGCCTGGTGCAGTTGACTCTCGCGGCGGATGACGGCACCCGCGAGATGATGGACATGCTGCTGGCGAAAAAGCGCGCCGGCGACCGCAAGAACTGGCTCGAGGACTACGGCAACCTCGCCGATATCGAGGTATGACCCGGCTCCGCCGGGAGGTTTAAGCGGTAAGTTTGAAGCTGGAAGAGGGAGCCCTTGCCTGGGGCCCTTCCAGCTTTGAGCTTCCAGCTCATCACAGAGGTTGAAGAGGGCACGGCCCTTGACGATGCCACGATCGTGAAAAAGGTCACTTTGCTATGACCATGGACATCCATGTGGAGGAGGGCGACGTCGAACGTCTCTCCCTCAAGGAATACACCGAGAAGGCGTACCTCGATTATTCGATGTACGTGATTCTCGACCGGGCGCTGCCGCATATCGGCGATGGCATGAAGCCGGTGCAGCGCCGTATCGTCTATGCCATGCGCGAGTTGTCGCTGACGGCGAGCGCCAAGTACAAGAAGTCGGCACGTACCGTCGGCGACGTGTTGGGCAAGTTCCACCCGCATGGCGACAGCGCCTGTTACGAGGCGATGGTGCTGATGGCGCAGTCGTTCAGCTATCGCTATCCGCTGATCGACGGCCAGGGCAACTGGGGCAGCCCCGACGATCCCAAGTCGTTCGCGGCGATGCGCTACACCGAGGCGCGACTGTCGAAATTCTCCGAAGTGCTGCTCTCCGAGCTCGGCCAGGGCACGGTCGACTGGACGCCCAACTTCGATGGCACCCTCGACGAGCCGGCCGTGCTGCCCGCGCGTCTGCCGCACGTGCTGCTCAATGGCGCGACCGGTATCGCGGTGGGCATGGCTACCGACATTCCGCCGCATAACGTGCGCGAAGTCGTGGACGCGACCTGCCATCTGCTGCGCCATCCCGAGGCCACTGTCAGCGACCTGATGGCTTACGTGCCGGCGCCGGATTTCCCCACCGAGGCCGAAATCATCAGCCCGCCGAGCGATCTCGCCAAGCTCTACGAGAGCGGGCGCGGCTCGGTGAAGCTGCGCGGGCGCTATACGCTGGAGGAGGGCAACGTGGTGGTCACCGCGCTGCCCTATCAGGTCAGTGGCGCCAAGGTGCTGGAACAGATCGCCGCGCAGATGCAGGCCAAGAAGCTGCCTATGGTGGCGGATCTGCGCGACGAGTCGACCCATGAGACGCCCACCCGGCTGGTGCTGGTGCCGCGTTCCAATCGGGTGGATGTCGAGGCGCTGATGGCGCATCTGTTCGCGACCACCGACCTCGAGAAGAATGTGCGCGTGAACCTCAACGTCATTGGGCTGGACGGTCGCCCGCGGGTCATGGCGCTGAATGCCATCCTCGATGAATGGCTGCGCTTTCGTCGGGCGACGGTCCGGCGGCGGCTCGAGCATCGCCTCAACAAGGTCGAGGATCGCCTGCACATCCTCGAAGGCCTGCTCACGGCGTATCTCAACATCGACGAGGTCATCCGCATCATCCGCGAGGACGATGCGCCCAAGCCGGCGTTGATCGAAGCCTTCGGGCTCAGCGAGCGCCAGGCGGAGGCGATTCTCGAATTGCGCCTGCGCCACCTGGCCAAGCTCGAGGAGTTCAAGATTCGTGGCGAGCAGGACGAGTTGCTCGCCGAGCGCGACCGCCTCAAGGAATTGCTGGGCAACGATGCCGCCTTGACCGACCTGATCGAGCGTGAATTGCGCCGGGATGCCGACGATTACGGTGATGCACGCCGCGCGCCGTTGGTCGAGCGCGGCGAGGCCAAGGCGCTCTCCGAGGTCGAGCTGATCGGGGCCGACCCGATCACCGTGGTGTTGTCCGAGAAGGGCTGGATTCGCAGCGCCAAGGGGCACGAGATCGATCCCGCCGGCCTGTCCTACAAGGCGGGTGACCGCTTCCACCTGGCCGCGCGCGGCAAGTCCAATCAGCCGCTGGTGCTGCTCGACGACGCGGGCCGCAGTTACACGCTGACCGCGCACAATCTGCCCTCGGCGCGCAGTCAGGGCGAGCCCATCACCGGGCGCGTCAATCCCGGCGCCGGCGCGCGCATGGTCGGTGTCATGCTCGATGTCCCCGAGGCGCGTTACCTGCTGGCCTCGGATGGGGGCTATGGCTTCATCGCCCGGCTCGACGATCTGATCGGCAAGAGCAAGGCGGGCAAGGCCGCGCTCAGCGTGCCCAAGGGGTGCAATGTGCTGCCGCCGGTGGCGGTGCCGGAAGGCGAGGATACGCGCATCGCCGTGGTCTCCAACGAGGGGCGTCTGCTGGTGTTCCCGCTCGAGCAGTTGCCGGTGATGGCCAAGGGCAAGGGCAACAAGATGATCGATATTCCCGGCGCGCGGGCCGCCAACCGGGAAGAGTTCGTGCGTGATCTCGCCATGCTGCCCGCCGGCGCTTCGCTGGTGGTTCACGCCGGTAAACGCAAGCAGACGCTCTCGAGCCGCGATCTCGACTATTACGTCGGTGAACGCGGACGTCGGGGCAGCAAGTTGTCGCGTGGCTTCCAGAAAGTCGACCGCTTAGAGGTCGAAGAGAAATAGAAGAAGGAAGGCAGAAGATGAAAGACGCAAGGTGGGATATTGTGGTTTTCTTCCCGCTTTCAGGCGCGTGGCGCCGTTCTTTCTTCTTACATCTAGATCCAGAGGTGATATGACACAGCGGTTATTGATTCGCGCCGGCGGTCCCGACCATCCGGGCCAGTTGGCAGCGCTAGGCGCGGCCTTGATGGAATGCCAAGCGCGGCTTGTGGACATTCACCAGCACAGTGCGTTGGGCCACATTACCTTCGAGATGCTGGTGAATTCTGAGGTAGGCGCCAATGCCTTCACATCGCAACTGAACGAGCATCTCGCCGCGAAAGGCCTGGCCCAACGGGGACTTGCCGTCGAGGTCGAGGCGGTAGCGGCGGATAGAGGGCAAAACTTGAAGGCTCAGGCCGAGATGCCGCGCTTGATCGTGTCGCTGATGGGGCCACGGCTGCCGACGACAATGCTGGCCGAGCTCGGTGAACTGGCGGCGGCGCATGGGTTGAGCATCGAACACATGCAGCGCCTGTCGGGCGTGACCTCGCTGGAAGAGGAAACATCCTTCGGCGCCTGCGTGGAGTGCCTCCTGCGCGGCCCGGCGGTCGCGTTGCCCGACCTGCGTGAACGGGCATTGGCGCTGGGCGCGCGGCATGGTGTGGATATTGCCATTCAGGAGGACAGCCTGTGGCGCCGCCACCGCCGCCTGGTCTGCTTCGACATGGACTCGACCCTGATTCAGGCCGAAGTGATTGATGAGCTGGCCCGGCGGCACGGTGTCTACGATGAGGTGGCCGCTGTCACCGAGCGTTCCATGCGTGGCGAGCTGGACTTTAAGCAGAGCTTTCGCGAGCGCATGGCCAAGCTAGAGAGGCTCGATGAGTCGGTATTGCGCGAGATTGCCGAAAACCTCCCGCTGATGGATGGCGTCGAGCGCTTGATGGCGCATCTCAAGCGCCTGGGCTATCGCACGGCGATCATTTCCGGGGGTTTCACCTATTTCGCGCGCTACCTGCAGGCGCGCCTGGGGTTCGATGAGATACACGCCAATGAGCTGGTGATTCACGAAGGCAAGATCACCGGTGAGGTGCGCGAGCCGATCATCGATGCCGATCGCAAGGCCTGGCTATTGGGCGAGATTGCGCGTCGCGAAGGCTGGGACATGGCGCAGACGGTGGCCGTGGGCGACGGGGCCAACGACCTCAAGATGCTGGAAAGCGCGGGACTGGGCATTGCTTTCCGCGCCAAGCCGTTGGTGCGTCAGCAGGCGCGGCAGTCGATCAGTACGTTGGGGCTGGACGCCGTATTGTACTTGCTGGGCTATCATGAGGATGAGTTGGCTCGCCTCCTGTAGTGCTGCCAGACACTATTCAAGTCTTGCATGATATCGTCGATAATGGATGACATGCCCTTACACGAGCACCCTCGCAGCGGAGTGCTCGTTTTCGTTTCGTCAGTACAGAGACTCAGATGCCATCATCCGACTCCGTATCTTCCCAAGATGTCACACATCCAGGTGAGCTGCTGGGGCTCATCGAGGCGTTAATGCGACCGGGTGGTGCAAGCCTGTGTTTCGAGACGGGCGATGGCGCGCCGTGGCCGGTGGTGGTCATGGACGTCGAACAGGACGTCGCGTTGAGCGTGGATGTGTCGGCCGTGCGTGAGATCGTGCCGCGCTTGCGGCGAGGCGAACCGTTTCACCTGATGGGACAGGCCGACGGCGCAGTGATCACCACCCAGACGCTTGACGTGCAAGAGTGGCGTGAATCCGACGCGCGCTTGCAAGTCGTCTGCGATTATCCGCAAGCGGCATCGCTGCTGCATCGGCGCAGCAGCTTTCGTGCTTCTTTGCGTGCGGGCATGGAGGTAGCCGTCACACTGCGAGTGGCGGGTGAGGATACGCCGTTCGAGGGACGGCTCGGCAATCTGTCCATGGGCGGCTGCCTGGTGGAATTGCCACTGGCCGCGGCGGCGGCGCTCAAGCCTGAGCAGGTGATCGATAGCATTCGTCTGGCGTTTCCCAATCAGCGCCATTTCGAGTTGCCGGCATGCGTTCGCCATGTGCGCACCGATGAAGGGTGGACGCAGGCTCAGGCCGGTTGTGAGTTCGCCGACCTATCGCCGGCCATGGAACGCCTGGTGTGGTATTGCGTGAAAGAGATCGAGCGTGAGAGCGCGCGCAGCGCCATGCATGACGGACGTCCCCTGGAGCCCTCGTCACTGTTTCAATCGCCCCGCGAGACCCAGCAGAAAGCCGCTCGCCAACGGCAAACGCAGCCGCAGCCGGGAGGTGCCGTGGCGGTCAGGTTGCAGAAGGTCGCCGACTATCTGAATGCGCAACTGGTGCAGTTGAAGAGTGGCGAGGCGGTGGCCTCGACACAGTTGTCACGCAGTACCGATACGCTATTGACGTTGTGGCAGCAGGACCGACAGGCCCTGCTGTATGCCGTGGCGTGTCTGCGGGACGAGTCGCGCCTGATTCAGCACAGTCTGGCGGTGGCCGTGCGCATGCTGGACTTAGGGCAATCCCGGGGCCTGCCCTCGGAGCGCCTCAAGGCCGTGGTCGCCTGTGCGCTGGTTCATGATCTCGGCAAGGGGCTGCTTCCGGACAGCTTGCTACGCGACGAGACATTGAGCGATGCCGAGCAGACTCAGTTACATCGTCATGTCGGATTGATACGCGAGCGTCTCGGCGAGTGTCGCTGGCTGGATGAGGATGTCGCGGCCCAAGTGATCGGCATGGCCAACGAGCGTCTCGACGGTAGTGGCTATCCTGCTGGGCTCGAGAGCGAGTCGCTGCCGACTCTGGCGCGCATGATGGCGGTGGTCGATGTCGCTGATGTCATGACCCGGCCGCGCCCGGGACGTGCCGCCTGGACGCAGCGCGATGTCTATCGCCACCTGTTCACGCATGCCGACGCCTTCGACAACACTTGGGTGCAGCGCTATATTCGCCGCTTCGGCGTGGCGCCGATCGGTTCTCTGGCGTTGTACGCCAACGGCGCCCTGGCATGGGTCAAGCATCATGACGCGCGCGGCAATCCCGACGCGGTGCATGTGGTGCTTAATACCCATAGTCCCAAGCGGCGTCTCGACCAGCCGCTGAGCGGTCCCGACCTCGACCAGTTGGGGGCATTGAAGGACACCGTCAATTCCGCGCGCTATCGGTTGACGCCGGTTTAGCGAGCATTCGGTCTGGCTCGCGTGGCGTTTCGTTGCGCTTGACGGCGCCATATGAGCCACACTGCTGATGAAGACGCTCAGTCGACCAGGGAGAGTGGTTCATGGGAAGAACAGTGGCGACACCCTGCGGCTTCATGCCGCCTCACGTACTCGAGCGCGTCGCGGCGCAGGGCTCGGTACGTCTACGCCGTTGTGCCCAGCAGACGCTCGAGGCCGATCACTGGTTTCGCCAGCGTGGCGCGTCGGCACCGCAGCGGGATGCTGCGCGAGCCGTCGCCGGGCGACCCGACCGCCGGATTCACAGTGCCGAGAATGAGCAGACGCTGCCGGGGCGCCTGGTGCGCGACGAAGGCCAGCCAGCGAGTGGCGATCCAGCGGTGGACGAAGCTTATGAATGGCTGGGTGCGACCTACCGGTTCTACTGGGAGGTCTTCGGGCGCGACTCCATCGATGCCAAGGGCATGCCGTTGATCGGCACCGTGCATTACGCTCGTGATTACGACAATGCATTCTGGAACGGCTCGCAGATGGTCTTCGGCGACGGTGATGGCGATCTGTTTCGGCGGTTCACGGCGGCGCCGGAAGTCGTCGCGCACGAATTGACTCACGGTGTGATCGAGCGCGATGTCGGCCTGGTCTATGCCGATCAGGCCGGGGCGCTCAACGAGTCGCTGGCCGATGTGTTCGGGGTGCTGGTCAAGCAGTACCATGCCGACGAATCGCCCCAAGCGGCCGATTGGCTCATCGGCGCGGCGCTGTTGACCGACCGGGTGCAAGGCCGTGCACTACGCTCCATGGCAGCGCCGGGGACGGCATACGATGACCCCGTGCTGGGACGCGATCCGCAACCGGGCCACATGCGCGATTTCGTCGATACGCAGGCCGACAACGGCGGCGTTCACATCAACTCCGGCATACCCAACCGGGCCTTTTACCTGGCGGCGGTAGCCCTGGAGGCGCCGGCGTGGGAGAGCGTCGCGCCCGTGTGGTATGCGGCGATGCGCGATGACGCCCTGAGCCGGGAATCGGATTTCGCGGCTTTCGCGGCACTCACCGTGGCACATGCCCGGCGCCAGCATGGAGAGGGAAGTCGCGAGGCGCGTGCGGTGGATGACGCCTGGCGCGAGGTGGGCGTCGTCTCATGAGCCGCGTCGACGTGCCGTTGCTGTCGCACGACATGCGCCTGGCGATCAGTCGCGAGGGCGGCTTTGCCTATCTGCCGGGACTGGCCGCCCCGCGCGAGATCGAGTGCGAGCGGCTCTCGGATGACAAGTGCGCCCGGCTCGGCGAGTGGCTTAGCAGGCTGGCGAATGTTCCCGAGGCGTCGACCACCGGGGCCGATCGTCGCTGCTTTCGGTTGACGCTGAGCTCGCGACGCACCGGCGAGGCCTGCTGGCAGCGTCGGCTGGACGAGCCATGTGCGCCGGCCTGGCTGGTACGCCTGTGGCGCGATGGCGAGAGCGCGCTCGACGAGGACGACCCGGCAACGTAAGGTCGGGTTGACACGCCGTGCATGCAGCTGTTTAGTTAACCACATGATGACTTTCGACATGCGACTACCACGTCTGGACCTACGACTTACCATCGGCCTATGAGCCGACGGGATGCCCCGCGCATCGTCACCCTTCCGGTACAGTGACCCCGGTCCAACGAAGAAAAATCCGCCATGTCGAACACCGCCACCGCCCCGAATGTTTACCGCGCCTTTTCCGTGCGTTCGCCCATGTCCGGCGATGCCGTCCGCGCGTCGATTCACCGCCTCACCGCGCCCCGCGACGCCTTCGAGCCGCGGGGCGTCGTCGTGTTCGGGCGGGGCGATTTCCACAACGCCTATCGCTGAAGGAGGCAACGCCATGATGCTCCAGGACCCTTCCACCAAATATCGCCCCTTCGAGGCCGTCGACCTGCCCGACCGTCAATGGCCGGCGCAGCGGATAACGCATCCGCCCGTGTGGTGCAGCGTGGACATGCGCGACGGCAACCAGGCGCTGATCGACCCCATGGACCTCGAACGCAAGCGGCGGTTTTTCGACCTGCTGGTCAAGACCGGCTTCAAGCAGATCGAGGTCGGTTTTCCCTCGGCCTCGCAGATCGACTTCGATTACGTGCGCGAGCTGATCGAGGACGATGCGATCCCCGACGACGTGACCATCCAGGTGCTGACCCAGGCGCGGCCGCATCTCATCGAGCGCACCTTCGAAGCGCTGGAAGGCGTCAAGCGCGCCATCGTGCATGTCTACAACGCCACCGATCCGGTGTTTCGGCGCGTGGTGTTCGGCGTCGACAAGGCCGAATGCATCAAGATCGCCACCGACGCCACGACACAGATCAAGGACATGATGGCGGCACGCCCGAAGACCGACTGGACCTTTCAGTACTCGCCGGAACTCTTCACGTCGACCGAGCTGGATTTCGCCGTGGATATCGTCGATGCCGTCAGCGAGGTCTATGCACCGACACCGGCCAAGCCGATGATCGTCAACCTGCCGGCGACGGTGGAAATTGCCACGCCCAATCATTATGCCGACCAGATCGAGTGGTTCTGCCGTCATGTGGCGCGGCGCGATAGCCTGGTGGTGAGCGTCCATCCCCACAACGACCGCGGCACCGGCGTGGCGGCGGCGGAGCTGGCGTTGATGGCCGGCGCCGACCGTGTGGAAGGCACGCTGTTCGGCAACGGCGAACGTACCGGCAACGTGGATATCGTCACCCTGGCGATGAACATGTATACCCAGGGCGTGCATCCGCAGCTCGACTTTTCCAACATCACGCCGCTGATGCGCGAGGTGGAGCACTGCAACCAGTTGCCGGTGCATCCTCGCCACCCGTATGTCGGTGACCTGGTGTTCACGGCGTTCTCGGGCTCGCATCAGGATGCCATCAAGAAGGGCATGGCCGAGCGCCGCGACAATCCCGACAGCCTTTGGAGCGTGCCGTATCTGCCTATCGACCCGCTCGACGTGGGGCGTTCCTACGAGGCGGTGATCCGCGTCAACAGCCAGTCGGGCAAGGGCGGGGTGTCCTACCTGCTGGAGCAGGAGCACGGCATCGAGTTGCCGCGTCGTCTGTCCATCGAGTTCAGCCAGGTGGTGCAGACGGTGGCCGAGCGTACCGGGCGCGAGATCACCTCCCAGATGATCTATCGCACCTTCGAGGACGAATATCTCACCAGCCGCGACCCCTATGCGCTGATCAATCATCGCCTGAGTTCGGACGACGATAGCCCGCGCGTACGCCTCGACGCCCAGATCGACGAGCAGGGCGAGCGCCGCCATGTCACCGGCGAGGGCAACGGTCCGCTGGCCGCCTTCATCAAGGCGCTGGCGGCACATGGACTGGACGTCGAGATCATCGACTATCACGAGCACTCGCGCGGCCAGGGCGCCGATGCCGAGGCGGTGGCCTATGTCGAGGTGCGCGTCGAGCAGACGCCGGTGTTCGGGGTCGGTGTCGACGAGAGCATCACCAGCGCCTCCATGAAGGCGGTACTCGGCGCGCTGAATCGCCACTGGCGTACTCAGCAGGCGCCGGCGCCCAACGTCACCGCCGAGACGCTCGGCGAGTCCTGAGGCCGGCATGGGCATGCGTCGCCGCGCGCTCCTCCTCGGCCTGACGTTCGCGGTGGCGGTACTCGTGCTGGCCGGGGCGCTGGCGGTTCTGGCGCCCTCGGGGGCGGCCCCCTCGGCCGGCGAGGGGGCGCGCTCGGGCGTCGTGACGCTGCGCGAGGCCTACCGGGAGCATCGCAGCGGGCTGCAGGTCGAGGCACGCGGCGAGGTGATTCGCCTGTTGCCGGACGACGACGATGGCAGTCGCCATCAGCGCTTCATCCTGCGCCTGTCGAGCGGCCAGACCGTGCTCATCGCCCACAACATCGACCTGGCGCCCAGGCTCGAGGGATTGCAAGCCGGGGACAAGGTGGGCTTTTTCGGTGAATATGAATGGAACCCCGAGGGCGGCGTCGTGCACTGGACGCATCACGACCCTGGCGGCGACCATCCCGGCGGGTGGCTCGAGTACCAGGGACGGCGCTATCACTGAACGTCGCGATTTCCTGCCTGCCCGGCAGTGGCGTAGGCTGGAGCGATGCATGAACCGCAAGGAGACGAACATGCCCGAGCATTCCCGCTTCCAGCACGCTCTCGAGGCCCTGGACGCCGCGCATGCCGAGGACCCGCGACGCGAAGTGACCGATAGCGGCGAGGTGGCCGCCGAGCTTCTGTACGCCCAGCGCATGAGCGAGTGGCTGGCGCGTGTCGCCCCGCATGCGTCGGAACCGCTGCAACTGGCGGTACGCGCCCAGCATCTGCGGCGCTGGGAAGTGCCGCGCGGCGACTACCCGCAGGATCGTCCCGGCTACCTGGCCTGGCGGCGGGATCTGGGGCGGCGCCAGGCGGCGTTGGCCGAGACGATCGTGCGCGAGGCGGGATACGACGAGGCGGCGGTACAGCATGTGGGCGCCTTGATCCGCAAGGAGAACCTCAAGCGCGATGCGGACACCCAGGCGCTCGAGGATACCGCCTGTCTGGTCTTCATGGCCCATTATTTCAGCGATTTCGCCCACGAGCACGACGACGACAAGCTGGTGCGCATCGTCGCCAAGACCTGGCGCAAGATGTCGCCGCGCGGACACGAGCTGGCATCAGCGCTGACGCTGCCCGAGCGGGAACGCGAGCTCGTGGCGCGCGCCCTGTCGGCGTGAGGCCATCGAGAACCTAGGCCAGTGGCGTCTTGCTGGCCTCCCCGGGAATCTCGCGCACCAGGCGCGGCATCAAAAAGCCGGCGAGCCGGGTGCGCAGGGTCTCGACCAGCGTGACCGCCTCGGCATCGGGGACGTCGAAATGCGCGGCACCCTCGACGGGGTCGAGCACGTGCAGGTAATACGGCAGGATGCCGACCTCGAAAAGCCGCTCTGAGAGCCGGGCGAGCGTCTCGACGTCATCGTTGATGCCGCGCAGCAGCACGCTCTGATTGAGCAGGGTGACGCCGGCGCCGCGCAAGCGCGCCATCGCCTCGGCGACATGCGTATCGATCTCGTTGGGATGGTTGATGTGTACCACCATCACCGTCTGCAGGCGGGTGGCGGCCAGCCAGTCGAGCAGGGCGCCATCGACGCGGTCGGGAATCACCACCGGCAGGCGCGTGTGCAGGCGCAAGCGTTTGAGGTGCGGTATGTCCGCCAGGCGTTCGGCCAGCCAGGCCAGGCGACGGTCGGGCGAGGCCAGGGGGTCGCCGCCGGAGAAGATGGCCTCGTTGATCGAGGTATCCTGACGCAGATAGTCGAGCGTGGTCTCCCACTGCCCGCGCGAGGGCGAGTTCTCGGCGTAGGGAAAGTGGCGGCGAAAGCAGTAGCGGCAGTTGATGGCGCACGCCGGACTGGCGATCAACAGCACCCGGTTGCGATACTTGTGGATCAGCCCCGGCCGGGGACGGTGCTCGGCTTCCTCGAGTGGATCGCTGACAAAACCGGCGACGCTGTCGCTTTCCCGTTCGAGGGGCAGCACCTGGCGCAGCAAGGGGTCGTCCGGATCGCCATGGCGAATGCGCGATAGATAGGCGTGCGGCACGCGTACCGGAAACAGGGCATGGCCCTCCTCGGCGCCCGGCAGCCAGGCCGGATCGAGCCCCAGGTGCCGACACAGCGCGTACGGGTCGCGCACCGCGTCGCTCAGTTGAGCTTGCCAGTCCTGGGAGCGCTGACGCGGGGTCAACGTGGCACCTTTGGAGGCGCCATCGTCGTGCTCGGCATTCTCGCTCTGCAAAGCGATGGATGTTCGGGTTATCATGGGCGGCTATTTCCTATGGGCCTCGTGATGGCGGTGGTGTCATCCCATGACGAGGCGCATCGAGCAATCTGCGTAGCGCACGCTACGACGCATGCAACTAGCGAGGCATCATGGCGACGTATTCTACCAATGAATTCAAGGGCGGTCTGAAAGTCATGCTTGACGGGGATCCGTGCAGCATCCTCGAAAACGAGTTCGTCAAGCCAGGCAAGGGCCAGGCATTCAGCCGCGTCAAACTACGTAACTTGATCACCGGACGCGTCTGGGACCGGACCTTCAAGTCCGGCGAGTCGCTGGAAGGTGCGGATGTGCTGGAGCTGGACATGGAGTACCTCTACAGCGACGGTGACATGTGGCACTTCATGCGCACCGACGGCTCCTTCGAACAGTATGCGGTCGACAAGAAGGCCATCGGCGATGTCGAGAAGTGGCTCAAGGAACAGGTCGTCTACACCGTGACATTGTGGAACGACAACGCGATTGCCGTCTCGCCGCCCAACTTCATCGAGCTGGAAGTGGTCGAGACCGACCCCGGCCTCAAGGGCGACACGGCACAGGGTGGCTCCAAGCCGGCCACGCTGTCCTCCGGCGCGGTGGTGCGTGTGCCGTTGTTCATCAACGAAGGCGAAGTGCTCAAGGTCGACACCCGCAAAGGGGAATATGTCAGCCGCGCCTGAGTTGGGCATGGAAGGTCGAAAACGCCGAGCTCATCGCTCGGCGTTTTTGATGGAGAAACCTCATGAGTGATGATGCTTGGATGGGTGATGGTGACTGGCATCCCTCAGCCGAAATCGCGATGCTGCGCGAGCGGGCGCGGCTCTTGGCGCGGGTGCGAGCTTTCTTCGCCGAGCGCGATGTGCTGGAGGTGGAAACGCCGGTGTTGGGGCATGGCGGCAGCACCGACCCGCACCTGGCGAGCCTGTCGCTGGAGGCGACGACCCCGGGTGGGCGTGAACGGCTCTGGCTGCAGACCTCACCGGAGTTCCACATGAAGCGGCTACTGGCGGCGGGCAGTGGCCCGATCTTTCAACTGGCGCGCAGCTTTCGCGACGGCGAGGCGGGGCGGCGCCATAACCTCGAGTTCACCATGCTCGAGTGGTATCGGCCGGGCGTCACGCTGGATGAGTTGATCGCCGAAGGCGATGCGCTGATCCGTCATGTCTTGTCGGGTGACCCGGGCCCCTTGCGTCGTCGTCGCTATCGCGAGCTGTTCCGCGATGCGCTGGATCTCGATCCGTTCACGGCACCGCTCGAGGCATTGCGTGCGCGTGCCGAAACGATCGGGGAACTATCCATGCGCGATGCCGACCGCGATGGGTGTCTGGACCTGCTGATGAGCCTGGTGATCGAGCCGGAACTGGGGCGAGGCGGTGTCGATGTCGTCATCGATTATCCCGCCTCGCAGGCCGCGCTGGCCCGCAAGCATCGCGATCCCGAGGATGGGATGGAGGTCGCGGCGCGCTTCGAGATCTATCTCGCCGGGCTCGAGCTCGCCAACGGCTACGACGAACTCACCGATGCCGCCGAGCAGGCCGTTCGCTTCGAGGCCGACAACCGCCAGCGTCAGGCGCTGGGCAAGCCCCACGTCGATATCGACCGACATCTGCTCGCGGCGCTCACGGCCGGCATGCCTTCCGGCAGCGGGGTGGCGCTGGGCATGGATCGCTTGATCCAACTGGCGCTGGGCAAGGAAAGCGTGGCGGAGGTGATGGCGTTTGCCACGCCGCGTTGCTAGCGCCGAGCCCAGCCTGGCGGAGCCAGCCCCAGCGGGGCGCTGTAACCCTTCCCCGGCGCTACTTTTCCATCCCCGGCTAAAAGGCCCTCGCTTCGCCTTGCCTGGCGATTCTATCCTGGTCGAGGCGCACAGGAAGCGAGGGACTGGCCCATGCTGACCACCAGGCCGTCGGTGCAGACATCGCGAAATGCGACGTCGTGGCCGAAGCACATCACCACGGTGGAGCCGAGCTTGAAGCGACCCATTTCCTGACCCTTCTCGATCACGATGGGCTCGTCGAAACGCGTCGTCTGGACACGTCCGCTGAGCGGGGTGACCTGACCCGCCCAGACCGTTTCGATGGCGGCGACGATCATCGCGCCGACCAGCACCATCGCCAACGGACCGTGTTCGGTGTCGAACAGGCAGACCAGGCGCTCGTTGCGGGCGAAGAGCCCCGGCACGTGGCTGGCGGTGGCCTTGTTGACCGAGAACAGCCGCCCCGGTACGTAGACCATTTCGCGCAGGGTGCCGGTGACGGGCATGTGCACGCGGTGATAGTCGCGCGGGGACAGGTAGACGGTGGCGAAGCTGCCCTCCCGGAACGGCGCGGCGCGGGCGGCGTCACCGCCGAGCAGGGCGTTCAGCGAGTAGGTATGCCCCTTGGCCTGGACCAGGGTGTCCTGGCGTATGGCGCCGAACTGCGAGAGTTTGCCGTCGGCCGGCGAGACCACGCCCTCGCCGATGGGCCGGGCATCCGCGCGCAACGCCCGGGTGAAGAAGTCGTTGAAACAGGCGTAAGCCTCGGGGTCGCTGTCGAGCGCCTGGCTCATGTCGACATCGAAGGTGCGAATGAATCGCCGAATCGCCCAGTCCTTGAGCCATGGCGTGCGGCTCTCGGCGAGCTTGCCCACTCCACGCGAGATCAGGTGGTGGGGAAGGGGGTACTGCATTCTGGCGAAGAGTTCGTCGCGATCCACGGGCGTATCCACGGCAACGGAAGAGAACCCGCCACCTTAGTCGCAGCGGCGGGGCGTCGCAATACTTCATTGACGGCGACGGGAGGATCGAACGCGCTTCCCTCGTCCAGTCACCGGGGCTCAGCGCTCGATGGGTGTGTCGTCTCGGTTGCCCCATTCCTGCCAGGAACCTGGATAGGCGCGCATCTTCTCGAAGCCCAGGGCCTTGCCGACCAGCCAGGTGAAGCCGCTGCGGTGGTGGCTCTGGCAGTGGGTGACGATCTCCATGTCCGGGGTCAGCCCTTTCGCCTCGAGTTCGGCGACGAGTTCGGCGTAATCGCGCAGGCGCAGGTGGCGTTCGGGGTCCATGGCGTCGGTCCATTCGAAATTGACGGCGCCGGGGATATGTCCCATATGGGCGTTCTTGCCTTTTTCGCCGCGATATTCGTCCGGCGAGCGAGCATCCCAGACCGCGAGTTCACGCTCACCCAGACGCTCGATGAGTTCCTCACGACGGATCTGAGCCTGGGGATGATGGATCGTCGCCTGGTAATCGCTGGGCGTGGGCGCGCTGGGTTCGCGTTCGACGCGTTGCCCGTCGGCGCGCCAGGCATGGATGCCGCCGTTGAGGTAGGAATACCGGGTATGGCCGATCAGCTCCAGCGTCCACAGCAGGCGCCCGGCCCAGCCGCCGCCTTCATCGTCATAGGCGACGACATGCGTGTCGCGGGTCAGACCGAGTTCGGAAAACAGCGCGGAAAGCGCCTCTTCGTCGGGAATGTCGTTGGGTACCGTGCCGCTGCCGACGAGGAGGCGGCGATGATCGAGGAACACCGCGCCGGGTACGTGGCCGTCGGTGTAGCTGTCGGCCTTGAGCGGTACATCGACGATCAATAGTTCGGGGGCGCCGAGATGCTCGGCGAGCTGCTCGGGCTCGACGATCAGCGGCAACAGATTGTCTTCGGAACTCATGGTCTTCTCCCACGGGTAACGTTGGGCGCGTGAATGCTGACCAGAGCATGGCACAAGCACACGGCCTTGTGCAGCCATGCGTGGCCGGGGATGAGCATGAGGGGCGAGATTGGCTATACTGCGCGAGGTCTCATCCCAACCCAACCTGTGTGGAGAACGCGACGTGTTCGAACGACTTTTCGGCATCCGGGCTCAGGGGAGTACCCCGCGCACCGAGATCCTGGCGGGGATCGCGACCTTTCTGGCTTCGATGTACATCATCGTCGTCAATCCGGCGGTGCTCAGCGATGCCGGCGTGCCCTTTTCCAGTGCCTTGACCGCGACCGTGCTGGTCAGTTTCTTCGGTAGTGTGATGATGGGGTTTTACGCCAAGAACCCGATCCTGGTGGCGCCCGGCATGGGCATCAACGCGTTGTTCGCCTACACCATGGTGCTGGGGGCAGGCATGGAATGGCAGACCGCGCTGGGCTGCGTGTTCTGGGCGGGGGTGATCTTCGCGTTGCTGGCGGCCTTCAATGCGCGTCAGCTGGTGATCGATGCGATTCCGGCGCAATTGCGTTATGCCATCGCCTGCGGCATCGGCCTCTTCATCACCACCATCGGGCTGGTCAACGCACAGTTCATCGTGCCCAATCCGGTCACGGTGGTGGGCATGGCTTCGCTCGACCCGGTGCTGGTGACCTTTCTGATCGGCTTCGCGGTTACCGCCTGGCTGGTGGTGCGTAACGTTCCCGGCGCGCTGATTCTGGGCATCGTCTTCACCACCTTGGCCAGCGTGCCGATCGGCCGCTGGTGGGGCGATGGCAGCCGCTATTTCCCCGAGGAGCTGGCGACGCCGACGTTGGTCAACTTCAACGGCGTCTTTTCGATGCCGGATCTCAGCGGCCTGATGGCACTCGATCTGTGGGGCTCGCTGTCAGTGGCGTATTGGCCGTTCATCTTCGTGTTGCTGTTCACGACTTTTTTCGACGCGCTTTCCACCTTCATGGGGGTCTCCGAGGCGGGCAACCTGAAGGATGCCGATGGCAACCCGCGCAACATTCGGCGCTCGATGATCGTCGATGCCAGCGCCGCGCTCATCTCCGGGCCGCTGGGCACCAGCCCGGCCAACGCCTATGTGGAATCCGCCGCGGGGATCAGCCAGGGCGGTCGTACCGGGCTCGTCGCGGTGGTGGTGGCGGTGCTGTTCCTGCCGTTCCTATTCCTGTCGCCGTTGTTATCGCTGGTGCCGGCGATCGCCACGGCACCGGCCTTGATCCTGGTGGGCGTGTTCATGATGGACCCCATCCGCAAGATTCATTGGCACCAGTTCGACGACGCCATCCCGGCCTTCGTGGCCATGGTGCTGATTCCCTTTACCTATTCGATCACGCATGGCATCGCGTTCGGTTTCCTGGCCTTCGTGGTCGTCAAGCTGGCGGTGGGCAAAACCCAGGAAATCAAACCCACCATGTGGGTGTTGTTCGCGCTCTCGCTATTGCTGCTGTTCGAAGGGTAGAAAAGATCGATCTAAACGGATAGCGGGAAGGTTGCGTGTTGTGATTCTCGAGGCACGCGGCGTAGTCAAAGTGTGATAGAAAATAGACTCAGGCAACGAAAAAGGCGGCTGTAAAAGCCGCCTTTAGATTTCTTGCCATTCAAGCTTGTGGTTTAGACGTCGAGGATGCCTGCATCGCCGGCGTCATCCCATTCGCCGTCGTCCCAATGGCCATTTTCGTCGGCGTCATAAGTGGTGTAGACGCCGTCGTAGAATTCGCCTGAATCCAGGTAGCCATCATCGTTGGCATCCCAGGTGGCGTAATCCCAGTCGTAACCGAGTTCGTTGAATTCGTCTTCGTCGATCAGGCCGTCGCTGTTGAGGTCCCAGTCCGAGAATGTGCCTTGATCGGCCATGGTGCCGTAGAACTCATCCTTGCTGAGCTGGCCGTTTCCGTTGGCATCCTGATCGCTGAAAGCTGCAAAAGCGCTGGTGGATGCAAAGGCCAGTGCGATACCGAAGATGATTTCCTTGCGCATGAGAAACTCCTTTAGTTCCAAGTCCTTGGGACATTGAGTAATTGCGGCTTTTGGTGTCCTTTCTTCCGAAAGCGACACCCCCATTTTTAGAAGACAGGAGATGCTGTGTCAAAGGGTAAATCCGATAAGAAGATGAAATAGTCGCATGTATCGTTAGTCGGTAATGTCGGTAATTAAAGGATATAAAGTTCTTGATTCAGATTAATTAAGTGCAGAATGTATTGGTATATAGTCAGGCAAGGACGTATTTCTTTTGTGCCGATTCATCATGCCTGTGGCTGACGCGCCATTCGTGTCAGAAAGACGTCCATCACCCGCGCATAGAGCGCGGCGCCCAGGTGGGCGTCCTCGACCCCGGCATCCAGATTGGGATTGTCGTTGACCTCGATGACCACGACGCGCTCGCCGATCTGCTTGAGGTCGACGCCGTAGAGGCCGTCGCCGATCAGCCGGGTCGCCTTCAGCGCGGCCTTGATCACTGCCTGCGGCACTTCCGAGGGCGGATGCGTGGTGAAGCCGCCACTGCGGACCTTTTGCCGGGAGTGGTCGTAGATCTGCCAATGCCCGCGTGCCATGTAATAGCGGCTGGCAAACAGCACCTCGCCATCCAGAATGCCGACCCGCCAGTCGAAATCGGTAGGCAGCCACTCCTGCAGCAACAGCAAGGCGGACGCGGCGAACAGACGCGAGGCCTCCTGCCTGAGTTCATCGAGCGAGTTGATCTTGACCACGCCCTTCGAAAAGGCGCCGTCGGGGATCTTGAGCACCATGGGAAATTCGAGCTCGGCAATCTTGGACGGCAGATTCGCCAGATCGTCGCGGCTGAGCAATAGTCCCTCGGGCGCGGGAACGCCGCGTGCCGCGAGCAAGGCATGCAGGTAGACCTTGTTGGTGCAGCGCAATATCGATTGCGGGTCGTCGATCACCACCAGGCCTTCATGCTCGGCGCGCTTGGCCATGCGATAGGTGTGATGGTCGAGGCGGGTGGTCTCGCGGATGAATAGCGCATCGAACTCGGCCAGACGGCCTTCGTCCTTGCGGGTGATCAGGCTGACGTCGATGCCTTGCAGTCGGCCGGCGCGGATGAACTGCTTGAGCGCACTCTTGTTGCTGGGCGGCAGCGCCTCCTTCGGATCGATCAGAATCGCCAGGTCGAAACGGTAGCGACGCCGCGCCTTGGGCGTGCGCCAGACCTTGCGCGAGTGACGGTTCAGGGCGGCCGCGAAGCGGTCCTGCTCGCCGCCCTGCAAGGACGTGAGCGCCAGGGGCTTGAGCCGGGTCAGCCGCCATGTGCCATGACGCTTCTGGAACTTGGCTTCCAGCAAGGGACACGGCAGACGCTCGAAGAGGCGTCGTGCCAAGCGGCCAAGCCCGTCGTGCTCGCATTCGCCAAACAGCAACGTCAGGTGCAGCGTTTCGCCCGTCAGCGCACCGCGTCTTTCAAGATCGCACATCATCGGCTCGAGGGATTCGAGCTGCAGGTCGACCAGCGCCTTGCGCGACAGCTGGTTGAGCGTCTCCACCGATGGCAGGACGCGTTGGCCGCGGGCCTGGGCCAGCAGCGAGACGTAGTAGCCGGTTTCCAGGTAATCGAGGCTGCGGCACAGGTTGATGACATGCGTCGCGTCGCGCGTCTTGTCCGGTGACGTCGACGCCTGGGCCAGAAAGTCGGCGGCACTGATCAGGTCGTCGGTGGGGTAATAGGGGGACCAGTCGTCGCGGCGGTCGACGACGATGCGCAGGCGGGACATGAACCTTCCTCGTAGGGGAAAAGGAACGGCGATAGGCGTCGTTCGCCCTGTCGAATACCCGCCTAGAATGCGCAGTGGCCTGCCCGCAAAACAATAGCCTTATCTTGAAATAATTTCATGGCGAGGGCACGTGACAGACGTCGTGGCGCTACTCACAATCCGCGCAAACAGGGAGACTTCAGCATGCTTTGCTCGCTGCGGCCCGCCGTCGTTGCCGACCTCGATGTCCTGTGTCAACTCGAGGCGACGTGCTTCGACGGCGATCGCTTCACACGCCGCCAATTGGGTTACCTTCTCGCCCGTGCCAATGCCCATACGCTCGTGGCCGTGTCCACCGACAACGAGCGTGCCGTGGGGTACGCGACACTCTTGTTCCGACGTAATAGCCAGACCGCACGCCTGTATTCCTTCTGCGTGAGCCAGGAGGCACGCGGCGGCGGGGTGGGGCGTGCGCTCCTCGAAGCGCTCGAGCGCGAGGTCAGTCGGCGCGGCCTGACCCGCATGCAACTGGAGGTGCGCGCGGATAACCGCGTGGCACTGGGCTTGTATCGGCGCATGGGCTTCTCGCCGCGGCGCTGGCTGGAAGAGTACTACGTCGATGGCTGCGCGGCCTGGCAGATGGACAAGGCATTGCCTGCGACCGGACGAGATGCGACGACACCGGACACGCCGGCAGACGGGCAACGCCAGGACGGAGACTGCCGGGAGCATGCTAGAATCGCGCCCGATCTAAGCCCAGCGAGGAAGTGAACATGCCGTCTTTCGATATCGTCTCCGAGTTCGACAAGCATGAAGCCAGCAATGCCGTCGACCAAGCCAACCGCGAAATCCAGACCCGTTTCGACTTCCGGGGCGTGACCGCGAGCTTCACCCTGGAGGGCGAGACGGTGACGCTCGAGGCCGAGGTGGACTTCCAGCTCAAGCAGATGCTCGACGTGCTGCGCAACAAGCTGATCGCACGCGGGATCGACGCGCGCTGCATGGACATCAAGGAAGCGGTGACGAGCGGCGTGCGGGCGCATCAGGAGGTCGTGCTCAAGCAGGGGCTCGAACAGCCGGAGTGCAAGGACATCGTCAAGCGCTTGAAGGAGGCCAAGCTCAAGGTGCAGGCGCAGATCCAGGGCGACAAGGTCCGCGTCACCGGCAAGAAGCGCGACGAACTGCAGCAGGCGATCGCGCTGCTCAAGAGCGACGCCGGCCCCGAACTGGCCCTCCAGTACACGAACTTTCGCGATTGAGCGCTTTTGTCACCCAGGCTTGATGGCCATCAACCTAACGTTTGACCGACGTTGCGGCTCGCCCCTCATCGCTCGATTCTATCGCCATAACAACCGCGACAGAACATAACGAGCGACGGGGGGAATGCACATGTTTGACCTGGGACGCGGCTTTCTTGCCACGGTCGAGCGGCGGCCGCATGCCGTGGCGATCAGCGATGGCGGGACGCACAAGACCTACGCGCAGTGGTATGCGGACATCCAGAGCGTGGCGCGTCACCTCGGATGGCTGGGACTCGGCAAGGGTGATCGACTGCTGATGGCGATGCATAACCGTTGGCAGATGGCCACCCTGTACTGGGCCTGCCAGTTTGCGGGCATCATTGCTACACCAGTGAACTGGCGTTCGACCGCCTTGGATATTCGTTACTATCTGAAGAATTCGGGGGCCGGGGTCATCGCCTATGACGATGCGGCCGCCGAGGCGGTGCTGGCGTGCGCCGAGGCTCATCGGATACCGCAGATCGTGGTCGGTACTGCCATGCCGCCAAGCGCCATTGCCTTTGATTCGATGCTTGGCTCGACCGGCGACACGTTACTGATGGCGACGCCCGACGACTACTCGATGATGCTCTATACCTCGGGGACTACCGGCAGGCCCAAGGGCGTACCGCGTCGTCATCGTGTCGAGCGGGCCGCGACGGCCGCGTACGTGGCTCAGAACCTGTATCGCCATGACGAGACCGTGCTGGGCGTGATGCCGCTTTATCATGCCACGGGCGTACGCGCGCTGCAGGCGATGGCGATGGTCGACGGACGCTTCGTGTGCATCCCCAAGTTCGAGCCGGAGGCGACGCTTGACGCCATCGAACGTGAGCGCGTCACGAGCCTCAACCTGGTGCCGACGCTCTATCACATGCTGCTCGAAGCGCCGGGGTTCTCTCGGCATCGGGTGGCCAGCATCGACAAGGTCGGTTTTGCTGGCGCGCCGATGAGCGCAGGGCTGATCGCGCGCGTCGAGGCCGCCTTCCAACCCAGCCTGTTCGTCAACCAGTATGGCTGCTCGGAGCTTTATGCCTTGACCGTCGATCAGCATGCCAACCATAAGCCGGGTTCGTCGGGACGTGCGGCGCTCAACCAGCGGTTGCGGATAATCAAGATCGGGTCCACCTCACCGCAGATGTGCGTGTCACCCGGTGCGGAAGGCGAAATCATCGCCGACATGCGCGGGGACGAGGCATTCGAAGGCTACTGGGCGTGTCCCGAAGCGGATGACAAAGCCGTCAGGGAGGGGTGGTATTTCACCGGAGACACCGGGTATTTCGATGACGACGGGGATTTGTTCGTTACCGGGCGCGTCGACGACCTGATCAATTCCGGCGGCGAGAACATCAGTCCGCTGGAAATCGAAAACGTACTGTCGCTGCATCCGCAGATCGAGGAAGTGGCGGTGGTGGGTCTTCCCGACGAAAAATGGGGGCAGGCGGTGACGGCATTCATCAAGGCACGCAGCGCCCTCGATGAGCGGGAACTCGGGAGCTATTGTCTGGATGCCGGGCTGACGCGCTTCAAGTGTCCACGTAGCTATCGTTTCATCGAGGAGCTGCCCAAGTCGCCAGTGGGCAAGGTCTTGCGTCGCGTGCTGCGCGTGCAGAGCGTAACATCCGGGGTGCAGGGCGCACCGACGCAGCAGGCCAACGTGACGATGGGATGATGCCGACTGCAGGAGGAAGGCTTGTGATCGTGAGCCGATGAGGCCGCCGCCTTGGTCTTGGCCCCTCGCTTTGCGCTAGAATGAACGCACGTGTCCAGTCCTTGGCGATAATCGCCTCGATAGCAAGGGACGATTTCTCTGGATACGCTATTCGGGCTTCTAATGAAAGAGGTGGCGTCGGGCTTCGCCATGCCTGCCAGCGATCTCGCGTGAAGCTCGGCGTTTCCCTCTATCAAGGCAAGGTGGCGCGGCGCATGTACGATATACGCAAACTATTGTTCATCTGCTTGGCTGGCGTCAGCTTCTCTTTGGGGGTGGTCGGTTTGTTTTTGCCGGTCATGCCGACGACGTGCTTCATGTTGGTAGCGGTCTGGGCGGCTTCGAAGAGCTCACCGCGTTTCGCCAACTGGATTCGGTGTCATCCGCGCTTTGGTCCCTCCATTCTCGCCTGGGAACGCGAACGCGCCATTCCCCGCCATGCCAAATGGATGGCATGCGCCATGCTGGCTGTCTCGATGGGCGTGATTGCCTTCACGGTCGATTCACTCGCGCTGCGAGTAGCGTTGATCGTGGGTCTGGCGGGCATCGCGGTATGGATCGTGACCCGCCCCACACCGTCGCCGGGGCGGTGCCCGGTGTTGTCATCCTTCGAGGAATCCTCTTCCAGCCAGCGCCAGGAGTCCCGCTGAGGACCAGACGAGGCGCGGTCTAGCCCGCACTTTTGAGCCGACTCCATCGGACGCCGTACAATGCCCGGCATGCCCCTCGCGTTTTGTGCGCGAGGCGATGTCTTGGGGGCGAGTGCATGCCCCGATCTCAAGGAGCGTCGATCGATGTCCGAACCGCAAGCGACCTATCTCAAGGATTACCTGCCGCCCGCCTATCGGGTGACGCATACCGAGCTGAAATTCGACCTGGCCCCCTCGGCCACCACGGTGACGGCGCGCCTGCATGTCGAGCGCCACCCTGAGCGCGAGGCAGGACTTCCGCTGCGCTTTGCCGGCGACAAGCTGTCGCTGGTGCGCATTGCCGTGGATGGGCAGGAGCTGCAGGCCGATGAGTACGAGGTCGATGACGAGGGGCTGACCATCGCCAGCGTGCCGGAGCGCTTTTTGCTGGATACCGAGGTGTCGATCGACCCGGCCGCCAATACCGCCCTCGAGGGACTTTATGTGTCCAGCGGCATGTTCTGCACCCAGTGCGAACCGGAAGGCTTTCGGCGGATCACCTTCTACCCCGACCGCCCGGACGTCATGGCGACCTTTTCCACCACGGTGATCGGGGACAAGACCGAGGCGCCGGTGCTGCTCTCCAACGGCAATCCGGTGGAAAGCGGTGAGTTGCCGAATGGCCGGCACTTCGTGACGTGGGAAGACCCGCATCCCAAGCCGAGTTATCTGTTCGCCCTGGTGGCGGGCAAGCTCGAGAAGGTCGAGGATCGGTTCACCACGATGAGCGGGCGTGACGTCACCTTGCAGATCTGGGTCGAGCCGGAGAACCTGGACAAGACCGACCATGCCATGGCCTCGCTCAAGCGCGCCATGCAGTGGGATGAAGAGACCTACGGTCGCGAATACGATCTCGACCGCTTCATGATCGTCGCCGTCAACGACTTCAATATGGGCGCCATGGAGAACAAGGGGCTCAATATCTTCAACTCGGTGGCGGTGCTGACGCATCCACAGACCGCCACCGACGCGGCCTTCCAGCGTGTGGAAGGCATCGTGGCACACGAGTATTTCCATAACTGGTCGGGTAACCGCGTGACCTGCCGTGATTGGTTCCAGCTCTCGTTGAAGGAAGGCTTCACGGTCTTCCGTGACCAGACCTTCAGCGCCGATACCAACTCCGCGCCGGTCAAGCGCATCGAGGACGTCTCTTTCTTCCGCACGGCGCAGTTCGCCGAAGATGCCGGACCCACGGCACACCCGGTGCGTCCCGACCATTATATCGAGATCTCCAACTTCTATACGCTGACGATTTACGAGAAGGGGGCCGAGATCGTACGCATGCTGCGTCACCTTCTCGGTTGGGAGACATTCCGTCAGGGGTCGGATCTGTACTTCGCACGCTTCGACGGCCAGGCGGTGACCATCGAGGATTTCGTCGATTGCATGGCGGAAGTCTCAGGGCTCGACCTGAGCCAGTTCATGCGCTGGTATTCGCAAGCCGGCACCCCGGAGATCGACGCCCATGGCGAATACGATTACGCCAAGTGCGAGTATCACTTGCGACTTTCCCAGCGTACGCCACCCACGCCCGGTCAGGCGGAGAAACTGCCGCTGCATATCCCGGTGCGCATGGGGCTGGTGGGCACCAAGTCCGGACGAGATCTATCGCTGACGCTGAATGGCGAGGCCTTGGGTCATGAGACGGTGCTGCACCTGCGCGACAGCGAACAGACCTATGTCTTCACCGACATCGACGAGGCGCCGACGCCATCGCTGCTGCGCGGCTTCTCGGCGCCGGTCTACCTGCGCTATCCGTATTCGCGCGAGGAACTGTCCTTTTTGCTGACCCACGACGCGGACGATTTCAACCGCTGGGACGCGGGACAACGGCTGACCATGCTGGCTCTCGACGACCTCATTGCGGCGCATCGCAATGGGGTTGAAAAGGTCATGGACAGTCGTGTCATCGATGCCTATCGACGTCTGTTGACCACCGAGACCGACGACAAGGCAGTGCTCGCCGAGATGCTGACGCTGCCCTCGGAAGCCTACATCGCCGAGCAGCAGCCGATGGTCGATGTGGATGCCATCCACGCCGCGCGCGTCTTCGTCAAGCAGTCGCTCGCCACGGCCCTGCGCGACGAGTTCCTGGCCATTCATGAAGCCCACCGCAGCGACGCGCCTTACGCGCCGGAGCCGGAGCAAATCGCACGGCGTCGGGTGAAGAATGTGGCGCTCGAATACCTGATGAGCATCGAGGACGATGAAGGCGTGTCACTGGCCGAGGCACAGGTCGACGCCGAGGACAACATGACCGATGTGCGCGCCGCCTTGACGATGTTGGTACACAGCTCGCGTAGTGACATCGCCGAACCGGCGCTCAAGGCGTTCGGCGAGAAATGGGCGCATGATCCGTTGGTGATGAACCAGTGGTTCACCATCCAGGTCACACGCCCGCAGGCGGATGTGCTGGAACGCGTCAAATACCTGATGGCGCATCCGCTGTTCTCGCTCAAGAATCCCAACAAGGTGCGCGCGCTGATCGGTGCCTTCGCAGCGCAGAACCGGATCAACTTCCATCGGCTCGACGGTGAGGGGTATCGCCTGCTGGCGGATGTGGTGATCGAGCTCAACAGCCTCAATCCCGAGATCGCCGCGCGCATCATCACCCCGCTGACCCGTTGGCAGCGCTTCGACGAGCAGCGTCAGGCGTTGATGAAAGCCGAACTCGAACGCATTCGTGCCGAGGAGCTCTCGCCCAACGTCTTTGAAATGGTCGAGCAGGCACTGGCCGAGGCCTGATCGCCGACTGTGGCACGAACGTGACGGCAAAACGCCGCTGCCTTGGCAGCGGCGTTTTTACGTGGGCACGTTTTGCGTGGACTGTTGTATCGAAGCATGTCAGAGGACGGTGCCCAAGAGAACGTCCTCTAGAGAAAGGGCTTCAGCGGATGAGCCAGCCGAGCACGAGCAGACCGAGGAACAGCCATAGGATACCGCCGACGAAGGCACGTCGGGCGAGCGCGCGGATGCCCCGGTAAAGCATCCACACGCCGATGATCAGCACGATCAGATTGATGAGCGAGGGGGCGACGCCCAATGAGCCGGCGAGACCGTCGAAGAAACGATCGATGGCGACCCACAGCCCCGCGAACAGGGTGGAGAGTGCGTCGACCACGACGCGCAAGGCATCGCCGAGGAACTCGCCGAGCCAATGGAAGAATCTGTCGATCTGCATGTCACATCCTTTTGTGAGCGTGCTTGTATGAGCCTGGCGCTCCATGCGCTATGAAGGGGCATGGTCGGGGACCGTCATTCTATGCGGCAACGGCACGAGATGGCAGGGGCGTCCGCTCGGGCAGACATCCATGGCAGTGGGGCGATTTGTTTTGTCCTGAGATTTGACGGCGCGTCTCGCGGGGTCTAAAAATAATAAGTGAAGGCTTATTCAGCCTTCTTTCACCCAATGAGAGGCAGTTCGATATGCCACCGATGCAAGCCATGTGGACAGGCAACAGCGGCGCAGTCATGAATCATGACCTGCGAGCCCGTGCCTGTCCGTGTGCCATCGACTGAACTCTCCACTGGCCGCGGATCCTAACGCGGCCAGACTCGATCACCCCCCTCGATTGTGTTTCCCGCCAGGATCTCGGCCTCGATCAGGAGACCGCGTGATGACATTGAGGGAAATCCTTCGGGGAATGAAGCAAGCGGCGACTCGGAACCGCCGTGATCGTCAGACATTCGATGACTTGGCGCACCTGGACGCGCGTTTGCTGCGCGACATGGGATTGTACCGTGAAGGGGGCGTGGTGCATCCGCTCGAGCCGCTGGCGTTGCAGCTCGAAAACGATGACCACGCGCCGATGACGGGCACGCCCCCACCGGGGGCACGTCGCGCACGGGCGGATTACTGTCCCCACTGTGGAGAGGCGCTGACGTAGACGTGGCCGCGGCTGTCCGAGGCGGTCGCGGCCAGTGTCGTTGTCGTGGAGGGAAGTGGCCTTCATGGCGCGCTTGGTACATGCTGAACCGTCATTCGTGCGCTTTCGGCCGACGGCAATGAAAGTTTGTAGCGTCCTAGCCGATAACATGAGGGCGTAAAGCGCATTCATTCATAGCAAGGAGGAAGTGTCATGGATACATCCGTGAACGCGGCCGTGGGCACTGCGATGGCGCTGCAACAGCACAATGCTGAGCAGCAGGCGCAGGCGAGTCTGCTCAAGGAGTCGCTCAACAATCAGGCGTCACACGTGTCGCAGTTGATGGAGGCCGTGTCGCCGCAGCAGTCGCTGGCCGTGACGGGCACCGTGGGCACGCAGGTCAATACCTACGCTTGAGCGCCGCAAGCCTAGGGTAAAACGATGCCGTGGCCTTTTGGCCACGGCATTTTCATGGCAGCGAGAGCCCTGCGTTGATCTCGCGCAGGCGCTGCATGGCGTGATCGGGGGAGAAAGGCGGCTCGCGAGGTGGGTCGTAGACGTTGCCGCGGGTGCCGTTGACGATCAGGTCGATGGCATAGCACGTGTCGGCGACCACGGCGCGGTAGCCCCTAATTTGTTGAAAGTGGCTCATGCCGGCGTCGTCGAGCGTGAAGGCCTGGACATCATGACCATCGATGCTCGCGGTGGATCGCGGGTGGGCATTGGGTGGCGGTGTCAGACAGTGAGCGATCGCTTTAGTGTCATGGCTCGCACCCAGGCGCCAGTGCGCGGCCGTGATGTCGTTGGAGCCCGGCAATGCCAGCGTGATCAGACGCTCGCCCGGGGCATCGTCCGCGATCTGCCAGTGGCCGGTATCGAAGTACCCCGTTTGTGGCGCGGTGAGACGCTCGAGCGAGGCATCGGCGCGCAGCCTGACGGGGTAGGGCGACAGCGTGAAGTCCGTGGTTTCTTCGTTGGTCGGGGGAGACGGTGTTTTGCGTGGTTCGGACGTACAGGCAGCAAGCGTCATGGCGCCTCCCAATGCAGCCACCATGGCGGTCGCGACGAATTTCCGTTTCATGCGCGGACTCTTAGTTTGTTAGCGAGTTGCATGATAGCGAACGTTCACACCGTATCAGTCTATTCCGCGCCCTTGTAGCGTGACACGGTCGCCTTGGCAGCTTGTCGCAACAGGCTGATATCGATGCCCACGGCGATGAAATCGAACCCCCAGTCGGCATAGCGTCTGGCGTCCGCCTCGACGGGCGCCAAAATGCCGGCGGCCTTTCCGGCGGCGTGGGTGGCGTCCAGGGTGTGTCGAATCATCGCCTGGACCTCGGGGTGATGGGGGTTGCCGATATGCCCGATGTCGGTGGATAGATCGAACGGGCCGACGAAAACGGCGTCGACGCCGGGGGTGGCGGCGATGGCCTCGGCGTTGTCTACCCCGCTGCGAGATTCCACCTGCACGATCAGGCACAGTTCTTCATGGGCTGTCGCCATGTAGTCTTCCACTTCGCCCCAGCGCGTGGCGCGCGTCAGGCCTCCGCCGACGCCGCGAAACCCCTGTGGCGGGTAACGCGTGGCGGCCACCAGTTGCGCCGCCTGATCGGCGGTATCGACCATGGGGATCATCAGCGTCTGGGTACCGATATCGAGCAATTGCTTGATCAGTGCCGGATCGTGATTGACGGCACGTACGACCGCTGCACATGCATAGGGCGCCAGCGCCTGCAACTGCGCGAGGATGGTGGGCACGGTATTGGGCGCGTGCTCGCCATCGACCAAGAGCCAGTCGAAGCCCGTGGTCGCGAGGATCTCCGTGGCGTAAGCAGTGGCGAAGCCGGCCCAGCAGCCGTAGCGGGTATCGCCGGTGAGGGAGGCCTTGAAGGGGTTGCGGGGCAGTTGCATGGCTCATGTCCTGTTGTCGGTAGATGACTATTGCATGCAAAAAACGTAACAGCCTTTCTGTTAACCAGCCATTGCACCAGGGTCTAATATGCGGTGTCAGTGTGGCGCATCCGAATACGCGGGCACTGGGCGGTGCTCGAGGACTCGGCGCAGGACGAAACTGGAATGCGCCCCGGTGACACCTTCGATACGCGTGATTTGGTTGAGCAGCAGGTTCTGGTAGTCATCCATGTCGTGGACCACGACCTTGAGCTGATAGTCGGCCTCCTGGCCGGTGATCAGCAGGCATTCCTGCACCTGGGGCAGTGCCGCGACCTTGGCTTCGAAGTTGGCGAAGCGTTCCGGTGTATGCCGGTCCATGGAGATATGCAAGAGCGCCGTGAGGCTATGGCCCAACCGTTTGGCGTCCACCAGGGCACGGTAGCCGGTGATCATGCCATTGTCCTCCAGGGCCCGCACGCGACGCAGGCAGGGAGAGGGCGACAGGCCGATGCGTTCGGCCAGCTCCTGATTATTGATGCGTCCGTGGCGTTGCAGAATGTCGAGTATCTGACGATCGTAGCGATCGAGCGTCACGTTGGCGGCCGGGGAGTTGCTGTTTGGCATGAAATGTCTCTTAACGATGTTTTGGTAAAATTATATGCCAAAAGTGACGCGAATGAAGGTCGAATTTGCAATCCCCTGCGGGGTGTGACGACGTAAACTATGTGCATTGCCACAAGCGATGGGCTCGCCGCGATGGCTGGCCCGCGAGACCGTCGGCACCACAAGTGCCGGCGCTATCAGCACCTTCATGCCGATCCGGCCCGGTGCCCGTTTCTTACCGGAAACGCTCCGCTTTCTACGATTCGGTCGTGTCACCGCCTGCCGGTCGAGCGGTCGAATCGTAGCGCTCCGTCACTTCATTTTTCGCAGGACGCCTGTCATGAGCCGCTTCGACCATCGCAAGTATCGCCCCGCTCCCCGAGTGCCCGCCTTTCACCGTCAGTGGCCGGATCGTGATCTGGTGGCGGCCCCGACCTGGGTCAGCGAGGACCTGCGCGATGGCAACCAGGCGCTGCTTGAACCGATGAGCGTCGAACAGAAGCAGCGGCTGTGGCACCAGATCATCAAGGTCGGCATCAAGGAGGTCATGGTCGGCTTTCCGTCAGCCAGTCAGCCCGATTACGATTTCGTGCGCTGGCTGATCGAGGAAGACCAGATCCCCGACGACGTCACCATCGCCGTGCTGGTGCAATGCCGCGAGCATTTGATCGAGCGCACCTTCGCGTCGCTGGTCGGCGCCAGGCGGGCCATCGTGCACTTGTATAATTCCACGTCGACCGTGCAGCGCGAGCGCGTGTTCGAGATGGATCGCGCCGGCATCGTCGATATCGCGGTGCAGGGCGCTACTTGGGTGAAGGCATGTGCCGCGCGCTATCCGGAGGTCGAGTGGCGTTTCGAATACACGCCCGAGAGTTTCTCCAGCACCGAGATCGACTTCTCGCTGGCCATCTGCGAGGCGGTGATGGATGTCTGGCAGCCGACGCCCGACAGCAAGTGCATTCTCAATCTGCCGACCACGGTCGAGGTCGGAGGGCCGCATCACCATGCCGATCAGATCGAGTATTTCTGCCAGCATATCAGCCGCCGTGACAGCGTGATCATCTCGGTGCATACCCACAATGACCGCGGCGGTGCGGTGGCGTCCGCCGAGCTCGCCCTGCTGGCCGGTGCCGAGCGTGTCGAAGGCACGTTGCTGGGCAATGGCGAGCGGACCGGCAACATGGACATCGTCACCTTGGCGATGAATCTGTACAGCCAGGGTATCGATCCCGAGCTCGATCTGTCGCGTCCCGACGAGATCATCGAAGTAGTGCAGGAATGTACCGGTATCCCCATGCATCCACGCCATCCTTGGGTGGGGGAAATGGTCTATACCGCATTTTCCGGCAGCCACCAGGACGCCATCCGCAAGTCGCTCAGAAAGCAGCAAGCGGACGAGCCGTGGCAGGTGGCGTATCTGCCGATCGACCCGCGTGACATCGGGCGCGACTACCAGGCGGTGATTCGCGTCAACAGCCAGTCGGGCAAGGGCGGCATGACGTTCCTGCTCGAGCGCGATTACGGTATCAGCCTGCCGCGCTGGATGGCGCTGGAGCTGGCTCCGGCGGTGCAGGCGGTGAGCGAGACGGTGAGTGGCGAACTCTCCAGCCAGCGGATTCGCGACGTGCTGACCGACACCTTCTTCCGCCATGAACCGCTCTCGCTGAACGGTTATCGGTTGGACCGTGACGACGCCGAATGCTTGATGGTATCGCTGAACGACGGCGAGCGGACAGTGCGTTTGAACGGGCAAGGCAATGGTGTCATTTCGGCGTTCATGAGCGCTTGGCAGGCGCATACCGGGCAATCGGTGAGCGTCGTCGATTACAGCGAGCATGCGCTCGGCGAGGGCAGCGATGCCGTGGCGATTGCCTTCGTGCAACTCAATGTGGCGGGACAGCGCATCAGTGGCATGGCCGAAGACGGCGACACCGTCAGTGCGTCGCTCAAGGCCGTGTTGAGCGCGCTCAATCGTGCGGGGCAGGAGGGGGCGGCGTCGGGGCTGGCGGCCGAGGCACAGGCCCTGGCGTAACAGGCTCATGAGTCATGACCGCGTGACCGGGAGCGCGGTCATGACTCGTGAATTGCCGCTTATTGCTTGGCGAGGCCGATTCCCTTCATGATCTCGCCGAATTGCGCGTCGCTTTCTTTCATGTAGGTGCCGAAGGCCTCTGAGTCCTTCCACTGCACCCCGTAGCCTTGTTTGGCCATGAATGACTGATACATCTCGCTTTGGTAGGCCTCATGCAGGGCGCTTTCCAATTTGGCGACGAGCGCATCTTGCATGCCTTGAGGGCCGACGACCCCGCGCCAGGCGCCGGTGGTGAAGTCACTGTCCACCTGTGAGGCCACGGTCGGAACATCGGGGAAGCGCTCCAAAGGGTGTTCGGCCATGACGCCCAGGCTGCGAACGCGTCCGGCTTCGATCATCGAGCGCGCCTCGGGCAGTGACGTGGCGGCGATGTCGACGCCGCCAGCCGCGAGTTCGGTCATCGCCGGAGCGGCCCCTTGGCTAGGCACCCAGGTAACCTTGTCGGCGGGCATGCCGAGATCCATCAGCAACCCGCCCAGCGCGACGTGCCAAATACCGCCCAAACCGGTGCCGGAGGCAGTGAAGGTGCCCGCCGGGGCTTCGCGGATGGCCGTCATCAAATCGCCAAGGCCTTGGTAGTCGGCGTCATCGGCCACGCTGAGGCTGGCGGCATCGAAGTTGATCTGGCCGATCGGGGTGAAATCCTGGTAGGTGAGATCGGTCAAGCCCTGCCAGTGCATCATGTTGATCTCGACCGTACCGAGGCCGAGCGTGTAGCCATCCGGCTTGGCGCGCGCGATGGCGGTATGCCCGACGACACCGCTACCGCCCGTGCGGTTGACGACATTGATGGTTTCACCGAGCTCTTCCTCGAGCGCCTTGGCGATAATGCGTGCCGTGGCGTCGGTGCCGCCGCCGGCGGCCCAGGGCACGATCAGCGTGATGGGTTTCTCGGGGTAATCGGCGAGCGCGGGGGTGGCGAGTCCCATGGCCAGTGCCGCGGCAAGCCAATACGGTGTGCGTGGTGTGGCGTGTCCCATTGTTCTTGTCCCTCGTCATCGATCCGGTCAAGCCGGGTGAGCGGTATCAGCCATTTAAGCTTTAACAGGCACTCGGGCGCGGCGCTAATTCCGAAACCCCAAGCGTCGATAACCTTTGTTTATCAGTAAGCGCGGCTGGGCACTGGTTGGTGCTGCGTCGGTAAGGATGCGTCAAACGGCATAGACGAATGGATGAGCTTGGCACGCCGAATGCTCGGGCGTGCCAAGCGGGCACTCACTCAGGAATCGCTGCGAACCTGCGCGTGGCTGATGAGGGCAAAGATGAAAGTGCCGCCGATCAGGTTGCCGGCCAGCGTCGGCAAGGCGAAATGAAAGAGATATTCCCCTGGACTGGTTTGCCCGGCGAACATCAGGTACATCACTTCCGCGGAGCCGACGATGATATGCGTGAACCCACCCAGCGCGACGAGGTAGGTGACGATCAGGATGACCCAGATCTTGGCGCCACCGGCGGCGGGGAGCAACCAGACCATGGTGGCGATCATCCAGCCGGCTACGATGCCCTTGGCGAACATCTGGCTACCTGTATTCGCCATGATGTGATGGCCCAGGCTGAGAAAGGCGTGGTGAGTCTCGGCGTCGAACAAAGGCATATAGAGGATCGCATACGCGGAGATTGCCACGCCCATCAGGTTACCGATGAGGACGATACCCCAAAGCCTCAGCAACTTGAGAAACTGCATGATGCGTGGCGTGCTCATCACGGGCAGCACTGCGGTGACGGTATTTTCGGTGAAGAGCTGCTGGCGGGCGAGGATCACGACGAGAAACCCGATGGTGTAGCCCAGCGACTCGACCAGGTAGCCGATGTCGCTATCCGGTAGCCGTGCGTGCAGCAATCCCTTGGCGAGCATGGAGAAGCTCATCGACAGGCCGGCGGCGATCGCCGACCACAGCAATGCCGACGCGGCGCGTTTGAGTTCCGTTTCGCCTTCTTCGCGGATGGATTCATGGACGGCTGCCGCGCGTGATTGCCGGGGACCGCCGTTGAGATGCAAATCGTGTTCGTCTTCTTCCACCCGGCAGGGTGGTGTGAGATTGGAGGGCTGGCTCACGCGCACAATCCTTCTGTCGAAATATGAAAAACTGCCGTGGATTCGGTGGGATACAGTGGCAGCCGCTATGCTGACACGATAGACGAAAACGCAGTAGAGGGAAGAGGCGAATGTCAGTGGACACCGGGATGATATTGTTGCACTTGGGGTCGGCCTGGCTGGCAGGAAGCCTGATCGGGCTGGAGCGTACCTTTCATGGGCGTCCCGCAGGATTTCGCACGCATGCGCTGGTCTGTGTGGCCTCGGCGTTATTGATGCTGGTGACCGTCTATCAATGGCAATGGCTGGGCAGCGGAGTGCCGGAGGAGACGATTAGAACCGATCCCACGCGCATGGCGCAGGGCATCATGACCGGCATCGGCTTTCTGGGCGCCGGGGTGATTTTCAAGGAAGGGTTGACGGTGCACGGCCTGACGACGGCGGCGTCGATCTGGATGACGTCGGCGCTAGGTATCCTCTATGGCATTGGCTTTTGGCTCCCCGGGGTGGCGGCCACGATGCTGACATTGTTGACCCTATCGTTGTTTCGGCTGGTCGAGTCACGTATGCCGAGCCGTATCTTTGCGCGGTGCATATTGCGCTTCGACAGTCAGCGGGTACTCGACGAGCCGGAGGTCCACGAACTGATGCGCCGGCACCGATTTCACATCGAAAGTCTCAGCTACCGCACACGCGACGAAGGCCGCGAGTTCGAATATCACATGATGCTGCGCACGCATGATCATGATTATCTCCCGCGGCTGGCCGCCGACCTGCGCCATCACCCGGCACTGCGGGAGTTTCGATTATCCCCGACCAGCGATTGAAGAGGCTGAAGCCGCCAGTATCGACGGCTGGGTGCCGGCGGGCGCGTTACGTTGCCGTATCACGCTTACCAGGTAGATGGCAGCAAGGCCCTGATGTCGTTGTCCAGAGGAACCTCGAAACTCGAGGCGCCCAGCACATGACGGTCCGCGATGCGCACCAGTCGGGCGTTGACGAAGAGCGTGTTCTCGCCCTGCGCATAAGTTCCCAGCAACACGGCCTTGGCATCGTGGTTATCGCTCAGGCGTTGCACGTTGCGTGACAGAATCAGTTCGCCGGTCTCCTGCTCGATGTACAGACTGTCACGCATCTTGACCTCGATGACGTTCATGCCGCCCTGGACGAGCTGCGACGTAAACATTTCCGACAGTGTGCGTCCGAGTGTCGACGATTGATCGAGTTGATCGACATTGACGAAGGTCGTGGCGATGATCGGCGCCTGGTTGCCGAGTTGCTCGCTGCTGGTGGCGAGAAGCTTGTCGGCGGCGTCGTCGACGCGCATCAGCATGCTGGGTTCGGGGGCCGCCGCCTGCTGGTTCGGGAGAAGGCTGCAGCCGGAAAGCATCAGCGCCAGGCTGGCCAGTGTCAGCAGGCGCCATGCACGGCGCCCGGTGCGGTATGGGGCGGATGACATGTCGAGCGATCTCCTCACCAGTCGGATGATAGCGGTAGGCCGGCCTGATCGCCGGTTTGGGACGCGCCGTAATGCTCGCTGTCGCCTGCATTGATGTAATACAGGTTCGAGGACGAGTAACGCAGCGTATCGTACTGACTGACCTGAGTCGTGATGATGACTTCCTCCGGGCTAGGGGACGTCCAACTGCCACTGAAGGTGTCGGCCAGCGCGGCGGCGGGAATGAGGCCCAAGGCGGGTTCGGTCCAGTTATTGAACGGAATGGTCGCCACGGCGATGCCTGTGGCCAGCGCTGTCAGGGCCCCTCTGGGCGGTCGTATGAAACCGCGGCCTTCATGGCGGATGACCTGCACGTCGAAGGTGACATGTGCGCTGGCGTCGGGCTCGGTGCTGACGATGGCGCCTTGTTGTACCAGCGCGCTGGTGAGTAGCGAGCGAAACCCACGACTGAAGGCGGTTTCCCGCTCCTGCTTCTCGACATACAGCGATTTGCCCCACAAGTCGCGCTTGGCAATGATCTCGCGCGCCTCGTGTTTGGCAAGCACCTCCCAATGATGCGCGGCCTGCATGCGCTGCTGCTCACTGATCGGATAGGTCGTGGCGATGGGGGCCTGCGAGGTATTGACCTCGAAGCAGCCGCCCAATAGGACGGCGCTTAGCACGACTCCCCAGGTGCGGAATGACATGGCGATTCCTGTTCGTTGAATGATCGGCGGACACAAGGTACTGGCTCACGCGCTGCCCTGAAGGGAGATATCGGCGGCAGGAAGTTCAACTTTAGGCTCGGGGTAGCATGGCGACGGGAAGCGTATTGCATCCTGGCCTGTACGGGGTAAGGTGGCGTTCTTTTGTTGCTGCGGAGGTTCCATGTCGGTTGCCCGGTTGCTTCCCTTGCTGGTGGGTTGCGTGATGTTGTCGCCACTGGCGATCGACATCTACCTGCCGTCGTTGACGGTGATGGCTGAAGCGTTCGACGCTCCCTTCAGTCGCTTGCAATTCACCGTGACATTGTTGCTGTTGAGTGTGGGCCTGGGACAGATCATGGTCGGTCCTTTGACCGACCGCTTGGGGCGCCGTCCGGTGCTATTATGCGGTGTGGTGATCTACATGCTGGGCGCGTTGGTGGGCATGACGGCGACGTCACTCGGGCCGCTTTATGTCTCGCGCGTACTGCAAGGCCTGGGGGCGTGCGCGACGATGACGGTTGCCTTCGCGGCGGTCCGTGACTGCTTCACCGCCGAGCAAGGCGCGAAGTTATACAGTTATCTCAACGGTGCGCTGTGCATCATCCCGGCGTTGGCGCCGGTCATTGGCGGTAGCCTGGCGGTCACCTTCGGTTGGCGCAGCAACTTCGCGTTCATGTTCGCCTTTGCGGCGGTGCTGGGCGTGGCCGCCTCATGGTGCTTCGCCGAGACGCGGCCTCGGGACACGGTCATCGAGCGTCGTCTTTATCACTGGGCCCGCTATCGACCGGTGCTGACCAGCGTTCGTTTCGTCTATTTTGCCGGCTTGGCCGGCGTCATCATGTCGGCGATCCTGGTCTATGTGTCGAGCGCGCCGGTCATACTCGTGGATCAACTGGGGCTTTCGGAACTGGCGTTCAGCGGGTGGTTCGGTGCCAACGCCCTGGTCAACATCATGGCGTTTTTCTTTGCTCCCCGTATCATCCATCGTCTCGGGCGCGTCGGGACCGTGCGCCTGGGGCTGGGACTGATCGTCGTCTCGGGGATCCTTCAGGCGCTGATCGTCACGGCGTTGCCGCTTTCGACCCTGGGGTTCATGGGGCCCATCGGGGTGCTCTCCGTCGGGTTCTCATTGGCGTTGGGCGCGGCCTCGAGTCTGGCACTCGAGCCGTTCAGGGAGCGTGCCGGGACGGCGGCCGCCTTGCTGGGCGCCTTGCAACTGGGCGGTGGTGCGTTGTTGGCCACGTTACTGCTGGCGACGCCGTTGGCGCCGCAATGGGCCCTGGCAATGATCGGTATCGTACTGGTATCACCTTTGCTGTGGTTATCCTGGCGAGTTGCGCCGGCGGCATGAGTTTATAAAGATACGAGTAGCCGAGCGGCGTGCCCGGGGAAGAGATCAAGGAGCAGGCATGTTCATCGTATCATTGGAGTACGTGGGCGATCCGGACACGGTCGAGCCGTATCGCATGGCGCACATGGCCTGGGTGCGTGAAGGGTTCGAGCGTGGCGTGTTCATCGCCTCGGGGCGTAAATCGCCGCCGAGCGGTGGTATCATCCTGGCCCGGGCGACCTCGCGGGAGCGTTTGACGGCCTGGCTTGACGAGGACCCTTTTATCGTCGCCGGAGTGGCGCAATATCAGGTCGAGGAATTCCTGCCGACGACGGTGGGTAGCGGTTTCGAGGTGCTCAAAGAAATATGAGGCCTGGAGGTGCACGATGCACATGACGAGACGAGAGGCCGTTGTGTCTCAAGGAACGAGGATAATGACGCGATGAGTGACGCTCTTCAGCCTGACGCACGTGACGGCGATGCTTGGCTGATTCTCAATGGCAAATCCGCCCAGCTACCGGATGTTCGTGAGGCGGTGGGGCGCGTACGCGAAGAGGGCCACCACTTAGCGGTACGGGTGACTTGGGAGGCTGGAGATGGTGTGCGTCTGGCGCGGGAAGCCAGTGAAGCGGGTATTCAGCGCATCATTGCCGGTGGCGGTGATGGCACGGTCAACGAGATCGTCGGTGGCCTGATGCGATTGGCGCCGGAAGTGCGTCCCGCCCTGGGCATTCTGCCCCTGGGCAGCGCCAACGACTTCGCGCGGGGTCTGGAGTTGCCTTTAGAGCCTCTGGAGGCGCTACGCGTGGCTCTGGATGCTACCTCCCATATGGTGGATGTCGGCAGTCTGGGGGGCGATTATTTCATCAACCTTGCCTCCGGTGGCTTCGGCGCCCAGATCACCAACTCGACGCCTGCCCCTCTCAAGCGCCTCTTGGGAGGCGGCGCCTACTCGCTGATGGGGATGCTCAAGGCCTGGAATTACCAGCCCTACCGAGGGTGCCTGCGGCTCCCCGAGGGCGAGCGAAACATTCCCTTGTTCTTGCTTGCGCTCGGCAATGGGAGCCAGGCCGGAGGCGGTCAGCAGCTGGCGCCGTTGGCCAAGGTCGATGACGGGTTAATGGAATTGCTCATGGTGCGCCATTTCACGTCGCTAAGGGAAATGAAGCAGCTGATCGACGAACTCGAAAATCTTCCCGAAAGCGGTGAATTCGTCGAATACTTGCAGGTACCTTGGGTGGAGTTCGAGGGGGAGGCGGCCTTGCCGCTGAATCTCGACGGCGAGCCGTGCTTCCACAAGCGTTTTCGTGCCGAGTTGGTGCCCGGAGCGCTTGCCCTGGCCGTGCCTGCGTCCTCCATGCTGCTCTCGCATGGGAGTGCTGGCAGCTGACGCATGCTGTCACGCGATATCGGCAGCGAGGTGTCTCAAGGCGCCGACAGTTGGAAAGCAGGCTAGAAAGCCGCATATCGTTGTCGTGAGTATGTGCCCGCCGAGGTCGGCGGCGCATCCAGCCCCAGGGCTTGCCACATTCGTCCCATGAGCCTTGTATAGCCTCATGGGCGTCAAGGAAGGTGCCGTCTTGCGGCGCTGATGAGCGATTCAAGGAGTGATAGAATGACGTATAAGCAAGGAATGATGAGTGCCTTGGCATTGGTGATGGCACTGGGCCTGGCGGCCTGCGATAGTGGTGACGACACGGCGCAGGAAGCGGCCGATAATAGTGAACAGGCCGTTGAAGAAGTCCAGCAAGCCGCTGATGAAGCGAGTGATGAAGTACAGGACATGAGCAGTGACGTGGCGGACGAGACGTCTGAAGCCATGAACGAGACGGGGGAAGCACTCGACAACGCCCAGGAAAATACGGCTCAAGCCCTTGAGCAGGCCGGCGATGAGTTGAGTGACGCTGCGACCGACGCACAACAGGCGGCCGATGAAATGACCGACCAGGCGGCTGAAGAAATGGATGAGGCTGCCGACGAGATGGATAAGGCGGCCGACAATGCCAATTAATCCTGAAATGGGATGAAACGCAGACAAAAGAGCCCACCTGACGGTGGGCTCATGCGTTCGGAGTCCGGTGCCGGTCTCACGACCGCCTGGGTGTCGACGTTAGTCGACCACCTTGATGTTGGACGCCTGCAGACCTTTCTTGCCCTGCGTGACCTCAAAGCTCACTTTTTGGCCATCCTGCAGCGTTTTGAAGCCCTCGGCCTGAATCTCGGAGAAGTGTGCGAACAGGTCATCGCCACCATCTTCCGGAGAGATGAAGCCGTAGCCTTTGGTGTCGTTGAACCATTTGACCGTGCCAGTTGCCATTTCGAATTCCTTAACTTGCGAAGTAGTGATGCAGGCCGACCCATCGGCGACCATGGTACGTGGGTAATACAAGGAGGGAATGCGCAAGGGACATCGAGAATTCGATTAGCAGCTGACGACATTCGACTTGCAAACCTACGCAGCGGAGCATGCATGAGCCTGGAGTAGGCGTCAAGCTTCTTACCGAAGGCCTTTTCCCGGTATCATGCGCCGCATATGCACCATAGATCGAAAACTCGGGGGCGTCCAGAACGTCAATGTGCGCGTGCCGTAAGTCATGCATGATGTCTTGATGGAGAGCATCATGTCGACGCTAAAGGCCGCACGGCGAGTACGCGCTACCACGCGGTCAGCGCCAATGGCGCGGCGGCGACATTGGCGCAACATGGGGGTCTGTCATGGTGATTGCGCACCCGGGCACGGGTGCGGGTCGCGCTGGCTTCATTTTGGAGGATTGTCACGTGTCACATACCGTCGTCGCCGCGAACGATACACATAGCAAGGTCGTAGGCTATCTGCTGTGGATATTCGGCTTCACCGGCTCGCATCGTTTCTACTATGGCAAGCCCATTACCGGTACGATCTGGTTCTTCACGCTAGGCTTGTTGGGCGTTGGCTGGTTGATCGACTTCTTCCTGATTCCGCTGATGGACCGTCAGGCGGATATGCGTTTCCGGGCGGGGCCGACCAGTTACACGGTGTCCTGGGTATTGCTGACGTTTCTGGGCGTCTTCGGGCTACACCGCATGTATATGGGGAAATGGCTGACCGGGTTGTTGTATCTCGTCACCGGTGGGCTGTTCTTGTTGGGCGTTCTGTATGATTTCTGGACGCTTAATGATCAAATCTCGATGAAACATGCCAAGCGTGGCCTGTTCGGCTGACAGCATGCTTCCCACTACCGTTAACGGACGTTGGCTGCCGTTCCCAAGGAGACATGGCGCATGGAATCGCGCATCCGTTTGACCGAGTTACTGGAAACGCTCGACGAGGCCAATGGCGGCAAGACCGTCCGCCTGCAGGACGTCGTCGAGACGTTTCGTTCGCGTGGTTTCGGCCCCTTGATTGCATTGCCGGCGTTGATTGCCTTGTTACCCACGGGGGCCATCCCAGGCGTGCCATCATTATGTGGCATGTTCATCGCGTTGGTGGCCGTGCAGCAGTTGTGTGGACGGCCATCGCCATGGTTGCCGAGAAGACTCCGCGAACGGGGAGTCAGTCATGCCAAGTTGCATCGCGCGATTGAAAGGGCGCGTCCTTGGACAGTGCGCATCGACAAGTTGTTGGCACAACGCTTGACGATCTTGCAACAACCCGCCGCGTACCGATTCGTGGCGGTTATCGTCATGCTGTTGTCGTTGAGCATGATTCCCTTGGAACTGCTCCCTTTCGCGGCGGCGATGCCGGCATTGGCGGTCACGATTCTCGGGCTGGGCATGGCCGCAGACGATGGCCTGTTGCTCTTGATCGGGTTGCTGGTCACGCTGGGGATGGCCTTATGTGGCGTCTGGCTTTGGTAGACGCGCCGGGTACCGCGGAATAGGTCGAGTAGCGGGCACGCGCTAGCGTGGCGTACCACGCGTCCATTCAGGAAACAGCTATGTTCTTAGACACCCAGTTCTGGTCGTTTTTGGTTGCGATCACATTGCTCACTCTGACGCCGGGCGTGGATACGCTGCTCGTCATTCGCAATACGTCGCGCGGCGGCGTGCGTGATGGCGTACTGACCAGCTTGGCCATCTGCTCCGGACTGTTCGTGCATGCCACCGTCTCGGCGCTTGGCATCTCGCTGATCCTGCTGCAGTCGGCATGGGCCTTTAACGTACTCAAGCTGCTCGGCGCGGGATACTTGATCTGGTTGGGCGTCAGGAGCCTGGCCAGTGCGCGCCGCGGCGGCAGCTTGCCGATGGCCGACATGGGCGTTCATAAGGAACGTGTAAGCGTCTGGATACCGTTGCGTGAAGGCTTTCTCTCCAATGTGCTCAATCCCAAGACGGTTGTGTTCTACATGGCGTTTTTGCCTCAGTTCATCGCACCGGGAGACCCGGCGTTGGTCAAGTCGTTGTGGTTGGCGGGCATTCACTTCGTGATCGCCAATCTCTGGCAGATCGGCATCGTGTTGATGGTCGGGAGTGCCGCCAGATGGCTGGCCAAGCGTTGGGTGTCACGCATGCTGGAAGGTGCCACCGGCACGGTGTTGGTACTCTTCGGTATCAAGTTGGCACTGACACAGCGTCCCTGAGCACGCCTGAGCCATGCACCGACGCCCCGTAGGCCAGGGCGTCGGTGCCTGCAGTCAGGGATTGCGCGCCAAGAGCGTGGCGTCGTAGGCGCCTTCGCGTTCGGCCTGGGTCAATAGCGCAACGCCTTGCGTATCGCCTTGCTTGGCCAGGCTCTCGAAAATGACCCGGTAGGTCAGCACGGCCTGCACGTACGCGCGAGTTTCATGGAAGGGAATGCTTTCGACGAAGAGATCGAACGCATCGGGCGAATCGCGCAGCCAGCGATCGACCCGGCCGGGGCCGGCATTGTAGGCTGCTGCCGCTGCGATACGGTTGCCCCGATAACGTTCCATCATGTCGCGGATATAGGCGCTTCCCAAGCGGATGTTGGTGGTGGGCTCGAAGAGTTCACCGAGGCTCGGCGCATCGATATCCAATTGACGGCTGACATGATCGGCGGTGCTTGGCATCAACTGCATGAGTCCACGCGCCCCGACCGGTGAAACCGCTTGTCGGTTGAAGGCGCTCTCCCGCCGCGAAATTGCCATCAGCAGGTAGGGATCGACACCATTGCGCCGGCCCCAGGTGGTGAACGCATCCCGGTAGGCGGCGGGAGGGAAGCGCCAATCGAGCGCATCCCATTGCTCAGCGATAATCGCGCCATGTATGGAGAGATTAAACCAGCCTTGATCGAGGGCGTAGGCGTTGAGCGCGGCAGCTTCGGTCGCACTGGCTTGCTTGATGGCATGGAACCATTCGCTACGCGCGAGACCACGTTCGCCAATGCGCCGCAGCGCTTCACTGCGTTTGACGACGGGCCGCATGGCGACCAGTTCCTTTTGCAGGGGCGTCAAGTCAGGCATGTTCATGTCGAGGTCATATGGCCGACCCAGCCTGTCGGCCGCGGCGTAAGCAAAGAAGCTACGTTCTTGGGACGCCAGCCGCCAGGCATTTTCTGCGGCCTGGGTATCGCCACGCTGCTGCAGTGCTCGGCCCAGCCAGTATTGCCAATGTGCCTCTTGCCGCGTGTCCTGCGGCATGGCATCGATCCACTCGATGACCTCGCCCCAGTGACGTGACGCCAATGCCTTGCGGACGCGCAGTTCGTACAAGTCGGTATCCGCGAGAGCAGGCAGGACGTCGTCGACCCAGCCGGCGTTGTTGTCGATCTCGCGGACCATGGAATAGAACGCCAGGTCATGCTCTATTGCATGGCGTCGGGTCTCGCTGAGCGTGAGGTGCGGGGCGATCTTGCGCCAGGCTTCAAGCGCGGCTTCCGTATCGGCGCGCGTGAAGTTGTGCATGGCCGCGGCGAAGAGGGCCCCGGCGCCCTCTCCCGAAGGGCCGATACGGGTGGGCACGTCGGTGATGGCGGCGTAGTTGCTGCGCAGGCGCTCGAGTGCCGCGATACCGGTCTGCCATTGGGGACCGAGGAAACCGGCCAGGTAATCGACCAGGCGACTTTCGCCGTTCTGCCAGGCAAGCGTCAGACGCGTCCAGATATCGTTATCGTCGATGGCGCCACGTTGACGCAGGGTGTCGAAAAGCGGGTTACATTCACTGGGTTGCGAGTCGCCGACGTTCCATAGCACTCGTCCCCCCTCGGCCGCTTTCTCGGGGGCACGGTCGAGCAACGCCGTATAGTAGTAACATTGGCGAATGGTGCCCGGGGGTTCGCCATCGCTGATGGCCAGCACGTCATCGAAGCGTCCTGCGCGGCCGAAGGCGATCTGTGCCTGCCCTCGCATCCAGTTGGACAGGGGGGAGTCGGCATAGCGTGACAGATAACGTTGCACTTCTACCGCCGTGACATTCGGCAAGCGTGATTTAAGGCGATGGTATTCCACATAACCCGCTAACACGTGATTGTCGATGGCGGCGTCATCGATGCGTGACCATCGATGCGCTCGGGCCGCATCGAGGGCGTCCTTCATGGCTCGATCCTCGGGCGCCAGCGTCTGCATGTCGGATTGTGCCTGGGCGCCGATGGTGTGAAGCGCCAGACTCAGCGTTATCGCCGAGAGTAATGTCATCCCACGACGACGAAATCGTGATGCGGGCATCTTGCCTGTCTCCTTGCTTGCCTGGCGGAATAATGATGCGATCATCCTCGCTCAGGGAACCCGCCTTGGGTAGTGTTGCCGAAAAACGACACCCCGGGTGACGCCAGCAAGAACGCACTGCCAAGGAGGCATTCCATGAAATTCATGCGAGGACTGGCCATGTGGTCACGGTTGAAGCAGCGTGGCGGCGCGTTGACGCGTATCGCTCGAGCGCTACGCGTGTTCGTTCCCATGCTAGGTGACGTGATCATTGGTCGCTATCGCCCCGTGCCTTGGGCGGCGTGTGGCTGGATGGCAGTGGCGCTGGCGTATCTGATCATGCCGTTCGATATCATTCCCGACGTTTTGATGCTCATCGGGGTCATCGATGACGTCTTCATCGTCGGCTGGTTGCTGACGCGTGTCGATCGCTCGCTTGCGCCTTACCGGCGTTGGAAGGGCATGGAGCCTCCCGATGCCGCGCCTTGAGACAGCGGTGTCATTTCCATGCGGAGTTGAAGGGAGAACGTCGGGTCGGGTCATACGGATGCGTGACCTCAAGCGCTTGAAAAGTCTCGCGCGGCCCCCATATCGGTGCGCATGACGACATCTGTCGTCACCTTTCTCAACGTTTAACATGCATTCGTTATGGCCACAGGGGAATTTCGACCATGACTACCGCCACTCACGCCGAGACGCTGGGCTTCCAGACCGAAGTCAAACAGCTCTTGCAGTTGATGATTCACTCCCTATATTCCAATCGGGAGATCTTCCTGCGCGAGCTGATCTCCAACGCCGCGGATGCCTGCGACAAGTTGCGGTACGAGGCGTTGGACAACGATGCGCTATACGGCAATGACAGCGAGTTGCGCGTTGAAATCGAGCACGATGCCGAGGCGGGCACCGTCACCGTGCGTGACAATGGCATCGGCATGAGCCGCGACGAAGTGATCCAGAATCTGGGCACTATCGCGCGCAGCGGCACGGCGGAATTCCTCCAGCAGCTGTCCGGCGAAAAGCAGAAGGACGCCAAGCTGATCGGCCAATTCGGTGTGGGTTTCTATTCCGGCTTCATCGTTTCCGACGAAATCACCGTGCGTACGCGCCGGGTCGATCAGGAGCAGGGCGTGGAATGGCATTCGCGCGGCGAGGGTGAGTTCGACATCGCCGATATCGACAAACCCGAGCGCGGCACCGAAATCGTCCTGCATCTCAAGGAGGACGCCAAGGAATTCGCCGACGCCGAGCGCCTCAAGCATCTGGTGCGCACCTATTCCGACCATATCGAAGTGCCGGTGCGCATGCCCAAGGTCGAGAAGGCCCACGATGAAGAAGGCAACGAGATCGAGGGCAGCGAGACCGTTACCTGGGAAACCGTCAACGAGGCGACCGCGCTGTGGGTACGCCCCAAGGAAGAGATCAGCGACGACGAGTACAAGGCGTTCTACAAGCATGTGGCGCACGACTTCAGCGATCCGCTGACCTGGAGCCACAACAAGGTCGAAGGCACGCTCGAATACACCAGCCTGCTGTATGTGCCGGGGCGTGCACCGTTCGACCTTTATCAGCGCGAAGGCGTGCGCGGCCTCAAGCTCTACGCACAGCGTGTGTTCATCATGGACGACGCCGAGCAGTTCCTGCCGTTGTACCTGCGCTTCATCAAGGGCGTGATCGATTCCAAGGATCTGTCACTGAACATCTCGCGCGAGCTGTTACAGAAAGATCCGCAGGTCGACAAGCTCAAGTCCGCACTGACCAAGCGCTCGTTGGACATGCTCAAGAAGCTGGCCAAGGACGAAGAGGCTTATCAGACGTTCTGGAACGCCTTCGGTAATGTGCTGAAGGAAGGGCCGGCGGAAGATTTCGCCAACCGCGACAAGGTCGCCGAATTGCTGCGTTTCTCCTCCACGCACACCGACAGCGCCACCCAGGATCAGTCGCTGGCCGGTTATGTCAGCCGGATGAAGGAAGGCCAGCAGAAGATCTACTACCTGGTGGCCGACGGTTTCAATGCGGCCAGTCACAGTCCGCACCTGGAAATCTTCCGCAAGAAGGGCATCGAGGTGCTGCTGTTGCATGATCGTATCGACGAGTGGCTGATGAGCCATCTCACTGAATACGATGGCAAGTCCTTCGCCGATGTCGCCAAGGGCGACCTCGACCTCGATGACATGGCCGACGAGGAAGAAAAGAAAGCCCAGGAAGAAACGGCCAAGGCCAAGGCCCCGTTGCTCGAGCGCGTCAAGACGGCGCTGGGCGATGAGGTGCAGGAAGTCCGTATCACGCACCGTTTGACCGACTCGCCGGCTTGCGTGGTGCTCTCGGAACATGACATGGGCTATCAGATGCGTCGCTTGATGGAAGCGGCCGGTCAGCCGCTGCCGGAGGTCAAGCCGATCCTCGAGCTCAATCCCGAGCATAGCCTGGTCGCACGGCTTGAAGGTGCCGACGATTCGAGGTTCGATGACCTCGCTCGGGTCCTGCTCGATCAAGCGATCATCGCCGAAGGGGGGCACCTCGAGGATCCCGCCACCTATGTGCAGCGTCTCAACAAGCTCCTGAGCAGCTGATTGGCGTTGGTGTTCGCTTACCGGGCCGGCCGCATGTGCCGGCCCGTTTTATTTTGATGGCAGCAATATTGACTCAACATGGACGTTCGTTGTTGCTAGACTGACGTTTACATGTTCAAGGAGTCGTCGTATGGCGATTCGACACCACTTGTTGTCTTCCCGGCGATGGCGTGGCGGTGTCGCGGGGGTGTTATTGGGCGCCTTTGGCGTGGCGGTGGCGCCACCACCGTTGAATGCCCATGCCGCGTCACCCGCGCAAGACGAACGGTCAAGCGACAGTCATGTCGAGATGCGCGCGCCGGATCCCATCACGGAGATGCCGGACCTGCGTCAATATGCGGCGGGTCCCGAGCGCAAGAGGGCTTTTTTCGAGCTGCTGGTGCCGCTTGTCGAAGCCGAAAATGCCGAGATTCAGGCCCAGCGAGACTGGCTGCTCGAGGCGCGTGCACAGCAGGACGCGCTGAGTGACGCTGAACAGGCTCACCTGCAACGGCTATGCACCGCTTACGAGATCGAGTGCGGCACCCCCAATACGTTTGAGTACCTTCTCTCGCGTGTCGACACCGTGCCACTGGAAATGGTCGCCATCCAGGCCGTGGAGGAATCGGGCTGGGGGACCTCGCGCTATGCTCGCCAAGGCAACAACTTGTTCGGCCTGCGCTGCTTCAGTGATGGCTGTGGCCTGGCTCAAGCCGGGAGTGAACGTCGCTATCAGCAGTTTGCCAGCGTTCAGGAAAGCGTCGAGTATTACCTGCATAACCTGAACACGCACCAAGCCTATCTAGCGTTACGCCAAAAGCGTGCCGCGTTGACCGCCAGTGGTGAGTCCGTCACCGCCAAGTCGTTAATTCATACGCTGGATAACTACTCCGTCAGCGATGACTATTTCGATGTCCTGTTGGCATTGTTGCGTACCAATGCGGACTTGATTCGTCAGCACAGTGAGGGCGATGACAGCCCTGCCTGAGACATCGCTGCCATCATGCGTCCTTGGACGTCGCCTGCGGGCGGCGTTTCAAGTTGTCCGGCACGCTTTTATCCGCCGTCGCCGGGCGTGTAGAGTGAATTCATATGCTCCTTCGCGAGGTCACCATGACGCTCGATTCGCTGCGTTTCGATAACGCCTGGGCGCGTCTGCCCGACGACTTCTTCACGCGGGTCAGCCCCACTTGCTGGAAAAACACGCGATTGGTGGATATCAGCCCGAGCGGTTGTCGCGCGCTGGGCCTTGATCCTGCGTCTTTCGAGCACGATGCCCAGGCGCGCGAGACCCTGCGTCAGCTTTTGGGGGGCGAAACCGTGTTGCCGGGGATGGAGCCTTTGGCGCAGAAGTATACCGGGCATCAGTTCGGGGTCTATAACCCTGCCTTGGGTGACGGTCGCGGACTGTTGCTGGGCGAGGTGGAGACCGACGAGGGCTTCTGGGATCTGCATCTCAAGGGCGCCGGACAAACACCGTATTCACGTTTCGGCGATGGCCGTGCGGTGCTGCGTTCGACGATTCGTGAATATCTCGCCGGCGAGGCCATGCTGGGCCTGGGCATTCCCACGACGCTGGCGTTGGCACTGGCGGCCAACGATGAAAAGGTCCAGCGGGAACGCGTCGAGCCCGGGGCGACCTTGCTGCGCCTGGCCCCCAGTCACGTGCGCTTCGGACACTTCGAGTGGCTGTATCAGGCGCGGCGCAACGAGGACTTGCAAGGTCTCGTCGACCATGTCATCGCGCGTCATCGACCGGCCCTGGCGGAGCGCGAGTCGCCGACGGAGGCCTTGTTCGGCGATACGGTCGCGCGGACGGCACGCTTGATCGCCGCCTGGCAAGCCTATGGCTTCGTGCATGCGGTGATGAACACCGACAACATGTCGATCCTGGGGTTGACGCTGGACTACGGGCCTTACGCCTTCATGGATCGTTACGACCCCACCCTGGTGCCCAATCATACCGATACCGCTGGCCGTTACGCCTTCGATCAACAGCCCGGCGTGGGACTTTGGAACCTCTCGGTGCTGGGGCAGTCGCTGACGCCACTGGTGGATCCAGACGCGTTGCGCGCTCAATTGGCTGAGTATGAACCCACGCTGCAACAGGAATATGCGCGCTTGATGCGGGCACGGCTGGGGCTCGAGCGGGTACAAGAAGGCGACGCACAATTGGTTCAGGACTGGCTAACGCTGCTGGCCGACGTCGGTGCTGACTATCATCGCGCCTTCCGTGCGCTGGGCGAATGGAGTGTCGATGAGGGGGCGTGGCTGCATGACGAGGTGCCGGCCGAAGGCCTGGCAGCCTGGTTGTCGCGCTATCGTCAACGCCTCGAGGACGAGCCACGCGACGCTGCATCGCGGCGTGAGGCCATGCAGGCGGTTAATCCGCTTTATGTCCCGCGCACGCACCTCATTCAGCAGGTCATCGAGGCGGCGGAAGCAGGCGATATGGCGCCACTGGCCGAATTTCGGGCCTTGCTCGCCGACCCGTTCTCCCCGCAGCCAGGCATGGCGCGTTGGGCGGCTGCCCCGGCGCCGGAAGCCTCGGTGATTTGCCTTTCCTGCTCGTCATGATATTCCGCGGCGTCGCATGACGGTGTCTTGGGGCGTTGCTCGATCGTTGCCTGGGGGCTGGCGCTTCCCGCATGCCAGACACTTGAGGTTCTGGACGTGGAAGTCTGGTGTCGAGATTATTGAATATCGCGGCCCCAAGGCTGGTTTTCAGGCCTTCAATATGCGCTGGCATTAACTAAGTGAAATCGTGAATAACCTATCGTTTATGGTTTGCATAAGGAAATCAGTAGGTCATGTTTTTTGCCATAAAATAAAATAAAAACAACGGGTTATCGTTCAGCTTGAAGCATAAGAGCTGTGTTATGGATGCTATAACTCAATGATTATGATGGATATTTTTGATTTTAATGTTGATTTTCAAAATGTTTTTCATTAAATAAGCAAGACTCATTGATACGTGCTGCATCAGTATTACGGTGCGTGGCAAGGTCGTTACGATGACCATGTTCCCGAGTTGGGTATGACACGAGATTTCATGATGAAGAACTCTATGCGACGAGCCAGGAGTCAAGGATGAACATCAAGAAATATGCGACAAGCGATGCTTGGCTAGGTGCCATCCGACACGAAAGAGGAGGTGCGGCATGAAAATAGGGGCTCCCAAGGAGCGTGCCCAGGGCGAGGCGCGGGTGGCGCTGACGCCGGAAAGTGCTCAGCACATCCACAAGCTCGGCCATGAATGCATCATCGAATCGGGCGCCGGGCAGGCGGCCGGTTTCGACGATGATGCGTACCGCGACGCGGGTGTCGAGGTCGTCGACGGGGCCGACGCGTTATGGACGACCGCCGAGGTCGTCATCAAGGTGCGCGAGCCCAGCGAGGCAGAAGTCGGCTATTTGCGTGAAGGGCTGACGCTGATCGCCTTTTTCTGGCCGGCGCAGAACGAGGCGCTGCTCGAGCGTTGCCGTGCCACCGGTGCCACGGTCATCGCCATGGACATGGTGCCGCGCATCTCGCGGGCCCAGAAGATGGATGCGCTGTCGAGCACGGCCAACATTGCCGGCTATCGCGCGGTGATCGAGGCAGGCAACCAGTTCGGGCGCTTCTTCGCCGGCCAGGTCACGGCCGCGGGCAAGGTGCCGCCGGCCAAGGTGCTGGTGGTGGGGGCGGGCGTCGCCGGCCTGGCCGCCATCGGCACTGCGACCAGCCTGGGCGCGGTGGTGCGCGCGTTCGACGTACGCCCGGAGGTCGCCGAGCAGATCGAGTCGATGGGCGCCGAGTTCCTGTTTCTCGATTTCGAGGACAGCCAGGATGGCTCGGGCACCGGTGGCTATGCGGCGCCTTCCAGTCCCGAGTTCCGCGAGAAGCAGCTGGCACTGTTCCGCGAGCAGGCGCCCGAGGTGGATATCGTCATCACCACGGCACTGATTCCGGGCAAGCCGGCACCCAAGCTGTGGCTCGAGGACATGGTCCAGGCCATGAAACCGGGCTCGGTGATTGTCGACCTGGCGGCCGAGAAAGGCGGCAACTGCGATCTCACCGTACCCGACGAGCGTATCGTCACCGATAACGGCGTGGTCGTGGTCGGCTATACCGATTTCCCCTCGCGCATGGCGACGCAGGCCTCGTTGCTCTATGCCACCAACATCCGTCACATGCTCACCGACCTGACGCCGGAGAAGGATGGCGTGATCGTGCATGACATGGAAGACGATGTGATTCGCGGGGTCATCGTGACCCATCATGGCGAGATCACCTTTCCGCCGCCGCCGCCCAAGGTCAAGGCCATCGGGCAGTCGGCGCCCAAGGAGAAACCCAAGGAGCCGACTGCGGAAGAGAAGAAGGCGGCCGAGCATGCCGCCTTCCTCGCCCAGACCAAGCGTCAGGTGGGCATGCTCGCCGTCGGCGGGGCGGTGATGGGCTTGCTGGGACTGGTCGCGCCGACCTCGTTCATGCAGCATTTCATTGTCTTCGTGCTGGCCTGCTTCGTCGGTTTCCAGGTGATCTGGAACGTCAGTCACTCGTTGCATACGCCGCTGATGGCGGTCACCAATGCCATCTCGGGCATCATCGTGCTCGGTGCGGTGTTGCAGGTCGGCTCGGGAAGTTGGCTGGTGGGCTTGTTGGCCGGTATTTCGGTACTGATCGCGACCATCAATATCGTGGGTGGCTTCTTGGTGACGCGCCGAATGCTTGCCATGTTCCAGAAATCCTAACGCGGCGGAGAAAAGACGATGTTGAGTCAAGGATTGGTGTCCGCCGCAGCGGTGGCGGCAAGTGTGTTGTTCATCCTCTCACTGGGGGGATTGAGTAATCAGGAAAAAGCCAAGCGTGCCGTCTGGTATGGCATCGTCGGCATGGCACTGGCAGTAATCTTTACCATGCTCGGCCCCAATGTCGGCGGCTATGGGTGGATGATCCCGATGATGGTGATCGGTGCCGGCATCGGCGTCTACCTGGCCAAGAAGGTCGACATGACCGAGATGCCCCAATTGGTCGCGGCGCTGCATAGTTTCGTCGGTCTGGCGGCGGTGTTCATCGGCTTCAATGCTGACCTGGAGCGTCGCCGGGTGATGGCCGCGCAACTCGCTGGAGACGCTGGCGAGCGATTTTCGGCTTTCGCCGCGCTGGTGGCCGAGAAGACGCCGGCTGAGCTGACCTTCCTGCAGGTCGAAGTGGTACTGGGGGTCTTCATCGGTGCGGTGACGTTTACCGGTTCGGTGGTCGCCTTCGGTAAGCTGGCGGGCAAGGTGGATGGCAAGCCGCGGCAGTTGCCTGGCGGGCATCTGTTGAATGCCGCGGCGGCCATCGTGTCGCTGTTGCTGGCGATCGCCTATCTCAACGGTGCGGGCTTCTGGGCTCTGCTGCTATTGGCGCTGCTGGCGTTCTTCGTCGGCTACCACCTGATCATGGGCATCGGTGGCGCCGACATGCCGGTGGTGGTCTCGATGCTCAACAGCTACTCCGGTTGGGCAGCGGCGGCCATCGGCTTCACGCTGTCCAATGACCTGCTGATCGTCACCGGAGCCCTGGTGGGCTCGTCCGGTGCCATCCTCTCCTACATCATGTGCAAGGCGATGAATCGCAACTTCGTCAACGTGATTCTGGGCGGCTTCGGTGGCAGCAAAGGGCCGGCTGCGGAGATCGAGGGCGAACAGGTCGCCATCGATACCGGCGGTGTGGCCAGTACGCTCAACGAGGCCGATAGCGTGATCATCGTGCCCGGCTACGGCATGGCGGTGGCGCAGGCCCAGAACGCGGTCAGCGAATTGACACGCAAGTTGCGCGCCGCCGGCAAGACCGTGCGTTTCGGGATTCACCCCGTGGCGGGGCGTCTGCCGGGACATATGAATGTGCTGCTGGCCGAGGCCAAGGTGCCTTACGACATCGTGCTGGAGATGGACGAGATCAACGACGATTTCGCGGAAACCGATGCGGTGATCGTGATCGGCTCCAATGACATCGTCAATCCGGCCGCCGAGGAAGATCCCAACAGCCCCATCGCCGGCATGCCGGTGCTCAAGGTCTGGGAAGCCAAGCACGTCTTCGTCTGCAAGCGTGGCCAGGGCACGGGCTACTCGGGGATCGAGAATCCGCTGTTCTTCAAGGAGAATACGCGCATGCTTTACGGCGACGCCAAGTCGAGTATCGATGCCCTGTTACCGATGATCGACTGATCGACCTGCTGCCTGGCGGCAGTGTAGCGAGTAGCACGACGACACCGCCCACGGGCGGTGTCGTCTTTTGCCGTCAGGCGATGATCGGGCGTGCGTGACGCGTCAGGTCCGTTACAATGGCGTCATTTCGCAGGCCACCAGGAAACCTCCATGACCGACGAACGACTTCAAGTCGCCGTGCTAGGCGGCGGCAGTTTCGGCACGGCCATCGCCAGCATTGCTGCCGACAACGGAGCCCGTGTGCGCCAGTGGTTGCGTGATCCGGCATTGATCGAGCAGATCAACCATGAGCATCGCAATCCACGCTACTTGCCGGATTACGCCATCAATCCCTCGGTGGTTGCGTCCGACGATATGCATGCGGTGCTACGAGCGGCGGAGGTGGTTTTCATCGCCATTCCCTCGAGCGCTTTTTCAGACGTCGTGCGTCAGGCTATGGCGTGGCTCGATCCGTCGCAAATCCTGGTCAGTACCACCAAGGGCATCCGTGAAGAAGGCTTCAAGCTGATGAGCCAGATTCTCGAGGAAGAGACCGGTTTTCCGCATATCGGTGTGCTGTCGGGGCCTAACCTGGCGTCGGAAATCGCCCAGAAACAGCTCACGGCAACGGTCATCGCCAGCGACGATCCCTATACGCGGGCACGAGTACAATCGGCACTCGGTTGCGACTATTTTCGTGTTTATGCCAGCAACGATCGCTATGGCGTCGAACTGGGCGGTGCGCTGAAAAATATCTATGCCATTGCCGCAGGTATGGCGGCAGCGCTGGGCATGGGCGAGAACACACGTAGCATGCTGATGACACGAGCGCTGGCCGAGATGAGCCGATTTGCGGTGGCCTTGGGCGCCAATCCGTTGACGTTCATCGGGTTGGCGGGCGTAGGAGACCTCATCGTGACCTGCTCGTCGAAGCTCTCGCGCAATTACCGCGTCGGCTTTGCCCTGGGCGAGGACAAGACGCTCGAAGAAGCCATCGAGTCATTGGGCCAGGTGGCGGAAGGCGTCAACACGGTCAGTCTGGTACGCGAAAAGGCGCGCCGTGAAGACATCTACATGCCCTTGGCTGAAGGGCTTTATCAGGTGCTGTTCAATGGCGTGCCGGCGCGCCAGATGGCACAGATGCTCATGCAGCAGGAACAAAGCAGCGACGTAGAGTTCATCTTGCCGCGTCAGGATGTATTCGAGGCGCGTCGGATGGAACCCGGTGCAGAGGAGACGTGAGCGTGTCGAGACTTTATATCATGCGCCATGGCGAAGCCGCGCCAGGCCGGCCGGATAGTGAGCGTTCGCTCACCGAGCATGGCGAGCAGGAAGCGCGTGCAATGGCGGCATGGCTGAGTGACATGCTGCCCGGGGACGTACGAACGACACTGCGGATCGTCGCCAGCCCTTATCGACGTGCCCAGCAGACCGCGCAGTGGATGGCGACGCCCTTGGAGCGCCCGGTCGAAACGCTCCCGATCATCACCCCGGACGATCCGTTGGAGCCGCTTCTCGACTGGCTCCAGCAGGAAGTCGCGCATACGCCGTGCCTGCTAGTTAGCCACATGCCGTTGGTCGGTGCCCTGGTCGGGCGTCTGGTCGAGGGCGATGTACGGGCTTCTCAACCGATGCCGACGGCGACCGTGGCGGCGCTGGAGGCCGATGTCTGGGCGGCGGGCTGTGCCACGTTACGCCAGTGGCAGTCGCCCTGTGAACTGCTTGGCTAAGGAGAAGAACGAATGAGTTTTATCGTCATCAACCGCGTTTTCGTCAATGCGGGGTATGAAGCCGAGTTCGAGCGCCGGTTCCAGCAACGCGCCAGCGAGGTCGACAAACAGCCTGGCTTCAAGGCCATGCGGGTATTGCGGCCTCAGGGCAACCAAACGCCTTATCTCGTCGAGACGGAATGGGAAGACCAGGATGCCTTTCGCGCCTGGGTGGGCAGTGATGACTTCAAGCAAGCCCATGCTAACCCCATGCCCGCGGAGGCCTTTTCCGAGGGGGGTGGTCTCGAGCAATTCGAGATTGTCGAGGGCACCCAAGCATAATCCGTCCTATAAGCCATCATGGTAATGCATGGTGGCAATGTTATTTCTAGTTTAAGACCTTGGTTTAATCGACCAATGTCGGTGTTGTGTGACATCGCGGCTGTGCCTATCGTCTCAGTTGTATGATGTATGACATGAAGTAACCAAGTCATCACGTTCAACAAGACAGTTGCGAGGGACATGACGGTGCATTTTTCCAAAGAACAAACGGTCGCGGCGATTGGCGATGGCTTACTTTCCTTTCCAGTGACCGACTTCGATGCCGCGGGGCGGTTCGATGCGGCAAGCTATCGCAAGCGGCTTGAGTGGTTCGTGAGTCATGATGTTTCCGCGGTCTTCGTTGCTGGCGGCACGGGAGAGTTTTTCAACCTATCGCTCACTGAATTTGGCGATATCGTGCGTACCGCTGTCGAAACCATCGGCGGCCAAGTTCCCATCATTGCCAGCGCCGGGTTGAGCGTCGAAAGTGGCAAGGAATTCGCGCGTGTTGCGGAAGAAGCCGGCGCGGATGGCATTCTGCTGATGCCGCCCTATCTGACTGAGTGCCCGCAAGAAGGGTTGGTCGAGTATGCGCGCCAGATCTGTGACAGCACCTCGGTCAATGTCATTTACTATAACCGTGGCAATGGTGTGCTGGAAGCGCCGGCGGTCCAACAGCTTGCCGATAAATGCCCTAACCTGATCGGGCTCAAGGACGGCAAGGGCGATATGCAATTGCTCAACAAGATCGTCAAGACCGTCGGCGATCGTCTTGTTTACGTCGGTGGTGTACCGACGGCCGAGATTTTTGCCGAAGCGTACCTTTCTATCGGCGTCAATACTTACTCATCCGCCGTCTTCAACTTCGTGCCGGATATGGCACTCACGTTCTATCGCGCACTGCGCTCGGGAGACAGCGCCACGGTAAAGAAAATCACCAACGAGTTTTTCATTCCCTTCGTCGATCTACGTGATCGGAAAAAGGGCTATGCCGTCAGTCTCATCAAGGCAGGGGCTGACATCATTGGCATGCCGGCGGGGGATGTACGTAAACCGCTGGTGATGCCCGATGATGACGAGCTGGTCATTTTGAAGACGCTTGTCGATCAGTCCAGGTCCCTCTAAAAGCTTATGGAGACTGCTGATGTTGTCTTATGAAACACCTAAAATAACTGGAATGCGAGTTATTCCGGTCGCCGGTCGTGACAGTATGTTGCTCAACATTGGTGGGGCACATTCTCCTTACTTCACGCGTAATCTACTTATTCTCGAAGATAGCGCCGGCCATATTGGAGTGGGGGAGGCGCCGGGTGGCGAGACGATTCAGCACTCTATTGAGCAAGCACGTGAGCTAGTCATTAACCAGTCTATTGGCAAGCTACGTTCAATGGTTTCATCTTTACAGTGTGCTGGTCGCAACGCTGACTTTGAGGATTTTGGCAAAGGCTCCTGGACTTTTGAGTTACGTATCAATGCCGTTGCCGCGCTCGAGGCAGCGCTACTCGACCTCATGGGTAAGTTTCTAGGTGTACCAGTGGCAGAGCTGCTGGGTAATGGCAAGCTACGCGACAGTGTCGATGTATTGGGCTATTTGTTCTTCGTCGGTAATGGTCATGATACACCTCTGGATTATCGCCGTGGGACTGAAGGTCTAGGCCATGATTGGTATCGTCTGCGAGATGAAGCAGCAATGACCCCACAGCGTATCGTCGAGCAAGCACAAGCCGCTCAGGATCGTTATGGATTCAAAGATTTCAAGCTTAAAGGGGGAGTTCTAGCGGGCGAGCAAGAAACTGAAGCAGTCACTGTGCTTCATAAGACCTTCCCTGATGCACGTACGACCATTGATCCTAATGGTGCTTGGTCGCTTAATGAAGCGATCCAACTGTGCAACAACCTGCATGGCGTCATTGCCTATGCAGAGGATCCATGCGGTGCGGAGCATGGGTTTTCAGGTAGAGAGATTCTCGCTGAGTTTCGGCATGCTACCGGCTTACCAGTAGCCACCAACATGGTGGCCACTAATTGGCGTGAGATGGCCCACGCGCTGATGCTGCGCTCGGTAGATATTCCTTTGGCTGACCCTCATTTCTGGACCCTCTCTGGCGCGGTACGGGTTTCGCAACTTTGCCAGGATCACGGTATGACTTGGGGGTCACACTCCAATAATCACTTTGATGTCTCGCTGGCAATGTTTGCTCAGGTCGGCGCCGCAGCAGTAGGTCGTACTACGGCGCTGGATACCCACTGGATGTGGCAGGAGGGAGATTCACGTTTGACTCGTAATCCTCCACAGATCATTGATGGCAAGGTCGCCGTTACTGATGCTCCAGGGCTTGGAATTGAAATCGATATGAAACAGGTTGAACAGGCCCATGCAATCTATCGCAAGCTACCGGTCGGAGGACGCAATGACGCTATGGCAATGCAACATTTGATTCGCGACTGGAGGTTTGATCCAAAGCGTCCAGCGCTTACTCGTTAAAAGACTTCATATGTGTGGCATCTAGCCGCGCGATGATGAGAAAGAGGTGTAGAAGTGCGGTTCGGAAAGTGTCGGATCTCTTTGCATCTGAGGTTGCTGCTTCATGCAGTAAAAGCCATATTAAATATGACAATAGTAAAGGTGGTTAATATGAAAATTCGCACGCTCGTTTATTCCATTTCCTTGGCTTCTGCCGCAATGTTCTCGGCCTCTTATGCGCAGGCGACTGAATTGAAGGTGCAGACATCTTTCAACTCTGGTGATTATGCTTATCAATATTTGCAAGATAATTGGGTGCCAAAGCTAAAAAAAATGACCGGAGGAGATGTTAGTATAAATCTCATGCCCATTGGTAGCGTGGTTCCCTATAAGGAAACCATGAGTGCCGTTTCCATGGGGCTTCTCGATGGTGACTTAACAGCACCTGCTTATTTTACGGGTAAAGATCCTGTTTTTGCTCTGATGGGAGATCTGGTGGCCGGCTATGATAAACCTTCACAGTTCCTTGGATTTTGCAAAAATGGTGGTGGCGAGAAGATACTGCAAAAAGCTATTAATGCCCAAGTCGATGGCGTAAAGGTTGTTGGTTGCGGTCCTTATAAGCGTGAGGCGCTGGTCTCAGCGGTCCCCATTCGTAGTGTTGAAGATCTTCAGGGTGTGAAAATTCGCTCACCTGAGGGACTCGCGGCAGCTGTCTTTAGGCGTGCCGGGGCCACACCAGTCAATATTCCTTTTTCTGAAGTTTATACTGCACTGCAACAGGGGGTGGTAGATGCCGCTGATGCCTCAGCTTACGTAAATAATGACGCTTCCGGCCTCAACGACATTGCAAAATATCCGATTTATCCGGGTATACATTCCATGTCATCTCAGCAGTTTACGGTGAATCGCAATACATGGGAGTCATTGAGTCAAGAGGATCAGCAGGCACTGCATCAATGGTTCTACAAATCATTCAATGACTTGGCTGATGCCGTCCACCAACAAGATGAGAAGCTTGTGGCACGCGACAAGGCCGAAGGTGATATCACGGTGATTGATTGGCCGCAGGCCGAGCGTGATCAGCTTCGTGAGATCGCTCGTGGTGCATGGGAGAATTTTGGTGAGAAAAGTAAATTGGCTCAACAAGCGTTGGACGCTCACCTGGAGTATATGAAGTCAAAAGGCCTCCTAAAGGATAAAGCTGCTAAGCCTACTGGCGATGAATCTTCCGGTCAGGGCTAAAGTCTTATATTAGCTTGTGGTCGTGACGGTATGGACTGTCACGGCCCTTCTTATTCGGGGAATTTCTATATGTCCTTTTTAAGTCGCTTGGCGGCCGGTATGGACCGGGTCAGTGTTTTTATCGGTTATGCATGTGCCGTTTTGTTTTTTGCGTGTATTGTGCTGTCCGCTCTCGAAGTTGTTATGCGTTATGTGTTTGACTCACCAACGCTATGGACATTCGAGACTGTCATGGCGCTATGTGCCACTGGCTGGGTGCTGACAAGTGGCTATGTTACCCAGCGCAAGCGTCACATAGCGATTACCATGGTTGAGCTGTTGGTACCTGCATCTGTATGGAAAAAAATGGAGTTGGTATCACTGGTAGCCGCCATCTTCGCTCTGTCGATGTTGGTGTGGGCTGGTTGGGGGCCTGCAGTTCATGCAATACAAGGCATCGAAAGAAGCGGCAGTGCTTTCAATTCACCGCTACCAGCTTATCTTAAGCCGACACTAGTAGTGGGAGCATTTATTTATGTCTTGCAATTGTTAGCCAATGTCGTGCATTGGTTTGAAGACCGTGCGGAGGAACGTAACCACCTGGTGACGTCCGCCATCCATGATGAAAAGGATGCCGACTAATGGGTATCGAAGTCGTTACATTATTAATTGTTCTAGCATTGCTTGCGTTAATGGCTTTTGGTATTCCGCTTGGTGTTACTACACTTTTAGTGTCAGTCGTTACAGCACTGATCTACTACGGTACCAATGGCTTATTCCTGGTAGCCTCTAACGTTTATCATGTTCTGGAAAAATACGAGCTAGTCGCGGTACCTTTCTTCGTGTTCATGGCTAACGTGCTAGAACGATCGGGCATAGCCCACGCGCTCTTTGATAGTATGTCCATTCTTGGTGGACGTGCTCGTGGCTCGGTAGCTGTCCAAACTTGCGTGGTAGCCGTTATTCTCGCAGCGATGAGTGGGATCATGGGCGGTGAGATTGTGATGCTCGGCCTGATTGCCCTGCCGCAGATGTTACGTCTCGGTTATGATCGTAATTTATCGATTGGTATCATCTGTGCTGCCGGTGCCCTAGCGACACTCATTCCTCCCTCGGTAGTAATGATTGTCTATGGCCTTGCAGCTCAGGTATCAATCACCAAACTGTTTGCCGCAGGCGCCATTCCAGGTGTTCTCTTGGCCAGCATATTTATTGTCTATATAATTATACGCTGCAAGCTTAACCCGTCATTGGCGCCGATTAACGATATTCCTGAAACAGCGTTGCCTCTCTATAAGCGTCTCAAGTATCTGAAAGGGGCTATCCTACCGTTTCTATTGATCGGTATGGTGCTAGGGATGATCTATACAGGCATCACGACCGTTACCGAAGCAGCTGCCATGGGAGCTGTGGGCGCCATGATCGTATCGGCTATTCTCAAGCAGTTCTCTTATCGCATGATTCGAGATGCCATGCGCCAGACTGCACTGACTGTAGGTTCTATTATTTGGTTGGTGCTAGGGGCAGTGAGTCTGGTTGGTATTTATAATCTGATCGGTGGGGTTAGCTTCCTGACAGATTTCCTGAAAGGCCTCGATATGCATCCGCTGGCTATTATCGCGATCATGATGGCAATTGTCATGGTGCTGGGCACATTCTTGGAGTGGATTGCAATCATCTTCATTACCGTGCCGATCTTTGCGCCGGTGGTTGTTGGTCTGGGCTTCGATCCGGTCTGGTTCGGTGTGCTGTTCGCGATGAATATCCAGATCTATTATCTGTCACCGCCATTTGGCCCGGCCTGTTTTTTCCTGAAGAGCGTGGCGCCCAAAGGTATCGAGTTGCAACATATTTTTGTGGCTGTGTTGCCGTTCATCGCACTGCAGGTGATTGGCATGGTGCTGGTGCTTTTCTTCCCGCAGCTGGCGTTATGGCTACCTAACCTGATGTTTAACTGATTGAAGGGAAGGAAAGTATATGCAATCCAATGACGAAAACCTGACTCGCCAGGACGACGAGTTGACGGTCAGCGATTCTCCGGAAGAGGTCAATGAATTCAAGTTTGGTTACTGGCCCGAGATCGTTGGGCTGATAATGGCGCTGATCATTGTCTGGGTGATTTTTCAATAGATCTTCCACTCGTCGGGAAGGCTCTATCAATATTTATCAATTTTCAGACAGGAATTGGACATGCATCCTACAATCAAACGCATGCGTATTGTGCCGGTGGCCGGCCACGATGGCTTTCTTCTCAACCTGAGTGGCGGTCATGCGCCTTGGTTCATTCGTTGTATTGTCATTCTCGAAGACGAGGCGGGTAACCAGGGCGTGGGCGAGATTCCTTCGAGCGATGGCATTCTCAAGGGGCTGGAGCAGTGCCGGGAACTGGTGGAGGGCTCACGCGTCAACGATGTCAAGCAGACGCTCAATCGCGTGCGTTTGTTGTTGGCCAAGAACGGACGCGAGGAGAGGGGGCGTCAGACCTTCGATCTGCGGGTGGCGGTGCATGTCATCACTGCTATCGAGTCGGCGTTGTTAGACCTCTTCGGTCAGGCGTTGGGTATGCCGGTGTCGGATCTGCTGGGCCAGTACGGTCGCCAGCGCGACGAAGTTGAGGCATTGGGGTATCTGTTTCTGCTCGGTGATCCGGACAAGACCGACCTGCCTTATCCTAAGACCGAGAATCCGCAGGATGCCTGGGATGAAGTACGGCGCCAGGAGGCATTGACGCCCGAGGCCGTGGCCAATCTGGCCAAGGCCGCCTATGACCGCTACGGCTTCAAAGACTTCAAGCTCAAGGGTGGCGTGCTGCGCGGGGAGGAAGAAGCCGACTGCGTTCGCGCGCTCCATGAGGCGTTTCCCGAGGCGCGGCTGACCCTGGACCCCAATGGTGCCTGGTCGCTCGATGAAGCGGTGCGGGTGCTGGATCCGATCAAGGATCTGCTCAGCTATGCCGAGGACCCTTGCGGTCAGGAGGGTGGGTTTTCCGGCCGCGAGACCATGGCGGAGTTCAAGAAGCGCACCGGCTTGCCCACCGCGACCAACATGATCGCCACCGACTTCAAACAGTTACAGTATGCCGTGCAGCTGAATTCAGTTGACATTCCCCTCGCCGATTGTCACTTCTGGACCATGCAGGGCGCGGTGATGGTCGGCGAGCTTTGCAATGAGTGGGGCATGACCTGGGGGTCGCACAGCAACAATCACTTCGATATCTCGTTGGCGATGATGACGCATGTAGCGGCGGCCTGCCCAGGAGAGATTACTGCCATCGATACGCACTGGATCTGGCAGGACGGTCAACGTATCACCAAAGAGCCATTCCTGATTCGCGATGGCAAGCTGAAGGTACCGTCCGCGCCGGGGCTCGGCGTCGAGTTGGACGAAGGCAAGTTGATGGAAGCGCACGAAAGGTACAAGCACTTGGATGTCACCAGCCGTAATGATGCCATGGCAATGCAATACTTGATCTCAGGCTGGGAATTCGACCCCAAGCGACCCGCATTGGTGCGTTGAATGGTTGAATGGTTGAATGAACAATGAGTGAATACCCATGCAAGCGACACATGACCATGACCTATGAACTCACTTGGCGTTAAGCGTGTCTCCCAGCAAGGGAGCTTGTCCCGTCAGGTCTCTCAGCAGCTCGAGGCGATTATTGCAGCGGGCGAGATTGCCGTTGGTGACAAGCTGCCGCCCGAGAATGGCTTGTGCGAGATGTTCGGCGTCAGCCGTACCGTCGTTCGTGAGGCCATTACGCATCTCAAGTCGCTGGGGCTGGTCGAGACGCGGCGCGGTATCGGCACTCGGGTGCTCCGCTGCGCACCGGAGGAAGCGTATCCTGCCAAGCGAATCAGCCTGACCACGGTCGAAGATATCCTGGGAATTCTCGAATTGCGCTTGACGCTGGAGCCTGAAGCCGCCGCGCTGGCGGCATCACGGCGGGACGATGCGGATATCGAGCGGCTTCGTCAGGCACATGCGCGATTCATCGAGGCGTTCCAGCATCAGTCCCAGGCACGGGAAGAAGATTTCTCTTTTCACTTCGCGGTGGCGCAAGCCACGCATAATCCGGCCTTCACAACGGTATACGAGCAGTTGAACCTGGGGGCAATCCCCCGTGCCAAGCTGCTTTCCGTCGAACTCGATACAGCGGCGACGCATCGTTATCTGGAGCGTGTCGCTGATGAGCATGCCGATATTCTCGAGGCGATTATCGCTGGCGACGCGAATGCGGCACGCGATGCGATGAGCCACCATCTGAGCCGTGCGAGCAATACCTATGCCTCCTATCGGGAGTGATGGGGATTGCTTATATACGTATTCAATCCGCACAAGGAGTAGATCATGACACTGGAAGGTAGTTTATTGATCGGCCAGCAGGCCGTGCATGGCACCGGGACTGCGATTGATGCCGTCAACCCGGCTACGGGCGAGACACTGGAACCGGCTTATCCGGGCGGTACGCAAGTGGACGTCGAGCGTGCCTGCGCACTTGCCTGGAGCGCCTTCGAGGCTTACCGCGAGACCTCGCTCGAGGCGCGTGCCAAGTTTCTCGAAACCGTCGCCGATGAAATAGAAGCGATCGGTGACGAGCTTATCGAGCGCGCCGTGGCCGAGTCAGGTCTGCCCCAGGCACGCATTCAGGGCGAACGCGGCCGTACCTGCGGTCAGCTACGCATGTTCGCTCGCGTCGTGCGTGACGGTGAATGGCTCGACGTCCGTGTCGACCCGGCATTACCTGAACGGACCCCGATGCCGCGTGTCGACCTGCGCCAGCGTCACATCGGTCTGGGGCCGGTGGTCGTGTTCGGGGCCAGTAATTTCCCACTCGCGTTTTCCGTCGCCGGTGGCGACACCGCCTCCGCTCTGGCGGCAGGCTGTCCGGTCATCGTCAAGGCACATGCCGCACACCCGGGCACCAGCGAGCTGGTGGGGCGCGCGATTCAGTCCGCCGTCAAGAAGTGCAGTCTACCGGAAGGCGTCTTCTCGCTGATATTCGGCTCTGGCCGCGAGGTGGGCACCGCCCTGGTCACGGATTCTCGCATCAAGGCGGCTGGCTTCACCGGCTCGCGCAGCGGCGGTCTGGCTTTGTGGAAAGCCGCTCAGTCGCGCGCTGAGCCGATCCCGTTCTATGCCGAGATGAGTTCGATCAATCCGGTCTTCCCTCTGCCGGCGGCGCTCAAGGCGCGCGGCGAGGAGATGGGCAAGGCCTTCGTGGGATCGCTCAACATGGGCGCGGGCCAGTTCTGCACTAACCCGGGATTGGTCATCGCGATCAAGGGACCGGAACTCGATGCGTTCCTCTCGGCTGCTGGTGACGCGGTCAAGGGCAGCGCGCCGCAAACCATGCTGACGCCGGGCATTCATGAAGCCTACGAGAGCGGTGTCGGTGCGCTGGTGAGCAATGGTAAGGCTAAAGAAGTGGCGCGCGGCGAGAAGGGTGAAGGCCCGAACCAGTGCCAAACCGGCTTGTTCGTGACCTCGGCGCAGGACTTCTTGAGTGACGAGGCGTTGCAGGGCGAAGTGTTTGGCGCCACCTCGTTGGTCGTCGAATGTGCCGATGTGGCCGAACTTGCGAAGGTCGCCGAGCATCTTGAAGGCCAACTGACAGTGACGCTGCAAATGGATGACGCCGATCTCGATGTGGCGCGCCAGTTGTTGCCGACGCTTGAACGCAAGGCGGGACGCATTCTGGCCAACGGCTGGCCGACTGGTGTCGAGGTATGTGACGCGATGGTTCACGGCGGGCCGTTCCCGGCAACGTCGGACTCGCGCACGACGTCCGTGGGGACGGCGGCGATCTATCGCTTCTTGCGTCCGGTCTGCTACCAGAACCTGCCCGACGCTCTGCTGCCGGAAGCACTCAAGGAGAGCAACCCGTTCAAGCTGGATCGTCTGGTCGACGGTAAACGCGAGCGCTGATTCTCAGCGTCGATAGGACACCGTTCAGGTACTCAAGGCCACTCTTCGGAGTGGTCTTTTTGCTGGCGTATCACGAACCAGCGTTCGTAATTAGGGGAGGGCACTGACGCCGATCGTTGCCAGCGCGTACAATGCCGCCTCGACATAGGGTGGGGCTCGTAACGCCGGGTCCGCCGTCGCTTCATTCACGCCGTTTCCCGCGAGAACCCCGACTTTGCTTTCTACCGCCAACATCACCATGCAGTTCGGCGCCAAGCCGCTATTCGAAAATGTCTCCGTCAAGTTTGGACAGGGCAACCGCTATGGCCTGATCGGCGCCAATGGTTGCGGCAAGTCTACCTTCATGAAAATTCTGGGGGGCGACCTGGAACCGACCAACGGCCAAGTGATGAAGGACGCCACCACACGGCTCGGTAAGCTGAGTCAGGACCAGTTCGCGTTCGAGAATGAGCGCGTGATCGACACCGTGATCATGGGCAACGCTGAGCTGTGGGAGGTGACCGCCGAGCGTGAGCGTATTTATTCGCAGGCCGAGATGTCCGAGGAAGATGGCATGAAGGTCGCCGACCTGGAGGTGCGCTTCGCCGAACTCGACGGCTATACGGCAGAGGCGCGCGCAGGAGAGTTGCTGCTGGGTCTCGGCATCCCACTCGCGCAGCATACCCAGCCGATGAGCGTGGTGGCACCGGGCTGGAAACTGCGCGTGCTGCTGGCCCAGGCGCTGTTCAGTGATCCCGACGTGCTGCTGCTCGACGAGCCCACCAACCACCTGGATATCAACACGATCCGGTGGCTGGAAGAGATTCTGCGTTCACGTAGCTCGACGATGATCATCATTTCGCACGATCGCCACTTCTTGAATAGCGTCTGCACCCATATGGCGGACCTCGACTACGGCGAGTTGACGCTGTTCCCGGGTAACTATGATGAGTATATGACCGCCGCTACCCAGGCGCGGGAGCGTCTGCATGCCGATAACGCCAAGAAGAAGGCAGAGATCGCCGAACTGCAGCAATTCGTCAGTCGCTTCTCGGCCAATGCGTCCAAGGCCAAGCAGGCGACCTCGCGCCAACGCAAGATCGACAAGATTCAGCTCGAGGAGGTCAAGCCGTCCTCCCGTGTCAGTCCGTTCATCCGTTTCGAACAGAACAAGAAGATCCATCGCCATGCGCTGAATGTAGAGAAACTCTCCAAGGCGTGGGACGACAACGTGCTGTTCGAGCGTTTCGGCCTGCAGGTCGAAGCGGGAGAGAGAATCGCCATCATCGGGCCCAACGGGATTGGTAAGACGACCCTGCTGAATTGTCTGGTGGGTGCCATGGCACCGGATTCTGGCGAGGTGAAATGGACCGATGCGGCAGAAGTGGGCTACTTCGCCCAGGATCACGCCGACGATTTCGACGGCGGTGAGACGCTTTTCGAATGGATGCAGCAGTGGACCACGGAAGGCGAGCAGACCGTTCGTGGTGCGCTGGGCCGCATGCTGTTCTCCAACGATGACATTGGTAAGTCGGTCAAGGTGATCTCCGGCGGCGAACAGGGGCGGATGCTGTTCGGCAAGCTGGCGTTGCAGAAACCCAACGTGCTGGTGATGGATGAGCCCACCAACCATCTTGATATGGAATCGATAGAAGCGCTCAACCTGGCGCTGGAAAACTATCCCGGCACCTTGATCTTCGTCAGCCATGACCGGGAATTCGTCGGTTCCTTGGCCACCCGCATCATCGAGATGAAGGACGACGATATCGTCGATTTCAGCGGCAGTTATGATGATTATCTGCGCAGTCAGGCTATCTACGCGTAAACGCAGCGGTTGCCAATGTTAGTCGAACGCTTGTGGATAGCGACGCCTGGCACGGGCCAGCCGATAGATGGTGATGGCGTTGGTAACGAATACCAGCGCCTCGGCCAGCATGCCGCCCACCGACCCCACCAGGGCATGGCTAAGGAACCATGACAATGCTGCTAGTCCCAGGCAGATGCGCATGGCAATACCCTGAAACAGGAACATGCCCACCGTTCCCACCGTCATCGCCACGATGGCAGGCACGTCCGCCCACCCTTGCCAGGTCAACAGTGCCGCCACGCCGCTGGCGACCAGCACCCCCGCCATGACGCCCTTGCTGCCCGGATAACGACGGGCGAGCGCGATGCGTACGATTACCAGCACCGTCAACGCCGCCGCGGTCCAGCTCGCGAAGAGCGCGAACTGTAGCGCGAAGGCCACGTTGGCGGAGAGCAACAGCATCATCAACCGCTCGTCCCGCTTGCTGGAGAAGGCCAGAAGGCAAAGTATCAACGAGACCACGCCGAAAAACTGGCCGGCCAGGGCGCTGTAGGTGTCGAGCATGACGCGGTTGACTCCTTGTCATTGCCATATTCACTCAATCGCCGTTTGCGACAAGGGCCGCAAACCCATGACAAATACCGTGAGCGAGGTGCCTAGTGAATGGCCGGTTTTAGATCCAGCCTACCAATTTCAGTATGAATACCCCGGCGCTAAGAGTGAACAGAGAGGCGACGGTGGTGATGACGATGATATTGGCGGCGAGCTTGGCATTGGCATGTGCGGCCTTGGCCATGACGAAACTCGCTGCGGCACCGGGACTGCCGAAGAAAAGAAAGAGAATGCCCAGCTCACGTCCGCGATAGCCCAGCGCGAAGGCACCCAGCACGCCGATAAGGGGGAGCCATACGACCTTCCATAGGCTGGCATCCAGGGCCAGGCTGCTACTCCGTTTAACGGACGTGAACGACAGCGTCCCGCCGATGCAGACCAGGGCCAGCGGTAGAGACATGGCGCCGAAATAGTCGCCCGAGGTGAGCAGCCATTCAGGCAGGTCGATATCGAAATACGCAAAGGGAATCGCCAGCAAGACGCTCAGGATGAGTGGATTCTTGGCGATATGTTTGAGAATTGCGCCGATGCCCGAGCGCGTGTTTTCGCTGTAATAGGCCAGGATGATCGCGGCGAGCACGTTGTAGACGATGATGATGCCGCCGACCAGGATGCTGCCCAGCGAGAGTCCGTAATCGCCGTATTGGTTGGCGGCCAGGGCCAAGCCGACGATCCCGCAATTACCGCGGAAAGCTCCTTGCGTGAAGACGCCGCGTTCGGCATGGGGACAACGCCAGATGGCCCAGCCCCAGGCGAGAAAGAAGCTAAGTACCGAAAAAACCAGGAAATAGACGATCAGCCCTGGTTGCAGGGCGACGTCCAGATCGGCGCGGACGATACTCAGGAAAATCAATGTCGGCATGGTGGCGCGAAACACCAATGCCGACGCCATGGAGATGAAATGCGCATCGATCCAGCCGATGCGTTTGAAGACGATCCCCAGAAACACCATGGCGAAAACGGGCAGCGTGACTTGCAGCGTATGCGAGAAAACGGCCAGCAGGTCCATGGGCGATCAGCTTCCTTGTCTGGCGAGGACGAAGCCCACGATGATGGCGGCGGTGACGACGAGCCAGAATAGCGTATTGCGCAGGCGAGTGGGGCGGGGCGGTCGAGATCTTGGCACGCAGGATTCCTTGTTCCTTGGTCGGCTTGGGAAACGAAAAGGTTTATGGTAAACCCGTTAGCCTGCTAGGCCCAGTGCCGCGCTTCAAAGGTGCCCTGACCGATGAAGACGGCGGTGTGGCGTATGGGCCGTCGACCGATCAACCGTGGGAGTCTTCATGCACGAACCCGAATCACTGAGTCTGGCCCATGGGCGCCTCGCAGCCCTGGCCTGGGGCGACCCCGATGCGCCAGTGTGGTTGGCGCTGCATGGCTGGTTGGATAATGCCGAGAGCTTTTCGCGCCTGGCACCGTTGCTGGTCGAGCGTCTGGGGATTCGCATCGTCGCCATCGACTTCCCTGGCCATGGGCGATCGCAGCCGCGCGCCGACGGCGGCGACTATCCGATCTGGGAATATACGCTGGACGTGTTGGACGCGCTCGATGCACTAGGGCTCGATAGCGCGCCGTTACTGGCCCATTCGATGGGAGCGGCCGTTTCGTGTCTGGTAGCGGCCGCAATGCCGGAACGTGTCACGTGGTTGGTGCTGATCGATGGCTTGGGTACCTTGACCACCGAGGTCGACGACACGACCAAGCAACTTCGCATGGGCTTGATCCAGCGCCGACGCGCGCGTTCCAAGGTGCCGCGCTATCCCGACGAGGCCACCGCCATTGCGGCACGCGTGGCGGGTGGCGTAACGCCCATCGATGCCGAGACGGCCGCGCCCTTGGTACGCCGCAACCTGGATGAGGAGGACGATGGCCACGTGCGTTTGCGCTCCGACGGTCGCTTGCTACGTCCCTCGCTGGTGCGCTTCACCACCGAGCAGATGCTGTCGCTGCTGAGCAACATCGAAGCCCCGGTGCTGTTGATCGAAGGCGAGCAGGGCATCCTGGCCGAACGTGCCTATGCCCAGCAAGCTCGTGACGCCATTGCTCGGCTCACGCGGGTGGTGCTGCCCGGTGGGCATCATCTTCACCTCGAGGCGCACGCCGTCGGTGCTGTGGCCGAGGCCATCGTCAGCGACGCGCAGAAGACGACGAGGCGTCATGTGTGAAGGAGAACGCTGATATGGGTAAACGAGTTGCATTGGTACTGGGCAGTGGTGGTGCGCGGGGCTATACGCATATCGGTGTGATCGACGAGCTAGTGGCCCGCGGATACGAGATCGCCGCCATCTCGGGGTGTTCGATGGGCGCCCTGGTGGGGGGGATTTATGCCGCCGGCCAGCTCGATGGGTACCGTGACTGGGTGTGCCAGCTGGATTACTTCGATGTGCTCAAGCTGGTCGACGTGACCTGGAGCCCGATGGGCGCGATGCGCGCCAGCAAGGTGATGAACAAGCTCGAGAGCCTGATCGGGGATATCCGTATCGAAGACTTGAGCATCCCGCTGACGACCGTGGCCACCGACCTCAATCGGCAGAAGGAAATCTGGTTTCAGAGCGGCCCACTCTTGCGTGCGATCCGTGCTTCCATCGCGGTTCCTGGTATCATCACGCCGGTGCATGTGGATGGGCAGGTTCTCGTCGATGGCGGTTTGCTCAACCCGTTGCCGATCATTCCCACCGTGGCGGTTCACGCCGACCTGGTCGTGGCGGTCAACTCCACCGCGCAGACCTCCCGGCAGGTGACGCTCGAGGAAATGTTGCCTCCCGAGGAAGCGGCCCAGGAAGTGGCGCGGGAACGCGAGCGGGAGTCGCGCGGACAAGGGTTCAGTGGCTGGCTGGGCGGCGTGCGCGAGCGCGTGCAGCACATGTTCGGCAACGGCCAGGAAGATGGCGAAGAGCATGAACTTTCCGAGCAAGCGGCGACCGAGCGCGCCTGGGGCAAGCTCGACATGATGCTGGCATCCTTCGATATCACCCAGGCGGCGTTAGCCAAATACAAGGTGGCCGGCTATCCTCCCGATATCCTGATCGAGGTGCCCAAAAGCGTGTGCGGTGCCTATGAATTCCATCGCGCCGAAGCGCTGATTCAGCTAGGTCACTATCTGGCGGCACAGGCCATCGATCGTTACGAAGGCAAGCGTGACATGACCATGACCGAGGCGGACGTGAGCGATGCCAAGCACCATCTCTTGACGACACCTCGACGCAAGCCGCGCTGAGGCTCACGCCTTCGTTGTCCGCGGGCGGTCATATGTCATCGCCGCGCCGGCGGAGCAGGATATACACCGCGCCGGTGCCGCCGTCCGCATCGCGTGCCGAGCAGAAGGCCAGCACGGCAGGCCATTCGCGTAGCCATGCATTGACGTGGCTCTTGATGACCGGGTAATCGTCGCCCTCGCCGAGCAGCGATGTGCGTGCCTTGCCATGCACCACCAGCACACAGCGCCAGCGTTGCCCGTGGGCGTCGTGAAGGAAGGTTTCGAGTTGCTCACGAGCCTCGCTGACGGTGTAGCCGTGCAGGTCCAGGCCGGCTTCCCACTCGATATTGCCGCGCTTGAGTTGCGTCCGTGTGCGGTAGGGGAGATCGGGGACGGCGAATTCCAGTGCCTCGCTGGGACGCACCGGCTCGACGCGCCCATCACTGGTGCGACTGGTGGGGGCCTGAGTGTTGGCGCTGGTGGCGGCGGCACGGCGCTCCGCCATGCCCTCGTCGTCGCGGCGGCGCGAACGCCCGGTATCGGCGCGATTGGTATGCAGGCGATGCACACCGGCGTCTTCCAGCGCTTGACGAAACACGTTGATCTCTGCGTCGTCGGGCTGGCCACGGCGTCGGCTCATGACGAAACTCCCCAGGCGGCACGGTCGGTTGAAAGGGCACCAGTATAGCGACTTGCCTACGGCTGTGAACCGGCGCGCGCTCCGGGTACAATCGCCGATTCCATGGAGCCGCTAAACAGGACGCATCGTGCCCGCTTCCCGACCGACCGACGATTCCACGCTGACTCTCGACGACGCGTCCCTGGCCGACGGGCTGGTGTCGCTGCGCGATTGCTTGCGCTGGGCGACCAGTGAATTCAATGCCCACCGCTTGCATTTCGGACATGGTACGGCCAGCGCATGGGACGAGGCCGTGGCGCTGGTGCTGGGCGCGTTGCATCTGCCCTGGGATGTCGATCCCGCCGTGCTCGATGCCCGCCTGTTGCCGATCGAGCGTCGTCGTGTCGTGAGCCTGGTACGCCAACGCATCGAGCAGCGCACACCACTGCCGTATCTGCTGGGTGAGGCCTTCTTCGCCGGTCATCCTTTCGAGGTCGATGAACGAGTCCTGATCCCGCGCTCGCCGATAGCGGAGTTGGTCGAGGACGGTTTCGCAGCCTGGTTCCCTGAATGGCCGCCGGCGCGGGTGCTGGATCTATGTGCCGGGTCGGGATGCATCGGCATCGCCACGGCGCTGTATCTGCCCACGGCCGAGGTCGACCTGGTGGATATCAGCCCCGACGCGCTGGCGGTGGCCAAGGCCAACATCGTGCATCACGATGTTGGCAAGCGCGTGCGCGCGGTGACGTCGGATCTGTTCGCCGGCGTTGCCGGTCAGCGCTATGACATCATCGTCTCCAACCCGCCTTATGTGGATGCGCGTGACCTGGCGGGCATGCCGGCCGAGTTCCGCCACGAGCCGAGCCTGGCTCTAGCGGCGGGCGACGATGGTCTGGATATCGTGCGCCGCATGTTGCGCGAAGCGCGTGAGCATTTGACCGACGAGGGCGTATTGATCGTCGAAGTGGGCAATTCCGCGCGACATCTCGACGCGGCGTTTCCCGAAGTCCCGTTCTTGTGGCTCGAGTTCGAACGGGGGGGGGAAGGCGTGTTCGCGCTGACCGCCGCCGAGCTCGACCACTATGCGGCATCGTTTGCCTGATCGTTGAGGAGCGCGGAATGTCCGGCAATACCTTTGGCAAATTGTTTACCGTCACGACCTTCGGCGAGAGCCACGGCGAAGCGCTGGGGGCCATCGTCGACGGATGCCCGCCGGGGCTCGAGCTCGACGCCTCGGACCTGCAGCATGATCTGGATCGGCGCCGCCCGGGTACCTCGCGGCATACCACCCAGCGCCGCGAACCCGACCAGGTGCGTATTCTTTCCGGAGTGTTCGAGGGTGTGACCACCGGCACGCCGATCGGCCTGTTGATCGAAAATACCGATCAACGCTCCAAGGACTATTCGAAGATCAAGGATCAGTTTCGGCCGGCGCACGCCGACTACACCTATCATCACAAGTACGGCATCCGCGATTATCGCGGTGGCGGGCGCTCGAGCGCACGTGAGACGGCGATGCGCGTCGCCGCCGGCGCGATCGCCCGCAAGTTTCTGGCATCGCAGGGCATTCGCGTGCGCGGTTACATGAGCCAACTGGGTCCCATCGGCATCGACTTCAAACAGTGGGAAGCGGTCGACAGCAATCCGTTCTTCTGCCCCGATCCGGACAAGGTCCCCGAGCTCGAGGCCTTCATGGATCAGTTGCGCCGCGATCAGGACAGCGTCGGCGCGCGCATCACCGTCGTCGCCGAGGGCGTACCGGTGGGGCTTGGTGAGCCGGTCTTCGATCGCCTGGATGCCGAACTGGCCCATGGGCTGATGAGCATCAATGCGGTCAAGGGCGTGGAGATCGGTGACGGCTTTGCGGCGGTGGCGAGTCGCGGCAGCGAGCACCGCGATGAGATGACGCCGCACGGTTTTCTCTCCAACCACGCCGGGGGGGTGTTGGGTGGCATCAGCTCCGGTCAGACGCTGGTGGCGCACCTGGCGCTCAAACCGACCTCGAGCATTACCCAGCCCGGACGCTCGATCGATGTGCATGGAGAGGCCGTCGAGGTGGTCACCAGGGGACGCCACGATCCCTGCGTGGGGATCCGGGCCACGCCGATCGCCGAGGCGATGATGGCGCTCACCTTGATGGATCATTTCTTGCGTCAGCGCGCCCAAAACGCGGGCGTCGAGGTGGACACGCCACGTTTGAGGTGAATGCCGTCTTGTTCCCCTTGCCTGATGAGCGTCATGCATCACGTAGCCCGCCTTGCCCAGGCGGGCTTTTTCGTAGCGATGACGCTCGTTTTGCGCCAGGCTCGCTACACTGAAAGGAGCCAGCAATGGGAGCGTCTCATGAAAGTACATGTCGAATTCGATCTTACCCCTGCTGAATTCCGACAGGCGATGGGGCTGCCGGATGTCGAAACCTTTCAGCAGGAGCTCATGGCCCACATCCGCCAGCAGATGGAAGCCGGGGTGGAGGGCTATGACCCCTGGAGCCTCATGCAGCCCTTCCAGCAGCAGGGCATGGCACAGGGTGTCGCCAGCTTCGGCCATTATCAGCAGATGTTGATGGATATGCTGCGCCAGGCCGATGCACAGGGTGGCGCAGAGTCACACAATTCGAAACGAAAAAAGTCCTAGGGTCTTGACATATGGCAATTGCAAGCCAAGAGGGGGGAGGCTATCCTTTGTGCAGTGCAGCATAAGTGCACTGGCCTTGCCTTAGATCCTCCAGGAGGAATCCGTCATGCAGGACAAAATGTTTGGTGCCTTTTCAGAACAGACGCGTGGCTTTTTCGAGCCCATGCGCAAGTTCAACGGTCTGATGCTGGACAACATGGAGCGAATGACCGAATACCAGCTCGATGCCATGAAGCGCTATAGCCAGTTGGGCGTGGAGCGTATGCGGGCGGCCTCCGAGGTCAAGGACGCCGATGACGCACGCGATTTCACCGCGCAACAGGCCGACATGCTGAATTCGCTGTCCAAGCAAATGCTCGAAGACGCCCGTGCGATGGCCGACATCAGCCTGAAGTTCAAGGCCGACCTGGAAGAGATGGTGTCGGAAACAGGGCAACAGGCCGCCGATCAGGCATCAGAAAACATGAAGGCGGCATCCGAACCCGCCAAGGCGGCGAGCAGCAATAGCCAATCGTCTTCTTCACGCGGTAGCAGCAAACAGTAAACATCTCGTGCCGTGCTCCCGGCAGTCGCGAAGCATAGCGGCTGCCGACGGCGCACAGGGGCGTGAACCGTTGTGCTATGCGGGGGAGATGACGTATGTGGCAAGGGCCTGAAGAGGGCGAGGATGTCTTCGGTGACCCGCACGCCTGGCAGCGCCAGGTGAGTGCGTTCGGTGAGCAATACCAAGCCCTCATGCAAGAGGCCTTCAATCGTCTATGGCCCAGCGACGCTGGCGCGTCGGTGTATGCCGACATGCAAGAGAGCCTGCGTATTGGTGCCGAGGCCATGGTCGTCAATGCGCCGGCGGTGTATACCGTGCAGATGCGTCTGGCCCAGGATCAGTTACGCGTGTGGCAAAATACCCTGCGGGAACTCATGGGTGAGCGCCCTCCAGCAGTGATCGAGCCGAGTCCCGAGGATCGACGCTTTCGGGACGATGCCTGGCATTCCCATCCCTTTTATCATTATATCTTGCAGCAGTATTTGCTGTTCGTGCGTGCCGTCAACGAGTTGTTGACGCATCTGGGCGGTTTGACGCCCGAGACGCGCCATCAGCTTGAATTCTACGCGCGGCAATACGTCAATGCGCTGGCGCCGAGCAACTTCGTCTCCACCAACCCTGAAGTGGTACGCAAGACCCTCGAAACGCGTGGACAGAATCTCGTCGAGGGGATCAAGCGACTGCGTGAGGATCTGGCCAATTCCGCCGAAGGCCTCAATGTGGCGATGAGTGATCGAAGTGCCTTCCGGCTAGGAGAAAACCTGGCCATTACGCCGGGCGAGGTGATCTTCGAAAACGAGTTGATGCAGCTGATCCAGTATCATCCGAGTACCGACGAGGTCTTCAAGACGCCACTGTTGATCGTCCCCCCCTGGATCAACAAGTATTACGTGCTTGACTTGCGTCCGGATAACTCGCTGGTGAAGTGGCTGGTGGCGCAGGGCCATACGGTATTCATGATTTCCTGGCGCAACCCCGGGCCCGAGCAGCGCCATGTGACCTGGGCCGATTACATGCAGTCGGGGCCGATCGCCGCGATGGCAGCCATCGAGCAAGCCTGCGGCGAGAAGTCCGTCAACCTGTTGAGCTATTGCATCGGTGGCACGCTGGCGGCGACCACGGTCGCCTATCTGACCAGCAGCCGGCGCGGACGCAAGGTCCGCTCGGTCACCTACATGGCGACGCTGCAGGATTTCAGCGATCCCGGCGAAATCGGTGTCTTTCTCAGTGAGCCGGTGCTGGCCGGCATCGAGCGCCAACTCGCGCGTGACGGCTATCTCGATGGCCGTGCCATGGCCTTCTCGTTCAACTTGCTACGTGAGAACGACCTTTTCTGGTCGTTCTACATCAGCAATTATCTCAAGGGTGAGGCGCCGGCAGCCTTCGACCTGCTGTATTGGAACAGCGATGGCACCAACCTGCCGGCAGGCACGCACGGTTGGTACCTGCGTCACATGTATCGCGAGAATCGTCTCGCTCAATCCGGCGGCATAGAGCTGGATGGCGTCAAGATCGACCTGCGCAAGGTGTCGACACCGAGCTACTTCGTCTCTGCGCGCGACGATCACATCGCCAAATGGCGAAGCAGCTACCTGGGGGCTCGCCTGCCCAAGGGACCTAGCACCTTCGTGTTGGGGGGGGCCGGGCACATCGCGGGGATCGTCAATCCACCGGCGAAACGCAAGTACGGTTATTGGACGCATGACGAGATCCCCGACGACCCCGATGCCTGGCTCGAGGAAGCGACCTTTAACGAGGGCTCCTGGTGGCCGCACTGGCAGGCCTGGATGACCGACAACCGCTACGCCGATCCCGACAAGAGCGTGGCGGCGCGCCACCCCGGCGATGGCGAGTTGGTCCCCATCGAACCCGCGCCGGGCCGCTATGTACGGCAAACCATTCCCGAAGTGTTGGGTCTCCATCCTGCGGATGACGACGCCTCGACGTCATGATGGTGAGTGCCCTCAGCGCTTGATCGGAAAGAGTCGCACCGGGACCACCGGGGCGTCTCGCGACTGCAGGCGGTCGTCGCTGGGCGCGCAGCCGAAGAAGCGCCGGTAGGCACGGGAGAAATGCTCCAGAGAGCCGAAGCCGGCGCAATTGGCGACCTCTGCCACGCTCAGGTCGGTCTGCTGCAGTAGTCGATGCGCGCGATTGATACGCAGCCACAGGTAATAACGAATCGGCGTGACGCCGAGCTCGGCCTTGAAGCGCCGCTCGAGCTGGCGCGGCGAGAGCCCCACGAGGGCGGCCAGCGCCGGTGCCGAGAGCGGGGTTTCCAGGGTGCGGCGCATGGTGCGAATCACCTTGCGCAACTGCGCCGACGTCTCGACATGGTGCTCGGGGGCCGCCGACAACTGTTCGCTGTCGTCGCGACGCTGGCGGCGTTCCAGCAAGTGATTGCGCAATTCCTCCATGTAGGGCGGCTCCACACGTGGCGTGAGCCAGGCGAACATCATGTCGAGCACGGCGGTGCCACCGGCGCAGCTCAGCCGCTGGCCGGCGATGCGATAGAGGTCGCTGGTGGCCTGGATGCGTGGATAAAGCTCGCGAAAGCCTTCCAGATTATCCCAGTGCACGGCCACCTGATGCTCGTCGAGCACGCCCGCTGCGGCCAGTACTTCGCTGCCCATCTCGATGCCGCCCAATGCCACCCCGGCCGCCGCACACTGGCGCAGCCACATGGCGATGCGCTTGTCGCCGGTATACGTCTTGGTCTCGAAACTGGCGAGGACGAACACGCTGTCCAGATCGGCTGGTGCCGGCCACTCGGTATCCACGTTCAGGGGGACGCCGTTGGAGGCGGCGACCGTGGCATCGCTGCCCAGCAACTGCCACTTGAAGCGCGATTCCTGGGTCAGCCAGTTGACGATGAACAGCGGGTCCAGCATCGCCCCCAGACCGGCAAAGGAAAACTGCGGCATCAGCAGGATCGCGATGCGCTCCGGCCCGGGCGTCGGGCGTCGCGTGTCAATCACGGTAATCGGGGGCGTCGCGGTCGAGCAGGCGCATCAAGGCGGCAAGGTGCATGTGCGCCGAGCCTTGTGCCAGATAGTCTTCCCATTGCTGGGCGGTCTTGCGTGCGACTTCGGGCGCGACAGGACGCACGGGAAGGCCGCTGGCACGGGCCACCAGATAGGAGCGGCAGGCACGCTCGAAGTAATAGAGGTGGTCGAAGGCTTCGGCGACGTCGTGGCCGGTGGCGACCACGCCATGATTGCCGAGCAGCAGGATCGGTGCCGTGCCGGCCAGCTTGCCGAGGCGTTCCGCTTCTTCGTCGAGTCCCATGCCATCGAATCCGGTATCGATGTGCACCCGCTCGAAGAAGCGCATGGCGTTCTGTTCCACCGGGGGCAGCTCCGGTGTCTCCAGGCAGGCCAGGGCGGTGGCGTAGAGCGAGTGGGCATGCATCACGCACCCCACGCCGCGGCCCTGGCGGTGCATGGCGCCGTGAATGGCCCAGGCGGTGGGGTCGATGGATTCGGGACGTTGTGCGGCGCTGGCATCCACCTCGACGAGGTCGCTGGCACGCATTTCCGCGAAATGACGCCCTTCGGGGTTGACCAGAAAGCGCCTGCCGTCCGCCTGGGTGGCCAGGCTGCAGTGATTGGCGACGCCTTCGTGCATGTCGAGGCGAGCCAGCCAGCGGAACGCGCAGGCCAGCTGTTCGCGGAGGGTACCGGGAAGCTCGGTAGCGGTCGTCATGTCTCGCTCCTGTGGCGATGGCGAAACCGAGGCCATCAATAGTGGATCCAGCGCGTCTTGAGCGCCATGTATTTGTGCATGCCGGCCAGCGCGTAGTCACGGCCGATGCCGGATTGCTTCATGCCGCCGAAAGGCGTCTGCGGGCTGACGGCATCGACGCCATTGACCGTCACGGTGCCGGCCTGCAGGGCATCGCACAGGCGATGGGCGCGTCCCAGGTCGGCGGTCCACAGGGACGCTGCCAAACCATACTGGCTGGCATTGGCCAATGTCACGCCCTGGCGCTCGTCGCTGAAGCGCGTCACGCTGAGCACGGGACCGAAAATCTCCTCCTGGAAGAGCCGGTGATGCGGTTCGACATCGATGAATACCGTGGGGGCGACGAACAAGGCACCGCCCGCCGCCTGCAGCGTCTCGCCGCCGCACAACAGGGTGGCCTCATGCTTGCCGACCGCCAGGTAGTCGCGGACCTTGTCGAACTGTGCCTGGCTGACGAGCGGGCCGAGCGTCGTCGCCGGATCGAGCGGGTCTCCCGGCACGAGCGTCGCGATACGTGCCTGCAGGGCCTCGAGAAAGCGCTCGGCGATGCCCTCTTGCAGCAACAGGCGCGAATGCGCCGAGCAGACCTGGCCGGCGTTGGTGAAGATACCGGCCACGGCGTTGTCCACGGCGGCCTCCAGATCGGGGCAATCGTCGAACACCAGATGCGGACTCTTGCCGCCGCATTCCAGCCATACGGGTTTCATGTTGGATTCGCCCGAGTAGACCAGAAAGCGTTTGCCGATTTCGGTGGAGCCGGTGAAGCCGAGCGCGTCGACACCCGCATGCCGACCCAACGCTTCGCCGGCGACATGTCCGTATCCCGGTACGACATTGAGCACCCCGGGCGGAAGGCCGGCCTGGGTCGCGAGTTCCGCCAGGCGCAGCGCGGAGAGCGACGACTCCTCGGCGGGCTTGAGCACCACGCTGTTGCCGGCGGCCAGCGCGGGCGCCAGTTTCACCGCCGCGTTATGCAGGGGAAAGTTCCACGGGACCACGGTGGCGACGACGCCGAGGGGCTCGTGGGCCACCGTGGCTTGTACGTTATTAGGACTGGGCGCGAGCTGGTCGTAGCATTTGTCCTGGAGCTCGCCGAACCAGTCGAAGAGCAGGGCCGCCTCCTCGACGTCGTCCAGGGCTTCGTGGATGCACTTGCCGACCTCCAGGCTGTCGAGCAGGGCCAGTTCCTCGGCGTGGTCGCGCACCTGCGCGGCGAGCGCCTGCAGGCCCCGGCGGCGTGTCGTCGGCTCGGCACGTGACCAGGCACCGAGCTCGAACGCGCGGCGTGCCGCGTCGACCGCGACGTCGATATCCGCCGGGCCGCAGGCCGCGATCGCCGTCAGCGACGTGCCCGTCATGGGGTTGATCGACGCGAGGGATTCACCCTGGCGCGTCACATAGCGGTGACCGTCGATGTAGGCGGCGCCCTCCAGCGAGAGGGTGGCGGCACGGTGTTGCCAGTCGGCGTGAGTGGGAGGCGTGGGAGGGGAAGACATAGAGGTGGAAGACATGACCATACCTTGGCGGTTGTCGAATGGGCGTGGAAAGCGCTCGCGCCGACCTTACAGGTCGAGCACCAGGCGCTCCCCCTTGGGGCGCGAAACGCAGACGTAAATGATGTCGTTGGTGGCTTTTTCGGCATCGGACTGAAGAACGTCGCGATGCTCGACCTCGCCTTCGAGCACGGGGATGCCGCAGGTGCCGCAGGCGCCTTCGCAGCACAGGCTGTCCGGCGCCGCACCGGCGCGCGCCAGACCGTCGAGCAGGGTTTCGTCCTCGGCGAGCGTGAACTGCTTGTCGCTGCGCGCGAGCTCGATCCGACAAGGCGTGGTACGCGCTGCCGGCGCTTGCGATGCGCCGCGGAAGCGTTCCATTTGCAGTGCGCCCGGGGGCCACGCCTGTGCCGCGTCGGTCAAGGCGTCCAGCAGGCCTTCGGGGCCACAGGCATAGACGCCGGTCTCCGGCGTGTAGTCGCCCAGCAGCGCACGCGGGGCGAGCCTTCCCTGCGTGGCGGAGGCATGCAGGTGCAACTGCGATGCGGGCAGGAACGCGCGAAGTTCGTCGAGGAACGCCGCCTCGTCCCGGTGACGTACCAGATAATGCACCTCGACCGCATCGCCCCGCTCGACGAGTTGGCGCGCCATGGCGACGAGCGGCGTGATGCCGATCCCGCCCCCGATCAGCCGGTAGTGCCGCCGGTCGTCGGCGAGGGGAAAGCGGTCCCGGGGCGCAGAGACGCGCAGCCGCGTACCGACGCTTGCCTGCTCGGCCAGAAAGGCGGAGCCCCCGCGGGATGCCGGGTCATGCAGCACGCCGATGCGATAGCGGCCGTGACGCGCGTCGTCCAGCAGCGAATAGTGACGTATCAGGCCATTGGGCAGGCGCACCTCGAGATGAGCGCCCGCCGGGGCCGGCGGCAGGGCGGCACCATCGGCGGCGACCAACGCGATCTGGTAGATAGCGCTCGATAGCCGCTGGTGGCTGTCGATCACGACCTTGAATGGCGTCGCGGTCATGGCATGTCCTCCTCAACGTTGCTGGTGTTGCCAGTCGTCATGCAGCCAGAAGGGCGCATCCGAGGGCGCCGGCGGCGCGTGGCCGAGGATCATGTCGCTGGCCTTTTCGGCGATCATGACGGTCGGCGCATTGGTGTTGCCGCTGACCACGCGAGGCATGATCGAGGCATCGACCACGCGCAGACCATTGATGCCATGCACGCTAAGCTCGGGGTCGACCACGGCCTCCGGATCGTCGGCCGGCCCCATCTTGCAGGTGCCGGCGGCGTGATAGCCGGTTTCGGTGGTGGCGCGCGCCCAGGCATCCAGCGCCTCATCGCTCTGGCAGTCGGCACCGGGGGAGATTTCCTCGCCCCGCAAATCCGCGAATGCCGGCTGCTCGATCAGTTCCCTGACGCGACGCACGGCCGCGCGCATGTCGGCGCGGTCGCGCTCGGTGGCCAGGTAGTTGAAGACGATCTCCGGCGCCTGTGCGGGGTCCGCGCTCCTGAGGCGCAGGCGGCCCATGCTCGTGGGGCGCATCAAGTCGATGTGCACCTGGAATGCATGCTCGCGCAGGCTTTCGGTGGTGCCGGGCGCGATGGCCAGAGACATGAACGTCAACTGGATGTCGGGATGCTCGACCCCTGCCCGCGAGCGGATGAAGGCGCCGGCATCGAACTGGTTGCTCGCCGCGAGGCCGCGCCGGTCGAGGAACCAGCGCATGCCCAGCCACCACTTGCGGGGAGCGTGGGTCCAGGGGGCATGCGAGACCGGCCGGCGACAGCGATATGCCACGACGGTGTCCGGGTGGTCGCTGAGGCGGCGGCCCACGCCCTCGAGCGTATGCACGCGAGGGATGCCCCAGCGGGTCAGTTCGTCGTCGGGGCCGATGCCGGAGAGCATCAGCAACTGGGGGCTGTTGATGGCGCCGCCTGCCAGGATGACCTCGCGGGTGGCGCGTGCCCGGTGCAGCGTGTCGGCGTGGCGATATTCGATGCCTTCGGCACCGGTCTCGCCGATCAGCACGCGCTGCGCCAGCGCATGGGTCATGACCGTCAGGTTGGCGCGCGTCTCGGCGCGCGCCAGGTAGCCACGCGCGGTGCTCCAGCGCCTGCCCGCGCGCGTCGTGCGATCGACGCGGCCGAAGCCTTCCTGACGATAGCCGTTGAGGTCGTCGCTGGTGGCGTAGCCGGCTTCTTCGCCGGCGGCCAGGAAGGCTTTCGCCAGGGGATCCTCGGGGCGTCCGGCACTGACATGCAACGGCCCCGTCTCGCCGTGGTAGGCATCGGCGCCCAGTTCGTGGGTCTCGGCGCGGCGAAAGTAGGGCAAGACGTGCCGGTAACCCCAGCCGGGACAGCCGGCGTCTTCCCAGGCATCGTAATCGCGGGCGTGACCGCGGATGTACACCATGCCGTTGATCGACGACGAGCCGCCCAGCGTGCGCCCACGTGGCGTGGCGATGCGCCGTCCGTCGAGGTAGGGCTCGGGCCCCGACCAATAGTGCCAGTTGAAGCGTGGTCCATCGATGGCCGCCCCCATGGCGGCCGGCATGTCGATGGTCCATGAGCGATCGCGGGGGCCGGCTTCGAGCAGCAACACCCGGGATTCGCCATCGGCGGTGAGTCGGTCGGCCAGCACGCAGCCGGCCGATCCCGCCCCGACGATGATGTAGTCGTAATCTCGTTGAGTCGTCATGCAGGCATCCTGAGGCGGAGGGCGGAAGGTCAACGCGAGGCCTGATAGGCGTCTTGCGCGCGGGTCTCGCCATCCGCCGTGGTTACGCCTTCGAGCCAGGTGTTGACCCGTTCGGGATGCGACTGGATCCAGTCGGCGGCGACCGATTTCAGCGGCTGGTCCTCACGGCTATAGGCGTAGACCCATTGGTTTTGGACCTCGATGGGCACGCGCATGTTGTCGAGAAAGGCGATGACGTTGGGGTGACGCTCGGCGAAGTCGCTGGCGACCACCGTGGACACCGAGCTGGCGTCGCCCCAGAGGTTCTCGGGGTCTTCCAGGTAGCGAATGTCGAAGTCGACATTCATCCAATGCGGTTCCCAGCCCAGGAACGCGATCCATTGGCCGTTACGAATGTCGCTTGCGACCTGAGACATCATGCCGGTCACGCTGGAGGCCGCGACCTGCCAGTCATCCAGGCCATAAGTGCCGTTGACGATGGCCTTGTGCATCAGTTCGTTGCCGACGTTGCCTGGCTCGATACCATAGAAGGTGCGGTCAAAACGTTCCGCGTGCTCGGCGAGGTCGGCCATCGAGTGCACACCGGCGTCCCACACGTATTCGGGCACTGCGAGCTGGAAGCGCGCACCGTCGATGTTCTTGACGACTTCGACCAGTTCGCCGGCCTCCAGGCGAGGATCGAGCATGCCGCTTTGCGACGGTCGCCAGAGCGCCATGTTGACGTCGAGATCGCCGCTCGCCATGGCTTCCAGGATGATCGACGAGCTGGCTTCCCGCAGGGTGGTGTGATAGCCGAGCGTATCCAGCAGTTGCCGCGCCACTTCCGACTTGACGGTGGCGCCGGGCCATTGCGGCGTGCCGAAGCGGACCATGTCGTCTTCGGCCTGGGCGATCCCGAAAGGCGCGAGCAGTAGCGCGCTCATGGCGACGCCGAGCAGCGTGGACGTCAAGCGGCCCAGCGGGGTGCGGTGTCGGGGGATAGCGGTCATGGCAGTCTCCTCGTGGTGTGTTGTCGTTGTGTTGTCGTTGTGTTGCCGTCAGATGCGGTGCGCGAGCTCAAAAGCCGCACACGCCGCCACCGTCGACGGACAGGATGGCGCCGTGCGTGAAGCCGGCCTGGGAAGAGGCGAGATAGAGCACGGCATCGGCGATCTCTTGCGGTTGCCCCATGCGCTTCAGGGGCGAACGTCGATGGGCCGCGTCCAGGTAGGCGTGTGGATCGTCGCTGGTCTCGGCGGCGTGCTGGATCATGTCGGTCTCGACATTGCCCGGGCACACGCAGTTGATCCGTATGCGGCCGGCCAGCTCGAGGGCCAAGGCGCGGGTCAGGTTGACCACGGCGGCCTTGGCGCCGGAGTAGACGCTGCTCGGCGGAAAGCCGATCAAGCCGGCATCCGAGCCCAGATTGACGACGTTGCCGCCACTGGCCTCCAGGTGCGGTAGCGCCGCCTGGAGGCAGAAGAAGGTGCCGCCCACGTTGACGCGGAAGGTGCTGTCCCAGTGTTCCTGCGAGACTTTCTCGAAGGGCACTTCCTCGAAGACGCCGGCGCAATTGACCAGGATGTCGAGTCCACCGAGACGCGCGACGGCGGTTTCCACGACTGCCCGGGATTCGTCCTGGGGGCCGATCTCGCCGACGGCGGCTTCCACCGTGGCCGTGGTAAGGTCGGTATTCGCCAGCGAATCGCGAAACGCGTCTACGGAGGCCTCTCGGCGCGCGCCGATGGCGACGCGTGCCCCCTGTTCCAGAAAGCGCCGTGCCGTGGCGGCGCCGATACCGCGGGCACCGCCGGTCACCAGTACGCGTTGTCCGGTGAATGTCATGACGGCACCTCCTGGGGCGTGGTGGCGTCGCCATGCAAGGCCTGGAACACCAGCCGGTGGAAGTGCAGCACCAGGTGCTCGCTTTCATTGCTGCGTGCGGCATCGATCATGTAGCGGCCCTGATCGTAGCCCAGCGAGTGCAGACCTTTCTGCACGCTGATGTTGAGCTCGATGTCTTCGGGGCCGAGCTCTTCGTTCATCCAGCGCATGCTGGCCCTGGTCACTTCCGGCAGCGTGTCGTGAGGGGTGTAATACCCGAAGCGCAGGATCGAGCGCTCGGCATCCAGCGGGATGATCATGAACGTGCCCATGCACTGCGAGAACGGGAACTGATAGAAGGTGTTATGCGGCCAGATACCAATGTTGAAAAAGCCATCGCCGTTGCCGGGCGGGCGGTCCAGCGGCACGCCGTATGCCTGCTTGGCATCGGCATTGGGCGGCGCGCCATAGGTCCACCAGTTGTCGTGATGGGTCAGGCGGTAGCCATCGAAATCGATCAAGGCGGCCAGGTCGACGTGGTGGGGGCCTGAAAGCTGGAAGTGATAGCCTTCGATGGAATTGTCCATGATCACTTTCCAGTTGGCCGGGACGATGACGTCGTCTTCTTGGATCAGCTGCATGGCGTCCAGGCCTGGAATCGCCTCGCGGATGGCGGCCTCGGCACCGGGGAAGAGCGTCTGCATGTCGGTCGCGTCGGGATCGAGATTGAAGTAGACGCCCCCGGCGAAGACTTCCAGGCGTACCGGCGGGATGTGGTAATCGTCGACATTGAAGGCCGCGATCCGATCGCTGCGCGGCGCGGCGCGCAGGCTGCCGTCCAGCCCGTAGCACCAGGAATGATAGGCACACCGGATGACGCTCTTCTGCACGCCGCGCGTCTTGTCGAGCAGGCGGTTGCCACGGTGCTGGCAGACATTGTGAAAGGCGTGCAGCTCGCCCTGACGGTCCCGCATCACGATGACGCTCTGATCGAAGATATCGCGCACCACGAAGGCGCCGGGCTCGGCCAGCTCGTTGACGTGACAGGCGAAATGCCAGGCGCCCATGAAGATGCGGTCACGTTCGGCGTCGAAGAGTTTCGGGTCGTAGAAATAACGGGATGGAAGGGTCAGTGCCGTTTCGGTGGGCTGTTCCGCCCACGCGTGGGGAGTCGCGTCGGTCATGTCCTGCCTCATGCAAGCGGTTTGTGTCGTTGGTCTGGCACAAGGCTAAGGCGGCGCCGAACAGCCCACATGATGTTTTCTGACACGACGTCACGATCAGGTTGATAATAAACGGCGTTTTTGCGTCGCTATCGATCAAATCGGCGTGACGAAAAAAGGCGAGCCCCCTAGCTATCTCATGGGTTGTCTTGATGTTTCACGACATGAGGCGTCACATCCATTGCCGGGCCGTCGTGTCCCGGGCGGCATCCAGCATCTCGAGCATGGCTCGTGCGGCATTGGAAAGCGTACGGCTCTTGTGGAACAGATAGCCCAGTGGACGCTGGATGGGGCGGTGATCGATGGGCATGACTTCGATCTCGTCGTCGATCATGGTGTCGGGCAGTACGCTCCAGCCCAGGCCGATGGCGACCATCATCTTGAGGGTTTCGAGGTAATTGGTGGACAGCGAGACGTTCACCTGCAGGCCGTCGCGGGCGAAGGTGTCCACCACGATGCCCCGGGTGAAGGTCAGATGTCCCGGCAGCACGGCGTCGTGATCGGAGAGTGCCGACAGCGCGACCGTGTCGCGCCCGGCGAGGGCGTGCTCGCGTCCGCAGACGAAGCGCAACTGGTCGATCCACACCGGCACCACCGTCAGCGCCGGGTCGGGGACCGGCGCCAGGGTGACCACGGCGAGCTCCAGGTCGCCGTCCAGCACACCTTGATAGGCTTGTTCCGAGTCCAGAAAGCGCATGTCCATGCGTACGTCCGGATAGGCCTGGGTATAGGCCTTGAGCAACGGCGGCAGACGGTGCAGGCCGACATGATGGCTGGTGGCCATGGTCAGGCTGCCACTGATGTCGCCGCTGAGGTTGGACAGCGCACGACGGCTGTCGTCGAACATCACCAGGATCTGGCGGGCACGCGGTAGCAGGGTGCGACCGGCTTCGGTGAGCGTCACGCGGCGGTTGAGACGGTCGAAGAGCTGTGCGCCGACCTGTCCCTCGAGGCCCGCGATGCGCTTGCTGACGGCAGGCTGGGTCAGGTGGAGCTGTTCCGCGGCGAGCGAGAACGAACCGTGATCGGCGACCGCGAGGAAGGCTTGCAGGCTTTGCGTATCCATGAGCGCGCTCTGTTATCGGGCATGTATTCTATTTTGGAATCCAAAGCATAAATAACATGAATTGCTTTTATCCATAAGCCCTCTTAGGCTTGTGGACATCAAGGTTGCGCCGGTTATCGCGGCGCGTAGCTAGCGACATGTGGCAAGACGACACAGAGCGTCATCGCCCAATCTTCCCGGTCGGGGAGGCATGAGTGGAGGAGATCCCATGGCAGGCCAGACTCTTTACGACAAGCTTTGGTCGCGGCATCTGGTAAAGGAACGCGACGACGGCACGGCGTTGATCTATATCGATCGTCACCTGTTGCACGAAGTGACCTCGCCGCAGGCCTTCGAAGGCCTGCGCCTCGCCGGGCGCAAGCCGTGGCGACTGGATACCAACCTCGCCACGCCGGACCATAACGTGCCGACCACGCTCAAGGAGCGTTCCGAGGGCAATGCGGGCATCGTCGATCCGGTCTCGCGCATCCAGGTCGAGACGCTGGACGACAACTGCACCAGCTTCGGCATCGAGGAATTTCGCATCAACGACGCGCGTCAGGGCATCGTGCACGTGGTAGGACCGGAGCAAGGTGCTACGCAGCCGGGCATGACGGTGGTCTGCGGCGATTCGCACACCGCTACGCACGGTGCCTTCGGGGCCCTGGCGCACGGCATCGGCACCTCCGAGGTCGAGCACGTGCTGGCGACCCAGTGCCTGATTCAGCGCAAGATGAAGAACATGCAGGTACGCGTCGAGGGCGAACTGGGTCTCGGCGTGACGGCGAAGGACATCGTGCTGGCGGTGATCGGCAAGATCGGCACCGCCGGTGGCACAGGCTATGCCATCGAGTTTGCCGGTAGCGCGATTCGCGATTTGTCCATGGAAGGCCGCATGACCATCTGCAACATGGCCATCGAGGCCGGCGCGCGCGTGGGACTGGTCGCGGTGGACGAGACCACGGTCGAGTATCTGCGTCGTCGCCCCTTCGCGCCCAGCGAAGAATATTGGGATGCGGCGGTCGCCGACTGGCGTGAGCTGGTCTCCGACGACGATGCCCCGTTCGACAAGATCGTCGAACTCGACGCCGCCGCGATCGAGCCGCAGGTCACCTGGGGCACGAGCCCGGAAATGGTCGCCGGTGTCGGCGCACAGGTACCGGATCCCGCCGCCGCCGGCGACGAGACCGTGCAGCGCGGCGTCTCGCGTGCCCTCGAGTACATGGGGCTGCATGCGGGGCAGCAGATCACCGATATCCAGCTCGACAAGGTCTTCATTGGCTCGTGCACCAACTCGCGCATCGAAGACTTGCGTGAGGCGGCCAAGGTCGCTGAGGGCCGTAAGGTCGCGGATTCCATCAAGCTGGCGATGGTCGTGCCCGGTTCCGGACTGGTCAAGCGCCAGGCCGAGGAGGAGGGGCTGGACAAGATCTTCCTCGAGGCGGGCTTCGAATGGCGCGAGCCGGGGTGTTCCATGTGCTTGGCGATGAATGCCGACAAGCTGGGGACCGGCGAGCATTGCGCTTCGACGTCCAATCGTAACTTCGAGGGTCGCCAGGGCTACGGCGGCCGCACGCATCTGGTGAGCCCCGCCATGGCGGCCGCCGCCGCCATCGCCGGGCACTTCGTCGATGTGCGCGATTTCGGGGCCGAGGGCGCCGCCAACGATGACAGCCAAGTACAGGAGGCGTGAGCATGCGCAAGTTCGATCGCCATCAGGGCCTCGTGGCGCCCATGGATCGCGCCAACGTGGATACCGACCTGATCATCCCCAAACAGTTCTTGAAGTCGATCAAGCGTACCGGCTTCGGTCCCAACCTGTTCGACGAGCTGCGCTATCTGGATGAAGGTTACCCGGGACAGGACGTCGCCACGCGTCCGCTCAATCCGGATTTCGTGCTCAATCAGCCGCGTTATCAGGGTGCCAGCGTATTGCTGGCACGCCGCAACTTCGGCTGCGGTAGCTCACGCGAGCATGCCCCCTGGGCACTGGAAGACTTCGGGTTTCGCGTGATCATCGCGCCGAGCTTCGCCGATATCTTCTTCAACAATGCCTTCAAGAACGGCCTGTTGCTGATCACGTTCGACGAGGCCACGGTGGATCGGCTATTTCAGGAAGCCGAGGCCGAAGAAGGCTATCGTCTGGATGTCGATCTCGAAAGCCAGCAAGTCATCACCCCCAGCGGTGAGACACTTACCTTCGAGGTCGACGCGTTCCGCAAGCAATGCCTGCTCGAAGGGCTGGATGATATCGGCCTGACGTTGAAAGACGCCGACGCTATTGATGACTTCGAAAAACGTCATCGTCAGGCGCGGCCGTGGTTGTTCCGTCAGGCTGGATGACGCTGGCGGCCTTTGAATAACAACAACGCTGGACACAATCGACAGGGAGACCCGGCTCAATGAGTCGGGATGGCAGGGAACGCCCATCTTCCCGTGGTCGACGTTGCGGCGTCGGCCACCCACGAACCAATCATCACGTCATTCATGATGATGTGTCGAGTTGCGAGAGAGTACGCCATGAGTCGCAAGATTCTCGTTCTGCCGGGCGACGGTATCGGCCCGGAAATCACCCGCGAGGCGGTCAAGATCCTCGACGCGTGCCGCGAGGCGGGTCTGGACGCCAGCGTCGAGGAAGGCTTGGTCGGCGGCGCGGGCATCGACGCCCATGGCGTGCCGCTGCCCGACGAGACGCTGGCGAGCGCCAAGGCCGCCGATGCGGTGTTGCTGGGTGCCGTGGGCGGCCCCCAGTGGGACAAGATCGAGGATCTGGCCAAGCGTCCGGAGAAAGGGCTCCTCGGGCTGCGCAAGAGCCTCAACCTGTTCGGCAATCTGCGCCCGGCGCTGCTGTATCCGCAATTGGCCTCGGCTTCGAGCCTCAAGCCCGAGATCGTCGCCGGGCTGGATATCATGATCGTGCGCGAGCTCACCGGCGGCATCTACTTCGGCCAGCCGCGAGGCATCGAGGAGCGCGACGGCGAGAAGGTCGGCTTCAATACCTATATCTACGCCGAGCACGAAATCGAGCGCATTGGCCGCGTGGCCTTCGAGATGGCGCGCGCACGCGGTGGCAAGCTCTGCTCGGTGGACAAGGCCAACGTGCTCGAGGCCACCATCCTGTGGCGCGAGGTCATGGAGCGACTGGCACCGGCGTATCCGGATGTCGAGCTGTCGCACATGTACGTCGACAACGCCGCCATGCAGCTGGTACGCGCGCCGAAGCAGTTCGACGTCATCGTTACCGGCAACATGTTCGGTGATATCCTCTCCGATGCGGCGGCAATGCTGACGGGCTCGATCGGCATGTTGCCCTCGGCCTCGCTCAACGAACAACGTCAGGGCATGTACGAGCCCTGTCACGGCAGCGCGCCGGATATTGCCGGGAAAGGCGTCGCCAACCCGTTGGCGACGATCCTGTCCGTGGCCATGATGCTGCGCTACTCCCTCGAGGCGCCGGCGCTCGCCGAGCGCATCGAACGTGCCGTGGGGGCGGTGCTCGACCAGGGGCTGCGTACCGCCGATATCGCCTTCGAGGGCACGACGCCTGTCTCGACCCAGGCGATGGGCGATGCCGTGTTGGCGGCATTCCAGGCGCAATGAGCGCGGCTCACGTATCATGGCCATACGCCCATTCGTAGATTTCAGGAGGACGACACATGCTTAGAGTCGGTTTTGTCGGTTGGCGGGGAATGGTGGGGTCTGTCCTCATGCAACGCATGCGCGAGGATGGTGATTTCGCGGGCCTCGAACCGGTGTTCTTCACCACCTCTCAGGTCGGCCAGCCCGGTCCCGACATCGGGGTCGAAGTGCCGCCCCTCAAGGATGCTCGCGATCTGGAGGCCCTCAAGAGTCTCGATGTGGTGGTCACCGCTCAGGGGGGCGACTATACGGAAAGCGTCTACCGCCCGCTGCGCGAGGCCGGCTGGCAAGGCTACTGGATCGACGCCGCCAGCACGTTGCGCATGGCGGACGAGGCGACCATCGTGCTCGACCCGGTCAACCGCCACGTCATCGAGCGTAGTCTCGCCAACGGCGGCAAGACGTTCGTGGGCGGCAACTGCACCGTCAGCCTGATGCTGCTGGGGCTGGGCGGCTTGTTCGAGGCCAATATGGTGGAGTGGATGACGTCCATGACCTACCAGGCGGCGTCGGGCTCTGGGGCCAAGCACATGCGCGAGTTGCTTTCCCAGATGGGTGCCTTGCATGGTGCGGCGTCGTCGGCGCTGGCGGATCCGAGCAGCGCGATCCTGGATATCGACCGTCAGGTGACGCAGGCCATGCGCGGCGCTGATTTTCCCACCGAGCAGTTCGGCGAGCCGCTGGCCGGCAGTTTGTTGCCGTGGATCGACAAGGCGATGGACAACGGTCAGAGCAAGGAAGAGTGGAAAGGCGGAGTCGAGAGCAACAAGATTCTTGCCACCGGCGATTCGCCGATCCCCATCGACGGCTTGTGCGTACGCATCGGCGCGATGCGTTCGCATAGCCAGGCGTTCACCATCAAGCTCAAGCAGGATGTGCCGCTCGACGAGATCGAAGACCGCCTGGCCAAGCACAATCAGTGGGCGAAGGTGATTCCCAACGACAAGGATGCCACCTTGAGCGGCCTGACGCCGGCCGCGGCGACCGGTACGCTGGACGTGCCGGTCGGGCGCCTGCGCAAGCTGGCCATGGGCGGCGAATATCTCTCCGCCTTCTCGGTGGGCGATCAGTTGCTGTGGGGGGCGGCGGAACCGCTCAAGCGGATGCTCGGTATCCTCCGCGAGCAGCGTTGATCGGGTCGCCGGTCAGGTAACGAGAAGGGCGCCCGATGGGGCGCCCTTCTCGTTTGGGGCGTGTGCGGCGTGTCAGAACTGCGCTTCCTCGGTGGAGCCCTTGAGCGCGGTCACCGACGATACGCCGCCCTGGATGATGTTGGTCATGTCGTCGAAGTAGCCGGTGCCGACTTCCTGCTGGTGGGCGACGAAGGTGTAGCCACGCTCGGCCGCTTCGAATTCCGGCTGCTGGACCTTCTCGACGTAGTGCTTCATGCCTTCGCCTTGGGCGTAGGCGTGGGCGAGATCGAACATGTTGTACCACATGTTGTGAATGCCGGCTAAGGTGATGAACTGGTAGGTGTAGCCCATCTCGGCCAGGGCTTTCTGGAAGCCGGCGATCTCGGCGTCGTCGAGGTTCTTCTTCCAGTTGAAGGACGGCGAGCAGTTATAGGCCAGCAGTTGCCCCGGATATTCGCGATGGATCGCCTCGGCGAAGCGCCTGGCTTCGTCGAGATCCGGCTTGGCGGTTTCGCACCAGATGATGTCGGCGAAGGGCGCGTAGGCCAGGCCTCGCGAGATGGCCTGATCGAGGCCGGCATTGACCCGATAGAAGCCTTCGGCGGTGCGTTCCCCGGTGATGAAGGGCTTGTCGTAATCATCCACGTCGGCGGTGATCAGGTTGGCGGCATTGGCGTCGGTGCGCGCGATGACCAGCGTCGGCGTGCCCGCGACGTCGGCGGCCAGGCGGGCGGCGACCAGCTTCTGCACGGCCTCCTGCGTGGGCACCAGCACCTTGCCGCCCATGTGGCCGCACTTCTTGACCGCGGCGAGCTGATCCTCGAAATGCACGCCACTGGCACCGGCACGGATCATGGCCGTCATCAGTTCATAGGCGTTGAGCACGCCGCCGAATCCCGCCTCGGCGTCGGCGACGATGGGCGCGAAGTAATCGACGAAGTCGGTATCGCCGGGGTTGGCGCCTTTCTGCCACTGGATCTGATCCGCACGGCGGAAGCTGTTGTTGATGCGCTCGACGACCTTGGGCACCGAGTCCACTGGGTAGAGCGACTGGTCGGGGTACATCGATAGGTAGCTGTTGTTGTCGGCGGCGACCTGCCAGCCCGAGAGATAGATCGCCTCGATACCCGCCTTGACCTGTTGCATGGCCTGGCCGCCGGTCAGCGCGCCGAGGCAATTGACGTAGCCTTTGCGAGCCTCGCCGTTGACGAGGCGCCAGAGCTTTTCGGCGCCTATCGTGGCGAGCGTATGCGCTTCATTGACGCTACCACGAAGCCTTACGACTTCCTCGGCGCTGTACGGACGCATGACGTCCTTCCAGCGTGGATTCTCGTTCCAATCCTTTTCCAATGCGGCGATTTGCTGTTCGCGTGTCTGGGACATGTCGCTTGCCTCTTGGTCATCGTGAGCGTTGAAGGCGTACCCGATAGGGCATTTCACGTTCAGCCGAACGTAGTTCTTTTCCGCTGCGGCGCCCATGATGGCGAGAATATTGCGCTGCGGTAGAACAACCGTTTTAACGTCGGCTTTGCGAAAAATATGACGCACACGAGACGTGGCAACAATGCGTAGTTAGGCGCAGATTTCGTTGTAGTTTGACTACAAGATGCCGCCATGCAGCGGCGTCTTGTAGCCCTGTTTCGGGAAGGACAGTGCGAGCGACGACAAGCTATTGAAAAGTCAGGCTCATGTGGCGGTGGGGAATGTTGGCGTCGAGGAAGGTCTCGCCGTGGGCGACAAAGCCGAGACGTTCGTAGAAGGGAATCGCGTAGGTCTGGGCATCGAGATGCACGGCGTCGTGACCTTGCTGACGCGCCTCTTCCATCACGGCTTCCATCAGACGTAGCCCCAGCCCTTGGCCGCGGGCTTCCGCGAGAATCGCGACGCGCCCGATATGGCCGTCCGGCAGCAGGCGCGCCGTGCCCATGGCGCGATCTCCCACATGGAGCAGAAAATGTCGGCATTGCGGGTCACGGCCATCCCATTCTTCCGCCTGGGGAACGTGTTGCTCCTCGATGAACACGACCTTGCGTATCGCACTGCAAGCCGTTCCCAGCGTTTCCCAATTGCCACTGGCGACATGCCATTCACGCATCGTCATCTTGCGGTGTCTCGTCTTGCCAGTGGAGGCTGCCACGGTTGACCAGCTCGGCGAGGAGCGTCAGTGCCTGATCGTCGAGGTGAGATGCCAGCGTGGTGGCATGCAGTGGCGTGGTATCGGCCAGCAGACGCGCGAGACCAGGTGGGCAGTCATGGCCGTCACCATCCGTGAACAGCGTGGCGCGGCCGTTCTCCTCGTGAAACGCGAAGCGCGAGCCCAGGGCGCGCGCCAAGTAGTCTCCCTGCGCCAATCCTTCGGTGATGGCATCGCTGCCGGTGGGGGTCTCGAGGGGCGCAAGCTGATCGGCATACTTGGGTTGGGTCATGACGCGTCCGAACCATTGCGTCATCTGCGCCGGATCGTCGATTACCGACAGCACCAAGGTGCGCAGACGCGCGATGGCGTCGTCATCGACGCGGCCGGCGTGTTCGATGGGGCGCAGATCCGGGTCGGTGTAGCGCGCGGTCTCGGACTGCATTTCACCGAGATAGTCGGCGAACGAGGTGATGATTTCGTCGGTTGAGGGCGCGCGGAAGCCGATCGAATAGGTCATGCAGTCGGCGCTCTGGCTGATCCCGTGATGGGCGATACGCGGTGGTAGATACAGCATGTCGCCGGGCTCGAGTACCCAGTCCTCGCCAGGGGTGACCTCGAAGCGTTCGAGCATGCGCAGGTCGACGCCCGAGACGATGGGTGCGTCGTCGGGCTGCTCGCCGCCGAGTTGCCAGCGCCGCTGGCCGCTGCCCTGGAGCAGGAAGACGTCGTAGCTGTCGACATGGGGGCCGACACTGCCCTCGGGCGGCGCGTAACTGACCATGACGTCGTCGAGGCGCCAGCGCGGCAGGAAATCGAAGGCGTCGAGCAGGGCGGCGACCTCGGGCACGTAGTGATCGACGGCCTGGACCAACAGCGTCCACTCCCGGTCGGGGAGGCGCGCGAAGGTGGCGTCATCGAAAGGCCCGTGGCTGACCTGCCAGGGCTTGTCGGGACCCTGGGCTTCGACGAGCCGGGCCTCGATGCCGTCTTCGCAGGCCAGGCCGGCGAGTTCCTCGGGGGCAAGCGGCGACGCGATGTCGGGGAAGGCGCCACGAACCAGCAGCGGTTTTTTCTGCCAGTAGTCACGCAGGAAAGTCTCGGCGGTCAAGCCGCCGAGTATCGATAGGGGAGTGTCGCTCGACATAAGACTCTCGGGACTCGAAAAGGATGAGTGGGCAACCGCGATCATGTGTGAAGCTTGAAGAGCGGCGCTGCGCGCCTGGAAGCCGGAAGAAACGGCTTGGCACCGTGGGTGGCGAGCTCATGCTGCCTTCCAGCTTCCAGCTTCCAGCTTCCAGCTTCCAGCTTCCAGCTTCCAGCTTATAGCTTATAGCTTGCGAGCTTGCTCGCTGGCATTCCCGATATAGGTGGCCGGGGTCAGTGCCTTGAGCTCGGTCTTGACGTCGTCGGGCAGTTCCAGCGAGTCGATGAAGGCCGCGAACCCGGCCTGGTCGACGCGCTTGCCACGCGTCAGCGTCTTGAGCTTTTCATAAGGCTTTTCGATACCGTAGCGGCGCATCACGGTCTGGATCGGCTCGGCGAGGACTTCCCAGTTCTGATCGAGGTCCTCGTCGAGACGTGCGGGATTGGCCTCCAGCTTGGCGATGCCCTTGAGGGTGGCCTGATAGGCGATCAAGCCGTATGCCAGTCCTACGCCGAGATTGCGCAGCACCGTGGAGTCGGTCAGATCGCGCTGCCAGCGGGAAATCGGCAGTTTTTCGGCGAGATGGCCGAGCAGGGCGTTGGAGAGGCCGAGATTGCCCTCCGAGTTCTCGAAGTCGATGGGATTGACCTTGTGAGGCATGGTCGAGGAACCGATTTCACCCTCGACGGTCTTCTGCTTGAAGTAGCCCAGCGAGATATAGCCCCAGACGTCGCGATCGAAGTCGATCAAAATCGTATTGAAACGCATGATGGCGTCGAACAACTCGGCGATATAGTCATGCGGCTCGATCTGCGTGGTATAGGGATTGAAACTCAGTCCCAGCCCTTCGACAAAGGTGCGGGCGTTGGCGGCCCAGTCGATGTCCGGATAGGTGGTGAGGTGGGCATTGTAGTTGCCTACCGCACCGTTGATCTTGCCGAGAATCTCGGCGGCCTCGATCTGCTTGAGCTGGCGGCGCAGGCGATAGGCCACGTTGGCCATTTCCTTGCCCAGCGTGGTGGGGCTGGCGGTCTGGCCGTGGGTGCGCGAGAGCATGGGCTGCTCGGCGTGTTCGTGGGCCAGGCGCTCGACCGCGGTGACGATCTCGCGCAGCGTGGGCAATAGGGTGTCGAGACCACCGCGCAGCATCACGCCGTGGGAGAGGTTGTTGATGTCCTCGCTGGTGCAGGCGAAATGAATGAATTCGGTGATCGCATGCAGCTCGGGAACCTCGGCGACCTTCTCCTTGAGGAAGTATTCCACTGCCTTGACGTCATGATTGGTGGTGCGCTCGATGTTCTTGATGCGCTCGGCGTCGGCGACCGAAAAGTCGCTCACCAGTTGGCCGAGAAAAGCCGTGGCCTGCGCCGACAGCGGGGGGACTTCGACGATCTGCGGATGCGCGGCGAGACGTTCCAGCCAGCGGATTTCGACGATCACGCGGGCGCGGATCAGGCCGTATTCGCTGAAATGTTCGCGCAGGGCGGCAGCCTTGGCGCCATAGCGACCATCGACTGGAGATAGAGCGGTAAGGGCGGAAAGTTCCATGGTGTCGTCTTCCGGGTCGTGAATCGAATCGCGTGGCGAGGACCGTCAGCGGTCGTCGAGGGCATTCAGAGATTTCTTGATGGCTTGACGCTGAAACAGCAACTTCCAGCGGCGGCCTCCCTGCTGGTGCCAGAGCAGGGCGAAGCGTACGCCCGTCAACAAGGCGGTACGCACGCGCTCGGGCATCATCCGGCTTTGCAGCAGGCTGGGATCGCCTTGTACGACGATGCGGTAACGAAATGTGGACAGCGTGTCCTGATAAAGCTGCCCGAGGCTGGCGATCACGTTTTCGTGCGTCTCGCCGAAGTGCTCGGCCTGGCCTTGAACGCGCTGCAGGCGTTCTCCCAGCGAGGCCAGCATGGCATCGTCCTTGCGCAGCTTTTGCATCAATAGCACTAAAGAGAACCCGTAGCGCATCACGGCGGGGTCATTGCGCTGGCGGTTCATCACGGCGCTGAGGGTGTCGATGCCCAGGCGCAAGTTGTTGTGATGACCGCCATAGATAGCCGCAAAGCTTTCCGGATTGGTGTCCAGGGTAGCGCGAATCAGCGTGTTCCAGGCACGTTCGTCGCACTGCCCGGTACGCGCCAGTTCATCGACCACCGCGGCGGCCTGGAAAACGCCTGCCAGCGCCAACGTCTGGCGGGCGACGGCACGTTGTGGTGCGCTTTGGATCGGGGTGGGCGTCATGCGGCGTTGTCTCCTTGGCGCGCGTGTCGGTTCCATGTCTGGCGAATGACGCCACCGCCCAGGCAGGTATCCCCGTCGTAAAGCACCAGTGATTGGCCTGGCGTCACCGCGCGCTGGGGGTCGTCGAAAAAGGCGTCGACACCGCCGTCCTCGAGCACGCGAATCTGGCAGGCGACGTCCTGCTGACGATAGCGGGTCTTGGCCTGAAGACGTGCCTCCGGTGCCGGCGGTTGGCCGGCGACCCATTCCACGGGCTCGGTGCGCAGGCTGTCGGTATACAACAACGGATGATGCTTGCCCTGCACGGCGACCAGAACGTTACGCGCGAGGTCCTTGGCGGCCACGTACCAGGGCGCGTCGGGGTGATTGGGCAGCCCGCCGATGCCCAGGCCTTGGCGCTGGCCGAGGGTGTAATACATCAGCCCCATGTGCTCGCCGATGACCTCGCCCTCGGGCGTCTCGATCGTGCCTGGCTGTGCGGGCAGGTACTGCTTCAGGAAATCGCCGAAGCGCCGCTCGCCTATGAAGCAGATGCCGGTGGAATCCTTCTTGCGCGCGGTAGCCAGACCATGGCGCTCGGCAATGGCGCGGACCTCGCTTTTCTCCATCTCGCCGACCGGGAACAGCGTGCGTGCGATGGCGGCTTCAGGCACGGCATGCAGGAAGTAACTCTGGTCCTTGTTGGCATCCAGGCCCTTGAGCAGGCGCACGCGCCCGTTACGCTCGCCGTTGCGCACATAATGTCCGGTGGCGATCTTCTCGGCGCCGAGCATTTCGGCGTATTCGAGGAAGACCTTGAACTTGATCTCGCGATTGCAAAGGATGTCCGGGTTGGGCGTGCGGCCGGCCTGGTACTCGGCGAGAAAATGTTCGAAGACGTTGTCCCAGTACTCGGCGGCGAAGTTCGCGGTGTGCAGCCGAATACCGAGCTTGTCGCACACGGCCTGGGCATCGGCAAGATCGTCCTTGGCGGTGCAGTACTCGGTGCCATCGTCCTCGTCCCAGTTCTTCATGAACAGGCCTTCGACCTCGTAGCCTTGCTCCAGCAAGGCGAGGGCGGTTACGGACGAATCGACACCGCCCGACATGCCGACGATGACTTTGCACGCGGTCGCGGCCCCCGCAGCGGAGGATTCCGTAGCGTGAGACATGGTCACTCTCGAATGGGTTGAGGATGGATTGAATGTTAGGAGCGGCATTATACCTGAAACCGGCTCCGTGCTTCGAGTTCGGGGGCGTCAGCGTTCGTGAATCACGTCGAGTGGAAACAGCCGCCCGGCCATGGCATCGCGAATGCGTTTGAGCACCAGCGGACTGCGCAGGCGGTGTGATCGCTCCAAGGCCTCGATTTCGTCGAGTGTCAGCCAGTGGGCGGCGACGATGCCGCTGTCCAGAGCGTTCCCCAGGTGTGCCAGGGGGATGCCCACGAAGGCATGGCTGTGAAAGGTCACATCGTCGGGTGCCGTATAGACGTACAGCCCCAGGTAGTCGGTCAGCGTGATGTGCCAGGCGGCCTCCTCGCGAGTTTCGCGTTCGGCCGCCTGGGTCAGGCGTTCACCGGGCTCGAGATGGCCGGCGGGCTGATTGAAGAGGCTGAACGGGCCGCCCTTGTCCTCCTCGACGAGCAGGTAACGGCCGGCGCGCTCGACGACGCTCGCGACGGTGACATGGGGTGTCCAGCGACTCATCGACGGCTCCGATGGCGTCTGGTCGTCATGGGCGCCTTGCGACGCGGCGCATGCAGGGTTTCCCTGCGCCATGTCCCGGGCGCCATATCGCCGAGGCGCCAGGAACCGATGGCGACGCGAATCAGACGCAGCGTTGGGTGGCCGACATGTGCCGTCATGCGGCGTACCTGCCGGTTGCGGCCTTCGTCGAGGACGATCTCCAGCCAGGCGGTGGGAATGGCCTCGCGGTAGCGTACCGGCGGTTGACGTGGTGCGATGCCGGGTGCCTCGAGGCGTCGCACCTGGGCGGGCCGCGTCGGACCGTCTTTCAACCTGACGCCGCTGCGTAGCGCATGCAAGGCCGCATCCTTGGGAGTACCTTCGACCTGTACCCAGTAGGTCTTGGGCTGCTTGTGGCGCGGATGGCTGATGCGGTGCGCCAGGGCGCCGTCGTCGGTCAGCAGGAGCAGGCCCTCCGAGTCGTAATCGAGCCGTCCGGCAGGGTAAATGCCAGGCACATCGATGACGCTGGCGAGGGTTGCCCGACCTTGCGTATCGGTGAACTGCGAGAGCATTTGGTAGGGTTTGTGCAACAGATAAAGCGAGCTCATGAGCGGTTTCGGACCTTTCGACAAGCGGCGGCTAGGCTCAAAGCCTACTCTGCACTCGGGCCACGATGCCATACTTAACGGTGCCAGGCATGGGCTTTTTCATGGCGCTTACCTTGCATACAGGCCTCGCCGACCGCACATTGAAGTCACCGGAGATAGAAGGCGGTGTTGCCCTGCGGGCGCATCGTACTGACCATCCGGCGCGCACTTACGGAAATTTCCATCTATGTTTGAATCAGTAATTCCATTCGTACCTCGAGCGCCTGACGCGACGGTCATCCTTGGCATGACGCGACCGCCCGGCGAGGATCCCCACGAAGACCCGGAGGGCGATGTATCGGTCCAATCGGCGGACCCTGAGCTGGCCAAGCCGCCGATGTACAAGGTGGTGCTGCACAACGATGACTTCACGCCCATGGAGTTCGTCGTCGAGGTGCTGCAAACCTTCTTTGCGTTGGAGCGGGAAAAAGCCGTACAGATCATGCTCGTCGTGCATACGCATGGTAAGGCGACCTGTGGCATCTTTACCCGTGATATCGCGGAAACCAAATGTCATCAAGTCAATGAGTACGCACGCGAATGCGAGCATCCGTTACTGTGCGATATCGATGAGGCGGACTGAGATGGCACTGCTGCGTTAAATCGTGGTCCAAGGTAGCACTTGCATAACCTCTGTTTGTGCCCGATTGTGAAAGTGCCGACAGACGCCATAGGCGGCTAAGAGGGGATTGCCATGTTGAGCAAAGAACTTGAACTCACCCTAAACACGGCCTTTACCGTGGCGCGCTCCAAGCGTCATGAGTTCATGACCGTGGAACACCTGCTGCTGGCGTTGCTGGACAATGCCTCCGCAGCCGATGTGCTGCGAGCCTGCGGCGCCAATCTCGAAAAGCTGCGTGCCGATCTGCAGGATTTCATCAACTCCACCACGCCTTTGATTCCTGATGATCAGGAAGATCGCGAAACGCAGCCCACGCTGGGCTTCCAGCGTGTCCTGCAGCGCGCCGTCTTCCACGTGCAATCCTCGGGAAAATCGGAAGTCACGGGGGCCAACGTCCTGGTCGCGATCTTCTCGGAGCAGGAAAGCCAGGCCGTCTACTTCCTCAAGCAACAGAATGTGGCGCGCGTCGATGCGGTGAATTACATCGCGCATGGCATCTCCAAGGTGGCCGGACATGGCCAGTCGGCGTCCTCGCATGAAAGTGAAGAGGCCGAAGAGGGCGTATCGGAGGGCAGTACCGATCCGCTGACCGGCTATGCCACCAACCTCAACGAGCAGGCGCGCCTGGGCAGGATCGATCCATTGATCGGTCGCGATCAAGAGCTCGAGCGCGTGATTCAGATCCTGGCACGGCGGCGCAAGAACAATCCTCTGCTGGTAGGCGAGGCCGGCGTCGGCAAGACTGCCATCGCCGAGGGCCTGGCCAAGCGGATCGTCGAGGAAGATGTTCCCGAGGTGATCAGCGATGGCGTCGTCTACTCATTGGACATGGGCACTCTGCTGGCCGGCACCAAGTACCGGGGTGACTTCGAGAAGCGGCTCAAGGGACTGCTGGCGGAGTTGCGCAAACAGCCCAATTCGATCCTGTTCATCGACGAGATTCATACCGTGATCGGTGCCGGCGCGGCCTCGGGTGGCGTCATGGATGCGTCCAACCTGCTCAAGCCGTTGCTGTCGTCGGGCGAGTTGCGCTGCATCGGGTCGACCACCTTCCAGGAATATCGTGGCATCTTCGAAAAGGATCGTGCCCTGGCACGGCGCTTCCAGAAAGTGGATGTGCCCGAACCGACGGTGGACGACACCATTCGCATCCTCAAGGGGCTGCGAGGGCGTTTCGAGGAGCATCATGCGCTCAAGTACACCGATGGCGCGCTGGACAGCGCAGTTCGTCTGGCCGATCGTTATATCAACGACCGTTTCCTGCCGGACAAGGCCATCGATGTGATCGACGAGGCCGGGGCGCATCAGCGCTTGTTGCCGCCGGAAATGCGCGTCGCGACCATCGATGTCGATCAGGTGGAGGCGGTGGTGGCGTCCATCGCGCGGATCCCGCCGAAGAGCGTCTCCAGTTCGGACCGGGCGTTGCTGTCGAATCTCGAGCGTGATCTCAAGATGCTGGTGTTCGGCCAGGATGAAGCCATTACCAGCCTCTCGGCGGCGATCAAGCTATCGCGCGCGGGTCTGAAGTCGCCCGACAAGCCGGTGGGCAGTTTCCTGTTCTCGGGACCCACCGGGGTCGGCAAGACCGAGGTGGCGCGCCAACTGTCGCAGTTGATGGGCATCGAACTGGTGCGCTTCGACATGTCCGAGTACATGGAACGTCACACCGTTTCGAGGCTGATCGGTGCGCCTCCCGGCTATGTGGGATACGACCAGGGCGGCCTGCTGACCGAGGCGATTACCAAGCAGCCGCATTGTGTGCTGTTGCTCGACGAGATCGAGAAGGCGCATCCCGAGGTGTTCAACCTGCTACTGCAAGTCATGGACCATGGGCGCCTGACGGACAATAACGGCCGCGAAGCCGATTTCCGTCACGTGATCGTGATCATGACCTCGAATGCCGGGGCCGAGCAGATCGCGCGTCGTTCCATCGGTTTCCAGACACAGGACCACTCCTCGGATGGCCTGGAAGTGCTGCGCAAGACCTTCTCGCCCGAGTTCCGCAACCGTCTGGATGGCATCATCCAGTTCCACGGCCTGTCACCTTCGGTGGTGCGCAACGTGGTCGACAAGTTCCTGGTCGAATTGCAGGCGCAACTCGACGAGAAGCGCGTTCAACTGGATGTCGACGAGTCGGCCCGCGCCTGGCTTGCCGAGGAAGGGTATGATCCGGAAATGGGCGCGCGTCCGATGGGGCGTGTCATCCAGGAGAAGCTCAAGAAGCCGCTTGCTGAGATGATTCTGTTCGGCGATCTTGCCGAACACGGAGGCGTGGTGCACGTCACTCTCGAGGAAGGCGAACTGCATCTGGAGACGGAGGCGGCCGTCGCCTGAGCGACCGCTCAGCGCACCCCCGTAACGTCGCATGCTTCACGCCCTGTCATCATGACGGGGCGTTTTTCATGGCCGTGATGGCAAGCAGTGGCAAGCACATGGCGCGTGCCGTGCTTGATGTTCAGCGAGCGCGGTAGACGATACGCCCCTTGGACAGATCGTACGGGGTCAGCTCGACCTTGACTTTGTCGCCGGTCAGGATGCGGATATAGTTTTTGCGCATCTTGCCGGAAATGTGTGCCGTCACGACGTGGCCGTTTTCCAGCTCGACTCGGAACATGGTGTTGGGAAGGGTGTCGACCACGACCCCTTCCATTTCAATATGGTCTTCACGTGCCATATTAGGCGTTTCCTCGTATTGCGTTGAAAGCGTCTTCGAAAGTGCGTCACGATTGACGACGCCAGTGACCGACCGAAGTCGGTATCGGTTCTGAAGATAGCCCGATATTCTGCCGCATGCCGAGTGTTAAGGCAAAAATCATGTGCATGATATCGGGCGATCATTATGCCAGGGGGGTATCGACCATGGGGATTCGACGCCGCCAGTATCGGCCATCGAGGTATTCGAGGGGCTGAAAGTCCTGCTTGTAGCGCATCTTGCGGCACTCACGAATCCAGTAGCCAAGGTAGACATGGGGCAGTTCGAAGCGGCGTGCCAACTCGATCTGGTGGAGAATCGCATAGGTGCCGAGAGAGCGACGCTCGAATTCCGCCCCCGGATCGAAGAAGGTATAAATGGCTGACACGCCATGGCTCAGCATGTCCGTCGCTGCCACGGCAAGCAGTTGGCCTTCCAGACGAAACTCGATCAAGCGCGCGTAGGGATGGTCCAGGGTCAGGAAGGTGCGATACTGCTCATGGCTGGGGGGGAACATGTCGCCATCGGCATGGCGGGTGCGAATGTAGCGCGCGTAAAGCGCATAGTGTTCTTCATGGAAGGCCGCCGGTCGCATGCGTATCTCAAGATCGGCATTGCGCGACATCAGCTTGCGCTGCGTGCGAGTAGGCGTGAACTCCTGCACCGGAATGCGGACCGAAATGCAGGCTCGGCACCCTTCGCAATGCGGGCGGTAGAGGTGTCGGCCGCTGCGCCGAAAGCCGAGGAGTGACAGCGCGTCGTAGACGCCTTGGCCAGGCTGTTCCTGGGGATCCAGAAATAGCGTGGTCGCCTCGCGCTCCGGTAGATAGCTGCATCCATGCGGAACCGTGAGGAAGAAACGCAGATCGCGCGTGAGTTGGGACGGCGTGTTGCTGCTCACGTTGGCTTTGGCTCTTCGACTGAGAAATGATCGGACCTGGCGGAAGACCACAGCATCGGTGACACGGGGGCCTCCGCATACTGGTCAAGATAGTCGATGAACGATGAGCGGGCGATGCTTCGTGCGCCAAGACTGGCCAGATGAGGCGTATGTACCTGACAGTCGATCAAGCGCCCACCGTGTGTCGCCAAATGCCGGGCAAGGTGTACCAAGGCGACCTTCGATGCATCGGCGATGCGGCTGAACATCGACTCGCCGAAGAACACGCCTCCCAGACCGATGCCATAGAGCCCACCGACCAGGTCGCCATCGCGCCACACTTCGACCGAGTGGGCGTCGCCGTCGGTATGCAAGCGGCAGTAGGCTTGACGCATCTCCGGGGTTATCCAGGTTCCTTCATGCTTTTCGCGAAGCGTGGCACAGGCGTCGATGACGGCGCTGAAAGCGTGATCGAAGGTGACCGTGAACCCGGCATTGCGCAGGCGTTTGGCAAGGCTTCGTCGCACGTGGATCTCGTCGGGAAACAGTACGAGGCGCGGGTCGGGACTCCACCACAGAATGGGTTCGCCGGGCGCGAACCATGGGAATATGCCGTGTCGATAAGCACAACGCAGCCAGTCAGGCGAAAGTTCGCCACCCGCGGCAAGCAGCCCATCGGGCTCGCGTAGGGCGTGCTCGACGGGGGGGAAAGCGACCCGGTGAGGAGGCAGCCAAGGCAGCATAGGGACGTGTCTCTGCTGATGATCGTGAAAACAGGCTTTCAGCGTACGCCAGTGGCGGGATGGATAACCACCCGCTTCGCCTCTCGGCCGCATGGCGTCGCCTTTCGGCGACAAGCAGCGAGGGCTTTTCCCCCTGTGACGCAGCGCATGGGGTGGGTATGATGGCGAACGCAGAAAGCGTCGCAATAGTCCATTGGGCGGTGTCGGCAACATGGGTATCGCCATACGTGGCGCAAGGGGGATAGCCACTTGAGTGTCAACGAAAAACGCAACGAACGCCGACAAACGACGGCCCAGGCCAAGGAGCAAGCACGTCGGGTCGTGATGCATTTGCAGGGAGTGACGCGTGAGGGAGCGGCCATCGTGCTGCTTGCTATCTGCGTCTTCCTGCTGCTGTCGCTGTTCAGCTATGCGCCCGGGGATCCGGGCTGGTCGCACAGTGGCCCCGATCAATCGATCAACAACTGGATGGGGCCCGTCGGTGCATGGCTCTCGGACGTGTTGTACTCAATGTTCGGTGCCAGCGCCCTTTGGTGGCCGGGTATGTTCGGCTTTGCCGCCTGGCGAATGCTGCGCGCCCGGGAAGTCAACATCGCCTGGGACCCGACAGCGCTTTCAGTGCGCACCAGTGGCCTGGTGCTGCTGCTTTTGAGTACGACCACGCTGGGTGCACTGCATTTCTATCAACCCGACAGCGAGTTGCCTTATGCGGCGGGCGGCATCCTGGGGGAAGGATTGGTCGGCGCGCTAAAGCCGTTGCTCAATATGCAAGGCACCACGTTGGTGTCATTGGTCGCCTTCATGTGCGGCTTTACCTTGTTTACCGGCATGACCTGGCTGGCGGTCATGGATGAACTGGGGCGTGGCATGTATCGCCTGCTGTCCTGGAGCCGCGCCAAATTGCGTGGTATTCGGCATCGCCAGGCGCAGCGGCGTGACGCCTACGATGATGACGACATGGTGGATGACGAAGAGGCGCCGGAAGCGGAGAACGATGCGCCGCCAGAGGACGGTGAAAAGCACGCCTCATGGTGGCAGCGCTGGCGCGCATCTCGTCGGGCACCTCAACTGTCGGGTGCCGCCGAGCCGGCGTATGCCGCCGCCAGTGAGCCACGCGTGGCGCCTTCGTTGGATACCGCCGAGCCGGCACTCGACACCTCGAAGTGGCGCAATGACGGCAAGACCGATATTCCCTGGGAGGTTCCCGAGTACACGCCTTCCGCCAAGCGCCCGGAGGCTGCCTACACGTCGCATCAGCGCGCCGATGAGGAGCAACGGACCGCGCCCCGGGCAGCATCCGCTCCATCCGCCCCTGTTCAGGCGGAAGAAACGTCCGATACATCGCCGGCGCGGCGAGATCCCGAACGTTCCGAAGGCGCTACGCAGGCACCTGTGTCGGACATGCGTGCCGATGTGGCGCGGCGACGTATTCCCGATCCCATTCCGGAGCCGTTGACGGCCGACGACGATGACGACGTCCCGCTCGGCGATTGGGGGATCCAGGCCCGTCGCGACGACGATGATGTCGGCGTGGCGCCCACCCCCCCGCCGCCGCACGAGACGGACGACGTTTCGACGACGGCTTCCGAGGACGCTACGCAGCCGGATCCCGCTCCCGAGACACCCCCCGAGGCGCCACGCCCGCGTATCAGCTGGGACGACGACGCGCCGCAAGCGCGCTCAGCGGTGCCGGCCGCGGCGCCCCCCGAGCCCGAGATCCCGGATGCGCCGGCGGCATCTCCTGAGGATGCGCCACCGTCAGCGCCGCGAGGTCAGGTGGAAAATGCTCCCGGAGAAACGCCCGACACGCCTGCTGCCGAGCCGTCGCCGAGCGAGCCGGTGACCGATGACGAGGCGCCGGCGTTGTGGACGGTGGAGCACCTGCAAAACCAGCGTCCCGAAACCGTGCCGTCGACCGAGCCCGAAGGGGCATTGCCGACGTTGCGGTTGTTGACGCCCACCGGCGAACAAAAGCCCAACTATACCGACGAGCAGCTGGCGGACATGGCCGAGCTGCTGGAGACGCGGCTGCGTGAATACGGCGTCAAGGCCGAGGTCGTCGATACCTGGCCGGGGCCGGTCATCACCCGCTTCGAGATCAAGCCCGCCGCCGGGGTCAAGGTCTCCAAGATCAGCAACCTGTCGAAGGATCTGGCACGCTCGCTGATGGTCAAGAGCGTGCGCGTGGTGGAGATCATACCCGGGCGCCCCACGGTGGGGATCGAGATTCCCAATCCCAATCGCGCCATGATCCGGTTACGCGAAGTACTCGATTCGGATGTCTATCAGCAAGCCGAGTCGCCGCTCACCATGGGGCTGGGCCAGGATATCGGCGGCAATCCGGTGGTCGCCAATCTCAACAAGATGCCACACCTGCTGGTGGCCGGTACCACGGGGTCGGGCAAGTCGGTGGGCGTCAATGCCATGCTCATCTCGATGCTCCTCAAGGCGACGCCGGACGAGGTGCGCATGATCATGGTCGACCCGAAGATGCTGGAACTGTCGGTCTATGATGGCATTCCGCATCTGCTGGCGCCGGTGGTCACCGACATGAAGGAGGCCGCCAACGCGTTGCGCTGGTGCGTGGCCGAGATGGAGCGGCGCTACAAGCTGATGGCGGCGATGGGTGTGCGCAACCTGGCCGGCTTCAACGCCAAGCTCGACGAGGCCGAACGGCACGGTGCCCAGGTCGCCGATCCGCTTTGGGAGCCGCAACCCTGGGAAATGCATCAGCCGCCCCCGGTGCTCGAGAAGCTGCCGTACATCGTGGTCGTGATCGACGAGTTCGCCGATATGTTCATGATCGTCGGCAAGAAGGTCGAAGAGTTGATCGCCCGCCTGGCCCAGAAGGCGCGTGCGGCAGGGATTCACTTGATTCTCGCGACGCAGCGGCCGTCGGTCGATGTGGTGACGGGGCTGATCAAGGCGAATATTCCCACGCGCATGGCGTTTCAGGTGTCCTCGCGGGTCGATTCACGCACCATTCTCGACCAGGGCGGGGCGGAGAACCTGCTCGGTCATGGCGACATGCTTTATCTGCCAGCCGGGGCCGGCATGCCGACGCGTGTGCATGGCGCCTTCGTCGACGATGACGAAGTGCATCGCATCGTCGAGGATTGGAAGCGGCGGGGCGAACCGGAGTATGTCGATGAGATTCTGTCGGGCGGTGTCTCGGCCGATGCCCTGACGGGCCTCGAGGCTGACGGCGGCGAAGGCGATAACGCCGAGCGCGACGCGCTCTACGATGAGGCCGTGCAATTCGTGACCGAGTCACGCCGTGCCTCGATCTCGGCGGTGCAGCGTCGTTTCAAGATCGGCTACAACCGGGCCGCACGCCTGGTCGAGGCGATGGAGGCGGCCGGTGTGGTGTCGTCGATGGGCACCAATGGTGCGCGTGAAGTGCTGGCCTCGCCGCCCGCTCCTGATCATTGAGCGTGTTGTGAAGCGTCCCGCCAAGTCGAGGACCGGTCAAGCGTCAAGACAGTGACCGTTGCTTGTGTGGCGCAACTTTTTGCCTGTGGCAGCGTCTCACCGTGTAACGCAGGACGAGTAAACAAGGAGTCGTAATGAGGATATTGAAGCTGGCGTTGGTACTGGGAGTAGCGCTTGCGTTGCCGCTGATGGCACAGGCAAACCCCGGGGATGCGGCGGTTCGCCTGGCGAATTTGCTGGAGCCCGTGAAATCCTATTCGGCGGATTTCGAACAGCAGATTCTCGACGACAGCGGCCAGCGTCTGCAGAAAGTGGAAGGTCATATGTGGCTGTCGCGGCCTGGCAAGTTTTACTGGAAGGTCAGTGCGCCGTACCAGCAGGTCGTGGTGTCAGATGGTCACAAGGTTTACCTTTATGATCCTGATCTACAGCAGGTCAGTATTCGTCCGCTCGACAAGCGGGTGACGCATACGCCAGCGTTGTTGCTCTCGGGAAGTACCGATGCCTTGACCGAGACCTACGAGGTCACGCGCCGGCAAACATCCGGTCTCGAGACCTTTACACTCATACCGACGTCCCCCGATACGCTGTTCGAGAGTCTCGAGCTCACTTTCGAGGAAGGGCGTCTGCAGGGCTTGCAGATGGCGGATAGCACCGGACAACGGACTGCTATAGGTTTCGAGAATATCGAACTCAATGGCGATATTGCAGCATCGCGTTTCGATTTCGAGATTCCCGAGGGAGCGGACGTCATCCGCGAAGGCGGTTGATCGACGTCGCTCACTGATGCGCCAGGCCAGCGTGGCCTGGCGTTTCGTTTTGTTCAGCGCGTGTGCCGAAGGCGATTGCGCCAGGCAGGCGGTCAAATCCAGGAGTGAAGTGCCATGCATGTCATCGTCGATCTATGCGTCGTGCCGTTGGGCGTGGGCGTCTCGGTAGGGGAATACATTGCGGCCTGTCAGCGTGTCATCGACGCTGCGGGGCTCGAATATCGCATGCATGCTTACGGCACCAATATCGAGGGGCCGTGGGACGATGTCATGGCGGTGGTCAAGGCGTGTCATCAGCGCGTGCACGAGATGGGCGCGCCGCGCATTACCACGACGCTGAAGATGGGCACACGCATCGATCGCGAGCAACACATGGATGACAAGGTATCCAGTGTCGAACAGCACCTGCAGTCGCGCTGATGCTTGGGTCTCGAGACGCGTCTAGAGCAGTGGCTGAGACTCTGGCGAGGGCGGCATGAGCCAGGCGCTGCTCATGTCGAGCAAATGGCCGGTCAAAGCGTCCAGGGTATCGCCGCCGTGACGCCAGTGATGCCAGTAAAGTGGTACATCGATGTAACTTTCGGCATCGAGATCGACCAGGCGCCCCTCGTTTAGCTCACGCTTCACCTGCCGCTCGGGAATCAAGCCGTAGCCCATGCCGGCCAGCGCCAGATGGACGAAGCCTTCAGAGGACGGACATAGGTGGTGCGGAAACGATTCCTTGTAGCCGCGCATCTCCAGGTAACGATGCTGGAGTCGGTCATCGGGCCCAAACACGATGGCGGGCGCCTTGCGCAAGGCGTCGTGCGTCAGCCCCTCGTTGAAATGGCGTGATACATAGTCAGGGCTGGCGATGGCACGATAGCGCATGCTGCCCAAGGCGTGTGCGCGGGCGCCCTGGACGGGGCGCGGGGTGGCGCAGATGCAACCGGCGACCTCGCCATCGCGCATGCGCTTGAGCGCGACATCCTGATCTTCGACGATCAAGTCCAGCAAAACGCCCTGGCGTCGACAGAAGTCGCCCGTGGTCGGCGACCACCAGGTGGCGAGGCTGTCGGCGTTGATGGCCAGCCGCAGTCGTTGCTCGCGTTCGCCAAGCGCGGGAATCTGATCGAGCAGGTCGTGTTCGAGCAATCTCACCTGCTGCACGTGATTGAGCAATCGACGTCCCAGCGGGGTCGGGGCGAGCTTGGGGGTGCGCACCAGCACCGGCTGGCCGAGTCGTGCTTCGAGTAACTTGATGCGTTGCGAGACGGCCGATTGGGTGAGACCCAGATGGTGTGCGCCGCGTTCGAACCCACCCTGATCGACCACGACGGCGAGTGCTTCGAGAAGTTTGTAGTCGAGCATCAGTAGACGTTATCACCCATTCCTTGAATTAATTTAACTTATTCCTGCAGTCAAGCGTATTCTGCGTCACTTATCAACGTATCCCGACTGAAAAGGGAGAGGCGGATATGTGGGGCTCTTGGCTCAATGGCCTGCTGGTGGGGGCGGGGTTGATCATCGCGATCGGTGCGCAAAATGCCTTCGTGCTGCAGCGTGGGCTCAAGAACGAATATCCGTGGTGGGTGGCGGCTGTCTGTGCGCTTTGTGATCTCGTGTTGATCGGCGTGGGCGTGCTGGGGCTTGGGGCCTTGCTTGCCACGCATACGGGGCTCATGCAAGTGGCGCGCTGGGCTGGGGTGGCGTTCTTGAGTTGGCAAGCGTGGCAGGCTTGGCAGCGTGTTCGCCATCCTGTGGCGTTGCAGGCCGGTGGTGAGGCATCGCCCCGCCTCTGGCGCGTCTTGATGACCACCCTGGCGGTGACATTGCTCAATCCCCATGTGTATCTGGACACGCTGATCATGCTCGGGGCCATCGGCGCGCAGCAGGCGGTGCCCCTGGCGTTCGTCGTGGGCGCGTCGATGGCGTCGTTGGCGTGGTTTTTCGGGCTCGTTGGCGGTGCCGCTTGGTTGGCCCCTCGCTTGGCCGACCCGCGTTATTGGCAAGCCATAGAGGGTGCGATCTGCGCTGTCTTGCTGCTGGTGGCGTGGCAGTTGGCGACGACGCCCTTGGGTGCTGCATGAGTGGCGCACTCGCGTGCGTCGGTATTTTCTATTCTGTTCATGTCCATGGATTAAAACGAACGCTTGACTTGGTGCCGAGCGCGGCTTAATTTCAAACAAATGTTTGACTCTCCCCGAGACACTCGCTCGTAACACTCAGGAGCCTCAAGATGCCCAGTTATCAGGCACCGCTGCGCGATCTGCGTTTCGCGATGGACGAAGTCCTCGACTATCCCCGGCACTATGCGAGCCTTCCGCAGGCCGACGATGTCACACCGGATGTGGTGAGCGCGATACTGGAAGAAGGGGCGCGTTTCACGCGCGATGTGTTGCTGCCGCTCAACCAGATCGGTGATGAGAAGGGCTGTCGTCTCGAACGTGGCGAGGTGCTGACGCCGCCGGGATTCAAAGAGGCTTATGCACAGTACGTCGAGGGCGGCTGGCCGAGTCTGTCCGGCGACCCGGCCTATGATGGGCAAGGCTTGCCGACATCATTGGGGATGGTGTTGTCCGAGATGGTGTGTGCCACCAACCTGGCGTGGGGCATGTATCCGGGGCTCTCGCAGGGGGCCGCCGATGCGCTTCGCCACCATGGTAGCGACGCACAGAAAGCCCAGTATCTGACCAAGCTCAATGAGGGTACCTGGACGGGGTCCATGTGTCTGACCGAGCCGCAATGCGGCACTGACCTCGGATTGATCAAGACCCGGGCGCGTCCCGACGGGGAAGAAGGTTATCGGGTCACCGGTACCAAGATCTTCATCTCCGCGGGCGAACATGATCTGGCCGAGAACATCGTGCATCTGGTTCTGGCCAAATTGCCCGATGCCCCGGAAGGCACCAAGGGAATTTCCTTGTTCGTGGTGCCCAAGTACCTGCCCGACGCCGAGGGGGGCCTCGGCGAGCGTAACGCGGTGAGCTGTGGCGCCCTGGAGCACAAGATGGGCATTCATGGCAACGCTACCTGCGTGATGAACTTCGACGGCGCCCGGGGCTTTCTCGTCGGTGAACCTCACAAGGGACTGGCCTGCATGTTCACCATGATGAACGTGGCGCGTATCGGTGTCGGCATTCAGGGGCTGGGGCTGATGGAGGTAAGCTTCCAGAATGCCTTGGCTTATGCCCGTGAGCGCCTGCAGATGCGGGCACTGTCCGGGGCACAAAATACCGACAAGCCCGCCGACCCGATCATCTCGCATCCCGATGTAAGGCGCATGCTGCTGACCCAGAAGGCCCTGGTCGAAGGTGGACGCATGCTGGTGCTGCATGCCGCGCAGCTCGCGGATAGCGTCGAATGCACGACCTCCGAGACTGAACGGGAAACGGCCGAAACCGAGTTAGGCTTGCTGACGCCAATCGTCAAGGCCTTTCTTACTGAGGTGGGCTTCGAGGCCACCAATGAGGGCATGCAGGTCTTCGGGGGGCATGGTTACATTCGTGAATGGGGCATGGAGCAGTACGTGCGCGATGCCCGCATCACGCGGTTGTATGAAGGCACCACGGGCATTCAGGCCCTGGATCTTCTCGGCCGCAAGGTGCTGATGAGTCAAGGCGAAGCGCTCAAGCCCTTTACCAAGCAGATTCACAAATTCTGCAAGGCCCATGAAGCGGATGATGCCATGTCGGAGTTCGTCACGCCCTTGGCAAAGCTCAACGCTGAGTGGGGGGATCTCACCATGGCGGTCGGCATGAAGGCCATGCAGGACCGCGAGGAGGTCGGTGCCGCGAGCGTCGATTACCTGATGTATGCCGGCTACGTGACGCTGGCCTACTTTTGGGCGCGCGCGGCGCAGGCGGCGCAACAGGCGCTGGCCGACGATCCCGATGACGCGGCGTTCTATCGGGCCAAGCTCGATACCGCGCGTTTCTACTATCAACGCCTGTTGCCGCGTACTCGCGGGCATGCCGAGATGATACGTGCGGGCAGCGAGACGTTGATGGCGATGCAGGCTGAGGACTTCGGACGCGGTTTCGATCTTTGAACGTGGCAGGGATGTCAATTTGAAGGGCTTGGCGGACCATCCAGGTCCGCCTTTTTCGTCTGGCAAGGCGTGTCGCGACGTTTGTGCCATCTTCCCCTGCCAGGCAAAATAGGCGTTTGGTTTCGTCAAGGATGCGAACGCCCCATGTCCCCCGGACACGACCCCGGTTCTCAGAACCTCCCCCTCAACCTGATGCTGACGCTCGCGTCTTTGGTCATCATCGTGGGCGGCATGCAGGCTGGCTCCGACCTGCTGATCCCGATATTGCTGTCGTTGTTCATTGCCGTCATCTGTACATCACCGGTGCATTGGCTGCATGAGCGTGGCCTGGGCATGCGCCTATCCGTGCTGGTCACGCTGTTGATACTCGGTGTGCTGATGACCCTGCTGGGCGCGCTGCTCGGTAATAGTTTCGCGACCTTCATGGACGCCTTGCCCAAGCTACAAGAGCAGTTGCAAGCGTATTACTTGACAGCGTTGCAATGGCTGGCGGGGCAGGGAATCTCCATCGACCCTAAGGCTGTATCGCGTCTACTCGATGCTTCCCGGGCGACCGACTGGGTGCCTGTCTTCCTGGGGAGTGTGGGGAATCTGCTCTCGCAGAGTATCGTCATCATGTTGCTGGTGATCTTCATGCTGTTCGAGACGCTGGAATTTCGCAACAAGGTGTCGCGCGCCTTGCTCAATCCGGCGCCGAGCCTCCAGCGCTTCACTGAGTTCAGTCGCAATCTCAAGCGCTATCTGGCCATCAAGACGGTGATCAGCCTGATCACTGGGGTGCTGGTATGGGGCACATGCCTGGTCATTGGCGTCGACTTCGCGCTGTTATGGGGAACCTTGGCGTTTTGTCTCAACTACATTCCCAATATCGGCTCGGCGTTGGCTGCCGTCCCCGCGGTGCTTCTGACCTTGGCGATGCCGGAGGGCGGACCCTTCAAGGCGACATTGCTGGCAGGGGCCTATCTGGCGATCAATTTCCTCATGGGCAATATCATCGAGCCGCGCGTGATGGGGCGCACCATGGGGCTTTCCACGCTGGTAGCGTTCTTGTCGCTGGTGGTATGGGGATGGATATTCGGGCCGATCGGCATGCTGCTGTCGGTGCCGTTGACCATGACGCTCAAGATCGCCCTGGATAGTCACCCCGAGACACGCTGGCTGGCGAAATTGTTGAGTCCTGCCGAGCGCTCACGGCGCCGACATGTGGAGATACCGCCGAAGCCGACCCACGACGAGTAGCGTGCGGGAAGATCCCGCATAACGGACAACGCCCCGCGTTGTGAACTGCACCCCGAAAGTTGGACACCCAATCCAACCTTCGGGGTGTTTCTATGAGGAACCAGTACAGCGACCAGTTTAAGTGGCAAGTGGTAC
>NZ_SOBR01000005.1 GCF_004364315.1 Chromohalobacter marismortui | reverse complement strand
CGAAGAACGGCCACACCAGTCTCTGGACTACGTGGCACCCCGAGCACACCCCGCATTAATTGCGTAGGGTGTGCAGAAACCAGGGGGTCATTACACTTGGGCATTCACATAACAGGTATTAGCTAGCGCGCTCGTTTTGCCACTTGAACGAGCGCGCGTTCAATAAATCTTATCTAGCTTGCCCTTACGCACCTAACCAATTGATTTTAAGCCATACTAAGAATGATTCGGCGCGTTATGCAGAATTCGCGTGCCTGCTGCTTTTGACGGTTTTCGTCACGCTTGGAGCGTCGGGTGCGGTCATCAGACACGCTACCGCTAGGCCACTGCATATTATGTTGATGCGGTAGTCCCATGCGTATCGGTTATTTTTTGAGCCGTCTAAGCGGCCTTAGGGTTTCATACTAGGCGGGATGAGGTCGGTCAGCAAAGCGGATAAGGGGGCACTTATCGATGCAGTTCGTGGCTTGGCGAGGGTGTGGGGTTATCGGGGGCGAGGGTGGTAAGTGTTAGCTTACTTGTAAAACAACGAGCAGCGTGGGCCGCCCGTTGTCGGTGGTGTTTGTTGCGGTGAAATAAGAACGCGAGGGGCTGCGATTATTGTCACCTTTAGTGCTACTTCACGGCGCGAGCAGGTAGCCGCTGCGGTGTGCGTGGTGGCCGGCGACGTCGGCGACGATCATGCCGGCGGTGGCCATTCTGCGCTGGGTGCGGGCGTAGAACATGCCGTCTTGCTCGGCGCGCACGGGGTGTACGGCGTCGCTGATGGGGTCGATGATCTCGGCGATCAGGTCGCCGCTTTTGACTTCTTCCCCCGGCGTGCGGTGGAAGACCACGACGCCGCCCGCGGGGGCGCGGAGGAAGTCCATGGCGGCGAGCTCGGTGGCGGGGTACGGCAGCGCCGGCAGGGGCGGCGCCTCGCCGTCGATCAGGGCGTGGTAGCGCATCCAGTCGAGAATCGCCTCGGCATCGCGTTCGGCGATGTCGCGGGCGACGTCCTGTTGGCCGCGCAGCTCGAGGGTGATCGATTGGCTGCCGTAGGGGATGGGGTAGCGGTCGCCGAAACGCTCACGCAGTTGCTCCCAGACCAGGGTGAAGCACTCGTCGAACGAGCCGCCGCCGGAGTCGGTGGCGAGCATGCTGGCCTTGGCGCCGAAATAACGCGCCAGGGGCTCGAAGTCGGGCCACGCCGCCGGGGTGGTGTAGAGGTGCTCGACGGCGTGGAAATCGCAGTGCAAATCGAGAATGAAGTCCGCGTTGCAGGCCAGGCGTTGCTGCGTCCGATGCAGAGACGCGTGGGCCGTGGTGGCCGGCTGTTCATCGAGGGCGGCGGTGAAGCGCCGACGAATCTCGGCCCGGTTGTGTTCGGCATCCTGCGTCAGCGCGCTTTCCAGCCCTTCGGCGATGCGCTCGGTGACGTCGCGATAGCCCCGGTTGAAGTTGCTGACGCTCTCGAAATCGTAGCGCCCCAGCGGAATGTCCATCAGTTGCTGGTCGAGCCCGATGGGGTTGGCGACCGGCACCACGATGACGTGCGCCTTGAGCTGTCCGGCCTCTTCCAGCGCTTTCAGGCGCTGCTTGAGGGTCCAGGCGACCAGCATGCCGGGGAGTTCGTCGGCATGCAGCGAGCCTTGAATATAGACGCGTTTGGCCGCGTCGTCGGGACCGAAGTGGAAACTCTCCAGGCTGCGCTGCGTGCCGGGAACCGGGCTCAACAAGGGATGCGTGTGATGCTGCATGAAGTGTCCTCGTAAAGGCCGGCGGTATGTTCTACCGCCGGCAATCGGTCATTGTTTACCGACGGGCAGGGAGATGTCGTAGTCGAAGTACTGCTTCATCAGCTTGTCGTAGGTGCCGTTGGCATAGACGTCGCGAATGGCCTGATTGAATTTCTCGGCCAGTGCCTTGTCGCGTTGGCGGAAGGCCATGGCAGCGCCCTTGCCGAAGATCGAAGTGGGCGTCTTGATGCTCTCGCCGACCTGCTTGAACTTGCTGTCCGGTTCCCGGAAGTGGAAGGTGTCCACGGCGACAGGGTAGTCCTCGAAGGAAAGATCGAGGCGTCCAGCGATCAGGTCGTTGGCGACGTCCTGCGACGATGAATAGCGGCGGATATCCAGCACGTCGCCGTACATCTGGGTGACGTAGCTATCGCGGATGGTGCCGCGCTGCACCCCGACGCTGAGCCCTTCGAGCGAGGCCTTGTCGCTGATGTCGATGTCGCGACCGCGGCGCGTGATCCAGACGCTGGGCGTGTTGTAGTAGGGAATCGAAAAGAGGACCTGATTGGCACGTGCTGGCGTGATGGCCATCGAGGACAGGATGGCGTCGTATTTGCGCGAGAGCAGCCCGGGGATGATGCCGCTCCAGGATTGTTCGACCCAGGTGCAATCGAGGTTGGCGCGTTCGCACAATTCGTTGCCGAGATCGATCTCGAAGCCCTTCAGCTCACCGCTCGGGGTGCGGTAGACGAAAGGTTCATAGGGCACGTCGATGGCCAGCCGTATTTCATCATCACCATCACGCGCCTGAGCGGTGGCGGTGGTCATGACCATGCCCAGAAGGGTCAGTGCCAGGAGTTTTTTCATGATAAGCCTCGTTGGAATAGTGGTAAGGAAATAAGGCCTGCCACGTGCCATGACGCGGGCCGAGGCAGGCAGAAAAGCTCATCCATTGATCGGTTTTAGATGCGCCAGAAGCTTCTTTTCCAGGTGGCGGAAGAGATACAAAATGGCGAAGGTCAGGCACAGGTAAATGGCCGCCACGAAGAGGAAGGCGTCGAAGGGCGCGTAGAAGCGGGCATAGACGAAGCGTGCGGCCCCGGTGAGGTCCATGATCGTGACCACGCTGGCGATGGCGCTGGCGTGGAGCATGAAGATCACCTCGTTGCCGTAGGCCGGCAGGGCACGTCGGAAGGCGCTGGGCATGATGATGCGGCGCATCATCAGCGCTCGCGACATGCCGTAGGCGCGTGCCGCTTCGATCTCGCCGCGTGGCGTGGCCTTGATGGCACCATGGAAGATCTCGGTGGTATAGGCGGCGGTATTGAGCGTGAAGGCGATCAGCGCGGGGTAGAAGGCGCCCTGCAGGATGACCCACAGGAAGGTGTCCTGAATGCCCTCGATGAACACCACGCCGTAATAAATCATGTAAAGCTGAATCAACAATGGCGTGCCACGAAACACGTAGGTATAGAAGAATACCGGCCACTTGATCCACTTGCGGCGTGAGCCACGCGCGATGGCGAGTGGCACGGCCAGCACCAGGCCGATGATCAGGGATAGAAAGACCAGGCGCACGGTGTTGCCCAGCCCATCGAGGTAGTAGCCGAGCGTATTGGCCGTGAAAATGTCGTTGTTCGAGAGAAGCTCGACGAACCAGGCGTTTAGTTGTTCCATTCGTCTGCCTCCCCGAAACCGACGTTATAGCGTTTTTGCAGTCGTGCCACGCCCCACTCCGAGACGCTGGCGATCAACAGATAAATGAGCGCCACCGGGACCATGAACAAGAACGGCTCGTGAGTGGCCTTGGTTGCCTCGGCGGCGATGCGCACCATATCGGAAAGCCCGATGACCGAGACCAGTGCGGTGGTCTTGAGCAGCACCATCCAGTTGTTACCCAGGCCGGGAAGGGCGTGACGCATCATCTGCGGGAATTGAATGCGTCGGAAAATGAGCCGGCTGGACATCCCGTAGGCGCGCCCGGCTTCGAGCTGGCCGCTGTCGACGGCAAGAAAGGCGCCGCGAAAGGTCTCGCCCATGTAGGCGCCGAAGATGAAGCCGATGGTCACGACGCCGGCGACGAATTCGTTGATGCTGATGAAAATATCCACATCGAACTGGTAGTACAGCCAATCGGTGATCATGTTGACGCCTATCTGACCGCCGAAGAACAGCAGCAGCATCAATACCAGATCGGGCACCCCGCGAATGAGGGTGGTGTAGAGCGTGGCGAGGCGGTGCAAGAGCACATGGCGCGAAAGCTTGGCGCTGGCGGTGAGCAGGCCCAGGATCAAGGCCAGCAACAATGACAGCACGGCCACTTCTACCGTGACCAAAGCACCCTCGAGAAGCCGTGGGCCGTAGCCCTTCAAGTCGATCATGCGGTGTTCTCCCCTCGGGCGTCAGTGCTTGGGTGCCAGGAACTGCTTGAGGCGATCCGACTGCGGATTGTCGAGGACTTCCTTCGGCGGGCCGATTTCCTCGATCATGCCCTGGTGCAGATAGATCACTTGCGAGGAGACATCGCGGGCGAAGCTCATCTCATGGGTGACCACGATCATGGTGCGACCCTCGTCGGCCAGGTCGCGCATGACCTTGAGCACGTCGCCGACGAGTTCGGGATCGAGCGCCGAGGTCGGTTCGTCGAACAGCATCACTTCCGGATCCATGGCCAGTGCACGGGCAATGGCGCCGCGTTGCTGCTGACCGCCGGACATCTGGGCCGGATAATAGTCGGCGTGATCGAGCAGTCCCACGCGGTCGAGCAGTTGGCGTGCGTGTTCGACCGCTTCGCGTTTCGGCTTGCCGAGCACATGAATGGGGGCCTCGATGACGTTTTCCAGCAACGTCATGTGAGCCCAGAGGTTGAAACTCTGGAACACCATCGAGAGCTTGGCACGGATGCGTTCGACCTGTTTCCAGTCGGCGGGTTCGCGGCCGTGGCGGGTGGTTTTGAAGGCGATGTTCTCGCCATGCACGATCAGCTCGCCTTCATTGGGTTGCTCGAGCAGATTCATGCAGCGTAGAAAGGTGCTCTTGCCGGAGCCAGAGGCCCCGATCAGCGTGATCACGTCGCCCTTGTGGGCGGTCAGGGAGAGTCCCTTGAGGACTTCGGTGTCACCGAACCGCTTGGTGATATCACGTACTTCGAGGGGAATGGGCGTATCAGCCATGAAAAGCTCCAAACGTGGCGGTAAGTCTCGGTCGGCATACCAGGCGACGATGAAGATGCCGGTAAGCGCGGTATGCCGACCTTGGGGCGGCTAGCGCGAAAAAGGGAGCGATTCTAGCAGGCCGCGGGCGACCGAGCAGACTCGATTTGGCGGCCGATGATACGACGTTTGTCGTAGAAGTGCGTCATCTTATGCATGTAAGTCGTCCTGTGTTGTTGTCATTGCGTGCTGTGCCAGGCGTTGCTTGAAAGCGCCTGTGCCCTCGTGGTGCACACGAGGAGAAACGGGAAAGCATCATGCCGGCGGTGGGCATGCACGTACCAGCAACGCCGCGCGCGCCCCGAGTTCGACCTGGGCATTGGGAAACACCACTGCCACCGGCGCATCCGCGACGACGGTGTCGCCGGCCTGACCATCGTGCGCGAGAAGGGTGCCCACGGCGAATTCGGTGAAGTTGGGCGTCTCCTCGGAGAAGCCTAGCGAGAAGTCCTGCGATTGACGCATCAGCTCGCTGACGACCCTGAAGAAACGCACGTCTTCTAGACTCCGCGACGGGGCCGGTCGGCCTTCGAGTACTGCCTCGAGTAGCATGAGCATTCCGGATAGCGCGTCGAGGTCGTTTTCCCCGAAGGGGCGCACCTTGCCGAGTTCCAGCGTGAATGCCTGGGCGGCGTGATAATGCTTGGAATAATGCGAGAAGGTCCAGCTATGGCGGTGCTGATGCAAGGCTGCCTGCATGCCGGCGGCGGCCAGCCAATGCCATTGCGCGGGATGCGTCTCGGCGGCGGCGAAGGGCTCGACGGCGAAACGCGGGTAGCGGCTGTCGCGAATCGCGGTGTGCATGTCGTAATGCACGCGGGGGAGGTCATGGCGCGCGAAGAAGGCATCGACGACAGCCATCAGCTCACGAGCGCGCTCGGGCTCGTCGCCTTCCAGATCCAGGCCTCGCTGGAACAGGCGATTGAGGTTGGTGGTGCAAAAGCGCACGCCTTGCCGAATCGCCTCGAGGTTGCCGAGGATCACCAGTACCGGCGCACCGAGTCTGAGTTGGCCGGCCTCGAGGCGCGCCAGCCACGCGCCGACGAGTTCGATGGGCGCGGTCTCGTTGCCGTGGATGCCCGCCGACACGACGCATGCCTGTGCCTCGGGAGCGAACTCATCGGGGAGCAGTTCGAGTACGCCGGGCGCATGCAGGCGATAGCGCCCGCCGGGCACCTTTCCACTGCGTTCTTCGTGCGGCTCGACGGGATCAGCGTCGAGACTCGAAGCGAGCCAGTCGTCGAGCATGTTCAACGTCCCGCGGAGCGCTCGCCGCGCACATCGGTGGATTCGAAGATCTTGTCCGCGCTGGCGGCGACGAAGCCCTGGTAGAGCTGGCCGTCGTCATCGTGATAGCGCTTGGCGAATTCGTAATAGCAGGTCGGAATCTCTTCCGTCTGACCACCGGCGAAGGTGAACGGCTGGCGGTCGGCCAGCGTCGAGCCTTGTTCGAGCAGGACCTCGGGCGAGCCCTTGATGCGGCCGCCCGCGTCATTGATGCCGATGCCCAGGTCCTCGACTTTCGCGAGCACCTTTTCCAGCGTGTCGTACTGCGTGAAGCGATTGACGCTGATGGTGAAGTGGTTGGCACGCAGGCCGATGATCGATAGCCAGGCGGCGTACTCGCTTTCCGCCATCAACTGCTGGTAGGTCTCGAAGCTCGGTGCTGCCCACAAGCGGCCGGCCCAGAGTACCTCGGGCGAGGCCACGTGCTGGGGGGCGATCTGTTCGATCAGTGCATCGATGCTGGCTTGTGCCTGGGTGGAGAGTTCGTCGCACTTGAGCTCGGAGAGAAATACCCGTGGCTGATCGTCGCTGGGCGGCAGATAGCCGAAGGCACGCAGCTTCTTGGCCGCGAACTCGTAGGGGGCGAAACGGGTGTAGCCCATCGCCAGTAGATGCGGTTCGAGTGCTTCCAGGCGGATGGGGCCCCGGTCGAAGGTACGAAACGCAACGTGGTCGTTGATGATCGTTTCGCCGTCGGCCAGAAAGGCGTCGTGAATGCGCTGCGCCTGGGGCGTCATGGCGACGTAGTCATCCCATAACTGGGCGAAGAACTCCTGGTTGGTCATGTCGTGCGCCTACTCTGTTGTTGTGAGGTTCGAGTCACTGCAAGGGCCGCTGCGTGCCAGCGTCGCATGACCGCAAGCATCGCTAATACGGCATTAGCAATGTCGATGTCTCTACAGTACGAGCCGGGTGCGCGACCACAAGAGGGGAGGTCGAAGTGATGAAAATGCCCGGTCTCACGATGAAAACCGGGCAGATGGCGACACGCGTCAATACTCGGGTTCAGGCGCCGCGGGCCCCGGTATAGAGCGTGTAAATCGATTGGCTGGCGGTCATGAACAGCCGGTTGCGATCCTCGCCCACGAAGCACAGGTTGGCGCAGACTTCAGGCAGCAGAATGCGCGCCAGGCGCTCGCCGCCGGGGGTGAAGACCGACACACCGTCCTTACCGGCACCGCCCGAGACGCTGCTCCAGATATTGCCGTCCTGGTCCAGCGTGATGCCGTCATAGCCCTCGTCCTTGCTCGAGATTACCGTCTCACGCTCGCCTTGCGCGGTGCCGTCCTCCGCCAGGCGCCAACGCGAGATGGTGGCCGGTTGGTCGGGATAGTGGGACGGCGCGGTGTCGCTGGCGTAGAGCGTGCGTTGGTCGGCGGAGAGCGCAATGCCGTTGGGTTTGTAGAGCGCATCGGAGAACAGGCGTGGCTCCTCGAGGTCGTCGTCGATGTAGTAGATGGCCGGGTCGAGTTCGAGTTCGCGTTTGTGGCCTTCATAATCCACGTGCGCGCCGTACCCGGGATCGGTGAACAGAATGCCGCCATTGTCGAGGGCCACCAGGTCGTTGGGCGCATTGAGGCGCTTGCCTTGGAACCGCTCGGCCAGGATCGTGACGCTGCCATCCCATTCATAGCGCACCACGCGCGGGGGAAAGTGCTCACACGCGACCAGACGTCCCCAGCGGTCGAAGGTATTGCCATTGGAATGGCCGACACCTTCGCGCAATACGCTGACGTCGCCCGTGACCGCATCCCAGCGCATCTGCCGGGCACGGGGAATGTCGCTGAACACGGCGTAACGGCCCACGGCGTTCCAGGCGGGGCCTTCTAGCCATAAGCCGCCGGTCCATTGCCGTTCGAGAGGCGTATTGAAGATGTAATAGGGCTGGAAACGATCATCGAGCACCTTCCAGGCATCATCCGGATAACGTTGCGGTGTGCCGGTACCCTTCGTGTGCGCCAATAGCGTCGGTGCGAAGGTGGCCGTGGCGGCAAAGGCACCGGAGGAGGCAAGAAATTGTCGACGTCCCATCTGCATGGCGTGAAGATCCTTCGTGTTTGTTGGATGTGCTGTGTGACAGGCTCCTTGCCCTTTGAATGTAGAACCAATTCATGCATATGTTGAACTTTTTCGACCAATGGGCGAGACGCAGTCGGCTAGTCGCGCGAAAAGAAAGTGGGCACTCACCTTGCACGGTATCTATCAAGAATCGCTGATCCTGGCCGATAACTCCTCCGTCATCGATTAATACGCAATCAGGGCAAGGGGGGATAATGGCTAATTCGAGCGTGGTCGCTCACGCGGATGAACCGGCGGCGCCGGTGGTATCGCACGGGTCTCATGCCGAGACGACACGTACGCAGTGGACGCTCAAGCGGAAGTTGTGGCTGACGCTGGCACTGATGTGGCTAGTCATGATTGCCATCGTGGTCAGCATGGCGTGGCAGAGTCGGAGCGTGATGTTCGATGAGCGCAAGGCCGCGCTTTCCAACACCATCGGCATGGTGCATACCCTGCTGGACGGCTATGCCGAGCGAGTGGCGGCGGGCGAACTGAGCGCCGAAGAGGCCAAGGCGCGGGCGGTGGATGCCCTCGACGCGATACGCTTCGGTAGTGACCGCGACAATTATGTCTTCGTTTTCGACGCCGATGCGAAACTCGTCTATCACCCACGTCGTGACGCCGGCACGGACATGTCGGATTACAAGGATCCCAATGGGGTGGCCGTGTATCGCGATCTGGCTGCGCTTGCCGGAAAGGGCGGCGGTTATCTGCCGTATTCCTCGCGTGATGCCAAAAGCGATGCGCTCTTTCCCAAGCTCAGCTACGTCGAACGCTTCGACCCCTGGGGCTGGAACATGGCGGCGGGTGTCTATACGAACGACATTCAGTCGGCCTTCATCGACAAGCTGTGGCAGTACGCACTGGTCTTGCTGGTGGCGGGGGGGCTCCTGACGGCGGCTTTCCTGCTGGTGATTCGCAATGTGTACCGCAGTCTGGGTGGCGAGCCGGACGAGGCCGCGCGTGTCGTGGGGCGTATCGCCGAGGGCGATCTGACGTCTCCCGTTACATTGCGCGAGGACGATACGCAAAGCTTGATGTATGCCATCGAGCGCATGCGTCTCGAGTTGAGCAAGACGATTGCGCGTATACGTGACGCGGGAGAGGCGATCGACCAGGGATCACGCGAGATCGCCACGGGCAACAACGATCTGTCCGCGCGGACCGAGGAACAGGCGGCGTCGTTGGCGCAAACCGCGTCTAGCATGGAGGAATTGACAGCTACCGTGCGGCAGAACGCGGAAAACGCCAATCAAGCCAATAAAGTGTCGGATGCCACCACGGCATCGGTGGCGCATGGACAAGAGGTGATCACCCAGGTCGTGAACACCATGGGCGAGATCCGCAGCAGCTCGCGCAAGGTGGCCGATATCATCTCGCTGATCGATGACATCGCCTTCCAGACCAATCTGCTGGCGCTCAACGCCTCGGTGGAAGCGGCGCGTGCCGGCGAGCAGGGCCGTGGCTTCGCGGTGGTCGCCAGCGAAGTACGTAATCTGGCCAGTCGCAGCGCGGACGCGGCGCGTGATATCAAGACCTTGATCGAAGGCTCGGTAGGACATGTCAACGCGGGTGCGGAGCTCGTCGACCAAGCCGATAGTGCGATGGGCGAGATTCGCGAGGGTGCCCAGCGTGTCAGTGATTTGATGGCCGAGATCTCGGCCGCCTCGCAGGAGCAGTCCTCGGGCATCGAACAGGTCAATCAGGCCGTGACGCAGATGGATCAGGTGACGCAGCAAAACGCGGCGCTTGTACAGCAGGCCGCGGGGGCTGCCGGTTCGCTCGAGACCCAAGCCGCCGATCTCTACCAGGCGGTGGTGCGTTTCCGCGTGGCATCGGATCGCTGATACCGCCCTGGTAGCGCGCCTCGCCGTAGGCGATGGCGGAAGGCACCAGCGCCCGGCGAGATGTTCTCGCCGGGCGCTGGTGTTATGGCCTGGTGTTCGGCCTCCCTCTCAAGACGCCAGGCGCTGCATTTCCTCCTGGTAGGTGTCGGCCAGCGACTGCTTGGTCGCATCGTCGAAGACGCGCCCTGCCAGTTGGAAGACTTCCTGCTCTTCCTCGTCGAGATGATGAGTGACCATCTCCTGCAGTTGGCGCGCCGTTGCTAGCCAGGCCGGTGAGCTGTAATCGGTCGCTTGCAGGGTCTCGATCAACTCGTCGATCTCGTGATGCTCGGCCACGCTGTGACGGGCCTTCTCCTGTGTCATGTCGTGTTCCATCATGGGGACGTAGAGGGCGCGTTCTTCCGCCCCCGCATGATGCTCCAGCTCGCTGCGTATGCGTTTGAAGAGCTCGTCGCGACCATCGCTATCGCCGTGCGTTTTGACCAGCAGGTCAAGCAAGGTGCGCTGCTTGTCGTGGCTTTCTCGCAGTGCTTCGAATATCGTCATGATCCTCTCCCTGGAGCGGTTACGGTCTTGGCCGTGGCTTGTCGTGCCACGTGCCCATTACCTTAGGCGACGCGCCTGTCTTGTGCGACCTCAGCGATGCCTCATATCGCGTCGATGATGGCCTGCGCCAGGTCACGTGTCGTGCCCTGTCCCTTGAGATCGGGTGTCAACACGCTGGGGTCGGCCTTGGCAAGCACCGACTCGATGGCGTCGAGGATGGCTTTGCCGGCATCTTCGTGGCCCAGATGATCGAGCATCATCGCGCCGCACCAGATCTGGCCGATGGGGTTGGCGATGCCTTGGCCGGCGATATCCGGCGCGCTGCCGTGCACCGGCTCGAAGAGACTGGGGAACGTGCCTTCCGGGTTGATATTGGCCGAGGGCGCCACGCCGATGGTGCCGGTGCATGCCGGGCCCAGGTCGGAGAGGATATCGCCGAACAGGTTGCTGGCGACGACCACGTCGAACCAGTCGGGGTGGAGCACGAAATTGGCGGTGAGAATGTCGATGTGGAATTGATCCACGTCGATCTCCGGGTAGGACGCGTGCATGGCTTTCACGCGTTCGTCCCAGTAGGGCATGGTGATCGAAATGCCGTTGGACTTGGTGGCCGAGGTAAGCTTGCCGCGTGGCCGTTTGCGCGCCAATTCGAAGGCGTACTTGAGTACTCGGTCGATGCCGGTGCGCGTCATCACGGTTTCCTGCATGACGGTTTCGCGCTCGGTGCCTTCGAAGATCTTGCCGCCGATGCTCGAGTACTCGCCCTCGGTGTTCTCGCGGACCACGTAGAAGTCGATGTCGCCGGGCTGACGGTCGGCCAGTGGACTCTTGATACCCGGCATCAGTCTGCAGGGGCGCAGGTTGATGTATTGGTCGAATTCACGCCGGAACTGCAGCAGCGAGCCCCACAGCGATATGTGGTCGGGCACCTTGTCGGGTATGCCCACGGCGCCGAAAAAGATGGCGTCGAACCGTGACAGCGTGGTTTTCCAGTCGTCGGGCAGCATCTGGCCGTGGGTGAGGTAATAATCGCAACTGGCGAAGTCGAAGTCTTCGAAGGTGAGGTCGATGCCGAAGCGTTGGGCCGCGGCCTTCAGGGCGAGGACGCCTTCCGGGGTGACTTCGGTGCCAATGCCGTCACCAGGAATGACGGCGATCTTGTGAGTCTTGTGCGGTGTCTGGGCCATGGTGGGCTTACCTCTTGGGAATCGATGTGTGGGTGGAAATGTCAGTGTAGATGCTGAAGTTTTAGGGATAATTCGCGTAATATTGAACCTAATGTTGCGTTGAGGTGGAGAATCCGGTGTCCGCAGTCGATGATCTGGCCTTCTTTCAACGGGTCGCGCAGGCCGGCAGCCTCACGGGCGCCGCTCGAGACTTGGGGCTCTCTCTTTCGGCGGTGAGCAAGCGGTTGCAGCAGTTGGAGGCGCGTCTGGGCGTGTCGCTGGCGGCAAGGACCACCCGCCGCTTATCGCTGACAGCGGAAGGAGAGCGCTATCTGACGCGTGGCGCGATGATCCTCGATGATCTGGGTGATCTGGAAAACTCGCTGCGGGATCAGGGCGCGACGCTCTCGGGGCGGCTGAGAATCAACGCCACCTTCGGTTTCGGCCGCCGTCACGTGGCGCCGCTGATCTCGCGTTTTGCCGCGCTCCATCCGCAATTGGAGCTCCTCCTGGAATTGACCAGCTTCCCGCAGGGACTCGACGAGCAGGGGTTCGATATCAACATTCGTGTCGGCGAACCACCGGATTCGCGCTGGATCGCCAGACGGCTGCTCGCCAACCGCCGGATGCTGTGTGCAGCCCCTCACTATCTCGCCAATGCCCCGAAGCTCGAGCAGTTGGAAGATCTGGCCGACCATCACTGCCTGATCGTGCGCGAGAACGATACCGATTATTCGCTATGGCGGTTCGAGGCGACCGAGGGCGCGCGCATCCAGCGTGCCATACGCGTTCATGGTCGCCTGGCGAGTAACGATGCCGAGGCAATGACGCGCATGGCGCTCGATGGCCACGGCATATTGCTGCGTTCCTGGTGGGACGTTCACGAATATCTGGCAAGCGGCGAGCTGGTGCCTTTGCTACCGCAGTGGCAAGGCATTCGAGCGGACTTTTACCTGCTCTACGCGGGGCGGGCGAGGGACAGTGCCCGGATTCGCCAGTTCGTCGAGTTCATGACCACGGAAATGGCTGGCCGCGTGCCCGACTTGCCCGGTGCATCGCGTTAATGTCCCCATCTCTGGCCTTGGGTGCCATGCTATCTGCTATGATATGCCGCCTTGCGGCGGGCCAGGTCCACGTCGTACTTTCGAGGTCATAGGGAGTCGAGGGATTGAATATCCTGATGTTCACCAACACCTACTGTCCGACCGTGGGTGGCGTGAGTGAATCCGTTCAGCGTCTCAAGCGGTGCCTGCAGAATGCGGGGCATAGTGTGTTGGTCGTGGCGCCGAAACTGGATGGTCAGCCACGTTTCGAACGTGATGTGGTGCGCGTGGTGGCCATGCAGCGCTTCAACGGCAGTGATTTTTCTCTTCCCGTACCGGTGCCCGGCCAACTCTACGAGGCCATCGAGGCGTTCGAGCCCGACCTGGTGCACTCCCATCACCCTTTCCTGCTCGGTGATACCGCCGCACGCGTGGCGCAAACCTATGGCCTGCCGCTGGTCTTTACCCATCACACGCTTTATGAGCACTACACCCATTACGTGCCCGGCGACTCGCCGCGCATGCAGCGTTTCGCGATTGCCCTGTCGAGCGAATACACGCGCTTGTGCGATGCGGTCATCGCCCCCAGCGAAAGCATTGCGGGATTATTGGCCCAGCGCGGCGTTTTACCCGACAAGGTGCGCGTGATTGCCAGCGGTGTGGATACGCGCACCTTTGCCCGAGGCGATGGAAGGCGTTGGCGCCAGCGTTTCGGCATTCCCGAGGACGCCATGGTGATAGGGCATGTGGGGCGTCTGGCCATGGAGAAGAATCTCGACTTCCTGGCGGCAGCGCTGTCGCGTTTCATGGCCCGCCATCCCAAGGCACGCGCCTTGATCGTCGGCGAGGGAGACGCCCGCACGGCGATGCACGACCATGCTGCGCGCGAAGGCGTTGCAGACCGCTTCCATTACACCGGCAAACTGCACGATCAGGCGCTGATCGATGCCTACCATGCGATGGATACGTTTGCCTTCGCCTCGCACAGCGAAACCCAGGGCATGGTCATCGCCGAGGCCATGGCGGCCGGTCTGCCGGTGGTGGCGGTCGATGCCAGTGGCGTGCGCGAAGTGCTGGGCGACGGTCTCAACGGCATCATGTTGCCGAACGACGATGTCGAGACGTTCGCCAAAGCGCTGGAAACACTCCAAGATCAGGCGCTGCGCGCGACCTTGCGCAAGGGGGCACTCGAGAGTGCACTCAGCTTCGATGAGCGACGTTGCGCCGACCATTGCTTGACTATCTATCGTCAGGTGCTCGAGGCGGAAGTGAGCGCGGCAGAGCGCGATGACGGGACCTGGGAAAAAGTGCGCGGGCGTCTCGAAGCCGAGTGGCGTTTGCTGCGGCATCGTGGCCGGGTATTGCGCTCGGTGTTTCAAACCGTGCCGGAGAACGACGCCGTCCGGGTCACGGAGGAAGCGCCCAGCAAGTGAGCTCGCCTGGAGGGGGCGTTACCCACGCTTGCTACGCCGCTCGGCATAACGCTTGAGTCCCCACAAGATACCGACGGCGACCACGATGCCGCCGGCGGCGATCAGCAATCCCTCGCGGCTTTCCGCGGTGACCAGCGATCCCAACTGACTCCCCAGCAGAGTGACGCCCAATAACCCTGGGGCGATCCCCAGCGTGGAGCCGAGCATATACTCGCGAAAGCGCAGGTGGCAGGCGCCAGCCAGCATGTTGGTCAGGGTAAAGGGAGCCAGCGGCAGCAGATTGAACAGCACCATGGTGCGCACGCCACGTCCCGCGAGCAATCGCGCAAGGCCGTTGAGCTTCTGGCCGCCGTGGCGCAGTAGCGCGTCGCGTCCCAACGCCCGGCCTACCCAGTAAGTGGCGATCGACGCCGACAACGTCCCCAGCATGGCATAGGCGAAGCCCCAGGCAGGACCGAAGACCAACCCGGTGACGGCCACCAATAGGCTCAATGGGAAGATCACCAGCGACGTCAGGGCATAGATCCCCATCACCGCCAAGGGCGCCCAAGCGGTGTCGCGCCATGTATCGGCATTTTGTAGCGTTTGCAGTAGGGCTTGCGGCGTCAGGATGTCTTGCATGGCCAGCCATTGCCAGAGTAGGCCACAGCCGAGCATGACGGCCAGCAAGGCGAACAGGATAGCGAGGGAGCGGGACATGCGGGCCTCTCAACGTTGGATGCGTCAAGCATACGTGAGAGCCCGCATGGTGGAAACATGGCACCTCACCATGCCATGTCCGTGGTCGCGGTGGTTGCCTTATAGAGACAAGGCGTCTTTGACGACCGGCCAGGCGGCCTTGCCGTCCGTCGTGGTCACGCCCTCTAGCATCGCTTTGATGCGCTCGGGATTATCGTGAATCCAGGTGTTGGCCACTTCTTCGCGTCCTTTCTTGTCAAGACCGAAGGCCTTGATCATCCAGCTTTGCTGTTCCGCGGTGAACGTGAAGTTCTCGAAAAACGCGACCAGGTTGGGGTGGGCATCGGCATAGTCGGCGTTCATCAAGGTAAGCACCTGGCTGGCGCCGTTGCCCTTGCCGAACAGGTTCTTGCTGTCGTCCAGATAGCGCATCGGCATTTCAATGTTCATCCAGTGCGGTGTCCAGCCGACCCAGACGATAGGCTTCTCGCGTGAGATGGCATCACGCGCAGCGCTGAGCATGCCGACGGTGCTGGTGTCCACCAACTGCCAGTCACCGAGCCCCCAGGTGTCGTTGTCGATCGCCTTGTTGAGGATCTCGCTGGCGGCCGAGCCGGCCCCGAAGCCGTAGATCTCCCCTTCGAACATATCACGATGTGCATCGAGATCCGCGAACGAGGTCACGCCTTGCTCGTAGACGTAGTCAGGCACCGCGAGGGTCATTTGCGCACCATCGACGTTGTTGGCGATGCGTGTCACGACGCCGTTGTCTTCCATGGGCGTGAGCATCGGCTCTTGAGCCGGCAGCCAGCCACCTAGAAAGACATCCAGGTCACCGCTTTTCAGGCCTTGATAAATGACCTGCAAGCCGACGTTATCGGCCTGTGTCGTGTAGCCGAGCGGCTCCAGCAGTTGGCTGGCGATTTCGGTCTTGACGGTGATCCCGGGCCACGAGGGCACGCCGAAGTTGACGCTGTCGTCGGCGGCCTGGGCGGTCATGGGGAGGCCGATACCGGCGACGAGCGGTAGGCCGACGAGTAAAGAGCGCAGCGAATGAGACATCAGGAAACTCCCGTTTCATTGGTGGATGTTGTCGGAGTAGCGGGCGCGGCGTTGGAAGCGTGGCGCGCCAGCACGCGTAGATGCGATTCGAGGTGGTCGATATCCAGATAGGTGCCTTGCAGATGCCGGCGGCCGGTATTGGGATCGAAGGCGCCGCGACCGTGCAGGACGCGCCGGTTGTCGAAGGCCACCATCTGCCCGGAGCCCAGTGCGAAGTCGACGCGGAAGCGCGGCTCGCGCAGACGCTGCCAGAAGACCAGGTAGGCTTCATACCAGGCATCGGCTTCTTCCGGTGGCAGGCGCAGGGTGTCACGAATCCAGTTGTTGAAGCGGACTTCGCGAATGCGGCCCGTGGCATCGACGTCGATGACCGGCGCGCGCACGGCGATGTCGCTGTCTTCGTCCTGGAAACGGAAATCGATGGGCGTGTCGCGCAGACGCATGAAGAGTTCCGGTGCTTCATGGCGCAGCGCCTCGGCCACCGCGAAGCCATCGGCGAACAACGATTCGCCGCCTTCCGCTTCGTTCTCCAGGCAATACAGCAGTTGGATGTCCGGCGGATGGCGCCAGTTGGGGAGGTCGGTATGCAGCTCGAGGCCGATGGCCGTATAAGCGGCATTGTTGGGATTCGGCTTGGACTGGACGTCGAAGCGTGCCCCGAAGTTGGTGGCACGCATCGGCCCGAAGAGTTCGGTGATGCGCACGACCTCCTCGAGTTCGCGTGGGCCATCGTCGAGCAGGACCAGGCCGTCGCGCAGCAGGGCGGTCAGCCATTCGCGCCGGCCTTCGCTGCCGCCCATCATCTCGGCGTGCGACACGTGGACCGGGGTAAAGCCTTCGCGCCAGGGTTCGGCGCGGGGAACGCCGTCATCGATGTGCGATTCGGGGCGGCGCTGATACAGCCACCCGGCGTCGAAGCGCGATTCATGGCCGTCCGCCCAGCGCAGCACCAGTGCACCGTCTTCAACGGCGGCCTCGGGCTGGGCGTTCAGGAAGTTCTCGTCCTCGAGCGGCATGTAAAGACGCTCGCGCGTCGTCGCATGACGGCATTGCGCGCAGGCACAGTGATCACGCAGCCAGCGGTAGCTGAAGCGTGCACTGTCGGCGTTTTCCCAGGTGACCTCCAGTGCCTTGTCGTGGGCTTGGCTGGTATGCAAAGCGAGTCCCTGTGCGTAAGGGAACAGTTCGCTCATGTCGACGGTGGGGGAATGGCGCTGGGACTGCATGCTGGCCTCCTGATATGGCTCGTGCGAATCGGCCACTAGCTTGTCGCCTTGCGGCGACATTAGACAAACGATGAATCTCGTACCTGAGGCCAAGTTTTGCTAATGGGTGGCTTATTGACGATCATGGGAGCGTATTCACCATCGTCGAGTTCGCCATGTCCCTACCGCCGGTTTTATGGATGCAAGCCTTCGAGGTGGCTGCACGCACGTTGAGTTTCACCCAGGCCGGGCGCGAACTGGGCGTGACGCAGTCGGCCGTCAGCCAACGGATTCGCCTGCTCGAGGACCGTCTCGGCCAGGCACTGTTCGTGCGTCACCCACGGAGCCTATCGTTGACGCCGGCCGGGCAGGCCTGGCTGCCGAGCATTCAGGAGGCCTTTACGCGTATCGCCGAAGGTACTGCCGAAGTCTTCGGGCCGCATCCCGACGCACCGGTCACGCTGCGGGCCACGCCCGCCTTGCAAAATGGCTGGTTGGCGACCGAGTTGACCCGGTTCCATCAACGGCATCGCGATATCACGGTACGCTTGGTGAGCGCCGTGTGGCCCGGTGACTTCGGTGCCGAAGGCGTGGACATGGAGATTCGCTATGGCCAGGGGGATTGGCCCGATATGCAGTCGGTGCTGCTCAACGAGGAGGTCATGCTGCCGGTGTGCGCGCCGGCGCTCGCCCGTCAGTTACAGGCACCCGACGATCTGGCCGGGCACACGCTGCTGCACGCTGCGGGCTTCGCGCTGGGCTGGCCGAGCTGGTTGTCGCTGGCCGGTGTCGAGGGGCTGGAGGCGCGGTGTGCTTCGTTCATCTGCGATACTCAGGTCGCCACGCTGGCATTGGCCGCCCGCGGTGCCGGTGTCGCGCTGACCCACCGGCGCCTCTTCGATGGTCGTGACGATCTGGTGGCGCCGTTTGAGTTGTGCATGCCCACCGATGAAGCCTTCTGGCTGGTACGCCCGCAGGCGCGGGCACTGCGGCCGGCATGCGAGCTGCTGTGGGAATGGTTGTGTGGTGCACGTGAACTAGACTGATGTCATAGGCCCGTGAGTAGACTCGGGTTGCGAGGAGCTGAACATGATGAGGTATCGGTACGTGGGTCACGCAATGCCTGTCGCGATGGGCATTGCCTTGCTGTTGGCGGTGGCGGGAATCACGGCCGCTAGCGCGGATGGCATCAAGGTTTACGAGCCCGAAAGCGGGCGCTTGCTACCGCTCGAGTCGCACCGCGCCGGGCATGAGGACAGACACTACGACCGTGAGCGTCACGCCTGGCATGGATGGGGGGAACGTGGGTGGCGAGAAGGGCGCGATCGCGTCAATGTGTACCCGTCGATCATCGTGCAGCCCGATGCGTCTTCGTTGCCGAATGTCGAGACGCGTGCCGTCATGTCCGGCGGCAGCCGTGTATGTCACGGAGAGCACGGTGCCACGACCTGGTCGACACGCCCCATCCCCTGCGCCTCGGCCTCGGAGCGCCAAGATGCCACGCCTCAGTGATGGCGTCGCGATGCGTCGCTGTCTGATGTGGGCCTGCCTGGTACTCGCGGGCCTGGGATTGTCGTGGCTGGCGAGCGCGCAATCCGACTCGAGTGATGCGCCCCACGGCGTGGTCCTGACCATCGACGGCAGTATCGGCCCCGCCACCAGCGATTACTTTCAGCGAGGGCTCGAGCGTGCCGTCGAAAACGGCGCTTCGCTGGTGATTCTCGAACTCGATACACCGGGGGGGCTGGTCGCGTCGATGCGCGACATGATCGGCGCGATGCTTGCCTCGCCGGTGCCGGTGGTCAGTTATGTCTCGCCTGCCGGAGCGCGTGCCGCCAGCGCCGGCACTTACCTGCTCTACGCCAGCCATGTCGCCGCCATGGCGCCGGCCACGCATCTCGGCTCGGCGACGCCGGTGCAGCTCGGCGGCGGTGGCGGCGAGCCGACGCCGGATGAAGCGCAAGAGGGTGACGATCAAGAGACGTCGTCGGCCATGGAGCGCAAGGTGCTCGAAGATGCCGTGGCCACCATTCGCTCGCTCGCCGAACGCCATGGGCGCAACGCTCGGTGGGCCGAACGCGCGGTCCGCGAGGCGGCCAATCTCACGGCCAACGAGGCGTTGGAGGCCAATGTCATCGAGATCGTGGCGAACGACCTCGACGCTCTGCTGACCCAGCTCGACGGGCGGCGCGTGGTCATGGACGACGGGACGCGCACGCTCTCGACGGACAACATGACGCTCGAGCGTCAACCGCCCGATTGGCGTGCCCGGGTACTGGCGTTCATCACCGATCCCAACGTCGCCTATTTCCTGATGATCATCGGCTTCTACGGGCTGATCTTCGAATTGCTGAGCCCGGGTACGTTGTTCCCCGGTGTCGTCGGCGCGATCTGTCTGGTGCTCGCCATGTATGCCTTCCAGGTGCTGTCGGTGGGGTATGCCGGCTTGGTGCTGATTTTCCTGGGCATGGCGCTGGTGGTGGCCGAAGCGTTCGTGCCCAGCATTGGGGTACTGGGATTCGGCGGCCTGGCGGCCTTCGTGGCCGGTTCGGTGATGTTGATGGACGACACGCACCAGGCGCTGGCACTGCCATTGGTGGGGGGCGTGGCTCTGGTGGCCGCTGGGTTCTTGCTGTGGGTCGTGATGGGAGTCGTGAGGCTACGCGAACATCGTCCTCAGGGCGGCCAGGAGGAGATGATCGGGCAGGAGGCCACGGTGCTGGCGGATTTTCAGGGGCAAGGCAAGGTCATGGTTCACGGTGAGCGCTGGCAGGCGCGCTGTGCCGCTCCCGTGGCCCGTGGCCAGCGAGTGCGAATCGTATCCAACGAAGGCTTGACGCTGGTGGTCGAGCCGATGACGACAACCCCCTAGCCGTTGAACGGCACATGGGGCGCGCCAACGCTTAGCGAGAAGGAGTGACGCCATGTTCGCGAGTTATGCCTATCTAGTCCCGATTGTTCTCGTGGTGCTGTTGCTGTTTGCGGCGATACGCATCCTGCCGGAGTACAAACGCGGCGTGGTGTTCTTCCTGGGACGCTTTCAGGCGGTGAAGGGGCCGGGGCTGTTACTGCTGATTCCCGGCATCCAGAAGATGCAGGTCGTCGACCTGCGCACCGTGACCCTGGACGTGCCGGAACAGGACGTCATCTCGCAGGATAACGTCACCGTGCGCGTCAATGCGGTGCTCTACTTTCGCGTGGTCGATCCGGAGAAGGCCATCATCCAGGTCGAGAACTTCGGGGTCGCCACCAGCCAGCTGGCGCAGACCACCTTGCGTTCGGTGCTCGGCAAACACGATCTCGACGAGATGCTCTCCGAACGCGACCGTCTCAACAACGATATCCAGGAGATTCTCGATGCCCAGACCGAGTCGTGGGGCATCAAGGTCGCCAATGTCGAGATCAAGCATGTCGACCTCGACGAGAGCATGATTCGCGCCATCGCCCGGCAAGCCGAAGCGGAGCGCGAGCGGCGTGCCAAGGTGATCCACGCCGAGGGCGAACTGCAGGCCTCGCACAAGCTGGTCGAGGCGGCGGATGTCATGGCCAGCAATTCGGCGGCATTGCAGTTGCGTTACCTGCAGACGCTCAGCGACATGAGCAACAAGAACGCCTCGACCATCGTGTTTCCGTTGCCGATGGACATCATGGAGGCCTTCAAGGGGCATTTGAACACGTCGGGCACCGTATCGTCGGGAGACAATTCCCAGAACGGCACCTCCGGCACGGCCTCGGGTCGCGCCTCGACGGGTGATGAGGCGACGGGCAACGAAGTGTGACAGACGTTTGTCATGAAGAGCGGTTAGAATGACGCCTCGTTTTTCCAGGAGCCAGTCGCCATGACCGCTGATAGCCGCCATCTGGCGATATTCGATCTCGACGACACGTTGCTCGACGGCGATTGCACGGGCCTGTGGATTGCCTGGCTGGTGAGACGCCGCTGGGTGGAGGATGGCGAGGCCTTCATGGAGCAGGTGGCGCGTCACGACCAGCAGTATCACGCCGGCACGCTGGACATGCAGGCACACCTGCGCTTCGTGCTGGCACCGTTGATTGGCCGTCAGCGCGAGACGGTGCGCAACGAGGTGATGACGTTCATCGAGGCCTGGATCCGGCCACGTTTGATGCCGGGCGCGCTCGAACGTTTGGCCTGGCACCGTGCGCAGGGCCATGACACCGTGATTATCTCGGCGTCGATGCATCACCTGGTGGCCCCCATCGCCGACGTCGTCGGTGCCGACGAGGCGTTGGCCACGCACCCGGCCTTCGATGCCGAGGGGTGTTTCACCGGTGAGCCGTCCGGTATCGTCACCTATCAGGCGGGCAAGTTGAAGGCGCTCGAGGCCTGGCTCGCCGAGCGCAAGGCCGCCCATCGGCCCGATGTCCTGTGGGGCTACAGCGATTCGCACAATGATCTGCCGCTGCTCGAGCACGTCGATCATGCGCATGTCATACAGCCAGATGCGCGCCTGGCACGCGCCGCAGAACGACGTGGCTGGCCGCGATTCGATTGGCGTGCTGCGTCTTCCTCTACGACCAAAGGTGCAAAGACGGCGTCGAGTTGATAGAATCCCGCGTTTTCTCGGGCACATGCCGCCATGTGTCCCCAACCGACCGTTCAAGGCCGATTGATTTCATGAGCGCAACGCCGCCCTAGCGTTTCCCCTCTCTCTGGAGCATTTCCTCGCTCCTGCGCGGCCCCGCGACGCATCAAGCGTTGCGGGGCCGTATCCGGCCGTCTTTTCGGTTTTCGTCGCATTCTCGACATCGGCACATGACACGATGCCGTGGCCTGGATCAGTCGTCGCCAGGCGCGCCGAGCGAAATATCTGACCTTTCTCATCGATGGACACAACGCATGTACGCATCAATCAAACAACGCTGGTTCTCGAACGTCCGATCGGACGTCCTGGCCGGCGCCGTGGTGGCGCTGGCGCTGATCCCCGAGGCGATCGCTTTCTCGATCATCGCCGGGGTCGACCCCAAGGTGGGGCTCTTCGCGTCCTTTTCCATGGCCGTGGTGATCGCCTTCACCGGCGGCCGGCCGGGGATGGTTTCCGCCGCTACCGGCGCCATGGCGCTGCTCATGGTGACCCTGGTCAAGGAGCATGGACTCGAATACCTGCTCGCCGCGACCCTGCTGACCGGGGTGTTGCAGCTCGTGGCCGGCTATCTACGCCTGGGCGCCTTGATGCGCTTCGTTTCGCGCTCGGTGGTCACGGGCTTCGTCAACGCCTTGGCGATTCTGATCTTCATGGCGCAATTGCCCGAGTTGACCGGCGTGACCTGGCATGTCTACGCCATGACCGCGGCCGGGCTGGCGATCATCTATCTGTTTCCTTATGTCCCGGTCATTGGCCGCATGCTGCCGTCGCCGCTGGTGTGCATCATCGTGCTCACCGCGGTCTACATGCTGGGCGATTTCTCCATGGTGCGCACCGTAGGCGACATGGGCGAGCTGCCGGATACGCTGCCGGTGTTCCTGTGGCCGGACGTGCCACTCAACTTCGAGACCCTGGCCATCATCTTCCCGTATTCCGCCGCGCTGGCGGTAGTGGGGCTGCTCGAGTCGCTGATGACCGCGACCATCGTCGACGAGCTCACCGACACGCCCAGCGACAAGAACCGTGAGTGCAAGGGCCAGGGCGTGGCCAACATCGCGACCGGTTTCCTGGGCGGTATGGCCGGCTGTGCGATGATCGGGCAGTCGGTGATCAACATCAAATCCGGCGGACGCACGCGGCTTTCCACGCTGTGCGCCGGGGTCATCCTGTTGATCATGGTGGTGTTCCTCGGCGACCTCGTCGCGCAGATTCCCATGGCGGCGCTGGTGGCGGTGATGATCATGGTCGCCATCGGGACGTTCAGTTGGGAGTCGCTGCGCGACATGCGCAAGCATCCGATGTCGACCAACATCGTCATGCTCGCCACGGTGGCCGTGGTGGTGGCGACCCACAACCTGGCCATCGGTGTGCTGGTCGGCGTGTTGCTGGCATCGCTGTTCTTCGCCAACAAGGTCGGCCAGATCCTGTACGTGGGCAGCGAGACAGGCGATGACGACAAGACACGCGTCTATCGTGTCGTTGGCCAGGTATTCTTCACCTCGGCGGATCGCTTCACCGACGCCTTCGACTTCAAGGAAACCGTGGAGCGTGTGCGTATCGACCTGACGCGTGCCCACTTCTGGGACATCACCGCCGTGGGCGCGCTCGACAAGGTGGTCATCAAGTTCCGCCGTGAGGGGACCGAGGTAGAGGTCGTGGGGCTCAACGAGGCCAGTGCCACTCTGGTGGACCGTTTCGCGGTACATGACAAGCCCGACGCCGTGGAAAAACTCATGGGGCACTGAGTTGCGGGGGAGACGACAAGTCTCCCCGACCCTGAGTATCATGCAGTCAGCCCCATCGCGATGGGACCCCGACAAGAAGATGGAAAGGAGCTCGCCACATGAAAGCCCCCCACGTCATGGCGTGTATCGATGGCTCGAACTATGCGGAAACCGTGAGCGATGCGGCGATCTGGGCCAGCCAGCGCATGGAAGTGCCGCTGTCGTTCGTACATGTGCTGGACCGTAATCAGGCACCCAGCCAGTTCGATCCGCGCGGCAATATCGGGCTCGGCTCGCGCGAGCATCTTCTCGAAGAGTTGGCGACCTTGGACGAGCAGCGTGGCAAGGTTGCCCAAGAGCATGGCCGCTTGATGTTGAGCGCCGCACGCGAGCGCGCCGAGGCTGCCGGTATCACTGAAGTCGAGACGCGTCAGCGTAACGGCGAGCTGGTCGAGGCCTTGACCGAGATCGAAGAAGAAGCACGGTTGATCGTGCTGGGCAAGCGCGGAGAGTCGGCGGACGCCTCGCCGGAGCACATGGGAAGCAACCTCGAACGCGTGATTCGTGGGCTGCATCGCCCCATTCTGGTGGTACCGGAGTCTTTCACGACGCCGACACGCTATCTGATTGCCTTCGATGGCGGCCCCACCACGCGCAAGATGGTCGAACTGCTCTCGGAGCGGCCGTTGCTGCGCGACCTGGAATGCCACCTGGTACTGGTGGGGGCGGATACCGATGAGCATCGCGAGCAACTGGCCTGGGCGGAGAAACAGCTAACGCCCACCAGTAGCGCCGTGCAGTCGCACATCATCGCCGGCGAGGTCGAGAAGGTGCTGTGCGACTATCGGCAGCAACATGATATTGACCTGCTGGTCATGGGCGCCTACGGTCACTCGCGCATTCGCCAGTTCCTGGTCGGCAGTACCACCACGGCGATGATTCGCCGCGCCCAATCTCCTTTACTCCTGCTGCGCTAAGCGCTGCGCATGACGAGGCACTACGATGATCATTCAACGTCACGACACCAAGGCCCGCATGAGCCGGGCCGTGATGCACAACGGCATTGCCTATCTATGCGGTCAGGTCGCCGGGCCGGATGCCCGCCACGACGACATCACCGTGCAGACCGAGAGCATGCTGGCACGTGTCGATGCCTTGCTCGAGGAAGTCGGTTCGGACCGTGAGCATCTGCTCACGGCGACGGTCTATTTGGCCGATGGCGGCGATGTGGCGGCCATGAACGCGGTGTGGGATGCCTGGGTGCCCGCCGGTCATGCGCCGGCGCGTACCTGCGTGGTGGCGCCGATGCCTGCCGATGAGCTCAAGGTGGAAGTGACCGTGACGGCGGCGATCAAGGGGCAGTGAGACGCATGACGCAAGGCGTGGGTCACGTCGGCGGTGTTTCCTCCTCCTCTTGCTGAGTCACCGCCGGCGGCTGGTGACTCAGGAATTCGCCCACGCGTTGCGGCTCGCTTTCACCGACACGGCATAGTTGGTCGGCGACATCTGCATATTGCATCAACACCGGTACCAGCAGGCGCCGCCGTTCGACGCCGTCGTCGGTGGCACGTGCCTCACCGTCGAACCATTCGAAGAGCCGTGCCAGACGCGCATAGTTGGGATCGCCACGCCCGCTGTTGCCGCGTAACGCATCGATGGCCAGGCAGCGCAGCACATTGCGCTTGTTCGGGTCCAGTCCTTCCTTCTCAAGCAAGCGTTCGGCATGTTGCATGAAATGCTCGGCCAGCAAGGCCGTGGTCTGCGTACGTCCATGGTGCGCCAGGGCGTCGAGACTGTCGCGTAACGCACGCTGTTGTTGCACGAGCTGCTGCCAGAACGCCAGGCCGAGCAGCGCCAGGATCGCCAGCGCGCCCAGCGCTAACACGAAGGCGCCCAGGGGTATCAAGGCCGCCGGCGGCAGCGGCCAGGCGAGATCGGTGGCCGACAGCAGCGCGCCCCCCAGCAGGGCGGTCGCGAGAAGCACGGCGAGCGTCAGAACCAAGCGTTTCATTGTGTCGTATCCATTGCCTCAGGCGTATGCCTCATTATCGGCCCCGTCGCGCCAAGCTTGATGGTGGTAAGCGACATGCCTGCTCAACACATGCCGCCGTTAACCGGCAACACCTGACGCGTCATGTAAGCGGCGTCCTGTGAGCAGAGAAAACTCACCACGCCGGCGATGTCCTCGGCCTGGCCGGTGCGGCGCATAGGAATCAACTTGCGCACCTCTTCCTGGGATAGGTGGTGCGTCATGTCGGTGTCGATCCAGCCTGGCGCGACGCAGTTGACGGTGATATGGCGCTTGGCCAGTTCGATGGCCAGCGCCTTGGTAGCGCCGATGACCCCCGCCTTGGCGGCGCTGTAATTGACCTGGCCGCGATTGCCGATGAGCCCCGACATCGAGGCGATGGTAACGATGCGCCCCGGCTTGCGGCGCTGGATCATCGGCATGACCAGCGGGTGCAGCACGTTGTAGAAGCCATCGAGGTTGGTATGTACCACGCTATCCCAGTTGTCGCCGGTAAGCGCAGGGAACGGGTTGTCGGCGGTGATGCCGGCGTTGCAGACCACGCCGAAATAAGTGCCGTGGGCCTCGATGTCCGCTTCGAGGAGAGTGCGTGCCTGGTCGCGATCGGCGACGTCGAAGCATAAAAGGCGCGCCTCGCGGCCAAGCGCGCGAATCTCCTCGGCGACGCGTTCGGCGTCCTGTTCGCGTGAGCGGTAATGAAGGACGATATCGAAGCCGTCGTGCGCGAGGCGCAGGGCAGTGGCGCGACCGATGCCACGGCTGGCACCGGTCACCAGGATGGTGTCGGTCATCGAGCGTTGTGCCTTTGTGCAGGGAAAGAAGACGCGTCCGGCGTCGGCTGGAAGATGCTCAGGCGTCCTTCGGCGAGCGGCTGGCCCGCCGGCGTCGAGAGTATGCCGGCGAAAGCACGGACGCCGTTGTCGGCGACGAATTCCCGCGTGACCCGAACATGCACCGGTTCGCCGAGGGCAAAGTCATCCACATGGGCATGATAACGCCGGCTGGCGATCAAGAAGCCGGGTGGCGGCGGGGAACCATCGATATGTGCCCAGACCCCGGCCCAGGCGGCGACGCCTTGCGCCATCCATTCGAGGCCGACCCAGGCCGGAATCGCACCGTTCTCGACGAAAAGATCGCCGCCCCCGGGCGTGATCGCCAGCGTGGCCCCCTCGGCGTCGTAATCCAGCAGGGTGTCGAGCAGGCACATCGCACCGTCATGGGGAACGAAGGGCCCTATATCGCAAGGCGTGTGGAGCGCCATGTCAGTACTCCTCGCGCGTCATCAACAGCGCGGCGTTATTGCCGCCGAAGGCGAAGGAATTGCTCAACGCGGAGCGCATGCGGCCGGCGGCGCGTGCGGAGGCGACCAGGTCGAGGCATGGCAGTTCGGGGTCGGGATGGCCGTCGAAGACATGCACCGGCCACTGTTGGTGTGTCAGCGCCAGCCAGCAGAAGGCGGCTTCGAGCGCCCCGGCGGCGCCCAGCGTATGACCGGTGAGCCCCTTGGTGGAGCTGCACGGCGGCGGTGTCTCGAACAGTGCCGTCACCGCTCTGGCTTCCATGCTGTCGTTGTGGGGCGTGCCGGTGCCATGCAGGTTGAGATAGTCGACTGCCTCGGGTGCATAGCCTCCCATCGCCAAGGCTTGGCGCATTGCCTCATGGGCGCCACTGCCGTCGGGCCGCGGGGCGGAGATGTGGTAGGCGTCACTGGATTCACCCACGCCGGCGAGCTGGATACCGCCGTCCTCCTCGGTGACCACGAACAGCGCCGCCGCCTCGCCGATATTGATGCCGTCGCGGTGCGCGGAGAACGGCAGGCAAGGCCGCTCGCTGATCGCTTCCAGGCTGGCGAAGCCATTGACGGTCAAGCGGCAGAGGCTATCCGCGCCCCCGGCGACCACGGCGTCGCAGGTACCACTGGCGAGCAGGCGTCGCGCACTGGCCAGGGCCCGCGCGCTGGAACTGCATGCCGTCGAGAGGGCATAGACCGGCCCGCGGGCGCCGAGGCGATCGGCCACGAAGTGTGCCGGCGCGCCGAGCTCCTGATTGGCATAGCGGAACGTCTCGGGTAGCGGACCCTCTCGGCCTGCTTGGGCGATGGCATGTTCGGTCTCGCCGATACCCGAGGTACTGGTGCCGATGACCACGCCGATGCGCTCGGGCGCCACCGATTCACGCAGCGTCATGAGCGTGTCGTGCAGTCGCTGCATGGCGAGTGCCAACAAGCGGTTGTTGCGGCTGCGCTGCTCGGGCGGCCAATCGTGCCAGTCGGGCAGCGCGCAGGTGACCATGCCGAGCGGCAAATCGCGTTCGGGCGTGAAAGCGGCGCTGGTCGTCAGCCCGCGTTGCCCGTTGAACAAGGCGCCGGCGATGGTGTCCAGATCGTCTCCAAGGCTACACACCACGCCGGGGCGCGATAGACGACAGCGTTGACGGTCGGCGGATAGGCTCATCGCGAGGCCTCGTGATCGGTGGACGAATCGAGTGGGGCGATGCGTAGTCGATAGTCGCCTTGAAAATCTTCCAATACGACGGTGGCAGCACCGTTCATGTCGCGTTGAGCCGGTGGCGGGGCGATGCGTGCGACCGGCTCGCCGCGATAGGTGATCAATCGCCGCTGGCGATCCTCGTCGAGCGTCCATTCGCTATCCGCGAAGGCGTCTTCGAGCGCCGCGCGGGGCCACAGCGACCATTCCAGCCGCGTCGCCAGCCAGTCCGGTGGAAACGGCAAGGCATCCCGGCGCGGGGCGTCGCCCTGTTCGAAGCGACTGCCCGAGGCGTCGCGTACCAGCGTCGTCAGGCGCTGCCCGTAGGGCGTGGTGAGTACCACGCGCAATTCGTCCGGAGCGAGGCGCAGCACGGCGATCAGCGTCTGTGTGTCCGCCTCCGCGTCGTTCGGTATGAACGTCAGGCGCCGGGTGAGCGTTGCCGAGCGTGCGGCGTGATCCAGCGCGGGATGGGGCGCGATGGGGGGCACCAGGGAGCAACCGCCGAGCAGCATTAGCCCGCACAGGGCGAGCGCCAGAGGATGACGTGTCAGGTTCATGAGCGTACCTCGTCGCGCTGCGCGCAGACTTCGGCAAGGGCCGCCAGGCGTCGTCGCGACGCGGTGACGAAAGGATTGTCGTGGTCCCAGGCGTAGCCGGCGAGGACGCCGCTGATCCAGCGTTTGAAACGTGGCGGCGGTGCCTCGTGGAAGACGATGGTCTGCAGCGTCCCGGCGTACCAGGCCTCGACGAAGGCGCGGAAGGTATCCACCCCGGCGCGCAGCGGCGCCTCGAAGTCGGCGTGCCAGTCGATTGACTCGCCGCGTAGCTGGCGATCGACCAGGGGCGCGGCCAGGTGTGCCGAGTGCAGGGCGATGGTGACGCCGGAGGAAAACACCGGGTCGAGAAACTCCCCGGCATTGCCGAGCAGGGCGTAACCGGGTCCGTGCAACTGTGTGACGCTGGCCGCGTAGCCACGTATCTCGTTGACCTCGCGCACGCGCCGGGCCTGGTGCAGGAGCTGTCGAAAGCGGGGCTCCCGGTCGATCAGGGTTTGCCAGCGCGCCTCGGGGCAGTCGCCATGTGCGGTAAGCGTCTCGATATCGCCGACGACGCCCACCGACGCGCGGCCGTCGGCGAACGGGATCAGCCAATACCAGATGCCGGCATCCTCGGGGTGCACGCCGATCAGGATTTTCTCGCGGTCGTAATCGGCGTCCTCGATACCGTCCTCGACGTGGCTGAAGATCGCCATGCGCGGCTCGGCGCGCGGGTCGCGTTCGAGTCCCTCGAGGCGTGCCAGGACCCGGCCATACCCGCTGGCATCGAGAACGTAGCGTGCGTTTAGGCGACGCGCCATGCCCTGTTCGTCCTCGAGCTGCAGCGTGGGGTGCATGGCGTGGGCATCGAACGCGGTGACGGTGGTACCGAACTCGAGCGTCGCCCCCAGGGCCCCGGCGGCATGGATCAGGCGCTGATCGAAATCCGCGCGCGGCACCTGATAGGTGGTGCCCCAGCCGGGCGTGGACTTGTCGCGGAAGTCGATGGCGGTAGTCCGCGAGCGGCGTGTGAAAGCGGCGCCGTTCTTGGGCTGATAGCCGGCCCGTTGGACGGCCTCCAGCAAACCGGCGGCTTCGAGATAGGCCATGCTCTGCGGCAACAGGCTTTCGCCGATGGCAAAACGTGGGAAATGGCTGCGTTCGATGACATGCACCCGCCATCCGAGGTGACTCAGGCGCGCGGCGGCGGCCGCGCCGGCGGGGCCGGCACCGATGATGGCAACGTCGCAATCGGTGTCATGGGAGGGTGCGTCGGTGTGCATGTTCATCCTGCGTCTCCTCGTGGGCCAGGCCTGAGCAAGTAGACCAGCCCCCACACCGCGGCCAGGCCAATCAGGCAGGTCAGGCCGAGATAGTGAAGCGCCGGGGTCGCACTGAATGCGAGCAGCCCGAAGGCCAGCAAGCTCGTCAGGGTGGACAGACTGATGGCCAGCCAGGCGGCGGCCTGCCGGGGGTGCTCGGCATTGAAGATACCCGCGTCGAGACCGATGCCCAAGACCAACAATAGCCCCAATTGACTGAACACGTTGAGCGGTATACCGGCCACCGCGAAACTCGTCAATACGATTAGCGTAGCGCCCAGTGGGGGAAGCAGCACCCGCCAGGTACGATGCCGATAGCGCAGGGTCAGCGCCGCGCTCAGCAGGATCAGGCCCAGCGTCAGCCATTCGGCGATATGCGTGCGCAGTTCGCCGAGCAGGCCGGACAGGCGTTCGATACGATCGACATAGGTGACGCCGGACCTGGACTCGGCCAGCGCCCGCAGGGGGCCCTCGCCTGCGCCGTCCTCGACGCCGCGCAGCACCACCGTGGCGGCGACGCCACCGTGGGGAGTCTTGCCCAGCCACAAGCGTTGCTGTGCTTCGCCCAAAGGAGTGTCGAGCCATGTGGCGACATCCAGCACCGGGCTGGCGTCGAGGCGCGCGCGGGCGCGTTCGGCCAGCGTCTTGGGCAACCCCGCACGGGCGAGGAGTGTGTCGAGCGGCGCCTGGTACAGGCGTCTGACGCGCGCGAGGTTGGCGTTTTGCTGTGTGGGCGGCGGCACGTTGTCGGCGAGATCGGCGTGCCCGTTGATCACGCCTTGGCGTTGCAGGCGGTCGAGGGGTGCGTGCAGGGCAGCGAGCCGTGCGAGCAGCGCGGCCTCGTCGTCGCCACGTACCAGTAAGTAATGGGTACCGGTGTCGTTGCCTAGATGTCGTTGCACGATACGTTCTTGTTCGAGCAAGGCATCGGGCGATGAACTGAGCAGGCGCAGGCTATCGTCGCTATGCAGCCGCCATACACAGAGCGCGAGCATCAGCATGACGACCACACCCACCCAGCCGGGCGTGAGATGCCAAGACGTTCGGGTGAGGTGCTCCCAGCGGGTCGCCAGGTGTGCGGTGGTCGGCGAGATGGGGAGGCGCAAGTGGGGCAGCCATAGCACCACCGAGAGCCAGGCGCCGAGCAAGCCCAATGCGGCAAAGACCGCCATCTGGCGCAATCCCGGCAGCGGCGTGAGGGTCTGGGCGAGATACGCGACCAGGCTGGATATGAGGCCGAGCGTGAGGCCGGGTAATAGCGCGCGAAGACGAAAGGCACGACCGGCGATGGCCCGATGGCTCTGCAGGTGCAGGGCGTAATCGATGGCAATCCCGATCAGACTGGCGCCGAACGCGAGGGTCAGCAAGTGCAGGCTGCCGAACAGCACCAGGGTCGAGGTCAGGGCCAGCAGCAGCCCGCTGCCCAGCGGCAACAACAAGGCAAGCAACACCTTGGCGGAACGAAACACGAATAACAGGACCGCGATCAGGCCCAGCAAGGCGCCGAGGCCGATGGTCGACATTTCCTGCTTGGCCTGTTCGGCCCCGGCGGCAGCGTGGAAGATCAATCCCGAGCGTAATAGCGTCGCCTCGGGGTGTGCCGCCTTGAAATCCGCCAAGGCGGTGGTCAGGCGTTGTTGGGCGTCCGGCGCGTAGGGGGAGGCGGCGAGTTCGCCGATCAGGAGATCGAAGCGCTGGCCGTCGATGTCGATACCCAGGCGGCCGTCGCGCGGGGTCACGCGACCTTGGGTACGTTCCTCGAGCCAGGCATCGAGGAGTCCAAAGGGGTCGCGCACGGGGTCGGGGCTTGCCACCGGCGAAAACAGTGCCTGCAGCGCGGGAGCGATCAGTGATTTGCCACCATCGGCATCGATGGCCTGGCGGATGGCGGGGGTCAGCAAACGATACCGATAGACATCGAGCGCTGCCCGTGGGTCCTTGTCGATGAGGTCGGTATCTCGCCAGACGAGCGCATTGAGTCGCGGTGCCGTGCCATTGGCGTCGGTGAGTGCGTCGGCCAGTGCCGGCGTGGCACTCGACAGATCGTCGGCGTGCAACAGCAGGACGAAACGGTCCTCGAAACTCGTGCCCAGCTTGGCGCTGGCACGTTCTACCAGCGGTGCCTGACGGTCCTCGGGGAGCATGGCGGTCAGTCGCGTATCCGCAGGCAGGCCGTCGCGCAGCAGCCAACCGAGCGTCACTAGACACAGTACATGGACAATCAGCCAGGCCCAGGCAAGATAGCGGGGCGTGCGCGTGGCGTTGGGTAACGGCGACATGGGCGGTTCTCCCGATCCGGTCAACGGGGAGTGGCGTCGGGGAGGGCGTCGATTGCCTTGGGCGTCAGGGGCTTCTGATCGCGGAAGTCGATGCGCAAGCGATCGCCGCCGGTAGTGTCCATTTCCATGTGGTCGATGTAGCGGCCGCCGGACAGACGAATCTCGGCGATGCGTTCGGCGAGCGCCGGGTCGCGAGGCGTGAGTCGCATCCGCCAGTCGTCGGCACTCCCTTGCAGGTGCTGCTTGAAGCGCGATTCGAGTGCCGACCAGTCTCCACCGAGCAGTTGCAGCAATAACGCGGCGATCTGCTCGCGACCGCCCTGTCGAGCGCTATTCGAGGGCGCGCTTTCGTGGGCATCCGGCGTGAGTACCAGCGTATCTTCCACGGGCATTGTCAATTGCCAGACGACCTTCTCATCGCGCACATAGGCAAAATGGCCTTGGCTTTCGAGGGTGGTGTCGACATCGGAGAGCCAGCGGGTCTGCGTGAAATGGCCTTCCAGCGCCGGCACCTGCTCGATACGGTCCTGGAGCGCCTGGCGATCGAAGGCGTGCACGACGAGCGGCAGGCCGACGAGACCCAGGCAGGCGTAGGCAATCAAGTGACGGATCATGTGTTCTCCCGTGTCGAACATGATGGCGAGACTCAGTCGTCGCGGCGTGCATGCGTTGTCGAAGAAGCCCAGAAAGGGAAGAAATTGAACCATTGCAAAGGCTGGCGCCGGCATTGGTCGGTCAACCATTGTACGTAACGGCGCATGGCTTGTTCACGCCAGGCGTCGCGCTCGACCCGCCTGACGTGGGTGGTGTCATCGAAGTCATTGAATTCCACCCGGTAGCCCTCGGCATCGCGTAGGCAGGCCACCGTGTACAGCGGACAGCGCAGCAGGGTGGCCAGGTGGAACGGGCCTTCGGGGAAGGCGGCGGGGGCGCCCAGGAAGTCGAGCGTCTGGGTACGGCCAGCGTCGTGAATCGGCACGCGGTCGGCGGCGATCATCACGAAACGTCCTTGCTGAATGCGCTCGGCGAGCAACATTGCGGTTGCCGGGGTGATCTCGCTGACCTCAATGATCTCCGGCGCGCGTCGCAGGTTGCTGCGGGCCAGCAGCTCGTTGAACTTGCTGGCGTTGCGGGTGTGCATGATCTGCACCACGTGGAAGTCGTCGCGGCGTTCTTGCATGGCACTGCAGATTTCCAGATTGCCGACGTGAGAGACCAGCACCAGACCGCCGCGCCCGCTGCGGATGGCGGCGTCAAGGCGGGCGCGGTCCTCGCCGTCGACCCGTGCTTCCAGGGTACGCCCGCTCCAGGCATCGATCTTGTCCATCAGCATGCCCCCGAAGACCAGAAAATGGCGCAGGCTCAACCAGTGCACGCAACGCGGTGCATGCCCGGCATGCAACGGCCAGATGCGCTTGAGATAGTCCTGAGAGGCCTGACGGGGAATGTGGCGCACCGCATAGTAATAAAGGATGACCGGTACCAGCATGAGCCGAAACGGCCAGCGGCCCAAGTGGCGGCGAATCCAGATCATCAGCCGCATGCCGGCTAGGGTCCCGGACTCCTGGACGCGCGACCAATGGTGTGTCTCGCGCTGCGTATCATTGTCGCCGGGGGTCATTCGTTGCTCCTCGTCATTCGTGCGTTGCGACGCAGCAGGCGTGGCAGCCGCCATAACATGCCGGCGAACAGGCGCAAATGCATGGCCGTGAGTTGGCGGTTGTCGCGCCACATGGCGAAATGCGAGATACCATCCAGCGGGTAAACCACCCGTACCGGCAGATTCTCGACCCGGTGCCCCTCCCATGCCCAGCGTACGGGCAGCTCGGTGTCGAACTGCATGCGGTTCCCGCAAGGATGTCGCGCGACCAGATGGTTGACCGCCGCCACCGGATATAATTTGACGCCGCACATGGTGTCGCGCAGCGCGAAGGACAAGGTGTTCAACCACACCAGCGAGTGGGTCAGATAACGCGCATAGAAACGGTGGCGCGGTACGCTGGCATCGAAACGTGGGTAGCCAATGCGCAGCGTCATGTCGTCGGCATGCAGGTCGGCGAGAAACGGCGGCAGGTCATCGGCATCGTGCTGGCCGTCGGCATCGACTTGTAGTGCGTGCGTGAAACCCAGCCGTTGTGCCTCGCGCAAGCCGGCCCTGACGGCCGCGCCCTTGCCCTGATTGCATGCCAGCGTGAGCAAGTGTGTGTCGGGCGCGTCGGCGAGTCGCCGGAGCACGGTGACACAGGCGGGCTCGCAGCCGTCATCGATCAACAGCAATGGGACGCCCAGCCGGCGCAGGGCCTGACAGGTGCGGCCCACCGCATCGGCGTGGTTGTAGACCGGCACGATGACACAGGGGCGGGCCTCATCACGCATGGTGGGCGCCCTCCGTCAGGGTTAGCGTACCGGTGCCGTGGGTGCCGCGCTGGCTGGCGAATGTGAAGCGCAACTCGATCATCATGCCGCTGCCATGCGCATCGTTCTGGACATGGTGCTCGACATGGTTCCGTGCCGTTTCATGCGTGGCGTTGAGCGTCAGCGTGACGCGTTCGCCCGGAAGCAGCAGCAAGGGAAATTTGATGCGTGTCATGTCCCGGCACACGCCGTGCAGGCCAAGGCTATCGCGTGCGGCGTGCAGCGCCCAGCGCACCATGACCACGCCCGGTACCACTGGCTGCGCGGCGAAATGGCCTTCGACGTAGGCAAGCCGCTCGGGGACTTCAAGGGTCAGGCGTGCGCTATGCGGGCCGTTCAGCGTTTCACCCAGCCAACGGGGGGTACGGGGATCGTCGAGGTCCGCGAACAGGCGCGACAGGCATGTCGCACCGAGCTTGCCCTGGGCGTCGCGGGGCCAGGCCTCGACGAATCGCCAGTAGCGTGGCAGCACGGCGTTCTCGAAGCGCGGCGCCAGGGCCGCGCGCAACGACTGAGTCAGCCGGCGTCGAGTGTCATGATCGTGCGGCACGGCCTCGGGAGCGAGCTCGACGATGACGCCGAGACGGCCATCACGCTTCGGCAGGGGCGTGCAATGGGCCTGGCGCACACCCGGCAACTCGCCGAGGGCACGCTCCAAGGCGGTGAGCGAGACACGCTTGCCGCCGACCTTGGCGATGCGGTCGCTGCGCCCAAGCAAGCGAAAGCGCTCGCCCTCGACGGTCACGTGATCGGCCTGCGGCGTCCAGGTGTCGGGTGTGCTCAACCAGGGGGTGCGTAACCACAGTCGATGCGCGTCGTCGTTGCGCACCTCGACGCCGGGAAATGCGGTCCAGCCGGTATCCCGTGATTGCACGCGCCATGCGATGCCGCCGGTTTCGGAGCTGCCGTAGACTTCGCGAACCTCGGCGCCGAGCAGGCGCTGGGCATGCGCGGCGGCAGCGCGCGGTAGAGGGGCGCCGGAGGAATGAATGCGTGCCAGGACACCCTCGACGGTTGACCAATCGAGTGTTTCTGGAAGCCGCTCGAGCGTCGGCGGAGCGCTGATCAGTACCGCCTCGCGTCGGGTTTGCGAATGCCAGCGCGCCAACCATAGAAGCAAGGTCTCTGGGTAGCGGCATACGTCGGTGGCGAACGGGCTGCGCTCGCATAAAGGACGCAGTACGCTGAACAACAAGCCGTAAATATGTTGGTGACTGACCTGGCTCAGGGTCAGGCGTGCGTCGAGCGGCCATAGCGCGGCATGCATGCCCAGCTCTGCGTCGAGCTGGGCGAAGCTCTTGTCGAGACGCTGTGGCTCGCCCGTGGAACCCGAGGTGTAAAGAGACACGGCGACGCGCCGTGGCGCTAACTGCCCCCAGCGAGGGGCACGCGGCGTGGCGCTTGCCATCAGGCCACCGGGGAGGTCGCCCAGACGCGTGGCGCCTAGGTTATCGAGGGCCTCGAGCGTCGCGGGCCGTGTGTCGGCGGGGAGAATGACATGATCGCCGCGTTCCCAGGCGGCGATCAATGCACAGCCGAACCGGTAAGGGTCATGGGTGCTCAGCATCCACCGACACGGGGACTCGGCATGCATGTCCAGCGTCGCCTGCCAAGCGCCGATGTCGGCCTGGAAGGCCTTCAGCGTTTGCCAGGATGGCTCGGCATGCGCATCGGTTTGCCACGCCACGGCGCGGGCAGGGGCGTGTTCGCGCCACGGTGCGGCCAGTAGCGGGCCGTGTGCCATGTCATTCGTCATCGGGCGTTTTCCTCACCTGGCGGCGGATCCCCCATTCGCCGCCCAACATCATTGCCAGCAGGGCGTAGACGATGCCCCCGTTGTAAAGCGTCCATGTGGCCAGGTCAGCGTAGAGGGCAGTCCACAGCGCGATGCTGCCATTGAGGGCGAAAAAAACGCACCAGGCCTGTGTGACACGACGCGTGTAGCGAACGCCGCGTGGCCCGAGGCCGGGTTCGCGGCGGCGTGCCAGGCGCTCTATTGCGCTGGGCGGGCGTGCCAGGCTGTACGCGAAGGCGGTCAGCATGGCGGCATTGAGGAGTACTGGCCAGGCGCGCACGCCGAGTTCGGCGTGGCCGGCAGCGAGCACGGCCACGCCCGCAATCAGCAGCCCCCATCCCCAGACTCGGCGTTCGGCCGGCAACCGCCACCAGGCCAGTGCCACAAGGGCCATCAGCAGTGGCCAGGCCCCCAGACGTGGCAGCAAGGCGTGCACGGCCAGCGGCCATCCCAATGCCAGGAGGCCTAGTAGCAGACTGAACAGGGTCGAGCGGGGGGCGGTCGACGACACGATACGGGAACTCATGCTGGGCACTACGCGGTACGACGCGCCTCGACCAGTGCGGCTAGCGTGCGCAGGTTGCGGAAGTGGTGGCGTGTTTCGTCGCTATCGGCGTCCAGCTTGATGCCGTAGCGCTTTTGCAAGGCGAGCCCCAGTTCCAGGGCGTCGATGGAGTCCAGGCCGAGGCCGTCGACGAACAGCGGCTCGTCGGGATCGATATCTTCCGGTGTGACGTCCTCGAGCTCGAGGGTATCGATGATGAGGTGCTTGAGCTCTTGTTCCAATTCGCTCGTCATGGGCGACTCCATTCTCGTCGAGGCAGCATAAGGCGTATGTCGTGTGCGTACACGTTGCCGAGGGCGGACATTCTACCGATTGACCCATGATACAAGGTGTAAGTGGGTATAGGGCAGGGCGTCGATGGGCACATGGGGCGATCTCGTCCATGCGCTATTCGGCGCGAACCAACGACCATGCCTGGTGTGGTCGTTGGCAATGGAGTTCATCGCGTGTGCCGCATAGCCAGTCGATGAGATCGCTGGGCTGTGGGCTCTCCTCGCGGGGAGCGTCGCGCGCCAGCGGGCGTGGCGTGAGCGCCCAGGCGCCTTGTGCAGGCGTCAATGACAAGCGCAGCGCAACGGCGGCGCTTTCAACCGGGGGCGTGAAGTGCGCCGCAAACCGCTCGGGAATCGCTTGATCGGCGAAGGCGACGATCACGGCCGGCTCGCCCTGCGCCAGATAACCTCGGGCGTCGGCGAGCAGTGCGGCGAACTCGTCGCCCGAAGCGGCGATCGCCTGCTGGGTGCGACGGTTGCCGCGTCCGATCGAATAGACGCCGGGAATGGCGTTATGCACCGAGAGTCCGAAGCGTGCCGGCGACAATGGTGCTTCCTCGGCCAGCGCGTTGAGCATTTCCAGGGTGCGTTCGCCATCGCCGTGGCGTGAGGCATACAGCAGGGGGCAGTCGGCATCGACATCGAGCTCGGCCAGCATGTCACAGAGGGCGCGCCCGATGCCGGTCAAGCGACGACGCAACATGGCCGGCACATGGCCGCCAGCGGGTTTCTCCGCGATGCTGATGCGAGGCTGCGACGTACCGCGGCGGCCGGGCTGCCAGGCGCGCCAGTCATGCACGTACATCATGGCCGGTGTCGTCATGCAGACGTTTTCCCTTTCGTCGGCGAATGCCGCTGGCTTGATCCGTGGAGCGAGTGACAACGTATACGGACGCTTACCCTACCCGAGTCGCGGCATGATGGCTACTGTCTCGGCGTGCCGACACGAGGGCGACGGGGGCTGCCGAGGCGCCAAAAAAGACCGCCCTGGCGGGCGGTCCGGCCAGAGGCCAAACCCGCATGTGCGGGTGCAGGGAAACGGCCCTTGGCGCTGCGGATAGGCAGCGCGCATGGTGTGGGCTGTCAGGTGTCAGTCTATGCCCGCGCTGTGCAGCGGGCTGTCAGTCATGGTGGCAAAAGGCGTAGGCAATGCCCGTGGGGTGGCGCAAGCGACTCGCCATGCACTGGGTGATCGTGACGGGGCAGGGGTATAGAGGTGCTTTAAAGCGTCATCTTCTGCGAGGTTTTCTTATCGCCATCCGCTGGCGATGACGCCCATCCCGGCAAGCGCGAGGCCCGCGCCGATCCAGTCGGTGGGGTGCAGCGGTTCGCCGTCGACTGCCCATAGCCAGCCCAGGGCGCAGACCACATAGACACCCCCGTAGGCGGCATAGATACGTCCGCTGGCGGCGGGATGCAGCGTCAAGAGCCATGCGAACAGCGCCAGGCTGGCGGCCGCCGGGATCAGCAGCCAGGGCGAGCCTTGCTGGCGGAGCCACAGCCAGGGCAGATAGCAGCCGACGATTTCCGCCAGAGCGGTGGCGATGAACAGCAGTGTCGTGATCAGCATGTGGCTTCTCCCGCGGGGTGGTCGCGTTCGCTTGCGGTGTCAGCGGTTTCGCGCGGTCGGTAGCGGCGCGCCAGGGCGTCGACGGCGATGTTCAGGCCGGCGGTGACCAGCAGCAGGAAGAACGCCTGATCGAACATCAGATAGGCAAAGCTGGAGTCGATATGAAAGCCCAGCGTGGCGATGCCGAGCATGCCCAGCAATGCGGTTTCACGGATGATCGTCTCGGCGCGGTAGAACAGCAGGGCCAGCAGGCCGCCATAGAGACGCGGCAGCAATTCGTAGGCATAACAGGCCGATGCCGGCAGTGCGTGGCTGCCCGGCACGATGGCATCGGCATGGCGTGCCACCAGGAAGGCGATCAGTGCGCCGTTGTGCAACGACAACGCCAGCCAGGCGGGTAGCATCGAGGGACCGAGCACCAGCAGGAAGATGAACGCCAGCATCAATTCCGGTGTCGAGCGCATCAGGATCAAGACGCCTTTGCCTGCCATGCGGGTCGGGCGGTTACCGAAATGGCGGCTGGCCAATGGCCACAGCAGCAAGGCCACCAACAGACTACCGGCGGTGCCCATCAGCCCCAACAGCAGGGTATTGCCGATGGCGGGCAGCAGATCGGGTATTTCGCCGAACCATTGCCAGAGCCCGCTCCAGTTCCCTTCGAGCAGGGGCTTCGGCCATAGATCGACACTCACGAACCGCCATAGCAGCGCGCCGTCGATGTCCGGCCAGGGCCCGAGCAGAAACAGGCTCCCTAGTGCGATCCACGGCAGCAGGCGGCGGTGTCCCCATAGAGCCAGCGACGCGATCATGAGATAGAACACCCATAGCAAGGCACCGGCCTCGGCGTAGCGCCCTTCGCGGAAGGCGCTTTCCAGATGGAAACCCAGCGTCGGCAGGCCCACGAAGCCCAGCAGTACGCTCGAGCGCATGGCGCATTCGAAGCGATAGCGGGTATAGCTCGATAGCCTCGCCCAGACCATGGGCAGTTCGGCATACACGAAACGCGAGAGACGGCCCACGCCCTCAGGAAGGGCATCGACCGGCGCACGTGGCGTGAGTTCGAGAATCTCGGCGTAGACCTTGGCGAAGATGCCGGCGTAGGGAATCGTCAAGGCGGCGATGGCGGTGAGCGCGGAGAGCCCGAAGACCTGCAGCAACAACAGAGCCCAGAACAGCTCGTGGATGGCGCGCACGAACGCGCACCCGGCGCGCACCAGTCGCGAACGGTGGAAGAGCAGTGCCAGGGGGAAGCCCAGCAGCATGCCGAGCAGCGTCCCCCACAGCGCGAAGCCGATGGTCAGGGCGATGGCGTGTGGCAGCGACTCGGTCGCCAGGATGTCGGGGTGCAACAAGCCGGTGAGCATACGCCCCAGCTCGGCCCAAGGGTCGTGGGTGGTGATCGCCAGATCGGCGAATGGCAGCACCATCAGACAGAGGGCGATCAGCCCCAGGGAGCGCCGGGCAAGGCGCAGATTGAGTGAGTTCCCGGCAAGCAGGCCTGGTGCGCGTTCGTCACTCATGCCGGCTCCGGTCGGGTATCCGTCGAACCGGCGTCGGGGTAGAGCGTGTCGAGGTCCGCGAGGGTTAACTCGTGCGCCGGCGCGTCGAGTATCAGTTGGCCGTCACGCAACCCCCACACATGATCGAAATGCGTCAACGCCAGTTCGCGCTGATGCAGGGCGATCACGCAGGTCGCGTGCTGACGCTGGATCATAGTAAGCAGGCGGCGTGCCTGGTACGGGTCGATGCTGGCAACCAGCTCGTCGCCGAGAAATACGTCGCGCACCTGATAGAGTGCCCGGGCGATGGCCACGCGTTGGCGCTGGCCGCCGGAGAGCTGTACCACGGGGCGTTTGAGCAGTCCCGAGAGGCCCAGCTCTGCGCATAGTGCCTGGATGTCACGCCAGGCGTCGCGTCGCGGGCGCAGTAAGTTGACGAGGTTGGCGAGCGCGGAGTGGTGCTCCAGGCGGCCCATGTAGATATTGTGATAGACCGACAACGGCGGTACCAGGCCGTGCTCTTGTGGGCACCAGGCCGCGCGCTGCCCGAGGCGCTCGCGCAAGGTGGCCAGCAGGGTCGATTTACCCACCCCGCTGGGCCCGAGCAATGCCACGCGCTGGCCGTCCTGAAGCCCCAGCGTGAGGTCGGCGAGGACGGTGTGGCGTGCGTGGCCCAAGGCCTCGCCATCGAAGTGCACCAGTTCCTTCATGCTCAACGCAATAGGCCTAGTTTCTCGCCGATGTCCTCAATGGGTTGGTAGTCGTCATTGTCGGCGGGAATGAAGTCCTGACGCGGGAAGCTCTCGAGCAGTTCGGGGTCATCCATGTCGAGCAGTGCCTGACGCACCTTGTCGGTGAAACCGTCGCCATAGCGAGCATCGATGTCGCCACGAATGGTCCATTGATAGTCGGGGTAGGTGGGGGTTTTCCAGATCACATCGACCTTGTCGGTATCGACGCGATCTTCGGCGACGGCGTCTTCCCAGACCTTGAAGTTGACCGCGCCGAGGTCGTATGCACCTGATTCGACGAGCGCGATGGTGCGCGAGTGGTCGCCGGAGAAGCCGACTCGCGAGAACAGCGACTTGGGCGGCGCCCCGAATTGCTTGCGAATGAAATACTCGGGCATGAGCCGACCGGAGGTGGAAGTCTTGGCGCCGAAGGTGAACGTCTTGCCCTGCACGTTCTTGGGCAGGTCATCGCCCTGAGGTTTGATGCCGGCATGGGTGTTGGCAATGAAGTAGGTGCGGAATTCGGCGTCTTCCTTGCCTTGGGCGATGGCGCGGGAATCGGGCACCAGTCGACGTGCCTGCACGCCGGTCAGTCCGCCGAACCAGGCCAGTTGCACCTGGTCGTTGCGAAAGGCCGAGACGGCGGCGCTATAGGATTTGACCGGTACGTATTCGACGTCTACATCCAGTTGCTTCTCGAGGTAGGCGGCCACCTTGTCGAAGCGTTCCTGGAGCCGCGACTGGTCGGCGTCGGGGATGGCCGTGAAGCGGAACGTTTCCGCCGAGGCAGCGGTGCTGACGAGAATCAGCAGGCAAGCGAGGAGCCAACGCATGGGCATACTCCTTTCAAATAGGCACGATTGGATGAAACGGCAAGACGCTCATTGTCGTGACTGCGCAGCGTGGCGGCAAGCGACCCCCTGACGCCTACTCGTCGTGGATCGGAAACCGCGTGGCCTGCAGGCTGTCCTTGATCTTCTTGAGGTGCGGCAGGAAATCCTCGCCGCGACGCAGCGTGACCCCGGTCGCCAGTACATCGATCAAGGCCAGGTGGATCATGCGCGAGGTCATCGGCATGTAGACGTCGGTGTCTTCCGGGGTGATGACTTCGAGGGTTTCGGTACACTCATGGGCGAGCGGCGAGTCGGGCGCGGTGATGCCCAGCACGATCGCGCCGTTGTCGCGGGCGACACGAGCGATGTCGACCAGTTCCCGGGTGCGCCCGGTGTAGGAGACGATGACGATGACGTCGCCGGTATGGGTGGCGGCGGCGACCATGCGTTGCATCAACACGTCTTCGTAGGCGGTGACGGGCAGGTTGAAGCGAAAGAACTTGTGTTGTGCGTCCTGGGCCACGGGGCCCGAGGCCCCGAGGCCGAAGAAGCTGATCTGCTTGGCCTGGATCAGATAGTCGACGGCGCGCTCGACGCGCTGGGCATCCAGCGTGCGGCGAGCGTCGTCAAGGGCGGCGATGGTGGCGCCGAATATCTTGTCGCCATAGCTTGCGGCGCCGTCGTCGCGTTCCACGCTCCGGCTGACATAAGGCGTGCCGCCGGCTAGGCTTTGGGCCAGCTTGATCTTGAAGTCGGGGTAGCCCTTGGCATCGAAGTTTCGGCAGAAGCGATTGACCGTCGGCTCGCTGACCGCCGCCGCTTGTGCCAGCGTCGCGATGCTCATTCCGGTAGCAGCGGCTGGGTCGTGAAGAATCACGTCGGCCACTTTGCGTTCGGAGCGATTGAGTTCGTCCAAGCGGGAGCGGATACGGTCGATCAGATCGAAGGCTGGCATGCGTAATGAGGGTCTCTGTCTGCCGAGGGTGTCGAAAGGTAGTCAATTAACTACGTTATCAGGTAACCACGCTGTGTTAGAAAGGCATCCTAGCGTGGTGGTGCAGGGTCGCCAAGCCAAGTCGGTCGCGACGCCGTGCCAATTTGCGCCGTCATGGTAGTAAAGTTACATAATTTATTTGCTCAGGAGCCCTGGAATGGCTTATTTTATAGGTAAATTAACCAGATTTTGGGGGGCCACGTCATGAGTCGAGATACCACGCCCGATGTCGATCTGGCCCTTTTCGGGGCGCTGGGTGATCTGGCGCTGCGCAAATTGTACCCGGCATTGTACCACCTGGATCGCGAAGGATTGCTGGGCGATACCACTCGGATCCTCGGACTTGCACGCCAGGAACACGATGTCGATAGTTTCCGCGCCAACGTCAAGGAGGCACTCGGCAAGCGCCTCAAGTCCAATGAGCTGGAAAAAACCTGTCTCGAGCGGTTTCTGGCGCGTCTCGACTACCAGCAGCTCGATTTTGCCACCGTCGCGGGATATGACGCCATTCGCGATTGGCATGCTCCGAAAGAGCGCCCCATGGTGGTGTACCTGGCGGTTCCGGCCAGCATTTATGGCGACATATGCGCCAATCTCGAGGCGAGTGGCAGCCTCGATGACGAAACGCGCGTCGTGGTCGAGAAGCCCATCGGCTACGATCTCGACTCTTCGATTCAGATCAACGATGCCATTGGTGATGTTTTCCCTGAATCGCGCATTTATCGCATGGATCACTATCTGGGCAAGGAGACGGTCCAGAACCTGATCGCGTTGCGTTTTGCCAATCCCCTGTTCGGTAATCAGTGGAATCAGAACCAGATTTCACATGTGGAAATCACGGTCGCCGAGAAAGTCGGTATCGAGGGGCGCTGGGGCTACTTCGATCAGGCCGGTCAGTTACGCGACATGGTCCAGAATCACCTGTTGCAGCTGCTGTGTTTGATCGCCATGGACCCACCGTCGAATCTGGATGCCGACGCGATTCGTGACGAGAAAGTCAAAGTGCTCAAGGCCCTCAAGCCTTTGGTGGGCGAAGAGCTGTCGCGCAATGTGGTGCGAGGACAGTACATCGGCGGCTCCGTGGACGGCGAGAGTGTGCCGGGGTATCTCGACGAGGAAGGCGCCAACACCTCGAGCCATACCGAGACCTTCGTCGCCATGAAGCTCGAGGTCGCCAACTGGCGCTGGGCGGGTGTGCCGTTCTATCTGCGCACCGGCAAGCGCATGCCGGAAAAGATGTCGCAGATCGTCATTCACTTCCGCCAGCAGCCGCATTATATCTTCGATCCCGACCAGCGCGGGCTGGCGGCGAACAAGCTGGTGATCCGCTTGCAACCTGAAGAAGGGATCGCCTTGCAGGTGCTGACCAAGGATAGCGGGCTCGACAAGGGCATGCGTCTACGGCCCGGGCCGCTGCATCTGGATTTCAATCACGCCTTTCCCAAGACACGGATTCCCGATGCCTACGAGCGCTTGTTGCTTGAGGTCATGAAGGGCCAGCAATACTTGTTCGTGCGTCGCGACGAGGTGGAATACGCCTGGAAGTGGGTGGATCAACTGATTGCTGGCTGGGAAGCCCGGGACATGACGCCGCGCCGTTATCCGGCTGGTTCATGGGGCCCCGTGGCGTCGATCGCCATGATTACTCAGGACGGTCGCTCCTGGTATGAAGATTATTGATTGATCATGACACATGTGATTCCCGACAACGCTTGAGCATGGTGAGCAGCTGATGATGACAAGCATCGACGAAGGCCGTCGTTACCTCGCCGAGCGCCTCGCGGATACCGTGGCCAAGGCGCTCGAAGCCGATCTGGCCAGCCGCGAACGAGTGCTGCTGGTCGTCTCCGGTGGCTCCACGCCGAAACCGTTCTTCAGCGCTCTGGCCAGCAAGGCACTGCCCTGGTCGCGTGTCGATGTGACACTGGCCGACGAACGCTGGGTGGCCGATGACGATGCCGACAGTAATGCGCGCCTGGTCCGCGAAACGTTGCTCGTCGGGCTGGCCGCCGAGGCGTGTTTTCATTCCCTGACCACCGACGACGACACCCCCGAGACCGGTGTCGAGGCGGTGTCGGCGCGTGTCGCGGCACTGCCGTGGCCGGCCAGCGTGGTCGTTCTGGGCATGGGGGGCGATGGACACACGGCCTCGCTGTTTCCGGATAGCGAGCAACTGGCCACGGCACTCGAGACGACCGAGGCGACGGTGGCGGTGCGCGCGCCCAGCGTGCCGCAGGCACGCATCACACTGAGTGCTGCACGACTGGCCGATGCCCACCTCCACGTTCTGCATATCAACGGCGAGGACAAGCGTCGTGTTCTGGCCGACGCGTTGGGGGGCGATGATGCCCGGCAATTGCCGATTCGCACTTTCCTTGCCCAACCGATTGCGACGTATTGGGCGCCCTGAGCCCTGCGTTTACGAATATCCGGAGCACTCATGACTATCGACAAACAGCTTCCTTCCACTCGCACGACGGAACTCGACAGCATCTGCCAGAAGGTAGAGGTGATTCCGGTGCTGGTGATCAATCGCCTCGAGGATGCCGTGCCCCTGGCGCGTGCCCTGGTCGAGGGCGGGCTCAACGTGCTCGAGATCACGCTGCGCACCGATTGTGCGCTGGATGCCATCCGGCGCATGCGAGCGGCGCTACCAGGCGTGAGCATCGGAGCCGGCACCGTGCTGACGCCTGCCCAGTACCGCCTGGCCGAAGAGGCCGGTGTGGACTTCGTGGTCACGCCCGGCACGACCGAGGCGCTTTATCGCTACGGCGTGGAAAGTCCGGTGCCGATGCTGCCGGGGGTAGCCACGGTATCCGAGTTGATGACCGGCTGGCAGTATGGCTATCGACGCTTCAAGTTCTTCCCGGCGGAAGCCAGCGGCGGTGCCAAGGCGATCAAATCCATTGGCGGCCCGATTCCGGAGGCGCGTTTCTGCCCCACCGGTGGTATCAGCGTGGATAACGCCGACGACTATCTCAGTCTACCCAACGTGATGTGCGTGGGCGGCTCATGGCTGACGCCCAACGACCTGGTCGAGAACGAAGACTGGGACGGTATTCGCGAGCTGGCGCGCCAAGCGGCTGAGCGCTTTCATCACTGACACTTCTTGCTTGAGCAAGTAACCGCTTCTCTCTCGACAGCTGATGCTGTTTTTCCGACCCGCCGATTGGCGGGTCTTTTTTTTGCCACGGAAAGGTCACCTGATTGAAAGGTTGCTTGTCTAGGGTGGGGTGATTGACGTCGAGCCTCGCGTACTGAACAAGGAGCCTTTCATGCAACGTGCTTGCCTGCTTTCTACCTTCGGCACTGCCCTCGTCCTGTTGACCACCGGTTCGGCCCAGGCCGCCACCCAGATTGATTGGTGGCATGCCATGGGCGGTGGGCTGGGGGAGAAGGTCAACGACATCGCTGCCGACTTCAACGCTCGTCAAGATGACTATGTCGTCAACCCGGTCTTCAAAGGGGATTACACCGACACCATGATGTCGGCGATTGCCGCCTTCCGCGCCGGCAAGGCGCCCGAAATCGTGCAGATCTATGAGGTCGGCACGGCGACCATGATGCACGCCAAGGGCGCTATCATACCCGTCTATCGGTTGATGGCCGAGGAGTCCGCCGACTTCGATCCGTCCGCCTACCTGCCCGCGGTTACCGGCTACTACACCACCCCCGAGGGCAAGATGCTGTCGCTGCCCTTCAACTCCTCCACGCCGGTGACCTACGTCAACCGCGACATCCTGGAGAAGGCTGGCGTCGACGAGGTGCCGATGACCTGGCAAGGGCTCGGCAAGGCGCTCGAGAAAGTGGTGGATTCCGGTGCCGCCGATTGCGGTCTGACCACTACCTGGCCGTCGTGGGTGATGCTCGAGAACTATTCGGCGCGCAACGACATTCCCTTCGCCAGCGAGGCCAACGGCTTCGAAGGCCTGGACGCCCGCCTGCAGTTCAATGAAACGGCGGTGGTCGATCACATTCAGCGCCTCGCGCAGTGGCAGCAGGACGGCCGTTTTGCCTACGGGGGTCGCAAGGACGAGGCAGCGCCCAAGTTCTACTCCGGCGAGTGCGCGATGATGATGGGCTCCTCGGCCTCCTACGCCGGGGTGCGTGACAATGCCAATTTCGACTTCGGCGTCGCACCGCTGTCCTATGACGCCGAGGTGATCGAGTCGCCCAACAACACCATCATTGGCGGCGCCTCGCTATGGGTGCTCAGCGGCGCCAGTGAGGCGCAGAAGAAGGGCATCGCCGAGTTCTTCGAGTATCTTTCCTCGCCTGAGGTGCAGGCCGACTGGCACCAGTTCACCGGGTACCTGCCGATCACCACCGCGGCTGCCGAGTTGACCCGCAAGCAGGGCTTCTATGAAGAAAACCCCGGTACCGACGTGGCGATCGAGCAGATGACCGGCTCCGCCCCTACCGAGAACTCCAAGGGGCTGCGCTTGGGCAACATGGTGCAGATCCGAGACGTCATTAATGGCGCGTTGGAAAAGATCTTCGCTGGCGAGGTCGGTGTGCAGCAGGGGCTCGATCAAGCCGCCGAGAAGGGCAATGCGTTGCTCGAGAAGTTCCAGAACGCCAATAGCTGATGCGCTGATCATGCCCGTCCGTCACCCGTGGCGCCGGTGATGGACGGGTGCGTCGTGGAGATGTCCCATGGCTTACTTCCAACGTTCTCATTTCATGCCCTGGTTGCTGTTGGCTCCACAGCTCATCATTGTCAGCGTGTTCTTTTTCTGGCCGGCATGGCAGGCGGTCGAGCAGGCCTTTTACATCGAGGATGCCTTCGGCCTTGCGCGGCATTTTGCCGGCCTGTCCAACTTCATGGCTGTGCTCAGTGATCCGGCGTATTACAGCGTCATATGGACCACGGTGGTGTTCTCATTGTCGGTGGCGCTAGGGGCGATGAGCATTGCCCTTTTTCTGGCGGTGCTCGCCGACCGTGTCATCAAGGGGGGGAGTACCTACAAGACGTTTCTGATCTGGCCTTATGCAGTGGCGCCGGCGGTAGCGGGGGTGGTATGGCTCTTTCTCTTCGATCCTTCGCTAGGGCTGGTCACCGCCTTGTTGGAACGCCTGGGGATCGAGTGGAACCATAACCTGAACGGCGGCCAGGCCCTGCTGCTGGTGATTCTGGCGTCGGTCTGGAAGCAGATGAGCTATAACTTCGTGTTTTTCTTGGCTGGGTTGCAAGCGATTCCCAAGAGTTTGTTGGAATCCGCGGCGATTGATGGTGCCAGTCCCATGCGGCGTTTTTGGACCATTACCTTTCCGTTGTTGTCGCCAACGAGCTTCTTCTTGCTGGTCATGAACAGCATCTATGCCTTCTTCGAGACGTTCGGCACCATCGATACCGTGACCTCTGGGGGGCCGGGAAGCGCTACCACAACGCTCGTCTACAAGATCTATCAGGATGGTTTCGTGGGTCAGAATCTCGGTACCAGCGCGGCTCAATCGGTGTTGTTGATGGTGCTGGTAGGAGGGCTGACATTCATTCAGTTTCGTTTCGTCGAACGTCGAGTACAGTACTGATGCGCTATCAACGCCGAGGACTGGACGTGGTCAGCCATCTCTTGCTGGCTGCGGGATGTGGCCTGTTCTTCCTGCCGGTGTGGCTGGCCTTTACGGCAAGCACGCACTCGATGAGCGATCTTTACACGCACATTGCGCCGCTATGGATCGGCGATGTCGGTCTCGCCAATTACGCACGATTGTTAAGCGAACCTGTCAATGGTTTGAATGCCGGAGTGCTGCGGCTTCTATTCAACTCATTGGTAATGGCGACGGGGATCGCCGTAGGCAAGATCGTTATTTCCGTGCTGGCGGCTTATGCCATTGTGTTCTTCCGTTTTCCTTTTCGTCGCTTATGTTTCTGGCTGATCTTCATCACGCTGATGTTGCCGGTCGAAGTGCGCATTCTCCCTACTTACGAAGTGGTCGCGAATCTGCAGATGCTCGATAGTTATTCAGGGTTGATTCTGCCGTTGATCGCCAGTGCGACGGCAACGTTTCTGCTACGTCAATTCTATCTGACGATTCCCCCCGAACTGGTCGAGGCCGCGCGTATCGACGGCGCGGGCCCTTGGCGTTTCCTGAAGGACATTTTGTTGCCGCTGTCGAAGACCAACCTCGCGGCATTGTTCGTGATCATGTTCATTTATGGCTGGAACCAGTATCTATGGCCGCTGCTGATTACCACCGACGCCGACTACATGACCGTGGTGGTGAGCCTCAAGCGCATGCTGACGACCGGTGATGCCTTGGTGCCGTGGCAGGACGTCACGGCGACCGCAATACTCGCCATGGGGCCTCCTGTCCTGGTGATCCTCATTTTGCAGCGCTACTTCGTCAAAGGGCTGGTCGACGCCGAAAAGTAGGCGCGCCTGTCGCAGCTAGCGTGAATTCGAACCGAGTCAACGAGATAACGACCGATGGCTACCTTGCAATTGACGCGCCTCAAGAAGCGCTATCCCAATGGTTTTGTCGCCCTGCATGGCGTCGATCTCTCGGTGGCCGAGGGAGAGTTGATCGTCATCGTGGGGCCCTCGGGGTGTGGCAAGTCGACCTTGCTGCGTACATTGGCGGGATTGGAGTCGATCAGCGATGGCGAGCTTACAATCAACGATCGGCGCGTCAACGAGTTGGAGCCTGCCGAACGCGATATCGCCATGGTCTTTCAGAATTATGCGCTCTACCCGCACATGAGCGTGGCCGGGAACATGGGCTATGCCTTGAAAAATCGCGGCATTGCCAAGGACGAGGTTCGCCGGCGTGTGGCGGCGACCGCCGAATTGCTGGGGCTCGGTGAGTTGCTCGAGCGACGTCCGAGACAGCTATCCGGGGGACAGCGTCAGCGTGTCGCGATGGGGCGGGCGATCGTGCGTGAGCCGCAGGTCTTTCTCTTCGATGAGCCACTTTCCAACCTCGATGCCAAGCTGCGCGTGCAGATGCGTCTGGAAATCCGGCGTCTTCAGAAACGGCTCGGCGTTACCGCCGTGTATGTGACGCACGATCAGGTAGAGGCCATGACCTTGGCGGATCGTTTGGTCGTGATGAACGGCGGCCACGTCGAGCAATGTGGTGAGCCGATGACGCTCTACGCACAGCCGGCGACGCGTTTCGTGGCGAGCTTTCTGGGCTCGCCGGCCATGAATTTCCTGCCCTTGACGGCCCATCAGGGCGGCGTGGTGCTGCCTAATGGGATACAACTGGCGTTACCGTTTACTTTGCCCGAAGGACGGGCAGCGACCCTGGGCATTCGCCCTGAACATCTCTGCGAAGCGGCGTCCACGACGGAGGGGGCGATCCTGGAGGTGACGGTCGAGATGCTCGAGCCGCTGGGGGCCGATATGCTGGCCTATACGCGGTTGCCTGGGCTCGATGAATGGTTGGTGGTACGCCTGGACGGTGCGCACGCTGCCCATGAAGGGCAGCGTTTGTCACTCACGTTTTCGCCGGCGCACTGTCATGTCTTCGATGCCGAAGGGAGGCGCGTTGCGATGGCCGAGGAAACGGATGCCAAGGTACGGGCGGTTCAGTAACCGGCTTTGGGGTCCACGGTGTCGATGGCCTCGCCGGCCTGCATGGCGGTGAGGGCCTTGGCGACCTGGTCGGCGGCATCGTCGATAGGCGTCGGACCGGCCATGTGAGGAGTGATCCACAGGCGTGGATGTCGCCACAGGGGGCTGTCCTCGGGCAGCGGTTCCGTGGGGAAGGCATCGAGCAACGCGCCGCGCAGGCGACCACTTTCCTCCTCACCGTGACCGAGTGCCTCGAGTAAGGCGGCTTCGTCGATCAGCGTGCCGCGGCCGGGATTGATCAGGTTGGCGCCGTTGGGCAACGCGGCCAGGGCGTTGCGGTCGATGATGCCGCGGGTGGCAGGCGTATCGGGCAGCAGCGTGACCAGCGTAGTGACCTGGCCGAGCAAGGTCTGGAGGCCGTCATCGCCGTGATGGCAGGTGATGCCTTTGAGGGTCTTGGGCGAGCGGCTCCAGCCGTGCACGGGGTAGCCGTCCTCGGCGAGCCGGTGGGCGACATGATAGCCGATGGCACCGAGTCCGAGCACTCCGACGCCCCATTCGCGCTTGGGCGTGAGCGCGTGTTCGTGCCAGGTGGCGCGATGTTGTTGGCGGCGATAACGGTCGAAGTCGCGCTGAAAATGCAGCACGCCGTAGCGTACATAGTCGGCGATCAGTTCTCCCATGCCGGCATCGCGTAGCTTGACGATGGGGATATCCCGGGGAAGCGCGGGATTATTGAGCAATGCATCCACGCCGGCGCCGAGATTGACGATGCCCTTGAGGGCTGGCTGGGCCTCGAAAAGCGACGCGGGCGGCTTCCAGGCCGCGAGGTAGTCAGCCTGAAAATCACGCGTTTCGCCACTGATGGCGAACTCCGCCGAGGGTAAACGCGACGCGAGCCTGTCTTTCCAGAGCGCGGCGTCGTCGGCATGGATCAAGATGCGCATGAAGTCCTCACGAGGTGGTCGTGGATGATGGATGCGAGGCGGCGCTGACGCGTGCCCATCGCGTTATATGATTTGTAGCATTGGTGGCGGTGCCTCGCCGAGCAAACGAGCGAGAATGGTCAACCCTTGAGCGAAGCGTTCGGGATCGTTTTCCCCTCCCAGGCTCACGCGAATGCGCCGAGGTGGAGGGCCTTGATCGACCATGAACGACTGCGCCGTGGAAATCGCCAGGCCTTCCTGAAGCGCCTGTTGCTGCAGTTCTTCCGCGCGCCATGCCCCGGGCAGGGCCAGCCAGATATGCATGCCCGTCGGGCGTGAGGCCATGGTGTGGCCTGCCAGGTGTGTGCGGGTCAATTGCTGACGTTCGGCGAGCAAGCGCCGCTGCTCGCTGGCCAAGGCATCGACGGTGCCATCGGCCAGCCAGCGGTCGGCTATCTCGAAGACGAGCGGCGTCGCCATCCAACTGGTGGCGCGCAACCGTGGCAGTGTGTGGTGCAGCTGCCCACGCGGCACGCTGAGATAGCCGGCGCGCAACCCCGAGACGGTGGCCTTGGTCAGGCTGGTGACATGAAAGCTCTGGCGTGGCAGGCGCGCGGTCAGCGGGGTCAAGCCTGGCGGTTCGAGCAGGGCGTGAACGTCATCCTCGATCAACCAGGTGCCGTGTCGGGCCAGTACCTCGGCCACGGCATCGCGACGTGCGTTGTCCATGGTCGCGCCGGTGGGGTTGAGTTGAGTGGGCGTCAGGCATACGACACGCGGTCGATAGCGGCGACACGCAGCATCGAGGGCGTCGGGCATCACCCCTTGTTCATCGATGGCCACGCCGCGCAGTTGCAAGCCCAGCGTGCGTGACAAGGCAATCAAGCCGTGGTCGCTGAGCGCCTCGGTCAACACTACGTCGCCATGCTGGACCAGCGTCGCGATGGCCAACATCACGCCATGGGCGGCGCCGTTGCACAGCACGCGGTCGTCGGGCGTACCGGGGACGCCGAGCGTGTCGTGCAACCACTGGCTGGCACGCTCGCGTTGGTGGAGCAGCCCCGCGATGGGCCGACAAGCATCGATGACATCGGGATGTGCGTTATCCGCCATGTCACGAAGCGTTTCGCGAAAGCGCAGATGATGCCCGGGCGGGCAGATCGGGTGCGCAATGGAAAGATCCACGGGCGAGACGTCCATGGCCATGTTGGCGCCGCGTAGATAGTCGGTTTCCTGGCCGTCGTCGAGCGTGTTGATCCAGGTGCCGCTGCCCACGCGGGCCTGTACCAGGCCCATCTTCTCGGCCTGGGCATAGGCACGCGAGACGGTTTGCACGCTGACTGCCAAGGTCTCGGCCAGGCAGCGGTGTGGCGGCAGGCGCGTGCCGGGCGTGAGGTCGCCCTGGCGAATGGCCTCGGCGAGCGCTCGGGCGATGGCCAGATACTTGGGCCCGTGGGTCGGGAGATAGGGTGTCAGGTCAATTGTCATGACACAATAAAGCCTTTGACGGCAAGCAGCGCGTGAATGCTAGTATCGCGGTTAACGCATTGATCGACAATTGTACTGATTTTATCTTCCTTTCGTCAGTACGATTCATTTCATCGAATGCAGGGTCCTGCCTCCCGTCCGGGAGATCAGGGATGAGCAATTCTGTCGGGCGAGTGGTGCCATGTCTGAGGTTTCCCTGCCTTTCACTCGTGAGGAATACGCCAGCCGTCTGCACAAGGTGCGTTCGGCCATGGCCCATCGAGGGATCGACGTCCTGATCGTCAGCGATCCGTCCAACATGGCGTGGTTGACGGGGTACGATGGTTGGTCCTTCTATGTGCATCAGTGCGTGCTGCTCGGCCTGGAAGGCGAGCCGGTGTGGTATGGGCGCCGCATGGATGCCAACGGGGCGTTACGTACCTGTTGGATCCATCCGGAGAACATTACCTATTATCCGGATTATTACGTTCAAAATCCCGATATGCATCCCATGGAGTACCTGGCGCAGTCGATCCTGCCGGATCGCGGCTGGCATGAGGGTACCATCGGCATGGAGATGGATAATTACTACTTTTCTGCCAAGGCGTATTTGAGCCTCCTGCATGAGTTGCCCCATGCGCGTTTCGCGGATGCCAATGCGCTGGTCAACTGGTGCCGGGTCATCAAGTCGCCGCAGGAAGTCGAGTACATGCGTATCGCGGCGCGGATCGTCGAGGGCATGCACTCGCGTATTCTCGACGTGATACAGCCGGGAGTGCCCAAGAGCAAGGTGGTGTCCGAGATCTATCGCGTGGGCATCGAGGGCTGGACCGATCCGCAAGGACGTGTCTTCGGTGGCGACTATCCGGCTATCGTGCCGATGTTGCCGACCGGCGAGGATGCCGCCGCGCCGCATCTGACCTGGGACGACACCCCCTTTCGCAAGGGCGAAGGTACCTTCTTCGAGATCGCGGGGGTATATCGTCGCTATCATGCGCCGTTGTCGCGCACCGTGTTTCTGGGGACGCCGCCGAGCCAGTTCCTGCGCGCCGAGTCGGCGCTGCTCGAGGGCATCGACAACGGACTGGCGGTGGCCAAGCCAGGCAACCGTGCCGCCGATATCGCCATGGCGCTGGGCGCGGCGATGGACAAGTATGGCTTCGACCGTGGCGGGGCGCGCTGCGGTTATTCCATCGGCATCAGTTATCCGCCGGATTGGGGCGAACGCAACGTGAGTCTGCGTCCCTCCGACGACACCATTCTCGAACCGGGGATGACGTTTCATTTCATGCCGGGGCTCTGGGAAGAAAACTGGGGCCTGGAAATCACCGAAAGCATTCTGATTACCGAGACTGGCTGCGAGACGCTGGCCAACTTTCCACGCCAGCTGTTCGTATGTTGAGCCGTGGGACGCGAGACGAGGAGAATAGGATATGAGCAAGCGACCCAGCCCGGTGTCACCCACTGTCGATTTCGAGGTCGACGGCATTCAGCACGGTTTTCTCAAACTGCCGATCTCCACCGATGAATCGGCCTGGGGCGCGGTGATGATTCCGATAACCGTCATCAACAACGGCGCGGGCCCCACGGCCCTTCTCACCGCCGGCAACCACGGCGATGAATACGAAGGCATCACCGCGTTGCTCAAGCTCAGCAATACGCTGCGCGCTGAAGATGTGCGCGGCCGCGTGATCATCGTGCCGATCATGAACGTGCCCGCTGCCACCGCCGGCAAGCGTACCTCGGGGCTGGATGGCGGCAATCTCAACCGTAGCTTCCCTGGCGATCCAAACGGCAGTGTCACCGAGCAGATTGCCGATTACTTCACGCGTGAGCTGGTGCCGATGTGCGACGTGGCGCTGGATCTGCATTCCGGTGGCCGCACGCTGGATATCCTGCCGTTTGCCGCCGCACACCGGCTCGACGACGCTACCCAGGAAGCGCAAAGCCTTGCCGGTGCGGTTTCCTTCGGTGCGCCGGTCGCGATGATGATGTTCGAGCTCGATGCCACCAAGCTCTATGACACGGCCGTGGAGTCCCAGGGCAAGACCTTCGTGACCACCGAGTTGGGCGGTGGCGGCACCACGACGCCGGAACGCATGGTCATTGCCGAGCGGGGCGTGCGCAATTTTCTGATTCATTACGGATTGATAGAAGGCACGCTGGAAGCCCCCGCCGAGCCGCAGGTGTACGTGGATATGCCCGATGCGTCTTGCTACGTGCAGAGCGAGCATAGCGGCCTGCTGGAGCTGGTGTTCGCACTGGGCGAGACCGTGAGGCGCGGCGATGTGATCGCGCGGATCTATGACATGACGCGCACCGGTAGCGAGCCGATCGTCTACCATGCTCAGCGCGACGGTGTACTGGTGGCGCGTCGCTTCCCGGCGCAGGTGAACATGGGCGATACGATCGCGGTGATCGCGAAAGTCGTCGATCGTCTCGCGCGTTGAGGATGGGCCGCCACACCACATGAAACTCGACCGCTATGATCTCAAGATTCTCGATATTCTGTCGCGCGATGGACGCATCACCAAGTCGAAGCTGGCCGAGGCGATCAACCTCTCGGTCAGCCCTTGTTGGGAACGTGTACGGCGACTGGAAAAAGCCGGCGTCATCGAAGGCTACGGCGCGCGGATCAATCCGGCGCTGGTGGTCAAACGCACGCCGGTATGGGTGCAGATAGAGCTTGCCACGCATCAGGCGGCGAGCTTCGCGCGCTTCGAGAAAGCCGTCGCCGACACGCCGGAGGTGACGGAGTGCGTGGCGGTGGGCGGCGGTGTCGACTATCTGGTCAAGTTCGAAACCGACTCCATCGATGCCTACCAACGCACGATCGATGCCTGGCTGATGGACGGCTTGGGGATCGAGCGCTACTTCACCTATATCGTCACCAAGACCGTGAAACGCACCTCGCCACCGCTGGACGTGCACGACGACGCTTCGTAGCACGCCAGAGGTCGCTGCGCATCATTGAGCGACGCTGACGAAGTAGTAGGATGCCAATGTGGTTGCCTCGTTTTCGCCATGGGATAGTCGTATGCCGTCAGAACGCGTGACCTCTCATTCATTTTCCGCTGCCACACGCTATGACGATCAGCGCGCTCGGCCCTTGCGGACGCTCGAAGGCCCTCAGGAACAGCCGCTGACCCTGTCGCTCAACGATACCGCCATGGTGACGTTGCTGGCGACGCCCGACGCCCTCGAGCCGCTGGCGGTAGGGCATGCGTTTACCGCAGGCTGGATCGAACGCGCCGAGCAAGTCGAGGACATTCAGCTGTCGCGGCTGCGTCATGGATTGGCGGTACGTCTGTCGGTGTCATCCCGGACCGAGGCGCGTGCCGCCGAGTTGCAGCGTGCCGGGGCCTCGGTGTCGAGCTGCGGTGCCTGTGGCGTGGCCGAGGAGTCGCAGTTGATGCAGGGCCTCAAGCGCTTGCCGGCGTGCGGGCCCCTGGCGCCCGAGGCCCTGATGCGCGGAGTGGAGAGCCTGCAGCGTCACGCACGTGCCGGGCTGCATATGGCGTTGGCCCTCGATGGCGAAGGCGAGGTGTTGATGCGCGGCGTGGATATCGGACGCCACAATGCCCTGGACCGGATCATCGGCGAAGGGTTGGCACATGGCGAAATGCCTGCGGCGGTGCTGCTTTCCAGTCGCTGCAGCATGGAGCTGGTGCAAAAAACCGTACGTGCCGGCATCGCGACCTTGGCCACGTTGTCGTTGCCATCGGCGCTGGCGGTGGAAATCGCGCGTGCCTGTGACCTCAACTTGATCTGTTGTCATCGCGGCCGGCATCTCGAGCGCCTGAGCGGGGCGGCTTGACGCCCGAGCTTTTCTGGCGCTTTACCCACGTCATCGTACCTCCTTGTCATCCTTCTATTACGTTACCGAGATCGTCATGGCTTCTCATCATAAGACTCCGTTACCCGACGACCGCAGGGCGTCTTCCGCACCCGAGGTCGAGGAGCGGCTTCCCGACGCGGACGCCGCCTTGACCCGCGAACCGCGCGTGGAAACCTACACTGGGCCGGCCGGTGGCTGGGGCGCGATGCATAGCGTGGGGCGCCACCTCAAGCGTAGCAAGGCGCCATTCAAGGGCGCGCGGGCGCTGCTCTCCACCAACCAGCCGCATGGCTTCGATTGTCCGGGCTGTGCGTGGGGCGACCCGTTGCATGGCTCGTCGTTCGAGTTTTGCGAAAACGGTGTCAAAGCCGTGGCCTGGGAAAGCACCAAAAAGCGTGTCACGCGGCGTTTCTTCGAACGCCACACGCTGAGTGAGCTGCGCGACTGGGATGACTTTCGTCTCGAGGATCAAGGCCGGCTCACCGAGCCCATGCGGTACGATGCGGCCAGTGATCGCTATGTGCCCATCGGATGGGAGGCGGCGTTCGCGCTGATCGCCGACCGCTTGGCGGCGCTGCCCGACCCCAACCGCGCGTTGTTCTATACCTCTGGACGGGCCAGCAACGAAGCGGCGTACCTGTATCAGCTGTTCGTGCGCCTCTATGGCACCAACAATTTTCCCGACTGCTCGAACATGTGCCACGAGGCCAGTGGCGTGGGTATGGATGCCAGCCTGGGCGTGGGCAAAGGCACTGTCCAACTGGAAGATTTCGAACATACCGATACCATCTTGGTCTTCGGCCAGAACCCCGGTACCAACCATCCACGGATGCTCGGCGATCTGCGTCGCGCGGCGGAGCGAGGCGCGCGTATCGTCAGCTTCAACCCTCTCAAGGAACGTGGCCTGGAACGGTTCGCCGACCCCCAGAACAAGCGCGAAATGCTCACCCAGGGCAGCCATCGCATCTCCTCGCATTACTATCAGCCCAAGATGGGCGGCGACATGGCGGCGGCGCGCGGCATCGCCAAGGCCTTGTTCGCGCTGGAAGCGCGAGGTCGCTTCACGCCGGATCGCGCCTTCATCGCGTCGCATACCGCCGGTTATGATGAGTGGCGGACCCAGGTCGAGGCCACGCCGTGGGCGGACATCGAGGATCAGGCCGGCCTGGCACGCACGCAGATCGAGGAGGTGGCGGATATCGTCGCCCGCGCCGAGCGCATGATCATCACCTGGGCGATGGGCATTACCCAGCACGAGCATTCGGTGAATACCGTGCGCGAGTTGGTCAATCTATTACTGCTGGGTGGTCACATCGGACGTCCCGGTGCAGGAGCGTGCCCGGTGCGGGGGCATTCCAACGTGCAGGGCGATCGCACCATGGGGATCGACGAAAAAGCGCCCGGCCGGCTGATCGCGGCGTTGGAGAGCCGTTACGGTGTGGCCATGCCGCGGGCCCCGGGTTACAACACCGTAGGGGCCATCCGCGCGCTGGAAGAGGGCGATGCCGATGTCTTCATCGGCCTGGGCGGCAACTTTACGCGTGCCACGCCGGATAGCCAGCGTACCGAGCGTGCCTTCCGGCGCCTTGGCCTCAATGTGCAGATCAGCACCAAACTCAACCGTAGCCACCTGATCACCGGTGGCGATGCGTTGATCCTGCCGTGCCTGGGCCGTACCGAGATCGACCGCCAGGGCGAGGCCGGCGTGTCGCAGCAAGTCAGCGTCGAGGATTCGATGTCGATGGTGCATGGCAGCGCCGGCATTCAGGCGCCGGCTTCCGAGTGGCTGCGCTCTGAGCCGGCGATCGTGGCGGGGATCGCCGAGGCTACGCTGGCACGGGTTCTGCCGCGCCGCGGGGTGGCGTCCGATGTCGTCGACTGGGCTGGCCTGGTGGCGGATTATGATCGTATCCGCGACGAGATCGAGGCGGTGATTCCCGGCTTCGAAAACTTCAATGCGCGTCTGGGGCAGGTGGGTGGGTTCTGGCTGGAAAACGCCGCCAGCCAACGCCGCTTCAACACGTCATCCGCACGGGCGACATTCTGTAGCGCACCGTTGCCCGAGGCGGTGATGCACCAACGCTTGCAGGCCCGCCGCGATGACGGCTGGCTGACACTCCAGACGCTGCGCAGCCACGATCAGTACAACACTACCGTATACGGTTACGACGACCGTTACCGCGGCGTCAAGGGGCAGCGTCGGGTGGTGTTCGTCAATCCTGCCGACCTCACGCGGCTGGGGCTCGAAAGTGACCAATGGGTGGATCTGGTGGGCCTCGATCATGAGGGGGAGCCCCGGCGCGCCCCGGCCTTCAGGATCGTTGCCTACGAGACGCCCGAAGGGTGCGCCGCCGCCTACTATCCAGAAACCAATGCGTTGGTTCCCCTGGAAAGCGTCGGCGTGGGCACCGACACGCCTACCTCCAAGGCGGTCGCGGTACGCCTGGAGCCGAGTCGGCGGATCGCGTGATGCGCCGATGATCCGCACCTTGCGACCAAAGTCGGGACGCATGACCGGTGTCATGGCGCTATGCTGTCAAATACTACATAAGCGTCGCTACATGAGATGGTGTGACATCCACCCGTCGGACGACGCCACTCACACCCTCACATGATGGGGGCACGCCGCTCAACTCAATGAGGTCACCCGGGAGGTGCCGTCATGGAATTGTTCATCCAGACTGCATTGGGGTTTCCGTTCGCCTTCTTTCTGGTCTTGCTGGCACTAGTGGCCCTCTACTGGTTGCTGGTCGGGCTGCGCGTCCTGCGCGTCTCGTGTTTCGACCATGACAGTCTGCGCGACGATCATCTCGCCAGCACCTTGATTTCACTGGGCTTCGCAGGGGTGCCGGCGTCATTCGCGCTGAGTGCCTTGATCGTCACTGCTACGCCCGTCGCATTCGTGCTGAGTTTGATATTGCACTGGTTACCGTTGGGGCTGTTGCGCTTGCCGCTGGGCTTTCTGGCCATCTGGGCGGCGTTCGCGCTGGCGTCGTCACCGAGCGTGGTTGCGTGCCACGCCCTGGCGCGGCGTTTCCATCATGCGCGTCGGGCTTCTCCACGCTGGCTGCTGGGCGAAACCGTCGTCGTGCGTCAAGCAAGCGATAGCCAAGGGCGTTGCCAAGCGACGCTGGAAAGCGATCCCGAGGTCGTCGTCACCCTGCATGGCAAAGGGGCCGGCTGCCTCGCCGGTGAACGTCGCGTGCTGGTCAAGCATGTCGTCGCTGAAAATGCGTACCGTGCGGTACCCGCCGAAGAGTATTTGGACGCGCACGTGCGCCTGCGCAAGTTGCATTTACTGCCGCGCCACGATATTTGAGCGTTTCACGCCTGCTGCCGCCCCTGCTTGCGGCAGTGGGCGAGCGCAGAAAAAAACGCCTTTCCTGAGGCATGACTCGAAAAAAAACGGTGTCGATCACCCCACCAGACAAAAACTCTCCTGCCTTGTGCTGCTTTATCCTGTGGGCATCGGATGAACGTCATCCGCCACGACCTATCCGGGCCAGCTGTTCGCCAATCCAGGCCCGGTTCGTTTTCGGGAGAGGTAGCGCATGAAACTCAACGATCCGCGTCTATTGCGTCAGTACGCTTATATCGACGGTAAATGGACTCATGGCGACGCCGGTCGCGAAGAAGCGGTCGTCGATCCTGCCACGGGCGAAGTACTGGGGCACATTCCCTGGCTCGAGGCCCCGCAATTGCGAGAAGCGGTTGATGCCGCGGATGCCGCCTTCGTCCAGTGGCGGGCACTGCGCGCCGACGAGCGTGCCGAGCGTCTGCAGGCGTGGTATGACTTGGTGATCGAGCATCGCGAGGATCTGGCGATCATCATGACGCGCGAGCAGGGTAAGCCGTTGCCCGACTCTCGCGGTGAGATCGAATACGGCGCCAGCTTCATCAAATGGTTCGCCGAAGAGGGAAAGCGTACCTTCGGGCAAACCATTCCCAGTCATATCCCCAACGCTGCCCTGGGATCGCTCAAGGAGCCGGTGGGGGTGGCCGCATTGATTACGCCCTGGAACTTCCCGCTGGCGATGATCACGCGCAAGGCCGGTGCCGCGCTGGCCGCCGGCTGCACGGTCATCGTCAAGCCGGCCGGCGAGACGCCGTTCTCGGCCTTGGCGCTGGCGGAACTCGCCGAACGTGCCGAGATTCCGGCCGGGGTTTTCAACGTGGTGTTGGGTGAGCCCGCCGAGGTGTCCAAGCTGTTGTGCGAAGAAGAGCGCGTCAAGGCGCTGTCGTTCACCGGCTCCACCCGCGTCGGCCGGCTGTTGCTTGAGCAGTCCGCGAATAGCGTCAAGCGCGTCTCACTGGAACTGGGTGGCAATGCGCCGTTCATCGTCGGCCCCGACATGGAGCCCGCCGAGGCCGCGCGTGCCGCAGTCGCCGCCAAGTTCCAGACCGGCGGGCAAGATTGCCTGGCCGCCAACCGGATCCTGGTGCACGAGTCGATCCATGACGAGTTCGTCGAGCAGTTCGTCGCCTGCATGGAAACGCTCAAGGTCGGCAATGGCTTGGTGACCAATATCGATATCGGGCCGCTGATTCATCAGCAGGCGGTGGAGAAGGCGTCGAGCATCGTCGATGACGCCCTTTCGCGCGGTGCGACGCTGGTACATGGCGATCAGTCCATGGCGCCGGGACCGAATTTCTTCATGCCTACGTTGCTCACTGGCGTGACGCCGTACATGAAGGCCTGGCGCGAGGAAAGCTTCTCACCGGTGGCGGGGGTGACGGCCTATAAGGATGACGATGAGGTCATCAAGCTGGCCAATGATACCGAGTACGGCCTGGCGGCCTATGTCTATACCCACGACATCCGGCGTATCTGGAAGCTCCTGCGTGCCCTGGAGTACGGCATGGTGGCGATCAACTCGGTGAAGATGACCGGGCCGCCGGTACCCTTCGGTGGCGTCAAGCAGTCCGGCCTGGGTCGCGAAGGCGGCACCGCCGGCATCGAAGAATACCTGGAGACGAAGTTTTATTGTCTGGGGGCCCTGGGCTCCGTGTCCGGGAGCTAGGCTCGTTGTCACGAATCACGAGCTAACAAAGTGCTCGTGACTTGATAAACGTTTCTTTCACGACCCGGCAAGATCAAGAGGGCTTTGCCGGTGACAAGACGTCGCGAGGGCGCTGTGACCCCTTCCCTGGGCGCTACCTTTGCCATTCATGGCAAAGGACCCTCACGCCGCCTTGCCACCGGCGCTCGTCATCGTGGGTGGGACATGAATTCTACGTCGTGCTTGACGTTCGGTTTTATCGGCGTGAGCCGAGACAGTTACGGGAGAATGATATGAGTCAGCACCAAGACCTGATCGATCGCGACCGCAAGGTGACCTTTCACGCTTCAACACATCTGCGCGATTTCGCGCATGGCGATGTGCCGGGGCGGGTGATCAGCGGCGGTCAAGGCATCAATATCGTCGATAAGGACGGTCGCGAGTTCATCGACGGTTTCGCTGGTCTTTATTGCGTCAACATCGGTTATGGGCGTACCGAAGTTGCCGAGGCGATCTATCGGCAGGCGCTGGAGCTGTCCTATTACCATACCTATGTCGGCCATTCGAACGAGCCGCAGATCCAGCTTTCCGAGAAGATTCTCGAGCTGGCCGGGCCGGGCATGTCCAAGGTTTATTATGGCATGTCGGGGAGTGATGCCAACGAGACGCAGCTCAAGATCGTGCGCTATTACAACAATGTGCGTGGCTTGCCGCAGAAAAAGAAAGTGATCTCGCGGCAGCGCGGCTATCACGGCTCGGGTATCGCTTCAGGGTCGCTGACCGGTCTCAAGGCGTTTCACGATCATTTCGACCTGCCCATCGAGGGCATCCTGCATACCGAGGCGCCGTACTATTATCAGCGTGGCGCCGAGCAGGCGGGCATGAGCGAGCGCGAGTTTTCCGCGCATTGCGCCGCCAAGCTCGAAGAGCTGATCCTCGCCGAAGGCCCGGACACCGTGGCAGCCTTCATCGGCGAGCCGGTATTGGGCACCGGGGGCATCGTGCCGCCGCCCGAGGGTTACTGGGAGGCGATCCAGGCGGTGCTCGCGAAGTACGACGTGCTGCTGATCGCCGATGAAGTGGTTTGCGGCTTCGGGCGCATCGGTACCGATTTCGGCAGCCATCACTACGCCATCAAGCCCGACCTGATCACCATCGCCAAGGGCCTGACCAGTGCCTATCAGCCATTGTCCGGGGTCATCGTCGGCGATCGCGTGTGGCAGGTGCTGGAGCAGGGCGCCGGTGAATACGGCCCCATCGGTCACGGCTGGACCTATTCAGGCCATGCGCTGGGTTGCGCCGCCGGGCTTGCCAACCTGGCCATCATCGAGCGCGAAGGATTGACCGCCAATGCCGCCGAGACCGGCGCTTATCTGCAGCAGCAAATGCAACAGACATTCGGCGAGCATCCGCTGGTGGGGAACGTGCGTGGTGTGGGCATGCTGGCGGCGCTGGAATTCTCGCCGGCCCCGGCTCATCGGGCGCTCTTCGATCCCGCGCTCAAGGTCGGGCCGCGCGTGAGCGCCGCCGCGTTGAGCGAAAACCTGATCGCACGCGCCATGCCGCAAGGTGACATTCTCGGCTTCGCGCCGCCGTTGGTGACGACTCGCGATGAGGTCGACGATATCGTCGCCCGCGCCAAGCGCGCCGTCGACAAGGTGACCGATGAGCTGACTCGTTCGGGAGACTTGCAAGCCTGAACGCGGCTTTTCTATCGTGGCAAGAGTGAGTCTGTGGCAAGCCGCAAGGACGTGATCCATGATCGAGCCCCGGCCTGATATCAACCTGGCGTCGATCTATGCCGCGCGTGCGCGTCTGCAAGGGCAGGTGGCGCGAACGCCGCTGATTCGATCGCAGGCGCTATCGCAACGTTTCGAGGCCGAGGTATTCCTCAAGCTGGAAACCCGTCAGCCCACCGGGGCGTTCAAGTTGCGCGGTGCGACCAACATGATCGCCGCGCTGATCGAACGCGACGGACGTGACACGCTGGCGCGCGGCGTGACCACGGCCTCGACGGGCAATCACGGGCGTGCCGTCGCCCACGCCGCGTACCAGTTGGGAATTCCCGCCGTCATCTGTCTGTCGCGGCTGGTGCCCGACAACAAGGCCGCGGCCATCGAGGCCTTGGGCGCCGAGGTGCGGCGTGTCGGGGAAAGCCAGGACGACGCCTTCGACGAGGTCGAGCGCCTGGTGGCTTCGGGCATGACGGCGATTCCGCCTTTCGACGACCCGTTGATCGTGAGCGGACAGGGGACCATCGGCCTCGAGCTGATGGAAGATCAACCCGCGCTCGATCGGGTCCTCGTCGGACTGTCCGGCGGCGGTTTGTTGGGGGGCATCGGCGCGGCGGTCAAGGCGATCCGTCCGGCGACGCGGGTGACCGGCATCAGCCTCTCCCGAGGTGCGGCGATGTGGGAAAGCCTCCAGGCCGGGCATCCGGTCAACGTGGCCGAAGTCGAAAGTCTCGGCGATTCGCTGGGCGGCGGTATCGGGTTGGACAACCGTTACACCTTCGCGCTGGTGCGCGAGGTCATGGATGATCACTACCAGGTCTCGGAACCCGCCATCGCACGTGCCATGGTCGACTTACTCGATGCCGAGAAGATGCTGGTCGAGGGAGCGGCGGCCGTGGGGCTGGCGGCGCTCGAGGAACATGGTCTCGACATTCGTGGCCAGCGCGTGGCATTGATCGTTTCCGGCAACGGTGTGGCATTGGAAACCTTTGACCGTGCCCGGGCGTTGGCGGGAGCCTGATGCTGCTCCCTACTTATTTACTCCCTCTCTTCATTCTTCTCTTTTGCGTCTGGAGGACGTCATGCAGCTCCATCAACGCGACGCCATCGAAGCCGCCGTTCAACTGGACATGGACGCCTTGACCGTCATCGAAGCGGGGTTCGCGGCCCTGGGGCGTGGTGAGGCCGTGCAGCCGCCGATCCTGTCGATGGCCATCGAGGAGACCAATGGCGAGGTCGACGTCAAGACTGCGCATATTCGCGGTTTCGAACGCTTCGCCATCAAGGTGAGTTCCGGGTTCTTCGACAATCCCAAACAGGGGTTGCCCAGCCTCAACGGGCTGATGATGATATTCTCGGCCCGCACCGGGCTGGTAGATGCGGTGCTCTTCGACGAAGGCTATCTGACGGCGGTGCGCACGGCTCTCGCGGGAGCGCTTTCCGCCCAGTATCTGGCGCGTGAGAACAGCCGCCGCGTGACGGTCCTCGGCGCCGGCGAACAAGCTGAGTTGCAGATCGATGCCCTGCGTCTAGTGCGAGACATCGAGACCGTCGATGTCTGGGCGCGTCGGCGCGAGGCCGCCGAGTCCTATGCCGAACGGCTGCGTCAGCGCGGCCTGACGGTCAATGTTCACGACGATATCCATGCGGCGTGTCGTGAGGCGGATATCATCGTCACCGCGACGCCTTCGCAACGGCCGATTCTCGAGGCCGCCGATCTCCCCGAGGGCGTGCATGTCACGGCGATGGGGTCCGACAGCCCGGACAAGCGCGAGCTGGACGATAGCGTGATGACCCGCGCCGATGCCTTCGTCTGCGATACCCGCGCGCAAAGCGAGCACAACGGCGAGCTCAAGGCCTTCGTCAAGCCCGGCGAAGCGGCGGCCAACGTGCCGTTCAAGGTCTTCGAGCTAGGCCAGGTGATCGACCGGGGGCTGACGCTGCGCCTCTCGGAGGCCGGCATCACCGTGTGCGACCTCACCGGCACCGGCGTGCAGGACACGGCCATCGCGGATTACGCCCTGCAGCGGCTGGAAGCCTAAAAATCCAGCTGCTGGCGCGACCGACCTGACATGTCGTGCCACTCAATCGTCATGGGGATGCCATGGCGTCGTCATCCCCTTTCGAGATACTGAGTGAACCATGGACACTCAGTGGAGAGTTGGCGATGCGATATTCTCGCCGTGATGTATTGGGATGGGGCGTCAAGGCTGGCGCGGCGTTAGGGGCCGTGTCGGTGGCGCCGTCGATCGTGCTGGCCGAGTCACGGCGTCCGCAGGTGACCTCGGGCGTGATGAGCGGTGACATGCTGAACGCCCGGGCGATGCTCTGGTCGCGCACTGATCGTCCCGCGCGGATGTTCGTCGAGCTGGCCGACAATCCTGCCTTTCGCAGTGCCCGCCAGGTGCGCGGTCCCGAGGTGCTGCCGAGCGATGGCCTGGTCGGCAAGCTGGACGTCGCGGGACTCGGCGACTTGGATACCCTGCATTACCGCGTGCGTTTTGCCGCCCTGGGTGACCCGCGTGCCCTGAGCGAGCCGGTCGAGGGGCGCCTGCGCCTGCCGCCGTCCCGGGCGCGGGACGTGCGCTTCGTGTGGTCCGGCGACACGGTCGGGCAAGGCTGGGGCATCGATGAATCGCGTGGCGGCATGACGATCTACGACACCATGCGCCGTCAGCGTCCGGATTTTTTCATCCACTCCGGCGATACGGTCTACGCCGACGGCCCCCTGGAAGAAAGCGTGACGCTTGCCAACGGCGAAACCTGGCGCAACGTGGTCACCCCGGCCAAGCGCAAGGTGGCGGAAACGCTGGACGAGTTTCGTGGCCAGCACACCTACAACCTGCTCGATGCCAATCTGCGGCGCTTCAATGCCGAGGTGCCCATGCTCGCGCAATGGGACGATCATGAGACGACCAACAACTGGTATCCCGGCGAGTGGCTCGAGGACGAGCGCTACACGGAAAAGAGCGTGTCGCTTCTGGCGGCGCGCGGGCGTCAGGCCTTTCTCGAGCATACGCCGCTGCGCCAGCGCCCGACGGCGCCGGGACGTATCCATCGGCGCTTTGCGTATGGGCCGTCGCTGGAGGTGTTCATGCTCGACATGCGTACCTACCGTGGTGCCAACAGTCGCAACCGACAAACCGAGTCTTCCGCGCAAACGGCCTTTCTGGGAGAAGATCAGTTCGACTGGCTGCACCGTTCTCTGAAAGCGTCCACGGCGACCTGGAAGGTCATTGCTTCAGATATGCCCATCGGTCTGGTGGTCAACGATGGCGAGGCGTACGAGGCCATCGCCAATGGTGATTCGGGCGCCCCCCTGGGTCGTGAGCTGGAGATCGCGAGGCTGTTGCGGTCGATTCGCGACGACAAGATCCAGAACGTGGTGTGGCTAACGGCGGACGTTCACTACACCGCGGCGCATCACTACTCGCCGGAGCGGGCCCGTTTCCAGGAGTTCACGCCTTTCTGGGAGTTCGTCAGCGGCCCGCTGCATGCCGGCACCTTCGGCCCCGGCGCGCTGGACGCGACCTTCGGTCCGGAGGTGGTTTTCCAGAAAGCCCCGCCTGATGGCGAGTCGAACCTACCGCCATCTCGAGGCTATCAATTCTTCGGCCAGGTCGACCTCGACGGCGAGAGCGAAGCGTTGACGGTGAGTCTGATGGATGCCGCCGGCAACACGCTGCATCGTCAGCAACTGACGCCGCAGACGGCGTAATACGCTATCGAGGCAAGATGCCCGTATTGCTACGTTCAAGAAATGGTGCCCGAGAATGGGCAGGCTGATGCTATGAACCGAGAAGCGGCAAGACGACGTATTCATACCCGATAACCAAGCCCGTCAGAGCCAAAAGAAGCGCCAGGATGATATTGATGAGCCGCAATAAGGAGTGATCACGAATGGCTTTTCCCATCACGCTACCCAGTAATGCGTAGCTTCCAGGTGCGCCAGTTGCCAGCACGCCGATGAGTAGCGCCACCATGATGAGGTCTGGCCCTTCTATATGCATTGCGGGTAGCTGGATGGTCGCGATGGGTAACGTGGCGACGATGCCTTTAGGGTTGAGTAATTGCATCAACACCCCTTCCTTGAAGCGCAAGGGACGCGATATCGCATCCACCTCGGTCCTGTGAGGAGTGGATCGGGCTATCTTGATCGACAGGTAAAGAATGTAAAACGTGCCGAGCGCACTGATGACCAGCAGTGTCTTTCCCTGGATGAATACGCTTCCCAGCCAGCCAAACAGCAGAAGCATCAGCCACATTGCTGTGCCGACGCCGATGAAAAATCCTGTCGATTCCTTGGCTTTGCCGTTGATTCCGGCATTCAGGCCAAGCAGGTTCACCGGCCCGGGCGTGTACATCACGCTTATGGCATAGGCGAGCATCGCGAGCATGAGGGTTTCCTGTCTTGCTAGGTAAAAATATGGGCTTGGTATTGTCGTGGTGTCATGCCGTAAATACGCTTGAAACGGCGGTTGAAATGACTGAGGTCAGAAAAGCCGCAGCATAAGGCAGCCTCCATGACGCTCTCGCCGTTTTCGAGGTGACGTCGGGCGGCATTGACCCTGCAGTTCAATACATACTGGTGCGGCGTAATGCCGTACTGTGTCCTGAATGTTCTCAGGAAGTGATACTTGGAAATGTTGGCGGAATGGCTGATGTCATCCAGGCTGATGTCATATCTGGCATTTTCATGGATGTAGTCCTTCGCCCTTTCGAGCAGCGAGTCCGACCGTCTGGCCCGCTCGTTGGGGGCAAAACGTCCGGCGCGCTCGGCCAAGTGAGCCGCAATGCGATACAGCGCATATTCTTGCTCGATCTGACTCGTCTCCTGTTCCTCGATCATGCGCGACAGGGCGATGATCTCGTCACGAAGGGGGACATTTTTCATGAGCGTCGGGGCCAGGCGAGTGGTCAGCAGGCCTTGCATGCCCATGGCATTGGCAATGAGCGGGTCGAGTTCGTCGGGATGGATATAGAGCATGACGTAATCGAGAGCGTCGCCGCCCCCGGCGTGACCGTCATGCACCTCATCGGGATGCAGGGTGATCACACTACCCGGCGGACTGCGATGAAACTCACCGTTGCTGAAGAAATCCTGACGTCCCGACAATGTGACACCCAGTGCATATTCTTCATGCGCATGGCGGTCGTACTGGAAATCGTTCATCGTGGCATGCAATGCCGTGATGCGTGCCACATGCCGGCTTTTCATGAACCGGAAACGACTCGTGGATTGCATGTGGTGTCCTCCTTACGTCCCGGTCGAGCCATGACAACGCCACTTTAGCGCGTCACGAGGGAGCGGGCTTGAACGATATTGCGCACTTCGTGCCTTCGGCGTCTCGGTGGCGTACCGCCAAGGCCAGTACGGACTTGTCTGCTGCATGTCGGCATGGAGGACCGGGCCTGCTAGGCTGCAAGCTCGGTTCATGAAAGGCAGGGCGCGTGCATGTCGGAAAGGGAACATCAGGAACTCGCGGGATTGGCTCACTTGCTCGAGCGGATCGAGCAGGCGCCCCGGCGCGATAATGGACGTGCTCAGCTCGGTGACTTGTTGGCGTCGGTAGGGCAGGGGTCGTTTGGTACCTTGCTGCTGGTGCCGGGGGTGATCACGCTATTCCCATTGGTGGGCGATATCCCCGGCGTGCCGACATTGATGGCGCTGCTAGTCCTGCTGGTGGCCGGGCAATTATTGATAGGACGTCGTACATTCTGGCTGCCGCAATGGCTTTTGAAGCGCTCGGTTTCCCGAGCCAAGCTGGACAAGGCGGTGGCCTGGATGCGTAAGCCGGCCCGGGCCATCGACCGCTTGTTGAAACCGCGCTTGCCTTGGTTGACGCAGCGTGCCGGGACCTATCTCATCGCGATTGTCTGCTTTCTCATCGCCCTGGCGATGCCACTGATGGAAGTGGTGCCCTTTTCGGCCAATGGCGCGGGGCTGGCCTTGATGATGTTCGGCCTGTCGCTGATGGCCAACGATGGTCTCTGGGCGCTGCTGGCGCTGATTCTCACCGGCGGCACGGTGGGGGGTGTCGCTTACACCTTGTTGTAATTCCCCACCTTTAGAAGGCGCTCTCACCGCCATGATCGGCGTGAAACTCGTGCTGCAGCCAGTCCAGCAGTGCCAGCGTTTCCACCCGTGATCGCGCGCCTTGTCGTGTATACACTGAGAGCGCGTCGCTGAGCGGCAGTGAGGCATCGATCGGGCGCACGAGTTGGCCGTTTTGCACCAGGCGCTCGGCCGTGCGCCGCCAGCCCAGGGCGATACCGTGCCCGGCAAGTGCCGCCTGGAGGACGAGCGGATAACTATTGAAGATCATGCCGTTTCCCAGGATGGGGACAGCGTGCCCCATGGCGCGTAGCCAACTATCCCACTCGAACCAGTCCGGTGTGTCTGCCCGATGGTGGAGTAGACGGTGCTCGGTGAGGTTCGTCAGCGTGATGGGAGCGGGCTGTGCGGCGAAATAGTCGGGGCTGCAAATCGGAAAGATCTCGTCGGAGGCGGTGAAGGACAGCGCGTGGCTGCCGCTGGGACGCCCGCTGGTCTGTAGCGCGACATCGAAATAATCGTGATGCTCGACTACCGGGCGCGTCGAGGTGACGAGACGTACCTCGATGTCCGGATGCTGCCGGTTGAACGCGGCGAGACGTGGCATGACCCAGTAGAAAGCCTCGCAGAGCTGGCAGAAGAGCACCACCACACCGTCATGCACTTCCTCTCGCAAGGTATTGGCATGCGTTGCGACGCTCTCCAATGCGGTACTCACCGTGCGACCGAATTCGCGACCGGCGGCGGTGAGGAAGACACCCCGGTTGCGACGCTCGAATAACGCTACGCCGAGGTTTTCCTCCAGCGCGCGAATCTGGCGGCTGACGGCGGCCTGGGTGAGATGCAGCTCATCGGCGGCACGCGAGAAGCTTTCCAGACGCGCAGCAGCCTCGAAGGGCATCAGGCTGGCGAGTGGAGGCAAGGCCTTGCCTAGACGGTTCATATGCGATTCATAACCACAGCTCATGGAAAGTGACGTATAACTCGTTTGTCGTGCATGCCTGGGACGCGCACCCTTGAGCGGCTTCTTGCTCAGGGAGAACGTCCATGAAGCCGATAATGGGGACACGAGCCTCAGAATGGCAAGGCCTCGGTTGTATCGTCGTCTCGGTCTTCTGTCTCTCGATGGCCGACGCACTGGTTAAGTATATCAGCGATGACGTGGGTGTTTGGCAGTTGTACATGCTGCGTGCGCTGTTGGCGTCGCCGCTTTTGGGGGTGTTGCTTGGAAGGCGTGGTGTGATGCGTCTGGGGCGAGCTCTGCGGCACCGTTGGGTGCTGGTCAGAACCGGCCTTTTGATGGCCATGTGGTTGACCTTCTATGCCGCGCTGCCAACGTTGACGCTCTCCATGGCGGCGGTGGCGTTGTACACCTCGCCGCTGTTCATTGCCTTGTTCGCTGCCTGGTGGGCCGGTGAACGCTTGTCGGCTGGGGGCTGGTGGGGGATTGCCCTGGGATTTGCCGGCGTGGTGTTGATATTGCGCCCGGGGACGTCGCATTTCACGCCCACGGTGGTCCTGCCGCTGCTGGCGGCGGTGTGTTATGCGCTGGCTTGTGTGGTGACGCGTGTTCATTGTCGCGACGAAGCGCCACTGGTGCTGTCCGGGGCCTTGAACGTGGGGTTTTTGGGCATGGGCGTCGCAGGATGTATTGGCGTGACGTTGTTCGCCGGAGTCCCCGTGCACACGACGTCCTTTCTGACGTTGCCCTGGCAATCCGTGGCGCCCGCTACCTGGGGAGTGCTCGGTGGCCTGGCGGTGCTGTTCGTGCTGGCCAGCAGCACGGTGGCCAAGGCCTATCAAATAGCCCCGGCCGCGCTGATCGGCGTGTTCGACTATGCCTATCTCGTCTTTGCGGCGGGATGGAGCTGGTGGTTGTTCGAAGCGCCCCCCGACATGCCCACCGTGCTGGGCATGGCTTGCGTGGGGCTGGCGGGTGGTCTCGTCTGGCGCTGCGGAGCGGGACGCGTACACGCGGATAGCGCCCTAGCGAGTCGTGATATCGCGCCTTGCCCACCAACCTATGGGCGGGAATCAGGTTGAGTCAGGCGCGATCATTCCCTATACCTAGGGGGCACGCTTTTATTTCAACACGGACAAGGAGTTGTCGCATGTTGACCCTCGTTTCCTGGCTATTCATCGCGCTGGGCGTAGCCACGGCATTGGCCATAGCACTGGATGTGGCCAAACGTCCGCAGCCGATGACGATCATGAACGTGACGTGGCCGGTCACCGGCCTGTATATGCCGATCGTAGGCTGGTGGGCGTATGCGAAAATGGGGCGCGCTGCACCCTCGGCGGGCGATGAAGAGCATCATGGTCACGGCCATGGTCATGCGCATCACCATCATGGTGACAAGCCCAAGTGGCAGGGCGTTTTCGTGTCGGCCACGCACTGCGGGGGCGGTTGCACCGCAGGCGATGTCGTCACTGCGCCGCTGGCGACGCTGACCGGGTTCGCCCTGCTTGGGTCGGCGACGTTGGGCCACTTCGTGCTGGCCTTCATCGGGGCGTATCTCTTCGGCATCTTATTCCAATACTTGCCGATTCGGGGCATGAGCGATAGCGGCCCACGCAAGGCCCTGATCGATGCCATCAAGGCGGATACGCTCTCGCTGATCGCCTTTCAGGCCGGCATGTACGTCTGGATGCTGATCGCCATTCATGGCTGGATGGGCGAGATGAACGCTTTCTCGGTGACGTTCTGGTTCATGATGCAGATCGCCATGCTGATCGGCTTCGCGACGTCCTATCCGGCCAACTGGTTATTGATCGACCGGGGTATCAAGCATGCGATGTAAGGCGGCGCGAGCGGCGCACGGTGTCCCGCGCGCCGAGCACTGAGTCGAGGGGGTCATGCCGAGAGGCCGCTGGCCTCGTCTAGGCCCAGGTGCAGGTTCATGCTCTGCACCGCGGCACCGGCGGCGCCCTTGCCGAGGTTGTCCAGCCGAGCGACGAGTGAAACCTGCTCATGGTTGCCGAACACGAACAGGTCGACCCGGTTGGTATCGTTGCAGCCCTGCACCTCGAAGAAGCCGCCATCGAGATTGGCCGGATCCTCGAGGGGCATGACGCGGACGAAGGTCTCGCCCGCGTAATGATCGGCGTATGCCTTGCGCAGCGCCTCCGCCGTGGTGCCGGGGCTAAGCTGGTCGACATGCAGGGGAATCGTCACCGAGAGGCCCTTGAGGAAGGGGCCGACGATCGGCAGGAAAACCGGGGCGCGCTCGAGCCCACCGTGCACGCGCATCTCCGGCAGGTGCTTGTGGGTCAGCCCCATGGCGTAGGGGCGCGGGGCGGCCAGGCGGTCGTCATGACCGGCCTCGTACTCGGCGATCAGCTTCTTGCCGCCGCCGCTGTAACCGGTGATCGAATGGGCCGTCAGCGGCGTGTCGGTGGGCAACAGGCCGGCCTCGACCAGCGGCCGGGTGAGCATGATGAAGGCACTGGCATGGCAGCCCGGATTGGCGATGCGCTTGCTGTCGCGAATGGCGTCACGCTGGCCCGGCGTCAGTTCGGGAAGCCCATAGGTCCACTCGGCATCGGTGCGAAAGGCCGTGCTGGCATCGATCAGGCAGGTGTCTGGGTTGTCGAGCAGCGCCGCGGCCTCGCGAGAAGCGGCATCGGGCAGGCACAGAAAGGCCACATCGGCGGCGTTGAGCAGGCGTGCGCGTTCGGTGGCATCCTTGCGCTTGTCGCTATCGATGCGCAGCAGTTCGATATCCTCGCGTGCCTCGAGATAATCCAGCAGCCGCAGCCCCGTGGTGCCTTCCTGACCGTCTACGTATACCTTGAATGCCATGGGAAATTCGTCGCCTCGTTGACCGGATTCGTGCATGCCGGCAGCGCCTGCCAGCGTATCGTCCTCCATTGTGCGTCGATGCGCCCGCGCTGTCATGTTTGCGGGTGTCAATCCGCTTGTCGTGGCTTGCAAAAACGACCAATCTGGGAGGAGTCAGGATGTTGCGTCACCCACTGAGAGAAGCGTGATAAGGACGACATATGAATAAGCGTGTGTTGGCTTTCGATGTCTACGGCACCTTGATCGATACCCACGGTGTCGTGGAAGCCTTGAACAAGGAATTGGGCGATACCGACATGGCGTTGCCTTTTTCGCAACGTTGGCGGGATAAACAACTCGAATTTGCCTTCCGCCGTTCGCTGATGGGGGCCTATGCGAGCTTCGCCGATTGCACGCGCGATGCGTTGGAATTCACCGACCGTGCCATGGGCAGCCAGCTTTCGGAGGTCGCCAAGGATCGGTTGATGGCGCTTTATGGGCGCTTGCCGGCGTTTTCCGATGTCGCGGCGGGGTTGGCCCGCTTGAGCGATGCCGGCATGCGCTGCGTGGCATTTTCCAATGGTACCCAGGAAGCGGTGACCGGCTTGCTGACCCAGGCGGGCCTGCGCGAGCGGTTCGACGCCATCGTCAGCGTCGACGCCATCAAGCGCTTCAAGCCCGACCCCGCCGTGTACGCCTACCTGCGCCAATGCACCGAGTCGCACGCTGCCGATACCTGGCTGATTTCCAGCAATTCCTTCGACATCATCGGCGCCAAGTATGCCGGCTTGCACGCGGCCTGGGTACGTCGCAGCGCGGAGGCGCCCTTCGACCCTTGGGGCGATGAGCCCGACATGACGGTGAGCGATATCGGTGAACTGGCCGAACGCCTGGTGAGATGATCTCGGCGAGATATGCTCAGCCACCCTGACGCCGGAAATCACGTGCCAACCCGTCGAGAAGGTGCTCAGACTGGGGGGCGTTTTCGACTGTCTGGATGCGCCTTCATCCATGATCCGACAAAGCGGGAAACGGTATGCCGCACTCCCATCGCAGCACGGCACCTTCGGCGCGCCAGCGTCGCCTTGGCATAGCACTGAGTATGCTGGCGGCGCTGGTGCTGCTCTTGCTGATCGCCTGGCTGTGGGCGTTGCCGGCGTATATCGATCAGCGCCTCAGTCAGGCACTGACCGAGCGTAGCGGTCGCCAGGTCACCATCGATGACGTCACCCTCACGCCGTGGCGCCACCAAGTGACGCTCGACGGACTGCGTATCGCCGGTCAGGCCGACACGCCGGTATTCTCGAGTCGCCGGGTGGTGGCGATCCTCGACTGGCATTCGCTGTTCGAGCCTGGCTGGCGTTTCGAGCGGATCGATCTAACAGCACCGCGGCTACAACTGATCTGGCGCGCGAGCGGGGAATGGAATCTGGTCAAGCTCTTCGGCGGCACCGGCAGTGGGGAAGCGATGCCGCTGCGCATCACCCGGCTCACCGTCAGCGATGGCCGGCTGGACTGGATCAATCGACGCCTTGACGAGCCGCTGACGCTGAGCCTGCAACGTCTCGATCTGGAGGCACGCGATTATGACAATCGCGATGATCGGCCCTTCACCCTGCAAGGCCAGGCGAAATGGAATGGCGGTACTCTGAAAGGCAACGGCGAGATGGGGTTCGCGCCATGGACGCTGGATATCGAGCTCGACGCGGACCAGGTACCGCTGACGACGCTGTCGGGCTATCTGGCGCAGGTCGTTCGCGCCGCGCCGGCGGCGGGTTCGCTAGGCGCGCAGATTCGATTGCGTGCGGGCCGTGCCAGCGACACTGGTACGCGTATCCACGGTCAGGGCGAGATTGCAGGACTCGAGATGCGTGACCCTGCAACGGATGAGCCGGTCGCCCGCGCCGAGCGCGTCTCCATCACGGGGCTGACGTTCACCAGTGCACAGCCTGAGCTCATCGTCGAGCAAATATCGCTTGCGGCCCCTTGGCTTGAGGTGACGATCGACGAGCAACTCGACACCAATCTCGATGTCTGGCGCCCGCCGCAGCAAACGGGCGGTGGGTCTGAAGGCACCGGCATACGCTACACGTTCGATACCTTGATCATCGAACGTGGCGCGGTGGCCTTCACGGATCGTCACTTGCCACGCCCCTTCGAGATCGATTTCTCGGCACTCAATGGCAAGTGGCAGGCGATCAATTCCGCGCAAGCGGGTGATGGCCAGTTGTTGCTCGAGGGACAGGTGTCCGACGGCTCGCCACTGCGTATCGAGGGGGCCTTCGACCCTCTCAGCGACGCCCTGAACGGCAATCTGAATCTGCATTTCGAGCGTCTCGATCTCGAAACCTTTGCCCCCTATCTTCGCAAGTTCGGTGGGTATGCTGTCGAAGGTGGCCAAGCGACACTGAATCTCGATTATCGGCTCGTGCAAGGCCGCTTGATCGCCAAGAATCATGTCGTGCTGCATCGGCTCGAGCTCGGCGAGGAGGTCAATGCCTCGGCCACCGACCTGCCGCTCAAGACCCTGCTCGACGTACTGAAGAGCGAAGACGGGGTGATCGAGCTCGATATTCCCATGCACCTACCCCTCGATGAGCCCAGCGCAGTGGATTTTGGCAGTGTGATCGGTCAGGCGATCCGCGAGGCGCTCGAAAACTTGGTGACGTCACCGTTGGAAACGCTCTCCGCCGTGGTCGATGACGATGGTGAGCGTCGCGAGAACGGCACGGAAGATGGCAGCGGCGAAAGCGACAAACGCAGCGAGGCGGGCCCAGCGCTTTACGAGCGGGCCCGGACCATTCAGTAAGCATTCAGTGGGATGGGCAACGTTGTAGCGGCTGCTGCCGGAAGTAACGCGCGAGCAGTGCGTAAAGCTCGGGATAGGCGGCGTCGAGGATGTCCGGTGCGGTGAAGAAGTACTCGCAGCAGACCGCGAAGCATTCGCCGGGATGGCTGGCGGCGTAATCGTCGATGGGCGGCGCCTCGCCGCGCGCCAGGTGCGCCTGAAGGTCGTCCCAGACGCCGGTGAAGACGCGGTGCCAGTCTCGGGCATCGATAGCGCGCGGCAAGGGCGGGAAGCCGTCGGCGTCCAGCGAGTTGCCCATGTCCAGCTTGTGGGCGAACTCGTGGATGATGACGTTGAAGCCGCCCCAGTCGCCGCTTTCCTGAATGTCCGACAATGCCAGGACGATGGGCCCCTGATGCCAGGTCTCGCCGACGCGTTCGTCCTCGTATTCGTGGATCACGCCCGCCTCGTCCATTTCCTCGACCTTGCGGCGGAAGGCCTCCGGCAGCACGCGTACCTCGTGGACGTTGGCGAAGGCGTCACGGGCCTCGTCTTCCGACCAGTGAAGCGTCATCAGGCACGCCTGGGCGACCAGGGCCAGGCGTGCGGGCAGGTCGAACAGTTCGTCGTCGAACAGCGCAAGTCGCTTGCGACGCAGAAAGGACCAGGCGCGTTCGCCGAGGCGTCGGACATCCTCCTCGGGAAGCGCCTGCAACAGCGGCACCCGCGCGAGACCTTCGGCCCAGGCCTCGGCGGGGAAGGGATGACGCTCGCTGCGCCAGGCGTTCCACCATTTCATGACTGGGCTCCTTCTCGCCGTTTGCCGGCAGCGTCTCGGCTCAGGCGTCGTCCTGACGCGAGCCCGATTTCCACGACCAGTCGCGCCAGCGCAGGTCGAACAGGTCCTGGCGGCGATCTTTCAGATTGGTCACCGAGCCTTCGTTGCGCACCACCGTGAGGCGGGTCAGGTCGAGATCCGAGAACATGATCATCTCGGTGTTGGGGGTGGTCTCGGCCAGTACCGCATCGTGGGGGAAGGCGAAATCCGAAGGCGAGAACACCGAGGACTGCGCGTACTGAATCTCCATGTTCTCGATCGACGGCACGTTACCGACGCTGCCGCACAGCACCACATAGCATTCGTTTTCGATGGCGCGGGCCTGAGAGCAATGGCGCACGCGCAGGTAGCCGTTCTTGGTATCGGTCCAGAACGGCACGAAGAGAATGTCCATGTCCTGATCGGCGAGCAGCCGCGAGAGCTCCGGGAACTCGACGTCGTAGCAGATCAGAATGCCGATCCGCCCGGCATCGGTGTCGAAGACGCGTAGGTCATCGCCGCCCTCGATGATCCAATCGCGTCGCTCCTGAGGCGTGATGTGCAGTTTGGCCTGGGCCTCGATGTCGCCGTCGCGGTGGAAGAGATAGGAGATATTGTAGAGATGCCCGTCGTCGTGTTCCTCGATCATCGAGCCGGCGATGATGTTGATGTTGTAGGACACCGCCATGCGCGACAGCTCGGTCTTGAAATGTTCGGTGAAGCCGGCCAGAAAGCGAATGGCGGCGATCTGGTCCTGTTGCGCGGCACGATCCTGCAGGCCCATCAGTGGCGCGTTGAAGAGCTCCGGAAAGACCGCGAAGTCACTTTGGTAATCGGACAGTGCATCGATGAAGTATTCGGCCTGTTGCAGCACCGCCTCCACCGAGGAGAACTCGCGCATTTGCCACTGCACCGCGCCCACACGCACCTGGGTCTTGCGCGTGTCGAGTACCGACTCTGCAGGCTCGAAAAGGATGTTGTTCCACTCGAGCAGGGTCGCGTAGCCCTGGGATTTTTCATCCTCCGGCAGATACTTGCGCAGCAGTCGCTTGACCTGGAAGTCGTTGGCCAGCTGGAAGGAGAGGATGGGGTCGTGTATCTCCTTGCGCGAGACCTGATCCAGGTACTCGGCCGGCGACATTTCGTTGGCGTACTGGTGATAGTTGGGAATCCGTCCGCCGGCGAGGATGGCGCGCATATTCAAGGATTTACACAGATCCTTGCGGGCTTCGTAGAGGCGCCGGCCGAGCCGATAACCGCGATAGGCCGGATCGATCAACACGTCCAGGCCATACATGGCGTCGCCCTCGGGAGCGTTGAGAATGATCTCCCGCTGGTCCATCAGATCGTCGTAGCGGTGCGGGTTGGAAAACTCTTCATAGTCGACGCGGGCGGTCAAGGCCACGCCGACCAGGGTTTGATCATCCTCGATGGCAATCTGTCCGTCGGGGAACTCGCTGATCAAGCGCTCGATGGTGCGTTTTGGCCACGCGCCGCCGATATCATGATAGACGCGGTCCATCAGCGTCTTGAGCTGCGGATAGTCCTCGGGCGTCAGGTTGCGAAGATTGAGGTGAAGATCGTCGAGGGACATGTGGGCGTCCTGCGTTGCGGATACGAAAGTGGCGTCAGTGTATCACGCAGGGTGCGTGGCCCATGAGCCAACGATCGGGCAGTGGAAAGCCCCACGCGACTGACAAGCCCTGCACGGGGCAGGGCTTGTCGGGTGATGAGAGAACTATCGGTGCCGTGCTAGGAGGCTTGGAAGCTCTGCCGCGCGTTGGCGCTGCCTTGACTGTCAGCCTGGGGCTGAGTCCGCCAGATGGCGATGTTGGCATAGCCATAGAATATCGAGATCGCGATCACCAGCATGTGGTACCAAAGGAAGGGAAGATAGGCCATGGTCGAGACACCGAGGGTGGTGGCCATGAAGACACCGCCGTCGGTCCAGGGCACCATGGGGGTGGTGATGGTGCCGCCGGCTTCGGTATTGCGCGAGAGCACTCGCCGATCCACGCCCTGATCGTCATAGTTCTTCTCGGTGATGGTGCTGGCGGTGATGAGTGACACATAGGCTGCGCCGCCGAAGAAGTTACCGAAAAAGCCACCCAGCATGGTCGATACCGTCAAGCGGCCCGGGTTGCTGGCCCAGCGCAGAAAACCATTGCTGATGGTCTTGAGGATGCCCACCTGGCTCATCAGGCCACCGAGGCCCAAGGCAAACAGAATCAGTGCCACGACACCGAGCATGGATTCGATACCGCCGCGGTTGAGCAGCGTGTTGAGAAACTCCACCTCGGAGTGCATGTCATTGCCCACATAGGCGATGCGAATGGCATCGATGGGGCCGACACCTTGGGCCCACCAGGCACAGATGCTGCCCAGGACCGCGCCGAAGGTGATGACTGGAATCGCCGGATAGCGGCGGGTCAGCAGTCCGATCACGATGACCGCCGGCAGCAGTAGCCAAGGAGTGATGGTGAAGTTGGTCTCGAGCGCTTGCATGGCGACGGTGGCGCGCGAGGTGTCCATATCCACGTTGATATAGAAGAACCCGACGACCAGAAACAGAATTGATGCGACTGGTATGGCAAGCGCGCTGACCGTCATCATCGAACGGATGTGGTCGATCAGGTTGACCTTGCACAGCGAGGCGGTCATCACCGTGGTGTCGGATAGCGGCGACATCTTGTCGCCGACGTAAGCACCGGAGATGACCGCGCCGGCTACCAGCGGGAGCGGAATGCCGAAGCTGTGACCGATACCCATCATGGCCACCCCGGCGGTGCCTGCGGTCCCGAAAGAAGTACCGGTGGATAGTGAGGTCAGGGCGCAGATCACGAAGGCGGCGAACAGGAAGATCTGCGGGTTCATCACCGTCAGCCCGTAATAGATGATGCTGGGCACGATCCCCCCGGCGATCCAGGTACCGATCAGCGCGCCGACGGTGGTGAGCACCAACACGGCTTCCATGCCGTTGTGGATGCCGTCGATGAGGCCGTCTTGCATGGCGGTGTAGGACATCTTGAGCCTCAGGCCTAGTGCCATGACCAGGAACCAGGAGGCGAACAGCGCAAGCTGAATGGGCAGCCCGAGCACATTGATGCTGAGGAACATGATGGCGATGAAGCCCACCATGACCGTCAACACCTCACTCATGCTGGGTAGCCTTGCAGTGGCATTGGATGAGGACATGATATCTCCTTTGATCTTGTTGTCTGACTTGAAGGGATTGCGTTTAGAAGCGATCGAGCCGGTAGGGTGCCAACTCGGGAAGTGCTTGGTTGTGAGTAGATGGAGCGCACCGGGTTGCACCAGCGCCCGGCGTTCCTGGCGTTGCCAGCCCAGCGATCATCTCGGCTGTTACCGCGGCCTGGGTCAGCCCCAGATGGTGGTGTCCGAACGCCAGCAACACCCGACTGTCTTGCGCGCTATCAATGACGGGCAATGAGTCGGGTAGCGAGGGACGAAAGCCCATCCAGGGCGTTGCCTCGGTGGTATCGAGTGGCGTCTTGAAAAGCCCCTGACTCAAGCGATGCAGTTGCCAGGCCCTTTCCATGTTGGGTGGTCGCTTGAGACCTGCGAACTCGACGGTACCCGCCAGGCGCAGACCATCCGACATCGGTGTCATGATGAAGCGACGCTCCAGCGACGTGACCGCCATGGGTAGACGCGATTGCTCGCCGGGTAGCATCAGGTGATAACCGCGCTCGGTATCCAGCGGTACTCGTTTACCGGTGAGGTGGGCGGTGAGCGACGCCGAGTGCGCGCCGCAGGCCACCAGCACCTGACGGCAGTGGAGCCGTCCCAGGGCAGTCGTCTCGAGCGTGACTCCCTGGGCATGAACGTGGCCGGAGACGACTTCGTCCTGGCAGAACGTGACGCCCTCCGACTTGGCCGCCGTCACCAGACGCTGGACGACTGCGAGCGGGTCGACGACATGACCGGTCGCAGGAAAGAACAGGCCGCCGTGAATCGACTCGGACAGTTGTGGCGCCACATTGCGGATGGCGTTTCCCGACCAGGATTCGACCGGCACGCCCTGCGTTGCCATGCAGGCTTTCAGCGTTTGCAGGTCGGTGAGGGAGCTTTCCCGCTCGTAGACCATGAAGGAGCCGTCTTGCTTCAACAGGTGGGCGCCATCGACCGTGTCGAGGAGCCGGCGCCAGGCATCGAGGCTCGCCTCGTTGAGTGCCCGTAGCCCGCTGGTGCTGGCCTGGTAGGGCGTTGGACGGAGATTCGACAGCAACCGGGTGAACCAGGGCAGCGCCTTGGGAAGGTAGCGCCAGTCCAGGCGCAGCGGCCCCATGGGGTCCATCAGCATGCCAGGCAGGCGTTTGAGGATCGACGCATCGGCGATGGGAAAGACCTGCTCGGTGGCCATGTGACCCGCGTTGCCGAAGGAAGCCCCCATGCCGGGTGCCTGCTTGTCCACCACCATCACGTTCAAGCCTCGGCGACTCAGCGCGAGGGCGCAGGCGATACCGATCACGCCGGCGCCGATGACGGTAACGTCTGTCGGCTCGGCATTGTCGTGGACGGCCTGATCCTGTGAGCCCATGGAGATTTCCTCGCAGGTGGTGTGTTTTTCTTTGTCGATTGTATAAAATATAAGATATGTCGATGCCGGCTTCAATAGCCGTCGACCAAAGTCGTGACGCGATTCATGAATGCGATGCCGGCAGTGGAGAGCCGCAATGACAGCCAGGAGGAAATGCAGGGTGTCTGGCCGTCTGGGGAGGAGGCGAGGGGAGCAGCGAACGTCAGTATCGATGCGCCCGGAGGTGCATCGCTGGCAGGTCAAGGACCTAGGGAGGCCCGGGGGATGAACGTGCTCGTCGAAGAGAGAGTAGGCGCTGCGGCGCTAGGGAGCCTCCGCCTGCTTCGCGCGTTCGTCCAGAAGCGCGACGATGCCTTCGCAGGCTTCCTGTATATGCGTCTTCAACAATTCGCAGGCCTTGTCGGCATCGCGTTGGCGGGCTAGTTCGAGCAGGCCGTGATGCTCTCGTTCGGCTTTCTCGATTTCCTGCGTATAGACCAGTTGCATACGAATGTAGCGATCGGACTTGGTATTCAACTGGCTGATCAACGACAGCGTTTCAGGCAAGTCTGCCGGGGCGTACAGCGCCTGGTGGAAGGCGAAGTTGTACTCGCTCCAGTTATCGATATCGCCGCCCGAATTCAGCGCTTCATCGTACTTGAGCAGGATGTCTTCGGCCTTTTTCAGATTCGCGTCGGTGAGGCCATTCATGGCATGGCGCAGAACGTAGGTCTCGAGCAGTACGCGCAGATCGAACAGTTCGCGAATCTTGGCCACGGAAAGCTCGGTGGTGAAGGCGCCCCGATGGGCATGAAACTCGACCAGCCCTTCGGATTCCAGGGTCAGCAGGGCTTCACGGACGGGGATGCGGCTGACGTCGTAATCTCTGGCCAAAGCATCTTGTCGCAGTTGAGTACCGCCCTTGAACTCACCGCCCAGTATGCGTCCGCGCAGGTCATCCGCGACGAATTGCGCGCGTGTCTTGTAAGTTGCCATGGTCGGCCTCTGCCGAAGATTGGATTTCGCATACTGTATACAAACTGCAGTGAATGTCCAAGATGAAGACATGAGCTCACCGGCGCCATCTCATGCGTCTGAGAAGCAGCAGGCTCCTGCACCCGAAAAGGGAGCCGGGAGGTCGCAGACCTCCCGGTAGATAGTGACGCGATCTGCCAGGGTGCCGTTGGACAGTGCGTCGTATCAGGCAGGGAGTTGCCTCAGGTGGTGCTCAAGGTGGCGGACCAGTTCGCGTACCAGGTACGGAATAGCTCGTATTGGGTTTCGATGTAGTGTCGCTGGGCATCACTGAGGGCATCGGTCTCGTTGAAATGCAGCGTATACTCGTGTTCGCCATTGAGTACCATCAGGTGCTTGTAATAGAGGACCAGGTCGGCGCCCTCGTCGAAGGAGGACAGCACGCCGAGTGCTTCTTCGAGCTCCTTGGCCTGACGGCGCGCGACCACATCCCCCTGGGCGGCTTGCTTGCTGAGGGTCACGAGATGCAGCACTTCGCGGGGCAAGGCGTTGCCGATACCGGTGATGGCGCCGGTGGCGCCGCAGTTGACGAAGCCGTGATAGACGGTGGTGTCGACGCCGACCATCAGGGTGACGTCAGCGTCCTGTGAGGTGATGTGTTCCGCCGCGTAACGTAAGTCGTCGGCGCCGCCGAACTCCTTGAAACCGATCAGATTCGCGTGCTGGGCGCGCAATGCGAAGAACAGGTCGGCGCGGGTGGCGAAGCCGTAGTGAGGACTGTTGTAGATTACCGCCGGAAGGTCGGGCGCGGCATCCAGAATGGCCGAGAAGTGCGCCTTCTGCGCGGTGGCGGACGTGCCGCGAGACAGCACGCGGGGAATGACCATCAGTCCATGAGCGCCGACCTTGGCCGCATGCGCCGCATGGGAAACAGCTTCCTTGGAGTTGACCGCTCCGGTGCCGACGATGGTCGGGATGCCCGCCTCGACCAGACGTGCGACGCCTTCCTGACGTTGCGCTTCGCTCAGCAGCGGCCAGTCGCCCATGGAACCGCAGTACACCACGCCGCTCATGCCCAGTTCGATCAGTTCACGGCCCTTGGCTACCAAGGCGTCGAAATCCGGTTGTCGGTCGGCGGTGCATGGCGTCATCAGTGCGGGAATGCAACCGGTAAAGATGGCATCGTTCATCGTTGTTCCTCGGAGGTTGGTCCATTGCATGTAGTGGCCTCAGCGCAGCGTGGTGACCGGCGCTGAAGCGTCGAGAGAAGTTGGGTTACTGACGCGTGATGCCCCAGGCGAATGGGTCCTGCTCATCGATGAGCAGGGTGGCATCGGCGCTGAGATGGGCGCGCCCCTTGATCGAAGGACGAACGCCATCGCCTTCCCGCTCGTAGAAGGCCTCGAAGCGGCTGCCGCAGATGCTCGCCTGTGTCCAGATCTGCCCCGGTGCCAGCTTGCCATCGGCGGCGAGACAGGCGAGCTTGGCGCTGGTGCCGGTGCCGCATGGCGAGCGGTCATAAGCCTTGCCGGGGCAGAGCACGAAATTTCGGCTGTCGGCCTCGCGGTCGTCGCAGAAGAGTTCGATGTGGTCGATCACGCTGTCGTTTTCCCCGGTGATCGACTGAGCCTCCAGCGCCTGACGAATGGCCCAGGTGTAGTCGGTGAGAGCCTCGACGTTGTCGAGTTCGAGGGACATGTCGTGGTCGCTGACCAGGAAGAACCAGTTGCCGCCCCAGGCGATGTCGCCGTGTACGGTGCCGTAGCTCGGCACCTCGACGGGGACCCGGCGGCGATAACGGTAAGAGAGGACATTGCGCACGGTCACGGCGCCATCGTCGTGAAGCTTGGCGCTGACGGGGCCCGCTGGCGTGTCGATCTTGTGGCAGCCCGGCGTCAACTGCCCCAGATGATGCAGTGATGCCACCAGCCCGATGGTGCCGTGGCCGCACATGCCGAGATAGCCGTTATTGTTGAAGAAGATGACCCCGCAACTGGCATCACTGGACTCGGGGGCGCAGTACAGCGCGCCGACCAGTACGTCGTGCCCACGCGGTTCCAGCATGATGGCCCGCCGCCATGCATCGTGGTTGTCGCGGAAGTCGTCGCATTTCTCGGCGATGGTACGACCGGAAAGCGCCGGCATGCCTTCCATGACCAGCCGTGTCGGCTCTCCCGCCGTGTGGGAGTCGATGACATGCACCCGTTTCATAAGCCACCTTCATTCCATCTTGTTAGGTTTTATATTTTATACAATCTTCAAGGAGGTTTGTGAAGCCATGGCCGACGATAATCTCACCGCAGGAGGCGGCCCGGGATACAGATCGAAAGAGGTGTGGACGCATGCAGGCGGCAGCCAGCGCCGGAGCGGCGAGCAAGACACCGCTTGAACGGGAAAAGCCGGAGGAATGCCACCGGCCGGGGGCAGGGAAAACGGTGGGACTGACATAGCCGCGCGCCCGGCCAGGAGGTGGAGTGTCACGCCTCGCTGGATGTCATGCGGGCAAGTTCAGGCGTGACGGAGAAGCATCAGACAGTAGCTAGCGCAGCTGACTGTCCTTGCTGCCGCGTCGATTGTAGCCATTGACGGCGGTGCGCTGCTTGTCGCGCTCGCTCTGACATGCGATGCACAAGCGCACGCCCTTTATCGCTTCGCGCCGCGCCTGGGGAATCGCCTCGCCGCATTCTTCGCAGTACGCGAGACTCTCTCCGCTGGGGAGCTCGCTCCGCGCGCGTTCCAGGGCGTCCTCGATGGTGCTGTCGATCTGCTCCTGGACGGCGCCGTCTTTCGACCATCCGCCTGCCATGGTCTGCCTCCTTCAGGGTCAACGGTCGTGTTTCGGGGATGTTGCCATCTGCGCCCCGTCGTGTCGCCCATGTCACGTCGGGGACGCTGACAGTATGGAACAACAAGTAGGGGACAACACGGGCGGCGATACATGCTGGCATTCGCGCGCCGGTGCCGAAGGTATCGTTATTTCGGGCGCGCCATCTTGAAGTTCTGCTCGGCGCTGATCTCGAAGTAGTCGGCGGGACCGCCGCCACGCAGGATGGGGTGGGCTGCGGCCGTTTGGTAAACGCCTTCGCGAAGCAGTTGCTTGTCGATATGCACGCCGACGACCTCGCCGAGCACCAGCCAGGTGTCGAGCGACGTCCCGTCGGCGGCCTGCAGGCGCACCACCTGGCTCAGCCGGCACTCGAAGGCAACGCGGGCTTCGGCGACGTGCGGGACCCCGACGACTTGGGAGGAACGCGGCGTCAGGCCGGCCAGCGCGAATTCGTCGACCTCGGGCGCTACGGCCGCGCAGCTTGCATTCATCTGCTCGGCGAGTGCTCGGGTTGCGAGGTGCCAGCAGAACTCGCCCGTCGCCTCGATATTACGCACGCTGTCCTTGTAGCCGATGCTGGAGAAGCCCACGATCGGTGGCGTGTAATTGAAGGCATTGAAGAAACTGTAGGGCGCCAGGTTCAAGTGGCCGTCGCGGTCCTGGGAAGAGATCCAGCCGATGGGGCGGGGCCCGACGATGGCATTGAAGGGGTCGTGCGGCAGGTCGTGGCCCTGGCGTGGCTCGTAGAAGTGAAATCCATCGCGCATGACATGCTCCTGATTGATCATGAAGAGTGCAGCGCCGGGCGTATTACCCGGGCGGACCGCTGGCGTGATGATGGTAGCCAGAGACGTGCGCTGGCGATAGGGGCGGCTAGGTCGCGCTGCCGTCGAGGGCGTCTCGCGTGCGGCGCACGTTGGTGAGCAGTGGTGCGCCGGTGGCGGGATCGGTCATCAGTGTGCAATCGACACCATACAGCCGTCGTACTAGATCGGTCGTGACCGTTTCGTGCGGCGGCCCCTCGGCGAGAATTCGACCTTGGTGCATGGCAATCAGGTGATCGGCGTAGCGACAGGCGCCGATCAAGTCGTGGATGACCATGACGATGGTCTTGCCCGTCGTGGTAAGCGATCGGATGAGCTCGTAGACTTCGACCTGATGGCCGAGGTCGAGCGCCGAGGTGGGCTCGTCGAGCAACAGCGTCGAGGTCTGCTGGGCGATGGCCATGGCGATCCATGCGCGTTGGCGCTGACCGCCTGAGAGCGCATCCACCGGACGCTCGGCAAGCGTCGTCAGCCCCGTCAGCTCGAGCGCTTCGTCGACGCCACGTTTGTCCTCGGGAGACCATTGACGCAGCCAGCTCTGATGCGGATGTCGGCCGAAACGTACCAGTTCGGCGACGGTCAATGCCTCGGGGGCATGGGGCTGTTGCGGCAGCAGCGCCAGGCGCTTGGCCAGTTGGCGGCTCGGCAGGCGCTGAATGTCCGCGCCATCGAGCAAGACCGTGCCCGCGCGCGGCTTGAGCAAGCGCGACATCCCCGACAGCAAGGTCGACTTGCCACAGCCGTTGGGGCCCACGATGGCCGTGACCTGCCCGCCAGGGAGGCGTAGCTCCAGCTCCTCGATGACGGATACGTTGCCATAGGCAAGCGATAGCCCCTGCGTCGCGATGTCCGGGGCGCTGTCGTGATCGGCGGACGTGGAAATGAAAGCCTCTTGGGTCATGGGGTCGTCCTGGCATTGGGGTTCAAGAGTATCCACAGCAGCAATGGGCTGCCGATCAACGCGGTGACGATGCCCACCGGGATCTCGATGGGGGCGAGCAGTACGCGCCCGAGCAGGTCGGCAGCCACCATGACCACCGCCCCGGCGAGGGTCGCGCCGAGCACGGGAACGGTGTTCCTGGCACTGAGCTGACGCGCAAACTCCGGGCCGATCAACGCCACCATGCCCACCGGTCCCGCCACCGCCACGGCCAGCCCGGGGAGAATCACCGCGACGCTCAGGGCGGCCATCCGACAGCGTCCCGCCGCGATGCCCAGACCGATGGCGACGGCATCGGAAAGTCGCAATACGGTGAGCGAGCGGGTCAGCCATATGCCAGCCAGCAACGCGGGCAGCAGGGCCAGCGACAGGCTCAGCACCGCGTGATCGGGGCGGGCATTGAGACTGCCCACCGTCCATGGATAGGCCGCATTGGCGGCATCGATGGAGACCCGCGTCAGCATGAGTTGGGTGATGGCGCCAAAGACGGCACCGACGCCGATGCCGGCGACCAGAAAGCGATACCCGCGCACACCGATGCGGCCCGTCAAGCCGAAGGTGAGTGCCGCGGCGACGGCGGCGCCGGTCAAGGCCATGGCCGGTGGCGCCAGGCTGATGCCGGTGCCCACCACGGAGGCTACGGCGAAGGCGGTGGCGCCATTATCGAGGCCGACGATGCCTGGCGTGGCCAGGCGGTTGCGCGCGACGGTCTGCATCAGGCAGCCGGCCAGGGCAAAGGCGCCTCCGGTGGCGATGCCGGCAACCACGCGTGGCAGACGCAGGTCGCGGATCACGAAGATGTCGAGCGGATCGCCTTCTCCGAACAAGGCGCGCAGCGTCGCCGGCAGCGATAGCGACGCGGCGCTGCCGGTATTCAGTGAGATGCCTGCCAGCAGTATCAGGAGCCCTAACAGCAGCAGGTTGACGAGCAGGTTGCGCTTGTCGACGATCACGCGCAGCGGGGAGCGCTGGCCCAGCGGCAACGCGAGGTAGTACTTGTCCTGTCGCACAGAGCTCGGAGCGTCGATGGGGGACGTCATGGCGTGGCCTGCGGAAGGTGTCGTGAATGAAGCGTCGGACATGTGCGGCCTATAGCGTTGGCAGCCGGCGGCCACGCACCACGCCGATCAGCACGGGCGCGCCGATCAGCGCCGTGAGCACGCCCAGCGGGAGTTCGGAAGGCGGCACCACGAGCCGCGAGACGATATCCGCACTGACAACCACGATAGGGCCCAGTGGCAAGCACAGCCATAGCGTGCGCCGAATGTCGGGGCCGGCCAGCGCGCGCGCGGCGAAGGGCACTACCAGCCCCACGAAGGCGATGGGGCCGGCCGCGGCAGTAGCGCCGCCCACCAGCAGGGCGACGACCACGATCACCAGCAGGCGCACGATGCGAGGATGATGCCCCAGCCCGATGGCGACGTGCTCGCCGAGTGCCAGTGCCGCGAGCGGGCGCGCGAGAATGACGGTCAGCAACGCGGCCACTGCCAGACTGGGGAATAGTGGCACCAGGTCGTCGAGTTGGCGGCCGGCGAGGCTGCCCACCACCCAGAAGCGAATTTCGTCTGCGGTGTATTGATCGTAGAGCAGGATCAGCGACGACAGCGAGTGCAACAAGCCCGACAGGATGGCCCCGGCGAGGATGAGGCGGACAGGGTCGTTGCCGATGCCTTGCAGTCGCGCGGCGGCCAGCACGCACAAGCATCCGCCCAATGCGCCAAGTTGGGCGACCGAGACGCGAAGCGTGGCGGCATCCGCTCCCCACAAAATGGCCAACGTCACGGCGAAGGCAGCCCCTGCGCTGACGCCCAGCAGCCCGGGCTCCGCCAGCGGGTTGCGCGTCACGGCCTGCAGCAACGCCCCCGCGATGCCGAGGGCGGCGCCTACCACCAGGCCGATCCACAGCCGGGGCGCGCGTAGCTCGGCGGTTACGAAACGGGCTTCGCTATCGTATGAGGCGGCGGTGCCTAAGTTCTGCAGCGCCTGCCAGGCGCGTGCAGGGCCGACGTCACCGGCCCCGTACAGCAAGCTCAACAGCGCGATGGCGGTCAGCAAGCCGGTCAGACCGAGCCACAGGCCGATCAATGAGCGTGGCTTGCCGAATGACAGACAATGAGTCAGGACACGCATGAGGTCATCGTTATCATCAAGTGCTTAGGCATCCGTGGACGCCATCATTGGGCCGCATCCATGGCGGAGGCGATATCGTCGAGGATTGCCTTTGCCGCCATCGGTCCGGACGCGCTGGTCCATAGCTGGCCGTCGACAGTAATGACGTGGTCCTGTTGCACGACGTCGAGGCGTTCGAAGGCCGGCGACTGCTTGGCGGCTGCGTACGCCTCATCACCTTCGGCGTTCAGCGTGGCCAGGAACAGATAGTCGTTGTCGATCCGCGAGAGGTTTTCGAGACTCAACGGATCGCTGTGCGGGCGCCCATCCTTGACGGTACCGCCATCGTCGACCGCAAAACCGCTTTTGCTGAGTAGTGTGTTGGAGAAGATTTGCGGTGCCATGACGATGGCGCCTTGCGGCATCCAGCGAATCAGGCTGGCGGTCGGAGAACCGTTCTGACGTTCGCTCAACGTCTCGGCCTTGGCATTGACCTCGGCGATGGCGTCATCGATGGCGTCGCTGCGCCCGAGTGCCTCGCCATAGACTCGTGCCTCATTCTCCCAGCTATCCATTTGATAGGGGGCGACATCCGGCACCACGGTCGGTGCGATGCGCGATAGCAGCTCGTACTGAGCCTCGGGCAGTCGCGGCGAAGCCAGGATGACATCTGGCTTGAGCGCCGCCACGGCTTCGATATTGGTTTCCCGCGGCGTGCCGACGATATCGATGTCCCCGGCCTCCTCGGTGAGGTAACGCGCGACGCCGTCACCGCCTCGGGTAGCGACCGCTCCCAATGGGGCCACGCCCGCCGTCAGTGCGGTATCCAACGCGTTGGTATAGAGCGTGACGACACGTGAAGGGGCGTCATCGACCTCCACCGTACCGAACGCGGTCTCCAAAGAGTTGGCGTTAGCCGGGAGTGTCGCGGATAGCGCGGCGATGCCGGCCGCCGCCATGCAAAGGCGTCGTAGAGAGGTCATGAGAGGCTCCTAATGGTAAATACCGCACTAGTGGTTACTACCGTGCTGGTTTGATCTCGCGCAAAGGTGTCTTTCACTGAAACGCGTGGAATAGTAAACGAGAACAAATGTAAATGAGAAGTCATCTCATGATGTTGCCGGCCACGTTCCGGTGCGCGGCGCCATGCCGAGCGAGCATGTCTTCATTGGCCTCGTGTTACACGAGGTCATGTTCGGCGTGGGACGTAATGTGTTAAGTTATTGTTTTTAAAGTTATATATTGGGATTAGAAGGGGCGAAGTAGGCGTGTCCGAGGCGGCGGCGAAGATGTGGGTGTTCTAGATGATGAAACAAGGCGTTCGTCTATCACCGAGTCGCTCTGGAAGGCCGCACCGCTCGGTGAGCGGTACGGGAGGGGGGATTATGCGCGGCGATCTGCAAGGACGCGCCGGCCGCGACGGCAATCCTGTTCATGGGGCTCGTCGACCCAGGGCTCGGCGATGCCCTGGGATATCCAGTCAGCGATACTGGGGTGCGCGAGTAGGCGTTGCGCAGAGAATAACCCCTCATGGGTCAGCGAGGCCCACGGCGTAGGAGCCTCGCGCTCGTGGGGGAGTGCAGCGGTCAGCCTTGTCCTTCCAGGAAGACCAGGGTGCGGCCGTGGGAGAGTGCCGCGGCGTGGCGGTGGTAGGCGCTGCGAGCCCAGCAGTTGAAACCGTGGTCGGCTCCGTCGTAGACGTGGATGGTGACGTCGTCGCGGTCGGCGAAGGTGGCGCGAACCTGATCGACGGTCGCGGCGGGGATATGCCCGTCGTTACCGGCGAAATGGAACTGTACCGGCACGTCGAGGCGCGGCGCCTTGTCCAGGTGCTTGTGAATGCCGCCGGGGTAGAAACTCGCCGCGCGGTCGACGCCCGACTCGATGGCGGCGAGATAGGCGAGAATGCCGCCCATGCAGTAGCCGATGGCAGTGACGTCGCCGTCGCACTCGCCGCGCTGTCGCAAGGCCTGGGTGGTGCTGGCCAGGTCCTTGACGGCTACCGTGAAGTCGATATCGCCGACGAGCTTGAAGGCCTTGTCCATGTCGGTACCTTCATAGGCAAGTTCGACGCCCGGCTCCTGACGCCAGAACACATCCGGTGCGAGCACCACATAGCCGTCCTGGGCGTATTGTTCGGCCACGCTGCGAATGTGGGCATTGACGCCGAAGATTTCCTGAATCAGCACGATACCGGGGCCCTTGCCGGCAGGTGGCAGGGCCAGGTAACCCTTGAAGGTCTGACCGTCGTGGGAAGTGATATCGATCCATTGAGTCGTGACGGCAGAGTCGCTCATGGTGTCTCCTTGGGTGGTGAGGCATTCAAGATATGAACCTAGTCTAGAGAGTTGGCACTATGAAGGCCAGGAGGTTTGCAGGCGAACGATAGTTCAGTCCCGTGGTCAGGCCTTTTAGTCGTTTAAAGAATATAAAAATCGCGTTTTAGAATTTTTCATTCTTTTCAGACTTGCTAGGCTAGAAGCCTTGGTTTTCCGAGCATTTACGCAACGATGAGAGGTCCAATGTCGCAAGGACGCTTGTCCGAATCGAACAGCCCCCTCAGCGCCGATCAGGCGCGACGGCTCAATGATGCGCTGGTCGATCTCGATGCCCGCCAGCGTGCTTGGCTGCAGGGCTATCTGGCCGGTCTGGATGCGCACGACGCGCCGGTGGTCGCTGAATCGCCGCCCTCGGCGCCCAGTGAGCCGCTGACCGTGCTGTTCGGCAGCCAAACCGGCAATGCCGAAGGTGTGGCCGAACAGGCGGCCGAGCGCGCGCGTGCCAGGGGACTCGAGGTCGAGCTGAAGGATATGGCGTCCTTCGGTAAGCAGGACCTCAAGCAGGCCACCCGGCTGATGGCGGTGGTCAGTACCCAGGGCGACGGTGACCCACCGGATAGCGCCTTGGGTTTTTACGAGCTGCTGGCGGGTCGCAAGGCGCCACGTTTGAGTGACGACCATCGCTTCGCTGTGCTGGGGTTGGGCGATGCCAGCTACGAGTATTTCTGCGAGTCCGGCAAGGTGCTCGATTCGCGGCTCGAAGCCCTGGGAGCGCAGCGGCTATGCACACGGGTCGATGCCGATGTCGATTATGAAGAGACCGCCACCCAGTGGGTCGACGCGACGCTCGAGGCGTTTGCCGCGCTCGCGGAGAGCGCGGCGCCGACGCAGGCGTCCGATGCCGGTGGTACGGCGGCCGCGACCTATTCACGTTCGACGCCTTTCCAGGCGGAAGTGCTGGAGATGCAGCCGCTCAACACCGAGGATTCCGATAAGCAGACGCTGCATGTCGAGCTCTCGCTGGAAGAATCGGGGCTGGAATATCAGCCGGGCGATGCGGTGGGCATCGTGCCGCAGAACGATCCTTCCTATGTCGATGAACTGTTGGCCGCCTTGCGACTGGATGGCGAGGCGCCGTTCGAGGAAGGACGCCAACTGCGCGATGCCTTGCTCAACGATTTCGAAGTCACCACCCTGACGCGCCCTTTTCTCAACCACTGGGCCGAGATCAGCGACGATGCCGAGCTGCGCCGCCTGCTCGATGAAGAGTCGCGCGACGAATTGCGCGAGTGGTTGCAGGGACGGCATATCATCGATGTGCTGGAGCAGTTTCCGGTCGAAGGCTTGGAGGCGGATACCTTCATCCGCGCATTGCGCAAGCTGCCGCCGCGCCTGTACTCGATTGCCTCGAGCCAGGCCGCGTCGCCCGATGAAGTGCATCTCACGGTGGCCGTCGTGCGCTATGAAACCCATGGCCGCGTGCGCGGCGGCGTAGCGACGACCTACCTCGCTGACCGTGTCAGTCCCGGCGATCAGGTGCCGATCTACATCGATCACAACAAGCACTTCAAGCTACCCGACGATGACGCAGCGCCCATCGTGATGATCGGCCCCGGCACGGGTGTGGCACCGTTCAGGGCCTTTCTGCAGGAACGCGAGGCGCGCGGTGCGAGCGGCGACAACTGGCTGTTCTTCGGCGACCGGCGACGGCGCAGCGACTTCCTGTATCAGGCCGAATGGCTGCAATGGCGCAAGATGGGATTGCTGACACGGCTCGACGTGGCGTTTTCCCGCGACCAGCAGGACAAGGTCTATGTGCAGGATCGTCTACGCGAACGGGCCGCCACCCTCTATGATTGGTTGCAGGCCGGGGCTTATGTCTTCGTGTGCGGCGATGCCGAGCGCATGGCGCCGGACGTCCACCAGGCCTTGCTCGATGTGATTCGCGAGCAGGGTGGGCATGACGAAGAAGCCGCTGCCGAGTACCTGCGTGACTTGCAGCAGCAAAAGCGCTATCAGCGCGACGTCTATTGAGGAGGCCGACATGGATATCATCGCCAAGATGCGTGACGTGTCGCTCGACGAGCTGCACCCCAATGAACGACTCAAGGTCGAGAGTCACTATCTTTACGGCACTCTCGAAGAGAGCCTGGCGGACCGCGCCACCGGCGCGGTCAACGAGGCGGATACGCAGCTGACCAAGTTCCATGGCTTCTATCAGCAGGATGACCGCGATGTACGCGACGACCGTCGCCATCGCAAGCTGGAACCGTTGTATTCGTTCATGGTGCGTCTGCGCCTGCCCGGTGGGCGCGTATCCCCTGAGCAGTGGCTGACGCTGGACGATAACGCCAAGCGTTATGCCAATGGCACGCTGCGCATCACCACGCGTCAGACCTTTCAGTATCACGGCGTGTTCAAGGAACACCTGCGCGGGCACCTGCAGGCGCTGGACAAGGCCATGATGGACACCATCGCCGCCTGTGGCGACGTCAATCGCAATGTGATCTGCACCGCCAACCCACACCGCTCTGCGGTACATCGTCAGGTCTATGACCTCGCGCATGAGGTCAGCACTCGCCTGCTGCCGCGCACTCGGGCGTATCACGAGATTTTCCTCGGCGAGGAGCGCGTGGCGGGGGGCCCCCAGGAAACCGACGACGAGGTCGAGCCGCTCTATACGCGGCATTATCTGCCGCGCAAGTTCAAGGTCGCGCTGGCGATTCCGCCTGAAAACGATGTCGATGTCTTCGCCCACGATGTCGGCTTCATCGCCGACGTCCAGGCGGGCGAGCTACAGGGGTTCAATGTCTGCATCGGGGGCGGCATGGGCATGACGCATGGGGAGCCCGCGACCTTCCCGCGGCTTTCCGACATCGTCGGCTACTGTACGCCTGATCGTGTGGCTGCCGTGTCGGAGGCGATCATGCTGGTGCAGCGCGATCACGGCAATCGTCAAGACCGCAAGCAGGCGCGTCTCAAATATACCGTCGAAGCGCTGGGTGTCGAGGGCTTTCGCGAGCGCGTCGAGGAGTATCTGGAGGAAGCATTGTCGCCGGCTCGCGAGTTGCCGCTCACCCATAACGGCGACCGACTCGGCTGGTATCAGGGCGATGACGGTCTCTGGCATTACGGATTGTTCGTTCAGAACGGACGCCTGGCGGATGTCGATGGCGGGCCGCAGCTCATGACGGGCATGCGCGAGATCGCCCAGGCGCACGATGGCGATATCGTGCTGACCACCAACCAGAACCTGATCATCACCCAGGTTCCCGAGACGCGGTGCGAGATCATCGACGAGCTGTTGGATCGCTACCGGATGACGGTCGAGGCGACGCCGCTGCGTCGTCATGCGATGGCCTGTGTGGCCTTCCCCACCTGCGGTCTGGCGATGGCCGAAAGCGAACGCTACCTGCCCTCGCTGATCGACCGTCTGGACGCGATCATGCATGACGCGGGACTCGACGACGACGCCATCGTGGTGCGCATGACGGGTTGCCCCAACGGCTGCGCACGGCCTTATCTGGCGGAAATCGGCTTCGTGGGCAAGACCCTGGGACGTTACAACCTCTATCTAGGGGGCGGTTTCGCCGGTGAGCGCCTCAACAAGCTCTACCGCGAGAACATCGACGAGGCGACCATTCTCGAGGAGCTCACGCCATTGATCCAGCGTTACGCCACCGAACGCGAGGCGGGCGAGCCCTTCGGCGACTTCGTGGTGCGTGCAGGCGTGATCGCCCCGACCCTGGCCGGACGAGAATTCCACGCGCGCTGAGCCGGCGCTCAGCCTTGCTTCCACTATGTCGTCAGCCACCATGCCTTGGCGCCTGGGTGCGCCAAGGCATGGTCTCCTGTCGCGGGGTGCCGTGTTATTGGAAAACGACGCTCGATCCCTCGTGAATGCCGATCTGCCGCAACAGTTTGACCAGTGCGCTGTAATCGCGAAGTGAGCGCTTCGTGCGGCTCTTCGAGGCCATGTCGCGCAGTATGCTCTCGCGTTCGGGAATCGCCAGGTAGTCGAGAATGGCGCGCCAGAATCCCACGTCGAGTTCGATGAAGTCGTCGATGGCGCGTAGCAAGTGGGCCCGAAAGATGGCTTGCTGTCCGGCCCCGAGACGCTCGTAAACGGCACGGGCGAGCTCACCGAAAATGGCCGCATGCGAGGCTTCGTCCTGGCGGTGAAGTTCGGTGTTCAGACGGTTGAGTGGTTGGATGCTGCGATCCTGTGAAAGACGTTTCAAAAACACGTTAATGGTCATCTCGGCCACAGTGGCGTAGGCCATGCGGATCAGTGCGAACTCACGTTCGTTGTCCGCCTTGGAAAGCGCTGTCTCCATGCGTTGCTCGAGCAGCGGCGTGGGAATGCGCAGGTCCTGGAGGCGGTGCTGGCGACGCGCGCAGTCGCAGACTTCCAGACACATCAGGATATGGAACTGCTCGTCGACCTGCGTCTGGGCGATGGCCTTCTTGGTGACGCTATCGCCTACGCCGGGCAACGCATCCTGCAGCAGCAGCGAGCACATGGGGTTGATGATCTTGTCCTCGACGAAGATCGTCTTCTCGTTGTAGTTGATCCAGGCGCCGGCCAGCATGCGGCGTTTGTCGGCGTCGTCGATGGCCTGAAAACGCGGATCGTCCCAGAAGGGCACCATCGATGGCGGAAAATCCGGCGCGCGGGTGTCGTAATATTCGCTCAGATCGAGTCGTGTCTTGCGCACCGCGACGCGCTGGTTCCAGCTCTCGGTGAGGCGCGCGAGGATCTCGCTTTCGCTGGCCTTCGTTGGGTGGGCGGTAGTGGTGTACATGTGGCGCTTTCCTTGAAAGAGCTATCTAGAAACCAGCCACTCGCTCTAGCGGTGGGTGATGTCGTTCGAGTCGGCGGAGGAAGTTCGCCAGCATGAGATGGCCATGCTCGGTGAGGATGGACTCGGGATGAAACTGCACGCCTTCGATATCCAGGTGGCGGTGACGAATGCCCATGACGTCCTCGATGTTGCCCTCGGCGTCACAGGTCCAGGCGCTGATCTCGAAGTCGGCCGGCATGCACTGGCGGGTGACGATCAGCGAGTGGTAGCGGGTCACGCGCACCGGTTGGCTGACGCCGGTGAACACGCCGCGGCCGTCGTGATTAACGAGTGACACCTTGCCGTGCATGACCTCGCGTGCATGTGCGATATGTCCCCCGAATGCTTCGGCAATCGCTTCATGGCCCAAACAGATGCCCAGAATCGGGACCTTGCCCGCGTAGGCCTTGATGACCTCGAGGGTGATGCCGGACTGCGATGGCGTGCAGGGGCCCGGCGAGATCAGAATGCCCTCTATGGCGTGGTCTGCCAGCTCATCCAGCGTCATCGCATCGTTCTTGACGATCCAGGGCTGAGTACCCAATTGGTTGAGGTAGGACACGATGTTGTAAGTAAACGAATCGTAGTTATCAATGAGACACAGCATAGGTTGCCTCCTGGCCGACCCAGGCAGTCAGGGTGTGTATGGCTTGTTCGCTGAGCATGACGGGAACGACGCCACGCACCGCGTTGGTGAGCCATATGGCGTCGGCATCGAGTAGATCCCGCGGTGTGATCGGGCGCTCGCAACAGCGCTCGCAACTCGCTGCGATGAGCGTTTCGCGGGCGATGCCGGGAAGCACGCCTTCGTCGAGCGGTGGTGTCAGCAGCATGCCATCCTTTTCGATGAACAAGTTGTGACGGCTGGCTTCGGTTACGCGGCCTTCTCGATTGAGGAAGGCGACGTCGTAATCGCCTTGCTCTTGATGTCTCCGATACTCGCTGTCGTAGACATCGCGTGCGCTGGTCTTGTAATGCAGCAGGAAGGCATGCTGATCGATGATATGGGTACTCATGCCTAGTTGCGCTGCCGACGGCGCTTCGCTCTCGGGCCCTAGCGGCGTGGTGACGATGTCGAACTGGCCATCATGGGCCAGGGACAGGCGCACCCTTGTGTCGTGACCGAGTCCGTCGATGGCCTCGTCGAGCGCATGTCGCACGCGTGGCCCTTCGAAGGCGAAATGCAAATCGTGCGCCGAGCGCGTCAGACGCTGCAGATGGTTCTCGAGATGCTCGATGCGCGCCTCGGCGTTGGAATAGCGCATCGTTTCGAAGAGCTGCAGGTCCTGATTGAGCCCGCTCAAGAAACGTGCCTTGAGCAGGCATTCCGCGTATTCGGCCTCGGGGTCGGACTCATGAAGCACGCCGCCGCCAATGCCCATCTCCGCGTGACCGTTGGCATATGCGATGCAGGTGCGGATGGGCACGTTGAAACAGAAATCGTTGTTAGGGGTCAGGTAGCCGATTGCGCCGGTATAGACGCCGCGCGGTTCGCGTTCCAGCTCTTCGATGATCTGCATCGTACGTATCTTGGGCGCACCGGTAATCGAGCCGCACGGAAACAGTTCGCGGAAGATATGCTCGATCCTGGCATCGGGAGCGATCCTGCCGGTCACCGTGGAAATCATCTGATGCAGTGTCTCGAATGTCTGTATCTCGAACAGATTCTTGACCGCCACGGAGCCTGGCGAGGCGACGCGGCTAACGTCGTTGCGCAGCAAATCGACGATCATCACGTTTTCGGAGCGTGTCTTCATGTCGTGGCGCATCGTGTCGAGAATATCGGTATCCTCTTCGACCGAGGCGCCGCGCGGGAAGGTGCCTTTCATGGGCTTGGATTCGAGTGCCGTGCCTTGCTTGCGCAGAAAGAGTTCCGGTGATAATGAGAGTACCGAGTATTCGGGAAAATTGAGCAATCCGCCGAACTCGACTTTTTGGCGACTGCGCAGTTTGCGATACAGCGCGATGGGGGCACCCTGGTATTCGAAGCGATATTTAAGTGTGTAATTGACCTGGTAAGTATCGCCTTCGCGAATATAGGATTTTATCTTGTCGATATTATCGAGGTATTCTTCGCGTCGTGCGTTGAGAGTCAGGTGGCGAAGAGCCGCCGGTGTCGTGTCGTGTGTGTGCGCTTCGAGAAATCGGCTGGCCTGGTGCTGCGACAAGCGGCGTACATCGCGAAACGCATAGAAATGCATGAGTGGGGTATCGCTATGGGCGCGCTTGCAAAACTTGAAATCCGGCTTGTCGGCAAGCGCGTAACCCGCTTCGTAGGCGAGATAGCCGCAGACATAATAGCCTTGCCCACGTAACTCATCGAGCTCGCGCAGCGCACCCTGCAGGGCGTCGTTGCGGTAACAGATGACTTCGTATTCAGGGCGTTCGAACAATAACGAAGCACGATGGCCGCTCGAGCAACGCGTGTTTTCGAGAAGTATGAATACATTGTCGTCTTGTTGCTCTTTGAGTTGCTGCATCGCCCTGCCCCTTGGAATTTAATTATATTTTTATTTAAGGGGGTGTGAGAGTTTATGTCAATAATGATTATATTGGTTCTAATGTGTTGCAGATTTAATCTAAAGTGTATTTTTAGTGTTTTAAAAATAGCATCGGGTCACGATGAAAAAGATGCGCGAGAGGCAGGAATTTTCTGCACTCGGCATGATGGAAAACGTCATGCCGCCACGCTCGAGGGGTGTCGCGACCTCGAACGTGGCGGTCTAGGTGCGCTCAGCCTGTGGCGAGCAGGCCGGTTTCCGCTTCCACTTCCTGCGTGCTCATCAACGCGAGCGTCACCGGGATCGACTTGCCGGCGATGGTGTTGCTCTGCTGGTCCCGGTTGCCGACGGGGATGAGATCGTTGACCTCAGGGTAGTAGGCACCGAGGCAGTTCTGCGGCAGGTCATAGGCGATGATCTTGAAGCCCGAGACCCGACGTTCGATGCCATCGTCGCTCACCGCTTTCAGCGTGACCTTGTTGCCGGCCTCGAAACGGTGCTTCTCGATGTCGGCGGGGTTCATCATCAGCACCATGCGGGTGCCGTAAATGTCCCGGTAGCGATCGTCGTACGAATACACGGTGGTGTTGTACTGGTCATGGCCGCGGATCGAGAGCAACTGAAAATGCGTGTCATCGGGCGTGGACTCATCCTCGGTCAAGTGCTCTTCGGGGAAAAGAAAGTGCGCCTTGCCGGAATCGGTGTTCCAGATTCGATCGCGGGCGGCGATATCGAGATGGAACACCCCGGTCGCGGCGAGCCGGGCATTGAAGTCGTAGAAGGTGTCCGGCTGGGTCGCTTCGATCTTGTCGCGGATGCGGGCGTAATCTTCGGCGAGCCATTCCCAGTCGACCTTGGGATTGGGCGTGAGTGTGGCACGCGCTAGCCCGGCGACGATGGCGACTTCCGACCGTAAATGCGGTGACGCCGGCGCCAGTGCGCCGGTCGAGGCTTGCACGTTGCACATGCCATCTTCGATGGTGATGGTCTGCTCGACGCCGGCCTGAATGTCCCTCTCGGTGCGGGCCAGCGCCGGCAGCAGGTAGGCCGCCTTGCCGTGGATCAGGTGGCTGCGGTTGAGCTTGGTGGCGATCTGCACGGTGAGCGGAATGTGCTTGACGCGGGCGGCGACGCGGGCCTGATCCGAAATTGCGCGGAAGAAGTTCCCGCCCATGCCGAGGAAGGCGTCCACCTCGTCGCGCAGGATGGCCTCGCAGCAGAGCGCCACGTCGTGGCCGTGTTCGCGACGGCAGTCGATGCCGAAGATCTCGTCCATCTTCGCCAGGAACGCCTCGCCGGACTTGTGGAAGATGCCCACGGTACGGTCCCCCTGGACGTTGGAATGGCCGCGCACCGGGCAGGCGCCGGCGCCGCGCCGGCCGATATGGCCACCCATCAGCAGCAGGTTGAGAAGCTGGTGGACATTGTCGCCGCCACGCATGTGCTGGGTGATGCCCATGCCCCAGCAGCAGATCACCCGCTCGGCCTTCATCCAGGCCGCGGCGGCTTGCTCGAGCGCCGCTCGTTCGAGACCGCTGTGGCGCTCGATACGCTCCCACGGCAGGTTGCGGCAGTGATCGGCAAACCTCGCGAAGCCCTCGGTGTGCATATCGATGAAGTCATGATCGATGACGCGCTCACCGTCTTTGTCGCGGGCTTCGTCGTCGACCTCGAGGATGCGCTTGCAGATGCCCTGGATCGCGGCGATGTCGCCGCCGATGCGCACCTGATGATACTGCGAGCTGATCGGCACGCCGTGATTGGTGAGCATGTCCCTGGGCGTCTGGGGGTTGGCGAACTTGACCAGTGCCCGCTCGCGCAGCGGGTTGAAGGTGATGACCTCGGCGCCACGCAGGCGCGCCTCGTGGAGCAGGCCCATCATGCGCGGACTGTTGGTGCCGGCGTTCTGGCCGAACAGGAAGATGCAGTCGGCGTGTTCGAAGTCCTCCAGCGTGGTGGTCGCCTTGCCCACGCCGATACTCTGCGGCAGCGCCACGGTGGTGGTCTCGTGGCACATGTTGGAGCAGTCGGGGAAGTTGTGGGTGCCGATCATCCGCCCGTAGAGCTGCCATAGAAAGGCGGCCTCGTTGGAGGTGCGTCCCGAGGTGTAGAGTTCGACGCGCGTCGGGTCAAAGGACGCGACGCGCTCGCCGATCTCGCGATAGGCGGTTTCCCAGTCGATGGGGTCGTATTTGTCCGTGGTGGCGTTGTAGCGCATCGGGTGGGTCAGGCGGCCCTGCTTCTCGAGGGCATGATCCGACCAGTCGAGCAACTCGGAAACCGTGTGGCTGGCGAAGAACTCCGGCGTGGTGCGTGCCGCCGTGGCTTCCCACGCCACTGCCTTGGCACCGTTCTCGCAGAACTCCGCCGGGCCGGGTTTGGCCGGATTGGGCCAGGCGCAACTCGGGCACTCGAACCCGCCCTTGGGCTGATTGATCTTGAGCATCAAGGCGTTGCCCTTGAAGGGCACTTTCTCGCGCAGGAAATGCGTCTCGGTGGCCCGGATCGACTGCCAGCCGCCGCCGGGTGCATCGTGTTTGCCCTGCTTGCCGTGCAGTTCGTCATCCTTGAGTGGGTGTGCCATGACCGTCGCCTCTTGGGTATCGCGCCCGCGCCACTAGATGTGTCGCGGGCTTATCGTATGGTGGCTAGTGAATACGTGATGATGAGTATGGCAAGGAATGCGGGATTTTGCAGGTGGCGGCGACCGAGCCCGCGATTGGCGTAAGACGGCAGAGGAATAGAAAAGGAGGCAGGCGGGGAGGAAGCACCGGCTGTCGGACCATGCCGAACGGTATAGCGAGGCACGCCGGTGCGTGCCTCGCCGGGCTGCGTTCGTCAGGGTGTGAGTGTCAGGATGTGCCTGCCAGGACCGTCAAGACAATGCCGCCACGGCGGCCTTGGCCACGTGCACGTCCTGATCGGGCTTGACGCCGGAAATCCCCACGCTGGCGACGACCTCGCCGTCGATGATCAGTGGCACACCACCAGCGAGCAGCGCTTGCATCGGTGCGCTGACGAAGGCGGTGCGACCGTTATTGATCATGTCCTCGAAGGCCTGGGTTTCCTTGCGCCCGATGGCGGCGTTGCGGGCCTTTTCGGTGGCAATGCCGGCGCTGAACGGGGCGGCGCCATCCAAGCGACGCAGGCCGAGCAGATGGCCGCCGGCATCGGCCACGGCGATGGTCACCGCCCAACCATTGGCTTCGGCTTCTCGTTGCCCGGCGTCGAGCAATTGATTGACGTCACTGAGTTCGAGTACGGCTTGAGTTTTCATGTAGATCTCCTGGTGAGAATGTGAGCTACGGGCTAGGTGTCGATGCTGTCTGCGTGTCGTCGCCCGCTGTCGATGTCAGCGCCTCGTCGACGACTTCGATCCAGTGCCGGACGGGGGTGCGGCCTGCGCCTGCCAGGTGGGTCTGACAGCCAATGTTGGCGGTGACGATCTGCTCGGGTTGCCCGGCCTCGAGCGCATCGAGTTTGTCGTTGCGCAATTGTGTCGCCAAGGCCGGCTGCGTGATGGAGTAGGTCCCCGCCGACCCACAGCATAGATGGGGATCGCGTACGGGGGAGAGCGAGAAGCCCAGTCGACCGAGCACGCTTTCCACGGCGCCGCCCAGTTTCTGGGCGTGCTGCAGCGTGCAAGGGCAGTGGAAGGCGAGCCGCGCGTCGCCGTGAAGCGTCAATGCTTCCAAGTCTTCTTCGCGCAGAATCTCCACCAGGTCCTTGGTCAGGGCGCTGATGCGTTTTGCCTTGTCGGCGTAGTGCGGGTCGTCGGCGAGCATGTCGCCGTATTCCTTGACGAAGGCGCCACAGCCGCTGGCGGTCTGCACGATGGCTTCGACACCGGCGTCGATGTGCGGCCACCAGGCGTCGATATTGGCCCGCATGCGGTCGCGGCCGTCCTCCTGGGCATTGAGATGGTAGTCGATGGCACCGCAACAGCCTGCCGCCGGGGCCGCTTTCAGGGCGATGCCCAGCCGGTCGAGAACGCGGGTCGCGGCGGCGTTGGTGTTGGGCGCTAGCCCCGGCTGTACGCAACCCTCGAGCACCAGCATGTGTCGGGGATGGCGTGCGGGGGTGGCCCGCCCCACGTTGACTGCACGAGGGGGAATCTTGTCCTTGAGCGGTCCCGGCGCCAGGGGGCGAAAGGTCTGTCCCAACGCGAGCAATGCTTGAAACCGCCGCGGCTCGACCAGTGCCTTGCGTAGGCCGTAGCGCAAGGCCCGCTCCTTGGCAGAGCGCCCGACGCGACGCTCGACCTCGGCGCGTCCGATGTCGAGCAGCTTATGGTACTCGACGCCCGAGGGGCAGGTGGTTTCGCAGTTGCGACAGCTCAGGCAGCGGTCGAGGTGGGTCTGCGTTTCGTGAGTGACCTGATCGTCGTCATCGCGGCTTTCCAGCAATTCCTTCATCAGATAGATGCGCCCGCGTGGGCCATCGCGCTCGTCGCCCAGCAGCTGATAGGTCGGGCAGGTGGCGTTGCAGAAGCCGCAGTGCACGCACGATCGCAGGACGCGGTCGGCCTCGCGGATGTGCGGTTGGCGCAGCGCCTCGTCGGAAAAATTCGTCTGCATGGCTATAGCCCCTCGTAGAGTCGCCCGGGATTGAAGATTCCCCTTGGGTCGAGCTTGGCCTTGAGCTGGCGATGATATTTGTCCATCACCACGGAAAGCGGTGTGAACGGCGCGTCGACGCCGTGCGCTTGGTTACGGTCGACAAGGGTGGCATGGCCGCCGGCCTGAGCGGCGTGCTGACGAATCGTCCCGGCAGGCAGCTCGCTGCGCAGCCAACGTTGGGCACCGGCCCAGTCGACGAGCGTGTCGCCGTCGAGTGCCAGGGGCGGCGCGCGATGCGGTAGCGATAGCCGCCAGAGCGGGCGCTCGTCGTGCCGACGCGAGAAGAACGCCAGTTCGAGCTCGCGCAGTCGTTGCCAGAAATCGGCGTCGTCCGGCTCGCCGCCGAGCCGCGTCTGCGTGTTGCTAACCGAGCTGGCACCGCCTTCCAGGCGAATATGCAGTGCCTCGCCGTCGTGGGCGGCACCGGTGATGGGCAGTGGCTCGCGTCCCCACTCGGCAAGGCGCGCCATGGCGGTGTCGCGGGACATTTCCAGGCGTAGCGTAGCACTGGCGGCGGGGCGCGGCAGGACTTTGAACGAGACCTCGTCGATCACCCCCAGCGTGCCCTGGGCGCCGACCATGAGTCGCGAGAGATCGTAACCGGCGACGTTCTTCATGACCTCGCCACCGAAATGCAGCCGCTTGCCGTCATGGGTGATCATGCGTGTGCCGAGCACGAAATCGCGCACGCTGCCGGCCCATGGACGGCGTGGACCGGAAAGTCCGCAGGCCACGGTGCCGCCAACCGTCGCATTTTCGCCGAAATGAGGGGGCTCGAAGGCCAGTTGCTGGCCCTCTTGAGCCAATGCGGCTTGCAGATCGGCCAGGCGGGTGCCGGCGCGTACCGTGACCACCAGTTCGACGGGGTCGTAGTTGACGATACCGGTGTGTTCGGCCAGCGAGAGCGTTTCGCCGACGACCGGTCGACCATAGAACCCTTTGCTGCCACCCCCGACAAGGCGCAGCGCCGTGCCGGTCGCCGCGGCTTGGCGCACGCCTTCGAGCAGAGCCTCGCTGGCATCGTGATCGCGCGCCGGCAAGGTGCGTGCGTCCTGTGGCGGATGTTGGTCCTGTGGATGCATCATGTTCTCTCCTTCGCACGCATGCCGTTAGAAACGCGGCAATTCGGGGTGGGGCAGATTGCCGTGATGCACGTGCATGGCACCGAATTCGGCGCAGCGTGCCAGCGTCGGAATGTTCTTGCCCGGGTTGAGCAGCCCGTGCGGATCGAAGGCGGCCTTGACGGCATGAAAGATCGTAATCTCGTCGGCGTTGAACTGGGCGCACATCTGGTTGATCTTCTCGCGTCCCACGCCATGCTCCCCGGTGATGCTGCCACCGACTTCGACGCAGAGTTCGAGGATCTTGCCGCCGACTTCCTCGGCCAGTGCCAGCTCGCCCGGCGCATTGGCATCGAACAGGATCAGCGGGTGCATGTTGCCGTCGCCGGCATGGAAGACATTGGCCACGCTCAGGCCGTGGGTCGCCGAGAGGTCGGCGATGCCCTTGAGCACGCGCGGCAGCTCACGCCGGGGAATGGTGCCGTCCATGCAGTAGTAATCGGGGGACATGCGTCCCACCGCGGGGAAGGCGTTCTTGCGCCCGGCCCAGAAGGTGGCGCGCTCGGCGTCGTCCCGTGCCAGGCGGATATCGGTGGCACCGACCGCCTCGAGAACGCCACGCACCGTGTCGCAGTCGTCGTGAACGTCGGCCTCCACGCCATCCAGCTCGCACAAGAGGATGGCTTCGGCCTCCACCGGATAACCGGCCTTGACGAAGTCCTCGGCAGCCTGGATGGCCAGTTTATCCATCATCTCCAGACCGCCGGGGATGATGCCGGCGGCGATGATATCGCCCACTGCCTTGCCGGCCTTCTCGACGTCGTCGAAGCTGGCCATCAACACCTTGGCGCTTTCCGGTTGAGGTAACAGTTTGACGGTGATCTCGGTGATCACGCCGAGCATGCCTTCGGAGCCGGTGAACAGTGCCAGCAGGTCGAAGCCTGGCGTATCCAGCGCCTCGCTGCCGAGCGTGATGTGTTCACCCTCGATGGTCAGGATGTTCACCGCGAGCACGTTGTGCACGGTCAGCCCGTACTTGAGGCAATGCACGCCCCCGGCGTTCTCGGCGACGTTGCCGCCGATCGAGCAAGCGATCTGCGACGAGGGATCGGGCGCGTAATACAGGCCATGCGGCGCCGCCGCCTCGGAAATCGCCAGGTTGCGCACACCGGGTTGCACACGTGCGGTGCGGGCATCGGGATCGACGTCGAGAATGCGGCTGAAGCGTGACATGACCAGCAATACGCCTCTCTCGAGGGGCAAGGCGCCGCCGGAGAGGCCGGTCCCCGCACCGCGCGTGACCACCGGAACGCCTTGAGCGTGACAGATGCCGAGAAGGGCTTCTACCTGCTCCAGCGTATCGGGCAATGCCACCAGCATCGGCAGCACGCGGTATGCCGAGAGGCCGTCGCACTCGAAGGGGCGCAGGTCCTCCTCGCGATGCAGCAGTGTCATGCCGGGGAGGTGCGCGGTCATGTGCGCGACAAGGGCATCCTTGTCGATCGCCGGCAGCGTGCCATCCAGGCGTTCGTCAAAGAGGATGTTCATGGGGGCTCCTTGGGCAATGCCGCCACGCATGGGCGGGGACGTTCGGTGCATGGCCTCGCCGCTTATGGAAAGTGTTTCCATATTCTCTTATGACATGCGGTCGTGCCTATTAGCCGAAAGCCTAATCGATGGGAAATTGGTAATACCAATAGAGACCCCGCCTCGGCATGGCCGAGGCGGGGCGGTGGGCGTGAGAAATGCAGGATGCGGTGGCGGTCTAGCCTATGAGAGGGTCGCTTACGCCGATCACATAGAAGGCAATCAATCCGAGGAGGCCGGTGAAGGCCACATAGTACAGCGTGGGGAGGATCGTCTTGCGCAGCGTGGTGCCTTCGCGGCCCAGCAGTCCCACGGTGGCGGAGGCAGCGACCACGTTGTGAATGGCGATCATGTTGCCGGCGGCGGCCCCCACGGCCTGCAGTGCCACCATCATGGCGGTGGAGACGCCCAAGGCCTCGGCGACGCTGAACTGGAAGTCCGACAGCATCAGGTTGGACACCGTGTTGGAGCCGGCGATGAAGGCGCCCAGTGCCCCGACGGCGGGCGCGAAGAATGGATAGACATGGCCGACCCCATCAGCCACCAGTTGTGCCATGGCCACCGGCATCGACGCCAGGTCGGCACCATTGACGCCGGAGTTGATCAGGATGCGCACCATGGGAATGGTGAACAGCAGTACGAAGCCGGCACCCAAAAGCGTGCGCGTCGATTCGGAGAACGCCTCCTTGACCTGCTGACCACGCATGCGGTGCAGCAGTACCGTGATCAGGACCACGATGACGAGGATTCCACCGGGCAGATAGAGTGGCTCGAGGCTGCCGGCGATATCGCTCTCGCCGAGTATGCTGCGCCAGCCGATGCTCAGCGACACGAGCGCTTCTTTGACGGGTTCGACAGTGCGCGAGATGACCAGCAGCACAGCCAGCAGGACGTAAGGCAGCCAGCCCATGAAGACCGACATCGGCGCGCGACCGGCCACGTCATCGAACTTGATGTCGAGGTTGCCGATCCATTCCTTCGGCCAGGAGGTGGCATCCGGAAAATCCCAGGTGGTCTTGGGCAGCAGGAAGCCTTTCTTGGCGGCGGGTACGACGATGGCCAGTCCCACCATGGCACCGATCATGGAGGGAAATTCCGGTCCCAGCAGGACGCCGGCCAGTGCATAGGGCACGACGAAGCTGATGCCCGCGAAGAGTGCGAAAGGGGCGATTTCCAGGCCATCGCGCCAGGAGCGTCGTTCACCAAAGAAGCGTGCCATCACGGTGACCATGATCAGTGGCATCAGTAGGCCCACGATGGCATGGGTAATGGCGACTTCGGAGGTGATCAGCTGAAAGTAGGCGTCCCAGCCGGCGCCATTCGCGGTGAGCGTGTCGCTGATGCCGGCTTTGTCGAGCCCGCCGCTGACGCCGACCACGATGGGCGTGCCTACGGCACCGAAAGACACCGGGGTGGACTGGATCATCATGCCCACCACCACCGCGGCCAAGGCGGGGAAGCCGAGCGCCACCATCAGCGGCGCGGCGACGGCGGCGGGGGTGCCGAACCCGGAGGCGCCTTCGATGAAGCAACCGAACAGCCAGGCCACGATGATCGCCTGGACACGGCGGTCGGGGCTGATACCCGAGAAGCCGTTGCGAATGGCGGCAATGCCACCCGATCGTTTCAAGGTATTGAGCAACAGGATGGCGCCGAAGATGATCCACAGGATCGCCACGGTCAGGATCAAGCCCTGAAAGGTCGAGGCCAGCACACGCGTGAAGGTCATGTCCCAGGCCAGCAGGGCGATCATTGCCGTGACCAGAAACACCACGGGCATGGCGGTCTTGGCCTGGATTCGGAAGCCAATCAGCAATACGCCGGCCAGTACCAATGGCGTGAAGGCGAGTAGCGAGAGCAGCGTTTGATTCATGGAAGTGCCCCTGATGGTGTCGTTGTACAGTGCAAGACGCTTGGCTGGGTTCAGCGGCTGATGTGCGTCGTCGAGCGAAAGATAACCGTCAAACTCCGCTAGGCCAATCCTTGGATAATTGGTAATACCAATATGGTTAGTGTGCCCATGAACTCAAAAAATAAAGGGCAATCATGAGGTTGGAGTTAGCCTTCCTACCTTGGTCGGAGGCCTGCAAGGCGCTTTGGCAGCGCTCGACGGCATTTTGATTCGACTAATAGACGAGACGTTTCAAGGTTCACAGGGGTGTCAGGGCGCGGGTCGTAGGCGCATTCACGCAGCGTGTGGTAGCGTCGACTTCCTGGGCGTGGGCGCTTCCCCACGCGATGCATGTCGAGAAGGAGCAATGATATGGCGTTGCAGATGTATGAGTTGAGCGGACGCGACGAGCGGCTGCGGTTTTCTCCCTATTGCTGGCGTGTGCGCTATGCGCTGGCACACAAAGGCCTGGAATGTGATTTCATCCCGTGGCGCTTTACTCAGAAAGAGGCGATCGCGTTTTCGGGGCAAGGCAAGGTGCCGGTACTCGTCGATGGCGAGACCACGGTCACCGATAGTTACGAGATCTTCCGCTATCTCGATCGTTCGTATCCCGGCAAGCCGTTGCTGGGCGACGATACAGCCGAGTCACGGGCGCGCTTTTTCAAGTTCTACAGTGAGCGGGCGCTGGCACCGGGGATTCTACGCACCATCGTCATGGATCTTTTCAATGTCGTGCATCCCGACGATCAGGCGTACTTTCGCGAAACGCGCGAAAAGGCGTTAGGTCGCAGCCTCGAGGAAATGCATGCGCCCAGTAAAGGGCTATCGGCCCTCGATGCGGCCCTCGAGCCGCTGCGGGGGCGTCTCGAGGAGGCTGACTTCCTCGATGGTGAAGCGCCTGGCGGTGCCGACTACATGGTCTTCGGCCATTTCATGTGGGCACGGTGTGTCTCGGCGGCGGATCTTGTCTCCAATGCCGATCCGGTCTATGCCTGGATCGAACGCATGCTGGATGTACATGGCGGCGTGGGGCGCCATGCCACGCGTATCGTCGATATCGAGGGCGGTTATCCCGGCTGATGGAGCATCGTGTGTCACGAGTGGTCACGTCTATGGACAAGGCCTATGTCAATAAGGAGTGAAGCATGAGCGATATCGTATTCATTACCGGGGCGACCTCGGGCTTCGGACGCGCCGCGGCACGACGTTTCGCCCACGCCGGCTGGTCGTTGATCCTCACCGGTCGGCGCGCGGAGCGTCTCGAGGAGCTCGAGAAGGAACTCGCTAGCCAGGTGCCCGTGCATACCGCGGTACTCGACGTGCGCGACGCCGACACGGTCAGGGATGTCGTCACGGCGCTGCCCGAAGGTTTTCGCGCGGTCAAGGCGTTGATCAACAACGCGGGCCTGGCCTTGGCACCGCAGCCGGCGCAGGCGGCGGCGCTGGACGACTGGCACACCATGATCGATACCAACATCAAGGGGCTGGTCAACGTCACCCACGCGGTTCTGCCCACCTTGATCGAGACCGGCGCCGGGGCGAGCATCGTCAACCTGGGCTCGGTCGCCGGCCAATGGCCGTATCCCGGTAGTCATGTCTACGGGGCCAGCAAGGCCTTCGTGCAGCAGTTCACCTATAACCTGCGTTGCGATCTACAAGGTACCGGTGTGCGGGTCACCGATATTGCCCCGGGCATGGCGGAAACCGAGTTCACGCTGGTACGCACCGGCGGCGATCAGTCGGCCTCGGACAAGCTTTATGGCGACACCACGCCGCTCGAAGCGGAGGACATCGCTGAATTGATCTTCTACACGGCCTCGCTGCCGGCGCACGTCAACGTCAATCGTCTCGAAGTCATGCCGACGCGCCAAGCCTGGTCGGCTTTCGCCGTCGACCGCGACTGAGTCAGTCGTCGGCGATCAGTCGCTTGCCGAGGGTCACGAACTCGCCGCTTTCGTACCCTTGGCGGCGGTAATACTCGACGAGCTCGGGGTGTTCGTTGCGGACCATCAGCATCAGCTTCGGGCAGCCCCGGGCCTGCAAGGCGCGCTCCACTGCGGTGAGCAGAGACGTGCCGAGCCCTTGCCCCTGATGACCGGGGTGGATGGCGAGGTAATGCACCCAGCCGCGATGCCCGTCGTAGCCCGCCATGGCGCTGGCGATCACGCTGTCCGCTGTCACGCCGACCAGAAACAGGCTGGGATCTTCCGCAAGCTTGCGTGCAATGTCGCGGCGCGGGTCATTTCCATGGGCGTGTCAGGCCGCAGCGCTCCCAGAGCGCAATGACGCTCTCTTCATCGGCGGGTTGAAAAGGGCGGATTTGCATGATTCTCCTCGCATCTGTCTCGTTGTCACTCTCAGGCGGGGCGCGCGGCGGGCGTCGGCGTCAACCGTTCGGCCATGACCTTGGCTTGACGTTCCAGCACCAAGTCGAGTCGCTCGACCAGCCCCTCGATGAGCGCGCGTGCGTCTTCCTCGAGGCCGCCATGGCGTGCGATGGCGTCGTCCAGCGCTTGCCCCGCCGCCTGAATACCGCGTGGCGCGCGACCATGGGCGCTGTCCTCGAATGCGGCGGCAAGGGTCGCCAGCAAGTGCCGCATGGCGTCACGCACGGGCGTCGCGGCAGCGTCCAAACGGTGGCGCAAACGCAGGCATGAGCGTCCCAGGTCGAGACCGTTGAGGCCGATCATGAACAGATGGCGGTGGTCCTCGGGCAGCATGTCGTCGTGCCGCGCGAGTTGTAACAGGCGATCGGCCATGCGGCCACTGAACCGGCTTTCGGCTTCATGCAAGGGCTGTTCATCGATATGCCGCAGGTCATGGCTGATGGCGCCGATCAGGCGGCGGCGCCGAATCGGCGCTCCGAGACCCGGGATCAGGCGAAAGCCCATGACCACGGCGCTCAACCCGACGATCACGGCAATGGCGCGGTTGGCGAAACTGTCGAAGGAAAAATCCATGCCGTTGCCCGGCATGGTCAGCAGGATATTGAAGATGGTGAACGCCAGGCAGTACCCCATCAAGCGCGGGTTGGAGGCGCCGAGCAGCCCCAAAAACAGCGGCGTGACGAAGAGCATGGCGAGCATGGGAAAACCGTTGGCCTGCGAGAGCAGCACATGCCCGAACAGGAAGGCACTGGGCAACGCCGCCAGCATGCCCTTGAAGAACATCATGCAGATCGTGACAGGGTTGTCGCGCGTGGCGAAAAACGCTGAGAACAGGGTGCCGAGCAGCATCGCGACCTGGCCGTTGCTCCAATGGGTCTGCAGCCAGAATACGGCCAGGCACGAGAAGACAAGCCCCGCGCGACCGGCATTGAGCAGCGCCACCAGATGATCGCGGTGCCACGACAGCGAGCCGCCGCGTAGCTGTTTACGCCCCGGGTGGGCGATGGCCTCGCGGGCATCGAGCATGATCATGGCATGCCCGAGCACCTCGCGCAGCGCCAGGATGACACGGCGCTGCAAGGGATCGAGCTGGGTATCGGCGTAGGTATGCGCTCGCTTGCGTAGTGCCTGCAGCTGTTGGCGTGCCGCCGGGACGCCCGTCACGTGTTCGGCGTTGCGAAAGCCGTCGGCGACTTCGCTGGCCAATTGTTGCAGCGGGGCGCTGATACGCTCGCGATGGTCGTGCAGCAACTGATAAAGCGCCCCCAGGGTGGCGAAGAAGCGCAGCGTGCGGCGAGTGAGTACGTGCGTGACGCGAATTCGGCCGGCACCGTCGGGGCCCTCGTAGCGCGCCGCCTGGCTGTCGGTTTCGAGCATCGTCAACGGCTCGAGACTGGCGGTCAGCGACTGCTGCATGGCGGCCAGATCCTCGCCTGCCTCGAGGCGCTGCCCGGCGTGGGTGAAAGCCTGGTTGATCACCGCGTCGGCTTGATTGGCCAAGTGATCCTTGACGCGCGTGGGCCACAGCAAGGCACTGACCAGGGTGGCGCAGAGCGCACCGAGCCCCAGTTCGGAGAGTCGCGCGACGGCAATGTCGAAGATGCTGCCGGGCTGACCGGCGGCGATGACGACGATCAACATGGCCGTGACGGCGCCCATGATGCAGCCGTAGGAAAAATTGTTACGCAACAGCGAGCTGCCGTAGGTACAAAACATGATCCACAGCGTCAGTGCCACCAGGGCGGGCACGCGCGCCTGGGCGAAGAAGGCCATGATGACGATCCCCACCAGTGCACCGATGAGGGTGCCGCCGATCTGGCAGATGCCCTTTTCGACGACCATACCGCTCATCGGTCGAATCTGCAGGAACGCCGCCGAGATCAGCGCCCAGTAGGGGCGGTCGAGATCGCACCACAAGGCGATGTAAAGCGCCAGCAGCATCGCCAGGGTGGTCTTGGCGGCGAATTGCAAGGATGACTTCGAGGGAGTGAGGTAGGTTTCCAGCCAGGGCGACATGGGCGACTCAGTCCGTATCCGACGCGTCGACGATATGGATGGTGGCGGTCATGCCCGCGCTGAGCAGCGTATCCTTCGGGATCTGAGCGAGCTCTATGCGCACGGGAATCCGTTGTGCCAGCCTGACCCAATTGAAGGTGGGCTCGACCTGGGGAAGTAGCTGACTGTTCAGCGAGGTGTTGGTGTTGGCAATGCCGCGCCCGATACCGGCGACACGGCCCCGCAGTTCGGTGTCGCCGCTCATCAGCGTCACCTTGGCGGGATCGCCCACCTCGATGCGCGATATCTTGGTCTCTTCGAAATACCCGGTCACGTAATAGGAAGCGTCTTTTACCAGGGCCATGACGGGATTGCCTGCCGTGACGTAATTGCCCTCGCTGAGATGCAGGTTGAGGATATGCCCAGCGGCGGGGGCCTCGACCACGGTGCGTTTGAGATCCAACTGAGCGCTTGCCAGGTTGGCCTTGGCTTCGGCGAGATTGGCTTTCGCCACGCGGGTGTTGATGCGTGCGATTTCCAGATCTTCGCCGCTGATGGCTTGATTGCTCAACCGATTACGCCGTTGCTCCTCGTGTCGCTTGAGTTCCAGCTGTGCCTGGTTCAGAGCGACGACGGCCTCGGCCTTGTCGACGGCGGTCTGGTAACGCGCCTGGTTGATCTTGAACAGCGTGTCGCCTTTCTCGACGTGCTGTGTGTTGTTCACCGATAACTGGTGGACCCAGCCGGAGACATCGGGGGCGATGGTGATGACCTCGGCGCGCACGCGCCCATCGCGGGTCCATGGCGTATAAAGATAGTAATGCCACAGCCAGACCCCGGCGGCTATGGCCAGTGCCACGATGACGAGTGTAGTGAGCATGCGTAGCGAAGTGCGCATTTAGACGATTCCGGCAATGGGCGAAAAGACAAAGGCGACGGTGGCCGTGATGATGACGAACAGGGCGGCATCGAACCACGCTTCGAACCAGGGGGTGTGCTGTCCGACGATCTTGTGCAGCAGCGTACGCACGATGAGAGCACCGATGAACCCCAACAGGGCGTAGAGCAGCAGCGGGCTGACATAAATGCCGCCGATCGCGATTTCCTTGAGGCCCATTCCCTCTCCCGTTCGCCAAGGCAAGCGACTATGTTAGCACGCTATCTATTTGGCGCGCTATCTGTGTGACCGGCTGCCGTGGTGGCACGTCCCGTCGCGGCTGTCAGTCTAGCGTGAAATCGAGGGCTGGGGGACCGGCGCATGCAAGCGCCAGCTCTCCGGCACGGTCTGGCGAATCTGCTCGAGAAGCGTGACGCTTTTGCGAGGTAAGCGTCCGAACGGGTAGAGCAGGGTGATGGGAAGCGACGAGGGCGCCCATTCTTCGAGGCAAGGGGCCAGGCTACCGGGATGATGTTGGAGGCGTTTCTCGGCCATCCAGTGGGGAAGCAGGCCAAGCCCGCGTCCCCGCGCGATGGCGTCGATATGCAAGACGTATTGATCCACGTGCAGGCGTGAGGGTGGCAGGGTGATTCGCGTTTCCCCTTCGCGGGCATGATGCAAGGTCATGCCTTGTTCGCTGGTACCAAGCAGGTCGACCCACGCGTGTTGAGTGAGTTCGCGGGGGTGTCGAGGTGTTCCGTGGCGACGGAAATAGTCGGGATGCGCGTAGACCCCACGACGCATGTAGCCGAGCGTTTCCTGGCGCAGACCACAGTCGGCGACGTCGCCCAGCCATACGCACAGGGTTTCGTCCTCAGGTCCTGTGGGCGGCATCAGACGGGTATGCAGGTTCAGGCGCATGCCCGGATGGCGCGCCACGAAATCTTCCATCTGCTGGCTGAACCATCCCCGCGCGAAGGCATTATGAACCTCGACGGTCAATTCGCCGCTCACTTCCGCGCGCAAGTCGTCGAGCGCCTGATGGCCTTGCTCGGCGAGGTGCAGTATCTGCTGGCTGTAGGCGAGAAACAGCGTACCGGCTTCGGTGGGAAGCAGGCGGTTGGCTTGGCGTCGCAACAGCGGCTGTCCCAGCCGTTCCTCCAACTGACTGATACGCCGACTGAGGGTCGACTTTGCGAGTCCTAGTTCGCGGGCGCTGGCAGTCAGGCTGCCGGACGCCATGACCGAGGTGAACGCGGTCAGTTCATCGAGATCGTGCATGCCATGGGCCATCGTCAGCATGGTGTGTGGAGTGGATGGGCATTTTGGCATATGGCACGACGTTTTTGAAAATCATTCACGTTTGTGACGCTATCTCGTGCGTTGCGGATTGCGAAACGCCCTGTCCCGTGACCTGTTGTGTTCTCTGTGAAAGAATCTAAATGATAAAAATTCGCATTAAAAATCAAGGTATCTTGCACATGCTCCAGCCGACCCTGGAGCGGGATTCATCAGGGAGAACAACGCACCATGTCTCATTACGTTGGTCCGTCCGCGCTGACGCTCGCCATCACGACGCTGGTCACGCCACTGGCCTATGCCGACGCTAAAGATGTTCAACTCAACGATGTCGTCGTGACCGCCGCCGGGTATGCCCAGCCGTTACAGGATGCTCCGGCATCGATCAGTGTCATTTCGCGCGAGCAGCTCGAGAACAAGGCCTATCGTGATATCACCGACGCTTTGCGGGGGGTGCCAGGAGTGATCGTCACAGGGGGCGGAGGTGGCGATAACGGAGTCGACATCAGCATGCGTGGCATGCCGGCCAAGTACACGTTGATACTCGTCGATGGTCGCCGTCAGTCATCACGCGAATCACGTCCCAATGGCAGTGCTGGATTTGAACAGGACTGGTTGCCGCCACTGCAGGCCATCGAACGTATCGAGGTCATTCGTGGGCCGATGTCGACGCTTTATGGCTCGGATGCCATCGGCGGGGTCATCAACGTCATCACGCGCAAAGTGGCCGATGACTGGCACGGCAACGTGCGTGCCGAGGCGACGCTTCAGGAAGACAGCGATTCGGGGAATGCCAATCAGGGCCAGCTTTATGTGTCGGGCCCCTTAGCCGACGATCTGCTTGGTGTGCAAGTCTATGGTCAGTACCAGAAGCGCGAGGAAGACGACATCGAGGAAGGATACGAAGACAAGGATCTGCAGAGTCTGACCGCCAAGTTTTCGCTGACGCCGAGCGAGCATCACGATATAGGCCTGGAAGTGGGTAAGGAAACGCAGGAGCGTGCGGCTCATGTCGGCAAGTCTGTCCCGGCGGAAGGCTGCCGCGGCGGTTGTAGCGATAGCTACTCGGCGCATGACCGTGAACATTATGCGCTGACCCATACCGGGCGCTGGGGATTTGCCACCTCCGACAGTTACATACAACGCGAGTCCACCGACAATAAGTCACGCGATATTGAAATTACCAATACGGTGGCGAACACCCAGTGGGTGCTCCCGTTGTCGCGCCATATCGTGACGCTGGGTGCCAACTATGAGAAAGAAGAACTCAACGACCAGAACACCAATCAGATTTCCGACCGGACCCAGGTCAGCAACGACCAGTGGGCGCTATTCGCCGAGGACGAATGGATGCTGACGCGGGACTTTTCGCTGACCGGCGGAGTACGACTGGATGACAACGAAAATTATGGCAGCCATGTCAGCCCACGCTTGTATGGTGTATGGCAGGCGGCACCGCGCTGGACATTGAAAGGTGGTGTTTCCACCGGGTATCGCGCCCCTGGCTTACGTGAAGTGACGGCTGACTGGGGGGCCATTAGTCGAGGTGGCACTACCTACGGGAACCCGGCTCTCGAGCCCGAGACATCGCTCAACAAGGAACTTGCCTTGCTGTACAGCGCCCCGCGGGGACTGAATGCCAGCGTAACGCTGTTTCACAATGACTTCGAAGACAAGATCACGCGGGTACGTTGCGGGTCGGCCACGGCATGCCCTCCGGTGACTCAGTACGATATCGACGACAACGGCAATCTTCTCACTAATACCCGCATCAATGTCGACGAGGCCGTGACACGGGGCGTGGAACTCTCACTATCGTCGCCGTTGACCGAGACGCTGAGCGTGTCGACGAGTTATACCTATACCGATTCCGAGCAGAAAAGCGGCGAATACGAAGGCCAACCGTTGACCCAATTGCCCAAGCACCAATTCCGCAGCACGCTGGACTGGACGCCGATGGCGCGGCTCAATGCCTGGGTGCGGTTGACCTATCGAGGCAAGGAAAGTCAGCCCGTCGAGGGACCGTCCTCCAGTAGCATCCAAGCCCCTTCCTACACTTACGTAGACAGTGGTGGGGCGTGGCAGTTGACCGACAAGGCCAAGCTCATGGTCGGTGTCTATAACCTCTTCGACGAAGACGTCGGCTACGAAGAATACGGTTATGTGAACGATGGGCGTCGTTATTGGGTGGGGGCGAGCCTCGACTTTTAAGCGCCGGTCGGATGTTGGCATCTCAAGGGAGGCGTCTGGCCTCCCTTCTGCGTTCGGCCCGGCCTCTTGGAAGGCGTCTGGGTTGTTGCCATCGTGCGTGCTATTTTCGATAAGCTGATAGCGCCGTCATTCTCATCAAGGCCGCTGAACGGTCTGGAGTGTTTTTTATGTCACGTCGTTCACTGGTGCGTATGTGGATCGTGCATGCCCTGGCATTGTCGCTGGGCATGGCAAGTCTGTCGGCGTTGGCCGCTGAGCGCGTCAAGGTCTTTGCGGCGGCCTCGCTGACCGATGCCGTCAATGCACTGGCCGACGCGTATGAGCGCGATCACGATATCGAGATCGTACCCGTCTACGCCGCGTCGTCGACCCTGGCCCGCCAGATCGCCAATGGCGCACCGGCGGACATTTATCTCTCGGCCAACGAACAATGGATGGACTGGTTGGGCAAGCAAGATGGCGTCGCGTTGTCGCATCGCCACGATGTGCTGGGCAATCGCCTGGCGCTGATTGCGCCTCGGGACAGCGCGCTGGATCGGTTTACCCCGGAGGGCAGCGCCTCGATTGCCGAACGACTGGGAGACGGGCGCCTGGCACTCGGCAACCCGGAGCATGTACCCGCAGGTATCTATGCCAAGCAAGCCCTGCAGGGAATCGGGCAGTGGCGAACACTGCGCGCGCGTCTGGCGCCTGCGAGTAACGTGCGCACCGCCCTGGCCTTGGTCGAACGCGGCGAAGCCCCGTTGGGCATCGTCTATGCCAGCGATGCCCAGGCCAGCGACAAGGTCAAGACGCTGGGCACCTTCCCCGAGGCTTCTCATGAACCGATCGTCTATCCCGTCGCCCTGGTGGGCGCGTCGCCCAGCGAGGCAGCCGCCGAGTTGGCCAGGTGGCTGGAAGGCGACGAGGCCAGCGCCATCTTCCAGCGTTTCGGCTTTACGACGCTGGGTGACGGGGATAGGTGATGTTGACGCCGCTGGAATGGGAGGCGCTGGCCCTGAGCTTGCGTGTTTCCGGTATCGCGGTGGCGGCCATCTTGTTGCCGGGGATCGCCTTGGCCTACATTTTGGCGCGTTTCGATTTCCCGGGAAAAACACTCCTTGATGGCGTTGTGCATTTGCCGTTGGTGCTGCCGCCGGTCGTGGTGGGGTATCTGCTGCTAGTGTCGCTGGGGCGACAAAGCCCGCTGGGCCAATGGCTGCATGAAACGTTCGACGTGAGTCTTCCCTTTACCTGGCAAGGCGCGGCACTCGCCGGGGCGGTGATGGCGTTTCCCTTGCTGGTGCGCGCCGTGCGGTTATCGCTGGAGGCGGTCGATCGCAAGCTGGAGGACGCTGCACGAACGCTGGGAGCGGGACGGCTCAAGACCTTCATGACGATCACGCTGCCATTGACCCTGCCGGGGATTCTGACCGGCGGCGTGCTGGCCTTCGCGCGATCGCTATCCGAGTTCGGGGCGACGATCACCTTCGCCGCCAACATTCCCGGCGAAACGCGTACGCTGCCGCTGGCGCTCTACAGCCTGGTACAGACGCCTGGCAAGGAAGCCGCCGCCGCACGGTTGTGCGTGATCTCGGTGGTGGTGGCATTGGTCGCGCTGGTGACATCGGAATGGCTGGCGCGACGCGCGCGCCATCGTCTGGAGGGCCGACATGCTTGACGCGCAGGTCTTTCAGCGGCTGGGCGACTTCACCCTCGATACCTCACTTGCGGTGCCGGCGGAAGGCGTTACCGCCCTGTTCGGGCGCTCGGGGAGCGGCAAGAGCAGCCTGATCCGGCTGATCGCCGGATTGGGGATGCCAGAGGTCGGCACCATTCGGTTGGGTGATACATGGCTGGTGGATACCCGGCGGCGTCGCTGGGTGCCGCCGCATCGGCGTCAATTGGGCGTCGTGTTCCAGGAGGCGCGGCTGTTTCCGCATTACTCGGTGCGTGGCAATCTACGCTACGGCATGCCGCGTGCATCGCGCGACGCGTTCGATGATCTTGTCGACCTGTTGGGGATCGGCCATTTGTTGGCGCGTACGCCGGGGCGGTTGTCGGGGGGCGAGGCGCGGCGCGTGGCGATAGGACGTGCTCTGTTGTCATGTCCACGCATGCTGCTGATGGATGAGCCGCTCACCGGATTGGATGGGGCGCGCAAGCAGGAACTCTTGCACTATATCCGGCGCCTCGCGCGCGACACCGGCGTGCCGATTCTCTTCGTCAGTCACGACACGCGTGAAATCGGTGCGCTGGCTGATCGCGTGGCGTTGATCGAAGAAGGCCGGGTCATGGCCAGCGGACCGGTGGACGAGATGTTCGCGCGCCTCGATCTGGGCCCGCGCACGGGACGTTTCGAGGCGTCGTCGTTGATCGAGGCACGCATCCTTGCCCATGACCAGGCGCTGTGCCTGACGCGTCTGGCATTGCCGGGCATGGAGGCGGGTGAGGCGCTGAGCGTCGCGCGTCTCGAGGGCGCGGTGGGAGATGCGGTGCGTTTGCGCCTGCGGGCGCGCGATGTCGGGGTCGCCCCTTCAGGGGCGCCGCCTTTGCCGGATGTGGCCTGCATCCCGGCGACGTTGCGCGAAATGGGGGATGAAGCTCACAGCCCCTTCGTCGAGGTGATGCTGGACGTCGGCGGACAGGCGCTGCGAGCGCGCCTCAGTCGTGACGCCATCGCGCAAATGGAGCTGCAGGTCGGGCACGCGTTGCAGGCGCGACTGCGCAGCGTGACGGTTTCCCGCCATGATATGGTCGTCGTGACGTAAGGGCGTTCAGGACGCGTCGCGTGGCTGTCGTCTTCCAGGGAGATTGATGACCGCCAGGCCGGCGATGACCAACGCCCCGCCGAGCAATTTGTGGCCGTCCAGAGCGTCGCCGAGCAGCCAGACACCGAGGAAAACGGCGATGACCGGCATCAGCAGGGTCAGAGGAACGACCCGATTGATCGGATGGCGGCGCAGTAACGCATACCACAAGCCATAGGCGATGATCGACGACATCACGGCCGTGTAGAACACCGCGCCCCAGCCGATCCAGCCGGCATGGCGAAGCGCTTGCAGGTGCTGAGTCTCGAAAAGCCAACTGCCCAGCGCGACCTGGGGAATCGCGAACAGCGCGATCCACCCGGCCAATGTCAGTGGTGAGATGGCCGGTGCGCGCTTGATGATCAACGTCGACACCGCCCAGGCCAGGGCGCTGCACAAGAGCGTCAGGGTGGCGGTGGCATTGGGCAGCGCCGGCCCGCCGGCGAGTACCACGGCGCCGGCGAAGGCCAGCAACAAACCGAGCAGGCGGCGGGCGTCGAGGCGCTCCTTGAGGAATAGGGCGGCGAGCAGGGTGGCGAAGGGCGTGCCCATCTGCACCAGCAGGGCCCCGGTGCCGGCCTCCGCCTGTTGCAGGCCTAAAAACAGCAGCGGAAAGTGCAGGCCGCCGAAGGTCACCGAGAGCACCAGTAGCCACGGGAGTTGCCGACGAGTCACGCGGGTGAAGGGCACGACCAGCGCGGCGACCAGCGTGAAGCGTAGTGTCATCAGCATCAAGGGGGGCAGGTCGTCGACCCCGACCTTGATGACGATGATATTGAAGGCCCAGATGACGATGACCAGAAGGCCGATCAGAAGATCGCGAAGTGGCACGGTATGTCCTTGTGGCTGCGTAGGGTGAGGCATCATTCGCGTTTGGCGATAGAAGGCAAGAGGATAGCGCATGAAGAGGGTGTTGTACGTGTCGGGATGGGGGGCATTGGGTATGCTGGTGCTGACGTTGGCGTTCGCTGCGCCGCGTTCGAGGCTTGAGCGCGCCACCCTTGAGGTCGCCGGAGAAACGCTGTCGGTCGAGGTGGCCAGGCAAGCCGATGATCGTGCCCGGGGGTTGATGGAGCGCGATGCGCTCGCTTCCGATGCCGGTATGCTCTTCGTCTACCCTCGTCAGCAACCCCCCGAGGCGGTGTTCTGGATGTATCGCACGCGTATCCCGCTGGATATCGCCTTTCTAGGCGCGGACGGTGAGGTGCGTGCCATCCGGCACATGCAGCCGTGCCAAGCCGTTTCCAGCGCCGCATGTCGCAGCTATTCGGCTGGGGCACCGTTTCGCGCGGCCTTGGAAGTCAATACCGGTTACTTCGCCCGTCACGGGATCGAGGTCGGCGATCGTCTGCCGATCGCGCCATTGCTTTCGCCGCGCTAGGCGTACTGAATGTCGGCACTGACCCGGCGCTGAAGATGTAATGCAGGAGTAAGTGATTTGGATCCGACATGGTGGTTGGCCTATCTGGCCCTGGGCGGTGTCGTGGGTATCTTCGCCGGCCTGCTGGGGGTGGGCGGCGGCGGCATCATGGTGCCGATACTGACGTCGCTGTTTGCGCTTCAGGGATTTCCGCATGACACCCTGGTACATGTGGCACTGGGGACCTCGATGGCCGCCATCGTGCCCACCTCGCTGGCGAGCCTGCGGGCGCACCATCGGCGGGATGGCGTGGCATGGCCGGTGGTGCGTTTCATTACGCCGGGTATCTTGATCGGCACTTTCCTGGGGACCTTTCTCGCCGCGCACGTTCCGACCACGGGGCTGGCGATCTTCTTCGCCTGCTTCATGGCCTTCGTCTCGATGCAGATGCTGATCAACCTCAAGCCCGCGCCGACGCGGACGTTGCCCGGGGCGTGGGGCATATCGGGCGTGGGGCTGGGCATCGGCGGGATTTCCGCCTTGGTGGCGATCGGGGGCGGTTCGCTGACGGTGCCGTTTCTCACCTGGTGCAACGTGGCCCTGCGCCGTGCGATCGGCACGTCTGCGGCGGTGGGGTTGCCGATCGCGCTGTCGGGCGCGCTGGGGTATTTGATCAATGGCTGGGGAGTAACGGATCTGCCCGCGAGGACGCTGGGCTTCGTCTATTGGCCGGCGGTGGTATTGATGTCGGCGGTGAGCTTCTTGACCGCCCCGCTGGGAGCTCGCTTGGCTCATCGCCTGCCGGTGGGCATGCTCAAGCGCATCTTCGCTTTCGTATTGATGGCACTGTCGGTGAAGATGGTGGTCACCGTCTTGTCTGGATAGTCTCTCGCGGGAGCATCATCCCTGCCGAGAACAACGAGAGTGACTTAGACCTTGGTCGTATCCGGCTTGGATATGGCAAACGCCTGTTCCGATTGGGGCACCGGCCGGTTATCATGCCGCCGGCTATCGGCGTCGGCATATATTGCCTACGCTGATGGCAAGGGACCCGAAAGGATTCGAAAGCGCCGCGCGAGCGAGGCTTCGGACCGCTCCCCTGATACCGACGTGGGCCGCATGCCGGTCGTCGGTACGTCAAAATAAAGTCCAAGAGGTGCATGCATGAAACGTCATGGTTTAACCGCAGCATTGATTTCCGGAGTTCTGATGGGCGCCGCGGCGCTATCCACGCCGGCGATGGCGCAGGATGAGCAACGCTTCGTCACCATCGGTACCGGCGGGCAGACCGGGGTCTACTATGTGGTCGGCCAATCGATCTGTCGTCTGGTCAACCGCAATGCCGACGAGACCAACATTCGCTGCAATGCGCCGTCTACCGGCGGCTCCGTGGCTAATATCAACGGCATCAAGTCCGGGGCGCTGAGCATGGGCGTGGCACAGTCGGACGTACAGTACCGCGCCTTCAATGGCGAGGGTGACTTCGAGCAACCCATGGAGGACCTGCGTTCGGTCTTTTCCGTTCACGGTGAGCCGTTGACCGTGCTGGCGCGCAAAGATGCCGACATTCACAGCATCGAAGATCTCAAGGGCAAGCGCGTCAATATCGGTAACCCGGGCTCCGGCCAGCGTGCCACCATGGAAGTGCTGCTGGACGCCGAAGGATGGACGACTGACGTGTTCTCCTTGACCTCCGAACTGGGGGCTGCCGAAATGGCCTCGGCACTGGCGGACAACAATATCGATGCCATGGCCTATGTGGTCGGCCATCCCAATGGCGCCATCCAGGAAGCGACCACGACCGTGGATGCCAATCTCGTGCCGTTGAATGACGCGGCAGTGGACGGCCTGGTCGAGAAATACCCCTACTATGCCAAGTCGGTGATTCCCGGTGGCATGTACAAGGGCAACGAAAAGGATGTCGAAACCTTCGGTGTCAAGGCCACGTTCGTGACCTCCTCGAAGGTCCCTGAAGATGTCGTCTATCAGGTCGTCAAGGCGGTGTTCGACAACTTCGACCGCTTCAAGCGTCTGCACCCGGCATTTGCCGATCTGCAGCCGCAAGAGATGATCTCCGCCGGCCTCTCCGCGCCGCTGCACGAGGGCGCCAAGCGTTATTATCAAGAGCGTGGCTGGTTGTAAGCATCAGCTCGATACTGCACGCAACGATGCGCGGCACCACGGTGGCCGCGCATCGTTGATTCTGGCCATGCGACGCCGAGCAGGACATCGATTCGCGCTACGTTCATGAACAGGCAAGTCCGCGTGATCGATGGCGATCGTTCGGTATCATCGGGATACATGTATGCAAGACGACAAGTCGACGGCACACACACGTGAGGCCGAGCTTGAAGAACTGACTGCCAATGAATCGGGATCGCGCAAGCCCGACGGCCCGGTCGGCAAGCTGCTGCTGTGCGTTGCGGCGGCCTGGTCGCTTTTCCAGTTGTGGATTGCCTCGCCCTTACCTTTCGTATTCGGGTTTGGCATATTCAGTGCCACGGAAGCACGTTCCATCCATCTGGCGTTCGCCATCTTTCTAGCCTTCATGGCCTATCCGGCGTTCAAGCGCTCTCCGCGGCATCGCGTGCCGTTGCTGGATTGGGGGTTGGCCCTGGTGGGAGCCTTCGCGGCGTCCTATCTTTATTTTTTCTATGAGCAACTGGCCGAGCGGCCTGGGGCACCGATACTCCAGGATGTGATCATCGGTGTGATCGGGCTGCTGCTGTTGCTGGAAGCCACGCGTCGCGCGCTAGGGCCGCCGTTGATGATCGTGGCCATCGTGTTCATCGTCTATTCGCTGGCCGGGCCTTATATGCCCGGGATGCTGGCACATCGTGGTGTCAGTCTCTACAGCCTCGTCAACCACCAGTGGCTGACCTCGCAAGGGGTGTTCGGCATCGCCCTGGGGGTATCGACCAGTTTCGTCTTCTTGTTCGTGTTGTTCGGTGCCTTGCTGGACAAGGCCGGGGCAGGCAATTACTTCATCAAGATGGCGTTTTCGATGTTGGGGCACTATCGTGGCGGCCCTGCCAAGGCGGCGGTCGTCGCTTCGGGCATGACCGGCCTTATTTCGGGCTCCTCGATTGCCAATACCGTGACCACCGGTACCTTTACCATCCCCATGATGAAGCGCGTCGGATTCAGTTCGACCAAGGCCGGTGCGGTCGAAGTCTCGTCGTCGGTCAACGGGCAGATCATGCCGCCGGTGATGGGGGCTGCGGCCTTTCTGATGGTCGAGTATGTGGGTATCTCCTATGTCGATGTCATCAAGCATGCCTTTCTGCCGGCAGTCATTTCCTATATCGCCCTGATCTACATCGTTCACCTCGAGGCGCTCAAGGCCAACATGCAGGGGCTCGAGAGCAGCAACCCCGTGCGTCCATGGCTGCAGAAAATCGTCGGCTTCTTGACCGGGCTGGTCGGTATCATGGCGCTGGCGCTGGTGGTGTACTACGGGCTGGGGTGGCTGAAGCCGGTGCTGGGCGAGGCCATGCCGTGGGTGTCCGCCGTGGGACTGGCGGTGATCTACGTGGCGCTGCTCAAGCTGGGGTCACGCTATCCCGAGCTCGAAGAAGACGATGCCAACAGCGATATCACCGTTTTGCCGCAAACCCGGCCCACGGTGATGGTGGGACTCTATTTCCTGCTGCCCGTGGTAGTGCTGGTATGGTGCCTGATGGTGGAGCGCCTATCGCCAGGACTGTCGGCGTTCTGGGCGACCGTGCTCATGATCGTCATCATTCTGACCCAACGTCCGCTGGAGGCCTTCTTCCGTGGGCGCGGCGCGCTAGGCAATGAAGCCAAGCGTGGCGTCGTCGATCTCTGGGAAGGCCTGATCGATGGTGCGCGTAACATGATCGGCATCGGCATCGCCACGGCGGCGGCGGGCATCATCGTTGGCGCCGTGTCCCAGACCGGGGTGGGCCTGGTACTGGCGGGCTTGGTCGAGACGCTGTCGATGGGCAATCTGTTGCTGATGCTCATGCTGACGGCGGTGCTGAGCTTGATTCTGGGCATGGGCTTGCCGACCACGGCCAATTACATCGTGGTATCCGCATTGCTGGCGCCGGTCATCGTCCAGTTGGGACAGCAGAACGGCTTGATCGTACCGCTGATCGCCGTCCACTTGTTCGTGTTCTATTTCGGCATCATGGCCGATGTGACGCCGCCGGTGGGGCTGGCGTCGTTCGCGGCGGCGGCGATCTCCGGGGCCGACCCCATCCGTACCGGTTTCCAGGCGTTTTACTACAGCCTGCGCACTGCCGCCTTGCCGTTCTTGTTCATCTTCAACACCGATTTGCTGTTGATCGACGTGACCTGGTGGCATGGCATACTGATCTTCGTGGTGGCGACGGTGGCGATGTTGATCTTCGCCGCCGCGACGCAAGGCTACTTGCTGGTGAAAAGTCGCTGGTACGAGAGTCTGCTGCTCTTGCTGGTGGCATTCACCTTGTTCCGCCCGGGATTCTGGATGGACACGATTCACGATCCGTATCGCGATATTCCGCCCGCACAGTTCGAACAGGCGTTGGGCGCCATCGACAGCGATAGCAACCTACGGGTCAGGATCGACGGCCTCGATGCTTATGGTCGGCCAACCAGTTTCGTGATTCTCGTGCCGGCCCCGGAGGGCGAGACAGGGGCCGAGCGCATGCAGAACCTGGGGCTGACGCTGTTCCAGGAAGATGGCAAGACGCTGGTCGACATGACGGCCTTCGGCAGCCAAGCGAAAGAGTTGGGCTTCGAGTTCGATCAACAGATCGTCTCGATCCGCGCGCCCGTCGATCGCTGGCCGAAAGAGTGGATGTGGATCCCGGCATTGGGTGTGTTCGCTCTTGTCGTGTGGCTGCAACGCCGCAGACGCCCCGTGTCGAGCCGGCACGCCGACGCCACGGCGTAAACGGACGCATTGCCGGTATCCGGCGCCCGCCTCTACAGAGGCGGGCGTTTTTCGTTCAAGGGGGACGGCATGCCACAAGCGAGGCGGTAGTCGGTATTTTTTGCGATAATGCGGTGCGCAGATCGCTTCTCTCCATCACCTCAAGAGGCCGCCATGGCGACGTTATCCTCGATTCACCTGTATCCCATCAAATCCACTGCGGGGCGTGCGCAGGAGTCGGCCTGGGTCGGCATGGAGGGGTTGATGGGCGACCGGAGATTCATGGTCACCAAGCCCGATGGCACCTTCCTCACTGCCCGTACGCATCCCCAGTTACAGCGCGTGACCGCAACATTCGACGGTCACACGCTGAGTGTGCGGCACCCTGACCTGTCAGCGCTGGAAATGGCGGTGGGGACTTTCGGTCTGGCGACCTTCGCCACCACGGTATGGGCCGATGATTTCGAGGCCCTGACCACCCATGCGCAGCTCGATGCCTGGTTCAGCGAGGCGGCGGGCGAGCCTGCGCGGCTACTGTGGCTGGGCGAGCGCTCTCCGCGCTATCGCCGTTCCATCGAACAGCGCGTCAGCTTCGCCGACGGATACCCGCTGCTATTGATTTCCGAGGCCTCGCTGGCCGATCTCAACACGCGCACCCGCGAGCAACATGTCATGGCGCAGTTTCGTCCCAATCTGGTGATCGCCGATACCTCGGCCTATGCCGAGGATGAGTGGCGACGCATCCGTCTGGGCGAGGTCGTGTTCCGCGTCGACAAGCCTTGTTCTCGTTGCGCGATGGTCAGCGTCGATCCTGCCACGGGCACTTTCAAGGACGCTCGCGAACCCTTGCGTACACTGGCCGGTTACCGACGCGGTGAAGGCGGCAAGGTGTATTTCGGTCAGAATCTGATCGCTGAAAACGAAGGTCGCATCACCCGCCATGATCGCCTCGAGGTGCTGGCGTAAGGCAGAAAGATGGCATCGATACATGACCTCTGCACATGACATGCAAGCCCCCCATCGTGGTGATAGGGTCGGTGATGGTGAGGTGACGTTTTGGCTTGCATGTGAATGGGGATGATAAATCATGAGGGGTCTGATGACGCTGACGCAATGCCTGGGATGCCGGGCCATGACATCGGCCGGGCTGGCTTTTTTCCTGCTCTTGGTCGGTGCCTCGACGGTACATGCTCATCCCTTGTCGGCTCCCGAGGGGGACGTCTTGTTGACCGTGGAGGGGGCCATTTCACATACCAACGGTGACGGCGTGGCCCGCTTCGACCGCGCTATGCTGCAAGCGCTGCCGCAGGGCACCATCGTCACGCACACCCCCTGGACAGAGGGCGCGTCGTGCTTCGACGGGCCACGCTTGGACGCGATCGCCGAGGCGGTCGGGGCACAAGGTGATTCGCTGCATATCGTCGCGCTCAATAACTTCGCCGCCGACGTACCGCTGGCCGAAGCCAAGGAGTATGGCGTGATTCTGGCCATGCGGCGTGACGGCGAGCCGATGCCGGTGCGTGAATACGGTCCTTTGTTCGTGCTCTACCCGTTCGATGACCATCCTGAACTGCAGACCGAGGAGGTGCGTTTTAGGTCGGTCTGGCAGGTGGCGCGTATCGTCGTAGAAAAATGATGGATTGGCGTTCCCGCATCCACCTCGTGTCGCGTTTGCCGTTGAGGCTCAAGCTGGGAGCCAGTGCGGCGACCTTGTTTTTCGTCGCGGCCCTGGTGGTGGTCAGTCTGATCATCTGGCGACAAGAGGTCCTGGCCAAGAGTGTCGCCGGTGACGCGGCTTGGGCGGCCTACAAGCTGGATCGGGAGACCATCCAGATGCGCAATGCCGTCTTGGAGGCCGAACGGAGTCCAGGCGAGCTCGATGACGTGCGCATGCGCTTCGAATTGCTGTACAGCCGCATCAACCTGTTGCGCCACGGCGAAATCGCCGAGCTGTTCCAGTCACTCCCCGAGGCGCGTGCCTTGTTGCCGGAGATTTTGTCGCGCAGCGACGCGCTCGATGCCGCCTTGTCACGGATGTCCACCGTCTCTCCAGACCTTGCCTCTGTGGAAGAACGTCTGCAGGCGTTGAGTGCTCTCAGCGAGCGTCTGGTCGTGGCGGTCAATGCCTACCTCGCCGAGTCCAAGACGCGTGAGCGTGAGGTGCAGCTGGCACTCTATGCCGCCTTGCTGACATTGATCCTGCTGATGTGCGTCGCCACCGTGTTGGTGGTTCGCTTTCTGTTCCAGGAGGCGGGCGAGAATATCGCGGCGCGACGCGCCTTGGAGCACTTGAGCCAGGAGCTCAAGGAAACCGCGCGTCATGCCGAGTCCGCCAACCAGGCCAAATCGGATTTCCTCGCCACCGTCAGCCATGAAATACGCACGCCGCTCAACGGCGTACTGGGCATGACGGAGCTACTGCGCGAGCGCCCGTTGGATGATGCCTCCCATCAATATGTCGAAACCATACATGACAGTGGTGCGCAACTACTGTCATTGATCAGCGATCTGCTGGACTTTTCCAAGATCGAAGCCGGGCATCTGGATATCGAACGCGCGTCTTTTTCGCTTCCTGTGCTGGTCGAGGCCCTGATGCGGCTACTCGAGCCGCGTGCCGCGCATGTCGAGTTCACGCGTGTCATATCGCCTACGCTGCCCGAGCACCTGGTGGGCGATGTCGGACGCTTGCGTCAGGTGTTGCTCAATTTGCTTGTCAACGCGCTCAAGTTCACGCGGCAGGGTAGCGTGACGTTGCTCGTCAAACCGATGCGTGGGGACTGGGTACATTTCGAGGTACGTGACACCGGTTGCGGCATCGACGATGTCGATCGCGAGCGCTTGTTTCAGCCCTTTTATCAAGGCGTTCCCAAGCAGGGCGGGACCGGTCTGGGACTGGCCATCAGCAAGCGTCTGGTAGATGCCATGCAGGGGCGCATCGGTGTTTCGAGCCGGGCCGACGAGGGCAGTCGCTTCTGGTTCGAACTGCCATTGCCCCGTGATGCCGAGGAAAACAAGGGACGGCATCTTCCATCACGCGGAGCATGGGACGCGACGGCGGCAGGTACGGCGCCGCTGCTGGTGGTCGAGGACAACCCCGTCAATCGCCAGGTCGCCGTGGCCATGCTCGAACGGCTCGGGCATACGGTCAACGTCGCCGATAGCGGCGAGGCGGCCCTGGCGCTGACTGCAGAGGTGTCGTTCGCCTTGATTTTCCTGGACGTGCGCATGCCCACGCTCGATGGACCGGAGACGGCGCGGCGGATTCTCGCCCAGGACGGTCCCAATCAGACCACTCCGCTAATCGCCATGACCGCCAGCGTCACCACTCAGGAGCACCAGCGAGCCCTGGCTTCCGGCATGTTGGACGTGCTGACGAAACCCATACGCCAGCAGGCATTGGTCGACATCCTCGTGCACGTCGGCGTGCGCGATCCGGAAGAAACGCCTGTCTTCGACGCCGGGGCGCAGGCGACCATGACGGCGTCTGCGGAGGCGATGCCGGCAGTTCTCGATCGCCATGAATTCGACATGCTCGGGGAGGCGTTGGGTGTGGCACAGCGTAGTGCGCTGGTGGCCGCCTGGCAGTATCAGTCACGGGTCCTGGAAGAAGCGCTCGAGGCGGCCGTCGCCGATGCCGATATGACGCGCACCGCCGAGTTGGCACACCGGCTCAAGGGGGAGTCGTCGTCGTTGGCCCTGACGCGTCTGGTACGTGGCAGTGACTACTTGGAGCAAGCGGCCCGTCAGGCGGATGCGGACGAGGCCGTTCGGCAGTGGACTTTATTGCGTCCCATCATCACCTCGTCGCGTCAGGCGCTGCGCATGGCCAATGACATGACCGCGTGATGATGAACGCGCCTGGCTTGCTTGGGAGACATCAAGATGTACAAAAAACGCTGGATCGGCGGGGCCTGTCTGCTGCTGTTGGCAGGCATCGGTTGGTGCGCGGCACAGGCGTGGTCGAGCCATGTGGGCGAACAGGCGCTGGAGCGACTGACCGCGCGCTTGGACGCGCGCCAGGGCTGGCAGGCCGCGCGGCATGAGGTCGCACGAGGATGGTGGCATTCCACCGGTGTTCTGCGCCTGGAAATCGCCGGCCCAGGAGGCGACCCACTACGCGTGTCGTTGCCGTATCGCGTCCGTCATGGCGTGCTGAGTAGTCACCTCAAGGGTGAAGTAGATGTCACCTACGCAGGGAGAGCGTTATTGGCGACGGAGGCGGCGCCGACATGGCAGGCCACCTACCGAACGCTGTCGGGCGAGATGCAGGGGCGACTACAGTGGTCGGCGTTCACCTCACGCGGCGTGCTACCGCAGGTGACATCGCTCGATGTCGGCGCCGGCGAGTTGTCGCTGCGTGGGCGTGCCGGAGACCTGCGTTACCATCTGCGCTCGGCAGCGTGGCGCGTATTACTGGGTGAGGCATCGCTGGATGTCGGGACGCTCGACGTCGAGGGGCGCCATCGGAGCGGCGAGCGCTGGTTTCATCACAGCCTGGATCTTTCTCTGGCGTCGCTGACCTGGCAGGGCGATGCGCCGTTCTCGCTGCATGCGCTGGACTACAAGGCCGCTATGCGTCTCGACGATGATACCTTTCGCTACCACGGCGAGGGGGGCGTCGACGATATCGCCGTGGCTGGACAGTCGGTGGCGGCGGGGCGCATGGCGCTGAGGCTTGAGCGTATCGATGCCGATGCGTTGCGTGCGCTCATCGCGCGTCTCCAAGAGACGCGAGCGGATGGCGCGCACTCCGCCATTGCGGCCTCGCGGTGGGCGCGATTGACACCGCTGATCGTGAAGGTGCTGCGCGATTCGCCGCGACTGACACTCGAAAGCATGCAAGTGACCAGCGAGGCTTTCGGCGTCGATAGCCGCGCCTTCGGAGAAGTGACCCTCGACGGTGACGATCCGGCCGCATTGGCAGCCACGCCGGTGACGTCGCCCGCCTTCTGGCGTCGCCTTCAGCAACGCCTCGAGGGGCGTATCACGCTTGTCGATGCGCCGCCGCTTTTGGCCTTGTATCTGGGCCTGGCGCCGGACACGACGCGCCTGGTCTTTCGCGTCGATGCCGGACAATGGCGCGTCAATGAACACGCGTTGCGCTGGTAAGCATCATGACCTGGAGGCTTGAAGTTCACTGCTAACGCCCGCATTCCTTGAGCAAATGGGGCGATTTGCCCGACGACTTTCAAGGTGAATGATGAGCGAACGCGACCAGGATCAATCCCGGGATTTTTACGCCGAACTCGAAGAGGCACGGCAAGATGCCCAAGAGGAACATTCCCCGACGCAGGACGACCAGGAATCGTCTGCTCAGGGGCGCGCGATGGTGCCGACGCAGGCCTATCTACCCGAGCGCCTCTACCTGTTGCCGATACACAATCGACCCTTCTTCCCCGCGCAGGTGCAGCCGCTCGTCATCCATCGCGAGCGTTGGGAAGAGACCATGGAGCGGGTCGGCAACACGCCGCACCACAGTGTCGGCGTGGCGTTCGTCGGAGACACCGGCGTCGACGAGCTGGGCCCCGATGACTTCCCGGAGATCGGCACGGCGGTGAAGGTTCACCGCTCGCAGACCGAAGAGCAACAGATTCAGTTCATCGCTCAAGGCATGCAGCGCTTTCGCATCGTCCGCTGGTTGTCGAAGACGCCGCCGTATCTGGTCGAGGTCACCTATCCCAAGGAGCCCATCGAGTCCAGCGACGAGGAAGCGCGCGCCTACGCCATGGCGCTGATCAACGGCATCAAGGAATTGCTGCCTATCAACCCGCTTTACGGTGAGGAGCTCAAGCACTATCTCAACCGCTTCAGCCCTCATGAACCCGGTCCGCTGACCGATTTCGCGGCGGCCATCACCTCGGCCAAGGGGCCAGAGCTGCAGGAAGTGCTGGAGACCTTGCCGGTGATGTCGCGCATGCAAAAAGTGTTGCCGTTGCTGCGCAAGGAAATCGAGGTGGCGCAGCTGCAAAGCGAGATCAGCGAGCAGGTCAACGCGCAGATGCAGGATCGCCAGCGCGAGTTCTTCCTGCGCGAACAGCTCAAGGTCATCCAGCGCGAACTGGGGATCTCCAAGGACGACCGCGAAAACGATGTCGATACGTTCCGCGAGCGTCTCGAGAATCTGGAGGTGCCGGAGCGGGTCATGGAACGTATCGAGGACGAGCTGGGCAAGCTCTCGGTACTCGAGACAGGTTCGCCGGAATACGGCACTACCCGCAATTATCTCGATTGGCTGACGTCGCTGCCGTGGGGGATCACCTCCGAGGATCAACTCGACCTGCCGCGTGCCCGCAAGATCCTCGACCGTGATCATGACGGTCTGACGGACGTCAAGGAGCGTATCGTCGAGTTCCTTGCCGAGGGGACCTTCAAGGGCGATGTCGGCGGCTCCATCCTGTTGCTTGTCGGTCCGCCCGGCGTGGGCAAGACCTCGGTGGGGCGCTCCATCGCCGAGGCGCTGGGGCGCGAATTCTATCGCTTCTCGGTGGGCGGCATGCGCGACGAGGCCGAGATCAAGGGCCACCGACGCACCTATATCGGGGCCATGCCGGGCAAGCTGGTGCAAGCGCTCAAGGAAGTCGAGGTCGAGAATCCGGTGATCATGCTCGACGAGGTCGACAAGATGGGACAGTCGTTCCAGGGCGATCCGGCCTCGGCGCTGCTCGAAGTGCTCGACCCCGAACAGAACGTCGATTTCCTCGACCATTACCTCGATGTGCGCATGGACCTGTCCAAGGTATTGTTCGTGTGCACCGCCAACACCCTGGATTCGTTGCCGCCGGCGCTGCTCGACCGTATGGAACAGATCCGCCTGTCGGGCTACATCGCCGAGGAAAAGATGGCCATCGCCAAGCACCATCTATGGCCCAAGCTGCTCGAACGCGACCGCATTCCCAAGAAGCGCATCAACCTCACCGATGCCGCACTCAGGCGTGTGATCGAAGGCTATGCCCGCGAGGCCGGGGTGCGTCAGTTGGAAAAGCAACTGCACCGCATCGTGCGCAAGGCGGCGGTGACGATGCTCGAAAACGAGCAGGCCACGGTCAAGATTTCGGTCAACAATCTCGAGGACTTCCTCGGCGCACCGACGTTCCGTAAGGAAAAAGTGCTCAAGGGCGTCGGCGTGGTCACCGGACTGGCATGGACCTCGATGGGCGGCGCGACGTTGCCGGTCGAGGCGGCCCGCGTGCATGCGAAATCGCGCGGCCTCAAGCTCACCGGTCAGTTGGGCGACGTGATGCAGGAGTCGGCGAATATCGCCTATAGCTATACGATGGCGCACCTCAAGGACTTCGGCGCCGACCCGACCTTCTTCGACGAGGCGCATGTGCATATGCATGTGCCTGAGGGTGCCACGCCCAAGGATGGGCCGTCGGCGGGCGTGACGATGACCACGGCGCTGTTGTCGCTGGCCAAGCAGCAGCCCCTGGACCGGCCCTTGGCGATGACCGGTGAACTGACGTTGAGCGGTCAGGTGCTGCCGGTAGGCGGCATTCGCGAGAAAGTGATCGCCGCGCGGCGCAGCGATATCTTCGAATTGATTCTGCCCGAACCCAACCGCCGCGATTACGAGGAACTGCCCGATTACCTCAAGCAGGGGGTGACCGTGCACTTCGCCAATCGCTATCGGGACGTGGCCAAGGTGGTCTTCGCCTAGCTGAGTCGCCAAGGCGTCAAGTAGTATCGGCCTCACGAGGCCGATTTCAGGTGCTCGCTATTGGGCGCGGTCGGATGTCCGATCGCGCCCAACGTCGTTACAATGGGGGTATCCCTTTACTGCGAGGGGCGTGCCTGTCCGCTTCCCAAGCGCCGCTTCACAAGAGCCATCACGTCCGCGCAATGTCATGTGACCGTGACCTCGAGGTTCATGCCGTTCGTGTATCGCTGTATCACTATAGCCGGCATGCATCGCTCATAATTCGCCCTCGGGCCTACTAGACGATACAGGAGCACTTGATGAGCCAGCAGGACTTTCCGGAGAACACCGATCCCCGTCGCCGCCATTCCGCCAACGTGGTCGATGGCCCGGGCAAGGCGGCGAGCCGCGCCATGCTGCGTGCGGTGGGCTTTACCGATGAGGATTTCAAGAAGCCGCAGGTGGGGATCGCCTCGACCTGGAGTCGCGTTACACCGTGCAACAGCCATATCAACGTGCTGGCGGATGCAGCCAGTGAGGGGGCCGACGCTGCCGGGGGCAAGGGTGTGGTGTTCAATACCATCACCATCTCCGATGGCATCGCCAACGGCACCGAGGGCATGAAGTACTCGATGGCCTCGCGCGAGATCATCGCCGATTCCATCGAGGCGGTATCGGGTTGCGAAGGCTTCGACGGGGTGGTCGCCATCGGCGGCTGCGACAAGAACATGCCGGGCTGCATGATCGGGCTGGCGCGCCTCGATCGCCCCAGCATCTTCGTCTATGGCGGCACCATTCAGCCGGGCAAGGGCCATACCGATATCGTTTCGGTGTTCGAGGCGATGGGCGCGTATTCCCAGGGCAACAAGTCGCTGATCGAGGTCAAGCAGATCGAAGAAACCGCGATTCCGGGGCCGGGTTCCTGCGGCGGCATGTACACTGCCAACACCATGGCGTCGGCGATCGAGGCGATGGGCATGAGTCTGCCCAACTCATCGGCTCAGGAAGCGGTCTCGCAGACCAAGAACGATGACTGCCGTGCCGCCGGCGAAGCCGTGCTCAAGCTGCTCGAGCTGGATCTCAAGCCTTCCGACATCATGACCCGCAAGGCGTTCGAGAACGCCATCACCGTGGTCATCGCCCTCGGCGGCTCCACCAACGCGGTGCTGCACCTGCTGGCGATTGCCAATACCGTCGGCGTCGAACTCTCGCTCGACGACTTCACCGAGATCGGCAAGCGCGTGCCGGTGCTTGCCGACGTGCGCCCCAGCGGCCACTACATGATGAGCGAGCTGGTGGCGATCGGCGGCATTCAGCCGCTGATGAAGGTGCTGCTCGATGCAGGCATGCTTCATGGCGATTGCATCACCGTCACCGGCAAGACGCTGGCCGAGAACCTGGCGGACGTGGCGCCGTATCCGATCGACCAACAGATCATCAAACCGCTGGACAAGCCGGTCAAGGCGAGCAGCCACCTGCGCGTTCTCTATGGCAATCTGGCGCCGGAAGGGGCCGTGGCCAAGATCACCGGCAAGGAAGGGACGCGGTTCACCGGTCGTGCCAAGGTGTTCAATTCCGAAGAGGAAGCGCAGGCGCGGATCAACGATCTCACCGTGGTCGCCGGTGACGTCGTGGTCATTCGCTACGAAGGGCCAAAGGGCGGTCCCGGCATGCGCGAAATGTTGACGCCGACCTCGGCGATCATGGGCCGCGGCCTGGGCGACAAGGTGGCGTTGATCACCGACGGGCGTTTCTCCGGTGGCAGTCACGGCTTCGTGGTCGGTCATATCACGCCGGAAGCCTTCGTCGGCGGTCCCATCGGCCTGATCGAGGACGGTGACGAGATCACCATCGATGCCGAGAATGACGTCATGACGCTGCATATCGACGATGCCGAGATGCAGCGTCGCCGCGCGGCCTGGAGGCGTCCGGCACCGCGTTACACCCGCGGCACGCTGGCCAAGTACGCCAAGACGGTCAGCTCTGCTTCCAAGGGGGCGGTGACCGATTTGCCCGAGGCGTTGGAAGACTGAGACGGCGCGTGTCTTGGGGACCCAAGCGGCCCCGCCGTGGGCCGCTTCTCGATGGCGCCTCCGTCAGGCTGCCTGCTGGTCGCGCATCCAGGCGATCAGGCCACCGCTGAACAGGATCTCGACCTGGCGTGGGGTCAAGGCATGTTCCAGCGTCAGCGTTCGGTTGCCGGCTTGTGCCGTCACGGGGCCGCCGGCGTCCAGGGCGTCGCCTAGCGCGTCGAAACCAATGCGCGTATCGATCTCGAGTGCCGCATAGTCCGCTTCGTCGGCGAAGGTCAGCGGCAGTATCCCGAAGTTGACCAGGTTCTGGTGGTGAATACGGGCAAAACTCTTGGCGATCACGACACGCAGCCCCAAGTAGCGCGGCGCGATGGCGGCATGCTCCCGGCTCGACCCCTGGCCGTAATTATGGCCGCCAATGACGATATGATCGCCCGTCTCGCGGGCATGATCGGCATAGTCATCCACGACACCTCGGAAGGCGAACTCGGCGATCTTGGGGATGTTGGAACGATAAGGCAGTACCTCGCCGCCGGCCGGCATGATCTCGTCGGTGGAGACATCGTCACCGGCCTTGACCAGAATCGGCAGATCCAATCGCGTCTCCAACGGTTCGAAATTCGGTAGCGACTCGATGTTCGGTCCCTTGATCAGATGCACCTTGCGTGCCTTGGACGCATCCATGGGGGCGATCAGGGTGCGGGTATTGATGATCGGGTCGTCGGGCGCTTGCACCTGTGGGTACGCCATGTCCAGCGTTCGGGGATCGGTGATGACGCCCTGGAGCGCCGAGGCGGCGGCGGTTTCCGGGCTGCACAGGAAGACGCGGTCTTCGTGTGTGCCTGAGCGACCGGGGAAGTTGCGCGGCACCGTGCGCAGGCTGTTGGTGTCGTTGGCCGGCGCTTGGCCCATGCCGATGCAGCCATTGCAGCCGGCCTGATGCAGGCGGGCGCCGGCGCCGAGCAGGCTCAACAGATGGCCGTCGCGGGTCAGCGTTTCGAGAATCGAGCGCGAGGTAGGATTGATCTCCAGCGAGACGTTGTCGTCGATGGTACGTTCCTTGAGCATGGCGGCGACGATGGCGAAATCGCGATAGCCGGGATTGGCCGATGAGCCGACATACGCCTGCGACAACGGCTGGCCGGCCACCTCGCGAACGGGGACGATATTGCCGGGACTCGAGGGCGTGGCGATCAGGGGTTCGAGCCGTGAAAGGTCGATCGTTTCGTGGTGGTCGTAGTCGCAGTCGTCGTCCGGCAGTAGTGCGCACCACTCCTCGCCGCGTTCCTCGGCGTCGAGAAAGGCTTTCACCGCCGCGTCGGAAGGGAAGACGCTGGTGGTGGCACCGAGTTCCGCGCCCATGTTGGCGATGACATGGCGATCCATCGCGGAAAGATGCGCGAGGCCGGGGCCGTAATATTCGATGATGCGCCCCACGCCGCCGCTGACGCCATGGCGACGCAACATCTCGAGAATCACGTCCTTGGCACTGACCCAGTCGGGCAGGCGGCCTTCGAGGCGCACGCCCCAGACTTCCGGCATGCGCGTATGAAAGGGTTCGCCGGCCATGGCCATGGCGACATCGATGCCGCCGGCGCCGATCGCGAGCATGCCCAGCGAACCGGCGGCCGGGGTATGGCTATCGGATCCCAGTAGCGTCTTGCCGGGCTTGCCGAAGCGCTGTTGATGCGTCGGGTGACTGACGCCGTTGCCAGGACGTGAAAACCATACCCCCAGGCGCTCTGCCGACGTCTGCAGGAAGCGGTGGTCGTCGGGGTTCTTGTTGTCTTCCTGGATCAGGTTGTGATCGACGTACTGGGCGGAGATCTCTGTCTTGACGCGGTCGAGCGCCATGGCTTCCAGCTCCAGCATCACCATGGTGCCGGTGGCATCCTGGGTCAGGGTCTGATCGATCGCCAGGCCGATGGCCTCGCCCGGCGTCATCTCGCCGCTGACGAGGTGCGAGGCGATCAGCTTCTGGGTAACGTTACGGGGGGAATGACGCATGATGAGCTCCCGTGATAGTGACGTTTGCTCCTCAGTGTAGGACAGACCCCGTCGACGTCACGTCCATGGGGTCCCCGCGTACGCAAACAAGGCCCGCGTCGGCTGTCGGCGCGGGCCTCGCTATGGTGATCGTGGCAGTGTCAAGCGGCGAGTTGCCAGGCATGGGCAGCGTCGTCCATCATTAGCCATTGCTCGATGTCGTACCATAATCTATCCAGCAGCATGTCGAGACTCTCTTCCGAACAGCACATAACGTCTCTCCCGATGTGGTGCATGATGCATGCGACCATCTTTCAGTATGGCGTATGTGGTGCTAGACACCGCGTTTTTTGGTGATGCTTTGTCACGGTATGTACGGGCGAGCATCATCGAGCTGCTAGAGTAGCGCTATCGAGACGGCCAACGTCGGAGTACAAGGGATTCACGTATGACCGAAGTGATCAAAGTAGGGCTGGTCGGTTATGGTTTTGCCAGCAAGACCTTCCATGCACCGCTGTTGATGGCGGATGACGGCATGTCCTTGCAGGCGGTCTCCAGCCGTGATGCCGCCAAGGTGAGGGCCGATTGGCCGCACGTCGATGTCGAGGCAAGCGCGGCCGCACTCTTCGCACGCGACGACCTCGACTTGGTGGTGATCCCCACTCCCAACGATACGCACTACGATCTGGCACGCGCGGCCCTGGCCGCCGGTAAGCATGTAGTGATCGACAAGCCCTTCACGGTCACGCTCGATGAAGCCGAGTCATTGGTCGCACAAGCCTCACGGACGGGCCAATTGCTCTCCGTTTTCCACAACCGTCGTTGGGATGCGGACTTCTTGACCGTGCAGGCGTTGCTCGAACGGGGTGATCTGGGGCGGGTCGTGCATGTCGAATCGCATTTCGATCGTTATCGTCCCGTGGTCAAGTCACGTTGGCGCGAGTCCGAGGTGCCGGGTGGCGGCATCTGGTACGACCTGGGGCCGCATCTGATCGACCAGGCGCTGGTACTCTTCGGTAGACCCGAGGCGATATTGCTCGATCAGGCCTGCCAGCGCGATGGCGCGCGGGTCGATGATTATTTCCATGCCGTGCTTCGCTATGGGCAGCATCGGGTCATTCTGCACGCGGGCAGTTTGATGGCGGCACCTGCGCCCCGTTTCGCCCTGTACGGTACCCAGGGGAGCTACATCAAGCATGGCCTCGACCCGCAAGAGGACATGCTCAAGCGCGGCGAGCGCCTGCCCACGCCGGAATGGGGCGAGGATCATCGGCATGGACTGCATACCGTACCCGATATGCACGATGACGGGGCGCATCCTGAGTTGCGGGAAGTGCCCACGAAAGCGGGCAATTATCCGGCCTATTACGCGGGCGTCCGCGAGGCGATACATGGCCGCGGGAAGAATCCCGTGCCGGCGGAGGACGCCCTGTCCGTCATGCAGGTGCTCGAAGCCGGGCGGCGCAGTGCACAGAGCGGGCGGTTCGAACCTCTAACGTGATCGAGTTTACCACCAGGCGTTATCGACGCGTTCGCTGCGCAGTCGGTCGCGCGCGATGAACAAGGCGGCGATGGCGCGCCCCTCGTGGAAGTCCTCCCGTGCCAGCAGGGAGGCGATATCCTCGAGGGGATGGCGTTCGACGACCAGAGGTTCCGGTTCGTCGCCGGGCAGGCGCTTCTCATACAGCTCGGTGGCGAGCATGACGTGGATGCGGTGGCTCATGTAGTTGGGCGCCAGGGAGAGTTCCACCAGAGGCTCGATACGGCGCGCGCCCATGCCGCATTCTTCCATCAATTCGCGATTGGCGGCACTGACGATATCCTCGCCGGGGTCGACGAGCCCTTTGGGCAAGGTCAGCGCATAGTCGTCGAAGCCCGCAGCATATTCATGAATCAGCAGCACATGCTCCGGGTCCGGCATGGCGACGATCATCACCGCGCCACCGCCATGGCCATTGCCGCTGCCCGTGAGGCGCTCAAAGGTGCGCTCGGCACCGTTGGCGAAGCGCAGCTCGAGCTCCTCGACCGCGAACAGGCGGCTGCGGGCGACTTCACGGCGGTTCAAGAGGCGTGGCTTGGCATGGCCCACGTCGGTAGCGTCGGGCGGCTTGCCGCCGGCAGGATGGGAAGAAAAGGCCATGGTGTCTCCGTGCGGGTGATGATCATGCAGCGTACAATAAGAGCGCCCATGGTTCGATATCCACCCCTGCTGGGAGCCCCTCATGGTTGACTGGAACGCCATCGACACTGTGCTGCTCGACATGGATGGCACATTGCTGGATCTGCACTTCGACAGCCATTTCTGGCTGGAGCATTTGCCGCAGCGCTACGTGGAACTGCACAAGCTCGATGACCATCATGCCGATAAGCTGCGTACGCGTATCATCGGCGAACAGGGCACGCTCAACTGGTACAGTCTGGCCTACTGGAGCCGAGAACTGGGCGTCGATGTGGTCGCACTCAAGCGCGAGGTGCAACATCTGATCGGCTTGCGTGGCGATGCGCTGGATTTCCTCAAGTGGCTCAAGAGCGCGCATCCCCGCGTGGTGTTGGCCACCAACGCCGATCGCGAAAGCCTGGCGCTCAAGCTGCCGCTGACCGGACTCGAAGACTACCTCGATGCCATCGTTTCATCGGCAGACGTGGGGGTCGCCAAGGAAGCGCCGGAGTTCTGGTTCGCGCTGCAGGATATCGAACCCTTCGAGCCCGCACGTACCCTGTTCATCGATGACAACCCCGCCGTGCTGGAAAGCGCGCGTGAATACGGCATTCGCTATCTGCTGGGTATCAAGCAACCCGACAGCCAGCGTCCCGAGCGCGAGCTGGAAAACTTTATCGCCCTCGAGCGCTTCGCCACGCTCTTGCCTCAGGACATGCCGAGTGCAGCGCGGCGTTGATCCGTGGGGCATGCCTTGAAAAGGCTGCCATCCGTGCCCACGTTACATACCCATTTCGTGGTGCGTTCCTGCCTATGGAGGCGGCGGTGCAGGGAGACATATGAGCGACACGATCCGTATCGACAAGTGGCTATGGGCGGCACGCTTCTTCAAGACGCGAGGACTGGCCAAGAAAGCCATTGAAGGGGGCAAGGTCCACTACAATGGCGGGCGCGTAAAGACCAGCAAAGCGGTCGAGCTCGGTGCCTTGCTCAAGGTGCCACAAGGCTGGGATACCCTCGAGGTCGAAGTGATGGGCCTCTCCGAGCAACGCCGAGGTGCCGCCGAGGCCCGCGAACTCTATCGCGAAACGTCGGCCAGCCAGGCGCGACGCGAGCGCGAAGCCCAGAACCGGCGCCTGGCCAATCAAAGCATGCAAGGACCACGTGGCCGCCCTGACAAGAAGCAGCGCCGCGCGATTCAGGATTTCCAGCGCCACGGCTTCGATGATTGAATGCCGGCCCGGCATCCACTGCGTTTTCCCCAACCTGACGATGACCCATCATGACCGACCAGATCCAACGTTTTCTCTTCGATGACACCAACGTGCGCGGCGAAATCGTCGGCCTGCAGCAGGCCTACGCCGAGGTGCTCGACAAGCATGCCTATCCCGAGGCCGTGAACCGTCAGCTCGGCGAACTCCTGAGTGCCGTCGCGCTGTTGACCGAGACGGTCAAGCTCGATGGCACCGTGAGCCTCGAAGTGCGTGGTCAGGGGGCCGTGCGTCTGCTGATGGCGGAATCCAATCCGGGAGGTGATTTGCGCGCCATCGCGCGTCTCGAGGACGAAGCGGCACTTCCCGAGGAAAACGCGTCGCTTGCAGCACTGGTCGGTGAGGCGCAGATCGTGATCACGCTCGACCCCCGCGAGGGACAGCGCTATCAGGGGATCGTCGCCGTCGAGGCCGATAGTCTGGCCGCCTGTCTGGAAGATTACTTCGCCCGCTCCGAACAGCTGGCGACTCGGCTGTGGCTCGCCGCCGACGGTCATCGTGCGGCGGGGATGCTTCTACAGCAATTGCCCGATGACGACGCCCACAGCGACGCCGATGCTTGGGAGCGCACCGTGCACCTGGCCACCACCTTGAGCGATGCGGAATTGCTCGATCTGGAGCAACGCGAGCTGCTTTACCGGCTCTTTCACGAAGAGCAGGTCCGTGTCTTCGACCCCAAGACACTGCGTTTCGGTTGCACCTGCACTCGTGAGCGTATCGCCAACGCCTTGCATGGCCTGGGTGCTGAAGAGCTACGCAGCATCGTGCAGGAGCAGGGCGAAGTGGAGACGCAATGCCACTTCTGCCATAGCCATTATCGTTTCAGTGCCGCCGATATCGAAGCGCTGATCGAGTCCCCGGGAGCAGGCGCTCCAACGCTGCATTGACCTGACGCGCGTCATGCAAAAAATGCGCTGTGTCATTAACGTGCCGGTAACGTTTTCCGCGCAGCGCCTTTTTGCCATAATGTCTGCCCTCAATCTCGCCCTGGCCGTACAAGAGGCAATCCATTGCCCGAGCGGCCTTGGCGAGTCAGCATCGGTTAACGAGAGAGAATCGCCTCCGGGCCCAGGACACGATAATGACCACGACCTCAGCCGCCTCCCCGGCAGCTCATGACGCACGTCCCGTGCAGACGCATTGCAATCTGAGCAGTGCCGCCTTGATCGAACATGCCATCGCGCGTGGCGAAGGCCATCTTGCCGACAACGGTGCTTTCGTGGCGAATACCGGGCGGCGGACCGGACGCTCCCCGAAAGACCGCTTCATCGTCAAGGAGCCTTCCACGGCGGATCTCATCGAATGGGGCAGCGTCAATCAGCCATTCGATGCCGACCAGTTCGATGCGCTGTGGGAGCGTGTCGAGGATTACCTGGCCGAGGGCGATAACTTCGTTTCCGAACTGCATGTCGGCGCCGATCCCGAATATTATCTGCCGATTCGCGTGACCACCGAAACCGCTTGGCACAACCTCTTCGGGCGCAACTTGTTCGTGCGTCCCGAGGGCTATAATCCCAAGGGCAAGAGTGAGTGGACCATCCTCAACGCGCCGCACTTCGAGTGCGTGCCGGAGCGTGACGGTACTCATTCCGATGGCACGGTCATTCTCAACTTCGCCCGGCGTCGGGTGCTGATCGCCGGCATGCGCTATGCCGGCGAAATGAAGAAGGCCATGTTCTCGGTGCAGAACTTCTTGCTGCCCGAGAAGGACGTGCTGCCCATGCATTGCAGCGCCAATGTCGGCGAGGATGGCGAGACGACGCTGTTCTTCGGTCTCTCGGGCACCGGCAAGACCACCCTCTCCGCCGATCCCGAACGCTATCTGATCGGTGACGATGAGCATGGGTGGGGCGAGGGCACGGTGTTCAATCTGGAAGGTGGATGCTATGCCAAGTGCATCGATCTTTCCGAGAAGAGCGAGCCGCTCATCTGGAAGGCCATTCGCTTCGGCACGGTGCTCGAAAACGTGGTCCTCGACGAATGCCGCCATCCCGATTACAGCGATGACAGCCTGACCCAGAATTCCCGCGCCGCCTATCCGCTCGAGCACATCGACAAGCGCGTCCCCGAGAATCTGGCTGGCGAGCCCAGTGCGATCATCTTCCTGACCTGCGACATGAGTGGCGTGCTGCCGCCGGTGTCGCTGTTGTCCAAGGAAGCGGCCGCCTACCATTTCTTGTCCGGTTATACCGCCAAGGTCGGTTCCACCGAAATGGGCGCCGCTGCGGGATTGGAAGCGACATTCTCGACCTGCTTTGGCGCGCCGTTCTTCCCGCGTCCGGCACGTGAGTACGCGGACCTTTTGATCAAGCGCGTCGAGGCTTTCGAGTCGCGTGTGTACCTAGTCAACACCGGCTGGACCGGCGGTGCCTTCGGCGAAGGCGGTGCGCGCTTCAGCATTCCTACCACGCGGGCGATCATCGCAGCGATCCAGAACGGTGATCTCAAGGACGTCGAAACGCGTCACATCGAGGGATTGAATCTGGACGTGCCGGTGGCGGTGAGCGGCGTCGATCCGGTCTTGCTCGATCCGCGCCAGGCATGGGCGGATGGCGCCGAGTATGAACGTCACATGCGCGCGCTGGCGGACAAGTTCATCGCTAACTTCGCCAAGTTCGACGGTGTCGACGAGGACATCGTCGCTGCGGGTCCATCGCGAGACTGACCGGCGAACGAATCCGCGAAATGTGTCTCTAACGGGGAGGGCCGGTCATCGGCTCTCCCCGTTGTGCATTGCAAGGAGGGTAGGTCATGCATCGACGTCGTTTTCTGGGGTGGTTGGGTGCCGCGGGCCTGTTGGGCGCGGTGCCGAGCATCGTGTTGGCGCGGCCCACGTTGTCGCTGGAACGCAGTGCGGATATCCAGCCGCTCGACTTGAGCGCTTCTGAGTGGCGTGAGCGTCTCAGCGAGGCGCGTTATCGTATCCTGCGCGAGGCCGAGACCGAGCCGCCCGGCAGCAGTCCGCTCAATCACGAGACGCGACCCGGGGAATACCGCTGCGCCGGTTGCGACCTGCCGTTGTTCTCCTCGCACACCAAGTTTGATTCCGGCACCGGCTGGCCGAGCTTCTACGATCACATCGAAGGCCATTTGCTGACCGAGCTGGACCTGGTGATGCTGATTCCGCGCACCGAATATCACTGCGCGCGTTGCGGCGGCCATCAAGGTCACGTTTTCGAGGATGGCCCCGAGCCGACCGGCCTGCGCTGGTGCAACAATGGGTTGGCGCTGCGCTTCGTACCGGCCTGAGCGAGCCCAGGCCGTCTTTTCGCCGATGTGATGCGCTACGCTCACCCTTCGGGCCGGTCTTCGGCTGTTACGTCCCAAGGTCATTGCGCCTTGTCTGTTCATGCTCGTTGACTTTTCAGACAAGGCCTCGTCGCGTCCTGCGTCTCCCGGTGCCGGCGGGCATGTGATACCTTGTCGCGAAGTTTTGTCGCTGTATCGCCAGCCGCTGCAAAGTCAAGGATTCCATGGACGCCAATCTCAAGATCGTTTCTCGGCTCGCCGAAGAACTCGCCGTTCGTTCCCAGCAGGTCAGTGCCGCCGTGGCGCTGCTCGATGACGGTGCTACCGTGCCCTTCATTTCTCGTTACCGCAAGGAAGCCACCGGTGGGCTGGATGACATCCAGCTACGCACGCTCGAAGAGCGTCTGCGTTATTTGCGTGAGCTGGAAGAGCGCCGTGACGCGGTACTCGCCAGCATCGACGAACAGGGCAAATTGACCGACTCCCTGGCGGCGTTGATCCAGGCCGCCGATACCAAGCAGCGCCTCGAGGATCTGTACCTGCCCTACAAGAAGAAGCGTCGCACCAAGGCGCAGATTGCCCGTGAGGCAGGTCTCGAACCGCTGGCGGAGGCGCTCTTGGCCGATCCCGCTCTCGACCCCGAGAGCGAAGCGGTCAACTATGTGCGTGCCGCCGAAGGCGAGACACCCGCCATCGAGGATGCCAAGGCCGCCTTGGATGGTGCCAAGCAGATCCTCATGGAACGCTTCAGTGAAGATCCCGACCTGGTCGGGCAGTTACGTGAACGCCTGTGGAGCGAAGGGCAGCTGGTGTCGCGCGTGATGAGTGGCAAGGCGCAGGAAGGCGCGAAGTTCTCCGATTACTTCGAACACGACGAAGTGTTCGCCAAGGTGCCGTCGCATCGTGCACTGGCCATGTTCCGGGGGCGCAACGAGGGCGTGCTGTCGTTGGCGATTCGTTTGCCGGGCGAGGAGGATGCCGAGGTGCATCCCGCCGAGGTCGCCATTGCCAAGCATGTCGGCGTGGCACTCAACGCCACGCAGCCGGCCTCGCGTTGGCTCAAGGAAGTGGTGCGCTGGACGTGGCGGGTCAAGCTGTATACTCACCTCGAGACCGAATTGATGGGCCGCCTGCGCGAACGCGCCGAGCGCGAGGCCATCGAGGTGTTCGCCGCCAACCTCAAGGATTTGTTGCTGGCGGCGCCGGCCGGGGCGAAAGCCACGTTGGCCATCGACCCGGGATTGCGCACGGGCTGCAAGGTCGTGGTCGTCGATGCGACCGGCAAGTATCTGGAAGATACGGTGATTTACCCCCATGCGCCACAGAAGCGTTGGGCTCAGTCTCTGGCCACCCTGGCGGGGCTGGTCGACAAGCATGACGTGGCCCTGATCGCCGTGGGCAATGGCACTGCCAGTCGCGAGACCGACAAGCTCGCCGGCGAGGTCGTCAAGCAGGCATCGCGGCCGCTGGCCAAGGTCATGGTCAGCGAGGCGGGGGCGTCGGTGTACTCGGCCTCCGAACTCGCCTCGCGCGAATTTCCGCAGCTCGACGTCACCGTGCGTGGCGCGATCTCCATCGCCCGGCGCCTGCAGGACCCCCTCGCCGAGCTGGTCAAGATCGAGCCCAAGTCCATCGGCGTCGGCCAGTACCAGCACGATGTGTCTCAGGTACAGCTCTCGCGTAGTCTGGAGGCGGTCATCGAGGACTGCGTCAACGCCGTGGGCGTCGAGCTCAACACGGCGTCCGGCGCCTTGTTGTCTCGTGTTTCCGGCCTCAACCCGACGCTGGCCGAGAATATCGTCGCCCAGCGCGATGCCAAGGGACGCTTCACATCGCGCCGTGAGCTGCTGGATGTCAGCCGGCTGGGGCCCAAGACCTTCGAGCAGTGCGCGGGGTTCTTGCGTATCGCGGATGGTGACCATCCGCTCGATGCCAGCGCCGTGCACCCCGAGGCCTACACGGTGGTCAATCGCATCGCCCAGCGTCATGCGCGGGAACTAGCCGGCGTGATCGGCGACAGTGACTTCCTGACGTCGCTCAATCCGGCCGATTACGTCGATGACACCTTCGGCGTGCCGACGATCAGCGACATTCTCAAGGAACTCGACAAGCCCGGTCGCGATCCGCGCCCCGAGTTCAAGGCCGCCGAATTTCGCGAAGGCGTGGAAACGCTCGAGGATCTCGAACCGGGCATGGTGCTCGAGGGCAGCGTGACCAATGTCACGCACTTCGGGGCCTTCGTGGATATCGGCGTCCACCAGGATGGTCTGGTGCATATCTCGGCACTCTCCGAAAAGTTCATCGAAGACCCGCGCCAAGTGGTCAAGGCCGGCGATATCGTCAAGGTGAAGGTCATGCAGGTGGATCTCGAACGTGCCCGGATTGGGTTGTCCATGCGCATGAGCGATGCGCCGGGTGATGCCGCGAGCGGTGGTGAGTCGCGTCGCTCGCGCGGCCCGCGCGGCGGGGGCGACAAGCACGAGTCGACACCGGCGAACGCGGGGCTCGGTGCGCTCGGCGAGGCGCTGGCGAAGGCGCGCCGTCAGTCGAGAAACACCGCGTGAGTGCGATTTGCCTTGAAAGGTGGCCGGCCGCCTCCATAATGGTTTTTTCATGCGGCGCGCTCAGGGGGCCGACGGTTCGCCGGGGCGTTCCCGGCGATGTTTCCGTTAGCCGCACACATGAGATCGTCCGGCGATGCCGGCAAGACACGATCCACCGGTGACACCTAGGGGAAAAGCCGTGCTTTTCCCAGACATGAGGGAATTTATCTTGTCCGAAGCACTCGCCACCGCCATTCAGCGCATGCACGGGCTGGCTCGCCAAGGGCGATTCGGCCGCTTGCGCCGCGGCATCGAGAAGGAAGGCTTGCGCGTCGATGGCGCTGGGCGCATCGCTCAGACGCCCCATCCCCATTCCCTGGGCTCCAAGCTCGCGCATCCTTATATCACCACCGATTACTCGGAAGCATTGCTCGAATACATCACGCCGGTCTATTGTCGCCCCGACGATGCGCTGGCGTTTCTCGGTGATCTGCTGCGTTACAGCTATCGCCAGCTCGGCGATGAATTGATCTGGCCGGCGAGCATGCCGAGCCGCCTGGATGGCAACGACAGCGTGGCCATTGCCGATTACGGCACTTCCAACGTCGGCACCATGAAACATGTCTACCGCAAGGGGCTCGACGTCCGTTATGGGCGCATCATGCAGTCCATTGCCGGCGTCCACTACAACGTCTCATTGCCCGAGAACCTGTGGCCGATGCTGCGTGAGCTCGAAGGCCGCGACGGCGAGAGCCTGGAGGGCTATCGCTCCAGCCGCTATTTCGACCTGATCCGCAACTTCCGCCGTCATAGCTGGTTGCTGTTGTACCTGTTCGGGGCGTCACCGGCGTTGGACCGCAGCTTCCTGACCGGGCCGGCACCGGAGCATCTCGAGGCGCTGGGCGAGCACACCTTGGCGGGACGTTATGCCACCAGCCTGCGCATGTCCGATCTTGGGTACCAGAACAAGGTGCAGGAGCAGCTCAAGATCTGCTTCAATTCGTTGTCCAACTACGTAGGCACGCTGCGGCATGCGATCAGCACGCCGTGGCCGGATTATCAGCGCGTCGGCGTCAACGTGGACGGCGATTGGCGCCAGCTCAACGCCAATATCCTGCAGATCGAGAACGAGTATTACAGCGACATTCGTCCCAAGCGCGTGGCGCGTCACGATGAGACGCCCACGCAGGCGCTGGAGGCGCGCGGCGTCGAATACATCGAGGTGCGCTGCCTGGATCTCGATCCTTTCACGCCGTTGGGTATCGACGAAACGCAGATGCGCTTCCTGGATACCTTCCTGATGTGGTGTCTACTCTCCGAAAGCCCCTGGATTCCCGACGAGGAATGCGATCGCCTCGACGATAACCGCCGTCTGGTCGTGGAGCGTGGTCGCGATCCCGAGCTCAAGCTGAGTGTCGGCGATCGCCAGCGCTATTTGCGTGACTGGGGCCATGACATCTTCACCGAGCTCGAGGGCGTCGCCGAGCTGCTCGATACCAATGAGGAAGGCTCGCCGCATCGCGACGCTCTCGCGGCACTCGCACCGCGTCTCGACGCCCCTGAATTGACGCCGTCCGGCCAGCTTTATGCCCAACTGGTCAACGAGAACAAGGAGTACCTCGATCAGATGCGCGAGCTGGCCGAGCAACAGGCGGCCGAACTGCGTGAAGCGCCCATGGATCGCGCCCGGCAGGCGCTGTTCGAGCAGCTCGTCGAGACCTCGCACCAACAGCAAGGCGACATCGAGCGCGCCGATCACGAGGATTTCGCGACCTTCCTGGCGCATTATTTCGAGCGCGCAGGCAAACCCCTTAGCGTCGCGTGAGTCGATGCGTTGTTCAAGGCCTGTGCCGTACCTGCGGTACAGGCTTTTTTCATGAGCAAGCAAGGACCCAACACGAGACGAGTCGTACTGTCCAAGGAGACGTGACAATGATGATCCGATTGGCCGCGATGAACGTGCGTCGAGGCTGTTTGCTGGGCCTGGCGATGTGCGTGCTGATGATGGGCGTGGCCTTGGTATTGCAATATGTCTATGGGCTGACGCCCTGTCCGCTGTGCATCGGGCAGCGCATTGCGGTGTTGCTCGCGGCGCTCGTCTTCACGGTAGGTGCGGTGCACAATCCAGGAGGGCGTGTCGGGCGCGGCGTTTATGCCGGTTTGGGTGCCCTGGCGGCGGGATTGGGGGTGGCGCTCGCCGCGCGTCACGTATGGCTGCAATCGCTGCCACCGGAAAGCGTGCCGAGTTGCGGCCCGGGACTGGACTACATGCTGGAAGTGCTGCCATTGTGGAGCGTCATCTCGCGAGTGCTGTCCGGCTCGGGAGAATGCGCCGAGATACATGGCTTGCTGCTGGGCATGTCGATCCCGCAATGGACGCTGGTGGGGTTCGCCGTGTTGTTGCTGATTCCGCTAGGCATGCTGGCCGGTATCGTGATTCGCCGCCGTTGAGGGGCGGGAAAGCGGCGGGAGCGCCGCCTTCCTCAATGTCAGGGAGTGGCCCGCTCGCCATGACAGGAGAGGTTCATCATGCTGGAAGATACCAAGACGGCCCTCGAGCGTTGGGGGGGTGTGCATACGCTCATCGACCGCTGGCTACAACAACGCTATGACATGCTGGTGACGCTGATGGAGCTGCGCGAGGCCTGCGACGCGGAATTGGAATCGGTGTCCAAGGCGCGCATCGATGCCTTCAGCGAAGCCTTGATGGACTACATCAGCGGTGGGCATTTCGAAGTCTATCCGAAGCTGCGCGATGAGGCGGTGGCGTTCGATGACCGAGACGCCTTGGCGCTGGCCGATCGTCTGCTCGCGCGGCTGGAGATGTCCACGCAGATGGTGCTGGAGTTCGACAATGACTACTCGACGCCGACGCGTTGTCAGCATTATGTGACGCGTTTGCCGGCTTGGCTCGAGCGCCTGAGCAAGGCCCTTACCGAGCGTTTCGCGCTCGAGGATCAATTGATCGCACGCTTGCACGCCGCGCATGCGCCGTCTTCCGACGTCGGCGATTCTCCTGCGCCGCGTACCTTGTCGTAAGCCGGACGTCTGGGCCGGTCGCGTTTGGCGTCAGTCGTCCGTCAGGAAGTATGTGGTGCTGCCGTCGGCGCCTAATTGCGCGACGCTGGCGGGGCGGCCTTGTGTGTCCAGGTTGACCAGCCCGATGCCGGCTTGATTCCACAGTCGCTCGCCGTGACTGGCACCTTGCGGTTGGCGCGGGCGAATGTGCATGGGGCGACGCTTGGTGAACCAATTGAGCGGCGACGCCGGCGCATACAGCCAGCGATCGAGGCGATCGAAGACATCCAGAAGGCGCACCGGAAACTCGTTCTTCAGGCCGCTGCTGGTGATTTGCCACAGGCGTGGGCCATGGCGGCGGTGGCGAATCTCGATATCGTAGACAAAGGAATAGTGCACATCGCCGGAGAGAATCACGTAATTGCCGGGTGTGCGGGTATGCCGAAAGATATTGAGCATGACGCTGGCCGCGCCGCGGTGGGCCATCCAGTTTTCTGCATCCACCAGCAGCGGTTTGCCCACCAGCGTGAATAAACGCTGTATGCCCTCGATCAACTTCACCCCGAACATCGGCGCCGGCGAGACCACGATCACGGCATGCTGTCCGAGCAGTGTCTGCTGGAGTTCGCTCAGGGCCTCCCAGTCCATCAACCCCGACGGATGATGGCGCCGCCGCTCGCTGCGCCAGCGGTGTGTGCGCGTATCGAGTACCACCAGGCGTGGTGTGGAGGGCAGTTGATAATGCCAGTGGTCGAACGCATACAGCTGCTCGAGGAGGGCGTCCTGTGTCTGGCAGTCGAGGCGCCCCTCGGCGTCGCGGTGTTCGAATAGCGCGCCCAGCGTGGGCCACAGCGAGCGGAAGGCATCAGGGTCGTTGCCCCAGCCTTGAAAGAGCAAGTAGCCGAGCAAGGCATTGCCGATGATACGGCGCGAGAATGGATGACCGTAGGCGGTTTCTTCCCAGGCCGCGGACAGGTTCCAGTCGTCGGTGACGTCATGATCGTCGAAGATCATCAAGGTCGGTAGGTGTGCCATCACGCGCGCGGCGCGGGGCAGGCCCTCGCGAAAGGCCGCGATGGTCGCGGCTTCGGTGTCGAAAGTCTCGGCAAGTGCGTCGTCGAGGGGGGGACGTTCAACCTCGATCAGCGCCCAGGGCGTTGGCGACCAGGTCAGCAAATACATGGCCGTGACCTCGGCCAGCGTGATCAGATGGTTGTGCGCACTGCTGGTGGTGAAGACCGGTTTACGAACACCGCCGAAGAAGCGCTCGCGGAGCTTGTCGTTGGCCTTGAACGCAGGCAGCAAGCGTTCGCGGTGATAATACGTATCGGGGTGTGCGTAGAGGCCGTCTGCATCCTCGACCAAGGCGCCTTGCACACATTCGCCGAAGAGTCCCAGTCGCCGGATGAGCGCATGGATGGCGACCAGCAGCGGCCCGGCGACATCATCGGCATAGATCTGATCGCCCGTCATCAAGAGGGCTGCGGGCATGCGCTCGAAGGTGTCGCGCGAGGCCTCGACATGCGCGTCGGCGCGTACCAGACCATCGCCGGAGGGATGGTGCGGTTTGCGACATGAACCGTGGAGCAGCGAGTCGAAACGTGCGCGCAACACGAAGCAAGGACGATCGGCACCGTCATACAGGAGATGCGGTGCCCAGTCGGCGATACCCGCTGTGCTGCCATCGCCGCCGTCGGCCACGCGTAGGTCATAGCCAATCGGTCGGTCGTGGGGCAGTGGCGTGGCGAGCGGTACGTCGATGAGGTGCAGCCATGCGCGTTCGCCCACCGGCAAACGCCGGCACAGCGAGCTATCCAGCGTGAAACGCTGATTCGGGACCTGGGCGTCGTCGACGTGCAAGGTCAACGTCAGATCGAGCGAACGCGATCCGACCAGCCAGATCACCAGGCGGTTGGGGAGTGCGCGACGCAGGATGGGACCGGCGAGAACGTCAGGTAAAGAGGCGTAAGACTGCTTCATGGACGCCAGCATAACGGGCGCTGGGCATGCCGTCATCCAGTGTCGTGCGTCGGCGCAGGGTGACGCAGCTTGAGGTCGCGTTCGACGATATCCACTCCCGGGCGATAGTCGCCACGTGCCGCCTGCATGGCGCGCTGCAGGGCCAGCTCGGCGATGCGGTCATGGTGCTGGGGCAGCGAATTGACCGCCACCGGCAAGAAATCCAGCAGGCGGTCGTCGCCGAACGTGGCCAGACGCAGCCGCTCAGGCAACCCCCCTTGTTCGAGCAGCACGTCGAAGACGCCATCGAGCAGTACATAGGAGGCGGTGACCAGGGCATCGGGAACGCCGTGTTCGTCGATCAGGCGTCGCATGAGAGCGGCACCGGTGGCGCGGTCGTAGCGCGCGCCGCTGAGCAATATCGGAGTGTCGAGCGATGCCTGGCGAATGGTCTCCAGAAATCCCTCGCGTCGCTCCACGCTGATCGACAGTTCCGGTACCGCATCCAGCCAAGCGATGCGCGAGACGTCGGCGTCGAGCACCGAACGCGTCAGGGCGCCTGCGGCTTGGGTATTGTTGCTGACGACGCAGACCACACGCGCCGGGTCGAGAGTGCGGTCGAGCGCGATGATCGGCAGGCCGCCTGCCATCAAGTCGGGATAGAAGGGGTCGTCCATGGCCAGGCTGCTGGCGACGATCAGCGCATCGCAGCGCTGGGCGCGCAAGGCACGGGCCAGCTCGCGTTCGGTGTCCGGATCATCGTCCGAGCCGGCGATCAGCAACTGATAGCCCAGCCGGCGCGCGCCATTCTCGAGACGCTTGGCCAGGCGGGCATAACTGGTGTTTTCCAGGTCCGGCACGATGAACCCCAGCGTTCGGCTGGCGCCCCGACGCAACGCCGCCGCCTGTGCATCGATGCGGTAATCGTGCTTGGCGACCACGGCCATGACGTGTGCCACAGTCTCCGGCCGGATCCGTCGCTCGGCGGCCTGGCCGTTGATCACGTAGCTGGCGGTGGTGCGCGAGACGCCGGCCAGTCGAGCGATTTCTGCGAGAGTCATGGGTGCATTCCTTGATCGAGCCGGTCACACAAAAGGGTCCATTCTAGAGGCTGACACGCCGTCTTGCCTGCCTGCCCCTGCGAAGGTCTAGTATCGTGTTGCTTGATAAATCGCGATGAACGTTTCAGCATTGTTCCCAAGATAGCTGACACGATTCAGCCCGTCACCTGCCGCAGCATGCCACATGCCGAAATGGTCAGCCTTCAGCGACCAGTGATGCTGATGCGCTAGCGGCGCGGCGGTATCAAGACGGGGATGATCGTTGTCTTTACCCGACGAGCGGATGGCTCCGTTCCGGCGGCATTATGGAGAGTTCCATGCTGACACTGACAAGCGAAGACGTTCTGCTCGACCAGCGTGCCGATGACTGGCGCGATGCCTTGAACCAAGCCGCTGAGGCGCTGGTCGAGGCCGGACGCGTGGCGCCCGGCTATGGTGACGGGCTGCACGCGCGCGAGGCGCAGTCGTCGACCTATCTCGGCAATGGCATTGCCATTCCCCACGGCACGCCGGAGAGTCGCGAACACGTCAAGACCACCGGCGTGCGGGTGTTGCAGTTTCCCCAGGGCATCGAATGGCATGACGGCCAACGCGTCACCCTCTTGGTGACGATTGCCGCTCAGAGCGACGAGCACCTCGATATTCTGCGCCAGTTGACGCACGTGCTCGATCGTGACGGCGTGGCCGAGCGCCTGGCTGCCGCCGACAGTCGTGAAGAGGTCATTACGCTGTTGTCCAAGGCACCGGTCGAGGCGCGTCTGGATGCCGATACGCTGTGCCTGGGGTTCCCGGCGCGTGATCGCTTCGAGCTGGCATTGGCCGCCGCGGCGCGCTTGCGTCAGGTGGGCAGCGTGGACAGCAGTTTCGTGGCCGAGATCAACACGCTGGAGCCGGTGGCACTGGGGCAGGGGCTGTGGCTGGTGAGCAGCGCCCAGGGCGTCATCACGCCGACGTTGGGCGTGGCGACGCCGGACCATGCCTTCTCGGGGCCCAAGGGGCCGGTCAATGCGGTCTTCTGTCTGGCGGCGCAGGGGGATGCGCATCGCGGTTTGCTCGAACGTTTGGGGAGCCTGCTGGACGCCGGTGATGGTGAAAGCCTCGCCGATGCCGATGCCACGACGCTGCTGGCACGGCTGTCCGGTGAATCCGCCGAGGCGGATACCGCACGCGCCACGGTGCTCAATGCGCACGGCCTGCATGCGCGGCCGGCCAAACAACTGGTGCAGGTTGCGCGGCGTCAGCACGTGCCGGTCAAGGTGCGTCTGCTGGAAGGCACGGGCCAGGCGGTCTCGGCGGCGAGTCTGACCAAGGTCATCGGATTGGGGGCGCGACGCGGCCAGACGCTGGTGTTCTCTGCCGAAGGCGAAGGCGCCAGCGAGGCGCTGGAAGCGCTGGTCACGGCCGTCAGGGAGGGCCTTGGCGAGCATGTGACACCGCTTCAGGAGACGCCGTTCGAGGCGCCTGCCGAGAAAGACAGTCTTCCCGCTCCCTTGGAGGATGATGTCGCGCATCCCGCCGTGCCGGCGTCGCCGGGGCTGGCCATTGCCCCGGCTTTCGTGATGCGTACGCCACGCTTCGAGTATCCCGAGCGGTCCGATGATCTCGATGCAAGCCGTCGCGGCGGCAGCGACGCGCAACTGGCGCGCCTCGATGCGGCGATCGAAGAGGCCGCCGAGCAGCTCCGTGCTCTGGTGAGGACGGCTCAGGGTGGTGAAGTCGCCGAGATTCTGTCGATGCACGAGGAAATGCTCGACGATCCCGAGCTGCGTGAAGCGGCGCACGAATCACTGAATACCGGCATGAGCGCCGAGGCGGCGTGGTGGTCGGCCATCGATACGGCTGCCCGCGCCCAGGAAAATCTCGCCGATCGCTTGCTCGCCGAGCGCGCCGCCGATCTGCGCGACGTCGGCCGTCGCGTGCTGGGCATCCTGTGCGGCGTGCGCCTGCCCACGCCGCCGGAGACGCCTTACATTCTGATCACCGACGATGTCGGTCCATCGGATGTGGCGCGGCTGGATACCAGCAAGGTGCGTGGCCTGGTCACCGCGCGTGGCGGTGCTACCTCGCACAGTGCGATTCTTGCCCGGGCGCTGGGCATCCCCGCCGTGGTGGGAGCCGGTGAGCGAGTGCTGACGCTGGTCAACGATACCGAGATCATCGTCGATGGCGAGCGTGGGCGCGTGATTCCGGCACCGTCCGATGAGCGTCGCTCGCGCACCGAGCTACGTCTGAAAGAGCATGAAATGCGCGAGCGCGAGGCCTATGCCGCGCGGCATGAGGAGGCGCGTACCCAGGATGGCCACCGTGTCGAAGTGGCTGCCAACCTGGGCAACACGGCGCACGCGGCAGATGCCGTCGAACGCGGCGCCGAGGGCGTGGGGCTGCTGCGTACCGAGTTCGTGTTCATGGCGCACCCCGACGCACCGGATCTGGACACCCAGATCGCCGAATATCGTCAGGCGATCGACGCCCTCGACGGGCGCCCGCTGGTGGCACGCACGCTGGACGTCGGCGGCGACAAGCCGCTGCCGTACTGGCCGCTGCCCCAAGAAGACAATCCGTTTCTCGGTCTGCGCGGCATTCGCTTGGCGCTGACGCGCCCCGAGGTGCTCGAGACGCAACTGCGCGCCCTGCTTACTGCGGCGGGTGACCGCCCGTTGCGGATCATGTTCCCGATGGTCAAGGACATCGCCGAGTTCCGCGCCGCCCGCGAGATCTTCGATCGCGTGCAGGCCGAGGTTCAGGCTAGCGACGTGCAACTGGGGGTGATGATCGAGATTCCCTCGTGCGCGCTGTTGGCGCCGAGCCTGGCCGCCGAGGTGGATTTCTTCTCCATCGGCACCAACGACTTGACCCAGTACACCCTGGCCATCGACCGCGGCCATGCCGAGCTGTCGGCCCAGGCCGACGGCTTGCACCCGGCGGTGCTGGCGCTGATTCGCATGACCGTCGAGGCCGCCCACGCTGAGGGCAAATGGGTGGGCGTGTGCGGTGAGCTGGCCAGCGATGCCCAGGCGGTGCCGGTGCTGATCGGATTGGGGGTCGATGAGCTGTCGGTGTCGGCGCGGCAGGTGCCGATGGTCAAGGCGCGGTTGCGCGAACTGACCCTGGAGACCGCACGTCATCATGCCGATATGGCCTTGCGCCAGTCGACCAGCGATGCCGTACGCGAAGCGCTGGAGGCTCTCTGATGGCGCGTGTGCTGACGTTGACCCTCAATCCTGCGCTGGACCTGGCGATTCGTCTGCCCTCGCTGACCCTGGGGGCGGTCAATCGCACCGAGGCCACCCATCTCGAGGCGGCGGGCAAAGGCGTCAACGTGGCCCGGGTGCTGGCGACGCTGGGCCATGAGGTGGCGGTCTCGGGGTTCCTGGGGGCGGACAACGATGGTGCCTTCGGGCGGGCCTTTGCCGATTGGAGCCTGGAGGACGCCTTTCTGCGCCTGCCCGGCGACACGCGCATCAATGCCAAGGTGGCCGAAGCTCAGGGACGCGTCACCGACATCAATGGCCCCGGTCTCGAGGTCTCGCGCGAGGATCTGACGGGCTTGTACCGCGCGCTCGAGACACGACTGGCGGACGCCGCGCGGCGTCCCGATGCCGTGGTGATCGCTGGCAGCTTGCCGCCAGGGGTGACGCCCGACGATCTGGGGGCCTTGATTCGCTGGCTGCGTGCGCGTGATCTGCCGGTCTGGGTGGATACCAGCGGCGCGGCGCTGAACGCCGCGATTGCCGCCGTGCCCAGCGCCGTCAAGCCCAACGAGACGGAATTGGCCGAGTGGGCCGGGGAGTCCCTTACCGATACGTCGGCCTGTATCGACGCTGCGACGCGCTTGTATGCGGCGGGCATCGAACATGTGCTGGTGTCGTTGGGAGGCGAAGGCATGCTGTGGATCGGTTCCGAGGGGGCTTGGCAGGCCACGCCACCACGCGTCGAGGTCGCCAGCACGGTGTGCGCCGGTGATACGTTGCTGGCGGCCATGCTCCACGGTCGCCTCGCGAAGCTCAGCGCCGAGGCTACCTTGCGCCTGGCGACGGCGCTCTCCGCCGAGGCGGTACGCCATGTCGGGGTGGGGGACACGCATGCCCCGGATCTTGACCAACTCCAACAACGTACGCGCGTGGGTCGGCTCGACGACAACGCGAGGGAGGATTCATGAAAGCGATCCTGATCACGGCCTGCCCGAGTGGTGTGGCGACGACATTCCTGGCGGCTCGACGCCTCGAGCAGGCTGCTCGGCGTCGCGGTTGGCAGGTCACGGTAGAAATGCACGGCGAGCTCGCGCCACCGCAGCCGGCATCCGAGGCGGAGGTACGCGACGCCGACCTGGTGATCGTGGCTGCCGATCATGTGCCGGAGGCGGCGCGTTTCACGGATAAGCGCTTGTTCCAGGCGCCGATCGCCGAGGCACTGCCCGATCCCGAGGCCTTCCTGTCACGCGCCGAGCGCGAGGCCGCTCCTTATCGTGGCGATACGGCGAGCGTCGCCACCAGCGCGGCGCCGGAGGCGGACAAGGGCCAGCGTATCGTCGCGGTAACGGCATGCCCGACCGGCGTCGCGCATACCTTCATGGCCGCCGAGGCGCTGGAAGAGGCCGGGCGTGGCCTGGGGCATCATATCCGCGTCGAAACCCAAGGCTCGGTCGGGGCGCAGAACCAGCTCAGCGAGGCGGAGATCGCCGACGCCGACGTGGTGCTGTTGGCCTGCGATATCGAAGTCGACGACGAACGCTTCGCCGGCAAGCGTATCTATCGTACGTCCACGGGCAATGCCCTGAAGAAGGCCAAGCCAACCATTCAGGAAGCGCTGGCCAATGCCGCCGTGGAGAGCCAGACGACAGGGGCCGCGAATGATGGCGGCAAGGCCAAGAGCGTCAAGGAGAAGGGCGTTTACAAGCACTTGCTGACCGGGGTGTCGTTCATGCTGCCCATGGTCGTCGCCGGCGGGCTGTGCATCGCGCTGTCGTTCGTGTTCGGCATCGAGGCGTTCAAGGAAGAAGGCACGCTGGCGTCGGCCTTGATGCAGATCGGCGGTGATGCCGCCTTCGCCTTGATGGTGCCGGTGCTCGCCGGTTATATCGCCTATTCTATCGCCGATCGGCCCGGGATTGCGCCCGGCATGATCGGGGGGATGCTGGCCAGCAATATCGGTGCCGGGTTCATCGGCGGCATTCTCGCTGGTTTTCTAGCGGGGTACGCCGCCAAGGCCATTACCCGCTATCTCAAGTTGCCGGCGAGCGTGGAATCGCTCAAGCCGATTCTGATCATTCCTTTGCTGGCGAGCTTGTTTACCGGTCTGGTGATGATCTATGTGATCGGCACGCCAGTGGCAGGGCTGCTGGATGCGTTGACCCATTTCCTCAACGGCATGGGCTCGACCAACGCCGTGCTGCTGGGGATGTTGCTCGGCGGGATGATGTGCGTCGATATGGGCGGGCCGGTCAACAAGGCGGCGTATACCTTCGGTGTGGGCCTGCTGTCGAGCGAGACCTATGCACCGATGGCGGCGATCATGGCGGCGGGCATGGTGCCGCCGCTGGCGATGGGGATCGCCAGCATTCTGGCCAAGCGCAAGTTCGACGAAACCGAGCGAGAGGGGGGCAAGGCGGCCTTCGTGCTGGGCCTTTGCTTCATTACCGAAGGGGCGATTCCTTTCGCCGCCAAGGACCCGCTGCGCGTGTTGCCGGTATGCATCATCGGCGGGGCGATCACCGGGGCCTTGTCGATGTATTTCGGCATTCAACTGATGGCGCCGCATGGTGGCCTGTTCGTACTGTTGATTCCGAATGCGGTCAACTACGCGCTGCTGTATTTGCTGGCGATCGCTGTGGGCGCGGTCATCGCTGGGGTAGCGTATGCGGTCATCAAGCCGCGCGCTTCTTCCGTGCCGATCGCGGAGGGCGCGACGGTTTAAGCTGTTTGGCCGCTGCACCGCCCCACATGGATGCCTAATGAAAAGGAGCGCCCCGCGGGGCGCTCCTTTGCACGTCATGGCGCTACAACGGCCTGGTTGAGGGTCACGCCGGCGGTTGCTCGGGGCTGTCCGGCATGGTCACGTGGCCGGGTGTTTCCCGGTTCATGTGCAGGAAGTGCAGGTGGCGTTCGTACTGATCGAGAATGTCCTCGATCACCTGCTCCTTGGTGTACCCCATCAGGTCGTAGCCCTGGCTTCCTTCGAGGAGATAGACCTCCAGACGATAGTAATGGGCATTGTCCTGTTGGGCGCGCAGCGCAAACGAAGGTGTGGCGAAGCGGCGCGGCCATACCTGATAAGTGAAGTTCTGCTCGTCGCCGAGGCTGACATTGAGTGCGAGATGTGCCTCCTCGCCTGTCTTCTCGTCGACCTCGACCTGAACACCTTCCTGGCCGATGGCTTGGCTGACCTCCTGCATGGCCGGTTTGGCCACGTCATCGAGGAAGCGCCGGGCCTGCTTGCTGCTCGGGAAGCTCATGGCGCGGCTAAGACGCTGGCGCCACCCGCGGGGTGCGCGCTCTCCGGCACCGGTGCGGCTGGAGAGATGCCCGGCGAGGCTGCTGCGATGGCTGTCTTCCTTGAGCCCCTCCACGCGCAAGGCCTTGAGTAGCCCTGCCATGATGAAGAACAGCACGATGGAAAACGGTAGCCCGGTGATGACCACCACGCTTTGCAGTGCCGACAATCCCCCCGCCATCAACAGTGCCAGGGTCAACAGCCCGATCACGCAGGCCCACAGGATGCGCATCCAGACCGGGGCGTCGCTGTTGACGTCCTTGAGCTTGGACGTGAAGTTGGAGAGTACCAGCGCCCCGGAATCACCGGAGGTCACGAAGAACACGATGGCCAGAATGGTGGTGGCGATGGTCGTCAGCCCCGTCCATGGCAAGGATTCGAGGAACAGATAAATGGACGACTCCGGCGTGTTCATCGCCGCCTGGCCGAAGTCCGTGGCGCCATTCATGACCATGTCGATGGCGCTATTCCCCATGATCGACATCCACGCCATCATGAAGGCCAGCGGCAACATCAGCGTGCCGGCGACGAATTCACGAATGGTGCGCCCGCGCGAAATGCGTGCCAGGAAGAGACCCACGAACGGCCCCCAAGCGATCCACCAGGCCCAAAAGAAGATCGTCCAGCCATTGAGCCAGGCAGTGGGTTGGTCGAAGGCGTAGGTGTTCATCGACAGACTGATGAAGTCGGAGAAATAGTCGCCGACATTGAGGACCAGTGCGTTGAGCAAAAATAGCGTCTTGCCGCTGAAGAGCACGAACAAGAGCAGCAACAGCGCCAACAGCATGTTGAACTCGGAAAGGCGACGAATGCCTTTTTCCACGCCGGTGACGGCCGACACCGTGGCGAAGAACACGATCATGATCACCAGCGCGGCCTGCACCAGGGTGTTCTCGGGAATCGAGAACATGTAGTGGAGGCCGAAGTTGAGCTGGATGACACCGATCCCCAGGCTGGTGGCAATGCCGAAGACCGTGCCCAGCACGGCGGCGATATCCACGCTATGCCCGATGGGGCCGTGGATCTTCTTGCCGAAGATGGGGTAAAGCGCACTGCGGATGGTCAGCGGCAAATTGTGGCGATAACTGAAGAACGCCAGCGACATTCCCACCAGGGTGTAGATGCCCCAGCCGGAAAGCCCCCAGTGCAGGAAGGTCAACTGCATGGCGTGGCGGGCGGCTTCCACCGTGTTGCCGTCCCCCAGGGGCGGCGCCAGGAACTGCGATACCGGCTCCGCGATGCAGAAGAACAGCAGGTCGATGCCGATGCCCGCCGAGAACAGCATGGCGGCCCACGAGGTCATGTTGAAATCGGGCGTGGAATGATCCGGCCCTAACTTGATCTTGCCGAACCGTGACAGGCCGATGGCGATCACGAAGACCAGGTAAGCGACGATGGCGAGGAAGTAATACCAGCCGAAGGTATTGGAGATCCAACTCAGCACGGTGTTGATGATGCCACTGGCCGAGTCGGTGAAAAGCATCGTCCACAGTGCGAAGAGCACGATGCCGATCACCGAACCGAAGAAGACCACGGGGTTGAGGCGGTCGCGACTGACGTCGCCGGTGTGTTGTGGATGCATGAGCGATCCTCTAGTTGTGTTTTAGCACGGCGGTAGTGAGAGATAGCCCCCTGCTGAGCCAGGCCAGATCGTATGCAAACAACGCTCTGGACATGCGCAGGACGCCACCGCTCATGACAACGGCACCTCGTCCCGCGAGCGTCTGGGTAGCGGATCCCTGACCGCTGCCGAGACGTTCGCGGAAAGCGTCATGCGTCGATGAAGAGGTGCGTTATTCATGTGACTACCGATGGAATGAGTCTTTTTTATTAATTGACCGTTCAATTAAAATACGTGGTTATGTACCGTCTTTCAACCGCCAGGAATAACCACTGCACCGTTCGGCTAATGGCCCGTTGCGCACGGTATCTCTATGATCAAGGCATGCATTCCAATTAACACATACGTTTGAATCATGAGCGTCTGAATGATGAAGGTGAGCCATGTCCTCCTATAATGCGCCGCTACGCGATCTTCGCTTCCTCCTCGAGGAATTGCTCGATCACCGCTCGCTTCGTCTCCCCGAGTATCAAGAAGTCTCCGCGGAACTGGTGACCGCGATCCTCGACGAGGCTGCGCGCCTGGCGGGCGAGGTATGGGCACCGCTCAATCGCCGTGGCGATGAACAAGGGTGTCGTCTGGAAGCCGGCGAGGTGCGCGCGCCGACGGGCTTCGCAGAGGCGTACCGTGCCTTCGCCGAGGGGGGATGGAACGGCATCGGCAGCGACCCTGACCATGGCGGGCAGGGCCTGCCGGAGGTCGTTGCCAGTGCGGTTCAGGAAATGTGGCAAGCCGCCAACATGGCGCTGGCGTTGTGCCCGCTGTTGACGGCGGGGGCCGTCGAAGCACTGGCCCAGCATGGCAGCGAGGAACTCAAGTCGCGCTACCTGGAGAAACTGGTCAGTGGCGAGTGGACGGGCACCATGAACCTCACCGAGCCGCAGGCCGGCTCGGACTTGTCGAAGGTGCGCACACGGGCGGTGCCGGAGGGCGCGCACTATCGTCTGAACGGCCAGAAGATCTTCATTACCTGGGGGGAGCATGACTGCGCCGACAACATCATCCACCTGGTTCTCGCCCGCCTGCCGGATGCCGCCGAGGGCAACCGCGGTATATCGCTGTTTCTGGTCCCCAAGTTCTTGGTCGATGAGCAGGGGCATCTGGGTGAGCGCAATGACGTGCGCTGCGTGTCGCTGGAGCATAAGCTGGGCATACACGGTTCGCCGACCTGTGCACTCAGCTTCGGGGAGCAGGATGGGGCCATCGGTTATCTGGTCGGCGAGCCAGGTCACGGCCTTCAACACATGTTCACGATGATGAACGCGGCACGCCACAAGGTCGGCATTCAGGGCATCGGCGTCGCCGAACGCGCCTATCAGCAAGCGCGTACGTATGCCATGCAGCGGGTGCAAGGTCGCACGCCCGCAGCGCGTGGCGGCCGCCCCGCCGTGCTCAGCGAGCATTACGAGGTGCGTCGCATGCTGCTATCGATGCGTGCACGGCTGGAAGCCCTGCGGGCCCTGGCCTTGCTCTCGGCCAGCGAGATGGACCGGGCCCGGTATGCGCCCACGGTGGACGAGCGGCAAGGGGCCCAGCGGCGGGTCGATCTCTACACCCCGGTGGTCAAGGCCTTTTCCACCGACCAGGCGGTAGACATCGCCTCGCTGGGTGTTCAGGTACACGGCGGCATGGGGTACATGGAAGAAACCGGCGCCGCGCAGCATCTACGCGATGCGCGCATCGCGCCGATCTATGAAGGTACCAACGGTATTCAAGCGCTCGACCTCGCCGGGCGCAAGATCCAGCGTGACGGCGGTGCCACCTTGGGGGGCGTGCTCGACGAGGTTGCCGCTTGCGCCGTTGACCTCACCGCCAACGCCAAGCTGGCTGGCTTGGGCGCGTCGCTGCATCAGGGCGTGGAGGATCTACGCCGAGCGGTAGCCATCGTGCTGGCGCGGGGCGACGATGCCGAGCACGGTCATGACGCGCTCCAAGCCCTGGCGACGCCGTTGTTGGCGCTGACGGGGCACGTGTTGTGCGCCTGGCAGATGGGGCGTGCGGCACTGATCGCGCAGACGGCATTGGCAAGCGGTGACGATGAGGCTTTCTATCGGGCCAAGTTGATCAGCGCCGACTTCGTTCTGCGCCAGTGGCTGCCCATGGGGCGTGCACATCTTGCTGCCATCGAGGCCTCGCCGTCGCTGTTCGAGGCGCCGGTATGAGGGATCACAATGCGGGATCGACGATCCCATTGAGTGAGGTGTTGCGGCGGAACCAGCCGGCGATACTGGCGCGCGGTGCCTGGGTCGGCAGCACCTCGTGGGGGATGCGATCGGCGAGAAAGCACACGAAGGTGCCGAGTTCAGGGCGTATCCGCGCGATTTCTCGTTCGGGATCGTCGGGGTCGAACATCGCCATCTCGCCGCCGTGCGCTGCCGTCCAGGCGGGATTGAGATACAACACGGTCGACACGATGCGGTTGCTGCGACCGCGAAAACTGTCGAGGTGCCTTTTGTAGAAGGCCCCGGGCGGGTACAAGGCAAAGTGCGCCTCGAACTCGAAAAGCCCCAGATAGAGCGTACGGTTGATGGCCTGCTGCAAGAACGTCATGACCGTCAGGTATTGGCGCTGGGCTCGGCTTTCGCGGTCCAGCCAATGAATGGCATCGCCACGCACGTCGCGTTTGATGCGATGCGTCTGGCCTCGGCCGACGCCTGCCTCGTCGAGATGCGATTGTGCCTTCAGCCCCTGCAACTCTGCCTGCAAGGAATGGCATAGCGCGGTATCGATGAAACGTTCGCCGACGAACCAGCCCTGCGTGACCAGCGCATCCAGCAGCCGGGGCAATGCGGCCATGTCGAGGTAATCGGCAGGATCGTGTCGTGGCATGCGGGCGGGTCCAGTCCAGGTGTCAGGGGCGTGGCGGAGGCGGTGCTGCAGGCAGATGACGCAACGGGCTGCCCAGCGGCGCGCGATCCAGACTGATGGGGTGCGCGAACCCCACCGCCAGCAGCTCGACCAGCATCATCGCCGACAGCCCCCATATTACATGATTGGCGTAGGCATAGCTGGGCACGTAATAAGTACGCTCAGCGTGGCGGATGACATCCGTGTGGCTGCGGCGATCCTCCAGGAACCACGTCAATGGTACCTCGAAAATGGTATCCAGCTCATTGTGGTCCGGCACCAATGGGAGGCCGGGCGGAACCAGGCCGACGAACGGCGTCACGCAGATGCCGTGGCGCGAGATGACATCGCTCAGTCGGCCGAGGCGCGCGACGTGTGTGGGCGGCAGGGCGATCTCCTCGTGCGCTTCGCGCAAGGCCGTGGTCCACAAGTCGGTATCGTCGGGTTCGACCTTGCCACCGGGAAACGCGACTTGGCCGCCATGCTGCGCGAGATGATCGGCACGGCGCGTCAGCAAGAGCGTGGGATCCGGGCGTTCGACGATCGCGAGCAATACCGCAGCCCTGGGGATGTCGGTGCTCAGGTGTCGTGGCCGATGAGCTTGCAGGCGTTCGCCCAGAGTCTCTAACATGTTGTTTTTCACCTAATGGGGCGCCGTGTCGCTCGCCCGAGGAAAATCATGAATTTCTGTAGCCATTGTGGCCAAACCGTACGTTTCGCGATTCCCGAAGGCGATGATCGCGGACGTTTTCTCTGCGATGCCTGCGGCACCATCCATTACCAGAACCCGCGTATCGTCGCCGGTACCTTACCGGTCGCGGGGCAGCGCGTCTTGCTGTGTCGGCGTGCAATCGCGCCGCGCATGGGCTACTGGACGCTGCCTGCGGGTTTCATGGAAAACGGCGAAACCACGTCCGAAGCCGCCTTGCGCGAGACACGCGAAGAAGCCTGCGCCGAGGTCTACCTTCAGGGCCTTTACACGCTCATCAACCTGCCGCATATCAACCAGGTCTACATGATCTTCCGTGGCGAGCTGCACGGTGATTATGCCTCCGGCCCGGAGAGTCTCGAGGTGGCGCTATTCGAGGAAGCCGAGATCCCCTGGCAGGAACTGGCGTTTCCCACCATCGAGCGCACACTGCGGCATTACTTCGATGATCGCCCCGGCGACGAGTACCCATTGCATGTCAGCGATATCACCGCCGAGGATCGCGAGCGTTATTTGGGCAGTGCGTAACGCGCCTAAACGTCTGCAAGACGCCACGCCTCATATGCCGGCTCCTCATAAGGATGCGCCAGCTTGAGCGCGGCGACCGCGGCTTCCAGGCGATCGTCGTCGCAGACCAGCTCGACCTTCAATTCTTCGACATGAGTGAGCGCGCCGACCTGGCCGATATGCGGGTCGGCGCCATCGAGCGGGCGAAACTGGCCTTGGCCGGGCGTTTGGAAGCAGCAGGCCTCATAGTCACCGAGGCGCCCGGCGCCGGTGGCGAACACGGCTTCTTTGACGCTTTCGGCATCGTCCACGGGAACGAAAAACGCGAGTTTGTACATTGGTAGGCTCCTTGGCATCGTCGGCGAGACGCACGGCGATGGCATGCCGTGCGCACTGCGCGGGTGCTTTGATGATGGCATAATGCCGAGCAGCTGTCGGTCCAGGACGGAACCAACGATGTTGAAGTGGGTATGCATTGCACTAGCGGTACTGATCGTTCTACTGCAGTATCACCTGTGGCTCGGTGAGGGGGGAGTACTCGAACTCAACCATATTCGTCACCGTGCCGATGTGCTCGAAGAGAAGAACGCTCGTCTTCAAGCGCGCAACGACCGCTTGGCGGCAGAAGTGATCGATCTCAAGAATGGGCTCGCTGCCATCGAAGAGCGGGCGCGCAGTGACCTGGGCATGGTGCGCCGTGATGAAGAGTTCTTCTGGGTGCCCGGGGTGACCGCCGAGCGCTCTATCCTGGAGCAAAGCGCGGCTGTGCTACAGGGCGATCCCGGACAAGCGGCGTCGACACATGAGGAGGCCGCGCCTTGAGCCGACTGTGGTTGATCGTACCCGCGGCGGGGCAAGGCCGCCGCATGGGCGCCACCTTGCCCAAGCAATATCTCGATATCGCGGGCCGCCCCGTACTGGCGCATACGCTGGCGCGTTTGCATGCCGCGTTTCCGGATGCGGCCTTGCGCCTATGCCTGGATGCCGATGATGTGCACTTTGCGTCTGAGTGGGTGCCTTTCGCGGAGTGGCAGCGCGTGCCCGGCGGGCAGGCGCGAGCCGATTCGGTGGCCAATGCGCTGGCCTCGCTCGACGCCATCGCGGCGGACGATGACCTGGTGTTGGTCCATGATGTCGCCCGGCCTTGCGTGGCCCTCGATGACTTGCGTCGCCTGCGTGCAGTGCTGGAAAGCTCGCCCGACGGGGGGCTGTTGGCAGCCCCGGTAGCGGACACGATGAAGCGTGCCGATGCCGGCGGCCGTGTCGTGCATACCGTTTCCCGCGAGGGGCTATGGCATGCCATGACCCCGCAAGGAGCCTCCTATCGCGTGCTGTGTCGGGCTTTCGCGCATGCCCGGGACACCCGCGTGGCGCTTACCGATGAGGCGTCGGCACTCGAGGCGCTAGGCTTGGCGCCGCGCCTGGTGCCCGGCCGCCGGGATAATCTCAAGATCACGCATCCCGAGGATCTTGCCCTCGCCACGCGGCTTCTGAGCGAGGCCGCGTGGGATTCCACGATTTCCGACGAGACATGCTCATGACGTTACGTATTGGTCACGGGTTTGATGTGCACCGCTTCGGCGACGGCGATCACTTGATGATAGGTGGCGTGCGCATCCCCCATACACATGGCTTCATCGCCCACTCGGACGGTGACGTACTGCTGCATGCAGTGTGCGATGCGTTGCTCGGTGCCTGTGGCCTGGGCGATATCGGCCATCATTTTCCCGACACCGACGCCGCCTGGGCAGGTGCCGACAGCCGTGACTTGTTGCGCCGGGTAGACGAGCAGGTGATCGCTTCGGGCTACCGCATCGTCAACCTGGATACCACTGTCATCGCCCAGGCACCGCGCTTGAGCGATCACATCGCGCTGATGCGCACGCGTATCGCCGAGACGCTCGCAATGGCGGAAGATGCGATCAACGTCAAGGCGACCACCAGCGAGCGATTGGGCTTCACCGGGCGCAAGGAAGGCATCGCCGCCGAGGCCGTGGTGCTACTGGCGCGCGCGGATGCGACATGATCGACATGTCGCTCTGGCCTCCCGACTGGCCCCACGCGCATGGCGAACCGCGGGCGTCGGGGGAGTTTCGCATGACGCCGGACGACTTCGTCGTCGAGGAGGTGTTCGATTTTGCGCCGGAAGGACAGGGGGAACATCTCTGGCTGTGGATCGAGAAGCGTGATCTGACCACGCCGGAAGCCGCCAAGCATGTGGCCCGGGTGTGTGGCGTGCGTCCGCGCGATGTGGGCTATAGCGGTCTCAAGGACCGCATCGCGGTGACCCGCCAATGGGTCTCGGTGCATTTGCCTGGGCGTGACGCCCCCGATGCGTTTGCCACTCGACTGAGTGACGTGGGAATCGTGGTCCACGAGGCGCAACGCCATCCACGCAAGCTCAAGCGCGGCGTACATCGTGCCAATCGCTTTACGCTTCGCCTGCGTGGTGCGGTGGCCGCGGATCCCGACCTGTCGCGCCGTTGGCGGCTCCTTTGCGAAGACGGGGTGCCCAATTACTTCGGCCCGCAACGCTTCGGCCGCGAAGGGCGCAATCTGGTGCTTGCCCAGAAGGCCTTCGCGCGCGGCTGGCGCAAGCGTGACGATCCGCATGGCATGCAGCTTTCCGCGGCACGCAGCTTCCTGTTCAATGAGGTGCTGGCAGCACGGCTGCGTGCGCAAACCTGGCGAACGCCGCGTCCAGGCGATGTCCTGGTATTGGCGGGAACGGCCAGCCGTTTTATGGCCGACGACGTCGACGCCGCTTTGCGTGAACGTGCCGCGCGCGGCGACGTCACGCCCACCGGCCCCTTGTGGGGAAGCGGGCGTCTGGAGAGTGGCGCTGCGGTGGCAGAGGAGGAAACGCGACTGGTGATGCAACATGCAACATTGGTGCAGGGATTGGAGGCGGCCGGCGTGCGCGTGGATCGACGTGCGCTGTGCGTGCCGCTCGACGCGCCGTCACTGACCCATGCAGGCCCTGACCGGATGACACTCAGTTTCGGCTTGCCGCGTGGCGCCTTCGCCACCTCGGTATTGCGTGAGTTGATGCTCCACCCATTGCTGTGAAGGGCTATCGGCGATCACAAAAGCAAGAGGATAGATATGCGCAAGTTACTGTTATCCAACGATGATGGTGTCCATGCACCGGGGCTGCGTGCACTTCATGATGCACTCTCGGCACATGGGCGCCTGCGTGTGGTGGCGCCGGACCGTGACAAGAGCGGCGCCAGTAACTCGCTGACGCTGACGCGCCCATTGTCGTTGACGGCGCTCGACAACGGCTTCTATTCGGTCGACGGCACGCCGGCCGATTGTGTTTACCTGGGCGTCAACGGGGTCTGGGACGAGAAGCCGGACCTGGTCATCTCGGGCATCAATCATGGTGGCAACCTGGGCGATGACGTATTGTATTCTGGCACCGTGGCGGCCGCCATGGAGGGTCGCAACCTGGGCATGGCAGCGATTGCCGTTTCCCTGTGCGGCGAGCGCTATTTCGAGACGGCCGGGCGTGTCGCCGCGACCCTGGTGGGGGCGGCGGAGTCGCTGTCATTGCCGCCACGCAGCCTGCTTAACGTCAATGTGCCGGACGTCCCCTGGGAAGACATCCGGGGCGTACGCGTGACGCGCATGGGCTATCGCGGACCTGCGGCCCAGCCGATGAAGGTGAAAGATCCGCGTGGACGCGAGCGTTATTGGATTGCCGCCGTCGGCGATAACGCCGATGATGGCGCGGATACCGACTTCGCCGCCATCGACGCCGGATACGTGTCGATTACCCCCCTGCAGACCGATCTCACGCGGCATGCCGCGTTGGACGACGTACGGAACTGGCTGGATGCATTGTCAAACGCCTGATACTGAGGATATGTACCGATTCGGTGGCATTGGCATGACCTCGCAACGTACTCGCAATCGACTGATACGCCGCCTGCAAGCCGGCGGCATTCGCGACGCGCGAGTGCTCGACGTCATGGCGCGGGAACCGCGTCACGTCTTTCTCGACGAGGCGTTGGCGCACCGTGCTTATGAAGACACGGCCTTGCCATTGGGCCATGGCCAGACGCTTTCGCAGCCGTGGATCGTGGCGCGGATGACCGAGCTGGTGCTGGCCGCACGACCGCGTCGCGTGTTGGAAGTCGGGACCGGCTCGGGCTATCAAACGTTGATTCTGGCGCGTCTGGTCGAGTCGGTATGCAGCCTCGAGCGTATCGGGGCACTGCATCGCAGTGCCGCCTCTCGCCTGGCCATGCTGGGCGTGAATAACGTGCGTCTGCGTCACGAAGATGGCGGGCATGGATGGCCGCAGGCCGCCCCCTTCGATGTCATTCTCTTCACCGCCTGCGCCAGCGTGCTTCCCCAGGAACTGTTGTCGCAACTGGACGATGGCGGGGAATTGATCGCGCCACTCGAGGATGACGCCGGACGCCAATGGCTGACACGCGTGCGACGCCGCGGCAACACATTCGAACGAACACGACTGGAACGCGTCAGATTCGTACCGCTATTGGAAGGGGTCATACAATGAAGCGTTACCTGACGCTGTTCTTCAAAGGCGCCGGGATGGGGGCCGCGGATGCGGTACCTGGAGTGTCCGGCGGAACCATTGCATTTATCACCGGCATCTACGAAGAGTTGATTGATTCGATCAAGCAATTCGGTCCTCGGGCCTTCGGCGTAGGGCGTCGTGAAGGTCTGACAGGGCTCGTGACGTATCTCAACCTGGCGTTTCTGCTGCCCCTGCTATCGGGGATCGTCGCGAGTCTGGTAAGCGTCGCGCATCTTGTCACCTGGCTGTTGGCTCATCATCAGTTGCTGCTCAATGCCTTCTTCTTCGGACTGGTGCTGGCCTCGGCTGTCGTGGTGGGCCGACAGATCGGTCATTGGCAATGGCGGCATGTCATGCCCTTGATGCTGGGCGTTTGCGTGGCGTTATGGTTGCCGAGCCTGTTACCGGCACCCGGGGAGGCCAGTCAGTGGGTGTTGGTGGTAGGCGGTGCCATTGCCATCAGTGCAATGCTTCTGCCAGGTGTCTCGGGGAGCTTTCTATTGCTGGTGATGGGGCTTTACGGGACGGTGATGGAAGGCGTTAAAAGCGCCGACCTGTCCTTGATCGCGACCTTCGGTGCGGGCTGTGTCATCGGCTTGATGGTGTTCTCGCGCGTACTTTCCTGGTTGTTCCATCATTACCGCTTGGGGACACTCTTGACCCTGGTCGGCTTCATTCTGGGCTCATTGCCGCAACTCTGGCCATGGCGCGAGCTCGCCAGTTACCGCCTTGCCAGCGGTGACAAGATCGTGCCGCTCGACTATCGCTACCTCATGCCTTCGGACTACAGCGCCATTACCGGCGAACCGGCCCACTTGTTGACGGCGATCGCCCTGATGATCGCCGGCTTGGTGTTGGTCATGGTAATCGGCGAACGCAGTCCTTCTCCCTTTCAGGAGGATCGAACTCATGTCTGACTCGCGTCGACTATTGCCCGTGTTGGGATTCGTGGTGCTGGGCCTGGCGGGGTGTGTAAGCTCCGGCGGCGCGCCCCAGGTGCAAGATCTTTCGGTCAGCCGCAACAGCTCGCCCCCGAGTACCTATACCGTGAAGTCGGGCGATACCCTGTACGGCATTGCCTGGCAGAATAATCTCGATTTTCGTGACCTGGCGCATCTCAATGACATTACGCCCCCTTACCGCATCGAGCCGGGGCAGACGTTGCGCCTGACGCCCGCCAGTCCCCCCGAGGGAGCATCAAGCGCGTCGGCGTCAGGCACGTCTCCAGCTGAGGCGACCGCTGCCGTTACAACGCCGCTGGGCGATGCAAGCGCATCCAGCGGCGGCAGCGATGATGACTGGTTGGTTCCTGCGGAGAGTTCAGTGTCTTCAACGCCTGGAGCGGGTGGCGTCGCCGCCGACACGCAGGCCGTGGCGGCGGCTTCCCAGGTCGGCGGCAATGCGCCGGGGCCTGTCTACGACACGCCAGATGCGAACGTCGCCTCCACGGATGAGAGTAAGGATACCCGCAAGGCGTCGGATACGTCCGCCGCCAGTGATGGGTCTGATCAGGCGCCAGCCGACAAGGCATCTCGCCCTGATGATGAACGCGGTGCCACAGGCAGTGAGTCGTCTGCCGCCGACAGCGGTGAAAGTGATGCCGGCACCCGCGTTGCCGGCGAAAACGACACGACGACCGACCGCTCGCAACGCGAGTACCAGCCGGTCGAAAGCGTCGCTTGGCAGTGGCCTGCCAAGGGTGAGGTCATCAACGGTTTCGATGACGAATCCAGTGTGACGGCCGGCATTGATATCGCCGGGGAAAAGGGGCAACCTGTCAGGGCAGCAGGTCCAGGCATCGTGGTGTATGCCGGCAGTGGCGTCCGTGGATACGGCAATCTCATCATTCTCAAGCATAACGATCATTTTCTGAGTGCTTACGCGCATAACGACTCGTTACGCGTGAAGGAGAACGATGTTGTCGAAGCGGGAGATGTCATCGCCACCATGGGTGACACCGATGCCGATCGCGTTAAATTGCATTTCGAGGTGCGCCAGGACGGCCAGCCTCAAGACCCAATGGAGTACCTGCCGCCACGTTGAGCGCGGTAGGACTCGGACCCTGAACATGCGTAGAACAATAAACGGGTAGTCCGCCACGGCCGGTGGCTTGCGCACTCCGGCTGTGGTCATCAAATCGGCAGCAGTAAAGTGGGGTATCGGATATGAGCATGCTGGAGCGGGATATTCAGGGTGTGGATCTTGACGACGTTGACAGTGAAATGGAAGTCGATGCCGCCGAGGTCGCTCGTGACAAGGAGGGCGATGCGTTCGAGAAAGCGCTGAATCGTGATGACAACACTTACCACCAAAGCCTCGATGCTACCCAGATATACCTCAACGAAATCGGCTTTTCGCCGCTGTTGACGCCTGAAGAAGAAGTGCACTATGGGCGGCTGGCCCAAAAGGGCGATCCTGCCGGACGCCAGCGCATGATCGAGTCCAACCTGCGTCTGGTGGTCAAGATAGCCAGACGTTACCTCAACCGTGGATTGTCACTGCTCGACTTGATCGAGGAAGGCAATCTGGGCCTGATTCGGGCCGTGGAGAAGTTCGATCCCGAACGCGGATTTCGCTTCTCGACCTATGCCACCTGGTGGATTCGGCAGACCATCGAGCGGGCGCTGATGAATCAGACGCGTACGATCCGCCTGCCCATCCATGTGGTCAAGGAGCTCAATATATACCTGCGCGCTGCACGTGAGTTGACGCAGCGGCTCGACCACGAAGCCACCGCCGAGGAAATCGCTGAGTTTCTGGACAAACCGGTGGGTACCGTCAAGAAGATGCTTGGGCTCAACGAGCGCGTGTCGTCGGTCGACTATCCGATGGGCGGTGAAAGCGATAAACCGCTGATCGACACGCTGGCCGATGAGAATGAAGCCGGCCCCGAGTCGCTACTGGTCGGCAATGATGTCAAACAGCACGTCGACGACTGGTTGGCGGAGCTGACCGACAAGCAAATGGAAGTCGTGGTGCGCCGTTTCGGTCTGCGCGGACATGAAGCTGCGACCCTCGAGGATGTCGGCGCGGAAATCGGGCTGACGCGCGAGCGGGTACGACAGATTCAGGTCGAAGCGCTGAAAAAACTACGCCGCGTGCTGGAGAAACAAGGGTTGTCGTTGGACTCGATCTTTGAATGACACGCCTGGCATGAAGGGCCGCATGCTCCTTCATGCCAGGCGGCCTGTCACGGCAATGATGCAATTTTCACGCTATCCTTGGTGCGTGCATATTCGACTGATTCATTGATCTGAAGCAATACATGCGGCATTGTATGTAACTCGTTGCCCATGTTGGCGGTGACGCTAGCGGTGGTCGAGGCCGTCATCAGCCTGCCCCCTGTGAAAAGCAAGTCAGTCAAAAGCACGTTCGTCGCAAGACCGTGCGTCAAAAGAAAGGAACCCAAGCCGATGTCCTCTCGAGAGCCGTCATCGCCGAAATTTCGGTTGCGTTTATTGCCGGTGCTGATTGCCGCTGTCGTCACTTCTCAGGCGCAGGCCGCCGATTTGTGGACGATCACGCAGGATGCCCTGCAAGACAACGCTACCCTGGATGCCTCGCGGTCGACCTTCCAGAGTGTCGAGGCGGGACGTGACGTGGCACGAGGCAGCCTGTTGCCGCAGATCGACGCCACGGCGCAGGTTGCGCACAACAACACGCTAGAGAGTCAGGAGGGCAGTGGTATTCAGGGCGGTGGTGCCCAGAGTGGTGTAGGGAGTTCCGCGGATAACTACAACGCCACCAGCGCCAGCCTTGAATTGACTCAGGCGTTATACGACGCCACGAGCTGGGCGTCGCTGCAGATCGCCAAGCGCGAGATCGATCAACAAGCACTTTTGTTGCAAGCGGATCGTCAGCAGCTTCTTTACGATGTCGCCTCGGCGTATTTCGAGATTCTGCGTGCCTATGAAGTACTTCAGGCGCGCATTGCGCAAGAAAAAGCCATCAAGCGTCAGCTCGATCAGGCGCAGGAACAGTTCGACGTCGGCTTGGTGGCCATTACCGATGTCAACGAGGCCCGGGCATCATACGACCTGGCGCGTGCGCAGCGCATCTCCGCCGAAAACGACCTGCAGGTCAGTTTCGAGGCACTGCAGCGTTTGACCGGCAAGCGTTACGACAGCATCGAGATGCTGTCGGAAGACATTCCCATCGAGGCCCCTGAGCCGGCAAAGCGTGATAGGTGGGTTCGCCTGGCGGTCGCCAATAACCCCAGTGTGCAGGCAGCCCAGGCAGCGGTGAATGTGGCGCAAGCCGAAGTTGATCAGGCGCAGGCCGGCCATCTGCCGACACTGTCGGCCTTCGCCAACTATGATTATTCGGATAGCGATCAGGACTATCTCAGCGGCCATAATGAAGGCACCACGGTGGGCCTTCAGGCCACGTTGCCCATCTACAGCGGGGGCACGACCAGTGCCCAGGTCCGTCAGCAGACCTATTCGCTCGAAGCCACGCAATATGATTTCGAGGCCCAGCGTCGCGATACCACCCAGCAGGTACGCTCGCTGTTCACGCAAGTCATGAACGATGTCGAAAGCGTCGAGGCCCAGCGCCAGGCGATCGTTTCCAACCGTAGTGCGTTGGAAGCGACCCGCTCGGGTTATCAGGTCGGCACGCGCAATATCGTCGATGTGCTCGAAGCCGAGCAAAGCCTCTATCAAGCCATTGCCGATTACGCCGACGCACGCTACACCTACGTGACCGACATGGTGGCGCTGCGTCAGCAGGCAGGTGTGCTCGATCAAGGCGTGATTCGTGAGCTAAACGAATGGCTGAAGGATACGCAGACAGTGAAGTTGCGTTTGCCCGAAGACGGCGGGATGAGTCAGGTGGAAGACATCGGCAAGCGACCCACCATGGGGCCATCGGCCACGCCCTGAGGGGGACGTTCGATACGCCCCCTTCATGACGCCGCACCTCTGGGTGCGGCGTTTTGCGTATCGCGCCACACTGCGCGAGCGGGTCGGCGTGCGAGCGGGTAGAATAGTGCGCTGGTTATCGCCTTGTGAGGAGGAACGTTTGCCATGTCCCGGCCGTTGATCGCCGATATCGATCTGGGCGCCTTGCGCGACAATTACCGTCTTGCCCGTGATCGAGCGCCACACAGCCGTGCCTTGGCGGTCCTCAAAGCGGATGCTTACGGTCATGGCGCGACACAGTGCGCCTTGGCACTGGCCGATATGGCCCCCGCTTTTGCCGTCGCCAGCCTTGAGGAAGCAGTCGCGCTACGTGACGCGGGAATCACACAGCCGATCATGTTGCTGGAAGGCTTCTTCGATGCTGCGGAACTGCCGCTCATCGACGCGCATCGGTTATGGGTCGCCGTGCATAGTGATTGGCAGATCGATGCGCTACTGGCGTATCACCCCCGGCAGCCGATCCCGACCTGGCTGAAGCTGGACTCCGGCATGCATCGCCTGGGGGTCGCGCCGGAGATGTTCGTGGCGCGTTGGCAGCGTCTGAAGGCGGCGTCGACCCAGGTCACCGCACTGCACTTGATGACTCACTTCGCCACCGCCGACGCGCTGGATCCGACGTATTTTCGCCGTCAGATGACGTGTATCGAGACGCTGCGTCAGCGGCTCGAGGCGCCGATCTGCCTCGCCAATTCACCCGCGACACTCGCTTGGCCCGAGGCCCATGGCGACTGGACTCGTCCGGGGGTCATGCTCTATGGCAGCGATCCACTGGAAGGCGCCAATGATGCCAGCCGCGCCCTCAAGCCAGTGATGACCTTGCGTTCAGAACTCATCGCGGTGCGTGAACTGGCGACGGGGGAAGTCGTCGGTTACGGCGGGCGCTGGAAGGCGTCGCGCCCCTCGCGTATCGGTGTGGTTGCCTGTGGCTACGGCGATGGCTACGATCGTCATGCTCAGGACGGTACGCCCGTACTCGTCGAAGGACAGCGTGTACCGCTCGCCGGCAAGGTGTCCATGGATATGCTGACGGTCGATCTCACCGACGTGCCCGAGGCGGATGTCGGCAGTCGGGTGGTGTTATGGGGCGAAGGGCTGTCCGTCGACGAAGTGGCGCGTTATTGCGACACCATCAGCTATACGTTGTTGACCGGGTTGCTGCCCCGGGTGCCGCGCCGCTATCGCAACGCCGAGATGATGTGAAATCCGCTACAATGAGCGGCGTTTCGACGCCCTGAGAGAGTCATGCCCAAGCACGTATTTCCCGACAGTTTCGTTCATCCCCGCTACTGGCCCACTTGGCTGGCCATCGGCGCCATGTACCTCGGTGCCTGGCTGCCCTGGCGCCTCAAGATGCTGGTGGGACGCATCATCGGGTTGAGCGCCTGGCGTTTCGCGCGCAGTCGTCGACGTATTACCGAGACCAATCTGGCGCTGTGCTTTCCCGAGCTCAGCGAGCGCCAGCGTGCCGCACTGGTGCGTGAGACCTTCATCGCCAACGGCAAGGGCATTCTCGAGACCGCCACCGGGTGGTGTCGCGATCCGAAACACTTGCGCCACCGAGTGACCTTCAAGGGGGAAGACCACATGACGCAGGCCTTGGCGCAAGGCAAGGGCGCGTTGATCATCGGGGTCCACTTCTCGACGCTCGATCTCGGCGGGGCGCTGCATTCGCTGTTCTTTCCTGCGGACGTGGTTTACCGGGCGCATGACAATCCTCTGTTCGAACGCTTCATGACCCGTGCACGGCGGCGCATCTTCGGGCGTGCCATCGATCGCCACGATTTGCGGGATGTCGTGCGCCGTATCAAGACGGGACATGCCGTCTGGTATTCGCCGGATCAGGATTTCGGGCGCGACGCCAGCGTCTTTGCGCCGTTTTTCGGCGTCCAGGCGGCGACCCTCAAGTTGACCGCCAAGATTGCGCGCATGACGGGGGCGCCCGTGATGCCACTGATCTTCCACCGCAACCCCGATGACGCAACCTATTCGATGGAATACCTGCCTGCGCTGGAGGGCTTTCCCTCGGGCGATGATGTCGCCGATGCCACGCGCATCAATCGCGTCATCGAAGACGCCATTCGCCGACATCCCGAGCAGTATCTGTGGCTGCATCGGCGCTTCAAGACGCGCCCGCGGGGCGACGCCTCGCTATACCCGAAGTGAGCCGTGCGTGGCGAGGCCGGTTCGCCGGTCCGCCAGATGTCGCTCTGCGCCATGGGGCCCTATGGGGTGCGGCCGCGGGAAGCAGCCGCTGCGTCGGCGTCGTGCGTTGGCGCTAGGAGCCGCACTCGCAAGCGATGCTCGCCGGCCTGCATGCGACTGGCGATGAAGTGGCGATCCAGCGTGTCCTGCGCCGCCGTCTCCAGTGCTTCCACGACCCGGTCGGTATGTGCCTGGATGATCGACAGGGCCGCTTCGTCGGCGAACATCGACAGTGTTTTCAGTGCCTTGAGCAAGGCCAGCAGGATGCTTATATCGTCGCGACCGTAATGCAGAATCGGTGTAAAAAGCCGATAGAGCAAGCTGTCGAAGTCGTGAATCTTCCATGTCACGCGCAGCGTTCCTTGTCCATCGGTCAGGACATTGCTGGGGGTGATCGTCAGGCGTCGGCAGAGGAGTTCCGTCAGCTGATGCAGGCACAGGCGGGCGGTCCCAGGGTCGTTGACGCTTGGTGAGATCGCTTTGATGGCGATCTCCATCAGCTGTGTCAGACCATTGATATAGAGATCCTTCACGGACTCGCCCTGTACGTAGACCAGCGTTTCCAGCACCGCCTGCTCGATGTCCTTCCCCGGCTTGTCGGTGGCTTCGATCTTGAACAGCGGAAAATCGACGACGGTATAGTCGCCGAACATGAAATTGAGGTGGATGACCGCATCATGCTCTTCGGCGAGCCTTGCCAGCGTCTCGAGTTTTACGCTTTGCACGTAGCCGCTTTGTCGGGCATGGATGACATGGCATCCGCTGGGTACCTCGATATCGGTGTGGTGCTGCCATCTATCTTGTTGCTGGAGGGACGCCAGACGTTGCATCGACTCGCGAGTGGAGCGGTGCAGGCCCTGAAGGATGGCGTTTATCTGCACGGATTGCGAGGCGTTGTGGATGAAGTAGACGAACAACGCCAGACAATGGATCACCATCCCCACGCCTAGGTAGCCGCCCAGCGAACGCCACAGGCTGGGGGACTCATTCTTGAACGGCACCATCAGCAGGATCAGGATGAACAGGATGGTTCCCAGATAGTGGCCGAGTACACGCTGATGAGGTCGCTCGGTGACCAGGCCGAAGACCAGCTTGTGTGAAAACTGGCCACCTGCCTGGGAGAGTACCGTCATGACCATCGAAAAGCTGAACACTACCATCGAGATCATGCCGGCGATCAGTGTCGAGAGTAGTGTGCGGACCGTGCCGGGATCCTTGAAGTCGAGCGGTACAAGCAAGGCAGGCAAGGCGGTATCGGGAATTCGCGGCACCACGGCGATGAGCCCCAGGGCGAGATAGATCAGGGCCAACAGGGTGGGGTAAAAGGCAATGCTTTGTCGCACGCGGTTGAATAGCTCGTACGGCCAGGTCATCACGCCAACCATTGCAGTATCCTCGAGTATGACAGCGTCCGTGGTGTCGAGAGGCTCGCCGTCTTGCAGTGTGTTCACGACATTCAGCCGCCACAGGGCTGCACGTCACGCCCTGGCGTTTCGGATGGCGCATAAAAAGGCCTCGCTGCGAATGCAACGAGGCCTTCATGATGCGGCATGGACGGGTCAGGCGTCGATGCGCTTGTACTTCATGCGCTTGGGTGTGTCGTTGCCCACACGCTGGTGATAGTCTTCCTCGTACTCGCTGTAGTTACCCTCGAAAAACTCCACGTGGGATTCCCCCTCGTAGGCGAGAATGTGGGTGGCGATTCGGTCGAGGAACCAGCGATCGTGCGAGATGACCAGTGCACAGCCGGGGAACGCGAGCAGCGCTTCCTCCAGGGCACGCAGCGTCTCGATGTCGAGATCGTTGGACGGTTCGTCGAGCAGCAGGACGTTGGCGCCTTGCTTGAGAGTCTGTGCCAGTTGCAAGCGACCGCGTTCACCTCCCGAGAGCTCCGATAGACGTTTCTGCTGATCGTTGCCCTTGAAGTTGAAGCGTCCCACGTAGGCACGTGAAGACATCTCGTAGCCGTTGATGCTGATCATGTCCTGACCGCCGGATACCGCTTCCCAGACAGTCTGCTTGTCGTCGAGATGATCGCGTAGCTGCTCTACATAGGCGATGTCCACGGTCTCGCCGATAACGACCTCGCCGCTGTCGGGCTGTTCCATGCCGGCGATCAGTTTGAACAGCGTGGACTTGCCGGCGCCGTTGCCACCGACGATGCCCACGATGGCCCCCTTGGGCAGCTGGAACGACAAGTTCTCGAACAGCAGTTTGTCGTCGAAGCGTTTGGCCACGTCATGGAATTCGATGACTTTGTCGCCGAGACGCGGGCCGGGCGGAATGTAGATCTCGTTGGTCTCGTTGCGCTTCTGGAAATCCCCCGATTGCATTTCTTCGAAGCGATTCAGGCGCGCCTTGCTCTTGGTTTGGCGACCCTTGGCGTTGCTGCGGACCCACTCGAGCTCGTGCTTGATGGCCTTCTGACGAGAAGCTTCTTGCTTGGCTTCCTGTTCGAGACGCTTTTCCTTCGATTCCAGCCACTGTGAGTAGTTGCCCTCGAAGGGAATGCCTTGCCCACGGTCCAGCTCCAGGATCCAGCCGGCCACGTTATCGAGGAAATAGCGATCATGGGTGATGGCCACCACGGTCCCGCTGTAGTCGTGCAGATAGCGTTCCAGCCAGGCGACCGATTCGGCGTCGAGGTGGTTGGTCGGCTCGTCGAGCAGCAGCATGTCGGGGCTCGAAAGCAGCAGGCGACACAATGCCACGCGGCGGCGCTCACCTCCGGAGAGGTGGCCGACCTTGGCGTCCCAGGGCGGCAGGCGCAAGGCTTCGGCGGCGACTTCCAGCTTGCGTTCGATGTTGTGCGCGTCGGCGGCCTCGATCAGGTCCTCGAGACGTGCCTGCTCGGCGGCCAAGGCGTCGAAGTCGGCATCCGGCTCGGCATAGGCGACATATACCGCCTCGAGTTGTGCCTGAGCTTCGGTGATCTCGCTCAAGGCTTCTTCCACCGTCTCGCGAACGTTCTTGTCGTCGTCGAGCTCGGGCTCTTGCGGCAGATAGCCGATATTGATGCCCGGCATGGGCCGTGCTTCGCCGTTATATTCCTTGTCCACACCGGCCATGATCCGCAGCAGCGTGGACTTGCCTGCACCATTGAGACCGAGCACGCCGATCTTCGCGCCAGGGAAGAAGGAAAGCGAAATATCCTTGAGGATTTCATGCTTGGGCGGGACGGTCTTGCCCACCCGGTTCATGGTATAGACGTATTGCGCCATGGAATTCCGGTTTGGTTGAGAAATGAATCACGCGTGATGATGATAGAGGGGGCGTTGCGTAAAGGCCAGTGCGATGAAACGCCCCGGTGTCGAGGCATGCCGACGCGAGCGGCATGGCCCGGTTGCGCTGGCATGTCACTCTTCTTCGTCGACGTCGCCGATGTCCCAGTCATCCTCGATGGCGCGCTGTAGGCGGCGCTCCTCGAGAAGTTCCTCGACGCGACGACGTGCCTTCAACGTGTCGCTGCGACCGCCGCGCAAACGCGGGTAGGACGCGTCGTTGACGGCATCGAACAGGTCCAGTTCATCGGCGAATTCTTCACGGCTCATGCAGAGCCCTCCGTGCCTCGGCATCCCAGTGATGCCCGCTGGCTATATAGCGCCTACGCACCTCCAGTGCAAGCCCCGTGATGCCTGATATCTCGCTACACCTGGTCGCGTGCGGCCCGCAAGCGCTGAAGTTCCTGCATCGCCTCGACGAGGTCGGTCACGTCCTTCTGCACGCCGACGAAGTAGGTCAGTTGATCTTCGTCGTCGTAGACGGGTGTGATCGATAGTTCGTTCCAGAACATCGAGCCGTCCTTGCGGTAGTTGCGCAGCACCTCACGGCAGGGTTGTCCCGAGCGGATCGCCTGGCGGATGTTATCCAACTGGATCTGGTCGCGATCACCGTTTTGCAGGAAACGGCAGTCGCGATAGAGAATCTCGTCGGCACTGTAACCGGTGAGGCGTTCGAAACCTTGGTTGGCATAGATCAGGATGGTTTCGTCGCCTTCCTGTTCGGCCACCACGATGCCATCGTCTGACGCATTGACGATACGTTCGAGTAGCGCCGGGCTGATCATGGGAGGTCGTTTCATCTCTCTCGCGTTCCTTTGACTTTCGTTGTCATGAGCCGTTCTTGCGAGGCAATCGTACATTTATCATGGCCATGCTGGGGTCGGATTTCAACGCGCCACCTGGCGTCACGTCTCGACCTCCGGCAAGCACTGGCTGCTAGCCGCCGCGCCCAATGCGCATGCCGCCAGTACGAGCAGTAACCCGGCGCTACCGATGACGTACGCGACGGCCCCGAGCAGTCCGCCAATCAGCAACATGAGAATCCCGGTGAAGGTGTTGGAGAGCGCGACATACAAGGCACGCTTTTCGCTACCCGCCATATCCACCACGTAGGTCTTGCGGCCCAACCGAACGCCGGCATGGGCGATAACGAGTAGGGCATAGACCAGCGCATAGGGCCCTATGCGCTGGGTCCAGGCGCCCGGCAGCCAGGCGATCAAGGCCGCCGCCGTACAGCACAAGGTGGCGAGCACGGCACTGTCGCGCATCACCTTGCGACTGGAACGGTCGGCAAGCTTGCCCCAGAGTGGGCTGGCCAGCATGCTCGCCAGGCCCGAGACCAGGATCATGATGCCCAGGCCGCCGAGATCGGCGCCGCTTTGCCGTTGTCCCAGTAGCGCGATATAGGGGAGCGCCAGCGCACTGGAAAGTAGCAGGGCACGGGCCATGTTGAAGTGCCGAAAATGCCGATCGGTACGCAGCAGATGCAAGCCTTCGCCGAGGCTGCTCCAGACATTCTGGCCACCCTCGGTAGCGCCGGGTGCTTCCTTGATACGCGATGCGCAGAAGGCATTGAGCATCCAACCGAGTGTCGCGGCGAGCAAGAGAATGGCCAGCGCGATCTGCCCCGGTCGATCGCCGAACAGCATCAGCACCGCGCCCACGGCCAACGTGATGGCGCCTGCCATGCTACCGCTCCAGCCCATGAGCGTGCCGCGGCGTTGCTTGGAAATCGTCTTGCCCAACACGTCCTTGGTGGCAATCGATGACAGGCCACGTCCCAAGGACAGCACCACCAAGGCGATGAGCACGATGCCGCCGCCCCAGGCGCCCTGGCCGAAAAGGGCCATGCCCGCCATCACCAGGGCGGCGAGAGCCTGCACGATGCCGCCGGTGACCCATACGCCCTTGCGGATCGACTTGAGGCGAATGTAGCCGGCGACGAATACCTGCGGCAGCAAGGCGCCGGCCTCGCGGATCGGCACCAGAAAGCCGACCATCCACACCGGTGCACCGAGGGCGCCCAGCAACCACGGTAACACCAGGCGCGCGCTGGACAGTTCATCGGCGAGCTTGTTGCCGAGCGACGCCAGCAGGTGGCGAAAAAAGTTGCCGGGCTGTTCGTGACAGGCGGCGTCGGGAATGTCCTTGCATAGCCGGCTATCTTCATCGCCGGTCACGCGCTCGTAGAGCCGCGTCAGGGAAAAGGCGCGATCACTCATTCGATATATCCTTGCTGGCTGACTGGAACGGAATCGTCTGGCTTGTTCGGACGATACGGCCGTCGCATCATGGCGGCCCTATCCACTGACGGAGGCGCGCTCGCCATGTCCCGAATCCGTATCCATTATTGCACGCAATGTCATTGGTTGTTACGGGCCGGGTGGTATGCCCAAGAGCTGTTGCAGACCTTCGGCGAAGATATCGAGCACGTTGCGCTGGCACCCAGCCACGGTGGGCACTTCGAGATCGTCTACGAGGAGGATGACGTCATCTGGGAGCGCAAGCGCGATGGCGGCTTTCCCGACATCAAGTGGCTCAAGCAACAGGTGCGCGATCGACTCGATCCGGCGAGGGATCTGGGGCATAGCGATCGGTGAGTCAAGATCGTACACCGTTGCGTATAGCCTTGTGGCGCTGACGCCCGGTTAGCTCTATTACTGCATGCAGGCTAATGTTATTTGCAATCAAGCTTATGTATCGAGTAAATTTTCATTAATAGGTGTTCCATTAGGTATTAAAAAGTAAACAATAAAGCGTGATGCCGTTACAGAGGTGTTTTAAGCTCTTTGCATGAGCATCGCGACCGCATAAGTCGCGAGCACCCAACATCATTGAGGGGAAGGAAAACGGGAATGGATGCGCCGCCTATGCACACCAAGTGTCAGGTGAGTCCCGTGATAACTAATGCCACCGACGATGCGGGGCACTCGCTGTCGTTGGCTCTCCATTCAAAGGGGATGACAAATGAAAAACGTTAGTGGCGTCAGCGCATTCTATCAGCGGCGGTTTGGTTGTGCCGGTATTCTTAAGGCAATGGCCGGAACGGGTCTGGCGTTCTTGTCGCTTGGTCAGGCGGTGGCGCAGCAGTTACCTCCCGAGTTGGCGGTGCCGGGCACGTCCGATCTGCAAGAAACCGTTCAGCAAGCGATCATGCAGAACCCGGAAGTTAACGCGGCATTTCGTGCCTTCAAAGCGGCGGGCTACGACAAGGACGAAGCCTGGGGCGGTTATTTGCCCAGCATCGACGTGACCGCTGGCGTGGGACGCGAATCCGTCGAAGGTGATGGTCGGGGCAGCTATGAGACGGATTACGTACAGCTCGAGCTGAACCAGATGATCTATGACGGCTTTGCCACTGCCAGTCGCGTAGAGCAACTGGAGCACGCGCAACTAGTACGTTATTACGAGTTGCTAGGCGCTAGTGAAAACATTGCTCTGGAGGCGACCAGAGCCTACGCTGACGTGCTGCGCTACCGCGAATTGGTGCGCTTGGCTCAAGACAACTATCGTCAGCACATGCGCGTCTACGATCAGATCGAGGAGCGTGCGCTCTCCGGTGCTGGTCGTGGCGTCGACCTCGAGCAGATTACAGGTCGCGTGGCACTGGCCGAGTCCAACCTGTTGACCGAAGCGGCTAACCTGCATGATGTGTCAGCGCGTTATAGCCGTATCGTCGGCGAGCTGCCGGTTGCAAATCTAGCGCCCGCGCCGGAACTATCGGATGAATTGCCTGATTCGGTTCAGGAAGCCGTTCGTCTTGCCTTCGAAGGCAATCCGGACTTCCACGCGGCGATTGAAGACATCGCCGCCTCGCGTGCCGAGCAGGATATCGCGGAGGCAGGTTTTCATCCGAAACTGAACCTCGTTGCGCGTACCGGTAGCAATAACGACGACTCTGCTGCCATCGGGCGCCGAGATCAGAGCAGTATCGAGCTGGTGGCCAGTATGAACCTGTATCGTGGAGGCTCGGACCTAGCCTCGTTCCGTGCTGCCAGTGAACGCATTGAAGAAGCCATCGATAATCGCGCGCTGGCCTGTCATAACGTGCGTCAGACCACTCAGATCGCTTATGCGGACACCCAGCGACTGCGTGAGCAGATGCGCTACCTCAACCAGCACCGACAGTCGATCGATCGCGTGCGAGTCGCGTACCAGCAGCAGTTCGACATTGGTCAACGTACCTTGCTCGACGTGCTGGATAGCGAGAACGAATTCTTTGAAGCGAGTCGCGCCTACGCCAACGCCAAGTATGACGTAGCCATTGCCGATGCCGAGACGCTGGCGGCGATGGGCCAGTTGATGTCGACGCTAGAGGTGTCGCGTACTGGTCTACCGAGCCTGGCAGATTTGGACAGCGATGGCGTTGAGCTGGACGGTGAGGCCATTTGTCCAAGTCAAGCGCCGGCACGTTATTCGCTGGAGGATTTGGTTGGCAAGAGACGCAAGGGTGTCTCTTCAGACGTCGACAGTTAATCAATAAGGGGTTGCTGTAGATTGTGCCACGTTCTGAATCTTTTCTCGTATGGATGATTGTGCGACACGCCGGCGTTGAGCGCGTTGATCCAACCATAATTTGGAGTTCGTGTGTCTAACGAACAAGACATGGCTTCAGCCGAGCCATCCCACGGAACCGAGACCGACGAGCTGCTGGAGTGTCTGGTCGCCGTGGCGGCAATGCATCACCACGATACAACCCGGGAAGCCTTGGTCGCAGGTCTCCCGCTTGAAGAAGGCAGGCTGACACCAGGCGTTGTGGGGCGTGCCGCCCGTCGGGCCGACCTTACTGCGCGGCTGGTCAAAGCGCGACTTACGCAGCTCAATCCCGCCCTGTTTCCGGTTATTTTGTTGCTGGAGACAGGGCGTGCCTGCGTGTTGCTCAACATCGATCTCAACAACAGGCAAGCCGAGGTCATCTTTCCCGAGCTCGGAGATGCCAGTTCTGTGGTCAGTCTTGACGGCCTGCAGGATGCCTACAACGGCCAAGCCTTTTATGTCAGGCCTAAATATCGCTTTGATGCACGTGGCCCCGAGGTCAAGCAGCAGCGCTCGCGGCACTGGTTCTGGGGTGTCATCCGGGAGAATCGCAAACTGTATCGCGACGTCTTGATAGGATCGGTGGTGATTAATGTGTTCGCCATCGCCATGCCGCTGTTCGTCATGAACGTCTACGACCGGGTTGTTCCCAACGCCGCCACCGAAACCCTCTGGGTGTTGGCGGTGGGTATCTTTATCGTGCTGTGCTTTGACCTAGCGCTGCGCCTTATGCGCAATGCCTTTGTGGATCTTGCTGCCAGTCGCGCCGATGTGAAGCTAACCTCCAGCATCATGTCCCGCGTGCTGGGCATGCGCATGGAGGTCAAACCAGCGTCGACCGGGTCCTTTACCTCGACCCTGCAGTCGTTCGAATCCGTCCGCGCGTTTATCGGCTCGGCCACCATTGTGGCACTGGTGGACTTACCCTTCGTGGTGCTTTTTGCCACGATCATTGCGCTCATTGGCGTGCCGCTAGTGATACCCATTGTGCTGGGAGCCGTCTTTGTCTTCCTGTATGCGCTAGCCGCCCAAAGCAAGCTGCACGAGCTCTCCGAGACCACTTGGCGCATTGGTGCTCAACGCAATGCCACGCTTGTCGAGTCCGTGGGCAATCTGGAGACCGTCAAGGCACTGCGTAGCGAAAGCCGTTTGCAGGGGAACTGGGAACGTGCATCGGCGTTCTTGTCTCGTACCGCAGCACAACTGCGTCTGGTGGGTTCCTCGGTGACCAGCATGGCACTATGGACCCAACAAACCGTGGCGGTAGCGATCATCGTGGTCGGCGTTTACTTGATTGTCGAAGGTGATCTGACCCAGGGCGGATTAATAGCCGCGTACCTGCTGTCATCGCGTGCCATGGCGCCGATCAGTCAGGCGGCGGGATTGATGGCACAGTATCACCAGTCATCCACCGCGCTGCAGTCGCTCAATGATGTCATGGACAAGCCCGTTGAGCGTGCCGAGGGTAAAGCCTACATCAGTCGTCCCGTGGTGCGAGGGGACATCAAGTTCGATGGCGTAAGCCTAAATTACCCCGAAACGGAACGCGCTGCCCTGAATGACGTGAGCTTTCGGCTCGAGCCGGGCGAAAAGGTGGCGCTGATCGGTCGCGTCGGCTCGGGCAAGTCAACGCTCAGCAAGCTGTTGCTGGCGCTTTACCAACCCACCGGTGGAGCCGTCTTGTTGGATGACGTGGACATCCGGCAGTTCGATCCACTGCAGTTGCGTCGTCATATCGGCTACGTTCCCCAAGACATTGCGTTATTTTTTGGTACGCTGCGCGAAAACATAGTGATCGGTGCCGGCAGCGAGGGCGTAGACGATGACGCCTTGCTCGAAGCGGTGAAGTTGAGTGGGCTCGAGTCCTTGGTCAAGTCGCATCCCTATGGTCTGGATCTGCCGGTCGGTGAGGGGGGCAACATGCTGTCCGGCGGTCAGCGTCAGTCGGTCGCGATTGCTCGGGCGCTGGTCAGTAATCCGACCGTGTTACTGCTCGATGAACCCAGTAGCGCCATGGATCACGCCAGTGAGGAGGTGCTGAAGAAAAATCTCACCCGCTACAGCGAAGAAAAAACCATGGTGATCGTCACTCACCGCACCTCGCTACTCTCGCTCGTTGATCGAGTCATCGTCATGGATGCTGGCAAGGTCGTGGCAGATGGTCCTCGTGAGCAGGTCGTCGAAGCCTTGCGCAAAGGCCAGGTGGGGAGAGCGAGTTAATGGCAAAGAAACGCAAGTCTGCGGAGCAGCAAGGCTTTGAAGCGTTGGGTCGATTCAGTGAAAAGGGCGGTAAACCTTTTCGGCCGTTCATGGACCGACTGTTCTCCAAGCGGGTCACGTCAGCCCACCTGAATCGTGACTGGGCAAGTGATGCCGACTGGGCGCGCATGCAGCAGGATCCATTGCGCGCTCGTGCCCTTCTATATGGCATTTTTCTGGCAGTGGTCGCGTTGCTGGTATGGGCCTCCTTTGCCGAAATCAATGAAGTGACCCATGGGCAAGGCCGCGTGATACCTGCTCAAAAATTGCAGCGTGTCCAATCCTTAGACGGAGGTATGGTCGAGAAAATTTTGGTTCAAGAAGGCCAGAATGTCGCAAAGGGCGAAGTCATCATGCAGATTGACCCGACGCGTTTCGTTTCGGATTTTCGCAAAAATAAGGTTCAGGCTCAGGCGCTGAAAGCCCGTGCCGAGGGGCTGCGTTCTCTGCTGACAGACACTCCTTTTTCGCCCAGTGAAGAGCTGCTGGCAGACGCGCCGCTGGCAGTCTCGCAAGAACGTAAAGTCTACGAAAGCCGGCTCAATGAGTTGAACCAACAGAAAGCTGTGATACGCGACCGCATTCGCCAGCGCGAAGCCGAGCTACGCGAGGCACGATTGCGTCGTGATACCGCTAGTCGCGAGCTCAAAATGGCTAACGAAGAACTCCAGCTCACACGTCCCTTGTTGTCCTCCGGCGCCGTGTCGGAAGTGGAAGTGCTGCGTCTGGAACGCGAAGTGTCTCGCAATCGAGGAGAGCGCGATCAGGCCAGCGCGGCGATTGAGGGACTCGAAGCCGCTGTTGAACAGAGCAAATCACAGTTGCGTGAACTAGACGCTGAACGGCGCAGTAAGTGGCGTAAAGATCTCGCCGAGACACTGAGTGAAATTGCCGCACTCAATGAAGCCAGCGTGGGTCTGAAAGATCGCGTGCAGCTTGCGGACATCCGCTCTCCGGTGAAAGGAGTCGTGCAGCAGCTATATATCAATACCGTCGGTGGGGTAATCCAGCCGGGAGAAAAGGTCGTCGATATCATTCCCACCGACGATCGGCTGCTGGTCGAAGCGAGGGTCGCGCCACGGGATATTGCCTTTTTGAGTCCGGGACAAGATGCAATAGTGAAGCTGACCGCCTACGACTATGCCGTTTACGGCGGCTTGGAAGCGGAACTTGAAAGCATCAGTGCCGATACCATCACCGATGATGATGACAATACTTTCTATCGCGTGCGGGTGCGTACCGAGCGGGGTGAAATCAATAACGAAAAAATGGATATCATTCCTGGTATGACAGCGCAGGTTGATATCATGACCGGCAAGCGCACGGTGATGGAATTCCTCCTGAAGCCGGTTCTCCGTGCATGGAATAATTCATTAGGGGAACGCTGATGAAGCACTTTTTTGTCGCTCAAAAGCGAACACTGATGCCGCGTTGGCAGGAAGCATTCGCAGAGGCTAAATGCGTTTCCCCTGAGAAAGCCCTTGTAGCGGCTGATGCCGACACTATGGTATGGGTGCTGAAGGAAGAGCCAGAAAACGATGGGCCTTCCCTTGTCAGCCGTATTGCACAACATTCCACGGTAGTAGTGTTGTCGATGATGCCCAGCAACACAGCCGCCATCGATGCACTCCGGCAAGGTGCTAGAGGTTATGCCCACGCCCTGAGTCCTGCCGATATCCTGCAGCAGATCGCCACGGTGGTCATGCACCAGGGGATTTGGGTGCCACCTGAGCTGGTGGCTCAAGTAATAGGGAGCACTTGGCGGCTACTCGACGGCGATCAGCAGGCAGAGCCCTTGATGTTGGAAATGCTGACGCAGCGCGAGCGTGAAGTAGCGTTGGCTGTGGCAAAGGGGGCCAGTAACAAGGTGGTGGCCCGTGAGCTCGACATTAGCGAGCGAACTGTGAAAGCCCACCTGACCGCCATCTTCAGCAAGCTGGATATCCAAGATCGGTTGCAGCTGATCATCAAGCTGACTGGCAAAGGGGCGGCGTCAGCTATCAAGAGCGCTCCCAGTCGTTCCTCGACCTGAAAGCCCGGCTGGACGCCACTGCCTACCGGGTGCGCGGCCCTATGCGGCCCGAGTGGCTGTATCCCCATCGACGGTGGTTCTTCTAGCCGCCATGTTATCGCATGTAACTTTTAGTCCTCCTGCCTGTACCACTGTCCAATACCACTACTAGCCAACCAGGCCTAGTCTGGATACCAATACAAAATCTTATCTTCATTGTTAGAGGTAGATGCTATGAGCATTGCAACCGTTGTCTCTATCACCGGTCAGGCCTGGGCGCGGGATCCCGATGGTAACCTGCGCGAGCTGTCTGTCGGCGATGTGCTCAAAGAAGGTGAAACGCTCATCACCTCTGCCAATGGTAGCGTTCAACTGGATTTTAACGACGGTTTGCCTCCCACGCTGATTGGCGGCGATGAACAAGTCGCGCTAACCAACGATGTGGATGCTGAAAACGCCTCGGGACAGGACGAATCCGCTGTCCAGGACAGCGAAGTAGAAGCGTTGCTCTCCGCTCTGGAAGAAGAAGAAGGCGACCTGTTCGAACTGCTTGAAGCGACCGCTGCCGGCGGCGGTGCTGCCGGCGGGGGTGGCGGCGGCTCCGACTTCGTTCGGCTCTCCCGTATAGAAGAATCCGTTCAGGGGCTGCAGTATGAGTACTCAGTTGGCGCTGATGAAGGGCCTGAGACAATTGAGTTTGCCGAGGCCCCCGTTGCTGACGAGACCGCAGCGGTAGCGAACATTGTTCTTGATCCGATCACCGCCGACAACACCGTCAACGACACCGAAGCGGGTCAGACGATTGCGATCACCGGCAGCGTCACCGGCGATGCCGCCGCCGGCGACACCGTTACCCTGACCATTGGTGACCAAAGTTACGAAGGCACCGTGGGGGACGACCTCACCTACAGCATCGACGTGGCCGGCGAAGTGCTGGCCGCCCATGACACCGTCAGCGCCGAAGTGACCGGTGCTGACGAAGCGGGCAACGCCTTCAGTGCCGACACCGCCCGTGAGTACGCAGTGGATACCACTGCACAAGCCGGTATCACCATCGACCCGGTGACTGACGACAACACCGTCAACGACACCGAAGCGGGTCAGACGATTGCGATCACCGGCAGCGTCACCGGCGATGCCGCCGCCGGCGACACCGTTACGCTGACCATTGGTGACCAAAGCTACGCAGGCACCGTGGGGGACGACCTCACCTACAGCATCGACGTGGCCGGCGAAGTGCTGGCTGCCAACGATACGATGGCCGCCAATGTCACCGGCACCGACGAAGCGGGCAACGCCTTCAGTGCGGATACGACCCGCGACTACAGCGTCGATACCGACGCCAGTGCCACGATCACCATCGACCCGGTGACTGACGACAACACCGTCAACGACACCGAAGCGGGTCAGACGATTGCGATCACCGGCAGCGTCACCGGCGATGCCGCCGCCGGCGACACCGTTACCCTGACCATTGGTGACCAAAGTTACGAAGGCACCGTGGGGGACGACCTCACCTACAGCATCGACGTGGCCGGCGAAGTGCTGGCCGCCAACGATACGATGGCCGCCAATGTCACCGGCACCGACGAAGCGGGCAATGCCTTCAGTGCCGACACCGCCCGTGAGTACGCAGTGGATACCAC
>NZ_SOBR01000004.1 GCF_004364315.1 Chromohalobacter marismortui | reverse complement strand
TCGTCCGCGCGCTTCTGGAACGGCCTGCCCGACGACGTGCGTCCGGTAGTGGAAAAGGCCCTCGACAAGGCGATTGCTTACGGTAACAAGATCGCCGCGCGCGAAAACCAGGAAGCCAAGGAAGCCATCATTGCCTCCGGCAAGTCCGAAATCATCGAGTTGACGCCGGAGCAACGTCAGAAGTGGGTCGAGGCGATGAAGCCGGTGTGGAACCAGTTCTCCGAAGAGATCGGCCAGGACGTGATCGATGCGGCCAAGGCCTCCAACCTCGGCGGCAAGACCATCGAGGAAGTTACCGCCGACCAGAAGAGCTGATGCACGTCATTCCCATGTCCTGAAGACGGCGGGCCATCATGGCTCGCCGTCTTCATGTGAGAAACAAGGTGATCCGCATGATCATACGTTGGCTCAATAAGCTGGAAGAGGCGATCTTCTCGGCGTTGTTGGTCGCCATGGTCTTTTTGGTATGCGTCGAGGTGTTCTACCGCTTCGTGCTTGCCGAAGGCATCAGTTGGGCGCAAGAAGGCTCCCTTTATCTATCGGGCTGGTTCGTGCTGTTCGGCGTGTCCTGGGGCGTCAAGCATGGTGCGCATATCGGCGTCGACGTACTGGTCAACAAACTGCCACGGGGCGGGCGGCGTATCGTCACGCTGGCCGCACTGGCCGTCTGCCTGACCTACTGCACGCTGATGCTGCTCGGTAGCTACGAATACCTCAAGCTGACCCACATGATCGGCATCGAATTGCAGGACATTCCGATCCCTAAATGGCAAGCCACGCTGATTCTCCCCATCGGCATGGGTCTGCTGGTGTTGCGCTTCGTCGAACTTGGCTGGCGCGTGATAAAAGGCGAGGCGGACAGTTTCGGTTTTTCCGACGAGGGGCAGGACAGCATGCATCTCGCCGAAGAACTCGAGGACCAGAAAGCGCCCAACGATACGCACCGGGATAAGGAAAGCCGCTCGTGACCATCGCGATCCTATTCGCTCTACTGTTCGGAGCCATTCTACTGGGCATGCCGATCGCCTTCGCACTGGGCTTTTCCAGCGTGACGACGATCCTGCTCTTCTCCAACGACTCACTGGGCTCGATCGCCATCACGTTGTTCGAGGCGGTCTCAGGCCACTACACTTTGCTGGCGATCCCTTTCTTCATCCTGTCGAGCGCCTTCCTGTCCACCGGCGGCGTCGCAAGGCGGCTGATCAACTTCGCCACCGACTGCGTAGGCCACATCAAGGGCGGGCTGGCGATGGCGTCGGTCATGGCCTGCATGCTGTTCGCCGCCGTTTCCGGTTCGTCGCCGGCTACCGTCGCCGCGATCGGCTCGATTACCATCGCCGGCATGGTGCGCCAGGGCTACCCCCAATCCTATGCCGCCGGGGCGATCGCCAATGCCGGCACACTGGGGATACTGATTCCGCCGTCGATCGTCATGCTGGTCTATTCGGCGGCCACCGAGGTGTCGGCAGCCAAGATGTTCATGGCCGGCTTGGTCCCCGGACTGATGATGGGCGGTATATTGATGGTCGCCATCTATGTCTCGGCGCGAGTCATGAAGCTGCCCGCCCAGCCGTTTCCGGGAGTGGTAGCGTTGCTGCGGTCAGGGGGCAAGGCACTGGCCGGGCTACTGCTGATCATCCTGGTACTGGGCTCGATCTATGGCGGCGTGGCCAGCCCCACCGAGGCGGCAGCGATCGCCGCGCTCTACGCCTGGCTAGTGGCAGTGATCGGTTATCGCGATATCGGGCCGCTCAAGAACGACCCTTGGAAGCGCCCCCACGAGGGACTGGGCGCCGCCATGGTGCGAAGCCTATGGCAGATCCCCACGGCAATCGCGGGCTCTTTCGCTAATCGTGAGGTGCGTGGGGTGGTGCTGGATGGCGCCAAGGTGTCGATGATGCTGCTGTTCATCATCGCCAACGCCATGCTTTTCGCCCATGTGCTGACTACCGAGCGGATCCCGCATACCATCGCCGAGACGATCGTGTCATGGGGCCTGCCGGCATGGGGCTTTTTGATCGTGATGAACCTGTTGCTGCTGGCGGCGGGCAACTTCATGGAGCCGTCGGCGATCCTGCTGATCATGGCACCGATTCTATTCCCGATCGCCACCCAGTTGGGTATCGACCCCATCCACTTGGGGATCATCATGGTCGTCAACATGGAAATCGGCATGCTCACCCCACCGGTGGGGCTCAACCTGTTCGTCACCGCGGGGATTACCGGACGCTCGATCGGCTGGGTAATCAAGGCCTGCCTGCCGTGGCTGTGCCTGTTGCTGGGCTTCTTGATGCTGATCACCTACGTCCCGGCGATCTCGCTATGGCTGCCTAACTTGCTGTCGTGAGCCATCGCCTGGCCACCAAGTGGCGGGGCGCCTAATACGGGCCTCGCCACACTACCCCAGCAACGAGCGCAGGCCCGCAATGGCATCCTTGCCGCGGGCCTGCTTCTTCTCGGGATCTTCCTTGTCGGCACGCCCTTCCCATTCGAGATCGTCGGGCGGCAGCTCCTCGAGGAAGCGACTGGGCGTGCAGTCCAGCAGCTCGCCGTAGGCCTTGCGCTGGCGGGCCAGCGTCAGCGTCAGCGTTCGCCGCGCCCGGGTGATGCCGACGTAGGCGAGGCGCCGTTCCTCCTCGATGGTGCCGGCTTCGACCGCGTTGCGATGCGGCAGCAATTCTTCTTCCAGCCCCATCAGGTAGACATGCGGGAACTCCAGCCCCTTCGAGGCATGCATGGTGAGCAGCTGCACCCGGTCGGAGTCGTCTTCCTCGGCCTGTTGCTCGAGGATATCGCGCAATACCAGCCGCGAGATCGCGGACTCCACGTCGTCGGTTTCCTCGGATGCATCGCCATCTTCGTCATCGCGGTGCATCGACTTCTCGAGCTGGTCGATCAGCGTCCACACATTGGCCATGCGCCGCTCGGCGATGGTCGGGGCGCTGGCGTTCTGGAACAGCCAGGCTTCGTAATCCATCTCGCGCAGCATGTCGCGAATCGCCGCGATGGCATCGCCCTGATCCATGCGCCGGCGCACACCGTCGATGAAGTGCGTGAAGCGCGACAGACGCTCCACCGCACGCGTGGGCAGCACCTGTTCGAGGCCGATTTCGTGGCACGCGGCAAACAACGAGATACTGCGCTCGGTGGCGTAATTGGCAAGCTTCTCCAGCGTCCCCGGGCCGATTTCGCGACGCGGCACGTTGACGATGCGCAGGAAGGCGTTGTCGTCGCCGGGATTGATCAACAGGCGCAGGTACGCCATGGCATCCTTGATCTCGTTGCGCGAGAAGAATGACGTGCCGCCGGAGAGCTTGTAGGGAATCTGGTAGTGCTGAAGCTTGAGCTCCAATAACCGCGCCTGGAAGTTGCCCCGGTAAAGAACCGCGAAATCGCGCCATTCGGCACGTTCCTTGATGCGTCGGGTCAGGATCTCGCTGGCCACGCGCTCGGCCTCGGCCTCCTCGTGGCGGTTGACGATGACGCGAATGGCGTCGCCCTGGCCCATCTCCGACCACAGAGTCTTCTCGTAGACGTGGGGATTGTTGCCGATCAGGGTATTGGCCGCACGCAGAATGGTGCCGGTGGAGCGGTAGTTCTGCTCGAGCTTGATGACGTTGAGCCGTGGGAAGTCCTCGCCCAGGGTGACCAGGTTCTCGGGGCGCGCGCCGCGCCAGGCGTAGATCGACTGGTCGTCGTCGCCGACCACGGTGAAAGTGGCGCGCTCGGCCATCAGCAGCTTGACCAGTTGGTACTGGCTGACGTTGGTGTCCTGATACTCGTCGACCAGCATGTACTGGATCTTGCGCTGCCAGCGGGCCAACGCCTCGGGATTGTCGCGCAGCAGCACCACCGGCAGCAGGATCAGGTCGTCGAAGTCGACCGCGTTGTAGGCCTTGAGATGCCGACTGTAGGCTTCGTACACCCGCGCCGCGTATTGCGCGTCTTCATCCGCGGCGTGCGAGATCGCCTGCCCCGGCAGTACCAGGTCGTTCTTCCATTGGGAAATCTGCCCCTGCACCGCGTTGATCTGCTCGGCGTCGGTATCCGCTTCCTTCTGCATCAAGTCGCGCAGCAGTGCCTTGGCATCCTCGGGGTCGAACAGCGAGAAGCCCGGCTTGTAGCCCAGCGTCTTCAACTCGCCGCGAATGATGTTGAGTCCCAGGGTGTGGAAGGTCGAAACCGTCAGGCCGTGGCCCTCGCGCCCCTGGAGCATCTCCCCCACGCGCTCTTTCATCTCGCGCGCCGCCTTGTTGGTGAAGGTCACCGCCGCGATCTTGCGCGCGCTCATCCCGCATTCCTGGATCAGGTAGGCGATCTTGGTGGTGATCACGCTGGTCTTGCCGGACCCGGCACCGGCCAGCACCAGGCAAGGGCCGTCGATATAGCGTGCGGCTTCCTGCTGACGGGGATTGAGCTTGGCGAGGCGTTGGCGAATCGAGGGCATAGTGCTCATGACGTGGGTGCCGTACTCGCATCGGCGATCCCCGCCCCGGCGAACTCGAGCTGCCGCCAGGCTTCGAAGACCAGGATCGCGCAGGCGTTGGAGAGGTTCAGGCTGCGACTGTCGGGCAGCATGGGAATACGCAGCCGCTGCGCCGGCGGCAAGGCATCGAGCATGGCCTGCGGAAGCCCGCGCGTCTCGGGGCCGAAGACCAGGGCATCGCCTTCGCGGTAGGCGACCTCGTGATAGCCGGTGCGGCCGCGCGTGGACACCGCCAGCACGCGCGCCGGCTGGACGCTGTCCACGAAAGCGTCCCAGTCGGCGTGTACCTTCACCCGCGCCCACTCGTGGTAGTCGAGGCCCGCGCGTCGCAGACGCTTGTCGTCGAGCGCGAAGCCCAGCGGCTCGATCAGATGCAGGCGAAAGCCGGTGTTGGCGCACAAACGGATGAGATTGCCCGTGTTGGGCGGAATTTCGGGCTCAAAGAGTACGATATCGAGCATGAGGATCACTGTGCCAAGGCGGCGAAGAGCCACCATGATACGCAATCGGCGCCCCGAATGGGACGCCGATCGGTGCTTTCTCCAGCACCCTGGAACCAACGCCAACGCTCGCAGCTATCGATGATGCGTTGGACCTTTCTTTCAGCTTAAAGCTTATGGCTCCCGGCGCAGCCGGGCACGCTCAGAAGCCGACGCTGACGCCCACCACCGGCCCACTGTCGAGGGTGTGCTCGCCACTGTCGCCGAAATCCGTGCGGTAATAGCGATAGCCCCCGTACAGGTAGGTCTGCGCGACGACGTTGACCCGCGCCTGGGCACCGTACTCATAACTCTTCTTGATATCGCCGTGGCTCAGGCCGTCCGGAGTGTAGAAGCCGTAGCCCCCCACCGAGGTCAGCGGAATCGGCGTATCGACGTAGGCCGAACCGCCGAGCCCGACGCCGCCACCGTCGCCGAAGTGCGTGTCCTGGTACTGATAGCGCGCCCCCACCGAGAGATCGACCAGCGGCAGATAGGGCGAGAACATCAACGACCCGGAATACGCGTCGGCGTCATGACCGCTATCGTCCGAGGAAAAGTAGCCGACACTGGCCCGCAGGGTCGGAAAGATGCTTTGGCTCGCCTCGATCCCCTGGGAATCGGGGCCGGCATTGGCGGACACGCTGAGCGCCATGGCCTGATGACTGGCCAACAGGAGACCGGCGGAAGTGAGCGCGAAACGGAGTGACTTGATCATGTGGGAACTCCCGCAAAAGATGGTGAACATCGCCGTCACTATGGCATAATCACAGCAGTTTAGAAACGCCGTTTTCAAACCTTAGCCGTCGAGACGCACGCCGTAACGATCACGATACGCACGAATGGCCTCGGCATGCGGCTTGAGGTCGTTACCGGCATGAGTGTCGAGATAGGCAAGCACCTGGTCGAGCGTGACGATACTCACGACCGGCATGGCATAGCGTGCCTCGACCTCCTGGATGGCGCTGCGGCGCTGGGCGCCATCCTCGACCTGGCCGCACTCCTGACGATCGAGGGCGATGACCACGCCCGCCGCCTGGGCATCGGCGGCATCGATCAGGTCCATGACCTCGCGAATGGCGGTACCGGCGGTGATGACGTCATCGATGATCAGCACCCGGCCGGTGAGCGCCGCGCCGACGAGGGTGCCACCTTCGCCGTGGGCCTTGGCTTCCTTGCGGTTGAACGCGAACGGCAGGTCGCGGTCATGATGGTCGGCCAGCGCCACGGCGGTGGTCGTCGCCAGCGGAATGCCCTTGTAAGCTGGGCCAAAGAGGACATCCGCCGAGAGCCCGCTATGCGCGATGGCCTGGGCATAGAAACGGCCCAGACGCGCCAGGGCACGACCGCTCTTGAACAGACCGGCGTTGAAGAAATAGGGGCTGACGCGCCCGGACTTGAGGGTGAATTCACCGAACTTTAGCACGCCTTCGTCGATGGCGAACTCGATGAACTCCTGCTGATATGGTTGCAGTTGCGCGGTCACGCCGGACTCCCTATCACCCTGATCGCTATTACACATTTACCTAAACGTCGAAAGCTCAGGTATCATACACGCGCGACGAAAAAGGGACCATGTATGAAAATCGCCAGCATCAATGTCAACGGAATCCGCGAAGCGGTCGGGAGGGGGTTTCTCGACTGGCTGGCCAACCAGGACGCCGACGTCATCTGCGTTCAGAACCTCAAGGCCAAAAGCTTCGAACTCGACGACAGCATTCTTTTTCCCGAGGGGTACGAAGGCTATTTCCTGGACGCCGAGGAGGACGGTTTCTCCGGCGTGGGGCTCTATTGCCGCAAGATCCCCAAGGCCATCATGTACGGACTGGGCTTCCCCCAGTGCGATAACGAAGCGCGCTTCCTGCAGGCCGATTACGAGCGCTTCAGCATCGCCAGCTTCCTGATGCCCGACGGTAGCGACCTGGAAGCCAAGCAGTCCTTCATGAGTCGGTACCAGGAATATCTCAGCAAGATGGTGAAAAAGCGCCGCGAGTACATCATCTGCGGCACCTGGCACATCGCGCACAAGACCATCGATCTTGCCAATTGGGCCGACAATCAGACCACACCGGGCTTTCGTCCCGAGGAACGCGCGTGGATGGATCAGGTCTTCGGCCCGATGGGCTATATCGACACCTTCCGTGAAGTCAATCGCGATGCCAATCAGTACACCTGGTGGCCCAAGCTCGATCAGGACGTACCGCGCATGCGCCAGGAAGGCTGGCGCCTCGACTACCAGATCGTGGGCCCCGAGTTCCGCCGCCACGTGGTAGATGCCTGGATCGACCGCGACGCGACCTTCTCCGAATTCGCGCCGCTCATCGTCGAGTACGATCTCGAGCTATAACGTCGCCGGTCCCGCGCAAATGACGACGCCGGCCCAGGGCCGGCGTCGTGGGTTCTTGCCGTATGATAGCGCTCGCGATCAGTCACGAAAGCCCAGCGCCTCGCGCTGATGCGCGAACAGCTGACGCCCGGCGCCTTCGGCCAGGTCGAGCATCGCATTGAGTTCCTGACGGGTGAACGTCGCCGTCTCGGCGGTGCCCTGCACCTCGATCAAGCCGCCATCCTCGGCCATCACCACGTTCATGTCGGTGCCTGCCGTGCTGTCCTCGGGATAGTCGAGATCCACCACCGGCTGGCCCTTGAAGATACCCACCGATACCGAGCTCACCAACTGCTTGAAGGGATCCTTCTTGATCAACTTCTCGCGTTGCAAGTGATGGATCGCATCCACCAGCGCCACGCAGCCGCCGGTGATCGATGCCGTGCGCGTGCCGCCATCGGCCTGGATCACGTCGCAATCCACGGTGATCGTGAATTCGCCCAGCTTCTTGAGATCCACCACCGTGCGCAGCGAACGGCCGATCAAGCGCTGGATCTCCAGCGTACGCCCGCCTTGTTTGCCACGCGTGGCCTCGCGTCCGCCACGGGTGTGGGTCGCGCGCGGCAGCATGCCGTATTCGGCGGTGATCCATCCTTGCTGCTTACCGCGCAGCCAGCGCGGCACGCCGGCTTCCACGCTGGCGTTGCACAGCACCTTGGTATCGCCGAAGCTCACCAGTACGGACCCCTCCGCATGGCGCGTGTAGCCTCGTTCCAGGGTGATCTCGCGGGGTTGATCGGGCTGTCGTCCACTCGGGCGCATACCACCTCTCTGCATCGTCGATCGAAAGACTCACTTCAAAAGCTCCAGTCGCGGCCATGCCGCGACGATTCGCGCATTCTACACCCAAGCGGGCCTCACGCGGACCGGAATCGGTTAGACTGCAGAATTGAACGAAAGTGGCCACATACCGCGCAGGAGAATCGCATGGCGTACAGCATGACCGCCTTTACCCGGCAGACGCAGGACGCCGACTGGGGCAGCTTGCAGCTCGAGCTGCGTTCGGTGAATCAGCGCTATCTGGAACCGCATTTCCGCCTGCCGGACAGTCTGCGCGACCTCGAGCCCGCCTATCGGGAGGCGCTCCGCAAGCGTCTCTCGCGTGGCAAGGTGGAATGCACGCTGCGTTTCGACCCGGCCCACGACAACGCCACGCTCAGCGTCAACGAGACGCGCCTGGCCACCCTGGCCCAAGCGCTGGAAACAGTACGCGCACAGGTGCCCGACGCCGCCATGCCCAACGCCTTGGCGCTGCTTGATCACCCCGGCGTGCTGGAGAGCGACGGCGTCGACCTCGAACGCGTCCAGCAGGCCGCCCAGGCGCTGTTCGCAACCGCGCTGGACGACCTGACCGCCGGCCGCGCCCGCGAAGGCGAGCGCCTCGCGCAGTTGATCCGCGACCGGCTAGAGGGCATTCGTGCCGTGGTCGCCGAGGTCCGCGCCCATTTGCCCGAGATTCTGGAACGCCAGCGCGAGCAACTAATCGAGCGCCTGACCGCCTTCAAGGCCGAGCTCGACCCGCAACGCCTCGAGACCGAAATCGCCCTGCTCGCCCAGAAGGCCGACGTCGCCGAAGAACTCGACCGTCTCGAGACCCACGTGGCCGAGGTCGAGCGTCAGCTCACGCAAAAAGGTCCCATCGGCCGCCGCCTCGACTTCCTGATGCAGGAACTCAACCGCGAAGCCAACACCCTCTCCTCGAAATCCATCGTCGCCGACACCACCCGTTGCGCGGTGGAGCTGAAGGTGTTGATCGAACAGATGCGCGAGCAGATCCAGAATATAGAGTGAAGTCCACGCGCACGAGGACCGGGGACACTCTTCCAACGGTTGGGCCTGCCGCCCCGTTCTTGATACGACGCACAACAATTACATGATGGAGACGCTTCATGTCCTTTGGCTTGTTTTCCCTGTTCCCTCCGTTGCTCGCGATCCTGCTGGCGCTGGTGACCCGCAACGTGATTCCCGCGTTATTCTGTGGGGTCTGGCTGGGAGCGACGATGCTCAGTGGCGGCAATCCGGCAGCCGGGCTCTACAATAGTTTCGCGGATTTCATCATCCCCAGTGTGGGCGGTGAATGGAGCGCTACCGTTCTCATCTACTGCGGCCTGTTCGGGGTACTGATCACCGTGCTGCAGCGAACCGGCGGCGCCCATGCCATCGCCCGCGCCATTGCCTCGAAGGTGGCCTCGCCGCGTGGAGCCCAGGGCGCCACCCTGGGCTTCGGGGTCCTGATCTTCTTCGAGGACTATTTCAATGCATTGACGGTGGGAAGTGTCATGCGGCCGATCACCGACCGCATGCGCGTCTCGCGAGAAAAGCTCGCCTACATCGTCGATTCGACCTCGGCGCCCATGTGCCTGTTGGGGCCCGTCTCCACCTGGGTGGTGTTCGTCATGGGGCTGATCGGCACCCAGCTTGGCGAGATGGACATGACGGGCTCCGAGTATCTGATATACCTGTCGTCGATTCCGCTCAATTTCTATGCCTGGCTGGCGCTGCTGTTGATTCTGGTGATCGTCGTCACCCAATCGGATTTCGGCCCCATGGCCACGGCCGAGCAGCGCGCACGGATGAGTGGCAAGTTGTTGGCGGATGGCGCCCAGCCACCTTCCGATCGCGAAGCGACCGAGATGCTGGGCGTTGCCGAAGAGAGCTCGCGCAAGCGCAACATGCTCGTGCCGATCCTGGTGCTGGTGGGCATGATTCCGCCCCTGTTCCTGTGGACCGGCAACTTCCCCGAGAACGACCTGATCACGGCGATGGGAGAAGCCGAGGGCGGCCTGTCGATCCTGATCGCGACCTTCCTGGCGGTCAGCGTAGCGCTGGGCATGGGACTGCAACAGCGGCTGTTCGATTTTCGTGAAGCGATGGATCTGGTGGTCACCGGCATCAAGAGCATGACGCTGGTTTACATCATTCTCACCCTGGCCTGGTCGATCGGTAGCGTGACCTCACAGCTGGGCACTGCCGATTACCTGGTCACGCTGGCCCAGGCCGGCATCGCGCCGAGCCTGATTCCCGTCTTGCTGTTCTTGATCGGCTCGCTCGTCGCCTTCACCACCGGCACCTCCTATGGCACCTTCGCGATCATGATCCCCATCGCCATGCCGGTGGCTGCTGCAATGGACATGTCGTTATCGTTGGCCATTGCCGCTGTACTCAGCGGCGGTATCTTCGGCGATCATTGCTCGCCGATTTCGGATACCACCATCCTCTCCTCGGCCGGCTCTTCGTGTGACCACATCGACCACGTACGAACCCAATTACCCTATGCAATGAGCGCAGGAACATCCGGGATCATCGCCTTTTTGGTCGCAGGACTGACAGGCTCAGCCTGGATCGGGGGACTCAGCGGGGTAGCCGCACTGTTCATGGTGGTGTTTGTACTGCGCTGGGCGTGGGGCCCGAAAGCATCCGCAGAGTACGACTCGGCCAGCTGACCATGACCCGGCAGGCGGGGGCCTTCTCCCCCGCCTCGCAGGCCATCAGACACAGGAGCGCCGGTATGGATTCGTGGCCTGGCAATCCTATTGCCGCAGCGATAACCTGATACCGTACGGGCTTGTAGATGGCGTGACGCAATACGACGTCCACCTCGAGTGTATGCAAGATCAGGGAGGATCAAGTCTTGGTGTTTTTGCTGGTCACTCCCGATATAAGTCGTGATGAAAAACGATTCATTTTAAATATAGAATGTCGGGTTAATTAAATGTCCCGTGACGATTCATGGTCCGACGGTGAAATCGCATCCATCGTCGACACCTACCGCAAGATGTTAATCGCGGAATTGAGCCATCAGCGCTACAACAAAGCAGCTCTCAATCGTCAGTTGGCAGAGCGTTTACCCAAGCGAAGTTCAGGCTCTATCGAATTCAAACACTGCAACATTAGCGCAGTACTTCGCGATGCCGGCTGCCCCTACGTGGCGGGGTACAAACCACGGAGTAACTATCAGGCAATCTTGGCAGAATGCGTCGAGCAGCGTTTATTACGCAGTGAAGTTTTTGATCGAGCGGCCCTATCGGCGGCAGAACGCCCCGTCATCGACAATACGCCCGAAACCCTCGAAGGCGTAGTCGTTGATCCCCCTAAAGCGACTCCTCAGGTACAAGAAAGGCAGGGCAGCTATGTCGTGAAACGCGACTATCTTGCTCGCGAGGCCCGCAACCGTGAGCTAGGGCATGCAGGCGAGTGTTTCGTGCTTGCCTATGAGCGCCAACGGCTGATAGCCGAGGGAGCTCAGAACCTCGCCGAAGCGGTGGAACATGTCGCCGTTACCCAGGGAGATGGCATGGGCTTCGATGTTCGTTCTTTTTCCTCCGATGGCAGCGAACGCCTGGTCGAGGTCAAGACCACCGCTTTCGCCAAGGAGTGCGCCTTCTTTCTCTCGCCCAACGAGTTGGATTGCTCAGGTAAAAACGCTGCACACTACTACCTTTATCGGCTCTTCAGCTTCCGTGACCGGCCGAGGATGTTCTGCCTCCAGGGCGATCTGCGCGACCACCTGTGGCTGGAGCCCGAAAGCTATCGGGCCGGGGTTCGCTGACACACTCGACTTCAAGGGATAGTAGCCGACCGCCCTCCATGTCGTCGAAACCCGACCATTGGCGTAGAACCATCCCGATTTTGGCCGTAATCGGCTACCCTTGCGTCTTCGGCTTTGCCGCCGTGATGCATTACCTTTCGATTTCCAAGGATGGTTCTCTTGTCGACTTCCGCGATGCCCCGCCGGGGCGTTCTGACTCTCGTCGCGCTGCTGCTGGTGGCGCTCAACCTTCGCCCGGCACTGACCAGTGTTGCGCCGGTACTTGGCAACATCGGTGAGGCGCTGGCGCTCTCCCCCAGTTGGCAGGGCATCCTGACCACATTGCCGGTGCTGTTTCTGGGGCTCGCGGCGCCGCTGGCACCACGCCTGATCCGCCGGATCGGCCCTGAACGCAGCGTGTTTGCGGCCCTCGTGGTGCTGGCGATGGCGCTGCTCGTGAGGCCCTATATCGGCACGCTGGGGCTCTTTCTGGGCACGGCGATCGCCGGCAGCTGCATCGGAATCATCGGGGTGCTGCTGCCGGGCATCGTCAAGCGGGACTTCCCCCGTCGCGTCAGCATCATGACCGGCCTCTATACCGTGGCGCTCAACCTTGGCGCTTCCGCTGCCGCGGGTACCACGGAGCCGCTGCGTCAACTGCTGGATGGCGTTGCGCAAGGAGCTTCCCTCAGTGCCTGGCAGGGCGCGCTGGCGTTCTGGTTGCTGCCGGCGGTGATCGCCGCGCTGCTGTGGCTGCCGCAGCTCAGGGGCACCAAGCCTACTCGCGTTCCCGCGCGGCGCGGCGCGCGGCTGCGTCACGATTCGCTGGCCTGGCAAGTATCACTGTTCATGGGGCTGCAGTCGTCGCTGGCCTATATCGTGTTCGGCTGGCTGCCGACGATCCTGCAGGATCGCGGATTGGCAGCAGTCACCGCGGGGCTGGCGCTGTCGGTATCGATCCTGCTGCAGGTGTCCACCGCGATCCTGGCGCCTTTGATCGGCAGCCGCATGCGTGACCAGCGAGCGGTACTGGCCGTCGTGATAACACTCACGCTGACCGGGCTGCTGGGCTGCCTCTACGCGCCGATCGATGGTGTGTGGCTATGGATCGTGGTGCTGGGGCTGGGCCAGGGCGGCACTTTCAGCATGGCGTTGACGCTGCTGGCCCTGCGCGCGCCGGATGCGACGACGGCCGCCAGCCTCTCGGCGATGGCCCAGGGCATCGGCTACACCCTGGCGGCACTGGGGCCGCTGCTGGTCGGCGTGCTGCACGACTGGAGTGGCGGCTGGAACGTGATCGGTGTGCTGGTCAGTACGATTGCCCTGAGCGCGCTGGTCATGGCGCTGGGCGCGGGGCGCAACCGCCAAGTGGCGTCGACACAAGGCACGTCATGATGGGCGGTGTGACGGCTCCAGCCATCGGAACTTGGAACGTCGCCCACGAATTGCCGGCACGCCAAGGCGTGGGCCACCGCTGCGCGACGAGTGGAGCCTTCAGCAAGCCAATGGTTTAATACTGGAGCCAACCGTCTTTATGTGCGCTATGGAGAGGATATCGATGCAAGCGAGGTCGCATTTATTAGGGATGATGCTAATGCTGATAGTGTTGGCACTGCCCGGCTGGGCACAGGCTCAGGAAACGTCTGATAGTCGGTCGCAGGGACTTTATCGGCTCCCCGCATCGAGCGATATCATCGGCCACGTCAAGATCGTCGAAGCCGCTGCCAAGGATACGTTGATCGATATCGGATTGCGCCACGGCGTTGGCTTCGAAGCCATGCAACGGGCCAACCCCGATGTCGATGCCTGGGTACCCGGTAAAGGCACCGAGGTGAGGGTCCCCACTCGTTTCATTCTTCCCCCGGGCCCCCACAAGGGGATCGTGATCAATCTTGCCGAGTTACGGCTGTATTACTATCCCCCCGTGGAAGAGGGCGAGACACCCCGCGTCGAGACCTTTCCCATCGGCATTGGCCGGCAGGGGTGGCAAACCCCGCTGGGCAAGACGACCGTCACCATGACGATCAAGGATCCCGCCTGGTATCCACCGGAAAGCATCATCGAAGAGCGTGCTGAAGACGGTAAGAAGCTACCGCGTGTCGTACCTCCCGGCCCTGACAATCCTCTGGGTGAATACGCCATGATGCTCGATATCCCCGGTTATCTGATTCATGGCACCAACCAGCCACGAGGCGTCGGGATGCGAGTCTCTCACGGTTGTATTCGTATGCTGCCAAGGGATATCGAGTACCTTGCCACACGCGTGCCCAATGGCACGCAGGTGCGCATCATCGACGAGCCAGTCAAATTCGGTTGGGATGCGGCAGGGACGCTTTTTGCTCAGTTGTATCCGGTCCAGCATGGTGGCGAGAAATCTGTCGATATTCCCAGCCGTTCCCATGCCATGAAACGGCTCCACGATACGGTTAAGCAGCCGCCACGTTTCTTGATCGACTTCGGGCGTCTCGAGGCATTGCGTATGGATCCCGACGGGATACCGACATCATTACTGCTGACCGGGCTGCCTTTCCCGATGCCTGAACCACCGCAGACATTCTTCACGCGGACGCATCTTTCGAAGACGTTCTATAATCGGATCGATGCGAGTCTTCAGGACTGAAGATTCAAAAGCCCCGGCATACGAGCGACGCAATCCACATCCTCGCCCGGCGTTTCATTCGCCGGGCGTTTGCCGTACCGGAGTGCTCCGTGTGCCGATCGAAGCGGCTTTAACCATTCAACGGGACACTCTTTTGGCACCGTTTTTTAGCACCGTTGCGTTGCAAAATTTCAATCGCCTTGCCCAGCATTGTCACGCCACGCTGACGATCATGGGGACGATGAATCGACGCCGTGACGGTGCCGCTCTCCCCGCCGCCAGCGGAAATAACGTGCCAGCCAGCCGAGCAGGCGCTCGGGCTTGTGGGCGTTCTTCCACACGCCGGCAGTGCCTTTGACGGCTTCCGAGAGGGTCGGGTAGGGGTGAATCGTGCCGAGCAACTTGTTGAGCCCGATGTTGTGCTTCATGGCCAGCGTCACCTCCGCCAGCCATTCACCGGCGTTTTCCCCGACCAGAGTGGCGCCGAGGATGCGGTCCTTGCCGGGGACGGTGAGAATCTTGACGAAACCGGCGGTGGCGCGCTCGGCGATCGCCCGGTCGCTCTCGGCCATGTCGTAGCGGGTGACCTCGTAAGCGATGCCCTGAGATTTGGCCTCGCGCTCGTTGAGCCCCACGCGTGCCACTTCGGGTTGCAGGTACGTCACCGCGGGCATGATGCGGTAGTCGACCTTGAAGCGCTTGAACTCGCCGAACAGGGCGTTGACGGCGGCATGCCAGGCCTGGTGCGCGGCGGCGTGGGTCAACTGATAAGGGCCGGCGACATCGCCGCAGGCCCAGATGTTGGGCAGCTTGGTCTGTAGCTGCTCGTTGACCTCCAGGGTCCCGTTGTCGCGGGTGGCGATCCCCAGCGCTTCCAGTCCGAGCCCTGCGACGTTGGCCTGACGGCCGACGCTGACCAGCAGGCGGTCGAAGGGAATGTGCGTCTGGCGACCGTCGGCCGCCTCGACGTGGAGCTGGTTCTCGCCGTTCTCGACCGTCACCGACAGCGCCCGGGTGCCGGTCATGATCTCGAGGCCTTCCTCGGCAAGCAGGCCGGCAACGAGTTCGCCGACATCGTCATCCTCGCGCCCCAGCAGCTGCTCGGCGCCCTCGACCAGCGTGACCTGGCTGCCCAGGCGGGCGAAGCTCTGGCCGAGCTCGCAGCCGATCGCGCCACCGCCCAGCACCACCAGGCGGCGCGGCTGCTCGGTCAGCGTCCACAGGTTCTCGGAGGTCAGCACGTCTACCTGCTCGATGCCCGGAATCGGCGGCACCTTGGGCGTGGCGCCGGTGGCGATGACGATATGCCGCGCCGTCAGCGGCTGGCCGTCGACATCCACCGTCCACGGAGACAGCAGCCGCGCCGTGCCACGCTTCACCTCGACGCCCAGTCCGGTATAGCGTTCCTCGCTGTCATGGGGTGCCACTTCCTCGATGACACGCCGCACATGGCCCATGACCTCGCCGAAGTCGATACGCGGCGCCCCTGCGTGCACACCCAGCCGCTCGGCGTCACGCACGTTCTGGGCGGCCCGCGCGGCGCGAATCAGCGCCTTGGAGGGCACGCAGCCGGTATTGAGGCAATCGCCCCCCATGGCGTCACGTTCGACGAGCGCGACCTTGGCCCGCACCGCACTGGCGATATAGCTGGTCACGAGTCCCGCTGAGCCGCCGCCGATCACCAGGATGTCGACATCGAAGTGCCGCGGCTTGGCATACCCCCGATAGCGCTTGCGGCGTTGCAGCCCGTCGACGACCCACCGTGCGATCAGCGGGAAGACGCCCAGCAGGGCGAAGGACAGCAGCAGCGACGGCGACACGACGCCCCCCAGCGATTGCAGCTCGCCGAGTTGCTGGCCGGCATTCACGTAGACCAGCGTGCCCGGAATCATGCCGATCTGGCTGGCGATATAGAACACCGAGGTACGCAGTCGGGTCAGGCCCATCACCAGATTGATGACGAAAAACGGGAAAACCGGCACCAGTCGCAGGCTGAATAGATACAGCGCGCCATCACGCTCGATACCTTTATTGATCGTGTCCAGATATCGAGAAAAGCGACGCTCCACGGTTTCCCTGAACAACGTACGGGAGACGAGAAACGCCAGCGTGGCGCCGATCGTGCTGGCGAAGGAGATGATCAGGAACCCCCAGCCCAGGCCGAACAGGGCGCCCCCCAGCAGCGTCAGGAAGGCGGCGCCGGGCAGCGAGAGCGCGGCGATCAGCACGTAGACGAGGAAGAAGCCGCCGGCGACGAGCCAGGGTGCATCGGCGAACCACTGGTCGAACCGCCCTTGCAGCGACTGGATGGACTCCAGTGTCAGGTAATCGTCGAAGCCTCCCGCAAAGAAGGCCACGATCGCCACCAGCACCACCCCCAGAATCACCACGCGATAATGTTTCAATCCATCCCCCTTGTTCCTACGGTGATCGGCAGGTATCGACGTTACCGGTGACACGATACCCGCGCGCCGGTCGCCAGCTCCATGCAGTGGCCCAGCGTGGCGACGCGTTCAGGGATTGAGTCGTGCCCGCTCCCTGATCCTTACACGTGACTGCCTTGATCGCCACGAAAAAGGCGATATACCAGCACCGGTATATCGCCCGCTTTTTCTTACGCAACCGCTAACACCTTGCGCTCGCATCCCTCAGGTACGCGGATCCTGCCATTCCAGCGACTTCAACTCGTCGTTGAGTGGTGTGCCGGCGATGTGATTGGTGTAGTTGGACAGCGTCTTGAGACTGACGGCGATGACCAGTTCGAGTACCTGCTGTTTTTCGAAACCGGCTTCCAGAAACGCGTTCACCTCGGCGTCATCGGCCCAGCCCCGTGCCTCGACGAGATGCTTGGCGAAGCGCGACACAGCGTTGAGTTTCGGGTCATCGGGGTTTTGCAGCTCGCGCAGCTTCGCGATATCGCCCTCCGGCACCTTGGCTGCTTTCGCCCCACCGGTATGCGCCGCCACGCAGAAACTGCAGCCGTTGACGGAGCTGATGGCGAGTAGCGCGACCTGCTGCTGCGCCGCCGTCAGACTGGTCCGTGAATAGATGCCATCCAGCGTCTGATACGCCTCCAGGAGAGTCGGGGCTTCCGCCATCTTGGCGAACAGGTTGGGCAAAAACCCCATCTGTTTTTGCGTGCTTTCCAGGCGATCCTTGGCTTCCTGGGGCGCGCTGTCGATCGTGTGCAGTGTGAAGTCCGTCATGTAGCTCTCCTCGTGAGGTCGTATGTCACTCACTAGGGTAGTCCCCATCGAGTGCAAGGAATGCTACGCCACGTCTCCAATTCATGTCGCAGCGTACATCATCAGGCCGAAATCGCTGCGAATCACGGCCATGCATGCTTGAGTGATGGGGCCTTTTACCTGACAGCGGAACATACACATGATCCTGGTATTCGATATCAACGAGACGCTGCTCGATACCGCAGCATTGACGCCACTCTTCGAGAAGATATTTGGCAATGCAGCCGTGCGCGGCGAGTGGTTCCTGACTCTGGAAGAGGCATGGATGACGACCACGCTTGCCGGCCGCTACCTTCCCTTCGGGTTGCTCGCGAAAAGTGCCTTGCGGCAAACCGGTTTGCGTCATGGTGTCGACATTAGCGACGACCACCAGCGCCAGCTCCTCGACATACTCGTCACCTTGCCACCGCACCCCGATACAGCGCCTGCCCTCATCAAGCTTCGCGCTGCAGGCTATCAATTGACCGCTCTGACCAACGGCACTCTCGACGCCGTGCAGTGTCAGCTGGAACAGGCCGGATTGCGGGACCTTTTCGACGTCGTGCTAAGCGTCGATTCCATAGAGACCTACAAGCCAAGCCCAAAGGCGTACCAATATGTTGCCGATCACTGGCAGGTATCACCGCGTGAGCTGGTCATGATCGCGGCTCATGGCTGGGACCTTATCGGCGCCGCCAGCGCGGGGTGCATGACAGGTTTCATCGCTCGCCCCGGAAAAGTGATCGACACGCAACTCTTCGAGCCCGACTGGCACGCCGACTCGCTCACGACGCTGAGTCAGCAACTGATGGCAGACGTTAAAGCGTAAAGCCCGACCGAACGAGTGAAGCGGCATGTAAGGTGTAGAGACACCACACGACTGAACAAGAGTACTTCCTCAATTCTTGTCTATTCCTGGAGACGACAATGATCGACGTCATGGTAGCGTATCCCAACCAGAATGATCTTACCTTCGATGACCAGTACTACCTGGAAAAACATGTTCCTCTTGTCGAAGACAACCTAGGCGAACACGGCCTGCGTTATGTACGGATTCATCGCGGTACCGATGCCGCGTCTCCCTACCACTTGATGACTCATCTGGGATTCGATTCGGCGGAGGCTTTCGAGTCGGCTTTTGATGCCGTTGGCCAAATACTCATGAACGATGTGCCCCACTTCACCAATGTGGAACCGGTGTTGCAGGTCAGCGAGGTGGTCACTCCGTCGCGTGCGTCTTGAGACGTGAGGGCGGCACGCCCCTGATCCGCTTGTAGGCCTTGCGAAAGGTGGATTCCGAGCGATAGCCGCTGGCCAGCATGGCCCCCACGATGCTCTCGCCGTTGGCGAGGGCCTGGTCCGCCAATATCATGCGTAGCCGTCCTTGATAGCGCACCACGGTCATGCCCACGACGCGATGGAAACGTTCACTGAAACTCGAACGGGAAAGCCCCACGGCACGGGCCAGTTCGTGCAGCGTCCAGTCGCATCGCGGGTCTTCATGCAACAGCTTGAGTGCCCGGCTAACCGGGGTATCCAGAAACGCCATCAAATGACGCTGATCGAGCAGCCGCGTCTCCAGGCAGTGGCGCAGCATCAGGATCAACAGGGCATTGGCCAAGGCATTCGTCACCGGGGCGTGTCCGGGCGCATCGCCGTTGGACAACTCCTCGGCAAAGGCTTCGACCGCATGTTGAAACGTTTGCCCACGCGCCTGTCGGGGAATACGCACGATACGCGGCAACGCACCGAACCAGGCCGGGGGGACATCATGCACGAAGCGAAAATGACCACAGATCAATCCCACGCCGGGTCGCGAACTGCGTAGCGGTACCACCTGCGTCGGCGTGTCGGTAGACACGCCCTGGGGTGTCAGTTGGTGCGGCGCATCACCGGGGAAAAACGCCAGATCGCCAGCCTGCAAATGCTCCTCGCCCCCGTCATGCCAGGCAAGACGACACTGCCCCTCGGTCACCAGATGAAAGCTCGGGGCAACGGCATGTTCATGCGACAGCAGCCAATCGCCGCATTGCTTGGCGACATGGTAAAAATCGCTCCCCATGAAGATGGGTTTCAGGAGGGCGGTCAGGGGATCCTGGGCAACGTCTCCTCGCGTTTCGCGGTGTGTCATCGCGAATCGCCCCCCACATCGAAGGGCATCGCCGTGGTCTGATGTTCCAGGACGCGTCCTGCATCGTGCAGCAATTGAAACTGCTTATTGCATTGCTTGCAGGCCCCGCACATGGCCAGGTGAAATTTCAGCGCCATTTTTTCCTGAATGCCCAACGACACATCCAGACGCTTCGACATGAGACGCGTGGCCTCCCGGCACATCAGCATTTTCATGAGTCGGCCTCCGTCAGCCAGCCTTTTTCCAGACACGCACGCAACAACAGGCGGCCGCGATGCAGGATGACCCAGCAGTTGTTTTCCTTGATACCGGCCTCTTCGCAGATCTGGCGCGTGGAAAGCCCCATGAGTTCGCGCATGGTGAAGATCCGGGCGATATTCTCGGGTAGCGCGATCATGCAGCTATCGAACACCTGCCAGAACCGCTCGCTGGCAAGCGTGCTCTCGGGATCACCCCAGGATCTGGGTCGAGCCATGTCTTGCCATCGCCCCGTTGCCTGAAATTGATTTTCCACGGCCGCCTCGACGCCGTCATCCTCCCAGGATTGCCACTTTCCGCGACGCTTCTGGGCACGCAGTGCATCGAGAATCTTGTTTTTCAGGATGCCGAAGACCCAGGTCTCGTAACCGGATTTGCCTGCAAAGTGGGCATCCTTCTCGACGGCGGTGATCAAGGCTTCCTGTACGACATCGTCCGCCTCGGAGGCATCACGCAATTGCAGACGCGCGAAGGCAAGTAGTCGCGGCCTTACCGCCGCCAGGCGACGTTGACGCGCATCGAGAGAGTCCGCGTCATGTGCTGAGTCGGGGCTTGCTGACATGGTGTTTTTCCCAATCGATGACCATCGCTCAGCATGGCAACAAAACACGCCGACCTCCACTCGATAAGACCCGCATTCATGTCGCAGCGTTCAACATGCGCCAGCGCTCGAGATCACGCGGGGTGTCGAGGTCCCACACCGTACCGGGGCAGGCTACGCGAAGGCCCAGCTCGCGTGCCCGGGCGAGCGTCTGCGCCGCCACCTCGCTGCCACCCCAGGCCATGTCCGTGAACAGCTCTGCGGGGAGACGATGGCCCCCGATCAATGCATAACCACCGTCCTCGGCAGGCAGCATCACCAGATCGTGGTCGTCCAGCGCTCGCGCGCAGCGCGCCAATAGCGCCTGCGTCAACACCGGGCAGTCGCTGCCGATCAGCAACGCCGGGCCGCGCTGGGCGGACAAGGCGGTGTGCATTCGCTGCCCGAGATCCCCCGACGGCTGGGCGTGCAGCGCGATGCCATGTCGCGCCGCCAACGCTTCAAGCAGCGGATGGCGCGGCGCCAGCCCCGCCCACAGCTGTACCCGTGCGGCGGGAAAGGCCTGGCGGGCCACCTCGAGCGTGCATTCGAGCAGCATGACATGCACGTCCCGCGCCTGCTCGGCATCGAGTGCCGGCATCAGCCGGGTCTTGACCTTGCCGGGGATCGGCGCCTTGGCGAACACCAGCAGCGCCACCTCGGCACCGGCGCTCATCGCGTCAGCGGGCATCGGTGTACTCCCCCGCCAGGGTCCAGGGCGATACACCGCACCAGTAGCGCAGGCGCAGCCACCACATCGTGACGATGGTGCGTAACGGGCCGTGCTGCTGCCAGCGCCGCGCGGACGTGGTCACCCGTTGGGCGAGGCAAGCCGGGGCGGACAGACGACGCAGGCGCCGGCTGATTTCGATGTCTTCCATCAGCGGCTGGTCGGGGAAACCGCCGACGCGTTCGAACGCGTCGCGGGCCATGAAGATTGCCTGGTCCCCCGTGGCGATGCCGGTGAGGCGCGAGCGCCGGTTCATGCTCCAGCCGACCAGCCCCGCCAGCGCGAACCCGCGCTCGATCTCGACGTCGAAGCGCCCCCAGCACGTCGGCCCCTTCAGTGCTGTGTCGATCAACCGGTCGGCGCAACCGGGCAGGCGCGTGTCGGCATGCACGAAGACCAGGCCGTCGCCGCGACTTTCCCGACCGCCGTGGTTCATCTGTCGGGCTCGACCGCGCGCACTGACCAGCACCCGATCCGCCAGGGGACGCGCTAGCGCGACGGTGTCGTCGTCGCTGCCGCCGTCGACGACCACGATCTCGACGCCGCGGTCCCTCAACGGCAACAAGGCGGTCAGGCAGACCTGGATCGTCGCGGCTTCGTTCACCACCGGCACGATCACGCTCAACCATGGCGTTGTCAGGCTTTCTTGTGCCATGACCTCGCTCATGCGGACGGTGACACGGCAAATCGATGCTTCAAATGCTCGACGATATCGCTGGACTCATACAGCCAGGTGGTCGTCCCGTCTTCGTCGATCCGCAGGCACGGCACGGTCTGTTTGCCGCCGCCGGCCACCAGTTGCGCTCTGGCGGCGGGATCTTTGTGGATGTCATGCATCGTGATATCGACACGCAGCGTGGTCAGGGCACGCCTGACCTTCCAGCAGAAAGGGCATCCCTCGAAATGGTAGAGGGCCAGCTTGCGCGCTTCGCGATCGGCCTCTTCCTGGGCTTGTGGAGAGCGCTCAGGCATGTCGTTATCCCCCCACAACCGCCGTATCATTGTCAGCATGCTGCTATCTCCTCTGGTTCACCCGGGGCAATTCGGAGGCGTCGGCGAGTCGGAGAAGCCGACGCCGTAATACCAGGCGGTGGCATTGCCGCCCGCGTTATCGCCATCGCTCATCAGCGCCACGCCGTCGATCTCGCTCACGTCCTCGCCGAACAGCGCCTGGTAATCGGCGCTCACGTCGCGGACCTGCGCCCGCCAGTCGCCGACCGCTGACTGCTCCCCCTGAAGGGCCAGCAGCATCGCCCGGTCGGTGAAGGCATTCGGCCAGCGCGCCCCGATGGGTTGATTGGAGGACCATACGTAGTTTACCGATTGCACCTGCCACGGCAGCAGGCCCGTCTTGCGCGCCACGTAGAGCCGGGCGGGATAGTCGTCGCCGGCCTGGGTGCGTTCCTCGAGCCCCGCATAACGCGTATCCACCTTCCAGCACCAGTGCAGATAAGGGGTCTCGCTCAGATCGACCTCGCGCTCCAGGTACTTGGCGGACGCCTGACCCCGCGCGTTCGCCTCGAGCACCTCGACGCCATTGTCACGGACCACCGTGTAACGCGTCTGTCCCTCGAAGGCACGCGTCTCCCAGGCGGCCATTTCCTGAGCGGAAAACGCGATCTCGTCGGCCGGAGCGCCTGTCGAGAGCACCAATCCCCCCAAGGCCAGCGCCCGCCCCATCCAGCGATGCGTCGTCATGCACGTTCCTCCTTATCGGTGGGTCCCATAACGGTGTCTCGTTCGGTCAACCTCAGGATACGCCCGCCCGCCGCCTGGGCGTCGGCTTCATCATGGGTCACCATCAGCGTGGGCAGGCGGTGATCGCGCACGCGTTCGAAGACCCAGTGGCGGATCTCGCCGCGCCGCTCGGCATCCAGCTTGGAGAACGGCTCGTCGAGCAGCATCGCGCGCGGCTTCGACAACAGCACCCGCAACAGCGCGACTCGCGCCTTCTGACCACCGGACAGTGTTGCCGGATCGCGCCCCGCGAACGCCTCCAGCCCCACCGATGACAGGGCGTCATGGATTCGCGCACGGCGTTGCCGACGGGTGCCTTCGCGCACCATGCCGAAGGCCAGGTTGCCGGCCACATCGAGATGCGGAAACAACAGCGGGTCCTGAAAGAGCAGCCCCACATGACGCTGCTCGGCGGGCAGCGTATCGATACGCGTCGCGTCGAGCAGCACGCACCCTTGTGCCTCGAACGCCGGGCTCAAAAACCCCGCGATGAACGCCAGCAAGGTGGACTTGCCAACGCCTGAGGGCCCCATGACGGTGAGCACCTCACCGGGGGCGACCGTGGTGTCCAGGCTCAGCAGGCGATGCTGGCCCTGGTGAATGACGATGTCATCGAGCCTCAATGACGCCATGGCATGCCTCCTTTCGTCAGTCGGTGCCTGGCAGCAGATCGCGCCGCCGTCGAAACACATAACGCGGCACCAGCATCGCCAGCATGAAGCCCAGCGCCGGCAGCAACAGTTGCAGCAGGGCATAAATGGCGGTCAGCCGCCGGTCTCCACCGCTCGCCAGGCTCACCGCCTCGGTGGTCACCGTGACCACGCGTCCGGCGCCCAGCAAAATGGTGGGCAGGTACTGGCCGATGCTCACCGCGAAGCCCACCGCCGCCGCGGTCAGCAGCGGCGTCAGCAACAACGGCAGGCGCACACGCCAGAAGACCCGCCAGGGCCCGGCGCCGAGACTGCGGGCCTGCTGGCTCCAGCGCGGGTCCAGGCGTCGATAGCTTTCCGCCAGCGACAGGAAGACGTAAGGCAGCACGAACACCGCATGCCCGATGATGACCGCGCCCAGGCCGGGCCGAACGCCCATTTGCGCCTGCATCATGACCAGCCCGAACAGAAACGCCACCGAGGGCACCAGCAGCGGCAGGTACAGGATCAGTTGCGCCCAGGGGCGCATCGGCCGGCGACGCTGGGTCTCCGACTCCAGCGCGCCCAGCACCAGCACCACGGACACCAGGGTCGCGGCGAGCGCGACGCCGAGCGACTGCCACACCGGGGCGACCAGATCATCGGCCGCGTTCAGCCAGTTGTGCGCGATCGGCGGCCACGGCAGAAACGCCGGGAACGGCCAGTATCCGGCCACCGACCACAGCGCCAGCCCCGCCAGCGCGGCCATCATCAGGCCCAGCACGGTGCGCATGGCCAGCCAGGCCATGCCGGCCAGCCAGCGGTCGCCGCACTGGCGCCGTCCGTCCCGGCACCAACCCCGGCTGACGCGCGCCACCAACCGCTCCAGCGTCCACCAGATCAACAACGCCGTCAGCGTCAGCAGCAGCTGCAGCATCGCCCCCGCCGAGGCCATGAAGCGCATCGACAGCGTCGGGTCGTTGAGCCAGCCGACCACCGCCACCGCCAGCGGCGGCGGTGTCGTGGGCCCCAGGATCATGGCCACGTCCACCGTCGAGGTGGCAAAGGCGATCACCGCGTAGAGGGGCAACCGCAACAAGGGATAAAGTCCAGGCATGACACCCTTGAGAAAGGCCGTCAGCGGACGATACCCCAGGCTGCGCGCCACGCTCAGGCGCTCGCGCGCCTGGCACTGCACCAGGGCGGCCAGGCTCATCAGCAGCAGGAAGGGCACCTCCTTGACGACCAGCCCCAGGATCAACGACAGCCCCCAGGCATCGCCGGGAAAGGCATAATCCGGTGGGTAGGCCCACCCGGTCGCCCACGGGGAAAGGCCACGCACCACCCACCCCGACGGGGCCAGCAGGAACGCCAGGCCGATCGCCGCCGCCGCGTGGGGTACCGCCAGCAGCGGCGACAACCAGCGCTGAATGCGACGATACAGCGGCGTGTGCAGGAAACTGCCCAGAAACAGCACCACCAGCCCCAGCGACAGCGCCGCGCTGACCAGCCCGGTCACCAGGCTGAGTCGTGCCATGTCGACGATCCCCGGCACCGCGAAGAGCTGCCGCCAGGGCGCCAGGGTCAGGCGTTCTCCACCGAGTACCGGCAGCCAGCCGAAGGCCGGCGCCAGCGCCCCCAGCACACCGGCGACCACCGGCACGCTGAGCAAGGCGATGGTCAGCCAGGGCAGGACACCGACGACGAGCCGATAGGCCACGCCCGCTGTCATTGCGCGCCGTAACGCTGCCGCCAAGCCTCCTCGAGCGGCGCGATCCAGGAGGGATGGGGTTCACGCAGCGTCTCGCCCAGGGAGGACGGCGGCAGGCTTTCGGCGGCCCGCCCATCGCGGGCGAACGCTTCGCGCTGCTCGGGGCTCAGGCGCGACATGTCCAGCACCGTGGCATCGCCCCACAACGAGAGGTCCTGCTTGCGGGCCTGGGCCTCGGGCGAGAGCAGGAAGTTGGCGACCGTCAAGGCGCCGGCCTTGTGCTGGGCATTGAAGGGAATGGCGACGAAATGCACGTTGCCCAGCGTACCGTCGTCAAGAATGTAACTGCGCGTGGTCGGTGGCAGTTGATAATCGAGCACCGCGGCGGCCGGCGCGGAGGGGGTAAAGGTGAACGCCAGGCTCAACGCCCCGTCGCCCATCAGCTGACGCATCCGAGGCCCACCCGCGGGGAAGCGCTCACCCTCGCGCCACAGATAAGGATGCAAGCGGTCCAGGTAGGCCCAAAGCGGCGCGGTGACGGACTCGAAATCGGCCTCGCCGACCGGCGCGTAAAGCGCCTCGCGGTGCTCGGTCAACGCCAGCAGCGCCTGCTTGAGGAAGGTCGTGCCCAGAAAGGCCGGCGGCTGCGGATACGTGAAGCGCCCAGGGTGCGCCTTGGCCCAATCGAGCAATGCAGGAATGCTGCGCGGCGGTTCGTCGACACGCGCACTGTCGTAATAGAAGGTGATCTGCGCACGTCCCCAGGGCGCTTCGTAGCCCTCGACCGGCAGGGTGAAGTCCTCGCGCACCTCGGGGTTCTGGTTGGGCGCGGTCAGCGGGAAGTGGGGCAGTTGCTCGGCCCAGGGGCCATAGAGCAGGTCATTTTCCTTCATGGTGGCGAAGTTCTCGCCGTTGAGCCAGATCAGGTCGACCGCGCCACGGTCCTCGTTACCCGCCGCTTTCTCGGCCACCACGCGGGTCACCGCTGCAGCGGTATCGCTGACCTTGACGTGCTCGAGATCGATGCCATAACGCTCGTCGACCTCCTCGGCCACCCAATCGATATAGGCATTGGTACGCGGATCACCGCCCCACGCATTCCAGTACACCGTCTGCCCCCGAGCGGCCGCGGTCACCGAGTCCCAATCGGACAACTCGTAAGCCTGGCCCATGGTCGGCAACAGCGACAACACCGCCACCAGCACGCCTCGCGAAAACGTCATGTCTCTCTCCCTCGATTGATCACCGCCTTGGTCGTGACACGGCAATATTCCTTACACAGCACGCCGCCGATTCTCCAGCCGACACGCCCTCTCCGTCCACCGGCTCCCTTTGCAGCCGGTACGCAGCGGGAATTCTGTAAGGATACCCGCCCAGGCACGACTCAAGGGGTATCACAACATCAATACGGGGATAGGGACATGACCAGCGTATCATCACGCGCACACCATGGCAGGCCCATGCGATGTGGCGGTTCTGAGCCGTCGAGACGCGTCGCCACACCAGCAGGATGGCTACCCAGCACCTGCCTCCCCAGCGATGAGGATTTCGCTGCGCCATTTGACGAAACAGGCCGGTGAGCCCAGCCTTCATGCCGACCCCAACGAGCCATCGTTCCCTATGACTGCATCCACCGACGAGACACGACACGCCAAGGCACTCTGCGACGCCGTGCGCGCGCACCTCGCGTCCCGGGGCGAAACCGGCATCGATCTGCAGCCCATGCCCGATACCGGCCTCGCCCACGACCATATCTGGATCCACCGCCGACACGGCCCGGACTGGGTCGCCCGTCTGCCCAAGCAGAGCCAGATGCAGCTCGGCGTCGAGGACAATCTGGACTTCCAGGCACACTGCTATCGACGCGCCAGCGAGAGTGGTCACACGCCAACGCTTCACGGACGACTGCCCAGCGACGCGACACTGCCGCGCGGCGGTTTGCTGGTCACCGCCATCCATGGGCGTCCGGCCCGTCTTCCCGAGGACCTTCCCGCCATCGCCGAGGCACTCGCCGCCATCCATCGGCTGCCTTTGCCCGCAGCGGCGACGCGCCCGCCACTGGCCAGTGCGGCCTCGCCCTGGCAAGCCATGCGCGAGGAGATCATGGCGCAGGCACAGCATCTCGATATGCTGCCTGCCACATTGCTCGACCGCGAAGCGCGCCGCCACATCGATGCGGCACTCGCCTCGCTGGACGGCAACGACGCTGCGGCCGCCGGCATCGATACCCGGCGTTGCCTGATCAGCTTCGACGCGCATCCCGGCAACTTCTTGATCACGCCCGAGGGGAAAGCCGTGCTGGTGGACCTGGAAAAATGCCGCTACAGCCATCCCGGCTTCGACCTGGCCCACGCCTCGCTGTATACCTCGACCACCTGGGACCCCGCCAGCCACGCGGTGCTCGAGCCCGATACGGTGATTCAGTTCTATCGCCAATGGCAGGCCCGGCTCGGAACGGACGATCCGCTGGCCGATGAGGCGGCATTGCTCGCCGCGCGTCGTGCCATGTGGTTGTGGTCGATCACCTGGTGCGCCAAGTGGTGGCATTTGCACCGCCGTGAGCGCGACGCGCTCGCCCGAGGCGAGGACTGGTCAACGGCGCTGAGCGATCCAAGATTGATCGCCCATGTCGCCGATCGAGTCACGCATTACCTCTCGACGCCGAGCGTCATGCGCGTCAACGATGAGTTTTGCCATCTGCAACGCCATTTCGCCGCCGGAACGGTATGAGCCACCGGGTCGGAGAACGCAGCGGACGCTCAGTCAATCTCCACCCAATCGCCCACCGCGACCTCGAGGCACGCAGGCTGCCGCGCGAGCCAGTCGGCCAGCGTCAGACGGTCGTCCGGCGAGGGCTCGGCACCCTTGCGCGGCAGGATGAAGACATCCAGCCGATCCGCATCGACCCCGCCGCCCATGATCAGACCGCGCGCTTCGAGCTCTTCCTCCAGGGCTTCCAGCAGGTATCCCACGACTTCCGACGCCCCCTGCAATCGACATGAGAGCGTAAATCCGAGCACCGCGACGGCCCCCTGTTCCCGCACACCCCCTCCACCTTGCATACCCGACATAGCCTTTTCTCCATGACGTCCATCCTGGTGGTGCCAATGGTCCGGCCCTGCACAAGTATCGCGAGCACGTTGACCCGACGATGCGGCTGGGCAACACGACCCCTAGATTCTCATCGGCAAGCATAAGGGAAAACTTAAACGCCAGCGGACATGGGGAGGGCGAGAGAACGATGATTCGAGGGACATGACGGCCGCCAGCGGACTAACACAAGCCACTGACGGCTCAGTCGTCTTATGACGAGGCGGCGGGCTGCTGCAACGCCTCGCGCTTTTCCAGCCAGCGGCCGGTGGCGAAGATCGCGATGCCCAGCAGAGCCAGCGAGGCGCCGACCAGCCCGGTGGAGGACCACGCCAGGCCCATCTTGATCGTGACGCCGGCCAGCCAGGCGCCCAGAGCATTGGCCATGTTGAAAGCGGCATGATTGAGCGAGGCGGCCATGGTCTGGGCATCCTCGGCGACATCCATCAATCGGGTCTGCATCGCCGGGGCGACGGCCATGCTGGTGCCCACCAGCGCCACGAACAACAGCCCCGTCCAGACCGTGTTGGCAGCGAAGTAGAAGCCGCCCTGCACGCAGGCGACCCACAGCAGGATGATCGGAATCCCGCGCAGCAGATTCCAGTCGGCGATGCGCGCGCCCGCGAAATTGCCGAGGATGGTGCCCACCCCGAAGATAGCCAGCACCAACGGCCCCAGCGACGCCGCCATGCCCGCCTGCTGAGTCAGCGTGGGCATGACATAACTGAACACCGCAAACATGCCGCCACACCCGAAACACGCCACGCCCAGCGTGAACAGCACGCGCGGCTTGATCATCGCGGTCATCTCACGCTTGGGGCTGGCCTGACGGTCGGCAGGCTGATACGGCACCCACAGACGCACCATCAGCGCCGTCAGCAAGGCGATACCGGCCACGCCCGCAAAGGCCGCCTGCCAGCCGATCATATTGCCTACCCAAGTCGCCAGCGGCGCCCCGATCAGGATCGCCACGGTCAGCCCGGTCATGACGCGCGCCACCGCCCGAGCGCGTTGCTCGACGGGTACCGCCGCCGCCGCGACCAGCGCCGCAACGCCGAAATAGGCGCCATGCGGCAGACCGGCGATGAAGCGCAGCCCGACGAAGGTACCGAAATGCGGCGCCATGATGCTGGCGACATTGCCGAGGGCGAACAACAGCATCAGCCCGATCAATAACCCCCGCTTGGGCAGACGTGCCGCCAACGCCGAGATGATCGGCGCACCGACGACGACGCCGAGCGCGTAACTGCTGATGGCATAACCGACATCGGGAATGGCCACTTGCAGGTCCTCGGCGACACGACTCATCAATCCCATGATGACGAATTCACCGGTACCGATACCGAAACCACCCAGCGCCAGGGCCAATTCCGCCAGGCGTGGGTGCGCGGCGCCGCCGGAAGGCGTCGACGCGTCTGTGGATGCGTGCATGTCGTTTCCCTGTTGTGAGTGCCGAGGTGATCGGCGCATTATCGCTCACTTAGACTTAAGTCTAAACATAAGCGCTGCATCATGACGTGGCCCGTCACCGCCATCAATGCAGGAAGACACGCCGTGGCACGCATGAACTGATAGGATCGAGACATCATCGCCCATGGAGCCAACGCCATGCCCGAGCTGATTCGTCGCCCTTTCGTCTTTCTGCGCCACGGCCAGAGCACCAGCAACTTGAGCCGTCGGATCGCCGGCCAGCGCGATGTTCCCCTCACCGCGCAGGGCGAGCGCGAGGCGCGCCAGGCAGCGCGGCTGCTCGGTGATATCGCCTGGCCGCTGATCGTCGCCAGTCCTCTGGAGCGCGCCCGACGCACGGCCGAACTGGCCACCGGACGCGCCCCGCACTGCCTGATCGGTGGGCTCAAGGAGCGCCATTGGGGCGAGCACGAAGAGCAGCCCATCCCCGAGACGATGCCTTATCTGATCTCGCCCGAGGGCGGCGAAAGCTGGGCGGATTTCGTCACCCGCATCGTCGCCACGCTCAATGCGCTGCTCGTCGAGCACGAGACGCCGCTGGTCGTCGGCCATTCCGGACTGATTCGGGTGATCCGTTACCTCGACAGCGGCACGCCGGAAGGCCCGCGCACCGATAACGCTATGCCGCAATGGGTAGCGCCACGGGGGACACGCGGCTGGGAGGTGCGCCCCTTGCACGAGTCAGACGTGGCGCACTTGCCGCGCCTGTCGACGACGACCTGACGCCAGCGCATCAGTCGCGTCCGGCATTGACGGTCCAGGCCAGGGTTTCACCAGCCTTGAAGGGCTTCAAGGTCTCGCCATGGCCGTCGATGCGCTCGGGCATGGTCGTCGGCTGGCGCACGAGCTCTATCTCCTCATCGTTGAGCGGTAAATCATAGAAGCGCGGTCCGTTCTCCGCACAGAAGGCCGCGAAGTGCTCGAGCGCGCCTTCCTCCTCGAACACCTCCGCGTAGACCGAGAGCGCGGCCTGGGCGTTGAAGACCCCGGCACAGCCGCAACGGGTCTCCTTGGCGGCGACCACGTGCGGTGCCGAGTCGGTCCCCAGAAAGAACCGCGGGTGCCCGCTGGCCACCGCTGCGCGCAGCGCCCGCTGGTGCTCGGCCCGCTTGAGGATCGGCAGACAGTACAGATGCGGGCGAATACCGCCCACCAGCATGTCATTGCGATTGTGGGCCAGATGCTGCGGCGTCAGCGTCGCGGCCAGGTTGGCATCGCCCTCCAGGACATACTGCGCCGCATCGCCGGTGGTAATGTGCTCGAAAACGACCTTGAGCGCCGGGAAATGCTCGCGCAGCGGTGTCATCACCTCGTCGATGAAGGCCTTCTCGCGATCGAAGATATCGATCTCGCCGCGCGTGACTTCGCCATGCACCAGCAGCGGCATGCCGATGCGCTGCATCGTCTCGAGCAGCGGGTAGATGTCCTGGATACGCTTGACGCCATGCTGCGAGTTGGTGGTGGCATTGGCCGGGTACAGCTTGGCCGCCGTCAGCAAGCCGCTGGCGTGCCCTGCCTCCAGCGTCTCGGCGCTGACGCTCTCGTTGAGATAGCAAGTCATCAGCGGCGTGAAGTCATGCCCCGACGGCAACGCCTCGAGGATCCGCCTGCGATACGCCTCGGCGGCGTCCAGCGTGGTGATCGGCGGCATCAGGTTGGGCATCACGATGGCGCGCCCATAGACCCGACTGGTGGCGGGCAGCACCAGGCGCATCACGTCACCATCGCGCAGATGGAGATGCCAGTCGTCGGGGCGGCGAAGGCGAAGGCGGGTGGGGGACTCGGACATGCTGGGACTCCTGGGCGCTGACGTGAAAAACGCTTAACGCACCGCCGTCGCGGCACGCTGACGCTGCAATGATACCAAAGCCACGCCCGCCAGCGCGGCCACGCCGATGGCGAATCCCACCCCGGTGGCTTGCAAGCCGACGAGCCGCGCCATCAGGCCGATGCCCACCACGGGAATCGAGATCGCCACATAGACGATGACGAAGAAGGTCGAGGTCACCGCGCCACGCTGATTCAACGGGCAGGCCGCCGCCACCGCACCCAGTCCGGCGCGAAAGGCGATACCTTGACCCAGGCCGACGATCAGCGCCCCCAGCAGGAAGCCCCAGAGCGTCGCCCATGCCAATCCGGCTCCCACCAGTAATGCCCCCACGATCACCACGGCACATCCCAGCGGCAAGCGGTGCGCCTCGGGCAGACGCCCCTGCACGAGTTGCCCCAGCGTCGAGGCGAAGAACACGCAGCCCGCCACCAGACCGATCGCCAGCAGGTTCGAATACCCCAGCACCTGGCTCATGAACGCCGGGGCGGTGGCGGTGAAGAACCCCAGCACCGCGAAACCAGCGAAGCCCGCGATCACCGCCGGCATGAACACGCCGCGCACCTCGGGGGGCACCTTCAGACGCTGGATCCGCAGGCGAACCCGAGGCGGTCGGGTCACGGTCTCCGCCGCCATGGCGACGCCCAGCACGGCGATCGCCAATAGCCCCAGATGCACGGCATAGGCCAGATGCAACGGCCACGCGGCGTATTCTCCCAAGGCGCCCGCGACCACCGGCCCCAAGCCCAGCCCCCCCATGTTGGCGGCGGTCGCGACGAAGGTCGCCGTGCGCTTCCAGGCCTCGGGCGCCAGCTCAACCACGGCCACCGTCGCCGTGCCGGTGAAAATACCGGCCGAGATGCCTGACAGCACGCGCCCCACCAACAGCGTGGAAAGACCGTCGGCCGCCAGGAAGACGACATCGCTAAGCGCCGCTGCCGCCAACCCCGCAAACAACAGCGGACGGCGCCCCAATTGATCCGACCAGCGACCGGTGACCAACAGCGCGGCGATGACCCCCACGGCATAGGCGGCGAAGATCACCGTGATGATGAGCTGCGAGAAGCCGAAGGCCGCCTGATAGCCTGGGTAAAGCGGTGTCGGCAACGTCGTCCCCAGCATGGTCACGAGGAACGCGAAGGCGACCCCGGCGAAGGCCAGGCGCGTCGTCGAGGCACTTGTGGATGACACAGTGGGGGGCATGCAAAAGGTTCCTTGTTCAGCGGGTGACGCATCCTGCGCGATGTCGGCAGAACACAAAGTGTATGCGATAATGCACGTTTCCCCAGAAGCGGCTCAATCGGACACGCCCTATGCCCACTCAGCTTCCGTCAAAAGGGACACTCTACATCGTCTCGGCGCCTTCCGGCGCGGGCAAGACCAGCCTGGTACGCGCCCTGCTCGAACGCATCGCGGGCATTCAGGTCAGCGTCTCGCACACCACGCGTACCATGCGTCCCGGCGAGCGCAACGGCGTCAACTACCACTTCGTCGACGTCACGACGTTCGAGCGGTTGATCGAAAGCGGCGACTTCATCGAGTACGCACGGGTCTTCGACAACTACTACGGCACCTCACGTGCCGCCGTGCAGGCCCTGCTCGACGCCGGCCAGGACGTGATCCTGGAAATCGACTGGCAAGGCGCCCGCCAAGTGCGTGCGGCCTTCGACGCGGCGGTCTCGGTGTTCATCCTGCCGCCTTCCCGGGAAGCGCTCCATGCACGGCTTGCCGGGCGCGGCACCGACGATGAAGCGACCATCGCGCGGCGCATGCGTGACGCGGTCGACGAGATGTCGCACTATGACGAATACGATCATGTCATCATCAACGACACCTTCGCGCATGCCCTCGACGAGCTGAGTTGCCTGGTACATGCCGAGCGGACACGCGTGAGCCGCGTACAGGCCGCTCACACCCCGCTACTGGAAGCGCTCTTGTCACGCGTGGAAGACGTCGAGTAGACTCGAGGGTCCTTCCGTAGGTCCGGCGCAAGCCGCTTTATATTTCTCGATCAGGGTCCACACTCATGGCACGCGTTACCGTAGAAGATTGCCTCGACAACGTCGATAACCGTTTTCAGTTGGTGATGATCGCCACCCAGCGTTCACGTCAACTCGCTCGCGGCTCGCGCGATGCCTTGCTGCCTTGGGAAAACGACAAGCCCACGGTCATGGCACTGCGTGAAATCGCCGCCGGCCTGGTCGACGCCAGCGTCCTCAACGAAGTCGTCGAGCCGCCCGCCGCCAAGCCGCGCCCCGAGCGAGAGTACAACGACTAAGGCCTCTCCATCCTCGAAGGCGCGCACTATGTTCACCATCGACGACCTCGCAGACCGACTCGGCAGCTACCTGCCGCCCGAGGAGATTCTGCACGTCAAGCGCGCCTTCTACTACGCCGAGCAGGCCCATGACGGTCAGCGTCGGCGCTCCGGCGAGCCCTACGTCACGCATCCGCTCGCCGTCGCCAACATCCTCGCCAACATGCACATGGACCATCAGAGTCTGATGGCGGCCATGCTGCACGACGTCATCGAAGATACCGGCGTGACCAAGGAAGCACTGGCCAGGCAGTTCGGCGACCCCGTGGCCGAACTGGTGGATGGCGTTTCCAAGCTGACCCAGATCACCTTCGAGGACAAGGCGGTCGCCCAGGCCGAGAATTTCCAGAAGATGGTCCTGGCGATGTCTCAGGACATCCGCGTGATCATCGTCAAGCTCACCGACCGCCTGCACAACATGCGTACCCTCGGGGCGCTCAGGCCTGACAAGAAGCGCCGCATCGCCCGCGAGACGCTGGAAATCTACGCCCGCATCGCCAGCCGCCTGGGCATCAACACCATCCGCGTCGAGCTCGAGGATCTCTCCTTCCAGGCGATCCACCCGATGCGCGCCGAACGCATCAAGCGCGCCGTCACCAAGGCGCGCGGCAATCGTCGCTCGATGATGCGCCAGATCCAGGACAGCCTGCAGAAATGCCTCGATGACGACGCGCTGGGCGGCAGCGTGGTGGGGCGCCAGAAACACCTGTTGTCGATCTATCGCAAGATGCGCGATCAGCGCAAACCCTTCGCCGAGATCATGGACGTGTTCGGGTTTCGCATCATCACCGACGACGTCGACACCTGTTACCGCATCCTCGGCGCGGTGCACAATCTTTACAAGCCGGTACCGGGGCGCTTCAAGGACTATATCGCCATCCCCAAGGCCAACGGCTACCAGAGCCTGCATACGACACTGTTCGGTCCCAGCGGGATGCCCATCGAGGTACAGATTCGTACCCGTGAGATGGAAGCGATGGCCAACAACGGCATCGCCGCACACTGGCTGTACAAGGCCGGCCAGACCGAACGCCCCATCGGCGCCGGCAGCCATGCGCGCGCGCGTGAGTGGGTACGCGGCCTGCTCGAAATGCAACGCCACGCCGGCAATTCCCTGGAGTTCATCGAGCACGTCAAGAACGACCTGTTCCCCGACGATATCTACGTGTTCACGCCCAAGGGCGATATCATGGAACTCCCCGGCGGCGCCACCGCGGTGGACTTCGCCTATAGCGTGCATACCGACATCGGCAACAGCTGCATCGCCTGCCGCATCGATCGTCATTTGGCACCGCTGTCCTCGACCCTGGAAAGCGGCCAGACGCTGGAAATCATCACCGCCCCCGGCGCCCGACCCAACCTGGCCTGGCTCAATTTCGTGGTCACCGCCAAGGCCCGCTCGGCGATCCGCCACGCCATCAAGCATCAGCAGCGCACCGAATCCGTGCAGCTCGGCCGGCGCCTGCTCAACCGCGCACTGAGCGCCTTCGAGACCAGCCTCGAAGAACTGCCCGAGCATCGCTTGGCGACGCTACTCGAGGAGCTTGAGCTCAAGCACGAGGACGATCTGCTCGAATCCATCGGCCTCGGCACGCGCATGGCCTACGCCATCGCGCGACGTCTTCTGGAATCCAGCGCGCCGTCGAGCGCCGAGGAAGTCGCCACGGCACCGGGCTCCGGCGTGCCCATCGTGATCAACGGTGCCGAGGGCATGGTGATCAGCTTCGCGCGCTGCTGCTACCCGCTGCCCGGCGACCCCATCGTCGGCCATCTATCGGTGGGCAAGGGGATCGTGGTGCACCGCCACGATTGTGGTAACCTTCAGGAACTGCGCGACGACCCCGACAAGCTGTTCGCCCTGGCGTGGTCGCAGCAGATCGACCAGGATTTCCCGGTGGCGCTGCGTCTCCACGTCGAGACGCGGCGCGGTCTGGTCGCCGAGCTGGCCGGCCTGGTGACCGACGCCGATGCCAACATCGAACGCATTGGCATCGAAGAACGCGATGCACGCTTGTCGATCATCAACTTGACGTTGGCCGTCCACAATCGCGTGCATCTGGCAAGTATCATGAAACGACTGCGCAACCTGCCCCACGTCGGCAAGATCACTCGCGTTCGCAGTTGACACCGTGGCGACCGACCCGCCGCTCCTGCTGGCGGCGGGTCGGTCGTTTCGTTTTTACGATGCCCGCCGCGCCCGCTCATGCGGACGCGGCGGCGTCGTTATTTTTGTCCATCGCAATGCGCACACCGCATAACGACAAGGAGCCATGCCATGAGCAACAAAGCCGTCATCAATACCGAGCAGGCGCCCGCCGCCATCGGCCCCTACTCGCAGGCCATCAAGGCCGGCAACACCGTGTACATGTCCGGGCAGATCCCGCTGGATCCCGGCACCATGGAGCTGGTCGGCGAGGACTTCGAAGCCCAGGCGCGTCAGGTCTTCACCAATCTCCAGGCCGTCTGCCACGAAGCCGCCGGCTCGCTGCAGGATATCGTCAAGCTCAACCTCTACCTGACCGATCTGGGCAACTTCGCCGTGGTCAATCAAATCATGGAAGAGTACTTCCAGACGCCGTATCCGGCCCGTGCCGCGGTCGGCGTCAAGCAGCTTCCCAAGGGCAGCCAGGTGGAAGCGGAAGCCGTGATGGTCATCGGCGACTGAGGCCGTCACTCGCCCCCGACACACGATCAGGCGCGGGCAGTCTGCGGCAGCTCACCGCGCAGCTTGCTCACGTCCGTGCGGGGCGGCACGCCGAACAGACGGCTGTACTCACGGCTGAAATGGGATGGACTGCCGTACCCCACGCGGAAACTGGCGGTGGCCGCCTCCATCCCTTCGGCCAGCATCAGCCTGCGCGCTTCGTGCAAGCGCAGTTTCTTCTGGAACTGCACCGGCGACATCCGGGTGACCTGCTTGAAGCTGTGGAACAGTGACGACTCGCTCATGTTCACCATCGCCGCCAGCTCGCGAACGCGCAGCGGCTCGGTGAAACGATCCTTGAGTACCGCGATCACCCTCGAGATGCGGTGGGTCTGGGTATCCGCCACCGCGAACTTGCGCATGTGCAGGCCGATCTCGCCGACCAGCGCGCGATAGAAGATCTCGCGCCGCACCAGCGGTGCGAGAATGCGGATGTCCTGGGGTGAATCGAGCAGGCTCACCAGTCGCAGCAAGGCGTCCACCAGCCCCTTCTCGGCCTGCACGCGCCCGAGGCCGCAAGCGGTCTCGGCGCACTCCCGCTCCTCCATCTCGCCCAGTCCCTCACCCAGCTCCAGTACCAGAGCGGTGACTTCCTGGGCATCGACGGCAAGCTTCAGCCCCAGGTAGGGCCGCTCCGCCGAAGCCTCGGTGACCTTGCCCAGCACCGGCAGATGCACCGCCGACACCATGCAGCTCAGCGGCCCATAATCGATTTCCCGATCACCCAGCCATATACGCTTGCTGCCCTGCGCGATCAGACACAGCGAAGGGTCGTAGACCGTCGAGCCGATACAGTTCGTCAACGAGGAATTGGCGCGCACCAGTTCCAGGCCCGGCACCGCCGTCGGCGTCAGACCTTCTTCCGGTGCCCATTTCTGTATCTGTCGAGACAGAGTATTCGCCAATTGGTCGATCTCATCATCCGGTGTCTCGAAAACAGGCTGCACGACACTCACGACTCCGCCCTCTCGTAGGTGGACTGGTTATCGGTGTTCGACAAAGCGCGAGTATAGGCCAGCCAACCGGCATTTTGATGACAAAAACCGATCCCTGCAGGATTGGGCAAGATCTTTGAAGGAACGGGCAAGCGCCTTCCTGAGCCGCTCGATGGCGAGCGCTTTTCTTATCCCCGATGAACGAGGTCTACAGGATTAGGCAATCAACCACGAGTAACCCGATAACGCGCCTCCGCCCTGGAACCGTACATTGATCGTCCATGATCCCATGCCGGCTCATCGTCGCCCGCCAGGGCGCTGCGCCGGACGCAAGGACACGGGATCGACGACCGGGAACGACCCAGGGGGCCAGGCAATGAAAAGGTTCGACCACAAGCGCATGCCGAGATCAGGGCTGACTCACGGCCTGGGCGTCATGCTCGTCAGCGCGCTGCTGACCGGCTGCGACGCCCATGGCGAGGCGGAATCCGCCAGTGCGCCGCCGCCCCCGGAAGTGGATGTGGCCACGGTGCTGGTGGCGCCGGTCACGCTGCGCGAGACCTTCACCGGCCGCGTGGCGTCGCCGCAGACCGTACAGGTTCGGCCACGGGTGAGCGGCTATATCGACGAGGTCGCCTTCGAGGAAGGCGAACTGGTCGAGGCCGGCGATCTGCTGTTCCGCATCGACCCCCGTCCCTACGAGGCCCGCGTCCAGGCCGCCAAGGCCTCATTGGCTCAGGCGCAGAGTCAACGCCGCCTCGCCAACGTCGAGGCGGAGCGATCCCGCCAGTTGATCCAGAAACACATGATTTCCCAGGAGCAGCACGATCAGCGCCAGGCGGCCGCGCTCGCTGCCCGGGCGCGGCAAGCCGAGGCCGAGGCCGCGCTGACCAGTGCCGAACTGGACCTGCAGTACACCCGGGTCACCGCGCCGGTGGCCGGCCGCACCGGACGCGCCATGGTCACCCAGGGCAATCTCGCCAGCGCCGATGCGTCGGTGCTGACCACGCTGGTGTCGGTGGATCCCTTGTACGTCTACTTCGACAGCAACGAAGCCGACGCGCAGGGAGCACAGACACTGCTGGCCCGGAACGAGCCGCTGACGCTGAACATCGGCCTGACCGGCGAGACGGGCTTCCCCCACCAGGGACGGCTGGATTTCGTCGACAACCAGATCAACGCGGATACCGGCACGCTGCGCTACCGCGCCGTCCTGCCCAATCCGGATGGCCTCTTCAGGCCCGGCCAGTTCGCGCGGGTGGAGATGCCCGTCGCCAACCTCAGCGAGGCGATGCTGATCAACCGCAAGGCCGTGCTCGCCAATCAGGACCGGCGCGTCGTCTACGTGGTCGGCGACGACGACACCGTGACGCCCCGCCAGGTACAGCTCGGCCGCGAGGTGGGCGATCTGGTAGTGGTCCGCGACGGCCTGAAGGCCGGTGAGCGGGTGATCGTCAACGGCACCCAGAAGATCCTCGCCCCCGGCATGCCGGTCACACCCAATCCGATCGCCATGCGCGAGGCGGGCGTGGGCAACGATGTTGCCGTCAACCGGCCCTAGCACTTCCCGGCGTTTCACGCTCGAGCGCGTCTCTCCCAGGCGTCTCTTCCCGGAATGACAAGACGCGGCGGGCATCGTCCCCGCCGCCCAGGAGCCAGTCGTCATGAATTTTTCCCGCTTTTTCGTCGACCGGCCGATCTTCGCCGCGGTGCTCTCCATCGTCATCTTCGCGGTAGGGGTCATCGCCATTCCCAATCTGCCGATCGGCGAGTACCCGGAGGTGGTGCCGCCCTCGGTGCTGGTGCGCACCACCTACCCGGGCGCCAACCCCAAGGAGATCGCCGAGACCGTGGCGACGCCGCTGGAGGAGGCGATCACCGGCGTCGAGGACATGATGTACTACAAGTCCGTGGCCGGCTCCGATGGCGTGCTGCAGATGACCATCACCTTCCAGCCCGGGACGGATGCCGAACAGGCCACCGTGCGCGTCCAGAACCGGGTCAGCCAGGCGCTGGCGCGGTTGCCGGAAGCGGTGCGGCGACAGGGCGTGACCACCCAGAAGCAGTCCCCGACCTTCCTGATGGTAGTGCACCTGGTCTCGCCGGATGACAGCTACGACACGCTCTACCTGCGCAACTATGCGCGTTTGCACGTGCGCGATCAGCTGGCGAAGATCTCCGGCGTCGGCGAGGCGCAGCTGTTCGGCGGCGGCGATTACGCCATGCGCGCCTGGCTGGACCCCGACCGTATCGCCTCTCACGGTCTCACCGCCGGCGACGTGGTCGCGGCCATGCGCGAACAGAACGTTCAGGTCTCCGCCGGCCAGATCGGCGCCGAGCCGATGCCGCACAGCGACTTCCTCACCCTGATCAACGCCAAGGGGCGCCTGTCCACCGAGCGGGAATTCGGCAACATCGTGCTCAAGGTCGGCGAGGATGGCGAGATCCTGCGACTTGGCGATGTCGCTCGGCTCGAGATGGGCGCGGGCGACTACACGCTGCGCTCCCGGCTGGACGGCAAGGAGGCCGTGGCGATCGGCATCTTCCAGTCGCCCGGCGCCAACGCCCTGCAGATTCGCGACCAGGTGATCCGGACCATGGACGAGCTGGCCACCCGGTTCCCGCCGGGAGTGGAGTATCGCACCGTCTACGACACCACCCTGTTCGTCAGCGACTCGATCCGCTCGGTGATCCAGACCCTGCTGGAAGCGATACTGCTGGTGGTGCTGGTGGTGACGCTGTTCCTGCAGACCTGGCGTGCGTCGCTGATTCCGCTGCTGGCGGTGCCGGTCTCGGTGGTGGGGACCTTCGCGGTGCTGTTGCTGCTGGGATATTCGATCAACACCCTGACCCTGTTCGGGCTGGTGCTCGCCATCGGCATCGTCGTCGACGACGCCATCGTGGTGGTGGAGAACGTGGAGCGCAACATCGGCCAGGGGCTGGCGCCACGCGCCGCCGCGCATCAGGCGATGCGCGAGGTGTCAGGGCCGATCGTCGCCATCGGCCTGGTGCTGTGTGCGGTGTTCGTGCCGATGGCCTTCCTGTCCGGCGTGACCGGCCAGTTCTACCGTCAGTTCGCGGTGACCATCGCCATCTCGACGGTGATCTCCACCATCAACTCGCTGACCCTGTCGCCGGCGCTGGCCGCGATACTGCTCAGGCCCCACGACGCCCCGAAGGATCGCCTGACTCGGATGATCGACGTCCTGTTCGGCTGGCTGTTCCGGCCGTTCAACCGCGTCTTCAACGCCGGCTCCCATCGCTACCAGGGCGTGGTCTCGAGCAGCCTGCGCCGGCGCGGCGCGGTGTTCGTGGTCTACCTGGTCCTGCTGGGGGCCACCGGCTACCTGTTGAAGATCGTGCCGCCGGGGTTCATTCCGGTGCAGGACAAGATGTACCTGATCGCCGGCGTGAAACTGCCGGAGGGCGCCTCACTGGATCGCACCGATGCCCTGCTGCGTCAGGTGGTGGACATCGCCATGCAGACCGACGGCGTCGAACACGCCATCTCGTTTCCCGGTCTCAACGCGCTGCAGTTCACCAACACCGCCAACACCGGGCTGGCGTTTCTGACCCTGAAGCCGTTCGATCAGCGCACCCGCACCGCAGCGGCGATCAACGCCGAGATCGCCGGCAAGATCAGCGGCCTCAAGGACGGCATCGCGTTCTCGTTCATGCCGCCGCCGATTCTGGGGCTGGGCAACGGTTCGGGCTATCAGCTGTTCATCGAGGATCGCGGCGGCCTCGGCTACGGCCCGCTGCAGGAGGCGGTGACCGCCTTCCAGGGCGCGGTGGTGCAGACGCCGGGGATGAGCTATCCGATCACCAGCTACCAGGCCAACGTGCCCCAGCTCGACGCCGAGGTGGATCGCCTCAAGGCCAAGACCCAGGGCGTGGCGGTGAGCGACCTGTTCGATACCCTGCAGACCTATCTGGGCTCCACCTACGTCAACGACTTCAACCGCTTCGGCCGCACCTGGCAGGTCATCGCCCAGGCCGACGCGCCCTATCGCGACAGCGTCGAGGACATCGCCCGGCTGCGCACCCGCAACGCCCAGGGCGACATGGTGCCGATCGGCTCGATGATCGATATCCGCCAGAGCTTCGGCCCCGACCCGGTGCTGCGCTTCAACGGCTACCCGGCGGCGGACCTGGCCGGCGAGGCCGATCCGCGGGTGCTCTCCTCGCCCCAGGCGATGAGCGTCTTGTCCGCTATCGGCGAGCGGGTGTTGCCGGCGGGCATCGACTTCGAATGGACCGACCTCAGCTATCAGCAGTCCACTCAAGGCAATGCCGCGCTGGTGGTGTTCCCGCTGGCGGTCCTGCTGGTGTTCCTGGTCCTGGCGGCGCTCTACGAGAGCTGGACGTTGCCGCTGGCGGTGATCCTGATCGTGCCGATGTGCCTGCTGTCGGCGCTGGTCGGCGTCAGGCTCTCCGGCGGCGATACCAACGTCTTCGTTCAGGTGGGGCTGGTGGTGCTGATCGGGCTGGCCTGCAAGAACGCCATCCTGATCGTCGAGTTCGCCCGCGAGCTCGAGTTCCAGGGGCGCGGCGTGGTGGCGGCGGCGCTGGAAGCGTGCCGGCTGCGACTGCGTCCGATCATCATGACCTCGATCACCTTCACCGCGGCGGTGATACCGCTGGCGCTGGGCCATGGCGCCGGGGCCGAGGTGCGCCAGGCGCTGGGGATCGCGGTGTTCGCCGGGATGCTCGGCGTGACCCTGTTCGGCCTGTTCCTGACGCCGGTCTTCTATGTCGCGCTGCGCAAGCTGGCCGGTCCGCTCAGCCAGGATCACGGCTCGACGATGGAAGGCGAAGATCACCGGCCGGAAAGCGACTCCGCCTGATCGGGAGCCACGGCCATACCCGCAAACCGTTGGCAAGAAGGGGAACGATACGGCACCCTGCTGGCAACCCCACCGGGAGCCGCTATCGTGACCGTTTCTCGCCGACTCTTCTTCGCCCTGTGGCCCGACGCCACCACGCGCCGGGCCCTGGCCGCCGAGGCCGAACGCCTGGCATCGCACTGCGGCGGCTATCCGCTGCCCGCGGAGAACATGCATATCACGCTGGCGTTTCTGGGTAATGTCGACGAGGCCCGAATCGCCCCACTCATCGCCCTCGCGCAGGCGTGGCCGGCGCTGCAGGGCGAGTGGACGCTGGATCGGCTCGGGCATTTCCCCAAGCCCCGCATCGTCTGGGCGGGCAGCCAGGCGCCGAGTCCCGCGCTTCTGACGCTCGATGCCAAGCTCTGGCAGGCGCTGGCCCGTCACGGCTTCACCGCGCCGCAGCGTGCCTTCACCCCGCATGTCAGCCTGGTGCGCCAGGCCGACCGCGCGGCCCCGGCGTCACGGCTGTCCCCCCCGCTCCGCTGGCGCTTCGACCATCTCGCCCTGGTGGAATCGCAGCTCGACGACGGCGGCTCGCGCTATCGGACGCTGGCTGACAACGTCGGCTGAGATCATGGCATTGGACGCGACTCGCTCTCGGCGGCTTCGAGAAACGCCTCGGTATCGCCCTGAAACAGTGGCAGCATGCGGGCCAGTCGCTCGTGAGGCCACTCCCACCAGGCCAGCGCCTCCAAGCGTACCACGGTGCCGGGATCCTCGAAGCGAGGCCGCAGCGGACGAGCGGGGTTACCGACGACGATGGTGTAGGCGTCAACGTCCTTGGTCACCACGCTGCCGGCACCGACGATGGCGCCATTGCCGATGGTGACGCCGGGCAGCACGATGGCACCGTGGCCGATCCAGACATCGTGACCGATAACGACACGATCCTCGGCACGCCAGTCGAAGATCCGGTCGTCGACGCCCTGGTCGCTTTCGGCAAAGGCGAACTTGCCGGGCCGGTAGCTGAAATGGTGCAGCGTCGGGCGCCACCAGGGGTGATTGCTGGGATTGATGCGCACACTGGAGGCGATCGACGTGAACCTGCCGATCTCGGCGAACATCAGATCGCAATCGCGCTCGACATAGCTGTAGTCGCCAAGCGTGACGTGATTGAAGACGCAGCGATCGCCCACCTCGGTCCAGGCGCCCAGATGACTTTCATGGAGCTTCGCCGTGGTCGCGCTGGTGGGGGCGGGGCTCAAGCGTAGGGAAACGGGCTGTGAAGACATGACTCTCTCTCAAAAAAGAATATCGCTGCCATCGGCGGCCAGCTCCACGCCTTCCGGCAGGGTCGGGGCGTTGCCAGGAGGTCGGCATCCAGTTCGTGACTGATATGCGTCAACCAGGCCTGCGCTGGTGACAATCGCTCGATGATCTCCAGCGCCATGCCGATGTTGTTGTGGTTGCGGGGCTCAGCATGAGAATCCGGGTGCGTGGCATCGATCACCACGCCGTGCGGCCGCCATTCGGTCAAGAAGCGCTCGGTGGCCCCGGGCAAACCGACGGTATCGCAAAGCCAGGCGATGCGATTGGCACCATCGTCCAGGGCGTAACCCAGCGTGGGTTTGCTGTGATTGAGCGGCAGCGGCGTCACCGTGAGACCGCCCAATGTGAGCGCGCGAAACGGCTTGAGGCCGGGCTGAAAAGCGAGGATGCCAGGATTCTTGTACAGGTCGGCACAGCCTTGAGGATCTTTCGGGCCATAGACCGGAATCGATTCGCCATGCCCCCAGCGCAGGTGCAGAAGCCCCTGGACGTGATCGGCGTGATAATGCGTCAGCAGAAGGGCCGCCGGACGCTGGCGCTCGCAGCGCGCGGCCAGATCCATGCGCCCGGCATCGATCAGGAATAGCTGCCCAGCGAGTTCGAGCTCGCCGCAACAAGGCTCGCGGCGGTGACAGCTCAGCAGCCGCGCACGCTGACACGCCGGGCAGTCGCAACCGAAGCAGGGCACCTGCCCGCTGTCGCCGGTGCCGGCGAAACGTAGCTTCATGCCGAATGCTCCGGCAGGTGTGAGGCATCGAGCCAGGCTTCGAGCGCCACCACGCCCTCCGCCAACTCGCCGCCGTTATCGATTCTCGCGATATCGGACAACGCCGCCTCCTCGCCGCGTCGCGCCAGACGCGCCTCGATCTCGGCCGGCGTCTCGCGGCCGCGGGCGATCAGACGCTGCCGCAGCACCTCGGCCTCTGCCACGATCAACAACGGTACCAGGGTTCCGCCGAATCGCTCGCGCGCCTTTTGCAACGCGCGGCGGCTGCCGTTGAGCACCACCGTATGCCCCGCCGCCAGCCACGTCTCGATCTCGATGCCGACGCCGTAGTCGAGCCCGTGCGCGTCCCAATGGAGGCAGAACAGCCCCTGCGCCCGGCGCCAGACGAACTCGGCAGCGCTCAACTCGACGCAATTCTCGCCGCCGCCACTCGACCGGGTGATATAGCGATGCGCCACCAGTACATCCGGGCGACGCCGGCGCAATTCGCGTAGCAGGCTGTCCTTGCCGACGCCGCTGGCACCCATGACGTAGAGCAATCGCCCCGGTGGGGAATGCCGGATATTCATGATGAATCCTCAATGCACTTGCTTGCCGGCGGACCACACCCGCTGCACCACCGGATGATCGTCGATCACTCGCACCCGCAGCAGATCGGCACGCAGCCCCGGCACCAGGCGTCCACGATCCTCGAGCCCTACCGCTTCGGCCGGTAGGCGGGTCGCGGTGGCAACGGCACGGGGCAAGGCATAGCCGGTCTCCATCGCCGCAACCTTGAACACCGCGTCGAGCAGCGCCGCCGGGTAGTAATCCGACGACAGGATATCCAGCACACCCTGTTCGACCAGCTCGGCGGCGGCGATATTGCCGGAGTGGGAGCCGCCGCGCACCACGTTGGGCGCGCCCATCATCACCGCCATGCCGGCGCGATGAGAGGCCTCGGCGGCTTCACGCGTGGTGGGGAATTCCGCCACCCGGGTGCCGTACTCAAAGCTCTCCGCGACGTGCTCTACGGTGGCATCGTCATGGCTGGCCAGCGCCAGGCTCCGCTCGCGGCAGGCGGCGGCAATGGCACGCCGTTGCATGGCGCTGTAGCGCTCACTGTTGTCGAGCTGGGCCTTCATGAAGGCCTCCATCGCCGCGTCGTCGAGACCATACTTGCCCTGATAGTAAACACGGTACGCCTCGAGACTGGCGAACTGGCGCTGACCGGGAGCATGGTCCATCAGCGAGACCAACCCCAGCAACGGCGACGACGCCAGCGCGTCGAAGCGCGCCAGCGTGTTCGGGTGACTCACCTCGCAACGCAGATGCAGGCGATGATCGACCCGCGCCAGACCGTCGTGCACGATCCGTGACAGCGTCTGGCACATCTCGTCGAGGGCGCCGTGACGCATGCTCTGCTCGTCGACGTCACCCACCGAGACCGCATCGAACACGGTGGTGATGCCGCTGGCCGCCATCTGGGCGTCATGGGCCAACGCCGCCTGAAGACTCGGCCACTCGACCTTGGGGCGCGGCTGGAAGTACTTCTCCATGTTATCGGTGTGCAGTTCGACCAGCCCCGGTAGCAGAATGTCGCCGCCGCAATCGATGGCGCCCGACGCCTGACTCACCCCTTGATCGACGGCGGCGATCCGGCCGTCGCGGATCACCAGGGTGCCGTCGATCGTCTCGTCGTCGAGCACCAGTGTGGCGTGGGTCAGAATCTGTTCCTGTGCGCTCATGACAGGCTCTCCCGGAAGTCCTGACTAACGATGGATAAGTTGCCCAGGCTGCCATCCAGTGGCAGCAGGCGGTCGGCGATGCGCTCACGAACATTTTCGTCGTGAAAGATGCCGAGCATGGCGGTACCACGCGCCTTGGCCTCGCCGATCAGCGCGATCACCACGTCACGATTGGCGGCATCCAGCGACGCGGTGGGCTCGTCGAGCAGCAGCAGCGGATGTTCGCCGATGAAGCCGCGGGCGATGTTGACGCGCTGCTGCTCGCCGCCGGAGAAGGTGCCGGGCGGCAGTTGCCACAGCCGCTCGGGCAGGTTGAGCCGGGCCAGCAGTGTCTCCGCCCGCTGGCGCGATTCGGCTTCATCGGCGCCGCGGGCCAGCAGCGGCTCCATTACCACGTCGACGGCGGCGACCCGCGGCACCACGCGCAGGAACTGGCTGACGTAGCCGATCACGTCCCGGCGCAGGCCATGCCAGGCATAGGCCGGCAGCGTCTCGAGGTCGAGTTCGCCGTCGTCGAAGTGCAGCCGGATTCGCCCCTGATCGATGCGGTAGTCGCCATAGAGCATCTTCAGCAGCGTGCTCTTGCCGATACCGCTGCGTCCGGCCAGCACCAGGCATTCACCGGCATGCAGTGTCAGCGAGAGCTCGCGCATCACGTCGATCTCGAGCCCGCCCTGGCCGTGCAGCAGGAACCGTTTGTGCAGCCCTTCCACCGTGAGGCGAGGCTGGGCGTAGGTCGTGGGATGCATCAAAATTCCTCCCTCAAGGCGTAAGGACCGAAGAAACCAGGAGTTGGGTGTACTCGTGCTGCGGGTCGTCGAGGATCTGGTCGGTGAGGCCGGTCTCCACCACCTGGCCGTGGCGCATCACCATCAGCCGGTGGGCGAGCAGGCGCGCCACGGCGAGATCGTGGGTCACCAGCACCACCGAGAGACCCAGCTGGCGTACCAGCGTGCGCAGCATGTCCAGCAGCCGCGCCTGCACCGAGACGTCGAGCCCGCCGGTGGGCTCGTCCATGAAGACCAGCCGTGGCCGAGTGACCAGAGTGCGAGCGATCTGCAGGCGCTGCTGCATGCCGCCGGAGAAGGTGCGCGGCGCATCGTCGATACGCCCGGGATCGAGCTCGACCTGGCGCATCCACGCCTGGCCGGTGGCGCGGAGCTGGCCGTAATGGCGTTGACCCTGGGCCATCAGCCGTTCGCCGATGTTGGCCCCGGCGGACACGCCCATGCGCAGGCCGTCGCGGGGGTTCTGGTGTACCAGCCCCCACTCGAGGCGCAGCAGTGCCCGGCGCCGTGCCTCGCCGATGGCGTAGAGATCGAGTGCGGCCTCTGCGTTTTCCTTCTGATCGCCGCCACTCTCGTGTTTGCCGGTGCCGGTTCGAGCGGCTTCAGGCTCGTTAGAAGAACGTCGATAGATCACTCGTCCCGCGTCCGGCGCTTCCAGGCCGGCGAGCACCCGCAACAGCGTCGACTTGCCGGAGCCGGATTCGCCGACGATGCCCAGCACCTCGCCGGCATGCAGTCGAAAATCGATCGCCTCGCAGCCCTTGGCGGGACCGTAGAGGCGGGTGATGTCCTGTACGTCGAGCAGGACCGGATATTCCTGTGCCGGCTTCTTCATGCCACGTCTCCCCGCCGGGTCTGGCAGTAGTCGGTATCGGAGCAGACGAACATCCGCCCGCCCTTGTCGTCGGTGATCACCTCGTCGAGGTAGCTGCGGTCGCTGCCGCACAGCGCGCAGCTATGCTCCCAGCGCTGGATCTCGAACGGATGGTCCTCGAAGTCGAGACTCTCGACCGGGGTATAGGGCGGGATCGCATAAAGCCGCTTCTCGCGCCCGGCGCCGAACAGCATTAGTGCCGGGTTGCCGTCGAGCTTGGGGTTGTCGAACTTGGGGATCGGCGACGGGTCCATCACGTAGCGTCCGTCGACCTTGACCGGGTAGGCATAGGTGGTGGCGATATGGCCGTAGCGGGCAATGTCCTCGTAGAGCTTGACGTGCATCACGCCGTACTCCTCCAGCGCGTGCATCAGTCGCGTCTCCTGCTCGCTGGGCTCGATGAAGCGCAGCGGCTCGGGAATCGGCACCTGGAACACCAGGATCTGGCCGGCGCGCAGCGGCGTCTCGGGGATCCGGTGGCGAGTCTGGATCACGTCCGCCGCCGTGGTGGCGGTGGTGGTCTCGACGCCGGCCACGCGCTGAAAGAAGTGGCGGATGCTGACCGCATTGGTGGTGTCGTCGGCCCCCTGGTCGATCACTTTGAGGATGTCGTCGGCCCCGAGAATGCTGGCGGTGAGCTGCACGCCACCGGTACCCCAGCCGTAGGGCATCGGCATCTCGCGGCCGCCGAACGGCACCTGGTAGCCGGGGATCGCCACCGCCTTGAGCAGCGCGCGGTGGATCATTCTTTTCGTCTGTTCGTCGAGGTAGGCGAAATTGTACCCGTCCATATCACCGCTCCTTCGGTTGGGGGCTGGCCGTATCACGAGCGCTGTCGAGTTCCGCCTGACGCGCGGCATGTTCGCGGCGCAGGCGTCTGAGCAGATCGAGCTCGGACTGGAAGTCGACGTAGTGCGGCAGCTTCAGATGCGAGACGAAGCCGGCGGCATCGACGCTGTCGGCGTGGGCCAGCACGAACTCCGCCTGCTGCGCCGGGCCGATGATCGGCTCGTCCAGCTCCTCGGCGCGCAGGGCACGATCGACCAGCGCCATGGCCATGGTCTTGCGCTCGTTGTGGCCGAAGGCGAGGCCGTACCCCCGCGTGAACTGCGGCGCGGCCTCGCGCGAGCCACCAAACTGGTTGATCATCTGGCACTCGCTGAGCGCGATCTCGCCGACGCAGATGGTCTCGTCCCACTCGTCGACGTGGATTTCCACTTCCACCTGGCCCAGGCGGATCTCGCCGGCAAACGGGTGGTTGCGGCCGTAGCCGCGCTGGGTGGAGTACCCCAGCGCCAGCAGGTAGCCCTCGTCGCCACGGGCCAGCATCTGCAGCCGGGCGGCGCGGTCCATCGGATAATCCGGTGGATCGCGGGTGATGTCCGTAGGCTCGCTGCCGTCGTCGATCTCCTGCTCCACCAGCCCTTCATCGTTGAGCAGTTCGAGAATCTGCGGGCATGGCTCGGCGTCGGTCACGTCATCCCGGGTCTCGGCAGGCGGCACCTCGGCGCCGGCCAGCTGCAGGAAGTCGAGCAGGCGGTGGGTGTAGTCGTAGGTCGGGCCCAGGATCTGGCCGCCGGGAATATCCTTGTAGGTGGCACTGATACGCCGTTCGATACGCATGCTGGCGGTGTCGAGCGGCTCGCTGACCGCCAGTCGCGGCAGCGTGGTGCGATAGGCCCGCAGCAGAAACACCGCTTCGGTGAGATCGCCGCTGGCCTGCTTGAACGCCAGCGCGGCGAGCTCCGGGTCATACAGCGAGGCTTCGCTCATCACCCGGTCGACGGCCAGGCGCAGCTGATCGCCGATCTGGTCGACCTCGAGTTCCGGGCGATCACGATCGCCGCGACGGCGGTCGGCCAGCCAGCGGTGGGCACTGGCGATGGCCTGCTCGCCTCCCTTGACGGCAACGTACATCAGTTCACCTCCCGAGAATCGACGCGCGTGCTGCGGGGCACTGCCGCCAGCTGCGCGCCGCAGCCGAAGATCATGTCCAGCCCCCGGGGGAAACTGGCACGGTTGGCGGCCAGCCGATCCTTCAGCGCCCGGCAGCCGGGGGAATCGCCGATGTCGAGTGCGCGGGTGGTCTCGATGCCAGGCCCGGAGAGCATCGAGGGCCCGGCGTTGGCCAGTCGCTCGACGACGACCAGCAGCGTGGTAGCGCGATCGGGATAGGTGTCGCTGCCCAGCGCAAACGGCGTCTGCGGATCGAAGGATTCATGGGTCAGCAGCGCGAAGTCGGCACTCACCGGGTCGTCGGTGATGCGCGCCCCGGTGTGGAAGGTCAGCGCCTGGCGCAGGGCCGGCGAGTCGAGGTCGGCGGCGATCCAGACGCGTGTCTCGAGATCGCAGAGTGTCAGTACCGCCCCCCACAGCGCGGCGCCAAGGGCGTCACTCGGCGCCGCCTGGGGCGGTGCCGGCAACGCCAGTGTCGTCAGCGTGCCCGGTTCGGACATGGCGCCGAGAATCTGGCGAAACAGGCGCTGGCTGTCGTGGGCGGGGTCGGCCAGTCCGGGCCAGACGAGATCCTTCGTCATTTCCGTCTTTACTGTCATTCCTGTCTCCATCGTCATTCGCCACGTACCAGCGTGAAAAAGTCGACGCGGGTGGCGGCGGCGGTGGCGGCGTCACGGCGTTGGCGCTCGGCCAGTTCCTCGGCCAGCGGCGCGAGCAGCTGCGCCTCGAGTGCCTCCTGCCATTCGGCGTGCTGGGCGACGGCATCGGCCAGCGCGATCAGTTCGGCGTGGCGATGATCGCGACCACGCACCCAGCCGTGGCCGACGGTGCCGTCGTCGAGAGCGACGCTGGCCCGGGTCAGGGTCATCTCGCCCAGGTGGAAGGCGTTGCCGGTACCGCCGGTACGCCCCTTGAGCATCGCCATGCCGGTCTCCGGGCCGCGGACGCAGCGGTGCGCGGGGAAATCGCCGAGCAACGCGCCCAGTGCGCCCCAGCGGGCCTCGATGTGCTGACGGGAGGAGAGCGCCAGCAATCGCTGACGGGCGCCTCGAGATGTGCGGCTCATGCGTCGTCCTCGTCGGATGGAAAGAGATCGGAAGGACCGGTCGTGCCGGCACCGCCGTGACGACCGTCCGTGGCTTCGTCGAAATCGATGTGATAGGAGAGCCGGTCGGCACGCGCCCGCCCCACGGAGACTTCCACCAGTACGCCGTCGGCGTCGGTGTTGTCGCTGGTCATCACCAGCAGCGGCGCGTTGAGCGGACACTGCAGCCAGCGGGTGTCGTCGCGATCGGCGCCGACGGCGTCGATGCGCACCCGCCGCCGATGCAGCTGCAGGCCGTAGTGCTGGGCCAGCAGGGCGCGGGTGGAGCCGCCGCGGTAGCGCGCCAACCAGCCCGGCACCCGTTCGGGATCGAACCAGTGGCGCAGGCGCATCAGCGGCGCGTCATCGACATAGCGCACGGTATCGACTCGCAGCAGCGGCTCGCTGGCAGGTCGCCCGAAGCGCTGGGCGATGGCCTCGGGGGGCATCACGAGATCTTGTTCGAGGCAGCAGGTACTCGAAGGGAGACCGAGGCCGGCGAGATTCTGGGTCACCTTGCTGCCGGCGCTGACGGCGTAGTCGAGTCGCCGATCGACCACCTGGGTGCCACGCCCCTGATGGCGGGTCACCAGGCCGGCAGCGACCACTTCGTCCAGCGCTCGGCGCACGGTGTGGCGGTTGACCGCGAAGCGCTTGGCGAGCTGTGCCTCGGTTGGCAGCAGGTCGCCGGGGCCGTAGTCGGCACGAACCTCGCGGACCAGTACGTCGGCCAGTTCACGATAGCGCGGCATCGAAAGGATTTGTCTAGACATCATCAGGCCCAAAAAAACCGAGGAACCCTCGGTATCAGATGAAACGTTTGCGCACTTGCTGAGACAGCATGTCGAGCAGCGACACCGCGACGATGATCACCAGCATGATCGTGGCCGCTTCGGCGTAGTCGAATCCGCGCAGGGTCTGCCACAGCGAGACGCCGATACCGCCACCGCCGACCATGCCCAGCACCGTCGCCGACCGGATGTTGGACTCGAAACGGTAGAGGCTCACCGAGAGCCAAAGCGGCAGCACCTGGGGGATCAGGCCGAAGGCGATCTCTTCGAGACGCCCGGCACCGGTGACGCGTATGCCTTCCATCGGCCCGGCATCGGCGGCCTCCACGGCCTCGGAAAAGAGTTTGGCCAGCACACCGGTGGTGTGGACGAACAAAGCAAGCGTTCCCGCGAAGGGGCCAAGCCCCACGGCCACCACGAACAACATCGCGAACACCAGCTCGTTGATCGCACGACAGGCATCCATCAAGCGGCGAACGGGCTGATTGATCCACCAGGGAGCGATGTTAGAAGCACTGAAAAGACCAAATGGCACGGCGCAGATCACCGCCAGCAGCGTGCCCCAGATGGCAATCTGGATCGTCACCAGCATCTCTTGGACATAGCGCATCAGGTTACCGAACGTCGGCGGTACGAAATCGCCAGCCAGCACCACCATGTTGTCGAAATTATCGAGCAGCAGCCCCGGGGCGATACCCGCGCCCTGCCATGCCCAGCTCAGCACCAGTAGTGCGACGGCCCAGCACAAGGGCTTCTTCCAGCTGCGCCTGCCGGCGCGCACCTGCATCTCATCGGAAATCGTTGTAGCCATCTTTCCTACTCAAGCCATCCAGCATTCGTCACCATCCAAACCGAGAAGAGGGACGCGCGTGCGCCCCCCGTCGTTGATCAGGACGCCTGTTGCGTGGTGTCCGCGTTCGCTTGCTGCCCCATACGCTGATCAAGCTTCTCGAGCCTGGCATCGAGCGCGTTGAGCTTCTGTTCCTTCTCCTGGGCATCAAGCGAGTCGTCGTTGGCGACGTTGGCGCGCTCCTTGAACAGCGCAAGCTGGCGAATCGGCAGCAGTTGAGCGTTGCTGGAGGGCTGAAAACCGGACCACTGCAGCGGCGTCAGAATCTCCTGCTCACGTTCGGTGTCACCGTAGTTCAGGAAGAATTCGCGCAGCTTTTCTTTTGTTGCTTCGGGCAGGTCCTCGCGCCATACCAACGGATCCGAGGGAATAAGCGGGGACTTCCAGATCACCTTGAGTTGCTCGGCCTTCTCCGGATGGGTCTCTTCCAGACGTGCCATGCTTTCGGTATTGAACGTGGCGACATCGACCATGTGATTGGCCACGCTCAACGCGTTGGTCTCGTGGCTCGAATTCAACGTACGCTTGAACGCAGACGCCGCCTCGACTCCGTTTTTGGCAAAGATGTAGTAACCCGGCACCAGGTAGCCTGAGGTGGAGTTGGGGTCGCCGTTGCCGAAGACCAGTTGGTCGGCGTTGTCGAGAATCTCGTCGACACTGTCGTAGGGACTGTCCTGATTGACGATCATCAGACTCCAGTAACCCGGCTCGCCATTGGCGGCGACGGTCTGGGCGAAGATCTCACCGCCGGCACGATCGACCGCCTCCATCGCGGCCTTATTGCCATACCAGGCGACATCGACCTTGTCGAAACGCATCGCCTGGATCACGCCGGCGTAGTCGGTGGCGAAGAACGGCTCGACCTGCATGCCCATCGCATCGGACATGTCGTCGAGCAGGGGCTGGAACATTTCGCGCTGCGCGTTCATGGACTCGGTGGAAATGATGCCGAAGGTCAGCGTGTCATGTTCTTGGGCGTGCGCCGGTAGCCCGCCCCCGATGCCGATGGTCGCGATGAGTGGCAAAGCCAGACGGTGCAGAGAGCGTAAAGCCATATTCGACTCCTGATGGTTGCGATCGCTGAAGCGTTGTGAAATGTGTGGGCTCAGCCCACGGCGTGAAGCGGTTCAGTGGCCGGCGGCCAGTCCTCACGAGTGCCGAGCTCATCGAGCCCTGCGTCTTCGTAGAGCGCCTGCAGGCGAGTGTCGGTCAGGCCCGCGATAGGCCCGTCGTAGTAGAGACGTCCCTTCTTGAGCGCGATGGCGCGTTGACAATACCGGCGCGCCACATCGACCTGATGCAGGGTGATGACCACGGTGCGGCCGTCTTCGCGATTGATGCGCTGGAGGATCTCCATCACTTCCCGGGCACTGCGCGGATCGAGGGAGGCGATCGGTTCGTCGGCGAGGATCACTTCGGCGTCCTGGACGAGCGCGCGGGCAATGGCCACCCGCTGCATCTGTCCTCCGGAGAGTGTGTTCGCGCGCTGCTCGGCGAGTTCTTCGATACCCACTCGTGCCATCGCATGCAGCGCCGCTTCATGTTCCTGACGAGTGAACCGCCCGGCCAGCGAGCGCCAGCGCGGCATGCCCCCCAAGTGCCCGATCAACACGTTGGTCATCACGCTCAACCGACTGACGAGATTGAATTGCTGGAAAATATAGCCGGCGCGACAGCGCTGTTCGCGGCTGGCGCCGAGCAGACGCCCGCCGTGCTGCACGTCACGATCCAGCACCCGAACATGGCTGTGCGAGTGGCGGTCGGCGCGGGTCAGCCCGATGAGATGACGCAGCAGGGTCGACTTGCCCGATCCCGAGGGCCCGATCAGGGTGACCATTTCGCCGCTGGCGATCTCGAAACCGACCTCGCGCAACGCGGCATGGGTACCGAAGGATTTATCGAGCCGTTCGACGCTGATGATGGCGGTCATACGATTCGTCCCGGAAGGTGTTTGGAACTCGAAAGTCTGAACACAGTCTGGCGACGTCCTATGACGACTATTTATCTAGACAATTAAGAAATGGTGACGAATACGGGGGAGGGAAGCGCAACAAAAAAAGCGCCATAGGCGCTTTATGAAAGGAATCAATGGGTTGGCGGAGGACGTCATCTTGCTGACACGAATTCGTCGTTGCAGCGTCACATCCGCCGGGTGGAAATGCCGAGCGTCTGTCGGGCGTCAGGCGTTTTCCGTGGCACTCAGAAAACCGCCTTGCTTCAGAACGTCCTCGTATCCCTCGCGAAAGGTGGGATACTGAAAGCGGTAGCCGCTGTCACGCAGCCGCGTGTTGTCGCAGCGCTTGCTGGCCCGGCGCCGTAACGGCGACTGAATGGTCTCGGTGAGCTCGACCTTGAGCTTGCCGGCCATCCAGGTCATGACTTCGTGCAACGGTGTCGGCTCGCAGTCACTGGCCAGATAGAGCGACTCCAGCGGCTGGTTGTCCAGCGCCAGGGCGATCAAATGCGCCAGCACGCCTACGCAATCGTCGCGATGGATACGGTTGGAATACATCGGCGGATTCGCCGCCGCGACGCGCCCTTCCTTGACCTGGCGGATCAACCGATCGCGCCCCGGGCCGTAGATCCCGGAAAAACGTACCACGGTGCCGGGCAGCGGATGGTCGAGCAGCGCTTGTTCGGCCTCGCGCATCAACAGCCCCGAGAATCCGGTGGGCTCGGTCTCGGAGGTTTCATCGACCACTTCGCCGGCTTGCTGGGCATAGACGCCGGTCGATGAGACGAAAAACACGCGCTTGGGTGGCGTGGCGCGCGTCTCGAGTTCGCCGAGCACCGCCTTGAGCCCCTTGGGATAGGCATCGGCATAGGCGTTTTCGTCGAAGCGCGCAGCGCTTAGTATATAGACGATGGTCTCCGCGTCTGGCAGGCGTGACAACACCGCCGGATCGGTGACGTCCAGTGCCAGGGCCTCGATGCCGGTCTCCGCGAGCGGCGCGATATTGCGACGCACGCCGACTACCCGCTGACCGACGTCGATGAGCCGTTTGCCTAGCTGGATACCAATGTCGCCACAACCAATAATCAGAGTCGTATTCTTCACCTTTCCCTAGCCCCTTGGTAAAAAGTCCCTGAGTAAAATTACTTGGTAGAAAGATCCTTGCATCGAATATCGTGTTGAACCATTGAACCGCTCAGGAGGCCCGAAAAGGCCCAGCCCATGACCCTAACAGAACTTCGTTATATCGTAACCTTGGCCCAAGAGCACCACTTCGGACGCGCTGCCGAGCGCTGCCATGTGTCTCAGCCGACACTCTCGGTGGCCGTCAAGAAACTGGAAGACGAACTGGGCATCGCTCTGTTCGAGCGCTCCAAATCCACCGTACAGGTCACACCCCTGGGCGAAAAGATCGTGGCTCAGGCGCATCGTGTCCTCGAACAGGCCGGCCTCATCAAGGAAATGGCCACCGCGGGCAAGGATCAGTTGGCGAGTCCGCTGCGCATCGGGGCGATCTATACCATCGGTCCGTACCTGTTTCCACACTTGATTCCCGAGCTGTCGCGTCATGCGCCACAGATGCCACTGTACATCGAAGAGGGCTTCACGGGGGATTTACGTCGCAAGCTACGCAGCGGCGAGTTGGATGCCGTGATCGTGGCACTGCCATTCAACGAGCCGGATGTGCTGACCAAGGCGATCTACGAAGAGCCGTTCGAAGTGCTGTTACCCAGCGGGCATCCTTGGACGCGTAAGACCGCCATTGCCAAGGAGGACCTGTTGCACGAAAAGTTGCTGCTACTGGGCGAGGGCCACTGCTTCCGCGATCAGATTCTCGAGGCGTGCCCCGCCATCAACAACCAGCTCAACAATCCTGGCAATACACTGATCGCCGAAGGCGGCTCATTGGAGACCATCCGCCACATGGTGGCGTCGAGGTTGGGCATCACGGTACTGCCCAAGTCGGCCATCGGGACCGGCCATTACGAAGCGGGACTGCTCGAAAGCCGGCCCTTCGCCAATAGCGTGCCCAGCCGCACGGTGGCCATCGCCTGGCGCGCCAGCTTCCCCCGGCCCAAGGCCATCGATGCTCTGACCGAGGCCATCGACACGTTCCAACAGCAGCGTATTCAAGCGGCATGAGCGATGACATAAAGGCGCTGGATGCACCGGTCAGCGACCTGACCGGCGTGGGAGACGCGTTGGCCGCCAAACTCGCCCGCTTGGGCATTGTCAGTATCGCCGACATGCTTTTCCACCTGCCACTGCGCTATCAGGACCGTACCCGCATCACGCCGATCGGGACCCTGCGCGCCGGCACCGAGGCCGTGATCGAGGGGGAAATCGCCGCGGCCGATGTGGTCAAGGGACGTCGGCGCAGCCTATTGGTGCGCCTCAAGGACGGCTCAGGCATCCTCAGCCTGCGCTTCTTCCATTTCTCCCCCGCGCAGCAGCAGCAATTCACGCGCGGCCTGCGCGTGCGCGCCTTCGGCGAGGCGCGCGCAGGCGCAACGGGACTGGAAATCTACCATCCCGAATACCGCCTGCTGCGCCAGGAAGACGCCCCGGTCGAGGAGCATCTGACGCCGATCTACCCCGCCACCGAGGGGCTGACCCAGCCACGCCTGCGCGGCCTGATCCAGCAAGCGCTCAAGCGGCTCGAGACGATGTCCGAGGCCCTGCCGGACTGGATTCCCGATACGCTACGTCAGCGTTTTCGGCTACCGGGACTGCTCGAATCGCTGCGCTACCTGCACGAACCGCCACCCGATGCACCGGTGGCACAACTCGCCGAAGGCCAGCATCCGGCCCAGCGACGCTTGGCGCTGGAGGAACTGCTCGCCCATCAACTCAGCCTGCGCCAGGTAAGACTGCGCATTCAGACCGATAACGCGCCCGCATTGGGCGGCGGTCGTAGCCTGCAGGCCCGCTTTTTGACCCAGTTACCGTTCTCGCTGACCGGCGCGCAACGGCGGGTGCTCGACGAAATCGGCCACGACCTGAAACGTGACGTTCCCATGTTGCGCCTGGTGCAAGGCGACGTCGGCTCCGGCAAGACCGTGGTCGCCGCCATGGCCGCCCTGGCCGCCATCGCCGGTGGCTGCCAGGCAGCGATCATGGCGCCCACCGAGATTCTTGCCGAGCAGCACTATCGCAATTTCCGCGCTTGGTTCGCGCCACTGGGCATCGAAGTCGGCTGGCTCGCCGGCAAGCTCAAGGGCAAGGCGCGCCTGGACACCAAGGCCGCCATCGCCGATGGGCGCGTCCAGGTCGCGGTGGGGACGCATGCCCTTTTCCAGGACGATGTGACGTTCCATCGACTGGGACTGGCGGTGATCGACGAGCAGCACCGCTTCGGGGTTCACCAGCGCCTGGCACTGCGCCAGAAGGGCGAGGCCGGCGGCCTCACCCCGCATCAGTTGATCATGACCGCCACGCCGATTCCGCGCACACTGGCAATGAGCGCCTACGCCGATCTCGACCTGTCGATGATCGACGAGTTGCCGCCCGGGCGCACGCCGGTGCAAACGGTGGCGGTACCCGACGAACGTCGTCCCGAAGTGGTCGAGCGCATCCGGCGCGCCTGCGCCGAGGGCCATCAGGCCTATTGGGTGTGCACGCTGATCGAGGAATCGGAGGCGCTCACCTGTCAGGCCGCCGAGGCCACCCATGCGCATCTGACCGAGGCGCTGCCCGATCTGGCGGTCGGTCTGGTGCACGGCCGCATGAAGGCGACGGAAAAGGCCGAGGTGATGGACGCCTTCAAGGCGGGCGAGCTGGACCTGCTGGTCGCCACTACGGTGATCGAAGTAGGAGTCGACGTGCCCAACGCCAGTTTGATGATCATCGAGAACCCCGAGCGGCTGGGGCTCTCCCAACTGCATCAACTACGCGGCCGGGTGGGGCGCGGCGCGACCGAAAGTTTCTGTGTGCTGCTGTATCATCCACCGTTGTCGCACCACTCGCGCGAGCGGCTCGGGGTGATGCGCGATACCAGCGATGGTTTCCGCATCGCCGAGAAGGATCTCGAGCTACGCGGCCCCGGCGAGGTGCTCGGTACTCGCCAGACGGGCCTGGCACAGATGAAGATCGCCGACCTGGAGCGCGACCGTGACCTCCTCGACACCGTAAGTCCCTTGGCGCGCGCGTTGCTCGACGAGGCACCGGAGGCCGCCACGCCATTGATTCGTCGCTGGCTGGGCGAAGACGCCGGGGATTACGGGCATGTCTGACGGGCGCGATGCGCCCTCGCCCTATCCTTCACGATGACGATGCATCGTCGTCGGCCTGCGCCACCTGGCGCTCCCACTTGCCGGCCTTGGCCAGTGCCATGATGACCTCGCGAGCGATCGCACGTTGACTCGGCGGCAGACTCGCGAAGGCTTCCAGGGTGTCGCGTTCGCGGTAACTCAAGCCTTCCCACAAATGATCGCGCTCATGGACACGATGCTGCACGTGAGTGCCGAAGCGCAGCGCTTCCGGCGGCACTTTCAGCCACTCGGCGAGCACCACGAGCTTGTCCTGGGTGGGCAACGTCTCGCCTCGCAGCCAGCGGCGTACACCGTGCAGGGTCACCGGGCGTCCTGGGTTGCGTAGATTGAACTCGCGCTCCAGCACGGCGGGCTTGGGCGCATAGCCGGCTTGTTGCATGGCGTCACGCAGGCGTTGGGCGAATTGTGTCTTGGCATCTTTCATGCCTGCACAGTAAGACGTCTCGCCCCTCTACGACGTAACCAGTTCGCTATGTTTTTGAAGATAACACCACACTATCGGTTACGTTTCATGGTAGCGATTATGCCGCGATAGCAACGACTTACCCGCAGCGCCCTCATTCGCGCGAAGCCTGGGTCGACAAGCGGGTCGCCGCCTCGCTCACCGCGACGAGCTGGCGACAGATCAAGGCCAGTTGCGTCTGCAGCAAGCGACGCTCATCACACGTTTCCTCGGCGGCCGATGCCTCCAGCAGGCCTGCCTGTCGCGTCAGGGTATCTTCGCCTGGCGCGATCGTCTCGCCCGCGGCGAGCTGGCGCGCCACCCGCTCGAGCGTCTCGGCCACGTCATCGGCCAGCGCCGTGACCGCTTCATTGTCGTCGCCTGCGGCGCCGGCTGCCCCGCGGTGGGCTCCCAACGCCGAGAGATAGCTCAGCAAGGTGTGCGAATGCACCAGAAAACGCAGCCCGACATCGGCATCCTTGCGAAAGTGGCCCGGCTCCAGCAGGACATTGCCCAGCGTCGTGGAAAGCGCCGCATCGGCGTTATGGGCATTGCGCCGTGCCAACCGATAGGCCAGGTCATCGCGTTTGCCACGCGCGTATTGATCGAGTATTGCGCGCAGATAAGCCGCGCTGGCCTCGAGCGTCGCCGCCGCTTGGCGGTGCAGGCCGCGCCCCTGCCAATCGGGCAGGATCAAGAGTACGGCGAGTCCCGCGATCGCGGCGCCCAGCAAGGTATCGAACAGACGCGGCCAGATCAGCCCGAACCCGTCACCGACTTGGTTGAAGCAACACAGCACCATCAACGTGATGGCCGCCGTCGCCAGCGTGTAATGATGTGCACGGGTGGCGAAGAAGGCGACGCCGGCCGCCACCGCGATCAGCGCTTGAATGGGTTCGGTGGGAAACAGCGTGATCAGCGCCCAGCCGGCGACCAGACCCAGCACCGTGCCCTGAATTCGCTGACGCAGGAAACGCCGCGTGGCCCCGAAATTGGGCCGACACACGAAGACACTCGTGAGCAGGATCCAGTACCCCTGGGTGGGATGAATCCAGTGCAGCACGCCATAGCCCACCACCAGCGTCACGCTCAAGCGAAGCGCATGCCGGAACACCGGTGACGTCAGGCTGACATGCGCCTGGAGGCGTTCGGCGACGTCGCGTAGCCCACGGGGCGAGCGGTCGAACAGGCTGCTGTCCTCGTGATCGGCACGTGCATCGGGGTTGTCGGCACTCGCCAGCTTGTCCTCCAGGGTCGCCAGATTGTCGCCCAATGCCGCCAGCGAGCGCAGCAGATCGCGCCATTCGTCACGCCCTTGAGCATGCAGGTTGTTCAGGGATGCGTTGAAATCTTCCAGCGCCTGGGCGCTGGGCCCATGGTCGAAGGGACGATCGAGCAGCAAGGCACGACTCAATGCCTTGCAGGCACGCCCTTGCTGATCGAGCAGACGCTGGGCACGAAACAGGATGTCGTGATGGAAGAAGGCCTCGGCCAGTGCGCCATACGGATAATGCGAGGAACTCGCTCGCTCGTGGATGTCCTGCGCGATGAAGTAGAGCCGCAGGTAACGATTGAGCTTGCGCCCGCCGCGCTGGCCCTCGAGACGCCGGAAGATCATCTCCTTGCTCTGGTTGAGCGCCGCCACCACGCGGCCATTCTGCTGGGCCAGCGCCAGACGCTGCTGCTCGATATCCAGCCCCCTCAGCGGCTCGAAAAGCATCGACTTGAGGCGCAGGTACACGCCCAGCTCGCGAAAGACGTGCGCCAGACTCAACTTGAGCGGATGGCGCGAGAACAAGGCACTCCACACCACCGAGATCGCCCCATACCAGGCCGCGCCCGAGACCAGCAACATCGGCTCGCGCCATAGCGCGCCCAATGCCACGCCACCGTGTTGCTCGAGGCTGATCATGGTGTAGATGGCAAGGATCAAGGTCGCGGTGGCAATGGTCGCATAACGCTGTCCCACCGCCCCGAGCATGGTCATGCCGAAGCTCGATACCCCGAGCCCCACCGCGAAGATCACCGGATGTGCAAAGGTCAATTCCACCGACAGCGCAGCGACGGCGAAACACACCAATGTCACCAGCAATGCTTGAAGACGTCCCTGCCAGGTGTCGTCGGTCTCCGCCAGGGCACTGGCGATGATGCCGAGAAACAGGGGAATCAGCTTGCCCATGTCGTCGAGATACCAGCACAGCGCCATGACGCCGGCCAGCGCGATGAAAACGCGCAAGCTGTAGGCGAAGGACTCCAGAGTCCAGAGGCGTCTCAGGGGTTGGGTCAACGACGTGGGTAGCATATCTCTCGGTCGGGCGGTGACAGGCCAGGAAGTCGCGCCAAGCACGACACTACGACGTTAGTATAACGAATCCGACCGAATCAGGGCGATGTCCGCCGTGCCGTGGAGACTATCGCAGATGCTTGAGCAGCCCTTGCAAGCGCTCCAGATCGCGTGAGTCGCCGACCAGCCGCAGGCGACCACTGCGCAGGCCATCGAAGAATGCACGCGCAGAAGGGTGCTTGAGAAACGCCTCGCCGGCGCGGGCATCGCGAAAGCGCAATTCCAGATCAAGATCGATGGGCAAGCCCGGTGCGTCCTCGATGGCATCGGGGCGCATGCGGTAATGCCGCGCAAGGCTGAGATCCTCGGTGGCAACGCCCCAATCGAAACGCCTCATGTCCGATAGAATCTGCTGAAAACGCGGATTGCGGCGTCGAGCACGCTTGAGCATGACACCCAACAGCCACAGCATCAGACGCAGTTTCATGCGCGCCTCACCACACGGAAGAAGAGGGGAAAGGAGAAATCGCACGGAGCGTCGGTGGATGACGGATGACCCGAGCGCTCCGTGCCTTCACTCACTTAACGGCGTCCTTGAGCGCCTTACCGGGCTTGAAGGCCACGGTCTTGCTCGCCGGAATGGTCAACGGCTGGCCCGTCTGCGGATTCTTGCCGGTACGTGCAGCACGCTCGCGTACGGTGAAGGCACCGAACCCGATCAACGAAACATCCTGGCCCTTGGAGACGGTATCCGTGATCTCATCGAGAATGACATTAAGGACCTGACTGGCCTTGTCCTTGGAAAGATCGGCACGCTCGGCGATCGCCGCGGCGAGTTCTGGCTTGCGCATAAAGCCCTCCTGGTTTGGCAACGAATGCGACACCTTGTTGATGCCACTTGTTGTTTTTCAATGAGCGAAAAGGACGCCACGCCTTTGGCGTAACGCTTACCCTACCCGACATAGTGCGTCCAACCGGCCTCTACCGGCATGACGACCTAAGCTAGGGTAGCAACGGCGGGGCGACCCGCGCCAGCTCGACTTTCCGACGTACACAAGCGCCTGTCAATGCAAAGCCCAGCAAATGCCCGTTTTCATCCTCGGCGAGCGCGCTGAGGTCGTCGCCCTTGCCTTCGATCCGCCAGCGCGTCGGTGACTGGCGCGGCGGCAAGGCCACCACCGGGCATGACGGGGTCTTGACCAGCACGGGCCAGGCCCCATAAGCGACCGCCGTCGGCGTCCCGGTCAGCGTCGCCGCCAACGCCTTGGCACTGGCCTGAAGCGGTTGCACGTACATGGCATTGAGCCCTGCCACGCAGGCACAGTCGCCCAATGCATGAATGCCGGGTCGAGACGTCGCCAAGTAACGGTCGGTCTGGATGCCGGCATCGGAGAGCGTGAGGCCGGCGGTGTCGGCCAGTGCGGTGCGCGGCGAGAGCCCCGTGGCGATCAGCACCAGGTCGGCGGACAACGCCTCGCCATCATCGAGCGTCAACGTGACCGCCGCATCGTCACGGTGCAGCTGCTCGAGACTCCGTCCCAGGCGTAAATCGGCGCCCGTATCGCCCAGCGCCTTGCCCAGAACCTGACCCAACGGCGGCGGCAACAGGCGCGCCAAGGGCGTTGGCTCAGGGGCGACGAGCGCCACGCGATGCCCGCCGGCCAGCAGGTCGTCGGCGAACTCGCAACCCACCAGCCCGGCCCCCACGATCGCCACGCGCGCGGCACTGCCATGGCGCGACAGGGCGGCATGGAAACGCCGGTAGTCGTCGAGATCGTTGATGGTGAAGACGCGATCGCACACCTCGTCCGCCACCGTGAAGGGCGCGCTGGGGGCGGCCCCGGTGGCCAGCACCAGCTCGCTGTAAGGAAGACGCTCTGCACCGATGGCGAGTGTCCGCGCGTGGGAATCGATGGCATCGACCCGGGTATGCGTGCGCACCACGGCCTGTAGCGCATCGGCCACATCGAGGGGGGAGCGCATGGCCAAACGCTCGGGCGGCGTTCCCTTGGCGAAGCCCGTGGACAAAAGCGGTTTCGAATAATCGTCGCCACTATCGGCGGTGATCAGGGTGATGGCGCGTCGGGTATCGCGGGCACGTATCTGCCGGGCCAAGCCCAGGCCGGCCATGCCACTGCCGACGATGATCAAGGGATCGCTCATTGACGCCTCGTGCTACACATGACGAATGGATGACGACGCGTCGACGGCCACCGAGCGCGGCCGAATGTCGAAAAAGCGCGTCGCATCGACATGTTACACTAATGCACTTTTAGCCTGACTGATCTCATGCCGTACGATCGTTTCAGTGGCGGCCCGCATTGGCGACCGGCCGCCGCCCAGCGCCCGTTGATGAGCACCGCCTGGTGGCGTTGGGTAGCCTCGCGCGATTCGCTGACCGCGCGCCTGCGCGCCGCCAGCACACAGCCCTTCAGGGTACGGCTGCTCGCGCAGGGCATCAGCGGCGCCCGACACGATGAAGCCCAAGCGCTGGGACTCGACCCTCGAGCCCGTCTCTGGCGACGCGAGGTCCTGCTGATGCTGGGCGAAACACCCTGGGTCGCGGCCCGTTCGGTGGCCCCGCTGACATCGCTTCACGGCGCGCGACTGCAGTCGCTGGGCACGGGCTCGCTGGGGAACTGGCTGTTTCGTCACCCCCATCTCGAGCGCGGCCCTATCGAGATCATTCGCTCGCCGGCGCCCGTGCTCGTCACGGCATCCGGCCATACCGCGCCCTGGGGACGGCGCTCGCTCCTGCGCCTGGGGCGAACGTCGATCCTCGTCCAGGAATTCTTTCTCGACACCATGGGCGCTGACCTCGCGCTACCATCGCGCTAAGCTGATCGCTCACGTTGTTACAGGCACGTCTTCACAGGAGAGCCCGATGTCCGCCGACCCATCCGACGCTGCGCGCCCTACCGGCCTGGCCCGTGTACCGGATTTCCTGCGCCTGACGCGTCTGGATCGCCCCATCGGCACCTGGCTGCTGATGTGGCCGACGCTGTGGGCCCTGTGGCTGGCGGCCGAAGGCATCCCCGAACGCAGCACGCTGCTGATCTTCGTCATCGGCGTGTACGTGATGCGTGCCGCCGGTTGCGTGGTCAACGACTACGCCGATCGGCATTTCGATGGCCACGTCAAGCGCACGCGTGACCGCCCATTGGCGACCGGGCGCATCTCCGAGAAAGAGGCCAAGGCCACCTTCGCGGTACTGGTGGTGATTGCCTTTGGCCTGGTCTGCCTGACCAACCTGCCCACCGTGCTGTTGTCCTTCGCGGCGCTGGCGCTGGCAGCTACCTATCCGTTCATGAAGCGCTATACGCACTTTCCCCAGGTGGTGCTGGGCGCGGCTTTCTCGTGGGGGATTCCCATGGCGTTCATGACCGTTCAGCGCCAGGTACCGCTCGAGGCATGGCTGCTGCTTGCCGCCAATGTGGCCTGGACAGTGGCCTACGACACCGAATACGCCATCGTCGACCGCGATGACGATCTCAAGGTGGGCATCAAATCCACGGCAGTGCTGTTCGGCCGCGCCGACCGGCTGATGATCGGGCTGTTGCAGGGCGTGACCATCGTGCTTCTGGCGTGGGTCGGCCTGCGCCTGGCACTGGGGGGCTTCTTCTGGCTGGGGCTGGCTGCGATGGCGGCGATCTTCGTCTACCAGCACGCGTTGATTCGTTATCGCGAGCGGGATCCTTGCTTCCGCGCATTTCTCAACAATCACTGGGCCGGACTGGTGATCTTCGCGGGCATCGCCTTGTCGCTATGGCCTATGCTATAGGCCGGGTGTCACGAAATCGTCACATTAGCGCGTTGTAATCGTCATGCTGATGTCATTCATGAGTGATTCGCGCCATCGCGATCCGCAAGAGGCCTACGCCCATGACCGCCAAGACCGTGCTCATCGTCGATGACGAAGCGTCCATCCGCGAAATGATCGCGGTGGCGCTGGAAATGGCCGACTACCGCGTGCTGGAAGCCGACAACGCCCAGGCGGCACACGCCATGGTGGTCGACGACCAGCCCGACCTGTTGCTGCTGGACTGGATGATGCCCGGTACCAGTGGCATCGAACTGGCGCGGCGTCTCAAACGCGATACCGCCACCGCCGAGTTGCCGATCATCCTGCTCACCGCCAAGAGCGAGGAAGACAACAAGATCCAGGGGCTGGAAGCCGGCGCCGATGACTACATCACCAAGCCGTTTTCACCGCGAGAGTTGGTGGCACGCCTCAAGGCCGTGCTGCGGCGTGCCACGCCCACCGGGGTCGAAGAGACGGTGGAAATCGACGGCTTGCGTCTCGACCCCGTCAGCCACCGGGTCAGCGCCAACGGCGAGGCGCTGGACGTGGGTCCCACCGAGTATCGGCTCCTGCAGTTCTTCATGACGCATCAGGAGCGCGCCTATACACGCAGTCAGTTGCTCGACCAGGTCTGGGGTGGCAATGTCTATGTCGAGGAGCGCACCGTCGACGTGCATATTCGCCGCCTGCGCAAGGCGCTCGGCGATGACCACCAACACCTCATCCAGACGGTACGCGGCACCGGTTATCGCTTCTCCACCAAAGAGTAGCGCACGTGTATTATTGGACCAATGAACTGTGGCGTCTGGCGTATCTCGTCATCGGCCTCGGTGTCCTCGGATGGCTTTTGGGTGTACCCGGCTGGGGGCTGGCCGCCGGTCTGGGCCTCTATGTCTATCTGCATCTGCGCCATTTGCGCGCGCTCTATGTCTGGCTGACCCAGCATCCGCATGATACGCCACCGGTCGGCGCCGGCGTCTGGGGCGACCTGTTCGATCGCCTCTACAAGTATCAGAAGACCCAGCGTCAATCGCAGTCCCACCTGCGCGACATCATCCGCCGCGTGCAGGATTCCTGCGAAGCGATGCGCGACGCCGTCGTCATGCTCGACCGGCATGGCGACCTGGAATGGTGGAACAGCGCCGCGACTCAACTGCTCGGCTTTGAAGCCCCTCATGATCGCGGCCAGCACATCACCAACTTCCTGCGCGACCCGCGCTTCGTGGCCTATTTCAACGCCCGCGATTACCGCGAACCGCTGACCCTGGCCTCGCCGATACGCGATGACATCACGTTGCAGTACCAGGTCACGCTGTTCGGCGACAACGAGCGCCTGGTCATGGCCCGCGACATCTCGCGGCTGCATCGCCTGGAAGAAATGCGGCGCGACTTCGTCGCCAACGTGTCCCACGAGCTACGTACGCCGCTCACCGTATTGACCGGTTACCTCGAAACCTATCTCGATCAGGCCGACCAACTTCCGTCGCGCTGGCAGCGCGGTCTCGGTCAGATGCAGGACCAGACCCAGCGCATGCAGAACCTCGTCGAGGACCTGCTGCTGCTGTCGAAGCTGGAAACCGATCAGACCCGCGACGACCCGGCCCCGCTGGACATGGCCTCGTTGCTGGGAAACATTCGCGACGATGCCGCCCACCTCTGCGCGGGCAGTCACGAAATCACCTTGGACATCCACACCGACCACAGTCTGCTGGGTGACGAAGGCGAGATACGCAGTGCCATTTCCAATCTGGTCTTCAACGCCGTGCGATACACGCCGTCGGGCAGCACCGTCACGCTGCGCTGGAAGGCCTGGAAGGAGGGTGCCGCGGTCGAGGTCGAGGATGACGGCGACGGGATCGACCCCGTGCACCTGCCACGCCTCACCGAGCGTTTCTACCGCGTCGACAAGGGCCGCAGCGCCGCCAACGGCGGCACCGGCCTGGGCCTGGCGATCGTCAAGCACGTTCTGCTACGCCACGACGCGCATCTCGACATCGACAGCCACCCTGGCCAGGGCGCGCTCTTTCGTTGCGTGTTTCCCGCCACGCGCGTGCGCGTCGCCCCCGAAGAAGAACGACGTGCCGTGGGCGGCGACTAGCCCTCAGCGTGGCATCCCTCTGAGAAGGATCTCCTAAACTGATGGCTCAGCTAGATAGAAAAAAGAGTGCCCACGCGCATGTGGGCACTCGTCATGTCGACCGGGCCAGGATGGACGATCGGCCACATCTGGCACCATCCATCGTACTGGCGCTGCTACTCATGCCGCCTGCACGTCGATACGCCGAGTGCGATGGCTATCCTTCTTGGGCAGCGTCAGCGTCAAGACGCCATTGTCGATAGTGGCCGTAATGGCATCGCCATCTATCTCGTGGCTGAGATTGAAACGCCGTGCGAACCGTTGTCCGCGGACTTCGGCATGCAATGCGCTCAGCCCTTCCGGCATGTTCAAGGCTATGTCGCCTTCCAGGCTCAGCACGTTGTTGTCGATTTCCACTGTAAGCGACTCGTGCGTCACACCGGGCATATCCGCTACCAGCTTGAGGACGTCGGACTCCTCGACGATATCCACCGCCGGTAGCAGCGTGTCCTGTGGACGCTTTTCCTGATCATGCTGTTGACGCGGAGAGTGAGAGGATGAACGAACGACGTTATTCATGATGCATACCTCCTTGATCCAAGATGACCGATGTCCTTCAAGCCGCCTTGACTTCGATACGTCGCGGCTTGAGTTCCTCTCGCTTGGGCAACACGATCTCGAACACGCCATGGGCATGGCGCGCCTCGGCACGCTCGGCGTCAAGGCCATCCGGCAATGCGACCGCACGCACGAACTCGCCACTGGCGCGCTCGCGACGGAAGACCGGACGCGCACTGCCATCTTCGTTACTGGCTATCGAAGCATCGCGCCGACCACGCAAGGTCAGGACGTTGTCCTGAACATCGATGGTCAACGCCGACGGCGACAGCCCTGCGGCAAATACGTAGACCCGCACCGCGTCGTCGCTTCGCGCCACATTGATCATCGGGAAACTCCCGCGTGGCACCGCGCGAAGGTCCATCGCGTCGCCGTCATGCAAGAAGCCATCCAGCAGTTGACGGAACCAGTCCAATTGCTGGGGTGATCCCGTCTCGAAACGCTTGATATCGTCGAACATGGCAAACACCTCCTACATAAGACAGACTCCCGAGAGAGAGACCGCCACGTCGAAGATGCAGTACCTCTCTCAGTGGCGAATATAGGAACGGCCAAGCGATTTTCAAGGGGCTCGAGCACTCATTTTCCGAGTGCCGATGCCCATGTGGACAAGCCGGCGGGAGAGTTCAACCGTTGGCCACACGGCGTGGCGGTGGCACCTCGGTCTTCTCGCGGCACGCCAGTGGGCAGTTGCCGCAATAGCCCAGGCCGGGCAGGAGATAGCGGATACAACAGACCCGCCGGATGGGCTCGATGTCACCCTCGGCGTTCTCACGGTGACGAACGGGTTGAAAAAGCGGGTTGCGCTGGCCGTCGGCCAACTTACGTAGCGTCATCAACTGCTCACCCGCTTCCGCCGCGTGGTGAGCCGCCGACAAGGCGTGTAACTGGCGCACGAGATAGTCGACGTATTGCCCCAGATTGCTCCACAGGGCGCGCGGGGAAATGCCGCTATGATGCGCCATGCACGTGATGGCGGGCCCCCAGGTGTCGTGTATCAGCGGCAAAAAGCGCGCTTCTACCCGAGTGTCGGCCACAGGGGCGGACGCCTCCTCGACCACCAGCGCATCGATGAGCATGTCCTCGCCGAGTACGACCCCGAGACGCGGTAGCGCGAGCGGCAGCTGGCGATCCACCAGCAGATTGTACGCCACGCCCGTGTACGTCGTCAGGGCCAGGAAGTACTTCGACCAGAGCGACATGACGGCGCGGCAGTCGCCATGCTGATGTTCGGCGCCGTAGCGCTGGATCACGTGCGCCATGCCGCGACGGGAAAACAGATCCTGCGCCCGCCAGGCCGTCTCGGGTGCCTGGTCCCAGGTCATCAGCTTGCGATCCATCCCTTTCAAGGGGCCGGCATACAACCGATCAAGCAACACCGACATCGAAGACGTTTCCTGTGGCGAGGCCGAAATGAGTGGCGTGGGTCATCGACCCACGCCTGGAGCGTAAATGAAAACCACTCGCGACTCAATCGCGCTAGAAATTGTACGTCAGGCTCGCACGCACATTGCGCTCCGCGCCGAAGTAGCAATATTGAAGCGAGTTGCACGAGGCCACGTATTCCTTGTCGAGCACGTTGCCCACATTGAGCTGCACCTGCATGCCCGACATGCCCATCTGCCCCAGGTCATACCCCAGCATGGCATCGACCAGCGTGTAATCGGGCACTTGTTCGGTGTTGGCGCGATCCGCCTGGATATCGGCGTAGTAACGCACCCCGAGACCGGCATCCAGCCCCGCAAGCGTCTCGCCCTGGAAGGCATAGTGGCCCCACAGGCTGGCTTGATGGCGGGGGGCATAAATGGCGTGACTGCCTTCCTCGCTGTCCACGTCGCTCTTGGTATAGGTGATATCGGTGAAGCTGTAGGCGGCCTGCAACCGCAGCCCTTCGGTCAATTGCATGCGGGCTTCCAGCTCCAGTCCCTGCGACTCGATTTCACCGATGGAGCGGTAAGGGTCGGTGGGTTGCTCCTTGGTGGCGACGTTTTCCTGGGTGATGCGGAACAGCGAGAGGCTATAGCGATCCTGAGTGCCCGGGGGTTGATACTTGAGGCCGGTTTCCCACTGCTCGCCTTCCATCGGTTCGAGCACGTCGCCATCGATATCGACGAAGCTGGTCGGCGTGAAGGCCGTGTTATAGCTGACGTAAGGTGCGACCCCGTTGTCGAACAGATACAGAAGCCCCGCGCGACTGCTGAAATAGGTCTCGTCGAGCGTATCCTCGTGCTTGGCCAGTTTCTGCTCGTTGGTGATCGAGACCCAGTCGTACCGGCCCCCTAGCGTCAGGCGCCAGCGGTCGAACGCCATCTGGTCTTGCAGATAAACACCGGTCTGAGTCAATTCGTGGCGCTCATCGTTGGTGACCACGATATCCCCTATGGGATCGGCACCATACTGTGGATCGAAGGCATTGAGCGAGGGAAAAGCGCCCGATGTCCAGACCACATCGTTCTGGCGATCCTGATAGTCGATGCCGACCAACAGGGTATGCTCGATAAAGCCGCTGGAGAATTCGCCCTCTAGCTGGTTATCGACCGTCCAGGCATCGAGCGACTCGCGTCCGCCGGAATAATAGCGTACCAGCTCGTTGGAATCGGGTGATGTCCAGCCGTAACCATAGACCTGGTTCAAAGTGGTATCCGAGTTCAGGTAGCGCAGCTTCTGACGCGCGGTCCAGACGTCGTTGAAGCGATGCTCGAGGCTGTAGCCGAACATGCGCTGGGTACGCTCGAACTTGTCGTAAGCGTCTTCGCCATCGAAGAAATTGTTGCTGATCTTGCGGCCATTGTGGCTTTCCACCGCCCCCTCGTAAGGCACGCCGGAATGGTAACCGCCCTCCGGATCCTTGTGCAGATAGGCCATGAACGACAGGGTCGTATCGTCGGTGATGTCCCAGGTGACCGACGGCGCGATGGCATAGCGTTCCTCCTCGACCGGCCCGAACTGCGTATCCTTGCCGCTCGCCAGCCCCACCACGCGATAGGCGGCCCGCCGCTCGTCATCCAGCGGGCCGGTCAGATCGAACGCCGCGCTGCGCTGACTGTTGTTACCGACGCTGAAACGCAGCTGCCGGTGCGTCTCGAACTGCGGTTTTTTACTGGTCAGCGCCACCAGGCCACCAGGAGATGAGCGTCCGTAGAGTACGGAAGCCGGCCCCTTGACGATTTCGATCCTCTCGAGGAAGTAGGGGTCGATCACCATGGAACTATAGGAGTTGGCGTCCCCCATTACCTTGAGGCCATCGAGATAGACATTGCTCAAGCTGCCGTCGGAGAATCCCCGCATGACCAGATAGTCGTAGCGGTTGGACGCACCGACTTGGTTGGTATAGACACCCGGCGTATATTTCACGGCATCCCCAAGCGTGCGAGTGTCACGTGTATTCATTTCCTCGCGGTCAACGTAGGAGACGGACTGTGGTGTTTCGATGAAGGGCGTATCCGTCTTGGTGGCGGCCTTGCCGGAGACCGTCAGTGTGGATAGATCGACGGCGTCTTCACTTGCGGATTGCGCCCAGCTCGTTGCGGGAACGAACAACGCACCCGCCAAGCACGCGCAGGTAAACCAGTGGGGAGACAGTGTGCGACTCATGGGAAACGGATCCTCGCTCTCGTCATCGGACCGACAACGGCCCAGTTATTATGGAGAGTGAGAATTATTAACTTTTAAGAGTCGTTCTGCTTATGGGCAATGCCGAAAAATCTATGCGTGACGCTGCAAGCGATTCCGTGCGGGAATTTTCATCAACATATACGGATTGTCACGGCACCAAATGGGCCGGACGCTGATGCAACACACGCGGCGACACGCCATAACGCTGCTTGAAGGCGGTGGCGAAGTTACTGGCATGGCGATAGCCGACACGCATTGCCACGTACTGCACGCTATGGCCTTCCCGGAGCAGGTCATGCGCCATGTCGAGACGGCGTTGACGCAGGTACTCGAAGACCGGCTGGCCGTACGCCTGGCGGAACTTGTCACGCAATACGCTGGGGCTCATGCACGCCAGTTGCGCCAGGGAATCGAGGTCATGCGACGCCTCGGGATGGTCGTGCAGACAGGCACGCACACGTGCCAGATGATGATGATCGCGCCTGCCCAGACGGCGCGCCTGCTCGGTCGGAGCGTTTTCCCTGGTTGCCAGTCCATGCGCCATCAGTTGCAACCCCAGCCCCTCGCCGAGCAGCGTATGCGAGACCCCCTTCCCCGCGGCGTTCAACCACTGTTCGAGCGATGACAGAAGCCCCTCGGGGGGTGCCAGCCGCCAGGCGCCATCCGGTGAAGATGTCAGCAGTTCTGCCAAGGGCGCGGCCAGCCGGTTCTGTGTGGTGCGTGCATCGTCGAGCAGCGTCAGATTGATCGCGCGCAGGCGCTGGCCGCCCATGTGGCGCGCACTCAGCGGGCAGCGCCCGTCGTTGACCAGCATCACCCCCTCGCGAGGCGACAGCGTGAGGCGTTGCTCGCCATGCATCAGCTCGGCCTGCCCCTCGAGCATGACGATGATCGACACGTGCGCCGGCGCATCCGCCAATGCGTGAGTTTCGTAGGTATGATGAATCGTGAGTCGCGAGCCGACGAGACTGATGCCCGTGTCCGGGCGACATTCGTCGACCCAGCCTTCGGCCACCGTGGTGGACACGGCATCGGCACGGGTCAAGGAGGGAAAGCGATGATACAAACGATAACGGCGCTCGAAAGCGCCGAAATCGGCCATGGTGAGGCGCTGGGCCGGCGCCGTGGCATCGTGCGTCATGCCTGTCACCGGCCCCATGGCAGCCTCCCGATGAGCCTTACGCAGTGGCTTCGGCGTAGCGACGCGCCACTTCGTCCCAATCGATGACCTCGAAGAAGGCCTTGATGTATTCGGGACGCTTGTTCTGATACTTGAGGTAATAGGCGTGTTCCCACACATCCAGCCCCAGAATCGGCGTATTGCCATGCATCAGCGGGCTATCCTGGTTGAGCGTATTCTCCACGACCAGGCGCTTGGCGGGCGTGACGGACAGCCAGGCCCAGCCACTGCCGAAGCGCTTGACGGCGGCCTGCGTGAAGGCTTCACGAAACGCTTCGTCACCGCCCAGTTCACGCTCGATGGCCGAGGCCAGCTCGCCCTTGGCCTGACCGCCACCCTGCGGCGACATGACCGTCCAGAACAGCGAGTGGTTGGCGTGCCCGCCGCCATTGTTGATCACCGCCTGACGCTTGGCTTCCGGCACGCGCTCGATCTCACCCATCAGGGTTTCGACCGGCAGCGATTCCAGATCGGTGCCTTCCAGAGCGGCGTTCAAGTTGTTGACGTAGGTCTGATGGTGACGGCTATGGTGAATCTCCATGGTCAACGCATCGATATGCGGTTCCAGCGCGTCATAGGCATAGGGTAACGTCGGCAGTTGATGCGCCACGACATACCTCCATAATTAATCTTTCGTCGAATGTCGAGCGTTGGCCGGACATTGCGCCAACGGCAAGTTGTACTTATCAATAATAGTTTTCATTGCAGGTTTGTCAATTACTTAGCTGCCGGCGCGAGGGATCAGAACACCTTGTCGAGCACGAACATCAGCATGAAACCGCCCAGCACGCCGAAGGTCGCATCGCCCTCGTGTCCCTTGCGGTGCGACTCGGGGATGATCTCGTGACTGATCACGAACAACATCGCCCCGGCGGCGAACGCCAGACCGAAGGGCAGCAGGGCATCGACGATATGCACCGCGAACGCGCCGATGACACCCCCCACAGGCTCCACCAGGCCGCTCAAGAACGCTGCTCCCAAGGCCGTGAGGCGCGAGTAGCCGATGGCCAGCAGCCCCAGGGAAACGATCAGCCCCTCGGGGAGATTCTGGAGGCCGATACCCAGCGTCAACGCTATCCCGGCGGCCATGTCGCCGCGCGCATAGCCCACGCCGACCGCCAGCCCTTCAGGAAAGTTGTGAATGGTGATCGCGAAGATGAACAGCCAGATACGCCGAATCTGCAAGGCATCGGCGCCACTCTGCTTACCCAGCGCGAAATGCTCATGGGGCACGAAGCGGTCCATTCCCCAGACCAGAATGCCGCCGCACACGATCCCCCCGCAAACGATCGTCAAGGCCCAGCCGATGGTACCGGTGAGCGCCAGCGAGTCTTCATAGGCCGGCATGGCCAGCGAATAGGCCGTGGCAGCCAGCATGACACCGGCACCGAAGCCCATCAGAGCATCCTCGAGACGCTGACTGATGTGGCGCAACACCATGATCGGCAGCGCCCCCACCGGCGTGAAAAGACCGGCTACCAAGCTCGCCAGCATCCCCGCCTGAAGCGTGGACAGCGTCCCCAGCCAATCGCGCATCTGGGCACCCAGCCACCATATCAGGAATGCACTCACGGCCGCCGCGAGAAGGATGCCCAGCGCCCAGCGGCGTCGAATAAAGCCACCGGTCGTAACGGAAGGCGCTTGCGAAGGCGCGTGTGTCTCTTGCATGCGGGATCTCCTGCGTCGTCGAGCGTTCAGCGTGTCACAGCCGGTAAATGACGATAATACTGCTGCCAGAGTATCACCGCGCCCGCTACGCCGCCCGGCAGCAGTACGAGGTTGAGCACCGGCACCCAGGTTGCCAGCGACATGCCGAACCCAAAGGTCAGCGTCGGCCACCAACGCGTCCGCAGGCGTCGCCGCATGTCGTCAAAGCTCACCTGATTATTATCCATGGGGTAATCGAGGTATTGAATCGCCAACATCCACGCCGAAAAGGCGGCCCACAAGAACGGCATGAACATGTTCACGCCGGGCACGAACCCCATCACGAACAGCAGCGCCATACGCGGCAGCATGTAGCGCAACTTGACGAGCTCGCGTCCCAAGGCATCGACGCCGGCGCGCATCAGGCGCCGCGTATCATCGGGCGGACTGCCGGTGAGCCGCCATTCGACCTTCTCGGCAAGGAAGCCATAGAACGGCGCGGCGATCAGGTTGGTCACCAGCGTGAAGGTGAAGAACACCATCAACAGCAAGCTCACCACCAGCAGCGGCCAGATCAGCCATTCCAGCCACTCGAGCCACCCCGGCACCTTGAGCATCCAATAATCCAGCCAGCCACCGAAATGGGTAAACAAATAGCCTAAGGTGGCTGCGTAGATCAGCAGGTTGATCAATACCGGCACAATGACGAAGCGTCGCATGCCCGGCGACAGGACGAGCCGCGTGCCGCGTCCGATAGCCGTGAAAGCGTTCAGCATCGGGTTATTCCTTGATTGATAGTGAGGGGCCTCTGCGGCAGCATGCCTTGCGTCGACATCGGCGCCCAGCTGCCGCAATGGATGAGAAATTTGGTTCTTGCATTACGCCTTCTCAGACTTGGTGCTCAGTAAAATGCATGACCCGCTCGGCTTTTCGACGCAGCCTGACGAATAGCGGTCAGACAGGGCATGGCGGTGTGCTAACGTTCTACTACCGGGATGCCTGCATGGCAGCGTTGACGCGCCTCCCCGCCTGTAATGTTATCGGGCCCGGCATCGCGACAAGAGAACACTTCATGGCCAATGCCTCTGGGGCCGGCGCCCCCGATCATGATGATGAAACGCGCCGCCTCGACGAGCTACAGCGTCTTGGCCTACTGGATACGCCGCCCGAGAAGCGTTTCGATGACATCACTCGGCTGACCGCACGGGTATTCGACGTGCCTATTGTGCTGATCACGCTGATCGACCGCCACCGTCAGTGGTTCAAATCGCGTTTCGGCATCGACGCCTGCGAGACCTCCCGCGATAACGCCTTTTGTGCGCACGCGCTGCTCGAGCGCCAGATGCTGGTAATCGAGGACACCACCCGCGACCCGCGCTTTCGCGATCACCCCTTGGTCATCGATCCCCCGCATATTCGCTTTTACGCCGGCGCCGTCATTCGCATGGCTTCGGGCCTGCCGTTGGGAACGCTGTGCATCATCGACCGTCACCCGAAGCGCTTCGACGATCACCAGCGCCAGATCCTGCTCGACCTGGCGCGCTTGGTGGAAAATGAGATCGGCGACGACATCATCACGCGACTCGAACGCGCCCGCGCCGAGATCGGTTCTCAATTCGACCCGCAAACTCGCCTGGCCACCCAGCAGCGCTTTCAACAACTCATCCAGGCGCGCCTGGCCGCGTTGCCGGACGCCGCGACGTTCTGTGGCGTTGCCGCCATCGACCTGTACGGCATGCGTGCGGTGCGCACGCGCTTCTCGCTACAAGCCAGCAACGAAGTATTCCTGCGCTGTATCGCCCGGGTCGAGAAGGCTCTGGACGGATTCGTCTTCGACCTGGCACGCATCGACGATCAACGCCTTGGCATACTGCTGCATCGCGGCAATCCCGCGCACATGGCCGACACCATGGCCACCGTGGCCGACGCTTTGCGGGCGCCCTATATCGCCTCCGGCAGGACCGTCACCGCGGCCGCGCGCGTGGTCTGGGCTCAGGACGCCATGCGGATCGGCCATGCCGATGACATTCTCTCCGCCCTGCAGCATAGCTGCCGCCGACTCCACAATGAACGTGGTGCCAGCCTGTTTCGTCTCGACACGCCTGAGACACTGCCACGACTGACGCGCCGTAACCTGTTGCGTCGACGCACCGCCTCGGCCCTGGCCGAGGAGCGCTTCTGTCTACACTATCAACCTCAGGTCAGCCTGCGGGACTTTCGGGTACACGGCTTCGAGGCGTTGCTACGCTGGCACGATGCGGAACTGGGGTGGGTCAATCCTCAGGATATCGTCGACATCGCCGAAGAAATCGATATTGGCGATCAGCTGGATATCTGGGTGTTGCGGCAGGTCATGCAACAACTTGCCGTCTGGCAGGATCGCGGGCATGCCGTGTTGCCGGTGGCGCTCAATGTATCCCAGGAGCAGCTCGCCCGACCGGCTTTCGTCGATCGGGTCTGTGCATTGCTCACCCAATACCGCGTGCCGGGCCGCCTGCTCAAGCTGGAGGTGCTGGAACGCTCGCTGATCGACGATCCCGAAGCCATCATCATCAGCATGCAGCGTCTCAAGCGCCGTGGCGTGGGATTTGCCATCGATGATTTCGGCACCGGCTATTCGTCTCTTTCCTACCTCACGCGGATCCCGTTCGACACGCTCAAGATCGACAAGAGCTTCATCGACCGAATATGCGACGATCAGCGCGTCGCCTCGCTGGTACGCTCGATCGTCTCGCTGGGGCGCGATGCCGGCATGCAGGTCGTCGCCGAGGGCGTGGAAAACACCTCCCAGGTCACGCTACTGCACGACTTTCACTGCCACAGCATTCAGGGGCATGTCGTCTCCATTGCCCTAACCCCGCCGCATGCCGAAGCGCTGTTGGCGGCCACCGCCAGCAAGCGGTATCACTCCCCGAGCGACTCATCCAGTTCACCGGGATCGGTGTGACGCACGTCGAGCCCCTTGACCAGATAAATGACGTGCTCGGCCAGATTGTCGGCATGATCGCCCACCCTCTCGAGGGCACGCAGGATCGTCATCACGCTGAGGATGGTCGTGATGGCACGCGGATCTTCCATCATGAACGTCACCAGCGAGCGCGTGGCCGTGGAGTATTCGTTGTCGACCGACTCGTCCTCGTGCAGCACATTCAGCGCCAGACGCGTGTCGAACCGCGCAAACGAGGTCAACGCGTCGCGCAGCATCTTGCGCACGTGCTCGCTCAGGTGACGAATTTCGACCATTCCCCGTGAATGCCGTCCCGACTCGATGAGTGTCAAGGCATTGCGCGCGATCTTGTTGGCCTCGTCGCCGACCCGCTCGAGATCGGAGGTGGCGCGGATGACCGCCAGCACCAAGCGCAGATCGGACGCCGCCGGCTGGCGACGTGCCAGCACCCGGGTGCACTCCTCGTCGATCTGGAGTTGCATATCGTTGACGGTGGTATCGCTATCGCGCACGCGCTCTGCGGTTCGGCTATCGCCCTCGAGCAACGCCTCCACGGCATCCTGCACCTGCTTCTCGACCAGCCCGCCCATGGCCATCAACTGGGTCTTGAGCTGTTCCAGTTCCTGATTGAACTGGCGGGAAATGTGCTGGCTATGCGTCTCGTTGGTAATATCCATGACACTGCTCCGCTATCAAAGTCGCCGCGACTCAACCCACGCGGCCGGTGATGTAATCTTCAGTGCGCCGTAAGCGCGGATTGGTGAACAACGTATCGGTCGGGGCATATTCGATCAGCTCGCCGGCATGCAGGAACGCGGTGTAATCGGACACGCGCGCCGCCTGCTGCATGTTGTGAGTGACCAGAATCAGCGTCAGTTGCGACTTCAAACTGCGTATCAGCTCTTCAATCTTGAGCGTCGAGATCGGGTCCAGCGCCGACGCCGGCTCGTCGAGCAGCAATACGTCGGGGCGGACCGCCAGGGTGCGAGCGATCACCAGGCGCTGCTGCTGCCCGCCCGACAACGTCCACGCCGAGGCATGCAGGTCCGCCTTGACCTCTTCCCAGAGCGCCGCCGACTGCAACGCCCATTCGACGATCTCATCCAGCTCACGCTTGCGTTTGACGCCTTGCAGACGCACCCCATAGGCGACGTTTTCATAGATCGACATGGGGAACGGGTTGGGCGTCTGGAACACCATCCCCACCCGACGGCGCAGCTCGGCGACATCCATATCACGTGCATGAATGTCCTGACCCTCGAGCTGAATGCGTCCATTCCGCGAGACTTGATCGTTAAGATCGTGCAATCGGTTGAGGCTGCGCAGCAACGTCGACTTGCCACATCCCGAGGGCCCGATAAACGCCGTCACACAATGGCGCGGCACGCGCAGCGTCAAGTCGCACAGCGCTGGCTTGTCATCATAGGCCAACGACAAGTCCTCGATATCGAAGCAACTCGATACCGCGGAAAAATCGGCCACCGCCGACGAGAAACGCTTGCTCTCGGCGGCGGAAAAAGACGCGGCAGACAAGAGTGACGAACCTCCTACGAATGCTCCAGTGCACGATGACGTGCCCTGAGATGATGGCGCAAGATTATTGCAGTTACGTTAAGCACCAGGATGACGATGACCAACAACGTCGCCGTGGCAAACACCAGCGGCATCGCGGCCTCGGCATCGCGACTGGCAAAGCCGAGATCGAACACGAGATAGCCAAGATGCATGAACTTGCTTTCGAGATGCAGGAAAGGAAATTCATCATCCAGGGGAATCGCTGGCGCCAGCTTGGCCACGCCCACCAGCATCAGCGGCGCCACCTCCCCGGCGGCACGCGCCACCGCCAAAATGACCCCGGTGAGCATCGAGGGTAGCGCCATGGGCACCACCACCCGGCGCAGTGTCTCGAAGCGCGTCGCGCCCAGCGCCAGCGAGCCTTCGCGCAAGGCCACGGGAACGCGCGCCAGGCCTTCCTCGGTCGCCACGATCACCACCGGCAACGTCAGTAACGCCAACGTCAGCGAGGCCCACAACAGCCCGCCGGTACCGAAGGTCGGCGACGGCAAGCGATCGGCGAAGAACCAGCTATCGAGGTGGCCGCCCAGCCCGTAGACGAATACCCCCAGCCCGAACACGCCATAGACGATGGACGGCACCCCGGCCAGATTCCGCACCGCGATGCGCACCAGGCGTGTCAACGGTCCCTGACGGGCTACCTCGTTGAGGTACAACGCCGCCAGCACGCCGAACGGTGTCACCACCAGCGACATCAGCATCACCATCAATAATGTGCCAAAGATCGCCGGCCAGACGCCGCCACCGGTATTGCCATCGCTCGGCGTCTCGCTGAGAAAGCGCCACACGCCGTGCCCCCAGGCCGCGAGCTTGTCGCCAATATCCATGCGATTGGGCCAGGAAAGCGACGCTACCTGCGCGAATGCCACCTTCAGCGAACGTCCCTCGACATTGCGCAGATGCAATGTCGTGACATCGGCGTCTCCCCGCAGGGCCCGGCGCAAGCGACGTTCGGCCTCGGCGCCTTGCAGCCGTTCACCGGCGGGTGTTTCCACCGCCGTCAGGCGTCCGATGAAGGGTCCCCAGTCGCGCCGCTCAACGTAGAGTAGATCCGGTGGCGTGCCGCGCGATTCGATGGCCTGCTGCTCGACCCATCGCCATACCTGACCGTCGAGGTCGCGATTGGCGGTGAAATAGCGTCGTTCGCCCGCTTGGCTGCCGCGAGGGATACCGGCAATCCGCTGGCCGTCGTCGAGGGTCAGTTGCTCGATATCGGCGGGCCAGAAGTGCGCCAACCCGCGGGTCACGACCAGCGCCAGCAATGCCACCACGGCCAACAGAGACAACGCCACGCAGGCCCCGCTCAGCCAGCGCCAGACACCGTCGCCGCTCAACCGAGGAATCCTCATGCGTTCCCCCAATAGCGTCGATACCGCCGTTTGAGCCGCCAGCGCACCATCTCCGCCAGGGTGTTGACGGCAAAGGTAAACACGAACAGCAATAGTGCCCCGAGCAGCAGCAGGCGATAATGGGTGCCGCCCACCGCCGCCTCGGGTAATTCGATGGCAAGGTTGGCGGCCAGCGAGCGCAGGCCCTCGAAAAGGCTCGGCGACATCAGCGGCGTATTGCCGGTCACCATCAATACGATCATGGTTTCTCCCACGGCGCGTCCCGCGCCGATCATGACCGCAGAGAGAATTCCCGGCGCAGCGACGGGCAACTGGACGCGCCACAGCGTCTGCGCTCGTGTCGCGCCCAGCGCCAGGGAGCCTTCCGCCAGGGTACGGGGCACGCCGGAAAGCGCCTCCTCGGCCAGTGAATAAAGCGTGGGAATGATCGCCAGTCCCATGGCCATGCCGACGATCAGCGCATTGCGTTGCGCGTAATCCCAGCCCCACTGTTGGTACATCCAAGTTCGCAGGTCGCCACCGAACCACCACGCCTCGAGCCATGGCGAGAGACTCAGCGCCGCCCAGCACACCAGGGCCAATGGCACCATCAGTCCTACGCCGACACTGATAGGGGGTAAGCGCAGTTCCCAGCGTCGGGACAGTACCCGCCACAGCCAACCACACGCCACGCTGCCCAGCGGCACGCACACCAAGAGCACCAGCGTTCCGGCGAGATGCCGCTCGACGAAAGGCGCCACGATCAGTCCCGCGACGAAGCCGATGACCACACCGGGCAGCGCCTCCATCAACTCGATGGCAGGCTTGAGACGCGCGCGCTGCCGGCGTGACATGTAACAAGCGCTATGCACCGCCGCCCCGAGAGCCAGCGGCACGGCGAATACCATGGCCCAGGCCGCCGCCTTGAGGGTCCCCCAGGCCAACGGCACCAGGCTGTACTGCGGCTCTTCATCGCCGGTGACGGCGGCGGCCCAGCGCCACTGAGCAGTGCTATGGCCTTCATACGTTAGCGGCATCAACAGCGTCGCCGCACTCACTGCGGCATGCGGCGCCTCGATCGCCAGTCGTTGGAGTGTGCCCGACTCGCCCAGCCACATTACCTGCGTGCCTTGCGCGTTGATCGACACGGCCGGTGGCGGTATCGCCCTGGGGGCTTGTCCCTGCCAGCGCAGGCCACTCAGGGATTGATAGAGCCCCATGCGGCCGCTGGCGTCCAGCGCCAGCCATAGACGCTGCCGGGGCAGGGCAATCAGACGGCGAATGGCGGTATCACCCAACGCCGCATAAGACGTCTCGGCCGCTTGCCAGCCGGCGTCATCGGGAGACAACCGCCAACGACGCAGCTCCCCCTGGGCGTCACCGACGATCAACGTGCGCCCGCCCTGCAGAAAGCTCAATGCCGTCACCGGCGCTCGGGTATCGGTACGCGCCAATGCCGTGCCCTTGCCATCGGGGGACAGCTTCCACAACGTCAGTTGCGTGCCTTGGCTGATGGCTAGACGGCCCGCGTGTCCCATCGCAATATGCTCGGCCGTCTCCGGCACCGCGAGACGTCGCAGGGCATCGCCAGCACGCCATAGGGCTGCCACGTCGCCTTGGGTATTGCGTCCCGCCAGCACCCAGCCCTGGGCCGTATGCCCCAAAGCCAACGCCGCTACTCCACGCGTCGCGAATAAGCGCGCGGTCGCGGCTTGGGTCCATATGAGTCGCCCACGGTCATCGCGGGGCACCAGCCGCACCTCGCCGTTGCTCAGCCCCAAGGCCAGCGGCTGCGTATCGTCCCCCTCGGCCACTGCTGCAATCGTGGCATCCTCGACCAGCCTCGCGATGGTGCCTTCGGCATTGCGTAGCTGCCCGTCTCGCGTCAACCAGCGCATGCCGTCATCGGCCAGCCAGACGGTATGAATCGCACCCTCGTCGGCGACCGTGGAGGCCGCCTCGACCTTCACCTCGGCAGCGTCGAAAAGCGGCAAAACGGCCAGCGTCAGATAAACACCGATGGCCAGCACTGCAGCGACCACAGCGATGCCGCTGGCGGCGATCACCCCGGTCGCCAAGCGGTCGAGATGCTGACGCAGGCGACGATTCGCGCGATGGGAGGCAACAGAAGGGTCGGTCATCGGCGAGCCCGGCGGCAATGCGTGCCATGCAAATGAGGATGGAACATCAGATTACGTCATTTTGATGACGATTGTGTGACATCGACAAGGGGGGGCAACCGCAGTGCCCGCCGGGCGGCGGCCAGGCGCGGTTTCGGCAACGGCACGAAGCCTTGGCGAGCGACTACCGCCTGCCCCTCGGGCGACAGTACGAGATCGAAGAAAGCGCGTTCCAGGGCCGGCAAGCGCTCGCCCGGTGCCAGGTTGACATAGATATACAAGGGACGGGTGAGCGGATAGCGGCCGCTCACGACATTGTCGTGCGTAGGCAGGCGCGGCGTGCCCTCATCATCGCGCAGCGCCAGTACCTTGACCATCGCGGTGGGATAGCCCAGACCGGCATAGCCGATCGCCTCGCGGGAACGGCCGACCGCGGCCACTACCGCCGAGGAACCCGGCAGCTCGTTGACGTCGCGGCGAAAATTGCCACCGCACAAGGCTTCCCGCCTGAACAGCGCATGCGACCCGGAAGCGGTATTGCGCCCGAAGCGTGCAATCGGCCGCTTGGCCCAGTCGCCGTCGAGTCCCAGTGCTCCCCAACGCCGCAGGGGAGGTACCTGACCACAGTAGCGGGTATCGGCGAACAGCGCCTCGACCTCGGGGAGTGATAGCGTGTCCAACGGATTGTCGCGATGCACGAACAGCGTCAACGCATCCAGCGCCACCGGCACCGCCAAAGGCGGATGGCCCTGGTGGGCGATGAAGTCGGCGCGCTCGGCGTCGGTCATGGGCCGTGACATGGCCCCGAAGCGTGTCGCGCCCGCGGCCAGCGCCGGCGGCGCGGTCCCTGATCCTGCGGCCTGTATCTGCACGCGTACCTGGGGATAGCGAGCACTGAGCCGTTCGCCCCACTGCGTCATCAAACCACCCAGCGTATCCGAACCGACCGAGCCCAGCGTACCGTTCAAGGGGGCCGCCATCGCCATGACGGGCAGCCAGCATAACGCCAACGCCATGGTCACCAGCCTTTGCCAACGCCCCGCACCGCGACGCCCTGCCTGCCTTTCGCTCATCTCGCCTCTCGTTCCATCCTCTGCCACCCTCGGCAGTGCCGCGTCGGAAGACTGGTCGCCGAGGCCCGGCGGCGTTTAACATACGCTATCAGCCACGCTGAGCGAGCTTGCTCGACACGAGCTCCGACAACAATAACGCGCCAGGACACTGCACATGCATGATCTCGACGATATTCCCACCCCGCGTGGGGAACTTGCGCTCAAGCTCGTCACTCGCCGTCAGGACACCAATCTCTACGGCGATATCCCCGGCGGCTGGCTCATCGCCCAGATGGACCAGGCCGCCGAGCTCGCGGCAGGACGCCTGGCACGCGGCCGGACCGCGACGGTCGCCACCGAGGGCATGGATTTTCTGTGTCCGGTACGGGTAGGCGCGATGGTCAATATCTTCACCCACGTCAGCGAGATCGGGCGCAGCTCGATCAAGATCGATGTCGAGGTATGGATTCGTCCCCCCCATGAGCGCAATCCCGAAGAGCGCTACAAGGTCACCGAGGCGCGTTTCGTGATGGTGGCACTGGACGACAACGGTCGTATACGCCCCGTCCCCGACGCCTAGGATCCCTCCCCGCGCTCATCAGGTTGATTGCCGCGCCGCACTAGCCAATAACTCAGGCCCAGCGCCAGCACTGCGGCCGCCAGGGCCATTATTTTCAACGGCTCGATGGTTTCCATGTCCATGACCATGAATTTGCGAACCAGCGCCATGATCGCGATGAGAACCACGATTTCGACCTGGATGAAACCACCACGCCCTTCCATGGTGCGCACGATGGAGTTGTTGAACTCCATGGCGATCAGCACCGTCAGGATCATGTCGAAGACCACCTGAAACACACGGTAATCGAAAGGGTCGCGGGTTCGCACGAACAACAATTCGACAACATGCAGCACCAAGTAATAAAGCGCGACCAGCACCACGCAGCCGATCGCCACCGTCAACGCCAATGAAACCAAGCGCTCGAAACGCTGATAGCCGGAGAGCTGCGACCACTGGTCCATCAACTCGGGGAACCACTTCTTCATCATTGCGCCTCGCTTTTATCATTTCCGGCCATGGCCCAGTGCCTACCGTTCGTCACGTATCGGCTCATAACGGTGTCAACTTGGCGAATCCCAACACCAACCACTTGTCGCCCTCGTCCTCGAAACTGATATGCACACGCGCCCTGGCGCCCTCACCTTCGGCATTGATGATCACTCCCTCGCCGAATACCGGGTGGCTGACGCGCTGCCCGAGGCTCAATGACGGCTGATCGTCATCGCTCGACACGCTCTGCTGCTGGGCAAGACCACGATTCGGACGCGTAGACACCGGACGCGAGACCTGACCTCGCAGACGCACCTCCTCGAGCAATGCCTCGGGCAACTCATGCAAAAAGCGCGACGGTCGCGAGAAGGTTTCCTTGCCATGCAGGCGCCGTATTTCGGCGTGCGTCAGGTACAGCTTGCGCATGGCACGGGTCACCCCGACATAGCACAGGCGCCGTTCCTCTTCGAGGCGCCCCGGTTCTTCCAGCGACATCTTGTGCGGAAACAGACCTTCTTCGACCCCAGCGATGAAGACCACCGGAAACTCCAACCCCTTGGCCGAGTGCAGCGTCATCAGTTGCACGCTGTCCTCGAAATCGTCCGCTTCATGATCGCCGGCATTGAGCGCCGCTTCGGCCAGGAAGGGCTCCAGTGCCGCGGCGCCCTCACCGACTTCCTGCAGCGAGAAGGGATCGCCCTGGGCAAAATTGCGTGCCGCATTGATCAGTTCCTCGAGGTTCTCGACGCGTGCTTGGCCCTTCTCGCCCTTCTCGTTGCGGTGATGCTCGAGCAACCCGGTGGTGTGGATCACATGCTCGATCAACTCATGCAGCGCCATGCCGGCGGTATCGTTGTCGAGCCGTTCGATCAGCGCCGCAAACGCCGACAGCGCGCTCGCCGCACGGCCCTTGAGCGCCCCCTCGCTGACGCTATCGTGCAGCGCCTGCCACAGCGATATCCCCTGGGTGCGAGCCCGCTCGCGCAGCACTTCCACGGTCCGCGTACCGATGCCGCGCGCCGGCACGTTGATCACGCGCTCCAGCGAGGCGTCATCGTCGCGTGCCAGCGTCAAGCGCAGATAGGCCAAGGCATTCTTGATTTCGAGGCGCTCGTAGAAGCGTTGGCCGCCATAGATGCGATAGGGCACGCCACTGCGGATCAACGCCTCCTCGAGCACCCGCGACTGGGCGTTGGAACGATAGAGGATAGCGATATCGCGGCGCGCACAGCCCTTGTTCACTTCCTCGTTGAGACTATCGACGATGAAACGGGCCTCATCGAGATCGTTGAAGCCGGCATAGACCGAGATCGGATCGCCCTTCACACCGTCGGTCCACAACTCCTTGCCCATGCGCCCGGCATTATGGCTGATCAGCGTGTTGGAGGCCTCGAGAATCGCACTCGTCGAGCGGTAGTTCTGCTCCAGGCGCACCGTCGAGGTGTTCGGAAACTCCTCGGCGAAGCGGCGGATGTTTTCGACCTTGGCACCGCGCCAGCCGTAGATCGACTGGTCGTCGTCGCCGACCACGGTCATGCCCGCGCGGTCGCCGGCCAGCAACTTGAGCCAGGCGTACTGCAAGGTATTGGTGTCCTGGAATTCGTCGACCAGCAGATGACCGAAGCGCTCACGGTAATGCGCCAGCAGCTCCGGATTGTCGCGCAGCAACTCCAGGCCACGCAGCAACAGTTCCCCGAAGTCGACCAGCCCGGCGCGATCACAGGTCAGCTGATAACGCTCGTAGAGCTCGACCATCTGGCCCATGTAGGCGTCGCCATGCGTCTGGACTTGATGGGGACGCAGCCCTTCTTCCTTGCAGCCACCGATGAAGTACTGCACCTGCTTGGGCGGGAAGCGCTCGGCGTCGATGCGATGATCCTTGAGCAAGCGCTTGACCAGACGCAATTGATCGTCGCCGTCGATGATCTGGAAATGCTGGGGCAGACGCGCGTCGTGCCAGTGGGTGCGCAGCAGACGATGCGCGATGGAATGGAAGGTGCCCACCCACATGTTGCGCAGCGACAAGCCGAGTAGCGCCTCGAGACGTGTGCGCATCTCGCGCGCCGCCTTGTTGGTGAAGGTCACGGCGAGAATCGCGTAGGGTGACAACCCCTCGACTTGCAATAACCAGGCGATTCGATGCACCAGGACACGCGTCTTGCCCGAGCCGGCACCGGCCAGTACCAACAAATTGCCCTGCGGATGGCTCACGGCCTCGCGCTGAGCCGTATTCAATGAGTCGAGTAGCGGCGAAACGTCGCCCGGCGAAACGTCGTCCATGAATCACGTATCTTGGCATTGCGAAATGAGCGCCCAGCTTAGCACAAGCGGTCTCGGCTTCGGTCGCTCACGATTCACCCGGCGACTAGGCGTCGTCGTCGGCATCAGGATAGCGCAGCGGCACCAGGCTTTTCTTCACCGACTGGAGCTGTTCGGCAAGCTTGGGGCCTCGGGTCTTGGCCACACCCACGGCGAGCACGTCGACGATCACCAGATGCGCCACGCGCGAGCTCATCGGCGTATAGATCTCGGTATCTTCGTGAACGTCGATGTAAAGCGGCAAGGTGACCTCTCCCGCCAGCGGCGAATCGCTGGGACACAGGCCGATCACCGTGGCGCCGGTCTCGCGCGCCAGGCGCACGCTGGCCACCAGCGCCCGGGTGCGTCCTGTCTGCGAGATGGCGACCACCACATCGCGAGGCGTCAGCGTCACCGCCGACATGTTCTGCATGTGCGGGTCGGAATAGGCCGCCGTGGAGATCTGTAGACGGAAAAACTTGTGCTGGGCATCGAAGGCCACCGCCCCCGAGGCCCCGAAGCCGTAAAACTCCACGCGATCGGCCATGGCCAAGGCATTGACCGCCTTGCCCAGCGCGGCGTGGTCGAGTCGGTCGCGCACCGAGAGCAGGGTGCCCACGGTGGAATCGAAAATGTTGTGGGCGAATTCGGCGACGCTGTCGCTATCGTTCATCGAGAACTGCGCGAACTGGCTGCCCGTGGCCAGCATCTGTGCCAGTTTGAGCTTGAAGTCCTGGAAGCCGTTGCACCCCAACGCGCGACAGAAGCGCACCACGGTGGGCTCGCTGACCTTGGCTTCGGTGGCCAGGTCGACGATGCGCATGTGGATGACATCCTCGGGATGGCGCAACACGAAACGCGCCACCTTCTGCTCGGAGCGCCGAAAGTGCTCCATGCGGCGTCTCATCTCGTCGAACAGGGCACTGCTCATGATGGCGCGACTCCTTGGCTGATCAAACAGATTCGATTCTAGTATGCCGCAGGCGTTGAAGAGGAGAAAAAACGCCCGTTTCAGCCTCGACGTCACAATTTTGTCAAGTGCGTTATAGTAAAGATGTCAAGCGGAACGCGGCTGGATGGCAACAAGCCGGGTGTGAAAACGATTGGGAGATTCGATATGCGCAATGCCGAACATCTTCAATCCTTGAAAAGCGAGCTGCTCGATATCCACATGAGCCTGGAAATGATCGAGCACGAACAACGCAAGAAAAATGCCGCGACACGCTATCTTCGAGCGCGGCGCGGCATTGAATTGCACCGGGAATTCAAGCGCCTGGAACGCGACATCGTCGATTACGACGACTGGCAGTGATCAGGGCGCGATAAGCGACGTACATGCCTGCGTTCATCGTCTATCTGAAAGGGCGTTACAGGCCCGGCGCAGGCCATATTCACCCGCGCCGCGCCTGCACATCATGTTCAAAGGCTGCTGACGAACACGATCACTACAGCGATGGGCGCGATGAAGCGTACCGCCACACGCCACAGCGCGAAGGCGGTATCGCCCATATTGAGCTGAGAGCGTAATTCATCACGTCCCATGAACCAGCCCACGAACAGCACGGTCGCCAAGCCGGTCAGCGGCAGCAGCAGCTTGCTGGTGGCATAATCGAGCAAATCGAAGATGGTCATGCCGGCGAACTTGTCGAACATGCCCAAGGGCGCGACATCCCCCCAGATATTGAACGACAGCACCGTCACCAGGCCCAGCGCCCAGGTCGCCAGTCCCGCGACGATGGTCGCGCCCACCCGCGATAGCGGTGAGCGTTCCTCGAGCCACTCCACCACCGGCTCGAGCAGCGAGATCGCCGAGGTCCACGCCGCGAACACCAGCAGCACGAAGAACAGCACCCCGAACAGCCAGCCACCGGCCATGTTGCCGAACGCCAGCGGCAGGGTCTGGAAGATCAGGCCCGGGCCCGCGGCGGCATCCAGCCCATTGGCGAATACGATGGGGAAAATGGCCATCCCCGCGAGCAGGGCGATGACCGTATCCATGACCACCACGATGAGCGCCGAGCGTCCGATGTTGACGTCATCGGAGAGATAAGAGCCATACGCCATCATGATGCCCATGCCCAGACTCAGGGTGAAGAAGGCATGGCCCAGCGCGGCGAGAATGCCGTCCTGGGTAATCTTGGAAAAGTCCGGCGTGAACAGGTAAGCCGCCCCTTCGGCAAAGGCACCGGTGGTCGCGGCGTAACCCACGAGCACCACCAGCAGCACGGCCAGTGCCGGCATCAGCGTCTTCGCCGCACGCTCCAGACCACCTGCAACGCCACCCACCACGACACCGATCGTCATGATCATGAACAAGCTATGCCAGAGCAGCAATTCCACAGGACTCGCCAGCAGGTTGCCGAACAGGGTGCCGACACTGTCGTTGTCGAGCCCGCTGAAGGTATCGACCACGGCCATTTCAATGTACGCCAGCGCCCAGCCCCCAATGACGCTATAGAACGAGAGGATCAAATAGGCGCCGAGGATGCCGGCCACGCCGATCAAGACCCAGGCACGACTGCGCTTGAGACGCCGCGTGATGTCGCCCATCGTCGAAATGGGATTCTTCTGGCCCAGGCGACCAAGCAACCATTCGGACATCAACATCGGCAAGCCGACCAGGAAGATGCAGATCAGATACACCAGAACGAAAGCGCCGCCACCGCTTTCACCGGTCATGTAGGGGAATTTCCAGATATTGCCCAGGCCAACCGACGAGCCGACGGCAGCCAGCACGAAGGCCATCCGTGAGGACCATTGCGCGTGCGAATGAGACTTGTAAGACATTGCTTCACCTGAGTTGCGTGGCACCACCGATCAATAAAACGATGGCGTTGTATTGTTGTTGCCACGTCCCTTGGGTATGGATCGCACACCACGACATGGAGCATGACAGGCCCTTGCCATCGCTGGGATCTGGCCACCGATCAACAAGGAAACCGCATCGCCCGTGGCGATGTCAGTCACCGTAAAGGTGTCGATAAACACCGATTGAAGAGACGACTGTCCTCGACGTCGCCCACAGAGACGCGCCATTTTAGCGACAAGTTTTGGCCAAAACCATTCGTGTTATGGCGTCGAGCCATCAAACCGAGTCATCGAGACCATGGCGTTATCACTGCCGTTAGAAAAGCGCACTCTGACGCTCGCCGGGAAAGGCCTCGAAAGGCGGTAATTCGACGCGTTCGGCCAGGCGTGCATAGAAACGTCGCGCCAATTGTGGCGCTTGTCGGTTATCCGGCGTATGCACAAACAAGAAAGGGGTTTTCCCCTGTTTTATCCACAGCGTCAAGCGTTCACACCAAGGGGTAAAAAGTCGCTCGTTGATGGCCATATCACAATGCCCGATGAAACGCACGATAGGCATATTTGCCGTGGAAATCACGTGTAACGGGCGTTTCGGCTTTTCGCCCTGCGCCTTGATCAAGCGCGTGTCGTCCCCCGCGGGGGTCGCAAAAAGCGGCCTGACATCCAGCATCACGCGGTCCACGCCATAAGTTATCAACAAGCGGTTCAATTGCTGTTCCGCCGTCCCTTTGTGGAAAAATTCACTATGCCGCACCTCCACGGCGCAGGGTATTGCCGACGGCCAGTGTCTCAACAACGCCTCCAATGCTGGCAGTTCCTGAGCCCCGAAATCACGCGGCAACTGCACCATGATCGGCCCTAACCGTTCATGTAACGGCGCTAGCGCCTCAAAGAACGTCTCGAGTTCATCCGCAATGCCCACCAGGCGCTTTTCATGCGTAAGTCGTGCCGGCAGCTTGAAGCAAAAGCGAAACCCTGCCGGCGCCTGGCGCGCCCAGTGGGCGATGGTCGCCGCCTTGGGTGGCCCACTATAGAAGGTCGTGTTGCCCTCCACGCTAGTAAACACGGCACCGTAATCGTGCAGCATGCCTTCCGGTGGCGCGTGTCGAGCGTAGAGGCTACCGCGCCATTCGTTATTGGCCCACATCGGCAACCCCAGGAAAAGACGTGGCTGATCCCCCGTCATGACGCGCCTCGCGATTGTATCGCCGATATCCCGCGGCTATGATGCGCTACAAAGCGCCACCCTACCGGGTACGCTTCTTGCATCGTGTCATGCTCCCGCCTTCCGGCCACAAGCCTGAAGCGGTTCGCCGACCATCCTCGGCATCGATTCATCTTCCACACCCACGGGAGAGACAACATGAAAGGTTCCTGGCGTTCCTGGCTGACGCTGCTCGAGGGCTGCCTGTTGGTCGCGCTCGGCGTGCGCCTTCTGCAATCCGCCGACTTGCTGGTCAGCGGTACGGCGGGGTTGAGCTTGTTGGTCAGCGACTTGCTGCCGGTAAGCTTCGGCGTCGCTTTCTTCGTGATCAATCTGCCTTTCTATGGCCTTGCCCTCAAGCAATTGGGACGCGATTTCACGCTACGCACCCTGGCCAGCGTGTCATTGCTGTCGGTCTTGAGCGATACGCTCACCGCGACCTTGCCGCTGGGCAACACCCATCCTGTGGTGTGTGCCATCGCGGCGGGCCTGTTGATCGGTCTCGGGCTGGCCTTGCTGTTTCGCGCCAACGCCTCGCTGGGCGGCCTCAACATCCTGGCCCTGTATCTGGAGCGCCGCGCCGGTTTTCACGCCGGGCGCACCACGCTGTGCTGCGACCTGCTCCTGCTGCTGGTGGCCTTCATCGTCTATCCGCTGACCCAGGTCGCGGGCTCGGCCCTGGCGTTCGTCACCTTGAGCGCGGTACTGGGCCGTTATCACCGCAAGGCCAGCACTCAGCGCCGCCAGCCCGGCGATGACGAGAGCATGCGCATTCCCCGTCGCAAGGGGGCGCTGGCCCCGCATCGCGCCTCGGTATCGCGTCTGCGTGCGCTCCACGAGGAAGGCTGAACGCACCACGCCACTGGCACGAACCGTCGCGGCAAGGCATCATCGCTGACGACATCCATTCCGGAGTCGATCGCCGAGGTGCCTTGCTTGTTCATGCCGTTATCGCGACCGTCCATCGTCGCCCACCCCGTTCTGCGCCCACTCGTGCGCATGGCGTGGCTGTTGCCGCTGCTGGTACTCGGGGCTTGCAGTTCTCAGCCCCGCGCGCCGAGTACGCCTCCTCCGGCGACATCGGAACACATGCAGCCCATGGCCTGGCAGGCACTGCCCGGCTGGCGTGACGATAACGTCATCGCCGCCTGGAGCGCATTTCTCGCCAGTTGTTCGCGGCTTGAGCAGAAGCCGCGGTGGGCATCGGTCTGCAGTGATGCCAAGCATATCGACCCACTCAATGACGACGCCATCACGCGTTTCTTCGAAGCCCGCTTTCAACCTTACCGCTTACTCAACGACGATGGTTCCGCCACGGGCACGATCACCGGCTATTATGAACCCATCCTCAATGGCTCGCGTACACGGCACGGTCCCTATCAAACTCCGCTCTACCGTTTTCCCGATGCCTGGCAAGCGGCACCGCATCGCGTGCGTGCCGAACAGCGCACATTGCTGGACAGCGGCGCCCTGCGCGGCCAGGAACTGGTCTGGGTCGACGATCCCGTCGAGGCCGCCTTCCTGCAGATCCAGGGGTCGGGGCGTGTCCGACTGGACAAGGGTGGCACCATGCGCGTGGCCTTCGCAGGCTCCAACAACCAACCCTTTCGATCCTTCAACCGTGCCCTGATCGAGCGCGGCGAGATCGACGCCTCCCAGGCGACACTGCCCGGGGTAAAGGCCTGGGCCAGGCGACACCCCGAACGCGTGGAAGACATGCTCACCGTCAATCCGCGCATGGTGTTCTTTCGTGAGTTGGGTAGCGATCACAGCGCTACCCAGGGGCCGATCGGCGCCCTCGGTGTCCCCCTGACCGCGAAACGCAGCCTGGCCGTGGACCCCTCGCGCATTCCGCTGGGCGCGCCGGTCTTCCTGTCGACCACACAGCCCCTCTCGAGAACCCCCTTGCGGCAGCTCATGGTCGCCCAGGATACCGGTAGCGCCATTCAGGGGACGGTGCGCGCGGATTTCTATTGGGGACACGGTGAAGCGGCCGGTGAACGCGCCGCCCGCATGAAGCAGGATGGTCGCCTATGGGTACTGATGCCGAAATGAGCCGATCATCATCGGGCGAATAGAGGAGAGACGCATGAATGAAGATCGCCACGCCATGGCCCCGTTGGCCGTGGTGACCGGTGCCACCGCCGGGCTCGGCCTCGAGACTGCCAAGGGCCTGGCCGCGCAGGGCTATCGCGTGATCGTGGCCGCACGTAACGCGGACAAGGGCGCCTTGGCGTGTCATGCCATCCGCGCCCATGCCCCGGGGGCCATTGTGCGATACGAAGCGCTGGATCTCGACAGCCTCGAATCGGTACGCGACTTCGCTCGGCGCCTGAGGCAGACCGACGCCTCGCTGGAACGCTTGATCAATAACGCCGGGGTGATGGCCGTGCCGCGCCTCGAACGCACACGGGAGGGCTTCGAGCGGCAGCTCGGCGTCAACTACCTCGGGCATTTCCTGCTCACCAGCGAACTGCTGCCACTGCTCAGCGCCGCGACGGCGCCCCGCGTGGTGCAGCTCTCGAGCCTCGCGCATCGCAGTGGACACATCGATTTCGACAACCTGAACGGCGAGAGACACTACGATCCCTGGCGGGCCTACCGACAATCCAAGCTCGCCATGCTGTTGTTCGCTCAGGCGTTGCAGAAACACAGCGACGACCAGGACTGGGGGCTGTTGAGCCTGGCCGCTCATCCCGGCCTGTCGCGAACCGCGCTGTTCGACGACGGCGTTAAAAGCCGCCCCTTCATCGGCAGTGTCTTCAAGCTGACCCTGCCGCTGATCAGCCAGTCCGCCGCCGAGGGCGCCCGCCCCACATTGCACGCCGCGCTAAGCGATCATGTCGGGCCTGGGGAGTACATCGGCCCCGGCGGTCTTGGCGAAACCCGTGGTGCGCCCAAGACAGCACATCGCGCCCGCAACGCGCGCGACACGACGGTCGAAGCACGTTTGTGGGATGTCTCGTGCGAACTCACCGGGGCGCGCTGGGAGGCCACTGCCCCCGCGTAACGGCCTTACAGGCCTTCCTCGAGCAATTGCGGGGCGAAGTAGGTCATGATCAGATCGGCCCCCGCGCGCCGCATGGACCCCAGCGTCTCGCGGATCACCGCCGCCTCGTCGATCACGCCTTGCTGCGCGGCCATGCGGATCATCGCGTACTCGCCGCTGACCTGATACGCCACCAGCGGCAACAAGCTGTTGCGGCGAATGTCCGCCATGATGTCGAGATACGCCAGCGCCGGCTTGACCATCAGGAAATCGGCCCCTTCGGCCTCGTCGGCCAACGACTCGCGCAGCGCCTCGCGACGATTCATGGGGTCCATCTGATAAGTGTGGCGATCGCCCTTGAGTTCGGTGCCCGCCGCTTCGCGGAAGGGGCCGTAGAGCGCCGACGCCAGCTTGGTGGAATACGCCATGATGGGAATGTCTTCGAAACCGGCCTCGTCGAGCGCGCCGCGAATCGCCGCCACCTGGCCGTCCTGGGCCGCCGAGGGCGCGATGATGTCGGCCCCCGCCTTGGCCGCCGCCACGGCCTGAATGCCGAGATTGCGGATGGTCAGGTCATTGTCGACGGTATCGCCCTTGAGGATGCCGCAATGCCCGTGCGTGGTGTACTCGCAAAAGCAGATATCGGGAATCACCACCATCTCCGGCGCGGCCGTCTTGATGATGCGTACCATGCGCGACACCAGGCCATTGTCGTGCATGGCATCGCTGCCGTCGGCATCCTTGTGATGCGAAATGCCGAACGGCATGATGCCTCTGAGACCCAGCGCGCTGAGACGTTTCACTTCCGCCGCCAGTTGGTTTTCCGGAATACGATACTGACCCGGCATCCCCTCGATGGGCACGAAGTCATCCGCGTCTTCCTCCACGAAGACCGGATACACCAGATGCTCCGGGCGCAACGAGGTTTCACGCACGATGTCACGCAGCGATGATGTGCGTCGCAGGCGCCGCAGACGGGCCTGGGGAAACTGAGCAGGCATATAGCACTCCTTGGATGGTCGATGGCATGCCGCCGACGCTTTCCGATGGCGCGGCGAGCACTGCCTGGCATGAATCTTCCACCGATTTTATAGCACGCTAACGAAAACGCCCAGCCGACGAATTGTCGCATCCATCGACGGGCGCGCGTGTCACTCCACGGTCACCGACTTGGCCAGATTGCGCGGCTGATCGACGTCGGTGCCCTTGAGCACGGCGACATGATAGGCGAGCAGCTGCAACGGAATGGTGTAGACGATGGGCGCCAGGGCATCGCTGACCGCCGGCACGCGCAGCACATGCAGGTGCGCGCTGGTCTCCATGCGAATGCTCTCGTCGGCGAACACGAACAGCTCGCCGCCGCGGGCACGTACTTCCTGGAGGTTGGATTTCAGCTTCTCGAGCAGTTCGTCGTTGGGGGCCACGGCGATCACCGGCATTTCGCTGTCGACCAGTGCCAGGGGACCGTGCTTGAGCTCGCCTGCCGGATAGGCCTCGGCATGGATATAGGAAATTTCCTTGAGCTTGAGCGCCCCTTCCTGAGCGATCGGGAAGTGCGCGCCACGCCCCAGAAACAGGGCATGGTGCTTCTCGGCGAAGGCCATCGACAAGCGTTCGACTTCCCCATCCAGTGCCAGGACCTGGTTGATCACCCCCGGTAGCTCGCGGAGGCCCTGGACGATCGGTGCATGCTCGCCATTGGCGCCACGCACGCGCCCCAGCGCCAATGCCAGCAGCATCAAGGCCACCAGTTGGGTGGTGAAGGCCTTGGTCGAGGCGACCCCGATCTCGGGGCCGGCCTGCGTCATCAGCGTCAGGTCGGATTCGCGCACCAGCGAGCTGCCCGGCACGTTGCAGATCGCCAAACTGCCGCGATAATCGCGCTGCTTGGCGAAGCGCAGCGCCGCCAGGGTATCGGCGGTCTCGCCGGACTGGGACAGCGTCACGAACAGCGTCCCTTCGGGCACCACGACCTCGCGGTAACGGTATTCCGAGGCGACCTCGACCTGGGTCGGCACGCCGGCCAGCTTCTCGATCCAGTAACGCGCCACCATGCCGGCGTGGTAACTGGTGCCGCAGGCGATGATATGCACCTGCCGCACTCCTCGGAACAACTGCTCGGCATCCGTTCCGAAGCTGTTGACCAGCACTTGATGATCGCCGAGTCGCCCCTCCAGCGTGGCCGCGATGACCTGCGACTGCTCGTGGATTTCCTTGAGCATGAAATGGCGATAACCGCCCTTGCTGGTCACGCCATCGCCGTGTTCGAAGATGTGCGTCGGGCGCTCGACGCGTTCACCGCCCGCGTCGAACAGCTCGATGCTGCCACCCTGGGACAAGCGCACCACGTCGCCTTCCATCATATAGATGAAGCGGTCGGTGACCTGCAACAGTGCCAACGGGTCTGACGCGAGGAACGCCTCGCCGATGCCCACGCCGACCACCAGGGGACTGCCCTTGCGCGCGCCGATGATCGCATCGGGATCGGCGCGGTGCACCACTGCCAGGGCATAGGCGCCTTCCAACAAGGCCACGCTACGTTGCACGGCCTGGAGCAAGTCCTGGGCAAGAGTGAACTCGCGCGACAATAGGTGCGCGATCACTTCGGTGTCCGTCTCGGACGTAAAGACATAGCCCTGGGCTTCGAGCTCGCCCTTGAGCGTCTCATGGTTCTCGATGATGCCGTTATGCACCACCGCCAGACTATCGCCGGATTGATGTGGATGCGCGTTCTGCTCGCTGGGACGACCGTGCGTGGCCCAGCGGGTGTGGGCGATGCCCAGCGTGCCCTTGAGCGCGGCGTCAGCGAGTTTGTTCTCCAACGCTGCCACCTTGCCTACCGCACGCTGACGGTTGAGCCGCGCATCGTCGGAAAGCACGGCCATGCCCGCCGAGTCGTAGCCGCGATACTCGAGACGGCGCAAGCCCTCGAGAAGGATTTCCTGCACGTGACGCTCGGCAACGGCCCCTACGATTCCACACATGTTGAACTCCTCGTCTTCATTCGTTGACCGCAGCGCGGATGACGGCAATACCCTGCGTCTCGAGCCGCCGATGGGCATCGACATCGAGCCCCTCGTCGGTAATCAGGGTATGGACCCGCTCCCACGGCAGTTCCAGATTGGGGATGCGTCGGCCGATCTTGTCGGATTCGGCCAGGACCACGACTTCGCGCGCGACCTCCGCCATCACCCGCGACAGCCCCAGCAATTCGTTATAGGTGGTCGTTCCGCGCGCCAAGTCGATGCCATCGGCGCCGATGAACAATTGATCGAAATCGTAGAAACGCAGCACTTGCTCGGCGACCTGCCCCTGAAAGGATTCCGAGTGCGGGTCCCAGGTACCGCCAGTCATCAGGATCGCCGGTTCGGGTTCCACGTCGCGCAAGGCATTGGCCACCGACAGTGCATTGGTCATCACCACCAGGCCTTCACGTCCGCCCAGTTCGGGAATCATCGCCGAGGTAGTCGTACCGCTGTCGATGATGATGCGGTTGTGGGCACGGATACGTGCACTGGCCGCCCGTGCGATCGCTATCTTTCGAGGTGAAAGTGGCGTATTGGCGTCCGTCAGTATCTCGCTGGGCAGGGGCACGGCACCGCCGAAGCGGCGCAGCAGCAAGCCACTCTTCTCGAGCGTGGCGAGATCCTTGCGAACGGTGACCTCAGACGTAGCGAAGTGGCGAGCAAGCGTATCGACGCTGGTTTCACCGTGTTCATTGACGTAGGCCAACATGGCATGACGCCGTTGAGCGGTATCGCGTTTGGGCATATCATCCTTGTTCACGAAAGACATAACTTCCGAAACGAAACAATATGCGTATCAAACGCGATTCAACATCGTCGGTCAAGCACCCCCCGGCATGCGCAAGAAAAACCGCGCCCGGTGAAGGAAAAATCTCACACTCGGACGCGGCATCGAAGGGGGGTCAGGAAGACTTGCGCGGACGCTGCCATCCTGCCCGCGTGGTCTGACGCGGGCGGGCCACTGCCAGGGCCCCGGCATCGACATTCTTGTTGATGGTCGAGCCGGCCCCGACCGTCGCGCCAGCGCCCAGTGAGACCGGTGCCACCAAGGCGGTGTTGGACCCCACGAAGACATCGTCGCCGATCTCGGTACGATGTTTGTTGGCGCCATCATAATTGCAGGTAATGGTGCCGGCGCCGACATTGACGCCACGTCCTAGCCGCGCATCGCCAACGTAGCTCAGGTGGTTGATCTTGCTGCCCACGCCGACCTCGGCATTCTTGGTCTCGACGAAGTTGCCCACCTTGCTTTGACGCGCCAGGCGCGTGCCGGGGCGCAGCCGCGCGAAGGGGCCGATGTGCGCCTGTTCCGCCACCTCGGCGCCCTCGATGATGCTGTGCGCCTCGATGACCGTCCCCGCCGCGACATGACTATCGCGAATCAAGGTGTAGGGGCCCACGCTGACGCCATCGCCGAGCGTTACCTCGCCCTCGAACACACAGCCCACATCGATGAAGACGTCATGTCCGCAGACGAGTTGGCCACGCACATCGAAGCGCGCCGGGTCGGCCAGCGCCACGCCTTCGGTCAATAGACGCTCGGCCCGGTCCCGCTGATAGGCACGCTCGAGGGCGGCCATCTGCGAGCGGTTGTTGACACCTTCGACCTCCAGCGCCGAGGCGGGCGAGGCGGTGGCGATGTCAATGCCTTCGGTGGCCGCCATGGCGAAGATCTCGGTTAGATAATACTCACCCTGGACGTTCTCGGCGGAGAGACGTGGCAGCCAGCGCTTGAGCTGTGCCCCCGTGGCGGCAACGATACCGGTGTTGCATTCGGTAATAGCGCGCTGGGTCTCGCTGGCGTCCTTGTGCTCGACGATGCATGTCACGCGTCCCTCGGCGTCGCGCACGATACGACCGTAACCGCTGGGATCGGGCATTTCCACGGTCAGCAGCCCCAAGCGGGTTTCATCCACTTCGGCGAGCAACGCCGCCAAGGTCTCGGCGCGAATCAGCGGCACATCGCCGTAAAGAATCAGCACCTTGCCGTCGCCCATCTTCTCCAGCGCCTGGGCCACGGCATGGCCGGTGCCTTTCTGTTCGGCCTGGAGGGCGAAACCCACCTCGCGCTCACCGAGTTCGGCCTCGACTTGCTCGGCGCCGTGACCGATCACGACGTGGGTGCGCGTCGCGCCCAGTCGCTCGGCAGTATCCAGCACGTGCGTCACCATCGGCTTGCCCGCCAACGCATGCAGAACCTTGGGCTTGGCCGAACGCATCCGCGTTCCCTGGCCGGCGGCGAGTATCACCACGTCTAACGTCATCGCTGTCGTCCCTATGCATCTCTCCAAGAAGATGGAGATATTCTACGGCGGGCGCAAGACGCTACCAAGCGACATACGTCATGTCGCGGTGCCGCCCACGAAAAAGGCGACCCGTGGGTCGCCTTCATGACAACGGCATTGCGTGCGCCGACTAGCGTCGACTGCCCTTCTCGCGCAGTTGCTGGATGGTACGCAACTGGGCGACGGCTTCGGCCAGTTCGGCAGCGGCCCGGGTATAGTCGAGATCGGACTGCTTGTCGCCCATGGACCGCAAGGCCTCCTGGCGCGCCTCTTCGGCCGCCGCCTCGTCGAGGTCATGCGCGCGTGTGGCCGTATCGGCCAGCACCGAGACCACCTCCGACTGGACCTCCAGGAAGCCACCCGTGACGAAGTACACTTCTTCTTCGCCACCTTCGCGCATCACGCGTACCGGGCCCGGCTTGAGCTCGGTGAGCAGCGGTGCGTGGCCACGCAGAATACCCAGATCGCCCGACACGCCGGCCGCCACTAGCTGCTCGGCGTTGCCGGAGAAGATGGCCTTCTCGGCGCTGACGATGTCGCATTGGAAGCTAGCCATCGCTATCTCCTCGTTCATGGGAGCGTCGGGCCCGGCGCATCTCGGGTGGCAGCGCCGGCCCTGCACTCCCCAATGGGCGTGGCCTTACTTCATGTTGTTGGCTTTTTCGACGGCTTCGTCGATGGTGCCAACCATGTAGAAGGCTTGTTCAGGCAGTTCATCGTACTCACCGTCGAGGATGCCCTGGAAACCACGAATGGTCTCCTTGAGAGAGACGTACTTGCCGGGCGCCCCGGTGAACACCTCGGCGACGAAGAACGGCTGCGACAGGAAGCGCTGGATCTTGCGCGCCCGCGCCACGGTCAATTTATCTTCGTCGGCCAGCTCGTCCATCCCCAGGATGGCGATGATGTCCTTGAGTTCCTTGTAGCGCTGCAATACGCCCTGCACACCGCGCGCGGTGTTGTAGTGCTCCTCGCCGACGGTCAGCGGGTCGAGCTGGCGCGAGGTGGAATCCAGCGGATCGATCGCCGGGTAGATCCCCAGCTCGGCGATGGAGCGCGCCAGTACCACGGTGGCATCCAGGTGCGAGAAGGTGGTCGCCGGTGACGGGTCGGTCAAATCGTCCGCGGGGACGTAAACCGCCTGCACGGAGGTGATGGACCCCGTCTTGGTCGAGGTGATGCGTTCCTGCAGCACGCCCATTTCTTCCGCCAGTGTCGGCTGATAGCCCACCGCGGACGGCATACGGCCGAGCAGTGCGGACACCTCGGTCCCGGCCAGGGTGTAACGGTAGATGTTGTCGACGAACAACAGCACATCACGCCCGTCGTCACGGAACTTCTCGGCGATGGTCAAGCCGGTCAAGGCCACGCGCAGGCGGTTCCCGGGCGGCTCGTTCATCTGGCCATAGACCAGCGACACCTTGTCGAGAACGTTGGATTCCTGCATCTCGTGGTAGAAGTCGTTACCCTCGCGAGTACGTTCCCCCACCCCGGCGAAGACGGAATAACCGCTGTGCTCGGTGGCGATGTTGCGGATCAGCTCCATCATGTTGACGGTCTTGCCGACCCCGGCACCGCCGAACAGGCCGACCTTGCCGCCCTTGGCGAACGGACACACCAGGTCGATGACCTTGATCCCCGTTTCCAGCAGCTCTTCGGATGCTGCCTGATCGGCATAGCCCGGGGCCTTGCGGTGAATCGGCATGCGCTCGTCTTCGCCGATCTCGCCGGCTTCGTCGATAGGCTCGCCGAGCACGTTCATGATGCGCCCCAGCGTGGCCTTGCCCACCGGCACCGAAATCGCCGAACCGCTGTTGACGACATCGAGGCCACGCTTGAGGCCTTCGGTGGTGCCCATGGCGATGGCACGCACGACACCGTCACCTAGCTGTTGCTGTACTTCCATGATGGTCTCGGTTTCGGAGACCTTCAGCGCGTCGTAGACCTTGGGCACGTCGTCCCGCGGAAACTCTACGTCAATCACCGCGCCGATGATTTGTACGATACGTCCGCTCATGTTGGTTCCTCTAATACCTGCAAATGAAACCTGCTTCGCCTGGACCCCGAGGCAACCCACTCAGGGGGCTCGGTGGGACCTGCGTCGTCATACGGCGGCGGCGCCGCCGACGATCTCCGAAATTTCCTGGGTGATCGCGGCCTGACGGGCCTTGTTATAGACCAACTCCAGATCATCGATCAGATTGCCGGCATTGTCGGTCGCGTTCTTCATCGCGATCATCCGCGCCGCCTGCTCGCAGGCCGCATTCTCGACCACAGACTGATACACCTGGGATTCCACATAGCGCACCAGCAAATGATCGAGCAGGGTCTTGGCGTCCGGCTCATACAGGTAGTCCCAGCTGCCGCTGGTACGTGTCTCTTCTTCGTCGTCATCCGCCTCGGCGACCAAGGGGAGCAACTGACGCACGATCGGCTTCTGCGTCATGGTGTTGACGAACTCGTTATGCACCACGTAAAGCCGATCCAGTTGTCCCTCATCGAAGGCCTTCAGCATGACACTGACGCTCCCGATCAGGTCTTCGACGGCCGGGGCCTCGCCCAGACCGCTCTTGCCCGCCACCAGATTGCCGCCATGGTTGCGAAAGAACACATTGGCCTTGGACCCGATGGCCGCATAATCGACCTCGACGTCCTGTTCATGCCAATACTTGGCTTCGCGCGTCACGGCCTTGAACACATTGACGTTCAGGCCGCCGGCCAAACCGCGGTCGCTGGAAACCACGATATACCCCACACGCTTGACCTCGCGCTCGATCATGTACTCATGACGATATTCGGGGTTGGCCTTGGCAATATGGCTCACCACGCGTCGGATCAGCTTGGCGTATGGTTGACTGGCCGTCATGCGCTCTTGAGCCTTGCGCATCTTCGACGCAGCGACCATCTCCATGGCGCTGGTGATCTTCTGCGTGTTCTTGATGCTCCCGATCTGGGTGCGAATCTCTTTTGCAGCTGCCATCTCGATCTCACCCTCTTGCGAGCCGCTCAGCCGGCATGCCGACCCGGTCTAGCACCGGGCCCTGCATCACCAGGTCTGAGTGGACTTGAACGTCTCGAGGCCGGACTTGAGGCCCTGCTGGATGTCGTCGTCGTAGTTGCCGGTCTGATTGATCTTGTCCATCAGCTCGGCCTGCTCGGATTTCATGTACGCCTGCAGCGCCTGTTCGAAATCCAGCACTTTATTGACCTCGACATCTTCCAGGAAGCCTTCGTTGGCGGCATACAGCGTCACCGCCATTTCGGCCACCGACATCGGCGAATACTGATTCTGCTTCATCAGCTCGGTGACTCGCTGCCCGTGTTCAAGCTGCTTGCGAGTCGCTTCATCGAGATCCGAGGCAAACTGCGAGAAGGCCGCCAGTTCACGGTACTGCGCGAGTGCCAGCCGCACGCTCCCGCCAAGCTTCTTGATGATCTTGGTCTGCGCGCTGCCACCCACACGGGATACGGAAAGCCCCGCGTTGATCGCCGGCCGCACGCCGGAGTTGAAGAGGTTGGTCTCGAGGAAGATCTGGCCGTCGGTGATCGAGATCACGTTGGTCGGCACGAATGCCGAGACGTCGCCACCCTGCGTCTCGATGATCGGCAACGCGGTCAACGAACCGGTCTTGCCCTTGACCTCACCGTTGGTGAGCTTCTCGACATGATCGGCATTGACCCGCGCGGCACGCTCCAGCAGACGCGAGTGGAGATAGAAGACGTCACCGGGGTAGGCTTCGCGACCCGGCGGACGCCGCAGCAGCAGCGAGACCTGACGATAGGCCACGGCCTGCTTGGACAGATCGTCATAGACGATCAGCGCGTCTTCGCCACGGTCGCGGAAGTATTCACCCATGGTGCAGCCGGAATACGCGGCCAGGAACTGCATCGGCGCCGGATCGGCCGCGCCGGCGGCGACGATGATGGTATGTTCCATGGCGCCGTGCTCTTCGAGCTTGCGCACCACGTTGGCAATGGTCGACTGCTTCTGGCCGATGGCGACGTAGACGCACGTCACCCCTTTGCCTTTCTGGTTGATGATGGTGTCGATGGCGATCGCCGATTTCCCGATCTGGCGGTCACCGATGATCAGCTCGCGCTGGCCGCGACCGATCGGCACCATGGCATCGATGGACTTGAGGCCGGTCTGGATCGGCTCATCGACCGACTGACGAGTGATGACGCCCGGCGCGACTTTTTCCACCGCGTCGGTCATCTTGGTATCGAGTTCGCCCTTGCCATCGATGGGGTTACCCAGTGCATCGACCACGCGGCCGATGAGTTCCGGGCCCACCGGCACCTCGAGAATACGACCGGTGCACTGCGCGGTCATGCCTTCTTCGAGCTGCAGATAATCTCCCAGCACCACGGCACCAACGCTGTCGCGCTCGAGGTTGAGCACCATGCCGAAGATGCTGCCGGGAAATTCGATCATTTCGCCGAACATCGCGTCGGCGAGACCATGAATCTTCACGATACCGTCGGAAACACTGACGACGGTACCTTCGTTGCGGGCTTCGGATGCGACATCCAGCTTTTCGATACGCTGCTTGATGATGTCGCTGATCTCGGAAGGATTCAGTTGCTGCATGCCATGTCCCTCGAACTCAAGCGGAAAGTGCGTCGCGTAGACGGTTCAATCGACCGCGTACCGAACCGTCGATGACGGTGTCGCCGGCACGCAGGATCGCGCCACCCATCAGCGCACGGTCCACCTGAGTGGTAATGGAGATTTCGCGGTTGAGACGCTTCTTCAGCGCAGTCGCGAGCTTATCCTGCTGTGCGGCATCCAGATCGAAGGCGGAGACGATGGTCACGTCCACCCGCTTCTCTTCTCGAGCGCGCAGCGCGTCGAACTGCTCGGCGATTGCCGGGAGGGCGGCGAGCCGCCCTTGCGAGCCCACGGTACGGAGAAAGTTGCAAAGCGACTCGTCGAGTTCGCCGCAGACGTCGAGCAGCAACGCCGTCTTCTGCCCGTAGGACAGTTTCGGGTGGCCCACGACTTCAGCGTTGAACACGGTGTTGGACACTACTTGCGCCGCCAATGCCAACTGTCCGGACCAGGCCTCCAGCGCCGTGTGGTCGCGCGCATACTCGAACGCCGCTTTGGCGTACGGTCGAGCTACGGTAGACGTTTCAGCCATGCCTCACCTCCTCAGAGCTCGGCCGCGAGCTTGTCGACCAGCTCGCGATGCCTGGCTTCATCAATGGAGGAATCGAGGATACGCTCGGCGCCCTGGATGGCGAGTGTCGCCACCTGGGCCCGCAACTCTTCCTTCGCGCGCTGCGTCTCCTGCTCGATCTCGCCGCGAGCGCTTTCGATCATGCGCTCTCCTTCGAGACGGGCATTGTCACGCGCTTCCTCGATCATCTGGTTGGCCCTTTTATGGGCTTGTTCGATGATCTGGGCCGCCTGCTCCTTGCTTTCCTTGAGTTGCTCAGCCGCTTGTTCTTCGGCCAGCTCAAGATCGCGAGTCGCACGGCTGGCCGCATCCAGGCCATCGGCGATCTTCTTCTGCCGCTCCTGCAGCGCCTGCATGACCGGTGGCCATACAAACTTCATGCAGAACCAGACGAAAACCGCGAAGGCTATGGCCTGACCGATCAGGGTTAGGTTCAGATTCACGCCAGCACCTCTCGCATCACATGTTGGGGGTTGAAGCCACCGTGGCCCTCGGGCCGCACGGTGGTATTACCCGACAAACGGATTGGCGAAGGTGAAGAACAACGCGATGCCCACACCGATCATGGTCACGGCATCGAGCAGACCGGCGACGATGAACATCTTCACCTGCAACTGCGGGATCATTTCCGGCTGGCGAGCGGCACCTTCGAGGAACTTGCCGCCGAGAATGCCGAAGCCGATGGCGGTGCCCAATGCACCCAGACCGATCAGCAGCGAAACGGCGATGGCGGTCATGCCCAGAACTTGTGCTTCCATGATTGACTCCAGTTTATTTCAAGGTTTAAGGGGTTGGGGTTGAGAAAACCGGTTAATGCTTTTCCGACGCCATGCTCAGGTAGACGATCGTCAGCATCATGAAGATGAACGCCTGTAGCGTGATGATCAGGATATGGAAAGTCGCCCACGCGAAATGCAGCGGCAACTGCCACAAACCGACCATGGCAATCAGGATGAAGATCAGCTCGCCCGCGTAGAGGTTGCCGAACAGACGCAGTGCCAGCGACACGGGCTTGGCCAGCAGCGTCACCGCTTCCAGCAGGAAGTTGACGGGAATCAGCAAGGCCTGGACGAACGGATTGGAGGCATTGAAAGGATGCAAGGTCAACTCGGCCACGAAGCCGGAGAAACCCTTTTCGCGAATGCTGTAAAAAATGATCAGCGCGAAGACCGACAACGACATGCCCAACGTGGCGTTGACGTCGGTGGTCGGCACGACCTTGAAATAGACATGACTGGGATCAGCACCGAACAGGGCGCCGATCTTCTGCGCCAGCATCGGTAGAAAGTCCACCGGCACCAAATCCATGAGGTTCATCAAGAAGATCCAGCAGAAGATCGTCAATGACAGCGGCGCGATCAGCTTGCTCTTGCCGTGGAACGTCTCGCGCACCGAGTTATCGACGAACTCGACCATCATCTCGACAAAGTTTTGCAAACCGCTCGGCACGCCGGTGGTCGCGGTCTTGGCGGCCATTCGGAACACCCACAGGAACAGGATACCCAAGCCAATCGACCATGCCATGGTGTCGACATGAATCGCCCAGAAACCCATCTCGGTGGCTTGTTCTGCACTAGTGGCGAACGACCAGCCATTTTCCGGATGCAGACCGAAGGTCAAGTTCTGCAGATGGTGCTGAATGTACGCCGTGGTCGTTAGATTGTCGCCTGTTGCCATTGAGTAAGCCTCGAGTTCAAGTGCGCGACGGTCGATGCAACAGCCAGGGTCCCAGCCAGTGCGCCAACTGCGTCACCACATAAGCGCCAAAGAAGAAAGCGGGGTTTGAGGGAGGCACGGCCACGAATACCACGATGAACAATGCCGCCGTCAAACCGAACTTACCCGCCTCGGCTCGATAGAAACTCTTGACGATGTTGCGTGCTTGCGATGCTCCCCGATAACGAAAGGTCAACCAGGCGAAAAGAACACTGGGCATCCAGGCCACGCCGCCTCCGAGCAATGTCGAGAGTGCCGTGCCGGGCGCATGCCAGATAAATGCGAGCACCGCCATTCCCAGTACGATCATCAACTGCAGCATCAACAAAGGAAACAGTCGAGGGCCTTTGAGCCTGGCCGGTGCCGCTTTATGCATGGCGTGGATCTCGCCGTCCTATTTTTTACTGGCGTCATCGCCCAGACAAATCTCGGCGGATTATAGGGGAGGGACCAATCCCCTTCAACCAAGCATGCAGCGATTTAACGCGATCTCGCAGACCTTTACCACTAAAGGGGCACGAAAAAACGGTAAATAACGTTAACGCGCTAAATGTTGACTGCGGCATTTTGTCGCGCTCTCCGTATAGCGCACGACTGCATCCCTCATTGAATATGCCCCAGGATGCCATCCAGTTCATCGAGGCTCGTGTAGCGAATAGTGACACGCCCCTTGCCCGACGGCCCATGCTGAATCTTGACCGGTGCCCCCAAAAGTTCGGCAAGACGCGTCTCGAGACGCGCCACGTCGGTATTGTCCGAGGCACTTGCCGTGGGCTTGGCATTGTCCTTGCCACGGCCGCTCTGCTTGGCCAGCGCCTCGGTCTGGCGCACGGTCAGATCGCGCTCGACGACTTCTCGCGCAATACTCCGCTGGCGTGCGGCAGGTAGCGTCAAAAGGGCACGCGCATGCCCCATGTCCAGATCGCCGCGTTCGAGCAGCGTCTGCACTTCCTCGTCGAGGCTCAACAAGCGCAGCAGATTGGCGACCTGGGCACGCGACTTGCCGACGGCATCGGCCACCTGCTGTTGCGTGAGCTCGAAATCGTCGAGCAGCCGCTTCAGCGCCATGGCCTCTTCCACCGGATTGAGGTTTTCGCGCTGAATGTTCTCGATCAGGGCCAAGGCGAGCGCCGCCTCGTCACTGACTTCACGCACCACGGCGGGGATGACATCGAGCTCTGCAAGCTGCGCCGCTCGCCAACGCCGCTCGCCGGCGATGATCTCGTAACGGGACTCGCCCATCGGACGCACCACGATGGGCTGCATGACCCCCTGGGCACGAATCGAATCGGCGAGTTCCTCGAGCGACTCCGGCTGAATATCGCGACGTGGCTGGTACTTGCCTCGACTCAATTGCCCCAGCGGTAGGCGCATCAAGCGCTCGCGCTCTTCGCCGGCGGGCGCCTGGGCGGGTTCCAGCACGACGTCGGCGGCGAGTTCCTCGCCGCCGACCGTATCGCGATGACGCGCGCCCGCCCCGATCAAGGCATCCAGGCCGCGTCCCAGTGCGCGTTTGCGCGTCATAGGCATTCCCTCGAATCGTCTCCCGCTTGTCTGTCGCGGTTCATAGCGACAGGCGGCGAATCAGTTCCTTGGCCAGCACCCGATGGGCTTGGCTTCCCCGCGACAGGCGGGCGTACTTGGTAACCGGCAAGCCATGGCTCGGTGCCTCGGCGACGCGTACGTTACGCGGAATGGTCGCCTTGAGCAGCGTGTCGCCGAAATACTGGCTCAATTGCTTGCTGACATCGCGCGTGAGGCTATTGCGCGCGTCGTACATGGTGCGCACGATACCGAACACCTCCAGCGCGGAATTCACGCTGGCCTGAATCTGCTCGACGGTATCCAGCAGCGCGGAAAGGCCCTCCAGCGCATAGAACTCGCATTGCAACGGGATCAATACCCCGTCCGCCGCGGTCAGAGCGTTGACGGTCAGCATGTTGAGGGACGGCGGACAGTCGATGATCACCACGTCATAGCTGGCTGCGACGCTGCCCAGCGCCTCGGCCAGGCAACGCTCGCGGCCGTCGCGATCGAGCAGGTCGACCTCGGCGGCAGTCAGATCACCATTGCCGGGCAGCAGGGCATAGCCGGCGTCGGGGCAGTCGAGAATGACCTCGCTGGCACGCCGTCCTTCGAGCAATACCTCGAGCACGCTGCCATCGAGTTCGTGCTTGTCGATGCCGCTGCCCATGGTGGCATGCCCCTGGGGGTCGAGGTCGACCAATAGCACTCGCTTGTCCAGCGCGGCAAGGCAGGCCGCGAGATTGACCGCGGTGGTGGTCTTGCCAACGCCGCCCTTCTGGTTGGTCAAGGCGATTATCTTGGTCACGATCGACTCCCTTTAATCGACAACTCCCGAAAACGGCAGCGCGAGTGGCATTAACTCGGTCGTAGGCGCACGAGCACGCGTTGCGCCTCATCGCCCGGTACTTCCAGCTCGCGGCGCTCGACCAACGTCACGTCCGGCGGCAGCTCGGCGAGTTCGGACGCGGCATCGCGTCCCTTCATTGCCAGCCATTCACCGCCTTTTGCCAGCAGCGGGCGCGTGAGCTCGACGAACGTCGCCAACTGGGCGAAAGCCCGCGAGACGATCTGGTCGAACCCGCCATGCTCGAAGGTTTCGACCCGCGCTTGCACCGGCGTGACGTTATCCAGCCCCAACTCTAGAACGGCTTGGCGCTGAAAGCGTACTTTTTTGCCATTGCCGTCGAGCATGGTCACCGCGAGTGACGGATCGAGTATCGCCAATACCAGACCCGGCAATCCGGCGCCCGCGCCGACATCGAGCAACGTCGGGCCGCGCACGGCGGTCGCGATGCTGGCGCTATCGAGCAGATGACGGGTAACCATCTGCTCAGGATCGCGTACCGCGGTGAGGTTATAGGCGCGATTCCACTTGTGCAACAACGCGAGCAACGCAAGCAAACGCTTGCGGACAGTGACATCGATATCCAACCCAAGCGTGGCGAGACCGGTATCGAGTCGCGTTTCACAAGCCGGGGTCATGCGTTGGCCGCCTGCAGGTCCTGCTCATCGATCAGGCGACGCTTCTTGAGATGCACCAGAAGCAGCGATACGGCGGCCGGCGTGACCCCTGAAATTCGCCCGGCCTGCGCCAGCGTCTCGGGTCGAGCGGCCTCGAGCTTCTGACGGATCTCATGGGACAGACCGTCGATGCGGGCGTAGTCCAGTTCCTCGGGCAGGCGCAAGGCCTCATGGCGACGCAGACGATCGATCTCGTCCTGCTGGCGCGCAATATAGCCTTCGTACTTGGCTTGTATTTGCACCTGATCGGCGACGGCCGGATCGAGCTCGGGCGCAGCGTCGGCGAGATCGGCATGCGTCAGTTCGGGTCGCTTGAGCAGATCCGCCAGGCGATACTCGCGGGCCAAGGACTTGTCGAGCTTGCCCGACAACCGCTTGGCCAGCTCGCTGCTGGGCTGCACCCAGGTATCCCGTAAGCGTTCGGATTCGCGGGCGATGGCCTCGCGCTTGGTGGAAAAGCGCTGCCAACGCTCGTCATCGACGAGTCCCAGGTCTCGACCAATCTCGGTGAGACGCAAGTCGGCATTGTCCTCGCGCAGCAGCAGACGATGTTCGGCACGCGAGGTGAACATGCGATAGGGCTCTTGGGTGCCCATGGTGATTAGATCGTCGACCAGCACGCCGAGATAAGCCTCGTCGCGGCGCGGCGTCCAGGTATCCAGCCCCTGGGCGCGGCGTGCCGCGTTGAGACCCGCCAGCAACCCTTGGGCGGCCGCTTCCTCGTACCCCGTCGTGCCGTTGATCTGGCCGGCGAAGAACAGGTTGTGGATAAATTTGGTTTCCAGCGAGTGACGCAGATCGCGTGGATCGAAGAAATCATATTCGATGGCATAACCGGGACGCGTGATGTGCGCGTTCTCGAAGCCTTTGATCGAACGCACCACCTGGAACTGCACGTCGAAGGGCAGCGACGTCGAGATCCCATTGGGATAGAGCTCGTGGGTATCGAGGCCTTCGGGCTCGACGAAGATCTGGTGACTCGATTTGTCGGCGAAGCGATTCACCTTGTCTTCGATGGACGGGCAGTAGCGCGGTCCAACACCACCGATCACGCCGGAGTACATCGGCGAACGATCGAGGTTAGCGTGGATGATTTCATGAGTACGCGCGTTGGTATGCGCAATATGGCAATTCATCTGACGGGGATGTTGCTCGCGATTGCCTAGATACGACATGACCGGTGTCGGCGTGTCGCCAGGCTGCGTTTCGAGCACCGAGAAATCCACGCTTTTGGCATCCAGGCGCGGCGGTGTCCCGGTCTTGAGCCGATCGACGTTGAACGGCAGGGCACGCAACCGCTGCGCCAGTGCATTGGAAGGCGGATCCCCGGCACGCCCGCCGGAGTGATTGTCCAACCCGATGTGGATAACGCCACCGAGGAAGGTACCGGTACACAGCACCACGCTTTCGCCGTAGACGCGGATCCCGGTCTGCGTCACGACGCCTCGCACCGTGTCGCCATCGACGATCAGGTCGTCGGCGGCTTGCTGGAAGAGCGTCAAATGGGACTGGTTTTCCAGCTGGCTGCGAATCGCGGCCTTGTAACGGACGCGGTCGGCTTGGGCCCGTGTGGCGCGTACGGCGGGGCCCTTGCGGGCATTGAGCACACGGAACTGTATGCCACCGAGATCGGTGGCATGCGCCATGGCGCCGCCGAGTGCATCGATTTCCTTGACCAGATGACTCTTGCCGATCCCGCCGATGGCGGGATTGCAGGACATCTGCCCGAGCGTCTCGATGTTATGCGTCAGCAATAGCGTCTGACAGCCCATGCGGGCGGCAGCCAATGCGGCTTCGGTTCCCGCATGGCCCCCGCCGATGACAATGACATCAAAGCGGTCTGGGTAATCCACGTTACACCTCGAATCGCAGCATCTCGCTGCGGTCGTGCATGTCGGCGAGCTCAATGCATTGCAACGAGCTCGGCAAATAGCCGGACAGTATAAACCCCTTGTGAGTAACCGTCAGGGTTTTCCACACATGGATTGCCAGTGAGTGGTCCTTCCCCGGGGCTTTCTATTAATAACAATATAGAATTTAAAAGAAGTTCTGTTGTTGTTGTTATTACTGGTCTCGGCAAAATCTGGGGATAAGTTAAAAATATACATTTTTTTCAGATGGTTATGGTGTTTGCCCTTGCTCGGAAAAAATGCCGACAGCCTGCGTGGGAACGGGGGACGTCCTGTGGATGGAAGTGGTGATTTTCCACAGGGCGGATCGTGCACCACTTATCCCCAGCCTCATACCCGAGCCCCGCCCATAGTGATCAACATCCAGCAACATTGCCTCTAAACCCGCGCATGACGGGGCTTGCGGCGAGAATAAGCGAGTCGTGGCATCCATGTTATACACAGGCAAAAAATGGCCCTGTGGAGACGATAGGGGGGAGGCAGCGATTCGGAAATCGCTGCTTTATCACCAGGGGGAAGCGTTACTTGACGCTTGGCAATGCGCTTACTCGAGAACGTTAGTGCTTGAGTACGCGGGAGAGGAAGGATTGGGTACGTTCGTGTTGAGGGTGGTCGAAGACGTCCTGTGGGGTTCCTTCTTCGACGATGCGACCGCCATGCACGAAGATGACGCGATCGGCGACCTCTCGAGCGAAGCCCATTTCGTGGGTCACGATCATCATCGTCATGCCCTCATTGGCCAGTTCGCGCATGGCGTCGAGCACTTCGCCGATCATTTCCGGATCGAGTGCCGAGGTGGGTTCGTCGAAGAGCATCAGGCGCGGTTCCATGGCCAATGCGCGTGCCAGGGCCACACGCTGCTGCTGCCCGCCGGAGAGTTGGCCGGGGTACTTGTCGGCTTGATCGGTGATTCCCACACGCTCGAGCAGTCGATCGGCGATTTGGCGTGCCTTGCCGCTATCAAGCCCGCGTACCTTTTCAGGGGCCAGGGTCACGTTGGCATGCACCGACAAGTGAGGGAATAGATTGAATTGCTGGAAGACCATGCCGACTTCGGTGCGAATGGTCTGCAACGATTTCCCGCCCTTGCCGTGCGGTGTGAGTTCGTTGCCATCGACGACGATGCGTCCCGATTGAAACTCCTCGAGGCCGTTGACACAGCGAATGAGCGTCGATTTGCCGGAGCCGCTGGCGCCGACGATGACGACCACCTCGCCGGCGGTTATCTCAAGATCGATATCCTGCATGACATGCAGGCTGCCGAAATATTTGTTGACCTTCTCCATATGGACGATGGACTGAGCCGTTGCCGGGGACGTTTCATGTTGGGGGTTGTCATTCATGGCATTGGCTCCTCATTGACCGACCAGACCACGGCGCTCGACCATGCGCAGGGCTAAAGAAAGACTTAAGGTGATTACCAGATAGAGCATGGCCACCATGAAATATACCTCGAGTGCGGTGAAGGTCGTGGCGATATAGATTTGTCCTTGGCGAACCAATTCACCCACGCCGATCACCGAGAACAACGAGGTATCCTTGATACTGACGATACCTTGATTGCCAAGTGCAGGAATCATCCGGCGCAAGGCTTGTGGCCAAATGATGTAGCGGAAGGTGTCGACTCTCGATAAGCCCAATGACAGGCCCGCTTCGCGTTGTCCTCGGTCGATGGATTGCACCCCGCCACGCACGATTTCCGAGATATAAGCCCCCGCGTTCAAGGCGATGGCCGCGATACCTGCGGTGACGGCGTCGATGGGGCCGCCGAGGATTTGTGGCAAGCCGTAGAATATGAACAGCACCTGGACGAGGACCGGTGTACCACGGAATATTTCGATATAGGTGACGGCCGGCCACTTCAAAAGTCTTAACGGACTAATGCGCAACAGGCCAAAGAAAATACCGATTAAAAAGCCGATAGCAAGACCGCCGAACGAAATCAGTAGGGTCCAGGGGATACCTTCGAGCAAGTAGGGTATGGAGGCGATAGCTGCCTGCCAATCGAACTGGAAAGTGACGTCCACGTCGGAATCTCCGGCGTGGCTCGCCAGCGTCCGGCGAGCCACGTGTCAAAGTGAAGAACGCAATAGGGCCGGGTGCTGTGGCGACCCGGCCCCGACATGTGGCAAAGAACGTTTATTGGCTGTCGGGCATTTCGCCAAACCACTTTTTGTAGATTTCGGCGTAAGTGCCATCTTCTTTCATTGAGGCGAGTGCCTTGTTGGCGGGCTCGACCCACGGACTTCCATCAGTAAAGGCGATGCCGTATTGCTGTCCCTCGTAGAGTGGTCCGACGACCTCGGCCTTTCGGCGCTGCCGGGGTAGGGCTTGATTTCGGCACTGTCGCCGAGGTTTTTCTGCAGATAGTTGTAGCTGGTCGAACCGATCTTGGTTCCGATGCGCTTGCCTTCGAGGTCGCTGAGCTCATCGATGTTCTCGTTGCCGGCGGGGACCAGGATGCGCAGGCCACTGTCGTAGTAGGGGTCGCTGAAATCGACGACTTTCTCGCGTTCGTCGGTGATGGTGATGCCCGCGATGGCCAGATCGGCATTGCCGGTCTGCACGGCTGGAATGATGCCGTTGAAATCCATCGTCCGCAGGTTGATATCGAAGCCGGCGCGGTCGGAGATTTCGCGCAGGATATCCATGTCGAAGCCGACCATCTTGCCGGTTTCCTTGTCCATCATCTCGAACGGTACGAAACTCGGGTCGGTGACGGCGCTCAAGGTTTCAGCCTGGGTCACGGCAGAGACACCAATACCTAGTGTCAGTGCAGAAGCCAGCGAGACGGATTTTAGAAATGATGGGTTCATAGCGTTCCCCGTTTGGTGTTGTTGATGGGACCAGCTCTACATTGACGAGTCCCGCGAGGGGCGTCAAGTGGTGGTGGGGGACGCGAGAAAAGGGTAGGTAGGGCATCCGCCTGGCGGACGCCCGAGGCATTGCAGGATTGCTCAAACGGCGAACGAGGCGCCGCAGCCACAGGTGGATGTGGCGTTGGGGTTCTTGATGATGAAGCGTGCGCCGGCAAGGCCTTCCTCGAAATCCACCGTAGAGCCGACCAGATACTGGTACGAGAGAGCATCGATGATCATCGATGCTCCGCCATGTTCGATGACGGTATCCTCGTCGCCGACAGTGTCGGCGAAATCGAAGCCGTACTGGAAGCCAGAGCAGCCTCCGCCGGTGACGTAGACACGCAATTTGAGCCCCGGATTGCCCTCTTCTTCGACCAGGACGCCCAGACGCTGGGCGGCGGCATCGGTCAAGAACATGGGCGCCGGGACGAACGATTCAGCCCCGCTCATGGGTGGCCCTCCTTAATCCATCGTATGGCATATAGCTTCCTATTATCGTTAAAACCAAGCAAAACGGTCAACTTTGTATTGATCTTGGGCGCTGCCTACCGCCCTTCACTAAGGTGTATGATAAAGCATGCGCTGCGTTCGTTTGTCGTGGCGACGCCGGGGCGTGACCCCATAGCGCCTGTCATGTCTCCGGTGGAGACCATCCGTTCATGGGAGATAGGGTGTGCCTTTGCGTCGGTTTCGACCACCGCTCAAGCGGCCTAGCATGGAAGTTTTTCGTCGCCGTTTGGCGAATGTCGATGCCTTGCCGCAATTATGTTTGCTGGGTGTCCTCTCGGGGCTCCTGACCGGCGGTTTGATGGTGGTGTTTCGTGGCGTGTTGGAACTTGGAGCACTGACCTTCATGCCGGATGGCGATCCCGAGGCTTTCGAACGTCTCGCGGTACCGCTGCGTGTGGTATTGCCCTTGATCGCCGTGGCACTGATCGGGGTGTGGCTGTGGCGCATGCCGAAGAGTGCCGGCAAGATCGGTATCGGGCATGTCATCGAACGGTTGACCTACCATCAAGGCAAGATGCCGCTACGCAACTGGATCACCCAGTGGTGGGTGGGGCTGGTGGCGTTGCTGGGGGGACTCTCGGCGGGGCGCGAGGGACCCGCCATTCACCTGGGCGCGGCGGCGTCGAGCTGGATTGGTCAAGCCATGCGATTGCCGCACAACAGCCTGCGCGTGCTGGTGGGATGTGGCACTGCGGCGGGCATCGCTGCGTCGTTCAATACGCCCATCGCCGGTGTCATCTTCGCCATGGAAGTGGTGATGATGGAGTATACCATCACTGGCTTCATGCCGGTCATCCTGGCGTCGACCACCGGTGCCGTGGTCTCGCAACTGGCTTATGGCTCCCAACCCGCCTTCTCCGTCCCCAGCGTGCACTTGGTCTCGTTGTTCGATCTGCCTTGGATCGTGGTCACGGCGATATTGATCGGATTGGTGGCTGGCGGTTTCGTACGCCTGGCCAAGCCCACGACATGGCAGACGCGTCTGCCCGTGTGGGGGCGGTTCCTGGCGGTGGGCGTCGCGGTGGCGGCATTGGCCTGGTGGTATCCTCAGGTTCAGGGCATGGGGTACGACTCGCTGGAAAACATGCTCGTCGGTCAACCGGCGTTGGATGTATTGATCGCCTTGGCACTCGGCAAGTTGGCACTGACGGCCCTGACCATCGCCTTCGGGGTGCCGGTCAGCATCATCGGGCCGATTCTGGTGGCGGGAGCGGCCCTGGGGTCGCTGTGCGGCTTGTTGTGGGCCGCGTTGCTACCCGCACTGGGCTCGTCGCCGGTGATGTTTTCGCTATTGGGGATGGCCGCCATGATGGGGGCCGTGCTTCAGGCACCGCTGGCGGCGCTGATGGCACTTCTGGAGTTGACACATAATTCGACCATCTTGTTGCCGGGCATGCTGGCGGTGGTCGTCGCGGTATTGGTGGCGCGTCAGGGCTATCACTGCTCGGGGTTTTTCATCGCCACGCTCGATGACCAAGGCCTGCATCCCCTGCAGCGCCCTTTGCTGCAAGCATTATCGAGGGTCGCGGTGCCCGCCGTCATGGAACGCAGCGTGGCGCGAGCACCGCGTGTGCTGTCGCGGGCCCAGGCCCAGGAGCTACTGGCCGGCAAACCGACCTGGCTGGTGGTGTCACGCGAAAACGACAACCCCCCGGTGGGACTCAAGGCGGCCGGACTGGCACGGCTCATGCTCGATGAAAAATGGCAAGACGAAGCCCGTTTCGACCTGCTCGAAATCCCCGGACAGCGTGTCGATCTGGCGCCCATTGCCTTGCAGGCAACACTCTCGGAGGCCTTCGAACAACTCAACAAGTACGGTGTCGATGCGCTCTACGTCGAACACACCACGGCGCCGCTGATCCGCAAGATTTCAGGTATCATCACCCGCGACGCCATCGAAAACTACTACCGTAACAAATGACGCCGGTACGGCGCCGGGGCATTTTCTGAAAGAACGCAGGACTAGCATTAAGGACTCGCCATGTATCATTTGATCTTATCGTTGCATCTGGTTGCCGTCATGACCTGGTTCGCGGCACTTTTCTTTCTTCCGCGAGTGTTCGTCTATCATGCCCAGGCGCGCGATCATGGCGATCAACAGGCGATGAGTTACTTTCAACTCATGGAACGGCGCCTCTACAAGGGCATCATGTTGCCGGCGATGCTCGCGGTGATCGTTTTTGGAGGGCTGCTGATCTATCTGGTGCCGAGCGTCATGAGTAATGGCTCGTTTCATGTCAAGCTGCTGCTGGTCGCATTGTTGATCGGCTACCACCATGTCTGTCTGGCCTATCTCAAGCAGTTCGCGGCGGGACGTTGCCAGAAGAGTCTGAAATTCCTGCGTATCTTCAATGGTATTCCTATCCTGCTGCTGTTTGCCATCATCCTGCTCGTCATGTTTCAGCCGTTTTGATGGCGACACCAAGATTACCGACGGTACTGGTATTGGCTGGACATGATCCCACCAGCGGCGCGGGGCTGACCGCCGATGCCGAAGCCATTCGCGCCTGCGGCGGGTGGCCATTGACCGTGCCCACTGCGCTGACGGTGCAGACCACGCGTGACGTACAGCGTGTCATGCCGTGTTCGCGCGAGAGCATCGAAAGTGCCTGCGCGGCCTTGTTCGCGGATATCGAGATCAGTGCCATCAAGGTGGGGTTGATCGCCGACCGCGCGTCCCTCGAGGCGGTCATCGCCGTGGTGCGCGCGCATCCCCATCTGCCACTGATCGTCGACCCGGTGATGCGCGCCGGTGGCGGCAGTGCATTGGTGCCCGACGACAATGTGGCGATGTTCCGTGAACGTCTGCTCCCGTTAGTGGATATCTTGACGCCCAATCGCCAGGAGCTGGCGCGTTTGAGCGCGCTTTCCGGCAGCGAGGTGGATCGAGTGGTGGCGCTGATGTCGCTGGGCGCACAGGCGATTCTGGTCACCGGTGCCGATGCCTGGGAAGAAGAGACGCCCGTGCGCGATGAGGTTGTCCACACCCTGCATACACCCGACAATAGCCGTCAGTGGCGCTGGCCACGCCTGGCGGGCGATTATCATGGCTCGGGATGCACCCTGGCGGCGTCGCTTGCCGCGCGCCTGGCATGCGGCGAATCCTTGATCGAAGCCTGTAGTCAAGCTCAGCGCGTGGCGTGGGACAGTCTGGTGCATGCACAGCGACCCGGGGGTGGTCAGGCATTGCCCGATCGCCTGTGGCGATTGCCGCCCTTCGAGAGCGAGGCGAGATGACGGCGGATTGGACACGCGGGATTTACGCCATTACCGATGCGACGCTGCTGCCGGACGATGAGCGCTTGTTCGCGGCGTGCGAGCGCGCCTTGAGCGCCGGCCCGGCGCTGCTGCAGTATCGCGACAAGTCGGCGGATGCCGTCAAGCGCTGGCGCCAGGCCGCTGTCTTGGCTGGGTATTGCCACGATGCTGGCGTGCCGTTGATCATCAACGATGATATTGCCCTGGCGATGCGCTTGAAGGTGCGTTTCGGCACTACTATCGGGGTGCACCTGGGGCAGCAGGATGGCGCGCTGGATACCGCGCGCGAGGCCCTGGGGCCCTCGGCGATCATCGGCGCGACCTGTCATGCGCGTCTCGATCTGGCCGAACGTGCGACGGCTGACGGGGCCAGCTACCTGGCCTTTGGCCGCTTCTTCGCCTCGCACACCAAGCCGGAGGCACCACCGGCGCCCTTGACGCTGCTCGGCGATGCGGCACGTTTTGGCCTACCGCGTGTGGCGATCGGGGGGCTCGACGTCCACACTATGCGTCTGGCCCGGGAGGCCGGTGCGGAGTTGCTGGCCACGGTACATGCCGTCTTCGGCGCCGACGATCCCGCTGTTGCCGTCAGAGGCTTGCAGGCGAGTCTCGGCGACGCGGCACGCAAATGAATTATCCACAGGGCCGAGCGACGAGTTGTTCGACCTGTCCAGAGAGTTATCCACACTGTCTTTTAGTGACACGTTAGTTTAGCCACACACAGCCAGAGGAAGTCATGACCACGTCCGCACAACTCTTCGAGCAGGCCTGCCGTCACATCCCCGGCGGTGTGAATTCTCCCGTGCGTGCCTTCAAGGGCATGGAGCGTGCACCGGTGTTCGTGGAGCGCGCCCAGGGCGCCTACCTCTACGATGTCGAAGGACAGCGCTACATCGATTATGTCGGTTCCTGGGGCCCCTTGATCACGGGTCACGCGGATCCTGATGTGCTGGGGGCTGTGCGCGATCGTCTCGACGACGGGTTGTCCTTCGGCACGCCGACTGCCATCGAAACACGCATGGCGGAATTGATCTGCGAGATCATGCCGTCCATCGACATGGTGCGCATGGTCAACTCGGGCACCGAGGCCACCATGTCGGCGATCCGCCTGGCGCGCGGGTATACCGGGCGCGACAAGATCGTCAAGTTCGAGGGCAATTACCACGGGCATTCCGACTCGCTGCTGGTCAAGGCCGGCTCCGGTGCGCTGACGCATGGCGAACCCAGCTCGCCTGGCGTGCCGGCGTCCCTGGCCGAACATACCGTGACGCTGCCCTACAACGATCTGGACGCGGTACGTGCGTGTTTCGCCGAGCTAGGGGACGAGATCGCCGGCATCATCGTCGAACCGGTGGCAGGCAACATGAATTGCATTCCGCCGCAGCCCGATTTCCTCAAGGGCCTGCGCGAGGTGTGCGATGCGCATGGCAGCGTGCTGATCTTCGATGAGGTGATGACCGGCTTTCGCGTGGCACTGGGCGGCGCCCAGGCGCACTTCGGCGTGACGCCGGACTTGACCTGCCTGGGCAAGATCGTTGGCGGCGGCATGCCGGTGGGTGCTTTCGGCGGTGCCCGCGAGCTCATGGAACAGGTCTCGCCGCTGGGGCCGATCTATCAGGCGGGCACGTTGGCCGGCAATCCGCTGGCCATGGCGGCGGGGATCGCGCTGCTCGAGAAGCTTCGCGAACCGGGCTTCCACGATGCGCTCGGCGAACGCGTGGCGACGCTGTGCGATGGTCTGGAAGCCCGCGCGGAGGCGGCCGGTGTGGATCTGATCACCCAACGCGCGGGGGGCATGTTCGGCGTCTTCTTCACGGCCCAGCAACGCGTCGATAACTTCGCCCAGGCCACTGCCTGTGATGCCGATACCTTCCGGCGTTTCTTCCTGGGCATGCTCGAGGAAGGCGTGTACCTGGCACCTTCGCCGTTCGAGGCAGGGTTCATGTCGAGCGCCCACACGGCAGCCGATATTCAGACGACGCTGGATGCCGCCGAACGAGTACTGGCGACACTGGGACAGGCCTGACACGACAGGTGAACGATGCAATGCAACGACAGGATGTGGGAGAACGCTCAGTGAGCCAGGTATTGATCGAGGCATTGCGCCAAGGCCAGGCATTCGCCCACTCGGTCGGCGAGGTCGAGGTGTTCGAAACCCATATTTCCTGGGTCATCCTGACCGGCGACTATGCCTACAAGATCAAGAAGCCGTTGGATTTCGGCAGCTTTCTGGATTTTTCCACCCTCGAAAAGCGGCGCCGGCTCTGCGAGCAGGAAGTGCGCCTCAATCGACGACTCGCGCCGGCGCTGTATCTCGAGACGGTGCCCATCAGTGGCACCCCTGAGGCGCCGCGACTGGATGGTAGCGGCACGCCGTTCGAATATGCCGTCAAGATGCGCCAGTTCAGTAACCGCCATCTGTTCAGCACGCTGCAGACGAGTGGCGAGCTATCGGTGGAATTACTCGATGACCTCGTCGATCAATTGGTGGCGTTTCATGAAGACGCGCCGCGCGTCAGCGGTGATAGCCCGCTGGGGTCACCGGATACCGTGCGTCGCACGTTGGATCGAGAGTTTCGCTTGATCGAGGCGCGGCTCGACGATCCCCAGGCTCGTGAGCGGCTTTCGCGGCTCGAGACCTGGAGCCTGGATAGTTTCGCGCGGCTCGAGCATGAGTTCGAGCGACGCTGGCGGGAAGGCTATGTGCGCGAGATCCATGGCGATATTCACCTTGGCAACGCGGTGCACTTCGAGGGCCGCGCGTTACTCTTCGACGGGCTGGAGTTCAACGCCGAACTGCGCTGGAACGATGTCGGTTGCGAGCTGGCCTTCTTGTTGATGGATCTCGAAGCACGCGGTGAACAGGCCTTCGCCCATCATGTGCTCAATCGCTATCTGGAGCTGTCCGGTGATTACGAACTGGTGCGCCTGCTCGCTTATTACAAGCTTTATCGGGCACTGGTGCGGGCCAAGGTGGCGATGCTGCATTACCAGCAACCGCAATTGACGGCCGACGAACGCCAGAACGTGTATGCGGAGTACCAGCACTACATTGCCTTGGCCGAGCGTTACAGCGAATTTCGTTTCCCGTATTTGATCGTTGGCGTAGGCGTCTCGGGGAGCGGCAAGAGCCGTTTCACCGGCGAGATGGTGAAGCGGCTGGGCGGCGTGCGGGTGCGCTCCGATATCGAACGCAAGCGGCTGTACGGTTTTGAGGCTCAGGCGACCACCACTGATGGCACCGATATCTATACTGCCGAGGCGACGGCGCGTACCTATGAGCGCCTCGCCGAACTGGCGGGAATCTTGCTGGAGGCCGGGCTGCCCGCCTGTGTCGATGCCACCTGCCTGACACGCGACCAGCGTACGTTACTGTGCTTCGAGGCCGAACGGCGCGGATTGCCGGTGCTGCTGGTGAGTTTCGAAGCGGATGAAGCGACCCTGCGCGCACGCATCGAAAAACGGGCTCAGCGCGGTGGCGATCCCTCCGAGGCGGGGCTCGAGGTACTCGAACGCCAGTTGGCACGTTTCGAACCCTTCGCCGATGACGAACTGAGTCACTTGGTCCATCTCGATACCACGGCGCCGGATGCCAATCTGACCCTGGTCTCGATGATCCAGGAGCGCATCCAACTCAACTGAACGTTCATCCTCCTGTTGCGGGCGTGTCATGGCGCTGTCATGCATCCCCTTTACGTTGAGGAGGTGTTCAGGGTCGTCACATCGCCGCATGGCATGTGCGTGATGTGATTCTCGCAAGATTGCGCTGCTCCTCCGGGAGCGGCGTTTTTTTTGGAAGCTCGCGTCATGTCGTGCGTACTTTGCGAGGGCTGCGCAGCGAGATCATGGGCGGCGCGCCGAGATTCTGACGCGCCCAGTTCATGGCCTGAATGCGATTATGGACCTTGATCTTGCGGAAGATATTATAAAGATGCGACTTGACGGTATGCTCACTGACGAAGAGTTGATCGGCGATTTCGGTGTTGGAAGCGCCGGTGCCCAGCAGACCGATGATTTCCAGCTCGCGATGGGTCAACCCGCATACCGGACGATACGCATTGAGCTGTTGGCGACGATAGAAGTCGATCAAGCGTGTCATCAGGTTGCGCGACATCCACAAGTCGCCTTCGAGCAGCTTGGCAATGCCCTTGCAGATCAGCAGCAGGTTGTCTTGGCGATAAAAGACGCCTTGTAGATGTAGACTGATCAGCAACTCGGCCGCATGCTCGTCGTCACGCAGATTGAAAGCCGCCAGGATCATGTCCGGGCTTTCGCTGGCACGACTGTTCCATAGATGCATGCAGTTTTCGTCGACATGATCGGCATCCAGCAACACCACGATCTTGAAGTCCTCAGGCGGCTCGAAGCTTTCCTGAGTGCTCAGTGCCGACACCTGGCAATCGAGTTGCTGGCGAATATAATCGATGAACAGCTGCGACTGCGGATTGCAGTCGGTGACCATCAGGACCCTTGTGTTGTCCATGCTCATGCGTTCCATCCTGGTATTGTGTGGCGTTTTGTGGCATTTCCGACGTTCTGATGACCGGTTTCATGCCGAATTGTCTTCAAGCCTTATCCGAGACGTGCACTTTGTAAATAGACAGTAACCCCTCTTAGTTAAAACTTAATAGAATATAATATTAAATTTTTTATTACTGGGCTTGATTTTCAAGCAATATCAACCGATTGGATCAAGGTCACCCAGGTGGCGATGAGGGCGACGGCGCGCCTTGGAGAGAAATTTCAGCAGTCCCCTTCATTTGGATGAGACGATTATTGCTTTTAAAGCATGATAAATCTAATATTGTTTTATAAGTTATTGTTTTTATAGATGTATTCGTCTGTGGAAAGAGCGGTTCCCCGGCCGGCGGACTGTCCGTAGAATGAGAGGCCGAGCGATAAGGAGACAGCACGATGGCTGATCGAACGACCTTGGTACTGGCCAGCGGCAATGCTGGTAAATTGCGTGAATTTCAGCATCTACTGGGCCCCTTGGGCCACGAGGTGCGTCCCCAGCAGGACTTTGCCGTGACCGAGGTCGAAGAAACTGGCCTGACCTTCGTCGAAAACGCCTTGCTCAAGGCGCGCGAAGCCTCGCGGGTGAGTGGTTTTCCCGCGCTTGCGGACGATTCGGGACTGGATGTCGATGCACTGCAAGGCGCTCCGGGGATTTATTCGGCGCGTTTTGCGGGCGAACCCAAGGATGATGCCGCCAATAATCGCAAACTCCTGGAGGCGCTCGAAGGCGTGCCGGAAGGCCAGCGTACTGCGCGGTTCTGGTGCGTACTGGTGTACTTGCGTCATGCCGAGGATCCGGTGCCGCATATCGTGCAATGTGCCTGGGAAGGAGAAATTCTTGCGCACCCGCGGGGCGAGGACGGTTTCGGTTATGACCCGCTCTTCTGGGTACCGGAACGTGGCATGAGCGCGGCGGAGTTGCCCGCCGAGGACAAGAACCGGCTTAGCCACCGGGGCCGTGCCATGACCGCACTGCTCGCTCAATTATCCGGCGACTCATGAGCGATCTGCCTCCCTTGTCACTCTATGTGCACGTGCCCTGGTGCGTGCGCAAATGCCCGTATTGTGATTTCAACTCGCATGGCGTGGGACATGATCGAACGCTTCCCGAGCGTGCTTATGTCGACGCCTTGATCGCCGATCTGGATATGGAACTGGCATTGGCCAGTGGACGAGAGCTGGTGAGTATCTTCATCGGCGGTGGCACGCCCAGTCTGTTGAGTGGGTCGGCGTATCGGCGCCTTTTGGACGCCATTCAGGCCCGCTTGGCGTTCGCGTCGGATATCGAAATCACTCTGGAAGCCAATCCCGGGACCGTGGAGCATGATCGTTTCGCGGCTTATCGCGAGGCGGGTATCAATCGTCTATCGCTGGGGGTTCAAAGTTTTCAGTCACGCCAGCTCGAGCGTCTGGGGCGTATTCACGACGGTGACGAAGCCGCCCAGGCGCTGCGCAATGCGCGCGCAGCGGGGTTCGACAACATCAATCTCGATCTGATGCACGGCCTCCCCGAACAAGGGGTGGAGGACGCCATGGCGGATATCGAGCAGGCGCTGACATTGGCACCCGAGCACATTTCCTGGTATCAGCTCACGCTCGAGCCCAATACCGAGTTCTACTCGCAGCCTCCGCGTTTGCCCGATGAAGACGTCCTCTGCGATATCCAGGCGGCGGGGCATGCGCGGCTCGAGGCCGCCGGTTATCACCGCTACGAGATTTCTGCCTACACGCGTCCCGATCGCCAGGCGCGCCACAACCTCAATTACTGGACGTTCGGTGACTATCTCGGCATCGGCGCCGGGGCGCATGGCAAGTTGAGCGCCTGGCAGACGGATGGCAGTCTGGCCATCGAACGGCGCTGGAAGGTGCGTCAGCCGGAAGCCTATCTGCGCCGCGCACAGGATCCACGCGGTTTCGTCGCTGGACGTCGCGCCCTCGAGACGCAGGATCTGCCGCTGGAGTTCTTGATGAATGCCTTGCGTCTCACCCAGGGCGTGCCGCGACATTATTGGCGCGAACGCAGCGGTCTGCCTGATACACTGCTCGACGCCCGACTGGAAGAGGCGCGGGCCAAGGGCTTGCTGCACGACCCAGCGCAGCGTCTACAGGCCTCGCCGCATGGGCTGTTATTCTTGAACGACTTGCTCGCGCTTTGCGATGAGCAGTGACAAACGACTCGACCGACTCGAAGTAACGCGAGGACGTTTTTCGACAGGCATTCACAGTAAGGAGAAAGGACGCATGCAACGCTCGATATGGATGGCGGTTCCGTTGGCCTTGGCGATTGGCGTGACGGGCTGTGCGAGCAACACCACGCAAGCTCCCGGACAGCAAAGTGAGCATGGCGCGACCTTGAGTGGCGCGGGTATTGGTGCCGCTGTGGGGGCGATTGCCGGGGCTCTGACCGGCGAAGGTAGCACCAGCCGCCGTGATCGGGCCTTGATCGGCGCGGCGGCCGGGGCGGCCATTGGCGGCGGTGTCGGCGCCTACATGGACGCTCAGGAAAAACAACTGCGCAAGGATCTCGAGGGAACCGGCATCGGCGTCGATCGTCAGGGCGACAACATCGTTCTCAACATGCCCAGCAGTGTGACCTTCGCGGTCGATTCCAGCGAATTGAGAGCGCCCGCGCGGCAGGCACTCAACGATGCCACTGCTGTCATGCGTGAGTATCCCAAGACGCACATCAAGGTCGCGGGCTATACCGACAGCACCGGCAGCGCCGCCTACAATCAGCGTCTCTCGGAACGTCGTGCGCAATCCGTTGCCGATTACCTCAATCAAGGGGGCGTCGCCGCCAGCCGTATCAATACCGTGGGATACGGAGAAAGCCAACCGGTGGCCAGCAATGAGACCGAAAGCGGACGCGCCCAGAATCGGCGTGTCGAAATTACCCTCGTCCCCGTCACCCAGCAGAGCTAAGCGACCACGGTGCCGGGTCGGCTCGTGCCGGCCCGGCCTGCCAGGCTCATCAGCGCCCCTGACGTGGGCTTACTTCGCGCTTCACGTCGTTTCGGAACCTTTCATGCTCGCCTATCAGCACGCCTACCACGCCGGTAATTTCGCCGACGTCCACAAGCACCTCGCCGTGTTCGCCGTTCTCCGCCATCTGTTACGTAAACCATCTCCTGTCACGTATGTGGATACGCACGCCGGGCGCGGGCTGTACCCCCTCGACGCCACGGAAACGCAGCGCCTCAAGGAGTATCGCCAAGGCGTGGCGAGTCTCTGGTCGATGCGTGAGCATCTGGCCGACGATCCGCTGCTGGGTCCATGGTGCGAGCAACTCGCTGCGGCACAGGCTGCGTCTCGGCTCAGCCACTATCCGGGCTCGCCCTGGTGGCTCTCCCAGGCGTGCCGGGCGCAGGATCGGCTCGATGTGTACGAGCTCCACCCAGGCGAGGCGGGTCACCTCGAGAGCCAAGCGCTGCCTGCCCAGGCACGCCGCTTGCACACCGATGGACTGGCCGGCCTGCGCACTTCCTTGCCCCCGGCCACGCCACGATTGTGCGTGCTCATCGACCCCAGCTACGAGCTCAAGCAAGAATACCTCGACGTCGCGGAGACGTTGCAGGCCGTGGCCGCCAAGGTGCGTCATGCCATCGTCCTGATCTGGTATCCGCTATTGCCCAGCGGGCGCCACCACGAGTTGCTCGATGCCGTCCGACGCAGTGGGGTACGCAAGGTCTGGCGTAGCGAGGTGCAACTGCATCCGCGCGGTGATGCCGCGCATGGCATGTACGGTAGCGGCATGCTGATCTTCAATCCGCCCTGGGGCGTGGATACGCAGCTCGATGACAGCCTGGCGCGTGTCGTACGCTGCCTGGGTGATACGGCCATGCATACCTCGCAGTGGTGGGTGCCTGAGTAAACCAGGCGACAACGGCGCCGGCTGATGGCCGGCGACGATGCATGGCGGCCTTTACAGGCCCAGCTTACCGCGCAGGGTCGAGAGATCCTCGGCGAGCACGGTCACCGGACCAACGAAGGCGCGCCGGTCCGCCTGGCTGACCTTTTCGTAGCTGACGAAACCGGCCTCGGGATTGTCAGCCTCACGCCGGTAGTGGGCGAGCGTGGCCTCGACGGCGGCGAAGTTTTTCTCCACCCGCTGGACGAATGCCGGGTCCTCCTCGGCGACCAGCGGCTTGAACAGCTCGAAGATCTTCTGCGAACCGTCGACATTGCCTTGAAAGTCCCATAGGTCGGTATGGCTATAGCGATCTTCCTCCCCACTGACCTTGGTCGCGGCGACTTCTTCCATGAGTGCGGCGGCACCGCCGACGACCTTGGCCGGGGGAAAGGTCAGTCCCTGTACGCGTGATTCGAGGTCGTTGACGTCTGTCATCAGCCGCTTGGCGTAGGATGTGAACCCTTGAGTGGTCCGTTCCTTGAAGAGGCCGTACTCGAGACGATGGAAGCCGGTGAAGTCGGGATCTTCGACGCCGTTTTCGTAGTCGTCCTCGCGGGCGTCGATGCTGGCATCGAGATCGGCGAATAGCTCTGCGATCGGTTCGATGCGTTCGTAGTAGACCCGCGTCGGGGCGTAGAGCGCTTGGGCGCGTTGTAGATGGCCGTGTTCAACGGCTTGAGTAAACTTCTCGGTATGGCTGACGAACTGGTCGAGGTTATCGAGCACGTAAAGCTTGTACTCGGCTACCGGTTCGACCAACGCGTCGGGCGCGACGTCCGCCTGGGCCGGTGTCTGCAGCGTCATGAGGCCGAAGGCGCTGGCGGCAAAAAGTAGAGAGCGACGTGACATGCGGTGACTCCTTGAGTGGATCGGGTGGTTCACGAGGCCAGTTCGGTCATGGCTAGCGGCACTTTGGAGCGCCTGTCGTTGTGATCAAATACCGGTCGCGGTCGCTTTCAGTAGGGGACGACCGAGAAAGTCGCGGTCATCGACAGCGCCCGGCAGCGTGAAGAAGTATCCGCCCCCCACCGGCTTGATGTACTCCTCCAAAGGTTCGCCGTTGAGGCGGTTTTGAACGGTGATGAAACCGGCCTCGAGATCGGCCTGGTAGACGATGAACAACAGTCCCATGTCGAGTTGGCCGTTGGCCTCGACGCCGTTGGAATAGTTGAACGGTCGGCGCAGGATACGGTGCTTCTCGAAGCCCGGGGTACGCGGGTTGGCCAGCCGAATGTGCGCATCCAACGGGGTGATCTTGCCGTCGGCATCGTTGGCGTAGTCGGGCGCGTCGTATTCGCTGCCCCCGGAGAGTGGGGCGCCGCTGTCCTTGCGTCGCCCGAAGATCGCCTCTTGTTCGCCCAATGGCGCGCGATCCCAGCGTTCGACGAAGTTGCGTATGATGCGTACCACTTGGTAACTACCGCCATGGGTCCAGTCGGGTTCGCCGGGATCGGTACCGCTCCACACCAATGCATTCATCAGGTCATCGTCGTCGGTGCTTGGATTGGCGGTACCGTCGCGAAACCCCAGATAATTGCGCGCGCTAGGCGTGGGGGTGTCGTGGCTGGGCGGCACGACCGGCACCGTGCCTTCCTGTTTCCAGCGCACCATGAGAAGTCCAGGCGTGTGCTTGATGATGTCACGCAGGGCGTGAATGATCGTATCGTGGGTGTTGGCACAGATCTGCAGCGAGAGGTCGCCGTGGCAACGCGTCGGGTCCAGAGCGTCGTTGGGGAATCCTGTCATGCGTTGCAGATGCTTGGGTTTGGCGCTGGTCAGACCGAAGCGCTCGTCGAACAGCGAGGCACCCAGCGAGACGGTGACGGTCAGGGCGTCCGGAGCGATGGTCGGCCCGAGGATGCCGGAATCCGCCGGCGGGTAGCTCGGGTCGCGCTCGGGGTAAGTGCCCCCTTGGGTCAGAAAGGCGATACGCTCGGTGAGAGTACGCAACAGCCGTTCCAGACCGGCGCGGTCCCAAGCCAGTACATCGCATGCGACCACCATGCCGGTCGCCGGGCGGGGAGTGAGAATTCCCTGTTGGTGTCGGCCATGAAAAGGATGGGATTGCTGGGTAGTGGTACTGATCGGTGCGCTGGTGACGTCGTGGGCGTTGTCGGTCTCGGGAGGCGACGTGGCCCAGGCCGAACCACTCAGCCCGGCGGCGGCGCCGGCTGCTCCCAGCCCTTGTAGAAAGCGACGGCGATCCAATGCGAAGGGGCAGCGTGAGGTATTGTCGGATTGATCACTCATGTCGATACGTCGTGATGATGACTGGATGGACGATGGTCAGCCATGCAAGGCCAACGTATGGTCGAGACTGGCCAGGATGTCGGCCAGGACTTGGGTCTCGGTCAGCAAGGCATCGCGGTCGATATCGCGACTGGCCTGCGTTCCCGGTACGCTGCTGGCCGTCTCGGCCAAGCGTTGCTGAAGTCTGGCGAGCTTGGCCTGCAGGGCTTCCAGGGTGTTCGGCGCCTGACGCTCGAGGAGTGGCGTGAGTAGCGTGACGATCTTCTCGGCCCCTGCGGCCAGGCCCTGCAGGTCGAGCAACTCGTGCGCGTTGAGTGTCTTGTCGTCTCTGGCGTGGGCGTACCAGGCCATGAGTACCCGAGCGCTACCGTTGGCCAGTTGATCCGGCGGGATCGCCTGATGTCTGAGGCGTTCGCCGAGTGTTCGGGTATCCTCGAGCAGTTGCGTCGCGATGGGTGTCAGGCCGTCGGTGCTCCCGGTCTCGAACAAGCCGTGGGCCAGGCGATGAAAGCCGACGAATTGTGGATCCTGCTCGCGCTTGGCGAAGTAATCGGCGCGGGCATTGAGGCGTTCGTCGAGATCGCTGTAGAGCCCGATGGCCATCGCCAGGCGCTGATCGATGAGCCGTGCCTCGCGGTAGGCGATGCGAGCCGCGTCCAGCTCGCCGGCGGCAATGGCCTGATGCAAGGTCTCGGCGGCATCGACCAGATGACGGCTCTGGAGCACCAGATAGACCTTGTATTCCGCCAATGGCGCGATGAAAGCCTGGCGTGACAAGGCGACCGCCGGTGCATCGCCGTTGGCCGTGACGTGGAGGGTGCCATGGGGATTGCTCAATAACCCGCAGGTCATGGCGTAGTCGCCAGGTGCCAGCGTGGCGGTCAGCGGCTGGTGCAGGCCGGGGGTGATGTTCTCGCGCTCTTCGAGCACCATCACGCCATCCAGAATCTCCCATTCGATGGCTCGCTGGGAGTCGTTGACGATATTGAAGCGCGTCTCACCGGCGGGCACGCTGAGTTCCTGTGGCTCGCAGCCCTGAGCGGTGACCACGAGCCGTACGTCGTCGTCACCATGATCGCGACCGTTCAGCGATAGGGCGAACAGGCCCAGGGTGGCGAGCATCAGTACGGCCGATGCCAATACACCGAGCTTGAGCAGTCGCGAGGAGGGAGGGGAAGACAAGGGCATGGCACTCTCTCCGGTCAGCGAGCATTGACGTGTGGGGCGGCCGACTGCGCGAGGCGGGCGGGACGCAGGAACAGCAGCAGCGTTACCAACAGGTAGCCGACATACACCACCGCCTCGCTCACGGTCGGGGCGGGCTGGTAGCCGAACACGCCGGCGAACACGGCACCCAACGGCGAGTCCAGCGGCAACTGGTCGCCGAGGTTGAAAAGGATCTGCTGGGCGTGGTTCCAGAGGCCGGCTTCATGCAAGGCACGCACCGAGCCGGCCAACAGGCCTGCGGCCACCAGCAGGATGAAGAGTCCGGTCACCCGGAAGAAATGCGCGAGATTGAGACGCAGGCTGCCGCGATAGAGGGCCAGACCCACCAGGAGGGCGGTGAGGATACCCAGCAAAGCGCCCCATGGTGCGACCTGGTCGGTACTTTGCTGGAATACCGCGAGCAGGAAGAATATGGATTCCAGACCCTCACGGGCCACCGCGAGAAACACCATGCCGATCAGCGCCAGGGTCTGGCGATGACCGCTTTCGAAGGCATCGTCGAGGGCGCCGGTCAGTGAACGGCGCATGCCACGGGCGGTACGACGCATCCAGAACACCATCCAGGTCAACACCCCCACGGCGATCAATCCCACGAGTGCCTCGAACAGCTCCTGTTGCCGTTGGGGAAACTCGGCGCTGGCGAATTGCAGGCCGGCGCCGACCCCCAGGGCCAGCGCGACGGCGAGGAAGACGCCGATCCATACGGCGGGCATCCAGGCGCCCCGTCCTGTCTGACGAAGATAACTGGCGATGATGCCGACGATCAGGGCGGCCTCGAGCCCCTCGCGTAGCATGATGAGAAAGGGGACAAGCATATCGCGGATCCTGGAGAGCGATTTAAACGGAATTTTTAACGAAAGAAAATGAGATTGTTTCTTATTGTTAGGTTATACCTACCCCAAGAGGCTGGCAAGCAAATTCTAAATCAATTCATTCTTGCGGATGGAGGAGGGGCCGACGAAGCCCCAGCATCGGTCGTGCCAGCAGGGCTCTATAAGGTGTCATTTCCCGATGCAGAAGCTGCCGAAGATCTCACCGAGGAGATCGTCGGCGGTGAATTCACCGGTGATTTCGGCGAGCGCATGCTGCGCTTCACGCAGGTCCTCGGCGAGGAGTTCGCCGGCACCATGACCTTGTAACTGGGCAATGCCGTTGTCGAGGGCCTGGTCGGCGCGGTCGAGGGCGTCGAGATGACGGCGACGCGCCGAGAAGCGTCCTTCGGTGGTGGCATCGAAGCCCATCACCGTCTTGAGATGCTCCTTCAAGTTATCCACACCCTCTCCGGTAATGGCGGACATGCGCACCAGCGGTGGGGTTGTGGATAAATCACTCTCGGCATTCTCGCCGCTTTCGTCGATCTTGTTGCGCACCAGTGTCAGGCGCTCCGGGTGGGGCAGGCGTGCGACGAATTCCGGCCAGAGTTGCATGGGGTCGGTCTGGGTCGTGGTCGCTGCATCGACCAATAGCAGCACGCGGTCGGCCTTCTCGATCTCTTCCCAAGCGCGGGCGACGCCGATTTTCTCGATGGCATCTGGCGTGTCGCGCAACCCGGCGGTGTCGATGACATGCAGCGGCATGCCATCCAGATGAATGTACTCACGCAATACGTCGCGGGTAGTACCTTCGATGTCGGTGACGATAGCGCTGTCACGCTCGGTCAGCGCGTTGAGCAGGCTCGACTTGCCGGCATTGGGTCGTCCGGCGATGACCACATTCATGCCTTCGCGCATCAGCGCCCCTTGACCGGCGGCGGCACGCACTTCGCCAAGCGTCAGATGCACCTCGTCGAGCATGGCTGCGACCTTGCCGTCGGCGAGGAAGTCGATTTCTTCCTCGGGAAAGTCGATGGCAGCCTCGACGAACATGCGTAGCTCGATCAGCTTATCGACGAGTGCCGCGACCCGTGACGAAAATTCGCCCTGCAGCGAACGCAGGGCGTTTTCAGCGGCGGCGCGGGAGCTGGCATCGATCAGGTCGGCGATGGCCTCGGCCTGGGCCAGATCGAGCTTGTCGTTGAGGAAGGCGCGTTCGGAGAACTCGCCAGGACGTGCCAGTCGCGCGCCCAGCGTCACGCAGCGTTCGAGGAGCAGGTCCATGATCACCGGTCCGCCATGCCCTTGCAGCTCGAGAACGTCTTCGCCGGTAAAGGAGTGGGGGCCGGGAAAGAAGATCGCGATTCCTTCATCGATGACACCGCCGTTGGCGTTGCGAAAGGGGCCGTAATACGCGTGGCGCGCCGCCGGGCAATGGCCGAGGATGCCTTCGGCCAAGGTGCGGCTGGCGGGTCCGGAAATGCGTACGATGCCGACGCCCCCCCGTCCGGGAGGCGTGGCGATGGCAGCGATGGTGTCCTGGCGATAGAGAGGCGTGGCAGTCATGTCATTCTCCGACTCGTTGCCGATATTGTCCGGGTGGCAGGCCCAAAACGCCAGACCCCCGCCGAAGCGGGGGTCTGATCCAGTGGAAATCGAGAAGCCGTCAGCTCTTGGCTTTACTCGTCTTTCCCGTTTCGTCGTCACTTTCGATCTTGCGCGTGATGATCCACTGCTGAAGGATCGAGATGACGTTGTTGCAGATCCAGTAGATCACCAGGCCGGCCGGGAACCACAGGAAGAAGAACGTGAAGATGACAGGCAGCATCTTCATGATCTTGGCCTGCATGGGGTCCGGCGGTGTCGGATTCAGCAACTGCTGAACGAACATCGAGGCGCCCATGATGATCGGCAGGATGAAGTAGGGATCCTGAGCCGACAGATCATTGATCCACAGTATGAAGGGCGCGTGACGCAATTCGACCGATTCCAGCAGCATCCAGTACAAGGCGATGAAGACCGGCATCTGCACGACGATGGGCAGACAGCCCCCCAGAGGATTGATCTTCTCCTTCTGGTAGAACTTCATCATCTCCTGGGACATCTTCTGCCGGTCGTCGCCGTACTGCTCCTTGATGCGCTTCATCTCGGGGCCCATCTTGCGCATCTTCGCCATGGACTTGTAGGCCTTGGCGGAGAGCGGGAAGAGCACGATCTTGACGACGACCGTCAGGAGCACGATCGACCAGCCCCAGTTGCCGATCAGGCTGTGAATCTTGGCCAGCAACCAGAAAAGCGGATTGGCGATGAACCACAACCAGCCGAAGTCGACGGTGAGTTCCAGATTTGGCGCAATCGCCTCGAGACGATCCTGAATTTTCGGGCCGACATAGAGCGTGGCGGCAAGGGTCGCTTGGTCACCGGGGGCGATTTGCCGCGTTGGACCCGCGAAGGCGGCCACGTTGCGGTCACGCGAGTCGACACTCGTGTAATACAGATTCTCTTGGTCGTTTCTCGGTACCCATGCCGAGGTGAAGTAATGCTGGATCATGGCGACCCAGCCACCCTCGGAGGTGACGTTCTTGAACCCGCCCTCGCGGATGTCTTCGAAGCTGATCTTCTCGTAGTTGCTTTCTTGCGTGGAGAAGGTCGCCCCCAGGAACGACTTCATGCTCATCGGGCCGCCACCCTGATTGGGATCAGGGCTGTTGTCCCGGGCGAGTTGCCCAATGAAGCGTGCTGAGACGGGGGTCTGACTTTGGTTGGCAAGCAGGTACGTGACCTTGACGGCATACCGACCGCGATCGAAGGTAAAGCGCTTGATGATCTCGACACCGTCGATAGTGGCCTTGAGGTCGACGGTCAATACATCCTGCCCTTTATCGAGCGAGTATTGCGTTTTCGAGGGCGTATAGGTGATGCGCCCGTCATGGTTCTCGAGTTGCAATCCGGACTTGGCGACATAGCTGCGACGCTGATTGTCACTGAGCAGTACAAAGGGCTGGTCGCTGTTCAAAGCGGCCTTGTACTTGGGTAACGCCGCGTAGATGACGTCCCCCCCCTGCGCGTCGATATGCAGGTCAAGAACATCGGTCCGCACCTGAACCATATGATCGGAACTGGTCTGTTCCTGCTTGCCCGGCATACTGGAAGCGCCTTGGGATGCGCCCCCGGCACTACTGGGTGCCGAGAGTCCCTCTTCGGCGGCATCATTGCTGGCGCCGTTCTGGGAAACGCTGGCGGGGGGGCGTTGTTCGACGCCGTTTTGCCCATAATCCGCGTTCCACTGAATGACCAGTAGATAGGCAAGTACCGCGAGCGGGATGACGAGTAGGAGTCGTTTTACGTCCATAAAGATTCTGCCCGGTGATACATTCTGACGTCACGTCCCGATCGGCATACGCCCACGGTGGAACGTGGCGGAGAAATGCCGATCAAGGGGATGGCGTGGACGGGACCGACTGCTTGCGTACGTCTTTTTCCAAGCGTCGCCACATGCCATGCAGCTGGCGATGCAAGGTATCGTTATCCAGCTCATGAGCCCCGCGCCGAGCGAGAACGATGATATCCACGGCGGGGAGACGCTGCTGCTGAAGACGAAAGGATTCACGGACGAGGCGTTTCAGACGGTTACGGTCGACGGCACGACGCACGTTCTTCTTGCTGAAGACGAGTCCCACTCGCGGCGAGCCGAGAGCATTGGGGCGCGCCAGCATCAAAAGGCCTTTGCCGTGCACCTTGAAGGACGCATGAGCGAAGACGTGCTGATAGTCCCCGGCGGTCAGCAGTCGTAACCGCCGGGAAAAGCCCTGATCGGACATTCGTTGCCCAGTCAGGCGCTCAGACGCTTGCGACCTTTGGCACGACGACGCGCCAGCACCTGGCGGCCGTTCTGGGTGGCCATGCGAGCACGGAATCCGTGCGCGCGTTTGCGCTTTAGGACGCTCGGTTGAAAAGTGCGCTTCATAGCTGCGAATTCTCACGTGGTTGTTTGGAAACGAGTTGAAACTGAAGAACCCGGTACGCTTGCACCAGGCGGTATTCGGCTCAAGACCGGCAATTCTAGTGAATCCGTGGGGCGGGTGCAATTTTTCCGACGCTTTTATCCACACCTGTTTTGTTACGGCGGCGGGGACTTTGGCATGTACCGCGGCAGTCGACCGGCATGGATGACGTTTTGGATGCTTGTCGCTCGTCGTCGCCCTTGGGGAACGCGATACCGCTACTATCATTATTGAAATTATATTGATTGTTGTTGTTATTAATGGTGTGGACATTGTTTGTGGATAAGTAGTTTTTGTTCTTTTTTTACAAACGCACAGCATGTTATTGAATATGTTGGCAACAGGTGAAGGAGCAAGGGGTAAGCTGTCGATAGTGGTGTGGACAATGGGTGTTTTGTCCACAGCCGACAAGCCTTCCACGTTCCACGGACATGATGTCCGTTGAGTTATGGAGAGAGTTTTCCACAGGAAAAGAGACATGCCATCCATGTGGATAACCCGAGCCTCGAGCGCTACAATAGCCGGCCATTCATCAACGCTAGGTGAGGTCGTGTGTCGGTCGCTCTCTGGCAGCAATGCCTCAACTTTCTTCAGGATGAGCTGAGCTCGCAGCAGTTCAACACCTGGATTCGCCCCTTGCAGGCGGAAAACGGTGACGCCAACGAGTTGTGTCTGTTGGCGCCCAATCGCTTCGTGCGTGACTGGGTCAACGATAAATACCTGAAGCGTATCAATGAATTGCTGAGGGAGCTTGCGTCCGGAAAGCCGCCCAAGGTGCAGCTGACGGTGGGTAGTCGCCGCAACATGGCGGTTTCATCACCGCGGGATCTTGGTGCGCCGGTCTCGGCGACGGCGATGAATGCCTCGCGCCCAACCGAGGCGCCGTCGGTACATGCCGCTCCGCGTGCCAAGGGAGACTATGCCGACGAGCAGGAAATCGACCGCCTTCGCGAGCGCGAGGAAACGCCGCGGCGTGGTGGTGGCGAGCGCCAAGTCCAGGTCGAAGGCAGTCTCAAGCACCAGAGCGGGCTCAATCCCAACTTTACGTTTGAAACCTTCGTCGAGGGCAAGTCGAACCAGCTGGCGCGTGCCGCCTCGCGCCAGGTGGCCGAGAATCCCGGTGGTGCCTACAATCCTTTGTTCCTGTACGGTGGGGTCGGCTTGGGTAAGACGCACCTCATGCATGCGGTGGGCAACCATCTGGCGGGTCAGCGGGAAAACGCCAAGGTGGTGTATCTGCACTCTGAGCGTTTCGTGGCCGATATGGTCAAGGCGCTACAGCTCAACGCCATCAATGACTTCAAGCGTTTCTACCGCAGCGTGGATGCCCTGCTGATCGACGATATCCAGTTCTTCGCCGGCAAGGAGCGTTCGCAGGAAGAGTTCTTCCATACGTTCAATGCGTTGCTCGAGGGCGGTCAGCAGATGATCCTTACCTCGGATCGTTACCCCAAGGAAATCAGTGGGGTGGAGGAGCGCCTCAAGTCGCGCTTCGGCTGGGGGCTGACGGTGGCCATCGAGCCGCCCGAGCTGGAAACCCGCGTGGCGATTCTGATGAAGAAGGCCGACCAGGCCAAGGTCGACCTGCCACATGATGCGGCATTCTTCATCGCACAGAAAATCCGCTCAAACGTGCGCGAGCTGGAAGGGGCATTGAAAAAGGTCATCGCCGACTCGCACTTCATGGGCAAGCCGATCACTCAGGACTTCATCCGTGAGTCGCTCAAGGACCTGCTGGCGCTGCAGGACAAGCAGGTCGGCGTCGATAACATCCAGCGTACGGTGGCGGAGTACTACAAGATCAAGCTGGCGGATCTGCTCTCCAAGCGCCGTTCGCGTTCCGTGGCGCGTCCGCGTCAGGTCGCCATGGCCTTGGCCAAGGAGTTGACCAACCACAGCTTGCCCGAGATCGGCGATGCCTTCGGTGGTCGCGATCACACGACGGTGCTGCACGCTTGTCGAAAAGTGCAGACACTCAAGGAAGAAAGCGCGGACATCCGCGAGGACTACAAGAATCTGTTGCGGCTGCTGACCAGTTGAGCATGGCGGCCTGAATATTCCCTTGGACCCCAGGACGAGAGTGGAGCCCATGAGATTTACCATCACCCGCGAAGACCTTTTGCGCCCGCTGTCGCTGGTCGCAGGCGTCGTTGAGCGCCGCCAGACCCTGCCGGTGCTGTCCAACGTACTGCTCGAGGTGCAGGATACCCAGCTGGCGCTGACCGGTACGGACCTCGAGGTCGAACTGATCGGGCGTACGTCGCCGCACCATGTCGATGAGCCGGGCTCGGCCACGGTGCCGGCGCGCAAGCTAATGGATATCTGCAAGTCGTTGCCCGAGAAGACCGATATCACCTTTACGCTTGAAGAGGGGCGGGCGGTGCTGCGCGCGGGGCGTTCACGCTTCACCTTGTCGACGTTGCCCGTGGCAGAGTTCCCGAATATCGAGGGAAGTCAAAGCGATACAACGCTGACCTTGTCTCGCGGCACGCTCAAGCATTTGATCGATGCGACCTCTTTCGCCATGGCGCAGCAGGATGTGCGTTATTATCTCAACGGCATGCTGCTCGAGTTCGGCCATCACCTGGTGCGTACAGTGGCGACTGACGGTCACCGACTGGCGGTATGCGCCCGTAGTGCCGATGTCGATGTCGAACCGTCACAGAAGCTTATCGTGCCACGCAAGGGCATTCTCGAGTTGGCGCGCTTGCTGGATGGCAGCGACGAGCCTGTCGAGCTCACCATCGGCGGCACACACCTGCGTGCTCAGACCGGTGATTTTACCTTCACGTCCAAGCTCGTCGATGGAAAGTTCCCGGATTACGATCGTGTCATTCCTCGCGGCGGCGACAAGGTCGTCATCGCCGAGCGTGGCGAGCTCCGTCAGGTATTGTCGCGTACCGCGATTCTTTCCAATGAGAAATATCGTGGGGTGCGGCTCAATCTCGAAGAACACAACCTGCGTGTGACGGCCAACAATCCCGAGCAGGAAGAAGCCGAGGAAAACGTGGCCATCGAGTATGAGGGCGATACGTTGGAAGTAGGGTTCAATGTCGGCTATCTCGTGGACGTGCTCGGCGTGCTCGATGCCGACCGCGTGCAAGTGACATTGTCCGATCCCAACAGCAGTGCGCTGCTGGAAGAACCGGGCGGCGGCGATGCCATGTACGTGGTCATGCCGATGCGTCTCTGAGCACCTGCCTGCGCCACTTTCTCACTCCTGCATGCCTCGAGTGTGAGAGCCGGTTCGTACCGGCATCGTCAATCGCACTTGAGGCAGCGTGCTGCCCCTGACCCTCTTTATGTCCCTCGAACGACTCAACTTCCTAGGCCTGCGTAATCTGGCGGCATTCGATATGCGTCCTGCCCCGGGGATCAATCTCGTCACCGGGGCCAACGGTAGTGGCAAGACCAGCCTACTGGAAGGCATTCATATCTTGGGCATGGCACGCTCGTTTCGTACGCAGAAGCTAAAACACGCGATTGCGCACGATGCCGATGCCGTAACCTTGCATGGCCGACTGTCGGGTGATCCGCCGGTGTCCTTGGGCGTCCGACGTGCGCGGGATGCCGCCGAGCTGGAAATTCGTCGTGACGGCGAACGTGGTATCCGCGTGGCACAATTGGCCGAAACGCTTCCCTTGCAGTTGATCAACCCCGATGCATTTCGCCTTCTCGAAGGGTCGCCTGCGGCTCGGCGCGAGTTCTTGGATTGGGGTGTGTTTCACGTGAAACACGAGTTTTTCGAAGCGTGGCGTCGGGTGCGTCGTGCTCTGAAACATCGGAATGCGCTGCTCAGGCATGATAGAATTGACCTACGATCGATGCGTGTCTGGGAGCAAGAGTTGGCGCACTGGAGCGAACTGCTCGATCTCCTGCGCAGCGACTACATGGCGCAATTCGCCAAGGCATTCGAAGCTACATTGCATGAGCTGTTGCCGCTTTCCGGCCTGTCGCTTCGCTATCACCGCGGATGGGACAAGCAGCGCGATTTACTGGATGTGCTCGAAAACGGTCGGGATACCGACCGGCAAATGGGCTTTACCCAGCAAGGACCGCAGCGAGCCGACTTGCGTTTGCGCATCGGCAAGCGTGCTGCCGTGGAAGAGCTGTCCCGTGGACAGCAAAAGTTGGTGGTGAGTGCGCTGAAATTGGCCCAAGGGCACTTGCTGGCAGAACTGACGGGGCGTACCTGCGTGTACTTGATCGATGACTTGGCTGCCGAGCTGGATGTATCGCATCGGCGGATCTTTTGTCATTGGCTGGCGCGCTTGCACTGCCAGGTCTTTATTACCGGTGTCGAGCGCGAGGCGCTCGCGAATTCATGGCAGTCGGAAACGGATGTCGCGATGTTTCACGTGGAACACGGGCGACTGCTCACGGAATGACTTCACGACGGAGTAGGCAATGAGCGAACAAGCTTACGACTCATCGAGTATCAAGGTCCTCAAGGGCCTGGATGCGGTACGCAAGCGCCCCGGCATGTACATCGGCGATACCGATGACGGCACGGGCCTGCATCATATGGTCTTCGAATTGGTGGATAACTCCATCGACGAGGCGCTCGCGGGACACTGTAGCGAGATTCGTGTGGTGATCCACCCCGATGAGTCCGTCACCGTCAGCGACAATGGGCGTGGCATTCCAACTGATATGCATTCGGAGGAAAACGTCTCGGCGGCCGAAGTCATCATGACGGTGCTGCATGCCGGCGGCAAGTTCGATGACAACTCCTACAAGGTGTCGGGCGGCCTCCATGGCGTCGGCGTGTCCGTGGTCAATGCTCTCTCCGAAGAGCTCAAACTGACGGTGTGGCGGGCTGGACAAGTCTATGAGCAGATCTATCATCACGGTGTGCCCGACTCCCCGTTGAGCGTGGTGGGCAAAACCGAGAAGAGTGGCACCCAGGTCAATTTCAAGCCGTCGACCGATACGTTCGCCAATATCGAGTTCCACTACGATATTCTGGCCAAGCGCTTGCGTGAGCTGTCGTTCCTCAACTCCGGTGTGGCCATCCGCTTGCTCGACGAGCGTTCGGGGGCAGAAGAACTGTTTCACTATGAAGGCGGACTACGGGCTTTCGTCGATCACTTGAATACCAACAAGGCGACGTTGAACCCTGTTTTCCACTTCGAAACGCAACGTGAAGATGGCATCGGCGTCGAAGTGGCGATGCAGTGGAACGACACCTTCTCCGAGAATATTTTCTGCTACACCAACAATATTCCTCAGCACGATGGCGGCACGCATCTGGCCGGCTTTCGCGCCGCCCTGACACGTACGCTCAACCACTACATCGAAACCGAAGGCTTGCTGAAAAAGGCCAAGGTCAATACGGCCGGTGACGATGCGAGGGAGGGGCTGACGGCGATCGTGTCGGTCAAGGTGCCCGATCCCAAGTTCTCGTCGCAGACCAAGGAAAAGCTGGTGTCGTCCGAGGTCAAGACGGCGGTCGAGCAGGAGATGGGGCGCCAGTTGGGCGATTATCTGGTGGAGCGACCCAATGATGCCAAGGCCATCGTCAACAAGATGCTCGACGCTGCACGTGCGCGCGAGGCCGCGCGAAAGGCGCGTGATATGACGCGCCGTAAGGGCGCATTGGATATCGCCGGTCTACCAGGCAAGTTGGCCGATTGTCAGGAGAAAGACCCGAGCCTGTCGGAGCTTTACCTGGTCGAGGGTGACTCGGCCGGTGGCAGCGCCAAGCAGGGGCGTGATCGACGCACCCAGGCGATCCTGCCGCTCAAGGGCAAGATCCTGAACGTCGAAAAGGCGCGCTTCGACAAGATGCTGTCGTCGGCGGAAGTAGGCACGCTGATCACGGCGTTGGGGTGTGGCATCGGGCGCGAGGAGTTCAATCCCGATAAGCTGCGTTATCATTCGATCATCATCATGACGGATGCGGACGTCGATGGCTCGCATATCCGCACGCTTTTGTTGACGTTCTTCTTCCGGCAGATGCCGGAACTGATCGAACGTGGCCATGTGTTCATCGCTCAGCCGCCGCTTTACAAGATCAAGCGAGGCAAGCAGGAAACCTATCTCAAGGATGAACAAGCGCTGACGGATTATTTGACCACGACAGCGCTGGATGGCGCTCGCCTCTATGTCAATGCCGATGCGCCGGGCATTGCCAATGAACGGCTCGAAGCCTTGGTCAGTCAGTACCGCGATGTCATGCGGCGTATCGATCGTTTGTCGCGAGTCTACCCCAACCTGGTCCTGCGCAAGATCGTGCATACCGCGAAACTCGAGAGCGAAAGCCTCAAGGATCGCGTGACCATGCAGAACTGGATCGACCATTTGCAAAAGGAAATGGACGATCTCATCGTTCACGAGGGTGGCCCGCGCTATACCTTCCACCTCCAGGAAGATACCGAACGTGGTGTTTATCTGCCCTGTGTGGCGCTGACGGCGCATGGGGTGACGACCGATTATGTGTGGGGCGTCGATTTCTTCCGCAGTGCCGACTACCGTGCCATGACCGCCTTGGGCGAAACACTGGACGGTCTGCTCGAAGAAGGGTCGTACGTCGCTCGAGGCGAGCGTCAGCGACCGGTGGAAACCTTCTACGAGGCGCTCGAGTGGCTGATGAGCGAAGCACAACGAGGCTTGAGCGTGCAGCGCTACAAGGGCCTGGGTGAGATGAACCCCGAGCAGCTGTGGGAAACCACCATGGATCCCAATTCTCGCCGCATGCTGCGTGTTTCCATCGAGGATGCCGTGGCGTCCGATATGATGTTCAACACCTTGATGGGTGATGAGGTAGAGCCGCGTCGTGACTTCATCGAGCGCAATGCACTGGTCGCCAATCTGGATATCTGATGGAGATGCCGGATAGATGATGTTCCACGTGAAACATCTGCGGTGAAGTGCCCCGAAGTCTGGTAAGAAAGAAGCTGGCAACGTCACACGACGTTGCCAGCTTTTTTGTGGACAGAGCGGGGACCGTCTCAGTGTAACGGGCAAGAAGCTGTTTTCTCGCACGAGAGAAGCCAGTCGGTGAAGGCGGCAAGGTCATCAAAGATGCATGCGTCATCGAGGCCTGTGCCCGTTAGCTCGGTGCGCTTTCCCTTGCCTGTACGCACCAGGGCGCTTTGACAGCGCGCGGCGTCGCCGGCCTGTAGGTCGCGCAGGCTATCACCCACCATCCAGCTACCTTCAAGCGTTTCTAGTCCGAGCGCATCGCGTATGCGCTCCAACAGCCCTGGCAAAGGCTTGCGGCACGAGCAGCCATCGTCCGGCCCATGCGGACAATAGGCAATGTGGTCGATTTTGCCGCCAGCAGCGTTCACCAGTGCTTGTATCGAGGCATGCATCGCATCGAGGGTGTCTACGCCGTAATAACCACGTGCAATGCCGGATTGATTGGTGGCAATCGCCACTGTCCAGCCGGCTTGTGATAGGCGTGCGATGGCCTCTATGGCCTGAGGGTAGGGAAGCAATTCATCGAGCGATTTCACATAGTCATCGGAATCCCGGTTGATGACACCGTCTCGGTCGAGAATCACGAGTTTGGGAGATGAGGGCACAAGTGCTCCGGTTGCAGACAGTCGAGTACAGCAGTGTAGGGTCGTGTTTCACGTGAAACAATCCTTGAGCTACGAGCTACGAGCTACGAGCTACGAGCTACGAGCTACGAGCTGAAGAGGGAAGAGGGAAGAGGGAAGAGGGAAGAGGGAAGAGGGAAGAGGGAAGAGGAAGCGTTCGGCGCCAAGTCAGGGATGCTGTGTTCCACGTGAAACACTGTCAGTTGATGCTCAGAAGCGGGAAGCAGGCGGGTGAGGGTCAGGTTGATTCAGTGGTAAAGGCAACATGCCGGTAGTCATGTTCCACGTGAAACAAAAAAGGGTGGCCGTTAGGGCCACCCTTTGACCAGCACGTGTGTCCTTATTGCTGCAGCTGGGCGATATCCGCGACTTCCAGAAAGAGGGCCTGAAGATTAGCCAGCAAGGCAAGTCGGTTACGACGCACGGCATCGTCCTCGGCCATGACCATCACCTCGTCGAAGAAGGCATCGACGGGACCACGCAACTGGGCCAGTACATCCAGTGCTTCGCTGTAGCGTGCAGCATCGAGCAGCGGACGTACCGCCTGATGACACTGTTCGAGCGCCTTGCTCAGCGTCCTCTCGGCGTCGGCTTGAAGCAAAGCGGTATCCACGGCGGTAGCGCCATCGTGCTGCTGCTTGGCGAGGATATTCGAGACGCGCTTGTTGGCTGCCGCCAAGGCTGCGGCTTCTTCCCGCTGACTGAAGGCATGCACGGCTCGTACCCGGCGCGCGAAATCGAGCGGCCGTGTGACCGGACGCGCGCGTACCGCCAGATAGACCTCGACGGCAACGCCTTCATCCTGGGTCCAGGCACGAAAGCGATCGAGCATGTACTCGAGCGTATCGTCGATGAGGCCTCCGGCCTTGGGAAGTTCGCCATGCTGGGCGGCGGCATGCTCGAGCAGTTCACGCAAGTCGAGATCGAGCTCACCCTTGATCAGGATGTTGAGAACGCCGATGGCGGCGCGACGCAGGGCGAAGGGGTCCTTGGTGCCCGTGGGGCGCTGGCCGATCCCGAAGATGCCTGTCAGTGTGTCGAGCCGATCGGCCAGGGCCAGGGTCAGACCGGCCTGTGTCGTGGGCACGTCGTCGCTGGCAAAACGCGGCAGGTACTGCTCGTGAAGTGCTTGCGCGACCTCTTCCGGTTCGCCGTCCTGGCGGGCGTAGTAGGTGCCCATGATGCCCTGGAGTTCAGGGAATTCCAGCACCATTTCGGTGACCAGATCGCACTTGGCGAGTTGTGCGGCACGCGTTGCATGGGCGACGTCGCCGCCGATCTGCCCGGCGATGAACGCGCTGATGGCTTCGATACGCTTCGCCTTGTCGCCCAGCGTACCCAGCAACTTCTGGAAGACCACGTTATCCAGTGCATCGCGTCGCGAGGCCAATGTCTGCTTGCGGTCGGTATCGTAGAAGAAAGCGGCATCGGCCAGGCGTGGGCGGATGACTTTCTCGTTGCCCTCGATGACCTGCTGTGGATCGCGACTTTCGATGTTGGAGACGGTGATGAAGGCCGGCTTGAGTTTTCCCTCGGCGTCGAGCAGATGGAAGTACTTCTGGTTGGCTTTCATCGACGAGATCAAGCACTCGGCGGGCACCTCGAGGAAGCGTTCGTCGAAGCTGCCGGTAAGCGCCACGGGCCATTCGACCAGGCCGTTGACCTCGTCGAGCAGGTCCTCGTCGATGACGGCCGCGGCGTCGTTGACTTCGGCCTCGGCAAGCACTTGCTCGCGGATACGCTCGCGCCGGCGGTCGTTATCGGCCAATACGAAGGCGTTTTCCAAGACGTCCAGGTAGTCGTCGGCATGTGCCAGCTCGATGCCCTGTGGCGCATGAAAGCGATGACCCCGGGTGGTACGGCCGGCCTCGAGGCCGAGTACGTCGGCAGGTACCACGTCTTGGCCGTAGAGGACGACCAGCCAGTGTACGGGGCGTGAAAATTCGAGTCGTGAGGCGCCCCAGCGCATGTTCTTGGGGACCGGAAGCGCGTTGACGGCACGCTCGAGAATGGCCGGCAGCAACGCCGTGGTCGCTTCCCCGGGTTCCTGATAGCGATAACCGAGCCAGGTGCCCTTGTCGGTCTCCAGGTGAATCAAGTCCGCGACCTCGACACCACAGGAGCGCGCGAAGCCTTCCGCCGCCTTGGTGGGTTCATCGTCCTTGAAGGCGGCCGCGAGGGCGGGGCCGCGACGCTCGATCTCGCGATCCGGCTGCTTGTCGCCGAGTGCCTCGATGCTGACCGCCAAACGACGGGGGGTGGCATGAGCGTGCGCCGCGGCGAAAGGAACCTCAGCCTCGGCGAGACGATCGACGATACCGTCGCGCAAGGCGTTGGCGAGGGATTCGATGGCGCCTGGCGGAAGCTCCTCGACGCCGAGTTCGACCAGTAGGGTGTTGGATGCCATGCTTACGCGTCTCCCTCGTTGCTTTCCCGGCTCAGCAGTTCCTGGCGGATGGTCTCGGGTGCCATGGGGAACCCGGCTGCCTTGCGCGATTCAAAGTAGGCGTGGGCGACGTCACGGGCCATGGTGCGCACACGCAGGATGTAACGCTGACGCTCGGTGACCGAGATGGCGTGACGGGCGTCGAGCAGGTTAAAGGTATGCGATGCCTTGAGCACGTGCTCGTAGGCGGGCAGGGGCAACCCCGCATCGAGCAGCTTCTGGCATTCGCCTTCGCTGTGGTCGAAAGCGGAGAACTGGTAGGGAACATCGGCGTGTTCGAAATTGTAAGCCGACTGTTCGCGTTCGTTCTGCAGATAGACATCGCCATAGGTAACGGAGGAACCGTCGGGGGCGTAGGTCCACACCAGGTCGTAGACACTATCGACGTCCTGCAGGTACATGGCGATGCGTTCCAGGCCATAGGTCAGCTCACCGGTGACGGGATAGCATTCGATGCCGCCGGCCTGCTGGAAGTAGGTGAACTGGGTCACCTCCATGCCGTTGAGCCAGACTTCCCAGCCGAGCCCCCAGGCACCTAGAGTAGGGGATTCCCAGTTGTCCTCGACGAAACGAATGTCGTGGACCTGCGGGTCGATGCCGAGACGTTCGAGCGAGCCCAGATACAGCGCTTGCAGCTCCAGGGGGGAAGGCTTCATCACCACCTGGAATTGGTAGTAGTGCTGCAGGCGATTGGGGTTTTCGCCGTAGCGGCCGTCGGTGGGACGGCGTGATGGCTGCACGTAGGCGGCATTCCAGGTTTCGGGGCCGATGGAACGCAGGAAGGTCGCGGGATGAAAGGTGCCGGCTCCGACTTCCATGTCCAGGGGTTGCATGATCACGCAGCCCTGTTCGGCCCAGTACTGTTGCAGGGCAAGGATCAGGCCCTGGAAGGTTTTCACGTCTGGCGTCGACTGTGTCATTGGTGAAGTACCGTTGGCCCATGAATTCACGAACTGCCAAGTATACAATTAGCGGTTAATCGGTTATAGGCACCGTGACGAAAAGCACGCGTTCCGCGTGGGTGCACGACTTGAAGGAATCGACGACATGATCGTAGTGACGGGCGGTGCCGGTTTCATCGGCGCCAATCTAGTGAAAGCTCTCAATGCACGCGGCCACGAGGATGTGCTCGTGGTCGACGACCTCTCCGACGGCACCAAGTTCGTCAATCTCGCCGACTGTACGCTGGGGGACTACCTCGACAAGGATGACTTCCTGGCGCGCGTGAAGGCCGAGCTGCGCGGCGAGCCGAGCGCCTTGCCGCCGATCGAGGCCATCTTCCACGAAGGAGCCTGTTCGGATACCACCGAGTGGGACGGCAAGTTCATGCTCGAGAACAACTTCGAGTATTCCAAGGTGCTGCTGCACTTCTGCCAGCATAAACGCATTCCCTTTCTGTATGCGTCGTCGGCGGCCACCTATGGCGGCAGCGAGGTGTTCGTGGAAGCGCCGGAGCACGAGAAGCCGCTCAACGTCTACGGCTACTCCAAGCTGCTGTTCGACCAGTACGTGCGCGTCCACTGGGAGTCGTTCGACGCTCAGGTGGTGGGGTTCCGCTACTTCAACGTCTATGGCCCGCGCGAGCAGCACAAGGGCAAGATGGCCAGCGTCGCCTACCACCATCACAATCAGGTGACGCGCGGCGAGAATCCTAAACTGTTCGGTGCCTGGGAAGGTTATGAAGCCGGCATGCAAAGTCGCGATTTCATTTATGTCGGCGATGTCGTGGACGTGAACTTGTGGTGCCTCGATAACCCCGATGTCTCGGGCATCTTCAACCTGGGCACCGGCCGTGCCGAGCCGTTCAAGGCCATCGCCGAGACGGTGATCGATTACTACGCCACCGGCAAGATCGACTACATCGACTTTCCCGACGAATTGAAAGGGCGCTACCAGAGCTATACCCGCGCGGACATCGCGCGGCTGCGCGAGGCGGGTTACAAGGCGGAATTCAAGACGGTTCGTGAAGGCGTCAGTGCCTACCTGGATTGGTTGAATGGCTGACGATACCGCCACCTCCCCGCGCCTGCTCGTCGTCGGCCCCTCGTGGGTCGGCGACATGGTCATGGCCCAGAGCCTGTTCATGACGCTCAAGGCGCATCACCCCGAGGCCTATATCGGGGTGCTGGCCCCGGGTTGGTCACTGTCGATCCTGGCGCGGATGCCCGAGGTCGATGAAACCATCGCGCTGGACGTCAAGCATGGCGAATTCGGCTGGGCCACACGGCGAGACGCGGCGCGTACGCTCAAGGGCCGCTTCGATCGGGCGATCGTGCTGCCGCGTTCCTGGAAATCGGCCCTGGTGCCTTTCCTGGCCCGGATACCCGAGCGCGTGGGTTTCCACGGCGAGCAGCGCTATTGGCTTCTCAACGCCCGCCGTCAGCTCGACAAGCGCGTGCTGGATCAAACCGTGAAGCGGTTTGTTGCGTTGGGCTTGCCCGAGGACGAGGCCCAGGATGGGGACTTTGCGATACCCGCACCGCGCCTCGAGGTGGATGCCGACAAACAGCAGCGTCTGCGCGAGACCTTAGGGCTCTCGGCGCGTCCTGCCATCGGCATGATGCCGGGGGCCGAATACGGGCCGGCGAAACAATGGCCGTTGGCGCATTTTCGTACGTTGGCGGAACGCCTGGTGGCCGAGGGCTTCGAGGTACGGGTGATGGGCGGCCCCAAGGACGCCGACGCAGGCGATACGATCAGCCAGGGGCTGTCTGGCGTACATAACCTCTGCGGGCGTACCAAGCTCACCGAAGTGGTGGACCTGCTCGCCGACTGCCAGCAAGTGGTCACCAACGATTCGGGGCTGATGCATGTGGCGGCAGCGGTGGGTACGCGCGTGCAGGCCATTTACGGCTCGTCCTCGCCGGCCTATACGCCGCCGCTGACCGAGAACGCCGAGATCCACGATCTCAATTTGTCCTGCTCGCCCTGCTTCGCCCGCGAATGCCCCTTGGGGCATACCAACTGCCTGCGTCATCTCGAGCCGGCACGCTTGTTGGCGGCGATCCGTCATGCGGCGCTCAATTGACGCCTTTCCACATATAGGATTGCAGCGCGTCCTCTTGCGCCATGTAATCGTTGATGGTCTCCAGGCCGTATTTTTCGACCAACGTGGGGGCCTCGGCGAAGAGCGAACGCCCCAGCCCGGCAGCGCGTGAATCCAGCTTAAACCCCATGGCCTCGAGTACCGTCGGATAGACATCGACCATCGATGCCCGGCGTTGGATGCGTTCCGCGGCGGGAATGCCCTTACCGAGCATCATGAAGGTGTTTTCGCGTTTGGCGTCGACCAGCTGCGGCCATTCTGAATTCTTCATGCTCAGATGGTCGCTGGAGATCACGACCAAGGTGTTGTCGAGCAAGCCCTCGCGGTCGAGCCGTTTCAGGAAACGGCGTACCAGCCAGCCGGTGCATTTCACCGAATACAGAATGTCGACCCCATCGAACTTTCCCTGGTTGTCCCGGCACGACTGCGACGGATTGCCAAAGGGCGGGTGCGCAGCCAGCGTCAGTGCGAACATGGCGTAGGGCTGATGATTGTCATCCTCGGCGAGTTTGCGGATGCGCTCGGTGGCCATGTTGAGCAGGGTGTCGTCATAAAGCCCCCAATCATTGAGATAGCCCGGCGGTGTGACGTCATCCTCCAGTTCGTCGCGCCCCAGGACGGTATCGAAGCCGTGTCCCTCGTAGAAGACTTTCTTGCCCGCGAAACGGGTGCTGGCACCGCCCATATAGGTGAGGTGATAGCCTTGGGCATTGAGTAAATCGCCCATGCACTGGGTGTGTGGCAGGACCGCATCGAGTGGTTCGAACTGATTGTCATGCATCAAGCCAGCGGGAATCAGCGGTACGCCGCATTGCGTGGCGACCATGCCCGCGGTCGTCCAGCCGGTATTGTCCAACTGCTTGAGCCCCTCGAAGACGGTGCCGCGCTTACCCAGCGCGATGAGATCCTCGTAGGCGTCACCGAACGTATCGCGGTCGGCGTAGGTGCGCTCGGTGCTTTCCAGATAGAGATAGATGAGGTTGGGACGGGTGTTCGGGGAAGCCACGATATCCGGCGACCGATAATGATCGCGTAACCAGTGCCCCTCGGTGACGACCGAGGCCCCGCGTTGTGATAGGCCGAACAGCAACGGATTGAAGGCTAGCAGGAAAATGGCGGCGACCCGTTCCCATAGCCGCCAGCGATGGTCATGGCGCACCAGGTAGGTCACGGCGGCAAGCATGAGCAGTCCGCAGAGCGTAAAGACGAATGCCGCCCATACTCGGCGTTGCCCGCCATGCTCGGTCATACCGGCCTGCAAGTGAAAGATGACCGCCCCCAGGTCGAGCTTGCCGAAGCTATCATCGAGGTATAGGTATATCCACCACAGCGCCAGTGGAATGAGTGACCACGGCCAGATGCGTCTAGTGCTCGAGCGTTGTTGAGGATGTCCCCAGCGGAAGCGCCAGGCGATGGCGACCCACAAGGCCGCCACGGGGAGCATGAACCAGTGATTGATGATGGCCAGCGTGGCAAAGGTATAACCCAGACACAGGCCCATGTAAGTAAGCGATAACCATCTTGTGGAGACGGTGGGCATCTTCATCGTTGGTCGTCCTTGATCGCGTTGGCATGCGCCATTATGACAATTGTATGGCAACGCGGTGTCTAATGCGTGGGACCTTCCTGGTCCACGTAGCGTGTCATTTACGCGTCGCGTTCTAGCTCATAGAGCTCATTGAGCTTGGCGTACTTCATGTAGGCATGAAACGCCGTGGTCATGGCGACTGTCATGCCATCCATACCCTGGCAGAGCCCGCCTTTGAAGATCAGCTTGCGCAGCATCGCGTTGACGGCGTGCAGCGTCGGACGCAGTCGTGAGGGGCGTACACCGCGTTCTTTCATCGCCCAGGCATCTCGGCTGGAGAGCGCATCGATGCGCCGGATCCAGTGCGACATGTCCTTGTAAGTGAAATGTCGCAGGTGGGCTGTAGTGGCCTCGATCTTGGGGGCCTCGACCGAAGAGTGTGCCTTCTTGGGTAGGTAGCCGGCGGTGGTGCGGTTGTAAAGACGCACCACCGAGTCCGGGTAGAAGCCGGCCGCACGAATCCAGTGACGCGCCACGTAGTTCTTGCGACGAAAACTGTAGGCAGTCTGCGGGTCGTCGAGGGCGAGGGCGTCGATCAGTGCCACGGCATCGTCGTCGAGGCGTTCGTCGGCGTCCAGGGCCAGGATCCAGTCATGCTTGGCAAACGGCACGCCGTGCGCCTTTTGTGGCCCGTCGCCGAGATAGGCCTGTGCGATCACCCGAGCGCCCTCGGCCTCGGCGATGGCCACGGTATCGTCGCTACTCAACGAATCGACGACGATGACCTCGTCGCAGATGCGTGACAGCGAACGCACGCAGTCGGCAATGTTGGCTTGCTCGTTGAGGGTGATGACGATTCCGGTCAGCGGTTGCATAGCGTTTCCTCGGTGGCCGTTGGTGTCGGCCAGGCATCGGCGATGTGGCTTGCCACCGCCGCGATGTCGATACGCGACATATCGCTGGCGGAGGCGTCATCGGCCGGGGGGCTGAAGGCCAGACGGCGTGTCTCGGCATTGCAGGTTTGCCAGCGCAGCGGCGTGGCCGAGCGCTTGGCAGGGTAGAAGCCGATCGTAGGCCGATTGAGCGCCCCGGCGATGTGCAAGGGCCCGGTCGAGCCGGCGATGAACACATCGGCGGCGGCCAGGGTTTCGGCGAAATCGGTCAAACTGGCGCGTGGCGGCATGAGCACCGCATCGACCTCGCGTGCGTTGAGCGTTTCCACCAAGGATTGGGCCGTGGGCTCTTCGCCTGGACCGTAAGTGATCACCCACTTCGGCGATATGGACAGGTTGAGGGTGATCGCCTGCGCAAGGTCCACGTATTGCGCCACACTGAGATTGACCGCCGAGCCACCGCTGCCGGGATGCAGAAACCACCACGGGCGTGTCGAGGGGAGCGCGAGCTCGTCGCTCAGGCGCTGGCGTTGGGTGTCGCGCGTCGCGTCGGGCAGCGGCCAGTAAGGCGGCGTCGGCGTGGGCACGTCTTGGCCGAGCGTTTTCAGTAGGGCGGTGGCCAGATCCTGATTGTAGGCATATTCGGGTTTCTGCGACCGCGACCTACGCTGTTTAATGCGAAAATTGTAAAATATCTGGGCCCATTTGGTGGCGGGCGCCATGCGCAGGGAAATGCCGGCTCGCCACCCCAGCCATCCGATACGGGACGTGGAAAAAAGCGTTAGCAGAGCGTCGAACTTTCCGGCGCGAAGCTGCGCGAGCAACGCCTTCTGCTGGCGTCGCGGGGCGGCGCCACCGGGATCGAGAACCACTTCATCGACCCACGGGCAGACATGCGCCAAGGGCGCCGTATAGGTGGGCACCAGTACGGCAACATGGTTGTCGGGATGGGCACTCTTCAGGCAGGCCAGGGCCGGCCAGGCGAGCATGAAGTCGCCGAGCTTGTCGTTGCGTACCACGAGGATGCGTTGTGGGCGCGACTGGGTCATCGAGTCTCCTGTGCCCGGTGGCGTCGACGCGTGAGTCGAACATTGTCCGAGGAGCTTGCCTTGCAGCACAAGGTCTTGCATATCTGTTTATCCCGCGGCTGGGGCGGGCTGGAAATGTATCCTGCGCGCATTATACCCGAGCTGGCCCGCCAGGGGTGGCGTACCTACGTCCTGGCGCTCGAAGGAACGCGCCTAGCCAAAACGTTGGTCGACGGCGAGGCGGCCGAGGTGTGTAGTGTGCGCTCACCCACGCGCGCGCTCTTGCAATTGCCGGCACTGGTGCGCTGGCTACGCCGCATTGGTATCGGCGTCGTGCATTGTCACAAATCGAGTGATTTGCGCCTGGGCGCATTGCTCAAGCGCCTGTGTCCCGAATTGCGTCTTGTCTTCACTGATCACATGGGCGTCACGCGGCCCAAACAGGATCCCTACCATCGCTGGGTCTATCGGCATGTCGATCGTGTGCTGTCGATCAGCGAAGCAACCCTGACGCGCAACCGTCAGGCCTTTCCATTGCCCCCTTCGCGTATCACGTTGCTGTACCTGGGCATCGATACGGCGGATTTCGTGCCCCAGCTCGATGCCGCGGCGCGTCAAGCATTGCGGGATGCGCTGGGTATTCCGCGCGGGGCGGTGACGATCGCCTTGCCGGGGCGCCTGACGCCGGGCAAGGGACAGCAAGTGTTGCTGGATGCCTTTAGGCGGCTGGTCGAGGCGGGCGATCATCAGTCGCACCTGGTGCTGATCGGCGGGCTGGAGGCGGACGAGGGTGGCAATCCCACCTTCATCGCTTCCTTGCAGCAGCAGATCCACGAACAGGGCCTTGGCGAGCGGGTCACGTTCACGGGGTTTCGGCGGGATCTGGCGCGGCTCTTTGAGGTGATGGATATCGTCTGCGTGCCGTCGCGCAACGAAGCCTTCGGCCTGACGGTGATCGAGGCGATGGCGGCGGGCAAGGCCGTGGTGGGCGCCGACAGCGGCGCGATCCCCGAGCTCCTCGACGCCGGCAGCGGTCGACTTGCCGATCCTCAAGACCCGGCCGCCTGGGCAGCGACGCTTAGTGAGTTACGCGATGCCCCGGCGCTGCGCGAACGCCTTGGCGACGCGGCGTGCCGGCTGGTCAATGCGCGCTTCACGCTGGCCCATCATGTCACAGGGCTGCGTGCGATTTACGGCGATACCGCGTAGCCTTGGCGGACTGTCTGCAATGCCTGCGGGGCGCCGAACTTGGCCAACGAACGCCCCAGGCGTTCCAGGTTGGCTTCTTGCCAGCGTCCCGGCGTGCGCAGCCGGCAGCGGTCGAAGTCGATCAGCCAGATGCCGTCGTCGGCGTCGACGAGCAGGTTGCGAGCGTTGAGGTCGACATGGTCGAGCCCGGCGTCGTGAAAACGGCGCACGGTATGACCGACCCGCCTCAGAAGGGCAGGCGTCGCCGTCGGCAGGCGCTCGGCCAAGGCCGTGACATCGGGAATCAGTCGTGTGATCAGCGCCGCTTCGTAGCTCAGGGTGTGGTGCCAAACGGCGGCGGCGACCGGCGTGGGTACTGGCAGGCCGCGCCGCTTGAGCTCGGCGGTCAGGCGCATCTCGCGAAAGGCGCGGGTACGTTCGAGTCCGGTCCATGCATAGCGTGCGTCGCTGAGTCGTGCGATCAGGCCTCCGCGTCGATAGGGTCGCAGCGCCCAGCGCTCGTCGCCATGCGTGACGAAAAGACTCGCCCCACGCCCTGGCGCTTCGCCGAGCACGGCATCGCGTGAGCGCCAGAACGTGGGGGTGAACCAATCCGCGCCGATTTGTGGCCCTTGGCCGGCGTCACATAGAATGTCGGCATCATATAGAATGAATGCCTGTCCCGTTTGGAATGTTGCCAACCGCATGAAGCATCCTCTGCCCGTCCGTCCCGCGCATATCGGCGTGCTGCGACTCTCTGCGCTGGGCGATGTCTGCAACCTCGTCCCCACCATTCGTGTGTTGCAACGCCTATGGCCCGATGCCCGGATCACTTGGATCATCGGCAAGGGCGAGCACAGTCTACTGGCCGGCCTCTCGGGGGTCGAGTTCATCGTCTACGACAAGGCCACGGGCCTGGCCGGCATGCGTGAGGTCTGGCGTCAGTTGGGCGATACGCGCTTTGATGTGTTGTTGCACATGCAGCAAGCGTTGCGCGCGAGCGTCCTCTCCCTGGGGCTCAAGGCCGACCTGCGCATCGGCTATGACAAGGCGCGGGCCAAGGACTGGCAGCATTGGTTCACGCATCGTCAGCTGGCGCCGCATGCTCATGCGCACGTACTGGCGTCGTTTCTCGACTTTGCGCGCCTGCTGGGTGGTGAAGAACGCGTCGATGCCGAGCCCCTGCGTTGGGATCTGGCGATCCCCGACAGCGCCTACCAGGAAGCCGCGCACGTCACCGGCGAGGCGCCTTACGTGGTGATCAGCCCCTGCGCCAACCCGCGCCTGCGCAATTTCCGCAACTGGTCCGCCGAAGGCTATGCGGCGGTGATCGCGCATGCCTGGGAGGAACATGGCTTGCGCACGGTGATGACCGGGGGCGGCAGTACCCAAGAGCAGGAAATGGGCGCGCGCATTCGCGCCCTGTGCGCCGAGGAGGCGGTGATCGATGCCATCGGCGCGACCTCGCTCAAGGGGTTATTGGCCATGCTCGATCGTGCACGCATGGTGATCGCGCCCGACTCTGGCCCCGTCCACATGGCCAACGCGCTGCGCACCCCCACGCTGGGGCTTTACGCTACCACCAATCCCGATCGCGCAGCGCCTTATTGCTGGCGGCGTTTCGTGGTCGACCGTTATCCCGATGCCGTGCGCCGTTATCTGCACAAGTCACCGGAGGCCATCCCGTGGGGCACGCGCGTGCGGCACCCCGACGCCATGAGCCTGATCCATGCCGACGACGTCATCGCCCAATTCGATGCCTTGCTGGATGCCTCGCCGTCCGCTTCGCCTCGCTCGGAGCCCGACCATGAAACTTGATCTGACCGTTCTCGAACAGGCCCGCCTACTGGTGGTGGGCGATGTCATGCTCGACCGCTATTGGCATGGCGGCACCTCACGCATCTCGCCAGAAGCGCCGGTCCCGGTGGTCAAGGTCGGTGAATCGGAAGACCGACCCGGCGGCGCCGCCAACGTGGCGCTCAATATCGCCGCGTTGGGCGCGCATGCCGCGCTGGCGGGCGTGGTCGGCGAGGATGACAATGCCGCCTTGCTCAAGGCGCGTCTCGAAGCATCCTATGTAAGTACTCACTTCCATCGTAGCCCAGATATCCCGACGATCACCAAGCTGCGCGTGATGAGCCGCAACCAGCAGTTGCTGCGTCTCGACTTCGAGGAATCGCTGTGGGAGATCGACACCCAGGGCCTGACCGAGCGCGTCGAGGCGGCGCTACCCGACGCCGATGTGGTCATCCTTTCCGATTACGGCAAGGGCAGTCTCAATCGCGTCGAGACGCTGATCGCCACTGTGCGTGGCGCCGGCAAACGGGTTCTGGTCGATCCCAAGGGGCATGACTTCGACAAGTATCGTGGGGCGAGCATCATCACCCCCAACCTGGGCGAGTTCGAGGCGGTGGTGGGGCCGTGCCCCGACGATGCCACGCTGGCCGAGAAGGGCGAGCAGCTACGCGCCGAGCTGGCACTCGAGGCGTTGCTGATCACACGCAGCGAGAAGGGCATGACCTTGATCCGCGAGGGCCACGCGCCGCTGCATCTGCCGACGCATGCGCGCGAAGTCTTCGATGTCACCGGTGCCGGGGATACCGTCATCGGCGTGCTGGGGCTGGCGTTGGCGGCCGGTCACGGTTATCCCGAAGCGATCATGCTCGCCAACCTGGCGGCGGGTCTGGTGGTCGCCAAGCCGGGGACTGCGACGCTCTCCATCGCCGAGCTCTACACAGCGCTGCATGGCGACAAGCTGGCCGAATTCGGCCCCATCGAGGAAAGCGCATTGGTCGACGCGGTGCGCGCGGCCAAGCTGCGCGGCGAGCGGGTAGTGATGACCAACGGCTGCTTCGATATCCTGCATGCCGGCCACGTGGCCTATCTCGAGCAGGCCAAACGACTGGGCGACCGGCTGATCGTGGCCGTCAACGACGATGCCTCCGTGGCGCGCCTCAAGGGGCCCAAGCGGCCGATCAACGCTCTCGAACGGCGCATGCAGGTGCTGGCGGGCTTGAGCGCCGTCGACTGGGTGGTGCCCTTCGCCGAGGAAACGCCGGCACGCCTGATCGCCGAGGTGTTGCCCGATGTGCTGGTCAAGGGCGGCGACTATCGCCCCGAGGACATCGCCGGCGGTGAAGCGGTCATCGCCGATGGCGGCGAGGTTCGGGTGCTCAACTTCGAGGATGGCGTCTCCACCACCGCCATGATCGGCACCATTCTCGACCGGGAAGGCTAAGGCGCGATGCTCACGCCCCGTCTCGCGCGCGGCCTCTACAGCGCGCTTTTGTATCTGCTCTCACCATTGATCTGGTGGCGGGTATGGCGTGAGCATGCGCTCACTAACAAGCGTGCGGAACGGTTGGGGCTGATTACCGGCACGGCGGACGGTACGCCGACGATCTGGCTGCATGCCGCGTCGGTCGGCGAGGTGCTGGCCGCGCGTCCCCTGATCGAGGGTCTGGCGCGGCGCCATGCCGACCACCGTCTGGTGGTCACTACCATGACCGCCACCGGCGCCGAACGCGTACGGGCGCTGTTTCCCGGCGAGCGCTACGCGCTGACGCATTATTTCCTGCCGCTGGACTTTCCGGGCGCGGCGCGGCGCTTCATGAGGCGCTTGCGACCGTGCCTGGCGATCATCGTCGAGACCGAGCTGTGGCCCAACCTGCTGGCAGCATGTGATCGGCAACACGTTCCCGTGGTCGTCGCCAACGCGCGGCTCTCGGAGAAGGCCTTCCAGGGCTATCGCAAGGTGGCGCCATTGCTGCGTGGTGCACTGGGTGCGATCAGTTGGCTCGCGGCCAAGTCGCCGGTGGATCTCGAACGCTTCACGGCACTAGGGTTGGCCGGTGCGTGTGGTGACGTCGTCGGCTCGATCAAGTTCGATCTGCCCATCAATGCCGAATTGCGTGATGAGGGTGAGCGCTTACATACCCAGTGGGGCGCGCGATTCGTGTGGGTGGCAGGCTCGACCCATGAAGGCGAAGACGAGCAGGTTCTGGCCGCGCATGCTCACCTGCGACGCACGCACCCCCAGGCACTGCTGGTGCTGGTGCCGCGTCATCCGCAGCGCTTTTCGGCGGTGGCCGAGCTGTGCGAGGCACGCGGCGAGTGCCTCGCACGGCGTTCGCAAGGTGAAACGCCCAGCACCGAGACAAGCGTCCTGCTGGGCGACACCATGGGCGAGCTGATGCGCTTTTACGCCGCAGCGGACGCCGCCTTCGTGGGCGGCAGCCTGGTGCCCATTGGGGGACACAACCTGCTCGAGCCCGCCGCGCTTGGCGTGCCGGTACTCACCGGGCCGCATCTGGAGAATTTTCAGGACATCGCCGAGACCCTGCGCGAGGCCCAGGCGCTATGCGAGATCGGCGACGCCGAGGCCTTGGGCGAGGCCTTGGCGACCCTCGCCGACGCTCCCGATCAGCGCCGTCGGCTAGGCGCCGCCGGTGAAGCGGTGGTGGCCGCCAATCGCGGTGCCCTGGAAAAGACGCTGGAAGGCATCGCGGCGCGCCTGTCGGGCACGTCCTCCCCTTCGGCACGCTAACGCGTCGCCACTCGGCTCGGCTCGACCCGCGTCTTCAAGGCGTATAGCGCTCGACGCCATTCTCCGTCCCCAACAGCAACACGTCCGCGCCGCGCTGGGCGAAGAGCCCGTTGGTCACCACGCCGACGATATTGTTGAGGCGCTGTTCCATGGCCTTGGGGTCCTCGAACAGGCATTCGTAGCCGTCGAGGATCTGGTTGCCGTTGTCGGTGACCACGCCGTCGCGGTAGACCGGTGTGATGCCCAGCTTGACCAGCTCCCGCGCCACATAGGAGCGGGCCATCGGGATCACCTCGATGGGCAGCGGAAAGCCGCCGAGCACGTCGACGTGCTTGGAGGCGTCGGCGATGCACACGAAACGCTCGGCGCAGGCCGCGACGATCTTCTCGCGCGTCAGCGCCGCGCCGCCGCCCTTGATCATGTTGAAGTGCGCATCGATCTCGTCGGCGCCGTCGACATAAACCGGCACCGTGCCCACGTGGTTGAGCTCGAAGACATCGATGCCGTGGCCTCGCAGGCGTTCGGCCGTGGCGTCCGAGCTTGCCACCGCGCCTTGAAAGTCGTGTTTGAGCTCGGCGAGCAGGTCGACGAAGAAATTGGCGGTGGAGCCGGTGCCCACGCCGATGATGGTGTCGCGGCCGAGCAAGGGCTTGATATCCTCGATGGCGGCGGCGGCCACCGCGCGCTTGAGTTCGTCTTGGGTCATGGTGCGTCCGTATGGGCGTTCGTATCGCGTCGTAAGACGTTTGTGTAAACGTTCATATAAGCGTTCGTATAAACGTTCTTGTAAATTCGTATAAGCGCTCTTGTAAAAGAGTATCGGCGAAATCCTTGCCCATTATAGAGCTTATCCGCGATACATAAGAGACATGGCGGCACACGCGAGACTGGACGCTGTGCCACGCCCTCTGCTAACAATGGAGGTTTGCTATCGGTCCGCCAGCCCCCTGACGCACCGATTTCACAATGAGACGCGCGAATTCGCAGGACACACCAGAATGCTAGAAGAGACCGTCAAGAAAATCCTCCAGGCACGCGTATACGAAGCGGCCCGGGAAACGCCGATATCCCCTGCTCCCTTCCTCTCCCGCCGTCTCAACAACACGATTCTGATCAAGCGTGAGGACCTGCAGCCGGTCTACTCCTTCAAGATTCGCGGCGCCTACAACAAGATGGCCCAGTTAAGCGAAGAGCAGAAGGCCAAGGGCGTGATCGCCGCCTCTGCCGGCAACCATGCCCAGGGCCTGGCCATGGCCGCCAAACAGATGGGCGTCAAGGCGATCATCGTGATGCCGCGCATTACGCCGGATATCAAGGTTCAGGCCGTGCGGGCGCGCGGCGCCAAGGTCGTGCTCAAGGGCGATGCCTTCGGTGAGGCGCTGGCACATGCGCGCGAGCTGATCGACGCGCATGGCTACACTTACATTCCGCCCTTCGACGACAACGATGTGATCGCCGGCCAGGGCACGGTGGGCATGGAAATCCTGCGCCAGCACAGCGGTCCGCTGGATGCGATCTTCGTGCCCGTGGGCGGTGGTGGTCTGCTCGCCGGGGTGGTGGCCTATATCAAATACTTGCGCCCCGAGATCAAGGTTTATGGCGTGGAGGCGGAAGATGCGGCCTGCCTCAAGGCAGCCATGGACGCCGGCGAGCGCGTCACCCTCGATCAAGTCGGGGTGTTTGCCGAAGGCGTCGCCGTGGCGCAGATCGGCGAGGCGCCATTCGAGATTCTGCGCCACTGGATCGACGGTGTGATCACCGTCAACACCGACGAAATGTGCGCGGCGGTCAAGGATATCTTCGAGGACACGCGCGCCGTCGCAGAGACCTCCGGTGCACTCTCGCTGGCCGGGCTCAAGAAGTATATCCAGCAGCAGAACGCCGAAGGCCAGACGCTGTTGTGCATCAACTCGGGCGCCAATACCAATTTCGACCGTCTGCAGCACATCGCCGAGCGCACCGAGCTGGGTGAGCAGCGCGAGGCGATTCTGGCGGTGACGATTCCCGAGCGCCCCGGCAGCTTCAAGAAGTTCTGCAAGACCATCGGCAAACGCATGGTCACCGAGTTCAACTACCGCTATGCCGATCCCGAGCAGGCGCATATCTTCGTCGGCGTGCAGGTCAAGCCGGGCGGCGACGACCGCCAGGCGGTGATCGACAAGCTGCGTGAGGCCGACTATCCAGTGGAGGATCTCACCGATAACGAGCTGGCCAAGCTGCACATTCGCCATCTCGGCGGTGGACGCCCCAAGGAACACTTCAGCGAGGAAGTCTATCGCTTCGAGTTTCCCGAGCGCCCCGGTGCGTTGATGAACTTCCTGACGCACTTGCCCGCCGACTGGAACATCTCGTTGTTCCACTATCGCAATCACGGCGCGGCGTATGGCCGGGTCCTGGTAGGCATGCAGATTCCCAATGGCGACCGTGCCCATGTCGAGGAACACTTCGAGCGCATCGGCTATCGCTACTGGAAGGAGTCCGACAATCCGGCTTATCGCCTGTTCATGGCGTGAAGCACTATGGCTTCCTGGAGGCCGTGTCATAGCTCTCGTTTATAAGGATTTTTATTTCCATAGATTCTGATGTCTGTAGTATGACGAATAGCAAATAAGAACATCGTTCGTTAACCAAACGTTTCATTCTTGTGCACGAGGCCAGTTGTCAACCCATACGGCTGGCCCTATAGTCGTAAGCGCTATTTGGGGTGCCATAAAAAAACAGTCCTTTACGGAGCAGGAAATGAAACGCAAGCCTGATTTGGTCATGGCTTTAGTAATGTTGTTTGGCTTGGGTGTCGTGGCGACGGGGTACGCACAGACCCTGATGGGCGCTGGATGAGCGCTTGGGTCTCTGGGCGCATTCACCGGTCGTATTGACCGCCCGAGTGTTTGCATCATGACCTGCCAAGCGGCCGACGATGGGGTAACCGTCGTCGGCCGCTTGCGTTGGGGCAACACGGCACGTCGTACAAGGCCGAAAAAGCGTTACGGACGCACGGTGCGGGCGTCGCTGACGATAGCATCGAGGGGCACGTCCCAGTTCGCGATGGGCAAGCGTTCGACGTACTGACAGTCGTGGGCAAGGCCGATCAGGCATGGGTGCGGTCGGCGCAGACGCTTGAAGGCGAAGGTGCGGTCGTAGAAGCCGCCACCCATGCCCAGTCGATTGCCCTGGGCGTCGAACCCCACCAGCGGCATGAGGACGAGATCCAGCGCCCAGGCCGGCAAACGCCGTGCGCGATGCGCGCCATGACGCGTGCACGGCTCCGAAATAGCGAAACGGTTGGTGCGCATGGGCGTCTGGGCATGGTAATGCACGAACCACAGGCGGTTGTCGGACAACGGACGCAACACCGGCAGATACACGCGAGCGCCACGGCGGCGGAACCATGCGATCAGTGGCGTGGGGTCGATCTCGCCGTCGTTGGGTAGATAGAGCGCGACGCGGCGTGCGCGCTTGACCTCCGGCAATCGCCGTAGGCGGCGGCACAGTGCATGCGCGGCCTGACGGCGCTGCGCTGGAGAAAGCTGGCGTCGACGTTGGCGCAATGCACGACGCAGACTGCGTCGGTCGGATAGTTCGGGCGGGGTGGCGTGCGTCATGTTCGGTGAGGTTCCCCAAAGTGCCGCTGTCGTTCTGGCCCTGAACCTAAAGGTTCAAGGTGGGTGGCCGCAGACGAGTCATCAGGCTTTCCGTCGCACGGACATGCACACAGACTCGTCTAGCAATTGGCCCCCATGGTAATGCGCATAGGCTCGAGGGACTATAACGACTGGCGAACACCTCAGGGAACGCCTCTATCGTAGCAGATACCCGGGCGCGGCTAAAACGCCGTAACGTGGTGCGTTTTTCGCGAGCGGTCGGAACGTCAGTTCGAGGCGGTATCGTCAGCGGGGGGCGCATCGGTCAAGGCTTGCTCCAAACGCTCGCTGAGGCGCGACAGGCTGGCCTCGCTCTCACGTTGGGTATCGAGCGCTTCGAGGAGTTCATGCGTGATGTTCAGCGCCGCCATGATGGCGATTTTCTCGGCGCCCTGCACCTTGCCTTGGGAATGGATGCCATTCATGGCGCGGTCCAGATAGCGCGCCGCGCGCTTGAGGTCGTCTTCCTGATCGGGCGGGCAAGCGATCACGTAGGGGCGTCCCAGCAACGTGATCTCGATCGTCTGCCGCGAGGCGTCGTTCATGGAGCGCTCCAGAGCGGGCCAAGGTCGGGCCCGATGCGGTAAGATATAACGAGGTTTCCGCGTCATGCGCGGTGAAGGGAACGGCCTCGACGATATCGGCATCCTGCCGTCGCGAGCCTGCGTTCGCCGCCATGTAAGCCATCGATCACTATAAAGAGCCGCCGGGTCGTGGTCAACGCGGTTCGGCGGCCTGCACCACAGGACCGCATCATGTCCCTAATCGACGAGCAACTCGATTTTTCACGCGTCGCCGACACCTTTCTTGCCCACGGCAGCCTGCAGTCGCCGGCGTTTCTCGACGGCCGCTTGTGCGCACGCCTTGCGCTGGCCGACATCGGTGCCGATACCTGGCTCGAGGAGGTCTGCGCGAGCCTGGGGGTCGAGCAACCCAACAGCCGCGAAGATGGCGAAGTCCTGCTCGCCTGGCGACGCCAGGCGCTGGATGCCTTGGCCGCGCCGGAGCTCAATTTCGAGCCGCTGCTGCCCGATGACTTGTTCTCCCTCGCCGAGCGCGCGCACGGCCTTCAGGAGTGGACTCAAGGCTTTCTGGAAGCCATCGTCGAGGCCGGCGGGCAGAGCGATGACTGGTCACCGGCTTTGCGTGAAGTCCTCGAAGACCTCGGGTCGCTCGTCAACCTGGAGATCGAGCTCGAGGACAACGCCGAGAACGAGAACGACCTCTTTGCCTTGACCGAGCATGCACGCATGGCGGCCATGTTGCTCTATACCGAGCAACATCCCGGCGAGCCCCAGGTCGAGCGCGTCGAGAACGCGGATAGCGACGATGGCACCACGCCACCTTCACAGCTCCACTGACGCACTTTTCGGGCCGGGTATGCCTCGGCCCACCTTTCCATCCTAGCGCTACCCGAGGAGTGCCCATGACGCGTACTGCTCTGCCGCGTCCGGCGGCGATTTCCCCTGCTGAATACCGTGCCCGCCGCCAGTCGCTGATGGCGGTCCTGCCGCCGCAAAGCGCCGTGCTGGTCGCGGCAGCTTCGTTGAAGACCCGCAACCGCGACAGCGAATACCCGTTTCGCCAGGACAGCGACTTTCATTATCTGAGCGGTTTTCCCGAGCCGGATGCCCTGCTGGTGCTGCTGCCCGACCGTGACGCTGGCGAGGTCGTGCTGTTCTGCCAGGAAAAAGATCCGCACATGGAGGCCTGGACCGGTCTTCGCATCGGTGCCGAGGCCGCCGTGACGCATTACGGTGTCGATGAAGCCTACACGAACGACACCCGGGATGCCCTGCTGCCCGAGCTGCTCGAGGGCCGTGAAACGCTGTATCTGCCCCTCGATAACGGCGAGATGCTGGCCCTGGCCGAGTCGCTGCGCGCCGAACTGGCGCCCCAGGCCCGACGTGGTGTGCGGACACCGCGTGCCTTCGCCGATGTGGCGCCGTTGATACACGAACGACGCCTGATCAAGAGCGAAGCGGAGCTCGACCTCATGCGCCACGCCGCGCGTATTTCGGCGCAGGCACACCGTCGGGCCATGCAAAACGTCTCGCCGGGGCTTTTTGAGTATCAGCTTCAGGCGGAGCTCGAGCACGAGTTCGTCTGGCACGGCGCGCGTGCCCCGGCCTATGCGACGATCGTCGGCGGCGGCGAGAACGCCTGTGTGCTGCACTATATCGAAAACGGCGCAACGCTGAACGACGGCGACCTGGTGTTGATCGATGCCGGGGGCGAGTTCGACCTCTACGCCGGTGACATCACCCGTACCTTTCCGGTCAATGGATGTTTCACCGCGGCCCAGCGAGAACTCTATGACCTCGTGCTCGAGGCTCAGTGTCGTGCCGTGGCGGCCGTCGCGCCCGGCACGACATTGCAGGCGATACACGAAGGTGTCGTGCGTGACCTGACCGACGGCCTCATTCGCCTGGGCTTGCTCGAAGGCCCGCTCGAGGCGCGCATCGACGATCACGGATACCGGCGTTTCTTCCTGCACGCCACGTCGCACTGGCTGGGGCTCGACGTGCATGACGTCGGCGATTATCGGCTGAATGGCGAACCGCGGGTGCTGGTACCGGGCATGGTGCTGACCGTCGAACCCGGGCTCTATATCCCCAACGCCGAGGATATTCCCGAGGCGTATCGCGGTATTGGCATTCGCATCGAGGACGATGTGGCGGTGACCGCCGTTGGACGGGAGGTGCTGACGACAGATGTGCCGACATCGGTGGCGGATATCGAGGCACTCATGCATGAAAAGTGATCAATTTTTGATCGCCATGAATAATAGTTACGTAATTACGTTATGAATACGTAAGGACGGTGTCCGTGACAGGGAAAGCCCCGCCACGACTGCCGTCCATGTGCTTAACGTGGTACAAAACAGCGTGTCTTGCCATCGCTGATGGCGAGACCTTCTAAGCCGACAGGGAGAGCTTGCGATGCCCCGCAATCGGGTGGATATCGCCATCGTGGGTGGCGGCTTGGTCGGTGCCAGTTTGGCGTGTGCCCTGGCGCCGTTGATCGAGCGCCATGGGCTGCGCGTGGCGGTGATCGAGGCCGCGCCGTTGAACGCAACGCAACCTACGACGTATCAGCCCAGTTTCGATGCCCGCGCCAGCGCCATCGCGCAAGGCTCGCGCCGGCATTTCGAACGGCTCGGGGTGTGGACGTCGATGGCCGAGCGCGCCACGCCGATTCGCCAGATCCACGTCAGTGAACGCGGGCGTTTCGGGGCGACGCGGCTGACAGCGAACGAGTTCGACCTCGACGCGCTGGGCTACGTGATTCCCAATGCCTGGATGGGCCAGGTACTGCATGCCGCTCTCGGGGCATTGCCGCTGACCTGGCATTGTCCGGCGCGTGTCGACGACATCGTGCCCATCGCCGATGGTCACTGCCTGACGCTCAGCGACGGCGCCTGCCTGGAGGCCGGCTTGACGGTGCTCGCCGACGGCGGACGCTCGGGACTCAAGGAACGGCTGGGCATCGCCAGCCAGGCGCAGCCCTATGAACAGCATGCCTTGATCGCCAACGTCGAGGTCAGTCGCGATCACGGCGGCGTGGCCTACGAGCGGTTCTCGTCGCAAGGCCCGATGGCGCTGTTGCCGATGGCGGGGCGCCGGATGGCGCTGGTCTGGACGCATGCCAGCGAGCGCCGCGAAGATGCCCTGGCGTGGTCGGATGCCGAATGCCTGAGACGCTTGCAAGACGCTTTCGGCGATCGCCTCGGACGCTTTCGCCACATCGGACGTCGCGACGCCTATTCGCTGTCGTTGGTCACTGCCAACGAACCGGTGCGCCCCCATCTAGCGATCATGGGTAATGCGGCTCATTCACTGCATCCGGTCGCCGGCCAGGGGTTCAATCTCGCCTTGCGGGGCGTGATGGACCTGGTTGCGACGCTCGAGTCTGGCTTACCGCGCGGACATAACCCCGGTGGCGCGAATCTGTTGAGCGACTTCGAAGCCCGTCGCGCCGCTGACCGGCGTAACGTGATCCGCTTCAGCGATGGCCTGATTCGCCTGTTCGGCATCGAGCATGCCGCCTTTTCCCACCTGCGCGCCGCAGGCCTGGTGGGACTCAATATCGTGAGTCCGCTGCGACGCACCCTGGCGCGCCGCGCCATGGGGCTGGAGCGATGACGGCCGACGAGGAACTCCGCATGGATGAAACAACGCAGGATGAAGTGATCGTCGTCGGCGGCGGCATGGTTGGTGCCGCGCTGGCGGCGCTGCTCGGCGAGGCCGGCATCTCGGTGACGGTACTCGATGCACGTCCGGCGCCGCTGGCCAGCGACGAGGTCGGTCGCGGCCTGCCTGCGCCCCGGGTCAGCGCCCTGACGCCGGTATCTCAGCGCTTGCTGACGCACCTGGGCGCCTGGTCGTGGATGGCCGAGCGGCGCGTGTCGCCCTATCAGGGCATGCGCGTCTGGGATGGCGAAGGCAGTGGTGAAATCGCCTTCGAGGCAGTGGATATCGGCCTGCGCGAGCTCGGCCATATCGTCGAGAACGACATCGTCCTGGCGGGACTCGAAACGCGCCTCGCTGCTCTGCCGAGCGTGACCCAGCGGTACGGCGCGCGCGTGTCGGGGATCGCGCGCGAAGACGAGACGCAGACATTGACCCTCGACGATGGCAGCCGCTGGACGGCGCCGCTGGTGGTCGCCGCCGACGGCGCGCGCTCCCCGCTGCGTCGCCTGGCGGGCATCGAGGTGCGCGAGCACGATACCGGCCATGTGGCGCTGGTCACCACGCTGCGCTGCGAGCAGGCCCACGGTGGCGTGGCGCGTCAGGTCTTCCTGCCGGACGGGCCGTTGGCCTTTCTGCCCCTGCGGGTCGACGAAGACGATCACCACTGCTCGATCGTCTGGTCGACCCGCCCCGAGCACGCCGAGAAGCTGCTGGCGTTATCCCCGGAAGCGTTCGCCCAGGCCCTGGGTGACGCCATGGAAGGCCGACTGGGCAAGCTCGACGTGCTCGACAAGGTACACCACTTCCCGCTGACTCAGCGTCATGCTCGCGATTACACCGCCCCCGGGCTGGCCCTGATCGGCGACGCGGCGCACAGCATTCACCCGCTGGCCGGCCAGGGCGTCAATCTCGGCTTTCTGGATGCGGCGGTGCTGGCGGAAGAAATTATCCACGCACGGCAGCGTGGCGTAGCGCTCGGCGACGCCCGCACGCTGGCGCGTTACGCCCGTCGACGGCGTGGCGACAATGCCGCCATGCTGGCGCTGATGGACGGCTTCCGCCTGCTGTTCGGCGCCCGACACCCCGCATTACGATTGATACGTAACGTCGGTCTTTCCAGTACCGACAAACTCATGCCCCTCAAACGCATCATGATTCGCCAGGCTGCCGGCGAGCGCGGCGAGCTGCCCGCCGTGTGTCGCTAGGCACGACCTGACTGGTCCTGCCGGGCCGATCTGCCATGTGCATCCAGGCTCTGTGCTTCTAGACTGATTATGCGACATTCGCCTTGGGAGATCTCTGCATGCGACTCGACGGTTCCTGCCATTGCGGCGCGGTGCGTTTCGGCGTCGATTCCCCGCACCCCTATCCCTATCAGCGCTGCTATTGCTCCATCTGCCGCAAGACCGCCGGCGGCGGCGGCTATGCCATCAACTTGAGCGGTCGCGCCGAGACGCTCGACGTGCAGGGGCGTGAGCACATCACTGTCTATCACGCCGTCATCGATGGCGAGACCAGCACCGGCGAGCGCCACTTCTGCCGGCATTGCGCCAGCGCATTGTGGGTCTTCGACCCTCAATGGCCGAGTCTGGTGCACCCGTTCGCCCCCGCCATCGACACGCCTCTGCCCACTCCGCCCGAGCACGTTCACCTGATGCTCGACAGCAAAGCCAGCTGGGTCGAGGTCGACGCTCGGGAAAACGACCAGTGCTTCGCCGGCTACCCTCAGGAGAGCATCGCCGAATGGCACCAGCGGCTGGGACTGGAAGACGACGCATAGCCACCCAAGCTCACCGCTTGAAACCCGGATAATGGCGGGCCGTTCGCCCTGGAATGCCGCCCGCCATCAGTTTGGCCTCGTGCGGGTTCGGCGGTCTCGGCGTCGAATCCGTCCGATCGTTCGTCCTAAGGGCGATGCCCTCGACGATCCCGCGTCGATAGTCTCGTGGTCTGGTGTCGTTGATCCAGGGCCTCGGGTGCCCCGTCCAGTGTTCTCGTGACTGCCTGCCATGACCAGGAGTGCGTGCTCGTCAGGAATTGCTGGCATTTCTTTGTACAATACTTTACCTTCTGTACAAGATTTGTATATGACGAGAGTTTCCGGTCGCCAGGCGTTCTCGGCGCATATGCCTCCTTCGAATCGCAGGAAAAGGAATAACAGAGTGAAAAACCTTTTTTCATGGCTACGGGGCACGACGATTCGGGCCCGGATGACGGCCGGCTTTGCCAGCGTGCTCTTGCTGATGGTCATCCTGACCGCCGAGGGGGTGCGCGAGGTCAACCTGATCGACCACAGCATGCAGGTCATCAATGACGTCAACAGCGTCAAGCAGCAGTATGCGGTCGATTTCCGAGGCAGCGTGCATGATCGCGCCATCGCCGTGCGCGATGCGGTCCTGGTCGACGACGCGGCCGACCTGACGCCGATCCTGGCGGACATTCAACGCCTCGAAAGGGACTACCGCGAGGCGGCAGCCGGCATGCGGGAGATCTTCTCGGAGAGCAATGTCACCGCCGAAGAGCGTAACGCCCTGGCCGCCATCCAGGAGATCCAGGCCACCACCATGCCGCTGATCGAGGAAGTGCTCGAGCGGCGTCAGGCAGGCGATATCGCGGGGGCCAAGCAGTTGCTGCTCGACGCAGCGGCGCCGGCCTTCAGCACCTGGCTCGACGACATCAACACCTTCATCACCCTGCAAGAAGAGCTCAATGCCGCCGAAACCGGCTTTGCGCGCAATATCGCCGAGAACTTCCAGATCACCATGATCTTGCTGTGCCTGGGGGCCCTGGTGATCGGGGGGCTGGTGGCCACGTTGCTGACCCGGTTGCTGCTGCGCGAGTTCGGTGCCGAGCCCTACGAGGTCAAGGCTTTCGCCGAAGCGGTGGGCAATGGCGATCTGACCCGTCAGGTGGCGCTGAAACCGCAGTACCGCAACAGCATCATGGCCGCCCAGGTGGCGATGGCGGAGCGACTGAAGAAGACGGTCTGGGAAGTGCGCGGTTCGGCCGAATCGGTGGCCACCAACAGCGAGCAGATCGCCGAGGGGAACAATGACTTGGCCTCCCGCACCGAGCAGCAGGCCAGCTCGCTGGCCGAGACCGCTGCCGCCATGGAACAGTTGGGCAGCACCGTCCAGCACAACGCCGACAATGCCGCCGAGGCGCGCAAGCAGGCCGCCAACGCCTCGAGTATCGCCGAAGAAGGTGGCGAGGTCGTCACCCAGGTGGTGCAGACCATGCGCGACATCGATGCCAGCTCCAATGAAGTGGCCGATATCATCACCATGATCGATGGCATCGCCTTCCAGACCAACATCCTGGCGCTCAACGCCTCCGTCGAGGCGGCGCGCGCCGGTGAGCATGGCCGAGGTTTCGCCGTGGTCGCCCAGGAAGTACGCGAGTTGGCCAGCCGTTCCGCGACGTCCGCCAAGGAGATCAATACCCTGATCACCGCCAACCGCCAGCGTGTCGAGCAGGGCACGGAACTGGCCACGCGCGCCGGCAAGACCACCGAGGACGTGGTGGCTTCCGTGAAGCGCGTGACCGAGCTGATGGAAGAAATCAGCAACGCGACCGCCGAGCAGAGCGACGGGGTACAGCAGGCCGGCGAAGCCGTCGCGCAGATGGATCAGGTCACGCAGCAGAACGCGGCCCTGGTCGAGCAGAGCGCCAGCGCCTCCAACAACCTCAAGGCGCGTGCCCACACGCTGATGGAGCTGATGTCGACCTTCGAGCTCGGTACGGCCTCTGCGCAGGACACACCGTATGTGGCGCAGCGGTCCTGGGCCGCCACCGGCGGCGCACAACAACCGACGTCGACGGCCGCGCCTGCCCCACGTCTGACGACCCCTCGCCGCTCGGTGCGCCACACGGCCGAGGAAGAAGAGTGGGAGGCATTCTGACCGGCGGGTCAAGGAGCTTGTGGCAGCGTGGCGCCTTACCTATCCTGCCTGGTATCTCCGAAGAAGTCCTGTCATGCGCGAAGGCCCTTACCCTTCGCGCATGGGCCATGCGTTGAAACAACGGATCGGATACCCATGGAGGTGAGTTCATGCCGACACGACATCTTCAAGGCGTCACACTCGAGTGCGTGCAGGGGGATATTGCACGCCAGCCGGATATGGACGCCATCGTGAACGCGGCCAATGCGGAGCTGCGGATTGGCGGCGGTGTGGCGGGTGCGATTCATCGGGGCGCCGGGCCGGAACTGGAGCGGGAATGCCAGCCGCTGGCGCCCATTCAACCGGGGCAAGCGGTGATCACCGGCGCCCATAATTTGCCCAACCGTTCGGTGGTGCATTGCCTGGGTCCGGTGTACGGCGTGGACGAGCCCGTCGAGCCGCTGCTGGCGGCCTGCTACCGCAACGCACTCGAACTGGCCGAGCAAAACGGGCTCGGTTCCATCGCCTTCCCGGCGATCTCGACCGGTGCCTTCGGGTATCCGCTGGAAGCCGCGACGCAGGTAGCGTTCAAGGCGGTGCTCGAGATGCTGCCCCAGTTATCCTCGGTCAAGCATATCCGTTTCGTGCTGTTCCAGGAGGCGGACGCCCGAGTCCATGAAGAGGTTCTCGAGCGCTTGCTCGATTGAAAAGGACCATTAATTGAGACCCTGCCATTGTCGGGCGCCGGACGGTCCCGCTGTCGGTGTTCTGCCTTTCTCCCACACCCCAAGACACACCCGCTTGAAACCCGGATAATGGCCGGCAATTCGCCCCCTGGGCGCACCCGACACCAACCCGGTTCGTGTACATGGAAATCAAGGTCAACTTTCTCGAAAACCTGCGGCTGGCGGCCAAGTTCGACGACTTCACCGTCGAGACCGACCAGCCTATTCGCTACAAGGGCGACGGCTCGGCGCCGAGTCCGTTCGACTACTTCCTGGCCTCCTCAGCGTTGTGTGCGGCCTATTTCGTGCGCTTGTACTGCAACGCGCGGGATATCCCCACCGAGAATATCCGGCTGTCGCAGAACAACATCGTCGACCCCGAGAACCGCTACAACCAGATCTTCAAGATCCAGGTGGAGCTGCCGGAGGACCTTTCCGAGAAAGATCGCACCGGTATCCTGCGTGCGGCGGAGCGTTGCAGCGTCAAGCGCGTGATCCAGAACGCGCCCGAGTTCCAGATCGAGACGGTCGAGAACATCGACGAGGACGCTCAGGCGCTGTTGATGGGCACGAATGCCAAGGACGACGACGCAGGCGGCGAAACCTGGATCGAGGGCAAAGACCTGCCGCTGGAGCGCACCATCGCCAACATGACCCGGATCCTCGAGGGTTTGGGCATGAAGATCGAGATCGCTTCGTGGCGCAACATCGTGCCCAACGTCTGGTCGCTGCATCTGCGCGACGCGGCCTCGCCGATGTGCTTCACCAACGGCAAGGGCGCGACCAAGGAAGCGGCGCTGTGCTCGGCGCTGGGCGAGTTCATCGAGCGCCTCTCCTGCAACTTCTTCTACAACGATCAGTTCTTCGGCGAGGAGATCGCCGATAGTGCCTTCGTCCACTATCCCAGCGAGCGCTGGTTCCCGCTGGAAGACGACGACGCGCTGCCCGCAGGGCTGCTCGACGCACATTGTCGGGCGATCTTCGATCCGGACGGCGAGCTGCGCGGCTCGCACCTGATCGACACCAACTCCGGGCGAAAGGATCGCGGCATCGTCGCGCTGCCGTTCAAGCGCCGCTCCGATGGCGAGACGGTGTACTTCCCCTCCAACCTGATCGAGAACCTCTACCTCAGCAACGGCATGAGCGCCGGCAACACGCTCGCCGAGGCCGAGGTGCAGTGCCTTTCCGAGATCTTCGAGCGCGCGGTGAAGAAGGAAATCATCGAGCAAGAGATCGTCCTGCCGGACGTGCCGGAGGAGATGCTGGCCAAGTACCCCGGCATTCAGGAAGGCATCGCCGCGCTGGAGGCCCAGGGCTTCCCGGTGCTGGTCAAGGACGCCTCGCTCGGCGGCCGCTACCCGGTGATGTGCGTGACCCTGATGAACCCGCGCACCGGCGGAGTGTTCGCCTCCTTCGGCGCGCATCCGAGCTTCCAGGTCGCGCTGGAGCGCAGCCTTACCGAATTGCTCCAGGGGCGCAGCTTCGAGGGCCTGAACGACCTGCCGCAGCCGACCTTCAGCTCGCTGGCGGTCTCCGAGCCCAACAACTTCGTCGAGCACTTCATCGACTCCTCCGGGGTGATCTCCTGGCGCTTCTTCAGCGACCGCACGGATCTCGACTTCCACGAATGGGACTTCGCCGGCACCACCGCGGAAGAAGCCGAGCGCCTCTACGGACTGCTCGCCGATCAGGGCCTGGAAGCCTACGTGATGGAGCATGAGGACCTGGGCGCGCCGGTGTGCCGCATCCTGGTGCCGGGGTATTCCGAGGTATACCCGGTCGAGGACCTGGTGTGGGATAACACCAACATGGCGCTGGACTTCCGCGCGGACATCCTCAACCTGCACGCACTCGAGGATGAGCGCCTGGCCGACCTGCTCGAGCGCCTGGAAGAAAGTCAGCTCGACGACCACATCAAGGTCGGCACGCTGATCGGCATCGAGTTCGACGACAACACCGTGTGGAGCGAGCTGACCATCCTCGAGCTCAAGCTGCTGATCGAGATCGCTCTGGGCGAGTACGAAACAGCGCTGGAGCACGTCCAGATGTTCCTGCAGTTCAACGACAACACCGTGCAGCGCGGCCTGTTCCATCAGGCCATGCAGGCGGTGTTGGAGATCGCCCTGGACGACGACCTCGACTTCAACGACTACCACCGCAACCTCACGCGGATGTTCGGCGAAGAGACCATGCGCCAGGTGATCGGCGCGGTGAACGACGAGGTACGCTTCCCCGGGCTGACGCCCACCAGCATGGGGCTGGAAGGCATCGACCGCCACCAGCGCCTGATCGAAAGCTACCGCAAGCTGCACGCCGCGCGGGCGGCCGGGGCGGGCATCGCCACCTCGTAAACCGCACCTCCCCACCCTCTCCGCCACCGCCACGCACGGCGCGCCCCGGCGGAGAGGGCATTTTCCCCCTCATGCGTTAATACCAGCCCCACCTCTACGACCAACCGCCGTTTTGCATCCATCACCACACTTGAATACTCTGATTCACTAAAGTCACTTAGACGGTCATATAAAAGAACGACAACGACATAACGCAGGGACTACCGCATGGGATGGCAAGGGCGCATCACGGCTTGCAGGGTAGGGGCGGTAGCGTGCCTGGAGCCGTGACCTACCGCTGTTACTCCCTCCACACGCTGGCCCCGATAAAGCGCGCAAGCACGCTAATGCTGAATAGATTGCCGAGTTACGGTTATCACATTTTAAGCCAATAAGTTAGAGGCTGGTTGGCGCGCTAGATAATATTTTTGAATGAGAATCGTGTTTAAGTGGGGCGAGTGCGCGGTCTAATGCTTGTTATATGTTGCTAGAAACGGGAGTATAAAATGTCAGGTTTAGAAATTCGTCAAGCAAAAATTGAAGACTCGGCTCTGATTCATAGATTTATTACAGAGCTCGCTGTTTATGAGAAAGCAGAAAACGAAGTATTGGCTACAGTCGCTGATATAGAAAATTCTTTATTCGGTTCCGAATCGACTACTGATGCCGTTATTTGTAATTTCAATAACGAGCCTGTTGGTTTTGCGGTCTATTTTTTCAATTTCTCAACATGGCTTGGTAAGCATGGGTTATATCTTGAGGATTTGTATGTGTCTCCTGAGCATAGAGGTGTCGGTGCCGGAAAGGCTCTTCTGAAGCACCTTGCAAAAATCGCATTGTCGAAAAATTGTGGTCGCTTCGAGTGGAATGTACTTGACTGGAATGAACCGGCGATACGGTTCTATAGGTCAATAGGTGCAGAACCACAAAGTGAATGGGTAGGCTATCGTTTGTCTGGAAAAGCACTTAAAGAATTTGCACGTAGTTAACAAAGTATAATAAGTCGAAGAGGTTCGCGGCCGGTGGCCGCAGGACGCCCTTTCCGTTGCACTCCAAGGGCGCCGCAGTACTAATATCAGCGATCCTGATGGCAACCGAGTAGGTTTTGGAGATGAAAACAATGAATAATGAACCAGTTGCCCTTATAGTCATCGATATGCAGCGGGGCATGAAAGAGCCCGATGCCGAGAAAAGAAATAATCTTGACGCTGAACGGAATATTCAAAGCCTTCTCGCGGCTTGGCGTCGTGCGGGTTGGCCCGTTGTGTCAGTCCGCCACATTTCGCGGGCTAAAGATTCCCCTTTTTGGCCGGGCCAGCCTGGGGCAGAGTTTCAACCCGAACTGGCGCCGTTGGATACCGAGCATGTGGTAGAGAAGAGCGTACCCGATGCGTTTATACAGAGCGGCTTGGAGCGATGGTTGCACGTCCGGGGGATTTCTAGTGTGGTGCTCGTGGGTGTAAGCACTAATAATTCCGTCGAGTCCACAGCCCGCACGGCGGGAAATCTGGGTTTCAGCACCATCGTGGTTTCTGATGCTACTTTCACCTTTGCCAAGACAGATTATGCAGGCGTTTGGAGATCCGCTGACGAGGTGCACGCAATGTCTTTAGCGAATATAGATAGAGAATATGCTTCCATTATGAGCACCAGGGATGTCTTGGGTCTTCTCTAAAATTGGCAGTAGAGTGTCCAATTGTCAGCCTCTCCGTAGCTACAAAGCGGCACGTGGTCAGGCATTACCAAAACACAGGAGCCTAGCGATTTGAGAAAAGTTTTAATGAGCGCCTGCCTCTTGGGGAAAAGAGTTCGGTACGATGGTGGAAGTCTTTCAGTCAATGATGAGGTTGTAGCGAGATGGATGTCTGAAGGCCGGGTTGTTTCAGTTTGTCCCGAGGTCGAGGCTGGAATGAGCATTCCGAGGAAGCCTGCGGAGATCCTAAAAGGAAGTGGGGAGGGCGTATTGGAAGGTAAAGTCGATGTCATTGAGAAAGGTGGAGATGTTGTCACGGAAGATTTTATTGAGGGAGCCTCTATCGCCTTGGATTTATGTCGTAAATTTAGCATAAGAATTGCAGTGCTTGCGGAATTTAGTCCTTCCTGCGGGAGTTCAGCCGTTTATGACGGGAGCTTCTCTGGTGTAAAAAATCCCGGCATGGGAGTCACGGTAGCCTTGCTGCGGCAAAATGGCGTTCAAGTGTTTAGTCAGTATGAAATAGTAGAGGCCGAAAAGGCCGTTCACGCTACGAATGGCTGACAGTGGAAATTATCCGCACGGAAATGGCTCAATGCCCGAGCTAGCCATTGTCTCGGTCGTGGCCTTCGACATGAAATAGTCCGAAATTTATGCACCGATAGAGCCGTCATGACGCTTGTCCTGACATCTATTTACAGTGATTTGAGAAATTACAAAAGCCTCACTTCACGAGAGTTAATTGGCGGTGGTGGATGGCTAAAATATTGAAAATAAGCTATACTGATTTACATGAGAAGATATGCATTTTTCTTGATGCGTTAAACGATCCTTGCCTTATAATAATATTTTGTCGTGGCAATGCAAGTATGGATGGTTTTATTTAGCTAAAGTTATTGTTCTAGTGTGAAGCGAGCGCTGCTCATAATTGCGGAATATTGAGAAGATAATGGCCATCTGCTTGCAACCAGCGCAGCGTCAATACCTTGATGAGCTGCTTTTCTTCGTTCGCGCATATCACAAATGCGAAGGCGTGCAGATTTGCGATGAAGTGCGCAGGGATGCCGTGATTTCTCTACTCGGTAACAGCGCCTTTGGCCGGATATTTTTGATACGCCTTGATGCGGAACTGATTGGGTATGTGGCAATTTCTTTCGGCTTCTCGATTGAATTCGGAGGTCGAGACGCCTTTATCGATGAGATCTTTATATCAGCGGAATACCGTGGAAGTGGTTACGGACGTGAGGCCTTGGCTCTGATGAAAGCAGAGTTGGCGCGTCATGATATAAAGGCGATACATTTGGAAGTGGCGCGTACCAACAAGCGGGCACAGCAGCTGTATCGCTCACTTGGCTTCTCCGAACGAGAGAAGTACTTTTTGATGTCCACCGAAATTTTTGGAGTTAAGGGCTAGCAATGCTAAGCAATATATGCGGAACCTGCTCGGCAGCCTCCGAATGATGGAGCATTGTCATTTCCACCCCATGGCCGTGTGTTCTATCTGCCGTTAAGCGAGCCATTTATCCAACGGGGAGCCACCGATGCCACAAAAAGGCGAGCACAATTATTCTGCTACCGTCGTCTGGACCGGTAATTCGGGCGAAGGCACAAAGCACTATCGCGCCTTCTCGCGCGATCATGAAATAACCTGCGGGGGCAAGCCAACAATAGCCGGGTCGGCGGATCCGGCATTTCTTGGCGACTCGTCCCGCTATAATCCGGAGGAGCTGTTGCTGAGCTCGCTCTCAGCATGCCACATGCTCTGGTATCTACATCTCTGCGCTGATGCCGGCATCACGGTGTCGAGTTACGAGGACAACGCCGAAGGGCGCATGATTGAGGCCAAAAGTGGCGGCGGTCATTTCGATAAAGTGACACTCAAGCCCATCGTCAGCATCGGCGAAAACGACGATAGCGAGCTGGCGACGTCTCTTCATGAGAAAGCGCATTCGCTATGCTTCATTGCGAATTCGGTGAATTTTGAGGTCGCGTGTGAGGCCGACATTCGTCGCGGATAATTAATATCTGATAGTTTACTACGCGTGGTAGTGGAAGGTGCGGTTGGTGTGGTGCAAGCTGGCGATATTGGAAATAACCGGTGTTGGCGCCGCGCGTGAGCACGCGAATTTTGCGGTTGGCATCTACAACTCACTGATTCGACCCATAATGGGATGATTGCGATATGTTCGATTATTCGTTGGTGCATTGGCTGGCGTTTTTGTCAGCGGCGGTGCTTCTGAACCTTTCTCCGGGGCCGGATATCGCGTTCATGCTAGGTCAGACGCTACGCAGCGGGCGTCGACATGGGTTCGCTGCGATGCTCGGGGGTTGGTCAGGAACGGCATTGCATGTGGCCATGGCGGCGGCGGGGCTGTCGGCCATTCTGGCCACCTCGGCGGTGGCGTTTTCGGTGATCAAGTGGGTAGGGGCTGCCTATTTGATATGGCTCGGCGTCAAGATGCTGTTGTCCAAGGGGGATTCTTTTATTTCCAATGGCGGGGGCCGGGACGCAAAGGCGCAGTCGGTCTATTGGCAAGGAGTGCTGGTGTCCGCGCTGAACCCCAAAGTGGCCATCTTCTTTCTCGCCTTCTTGCCGCAATTCGTCGTGGCAGGTGCCGGGCCGGTGAGCGCCCAGCTGTTCTTGCATGGCAGCTTGATTATCGTGGTCGCGGCTTTTATCGAACCTCTCTTGGTGATGATGGGAGCAAAGCTGGGCGCTTTCTTGAAGGCAAGCCCGCGCGTGGGGATGTGGATGGATCGCGGCCTTGGTGCCATGTTCGTTGCCCTGGGGGCGCGTCTAGCCGCCAGCACCAGATAACATCAGGATGTCAGCGGCCTTCCTGATTGTGGCATGTCCCCACGCACCGGATGCCCGCACCCTCGCGGCGAGAGGGTGCGGGTGGGGGTACCATGAACTCCCCTCAACCCACGATGGCTCGGAACGATTGCCAGCCCTCCGAAAAAAATCGGCATCCCCTGCGGGCCATGCCCACAGGAGATGCCGTTTCGTGCTGTGTGCCTCCAAGTGCATCAGGATCGTACCTTTTCCAGAAGTCGCTGGAGTGTCTTCCTGCTCCGGACGAAGAACCCGGTAGGCGGCATTGCCGGCATGTACATCACCTTCAGCGCCTGCTCATGCTCAGCCCTGTCGCCGGGTGAACGCTCGTCTCGCTTGCTTTGACGATATTGCGCTTCGTTATGCATACCTTCTCCTTCTCGCGTTGCCTTCAAGAACCTGACCGGTCCCGTGAGTGCTGCTGCATCTGCCGTGAACGTAGATGTCAGGGGGAAGTGGAAGCCGGTTGGAGCGCCGCACGCTCGGTGGCCTTGTCGCCGATGAGCATGATGCCGGCGACGATCAGGCGGCATTCGGTACGCGTAATGCGGTGTACTCCCCTCGGCCGGAGGCCGGCATCGTGCGGGTTGAATGTAAAACGATCGTTTTCATCATGGGCGTAAAGGACCCTCGACACAGGTGCCGGTCGATAAACGCCTGATCACTCTCGTTTGTTCAGCGCTTGCGATGGCTGGCGATCCGCTAGCGCCCGATGCGGATGCCGTCGTTATGCGGCCCGCGCGAGATCGGCCAAACGGTGCGCCGTGCGACGCGCGGCCTGGGCGGCGTCCCCGCCGCGATATGTCGCTGCGTGGATCGCGCCCTCGAACAGCAATTGAATCGCCTCGGCGAGTTCAGTGTCGTGCCGGCCGATCTCCGCGAGGACGATGGCGTCGATCCGCTCCCGCAGGCGCTGCTTGTGTCGCTCCATCGCCTCGGCGATTTCGGGCACGCCGCCACCGGTTTCCCCCCAGGCGCGCAGCGACAGACAGCCCCGGGCGCCTTCCTGGGTGAACCAGGTTTGAAGCGTCGTGAACAAGGCGTCGATGCTGTCGGTTTTCATCAAACGATGGAAGCGCCGGTCGCGCTCGTTCATGACGGCGACGATCAGGCCATTCTTGTTGCCGACATGCTTGTAGAGCGTGCGGCTCGAGATGCCTGCAGCGCTTGTCAGCCGGTCCATGCCGGTGGCGGTGAAGCCGTGTCGTTCGAAGAGTTGCTCGGCGGTTTCGAGCAAGCGTGTGCGTATGTCCATGTAGAGAGGGTAAAACGATCACTTTACATATGCAAGGAAGACCCTTGCCACAATGTCTCGAGGCCTGAGTCGTCGGGCCTTCATAAGGACGCGAGTAGCCCTGGGGCGAGCCGGGCTGCGACGATACCGAGTCCCAGCAGGATGAGCAGCGCGCCAGCCAGCCGCTCGATGTGCCGCAGGCCATGGCCGAAACGTCGGATCAGACCCGGATGGCCGGCCAAGTGGCCAACCAGCAGATCCCAACCGAGTACCACAGCGATCATCCACAACGCATAGAGACTCTGGACACCAACGGGCGTGCTACGCGCGTGAAGCACTGCGAACAGGCTGGCGTAGAACAGCGCGTTCTTGGGGTTCAGCAGCCCCGAGGCCAGCCCGGCGAGCAAGGCGCCCGGCGCGGTACTCGCAGGGGGGGCTGGTTCGCTGCGCGAGCCTGCCTCGAGACGAGTCTGCCCCGCCTGACGAATGAACTGGACGCCCATGTAAAGCAGAAAGACGCTGCCGGCCCACTGAACGGCGATGAAGGGACCGGTTTCGGCGTCCAGGGCCATGAGCCCACCCATGGCGAGCAGAATGAACAGGCCGTTGGCCAGGCCGATGCCGAGGCTGACCAGCGCCGCCGGCCCGCGCCCCAAGGCGACCGCGTAGCGCAGAATAAGGAAAAAGTCCGGACCCGGGCTGAGCAGGGCGAGGAAGTGCGCCCCGGCGACCAGCAGGAACTGTTGCAGCATGACGCGTAAGCCCTTTTCGAGTGCGTGGAGGGCCAGCCTGCGTCACCGTGTGGCGATCGTATTGAAAGAAAGTGCGCTCCTCAGGTAATGCGGTAGCGCCCCGGCGTGACCGCCACCCGAGCCTTGAAGGCGCGCTGAAAGTGACCTTGGTCGGCGAAGCCGAGTTCCTGGGCGAGTTCCGCCAGTTTCACCCCCTGACACAAGCGGCGGCGCGCCTGCTGGATGCGCCGGTCGAGCAGCCAGGCATGGGGCGTTAGCCCAGTCTCGCGTCGGAACAGTCGAATCACTTGATAACGGCTCAGGCCATGGTCCCGAGCCAGCACCTCGAGCGACGGCGGCCGCTCGAGGCACTCGAGTAGATGCCGTTGGAGGTTGTCCAAGGCGGATGAGCTCGGCCAATGAACGGCCAGGGCGTCGCCGTGACACCACAGCCGACTACCGAGGAACTCGATCAGCTTGGCCTCCTTGTCGGCCGTCGGAGCCGCAGAAAAGAGCAGTGCATTGAGCCCACAAAAGGCCTGGTAAGGCGCGGCGTCGCGGGCGATGAATACCGTCGAGGGCATGGCCGGGGCGGCGCCGGTCTCGACCGAGGCCTCATCCAGCACTTCGCTCACCCAGGCCGCTTCCAGATACAGCATCTGGTAGCTCCAATGCTGATCCGGCAGCGGATTGCAGTCATGCACCACGCCCGCCGGTACGCTGACCAGGCAGCCCGGTGTCAGTCGCTCGCGGCGGCGTTGGCACCGGAACTGGCTCTGGCCACGGTCGACCACACCGATCGACAGGGTAGGATGGCTGTGGGGTCGGTAGCAGGCGCGGCTATCGCTGGCCCGCCGGCTCTCGACAAACGGCAGCGTCGGGTCTCGCCAGAACTGCGTCATGGGCGGATTCCTGAGATGGCGCGGGGCGCTCAGCCCAGCGTGAGGCCTGTACCTGCCTTGATGTTCAGTAAGACGCCAACCAACACCCCCCGCGCCGTTGACTTCAAACTCACGGCGCGGGGGCGTTGGCGTTTCAGGGCGTGGATGCAGCGTCAGTTGCCGCCCTGCGCGCGGGGCAGGACGTTGAGGGCCCTGAGCAGGTTGAGCGCTTCACCAAGCTGGTAATCGCTTTCGGCGAGGGAGGCGCCTTGTGGTTCGGGGTCGGCCTCGCCATTGATGTTGCGCAGGTGATTCTCGAGATCCGATTCGCGGATGTCGAAGCCATTGCCTTCGGCGACTTCGAGGCGGCCGCGCACGACGTCGACATCCGGCGCGATGCCTTGGGCCTGGATCGAGCGGCCATCCGGCGTGTAGTAGAGCGCGGTGGTCAGTTTCAGGCCGTCGCCGTTGGGCAGTGGCAGTACCTGCTGGACGGAGCCCTTGCCGAAGCTTTCGGTGCCCATCAGTACGGCACGCTGTTGGTCCTGCAGCGCGCCGGCGACGATCTCCGCCGCCGAGGCGCTGCCGCCATTGATCAGCACGACCATGGGGACATCCGGGGCAATCGTCTGGGAAGAGGCCGTGAAGCGCATGTCACTGTCCGGTAGGCGGCCTTCGGTGTAGACGATCAACCCGTTGTCCAGAAACAGGTCGGCGACATCGACGGCGCTGCCGAGCACGCCGCCGGGGTTGTTGCGCAGATCCAGCACCAGGCCGCTGAGCTTGCCCTTGCTTTCCTCGCGCAGCGCGGCAATGGCGTCACGGGCCTGCTCGCCGGTGCGGCTCTGGAACTGGCTGATGCGCAGATAGCCGTAGCCCGGCGCCAGCATTTTGTGCTTGACGCTCTCGGTCTGGATGGTCTCGCGCGTCAGCGTCACCTTGCGTGGGGTATCCTCGCCATCGCGCAGGATGGTCAGTTGCAGCTCCTCGCCGGCTTTGCCGCGCATCATGTCCACGGCTTCCTGCAGCGATAGGCTCTCGGTGGGCGTATCGTTGATGAGCAGAATGCGGTCCTGGGCCTGGAGACCGGCGCGAGCAGCGGGTGTTCCGTCGAGTGGTGAGATGATGGTCAGCTGCCCATCTTGCATGCCTACTTCAATGCCGACGCCGCTGAACTCGCCTTCGGTGGTCTCACGCAGGGCCTGGAAGGCTTCTTTGTCGAGATAGGTGGAATGCGGGTCGAGTTCGCCGAGCATGCCACGCATGGCGTTGCGCATGAGCGTGGTGTCGTCGACTTCGTCGACATAGGCGCGCTTGATGCGCTCGAAGACTTCGGCAAAGGTCTGCACGTCTTCCACCGGAAGGGCGTCATTGTCGGCCGGCGGTTGGGAGCTCTGCTGGGTACTTTGCTGGGCACTCGCCGGCGACGGCAAGGTAAACGCACCGATCATCAGCGCCATGCTCAAGGCTAGCACGTGACGAACGGTGAGACGCGGGGAACGGGATTGGCTAGCGGTCATGCTGTCTCCACAACGCGGCGGAACGGGCTCGTGTTGGTTGGCCCCACAAGGGCAACCGGGGCGGGGCGAAGGCGAACCCACGCGCGCCGAAGGCCCAGCATAGCCTTTAAGGGTCGGGGCAATCCAGCGCGGTGCGCGCTCAGCGGTTGGCGATCCAACGGCTGGGATCGATGGGGTCGCCGTTCTCGCGGACCGCGAAATACAGCGCCGGGGACGCTCGGCCACCACTGTTGCCAACGGCGGCGATAGTGGTGCCGCGCTCCACGCGTGCGCCGACGTTGACATCGAAGCGTTGCAGGTGCGCGTAAAGCGTCATGATGTCGTCGCCGTGGTCGATGATGACGAGGTTGCCGAAGCCGCGCATCCAGTTGGCGAACACCACACGGCCGGCATGCACGGCCATGACCGGCGTACCGGCCTCGGCGCCGATGACAATGCCGTTGCGGTCGACGCCGCCGCCATGGCCGTAACTGGCGAGTATGTCACCCTGCACGGGCCAGGGTAGCTCGCCCTGTGTCTGTTCGATCGCCGTGGAGGGCGGCGCCTGATCGAGGCGCTCGAGCCTGTCACGCATCCGGTCGAGGAGTTGCTCGGCAGCCTCGCGGTCCTCGGAGAGCGCGGCCAGCTTGGCTTGCTGAGTGGTATAGCGCGCCCTGTACTTCGCGAGAATGGTTTCGCGCTTGCGGCGTTGATCGCTGAGCGTTTCGCGACGCTCGGCCAGCTCGCTGGCGAGGCTGTCCAGGCGCTGCTGGTGCGACTGCAAGGCCCGTTGCGTTGCGTCGAGTTGGTCCTCGAGCTTGGCCAGGTCATCGAGGCGCTCTTGACGCGCCTGATTGAGATGATTGAGATACTGCTGAAGGCGATCGAGCCGCGCGGGGTCGGTCTGATTGAGGAGTAACTTGAGCTGCGGCGTGGGGCCGAGTCGGTATAGCGCATTGAGTTGCGTGGCCAGGGCGGCGCGTTGCCGGCGGCGTTCTTCCTCGAGGGTCTGACGTTGCTGCTTGAGCTCGGCAACCTCTTGGTCGAGTTGGTCTTGCTCACGCTGCAGGCTGGTCAGGCGCTGCTGTGTCTCGGCCAGTTGGGTTTCCACCTTGCGCAATGCGTGCCGGGCTTCGTCGCGGGCGTCACGTGTGCCTGCGAGGCGCGACTGGGCCTGCTGAATATGCTCCCCCAGCGCCTCGAGTTGACGGCGTACGTCCTCGGGGGAGCTCTGCGCCCACGCCGCGAGCGTGCCCAGCGACAGCCACCCACACGAGATCGCCATGGCACAGGCCATGGCGATTCGCTTGCTGGACGTGGGCGTGCTCATACGCCGACTCCGCAATACATGCACACCGTTCAGGGCGTATCGACCAGCACGCGGCCGGTCATTTCCTCTGGAATCGGCTCGTGCATCATGGTCAGCAGGGTCGGTGCCAGGTCGCATAGGCTGCCGTCGTCGGCGAGGGTGGCGCCGGCGCGCGGCGTGACGTAGACCAGCGGCACCTGGAAGGTCGTATGCGCCGTCTGCGGGTTGCCGGTCTCGGGATGCACCATCTGTTCGGCGTTGCCGTGATCGGCGGTGACCAGGCACTCGCCACCGGCACGTTCGATGGCCTCGATCACCCGACCCAGGCAGATATCGACCGCCTCGATGGCCTTGACCGCGGCATCGAAGTCGCCGCTATGGCCGACCATGTCGCCATTCGCGTAGTTGCACACCACTAGGTCGTAGGTGCCCGCGTCGATGGCCGCGACCAGCTTGTCGGTGAGCTCATAGGCGCTCATCTCCGGCTTTTCGTCGTAGGTCTTGACGTCCTGCGGTGAAGGAATCAACTCGCGGGTCTCGCCGTCGAACTCGTCCTCGCGGCCGCCGGAGAAGAAGAAGGTGACGTGGGCATACTTCTCGGTTTCGGCGATACGCAGCTGTTTCAGGCCGCGCTTGGCGACGGTCTCGCCCAGGGTATTGACCAGGTCGGTGGGCGGAAAGGCCGTCGGCGCGGGAATGTCGGCGGCGTACTCGGTGAGCATCACCAGCCCTTCGTGGGCCAGCTTGGGCCGCGCCTGGCGGGTAAAGCCGCTGAAATCGTCTTCGGCGAAGGCGCGGGTCAGCTCGCGGGCGCGGTCGGCGCGGAAGTTCAGGAACAGCGCGGCGTCGCCGTCGGCCATGCGCACCGGTTCGCCGTGCGGACGGATGCTGGTGGCGGCGACGAACTCATCGGTTTCGTCACGCGCATAGGCGGCGTCCAGCCCGGCCTCGGCGCTGTCGGCGACCTGCTTGCCCTCGCCTTCGACGATGACGCGATAGGCCTGCTCGACACGGTCCCAGCGATTGTCGCGATCCATGGCGTAGTAACGGCCGACGATCGACGCGACGTAGGCGTTGTCGGCGCCGAACAGCTCGGCGAGCCGTGCGTTGGCACGTTCCAGCGAGGGGCGGGCGCTCTTGGGCGCGGTATCGCGGCCGTCGAGGAAGGCGTGCAGATAGACGTGCTTGGCGCCGCGTTCGGCGGCCAGCGCGGCCACGGCGAGGATGTGATCCTCGTGGCTATGCACACCGCCCGGCGAGAGCAAACCCAGCAGATGCACGGCGCGGCCGGCGGCGACGGCGGCGTCGATGGGCGCCGTCAGCGCGGTGTTGGCCGCCAGCTCGTTGTCTTCGATGGCCTTGGTGATGCGCGTGAAGTCCTGATAGACGATACGCCCGGCGCCGAGATTCATGTGGCCGACTTCGGAGTTGCCCATCTGGCCGTCGGGCAGCCCGACGTACTTGCCATCGGTGTGCAGCAAGGCGGAGGGGTAGCGTTGTTTCAGCGCGTCCATGACCGGCGTCTTGGCGCTATAGACGGCGTTGTACTCGGTATCATCGTTCTGGCCGTAGCCATCGAGGATCAACAGCGCAACGGGCCGTGGACGCTGGGTGTGGGTATCTGCCATAACATGCCTCGCGGGAATCTGATGGGCGTCGCACCGGCGCATCCGGCCGATGCCCCCATGACGCGGCAGTGCCGCTGGGGGTTCGCGACTCACGTCTCCTTGCGGCATCATAACGTAGTCGCGGCAGAGCGTCAGCCGCGTCGGTAGGGCCGGACGCTCGCGTATGGCTCATGTATACTAAGGCGCCCGCTGGGGCATGCGGCGTGCGCCGAGCGCACCCGATGCCGACAGACACACAACGAGAGTTATCCGCACTCATGATCGATCAGTTATTCGAATTCGTGCAAAACCACCTGCTACTGTCAGGCGCTTTTCTGGTGGTACTGGTGGCATGGATCGCCTACGAGCTGAAAGGCGCCAACAACGGCGTCACGCCGTCCGAAGCCACCTCGCTGATCAATCGCGAGGAGGGGCTGTTTCTGGACATTCGCGAGGTCAAAGACTTCAAGGCGGGACATATCGCCGGTGCGCGCAATATTCCCAAGGGGCGTTTGGGGGATCGCCTCAAGGAGCTCGAGGATTACAAGGAAAAGCCGGTGGTGGTGGTATGCCAGCACGGCCAGCATTCCGGTGCCGCCGTGGGGCAGTTGACTCAAGCCGGCTTCACGCGCGCGGCCAAGCTCAAGGGCGGTATGACCCAGTGGCAGTCCGATGAGTTGCCGGTGGTCCGCAAGTAAGCAATACAATGGCGGGGCGGCGCACACTGGGCCCCGCGTCTCATGCATCGATAAGTCAAAGGAAGTGCAACATGGCGGAAGACAACAATCAGGCCGCTCAAGGTGGCAATGACGCGCAGAATCAGCTGCAGTTTTCCATGCAGCGCATTTACGTCAAGGATGTCTCCTTCGAGTCGCCCAACGCGCCGCGCGTGTTCCAGAACGCGTTCAAGCCCAAGGTGGGGCTCGACCTCAACACCACCAGCGAGCAGGTCGGTGAAAACCTTTACGAGGTCGTGGTCAAGGTAACGGCGCAAGTCACCAACAACGAAGACGATGCCACGGCATTCCTTGCCGAGGTAGAGCAGGCCGGGTTGTTCCACATCGCCGGTTTGAGTGCCGATCAGCTCGACCACACCCTGGGCGCGTTCTGCCCCAACATGCTGTTCCCCTATGCGCGCGAGTGCATCGACAATCTGGTCAATCGTGGCAGCTTCCCGCCGCTGATGCTGTCACCGGTCAATTTCGAGGCGATGTACGCCCAGAAGAAGAAGCGCGAGAGCGAAGCCGCCGAGAACGTGCAGTAAGCGATGGCCAGCCCGCGTATTCATGTGGCGGCCACGTTGGTCGCCGCAGCGGAAATCACCTTGCCCGAAGGTGCCTCGCGCCATGTAGCGGGCGCGCTTAGGCTGCGTGAAGGCGCAGCGCTGCGTCTGTTCGACGGCGAGGGCCATGAAGCCGACGCCGAGATCGTCAGTGTGGGACGCCGCGAGGTACGCGTTCGGGTCACCGCCGTGACCCAGGGGGGCGCCGAGTCGCCGCTGGCGGTGCACCTGGGCCAGGCGATCTCCAAGGGCGACCGCATGGACTATGCGATCCAGAAGGCCACCGAGCTCGGCGTCGCGACCATCACTCCGCTCTACACCGAGCACGGCGACGTGCGCCTCAAGGGCGAGCGCGAGGCCAAGAAACTCGCCCACTGGCAGGCCGTCGCGGTCAGCGCCTGCGAGCAATGCGGGCGCAGCCGGGTGCCCACCGTGCATCCCCCGCAGGCGCTCGACGCCTGGCTGGCAGGGCGTGACGAAACGCTGCGCCTCGTCCTGCATCCTGCCACCGACTCCGCCTGGCAATATGCCAGCAACGTCACCCGCGTCGCGCTGCTCGTCGGCCCCGAAGGCGGCTTATCGCCCAACGAAATCGACGCTGCCCGCACCGCCGACTTCACTGCCCTGACGCTCGGTCCGCGCATCCTGCGCACCGAAACCGCTCCCGTCGTCGCCCTCACACTGCTGCAGCATCATTTCGGTGATGTGGCGATACGCTGACCCTCCAAGAAGCGCTAAGCGTCTGCTGTTCATTGCTTGGGCTCGGGGCTGTCCTCGTCGTCCGTGGGCGATTCCAGTGGCTCGCCGTCCTCGTCCTGAAGCTGATAATCGTAGGCGGCCTGCAGGCCGGTGTCTTCCTCGGCCTCGTCGTCGTCGGTTTGGGCAATGTACCCCGGATAGAAGGGCGAGAGGATGGCTACCAGGATCCCGAGCGCCGAGAACATGGCAAAGGCGTCGGCGTAGTCGTATGCATTCACCAGCAGGCCGACCACCGGCGAGCCGGTGGCCTGTCCCAGCGAAACGGCCATGAAGGGGAGGACCGGGCCGACCGAGAGTCGGCCCGGTAACAGGCGAATCCCGGTCATCAGATAAAGCCCCGTCAGACTCATGTAGGCGAGGCCGAAGATCAGCGCTGAAAAGGCTGCCAGCAGCGATTGATCGGGACTGGCAGCGAGCAATGCCAGGCTCGCGGAGAGCATCATCAGCATGAGGGCATGAGTGATGGGGGGATTGTTGCGATCGGCGAGGTCGGCCACCACGGCACCACCGAGGCCGGCGATGCCCACGGCAAGCCATAGCCACCCGGTGGCGCGGGAAGACAGGCCGCCGAGGGTGACGACCAGGTCTGGCGCGAATATCCAGTAAGCCGAGGACACGAAGCCCATCACGAAGGCAAACAGCGTGAGCCTGACCAGGCGCGACCACGGCAGCTCGCTGATCGGCGGCGGTGGCGCGGCGTCTGCGGGGGTGATCCGCGACACCGAGGGCAGGAAGAGCCAGGCGGCGACCACGCCGATGCCTGCCAGCACGGCAAACGAGAGATACGTGAAACGCCAGGCGCCGGTCAGGAACAAGACCGTCGGTACTGCGATGATCACGCCGATGCTGGTCCCCGCATTCATGACCGAGCTCACGCGTCCGTGCAGCGAGCGTTTCACCTGTGCCTGCATGGCCGCCGTGAGCGCCGGCATCATCAGGCCGGTGCAGATACCGCACGCGAACACGCCGGCGCCGAGCGATAGCGCACTGGTCGCTTGGCTGATCAGTGTCAGCCCGCCGAGTCCAAAGGCACCGGAGAGTACCGCCGCATTGCGGGCACCGAGATAGTGGGTGGTGAGCGGTGCGATCAGTGTCGCCAGAATGAAGCTGATCAGCGGAAGCGCGCCGATGATCCCGATCGTGGTCGGTGTGAGCCCCAATTCGTCGCGAATCGGAGGTACGAAGAGCCCGAAGGCAAAACGCGCGAGGCCATAACTGATCGCGATCAGCCCTGCCCCGAGGAGTGCAAATCCTGTGCTTGAAAGTGGCTTCATGCCATCCCCCTTAGGCAAGCGTTGAGTGCGACCATCTCTAATCCCGGGCGCTGTTCCTGCCGCGCAGCGAGACCTCGTCATTGAGTGCCAGGCTGCACGGTTGTCGGGACGCTACCGCGTATCTGCCATCATCGGTGACGAGGCCAATACCTGACAATAGCCTCGGCCATACATTCGTCGTGTTTCATGGTGTATGGCCGGCCGTGAACACCTCCCGGAAGATGAGCGGGGCGTACTGAAGAAGCATGGATACACTTCTTCCATGCGGCCAGTCCTACTTTGGTGACCGACTGCCGCTTTATACGCCATCCCCGCGTTGTGCCCTTTGCTCGTGTTGCCGGACAGCGTCATAATGAGGACATATCTCTCGTCAGTGGTCGCCATCATGTCCCGTTCCCCAGATCCCGCCCCACGTTCTTCCGCTCCCGGCCGGCGTGCGTCGAGTTCGACGCGCCCACCCCTGGCGCGTATTGGCGAGGTGGCGTATCTCAAGGTGGTGGCGGTCAATACCACCGGGGCCTTTCTCGATTGGGGGCAACCCAAGGACGTGTTGCTGCCGTTCGCCGAGCAGCGCTTTCGTCCGGAGGTGGGCAAGCGGGTGCTGGTGATGCTCTACGAAGATGCCCGGGGGCGGCCGGTGGCGTCCATGCGTCTCGACCGTTTCCTGGCCGACGAGGCCACGGGCCTCAAGGCCGGCGATCAGGTGGCGCTGGTGATCGCCGAGCGCACCGACCTGGGCTTCAAGGCGGTGGTCGATCACCGTTATTGGGGCTTGCTCTATGCCGATGACATCATCCATCCACCCCGGCGCGGTCAGCGTCTGACGGGATACATCAAGCGCGTGCGCGAAGATGGGCGCCTCGATCTGGCCATGTTGCCGCCCGGTGAAGCGGGGCTCGATGTGGTCGGTGACAAGGTACTGGAGTTGCTGCGTTGCCACGGTGGGTACGTGGCGCTGGGTGACAAGACGCCCGCCGTCGAGATCAAGGCGCGTCTGGGCGTGAGCAAGAGCGCTTTCAAGCAGGCAGTGGGGCGGCTTTACAAGAAGCGGCTCATCACCATCGAAGAAGAAGGCATTCGCCTGACGCGCGAGGCGATAGACGCGCATCAGTCCGGCTGACGCGCCGTTGGCGCCTTGGTCTTCTGCTGGTCGCTGCGGCATACTGCGCGCATTCATTCCTAGCTTGGAAGACCGATCATGAGCGAGCGCGCCTTGAAGCTCGGCGTGGTGATGGATCCCATCGCCGATATCGCCTACAAGAAAGACACCACCCTGGCCATGCTGTGGGCCGCGCAGCAACGCGGCTGGTCGCTTTATTATCTCGAGCCGGAAGACCTGCATCTGGAAGGCGGCCGCGCCATGGGCCGGATGCGCGCGCTGGAGGCGTATCGCGATCCCGAGGCGTGGTATCGGCTCGAAGACGTGCAGGCCGCGCCGCTGGCGGAGCTCGATGTAATTCTGATGCGCCAGGACCCACCGGTGGATGATCATTTCCTCAACGCCGTGCATTTACTGGGCTTCGCCGAGCGCGAGGGCGTGCTGGTGGTCAACCCCACCCAAGCGCTGTTGACCAGCAACGAGAAGCTCTTCGCCCAGCAGTTCCCGCATTGCATTCCGCCTTCCGTGGTGTCGTGCCACGATGGCGTCTTGCGTGACTTTCATGCCCAGCACGGCGACGTGATCCTCAAGCCGCTGGATGGCATGGGCGGTAACGGCATTTTTCACATCACGCCTGAGGGCCGCAATCTGGGCTCGGTCATCGAGCAGCTCACCGAGCGCGGCACGCGCCAGATCATGGCGCAACGTTATCTGCCCGAGATCCAGGCCGGTGATACGCGCATCCTGCTGATCGACGGCGAGCCGGTGCCCTATGGCCTGGCGCGCATTCCCAGCGCCGGCGAGACGCGTGGCAACCTGGCGGCCGGCGGACGTGGCGAGGCCCGTGAGCTCACCGAGCGCGATCACTGGCTGATCGAGCAGGTCAAGCCGGCGATCCTCGACAAGGGCCTGATCTTCGTCGGGCTCGACGTGATCGGCGATTACATCACCGAGATCAACGTCACCAGCCCCACCTGCGTGCGCGAGATCGACGCCCAGCGCGGCACCGACATCGGCGGACTCTTGATGGACGCCATTGCCCGGCGCTTCTGAGCGCCGCTTGCCATCCCGTGATGGCGAGGTTCGGCAAGGGCAGTGATACAATCGCTGCGACAAGCACCAATTTCGGCGTTAGCGAGGGGCGGGACGCGCCTCGACGCCTGGGAGGCTCATGCAAAGCTTGAAGCACCATTTTTTGCTGGCGATGCCGCATCTCGATGACCCCAACTTCAAGGGGACGCTGACGTATCTTTGTGACCATGACGACAACGGTACCATGGGCGTGATCGTCAATCGTCCCATGGAATTGACGCTCGACGCCCTGCTCGAACAGCTCGAATTGGACGCCTCGGAGTGCCCCTGTCGCGACATCCCGGTCTACTACGGTGGGCCGGTGCACAAGGATCGTGGTTTCATCCTGCATCGCGGCTCGAATCTGCCTTGGGATTCCAGCCTGCAAGTCACCGACGATCTCGCTCTGACGACCTCCATGGACATGCTCAAGGCCATCGCCGAGGGGCGGGGACCCGACGACTTCATCGTCTGCCTGGGTTGCACCGCGTGGCAGGCGGGCCAGCTCGAGGATGAGCTCAAGCAGAATACCTGGCTGACGGTGGAGGGCGACGCCTCGATCCTCTTCGATGTCCACTCGGAACAGCGCTTGAATGCGGCGGCGGGTATCTTGGGTGTCGATCTGAACCTGATGACGCGTGAGGCGGGACATTCCTGATGGCGGCGACAGGGCAACGGCTGGTACTGGCCTTCGATTTCGGTACGCGGCGCATCGGCGTGGCGGTAGGTAACGAAATGCTGGGCAGTGCCACGGCCCTGGCGCCGTTGCCTGCGCGTGACGGGATTCCCGAGTGGCAGCAGATCGGCCAATTGCTCACAGAATGGCAGCCGGACCTGCTGGTGGTAGGGCTGCCGCTCAACATGGACGGCACCGAGTCGGACATGAGCCGGCGGGCGCGCAAGTTCGGCAATCGCCTGCACGGGCGCTTCGGCAAGCCGGTGGAAGTGTTCGACGAGCGCGGCTCCACGCGCGCCGCCAAACGCATCGCCCGCGATGCCGGGCACCGGGGCAACTACCGTGACGACGGTGTGGATGGCATCGCCGCGCAGTTGATCCTGGAAAGCTTCTTCGCCGACGACACCTTCCTGCACCGCATGCCGTAAACGCCCGCGACCGGCCTTAGCCGGTCGCGGGCGTTAGCGAGTCACCCTTGCGTATCAACTCTCCAGGTTCAGCTCCGGCGTGGGGCGGCTGAAGCCGCGCGTCAGCCAGGTCAGCCACGCCAGGCCGCACAATAGCCACGCACTGCCCAGCATGATCGCCAAGTGATCCAGGCTCATCATCAGCCACAGGATCGCGCCCAGGCCAATCAACGGGCAGATCAGGAACCACAGTGTATCCAGCCCGCTGCGACGGCGTTCCTTCAGGTAGTAGTGGAAGATCACCGAGAGGTTGACCAGGGCGAAGGCCAGGAAGGCACCGAAGTTGATGAAGGATGCCGCCGAGAGCACGTCCATGGTCAGTGCCAGCAAGGCGACCAGGCCGCTGAACACCAGTCCGCCCAGCGGCGTGCCGAAGCGGCTCAGCTTGCCCAGCCAGCGCTTGGGCAGCACATCATCGCGGCCCATGGCATAAAGAAGGCGCGCGCCGCTGGCTTGCGCCGCGATACCCGAGGCGAACTGGCCGACCACCAGCCCGATCAAGAAGATCGAGACGAAGATATCGCCGCCGATGTTGCGCGCGATCTCATAAGCCGCGGCATCGGGGTTGGCGAAATCATATCCCGGGGCGGCGAGCTGCACGAAATACGACACCACCACGAAGATCAGTCCCCCGATCAGGGTGATCAACAGGATGGCGCGCGGCAGGGTACGCTGCGGATCCTTGGTTTCTTCGGTCAGCGTGGTGACGGCATCGAAGCCCAGAAAGGAGTAACAGGCCACGGCGGCACCCGCCATCAACACCGGCAGGGTCGCGGACGAGTCGGCGCCCAAGAACGGCGTCAGGCTCCAGAAGGGCTGCGTGGGATCTCCCAGCACGTAGTGCATGCTCAACCCCACGAAGGCGACCAGAACCAGAATCTGCACCAGCATCATCACGCTATTGACCGCGCTTGCCAGCTTGAGACCGAGGATGTTGATCGTGGTGGTGACGGCGATGAAGGCCAGCAGCCATAGCGGTGTGGGAATCGCCGGGAAGGCCGAGTGCAGATAGGCGGCGCCGATCAGCCAGATCACCATGGGCAGGAACAGGTAATCGAGCAGGATCGCCCACCCGGCGATGAAGCCCAGGCGGTCGTCGATGGCATTGCGCACGTAGGCATAGGCCGAACCGGCCACCGGGAAGGCGCTGGCCATGCGCCCGTAACTGTGCGCGGTGAACAGCATGGCGATCAGCGCCGCCAGGTAGGCGCCCGAGACGGCGCCCTTCGTGGTGACGGCGAGCACGCCGAAGGTGCCCAGCACGATGATGGGCGTCATGTAGGCCAGACCGAACAGCACGACCTGACCCAGGGAAAGGGTCTTCTTCATTTGGTTCATCGTCGCCTCCTGTTGTGGTTGTTGCGACTATTTAGCGATTGTTGCGACTTTGGTGATGGTTGCGGCTGTTACTTGGTTGCCGGGAACCGGCCAGCACTCGGGATTAGAAATGCCAGTAGCGGCCGCGCTCGGTGTCCTGGCGTTGGCCTTGCAGGCCGATACGGCAATCCTTCAGGTAGTCATAATCGCGCCGCGCCGCCGGCAAGCGCTGGGGGTCGAGTTGCAGCGTGGTCACGCTTTCCTTGCGACTGGCGCGGAACAGCGTCTCACCGTCCGGGGCGACCAGTGCGCTCTCGCCGGCGAAGGTCAGTCCTGCGCCTTCGCCCGCGCGGTTGGTCATCGCGACGAAGTAATGATTGTCCTGGGCACGTGCCTGGGCGGCGCGAGCATGCATGGGGCCGTAGGGGTCCATGTTGCCGTTGGTGACCAGCAGCAGGTCACAGCCGAGTTGTCCCAGTGCGCGTGCGGGCTCGGGAAACTCCAGGTCGTAGCAGATCAACAAGCCGACCTGGAAGCCACGCCATTCGACGCAACCCACGCGATCGCCGGGGGCGACGAGGTTGCGTTCGTCGGGCCATAAGTGCGCCTTGCGGTAGCGCAGCGCGATACCGTCCTCTGGGGTGATCAAGACGGTGGTGTTGAAGACGTGCTCGCCATCGCGCTCGAGAAAGCCCAGGGCGAGTGCGGTGTCGTGCTCACGGCTGGCGGCGATGAGCGTGGTGAGTTCTTCACCGTCGAGGCTCAGTGTGCGGTCGTCGACGTGGCCGGGCTCGGCAAAGCCGGTGAGGTGCGTTTCGGGAAAGACGATCAGCGACGTCTCGGGGGCGGCGTCGCGTAGACAGGCCAGGGTGCGCGAGAGATTGTAGGCGATGTCGCCCTCGCGGCCGGCCAGTTGTGCCAAGGCTATCTGCATGCAAGACTCCGAAGCGTCATTGTGGCTGTGCGGTCATTCGGATGCTCCCTCAGTATCCGCGATCACACAGGCATGACCATTCCCCGGTGGGGTTACCCCTTGGGGGTAAGCGAGGAGCGCGAGATGACGAGCGACGCGGACGATAGCGGGCAGATGGCAGAGCCGAGCGGACTGGAAGGCGTGGCCTGGCATCGCGCCTTCGGGGCCTTGGCGGACAAGCTGGATGGCGCCAATTTCTGGCTGGCCACGGTGCGTACCCTGGGGCGTCACGTCGACTTCGATACCTGGGTGGCGCTGATCTTCCATCACCGCCAGCCGCCACGCATCCTCGCCGAAAGCGACGAGGACGACGGTGCCGACGAGGCGCTGTTCCAGGATTATCAGCGTGGCCTGTATCTGCTCGATCCGTTCTATATCGATGCTCGGGACCACGCGCGTGCGGGATTGTACACCCTGGCCGACGTGGCACCGCAGTGCTTCCAGAACACCGAGTACTACCAGCGTTACTTCCAGCGCAATATCGTCGCCGACGAGGTACAGTTCAACTGCCCCCTCGATGGCGAACGCGCGCTGTGCCTATCGCTGGGCTCGACCCAGCCGTATTCACCACAAGCGCTCGGCCTGCTGAGTCTGGTACAGCCATGGGTGCTGGCCCTGATGCGTCAGCGCATGCATTTCGAATTCGAGCATGACGATGGCACAGCGCCGGGGCCGCACCCATGGCACCCATCACCCCAGGCGCCGCGCGAGCTGGAATCCCATCACTCACTGACCGAACGCGAGCGCGAGGTCAGTCAGCTCATGCTGGGCGGCAGCTCGACCAAGGAGATCGCCCGACGGCTGGCGATCTCGGTGGAAACCGTGCGTGCTCACAAGAAACATCTTTACGCCAAGCTGGGCATCAACTCTCAGTCGGAGCTGTTTGCGTTGTTCTGGCAGGCGCGTCGTTGAGGCAGAGCTCAGGTCCTCGGCGTCTTTTGGAATCCATGGCGTCGTCGGTGGCCGTAGTGCCATCATCCTGCGTCATGAGCGGCCTTGGGGAGAAGTGCGCGCAGTCTGAGGGGGGCGCGCCGTCCTGTAATATCGTCTTGCCACCGCCCAGTGGCACAGTGAGCGTAGGATCAGGTAGGTCATCACGAATCCCGTGGTCAGGCTGACCCCCAGACTCACTGGCCACGTGGTCACGAGGCTGGGCGCCATGGCCTCGAGTACGCCATGGGCGTAGTTAACGCCGAACAGTACCATGAACAGAAGTAGTGACATCCAGTCACCCGCCAGCTCCAGCCTGCCATTGGCCAGGCGTCGCGTGTGGCGGGCCGGTCTCAGGATGGCTACCGCAAGACTGCCCAGCGCGATGCCCGTCAACAGGCCGATCATGGTGGTCGGGACGTCGGGGCTTAGCCGGTGAACGGCCAGGACGATGCCGATAAGCGGGGGTAGCCAGAGCGACCGTGTCGTCACCTCCCGTCGGCGAGTCATCTGCAGGCCACGAACGATCAGGAAAACGAGCAGCGGCCATACCCATAGCGGCGTGTGTGTCACCGTGACGATAATGGTCGACATGAGTCGATCCTCATGCTGGAAACGTGGAGTCGCCCTACAGTAGTAACGTCATGTCTCTCGTGGTGTAAGTGGAAATGCATGAAATAAAAGATAAATTCGTGAAAGGTCAGGCCTTGCAACTGGCGCTTCGCGAAATGCGTTCGGACCTGGCCGATATCAGAATGCTGGCCGTGCTGGCGGCCCTGATCGTAGTGTTGGTAGTGTCCGGCCCCTTCGGTACCTTGCACGCGATGGGGCTGATGGCACGTGTCGGTTACTGGTCCGTGCTGCTATTGCTTACGGTCTCGGCGGGATCGCTGTTCGGAGCGTGGGCTCGATTGACGCTGGACGCCTACGGTTATCGTCACGGTAGTCGATGCCTGCTGATTGGGGCCGTAATGGGGCTACCCGTCTCGCTGGTGGTGATCGCCATCGATACGCTTACCTTCGGAGCCGAGGTTCTGATGTTGCCTAACCTGTTGCAGGCGCTTGGCAATGTCTTCCTCATCTGTACCGTGCTGGCAGGGGTCTTGCCGTTGTTGGGCGTTCGTGACCGGTTCGCTGCCACGCCGGCGGAAACGAGCCGTGCGGAAGATGACCCACCCGAGTTGCTGCGGCGCTTGCCGGTGGACAAGCGTGGTGATGTGATCTCGATCTCTGCCTGCGATCATTACGTTCGCGTGGTGACGACTCGAGGGGAGACGATGCTGTTGATGCGCTTGCGAGACGCCATCGAGGAAACCCGTCCGCTTCCGGGGATTCGGGCGCATCGCTCCCACTGGGTAGCACTCGAGGCCGTTCAGGCGATTACCCGCCACCAGGGACGCTATCGAGTCACCACGACGGCAAACGATACGCTGCCGGTCAGCCGTTCCTGCTTGCCACAGCTCCGTGACGAAGGCCTGCTTTAGTACCTACGGCATCGGCGGCGTTCTCATTCAGAGTGTGCGGTCATCCACCCCGTAAGACGGCGGTACGAACCAGCGCACGTCCTGGGCGTCGCGCTCGATGTACTCCTCGACTCGCAGCAGGTTGGCGAAGATCGCCATGCGCATGGGAATGCCGTTGTCCGCCTGGCGGAAGATGGCCAGACGCGGGTCGCCATTGAGGTCGACATTAAGGTCGTTGGCGCCGGGGCGGCTGTCGCGTGGCAGGGGGTGCATGACGATGGTGGTCGGCGAGCAGCGCTTGTCGAGGAAGGCGCGATCGACGATGAAGTCCTGGGAGATGCCGGCGAAGGTCTCCGACATCTCGTCGGTGAAGCGTTCCTTCTGGATACGCGTGGTATAGATCACGTCGAGGTCGCCGAAATCGTTGGCCAGGCTCTCGCGCTGCTCCACGCGATGCCCGCGCGAGGCGACCAGGTCGATCAAGTGACGCGGCATTTCCAGCCCCGGCGGCGATACCAGCGTGATGCGCAGCGGGCCGAACAGCGACAGCAGCTTGATCAGCGAGTGCACGGTGCGGCCGTGCTTGAGGTCGCCGGTCAGCAGCAGGTGCGCGCCTTCGAGACGCTTGCCCAGGCGCGCGAATTCCTTCTCGATGGTGTATAGATCCAGCAGCGCCTGGCTGGGGTGCTCGCCGGGGCCGTCGCCGCCGTTGATGACTGGCACCTGGGTGGCCTCGGCGAACTCTGCCACCGCGCCCTGATCGGGATGGCGCAAGACGACGGCATCGACGTAACCGCCCATCACGCGGCTGGTGTCGTAGAGAGACTCGCCCTTGGCCATCGATGAGAAGGTAAAGCCGGTGGTATCGCAGACACTGCCACCGAGACGCGAGAACGCCGCGTGAAAGCTGATGCGGGTCCGCGTACTGGCCTCGAAGAACAGGTTGCCGAGCACCGCGCCCTCGAGCACGCGGGTCACCTGGCGCCGCTGGGCGAAGGGCTCCATGCGGTCGGCGAGCTGCATCAGGTGCTCGACGTAATCGCGGGACAGGGAATCGACGGAAAGCAGGTGGGAACTCATCGGTAAGCCTCGCAAGTGGCGCAGGGGATCGCTGCGCGTAGTGTACGCATACGCGCCGTTGGCTTCATCCGCTGCTTGCATCGGTCGGCGCGGTTTGCTTGGCCTGGGAGGGAACGACTTCTATGGTAATGAATGCCATATCCCACCATTCAAGGAGCGAATGTCATGGGCGAGCAACATTTTCCCGCGCAGGAACAAGCCGATCAACCCGGCGATGAACATGCCATGCGGCCCGAGCCCGAGTATATCCGCGACAGTTATCGCGGCACCGGCAAGCTCGACGGCAAGGTCGCCATCATCACCGGCGGTGACAGCGGCATCGGCCGCGCCGTGGCGGTGCATTTCGCCCGCGAGGGTGCCAATGCGTCATCGTCTATCTCAACGAAACGCGTGACGCCGAGGATACCCAGGCGCTGGTCGAAGCCGAAGGGCGCGAGTGCGTCCTGGTGCACGGCGATGTCGGCGATCCGGTGCTGTGTCGCCATGTGGTCGATACGACGCTGGCGAGCTTTGGCGCGGTCAATATCTTGGTCAACAACGCCGCCGAGCAGTATGACTGGGACGATGTCACGCAGATTCCCGACGATCAGGTACAGCGAACCTTCCAGACCAACGTCTTCAGCCATTTCTACATGGCGAAGCACGCGTTGCCGCACATGCACGAGGGCGACACCATCATCGCCACCTCGTCGGTCAATGCCTTCAAGGGCAACGACACGCTTATCGATTACACGGCTACCAAAGGTGCCATCCAGGGCTTGGTTCGCTCGCTGGCGATGTCACTGGTCGATCGCGACATTCGCGTCAACGCCGTCGCCCCCAGCCCGGTGTGGACGCCCCTGATCCCCGCCAGCTTCAACGAGGACAAGGTCGCCGGCTTCGGCGGCCAGGTGCCCATGGACCGCGCCGGCCAGCCCAGCGAAATGGGCCCCGCCTACGTCTACCTCGCCAGCGAGGAATCTTCCTACATGAACGGCCAGACGCTGCATCTCAACGGCGGCGTGATCCTCAATACCTGAGCCGCGACAGGGGCGGCGCAGGCTGTGAACGAAAACTGCCTGCGCTCGGCCATACCGCGTTAAAAATCAGCTCAAAGTACTCATTTACACCCCGTAAACTCCGTCTTTTCGCTGATTTTTGCCTTGTCTGCCCATCGCTCGCCGACTTTTCGTACATAGTCTAGTCGGCATCGCTCGGCAGCCGCCCGCCCAGGCGGGCCGTGATCTCGCGGACGGCGGTGGCCGTATACTTCAGAACGGCAGGTGTTTCCTACCAGTTACCCTAATGTCATGACTCTGAGGCAACGGCGTGTTGGCTGCTCAATAAATAAAACCGACTTGACGGTTTGTTTTTTAGGTGCCAAAACTGGAGTGTCCTTACAAAAAGAAGTATTGGCATAAGCGATAGACGTCATGAAATGGCAGCAACGAAAAAGTTTGGAAACACAGCAGAAATTGTTAAGTGCGGCGCTGGCGTGTCTTGAACGCGATGGGTTCCATAACTTTCGGCTAGATCGCGTCGCCAGTGAGGCCAATGTCTCGAAAGGCGCTTTGACGCACCATTTTTCCAATAAGGACGACTTATTGGCCCACGCCATCGAGAAGGTGCTGGATGAATTCGTCGATGCACTTGCTCACGGTGTCGATGAGGTTCATGCCGGTCGCCTCACCTTGGATGGCTTTCTCGATCTCATGTGGCTCCACATGAGTGGCCAGCTCTATATGGTCACGCTTGAAATTGCCTTGAAAGCACGCCATGAGCCGAGCTTCAGAACGTTGTTGACTCCTCAGGTGCAAAGCTTCCACGAACGCATCGACGCTATCTGGCAACAGTTGTTTCCCCACCTGTCCCCCGCAAGGGCTACTCATTTGATGAACCTTTCCATGAACTTGCTTCGTGGTATGGGAACACAAAGTGTGTTTCGTAAAGATGCACCATATTTCAACGACTTATTGAACGGCTGGAAAGCCATCTTAAGGCAGCAAGTCGCTTCCTGAGCACGGTAGGAGTACATCAAGCTTGGGTGTGTTAATTCGTCTCGACAACAATCTCAAAGGGGATCGAAACCATGTATGCGACAATTTTGATTATTTACTTGATCTCGATGGTTCTGGTGGGTGTTTACTTTGCTAAACGCAAGGTCCGTAACGACGCCGACTTTCTCGTGGCAGGGCGTTCCTTGCCTTTCTTCGTCGTTACTGGAACGCTGCTTGCCACTTTTGTCGGCTCCGGGTCGGTGATTGGTGGTGCCAGCTTCGTCTTCCAGAATGGTCCGGGGGCTGCGATTTTCTTCTTCGCTGGTACACCCATTGGCGCGTTTATCATGTACTGGTTTCTTGCCAGACGTATCCGAGATTCCGAGGCGACTACCATTCCTGAGTTGATCGAAAGACGGTATGGAAAGCAGGCACGTACGGTTGCTTCATTAATCATTCTTTTGGCCTATATCGGTATTGTTTCCTACCAGTTCATAGGCGGTGGTTATGCCCTTAACATCGCCTTTGGGCTGCCAGTTTGGCAAGGAACATTGATCTCGGCAGGGGTCATTACCCTGCTTGCCACGCTGGGTGGGTTGGTCTCAGTGGCTTACACTGATTTCATCAGCGCGATCATCATTTTTGTCAGCATGCTGATAGGCGTGCCAATTGTCTTGAACGAATTGGGCGGATTCTCGGGCATGTTAGCGGCCTTGCCCAGTGAGCAGCGCTCATTCACAGGAGGGTTAAGCGTCGGCCAGGCGATCAGTTATTTCCTTCCCCTGTTTCTTCTTCTCCTGGGCGATCAAAATCTTTTCCAGCGGTTTGCGGCGGCCACAGATTCGACAACGGCGCGTCGATCGGCAATGGGGTTCATGATTACCGGGTTCATCAGCATTGTACTGATCGTGCTGTTGGTCAGTAGTACCCGCGTATTGTTCCCTGATATCAACCCCGATACCGCTATGCTGGTCATGGCTCAGCAGGGTTTGCCAGGCGTGCTAGGGGCGCTACTGCTGTCCTCGGTCGTGGCCCTTATCTTGACGACTGGCAATTCGTACTTGCTTTCGTCTTCGGCCAATCTGACCCAGGACATCATTGTCGGGCTGTTCAACGTTTCCATCCCGACAGCGAAGCGATTGATCTTCAACCGTATCAGCGTCGCTGCACTCGGGATTGTCGCCTATGTTTTGGGAGCGTTTTTCCCTAGCGTACTCGCCATTCAGATGTATTCGTACGGCATGTACGGAGCGGCCATTACACCTGCCTTTCTTGCGGCATTGCTATGGAAACGCGCCACGCCTCTGGGGGGGCTGGCCGGCATGGTCACCGGTGGTGTGGTCACGCTGGTCTGGGAGATAGGGCTGGATAAGCCTCTTGGCTGGAACAGCGTACTGGTTGCCATGCCACTGGCCACGTTCGCGCTCATTATCATCAGTTTGCTAACACAACCTGCTTCAAATCACTCACCAAAGGCACAAAGATAAGGAATTACGCATGCTGATCATCAAACATTGCCGCCTTTTTGATGGTCTCAACGAGACCGTCAAAGACAACCAGAGCGTTGTGATCGAAGACGGACGTATCCGTTACATCGTCGACGGTGAGGAGACGTCAAAACACGCCGATGTGATCAATGCGGCTGGCGCTACCCTGACCCCAGGGCTGATCGATGCTCATGTTCACGTACTTGCGGCGTCGGCGAGCCTCAAGCAGGTCGACTTTATGGCACCTTCCTATGTCGCGCAGTTCGCGCATCATTCGTTACGCGCCATGCTAAGGCGGGGGTTTACCAGTGTCAGGGATGCCGCGGGGGCTGACTACGGGCTGGCTCAGGCTGTTGAAGAAGGCCTGATCGATGGTCCTCGTCTCTTCTACTGCGGCAAGGCCTTGAGCCAGACCGGTGGGCATGGCGACTGGACGCCCTTCGAGGGCGGGTGCCTCTGTGGTTGCGGCGCCTCAACGAGCATTTCCCGCATTGCCGATGGCGTGGAGAATGTTCAGCACGCTGCTCGTGATGAACTACGTAGGGGGGCCAACCACATCAAGATCATGGCGGGTGGAGGCGTCGCCTCGCCCTCCGACCCGATCGACGTACTGCAATACACGGAAGACGAGATTCGGGCAATCGTCTGGGAAGCCAAGGCATGGGGTAAGTATTGTCTGGCGCACGCTTATATTCCTGAAGCGGTCTCCCGCTGCCTGGAATTTGGTGTGCGCTCGATCGAGCATGCCAACCTTATTGATCGCTCAGCTTGTGAATTGGCCAAGCAGCGTGAGGCGTTCATTGTACCGACTGTCAGCACCTATGAAGCACTGGCCAAACATGGCAAGGCGATGGGCTTTCCGTCGGTAAGCTGCGCGAAGGTAGAAGATGTCCGTCAGCAAGGCTTGGACGCTTTGGACCTGCTCCGCGATACTGGTGTTCAGGTCGGCTTTGGCAGCGACTTGCTTGGTGACATGCAGCGCTACCAGATGCGGGAATTCATGTTACGTGGGGAAACGTTTTCTCCCATCGAAGTGCTGAAACAAGCCACGTCCGTCAATGCCCGGTTGCTCGAGCGAGAAGGAGACATCGGTGTGATACGTCCCGGTGCCTTGGCAGACCTGGCGCTCTGGGAAGGCAATCCCGATGAAAACTTGGGCGTCCTCGAATATCCGGAAAAGACGCTCAAAGCCGTGTTTAAGGAAGGGTGCCAAGTATCTTTGTAATGCTGTCGCCCAGGCGCCGATCGCCGCTTTCGGTGGGGCGCTCAGGTGTCTGCGGGCGCCATCACTTGCTTCAATTCCTGGTAGGCAGCCAGACCCTCGGGACCGAGTTCACGGCCGATTCCGCTTTTCTTGCCACCGCCCCAGGCCGCCTGGGGAGGGGCTACCTGGTCTATGTTGGTCCAGATCGATCCTGCCGTGAGATGCCGCGCAATGGCGGATGCCCGTTCATGACCGCCGCTGACGACGCTGGCCGCCAGGCCGTAGTCGCTGTCGTTGGCGACAGCAACGGCCTCGTCGTCGCTGGCGAATTGGCGCGCGCAGAGGACTGGGCCGAATATTTCTTCCCGCCAGAGCCGGCTCTCGACGGGAACATCGCGGAATAGCGTGGGGGCCACGAAAAAGCCCTGGCGGGGGATCTCGCGGTGGGAGGCCTCGCGCACGGGGATCAGTCCCTCATCCTTCGCGAACGCCAGATAGCGGTCGACAGTTGTCCGCTGCTTGTCGCTGACGAGCGGTCCGAGGGTCGTCGCCTCGTCGAGCGGGTCTCCCATCACGAGAGCATCGATATGCCGGCTCAGGGCCGCGTACAGATCCTCGGCCACGGCTTGGTGGACCAGCAACCGCGAGGTGGCTGAGCATATCTGGCCGGCATTGGCGAAAATGCCGTTCATGACGAGACTTGCCGCCTGCGCGATGTCCGCGTCCTCGGTCACGATGATGGGGGACTTGCCGCCCAGCTCGAGCGAGACATTGCGTATCCCCGTGGCCGCGACGCGCATGACCGTCTCGCCGGTCGGGTTGCTGCCGGTAAAGGATATCTTGTCGATTCCGGTATGCTGGGTCAGTGCCTCGCCGATGCCGCGTCCGTCGCCGTTGACGAGGTTGAGGACGCCGCGCGGCAGATCGATGGCCTGGGCGATATCGGCAATTGCCTGCTCCGGCATCGGCACGACCTCCGAGGGCTTGAACACGATGCAGCAGCCGGCCGCCAGGGCGGGCGCAATCTTCCAGGCGGCCGTTACCAAGGGGAAGTTCCAGGGCGTGATCAAGCCCACCACGCCGACGGGGTCGAAATAGCGACGGATCTGGACACCCGCCACCGGTTGCGCGCTTGGCTCGCCCTGACGGGCATCCAACTGCCTGGCGAGATCGGCGTAGTATCGATAGCAAGCGATCGCATCGTCGACATCCAACTGGCTCTCGGCCAACGGCTTGCCACCATTGAGACTGATCGTTTGGCACAACGCGGCATGCCGTTCTGCCAGGCCATCGGCCAGTCCTTCCAGATAGCGCCCACGGGCCTCACCCGATAATCGCCGCCAGGCAGGTAGTGCCTCCCTGGCGGCGCGCACTGCCTCATCGACGTCGCGTGCATTGCCTGCGGGCAGCTTGGCGATGACCGTTTCCCGATAGGGGTCGACCACGTCCAGGTCACGTCCGCCATCGCTTGCACGCCACTGCCCATCGATGAACTGCTGGCAAGAGTCTCTCATGAGGGCTCCTTTGATACCGTCGCATGGCCACTATTGAAAAATATTTCAATAGTGGCCAGTATAAAAGCATCGGCTCGCCTTTTACCACTCGGGCACTGTTTTACCTCCGCGGTAAGGCCTCAGGGCCATCACTCTTCTTTCGAATGGAGCGTTTTATGTGCGCCGCTTATTCTTCACGCGATCCGGTCGCATGGGAGCTTTCTTACTGCGTTGAATCGGGGCCGGGCGCGGTCGCTACCTTGAACGACTTCTTCACGCGGCGCGGGATAAATCGGCCCTTGATCGTGACCGATCCGGGATTCGCGAAGCTCGACCATCTGGCAGACCTGAAAGCCCAACTGGCGAAGGCGGACATCGCCTGTGCCCAGTTCGACGCCGTGCAGGCCAACCCCTCGGACGCCGATGCGTACGCGGCGGCACAAAGCTATCGTGATCATGATGCCGACGCTGTCATCGCCATCGGTGGCGGAAGTGCCATGGACGGCGCCAAGGGCGCGGCATTGATTGCCAGGCAGAACCGCTATTCGCTGTGGGACTTCGATTACAACGGCGCAACGCCGACGGATCTGACGCGCGATGACTTCCCGCCGTTGATCACCGTGCCGACCACGGCGGGTACGGGCGCCGAGGGCGACAGCACCGCCATGCTCATCAATACCGAACGTGGTACCAAAGAGTGCGTGCATCATCCCCTGGCTCGCCCGAAAAAGATCATTCTCGATCCCAATTTCACGCTGGGGCTGCCAGCCAGCCTGACGGCGTGGACGGGACTGGATGCCCTGACCCATGCGCTGGAGTCCTACCTCGTGCCGATGTTCCATCCGCTGTGTGATGGCGCGGCACTTCAAGGGCTGTCGCTGATTTGGGGCAACATCGAGGAAAGCGTCGAGAACGGCACGAACCTGGATGCGCGCAGCAATATGCTGACGGGGTCGTTCCTGGCCGGAGTGGGCTTTCTCAAGGGGTTGGGGCTGGTGCATGCGATCAGTCACATGGTCGGTGCCGCGTGCCATACGCATCATGGCATGACCAACGCCATCCTGTTGCCCGCCATCATGCGTTTCAACCGTTCCGCCCTCGAACCCAAGCTACCGGCGATCGCTCATGCCATGCAGCTCGACGATGATCGGTTCGAGACCTTTCATGCGGCCATCTGCTCGCTGCTGGACCGGCTGGACATTCCCAAGGGGTTGTCCGCGCTCGGGGTGCCGCACGAGATCGTCGACGACATTCTGGCCGCCGTCGAAGGCGACCCCGCTTACGCGACCAATCCGGTGCACTGCCCACGCGGGACCTTGGCGACGCTGATTCACGAAGCCATTGATGCCGCACGTTGAGCGGCATGGAGTTATCAACCACGACCGAGAGGAACCATGATGACAACAATCACCAAGATACTTGGCACGGCGGTACTGGGCTTGAGCCTGCCCATGTTGGCCCAGGCGCAATCGACACCGATCCGCATGGTGGTGCCGCCCTGGCCCGGCGTGACGGTCAAGACGGAAATACTGACGCAACTGCTGGAGACGTTGGGCTATGACTCGCAGCAGATCGAAATGGGCGCCACCGTCGGTTACAAGACGATGGAAACGGGCGACAGTGACATCATGCTGGCGGGGTGGATGCCGGCTCAGAAGGAGAGTTACGACGCGGCCATGGAGGCCGGTGCCATCGTCGATGTCGTCAACAACGTTGCGGGCGCGCGAATGGGGTTCGCGGTGCCGGGATACGTTCATGACGCCGGCGTGACCAGTGCCGAGCAGTTGGATCTACCGGAAAATCGCGCACGCTTCGGTGCGGAATACTATTCGATTGAGAGTGGCGCCCAGGCGAGCATCATGGTTCACGAGGCGGCGGACGCCGATACCTATGGCCTCAAGGACTGGGAGATTCTCGACTCATCGACTCCCGGCATGCTGTCCGAGGTCGACGCGGCCTACAACGATAAGCAGTGGATCGCTTTCTACGGCTGGACGCCGCATTGGATGGCGATCAAGTACGACATGCATATTCTGGACGACCCCGAAGAAGTCTACGGTGAGAATCAGGGGCGTAGCGAAGTACGCACGATCGTCCGTACGGGGTATGCCGAAGAAAACGCCAACATCATGCAGTTGTTGGAGCAGTTCACGTTGACCGCCGATGAGCAGAGCCAGTTCATCAGCGCTTATAGCCTTGAGGAGCGGTCCAAGACGGATGTTGCGCACGATTGGCTCGCGGATCATCCCAAGCGTGTGGCGGAATTCCTCAAAGGGGTAACAACACGTGATGGAGAGTCCGCTCAGCAAGCTTATGAAGCGAGCTTTCGCTAAATGATGGCTTATTAATCTCGAAGCAGGCGCTCAGCGATTTCCAAGGAGTCCTGCAGCGCCTCTTCGACTTTGAAAGCCTCGGGATCAAGTGCCCACTCCAACCAATAGCCGTCTACCAGTGCTGTCAGAATTCGAGCAATGCCCTTCGCATCGATGACACGTCCTTCTTCGATGGCAATGGCTTCGACGAGTGACTGCATCTCCTCCCGATACTCTTCGTAAAGCTTCCGGTTGAGACTCGCCAGACTGGGCGTTGCCACAGCGGCACTCCAGAAACCTACCCAGGAGGCCAGTACCTGCTGGTTGAATATCTCGCTCTTGAAGGCTGAACGAATCATGAGCGTCAGCCGCTCACGTGCGGAGCACTCCAATGCGGCATCGCGCTGGTCGCTCTCCCGGCGCAGTTGCTCGGTGAGCTCCTGGTAGGCCGCCAGCATGAGCGATTCCTTGGATTGAAAGTAGTGACTCACCAAGCCTATGGAGGCGCCGGCCTCACGTGCGACGCGCGTCATCGTCGTGCCGGCATGGCCGTAACGCGTCACGCACTTGAGCGTTGCCTCGATGATGGTTCGCTTGCGTGTTTCGGGCTCGATACGCTGGCGCTGCTTGCTAATGGTCTCGATTCCCGCAGTTGGTGTGCCGAAGGGGCATTGTACAGCATGCGCGTTCCCGTGGCCGTGGCCTTGTCGAACCTGCGCGCATGGAGAATGCGCTCTTACAAGAAGAGAGCGGCAGCACGGGAAGCACAGAGCCCCTTCGCTGGGCATTGGGAAATCGTCATAGTTTCAAGCACATCCGGCCCTCACTAGCCGTACCGGCAAGCTGACCTACCCCAGATTGTCCCTGAACGCTTATCTTACGTTCGACCGTCTCTGATATGAGGTACATCGGTTGCTCGGTGGCTAGGGAGCTGAGCAACCGATGAATCATGCATAATGACTTAGGCCTTTTCACCCAGGGCGGCGATATGCTCCGGCAAGCGCTCATGGGAGCCGTACATGAAGTGATTCTCCATGCGCTCAGCAAACTGGGCGGCTTCCGGTTCACGCCCCACCGCCATGGCCACTTCGCGCACGTGCATCGGCGATGCCCCGCAGCATACGCCGAGGTAGTTGACCCCATGGGCATGCACGTCGCGCGCAAAGGCGCCGAGCTCGTAACGGTTGCAGAACAGCGGGTCCAGGGCGGTCGGGAAGGCGCGTCCGTGGGGGGCGGGGCAGCTGCATCCCTGATTGTCGGAGAGGTTGAAGAACGTTGGCTCCTGCTCGGTGGTGCGATAGGTCACCGGCAGTGCCGCCACATGGCAGGAAACGGCGTCGCGAATCTGCTGGATCCAGGGACGCATGGTATCCGGCCCTCTGAAGCAGTTCAGGCCGACCACGCTGGCGCCCTGCTGCTCGAGGGCGACACAGGTTTCCACGATGCCGGTGCCATCGACCATGCGGTTCTCGGCCATCGGCGCCAGGGTGACGACGGCAGGCAGCCCCTGGGCCTTGATCGCTGCCAGGGCCGCTTCGGCTTCCCCGGCATAGTAGAAGGTTTCCGCGATGATGAAATCGGCGCCTTCCTCGACGGCCCATTGCACCATCTCGTCGAACATGGCGCGCACGCTCTGCTGGGCGGCCGGATCTTCCGGGTCCCAGACGTTGCTGTTGGAGATGTTGCCGGCCATCAGATTGCCGGGCTTTTCGTCGGCCACCTTGCGCGCGATCTTCAACGCAGCCCGGTTCAGTGGTTCCAGCAGCTCTTCCTTGCCGATCACCCGCATTTTTTCGCGGTGGCCGTTGTAGGTGAACGCCTGAACGACGTCCGACCCCGCATGCTGGAAATCGCGATGCAGCGCTTCCAGCGCGTCCGGGCGCAAAAGCGCCACTTCGGGCACGAACTCACCGGCGGAGAGATAACCGCGCCGTTCGAGCTCGAACAGAAAGCCCTCGGCACAGATCAGGGGGCCCTGGTCGAGTCGTTGGGTGATCAGGTCTTGCGTCATGGATGAATGCCTCGGGGGTGGTGTGCGTCTTCAATCGAGGCCGCATTTTGGCAGCCTCTTGGCCTCCACCACCAATGAAGAATTCCCACCTCAAAGTGAATCAGGCTCATGTTGATAAGAGGTTCTAGTAGGGGAGTGCATACCCCATCAGCTCTGTCGCTGCAGGTTCCCCGATGATCAGATGGACGACAGGCGCTATCCTTCGCTGGCGGCCAAGGATGTCAGGTCGTTCATGACGCGGGTGGAAGAGAGGCCCCAGCCAGTCAAGCAACGACAATCAGAGATTTTCAATGAAAAGGCTAACGAGACTAAGTCAGCTTGTCTGCTCAGTCCTGAGCGCCGGGCAACCGACCGCCCAGGCGTGCCGTGATCTCGCGGGCGGCGCGGCTCACCAGGCCACCGAGGTCGGCGAGCCGCGCTTCGGGAATGCGTGCGGCGGGACCGGACACCGAGATGGCGGCGAGCGGCAGACCGTTCTCGTCGTGCAGCGTCGCCGCCACGCAGTTGAGGCCGACGGCGTGTTCCTCGCGGTCGCAGGCATAGCCCTGGCGGCGGATCTCGCCGAGGGCGTCGCGCAGGCGGGATGGGGTGTCGAGGGTATTGGGCGTCACCTTGTCGAGGCCGCGCGTGTGGAGGATGCGTTCGACCTCGTCGCGCGGCAACCAGGCGAGCAGGGCCTTGCCGACGCCCGAGGCGTGCAGCGGGGCGCGTGAGCCCAGCCGCGTGATCATGCGCATCATCTGCGGCGACTCGCTCTGGGCGAGGAACACGGCCATGCCCTGGTCCCGGATACCCAGGTTGGCGGTTTCCTCGGTCTCCGCCGTCAGTTGATGCAGGAAGGGGCGGGCGGTGGCGACGAAATCGCGTGCCTCGAGGAAGGCGTTGCCCACGCGGAATGTCTTGGCGTCGATGTGCCACACGCCCATCTCCGCGTCCTGGGCGATGAAACCCTGCTGGTGGAGCGCCTGCAGCAAGCGGTGCGTGGTCGACGGGGCCAGACCCACGATCTGGGCGATATCGGACAGGGCCAGCCCACCGGGGGCGGCAGCGAGCCCTTCGAGGATATTCAGGCCCCGCACCAGCGATTGGCTGTGGCCGCTGGCGGCCTTGCCGTTGCCGGCGGGGCGTCCGACCGTCTTGCGTTTGCTTTCCGTCACGCCTGGCTCTCTCTCACGAAGCATTCATGGAAAATTCTTCCATGAATTCCGCTGCCTCGCCAGCCCACCAAAGACGCACGCTGCCGTTCGTTCCGGTGCAGAGTTGTCTTCAGGCGGCATGGGCGTCCAGGCGTAGTCGCGCGATGCGATGGATCTGCGCGATGGCGGTGCGGCGTTCCTCGTCGGGCCCATGCGCGAGGCGGGCCTCGAAGGCATCGAGAATCTCGCGACGGTGGTAGCCCTTGATCGCCATCACGAAGGGAAAGCCGAAGCGTGTCTGATAGGCGGCGTTCAGGCGCTCGAAGCGGGCCAGCTCGTCCGGCGTGCACTGGTCGAGCCCGGCGCCAGCCTGTTCCTGGCGCGAGGCCTGGGTCAGCCCGCCATCCAACGCGACCTTGCCGGCCAGGTCGGGGTGTGCGCGGATGACGGTGAGCTGGCGCTCGGCAGGGGCGGCGTCGAGCACGGCGGCCATGGCCTCGGCAAGACCCGCGGGGCTGTCGTGGTGGGTGTCGAGGCCGGCGTCCCATACCGCTTCGGCGATCCACGGAGAGTGCTCGTAGATGCCGCCATACGCGGCCACGAAGGCCTCGCGGTCGAGTTGCGTGGGGCGCGGCGAGAGCAGGGCATGGCGCATGCGCGTCTCCTGATGCTATGTTGTTGGGGATTGTTGTATACAAAAATCAGGGTAAGCGGTGGCGCCATGGGCGTCCATCCTGGGCCGCCGCTCGATGCCCGCCGACGATCGCAAGGAGTGACCATGGGCTATCTCACCACGCACGTTCTGGACACCGCTCGGGGCTGTCCCGCACGCGGCATGCGCCTGTCGCTGTATCGGCTCGATGGCGACACCCGCCAGGCGCTGGGCGAGTTCGTGACCAACGAGGATGGCCGTTGCGATGGCCCATTGCTGGAGGGCGACGCCTTCCGGGTGGGCGAGTACGAGCTGCTGTTCGAGGCCGGCGAGTATCTCGACCGCCAGGACGAGGTCCCGCCGACGGGGCCGCGCTTTCTGGCGCGGATTCCGCTGCGCTTCGGCATCGACGATGCGGGCGCCCACTACCATGTCCCGCTGTTGCTGTCCCCCTTCGGTTATTCCACCTACCGCGGTAGCTGATGTCGGGCGGGCAATGCGATGATCAGCGCAAATGCATTCGGGAGCCGTGAATGAGCGAGTCACGTCAGGCGCATGCCGCCAAGAAAACGCGTCGCAACGAGGGCAAGGCCGGCGACGGTGCGCAGCGTCATGACGCCATCTATCGTGCGATCAGCGACGCCATCATCGAACATCGCCTGCAGCCCGGTGCGCGCCTGCGCGAGGATGCCCTGTCGGACGTCTTCGGTGTCAGCCGCACCGGCATCCGCAAGATCCTGCAACGCCTGGCCCTGGAGCATCTCGTTACCTTGACGCCACGTCGCGGCGCGAGCGTCTCGCGGCCGACCGCCGAGGAAGCGCGCGATGTCTTCGCCGCGCGGCAACTGGTCGAGTGCGGGCTGATGGAGCAGGTCGTGCAGCGGGCCACGGCGGCGGATGTGGCGCGGCTGCGCGACGACGCGCGCCGCGAGCGTCAGGCCCTCAAGGCCGGCAAGCAGAGCGAGGCGATCAAGCTGTCGGCGGCCTTTCATGTGCACCTGGCCGAGCTGGCGGGCAACGCCACGCTCAGTGAGTTCGTCGGCCGGTTATGCTCGCGCTCGTCGCTGATCCTGGCGGTTTACGGCAACACCGGCCACCTCGGTTGCGAGTCGCACGACCACGACGAACTGATCCGCCATCTCGAAAACGGCAACGGCGAGCGTGCCCGCGCCTTCATGCAGCGCCATCTCAAGGCCATCGAAGCCTCGCTCTCCATCGCCGAGGCGCCCGAAGAAACCCCGGACCTGAAGCGGATCTTCGACGGCGCGCTCGGTTGATGCCCCGCCGTCGCTGGCGGGACATTCAAGATACCGTACGCCTTCATGGCGCACTCGACGGGGCGGTGGACACGTCGTGCCCGCGCATCAAGGCGTAGTAGCACGCCCCGCCCAGGCCGGCACCGATTAGCCACGCGAAGCCTTCCAGCGCGGCGAGCGCCGGCACCCACACCGAGGCCAGCGAGAACAAGGCGCCGACGGCGAAGGCGACCAGGCCGCGGCGGTTCCAGCCATTCTGGTAATAATAGGCACTGCCCGGGGCGGTGGAGAACAGCGCCTGAACGTCCAAATGGCCTCGGCGGATGACGTAGTAGTCGATCACGATGATGCCGTAGAACGGCGCGATGACGGCGCCGATGGCATTGACGAAGCCGGGAATGCCGATCCGGCTGATCACGCTGACCCACAAGGCCCCGATGAAGAAGGCGATGATCGCCGTGATCAGCCCGCCGATCCGAAAGCTGATGCGGCGCGGAAACAGGTTGGACAAGTCATAGGCGGGGGGAATGAAGTTGGCGACCAGGTTGATGCCCACGGTGGCAGCGAAGAAGGTCAGCGCGGCGACGAGCGTCAGCGGCAGACTATCGACGCGGTCGACGATGTCCGAGGGGTTGGTCAGTGCCTCGCCGAACAAGGCCAGCGTGCCGGCGGTGATGATCAGGGCGATGAACGAGAACACCGCGACGTTGAGCGGCAGCCCGAGCCAGTTGCCGAGCCGCATGGCGCGCTCGCTTTTCACGAAGCGTGCGAAGTCGCCGAAGTTGATCACCACCGCGGCGAAGTACGCGATCATGGTGCCGACCACGGTGAAAAAGGCACCGACGGCGCTGCCGGCGGCGTCGCTGTTGCCGCTGAAGATGTTGCCGATGGCCGGTAGCAGCGAGGCGCCGGCTTGCCACCAGACCACGCCCATCAGCACGATCATCACCGCGTAGACCAGCGGCCCGGCCCAGTTGAGGAAGCGCTTGATGCGCTCGATGCCCGCCCAGAACATCGCCAGCTGAAATACCCACACCACTACGAAGGCCAGCCAGGCCACGCTCGACAGCCCCAAGAACTGGCCGCCCTCCGGCACGCCCAGCGCGGTCAGCAAGAGCGTGACGGCCGTGGAGGCGAAGTAGGTTTGCACGCCGTACCAGAAGATGCCGATCACCGCGCGCAGCATCGCCGGCAGGTTGGCGCCGCGCACGCCGAGGCTGGCGCGTACCACCACCGGAAACGGAATGCCGTATTTGACGCTGGGGCGCCCGGTCAGGTTGACCAGCACCATGACCACCAGGCCGGCGAGGATGATGGCAGCCATGACCGCCCAGCCGTTGAGGCCATAGCTCAGAAACAATGATGCGGCCAGGGTATAGCCGAACAGGCTCTGGATATCGTTGGCCCAGACATTGAAGATTTCGAAAGCGCCCCAGCGGCGTTCGGCATGGGGCAGTGGCGCCAGGTCGGCGTTGTAGAGACTTGCATCGGGCGCCGTGAGGCGCAGATCGTTATCGTTCATGGTAGCGCTCTATTATGTCGGTAGGCATCGTCGTGGAGGACAGCGTGAGCGTTATTGGCGGAAGCGTTGGCAGACCGGCCAGTAGCGCATCAGCAGGTAATAGGCGAGGCCGGCCGGCAGCAGGCTCGCGTACCACGAGACCGCCGAGACGTTGAGCGCCACCAGGGCGCCGATCAGCGTGGCGATGCAGGCGGCGTAATTGATGCCGCGATAAGGGCCATGCGCGTCATAGAGCTTGTCGAGATCCAGCGTGCGCCGGCGAATGAGGTAATAATCCACCGCCATGATCGCGAAGATCGGCCCCAGAAACGCCGAATAGGTCTGTACGAACAGCTGCAGTCCGGCCGCCGAGTCGTCCTTGACCAGCTCCCAGGGAAAGGTCGCGAAGGCCAGCAGCCCCACGATCACGGTGGCGCTGCGGAATTTCAGCTTGAACACGTCCATCAGCACGTAGGTCGGCGGCACCACGTTGTTGAGCACGTTGGTGGTGACCTGGGCGAAGGCGATGAACAGCAGGGTGGTGATCAGAAGCGGTGGGTTGTCGACGGCGTTGGCGAAGACATCGATGGGATCGGCGACGCCGGTGGCGCCGGAGACCATCAGCCCGATCAAGCCCATGAACAGCGTGCAGGGCAAAATCGACATGGCGTAGAGCGTGCTCAGAAGCCCCGGCCCGCTGCCGTGCTTGAGCTCGCGGGAGTAGTCGCTGGCATTGAGGATCATGGTGCTGTAGATGCCCAGGAACAGCATCGTCGCGCCCCAGAAGGGCAGTCCCCAGGTACCGTCGATGTCGATCAACTGTTCGCCGATCACGTCGCCGTATTTGTCGAGCACGCTGAAGAACATGTAGACCAGCGAGGCCAGGATGAAGCCACTGCCGATGTTTTCCAGCCACTTGATGCCCTGGAAGCCGAACACCGACAGGGCGATCTGCAAGAACTGGAAGGCGATGAAATAGAACACCAGGTTGTCGAAGCCCAGCAGGGTCGACGAGACGGCGTTAAGGGCGCCGGCGCCGATCCAGCTCTGGAAGCCGTACCAGACGATGGCCGGCACCGCGCGGATGAGCCCCGGCAAGCGCGTGCCGGTAAAGCCGAAGGCGCTGCGTGCCTGAACCATGAAGGGAATGCCGTACTTGTAGCCGGCGGCGCCGTTGATCGTCAGCGCGACGCCGATCACCACACAGCCGATGGCGATGGCCAGCGAGGCCTGCAACAGGTTGAGCGTACCGACGATGCTCGAGCCCATGGCGAAGGTGCCGATCGACACGCAGCCACCGAACCAGGCCAGTAGGTACGAGAGGCGTCCCATGATGCGGGTACGCTGTGGGTCCAGGGACTCTTGTCCCGGTGCCTTGTCGGCAGGGCGCGGCCCTTCCGACGTGGCGGAGTCGCTTGTCATGACGCTTTCCTCGGGCGGGACCGTGCCCCGCGATTTGTTGTTGTACGCCCCCGCCGGGGGACGTCCGAGTGGCGTAGCGTGCTGCTGTTTGGCTATCTGTCAGGCGTCCTGGTGTTGTGATTGTCGGCAAGAGGACGCCGGTGATGCTTCAGGCTCGAGCGTTAGCGAGTATGGGTCGTGGCGCGGAAACGTGACTCCCCCCGTTTGCGGGCATTAGCGTGATAAATGGGCGAAATGGCCGGTGAAGGACTTGGGACGCGGAAAGGCGAGATCGCCATGCTTGCTAGTGCCCAGCCCGAGGCCGACCAGGGCCTCGGCCAATTTCACGGCGGCGGTGACCCCCTCGACGATGGGGATGCCCACCGCTTCTTCGATGGTGGCGCGCAGATCGGCCATGCCGCCGCAGCCGAGCACGATGGCGCCGATGCCGTCCTCGTCCCGGGCGCGTCGGCAGGTCTCGATCACCCGCGTGAGGGCGGCGTCGCCATCGTCCTCCAGGTCGAGCACGGGGATGTCCGCGGCACGGATACGACGGCAATGATGCGCGAAGCCATAGGCCTGCAGCAGGTGCTCGGCGATGATGCCGGTGCGGCTCAGCGTCGTGACGATGGAAAAGCGCGTGCTGATCAGGCTGGCCACGTGAAAGCCGGCCTCGGCGATGCCCAGTACCGGCGCGCGGGTCAGCTCCCGGGCCGCCATCAGCCCAGGATCGCCGAAGCAGGCGATGATGTAGGCATCGCTGCCGTCGTGCTCGCCCTTGGCGATTTCCTCGGTCACGCCCACGGCGCTGATCGCCTCGTCGAAGTGACCCTCGATGGACACCGGGCCGCTGTCCGGTTGCGTGGCCACGATCCGGGTGCCCGGCGCCGCGATGCGACTGGCGGACTCGCCGATGCGTGTCGTCATGCCGGTGCTGGTGTTGGGGTTGATGAGGTGCAAGCGCATGAGGCATTCCTTGGGTGCGCGGCAGGGTCGCGCATGTTTTGTCTACAAAATTTCTAGTATTGAATACAAAATAAGTCAATGCCGGATCGCCGTGATGTCGGACGGCTGTCGCGCCAGATATGCCTCGAGCCGCCGAGATACGCCGGATGGCGTTTGCTTCGGTCAGTGAGTCGAAGCGCTGGCAAAGACGCGACGAGGGATTGATTTTTTGTATACATCAACGCACGCTAAGTTAATCCGAGCGGCACAACAATAAACCGGGAGTCTTCATGGGCATGGCATCCTCCACCGATCCGTCCGAGGTTTACCCACGCGATCTCGTCGGCTATGGCCGCACGCCACCGCAAGCGAACTGGCCGGGCCAGGCCCGTGTCGCGGTGCAGTTCGTCCTCAACTACGAAGAGGGCAGCGAAAACAGCGTGCTGCACGGCGATAGCCACTCCGAACAGTTTCTCTCCGAGATCGCCGGGGCCGAGGCCTATCCCGACCGCCACCTGAGCATGGAGTCGATCTACGAATACGGTTCGCGGGCGGGGGTGTGGCGCGTGCTGCGTGAGTTCGAGCGGCGCGGGTTGCCATTGACCGTGTTCGGCGTCGCCATGGCGCTGGAGCGTCATCCCGAGGCGGCCCAGGCCTTCCAGGAACTGGGCCACGAGATTGCCTGCCACGGCTGGCGCTGGATTCATTATCAAAATGTGCCGGAAGCCGTCGAGCGTGCGCATATGCAGCGTGCCATCGAGGTGTTCCGCCGCTTGTACGGCGAGGCGCCTCTGGGGTGGTACACCGGCCGCGACAGCCCTAATACACGGCGGCTGTTGCTCGACCAGGGCGGCTTCCTCTACGACAGCGACTACTACGGTGACGATCTGCCGTTCTGGAGCGACGTTCAGGACAGCCAGGGCCAGACGCACCGCCACCTGATCGTGCCCTACACGCTGGATACCAACGACATGCGCTTCGCCTCGCCCACCGGCTTCGATCACGGCGAGCCCTTCTTCCAGTACCTGCGCGATGCCTTCGACGTACTCTACGCAGAAGGTGCGGAAACCCCGAAGATGCTCTCCATCGGCCTGCATTGTCGCCTGATCGGCCGCCCCGGACGCTTCCGCGCGCTGCAGCGCTTCCTCGATCACCTCGAGACCCATGACCGGGTGTGGATAACCCGGCGTGTGGATATCGCGCGCCACTGGGCGACGACGCATCCGGGATGAAAAGCGAGGAACCTCTCATGTCACAACGCAGCCACGACGCCCCTGAAAGAACCTACTATGCCCCCCATGGCGGTTTACCGCCGCAGAGCCAGTTGATTCATGGCCGTGCGGTGTTCACCGAGGCCTATGCGGTGATTCCCAAGGGGGTGATGAGCGATATCGTCACCAGTTTCCTGCCGCACTGGGAGAAGACCCGGTTGTGGGTGCTGTCGCGGCCGCTGTCCGGCTTCGCGGAGACGTTTTCGCAGTACATCATGGAGGTCTCGCCCGGTGGCGGCAGCGAGCGACCGGAGCCCGATGAAGGCGCCGAGGGCGTGCTGTTCGTGGTCGAGGGCGAGATGACGCTGACCATCGCGGGGGAAGCGCACGCGATGGGACCGGGAGGCTATGCCTATCTGCCGCCGGGCTGCGACTGGCAGCTGCGCAACGGCAGTGACGCGCCGGTGCGCTTCCACTGGATTCGCAAGGCTTACGAGTTCGTCGATGGGCTGGCGGTGCCCGAGGCCTTCGTCACCAACGACAACGACATCGCGCCGGTTGCCATGCCGGACACCGATGGCAAATGGGCCACGACGCGCTTCGTCGATCCCCAGGACGTGCGCCACGACATGCATGTCAACATCGTCACCTTCCAGCCGGGTGGCGTGATCCCCTTCGACGAAACCCATGTCATGGAGCATGGGCTCTACGTGCTGGAGGGGCGCGCGGTCTACCACCTCAATCAGGATTGGGTCGAGGTCGAGGCCGGCGACTACATGTGGCTGCGGGCCTTCTGTCCGCAATCCTGCTACGCCGCCGGGCCGGGGCCGTTTCGCTATCTGCTCTACAAGGATGTGAATCGGCACATGAAGCTGCGCCTGAGTTGAGACAATCTTCCGAGGAGAACGCATGCTCGAACTAATCGCTCAGCCCCTGACCGCCCAGGCCTTCGCGCCGTTCGGCGATGTCATCGACCGGCGGGACGCCGACGGCTTTCCCATCAACGGGGGACGCACCCAGCGCTATCACGATCTGGCGCAAATAGAGATGCTCGGCGAGGGGGCGCGGCCGCTGATCAGTCTTTTCGTCAGCCAGCCGGTCGCCATGCCGCTGACGCTGGACGTTCTCGAGCGTCATCCGCTGGGCAGTCAGGCGTTCATGCCGCTGCACGGCGAGCGCTTCGTCGTCGTCGTCGCGCCACCCGGCGAGGTCATCGACCCGGCCCGGGTACGGGCCTTCGTCACCGATGGCCGCCAGGGGGTGAACTACCGCGCCGGCACCTGGCATGCCATTCACTCGGTGCTCGACGTGGCAGGCGAGTTTCTGGTGGTCGATCGTGGCGGAGCGGGCGACAACTGCGACGAGCATTCGCTGGCGATGCGCGTGAGCCTATCCTGAACGATCAGCTGGCGCAGCGCCGACGGGCTTGAGGCCAGAAGGCCATCGTCGGGCTGCGTTTGTTGCCGGATGCGCGGTCCGAGACGCCAGCTAGACTAGACGGCGTCGAAGTCCGCCGTGCGTGCCCGCCAGGTTTCGGCCTCGGCGCGTAGCGTGCTGGCGAACAGGGCGATATCGTTGGGACCGGCGACGAAGCGGTAACCGCTGTCGCTAAGCGTGGCGACATCGCGCTCTGGGCCGGTGATGGTGCCCATAAAGCGCCCGCTGGCGGTGATGCGCCGCTCCAGGTCGCCGATCAGTTCTCGAACCTCGGTATCCTCGAGGCGCTCCAGCCTGCCCAGCGAACCGGCCAGGTCGTTGGGACCGATGAACAGCATATCGAGGCCGTCGACGGCGGCGATCGCTTCCACGTCGCGGGCGGCATCGACGTGTTCGATCTGGCCGATCAGCAACAGCTCGTCGTTGGCATGACGGGCGTAGTCGTCGATCGCCCCGTAGCCCGAGGCGCGTACGATCGGCGCCGCGTAGCCGCGATTGCCCTGCGGTGGATAGCGGCAGGCAGCGACGAATGCCTGGGCCTGAGCGGCGTCGTTGATCATCGGCACCATGATCGAGCGCACCCCCATGTCGAGGACCTTCTTCAGGTAGGCCGAGTCGTTGGCGGGAATGCGCAGGACGACCTCGCCGCCGGCCGCCTCGATGGTGCGCACCAGGTGCGCGGTGTGTTCGAGACTGGAGACACCGTGTTCGTTGTCGATCAGTACGGTTTTCCAGCCGGCGCCGACGGCGGCCTCGGCGAGTTCCGGGCTGGCGCTTTCCAGCCACAGCGCGCTGACGGTACGACCCTCACGCAGGGCGGCCTTGGTTGGATTGTGTCGTTTCATGAGTGGGATTCCTTTGGTGATGCGGGCGAGCGGCGGCGCAGCGCGTCGCGGGCGGCGCGCCAGAGCAACAACGCCCAGACGAGCAGGGTCAGAATGCCCAGGGCCGCCGCCCACGGACGTTCGAAAAAGGCCAACAGATCGCCCTGGGCCTTGAGCATCGAGGTCATGAAATTGTCCTCGACGATGCCACCCAGCACGATGCCGAGAATCGTCGGTGCCAGCGGAAAGCCGTTGGCTTCCATGACGTATCCCAGGGCCCCTAGGGCAAGCACGGTCCAGATGGCGACCACCGAGTTGGTGATGGCATAGGCTCCCACCAGCGAGAACAGCAGCACGATGGGCATTAATATCCGGCGTGGAATGCGCACGATATGGCTGGACGCCATGATCACCAGCAGACCGGCAGGGAGCATGGCGAGATTGCTCAGTGCGAAAGCCCCATACAAGGTATGCACCAGTTCCGGTGATTGGGTGAAGATTTGCGGTCCCGGTGACATACCGTTGAGCAGCAGGATGCCGATGGCAATGGCGGTGACGCTGTCGCCGGGGATGCCGAACACCAGCGCCGGCGTCCAGGCGCCGCCGATGGCGGCATTGTTGGCGGCTCCGCCGTCGGCTACGCCTTCGATGTAGCCGGTACCGTAACGTTCGGGATGGGACGAGAATCGTCGTGAGATGGCATAGCAGATCCACGCGGCAATATCGGCTCCTGCGCCTGGTAACGCGCCGATCAGGGTGCCCAAGATGCTGGATCTGGCGATGTTGCGCTTGAAACCGCGCAGTGTGTCCGCTGCTTCGCGCAATGCCTGAGAAAATGACTCCTGAGTTGCGACAGTGGGCTGCTCGCTACGTCTTGTCTGAACACTTCTCAGGATTTCACTGAGCGCAAACAGGCCGATGATGGCAGGGATAAAACTGATACCGGCGAATAGTTCGTAGTATCCGAAGGTGAAACGGGGATAACCGACGGCAACGCCGATGCCGATCGTGGCGATGAACAGGCCAATGAATAAACTGGCAAAGCTTTTGGCGACGCTGCCATTACTGGTCAGCACGGCACAGCTTAGCCCCAGGCAGGCCAACCAGAAGGTCTCGAAGCTGGAGAACTGCATGGCCACACGGGCCAGTTGTGGTGCGATCAACGCCAACAAGGCGACGCCTACCAGTCCCCCTATGCAGGCGGCGAATAAAGAGGTCATCAGCGTCGAGCGTGAACGCCCGGCTCGGGAAAGCCGATACGCATCCTCGACGTAGGCCGCAGAGGCCGGGGTGCCGGGAATACGCATCAGCGTACCGGGAACGTCGCCGGCGAAGATCGCCGTGGTGGTGGTGGCAACGATGGCGCTGATGGCGATCATCGGGTCCATGAAGTACGTAAACGGCACCAGCAGGGCCACCGCCATGGTGGCTGTCAGGCCTGGCATGGCGCCGATGAACGTACCGTAGAGCGTACAGGCGGCAATGACCGCCAGGGACGCGGGGCTGAACAGAGCGATGAGGCTCGAGATACTCATGGGTGTCACCACGCCCACGGTGTCAGCAGGCCCCAGGGAAGCGGAACGTGCAACAGCGAATAGAACAACAGGTGCACGCCGATCACCAGGGGCAGTGCCAGCAGCACGGAACCCGTGATGCGCATCCCGAACAGCAGACACGTGGCGGCGACTGCTAGGAACGAGGTGATATGAAACCCCAATGGGTCGAGCAATAGAGCGTATCCCGCGACGACGGTCAGTAGGGCCAGAGGGCGAGTAGTCGACCGCCGCGTGGCGTTGGGCGTTGCCCGCCTCCGGGAGCCGAAGCCGATCGCTGCACCGCAAAGCATCAAGCCGGTCGCTGCGATAGAGGGAAACAATCCAGGGCCATACGTCAGCCCAGCCGGGGTCGGAAAGGTCGAGGCGCGCCACATGACCAGCGCGCCGAAGATGACTAGCAAGCACCCCGATATGCGATCATTGCAGGACATGGACACCTCTCGTGTAGCGGTGTGTCATGATTATTGGGCGAGACCGATCGCCTTGATGACCTCACCCAGTTGCCGGTCGGCCTCGGCTAGGGTTTGGGCGGTCTCTTGACGACCTTCGAACACGACAGGAGTACCACGGCTACGCTTGAATTCGGCCCAGGCTTTGCTGTGCACGGCATCGTCGATGGCCTGTTCATAAGCACAAGCGATTTCGTCGGGTAGTCCCTTGGGTCCGCTGACCGTGACGAAAGCGCCCATTGTCCAGCCACTGTCGAGAATATCGCTTGTCAAGGGCACCTTGGGCATCTGTTCCATCGGCGTATCGCTCATGTAAGCCAGCGCCTTGAGTTCCCCTTGTTCGACTAGGTTACGGGCCTCGGAGAGCGCCGGCGTGGCGACATCGACGCCGCCTGCCATCAACTCCTTGAGTGCCGGCGCTGCACCTTGGCTGGGTATCCAGCGAATGGCGTCTGGTGCCAACCCTTCGGCCTTCAGCATGCCGGCCAGCGCCAGATGCCAGATACCGCCCTGAGCGGTTCCCGAAGCGGTCAGTTCTCCAGGATTCTGGCGTGCCTCGTCCAGTAGGGCCTCAAGTGACTCGTAGGGCGAGTCTTGATTGACCAGCACTGCTGCCGAGGTGCGATCGATAAGGGCGATGGGGGTGATGTCCTTATAGGTCAGTGGCGTCAAGCCGATCCAGTGCATGGTGTCGATTTCGACCGTGGCGGCGCCAATGGTGTAGCCGTCGGGTTGACTGCGGGCGAGCATGGTATGGCCGACGACGCCGTTGCCACCGGTGCGATTGACGACGTTGAAGGGGACACCCATTTCTTCCTCGAGCAGGCTGGCCAGACGGCGTGAGTTGGCGTCGGTGCCGCCGCCGGTGCCCCATGGGACGATAAAGGTCACGGCGCGCTCGGGCTGCCAGCTACAGGCTTCCGGCTCATTGGCCTGGGCAGCCGCTAGCGAGGTCCATAGGGCCAAAGCGGCGGTCATCATCGTTGTCGAAGTCGCGCGAACCATGCTGTGTCCTCCTAACCGTGGTGTGAGCCTTCCAGACGGCTTAAGCGACTTGCCCGAGCCGCCTTTGTGATTCTTTTTTACACAGTTCAATCGATTGAACCAATGCGACCTTGGTCGTTGAACCAAAGGGACACCCACCACGTTGTCGCCTTCGATATCCCTGAAAAGGGCGCTATGAGAGGATGTTAGCGGCAGTGAGAAAGTACGGCGTGGCTGGGTGTGCGCTGCCACCTGTGAAATCGTGGGAGTTGAGATTCGATACATGGCACAACGACCGACATTGAAGACTATCGCCGATCGAGTAGGCGTGACCGTTTCCGCAGTCTCGCTGGCATTGCGTGACGACCCGCGCATTTCTCAGGCGACCCGGGAGTGCATTCATCAGGCGGCCCAAGCACTGGGTTACGTCTACAATCGACATGCAGCGGGCCTGAGGCGCGGCGATAGCGGTATGCCTCAATGACTTGAGCAACCCTTTCTTCACCGAATTTCTCGGGCACATGGAGGCTCGCTTTCGCGAGGCGGATCGCATGATGCTGTTCTGCCATGCCCATGAAACGCCATCGATTCAGGCCCGTTTCATTCGCCAAATGGCCGAACATGGTGCTGCAGGATTGATTCTGGTGCCTGTCGCCGGCACCACTCGCGAGGATCTCGATGGACCCCAGGTCCGGCATCTACGCGATTTTCCTTTGGTGATGATCTCACGGGATGTGGCTGACACCGACTTTGACCGCGTCATCAACGACGATGAGCTGGGTATCCGCTTGCTATTCGATCATTTATACGCCATGGGGCATCGACACTTTGCCTGGTTGGGTGGGGGCGGAGACACCTCGACGGCCCGAGATCGTGAGCGTTCATTCCGACAGCAAATGGGTGCCGCCGGGCTTTCCGTGAGAGACGAGACGATTCACCACGGTCCCACCTCGCTGGCCTTTGGCGATACCATGCTCGAAACGTTGCTGGCATCGTCGACGCCCCCGACAGCGATTGTCTGCTTTTCGGATATCATCGCTTTCGGCGTGCTGGCGGCCTGTTACCGACATGGGCTGCGCCCGGGGGTGGATATCTCGGTCACCGGTTTCGATGACATGGGGGCGGCAGCCTACTCCGCACCAGCACTTACCAGTGTACGGGTGCGTACGGACTTGATCGGTCAGCGAGCCAGCGAGTTGCTGTTGGCGCGCATTGCCGGTGACCGTCATCCGGCGGTGCGAGAGTTAGTGCCGCCGGAGTTGGTGGTGCGCGCTACGACGGGGCCACCTCAAGATATTGAACCGCTGCGCTGTGCTCCCGCGCGACTGACCTGAACGCCTGCAACCGCTTCCTGAGCGAAGAATGTACGGTCTCCCATTGCCACCAGGGCGGTGTGGTGTCTCTACCTGCTCATATTGCGACGAATGTCTGTTCGAGAACCGCGTGAGTTTATAAGCACGCGCTGCGCCTTGGTGGTGTTCAACGGTAAGGGCGGGCACGGTGAGCGCTGGTTTCTCCTCATCCGCTTGTTCGGGAGCCGGTTCCATGCGAGATGCTCGCCATTCCATCGCACGTATCAAGGAAGTCTTCTTTGCCTTTCTGGTGCTGGGGCTGACCGCCTTCGGTGGCCCCATTGCCCATCTGGGGTATTTCCGTGCCGAGTTCGTCACGCGTCGCCGCTGGTTGTCGGAAGCGGATTACGCGGATCTGGTGGCGCTGTGTCAGTTTCTCCCGGGCCCCGCCAGCAGTCAGGTCGGCTTCGCTCTGGGACTGTTGCGAGGTGGGGGATGGGGAGCTGTGGCTGCCTGGACGGCCTTCACCCTGCCTTCGGCCCTGGTGCTGGTGCTGTTCGCGTCAGGGGCCGCGGCCCTCGATGGGCCGATCAGCGAGGGTATCCTGCATGGTCTCAAGGTGGCGGCCGTGGCGATCATCGCCCACGCCGTCTGGGGCATGGCGCACAAGCTGTGTCCGGATCAGCGGCGTGCCGGCATTGCGCTGGCGGCGCTGCTGATCGTCGTGCTGATCGGTGGTCCGGTGGGAATGATCGCGGCCATTCTCGCCGGTGCGGTGGGCGGTATGCTGTTGTGCCGAGATCAGGGTGGCCCAGTGTCGCGAGACTTGCACTTCCCGGTGTCTCGACGCGCCGCCCGAATCGCCGCGGTGTGTTTCGTCACGCTGCTGATCGGGCTGCCTGGGCTGGCCTGGGTGTCGTCGTCCCCGGTGCTGTCGATGGCGGACGCCTTCTACCGGGCCGGTGCGCTGGTCTTCGGGGGCGGGCATGTGGTGCTCCCGCTGCTGGAAAGTGAGGTCGTCCAGTCGGGCTGGGTCACGCCCGATCGTTTTCTCGCGGGATATGGCGCCGCCCAAGCGATCCCTGGGCCGCTATTCACCTTTGCAGCGTACCTCGGCGCCGAGATGGGGGCGTGGTCCGTGCCGCTGCTCGGTGCGGCCTTGGCGCTCATCATGATCTTCTTGCCGGGGCTCGCATTGCTGGTGGCCGTGCTGCCCTACTGGAACGGTTTCAGGCGCCTGGAACGCGTACAGTCATTGATGCGAGGCGCGAATGCCGCCGTGGTGGGCATTTTGGGGGCCGCGCTCTACCAGCTGGTGTGGACCAGTGTGATTATCGGCTCTTCCGAGTTTGCCTTGGCATTGACGGGCTTTCTGCTCTTGAGCGTCTGGAAATGGCCGGCCTGGGCGGTGGTGGCCATCCTGGCGCTCGGGGGGATCGTCATTACGCTGTCGTGAGTGCGTAGTGTTAGGAGAAGCCCTAGGCTTCATTGGTGAGGGCTTGTTTATTCATCCTGCTTTCCTTGAGCATGCGTCGCGAGATAGGCCTGATCGGGGCGGTTAGGGTCGTCTAGGTAGAGATAAGTCAATAAGTCTTCTCAGCGAAGCGAGTTAAGGTACTGTTTTTGAATATATTCTGGGTTGCGTTGCAACAAAAGGGCAAGCTCGCTGACTCGGTATGGCCGAAGAGCACAAAGTGAGACGATCACGTTCCTTATGCGTGATGTATCGCGGGTTCTTTGTCCCAACTCGCTCAACTGTTGGGCTAGAGGCTCCGGTAGCTCTGCCAGAAGCTCTGTCCGCGGTGCGGTCGATAAGCTGTCGGACTCCGGAGATAAGCTGTCGGACTCCGGAGATAAGCCGTCGGACTCCGGAGATAAGCCGCCGGACTCCGGAGATAAGCCGAAAAGGTCGTCGGTAAGATCCATTTCATTTGGAAAGCGTTCACCCGGAACGTAATAGGTTGCTGAGCCTTTAGGAATCTGTGTCAGCAGCCCCAGGTCACGCAACCGCACCAAGTGCTGACTGGCTGTCAGCGTATCGACGCGGCTCTGGGCGCGATAGTCTGCGTTAGTGATACGGCCGGTTTCGCGAACCAGCAGCAGGGCACGGCACTCTTCTTCCATAAGCTGTAGATGTCGGAAGTGTTTTAACCACTCAACAGCTTCTTCGTCCAGGAAATGTACAAACAGCAGAGTGGCCATGAAGCGATCTTCATGACGCTGAGACTCGAAGACCGGCGGCGTCAGCCCAGCTTGTTCCATATGGCGACGCATGACACGAATGCCGCTGCCTTTGGTTTCTGCATAGCGTGTCTCGTGCAGTACGGCGGCCAGTGTCGGGTTGCGCCAAGCACTACCTGGCTGACCTAGCTGTTCCTCGGGCTTTAATGAATAGCCGGGGTTATGAATCTCGATGCGGTTGCTGAAGCGGATAATCTGCACCGGCTCGTGACGCCGGTAGTTGCGGTGCATCAGCGCATTGACGATGGCCTCACGAATTACTTTGGCGGGAATTAGCGGCGTATCGCTGCGCTGTTGGCTGCCTTGGGGCAGGTGAAAAGCGGTGGGCAAGTCATCCATGACCGTTGCCGCAGCGCGATTGATCAGGCGCGGCAAGGTATCGCGCATGTCCAAGGTGGTGAAACGTTGGTCGGGATCGTCGATCCACTCCTTGCCGGGCACCCGGATATAGTCCACTCGCTGGGCGGGCAATAAGCGTCTGAGTGCAATCCGTCGGCCGAACAGCAAGGTGCCGGCCAGGGTCGGCTTCAGTTCGCCACGCTGGCGCGTGACAGCGCCCAGCGCTTCCAGAAGTTCCTCGTCGGTGTAGTGGAGCTCTTCGGCCAACTCGTTGGTGGCACGCCGGTCGCGGCGGTAGTCCTCGACGGCGTCAGGGTCGATATCCTCGAGCGTGGCAGCTTCCAGTATCGAGCGGTCAAATTCGAGCTGGGCACGCTGCTGATAAAGAACCTCCAGATCATCGCTGTTGCAGCGGTAATCGCCGTTTGGTCCTCGCCGCCAGGCTGCTCTGGGTAGCGCCGAGGCCTGAAAATAGATCGGTTTGTCGCCGGGACGCGCCTCTGCCACATAAACGGCAATCACGCGCTTGCCTTCGACCAGCTCGGTGTTGGCTTGTACACGAATAGGCACGTTGAACTTGCTGGCGCAGGCCGAATGCAGGTCATTCAATAGACGATCGGGATCATCGATGCCCTCGACCTGATAATGGCCTTGGTCGTCATCGGCCACGCCCAGCAGCGGGTAACCCCCATCCAGTCCTGGCTCGTTGGCGAAGGCGCAAGTGGTCTCCAGCATCGACTTGCCCATGGCTCTGCCGCGCTTGGCCTCGATACGCTCGGATTGCATCTAGCAAGCGTAGTTGTTCGAGCAGTTCGGCGACGGACATCACGAGGTGGTCTCTCTTTATGCAAGGCGCGCGAGCGCGTTTTTGACGGTTCTGTATGCTTCAACAAGATCACATGGCCTGCCATGAACGACAAGGCCCCGCAGTACGGGGCCTTGTCGTGCTGGTTCAATCCTGTCCGGTAGCTCTAGCTGCCCGCTTTCATATCTGGCGCGGGTCGCGCCCCAGCGGATGCGGCTCGCCGCGTTGCTTGGCAAGCTCGATCTGACGCTGGCGTTCGCGGGCGCTGTTGCGGGTCTTCTCCGGCAGGCTGTCCCAGCAATGCGGGCAGCTCACGCCGGGCTCGTATTTCGCGGAGGCCATGTCGGCCTCGGAGATCGGCCGGCGGCAGGCGTGGCACTGTTCGAATTCGCCCTCGGCGAGGTCGTGGCGCACGGTCACGCGGTTGTCGAAAACGAAGCACTCGCCCTGCCAGCGTGACTGTTCCTCGGGGACCTTTTCCAGATAGCTCAGAATGCCGCCCTTGAGGTGATATACCTCTTCGAAGCCCTCATTGAGCATGAAGCTGGAAGCCTTTTCGCAGCGGATGCCGCCGGTGCAGAACATCGCTACCTTTTTGTGCTTGGCGGGATCGTAGTGCGCCTTCACGTAATCCGGGAACTCACGGAACGTCTTGGTCTGCGGGTCGATGGCGCCCTCGAACGAGCCGATTTCCACTTCGTAATCGTTGCGCGTGTCGATGACCAGCACTTCCGGGTCGGCGATGACATCGTTCCAATCCTCGGGTTCGACATAGGTGCCGACCGTCTGGTTGGGATCCACCCCGTCGACGCCGAGGGTGACGATCTCGCGCTTGAGCTTGACCTTGGTGCGATAGAACGGATGCGCGTCGCAGTAGGATTCCTTGTGGTCGACCGCGGCCAAGCGCGGGTCGGCGCGCAGCCAGGCAAGCAGCGCGTCGATGCTCTCGCGCGTACCGGAAACGGTGCCGTTGATGCCCTCAAAGGCGAGCAGCAAGGTACCTTTCACGTCGTGGGCGCGCATCGTTTTGAGCAGGGGCTCGCGCAGGGCTTCGTAATCGTCGAGAGTGACGAACTGATAGAGCGCCGCGACCACGATGGGCGGCGTGTCGTGCGGTTGGGTCATGCTTGTCTCCTGGTAATCGTCCCCGTAAAGGACGGACCGGGTGAATCGTTGGCGAGTGCCAAGGGGGCGTATTTTACGCATTCCAGAAGGGGGATGCATCTGTGGCAGGATGCCGCTCTCGATGATCATCGAAACGCATACAAAAACCGTCAGGTAAGGAGAATACGATGCCCGAATTCAAGCCATCGCCTGTGGAAAAAGGCACGCCGCTATCACGTCCGGCGCATCTGCTACATGATGTGCCGCTGCCGGCGGCGGTGGTCTTCGAGGCGCCGTTGACCCACAACCTGGCGTGGATGCAACGCTTCGCCGATGAGCACGGTGCCAAGCTGGCCCCGCACGGCAAGACCACCATGGCCCCGGCGTTGTTCAAGCGGCAGATCGCGTCAGGAGCCTGGGGGATCACGCTGGCGACGGCGGTGCAGACGGTGGCGGCGCATGCCCATGGCATCGACCGCGTGCTGATGGTCAATCAGCTGGTCGGTCGGCCGAACATGGCGCTGGTGGCGGATGCCATCGAGGCGGGGCTGGCGTATTGCTGCGTGGTGGACGGTGCCGATAACGTGCGCGATTTGGGGGCATTTTTTGCCGAACGCGGTTTGATATTGAATGTATTGATCGAGCTGGGTGTCGACGGCGGCCGCTGCGGTTGCCGCACCGCCGAACAGGTCGAGACGCTGGTCGCGGCGATCGCCGAGCAACCAGCGCTGGCGCTCGTTGGCATCGAAGGTTACGAGGGCATGATCGCCGGTGGCGACGAGGCCGCGTCAGTATGTGCCTACGGCAAGCGGTTGGTCGACACCGTGCGGACGTTGCAGGCCAGCGGCGTGCTTCAATGCGAGGCGCCGATCGTCACGGCCTCCGGCTCCAAGTGGTTCGATCTGATCGCCGAGGCCTTCGACCAGGCAGCATTGCGTGAGCACTACACACCGGTGCTGCGGCCAGGGTGCTATGTGGTGCACGATCACAAGCTCTATGCCGGCGCGATGGCGAACGTGAAAGCACGTCATCCGGGGCTTGAGGGTGAGCTGCAGCCTGCGCTCGAGGTCTTTGCCCATGTGCAGTCGTTACCCGAGCCGGGGTTGGCGATCATCGCGCTGGGCAAGCGCGATATCGGCCATGAGCCGGATTTACCATTGCCGCTGCGCCGTTACCCATGGGGAACGGAGGGCGAGCCATGGTTTGACGTCAGTGGCTGGCGGACGACGCATATCATGGATCAGCATGTATTCCTCGCGCTTCCCGAGGACGCCGATATCGCCGTAGGCGATGTGATCGCCTTTGGCACGTCGCATCCCTGCCTGACGTTCGATAAATGGCGTCGCGTGTTGTGTGTCGATGCGTCGCTGGAGGTAACGGAGGTGATGGCGACACACTTTTGAGTGGTTCAAACATGCGATGTGTGAAATGGCGATTAGACTTAAGGCGGGGGTGCGTATGATATGCTAATATGCGCCCCCGCTTAATGAATTCGTCTACCGGCGGCTTCTCGTCTTCCCGTAGACCCGACCTGTCGATATCGCCATGATCCATCGTTATCTCCAAACTTCCTTGTTGCTGGGCGCCTTGAGCGTTTCCGGCGTTGCCTTCTCCCAATCCTCCGCACCTGAGGTAATGGAAGTCACGGCTCCACGCCTCGATCGCGAGCTCTATGCCACGCCTTCTGCCGTGTCTGTAATCGATCGCGAAGACATCGCGCGAGGCCAGCAGCGCGTACGGCTCGACGAGTCGCTGGTGACCGTGCCCGGCGTGTACCTGCAGAACCGCTATAACTTCGCCCAGGGCGAACGCATTGCCATTCGTGGCTTCGGTGCGCGTACGCCTTGGGGGGTGCGCGGCATCACGCTGATGGTCGATGGCATTCCTTACACCTTGCCGGATGGGCAGGCGCAGACCGATGCCATCGATCTGGATAGTGCCCAGCGTATCGAGGTGATTCGTGGCCCGGCGTCGGTGCAGTACGGCAACGCTGCAGGCGGCGTGATCAGCGTGACCACCGCGACGGGGCGTGATGATCCAGGCAGCAACGTGCGTCTCGGGGTGGGGAGCAACGGCTATCGCAAGGCCTCGGTCAGCAATGGCGGCGTCGAAGGCCCCTGGTCGCACCACGTGAGCTTCTCGGCGCTGAAGACAGACGGTTATCGCGAGCATAGCGCCGCCGAGAAATACTTGTTCAACGGCAAACTGCGTCGTGAATTTGGCGACGACCGCGCGCTCACCGCCATCGTCAACCTGCTCGACAGCCCCTATGCTGAAGACCCGGGCGGCATGACCCGCGAACTGGTCAACGAGGACCGCGAAGGGACTACCGACAGCGCATATTATTCGCCGACGCGAATAGACTCTGGCCAAGAAGTCGATCAGCAGGTGATCGGCCTGCAGTACGAAGACCTTGATGCGGGACCTGGCGAGCTCTACCTCAAGGGCTTTTATTTGCATCGTGACTATCAGCAACAGTTGGCTTACGCCGGCGATGACAATTTCGTCGCCTATGAGCGCGACTACTATGGTGGCAGTGCCGAATACCATCAGACACTCTCGCTCGGTGAAATGCCGCTGACGTATGTAGCGGGTGTGGATGTAGCGCGTCAGGAGGATGCCCGTTATCGAGAAGCCGTTAGTATCGACGGCGTTCATCAGGGCCGGACTGCTGAGGAAACCCAGCAAGCGACGTCTCTTGGTGTTTTTTTACAGGGCGATCTGGATTTGACCGAGCGCTGGATGCTATCGCTGGGCGCCCGTTATGATCGAATTACGTTCGATATAGATGATCATTATTTTGCCGACGCAAGCAACCCTGGCCCAGGCGATGACAGTGGCGAGCGGACGTTCCGCCAATGGAGTGGTAGTGCAGGACTAAGCTTCCGTTACCTCCCCACGCATCAGGTCTATCTGTCCACCGGTACGTCCTTCGAGACGCCGACGTTCTCCGAATTCGCTAATCCTTACGGCGGTGGCGGCTTCAATCCGGGTATCGAACCGCAAAAGGCTTGGAACCGTGAAATCGGGTTGCGGGGCCATTTCGCCAACGGGCTCGATTATGATGTTGCCGTATTTTCGACTCGCGTAAGGGACTCATTGGTGTCCTATCAAGGCGATGATGGGCGTGGTTTCTATCGCAACGCTGGCAAGAGTCACCATGAGGGGATCGAAACCTCGCTGGGCTGGCAGCTGACACCGCGTTGGCGGATCGATAGCGCGCTGACGCTGGCGCGTTACGAATACGATGATTACGTCGTCAATGGTAATAACTACGATGGCAATCGCATCCCCGGGTTGCCAGAGCAAACCTGGATCAATCAGTTGACGTGGGAAGGGCTCGATGAGCGCTTTGCGACGCTCGAGGCACAGTACATCGGTGACATGGTGGCGGACGACGCCAACGATGTGCAGGTCGACGACTACTGGCTAGTGAATCTACGCGCCGGCGATGGTTGGCACCTGGGCGGCGATACCTTGCTCAAGGGCTACATGGGTATCCGTAATCTCTTCGCTCAAGAGCATTTCGCCAACGTGATCATCAATGCGACCAATGAGCGCTATTTCGATACGGCGCCGGGGCGGACCGTCTACGCTGGTATGGAAGTCGCGTTCTAAGCGCGGCGCATCAATGGCTCACTGGTCGAAGGCGGCGGCCGGTGGGCTCGGGATCGATAAGCGATAAAAGAGGGAACTCATGCGTTATCTATTGGCAATGGCAGGTGTCGTGCTACTGGTGGCGGGGCTTGCCGGCTGCACGGTCAATACTTATGACAACGGTCAACGTGAGGTCAAGGCCGGCGTACCGCAAAGCGGGCCGACCAGCAACCCGGCGGACATCTCGCGTTCTGCGGAAACGCCTTGAGCGCTGCACGCTCCTCATGGCGTGGCATCAGACATGCTCCATGAAAACGGCCCCTCCGTGGAGGGGCCGTTTTGCGTTGTGCAGTCAGCGTGCCTCAAGCCTCGAAGTTGCTCTCGGAGTAGAGCACGCGCAGGCGCAAGGTGTGGTTGACGCGCTTGAGCGCTTCCAGCGCCTTGGGGCCGTAGGCCTTGTCGACATCGATGACCACGTAACCGACGCCGCTGTTGGTCTGCAGGTACTGCGCCGAGATGTTGATGCCTTCGTCGCCGAGCACCTTGTTGATCTCGGACATCACGCCCGGCACGTTCTCGTGGATGTGCAACAGGCGATGCTTGTCCGGATGGGCGGGCAGCGCGACCTCGGGGAAGTTGACCGAGGTGATGGTGGTGCCGTTGTCGGAATAGGTGATCAGCTTCTCGGAGACCTCGATACCGATGTTTTCCTGGGCTTCCAGGGTCGAGCCGCCGATGTGCGGCGTGAGGATGACATTGTCCTTGCCGCGCAACGGCGAGACGAATTCATCGTTGCTGCCCTTGGGTTCGACGGGAAAGACGTCGATGGCCGCGCCGAGCAGCTTGCCGCTCTCGAGCACCTCCGCCAGGGCTTCGATGTCCACCACGGTGCCGCGCGAGGCGTTGATGAAGATGGCGTTCTGCTTCATCAATGCCAGTTGATCGCGGCCGATCATCCAGCGCGTGGACGGCACATCGGGGACGTGCAGACTGACGACGTCGGCGCGTGCCAGCAGTTCCTCGAGCGAGCCCACCTGGCGGGCATTGCCCATGGCCAGCTTGGTGATCACGTCGTAATAGAGGACATCGAAGCCCAGCGATTCGGCGAGTACCGAGAGCTGGGCGCCGATGCTGCCGTAGCCGATGATCCCCAGCGTCTTGCCACGTGCCTCGTGGGCATTCTTGGCTGACTTCAGCCAGCCGCCTTGATGAGCGCGGATCGACTTCTCCGGGATACCGCGCAGCAGCATGATGGCTTCGGCGAGGACCAGCTCGGCCACGGAACGGGTATTGGAATATGGTGCATTGAAGACCGGGATGCCGCGTTCGAGGGCAGCATTGAGATCGACCTGGTTGGTGCCGATGCAGAAGCAGCCCACGGCGGTCAGCTTCTCGGCAGCGGCGAACACGCGCTCGGTGAGTTGGGTACGCGAACGCAGGCCGATGAAGTGAACGTCGCGGATCTTCTCGACCAGCTCGTCCTCGGACAAGGAAGTTGAGAGCGTTTCGATGTTGGTGTAACCGGCATTCAGGAGGTTGTCCACGGCGGACTGGTGAATGCCCTCGAGCAGCAGAATCTTGATCTTGCTCTTGTCCAGAGACGTCTTGGCCATTGTCGGTTCAACCCTTTCGTCGACTGATGCGACGTATGTCTATCGGTATGGTGGTGGCCTGTCCAATGGGGCGCCCCGAGGTAAGCAACAAGGTGGGGACCGCCCAATGACAGGGGCCATATCGTAGCACAGGCGGCCTGTTTGAGGATGAAATCGCTGCACCTTGGGCATGAATGCGTTTTCACCGGCGAGGCTTGCGGCCACGTCGGGGCAGACGCATCCCCGGGGCTTGGGTGTATACTGTGGGGCCAACTCTTGGCAAGCCGGGCCGTGGCATCGGTCCGCACGGATGAGCGAGAAGCGCCATGGTGGAAAAGGATGCATCGGTCGGCGATGTCGCCCAGTCCGACGAAACGGATGGTCAGGACGCCGCCCCGGAGGATTTTGCGGCCACGCTGGCACGTCTGGAATCGCTGGTCGCTCAGCTGGAGTCGGGTGAGCTGTCGTTGGAAGCCTCTCTGGTGGCGTTCGAGCGCGGCGTGCACCTGACGCGTGACGCCCAGCAGCGCCTGGAAAACGCCGAGCTGCGCGTCAAGGCACTGCTGGAGCAACCCGACGGCAGTTTCCACGAGGTGCCTTTCGATGCCGGGGAGGCCGATGGTGAGCGTTGAACCTCTGGCGGAGCGTGACATTATCACCACGGCGCGCACGCGTACCGAGCAGGTGCTGGCGCAGATTTTCGACCGCGCACCGGTTGCTGGTGAGCTAGACGCTGCCATGCGCTACGGCGTGCTGGGCGGCGGCAAGCGCCTGCGCCCGGTGCTGGTGTATGCCGCCGGGCGTGCACTGAGCGCCGAGGATGGCGTGCTGGATGCGCCCGCGGCGGCCATCGAACTGATCCACGCCTACTCGCTGATCCACGATGATTTGCCGGCCATGGACGACGACGACATGCGTCGCGGGCGTCCCACCGTGCATCGTGTCTACAACGAGGCCATGGCCATCCTGACCGGCGATGCACTGCAATCGCTGGCCTTCGAGGTGCTGGCCGAGGCACGTCCGCCGCGTCTGGGCGCGATGGTGCGTGTGCTGGCCAACGCCTCGGGACGCGAGGGCATGGCCGCCGGGCAAGCGCTGGACCTTTCCGCCGTGGGCGGACGCCTGGACGTCGATGCCCTGGCCACCATGCACGGCTACAAGACCGGTGCCCTGATCCGTGCTGCGGTACGGCTCGGTGCCCTGGCGGCCGTCGATGAAGATGATCCCCGCGTAGCGGCCTTGGATGCCTACGCGACGGCCATCGGCTTGGCGTTCCAGATTCAGGATGACATCCTCGATGTCGCTGGCGACGCCGCCACCCTGGGTAAGGCGACCGGTGCCGATGCGGCGCGTGCCAAACCTACTTATCCGGCTCTGCTCGGCCTGGAAGGCGCCCGTGCCAAGGCGCATGGCCTGCTCGATGAGGCGCTGGACGCGCTGGTGCCCCTGGGCGAGCAAGCCTTTCCTCTGGCCGACTTGGCCCGCCATATGATCGACCGCGATCACTGATCGGTTGTAGAAGACGCTTATGAAGCTGTTCGACGAGATTCCTGCCGAACGTCCGGCCACGCCGATGCTCGATACCCTCGAGTCTCCGGCGGCGTTACACGATTTCAAGACGGCGCAGTTGCGAGAACTGGCCGACGAGCTGCGTGCTTACCTGCTCTACAGTGTCGGCTGTACCGGCGGCCACTTCGGCGCGGGGCTGGGCGTGGTCGAGTTGACCGTCGCCTTGCACCATATCCTCGACACACCGCATGACCGCCTGGTCTGGGACGTGGGGCATCAGGCGTATCCGCACAAGATCCTCACCGGGCGCCGCGAGCAGATGGCGACGATCCGGCAATTTGGCGGATTGGCGGCGTTTCCCAAGCGCGACGAATCGCCTTACGACACCTTTGGTGTCGGCCACTCGAGCACCTCGATCTCCGCAGCGCTGGGCATGGCACTGGCGGCGCGGACCAAGGGCGAGAAGCGCCGTGTCTGCGCGGTGATCGGCGACGGTGCCTTGAGCGCCGGCATGTCGTTCGAGGCGTTGGCGCATGCCGGCCATGTCGATGCCAACATGCTGGTGATTCTCAACGACAACGAGATGTCGATCTCCGAGAACGTCGGCGGCATGGCCAGTTACCTGGCACGTATCCTGGTCAGCAAGCCGTACACGGTGATGCGCGAGAACAGCAAGCGCGTGCTCTCGCACCTGCCGGGCGCGCTGGAGCTGGCCCGGCGTACCGAAGAGCACGTCAAGGGCATGGTCAGCCCGGCGACCCTGTTCGAGGAGATGGGCTTCAACTACATCGGCCCCATCGACGGTCACGATTTGCCGACCTTGGTGCAGACACTGGGCAACATGGCGAACCTGGAGGGGCCGCAGTTCCTGCATATCAAGACCTGCAAGGGACGCGGTTTTCGCCCCGCCGAGGCCGATCCCATCGGTTACCACGCCATCACCAAGCTCGAGAAGACCACCAGCGAGCCGCCGCCCAAAAAAGAGCCGCGCTCGCCCAACGCGGCCACGGCGGCGCCGGAAGCCCAGCCCCAGCCCCAGCCGCGCAAGTATTGCAACGTCTTCGGCGAGTGGCTCTGCGACATGGCGGCGGCGGATGCGCGCCTGATCGGCATCACGCCGGCGATGCGCGAAGGTTCCGACCTGATTCGCTTCTCGCGCGAGTATCCCGAGCGCTACTACGATGTGGCGATCGCCGAGCAGCACGCGGTGACGTTGGCAGCGGGCATGGCGTGCGAGAGCATGAAGCCGGTGGTGGCGATCTATTCGACCTTCCTGCAGCGTGGCTATGATCAGTTGATTCATGATGTGGCGGTGCAGGCGCTCGATGTGACCTTCGCCATCGATCGTGCCGGCGTGGTCGGTGAGGACGGCCCCACGCACCATGGCGCGCTGGATCTTTCTTATCTGCGCTGCATTCCCGGCATGGTCGTGCTGGCGCCCGCCGATGAGGCCGAGTGCCGTGCCATGCTGAGTGCCGCCTATCATCACGAAGGCCCGGCGGCGGTGCGCTATCCGCGCGGCACCGGCCCCGGCACGCAGGTGGCGTCGAACCTGGAGGCGCTGCCCATCGGCGAGGCCGAGACACGGCGCAGCGGCGCGCAGGACGGCGTGGCGCTGCTGGCGTTCGGCAGCATGAACGGCCCCGCCACCGAGGTGGCGGAGCGTCTCGATGCCACGCACCTCAACATGCGCAGCGTGAAGCCACTGGATCGTGAGGCGATCCTCGCGGCGGCGCGTGACCACCGGCTGCTGGTGACCCTCGAGGAGAGCGTCGTCGCCGGCGGTGCGGGGAGCGGCGTCAATGAACTCTTGGCCGCCGAGGGTGTCCAGGTCGAGGTATTGAACCTCGGCTTGCCGGATGCCTTCGTCGAGCATGGCAAGCCCGCCGAGTTACTGGCGGCATGCGGCCTCGATGCCGAGGGTATCGAGGCCGCGGTACGCCAGCGCTGGGATGCGCCGCAACACGATGACTGACACTTAGCAACAAGACGGAAAGCTCATGCTGATCGCCATTTTGATTGGGGCCGGGCTCGGCTTCATGTTCGGGAAATTGCCGGGTCTGATCATCGGTGCCCTGCTGGGGTATTGGGTCGCGCGGCGTCTGGTACGCCGTGTCGTCGTCTCCAAACTTGCGCAACTGCAGGGCCAGTTCCTCGACTCGACGTTTGCGGTCATGGGCTGCGTGTGCAAGGCGGATGGCGATGTGAGCGGTGATGAGTTGCGCGTCCTGGAGGCGCTTTACCAGCGTCTACGTCTGAGCGAGGACCAGCGCGAGCGCGCCAAGGCGGCCTTCGAACGCGGCCAGGCCGACGATTTCGATCTCGATGCCGAGCTGGCCACGGTGCGGCGCGTGACCGGTGGGCAACGCGCGCTGTTGCAGATGTTCCTTCAGGTTCAGCTTTCGGCGATCGCCGCCGATGGCCAGTTGCATCCCGCCGAACACGACATGCTGCTGCGCGTGGCACGCGGGCTGGGCTGCAGCGAAGCCGAGATCGAACAGATCGAGGCCATGCTGCGTGGTGGCGGTGCGGCCGGCGCCGCGGCCGAGTCCGGCCCCTCGCTGGAAAAGGCCTACCAGGTGTTGGGCGTGTCGTCCGATGCCAGCGACGCCGAGGTCAAGAAGGCCTATCGCCGCTTGATGAGCGAGAACCATCCCGACAAGCTTGCCGCCAAGGGCATGCCGGAGAGCATGCGCGAGGTGGCCAAGGAGCGTACGAGCGAGATCGGCAACGCTTACGAGCGTATTCGCAAGGCCCGTGCAGCGGCTTGATCGCCCGGCGACCGTCGTCACGATGCAAAGAAGCCTCCGGCCAAGACCGGAGGCTTCTTGCTTTCGGCGGGCTGACGCGGCTTCAACTGCCGCGGTAGGTGGAATAACCGTAGGGGCTCAGCAGCAACGGAATATGGTAGTGCTGCGAGGTATCGGTCACTTCGAAGGGGACCGGGATCTCGGGGAAGAAGGTCTGAGTATCGTGTTCGGCGAACCAGTCACCGGTTTCGAAGGTCACGCGATAGACACCCGGGGTAAAGGCTCGGTCATCGGGATAGAGTGCCGAGATGCGGCCGGACTCGGCCGTGATACCGGTGGCCAGCGACTTCCAGCCGCTCTCGGTGCGCTTCTCGAGCTGGACCTCGACGCCCGGCGACGGCTGACCGGACTGGATGTCGAGCACGTGTACGCTCAGCGGGTTGCCGGCAGCCAGGGCCGGGGCGGCGGCGCAAAGACCGAGGGCGGTAACCAGTGTTCTGGGTAGGTACATGAGAAGACCTCCTGTCGTGATGGAGGTGTCATCCTGGCAGCGACGGACCATCGCCGGCCTGACGGCAGGATTACGACTTTGTAATGGGCAGCCCGCGCGCGACGGGCTAGCCTGTGGCGTCATTGATCGAGAGGCTGCTGCATGCGCATCCTGCTGGTGGAAGACGAAAGCAAGACCGCCGACTACCTTGCCAGGGGGCTGGGTGAGGCCGGGTATCGCGTCGAGGTGGCCCGCGACGGGCTGGACGGCCGGCACCTCATCGAGGAGGCCGACTTCGAGCTGATCATCCTCGACGTCATGCTGCCGGGGCTCGACGGCTGGGCGTTGCTGCGGCTGATCCGGCGCCATGGCCAAGTGCCGGTGTTGTTCCTGACCGCCCGGGATGCCGTGGAATACCGCGTCAAGGGCTTGGAACTGGGCGCCGACGACTATCTCGTCAAACCTTTTTCGTTCGTCGAACTACTGGCGCGGGTGCGAACGCTGCTGCGCCGTGGCCCGCTGCGGGAACGGGAACGCTTCCAGGTGGCCGAGCTGCATATGGACGTGTTGAAACGTCGAGTGACGCGGGGCGAGACGCGGTTGGCGCTGACCAATAAGGAGTTCGCACTGCTGCAACTACTGCTCGAGCGCGAGGGCGAGGTACTATCGCGGACCTTGATCGCCTCCGAAGTGTGGGGCATGAACTTCGACAGCGACACCAATGTGGTGGAGGTGGCCGTGCGGCGGTTGCGGGCCAAGGTGGACGATCCCTTCGCGCGTCGGCTGATCCATACCGAGCGCGGCATGGGCTATGTGCTGGAGGATCGCGGTTGATGCGCGTGCCGGCCTCTCTGTCGCTGCGCCTGTCGCTGCTCTTTGCCCTGGTGAGCCTGGGATTGCTCGGCGGCCTCGGGGCCTATCTCTATCACGCCTTGGGCGAACAGATCGCCTGGCGCGACGACCAGATGCTGCAGGGTCGCCTCGAACGCATGGAGGCACTGCTGGACGACGGCGAGAGCATCGCGGCGCTGCGTCGCCGGCCGCTGCTCTACGCCAACATGCTGGGCAATCGTGAGAGCCTGCTGTGGATACTCGATACGCAGGGCGCGCCGCTGATCGAGGTCAATCCACCGGGCCTGCCGGTGCCCGATCTGCCGCCGGCCCCGGAGGGGCGACTCGGCGCGCATCCCGCCGTCGAGTCGACGCGCCTGGCCTGGCGTAGTCTCGAACACGACGGGCGGCGCTTGACCCTGGTAGCCGGCAAGACGCTCGGTGAGCGCGAGCGGATGCTGGCCGCCTATCGGCTGCGGTTGTGGCTCGCCATGGGGGCGGGCGCGGTGCTGGCCTGCGGGTTGGGTTGGATCGTCGTGCGGCGGGGCCTGCGTCCGGTGAGACGGCTGGCCGCCCGGGCGCGCACCATCGACGTGACGCATCTGCATCGGCGCCTGGAGGCGCACGATGAAACGGCGGAGCTGCGCGAGCTGAGTCGCGCGCTCAACCAGATGCTGGCGCGCCTGGAAGAAGGGTTCGCCCAGCTGTCGCGTTTTTCCGAGGATCTGGCCCACGAGATGCGTACGCCCCTGGGCAATCTGCTGGGGGCGACCCAGCAGGCCCTGCAGCGGGAGCGCACGGCAGAGGAATACCGCCAACTGCTGGGCTCCCACGTCGAAGAGTACGAGCGCCTGTCGCGCATGATAGAGACCATGCTGTTCCTGGCACGCACCGAGCAGCCTGCGAGGGCGCTGCCCCGTGAGACGATCGATCTGCGAGACCTCGCCGAGCAGCTCTGCGACTACTTCGAGGGCATGGCCGACGAGGACGGTCGCGAGCTGGTGAGCGACATGCAGGGGCGGGTGACAGCCAATCTCGACCTGCTGCGCCGGGCGCTCGCCAACCTCATCGATAACGCGCTGCGTCATGGACGCAGCGGTACCGAGATTCGTCTGGTGTCGCGGCGAGAGGCCGGGGACTGGCATCTCGGGGTGGTCAATCACGGGGCACCGATTCCCGATGCAGAGCGGGCGCGACTCTTCGAGCGTTTCTATCGCGGCGATCCGGCGCGATCCCGGCCGGTGGGCACCGGGGGTCTGGGGCTGGCCATCGTGCGTTCCGTCGCACAGATGCATGGGGGCGAGGCCTGGTGCGAGAGCGATACGGCCGTCAACGCCTTCTGGTTGCATCTGCCCGCGGGCGACGACGACCGCGTTGACAGTGGCCCCGGGCGTCGGTAACGCTACAGAGAGCCCGCGCCTGCACGGCGCGATACCGGGAGACACGGATGCCAGCGAGACTGAAGACCTATCGTGCCGTGGCGCACCTGTTGGGCGTGCTGGATGGGCTGGGATGGCGAGTGGGATATCGCTACGGCGATCGTCAACTGCTCGAGGGGGTCATCCTGCCCTCGCTGGCGGCGGATGTCGGCACCGGTCATGTGTTGCTGGTGGGGTGTGCCTGGTACACGCGCGACTATCCCGCATTCTTCACCCGCGGGCGTGTCTCGACGCTGGATGTCGATCCCGCCAAAGCGCCCTTCGGGAGCCAGCGCCACGTAGTCGCCGACATGACCACCCTGGAACGCCACTTCGCCCCCGCCAGCCTGGACGCGGTGATCTGCAACGGAGTGCTGGGCTGGGGGCTCAATGCGCCCGATGACATCGAAGCCGCGTTCTCGGCGGCGGCGACATGCCTGCGTCCCGGGGGGCACCTCCTGCTGGGCTGGAACGATATCCCGCCTTACAACGCCGTGCCCCCGGAGGCCGTGACGGCGCTCGCGGCGCTGCATCCCGGCACGATTCCCGGCCTCGACCAGCACAGCCTGATCGCGCTGGAGCGCAATCAGCACTGCTACCAGGCCTTTCGCAAGCCGGAGATCCTGTCATGAACCGGGTCGATGGGGACATGCGATGCTGATCGTGGGCTGGGGCGTGCTTGTCGGCGCACTGCTTTGCGGCTCACTGCTTGTCGTGGCTTGTCTCCTCGGGCTACGGCGCATGACACGTGCTCTGGCTCGCGACGCCGAAGCGCGCTTGCCGCCGCGAGGCGCCTTCATCGACACTTCAAGGGGACGCTTGCATTACGTCGAGGCGGGGAGCGGACCGCCGCTGGTGCTGATTCATGGCCTGGGCGGTCAATTGCAGCACTTCACCTATGCCCTGATCGAGGCGTTGCGTGACGACTATCGCGTCATTGCCTTCGACCGGCCGGGGTCGGGCTACTCCGATGCCACCGACAATGCGCGTGCCCGCTTGCCTTGTCAGGCGCACGTCCTGCATGAAGCCTGGCGGGCGCTGGGCGTCGAGCGGCCGCTGGTGGTGGGGCATTCGATGGGCGGTGCGGTGGCCTTGACGCTGGCGCTGGACTATCCCGAGGAGATCGCGGGGTTGGCGTTGCTCGCCCCATTGGTGGCGCCGGTATCGGATGTGCCGCCGGCGATGCGGCTATTGGCGATTCGCTCGCCACGCTGGCGGCGCTGGATGGCCGAGACGCTGGCCATTCCCTTGACGCGAATGACCTCTCGACAGGCGTTGGCGCAGGTGTTCGCGCCGGAGGCGGTGCCTTCAGATTACGCCCTGCGCGGCGGCGGTATCCTCGCGCTGCGGCCCCAGGCCTTCCATGCGGCCTCTACCGACCTGGCCATGCTCGAGCACGAACTCCCTCGGCAGGTGACCCGCTATGCGACGCTCGGCGTACCGCTGGGCGTCATGTTCGGCGCGCACGACCGCATCCTCGAGCCGGCGCTGCATATCGAGACGCTGCAGCGGCAGCGGCCCGATATGCTCGTTCATGTGGAGCGCGAGGCGGGGCATATGCTGCCGATCACGCGGCCCAAGGAAACGGCGGCGTTCATCCGGCGCATGGCGGCGCGTGCCTGGCCTGCTTGATCGCCTATTACAGTGCCGCTCAGGCCTCCAGACCTGCCCAGAAAACCGCCCAGGCGCCCTCCAGACGTCGTTCGAACGTATCGGCATCGTAGTAGAAGTTCTCGGCGAACAGGCCGTCCATCAGGCAGTAGAAGGCAGCGATGAACTGTCCTTCGGGCAGTGCGCGTAGCTCACCCGCTTGGCGGCCATCTTCGAAGAGTACGTGCAGATGGGCGTTGATGCGGCGCTCGTTGTCATTCGAGATGGCGGCGACTTGGGTGGCGACGTCCGTGGGCGGAAAGAGCAGGTAGCGCTTGTAGAACACGCCCTGATGCTCGCGGCGGATGAAGGTGGCACACGAGCGAATGAGCCGCTCGAGGCGTTCACGCGTGGGCAAGTCGTGGGAGCGTGTCAGGCTATCGTCGATGAGCGTGACGATACCGCTTTCGACCTCTTCGAAGATCGCCAGGAACAGCGCCGCCTTATTGGGAAAATGGTTGTAGATCGAGGGCTTCTTGATGCCCGTTTCGGCGGCGATCTGCGCAAGCGACGTGCCTTCGTAGCCATGTTGGGCGAACAGGGCGAGGGCGGTTTGTTTGAGTTTGTCTCGGGTATGCACGAAAAGTCCCTGAGCCTGCGTGAAGGTTCACATGATCGCGGCTCCGGTACGCGATTGCCAAGTCATGACGCAAACTCTATACTAACGACCGTTAGTTAGCTGCGTGACGCCTACCGACGTTACCTTCGGAAGACGGGAGGCGTCGGCGATCAAGGAGGCAATGATGACGATGCGTTGGTTGATTTTACCGCTGGCGGCGTTGGCCGAAGTCGGTTGGGCGACGGGCTTGAAACTCGCCAGCAGTCCGCTCGAGTGGTTGGCGACCGTGATCGTGGCCGCCATGAGCTTGCTGCTGGCGGTGCGTGCCGTGCGCTTTCTGCCAGTCAGTACGGTGTACACGGTCTTCGTCGGCCTGGGGGCGGCAGGCACGGTGGTGGCCGATGCCTGGCTGTTCGGGACCCGCTTTTCCTGGCCCGCGCTGGCCTGCATCGGCGTGATCCTGGTGGGGGTCATCGGCCTGCATCAATTCAGCGGCAAGTCTGCCACGCAGACGTCGGCCTCCCATGCCGGTGCCTCACGGAAAGGAGTGTCGTCATGACCTGGCACTGGTTGGCCCTGTTGGGCGCGGGCATGTTCGAGGTGGTCGGGGTCGTCGGTTTCGCGCGCGTGAGTCGAGGCCGGGCGCTTGCCGGCGGCTTGCTCATGACGCTGGGATTCGGCACGTCGCTCGGGTTCCTGGCCCTGGCCATGCGCGATATCGATCTGGGCATCGCCTATGCCGTCTTCACCGGCATCGGGACCGTCTTCGGCACTGTGCTGGGAATGAGGTATTGGGGCGAGTCACGCCATCCCCTGCGAATCGCCTTTACCGCCCTGATTGTCTTGGGGGTGGTGGGACTCAAGCTACTCGCTTGAGTCATGATGTTTTCTATCCATGCGATAGTCAAAAGCTATAACTGCGATAGCAAGACTGTAGTAGGATAATATTTAGCGAGCTAATAGAATGTGCCGTGTTCACTCACGACAAGGAGGCATTCACCATGGCACGTTCAATCACTGCTATCGCATTACTGGCCGCCGCCCTGCCGCTGGCCGCCCAAGCCAGTACGGCTTCCCAACAGGCCGCTGCCGTCAATCACGAGCCGCTTCAAGTTAACTCGCAGGTGGCGGACGCCTCGGCGTCACGGACCTTCGATAACGATGCCTTCCGTTATTCCGGCATGAGCGTTGCCATGGCCGACAGCCAGCGTGCCGTCAATGCGAATGATCGCGCTGCCGATCAAGCCGATGACGAGCGTAGCTGGTTGGAGATTCTTTCCGACAACAACCGTCATCTTGGGGCGCCCGCCGGTTGGTAAGCGGGGATCTGCCACATCGATATCCTGGGTCACCGGCAGACGTGGTGGACGTCTCTACGTGTGGTGCGGTATTGGCGGTGGGATTGCGTGCCCGCCGAGGTGGCGGACACGCTGACGGGTCAGAACTTGTAGTTGATGCTGAAGTAATGACCGGGGCCTGAGGTGTCCTGACGGACGCCGGAGGCATCGGTGTCGTCGCGATAGAAGGCCATGTTGTTGTAGAGCTTCAAGCCATAGCCGATGGCAAAGCGGTCGGTGTGGTAATACAGGCCGTTGAACCATTCCAGGCTATTGCTGCTGCGCCCTGCCTGTTCGGCGACGGTATCCGCGCCGAATTTATAGTCGATATACCCCTGGTAGGAGAAATAGCTGCCATTGGAGAAGGTGTAGAACGGCTTGAACCAGTTGGTGGAGGCCATGAAACCGTCCCATGAACTCTCATCCGGGCCGCCATAATTCTCACGCACGTAGCGTGCGGTGAGGTTGAGGCCGATCTCGCCGAACCAGGGCACTTGCACGTCCGAGCCCAGGCCGACGTAGTGCTCCCAGAGGCCGCCGCCGGGGCCGTTGTCGCCGATCGTCGTGACGGTGGCGATATACCACTCCTTGACCGGGCCGACGGAAAGGTCGCGGCCGGTCATGGCGTCCAGCGAGAAACGCGGCGCGAGCTTGATGAACACGTTGTCGCCGCCGTGCTGATCACTGTTGCTGCTGTCCAGGGCATCGAACATGTCGACATAACCGTAAAGGTCGACGATGCCCGAGCGCCCACCGAATTCCATTTCCACATAGGTATCCTGCGCATTGCGGAATGGCAGGCGATTGTCCTCACTATGCATCAGGTTGAAGGTCAACCAGAGGTTGTCGTTTTCATGAATGCCGCCCGAGTAATCCGCGGCCAGGGCAGGACTGCTGCAGACGGTGGTGGCCAGGAACGTGGCGCCGAGCCACTTGCTTGTTGTCGTCTTTGTCATGGTCGTGGTTCCCATCTTTATGATTGTTGCGTTGCGGTCGAAAGATGCACCAGGCCCGGTGGCGGATCCGGCGCGGGATGCCTGACGACGCCTTGGTGAGGCGCCGACAGCGTCATGCCAAGCTGATGAAGAACCCGGCGATGGTGGCCGACATCAGGTTGGAAAGCGTCCCGGCGAGTACGGCCTTGAGGCCGTAGCGGGCGATTTCCTGCCGGCGGTTGGGGGCCATGAGACCCAGCCCACCGAGGAGAATGGCGATCGAGGACAGGTTGGCGAAGCCGCAAAGCGCGAAGGACAACACGGCGGCGGTGTGCTTGGACATGACTTCGCCGGTGGCGGCCACGACAGTTTCACCGGAGATATACGGCGCCAGGTTGATGAAGGCGACGAACTCGTTGACGACGATCTTCTGGCCGATGAACGAACCGGCCAGCGTGGCTTCGCTCCAGGGAATGCCCAGCAGGAAGGCCAGCGGCGCGAAGAGCCAGCCAAGGATCATCTCCAGGCTCAGCGATTCCATGCCGAACCAGCCACCGACGCCGCCGAGAATGCCGTTGAGCAGCGCAATCAGGCCGATGAACGCCAGCAGCATGGCGCCGACGTTGGCCGCCAGCATCATGCCCGAGGTGGCGCCGGTGGCGGCGGCATCGAGCACGTTGGCGGGCTTGTCGTCTTCCTCGATCTTCTCTTCGGCGCGGGAGATGCTGTCATCGGGCGTTTCGGTTTCCGGCATCAACAGTTTGGCGAAGAGCAAGCCGCCCGGTGCCGCCATGAAGGACGCCGCGATCAGGTATTCCATCGGGATGCCCAGGCTCGCGTAACCGGCGAGCACCGAACCCGCGACCGAGGCCAGTCCACCACACATCACCGCAAATAGCTCGGAGCGCGTCATGGACGCGATGAAGGGACGCACCACCAGGGGCGCTTCGGTCTGGCCTACGAAGATGTTCGCCGTGGCCGACATCGACTCGCTGCGTGAGGTGCCCAGCACGCGCTGGAGTGCGCCACCCAGCAGGCGGATGACCCACTGCATGATCTTCAAGTGATAGAGCACGGCGATCAATGACGAGAAGAAGATGATGACCGGCAGCACTTTGAACGCGAAGACGAACCCGACCTTGTCGGGATTGGCGAGGCCGCCGAACAGGAAGTCGATGCCGTCGTTGGCATAGACGATGACTTGGCTGACGCCCTCCGAGATCGTGGCCAGGACGGCTTGTCCGAAAGGAATATAGAGTACGAAGGCGCCGATGGCGGCTTGGATGGCGAAGGCGCCGCCCACCGTGCGCAACCGAATCGACCTGCGATTGGAGGAAAACAGCACAGCGATAAGGATCAGCGTCGCCATCCCTACCAGGCTCATGATAGCGGTCATATCAGCATCCTGATGGCATTCGATTGTGGATTGTTATACAGGGAACGGCATACGCCAGCATGTGGCTTGTCGTTTTGTTATTAGAGTCACAGTGTTGTGCTATTAAAGTAACACCGACTAGGCGATGTCAACTCTTTAGCATGGATCTGTGAGCTAAAACGCAGAGATCATTCGCTATGTACTTGTCTCAACAAGTAAATGTTCGCGAATGATCAATAAGTGGCATGGTGCTATTGGCAGAACGGCTTCCAGCGTCGAAAGGCAAATGCAGGCTCAGGGCGCCTCGGTCGGGGTGGCCTCGCTTTCCAGAAAGCCCCCTGACTGACGCCGCCACAGCCGCGCATAGAGACCGTTCTGGCGAATCAATTCGGCGTGGCTGCCCTGCTCGACGATGCGTCCGCCCTCCATGACCACCAATCGGTCCATGGCGGCGATGGTGGAGAGCCGGTGGGCGATAGCGATCACCGTCTTGCCTTGCATCAGCTGGTCCAGGTTCTCCTGGATCGCCGCCTCGACGTCGGAGTCCAGCGCCGAGGTGGCCTCGTCGAGGATCAGGATCGGGGCATCCTTGAGCATCACCCGGGCGATGGCGAGGCGTTGGCGCTGGCCGCCGGAGAGCTTGACGCCGCGCTCGCCGACATGGGATTCGAACCCTTCGCGACCGTGGACGTCGCGCAGCGACTCGATGAAGTCCGCGACATGGGCCTGCTGAGCCGCCTGCCAGGCCATCTCGTCGCTGGCATCCGGGCGGCCGTAGAGCAGGTTGTCGCGCACCGAGCGATGCAGCAGCGAGGTATCCTGCGTCACCATGCCGATGTTGGCGCGCAGGCTTTCCTGGGTGATGTCGGCGATGTTCTGGCCATCGATGCGGATCGCGCCGCCTTCCAGCTCGAAAAAGCGCAACAGCAGATTGACCAGGGTCGACTTGCCGGCCCCGCTCGGGCCGATCAACCCGATCTTTTCGCCGGGACGAATGTGTAGCGAGAGATCGTCGATCACGCCGCTGCCCTTGCCGTAGTGGAAGCGGATATGCTCGAACGCGATCTCCCCACGATCGATGGCGAGTGGCCTGGCATCGGGCACATCCTCGATCTGGCGCGGCAGCGACAGCGTCGCCATGCCGTCCTGCACCGTGCCGATATTCTCGAACAGCGCGGAGACTTCCCACATGATCCACTGCGACATGCCCCATAGCCGCATCACCAGCCCCAGCGCCACGGCGACCGCGCCCACGCTGATCGCTTCTCCCAGCCACAGCGCGATGGACAGCCAGCCGACGCTGAACAGCAGAAGCGCATTGAGCAGATAGAGCAGCCCGTAGAGTCCGGTCACCAGCCGCATCTGGCGATACACGGTGAGCAGGAAGCCGTGCATGCCTTCCTTGGCGAACGAGGCTTCCCGCTGGGCGTGGGAGAAGAGCTTGACGGTCTGGATGTTGCTGTAGCTGTCGACGATGCGCCCGGTCATGCGCGAACGGGCGTCGGCCTGGGATTTCGACACCCGGCCCATGATCGGCACGAAGATTCGCAGCAGTACCAGGTAGCCGGCCAGCCACGCCACCAGCGGCATCGCCAATCGCCAGTCGGCATTACCCACCAGCAACAGCGTCCCTAGAAAGTAGACAATGACGTAGTTGAGCACGTCGAACAGCTTGATCACGCATTCGCGCACGGCCAGCGCCGTCTGCATCACCTTGGTGGCGATGCGTCCGGCGAATTCGTCCTGATAGAAATGCATCGACTGGCGCAGCAGATAGCGGTGGGCCTGCCAGCGGATGCGCATGGGGAAGTTGCCCATCATTGTCTGCTGCTGGAACAGCGAGTGCAGCCACACCAGACCGGGCAGCAGGATCAGCACGACGAAGGCCATGCCGGCCAGTTTCCAGCCCTGATTGGCCAGAAACGTTTCGCGATCCTGCGCCGCCAGCCAGTCGACGATGTTGCCGAGAAAGCCGAACATCCACACCTCGATGCCAGCGATCAGGGCCATCAGCACTGTGGCGACGATCAGATACGGCCAGGCACCGCGGGTGTAGTGGAGGCAGAAAGCGATCAGCGTATCCGGCGGGCGTTGTGGCTCCTGTGACGGGAAGGGATCGAGACGGTTTTCGAACCAGCGGAACATGCGCATTTCCTGGCAGAGCGTCGACGCGGCGTGCTAGGCCTGAAACGGCAACACGGCGGTGTAGACGGCGAAGTAGTGGCACACACTGCCACCGAGAACGAACAAATGCCAGATGGCATGGTGGAAGGGGATGGCGCGGATCGCGTAGAACACCACGCCCAGCGTGTAGGTGATACCGCCGGCGACGAGCAGCGCCAGGCCGGGGGCATTGAGGCGGGCGTCGAGTTCGCCGGCAGCCAGCACGATCATCCAGCCCATCAGCAGATAGATAACAACGCGTAGCATGCCCCAGCGATGCGGCCAGACGATCTTGAGCGCGATACCGCCCAGCGCCAGGCTCCAGATCGCCGCGAACAGCGTCCAGCCCAAGGGGCCGCGCAGGTTGACCAGCAAAAACGGCGTATAGGTGCCCGCGATCAGCAGATAGATCGCGCAGTGGTCCAACACCTGGAAAAGGCGCTTGAGGCGCGCGCTGCGCACGCCGTGATAGAGCGTCGAAGCCGTGTACAGCAATAGTAGGCACACGCCGTAGAGGCTGATGCTGACGATCTTCCAGGGGTCGACGTCAGTCGCCAAGCTGGCTGCCACGATGAGTACCACCATGCCGACGAGGCTGAGCACGGCTCCGATGCCATGGCTGATGCTATGCAGCGCTTCTTCGAGGCCGGAAAAAGGCGCGTCTTGTTCGGGTGAAACGGGCGGAGACTCGTGTGACATGGCAAACTCCTGAACATGATACGACGCGCCGACATTCAGACATCATGCGCATCAGTACAGTTCGTTAGATGGCAGCGTCAGCGTTCCCGGTCGCCCTTGCGGGGAGGCGAAAAGTCGTCCAGCGACATCATGTGTCCGAGCTTGCCGACCTTGGTGGCCAGGTACTGCTCATTGTGGGGGTTGCGTCCCGCGGTGATGGCCAGACGCTCGGCGACACGCACGCCATCGCGGGTCAGGGCGTCTACCTTGCGCGGATTGTTGGTCATCAATTTGAGCGCTTGCACGCCCAGGTGATCGAGCATGGGGACGCACAGATCGTAGCGGCGCATGTCGGCGCCGAAGCCGAGATGCTCGTTGGCTTCCACGGTGTCGTAGCCCTGATCCTGGAGATGGTAGGCGCGGATCTTGTTGAGCAAGCCGATGCCACGGCCTTCCTGACGCAAGTAGAGCAACACGCCGCGCCCTTCGTCGGCGATGCGCTTGAGGGCTTCCTGCAATTGATAGCCGCAGTCACAGCGCATCGAGAACAGGGCATCCCCCGTCAGGCATTCCGAGTGCACGCGCCCCAGCACGGGCTCGGATGTCGAGACATCACCCAGCGTCAAGGCGATATGTTCCTTGCCGGTGGCTTCGTCCTCGAAGCCGTGCATGGTGAAGGTTGCCCATGGCGTGGGCAGTTGAGAGGCGGCGATGAAGCGAATCGTCACGATGAACCTCGGTGGAGCACATGGCGGTGCGGAAAGCGGACGCGTCCGGGGGCGAGTATTCTAGCAGGCCGTGGCGCGCGGCTCATCCCGCGTGTGTGGCGAGATATCGATGCTAGATGGGGATGCGTCACCGTGAATCAAGTCGTCGCGCGCGGCATTCGTTACAATGGTGGGCAAAACCGACGACTGGAGCTTCCATGCCATTGCAAAACGACCGCCTACTGCGTGCCCTGGCGCGCCAACCGGTAGACCGCACACCGGTGTGGATGATGCGCCAAGCGGGGCGTTATCTGCCCGAATACCGGGAGACGCGCGGCCAGGCCGGCAGTTTCATGGACCTGTGTCGTAACGCCGAGCTGGCGTGCGAGGTCACCATGCAGCCGCTACGCCGCTACTCGCTCGACGCGGCGATTCTATTTTCCGACATCCTCACGATTCCCGATGCCATGGACCTGGGGCTGTACTTCGAAACGGGCGAAGGCCCCAAGTTTCGCAAGACAGTGCGCAGTGCCGAGGCCGTGGACGCCTTGCAGGTGCCGAATGCCGAGCGGGATCTCGATTATGTGATGAACGCGGTCAGCACCATCCGCCACGAGCTGGCAGACAGCGTGCCGTTGATCGGTTTTTCAGGCAGCCCCTGGACGCTGGCGACCTATATGATCGAAGGCGGCTCGAGCAAGGACTTCCGCCATGCCAAGGCATTGATGTACGGCGACCCCGCGGCGATGCATGCATTGCTCGACAAGCTGGCGCAGGCGGTCACCGATTACCTCAACGCGCAGATTCGCGCCGGGGCCCAGATCGTGCAGATCTTCGATACCTGGGGCGGTGTGCTGTCGACGCCCGCGTATCGCGAATTTTCGCTGGCCTACATGGCACGCATCGTCGACGGGCTGATCCGTGAGCACGAGGGGCGCCACGTGCCGGTGATCCTGTTCACCAAGCAGGGCGGCCAGTGGCTGGAAACCATCGCCGACAGCGGCGCCGATGCCGTGGGCCTGGACTGGACCACGGAACTGAGCGACGCCCGGTCCCGCGTGGGCGATCGCGTGGCGCTGCAGGGCAACCTCGATCCCAATGTGCTCTTCGCCTCGCCCCAGGCGATTCGCGATGAGGTAGCGCGGATCCTGGCCAGTTACGGCAGCGGCCCGGGGCATATCTTCAACCTGGGCCACGGTGTCAGCCAATTTACTGATCCCGATCATGTCGCCGCCTTCATCGAGGCGCTGCATGAGTTCAGTCCGCGTTATCATGGCTGAACGCGCCATGTTGCTCGTGCTCGACGCCGAGTGCCCGCTGTGTCGGCGTGCGGCGCATTTCGTGCTGCGCCACGCGCGGGTGCCAGTCTATCTGGCGAGCCTGCACGAGACGCCGGCCCGACGCCTGGGCGGGCATTTCGGTGCCGATCCCGGCCAGCTCGATAGCGTCTGGTTGGTGCGCGAGGGCGAGCTGCATCGCGACAGTGCCGCGTTGTGGCGTCTGGCCCAGGGGTTGCGATGGCCCTGGCGTGGCCTGGCGGTACTGCGCTGGTTGCCGCCTGCCTGGCGTGACGGTGTCTATCATGTCGTCGGTCGCCGGCGGCATCGGCTGGCACCGGCCACCGACTGGTCGCGCGAGGTCGAGGGGCACTGGGTGACACGTCTGGATGCGTCGGTCTGCCGGCGACTGGGGTTGCCGCTCGCCTTGGTGAACGCCGCCCCTCACACTGCCGACCATGAACACCCGCCACAAGGAGTGTGAGCCATGCCTGTTTCCCTGCGACATCTGCGCTGGTCGTGCCTTGTGCTGGCGGGTGTCAGCGCCGTCGTGATCGCCTGGGGCAGCCTGACCCCCGGTTCAGAGATGCCTCAGGAGCTGCCCTGGGACAAGCTCAACCATTTCATTGCCTATGCGGGGCTGGCGGCACTTTTGCGCTTGGGCGGTTTGCGCGTGGTGACGGCGCTTAGCCTGGCGATCGGCTATGGCGTACTCATCGAGGGTCTGCAGCTGGGCGTGCCGGGGCGAAGCGGTGCCGATTGGGCCGATGCGCTGGCCAATACGCTGGGGGCGCTTGTCGCCGTCAGAGTTTGTCACTGGTTGCTGCCCAGGCGCTTTCTTGTCGCGCGCGGATAGGCTATGTTGCGCCACTTTTCATGCATGTGATGTCGGCCTCTCGCAGGGGCTTTGACGATAGCGATTACGGGGGTTCCCATGACCGAGCGTCTCGACCAGGGCTGGTTCACGGAAGTGTTCGACAGCCACGGCAGTGCCTTTTCACTCATGATCAAGGACAAGCTGCACGAGGTACAAAGCCCCTATCAGCATCTGGAGGTCTACGCCACCGAAACCTACGGCAACCTGATGGTACTCGACGGTTGCGTGATGCTCAGTACGCGCGACAACTTCCTCTATCACGAGATGATCGCGCATCCAGCGCTGTTCTCTCACGCTGCGCCCAAGCGCGTGGTGATCATCGGTGGCGGCGACTGCGGCACGCTGTGTGAGGTGCTCAAGCATCCCGCTGTCGAGCAGGTCGTGCAGATCGACATCGACGAGGAAGTCACCCGAGCCTCGCAGCGCTTCTTCCCGGAGTTGACGGCCTCCAACGACGATCCGCGCGCTACGCTCAAGTTCGAGGATGGCGTCAAGTGGGTCGAGAACGCACCGGCCGGCAGCGTCGATGTCATGATCATCGACTCCACCGACCCCGTGGGACCGGCAGAAGGGTTGTTCGAGGCCGACTTTCTGGGGCACTGCCACCGCTTGCTCGCCGATGGCGGTGTGTTGGTGCAACAGAGCGAGTCACCGCTTTATCACACCGGCTCGATCATTCGCGAGCTACGCGCCGATATGCAACGCGTCGGCTTCGAGAGCGTTGCCACGCTGCCGTTTCCGCAGCCGGTCTATCCCTCGGGGTGGTGGAGCGTGACGCTGGCCGGCAAGGGCAGTGACGTGACACGCTTTCGAGAACGAGATGCCGCTGCGGTGGAATTTCCGCTCGAGTACTACAGCGTCGAGACCCATCGTGGTGCATTGGCGCTGCCACCGTTCATGCGTCGTGCACTGTCGAGGTGATACGCACCGTGTGAAAAGCGTTAAAGGTACGTGACTTAGGTATATTGGTCGGAGTGGCAAGCTCTTTGCTAATGTGGATAGTGGCTCTCGTATAAGCCACCACAATAACGCAAGGAGCTTTTGAATGTTATACAAGAACAAGTTCATGATAGCCGCCCCAGCTGCCCTGCTGCTCAGTGGCTTCGCGACCGTCTCCCAGGCGGCGACCCTCGACGACGTCCAGGAGCGCGGCAATCTGAGTTGTGGCGTCAACGTCGGCCTGACCGGCTTCTCGGCGCCGGACGAGGACGGCCACTGGCAAGGGCTGGATGTGGAAATCTGCCGGGGCGTTGCCGCTGCGGTGTTTGGCGATGCCAGCAAAACGACCTTCACGCCGCTGACCGCCAAGGAACGTTTCACCGCCTTGCAGTCGGGTGAGATCGACATGCTCTCGCGCAACACGACTTGGACAGCCACGCGCGACAACTCGCTGGGGCTCAATTTCACCGGCGTGGCCTTCTACGACGGTCAGGGTTTCATGCTGAGCAAGGAGCTGGGCATCGACAGTCTCGAGCAGCTCGACGGCGCTTCGATCTGTATCCAGGCTGGCACGACCCACGAGCTCAACCTTGCCGATTATTTTCCCTCCCGCAATATCGATATCCGTACGGTGACCTTCGATACCCCGGACCAGACGGTCAAGGGCTTCGAAAGCGGTCGCTGTGACGTGCTGACCTCGGATACCTCGCAACTGGCGGCATTGCGCCTGCAGTTGCCCGATCCCGGCAGTGTCGAAATCCTGCCTGAGCTGATCTCCAAGGAGCCGCTGGGCCCCGTGGTGCGCCAGGGCGACGATCAGTGGTTCGACATCGTCAAGTGGACGCTGTTCGCGATGATCAACGCCGAAGAGTTGGGCGTGACCAGCGAAAACGTCGATGAGATGAAAGCCAACCCGCCCAATCCCAAGGTAGCGCGTCTGCTGGGTGTCGAAGGCAGCTATGGCGAGCAACTGGGACTGTCCAGCGACTGGGCCTACCAGATCGTCAAGGATGTCGGTAACTATGGTGAAGTCTTCGCCGACAACGTGGGCAAGAACTCACCGCTGGATGTCGAACGCGGCCTCAATGCCTTGTGGACCGAAGGCGGTTTGATGTACGCGCCGCCAGTACGCTGATAAGGCATGGCACCATCCTCCGCGCCGGGTGTGTCCGGCGCGGATCTTACATTCATTGACGCAGTTGCCGGGTGCCACGTGCCGACAAGGTGCGTGGACGGAGTGTGGCTGCCTACCTGATCGAGCATGCAATGATGTGGCGTAGCGTTCGACGTTCGCGTGAAAGCGGTGCCTTGTGGCGCGACCCCAGCTTTCGAGCCCTGCTGGTCCAGGCCGTATTGCTCATCGCCCTGACGGCGGTCATCTTCGTGCTGGTGTTCAATACGATGAACAACCTGGAAGAGCGGGGTATTACGACGGGGTTCGGCTTCTTCGGTGAAAGGGCCGGCTTCTCGATTCCTCAGACCCTGGTCGAGTACAGCGGTAACAGTACTTACGCGATGACGTTCCTGGTGGGCCTGCTGAACACGCTGCTGGTCTCCGCCATGGGGGTGGTGGCGGCGACCCTGATCGGTTTTCTGGTCGGCATCGCCCGTTTATCCCCCAACTGGCTGCTGGCCAAGGCGGCAATGGTCTATGTCGAGATCTTTCGCAACGTGCCACTGCTGCTGCAGATTCTCTTCTGGTACTTTGCCGTTCTGCGGGCCTTGCCTTCGCCGCGTGACAGCCTGTCGTTATTCGAAGCCGTCTTTCTGAACATTCGCGGACTGATTCTGCCTGAACCCCTGCCGCAGCCAGGCTTCTCCGCGGTTCTCTGGGCGCTGCTGCTGGCCGTGGTTGCTAGCGTCCTGCTGGTGCGCTTCGCCCGCCGCCGTCAGGATCGCACGGGGCAGCGGTTGCCCGCCGGCTGGCTCAGTCTTGCCTTGATCGTGGGGTTGCCTCTGGCGGTCTATGCGATCAACGGTTTCCCGCTGAACTGGGAGATGCCGTCCCTGGCCGGGTTCAACTTCCGCGGAGGGATCACCATCCTGCCCGAGCTGGCCGCCCTGTGGCTGGCGTTGTCGATCTACACCGCTGCGTTCATCGCCGAGATCGTCCGTTCGGGCATCCAGTCGGTCGCCCATGGTCAGATCGAGGCGGCACGCTCGCTGGGGCTCAGCTCAGGCGTCACGCTGCGCAAGATCGTGGTCCCCCAGGCCATGCGCCTGATCATCCCGCAGTTGACCAGCCAGCACCTCAACCTGATCAAGAATTCATCATTGGCCACGGCCATCGGTTATCCCGACCTGGTCGCAGTGTTCGCGGGGACGGCCCTCAACCAGACCGGACAGGCTCTCGAGATCATCGCCATCACCATGGCGGTCTACCTGACGATCAGCTTGGTCGTGTCGTTCCTGATGAACCTCTACAACGCCCGCGTGCAGATAAAGGAGCGTTGACATGACGACCTCTTCAGCATCATCGGAAGCCGCACAAACCGCCATGATTCCCCAGCGAGAGCCCCCTGTCCGTCGTCGCGGCGTGCCCGGTTGGCTGCGCCAGAACCTCTTTTCCTCGCCGTTGAACAGCCTCGTCAGCGTGGTGATGCTGGTGGTTACCGTCATGGTCCTCTGGCCGCTACTGCAATGGGCGGTCGTCCAGGCCGACTGGCTGGGCGAGACGCGCCAGGCCTGTACGGGAGAAGGCGCGTGCTGGGTGTTCATTTCGGCACGCCTGGAGAGCATCGTCTACGGCTTTTATCCCGAAAGCGAGATCTGGCGGGTCAATATCGTCTTCGCCATGCTGGCGGGCGTGATCGCCTGGCTGGTGCTGCCGCGCCTGCCTGCCAAGGGCTGGATGGCCCTGTTCGCCCTGACCGGCTTTCCGATCATCGCCTTCTTTCTGCTGGCTGGCGGCGCCTTCGGGCTCATGCCCGTGCCGACGCGCGACTGGGGCGGGTTGATGCTGACCCTGACGATTGCCGTCGTCGGCATCGTCGGCTCGCTGCCGATCGGTATCCTGCTCGCCCTGGGGCGACGCTCATCCATGCCGCTGGTACGGGGCGTCAGCGTCGTGTTCATCGAATTCTGGCGTGGCGTACCGTTGATCACCGTGCTGTTCATGGCCTCGGTGATGCTGCCGCTGTTCGTGCCCTCGGAGGTCGAGTTCGACAAGCTGCTGCGCGCCCTGGTCGGCATCATGCTGTTCTGGAGCGCCTACATGGCGGAAGTGGTGCGCGGCGGACTGCAAGCCATCGACAAGGGCCAGGACGAAGCCGGCATGTCGTTGGGGCTGGGCTACTGGCAGCGCATGGGGCTGATCGTCCTGCCGCAGGCACTGAAGCTGGTGATTCCGGGGATCGTCAATACCTTCATCGCGCTGTTCAAGGATACCTCGCTGGTGTTGATCATCGGCCTGCTCGACCTGTTGTCGATCATCCAGGCCGGACTCACCGACCCCGAGTGGCTGGGCTACGCCATGGAAGGGTATGTATTCGCGGCGCTGGTCTACTGGGTCTTCTGTTTCAGCATGTCGCGCTACAGCCAGCGCATCGAACGCAAACTGCACACAGGGCATTAGTACTCGACAGCCGGTATCCGCAAGGCGCTGCAGCGGCAAGACGGTGTGCCGGCATACAACAAGACAATTCATTTCAGGAAGCACCAGCATGAGCGAAGCAACTGCCTCACGGGACAACGGCACCGAGCCGATGATCGAGATGACCGGCCTCAACAAGTGGTATGGCGACTTCCATGTGCTGCGCGACATCGATCTGACCGTCCAGCGCGGTGAGCGTATCGTCATCTGTGGCCCCTCGGGGTCGGGCAAGTCGACATTGATCCGTTGCATCAACCGCCTGGAAGCGCACCAGCAGGGTGGGATCACGGTCGGCGGCATCACCATGACCGAGGATATCAAGCGCATCGAGCAGATCCGTCGCCAGGTCGGCATGGTATTCCAGCATTTCAACCTGTTTCCGCATCTCAGCGTGCTGGAGAACTGCTGCCTGTCACAGATATGGGTACAGAAGAAGCCGCGCCACGAAGCCGAGAAATTGGCCATGGAATACCTGGAGCGGGTGCAGATCGCCGAACAGGCCAAGAAGTATCCGGGACAGTTATCGGGTGGGCAGCAGCAGCGCGTGGCCATCGCCCGGGCGCTATGCATGCGCCCCGAGGTGATGCTGTTCGACGAGCCGACCTCGGCGCTGGACCCGGAAATGATCAAGGAAGTGCTCGACGTCATGGTCGAGCTGGCCCGCGAAGGCATGACCATGATCTGCGTCACGCACGAGATGGGCTTCGCCAAGACCGTGGCCGACCGGGTCATCTTCATGGATCAGGGACAGATCATCGAGGAAGCCCCGCCGGAAACGTTCTTCAATCACCCGCGTTCCGAGCGTACCAAGCTGTTCCTCAGCCAGATTCTCGGTCACTAGTGGGCGACACGTCTCAGCGCTAGAGACTGGGTTCCTGGCGCTGCGAAGACGTGGCGGGTTCCCGCTTCGAAGTGGCCGGCTGGCGGGGCTGTGTCACCCGTGCCTGGCCCACCACGCCTTCGTCCGCGTCGAGGGGCTTGGCCGTGCTGATCCAGGCCCGTTCCGGGTCGTGCATGGCCGGACGCCGGTCGATGGCGCGCGTCATCACGTCGCCTGGGGCAAAACCGTTGCGGCGTGCCTGCATGTGATGCGGCGCCATCCATAACTCGGCGAATAGGCGCAGTAATGCCATGGCGAGCAGCAGCACGCCGCCGCCGAGTGCCAGCATCGGCCAGCTCGCCTGCCACGAGAGTCCGCTTGCCGCTGGAGAATGACGCCATAGCCAGGCGCCGCCAGCCACCAGCAGGCCTATTTGCAGTACACAATGAGAAAAGATCAGCGTCCGTCGCGGTAACGGGCGACGCATCAAGATAAAGTCGCGCATGTCGCTCTCCCTGGCAGATAGCGCTCATAGCCGGTGGTTCCGTCCAGCGGTGCGATGTTAGCAGGTTTACGTCCGGCGTGAACCTGTCGTTGCCAGACCACGCGGATGTCGCGGCGTGCCGACGCCTGCCGCAAGGTTGACAGAAAGGCGCTGGATTTCGATGCTTGAAGGGCCGTCATTCGCGCGACGAAGCGGTGGGATATCGATGGCGCAGGAGGCGCCGTCATCCCGAGATGCCGGTCATCCCCCCGATCAAGGAGTCAGACATGAACAAGCGCTATATCGTCACCGCCAATGCCACGCGTGCGCGTATCTTCGCGCATCAAGCTGGTGTAGTGCGTGAAGTCGATACGTTGATTCATCCCGAGGGCCGTTTGCACACCGGCGATCTGCGTACGGGGGGCAAAGGCGAAGCCGATGATGCGGCCTCGCATTCGCCGCGCCAGTCCGGCAATGACGAGGCCACGATGGAAAAACACGCTGCGTTTTTCGCCAAGGAAGTCGCCGACTATCTGCGTCAGGCGCGTACCCAGGGCAAGGCGGATGAGTTCGTTATCGCCGCCGCACCGCATTTCCTCGGGCTATTGCGGCAGAAGCTCGACAAGCCTACTCAGGAATGCGTCATTCATACGCTGGACAAGGACCTCTCTGGCGCGAGCGAGAACGAGTTGGCCGAGAAGTTCCGGCCGCCCCTCGGGTGATGCGAATGTTCGCCTTGCCATGAGTCACCATCGTACTTAAAGTTTTTTCCATGAGTGCCGTTAATAAAGGAGGCATCCCTCAACGATAGATAGGCACTCATTTATGTTCACATCGCTTCGTACCCGGATCATGGCGGCCTGCGTCGCCATGATCCTGGTGGCTCTGGCCGTTACCGGTGGCGTGAGCTACTGGCTGGTGAGTCAGCAGCAGCGCGCCACCAATATCGACATGTTGAGCGCCTTGGCACGCGGCAATGTCGATGCCATCGCCGACTGGGCGACCAGCAAGAAGCGCTTGATCGAAGCCCTTCCGCCCGCGCTCGAGAGCGACGACTTCGTTCCCGCCCTGCAACAGACGGCCGCGGCCGGCAATTTCAGTCAGGTCTACGTCGGCTTGCCGGACAAGCGGCTGATCACCAATGATAACTGGCAGCCGCCCGAAGATTACGATCCCACCCAGCGTCCCTGGTATCAGTCGGCCGTGGCGGCCGGTGACACCGTGGCGAGCCCGCCTTACCTGGACATGGTGACCGATAGCCTGGTGGTGGCCTTTGCCACACCGGTCATCGAGAACGGCGAGACCCAGGCGGTGATCGGCGCCGACGTCAGCATGGCGGATGTCACCGCCAATGTGACCTCGATCCACCCCACGCCGAGCAGTTTCGCGATGCTGGTGAATCGCGACGGCGATATCGTCGCCTATCGCGATGCCGACCTGACGCTGAAGTCCGCCACGGCATTGAAAGACACCCTGACGCCGGCCTGGCTGAATACGCTGATCGACGGCGGAGAACCGCGCGAAACGGTCATCGAAGGCCGGGACGTCCTGCTCTATGGTGTTCCCGTACCTGGAACCAACTGGCGTCTGCTGATTGCGCTGGATCAGGCCGAGGCCAATGCCGGGGTACAGAGCGTACTGAAATCCACGCTGATTGCCATGGTGCTGTCCGGTTTGATCGCCGCCTTGCTGCTGTGGGCGCTGCTGTCTCCTGTCTTTCGGCGTTTGCGCCTGGCGCGCGATGCCATGTTCGATATTGCCTCCGGGGAGGGCGATCTGACCCGCCGGCTCGAGATCGACGGCCGTGATGAAGTGGCGCAAATCGCGCAGGCCTTCAATGGTTTCGCGGATACCGTCAACGACGTGTTGCTCGAGGTGCGGGCCAGCAGTACCTCGGTGAACGAGGCCTCCAGCGAAATCGCCAATGGCAGCCAGGATCTGTCGCGACGCACCGAGCAGGCTGCCTCCAATCTGCAGGAAACCTCCACCGCCATGGAGCAGATCGCCAGCACGGTGGAAAATACCGCCCATTCCGCGCGCCAGGCGGATCAGCTTTCCCAGGAGGCCACGAGTGCCGCCAACCGGGGTGGCGAGATCGCCCGTCAGGCCGTGAATACCATGGAAGCGGTGGACGCCCAAACGACGCAGATTTCCGACATCGTGCGTCTGATCGACGAAATCGCCTTCCAGACCAACCTGCTGGCCCTCAATGCCTCGGTCGAGGCGGCGCGCGCCGGCGAGCAAGGGCGCGGGTTTGCGGTGGTGGCTGGCGAGGTTCGTCAACTGGCCAGTCGCTCGGCGTCGGCGGCCGCCGACATCAAGAAGCTGATCGACACCTCGGTGGCCCAGACCCGCGAAGGCACCGATCTGGTGCGCACGGCGGGCGACAGCATGCAGGAAATCGTCACCGCCGTGGCGCGCGTCTCCGATGTCCTTGCCGAGATCAATGCCGCCACGCAAGAGCAGAGCCAGGGCGTGACCCAGGTCAACCAGGCCGTCAACGACCTGGATCAAATGACCCAGCACAACGCCTCCATGGTCGAGGAATCCACCGTGGCTGCCGAGCAGATGCGTGATCAGGCCGGACGCCTGGCCGACGTCGTGGGCCGTTTCAGCCTGCGTGAGGACGGGCGCTCGACGACACGCCCGGCGTTGACCAAGTCCTAGGCCACGCAATTTCTCCACTGCCTGCCACCACGGCCCATCGGCATACGCCGATGGGCCGTTTTCGATCATGGCACGGCGGGCAGGTCGATGTCGTCGCTGCGCTGAATACCAGCGGTCATCTCGCGGCACAGGCGCAAGAATTCGCGCATGGCGGTGGTCAGGTATTTGTGACGATGCCAGATGAAGGTGAATTGTCGCGTCAGGTCGAGTTCCGGGGTGGCGATGGGCACCAGGCTGCCGCGACGAAAGGCGTCGCGCAGGGCCAGGTGCGAGACACAGCCGATGCCCAGCCCCGATTCCACCGCGCGCTTGATGGCCTCGGTATGCTCCAGCTCGAGCAGTACATTGAGCCGGCCGCGCCGATGGCGCATCGCTTGATCCAGCGTACGGCGCGTTCCCGAGCCCTCTTCACGCATGATCCAGTCCTCGCCCATCAGCGTTTCCAGGTCCGCCTGGCCGGCGTTGGCCAAGGGATGTCGCGGCGAACAAAAGACCGTGAGTTCATCTTCGACCCAGGGCTGCATGACGATGTCATCGTGTTGACAATCGCCCTCGATCAGTCCCAGGTCCAGGTCATGATGGGTGACGCGGTTGACGATGGCGGCCGTGTTGCGCACGTGCAGGCGCACGCGGCTCCCGGGGTGGCGGTGCATGAAGTCGCTGATCAGCAGGGTGGCGAGATAATTGCCGATGGTCAGTGTCGCGCCGACGTCCAGCGAGCCGATGCCGCGCTGCCCCTTGAGCAGTTCTTCGATCTCCTCGCCGCGGTCGAGCAGGGCCACGGCCTTGGGCAGGAGTTGAAAGCCCAGCGCGTTGAGCTTGAGCCGCTTGCCGATGCGGTCGAGCAATTGGCAGTCGAATTGTCGTTCCAGCTCCGCAAGAGCGGTACTGGTGGCGGACTGTGACATTGCCAGGCGCTGCGCCGCGCGGGAGACACTCTCGTGCTGCGCGATGGCGACGAAGACTTCGAGCTGACGCAGGGTATAACGCATGGCCGTCTCCGGTTCTATATCCAAAGAGTGGATAAGCGATATTCAGATAATCCATTTAACAGATATACTGTCCCGGTCTTATAATTCCTTCAACTCCCAAATGCATAGAAAATTCTTTTTGGTTATAAGTTAAGGAGCGGTCGTGAGTAAACTGGCACTTGAAGAAGTTCTCAGCGTTCATCACTGGAACGATACCCTGTTCAGCTTCCGCACCACGCGTGAGCGTAGCCTGCGCTTCAAGAACGGCCAGTTCGTCATGATCGGTCTGGAAGCCGACAGCAAGCCCTTGCTTCGAGCCTACTCGGTGGCAAGCCCCAATTACGAGGATCATCTCGAGTTCTTCAGCATCAAGGTGCCCGATGGCCCGCTGACCTCACGTCTACAGCATCTCCAGGTCGGCGATCAGATCATGGTCAGCCGCAAGCCTACCGGTACCTTGGTGGTCGACGACCTGCTGCCCGGTCGCAATCTGTACCTGCTGTCCACCGGTACCGGTCTGGCGCCGTTCATGAGTCTGATCCAGGACCCGGAAGTCTACGAGCGTTTCGAGAAGGTCGTGCTGATCCATGGCGTGCGCACGGTCAGTGAACTGGCCTATGCCGACTTCATTACCCAGGAACTGCCGGCGCATGAATACCTGGGCGAAGAGATCAGCGAGAAGTTGGTCTACTATCCCACGGTGACGCGTGAAGACTTCCACACCATGGGGCGCCTGACGGATCATATCCGTAGCGGCAAGCTCTTCGCCGATACCGGCCTGCCCGAGCTCGATCCCAAGCAGGATCGCGCCATGATCTGCGGCAGCCCGGCGATGCTTGAAGACACCAGCGCCATGCTCGACGAGTTGGGCTTCAACATTTCGCCGCGCATGGGCGAGCCCGGCGACTACGTCATCGAGCGCGCCTTCGTCGAGAAGTGATCGACGGCACTATTCCGGCGTGACACGAGAAGCCTCTGACATTGTCAGGGGCTTTTTCTATGGGCACTCATAACCACTTGGGCATGGCCTGCTCGGCGCGGGCCTTGACGTCGTCGTCGATGTACACCGACACCGCGATCAAGGCGGCGCCGAGCACGCTGGCGTCATCGACGTAACCGCCGGCGGGGATCAAGTCGGGAATCGCGTCCAACGGCGAGATGAAATAGCCCAGCGCGCCGAGAATCGTGGACTTGGCCCACAACGGTACGTCGGGACGCTGCATGACGAAGTACAGCTGCAATGCGCGTCGCGTGACTTCGCGGCCCGCGCGACGCCCATAGCGGGTGATCTTGTGCCAGAAGCGCGGTTCGCGGAACGTTTCTTCGTATGCGGCCACATCCTCGGGCGCGACACTGGCGGTGGCGGGCACCGGTGGCGTATCGACGGGCTCATGGGATGACGTCATGCACACTCCTCGCGACAGACGGCGGCGTCGCGGATGACAGCAAGCGGGAATCGGCGGGGCAGGAAAATATCATGATAGCGCAAGTCCACCCGGCATGGGAGCGCTTGCTCCCATGCCGCCGCCTCACCTGGTCCTAGGCTTGCGGGTTACGCCTTGGCACCGCCCTTGAAGGCGATATCCAGGGAGATCGCGGCGTCCTTGGGTACATTGACCACACTCAGCGCATGGCGTGTCATATCGCGGCGCAGCGCCTCGTACTCCTCGCCGCCCGCCATGCGTAGCTCCTCGAGCTGATGCTCGGTGACTTCTTGGCTGCCGAGGTAGTTCTTGGCTGTCTTGCGCAAGGCTTCGCCGGTATCGCCGCCAGCTATCGCATGGAACTCGTCGGCTTCCATACCGGCGTTCTCGATGATGATTTCCATTTCGTCATCTCCTGATCGTTGAAGGAACTCGGCACCTCTCTGTGCCGACACCCTACAAGGTAGGTGCCGTGCCCGGGTCGGCTCAAGCGCTTTCTTCACCATGCCACGAGCGCCAGGCCGGTCAGCATGATGGCGATGGCACCGAGGCGTAGGGGCGGCAGGCGCTCCTTGAACCAGTAGACGGCGGCGAGAACGCCGAGGGGAATCGAGAGTTGGCGCAGGGCGACGACGTGGCTGACGTCCGCGCTGGAGGACATGGCGATCAGCACCAGGCCGTAGGTACCAAGGATCATGGCGCCCGCCAGCCAGGCGCGACGCGCGGCGGACGTGTAACGCAGCCGTCGTGCCGCGAGACGTTCGCTGGGCAACGCCCGCACCAACGGCCACATCCACAGCCAGGTCGTCATGGCCTGCAGCACCATGTAGTGCAACCCGGCTTGTAGCGGGGTATAGCCACTGGCGGTCATCAGACCCAGGGCGCGCTTGTCGATCAGCGAGTAGCCGGTGGTGCCGGCGGCGGCGAGCAGGACGAAACCCAGCGCGGGGGTGAGGTCGCTCTCGAGGCGGAAGGCACGCCAGTGAGTCAGGGGCATGATCAGGGCGCTGATGGCGATCAGGCCCATGCCGAGGCCGTCGCCGAGATCGAGGGCTGGAGCCGGCAAGACCAGCAGCGCGACGGCAGGGACCCCCAGCACCGGCAACGCGCGCGCCATGGGGTAGAGCAGACTGACGTCGCCCCGTGCGTATGCCCAGGCCAGCCCGCTCATGTAAAGCGTCTGGCAGGCGCCAGTGGCGACGAGCCAGCCCCAGAAGGACCAGGGCAACTGCATCGGTGCCGGGCCCCACAGCAAGAGCGGGGCGTACAGCACGCTGCCGGCCGCCATGGCACGGGCAAAGAAGGCCAACGAGGGGACGCCTTGCTTGCCGAGCAGGTTCCAGCCGGCATGCAGGGCAGCGGAAACGACGATTAGTGCCAGGGCGAAAGGGCTCAGGACAAGGACTCCGGCGGATCAAGCATGTGATGCCTTCTGGTATATACCAGATTGTCGGGCACGTCGTCCAGGCGCCGCCCTGAGACGCGCCGTCTTCACCATCGGGCGACATTGAATTGCGAAATGTCACGAAGAGTGGCCAAAATGCGCCCTGGGGGCTGTACAGAGACGTCCTCTCGCCCATAATCCCTATGTCATTGCACTTTGTGGCGTCGCCATAACAAATGTCGCGGCAAATCTGACGGATGGGCCCGTGGCGGGCCCTCTTTGAAGGACATACAACATGACGTCCCTGCATTCCCAGCGTGCGCGGCTGTCGCCCGCCCTGACCCTGTTGGTCGTTTTCGCCATCGCGTTGTGCACGCTGTCCGTGGCCGAAGCGGCCCCCAACCCGCGCTACGCGTCCATCGTCATCGATACCGAGAACGGCGCCGTCCTGCATGCCGACAACGCCGATGCGCCTCGCTACCCGGCCTCATTGACCAAGATGATGACGCTGTATCTGCTCTTCGAGGCGATCGAGGACGATACGCTCAGCCTGGAGAGCCGCTTGCCGGTGTCGCGGTACGCCGCGGCGAAGCCGCCCTCCAAGATGGGCGTGACGCCCGGCGAGACGGTGCAGGTGGAGGACGCCATCAACATCCTCATCGTCAAGTCCGCCAACGACGTGGCGGCGGTGGTGGCCGAAGGGCTGGCCGGCAGCGAGTCCGTCTTCGCCGGTCAGATGACCGACAAGGCGCGTGCCCTGGGCATGATGGACACGACCTTCCGCAACGCCTCGGGCCTCCCCGACCCGGAGCAGGTCACGACGGCACGCGACATGGCGATTCTCGCGCTGCGGTTGATGCGGGACTTCCCCGCCTATTACCCGTATTTCGGCAAGACCCGGTTCACCTGGCAGGGAAAGCGCTATCAGGGACACAACCGGCTGCTGGATAGCTATGCAGGGGCCGATGGTCTCAAGACCGGTTACATTCGCGCCTCGGGCTTCAACGTGGCGACTTCCGCCGTCCACGATGGGCGCCGCATCCTCTCGGTGGTGATGGGCGGCTTCACGGCACAATCGCGCGATGCCCACATGCGTGAACTGCTCGATAGCGGCTTCGCGCGTGCCGCCTCGCTCGCCCAAGGGGACTGGATCGCCCAGGCCGATATCTACGGCGAGCGCTTGCAGATCCCCGCCTCGCCGGCACCGATGCGTGACGATCCCATTCGCGAGCTGATCGCCCAGGCGCAGAGCGAACAGGGCGACGCCCGCCCGACGCCGACCGCGGAACGTTCGACCGGCGGTGCCTGGGCGGTGCAGGTAGGCGCCTTCAGCGATCGCATGCGAGCGCGTCACCAGGCCGACCAGGCTGCCGACTTCCTCGATCTGGGTGGCCGCGTCGCGGTGTCTTCGACCCAGGGAGCGCGCAGCATCTTCCGGGCACAGCTGGTGGATCTCGAGGAAAGCCAGGCGCGCCGTTCCTGTCAGCAGCTGGCACGCGAGGGAATCGACTGCGTGGTGGTGGCGTCGGGTCGTTGATGGGCGGCCGCCGAGGACGCTACGTCATGTCGACATCGGCACGAATGCAGATGGCGTCGTGCAGCCAGTGGTCCTCGTCGTATTCGAGCGCGCGGCCGTCACGGTCATAGGTGGTCCGCGTCACGCAAAGCCCTGCACTTCCGCTATGCACGCCGAGCGTCTCGGCCTCAGTGCCGGTCAGCGCGGTAGGGTAGAGTCGCAGCGACTTGCGCACCGGGTCGATGCCGTAGTCATCATGCAGGCGTTGCCAGAGCGACGCCGTGAAATCGCCTTCGGCCAGCCCCGGCAGCAGGTCGTCCCGTAGCCAGATGCGTTCCAGTAGAACCGCCCGGTCGTCGATATAACGCCGCCGACAGACTTTCAGTACCGTGTGTTCCGGAGGAATCATGAGCGCCTGTGCCACCGTCGGTGGCGCCGGTCGATGGTACAGGCTCAACACCTGAGTGAATGGGCGCCGGCCTTGTGCCGTGACGTACTGGGTGAAACTCTGGTCGCGGTCGGGGGTATAGTCCACGCGGGGCGGCGAGACGAACCAGCCGCGTCGGGTGCGGCGATGGATGCGTCCCTCGCTTTCCAGCTGCGACAACGCCTGGCGCAGCGTGATCCGTGTGGTGGCGAAGCGCTCCGCCAGCAGGCGCTCGGCGGGCAGGCGGCCGGCGGGGCGCAGCTCTCCCGACTCGATCAGCGCCACCAGGCGGTCACGCAACTGGAGATAGAACGGCGTTTCGGGCATCGGGTTTCCCAGGCTGACGGCATCGTTGACAGCGATGATAAGCGTTGCTGCGGGTATCGGTCATCGTGCGCAAGGCTTCTTTGGCGTTGCCTTGCTGGGGTGTCGCGTCTAGCCTAGGCCTCTGACACGCAATCGCGTGCCATTCACCAAGCAGGGATGTGAGGGTGTCATGCAAGAGACGGATCTGGGCATGATGGATGCCGGGCAGTTGGCCGCGTTGTTCGAATCGGGCGATGCTTCTCCTCTGGAGGCGACGCGTGCCGCGCTGTCGCGCATCGAACGCTTCAACGACGCCGTCAATGCCTATGTCTACGTGGATCATGAGGGCGCCGAACAGGCCGCCAAGGCCTCGGCGCGTCGCTGGGGGCAGGGCAAGCCGTTGAGCCCCATCGACGGCGTACCGGTGTCGATGAAGGATTTGACCGAAGTGGCCGGCATGCCGGCCCGTGATGGCTCGTTGACCACCTCGGATGCGCCTTGCGAAGGCGATGCGCCGCCGGCACGCATGCTGCGTGAGGCGGGCGCCATCTTCCTGGGCAAGACCAATACCCCGGAGTTTGGCTGGAAGGCCGTCACCGACAACCGCGTGTTCGGCGCCACCTATAATCCATGGGACACGCGGCTGACGCCAGGGGGTTCCTCGGGGGGCGCGGCCGCTGCCGCCGCTCTCAACATGGGCGTCTTGCACCAGGGCGGGGACTCGGGTGGCTCGATCCGCATACCCGCCGCCTTTACCGGCGTATTCGGTTTCAAGCCGACCTTCGGCTGGACGCCGCAATGGCCACCCGCCAAGGCGCCAACGCTCTCGCATATCGGTCCGTTGACGCGCAACGTGCCGGACGCGGCGCGCATGCTCAACGTGATCGGGCGTTACGATTATCGTGATCCTTATGCAGCACGCGGGCAGCCTGACGACTGGGGCGTGGACCTGGATTGCGACCTGCGCGGTTTGCGTATCGCCTACTCGCCGGATCTTGGCTATGCCCAAGTCGATCCGCAGATTGCCGCCCGCGTCCGAGAAGCGGCCGAAAAGCTTCAAGCCCTGGGGGCCGAGGTCGAGGAGATTCACCCCGGCTTCGAATCGCCGATCGAGATCTTTCAGAAGATATGGTTCACCGCCTCGCTGGAGGTGTGGTCGCAGTCCACCGAGCACGAGCGCAGCCTGCTCGATCCGGGGCTGGTGGCCAATGCACGCATCGCCGAGCGCTGGAGTGCGCTGGATTTCTTCCGCGCGCTGGAGGCCCGTGCGCGCCTGACCGAGCGACTCGAACACTTCAATCAGGAGTATCACCTGTTGATGACGCCCTCGGTGGCGGTGTCGCCGTTCGAAGCCAACCATGAGGTGCCGCCGGGGAGTGGCATGCGCGATTGGGAGGAATGGGCGCCTTTCTCATATCCCTTCAATCTCAGCCAGCAACCCGCCGCCTCCGTGCCATGCGGCTTCACCGACGCGGGCATGCCGGTTGGCTTTCAGCTCGCGGGCGGCAAGCACGACGATATTCGTGTGCTGCGTGCCTGCCATGCCTTCATGCAGGCGCATCCGCCACGTTTCCCGACGGTGCCCGACCCCGCCCAGACGGGCTGAGCGGCGTCGGTCGGTGAAGCGCCTCGTCCGTTCAGGCGGGCGAGGGCGTGTCGTGATTTTCGAGGAACTTGCGTACGCGATCGGTCTTGGGGGTGGTGAAGAAGGTCTCCGGGTCGGCGCGCTCGATGATCAGGCCTTTTTCCAGGAAGACGACCTGATCCGACACCGCGCGGGCGAAGGCCATCTCGTGCGTCACCATGACCATGGTGTAGCCCTCGGCGGAGAGATCCTTGATCACCGCCAGCACCTCGCCCACCAGCTCCGGGTCCAGTGCCGAGGTAGGCTCGTCGAAGAGCATCACCGTCGGCTGCATGGCCAATGCCCGGGCGATGGCCACACGCTGTTTCTGGCCGCCCGAGAGCGTGTTGGGGTAGCTGTCGTGTTTGTGCGACATGCCGACCTTGTCGAGCAGCGCTTTGGCAAGTGCCTCGGCCTCCCGTTTGGACTTGCCCTGAACATGGATCGGTGCTTCGGTGACGTTGTGCAGCACGTTGAGGTGTGGCCACAGATTGAAGCCCTGGAACACCATGCCGGTCTTGGCGCGCACCTTGGCCAGCTCGCGTACCGGCATCGCGCGCCCATCATCGTGGACGCCGATGCGCTGCCCGGCGATATGAATGCTGCCCCGGTCGGGCTTCTCGAGCCAGTTGATGCAACGCAACAGCGTCGACTTGCCCGAGCCTGACGAACCGATGATCGTGACGACTTCTCCGGTCTTGACCTCCAGTTCGACGTCGCGCAGCACTTCGACGTCATCGAAGCTTTTCGAAAGATGGCGGATCGATACCGCGGCCGTCTCGGACGTGTTGGCTTCAGACATTGTCGAACCCCCGCTTGGCGCTGAAGCGCCCGCATTGTTTGATGATGATTTCCATCGCCACGCTGAGCGCCCAGTAAAAGCCGATGACGACGATGAACGCCTCGGTGGGAATGAAATAGGTACTCGACAGGCTATTGGCCACCGCCGTGAGCTCGCGCACGGTAATGATCACCAGAAACGCCGTATCCTTCAGGGCGTAAATCAGCTGATTGCCCAGCAATGGCCGGGTCTGCATGATGACTTGCGGCAGAATCAGCCGGAAAAACATCTTGCTCTTGGTGAAGCCATGCGCCTTGGCAGCCTCGATCTGCCCCGGTGGGAAGGTCAGACGGTTGCTGCGGAAGATCTCGGCGAAATAGGTGCCATGGTATACCGCCAACGCGCCCACCCCCGTCCACCAGGCATCGAGGCGAATGCCAACGGATGGCAGGCCGTAATACAGCAGATACACGAGGATCAAGAACGGTAGCATGCGCATGGCATCGATGAAGATGCGTAACGGCATGGTCAGTCGTTTGCGGCTGCCCTCGAGCAGATACAACAGGCCGCAGCCAATCAGAAAAGCACCGGCGATCGAGAGACCGAAGATCTCCAGCGTGCGCCAGAAACCGATCAAGAACTCGTCGCGCGCCTGCCACAGAATTTCCCAATTGCTCATTGCCGTCTCCTCACATGGCCAGCCGGTTGGCGCGGCGCTCGAAAATGCGCTGCAGCCAGATCAGGCAACCGATTACCATCATGTAGAGCGCGCCGGCGACGAGAATCGGCGGTAGCGGCTCGTAGGTCACGGCCGAAATGCGATTGGTCACGCGTGTAAGATCGACGATGCCGATTACCGCGATGGCGGGGCTGCCCTTGATCAGAAACGACATCTCGTTGATCAGCCCGGGCAGGCTGGTGATTACCATCTGAGGCAGCATGATGCGGCGAAAAGTGATCCACGGCGTCATTCCCGTGGCCATGGCCGCTTCGCGCTGCTCGCGGGAGAAGTTGCGAAAGGCGCTGCGCCAGATCTCGGCATTGAAGGCCGTGGTATTGAGCGTCAACGCCAGGATGCCGGCGACGCTACGGTTGAAGTCGAGCCCCAGATCGGGCGCGCTGAGAAAGATGAACAGTGCCAGGGTCACCAGGGGCGTGGCGCGTGCCACGCTGATGTAGAGCACGAGAAGTTGGTCGACGATGGGAATTCGCGCGAGGCGAATCAGGGCGATGACCAAACCCGCCAAGACGCCGATGGCAATCGAGACAGCGGAGATCCAGACGGTGGTCCAGGCCCCTTCCAGCAACATTTGCCAGGCGCTGGCATTCATGACAGATTCCCCGAGCTAAGGAGGATAGGCGGCGCCGTGGCGGGGCCAAGGCGCCGTGTTGACACGTCGGCACGTCTGGGCGTTCAGCCGTCGAGGCCGGCCAGTTCGTGGAATTGTTCGACGCTGGTCAGCGGCTCGTCGGGCAGGTTGGGGAAGCTTTCACCGAACCATTTCTTCTGCAACTCGGCGAGACGGCCGGTTTCCTTCATATGCTCGAGAAAGTCGGTCATGTAAGCGAGCAGTTCCGGGCTATCCTTGGGAATCGGCCAGGAGACGTAGCCTGCCCCGGAGACTGCCTGCCCCTTGGCGAATACGTCCGGCTTGGAGGCCACCAGTGTATTCACCGGCACCGCCGAGTCGATCACGTAATCCAAGCGGCCGTTGGCCAAATCGGCGAAGGCTTCCGGGTAGGACGCGTATTCCACGACCTCGCCAAGTTCGCCGCCTCGCTCCTCGAGCATCTTCTCGAGCTCGGGGAGGCGTGACAGCAACACGCTGCCTGCTTGCACGCCGAGGGTCTTGCCGCTCAGGTCGGCCACGCTTTGCAGGCGCTCGTCACCGGCGCGCTTGATGTAGAAGTGTTGCGCCGAGGCGTAGGGCGGGGTGTAGTTGAAGACCCGCAAACGCTCGTCGGAGACCGAAGCCCCGGTCAAGGCCATGTCGTACTGATCGTTGGAGACCGCCGCGAGCAGGCCGGTCCACGGCAGGATCGACTGGCGGATCTCGAAGTCGGCGTTGAAGCCCTTGGCTTTGCCGTTTTCGATGAAGTTGAAGGGGGCGTAGTTATCCTCGGTGGCCACCTCCATGTAACCACGTTCCTGGATTTCCTCCAGATCTGCCGCCAGGGCGGGTAGCGACAACGACATCAAAGTGCCGGCTATGGTGGCGGCCAAGGCTCTGGAAAGGAAACGGCGGGGAGAGGACTCCGTTGAGCGACCTGCGTTACGAGTCGTGGGAAGCATCATAATCACCTTCGCTGTTGTTGTTGAGATCGTTGGCTGAGTGAGACCGAAGACGGCTCGCCGCGATGGCGGCAATCGCGAACTTGGTGATTCCACCCTAATGAATTCGACGTTGGTCGCTATAGAGCCAGTTGGTGGACACCGGTTGGCCAGATGCTTCGGCGCCTAATCATGCCGCCAGGCAGGGATCGAGATGTCATGGCGCGTTCCTTGCATCTCTTCCGGTGTGATGCCACATCGGGAGAGAACGATGCTCGACCATTATTTCCATCTCGATTTCGATACCCAGCGCGGGTTGCAGGAACAGCTGCGCGAGTCGCTGCTCGATGCGATCCATACCGGGACCATTCCCGCCGACGAGGCGTTGCCGTCATGTCGCCGTTTGTCCCTGCAACTGGGCATTTCGCGCAATACCGTAGCGTTGGTGTACGAAGGCCTGGTCGAGGACGGCTACCTGGTCAGCCGGCCGCGCAGCGGGTATTACCTGCACGATGCATATCATGACAGCGATACCCTGGCGCTGGCCCAAGCGACGAGCCAGACGGCGGTGGATGCACCCTCCTGGAGCAAACGCTTCACGCATCGCCCCAGTCATTTGCAGGGCGTACTGCGTCCCAGCAACTGGATGCATTACGAATTCCCCTTCGTCTATGGGCAACTGGATACGCGGTTGTTTCCCCTCGAACAATGGCGCGAGACGTCGCGACGCCTGTTGGGTGGGAATCGCGAGCGTCATTGGCTCAGCGATCGCTACGATCAAGACGACCCAATGCTGATTGAGCAATTACGCACGCGGGTGCTGCCCAAGCGGGGCATTCATGCACAGAGCGATGAGATTTTGGTGACCCTGGGATCGCAGAATGCACTGTTTTTGATCGCGCAGCTGTTGTTCGACAGGGAGACGCGGGTCGCCGTCGAGAACCCCGGGTATCGCGAGGCGGTCAACGTCTTCCTGCGCCAGGGTGCCCAGCTTCACTACCAGCACGTGGACGGAGAGGGCATGCGGCTCGATGCCGAGACACCACGCTGTGATTACCTCTACGTGACGCCTAGCCATCAGGGGCCGACCGGCATCACCATGAGCCACGAGCGTCGCGAGCAGTTGATTAAACAGATCCAGCGCTTCGATCAAATCGTGCTCGAGGACGATTATGACGCAGAAGTGAACTTCGACCGTCAGGCGCAGCCGGCGCTGAAAGCCAGCCGAGCCGGTGGGCGGGTGATCTACATGAGCAGCCTGTCCAAACCGCTCTCGCCGGGGCTACGCCTTGGCTACCTCGTGGCCGACGCCGAGTTGATCGACGAGCTGCGTGCGCTGCGGCGGTTGATGTATCGCCACCCGCCGTCGAGCTTGCAACAACAACTGGCGCAGTTTCTCGCCCAGGGCCATTACGACCGCTACCTGCGGCAGTTCGCCGACGAGATGCGCCACCGCTGGGAGTGCATGAACGACGCCATTGTCAGGCACTTGAGCGATTGCCGGCGCGTCGGCGGCGATCATGCCAGCGTGTTCTGGCTGGAAGCACCGCAAGACGTGGATACCCAGCGTCTGGCCTGGCAGGCGGCGCAAGACGGCGTGCTCATCGAGCCGGGTTTTCAGCATTTCTTCGAACGTGTGCCGCCGCGCAACTTCATGCGCCTGGGATTCGGCGCCATCGACGCCGAACGCATTGAGTCGGGTATCGAACGCCTGGCGCGAACGCTGGGATAGCGGCGTACCCACGATGACGCCGGGCACAGGCCCGGCGCATGGTATCTTGTGCTTCACCGCACTGGCGGGTGCGGCGGTGATGCCGCCCGCGACCCCAGGCGATCACGCGGCGTGCTTGGCCGACATCTCGCCCAGGACGTTATCCAGAATCGCCAGCCCCTGCTGGGTTTCCGCCTCACTGACGATGCACGGCGGCACCACATGAATGCGGTTTTCGGCCACGAACGGCAGCATGCCTTCGGCGAGCAGGGCGTGCTTGATCTCGCGCATCGCACTCGCTGATAGCGGCGTGCGGCTCTCGCGGTCGCTGACCAGTTCCAGGGCATGAAAGACTCCCCGTCCGCGTGTTTCGCCGACGATGGCATGCTCGCGCGCCAGGCGCTCGAGCCCCTGGCCGAGCACGCCTTCGCCGATGCGGGCGGCGTTTTCCACGACCCCTTCGTCGCGCATGGCATCCAGCGTGGCAACGATAGAAGCCATCGCCAGCGGATGCCCGGAATAGGTCAGGCCGCCGAAGAACATGTGCTCGTCGAAATGACGGCTGATGGCGTCCGAGACCACGACGCCGCCGGCGGGGACATAACCGGAATTGACCCCCTTGGCAAAGACGATCAGATCCGGCGTGACATCGAAGTGTTCGAAGGCGAACCAGCGCCCGGTACGTCCGAAACCGGCCATCACTTCATCGAAGATCAACAGGATGCCGAACTCGTCGGCCAACACCCGCACGCCCTTCAAGTAGTCTGCCGGGGGCGTCAGTACGCCCGCCGTGCCGGGGATCGGCTCGAGCAGAATGGCGGCGATGGCGCCGGGGCCTTCGCATTCGATGACCCGACGCAGGTGCTGCAAGGCGCGCTGGGATTCCTCTTGCTCGTCGCTGGCCCAGAAGTCGCTGCGATACAGATAGGGATTGAAGAAGTGCGCATGGCCCCGCGCGAACTCGTTGGGCACGCGACGCGGATCGCCCGTGGCGACGATGGCCGATCCGGTGTTGCCGTGATAGGAGCGATACGCCGAAAGAACCTTGTCGCGTCCAGTGAAACTCCGCGCCATGCGGATGGCGTTCTCGTTGGCATCCGCTCCGGCGTTGGTGAAGAACACCTTGGAGAAGCCTTGCGGAGCACGCTCCACAATACGCTTGGCGGCCTCGCCGCGTGCCAGATTGGCATGCGCCGGGGCCACCGTGGCTAGCGTTTCGGCCTGCTCCTTGATGGCGGCGATGACCTTGGGATGCTGGTGGCCGATATTGGTGTTCACCAGCTGGCTGCTGAAATCCAGGTATTCCTTGCCCGTGTAATCCCACATGCGGCACCCCTCGGCGCCGGCGATCACCAGCGGATCGAGCTGCCCCTGCAGGGACCAGGAATGAAAGACGTACTGGCGGTCGAGCTGGTGAACGAAGTCGTTGGTCGTGGTCATGAGCAAGGTCCTGTGCGGTCGGCAACGAACGGTATGTCGTATCTAGTAGGCCCTTAGCCTAGGCAGCTTTCTCCATGCCCAGATAGAGCCAGAAAGGTATCGACGTCGTGACAGCGGTATGCCGCATCACGCTCCCGCTATTGTGCGATAATTTATTTCTATTGAATTATTAGCAAAATACAAATTTTTACTATCAAAGCGATGCTTTAAAAAAGTGCTACGTCAATAACGCATGGCTGTCACGCCAAGGTGAGTACGCTAACCAAGGTGCTGACCATAGGGTCCTTGAGTATCGCCAAGGCCAGGAGCAAAAGGGGAAAGCAATATGAGCGGAAAATGTCCGGTAATGCACGGTGGTCATACCTCGACGGGTACCTCCAATAAAGACTGGTGGCCGGAAGGTATCAATCTGGATATCTTGCACCAGCACGACCTCAAGACGAACCCAATGGGTCCTGACTTCGATTACCGTGAGGAAGTCAGAAAGCTCGATTTCGACGCGCTCAAGCAAGACGTTCACGCGTTGATGACCGATAGTCAGGCGTGGTGGCCGGCTGACTGGGGCCACTATGGCGGCCTGATGATCCGCATGGCGTGGCACTCTGCGGGTACCTACCGTCTTGCCGATGGTCGTGGCGGTGGCGGTACCGGTAGCCAGCGCTTCGCCCCTCTCAACTCTTGGCCGGATAATGCGAGCCTCGATAAGGCGCGTCGTCTGCTGTGGCCGGTCAAGAAAAAATACGGCAACAAAATCAGCTGGGCCGATCTGATGATTCTGGCCGGTACGGTCGCCTACGAATCCATGGGACTGCCGTCCTATGGGTTTTCTTTCGGGCGTAAAGATATCTGGGAGCCAGAGAAGGACATTTACTGGGGCGATGAGAAAGAGTGGTTGGCGCCTTCCGACGAGCGCTACGAAGACGTCGATACGCCGGAAACCATGGAAAACCCCTTGGCCGCGGTGCAAATGGGGCTTATCTACGTCAACCCCGAAGGCGTCAACGGTCAGCCCGATCCGCTCAAGACCGCTCAGCAGGTACGTGAAACCTTCGCCCGCATGGCCATGAACGACGAAGAAACAGCCGCGCTGACAGCGGGTGGGCATACCGTGGGCAAGTGTCACGGCAATGGTGATGCAGCTGCGCTAGACGCCGAACCCGAAGCGTCCGATGTCGAGAATCAGGGGTTTGGCTGGAGCAACCCGAACATGGGGGGCAAGGCGAGCAACGCCATCACCTCGGGCATCGAAGGCGCCTGGACCACGAACCCCACTCAGTTCGACATGGGCTACTTCGATCTGCTCTTCGGCTACGAGTGGGAGCTTAGAAAGAGCCCCGCTGGCGCTAACCAGTGGGAACCGGTCGACATCCGCGAAGAAGACAAGCCGGTTGATGCCAGCGACCCCTCTATCCGTCATAACCCCATCATGACCGATGCGGACATGGCGATGAAGATGGACCCGACCTATCGGGCGCTGTGCGAAAAATTCATGGCCGATCCGGAATACTTCAAGCAAACCTTCGCCAAGGCATGGTTCAAGCTGACCCACCGTGACCTGGGTCCGAAGTCGCGCTATATCGGCCCCGAGGTCCCTGCAGAAGACTTGATCTGGCAGGACCCCATTCCGGCGGGTAACACCGACTACGTCGAAGAAGTCGTCAAGCAGCAGATCGCAGAAAGCGGCCTGAGTATCGGTGAGATGGTCAGCACGGCATGGGACAGCGCTCGTACGTATCGCGGTTCCGATATGCGCGGCGGTGCCAACGGCGCTCGTATTCGGCTAGCGCCCCAGAAAGACTGGATCGGCAATGAACCCGAGCGCTTGGCCAAGGTGTTGGCGATTTATGAAAAGATCTCTGCCGATACCGGTGCCAGCATCGCCGATGTGATCGTCTTGGCGGGTAGTGTGGGTATCGAACAAGCGGCCAAGGCGGCGGGTTATGACGTGCGCGTGCCGTTCTTGAAAGGTCGTGGTGATGCCACCGACGAGATGACGGACGCCGACTCCTTTGAGCCGCTGGAGCCGTTGGCCGATGGCTTTCGTAATTGGCAGAAGAAAGACTACGTGGTGAAGCCGGAGGAAATGCTGCTCGATCGCGCACAGTTGATGGGGCTGACCGGGCCCGAAATGACCGTGCTGATCGGCGGTATGCGGGTCCTGGGCACCAACCATGGCGGTACCCAGCACGGTGTATTCACCGACCGTGAAGGGCAGTTGACCAACGATTATTTCGTTAATCTGACCGACATGGGCAACACCTGGAAGCCCGCGGGTAACAGCCTCTACACGATCCGTGACCGGCAGACGGATACCGTCAAATGGACCGCGACGCGCGTTGATTTGGTTTTCGGTTCCAACTCGCTGCTGCGATCGTACGCGGAGGTCTATGCTCAGGATGACAATGATGAGAAATTCGTCAACGACTTCGTCACTGCCTGGACGAAAGTGATGAACGCCGATCGCTTCGACATCGCGTAACTTGCCCTTTCCCGGTTAGCGTCTCGCTCGCCGGGAAACGCGACACGGCCCTTCAAAACGAAGTGCGCCGTGTCGCGATACCGCTTACCTCCTTGACTCGATCTAAGAGCCCCCTCCCAGGTTCGTACCGTCCCACGCTTGTGTGTGGCGAGTGGCAGCGTACCGATGCCTCCGCCGTGACGCCGGGATGTCCCACCGAGACACCGTAACTGGCCCTACCGTGGCCTTTACAGGCTGGCTAGGCTGCTGTGCCAGTGCCTCATTCCCGATCCCAGGAGCGACCGTGTCCCCGACGCTGCCCACGCTTGCCGCTGCGATGAGCCTCGCGCTATTGGCGGGGGGCGTGCGCGGCTATTGCGGTTTCGGGTTTGCCATGCTGCTGGCGTTGGGTTTGATGTTGTTCATGCCGCCGATCGAGGCTGTGCCGTTGGCATTGCTGCTGGATCTCGTCACGAGCCTGGGGCTGTGGCGACGTGCCCTGCGTCATGCCGATTGGTCATGTCTGCGTTCATTGTTGCTGGGGATGGCACTGGCGACCGGGCTCGGGGTGTGGCTACTGGCGAGCGTGCCGGCCGCGCCGATGCGTATCGTCGTCGCGCTGTTGGCGCTGAGCGGTGCCGTGGCCCTGCTCTGCCAGCGGAATGTCGCCGCGCCTGGTCGCGCTGCGCCAGTGCGTGGCGTGGTGCTTAGCGCGGGTGGGCTCTCCGGCCTGTGCATGACGCTGGCCTCCTCGGGTGGGCCGCCGTTGATGCTGTATCTGCTCTATCGCCGCATGCCACCGCTCGCGATGCGTGCCACGGCTATCGTTTTCTTCGTCGCCAGCAGTAGCGCCTCCCTGCTCGGGCTGGGCCTGGCGGGTGCCTTGCACGCCAGCACCTGGCATTGGGCGGCATGGCTATTGTTGCCAGCGCTGCTGGGTAACGCCCTCGGCCAGTGGTGCTTCGAACGCGCGCCCCCGCGCTCGCTCAAATCCAGCGTCGCGCCGCTGTTGATCGCGCTCTCGCTGTGGGTATTGCTCCGCGAGGCGCTTGCCTGATCCCTAACACCGCTCATTTCCACAACTGGAGGAACCCCTCATGACGGATTGTGTCTTTATCACCGGTGCGACGTCCGGTTTCGGCCGCGCCGCTGCGCATCGTTTCGCCGCCGCCGGTTGGTCGCTGGTGCTCACCGGGCGGCGTCTCGAACGCTTGGAAGCCTTGAAGGAAGCGCTGCAAGACCAGGTGCCGGTGCATATCGTCGTCCTCGACGTGCGCGACAGCGATGCCGTGGATGCCGCCGTGGCCGCGCTGCCGGAAGGCTTCACGCGGGTGCGCACGCTGCTCAACAACGCCGGCCTCGCGTTGGCGCCGCAGTCTGCCCAACACACCGACCGGGGCGACTGGCACACCATGATCGACACCAACGTCACGGGGCTGGTCAACGTCACCCATGCGTTGCTGCCCACGCTGATCGACGTCGGCGAGGGCGCCACCATCGTCAATGTCGGCTCCATCGCCGGCCAATGGCCGTACCCTGGCAGCCACGTCTATGGCGCTTCCAAGGCCTTCGTCCAACAGTTCAGTTACAACCTGCGCTGCGATCTGCTCGGCACCGGCGTGCGCGTGACCGACCTCTCCCCTGGCATCGCCGAGACCGAATTCACCCTCGTGCGTACCGGCGGCGACCAAGCCGCCTCCAACGCGCTGTACAGCGGGACCACTGCACTCACCGCGGAAGACATCGCCGAGCAGATGTTCTACATCGCCACGCTTCCCTCGCATATCAACTTCAATCGACTGGAAGTCATGCCCACGCGCCAAGCCTGGTCCGCCTTCGCCATCGATTACGATGAGTGAGAAGGAATACAGGTGCCATGCCCCGGCCGTGAGAGCGGGATGGAGAGGGATGTCAGCCTAGAGCAGGCCTTCAACCTCTTGATGACCGCTACCTATCAGCATGAATCGCGACTCATCTCTACCCGGTTCCTGCCATTGCGCTTGCCAACGTATAGCGTCTGATCCGCTCGCGTGATCAAGGACTCGAGGTCGCCCTCTTCAGGGTGCGCTAAAGCGATACCGATGGTGACGCTCAGGCACAGCCCGCTCATTCCTTCCTTTAACGGAAGCGTGGCGACCTCCTTCTTCAAGCGTTCCGCCACGATTTGAGCGTCCTTGGGACTGGTGTCTGGCAGGGCTACCACGAACTCTTCACCTCCGAAACGCCCTATTACATCAGTGGGGCGGAGAGATTGCGCACAAACCTCCGCGATCTTGGTCAGAACCCAATCTCCATGAGTGTGCCCCCAGGTATCGTTGATGCTCTTGAAATGATCCACATCGATCATGAAAAGACTGAACGGCACTTTTTCCAATCGCGAGCGCTGTAATAGCGCCTTGGCCCGCTTCATGAAGTGGCTGCGACTATCGAGTCCCGTCAGGGCATCTCGCTCGGCGACCATGCGCAACTGTGCTTCCAATGATTTTCGATGCGCTATTTCCTTGAGCAGAAGGCGATTTTGATCACGCTCTTCTTGAAGCAGCGCAAATTGCTTGCGCTGCAGGATCTCCAGGCGCAGCAAGGCACAGAAGCCCACGACATTCGTCATGATCAATAGCAGCGCTATGCGAAGTGTCACCACCGGTGCAATCTCCGCGAACAGCACCGCAGAAACTAGAAAGCCCATGCTCAAATAGAGGCTCGCGAACATCGCCACTATCAGTAGATTGGGGATCAGGAGGTAGAACGCCATGGTGGCTACCACCACGGCTGTTACCTGAGTGAAGAGGCTTTCGGGGCGCAAGGGAACGATTAAAATGATGCCTGTCGCAAGTATCCAGAGCGGTAGAGCGTGCAGCCAGGCTTTACGGGAATAGCAGCCCCAGCGTCCGATAATGAACGCCAGGAAAAGACAGAGGCTCACCACCACGATGCGCATGGTGACCAGTAGATAATATTCCCTGCTCAAACCGAGAAGGTGGTAGTCAGTAATAGCAAACATCCCAAAGATCAAGGACACCAAGACCAATGAAAGGCAGGATTCAAACCGCACTCTCGTCTTGATGGACTTGCGATACATCGATTCCCGGCTATGTTCGCCGAACTGGCCGGTAAACCAATGCACATGATGCTGCGTTTTTAATGATGACAAAGCTCCATGGCCTCACTATTTGACCAGCGGTTTGCCGCTTCTCGATTATCCTCGAACGCCGACTGCCAGGCTGCGATTGCGATATTTCCTCATGGTTCTTAAGTTTGGAGCATCGCCGAGTTCTTCCCTTCCGCAGCTGGCTCCAGCGGAGCCCGGGGCTTGATGACGATCCCCTGTAGCCATTGCTGCTACGTATCGCGTCGAGTCGTTATTGTAACCTACTGTGAAAAACGGGCCTTTGCCACCGCTTTGGTGGGTATCAGCATTCGGCGTGCTGTGGTTCGGGCACGTCTACGAACCTTTTCAAGGAGCCGACGAAGCGAGCCAAGCCTGGTCCGCCTTCGTCATCGATTACGATGAGTGAGAGGGAATAAAGGCGCCATGCCTCGGCCGTGCGGTCGGGAGAATGAGCCTAGGGCGAGGGCACGCTGGACAGGATCGAGCCTCTACACGAATCGCCGGTATCCGTCGGATAGAAGAGGGCTATCAGTCGTCTGCATTTCGAGATATTTCAGGTGCAGTTGGAGTTGCCCCAACGCTCGAGCAGCATGTCGATAAACAGCTGGGCCGTGCTGGAAATGTTGTGTGAGTTGCTTCTTACCAGACCGATCGTGCGTTGAATGCGAGGGTGGGGAAGCTCACGAGCGCAAAGCATGTCATGGTCCGCGCCCGGCATGGTCATGCGAGGCAAGATAGCCACTCCCAGTCCTGACTCGACCAGACCCAGCGAAGTGGAAAGATGCTGGACTTCGTAGAAGCTGTTCAGCCGAATGCCTTCCGCCGAGAGGGTGTTGTCCAGCAGGATCCGATTGCCACTGTCCCGGCTCACCGTGATCAATCTGACCTGTTCAAGATCCGACCATTCGATCCTTGGCTTATCGACAAGAGGATGGTCCGAACGTAGCGCCAGGACGAAAGGATCTTTCAGCAGTGGAGTGAAGGAGACTTCCGGACTCTGGGCGCTGAACATGTTGATACCGAAGTCGGCTTCGCCGCTGATCACCTTCTCCAGCCCTTCCTTGGCACTCACGTCGAGTATTCGAATGCGGATGCCCGGCCAGGCTTCGCTGAATCCACGAATCACACTGGGCAGGAAATAGAACGCCGCGGTGGGGATGCAGGCAATGGTGACCGTGCCCTTCTGATGCGTGGCCAGCTCACGAATGCCCAGGATCGATGATTCGTATTCCTCGATCATGCGTCTTGCCCGGGGCAGGAAGTCCGTGCCGATGGGGGTCAGCCGCGTTCGTCGGGTCGTGCGTTCCAGCAACTCGATTTCCAGGAGTTCCTCGAGCTTCTGAATGCGTCGAGACAGCGCCGGCTGAGAGAGATGGAGGCGTTGCGCGGCTTCGTGGAAGGAGCCTAACTCTGCGACCAGGATAAAGGCTTGTAAATCCAGAAATTCCAGGCGATGTAGCATGTCGTTTTTCTTGCATGGGATGAAGTGTATTAATAACCATAGCACATTAATGTGTATTTCGAATTGATCGGTGTTTTCATTTGCATTTGAGGCATTAAAAATGCCCTGACATGCTCATATCACACCTTTTAAACGCGATATGGCATGACGATGATGAACAGCATTCCCTGCATGATCATGCGCGGTGGCACCTCCAGAGGCCCTTTCCTGCGCATGAGGGACCTTCCGGATAACCAGGCAGCGCAAGCCGAGATCCTGATCAGCCTGATGGGATCGGGCCATGCTCTGCAGGTCGATGGCATTGGAGGCGGCGACCCGCTGACCAGCAAGGTCGCCATTGTGGAGCGTTCAGCGCACCCCGAGGCGGATGTCGATTACCTGTTCGCGCAGGTCGATGTGCTCAATCGGCGTGTCGACTTCAACCCGAACTGCGGCAACATGCTCTCGGCCGTCGGTCCGTACGCCCTCGAAACGGGTCTGGTCGCGCTACAGGAGGGGATGACGACCGTTCGGGTGCGCAATCTCAACACCCAGCGGTTGATCGAGTGTCATGTGCCGACACCAGGGCGTCAGGTCGCTTACGAGGGCGATACGACGATCAGCGGCGTCCCCGGGCGTGCCGCCGGTATCCAGCTCAGCTTCTTGGACATCACCGGTACAAAGACGGGCGCACTGCTGCCGACCGGGAACGCCGTCGACAGGATAGATGACATCGAGGTTACCTGTCTGGATGCCGCCACGCCCATCATGATGGTCAATGCGGCTGAGCTGGGGCTCAGTGGCCGGGAGTCTCCCGCTGCACTGGACGCTCATCCTGCCATGCTCGAGCGGCTGGAATCGGTTCGTCGCGAGGCGGGGCTGCGCATGGGGCTGGGGGATGTCAGCCAGAGTGTCTTGCCCAAGCCGGTGCTGGTGTCGGCACCGTTCGACGACGACAGTACGTTGTGCACTCGCTATTTCGTGCCTCATCGCTGTCACAAGGCCATTGCCGTCACGGGCGCCATCGCGGTGGCCACGGCTGTCAGTGTGCCTGGCACCGTGGCCAACCGGATCGCGGTGGAGGCGGGAAAACTGGCGGCCGATGGTCAGCTGTCGCAGGTAAGGCTGGAACATCCTTCTGGATTCATCGATCTGGATGTCGAACGCCGAAATGGAAATCCCGTCGACATTGCCCGCGTTTCCCTCATTCGTACCGCCAGAAAGATCATGAGCGGGACCATTTTCTACTCACTTCCCTCGGCTCCCGGTCAGGATATGCTGACGTCGAGAGCCAGTTAAATCCTGGCATCCGCTGGGATGACCGTCATCAACCATGACAACTACAACACACCAGGAGTAACGCCATGCTAACCAACAAAACTGCAACTGCTTGCCTTGCGCTCGGGCGACTCAAGAAAGCGGTCCTGCTAGGGGGCGCGATTGCGGGGCTAGGACTGACGACAGCCGTTCAGGCGCAAGACGTCGAGGTGCCGGGCAACATCAAATGGACCATTCCCTTTGGCGTCGGCGGGGGGACAGACGTCTGGGCGCGATTTTTCTCTCCTTGGTTCAGCGAGTCTTTGCCAGGAGAGCCGACCATCATGATCGACAATGTGCCGGGTGGCGGCTCGATCAACGGTGCCAACCTGTTCGCCGTACGTGCCAAGGCGGATGGTAGTCATTGGCTGGGAACCTCGGCCTCGACGCAGTATCCCGTCATGCTCGATGATCCCCGTGTGCGCTATGACTACAGTGATTGGACGCCGATCCTGGCCACACCGACAGGGGGAGTGGTCTATGTCCAGCCCAGTCTCGGGGAGACGTCCGATAAGGCGTTGAATGCCCTGTTGAAGAAGCCGGTCCAAATGGCGGCGCAGAATCCCACCGGCGTCGAGCTGCCGGTATTGATCGCGCTGGACATGTTGGGGGCCGACGTACAGGCCGTTTTCGGCATGCGCAGCCGGGGTGAGGCCCGCCTGGCATTCGAGCGCGGTGAAGCGGACATCGGCTTCCAGACGACTTCCGCTTACCTGAGTAACGTCGAGCCGCTGGTGGAGGCCGGCAAGGCGGTGCCGCTCTTTTCACTCGGGGTGCTGAACGACGAAGGCAAGATCGTTCGTGACCCGGCGTTCCCGGATCTGCCCACCTTCAACGAGATCTATCGACAGGTCCATGGCGAGGCTCCCACGGGCAATGCGTTTGAGGCGTTCCGCAAGTTCTTTGCCTCCGGCTATGCCTTGCAGAAGCTGATCATGGTGCCGAAGGACACCCCGCAAGCCCTGGTCGACACCTATCGCCAGGCGGCTCGTGACTTCGTGCATACCCAAGCGTTCAAAGAGAAGGCCGCTGCCCAGTTGGGTCCCTACACGCCGGTCATCGGTGACACTGTCAAACGCCACCTCGATGATGCCATGTCCATTGATGATGCCACGCGCGACTGGCTGGCCGACTGGCTGCAGTCGGAGCACGGCGCCAAAATCTGACGCGCAGTGGGATGTGCCGGCCCGATGGGGCCGGCAGCATCGGCTCCTCCTGATCACACAATATAAGACAAGAGCCATACGCCATGCTCGATATCCTTCTCTCCAGTCTGGGGCAGCTCTTCACTCTGTCTCATCTGCTTTTCATGGTGCTGGGCGTGCTGGTCGGCCTCGTGGTCGGCATCATTCCCGGTCTCGGGGGCATCGCCGGCATGTCGCTGCTGTTGCCCTTTCTTTACGGCATGGAGCCGTCCGTGGCCCTTGGTATGTTGATGGGTCTGGTCGCCGTGATTCCCACCGGTGATACCTTCGCCTCGGTGCTGTTGGGTATTCCCGGCTCCAGCGCTTCCCAGGCCACCGTCATCGATGGCTTCTCGCTGGCCAAGCGCGGCCAGGCGGCACGCGCGCTGTCGAGCGCCTTCCTGTGCTCGATGATCGGGGGCGTGATTGGTGCCGTGGTACTCACGGGTTTCATCCTCATCGCTCGTCCGCTGGTGCTGTCGTTTTCGTCCTCCGAGCTGTTCATGCTGACCCTGCTTGGTCTTTCGATGGTGGCCGTGCTCTCAGGGCGTGACCTTTTCAAGGGACTGGCTGCCTGTGGTCTGGGTCTTCTGGTGGGTACCATCGGCATGGCGCCGGCTACCGGCGAGTTCCGCATGAACTTCGGGCTCAATTATCTCTACGATGGACTGCCATTGGTCGTGGTGGGGTTAGGGATTTTCGCCATCCCGGAGATTGTCGACCTGCTGGTCAAGCGTGGCGCCATCGCCGGCGAGTCCACCCGGCTCGGCAAAGGATGGCGTCAAGGCATTCAGGATGTCGGCAAGAATCGTGGGCTGGTCGCGCGTTGTGCTGCCATGGGCAGCCTGATCGGCACGATTCCTGGCCTGGCCGGCTCGGTGGTCGACTGGCTCACTTATGGTCATGCGATGCAGAGCGCCAAGGACAAGTCCGAGTTCGGCAAGGGCGATATCCGTGGTGTCATCGCGCCCGAATCCGCCAACAATGCCTGTGCCTGCGGCGCCATGGTGCCGACTCTGCTGTTCGGTGTGCCCGGCTCAGGTTCGGCCGCGGTCTTTCTGGGTGGAATGTTGTTGCTCGGGTTGCAGCCCGGCGTCGGCATGATCGAAACTCACCTCGACCTGACGTACACCATCATCTGGTCGCTGGCGCTGGCCAACATCCTGGGGGCCGGGCTCTGCCTGGTGCTGGCTCGCCCCGTGGCCAACCTGACCCGGGTCCCCTTCGCCACGTTGGCGCCATTGATCACGGTGCTGATCATGTTCGCCGCCTTCCAGGCTACTCGCGCCTCCGGTGATCTCATCGCGCTGGGGATCGTTGGTGTCATCGGGGTGTTGTTCAATCAGGCGGGTTGGTCTCGTCCGGCTTTCCTGATCGGCTTCGTACTGGCGCCGGGTGCCGAGTCCTATTTTTATCAGGCGGTCCAATTCCAAGGCATGGGTGCGCTCCTTCGTCCAGGCGTGTTGGTCATCGGTACCCTGATTCTCGCTGCTATGTTCATCCCCATGTTGCGTTCGCTGTGGAGCAAGCGTCGCCAGGCCACCTCGGTCGGCGCCGCATCCACTGCCCGCAACGAAGTCCCCACTCTGGGTGTCATCGACGTGGCGCTCTTCGCTGCCTTGCTGGGTATAGCTGTCGTTGCCTGGATCGATGTGTCCGACCTGACTTTGCTCGGTGGCATCATGCCCCGACTGGCGATCGCGATCCTCGCCATTTCCTGCCTGATGGAGATTGCTCGTTGCCTGATACGCCGTCCCCAGTGGCAGCCTCAAGCCATCGGACTGCAGGGGCTTTGGCTGGCAGGCTTCTTTGCCCTGGTGGGAGCCATACTGCTGCTGGGCTTCATCACTGCCGCGACATTGTTCAGCCTCGTATTCCTGCTGGCCATCGCGCGTCTCAAGCCATGGGTGGCGGTTGTCATGTCGCTTGGCGTCACGGCTTTCTTGATGGGCATGGCCGAGTTCCTGACCCTTACCTATCCGAGAGGGCTGGTCGATCCTTTGCTGTTCGTTTGAAGCGGTCCTCTCATGCACGTGCCGCGGGTCAACGGTCTGGCCCGCGCCGCCAATGAAAGGGGGCGTCATGAATCGCGTGCCTGGCGGAGTTTTCCCATGGGGCGGGAACGGGCGAAGGCAGGCCGGATGATCGACAGCGTGGTGGCGCCATGGCCTCGTCAACCGGGGTGGTCTGCGGTTAGATTCATGTCTCATGACATTGACCACTGAAAACCCGGAGCTCAGCCATGCCCCGTGCTATCGAAATTCCCGCCGTCGACGGCACCATCGATGCATATGTCTTCACGCCAGAGCACGCCGACGGCCCTCTTCCGGCCGTGGTGCTGTTTACCGATATCGGTGGCTTGCGCCCCTGCTATCACGAGAAAGCCCAGCGCATCGCCAATGACGGCTATGCTGTGCTGATGCCCAACGTCTACTATCGCGATGCAAGCGGACAGATCGTGCCGGAGGGCAAGTCCTTCCGCGATCCGGATGTGCGACCGACGTTGCTCGAGTATGCCGGGCACCTCACGCCCGAGACACAATCCCGCGACTTCGTCGCCCTGCTGAACGGTATCGACAACGCGGGAGAGTTCGCGGACGGCAAGATCGGCGTGGTCGGTTATTGCATGACGGGCGCTTTTGCGCTGCGCATGGCGGCCGAGCACGCCGACCGTGTGGCGGCTGTGGCCGGTTTCCATTCGGCAAGACTGGCCGAGGCGAATGACCCGAACAGTCTCGTGAACGTCGTTGGCGCTATCGAAGGGCGGGTCTATTTCGGCCACGCCGACCAGGACGAACTGCTGCCTCCGGAGCAGATCGCCCGCCTGGACGAAGCGCTCGCCGCGGCTGGCACGCATTTCACCACCGAACTCTACAAGGGCGCAGCCCACGGCTTCACGGCCAAGGACGCCCCTTCCTACGATGCCGCCGCCGACGCCCTGCACCACAAGCGATTATCCCAGCTCCTGGAAGAAACGCTGTAACGGTGCCTCGCGTCTTCGAGAGTCCCAACAGGTTTTGATAGCCCAAAAGGCGCATGAATTTGACGTTGTCCGAGACGCAGTAGCCACACTCGCATCCAGTACCACATAGGCTTTTTTAAATATCGATTAAAGTTTGGATGGTCGGTGCCGGTGGGTGTTTCATCGAAGCGAAAGCGGGGTGCGTTTGACATTTGATCTGGAGGTAGTCCAAGCCATGCACCGAGCATATCAGCTCGGTGCAGTGGTCCCTGGTTAGTGACAGTGATAAGGCTTGGAACCTGCGTGACAACCATTTTCGTCAGTTCCACCGGAGTGGGCATGGGCGACGCCAACGATCATCATTGAAGCGAAAAGGAATGCTATTAGCTTTTTCATAGAAGCCTCTTTTGTTGGAGGGACCTGCCTAGTACTTTTCCCTGGTATTGAAACACCCAACTTCCCTCTGGGCGTTATCTGCTCCTTATCGCGGCCTGTCTTCTCCATTTTGGTATAGTCCCGCCCTTGACCTTTTTTAACCTAACTATACCTAGCGATACATTCACTGTAGCAAAGGCGCATGAAAAAGCCACGTCGCTGAATATTTAGCGACGTGGCGTTGTGTCATTGCACGGTCATGCCCGATTCCGTACAAGAGATAAAGTAGACTGTCGCATGAGGCAGAACGCAAGGTCCTGCCTCAATGACGGCTATATCTTCCCCTCACAGCAACTGCGGGTTGAGCTGCCAGACGGTGTAGGTCAGCGCCGTGGCCAGCGAGACCCAGGCGAGGTAGGGCACCAGCAGCAGCCCGGCCAACGGGCGCACGCGCCAGAAGGCGATGAGCGTGGCGAGGATCATGCCCCACAGCAGGATGACCTCGACGAAGGCCAATGCCCCCAGGTGCCAGACGAAGAACAGCCAGCTCCACAGTGCATTGATAGCGAGATGCACGATGAACAGCGTCAGTACGCCTTGGTGCCGACGCCAGCCGCCTTCCCGCCAGACCAGCCAGGCGGCAATGCCCATCAACGCGAAGAGCGTCGTCCACACCGGCCCGAAGGCGCCGGCGGGAGGGGCCCAACTGGGCTGTGTGAGTTCGGCGTAGAACTGTGTGGCATCCACCGAGGCAATGGCGCCGATACCGGCGGTGATGAAGCTGACTACCAGCCAGCCGATGAGGCCGAGAACCTGTTGCCGAGTCGAAAACGTCTGCATGGCGCTATCCCTTTGCCCGTCTAAACGTCTCTCAGCGTGTGCGATATGACGATGATATGCCAAGCGTTTTTCAGTGAGCGCGCTGAAACGTCGCAGCGTGTTCGCTTTTCCTTATAACACGCAAGGGATTGTTAAACCCTGGTTATTCATTCGAAGCATGCTCGCAGAGTATTAACCCTCACGATACTGATCAATCCTGGTTAATTTTTGCTTTATTTTCAGATAGTTATTGTTATACGGGGGTGTCGGGTATAGGCTGTGTGAAAAGTTGACAAAAATAATCAGGTTTTGGGGAGTGGGGATGCGCTATCAGCATCGCCAGTTGTGTATTTTGGAGATCACATGAATCCTGCATCGTTGATTTTGCTGGCATTCGCCATGTCGACCGATGCCTTCGCCGCTTCCGTTGGCCGGGGCGCCGAGCTGAGCAAGGTGCGTTTCATCAGCGCGTTGCGCATAGGCATTGTGTTTGGCGTGGTGGAGGCGATCATGCCGCTGGTGGGCTGGGCGCTCGGCCACGTCGCGATGCGTTTCGTCTCCGGCATCGACCACTGGATTGCCTTCACCATGCTGGCGATGTTGGGCGGGCACATGATCTGGGAAGGATTCAAGAAAGGCGGTGCCGAGGCGATAAAAGTCGCCGGCGCTGAGCATGAAGGCAAGTCTATCGGGCTGATCGCGTTCACGGCCTTGGCCACCAGCATCGATGCCATGGCCGTGGGGATTACGCTTGCACTGACGGATATCAATATCGTCGTGGCCTCTCTGGCCATCGGTCTGGCGACGACCTTGATGGTCACCATCGGCACGCTGCTCGGCCGTGCCATCGGCACTATCGTCGGCAAGTGGGCCGAGATGCTGGGCGGCCTGATTCTGATCGCCATCGGCTTTGCCGTGCTCTATGAACACTTGGCCGTCGTACCTGCGCCGTGAATGCGGCCATTGCCTGCTCATTGCAAAGCCGCCGGACAATGAAACGGGGTGGACCCATGGGCCCACCCCGTTTGCTTTCTACATTGCGACTTAACGGCTGGCTGCCGCTGATTGACGGCTAGCCGTTGGACGTTATTCGCTATCGTCTTGCGGTAGCGCGTAGGCGACGATCTGATCACCGACTTGATCCTTGAGGATCGAGTTGCCGCCGGCGATGAAGACGACGTATTCGCGACCTTTATATTCGTAGACGGCGGGGTTGGCGACGGCAGGGGCTTCTGCCTGGTCTTCCCACAGTTCTTTACCCGTCTCGAGCGAATAGGCGCGCAGTTTGGCGTCCATGGAGGCACCGATGAAAATCACGTTGCCTGCGGTGACCGCCGGGCCGCCAATGGTGGGCGAGCCCCAGCTTTCGGGCATGAAAAAGCCGTACTGCTGTGAGGCACCAAGGGGGCGGCGCCATTTCACGTCACCCGTATGCATGTCCAGCGCGACGAGCTCGCCGAAGGGGGGCTTCCAGCACGGCATGCCGAGCCAGTTGCGTGCGACCTTGAGGCGCATGCCGTAGGGAGCGCCTTTCTGTGGCGAGAAGCCGACCTCGTTGCCGGAGCCGGTGTCGGCCTTCTGATAGGCCTCACGGCCATAGAGTTTCACGTACTGCACGATGTGCGAGGTGTTGACGATGGCCGTCTGGCTCTGCGGGTCATAGGCGACACCGCCCCATTGCACGCCACCGGCGCTGTCGGGATAGGTCAGGGTACCTTCGCCTTTGGTGGTGGGCGGTGTGTACATGCCTTCGTACCACAGCTTGTCCCAAAGGGCTGAGCATTGACCGAAGCCAACGGCATCGGCGAGCCCCCAGATTTCCGGCTTTTCGGACTGATCGAGCAGCGGCGCGGGCTTGGTCGGGAACGGCTGAGTGGCGGCCAGCTTCTCGCCCTTGACCGAGCCGTCGCCCTGCGGAACCGGGCGCTCTTCGATCGGCCAGACGTCTTCACCGGTCAGGCGATTGACCACGAACAAAAAGCCCATCTTGGTGGCCTGCACCAGGGCCGGGATTTCTTCGCCATCCACGGTAATGTCCATCAGCGTGGGGGCGGAGTTGATGTCATAGTCCCAGACATCATGGTGAACCCACTGGCGAGACCAGACGACCTCGCCGGTATCGACGTCAAGCGCGGTTGTCGAGGTCGCCATCGGCGCTTTCTCGGTACGGTTACCGCCCCAATAGTTGGGTGACGGCGAGGAGACCGGCAGGTAGACGAGGCCGTTTTCCTCGTCGGCGGACATATGCGTCCACACGTTGGCGGTACCGCTTCGTTCACGCATGTCCTTGGGCAGCGCGTGGAAAGTCCACTCGCGCTCGCCGGTGCGGGCATTGATGGAGAACACGGTGCCGGGAGGCGCTTGCTCGAAGGCCCAATCGTTACCCGCCCAGCCGAGGATCAGGTGATCGCCGACGACGGTCGGTGGCTGCAATACCGATAGGGGCCATTTGTCGTTGGTGTCGTTCCATTGGTTGACGTTGAGCACGCCGTTATTGGCGAAGTTGCTGCACTTCTTGCCGGTATTGGCATCGACGGCGAAGAGCTGTGCGTCCATGGTGCCCAAGTAAACGATTTTCTGGCAGGCCTTGCCTTCCACCGGGTTTTCCGCTTCCCAGTAGGCGACGCCGCGGCTCTTGAGCGCGGGCTGCGTCAGCGCCTCGAGCTTGGAGTTCGTATCGAAGCTCCATTTCTGCTCACCGGTGGCGGGGTCCAGCGCGAGGATACGGTAGAACGGCGTGCCGATGTAGAGCGTGTCGTTGGCGAAGATCGGCGTTGCGGACCATACGGTGGGCGGAAGCTTGCCCGAGCCATCGGACACATCGCCGGTATGCACTTCCCAGGCCTTCTTCAAGTCATCGACGTTGTCGGCATTGATCTGGTCGAGAGGACTGTATTTCTGTGCGTTGAGCTGACCGTGGAAGCTATCCCAGGTCGGCGTGCCGGGGACCAGCGGGACCGACTCGGACGACGCTTGTGTGGATGACGCTGACGACGGTGCGCTCTCTGGTGCGCTCGAGGCGTCTTGGTCGGCGTTTTGATCCTGTGCCAAAAGCGGCAACGGCGTCAGGAAAAGCGCCAACGCCGTGGCCGTGCCGAGGCGTTGCGCGGTGGTTCTCAATGTCGGCATGGGGCGGCTCCTTATGTGTGGGCGGGACGGACGGTGCGGTTCGCGAGGGCCATATCGAGAATCAGCCCGATCAGACCGACCCCCATGGCTACGCAGATCCACCATTGATGCAGGAGGAGTGCCGCGAAGAAAGTACCGGCAAGGCCCAACAAGATCAGCACGCGCCACGCGTTGCGCGCGGCGTTCCCTTTCAGTGCGGGCAAGATGAGCGCCATGACGGCCAAGGCGATATTGGCCAGGATGGCGACAAGCGCACCAAGTGTGCCGTTGACCCCGGTCAGCGGGGTGACATAGGCATAGAGTGCGATGGCAGCACCGACAAGCGAAGCGACCAGCAGCACGATGGCGCCCAATCTTTGCGAACGAGATTGTGGCATGGCGTTGTTGTCTCCTTGTGGGACATAAATGATCACCTAGCTCCTGTTTCGCCGCCTCACGGCTGTGGGTGAAACGGCGGAGCCGTGGCTACGTCTTTAGTAGTAGGCCACAGGGGTATTTTAGTAAAAAATTCAGGACAAGGGTGGTCTTGGCGACAAAATAGTTTATCGGCTAACGATATGCGCGTCGCATGCTATATGAGTGTGGCAAAAAATAATGCTGAACACAGGGGGCTTGACGTCGGCGAACTCTTTTAGCATGCTAATAGTGTAATGCGACAAAACGCCGCATCACCATCATTCAGGAGTGATCATGAAAGCGCTCAATAAGCTGTTCTCGATGTTGGCAACCATCGTCGTCTCCGCCCTGCTGCCGTTTTCCCTGGTGGCGGAAAGCGAAGCCAATCAACATGTCAGCGTGCATAACGATACGGCAAACGTCTCCACCCTGAACGCTAAGCCGCGTCAGGACGACGCGTCCCTGTAAATCGCGCTGGGGTCTCATGGCGCGGACAATGATGTAGCCTATCGCGCATCATTCACGCGCTGTATGCGGCGCGCCATTCATGAGGTCACGTTATGCTGACGATATCCAATACGGTGACGCTCGCCGATTGGGAAATCGAGATTAGCCAGATCCGCGCGCAGGGAGCCGGCGGTCAGAACGTCAACAAGGTCGCTTCGGCCGTCCACCTGCGTTTCGATGTCCTCAAGTCAACACTGCCGCCGTTCTACAAGGAACGGCTGATGGCGTTGTCCGACCAGCGTATCAGCAAAGATGGCGTGATCATCATCAAGGCACAGCGGCACCGCACGCTCGAAGCCAACAAGGAAGAGGCGCTCGCGCGCCTGAAAGCACTGATTCAAGAGGCGGTGAAGCAGCACAAGGCGCGCCGCCCCACCCAGCCATCCAAGGGCGCGAAGCGACGTCGCGTCGACAAGAAAACCCGCAAGGGCAGGACCAAGGCCTTGCGTGGCAAGGTGGAGGTGTGACCCCGAACGGGCCATCTCATGCCGGCTGAGTAGGCAGCGCGAGCAGTTCGTGCTCCAGGGCGAAGATATGCGGATCGTCGTGGCCCATCTCGCGCAGGGCGTGGGCCAGGTTGAGCAGGTAATCGCGATTGGGGCCGCTGGGGCCTTGGGATTCGGCGATCTGCCGGGCGATCTCGGCGTTCGGCGCCGGCCCCAGAAAGGCGGCATTGTCCTCGCTGGCGAGGTAGACCAGACCTTCGTGGCTTTCCGCACGCTCGGTGTCGTCGAAGTGCAAGGGCGTGACCACGCGCAGGTAGCCGTTTTTCTCGCGTACATCCAGCGGGCCGAGCACGTCCTGGGTGATACGGTAGGCCATGCCATGGCATACCGCGCCGGGCGACTCGGTCAACGTGGCGACGCGTCCCGGCGCCTCGGGTGTGCCGCGATGGTCGTGCGAGCCCTGCCAGAAACGTCGTTCCCAGCCGATGATATGCGCAGGCCGACTCTCCAGAAAATTGAAATCCGCCTTCCAGATCAGCGAACCATAGCCGAACAGCCAGATCGCTTCATGATCGTTGAAATGCGTCATTTGCTGATTGATCGCGGTGGTATCGAGCGTCATGACTCTCTTGCGTACGTCGAGTGAATGAACGGGACCTGTCCCCGATTATGCACGTTTTGGCGTCGATATGCGGCATACCTCTTTTTGCACCATCGCGGTGCGCACTCGATTCGGCTATGCTCAAGGGCCGATGCTTCGGGCCGTTTCCATTACACGTAGCGGGGCGCATTGCGATAGGCGCCGCGTGGCCTTTCTTCATGGAGGTGGGTATGTCGCCGTCCCTGCTGGGAATCTTGATCATGTGCGCCGGGGTGTTGTGCCTCGCGCTGGGCGATGCGATTTCCAAGTGGCTAGGCGCCACCTACGATCCGATTCAGATCATCTTCTTCCGCACCTTGGTCTCGCTGCCGTTGATCGCGCTGCTGGCACGTTTCAACGGTGGCTGGCAAAAGCTCAAGACCCGGCGCCCGGGCGTGCATCTCATGCGTGGGTTGATCTTCGCCGGCACCATGTTCTGCTTCGTCACCGGCCTGACCCTGTTGCCGCTGGCGGAAACCACGGCCATTGCCTTCGCCGCGCCGTTGTTCGTGACACTGCTGTCCGGCCCGCTGCTCAAGGAGCGTGTCGAACGCTTGCCGTTCATCGCCTCGCTGGTCGGCTTCGCCGGTGTTCTGGTGGTGGTGCGTCCGGGAGCAGCGGGTTTCCAGTGGGGGGCGTTGATCGTCGTCGGCGCGGCGGTGTGCTATGCCCTGATGATGATCACCGCGCGACGCTATGGCGGCAAGGAGAGCCTGTGGGCGATGGTCTTCTACGCCACGCTGGTGCCCTTGATCGTCAGCGCTCTGCTGTTGCCCAACGTCTGGAAGATGCCCGAAGGCCTGGCGTGGCTGGGCTTTATCGGCTCCGGGATTTTCGGCGTGGGCGCGGTGTCATGCATCACCCTGGCATTTCGCTACGCCCCGGCGGCACTGGCGGCGCCGTTCGATTACACCGCCATGGTCTGGGCCGTACTCTTGGGCTGGTGGTTGTGGGATGAGGTGCCGGATGTCTGGGTGTTCGTCGGCGCCGCCGTGATCATCGGCAGCGGCGTCGCCATTGCCTTGTATGAACGGCAGGTGGCGATCAAGGCGCGGCCGACGACCTGACCCTGAAGGCTCTGTGCCGGCGAATCCTCATGTAGTTGACGTACATCAAGGTACGCAATTCGTGCGCTGTCACAGTGGTGGATGATTTTCGACCATTCAGGGGCAGGGAACTCATGTTGATGTCGCTCATGCGCCGTTTCTCGGTGCGCGTTCGCATGGTGGGAGCGATCGTCGTCGTTTTGGCGTTGCTGGGCGTGTTAGGTGGTACCGGGGTGTGGGGCATATACCGCCTGTACGACGCCAGCCTGGGCCTGTTGGATCAAGGGCTCGTGCAGGAGACCCAGGCCGGTGTGATGGCCGCGCGACTGGCCGAGGTAGCGCAAGGCTCGCTGTTGTTGTTCCTGGTCGCCGGCTTGGTGACGATTCTGGTCGTGGCACCGCTGACCTGGCTCAACATGCGGGCGATCTGTGCGCCGGTACGCGAGGCCAAGGAGTACGCGACCGCCATTGCCGGGGGCGACCTCACTCAGCCGATCGCCTGCCAGGGGCGTGATGAAATCAGCGAGCTGCAGGAGGCCCTGGGCACCATGCAGACGGGCCTCGGCGGCATGGTCGCTCAGGTGCGCGACGCCAGCGACAGCGTCGCCATCGCCAGCGAGGAAATCGCCCTGGGCAATCAGGACCTCGCCACGCGCACCGAACAATCGGTGGGCAACCTGCAGCAGAGTGTGGCCTCCATCGCCCAGTTGACCGAGAGCATCCAGCAGACTGCGCAGGCCGCGCAGCGAGCCGACGAGCTGGCCACGCATACCGCCGAGGCGGCCGTGCGCGGTGGTGAAGCGGTGAAGGACGTGGTCGCGCGCATGCATGCCATCGCCGAAGCGGAACGGCGTATCGGCGACATCGTCGGACTAATCGACGACATCGCCTTTCAGACCAACCTGCTGGCCCTGAACGCCTCGGTCGAAGCCGCCCGTGCGGGAGGCCAGGGCCGAGGTTTCGCCGTGGTCGCCAGCGAAGTACGCAATCTCGCGGGACGTTCCGCCACGGCGGCCAACGAGATCAAGACGCTGATTCGCGATAGCGGCGAAACGGTGGCTGCCGGCGTGAGCCAGGCCGAGGCCACGGGAACGACCATCGAGGAGATCGTCGCCGGGGTGCAACGGGTCAGTGGTGCGATCAGCGAGATCAGCAGCGCCGCCGGTGAGCAGTCCAGTGGTATCGAGCAGGTCAACCATGCGGTGGAGCGCATCGATCGCATGATCCAGCAGAACGCGGCTTTGGTCGAGCAGTCCGCGACCGCGGCGGCCTCGCTGCGTAATCAGTCGTCCCGACTGGCCAATGTGGTGCACCGCTTTCGCCTCATGGAAGCGTCGCAGGAGACGCCCACGTCGCGTGACGCCGAGCCTCTCCGTGCCTTGCCCGCGAGTCATGAGGCCGAGGCGCACGCCGTCTGGGCGTGAGATTGGCCGCGTCGCGGTGCCCGCGGCGCGGACTTGCATCAGAGATGTTTCATTGAAACTTGTCGGTTATGCTCAAGTTCGCGCTTGGGATGTCGATAATGCCTCTAGTTGACAGGCCCAGGGCGATACCGCATCGCCTGCTTTGTCGTCAACATTCCTTAACATCCTTCTGATTAACTCGTCGTACTCCCTCCCCATGAGACGCCGAGCCGGGTACGACGATGCGGATCAAGACCTCGTTCAAGATAGCGATCTTGTTATTGTTCGTTGCTTATCGAGCAGCGAGCCTGGTGCGTGTGATTCGTAGGGCACGGCGTGTGTCGGCCGAACGTCGCTCGCCCGTGGTCTAGAGCCTCGCGCTCGGCATCACACGGTCAGGTGCGTGGCGATGCGTTCGGCCTGTCGATACCGAGCTGCCTGCATGTCCGCCATGCCGTCGAGCACATGCGCATGCACGGACGCCGGTGCGGTCTCCGGACGCCCGGCATCGAAGGGCGGCTCGGGTGCATATTCCAGTGTCAGTTGCGCCGCCTGGGCGGTTTCGTCACCCAGCAGCTCGGCGATGACCGTCAGCGCCAGGTCGATGCCGGCCGTGACGCCTCCGCCCGTGATGAGGTTGCCGTCCCGCACGATGCGTCCTGCATCGGGCAGGGCGCCGAAGAGTGGCAGCATGTCCCGCCAGGCCCAGTGACAGGCCGCATGTCTCTCCTGCAGCAGGCCGGCCGCGCCCAGGATCAATGAGCCGGTGCAGACCGACGTCAGGTACTGTGAGGTACCGGCGAGCCGCTGAATGGCGTGCAGGAATCGTGCATCCTCCGCGGCATCGAGGCACCCCAGCCCGCCCGGTACGCACAGCACGTCGCATGCTTCGATAGCGTCCAGGTCGGTCAGGTTGGCGAAGGTCAGTCCCTGGGCCTCCACCGGCAGACCGCCGACGGAGGCGACCACGACCTCGGCCTGGGGCACACGCGAGAAGAATTGATGAGGTCCGGTGAAGTCCAGCTGCGTGACGCCAGGGTAGATCGGTATCACGATATGTATTGTCGACGCCATGGCGTTATCCGTAGGCAAGGGGTGTCTCATACAGCATAGCGTGAATGAAACAAATCGCCCGTGGTCCAGGCCACGGGCGATGAGGTCATGGCGCCGGATGGCGCCTGACGAAGCGGATCATGGGCAGCAGGTCATTTCTGCAGCTTGACCATGCGCAGGTACGGCTTCTTCTCGTCCCAACCCTGCGGGAAGAGTCCCTTGGCCGTCTCGTTGTCGACCGAGGGGACGATGATGCAGTCGTCGCCATCGGTCCAGTTCACCGGCGTGGCGACCTTCTGGCTGTCGGTCAACTGAAGGCTGTCCAGCACACGCAGAATCTCCGCGAAGTTGCGACCGGTGCTGGCCGGGTAGGTCAGCGTCAGGCGCACTTTCTTGCTGGGGTCGATGATGAAGACGCTACGCACCGTCAGGGTGTCGTTGGCGTTGGGGTGAATCATTCCATACAGCGAGCTGACCTTGCGGTCGGCGTCCGCCAGCAGCGGAAAGTTCAGGCCATGGCCCTGGGTTTCCTTGATGTCGCCTTCCCACGCCTTGTGATCGTCCAGCGGGTCGACGGAGAGCCCGATGGCCTTGGCGTTACGCTTTTCGAACTCCGGCTTCAGGCGCGATACCTCGCCGAGCTCGGTGGTGCATACCGGCGTGAAGTCCTTGGGATGCGAGAACAGGATGACCCAGTTGTCGCCGGCCCATTCATGGAAGTTGATCGTACCGTCGGTGCTGTCCTGGGTGAAATCCGGGGCAATATCGCCGAGTTGTAGTGCCATGGCATCCTCCTATCACTGATTGGCGAAGCGTTGAGCATCGCATCACGAACCAGGGCATGGGAAACAATGGATTTCGCTAAGCAAATGCATCTTGGATATTTGCCCACGCGTGGCGCTTCCCGCGCCCCTCTCTCTTCATCATATGGTGATGTAAAGCGGCCAACACAAGGGTAGGCCACGTCACGACGATCAAGCGCGGATATAGGCCCAACCCTGTGCCTGCAGCTCGGCGAGCGTGACCACGGCGGCTTCGACTTCCGCGAGGCCGCCGTGGTTGTCCAGTGACTGAGCCGCGAGGGTATTGCGGCACAGCCGCAGCCAGCCATCGGTGGCCGGATCGGGCGTGTCCAGTGCGGCGGCGACGGCACCGCCGTTGGCCACGATCAGTATCTCGGTGTCGGGACGTGCGCTGGCCAGGTTGAGCGCATTGCGCCGGGCCCGGGCGAGGCCATCGGCGGTCGGCGCATGCAATACGACACGCAAGGCACTCATGACGTCGTCTCCTCGGGGGTGACGGCAACACCGATATGCTGCTCCAGGCGTTGCACGTGGTCGCGAAAGCCGCTCTGCTCGCGGCGCCGAGCGAGCGGCAGGTCGATGGTGACGATATCATGCACTGTGGCCGGCGTGTCTTTGTCGGGTTTGGCCAGTACCACGACGCGGTCGGCGAGGAGGACGGCCTCCTCGATGTCGTGAGTGACGAAGACGATCGCCGCGTCGCCGCGCTGGCGCAGCTCGGTGAGTTCGCTCTGCAGGCGCTGGCGGGTCAGGGCGTCGAGTGCGGAGAACGGCTCGTCCATGAACAACACCCGAGGCCGCACCGCCAGTGCGCGGGCGATGCCCACGCGCTGTTGCTGACCGCCGGACAGCGTGCGTGGCCAGCGCTCGGCGAGGTCCTCGAGCCCGACCAGCGACAGCGGTTCCATGGCACGGGCACGGCGCTCGTCGCGCGATAGTCCCAGCCCTTCCAGACCCAGCTCGACATTGGCGCGCACGCGACGCCAGGGAAACAAGCGCGGCGCCTGGAAGACCATCGACCAGGCGCGACTGGCCGGCGCCTCGGCGGTGGAGAGATGAACGTCGCCACGCTGCGGCGCCAGCAACCCGGCGAAGGCGCGCAGCAGGGTGGACTTGCCGACACCCGAAGCGCCGACCATGGCCACGAATTCGCGCGGGGCCACTTCGAGATCGATGTCATCGAGCACGACGTCGTCGGCAAAGCCCAGTCGGACGCCGCGTGCCGTCAGCACGGGCGCGAATGCGTCATTCATTGCTGCCACCGTAGAACCCTCCGCTGAATGCGCATGAACAGGAAGTCGAACAGGGCGTAGAGCGCGGCGATGGTCAGCATGTAGACCACCACCACATCGGTGGCGAGCAGGCCCGAGGCTTCCATCATGCGCTGTCCGATGCCGGGAATGCCGAACAGCTCGGCGGCGACCACCGTCATCCAGCCTTGGCCCAGGCCGGCACGCAGTCCCCCGAGGATGCCCGGCGCCGCCGCCGGCAGGCTGATCTTGGCCAGCCGTGCGCGGAAGCCGCCCTGACCGAAGGCCTGGGCGACTTCGTAGTAGCCATCGTCGATGGCGCGCACCGCGCTGTAGCTGGTGAAATAATTGATCCAGAACACGCCGATGCTGATGATGAACGCGGCGGCGGCTTCGGTCACGCCGAACCAGATGATCGCGAAGGGAATCCAGGCCAGCGGCGGAATCGGCCGCAACAGGCGTGCCAGCCAGCTGTGGGCGGCATCGAACCAAGGCAGCAGCGCCGCGGCCATGCCGACCCCGATGCCCAGCACCGAGCCGATTCCCAGGCCGATGCTGTAATGGGAGAGACTCGACAACACGACATCGAGCCAGATGCCGTCGCGCACTTCCGCCCACAGGACGCCGGGAATCTGCGAGGGCAACGGCACCAGGTTGCCCGGTAGCCAGCCCACGCGCAGCGATATCTCCCAGAGTGCCACCAACGCGGCGAGGCTGGCCGCGCTGATCAGAGCGCGTCGATGGCGTACGGGATGCGTCATGGCGCGGCGGTCTCCGGCGACGCCATCACGGCGTCATAGACCGATGTATCGAAGAGTGCGTCCACGTCCACGGGCTTCTTCAGTGTGCCTATGCGGCGCTGGAAGGCGGCCATGGTACGCGTGGCATCCAGGATGGCGTGCGGATCGGCCAGGTAGTTGGACGATGGCGAGGCGAGCGCCGCCTTGACGGTATCGGCACTGATCAGCCGCTTGCCGACGAACTCACGCACGTAGGGAGCGGCCTGCGCGGGATCGTTCTCGAGCATCTCGGTGGCGCGGACATGCAGGGCGACCAGTTTGCGGATAGCCTCGGGGTGCGCCTCGAGTACGGCCTCGCGCACGGCCAGCACCGCGCCGGGCTGGTGGGGCAGCATGTCGCTGCCGCGCGCCACGACCCGAGCATCGGGATCGCGCTGCTGCACGACGCTGAGAATCGGCTCGAGGGTCGAGGCGGCGTCTACCGCACCGGCCAGCAGCGATTGCTGCACCCGCGAGGCGCCCATGGTGACGATATCCACGGCGTCCGCGTCGACCCCGACCTGCTCTTCCAGCCAGTAGCGCAGCACGGTATAGGGCACCGAACCGTTGGGGAAGGTGGCGATCTTGGGCTTGCGGCCCTGCGTCTCGGTGAACTGGGCGATGGCGGCCGCCGGGTCATTGCCCTCGAAGGCATTGGCGAGCTCGCCGCGGGCGATCAGTCCGATCTGCTCCTGGATGCTGGCGGCGAGCACCTTGATCGGCACGCCGTTGGCGCGGGCGACCATGGCCGGACCGATGCCGAAATTCATCACGTCGAGTTCGCCCGAGGCCAGGGCCTGCACCATGGCGGGGCCGCTTGAAAAGCGCGTCAACTCGAGATTCAGCCCCGCTTCGTCGGTCCAGCCGGCGCCTTCCATGACGAACAATTGCGCGACCGGCAGGATGGGCATGTAGCCGACCTCGAGCGTCGTCGTTTCGTCGTTCTGGGCCAGGGCCGTAATCGGCAGCAGGGCGGTCAGCGCGAGCGCGCCGATCCAGTGACACAGTCGTCGCATGGCGAGTCTCCGGGGGTAAGCGATAGGTTCGCCACTATAGCGACTCGCCGATAATAACGAAAAAGCCCCGAATGACGATTTGGTTATAAGAATATGCGCACTATCCACGCAACGCTCACGGCGCCGGGCCGGCGGCGCCCAGGTAGTGCTTGCGCCAGTAGCGGATATTCAGTGAAGAAATCGTGACCTCTCGCCCGCTGCCGGGGGCATGGATCATGCGCCGGTCGCCCAGATAAATCCCCACGTGGGTGGCGCGATCTCCGGCGCCGAAGAACAGCAAATCCCCCGGGCGTGCCTGTTCGCGCTGGTCGAGCGCCTGGTATTGCTGGTTGGAGGTGCGCGGCACCTGAATGCCGGCCGCAGCATAGCTCATTTGCACCAGCCCGGAGCAATCGACGCCGCTTTCCAGGGAGGTACCGCCCCATTGGTAGGGCGTTCCCAGCGCTTGCTTGGCGCTGGCAAGGATCAAGGCTCGCTCGATGGAGAGATTCTGGGCCTCGATGGGGCCGGTATCCTGAGTCGCGATGCGTTGACTCGACGAACACCCGGCGAGCACGAGCAGAGCCAGTAGCATGACCGCCCACCCAAGGGCGTGGTGCGGTGAATAAGGGGTAGACGTTGATGACGCGAAACGGTGACGCCCCATGCGAACTCCTGTTGTCGGCATGTGGTTGGCGGTGGGCTTGCCAGCAGTGTAGCCAAAACGTGGCACCAACGTGAGTCCGGCGGGCGCCATCGAGGTCATCTCAGGGCATTGGGGCGGCGGTGCCCGGCAGTGCCGCCGAACGGGTCTGGATATGGGTTTGCAGGCTCAGAGCGAGTTGGCGTGTCGCCTCGTTGGGCCGGCCGGGGCTGCGGTGCAGGGCGATTTCGGTCATGGGCAGCTCGGGGAGCCCCTCGGCGCTATCGATGATGCTCAGGTCCGAGCCCAGCATGGAGGGTGTGAGCACCGTTATCGCCAAGCCCGCGCGTACCGCGGCCGTAAGGCCGGACAAACTGGCGCTGGTATAGGCGATTCGCCAGGGGATGCCTACGGCGTCGAGTGCCGCCAGGGCGCGTTCCCTGAAGATGCAAACCCCATCCGTAGAGACCGCCAGGGGCAGCGGTGTGCGGCGTTGGGTGTCATGTCCGGGGGCGCCGGCCCACACCGTGGGCTCCTGACACAGCACCTCGCCGCCGGGACTCTTGGGCTGACGCGTGGTGATCGCCAGGTCCAGGCTGCCGGCGCGCACGCTTTGTACCAGATCCACGCTGAGCCCGCAGTCCACCTGCAATTCGACTCCCGGATACTGGGCCTCGAACTCGGATAGCGCCTCGGGCAGATAGACCACGTAGTCGTCGGGTATTCCCAGGCGTACCACGCCATCCAGCCGTTGCTCGCTGACATCCTGCCAAGCGAGCGCGTTCTGGCGCAGCATCTGCCGTGCGTGCGAGAGCAGTCGCTCACCCGCCGGCGTGGGAATGGGCGTCTTGCGCCCGCGTTGCAGCAGGGGTTGGTCGAAGGTGTCTTCCAGGCGCTTCATGTGCGCGCTGACCGTCGACTGCGCCAGGTGCAGGGTGTCCGCCGCTGCGGTGAATCCGCCCTTGTCCACCACCATGACGAAGGTGTTGAGCACCACGAGATCCAGGGGACGAAAGTTGACCATTCAGCACCATCACGAATCATGATCGAAATATCGAAAGTCTTCGTTTCCATGATAATTCATGTGGCCCCAGACTGCCCGCGTCGTCTCACCCCCCAACGTTCATTCGTCGTCGACAGGAGCGGGCCATGACCAGCAAACGTACTTCCGCCGGGCTATTGGCGGGTCTTCTAACCGTCACGCTCTGGGCCAGCCTGCCGGTATTGCGCGATCTGATCACCCTGCCGCCCATGCTGACGGCGGCCGTCGCCATGGGCGCGGCTGCGCTGATGGCACTGCTCATGGGATGGCGTGGTGCGTCGTCCGGCGTGGCCGCCTGGCGCGACGGAAAGTTCTGGCTGATGGGGGTCGGTGGCCTGACGGGCGCGCTGTATTTCTACTTTTCGGCGCTGAGCCAGGGCGACCCGGCCAAGATCACCCTCGTGACGTACCTCTGGCCGCTCGGCTTCATGCTCGTGGCCGATATACTCGCCGGTCGTGGCGTCCAAATGCGTACCCTGCTCGGTGCGGCCGTGGCGTTTTCGGGACTGGTGCCGCTGGTACTCTCGAACGGTCAGGGAGAACCGACCTCGACACTGGGCTATGCACAAGGGATTGCCTCGGGCATCTCCTGGATCATGTTTTCCCTCTATCTCCGGGGACGCGCCGCCTTGTCCTGGGGCGAATACAAATACTTGTTTGCCGGCACCGCTGCCGCCTCCTGGGGGTTGCACCGTCTATTCGAAACCGTTCCCGAGCACGCGACGGCCATGGATTGGGGGATAGCAGCACTCATCGGGATCGGCCCTTATGGGCTGGCGTTCATCACCTGGGGGTACGCCCTGTTGAGAAGTTCCTCCACGTTGCTGGGCGTGCTGACGTATTTCGTGCCTGTCATGTCGTCGGTGCTGCTGATCCTGATGGGGCGTGCCGCGTTCAGTCTGCCGCTGGTTATCGCCTTCGTGGGCGTGCTGGGCAGCGCCGTGATTACTCAGTTGAAGAGACGTCCCCCGGGAGCGGTGAGTTCGTGAGATGACAGCCGCCGGTTGGCGGGGGCGTATGCCGATCAGTTCCACCGGTCGTTTTTTTGCAGCATGATACTGGCTTCGGAATTTGGCTGATCAATAGGGGAGCAGGGAGCGCAATGAAAGGATGGCTGCTGGGTGTATCGCTGACGTTACTGGGGGCAAGTGGCGTGGCGCAGGCGCAGGACGAGGCATCGAACAAGCCGGTTCGCGAGGTGCTCGACCCCATCGTCGCGTCGTTGATGGAGGCACAGCAGATCCCCGGCATGGCGATCGCCCTCGTCGGGCCGAAGGGCACGACGATCGCCGATTACGGCGTCGCCGACCGCAAGGCCGGCACACCGGTCGACGACGACACCCTGTTCGAGATCGGCTCGCTCAGCAAGACCTTGACCGCGACCCTGGCCTCGTTGGCCGCCGTCGAGGGCGAGCTCGACCTCGAGGCGCCCGTGAGCCGTTACCTGCCTGAGCTCGAAGGCAGCGCCTTCGGCAGGATCGACGCGCTCAATCTCGGCACGCACACCACCGGCGGGCTGCCGCTGTTCGTGCCGGATGAAGTCACCGACCGTGCATCGCTGATGGCCTGGTTCCGCCAGTGGCAACCGCCGGAAACGGTTGGCGAAGTCCGCACCTACTCCAATCTCGGCATCGGGCTACTCGGCGTGACGACGGCGGCGAGCCTGGATGGCGAATTCGTGCCGACGATGCGTACCAAGGTGCTGGCGCCGCTTGGCATGCGAAACACCTGGTACGACGTCCCCGAGGCGCGAATGACGCATTACGCCATGGGCGAGGACAAGAACGGCCAGCCGACCCGTGTCTCGCCCGGCGTGCTCGACGACGAAGCCTACGGTCTCAAGACCACGGCCGCCGACCTGGCCAGGCTGGTGCGGGCCAACCTGCATCTCGCGGACGTCGACGCCAAACTTCAGCAGGCAATCGATGCCACTCGCCAGGGCCATTACCGGGTCGGTGACATGACCCAGGCCCTGATCTGGGAGCAGTACCCGCTTCCCGTGGCGCTCGACACCCTACGTGCCGGCAACGGTTACGACATGATTCTCGAGCCCAACGCAGCCGAGGCGATCGTGCCGCCGCAGGCGCCGCGCGATGATGTCTGGGTCAACAAGACCGGCTCCACCAACGGCTTTGGCGGCTACATCGTGATGCTTCCCGGCGAACAGACGGGGCTGGTGATGCTGGCCAACAAGAACTATCCCAATGACGCCCGCGTCGAGGCGGCCTATCGGATCCTGTCCGGCCTCGGGGCGATCGACACGCCGTAGGGCATGAGGCGCCGCTGGGCCTGGAAGCGCCCCCAAGCGGCCCGGCCTCTCAGTCCGGTACTGGCGTCTCGAAGGTATCGCGCCGGCGCACCGTCAGCGTGGTACCGATCGAGGCGACGATGATCAGGCCGATGGCCAGCCACTGCAGGCCACTCAGGAGCTGGCTCAGGAACAGCAGGCCGGAGAGCGCGCCGATCGCCGGTTCCAGACTCATCAGCGTGCCGAAGGTCTGGGTCGGCAGGCGCGGCAGTGCCACCATTTCGAGCGTGTAGGGCAGGGCGGTGGAAAGCACGGCGACGGCGAGTGCCAGCGGGAGGACCTCCGGCGCGAAAATCGCCGGGCCGACGTCGATCAGGCCGACGGGCGCGATCACCACCGCTGCGATGGTGATGCCCAGTGTGGCGCTCTGGGCGCCATTGACCGAGCCCGCCTTTTGCCCGAACAGGATATACAGCGCCCAGCAGACCCCGGCGCCCAACGCACAGGCCGCGCCGTAAGGGTCGACCGCGCCGTTGCTCTCATCGCCCAGCAGCAGCAGGCACGCCAGGCCGAGCACGGCGAATGCCACCCACAGCAGATCCAGCCAGCGTCGCGAGGAGAGCATCGCCACCGTTAGCGGTCCGGTGAACTCCAGCGCCACCGCGATCCCCAGCGGTACCGTCTGCAGCGCCTGGTAGAACAGCATGTTCATGACGCCCAAGGCGACGCCATAGATCACGGTCGACTTCCAGGCGCGGCGGCTGAACCGCTGGCGCCAGGGCCGCATCACGACCAGCAGTATCAGCGCGGCGAGAATCAGGCGAATCGAGGTCGTGCCGGTGGCGCCGATGACCGGAAACAAGGTCTTGGCGATGGATGCCCCGGTCTGGATGGAGCACATCGCCACGATCAGCATGGCCACCGGCCAAACCCTGGCCACGAATTCGCGCATGGCGACTGACATGACACCTCCTTTGTTCTGCGGCATGCTGCTCGTCTGACAGCGCCAGTGGCTGGCCGCACGCGGTATTCAAGAGAATTGCGATTGTACGGATGGGCAATATAGTGCACAAGTCTAGCGAGCGTCCCGATGTCCTGGTGCACGTCGCCGCCAACGTACGGCGTCTGCGTCAGGGGGCGTCGCTGAGCCAGCAGGCGTTGGCCGAGCGGGCCGGCGTGAGTCGGCGGATGCTGGTCAATATCGAAAAGGGCGACGTCAATGTCAGCCTGAGCACGCTGGATCGACTCGCCGAGGCGCTGGGGGTGCTGTTCTACGCCCTGGTTCAGCCCCCGGGCAGTGAGGACTCGGCGCGCATCGACGAAGTCGCCTGGGTGGGGCGTTTCCCCGACAGTCACGCCCGGCTGCTGGCGAGCAAGCCGGCGCGACAGGAGGTCGAGCTGTGGTCCTGGTCGATGGAGCCTGGGGAGAGTTACGAGTCCGTCGCCGACGGCACCGGCTGGCACGAGATGCTGGTGGTGATCGAGGGCACGCTGACCCTGGAGCTCGCGGACCGCGAGGTGAAGATCGAGGCCGGCGACTTTCACGTCTACCCCAGCGATCAGTTCCACCGTTACCGCAACGAGGGCGCGGGTCGGCTGCGTTTCATCCGCAACGTGGTGCACTGACGCCAAGTGCCAATGGTGATCTACGTGGCGATATGCAGGCGAGAACGCCCAGTTCTGTCACGTGGTATAAGGCTGCGGCAGAATCGCTATCGCCCCAGCGCGCGCCCTGCGTTGTGCGCGAATCCACGTTACGGGGGAAGCTCGACGTATCCTGGCTTCAACCCGAACACCTCGACGCCTTGGGGAACGGCGCGGCCGACCGTGACGGGTACCTGTCGTGGGCTTGTATCCAGGGCTGGGCGGTAGATAATGGAGTCTCTTCCCTGATCATCTTTGTGCAAGGCTTCAGCGGGGACCGCCAAACCATTTTCCTGGTGGTAGGTCGTGATAGCGAGCCTTGCGCTCATGCCCAGCCGTAAATGTTCGTGCTGTTCTGGGGGCAGTGGGTCGATGGCAACGGTTACTTCATAGGTACTTCCGCCGCCATAGGAGTCTGAATCAAGGGCTTGAACACCCAGGCTCTGGATATGACCTTGAAGCGTCATGCCTTTGAAACCATTACCAGTGATTTGGACCGGCATGTCCACGCTGAGCTGATCCAAGTCACTTTCTTCGACCCGGGCGTAGGCATGGAGACGCGTAGTGCTGGCGAGTTCGAACAGCGGGGTGCCTTGGGACACGAACTGACCGGCCTGGATTGGGAGTTGTCCCCCCTTGCCAGCGTTGGCGCTGGGGTGCAAAACGATCCCGTCGAAAGGTGCGCGCCGCTCACGTTGGGAGCGCAGGGCCAGCAAGGTGTCATAGTGGGTGCGAGCATTGGCCTCTTCCATTTCCGCGATTCGCAGATTGTCGCCTTGCCCTTGACGTTGTGTGGTGCGCAATTCATCCCGAGAGGTGGCTAGTTCGCGCCGTTGTGACTTGAGTTGCTGTTCCAGAGCATCGACCTCCATTCGCGCGACGATTCCGCGCTCATACAAACGCCGGGTTTCCGCCAATTTGGTTTGGATATCCTGAAGGTTGTCTTCGACAGTGGAGACGGCGCGGCGGGCTCGAATCACCTCGTTACTCTGTAGCCAATTGTGCATGTCGCCTAGTGTGCGACTGGCCTTGAGTAGCTCGGCACGCGCTTCACGGATGCGAATGTCCAGTTGCGTGGTATCCAGGGTGGCTAACAACTGCCCTTTGTCGACACGCTGATTCTCGGAGACGGCGATTTGCTCGATACGCCCATCGAACGGTGCTGCCAGGGTGATCCGGGTGTCCGCCTCGATGCGCCCGATGAGGCCAAGCTGATTCTCCAAGAGCGCCGGTTGTACCGGTACCCAGGTTGTGGCGAGGGGGCGTGCGGTGGAACGAGGCCGGTCAAGAAACAGGAAGCCGGCACCAATCAGCAGGGTAAGAAGCAGCGCGCCAATGATTGCGCGGCGAGCCGGTCGGCGGTGTCTAAGGTGTCCGATCATTGAGCTCGATATCCCAACTGGCGAGTGTAGTGCCCAGCACTTGGTCCAGAGCGGTTTGTGCATTTAGATAAGCGAGCATGGCATCCAACTGGGCATTCTCGGCGTTGCGCAGATCGGATTCGAAACGCAATACCTGGAAGTTGCTGGAACGCCCCGCTTGAAGCTTTTCCCGTTCGATTTCCAATGCCCGGCGTGATAATTCCTGGCCACGCTGGGCAATCTCATATTGGCGCCAACGTGTCTCCAGATTGCGCACGGCGTTGGCGACATTGCGCTTGAGCGATTGGCGGGTGTCGTCCATACGGAGTTTTTGCTGCTCAATCTCGACATGGGCATTGACTTCAGCCTGGCGCTGCCCGGGATCGCCCACGGGAATATCGACCTGAACACCCACATAGCTCGACCAGGTACGCTGGCTGGATGAAGCATAGCGATTGCGAACCTGTGACAGCCCTCCAATCAACGAGACGTCCCACAACGATTCGTTCTGCGCGACGGCCAGGTTGATATCGGCGCGTTCGCTGGCAAGCTGCTGGATCAGATAGGCAGGCTGGTGTGTGCGGGCAATGGCGAGTGCCCGGGCCAGGTCGATATGGGTCAGGCTGGCATCGAGATCGTCAGGTGTCCGGATAGGAGTATCAAGATCCAGTGATAGCAACTGCAACAGGCTTAGCTGACTGTCATCGAGCTGATTGGCAGCTTCCTCGACACTGAGTTCCTGACTGGCGATGTCGGCTTCGGTTTGTACGATCTCGAATTCGGCCATCCGTCCGGCTTCGATCAGCGCTTGATTCACTTGCAGCAGGCGGCGTGAACGCTTCAAGGCTTCACGGGCAATCCGTAGCTGTTCTTTTGCCCGCAGCATTTCTCGGTACGTCGTGATGATTTGGGTAATGGTATCCGCAACGGTAGCCTGCAAATTCAACCGGTTGATCCGTTCACTGAGGTGCGCCAGTTTCAACGGTGCTGTGGCAATATCGCGTCCCATCCCGCGAAGCAGGGGTTGGGTCATGCTCAAGTCGATGCCGTCGCTGCGGCTGCGACCAGCCTGATCGGCGAGTGTCATCTGATTGGTCCATGCCAAGCTGATACGGGTACCGTATTCCGTTGTCCAGATCGTCTGGGGGAAGACTTCGCCTTCCTGATAGCGGTCGTCCTGATTGCGCGCGTTAAGATAGCGGGCGCTGAGTACCAGCTTGGGATTGTAGCTGTCTTCGGTAACTTGCAAATCGAACTTCTGGGCGATGCGTCCGAGGTAAGCGCTGCGAATGTTGCGATTGTTGCGCAAGCCGAGGTAGATGGCATCACTTAAGGTCAAGTCGACGACATATTCGCTCAATGACACACTTTGGCTTGGCATGGAAGGATGGGAAGGCTTTAACGTCGCTGCCTGTGCGGATGCCGTGATTACCAGTAGTAGGCACACCCTCTGAAGAACGCCGACCGTGTTGGGCAACAGACTAATCATCGCGTAATGCACTTACTGGAGGCAGGCGAGAGGCGGTCAAGGCGGGGTATAGGCCAAAGAAGAGGCCTACGCCCAAGGAACAGAGGATGCCGAGAGGGAGCGAGAGCACAGAGAGATTAAACGCCCAGCCGGAAAAACGTACGAATGCATAGGCCGCCCCCAGCCCAAGTGCGGCTCCCAGGAGCGCGCCGGTGACGGAAAGCACGATTGCCTCGAACAGGAAAAGGTTGCGGATATCGCGGGCTCTGGCGCCGAGTGCCAATCGCACACCGATTTCGCGGCGGCGCTCGATCACATTCATGAACATGACATTCATCACGCCTACACCGCCCACCAGCAAGGAAATCCCTCCCATGCCCGCCAGCAGGTAAGTGAAGGTACTGGCCTGGTGGGCGATGCCCTCTATTAACAGCTTGGGAATCTGCACATCGACCTCACGGTTTTCGAATGTCCGTTCCAGGTACGTTGTCATGTCGTCGGCGACTCGTGCCAGTGGCGCGCTATCGTGTACGCGAGCCACGATATTCCCGATTTGGGGGGCGGAAAGCAGGCGGCGCATCCCTTCTATCGGAACAAAGACTGAGTCATCCGGTGTTACTGGCAACAGCGGGTTTCTCGGTTGGCTGGCGATAATGCCGATCACTTCGAACAGATAACCTGCTATTTGCAGCCAGTTTCCCGGCATCAACCCCAAATCCTGGGCAACGCGCGACCCTACGACGGCATAGGTGGACTCACGATCGAAATCCGAAAGAAACCTCCCCTGCGTCACCTGCAATTCCAGTATCGGGAGTAACTCCGGCGAGGTGCCGACGATGGCGGCATCCATGGAAGTCCCCGCGTGGTGTGGATGGGACGAATACAATGTGAGTGGGGCGGCATGTTGGATTTCGGGCAGGGTGGCCGTCAGAGCCGGGCCATTCAGCGTCATGGGGGCGGTCGCGAGATTCTCGGGGCCTGGCCTGAAGGAGGCCACTAGCGTGTTGGTGCCCAGCCCCTTGAACGCATTGATCGATTCAACGGCAGCATTGTGGCCTATGTTGATCAAGGCGATGATCGCCGCGCAGCCAACGGCGATTCCCAGTAACGCCAACCAGGCGCGGCGACCGAGCAATCGCAGGCTATCGAGCGCATCCCGCCAGACCCAATGCAGGGTTGCGCTTTGCCGGTCTTTATCCATGGGCCATGTCCCAGTGGTGTGGTTTCTCCGTGACCTTGCCGTTCTGCACGTGAAAGCAGCGGTCCAGGCGCTGGGCCAGTCCGGTATCGTGAGTCACGACAACCAGCGTGACGCCTTCCTCGCGATTCAATTGCAAGAGAAGATGCAAGACATCTTCGGTGGTGGCGCTATCCAGGTTGCCGGTGGGTTCGTCGGCTAGGATCAGGGCCGGTGCGCCGACCAGCGCTCGCGCGATGGCGACGCGTTGGCACTGGCCTCCCGAGAGGCTGGCGGGGCGGTGAAGCATGCGTTCGTCGAGGCCGACGCGTTCGAGTTGTTCATATGCACGCTGATGCGCCGCAGCGCGTGAAAGGCCTCGATAGAACAAGGGCAACGCCACGTTCTCTAGCGCAGTCAGACGTGGCAACAAATGAAAGTTCTGGAAGATGAAACCGAGGCATTGATTGCGCAGTTGCGCACGTTGGTCGCTTGTCGTGGTTGAAATATCGCAACCGTTAAACAGTAAACGCCCCTTGTCGGGCGTATCGAGTAGGCCAAGCAGGTGAAGGAGCGTGCTTTTACCGGCACCGGACGGACCAACGATGGCGCAACGCTCTCCGTGTTGTATCGACAAAGCGGCTTCATCGAAGACGTCGAGATCCCACCCTGCGGAGGCATAGGATTTGCAAACACCTTCCATGGCAATTAGTGGCTTCATGCTTGGTGACTATGTTTCGTTGCGTTTATTTCACGTCTTGCGTGTTGTCGGTGACATCACGCACGGCCTCCGTGCGCTTGACCTGTAGGTCGGTCGACGGGAAGCCCGGAGGTGAATCTCCTTGCCTCGTACGCGTCCGTAGCAGGTTGGCTCGTTGCTTCGCACCCCTATTTTTATTTTTACTGGATAGCACCACAGTGGTGCTGAGGCTGGCGGTTTGAGCCAACTCCCTGACAGCTTCCACACTGCTTGCGCAATTCAGTGGGAAATATGTATTCTCGGTATTTTAGGAGGAATGGAGCGTTTCCCCGAGTGAAGGAAGTGGTCGTTGGTAGTGTTTTGTTGATGATCATGTCAGGCTTCTCCTAAGCTGATGTTTTATATGCTTTGTCGAGCGGTGAAGTGATTTAATTACTGGTTGCCTATTTTTCTAAAAGGTTTTGATAAGGCACCCAACCATCGTTTACTTCATTAGGCTGGTCATTCATAAGGCTTTTTAGTGTTGAGTCCAATAGGTTGAGATGGCGGGAGTTTTGCATGAGCTCCTGGATGTTAACGCTGGCTAGCGTGTGTTCGCCCTGAGCATTTTCTGTAATAGCGAAGAAGCTCGTTTCACTATTTCCCAAGCCGTTTTGATATGCGGGTAGGGAAGGAATGTCGGTCGTCATGGGAGAGGTGCCGGTATCTTGTCGTTTTGCATCAGGTTCAGAGGGTGGTGCGTCTGTATCTGGAGTAGACGAAACACCGCGCCAGTTTTTTTCAGCCTCGGTCATCGAAGAAATCAGTTTTTCCTCGGCTCGGGTCCCTATTAGGTGGGACCAATTAGCGCCCTTTCCCTGAGTTTTTTCCATCTCATTTGCTAGATCAAAATTCCTGTTTATAAAGTCGATATCCTTCTCTCCCATTTCAAGAAAAGCTAGATAACGCTCTGCGGGAGCGAAGTCGCCAGAATCGTCAAATGCGATCTTTGACAGGGAGTGCCTATCCAAACCGGCAAAGGGGTTTTCGGAAGATGCCTGTGGATATGCGCTTTCAGTATTGTAATATTTGGAAAGCAAGAAATTTGTGGCCTGCTCTGAAATAGAAAGTCGGCCTGCGTCTAAGCTATTCGGCCTTACCTGGAGTACATCGGCTTTGCCTCCCATAGTGTCAAGCTGTTCTCTCATTCTGCTCAAGAAGCTATCGAAACCGGCGGAAGCACCGGATGTGTTGCTATCTTTAAGCAGAATTTCAGAGAGCTTCATGGCAGTTGGTGATAACTTTACAGATGTGCTTTGAGTACTGCCTTGCGTTGAGCTTGAGCTACCTTCCAGTAGGGGGGAGTCACCGGCGTTAAGTCCATAGTAGGCGCCATTGTTTATAGAATTATGTGTTAATTTGCCCTTGCCTAGCAACTTTTGGTTGTAATGGTTGGTGGCGTCTGAGATAAGGTCAGCGTAGCTCGACGTTTGCATTTTTTTCTCCCAATGGGTGTTCTTCTCTAGAATGCTATTCTTAGGTAGTGGGTTTTATGCCTAGTAAATACTGAATTCGACTTCATATCCGTAAGGTTTGGACCAGCGTTCATTACTCAGGTAATCCCTGCAATAAACACCATTTCCGGAGTCGTCGGCACTGCTTTCGTAGGCAGGTACATAATACGAGCCAGACTCTACCGTATAGACTCTCGAAGTGAACTCACATCCTCCTTGGCCATCCCTTCGTTCATAGGTTGCTTTGAACTCGTCATCGACGATGACGACGCCATGTGTGATTTCGTATGTGATTGTGTCTCCTGGTTGAATCGTATTAGGAAGCCCCCAAGGACCTGACGTTTTTTCCATGACATGCTGAGAATGATTTTTGATTGTAACGGTTGATCCGGCATGGGCCGCTCCTGATACCAAGGGGAGTGTGGCGAGAAGTATTGTATGGAGTGTTAGAAATTTAGGTTTCATGATCTGCCTCTAGGATGCGAGTGCTGCGTGGTCATCAATAGAGCGATGGCATTGTCTGGTAGAAGAAGCGCCTCGGTATGCCGTGCTCATTCCTGCCTATCGGCATTATTGAGAAAACATTTAATAAGAATTTGTTAAATTTTGTGTTAAGGAAGGGCGCTATGCAGGCGAAGAATCAAGGTGTCGAGCTGTATGCGGCTGGTGAGTGGGCCGGTGACTTTCACGTCTATCCCAGCGATCAGTTCCACCGTTACCGCAACGAGGGCGCGGGTCGGCTGCGCTTCATCCGCAACGTGGTGCACTGACGCCAGGCTTCAACGGCGGTTCGCGTGGCGTCGTCGTGACTGGCTGATGGCACATGCGTGCGCCCGTTCACGCCGTGTCCACGTGCACCGTCAGTATCGCGTCATCGAACGCCAGCCGGCCGGCAATCGCCGCCATGTCCGTCAGTGGCTCGGCGTATTGCCAGGCGATGTCGGGATGGTCGTCAGTGCTGTAGTAGGTGGCGTCGCCCTTGAAGGGGCAGTGCGTCACGGTGGTGGAGCGGACGAGTTGCGCCATCTGCACGTCGCTTTCGGGCAGGTATTGGCGCGGGGGATACCCTTTCTCGCGTAGCTCGACGGCGCGCGTGCTGTCGGCGAGCAAGATGTCGCCGTTCCATACCCGCACGCGATGCGTATGCGGGTGCAGGCTGATGCGATCGTGCGTGGTGTCTGCTGACATGGCGCCTCCCGGGCTATTGCGTGTCTTCCGACAAGAGGGCGTCGGAGAGAGCGTGGTTCACGGCGGCCTGGGCATGCAACGCCGTGGTGTCGTAGAGCGGTACCTGAGTGTCGGTTGCCTTGATCAGCATGGCGATTTCGGTGCAGCCGAGAACCACCGCCTGTGCGCCCCGCGCCTGCAAGGCGTCGATCACGGCGAGAAAGGCATCCCGCGAGGCGGCTTCGATGCGCCCGAGGCACAGCTCCTCGAAAATCACCCGATGCACGCGTTCGCGCTGCGTGTCGTCGGGCACGATCACGTCGATACCATAACGCTCGCTCAGGCGTTGCTTGTAGAAGTCCTGCTCCATGGTGAAGCGCGTGCCCAGTAGCCCGACCCGAGTGATGCCGTCGGCGACCAGGCTTTCGGCCGTGGCGTCGGCGATGTGCAGCAGGGGGATGTCGATGGCCGCTTCCACCTGCGGCGCCACCTTGTGCATGGTGTTCGTGGCGATCAGCAGAAAATCCGCGCCGGCGTGCTCGATCTGGCGCGCGGCGGCGGCCAGCGCCTCCCCGGCCGCGTCCCAGCGTCCGTCGCGCTGGAGGGTCTCGATCTCGGCGAAGTCGACGCTGACCATCGCGATCTTCGCCGAGTGAAAGCCGCCCAGCGCCTGTTTCACGCCTTCGTTCAGCGCCCGATAGTAGCTCTCGGTGGACTCCCAGCTCATGCCGCCGAGCAGACCGATGGTTCGCATGATGACACGCTCCTTGCGTGGTTGGATGAAGCAAGCCGTGGCATGGTCGAGCTTAGACTGGCGGGCCGCTTCGTTCGAGGTACGTGCGAGACGGATTGTCGCACCCGTTCCCTGATGATGGCACGCGAAGGCGCTGTCGGCTGGGGTTGCGTCCAGGGAGCGCGTTCGACGACGCTTTTCACTGTCGCGCATCCGGCTGTGTTAACGCCAGTGCTGCGCTAGTATGGCATCTGTTTGAGGGTCCCCACGGTCGAGTCCATGCCTTTTTCCCCGCGTACGTCCCTGCGTCGTTTTACCGCCTGGCTGAGCCTGTTCGCCATGCTGCTGGTGGTGTGCGGCCCGGTGGTCGGGCAGGCCAGTGCCTCCCTGCGGGACGATGCGATGCCTGCGCACGCGATGATGCATGCAGAGGCCGGGCACGGTGACCACACGCGGGGCGGTCACGTGGCCTCGGTCGGCCTGCACGATCAGTGCTCCTACTGCTCCCTGTTCGGCCATTTCCCGGTCATCGAGGGGGCGTTCACCGCCCCGGTCGTGGACAACGCCGCCGTCAGCGCACCGCGCGTGCCGAGAGTGCTCGCGTCCCAGGCGGTGACGACCACCTTCCCCAACGCGCTGACCCGTGCGCCGCCGTACGCCTGCCATCACGCATGAGCGGTCTCGACACCGAGCATGGCGCGTCTGCATGTCGTGCCTGCGCCGGCGTCGTTGGCCATAGGATGGATTCGGCTACCGAACGGTAGCCATGGCACGCTACTCGGGGGCTTCATGTCTCGTACTTCTGCGCGTTCTTCACGTGACGCCAGCGACCTCTATCGGGCGGTCTGGCGCTGGCATTTCTACGCGGGTCTCATCGCGATTCCCTTCCTTATTTTGCTGGCGGTGACCGGCGGGCTTTATCTGTTCAAGGATGAGATCGACCAGTGGCTAAACGCGGACATCGTGCGCGTCGAGACACAATCGTCACCGACGATATCGCCGCAGCAACAGCTGGATGCCGCGGTGGCGGCGCATCCCGGCGAGGCGTTTCGTTACGTGCCACCCGCGGCCTCCAACCTCGCCGCGGAGGTCGACATCACCACCGCCGACGGCAAGCAAGCCGTCTACGTCGATCCTTACACCGGCGAGGTCACGGGCACGATTCCCTATCGCGGCAGCGTGATGTGGATCGTGCGCACCCTCCACAGCCTCCACTACTTCGGCGAGACGGCGAGCCTGATCATCGAGATCGTCGGCGGCTGGTCGATCCTGCTCGTGCTGACTGGGCTCTATCTGTGGTGGCCGCGCGGCCGACGCGGCGGCGTGATGTCGGTACGTGCGACCCCGGCGAAGCGGATTTTCTGGCGTGACCTTCACGCCGTCACCGGCGTTTTCGTCGGGGGCTTCATTCTCTTTCTGGCGATGACCGGCATGCCGTGGTCCACGGTGTGGGGCAGCAAGGTCAACGAACTCGCCAACGGTCACAACTTCGGCTATCCGGATGGCGTGCGCGTCAACGTCCCGATCTCCGACGAACGTCTGGCGACGCGGGAGATGACCACCTGGTCGCTGGAGCAGGCGCGGCTGCCGGAATCGACGCCTGGGCGCGAGGGCGCGCCGGGCATCGGCCTCAACGGGGCGGTGAAGGCGTTCGACGCGCTGGGGCTGGCCCCGGGGTATGCCGTCAGCCTGCCGAGCAGTCCCTCCGGCGTCTATACGGGTTCGATCTACCCCGACGATCTTTTACGACAGCGCGTCGTGCATCTGGACCGGTATAGCGGCGAGCCACTGCTGGACATGAATTACGCCGACTACGGCCCGCTGGGCAAGTCGCTGGAGTGGGGCATCAATGTGCACATGGGCCAGCAATACGGGCTCGCCAATCAGTTGATCCTGGCGCTGGCCTGCGCGGGGATCGTGCTGCTGTGCGTCTCGTCGGGCGTGATGTGGTGGAAGCGTCGACCGAGCGGCAAGCTGGGGATTCCCCCCGAACCCAAGGATCCCCGTCGCTTGCGCGGCGTGCTGGCGTTGCTCGCCATCGGCGGCGTGATCTTCCCGCTGGTGGGGGTCTCGATGATCGTCATGGCGGTGGTGGATGCGCGGGTGCGACGTCGCGGGGCCAGGCGCGCCGCGACGACCGCCTAGCCAGACAGCCGCCGATGACCGTTGCGCCCGCCCGTGTCACGCGAGGGCGGGCGCGGTCGTCATTCATTGCATCTCGAAACCGCGCGAGACGAGGAAGTCACGCATGTGCGGACGCACCTTGTGCTCGAACAACGGCGTGAGGTTTTGCGACCAGGTGGTGTCTTTCTGCGTGTTGCTGCGCGCCTGGTAGTAGTCGCGCATGGTGGCGTCGAAGGCGTCGACCTGAGCCTGATCGTCACGGTAGTAGTCTTCCTTGAGGATGGCCTCGACCGGCAGACGCGGCTTGACCTCCGGGGTCTGATCCGGATACCCGAGGCATAGGCCGAAGACCGGGTAGACATGCGCGGGCAGGCGCAGCAGGTCGCTCACGGCTTGCGGGTTATTGCGAATGCCGCCGATGTAGCAGATGCCCAGCCCTTCGGACTCGGCGGCCACGACGACGTTCTGCGCCATGAGCGCGGTGTCCACGCTGGCGACCAGCAACTGTTCGGTCATGCCGCGGGTGGCATCGGCGCCGGCGCGCTCGGCGGCCTCGGCGGGGCGCTTCATGTCGGCGCAGAACACCAGGAAGTCGGAGCAGGTGGCGATGTAGTCCTGCCCGCCCGCCAGTTCGGCGAGGGTCTCGCGGTTGGCCGGATCCTTCACGTGGATGACGCTGTAGGCCTGCACGTGGCTGGACGTCGCGGCGCTTTGCCCGGCCTGGATGAGTTCCCGCAGCAATTCAGGCGCGATCTTGCGATCGGTGAAGCGGCGGATCGAGCGATGGGCTTGGAGCTGTTCGATGACGGCGTTCATGTAACCTCGTGTCGGACTATTTAGTTAGTTTGCTAATTATGTTACCGGATGCCCTGGTCTTGCTCAACCGGAAATGTCGGCGTCATGTTCCCCGCCAGCAAGGGGGATTATCCTGAGAGAGCCATGTTAACTCACTGACCACGGATCGATGCGATGAATGCGACGACTGCTCGCCGCCCTACCACCTTGTCCGCCGCCTGGAGCCTATGGACGTTGCTGCTCGGCGTCGGCCTCTTGATGATGGGCAATGGCCTGCAGGGCTCGCTGCTCGGGGTGCGGGCCTCGGCGGCGGATTTCGGCAATACGGTCACGGGGCTGGTGATGTCGTCCTACTTCGTGGGCTTTCTGGTCGGCTCGGTGCTGACGCCCCGCAAGCTGCGCGAGGTCGGGCACGTGCGGGTCTTCGCCGCGCTGGCCTCGATCACCTCGGTGGCGATCCTGATTCATGCCCTGTTCGTCGATCCCCTGATCTGGGCGGCCATGCGCTTCGTCACCGGTTTCACCTATGCGGGGCTGTATGTCGTCGCCGAGAGCTGGCTCAACGGTTATGCCTCCAACCGGCTCCGGGGACGTCTGCTGGCGATCTACATGGTGATCAGCTATCTCGGCATGGGCGGCGGGCAACTGCTGCTGGGCAGTGCCGACCCCTCGGGGATGGCACTGTTCCTGCTGGTGTCGATCCTGGTCTCGCTCGCCCTGGTGCCGATCTTGATCAGCTACACGCCGCAGCCCGAACTCAGCCAGCCGGAGGCGATGAGCCTGCGCACGCTGTACCGGCTGTCGCCGCTGGGCACGGTGGGCTGTTTCATGACCGGTATCACCAATGGTGCCGTGTTCGGCATGGGGGCGGTGTTCGCCACCAACAGCGGCTTGAGCGTCGCCCAGGTCTCGGTCTTCATGAGCGCCTTCATCTTCGGTGGCGCGATCTTGCAGTGGCCGCTGGGCAAGTTGTCCGACAAGGCCGATCGCCAGTGGGTGATCGTCGGCGTCGCCCTGGTCGCGGTAATACTGGCGCTGGTCGGTGCGCTCGTCGGCGGCTGGTCGCCGATGGCCTTGACGCTGCTCGGGGCGCTGCTGGGCGCGACGACACTCACGCTCTACTCGATCTTTCTGGCCTGCGCCAATGACTTTCTCACCGATCAGCAGACCGTCGCGGCCAGTGCCAGTCTCGTTCTGGCGTTGGGCATCGGCGCGATTCTGGGGCCGGCCAGCGCCGGGGTGCTGATGGAATGGCTGGGGCCGGATGGTTTCCTGTGGGACCTGGCCGTCATGCACATCGTCATGGTGCTGTTCGGGCTTTACTGCATTCGTCACTATCCCACCAGTGAATCGCCCGAGCAGGGCCACTACGTAATGGTGGCCTCGGACACCACGCCGCTGGGCACGGCCTGGACGGAAGAAGCCGCGCAGGAAGAAGGGCAACTGGAACTGGCGCTGGAAATGGCGGTGGAACCGGAAACCGAGACCGATGATGAAACATTGACGGGGCGATGAGCGCCCCGCTGACGCGACCAGTCCACCACCGTGAGCGGGGCAGGCCTCAAATGCTGACCAGCGATTCCCACCAGCGGGTGAGGGCGCGCTGCCAGTCCGGGGCTTGCCGGTGTTCGCTGCGCGTGTCGTTGAGATAGACCGTGGCGGTGAGGCCCGCCGCGAGTTGGACGTCTTCGGGAACCTCATCGAGGGCGATGCGCACGGGAATGCGCTGCGAGAGCCGGACCCAGTCGAAGGAGGTGCTGACGTTCGCCAGCCCCGTGCCTTGGCTGTCGAGGCTCTTGTCGGCAATGCCGTGTGCGATGCTGTCGACGTGACCCCACAGCGGCGTGTCGCTGGCGAGGAGTTGGATGCGCGCCGGGGCGCCGATGTCGATGGCGTCGAGCTTGGTTTCCTCGAAGTAGCCGAGGACGTGAAAGCTGCCGGCATCGACCAGGGTGATGGCGTCCTCGCCGGCCGAGACGTATTCGCCGGGGCGTAGCAGCAGGTTGGTGACGTACCCGTCGACCGGGGCGCGCACGGTGGCGCGTTCAAGATCGAGCTTGGCCTGTTCGACCGCGACCTCGGCCTGCTCGACCTGAGCCTGAGCGCTGGAATAGGCGAAGCGTGCGTCGTCGCGGTCTTCCTGCGAGGCGTAGTCGCCAAGCTTCTGGCGCCGGGCATTGGCGGCCTTGGCTTCCGCGCGTTGCTGCTCGAGCTGGTTGAGGTTGGCGCGGGCCTCGGCCAGCGCCAGTGCGTAGCGCTGCTTGTCGATGGTGAACAGCACGTCGCCGGCATGCACGAAGTCGTTGTCCTCGACCTGCAGATTTTCGACCAGGCCCGAGACATCGGTGGCGAGGTTGATGATGTCGGCCCGAACGCGGCCGTCGCGCGTCCAGGGGTCATGCATGTAGTGGTTCCAGATCTGCGCGATGGCGATCACGGCGAGCGCGAGTATCGCCAGGGTCAGCAGCGGCCGCACGAAGCGTTGCGCGCGCGGGGAGAGCGTCATGGCGTCATCCTTCTTGTGAGTGGGCGATCGGCAGGGCACCGGCGAGGGCGAGTACCGACCACAGCAACAGGGCGTAGAGTGCGATGTCCACGAGTACCGGTTGCGAGAACCAGTGATAGACACCCAGGCGCGTGAACACGCGCCGCAGCAGCAGGTAGAGGCCGAGCGTGACGAGGACGGGAACGGCCAGCGGCGGCATCAGAAAGCCGAGAAACGTCCATTCAGCGAACATGCGGCGTCTCCTGTCGGGGCGGCGTTGCATGGCGATCATGCGGGGCGGTCGGGGCGTCGTCGTCGGCCTGGGCCTCCAGCGTCACGCCGGGCGCCTCGCGCATGAGGTGCCCCAGCATGGCGACTTCCCCCGCGGTGGCGACGGAGAGCCGGGGCGCGTGATAAAAGCGGTCGACCCATTCGCGGGCCTGATCGGAAAGTGCGTGCCAGACCTCGGGCGAATGGTGCCGTCGTACCACCAGGCGCTGGCCAATATCATCCAGCCAGGCCTCGAGCTCCCGGCGGTGCGGGCCGAGTTCCTCGCGCAGCCGCCGAATGCGCCACACGCACAGGGCGAGGGCGTGCAGGTCGAGCGCCTCGCGCAGCGTGTCATCCGAGCCGCCCAGTGCCACCAGGCGGCCCAAACGGTCGTAAAGGCGACTCTCCAGACGCGCCCGGTTGGGCAACGCGGGTTCGCACATCAAGCGCGCCACGCCTCGCCAGTAGGCGCCGAGCAAGGTGCGTATGCGCTCGGCGGGCGAGCGCTGGCGCATCAGGGCATAGGTGAACATCGCCGTGGTGGTGCCGATCAACGAGGCCAGGCCACCGTTGATGTAGGTCGTGGGCGAAAAGGTGTAGGTGCTGTGCAGGTTCAGCAGTGTCATCAGCGTGATGGCCCCGGAGAGGCCCATGGCCGCCCAGCGCGGACGCGGCGTGAGGAGCGTGCCGATCATGACCGGGATGCCGATGGCGATGGCCAGCAACGGGAATCCGTTGATCACCGGCAGGATCAGAAACAGCAAGACCGCGCCCAGGGTGACGGCGGCGAGCGTGCCCCACAGAAACTGATAGACCACGGCGGCGGGATTGGGCGCCTTGGCGAACAGCATGGTGAACACCCCCAGCAGCATCATGGCGAGATACCCGGAGTGCCAGCCGCTGTGGATCCAGAACAGGCCCAGCAATTCGAAGGCGACGAACACGCGCAGGGCGTTGTAACGGGCCACGAAGTGCTCGTTGTGCGTGGTACGGGTACGCTTTTCGCGGGGCAGGGCATGCACCCGGGCCGAGGCCGGCGCGTTCAGTGCATGGCGCAGGCGCCGGCCGTGCTGGAGCAGGCCGAGCACTTCCCCGAGGCGCTGACGGGCCAGTTCGGCGCGCACCCGGCTGCGGGGGCTCACGCGCTCCGGGGCCCACGCAAAATCCGGCAGTGTGAGTTTTTCCTGCGGCTCGCCGGCCGGCTGTTCGGCGATGGTGGTAAGCAGCGGCGCGGCATGTGCGTTCAATTGCGCCAGCCAGTGCTCGCCATCCTCGCAGGCGCGCAGGTAGTCGAGGGCGGTTTCCAGCTCGCGCACGGCCGTGATCAGCGCCAAGCTGTCACTGGCGAAGCGATCCAGCGCGGGAATGAAACGACTCAAGCGTCGGGTTTCCAGGCGGGTGAGACCGCGCAGCTTCTCGAACTGCTGATAAGAGCCGAGCAGCGTCTTGAGACGTGCGTCCTGCGTCGCGCGGGGGCGTGGGCTGTCCAGGGCCGCGAGGGTTTCCTCGGCGGCGCTTCGCAGAAACCCCGAGAGCGCCTCGGGGAGAGCCCGGCTCCCGAAACGCGGTGCGATGAGCAGGTGCATCAAGACGCCGCAGCCGATACCCAGTGCGGTTTCCGTGAAGCGTCCCAGCGCGATGCTCCAGATCCCCTCGACGCCCGTGCCCAGGGCGGTCAGCGACACCAGCGTGGCGGTATAGCCACTCAGCATCATCACGTAACCCAGGTATTCGTCCTGCTCGAGCATCACCCAATACATGCAGAACGCCAGCCAGGCGCCGGCGAAAAGCAGGTACAGCATGGGCTGCTGGCCGAATAGCGCGATCAGTACCAGCCCGGCGATGGCGCCGAACAGGGTGCCGAAGAAGCGTGCCACGCCGCGTCCGATGATGATGCCGATGGGCGGCGTGCCGCCGGTGAACATCACCGGCTGCAGGGTGACGATCATCACCGCGAGGATGGCCCAGGCGGGCTGATACAAATCGAGGCGCAAGGCAAGGAACAATGCCAGCCAGACGGCCAGCACGGTACGTAACGCCAATAGCCAATGATCGGTGGAAATGCGCAGCATAACGATATCCGGCCCCGACCATGTGGCCGAGGCGATCAGGGAAAAAGCCAGATAAATATTAGTCTGCGAATTATCTCAGTCCGTGGGACATTTGTCTAATGCTGCAGGCTCATGCCAGCCGATGCCCCCTGGAAATTTCATCCAACGCCCTCATCTTTCTTTCCAACCGGACACCGACTTACATTCCCGCGATCAGGAGGATGCCATGAGCTTCCAGGGTGAACAGTATCCCGGCGTGCAGACGCCGTCGGCCGAAACCCAGGGCTTTCGTTTCAACCACACCATGCTGCGCATGAAGGATCCCGAGCGCTCGCTGGCGTTCTATTCGCGCGTCTTCGGCATGCGCGTGCTGCGTAAGCTCGACTTCCCGGAGATGCAGTTCTCGCTGTACTTCCTGGCCAACGTGGATGACAACGACGCCGTGCCGGAAGACACCGCCGAGCGCAATGTGTATACCTTTTCGCAAAAGGGTATTCTCGAGCTGACCCACAACTGGGGCACCGAGGACCAGGAAGGTTTCGCCTACCACGACGGTAACGCCGAGCCCCAGGGCTTCGGGCATATCTGCTTCTCGGTGCCGGACTTGCCCGCTGCGGTGGCGTGGTTCGACGCCAACCAGGTCGAATTCAAGAAGCGTCCCGACGAGGGCAAGATGAAGGACGTGGTGTTCGTCAAAGACCCCGACGGTTACTGGATCGAGGTCGTTCAGCCGGAACGCTCCAGGGAGCTCGGCCAATAACGGTGTGCTGCACGACCAGCGTCGCCCGCCCGGTGTCGCACGGCACCGGGTTTTTTGCGCGTGTCCGCCAGGCGCGCGGTTACGTTGAAAGTACGCAAGCGGGACATGATGCGGGAACCGCCGGTGTGGGATAACGTCAGAGGAAGGCACGTGGCAAGGAAACGCCCACTTTGGTAGAGGAAGGCCCCCGATAATGGACCGCAGAACCCTGCTCAAACGCTCACTGGCCCTGGCGGCCTTGTATGGACTGCCCGCCGCGCCGCTGTGGGCAGCGACGCGTCAGATGCCCGACATCGCCGACGGCGAGGCACACCGTTTCAGTTTCGACTGGCTGCAGCGCCTGGCCCGTGAAATGGCCAACGCGCCGTATCGCAACAACATGCGCGAGCTGCCCAAGACCCTGGCGACCCTCACACCTCAGCAATACAACGCCATCGGCTACGATGCCGAGCACTCGCTGTGGCATGACCTGGATGGCAAGCTCGACGTGCAGTTTTTCCACATGGGCATGGGTTTCAATCAACCCGTGCGCATGTATGCCCTCGACCCGGATTCGCACCAGGCGCGCGAGATCCATTTCGATACGGCCATGTTCGACTACGCAGGTACTGGAGTCGACGTCGCCCAGCTCGAGGGCGAGGATACCCTGGGCTTCGCCGGATTCCGCGTTTTCAAGGTTCCTTCGCTGACCGAGCGCGATATCGTCTCCTTTCTCGGCGCCAGTTACTTCCGCGCGGTGGACGATACCTATCAGTACGGCATCTCGGCACGCGGCCTGGCGGTCAATACCTTCGCCGAGTCGGTGGATGAGGAGTTCCCCACCTACACGCGCTTCTGGCTGGAGACCCCCGCCCCGGACAGCACCAGCTTCACCGCCTACGCCCTGCTCGATTCGCCCAAGGTGGCCGGTGCCTATCGTTTCGTGATTCATTGCCAGCCGACGCGGGTAGTGATCGATATCGAAAAGCATCTTTACCCGCGTGAGGCCATCGAGCAGCTGGGCATTGCTCCGATGACCAGCATGTTCAGCTGTGGCACGCACCAGCGCCGCATGTGCGACACCATTCATCCGCAGATTCACGACTCCGACCGTCTCACGATGTGGCGGGGCAACGGGGAGTGGGTGTGTCGACCGCTCAACAATCCGCCGGTCTTGCAGTACAACGCCTTCGCCGATGAGTCACCCAAGGGATTCGGATTGCTGCAGACCGAGCGCGATTTCGAGGCCTATGAAGACGTGATCGGCAATTATCACGAGCGTCCCAGCCTGTGGATCGAACCGCGCAGCGACTGGGGCAAGGGTGAGATCCAGCTGATGGAGATCCCCACCACCGGGGAGACCATGGATAATGTGGTGGCCTTCTGGAAACCCGCGGCGCCCGTGGAGCCCGGCGATTCGCTGACCTTCGCCTATCGCCAGTACTGGAGCGCGCTACCGCCGGTACGCCCTGAACTGGCGCGCATTCGCGAGACGCGCAGTGGCATGGGGGGCTTTCCCGAAGGCTGGGCGCCTGGCGAGCACTATCCACGGCAATGGGCACGGCGCTTCGCGGTGGACTACATCGGCGGCGATATCCTGAACATTGCCAAGAACGGTCCGCCGATCATCGCGCAGTTGGAAATATCGGGGGGCAGAACCAGCGATATTCAGATCTTTCAGGTCGAGGAGTTCGAAGGCATCCGCGTGCTTTTCGACTGGTACCCCACGGATGCCTCGACCGACCCCATCGACATGAGAATGGTCCTTGAAGGCGACGGCGACACCCTGAGCGAAACTTGGCTCTATCAGTACTTCCCGCCACCCCCGGATCAGCGCGAGCACCCGCCGCATCCGCTCGATGCCTGAGTTGCCGACACGACGGCGCTTACTCCTTCAAGGCCTCGGTCAGCGTCTCGACATTGTGACGGAACATGCCGAGGTAAGTGCTGGCTTCACCGTCGCTGGCCAGGGCGCCGGCGTAGAGCGTGCCGCCGATGGTCACGCCTGTTTCTTCGGCCAGTTGCTCGAGCAGGGCGGGGCTGGTCATGTTTTCCAGGAATAGCGCCTTGACGTCGCGTTTCTGAATCTGCTGGATCAGCTTGGCCATGTCGGCGGCGCTGGGCTGTGCGGCGGTGGAGAGTCCTACCGGGGAGAGCACGTCCAGTCCATAGGCGTTGGCGAAATAGCCGAAGGCATCGTGGTTGGTGATCAGCACGCGATTGGCCTCGGGAATCGCGTCGATCCGCCGATGGACCTCGGTATCCAGCGTGTCGATGGCCGTGAGGTAATCCTTGGCGTTACGTCGATAGTCGGCAGCATGTTCGGGGTCTGCCGCGACGAGCGCGTCGCGGATGTTGGCCACGTACTGCTTGCCGTTTTGCAGGTCCTGCCAGGCATGTGGGTCTTCCGGACCGTGGTCGTGGCCCGCATGCTCGCTGTGGTCATGGTCATGGTCATGGTCATGGTCGTGGTCGTGACCTTCATGATCCGAAGAGTGCTCGTCGCGCTCCTCGTCGAAGCTCAGGGCGTCGATGCCCCGGCTTGCCACGACCACCGGCCCTGCGTAGCCACTGGCTTCCACCAGACGGTCCAGCCAGCCCTCGAAGTGCAGCCCGTTGACGACGAACAGGTCCGCCTCGCCGACAGCGCGTGCATCGATGGGGCTGGGGGAGAAGACATGGGCGTCGCCGTCCGGCCCGACCAGCGTGGTGACGTCGACATGCTCGCCACCGACGTTCTCGACCATGTCGCCGAGAATGCTGAAGCTGGCGACGACGCTCAGCGGCGCCTCGGCGCGGGCCGCACCGGACAGCGTCAGGGCGGCGACGCCGAGCAGTAAGGTGAAAGACTTGGACATGCGAACTTCCTCTTATCGATGGACGAGGCCGGTCAGGCCCATGAAGCGTTCATGACGACGTGCAGGTGTCTTCGTGCTTTTCCAGCGGTGCGGCGCGACGGCGCAGGCGTGCCAGCAAACTGCCATGGCGGCCGCAGAGCGCCGAGACGAGATAGATGGTGCCGGCGATCAGGATGATGCACGGGCCGGAGGGCAGACCGAGGTGGTAAGACAGCAGCAGGCCCCCGGCACTCGACAGCATGGCGATGACGATCGCCAGCCCGATCAGGCCTTCGAGCCGTTGCGACCAGAAACGCGCGGTGGTGGCGGGCAGCATCATCAAGCCCACCGCCATCAGCGTGCCCAGGGTCTGAAAGCCGGCGGTGAGGTTGAGTACCATCAGCCCCAGGAAGACGCCATGCACCAGGCCGCCGCGAATGCCCTGACCGCGCAGAAAGAGCGGGTCCAGGCATTCCACCACCAGCACGCGAAAGATCAGCGCCAGCACCAGCAGGGTGGCGCTGGTTACCGAGGCGATCAGCCACAGCGCGGTATCGTCGATGGCGAGGATCGAGCCGAACAGCACATGGGTGAGATCGACGCTGCTCCCGCGTAATGAGACCAGCATGACCCCCAGTGCCAGAGAGATCAGATAGAAACTGGCCATGGCCGAATCTTCGCGGTGGCCGGTCATGCGCGACACGCTACCCGCCAGCCCGGCCACCAGCAGCCCGGCCACCAGACCGCCGAGGCTCATCGCCGGCAGCGAGAATCCTGCCAATACGAAGCCCAGCGCCACGCCCGGCAGCACCGCGTGGGCCATGGCATCGCCGACCAGGCTCATGCCGCGCAGCATCAGGAACACGCCCAGCGGCGGCGCGGCCAGCGACAGCGCCAGACCGCCCACCAGAGCGCGGCGCATGAAGGCATAATCGGTCAGCGGGGCGATGAGCCATGCATCCAGCGTGGTCAATAGGTCGAGCATGGCGGTACGTCCGGCAGGTTCAGGGAAATGAAGGGTGCCTGGGCATGCGCATGGCGGCGCGCGGGAGCATGGTGACGTTCGAGCAGCGTTTCCGGTTCGACCCATTGGGCGTGGCCGCCCGCCAGCAGCATCACGCAATCTGCCAGACGTGCCAGCTGTTCCATGTCATGCAGGACCACGATCACCGTGGCGCCGGCATTGGCGATATCACGCAGGGTGCCGCAGAGCAGTTCCACGGTATGCGTATCGACGTTGGCGAACGGCTCATCGAGCAGCAAGAGCTCCGCTTCCTGCATCAACGTGCGACCGAGCAAGGCGCGCTGACGCTGGCCGCCGGAAAGCTCGCCGAGCGGACGGTGTGCCAGGCCGCTCAGCCCTAGCCGCTGCATGACGCCATGCATGTGGCGATAGTCGTCCGGCCCGTAGCGCTTGAAGGTGCCGTGGGTGGGCCAGCGTCCGGTCAGCATCAGCTCCTCGACGCTCATCGGAAAGGTCAGATCCAGCGCCAGCTGTTGCGGCAACCACGCGCGGCGCTCCTTGGGCATGGAACAATGCACCTGGCCGGAAAGCGGCGACAGCAATCCCATGATCGCCTGGATCAAGGTGCTCTTGCCGGCCCCGTTGGCGCCGACCAGCGCGGTGATCGCGCCGTCCTCGAACGTCCCGCTGATATGCTCCAGCACCGTGCGCCCGCCCTGGGCGAGGGTTAGATCCTCGAGCGTCAAACGGCTCATGCAAAGGCTCCCATCGCCCACGCCACGGCCAGCCAAAGCAGCCCCAGCGGCAACAGTGCCAACAGCACGCGACGTCCGGCGCCCATCGACATCAGGGAAAAATGGCAAGGCCCATCCGGGCGGTGACGGTGTGACATGACGACTCCTCGAAACGAGCTCAAAAGGTTATAACATAACAAAACGCTTGCCAAGCGCTTCGTTCGATTTTTCGGCAGGGAGATCGTCGAGGCTGGAAAAGCGCCCGATCAAGGGCATGAACGAAATAGGATAACGTTTTCGGTAGAAGAGGGGGAAGTATGCACTTGCTTCGCCCGTGGGCGATGGGGCATGAGTTTTTCTATGCGCGATGGCCGATACGCGGCACAAGGCTTGACTGAGGCATAAAGAATTGTTTTCTTTATACGCCTGTTCAATAAACGGCACTTTTCTGTATTGCTTCTAAGCTAGTAAAAGCGGCATGCACGAGTCGTGCGCCCGCTGCCGTGAACGCAAACCTTGCCTGAACCTAAATCAGGAACTCCTATGACGACACAATCCACTAAAGAGGCGCCGGAACGCGATCGCCTCAATGGTCCGGTGTTCTACAGCTCGGTGGTCGGCATCGTCGCCTTCTCGCTGTGGGCCATGGTCGCGACCGACCAGGCCAGCACCATCATCAATGCCATCCTCGGCTGGATCTCCAATACCTTCGGCTGGTACTACTTCCTGACGGTGGTGATCTACCTGGTATTCGTGATCTACCTGGGGCTGTCACGCTACGGCAGTATCCGCCTGGGGCCCGAGCATTCGCGACCCGACTTCAATATCTTCTCGTGGTCGGCGATGCTGTTCTCTGCGGGGATCGGCATCGGCGTGATTTTCTTCGCCCTGGCCGAGCCGCTGACGCAGTTCTACAACGCGCCCAACGCGCCTGAAGACCAGGTCGCCGCGGCCCGCCACGCCATGGAGCTGACCTTCCTGCACTGGGGCCTGTCCGGCTGGGGCATCTATACCCTGGTGGGCATGGCGCTGGCCTTCTTCAGCTACCGGCACAATCTGCCGCTGACCATCCGTAGCGCGCTCTACCCGATCTTCGGCGACAGGATCTACGGCATGATCGGCCATGTGGTCGATACCGCCGCCGTGCTGGGCACGGTATTCGGCATCGCCGCCAGCCTGGGGATCGGGGTCATCCAGCTCAATTTCGGGCTGGACTACATGTTCGGCATTCCCAAGGGCACCTGGACGCAAGTGGTGTTGGTGCTGGGCATCGTGCTGTTCGCGACCATTTCCGCGGTGACCGGGGTGGAGCGCGGCATCCGTCGTCTTTCCGAGTTCAATATCCTGCTCGCGGTCCTGCTGTTGCTGTTCGTGTTGTTCGCCGGCAAGACGATCTTCCTGCTCAACGCGCTGGTGATGAACATCGGCGACTATCTGTCCAACTTCGTCAGTCTGTCGTTCAATACCTATGCCTTCGATCGGCCGACCGGCTGGTTGAACGGCTGGACGCTGTTCTTCTGGGCCTGGTGGATCGCGTGGGGGCCGTTCGTCGGGCTGTTCCTGGCACGTATCTCGCGGGGGCGGACGATCCGCACCTTCGTGCTCGGCACCATGACGCTGCCGATCATCTTCATGTTCTTGTGGATGTCGTTGCTGGGTAACAGTGCCATCGACATGGCGATGAACGGTGCCAGCGAGTTCGGTCAGCAGGTGATGAACAACCCGCCGGCGGGGATCTACCTGTTCCTCGAATCGTATCCGATGCCGATCCTGACCACCGCGGCGGTGAGCATCCTGGCGATCGTGTTCTTCATTACCTCCGGGGATTCCGGGGCGCTGGTCCTCTCGAACTTCACCTCGAAGCTCAAGAACGTCAACAGCGATGCGCCGATCTGGATGCGCATTCTGTGGTCGGCGGTGATCGGCATTCTGACCCTGTCGCTACTGCTCGCCGGCGGCCTGAGTACCCTGCAGAGCGCGGTGGTGATCACCGGCCTGCCGTTCTCGATCGTGCTGTTCTTCATGATGGCTGGCCTGCTCAAGGCACTGAAGCTCGAGGCCTTCAAGGAAGACAGCCGGCGCCTGAGCCTGGCCGGCCAGCTTTCGGGCCGTACCGGTGGCGGCGAGCGCGACTCCCGCAACTGGCAGCAGCGTCTCCGGCGTGCCATGAGCTTCCCGGGCAAGAAGCAGGCGCGGCGCTTCATGGACGAGACCTGCAAGCCTGCCATGGAAGCTGTGCGCGACTCGCTGCAGGAGCAAGGCGTGTCGGCCGAGATTCACCAAGGCGTGCAGAACGGCGACGACTACATGTCGCTCAACGTCGACTTCGAAGACGAGCAGAACTTCACCTACCAGGTTTGGAGTCAGGGCTTCTCGACGCCCGGGTTCGCGATGCATGCGCCGCATGCCGACTCGCGCTATTACCGGCTGGAAGTCTATCTGCTCGAGGGTAGCCAGGGTTATGACTTGATGGGCTACACCCGCGATCAGGTGATCAGCGACATCCTCGACCAGTACGAACTGCACATGCAGTTCCTGCACCTCAACCGGATAGAGCCGGGCAACATCAACATGCCCGACAGCCCGGAACAGCCGCCTTCATAAGGCGTGCCCGGTCGGCCGTTATGCGCGGCCGACCTTCGTTATCAAGATGCTTGCCCCCGGTCGCGATGCGATCGGGGGTTTTTGCGTGGTAGAGGCGAGCAATACCCAATGCCGAGAATCGGCTGGACGCAGCTTTCTTCAGAGAATGGTAACGTCATAATCTAGGCAAGAAGCGCTATTCGTCAGCGCATGAGCTCGTCGACCTGTTGCCCGTCTTGAAGGGAGAGGTCGCGTTGAGAAGGCTGCTCACCGTTTGGCGGTGTGGTGGAAGGCATATTGGCTCAAGGCTGAACGGAGGTGACTGCCAACAGTTGTCCAATGTTGGGCAATACGTTCTTGATCACTGCCCTTGGGCATGTATTGGGCGTAGTTTTCGACTGGCCAAACATCCATCACGGAGCCTGCTGCACGCAGGGTACGGCTGCTCGTTACGCGACGTTTCATGACCTTACTCCTGAATAATGTTGTCCAACGCGATACGTTCAGCACGTTATCTTGCCGACGTTGCAGCGCTAGGAAGATAGAATCCTATGTCAAAGATAGCGCAAAATAAACCGTACAGTGCGAGACCATTTTCGCGTGACTTGGCCATATGCGTGTCATCAATGTGCGAATCTCAAAGCGCCAGGCTTTATCGTCCAAGCGCCCGCAAACGCAGGTGTCGCTCGCCTCAATAAAGCCACTGGCGCAGGGCTTCGCGATTGCCGAGGTCGATTTGCTGGGCACGCGGATCGCCTTCCACGTGGCGATGGTTGATGCCGTATTCGCGCAACACGTATTGGGCGAGCGCACGTCGGCAGGTGATCGCCAGCATGTGTTCCTCCATGGCGTAGTCCTGCGCGATGAGCTCGCGTTCCGCTTGGCTGAGGCGCCGATCGGGGATGATCTCCAGTGTCAGGCGGCGCTCCCAGTCTTCGTCATTCTCTTGGGCCGCGGCGGGCAAGGCATCGCCGATGGCCTCGGGGACGCCGCGAAAGCGCGATAACACGAAGTCGCGAAACGCTGCGTTCTTCTCGCAATACGCGCGGACGTGCCAGCGCCCCGCGGCATAGACCAGCGTATGCGGGGCGATGATCCTATCCTCGCCGCGTGGTGATGAAAAACTCGCGTAGACGACCTCTAGCCGCTGCCGTTCACGCGCCGCCGAGACCACGGCTCGCACGACCTCGGGCGAGACATCGCGAATTGGCATTGGCACCGACTCCGTATTGGCCGCGCCCAGACCAAGCCCCACGAACTGTGGATTCAACGCATCGTGCGTGCCGAGCAGGTGCAAATACTCATCCACATGGCCGCGAATGAAGTATGGGGTGAACTGTGGTGTCGGCATCCAAGCCTTGCGAGAAGTATCGTAGGCAAGGTTATCCACCGCGACTTCCTCGCGATAAGTGCGTAGCACTTGCTGGGCTCTGTCCTTGCCCAGTTGAAAGGCCTCGCGCAGCGCGGAGGCCGTGACGCGTCCCTCCCAGTACGCCAACAGTTCGATGACGTGATAACGCGCCTGCGTGTCCCAAGCGAGCAAAGACGTTTCCTTCATGACGATCCCCTTGGTCTTTTACTTGCGCAACCGGCCGGAAAATTCCCCTGGTGTTTTATCCATGGGGTAGTCGGGCTCAATCGACTTTGCTTATATGAGGGTAACAGAGCGTAAGCGGTTGTAGTCGCTACCCCAATGCCGGAGGTTCCATGGATGACTTATCACCGTCGGATCTAAAGACGATCCTGCACTCGAAACGCGCGAATCTGTATTACCTCCAGCATTGCCGGGTCCTGGTCAATGGCGGTCGTGTCGAGTACGTCACCGACGAGGGCAAGCAGTCGCGTTACTGGAACATCCCTATAGCCAATACGACATCGCTGCTGCTGGGGACCGGCACCTCGATTACCCAGGCGGCGATGCGCGAATTGGCCAAGGCCGGTGTGTTGGTCGGCTTTTGCGGTGGTGGCGGTACGCCGCTGTTCGCGGCCAATGAAGTGGACGTGGATGTCGCCTGGTTAACCCCGCAGAGTGAATATCGGCCTACGGAATATCTACAGCATTGGGTGCGCTTCTGGTTCGATGATGACAAGCGCCTCGACGCGGCTCGCGCTTTTCAGATGGCGCGGTTATCGCGCATTGAATCGCTCTGGCAAAGCCGGCCGCTCAAGGAAGCGGGTTTTGACATATCAGCGCAGCATTTGAGTGATGCATTGGCACAACATCGAGAAGCGATTGTCAGTGCGTCCGATAACGTGGAATTACTGACGCTCGAAGCGCGTTTGACCAAGACGCTGTTCAGGCTGTCGGCTCAAGCGGTGACGTATGGCCAGTTCACGCGTGCCAAGCGTGGCAGTGGGACCGACCCCGCGAATCGGTTTCTCGATCATGGTAATTACCTCGCCTACGGGCTGGCGGCAACGGCGACCTGGGTATTGGGGATTCCCCATGGTTTGGCGGTATTGCATGGCAAGACTCGCCGGGGCGGCCTGGTCTTCGATGTCGCGGACCTGGTCAAGGACGCCATCATCCTCCCGCAGGCGTTCTTGTCGGCCATGCGAGGTGACGAGGAACAGGAATTTCGCCAAGCGTGTATCGAACGGCTGACGCGTACCGAATCCCTCGACTTCATGATCGATACGCTCAAAGCCGTGGCCCTCGACCTCGGAGGGCCTGACACATGAATGTGTTGCTGGTTTCCCAGTGCAACAAGAACGCGCTCAAGGAAACGCGGCGCATTCTTGATCAGTTCGCCGAGCGCCGGGGAGAGCGTACCTGGCAAACCCCGATTACCCTCGAAGGGCTCGACACATTAAGGAAGTTGCTACGCAAGACAGCGCGCAAGAATACCGCCGTGGCGTGCCACTGGATTCGTGGCCATGACCATAGCGAACTGGTATGGGTTGTCGGTGATGCCAAGCGCTTCAATCTACAGGGCGCGGTACCGACCAATACGACGTCGCGCGATATTCTCCGCCGCGAAGACGAAAACGACTGGCACAGTGGCGAAGATATACTGTTGCTGGCGTCCATGGCGGCGCTTTTGCACGATTTGGGGAAAGCGACCGAAGCGTTCCAGCAACGTCTGCAAGGGAAATTGGATGGGCGCAATCTATACCGCCATGAGTGGGTGTCGCTGCGGCTTTTCCAAGCCTTCGTCGGTAATGACGATGACGCGACCTGGTTAACGCGGCTCGCCGAAGGCGGCTATCAGACGCAAGATTGGCTAGAGGCGTTGGAGTGCGATGGGCTCGACGCCGCGCCCTCCGCCATATTCCGCCGCTTGCCGCCGTTGGCGGCGGCGCTTGGCTGGTTGGTCATTAGCCATCATCGTTTACCTCTCAAGCCTCCCGACGACACGTCGGACCCGTCGACACGCTGGGGGAGCCGCAATGTCACGCTCCAAATGGAGCAGTTGGATGATCTGCTAGGGCTCATCGACGCGCAATGGAATGAAATTCCCTCGACGCAAGAGCCGGCACGCATCACCCCCTATTGGCAATTCAAGCATGGCCTACCGGTGGACACGTGGCGCTGGCGGGAGCGGGCTGCCAAGCAGGCGAAACGGCTACTGGCGCGATTATCCGATGACACGAATTGGCTCGATAGCCCTTATGTCATGCATCTCTCCCGCCTGTGCCTGATGCTTGCCGATCATCACTACTCAAGTCTCGAAGACCCTACGCACCGTGTGTCCGGTGAGCCGCAGTATCCGCTGGTCGCCAATACCGTGCGCAAGACGGGGCAACCCAATCAATTGCTGGACGAACACATCCTGGGTGTCGAGAAGCATGCGGCCGTGGTGGCGCGGGGGCTCCCCAGTGTGGATAGCCATCTGCCACGTCTGGCACGACATAAAGGCTTCCGCAAACGCAGTAACCATGCGCGTTTCCGCTGGCAGGACAAGGCGTTCGATCTTGCCCAGTCGCTGCGTGAGCGCAGCCAGCGCCAAGGTTTTTTCGGTATCAACATGGCCTCCACGGGCTGCGGTAAGACACTGGCCAACGGACGTATCATGTATGCGCTGGCCGACCCGGAGCAGGGCGCACGCTTTAGTATCGCGCTGGGGCTGCGCACGCTCACGCTGCAAACTGGCCAAGCCTTGCGTGAACGCCTCAATTTGGGAGAAGACGAACTCGCGGTGCGCGTCGGCGGTAGTGCCAACAAGGCCCTTTTCGACCACTACGAGCGCGAAGCCGAGGCCAGCGGCTCCGCTTCTCGACAGGGGTTGATCGATGAAGATGCTCACGTCGTGTTCGAGGGTAATTTCGAGAGTCACCCGCTGCTCAAACGGCTGGGAGAAGAGCCAGGGACGCGTTCGTTGGTGGCCGCCCCCATTCTAGTATGCACCGTGGATCACTTGGTGCCGGCGACCGAAAGCACGCGAGGCGGCCAGCAAATCGTCCCCATGTTGCGTCTGATGAGCAGTGACCTGGTGCTCGATGAAATCGACGACTTCGATATTAACGATCTACCCGCGCTAACACGGTTGGTCCATTGGGCGGGGCTGCTTGGCTCGCGTGTATTGCTGTCATCGGCCACCTTGCCCCCCGCTCTGGTGCGGGGGTTGTACGACGCCTACCGCAGTGGGCGCGAAGCGTACCAGCGCCATCGCGGCGAGCCTGGTTTGCCGGTGGACATTTGTTGTGCGTGGTTCGACGAAAATGACCGTCAGCATCATGACTGCGCCGATGGCGACGCGTTCAGCGCCGCGCATGCCGCCTTTGCCGCACGTCGGCTCAAGCGCTTGGCCGACAGCCCTGTGCGGCGACGGGGGGAGCTCATCCCCATGCCGCCTCTGGGAAAACGGCCGGAAGAAATCCGCACTGGCCTGGCCGCATTGCTACGTGACCAAGCCGCTCAACTACACGAGCGTCACCATTCTTGCGACCCGGTAACGGGCAAGCGCGTGAGCTTTGGCCTGATACGCATGGCCAATATCGACCCACTAGTAGACGTCGCCACCGAACTGTTTCAACTGGGCGCCCTCGATGACCAGCGGATTCACCTGTGTGTCTACCATTCTCGCCATCCGCTCGTCATGCGCTCGGCGATAGAACGACGTCTGGACCAAACGCTGCAACGTGCCGAGCCGGATCGCGTATTCGAGCAGGCCGACATTCGGCGTTTACTCGATGGCAGTAACGAAGCTGACCACCTTTTTATTGTGCTTGGGAGTCCGGTCACCGAGGTCGGGCGGGATCATGATTACGACTGGGCGATTGTCGAGCCCTCCTCCATGCGCTCGATCATTCAGCTAGCCGGACGTGTCTGGCGCCATCGAGACAAGCGCTGCGACACACCGAATATCCAACTCCTGGAGACCAACCTCAAACACCTGGAGGATTCTGGGCGCCTCGCCTTCCAACGACCAGGGTTCGAGACTGACGAGTCCTGGCGGCTCAATAATCACTCGCTGAACGCGTTGCTCTCGCCGGATGAATACCAGGTCATTGATGCCCGCCCGCGTGTGCTTTCGCGTGAGGCCTTGCAGCCTCGTGACAGTCTGGTGGACCTGGAGCATCAGCGGTTGATAACGCAGATGATCGAGCAACCCGCGACACCGTTGACCAAGAAAGAACTCAGGTTGGGCAAAACGCCGCCATTATCCCCACTGGGAGCCTATAGCTGGTATGTCGTCCCGCACATGCACTTGACCGGTGTCTTGATCCAGCGTCAGCCATTTCGCCAGCAAGCGCAGACGGACGTGGCACTCGCTTTGTTACCCGACGAAGGCGGTGAAACCTGGACACTGCACCGCGTGGAAGATGGCACCAAGCGTGGCGAAACACTCTACGTGGAAGTGGAAGAGAGCCTGTTGACGCGAATCGATCTGGCGACGACGCAAGGCGACAGGATTCAACCCTGGGGAGCCGACGACTACCTGACCACGCTTGCCGACCTTGCCGAGGACCTGGATATCTCGCTTGATCGAGCTGCACGGACGTTTGGCACCGTCAGCGTACTCGAGAGCACGCATGGATGGCGCTACCACCCCGTGCTGGGGTTTGTGAAGAAGAGATGAGTGAATTGGTCAATAAAGCAATATAAGGTAAACGGTAAATTATTATTAACTCAATGAGTGTGTCGATTAAGGTGATCTATGGCAATGACACAACAAGCAGCAGGGATACGCGAGGTCATCGAGCGCTTCATCAAAGAACGCTTCGATGCCAAAGCGGAAAAGCTGGCTACCGATGACCCCAAGTATCAAACGTTGGTTGAACAGTTCCAACGTGATGCCTGGCTCAACGACGCTGCAAAAAGGATTCAATCATCTATGCGAGGTGAGAATCCGATAAAGTTTGCAACGCATACAGTCAAGGCTACCCACCCTGATGCTAGAGGCACTAACCTTTGGTTTCGAGAACGAAGTGATGATGGATTGAACTTTGTTAGTACAGACTCGTTGGGGAGTGGCTATTTTGTAGATGTTGTTGGTAATGCGGCTTATAAGTTGAACGAATACAAGTTTCTGCTTCTTTCTGCGCCGAATGGGGAGCGGCTTTTAGACCTTGCGATGCAAGGTGATCAAGAGTTTTGCCAGGCAATCGGTGGTAGTCAAGAAGATGGGGCAAATTTAGCGAAGATATTTGCTAAGTTAGCACAGCCTGGCGCAGTATCTCACACCCTTGCCAAGCAGGTGTATTGGCTGACAGGCGAAGATGCGGTCGATAATGACGACTTCCATCTGCTGGCGCCGCTCTATGCGACCTCGCTGGCGCATCACGTATTCCAGACGATCAACCATGATCGCTTCAGTGACGCGGCCAAGGAGGCCCGAAAGGCTAAGCGTGAAGGCAAGCTGAGCGAGCAAGAAGTTCATGCTTACCCTGATATTGCTGCACAAAAGATGGGCGGTACCAAACCGCAAAATATCTCGCAATTGAATAGCGAGCGAGGCGGTAATAATTATTTATTAGCGTCATTGCCGCCTACTTGGAACTCGCGTGATATCAACCCGCCATTAAAGATGGACTCCGTATTTTCCCACCGTGGAATGTTCGGCCGACGCAAGGGCGTACGGGCATTGGTCGGTGACCTGAAACGGTTTCTGGAAACCAATCCCAACACGGATATGCATACACGTGATCTCCACGATGACTACACCGCCATGATCATGGATGAGCTGGTGTTGTTCACGATGCAGATGCATAGCCTCGATTCAGGCTGGAGTGCGGATGAAAGCTGCCGTCTGGCCGTAGAAGAAGCCTTCTGGCTTGATCCTGGGCGTGCACAAGAGGATGCCGAGTTTCGTAAAGCACGCCATGGATCTGGCTGGCCCGACGAAGTTCGCCAGCGTTTTGCCAACTGGCTCAATGCGGAACTCGGCGGCAAGTTGCCACTAGGAGACGTCGAGTTTCGTCACTGGAAGAAAGAGCTCGGTCAAGATGCTTCTCATCAACGACTGCTGGATAAGGACCGCCGCTGGATGGCCGTTCTAATGGAAGAACTCGATGACCTGGATGAGCTTCAAGGAGGTGAAGACGATGAGTGACGTCAAGAACCTTCTGGTACTGCCGCGTCTTCGCGTACAAAACGCTAATGCGATTTCGAGCCCGATGACGTGGGGCTTTCCGGCCATGAGTGCTTTCGTGGGCATGATGCAAGCGCTGGAACGCAAGCTCGCCGCAGCGGACATCAACGTATCGTTAGAGCGTGTCGGGGTGGTGTGCCATGACGTCGAGGCGCAAGCGACCGAGGGCGGGTATACCCGCGCCTTTCATCTTACCCGTAACCCTGTCGATAAAACCGGTGGTACAGCGTCGATTGTCGAAGAAGGGCGCATGCACCTGGATATCACCCTGATATTCGCTATCGATGCCAAAGCCTCGGACGAACAGCGCCAGCATATTGCGCAACAGGCGGGGAATATCGTGGCCGGGATGCGCATTGCGGGTGGCAGTGTGATGCCCAATTCTCGTGTTTCTCCTGACCGGCAACACCCGGTGTGGATCGCGCTGGATGACGACTCGAGTGAACGTGAAAAACAGTTCAAGCGTTTGAAGCGCCGTTGGTTGCCAGGGTTTGCCTTGGTGTTACGCGATGACCGTCTGGCTGAACACACCGAGACGCTTCAAGCCAAAGACGAAAACGCGACAGCGCTGGATGCCTGGCTCGATCTTTCGCGCCTCAACCACGAATGCCATGTCGATTCCGAGAGTGAGCAGGTGCGTTGGGAAGTGCGTCGCCCTTACCCCGGTTGGTTGGTGCCGATTCCGGTCGGTTATGGCGCCATCTCAGAGCAGTTCGAGCCGGGTAGCGTCGCGAATGCGCGAGATACGCAGCTCCCGTTTCGCTTCGTGGAAAGCATTTATTCCATCGGTCAATGGATGAGTCCTCACCGTTTGACGTGTCCCGAAGACTTGCTCTGGTACGTCGATAACGATCTCGATGCCGGCCTTTATCGCCTTAACAACGACTATGCCCAGCGTGCACATAGCGCTTAATGACAAGGAGCCCAACAATGGCTAAGAAAGACGACGCTTTGAAAACTGCTTCCGTTCTTGCCTTCGAACGCAAGCTCGACCCCTCCGATGCGCTGTTGTACGCCGGGCAGTGGTCCCAACGCGACGCGCTGGACGACTGGCAGCCGGTCACGGTTCGTGAAAAGTCGGTACGCGGTACGATCTCCAACCGCCTCAAGGCGAAAGAGCAGGATCCAGCGAAGCTCGATGCTGCCATCGAGAACCCCAATCTCCAGACCGTCGATGTCGCTACCTTGCCGCATGATACCGATACATTGATGGCGCGTTTCACACTACGTGTACTGGGAGGCGCTGGTACGCCATCGGCATGCAATAACGCCGACTATCAAGCCAAGTTGCAACAGGCCGTTACCGAGTATGTGCAGGCGCAAGGGTTTGACGAACTGGCCCGGCGTTATGCTCACAATTTGGCGAATGGTCGCTTCTTGTGGCGTAACCGTGTCGGTGCCGAGCAAGTCGAGGTGCGCGTTCGGCGCATGGAAAAGGGCCACGTCGCCAAAGAATGGACATTCGGTGCACTGAGTTTGTCACTCCGCAGTTTTGACAGTGATACGCAAACCTCGGAGTTGGCTCAGGATATTGCAGATGCCCTCGCGGGCGAGCGTCATTTGATTCTGGAAGTCATCGCCTTTGCGCATGTGGGTAACGGGCAGGAAGTTTTCCCATCGCAAGAGCTGATTCTGGAGCGCGGACGGGGCGATAAAAGCAAGACGCTCTATAGCGTTGGCGACGTGGCCGCCATCCACTCCCAGAAGCTGGGCAATGCCATCCGCACCATCGATACCTGGTATCCAACGCCGGAAGATGGCAATGACCTCGGCCCCATCGCCGTCGAGCCTTATGGCTCGGTGACCACTCAGGGCAGCGCTTACCGCCAGCCCAAGCAAAAGGTGGATTTCTACTCGCTGCTGGATAACTGGATGATCAAGGACCAAGTGCCGGATACCCCGCAACAGCACTTCGTGATGGCGACCTTGATCCGTGGCGGTGTCTTCGGCGAAGCGGGGTAAGCCATGGATCATTATCTCGATATTCGGCTGCGACCGGACCCGGAGTTTCCGGCGGCAATGCTGATGAACGCACTCTACAGCAAGCTTCATCGGGCACTGTTCGATCTGCAGGCCGATGATATCGGCGTGAGCCTGCCCGACCACAAGACCGGCGTGCGTGCGCGCACGCCGGGGGATCGGCTTCGGCTACACGCGCAGCAGAGCCGTCTTGAACAGCTCATGGCGCTCCCGTGGCTGGCGGGCATGCGTGATCATGTCGAGTTGGCGGACATTGCGCCGGTTCCGGCGGAAGTGAGTCACCGGCGCGTGGTACGCCGGCAGTTCAATACGGGTGGGCCAAGTCGGGTCAAGCGTTACGCGCGCCGGCACGACATCAGCGAAGAAGAAGCGCGCCAATGCATGTCGGCACCTGCTGAGCGCAAGATCTCATTGCCGTTCGTGCAAGTGAACAGCCGATCCAGCGGCCAGCGCTTTGCGCTGTTTATCGAACACGGCCAACTGCAAGAGACCCCAGTAGCAGGGCGCTTCAACCACTACGGGCTGAGCCGTGAAGCGACAGTGCCGTGGTTTTGACCCTTTTTGAGAAGACTCTATAGCGTCCTTTTAAATCAACAACCTAGCGCCACCTCCTGTAAAAGGGTGTGGCGCTTTCTTTAGGTGAATGCTCTTTAACAATCAGATATTTAGCCGTGATAAGCTCTAGTGCGCTGCCGCCCAGGCAGCTCAGAAATCGTTGACGCGCTGGAGCCAGGTCATTTCCCGGTGCGCTGCCGCCCAGGCAGCTCAGAAAACAGCGCCTCGAGCGCTTCACGGTCTAGTTGATGTGCGCTGCCGCCCAGGCAGCTCAGAAAGGTTGGGTAACGAGGTGTCGGGATTAAATGCCGTGCGCTGCCGCCCAGGCAGCTCAGAAAAATCTGACCAAGACGAACATGTACAACGTGAAGTGCGCTGCCGCCCAGGCAGCTCAGAAATGGCGGAAGAACGGGCGCGGCGGCTGATTGTTGTGCGCTGCCGCCCAGGCAGCTCAGAAATCTGGGACAAACTCAGGCCGCCGAAGTTGTAAGTGCGCTGCCGCCCAGGCAGCTCAGAAAATGACGCTGGCCGAGCTGACCGCCCTCACCGGGTGCGCTGCCGCCCAGGCAGCTCAGAAATCCGGGCAGCACCGGATTGGAGAGGGCTCGGTGTGCGCTGCCGCCCAGGCAGCTCAGAAAGTAGAGTCCCAGATTGGCATTGAGGGCGGTCGGTGCGCTGCCGCCCAGGCAGCTCAGAAAAATATTACCGACACCACCGCCCCAACAATGAAGTGCGCTGCCGCCCAGGCAGCTCAGAAATGGAACAGCAGCGCGTGACCGGCCTCGGCACCGTGCGCTGCCGCCCAGGCAGCTCAGAAACGGATGGATAAGGCTCGCCGCGACCTCGACGCGTGCGCTGCCGCCCAGGCAGCTCAGAAATGCGATGCCCTGATAGGCGCGATACGCGGCATGTGCGCTGCCGCCCAGGCAGCTCAGAAATTGCCCGCGCTGGGCGACACGTCGGCCAATTCGTGCGCTGCCGCCCAGGCAGCTCAGAAAAACAAGACGGCGAGCGCCCGGCGCAACCTGACGTGCGCTGCCGCCCAGGCAGCTCAGAAAACCCGCGATGCGAAATGCGCCCGGACGGCAGCGTGCGCTGCCGCCCAGGCAGCTCAGAAAAGCACGGCCAGGAGTACAGCCTAGCCGAGTTGGTGCGCTGCCGCCCAGGCAGCTCAGAAAAACAGGAAAGGAGAGACACGATGCGTCAGATTGTGCGCTGCCGCCCAGGCAGCTCAGAAAAGCGATAGCCGCCGTCCTGCCCGACAAATGCCGTGCGCTGCCGCCCAGGCAGCTCAGAAAATTGTCGTCTCGACCCTGACCAGCGCCGTGGTGTGCGCTGCCGCCCAGGCAGCTCAGAAATGACACCCTTGTGATCGCATCGCCACAACCATGTGCGCTGCCGCCCAGGCAGCTCAGAAATAGGTGATTTAGAGTACCGCGTCCGCGTTGATGTGCGCTGCCGCCCAGGCAGCTCAGAAAAAGGGCATCGACAAGTTCGTGCTGGGGAACGCGTGCGCTGCCGCCCAGGCAGCTCAGAAATCCAGCTAAACGAGTTCGGCGAGATCGACCCGGTGCGCTGCCGCCCAGGCAGCTCAGAAAGACAGCGGGCCGAAATAGTCGGACACGTCATCGTGCGCTGCCGCCCAGGCAGCTCAGAAAGCTGGCATATCGCCTGCGCTGGGAAAGCGTGAGTGCGCTGCCGCCCAGGCAGCTCAGAAAGACAGCGGGCCGAAATAGTCGGACACGTCATCGTGCGCTGCCGCCCAGGCAGCTCAGAAAGCTGGCATATCGCCTGCGCTGGGAAAGCGTGAGTGCGCTGCCGCCCAGGCAGCTCAGAAAAAGCGATCATTTGCTCTTCATCGCCGGATTTGGTGCGCTGCCGCCCAGGCAGCTCAGAAAACGGATGCAAATGGCATTGCCCGTGATATGGAGTGCGCTGCCGCCCAGGCAGCTCAGAAAGCGAACCTGTGCGACGAGCCGGTGATCACGCCGTGCGCTGCCGCCCAGGCAGCTCAGAAAGCCAGCGTTCACGCGAAAGCGCATCCAAACTCGTTCGCTGCCGCCCAGGCAGCTCAGAAAGTGCTCGTCCCGCTGTTGCTCGTGGCTCGCGGGTGCGCTGCCGCCCAGGCAGCTCAGAAACTTTCGGGTCCATGCACATAACCAGCGTTCGACGTGCGCTGCCGCCCAGGCAGCTCAGAAAGAGATCGGCGCCGCAATGCTGGCGATGTCCGAGTGCGCTGCCGCCCAGGCAGCTCAGAAAAAGGAAGCACTAAGCCCCGGTGATCTAAAGCGGTGCGCTGCCGCCCAGGCAGCTCAGAAAACCGACTCAAACGCAGGCAGCATCGCGGTACCGTGCGCTGCCGCCCAGGCAGCTCAGAAATGTACGGCGCGAAGTTCGAGAAGTCGTGGGGCGTGCGCTGCCGCCCAGGCAGCTCAGAAATCGACTAGCAGCTCGGTCGGCTTGGCGCCGTCGTTAGCTGCCGCCCAGGCAGCTCAGAAAGTCTGCTCGTCGCGCTTGGTCATGGGGCCACCGTTAGCTGCCGCCCAGGCAGCTCAGAAACAGCGGCGAGCATGGGTGACATGCCTGCCACGGTTAGCTGCCGCCCAGGCAGCTCAGAAAAAACATCTGCATGCCCCAGCCGCCCACGCTGCGTGCGCTGCCGCCCAGGCAGCTCAGAAATGAGCACAACATGTTGCAAAAGCGACACCGGTGTGCGCTGCCGCCCAGGCAGCTCAGAAAGATGCCACCGCGATCAGCCCCGAGCCCTGCGAGTTCGCTGCCGCCCAGGCAGCTCAGAAACCACGCAAATTCAGACCGACGAAGTGATTGACGTTAGCTGCCGCCCAGGCAGCTCAGAAAGCAACAAAACACGCGGCTATCGGAAAGAAGACGTTAGCTGCCGCCCAGGCAGCTCAGAAAGCCAGCGCCTGCGCCAGGCCATGCGCGACGCCATTAGCTGCCGCCCAGGCAGCTCAGAAAAATCATCGTGCCAATAAAATCGCGGCCTACGGGTTAGCACCACCCCGCGATCTGGAGCCTTATATCGGCCCGAGCGGTCGCGTGTCTGAAGTGTTGAACCGCAAGCGCAAGCTCCGTCTGCGCATGATTCGGTGGCTTCACGATGGGTTCAAGATGCCTGACGAGCGCCTGATGAACGAGACGGCCGCCTGAATCATCACTCTGCTTCTGCCAGCACGTCCTTCAATCGATCGGGGAAGTTGGTGAAGAGGCCGTCGACCCCCCAGTCGAGCAGTCGGCGCATCTGGTCTTTGTCGTTGATGGTGTAGACATGCACCAGCAGGTCGTTGGCGTGGGCCTGCTCGATGAAGCGGGCGTCGATGACCGGTTCCCCTTCGTAGAGGTAGTTGGGGCCGACGCCATCGGCGTAGTCGGCGATTGCCTGGAAGTCGGCATCGGTGATGTTGGCGGGGCTGGGGGTGACGCCGGTCCATTCCTCGAGGGTGTCGCCGTCTTCGCCGGGGGAGTACCACAGCAGTTGAATAAGCGGGATATCGGGATTGAGTTCGTGTATTTCCTGCAGGCTGGTCTGGCTGAAGGATTGAATGACCACGGAACCGGATTGCACCAGGCCTTCGGCCTCGAGCTTGCTGACCAGGGCGTCTTGCAGCTCGGGGTAGTCTTTGGGTGACTTGGTCTCGATATAGTAGCGCACGTCCTGGCCGTAGCGGTCGATGACGTCATCCAGGGTGAGCAGCTTGGCGCCGGCGTAGGCGTCGTCGGCGTATTTCGGGTGGGCGGCGTTGAACCAGCTGCCGGCGTCGAGTGCCTTGAGGTCGTCGAGGCTGTGTTCCTTCACGGGCCCGTGGCCATCGGTGGTACGTTCCAGGGTGGTGTCGTGAATGACCACCAGGCGGCCATCGGCACTCATGTGGACATCCAGTTCGAGGTAGTCGGCACCCATGGCGAGTGCCTTGTCGTAGGCGTACCAGGTGTGCTCCGGGGCATGGCCGCTGGCACCGCGGTGGGCAATGACCTGAAAGTGCTGAAGATCCTGGCGTTGCTGTTCTAGTGCATCGGCTTGGGCGGTCATGGAGACCAAGAACGTGGCGCTACCGAGCATAGCCAGCAGGGATGAAAGCGGGAAGCGAGGCGTCGACATGGGCATCCTTTCATTGAATGTTCATATTACAACGTAACCGGGACTGGCCCTTGCCTGCAATTTGTCGCCGACAACAGGGAACGCACTCGATAGATCGCCCTGCCGGCTTTCAGTCTTCTTCATCCTCGATCGTGGGTTCCAGAGCACGCTTGTCGTCGGGGAGGCGGACGACATCGCCGACGCTGAGATCGCCGTGGGTCTGATGACGCTTGCCGTGGGTGTCGATGAGCGCGGCGACCTTGCCGATGCTGAGGGCGTCGTCTTCGCGGTAGGCTTCGACTTCGACGCGTACCACCATGCCTTGGTAGCGGGCGGAGAGCATCATGCCGGGATGGGGTTGAACCTCGTGCTGCTTGTCGCTGGCGTAGTGGCGGGTCACGCTGGCGTTGCCGGGGGCGTCCCAGTCGATGTGCTTATGCATTGGCGGGCTCCTGTCGCATCCGTGTGTTTTTACAGGGTAGCCCGCCGTGCGGGGTATCGCCTAGGACCTGCTGCGGTGGTCTTTAAAAGCGATAGCTGAGCCCACCCATGACGACGATGGGATCGATGTGGAGCTTGGCGTCGTAATCCGTGCCGCCGAGCGTGGCGGTGGCGTCGCTGTCGATGTCCAGGTACCAGGCGGCGGCGTTGAGCGCCCAGTGATCGTCGATCAGCAGGTCGACCCCGAGTTGGGCGGCGGCGCCCCAGCTGTCATCGAGGTCGAGCTCGCCGCCGTCGAGTTTTTCGTCGGAGAAGTGGGTGTAGTTGATCCCGGCACCGAGGTAGGGCTGCACGCGGGCGTCGGTGCCGCCGAGCGGGTAGTACTGCAGCGTCAGTGTCGGCGGCAGGTGCTTGATGGACGCGAGGTTGTCGTCATTGAGGGCGACCTGGTGCTCGAAGCGCTGCGCGGCGAGCAGTTCCACGCCGAGCTTGTCGTGGAAGCGGTAGCCGAGCGTGAAGGCGAAACCGCTGTCATCGTCGGCGTCGATTTTCATGTTCAGTGGCGCGCCGAAGTCGCCGTTGTCGCTTTGCGGGGCGACCTTGGCGACGCCGAAGCGGGTGTAGAAATCGCCTTGGCCGTAGGCCAATGCCGAGGTGGCGGGCACGAGCGCGGCGGTGAGGGCGAGTGAGGAAACGAGCAGGGCACGGCGCATGGAACGACTCCTTGGTTTGGGACGAGCTGGTTTGAGGTGGTGCGAGAAGCGGCGAACGCTTCGTATGCATCAAGTCTAAACCTAATAACCACATAAAAAATGTGGTTATATGTCGCAGCCCCTGGAGGGCCGATGCCGTCCCCGAACACGACGAAGCCCACCGAGTGTGGTGGGCTTCGTGTTCCTGCCGAGTGCGGGGCGCCGTTACTTCTTCTTGGCGCGCTTACGCTCGTTCTCGGTGAGGTGTTTCTTGCGCAGACGAATATGGCTGGGGGTAATCTCCACCAGTTCGTCGTCATCGAGGAACTCGATGGCCTGCTCGAGGCTGAAGCGGATCGGCGGCGTCAACACCAGGGCTTCGTCGGTGCCGGCGGAGCGCATGTTGTCGAGCTTCTTGGCCTTGGTGGGGTTGACCGCCATGTCGTCGGCACGGTTATTGATGCCGATCAGCATGCCTTCGTAGACTTCGGTGCCGTGCTCGACCATCAATTTGCCGCGATCCTGCAGGGCGAATAGCGCGTAGGCCAGCGCCTTGCCGGGGACCATGGACACCAGCACGCCGTTGCGACGCTCGACGGAAGCATCGGGCTTGAGCGGGCCGTAATGGTCGAAGCGGCTGGTGAGGATGCCGGTGCCGGAGGTCAGTGTCAGGAACTGGCCACGGAAGCCGATCAAGCCGCGTGCGGGGATGATGAAGTCCAGGCGTACACGACCCTTGCCATCCGGGTTCATGTTGGTCATCTCGCCCTTGCGGTAGCCGAGCTCTTCCATCACCGCGCCCTGATGCTGCTCTTCGCAGTCGATGATGACCTCTTCGTAGGGCTCCTGCTTGACGCCATCGACCTCGCGGATGATGACCTCGGGGCGGCCCACGGCGAGTTCGTAGCCTTCACGACGCATGCTTTCGATGAGCACCGAGAGGTGCAGCTCGCCGCGTCCGGAGACCTTGAACTTCTCGGGCGTTTCGCCTTCTTCGACACGCAGCGCCACGTTGTGGATCAGTTCCTGCTCGAGGCGATCGCGAATGTTGCGGCTGGTGACGAACTTGCCTTCCTTGCCGGCGAACGGCGAGTCGTTGACCTGGAAGGTCATCGACACGGTGGGTTCGTCGACGGTCAGCACGGGGAGGGCTTCGACGGCGGCCGGATCGCACAGCGTATCGGAGATCGCCAAGTCGCTGATGCCGGTGATGCAGACGATATCGCCGGCTTCGGCCTGCTCGGTCTGCACGCGCTCGAGGCCGAGGTGCGTCATGACCTGGCCGACCTTGCCCTTGCGGACGTTGCCTTCCTTGGAGATTACGCTGATCTGCTGCCCCGGACTCACGTTGCCGCGCTTGATGCGGCCCAGCCCGATGACGCCGACATAGCTGTTGTAGTCGAGCGCGGAGATCTGCATCTGGAACGGCCCGTCGCGTTCGACCTTGGGCGGCTCGACGATATCGACGATGGACTGGAACATCGGCGTCATGTCGTCTTCGAGCTCTTCCGGGTCCATGCCGGCGACACCGTTGAGCGCCGAGCAATAGATGATCGGGAAGTCGAGCTGTTCGTCGCTGGCGCCGAGGTTGTCGAACAAGTCGAAGATCTGGTCGATGACCCAATCAGGACGCGCGCCAGGGCGGTCGATCTTGTTGACCACGACGATGGGTTTCAAGCCGCGATCGAAGGCCTTCTGGGTGACGAAGCGTGTCTGCGGCATGGGGCCGTCGACGGCATCGACCATCAACAGGACGGAATCGACCATCGACATCACGCGCTCGACCTCACCACCGAAGTCGGCGTGTCCGGGCGTGTCGACGATGTTGATGTGGTAATCGTGCCACTGGATCGCGGTGTTCTTGGACAGAATGGTGATACCGCGTTCTTTCTCCTGGTCGTTGGAGTCCATGATGCGCTCTTGCCCTTCGGCCTTGCGGTCGAGGGTGCCGGACTGACTCAGGAGTTGATCGACCAAGGTGGTCTTGCCATGGTCGACGTGGGCGATAATGGCGATGTTGCGAAGGTTCTCGATCACGTAGGGATCCTGCTTGAAAATTGGGCCGTATTATAGGGTCAGGGGGCCGACGACTGCCAGTTTGATGGCCGTTGCCAACAGGCGCGGCACGACAAAAGACGCGTTGATGCGACGATAATCGTGGCACTATCAGGGACTTGGGGCGTTTGGACGGCAGGGCGAAAATACGCAAAAAAATCGCGGCGCGTTCGCCAATCGCCGTTTGTCGCGTCGGGATGGACGCGCGGCATGGGATGGCACGCACCGAACTCAGGGGCTACCCATCAATTAAAGGTGCCCGAGTAGCCAATCATAGAGACGCCCCGCGCTGCTGGCAACGGGTTGGGTGATCTGAAAGCGCGGCAATGCCAGTGGGTCGTCGCGATGCGAGAGCCAGCCGGCATGGCTATGCAGCGCTTCCTGCACGCCACAGCGCTGGGCCAGCTGGCGCAGGCGGAGCGAGGCTTCCGGCTGTGGATAGGCGAAATACGGCAGCGGATCACGGCATAGCACGCCGAGTTGGCGACGCGAATGGCGGATTTGCCACTGGATCTGATGGTCGCCCAGGGCGTCCAGCGGTGTGGCGGAGACGCCGCGTGCCCCGAAACGTACCAGGCCGTCGTTCTCCAGGCGGCGCACGCTGAACGGGTCGAGCGTTTGGGGGGCGATGTCGAGCTCGGCGCTCAGCGTCATGCCGAGCCGCACCAGCGTCAAGGGGGCGGCTTGCTGCGCGAGTCGCTCGAGATAGTCGTGCAATGCGCTGCTGTAGGCGGCATCCGGATGGCCGGGTCGGGGTGGCGGGAACGCGAGACCGGCATCGCCGAGGCAGTCGCGAACGCGTATGGGGTGGATGCCATCCCAGAGGATATCGCCGAGGGTCATCCGCCAATCGCCTTGTGGATGCCCCGTGCCGCCCGTGGTCAAGAACACGCTGGCCGGCAGCGCCAGGCGTTCGAGCTGGCGTAACGCCACCTCCGCGGTGTCACGCCAGCCGCCATCGAAGGTCAGTGCGATACGGGGGACGGGGTCGCGGTGCAAGCGCCGAGCGCTGGTCAGGGAGACGATCTGGGCATGATCGGTGAGATGGTCGAGCAGCCGCCGAAAGCTTTCCGGGCCGAGACAGTAGGGTGCCCGGTGCGGCAGGCGAGCGGCCGCTTCGTCGGATAATACGCGCTGTATGACCAGGATCGCGCTGCGTCCGCGAAGCGGCTCGCTCAGGTTGCGCCGCCAGTGCCCGCGCAGGCGCTGCACGACGTCATGGGCAAGGCTGAGATGACTCATGGCGTGTCCCTCCGCAATGCTAGCTTGGCTCGGCGTGCGAGCGGTATTGCCGTGCCGTGGTGACATCCTGTCGTAGACGGCAAGGGCCTCCCTTGATGCGATGATGTGATGGCGGTTGTGATACTTATCAGCATATATCGTTGACTCAATTTAGCCAGCCAACCCAGGTTTGCGACGTTGGCAGAACGTCATTAGCGCCGTGCCGGTGGCGGTCAACTGCAAGGCGTGCAAGCACCAGCGATAGCCGTGGATGCGGTATGTCTTTTGCGGCACCGGTGTATCGTCGCGCCAGGCCATCAGCCCAGCGGGGAGCGCGCTGAAGACGAGCCCCGCCATGCCGATGCCCGGTGACAAAGGCAGCCATAGCAGTAAGGCCAGCGGCAGACTCGTGTTTTGCAGGAAGGCGGCACTCACGCGGGGAACGAAAAAGCGTGGATGGCGTGCGGCGCTTGGGGTGTACAGGCAGTGCCGCTGACGCCGGTGTTGTCCTCGCCACCAGGCACCGAGCCGGCGCGGCGCGGCGTGATCGATCAGCAAGGGAGCACGTTGCCAGTAAAGGTGGGCATGGCAGCGCCATAGCCGCACGAGTATATCCAGGTCGGCTACCACCTCGAGTCGAGGGTCGTGGCCACCAAGGCGCTCGTACCATTCGCGGGTGATGGCCAACTGACCGGTAGGCCAGTCCCAGGGATGATCGTCAAAGCCACGTTGCGTGCGGCTGAGATACCAACTGGCGAGTGGCGGCGCTAGTGGGGCGGCAGGGTAGCGGGCGCAGACGATGGCATCGGCGGCCTGGTGGGTGAAGGCATGGGCCAGCCCCGTCAGCCAGTGCTCGGGCACTTCGAGCGCGGCATCCAGAAAGATCAACACATCGCCATTGAGGTAAGCGGCACCATGGTGGCGCAGCGCGCCTTGTCCATGCTGGGGCAGTACCGCGAAACGGACTTGGCGCTGCGTCAGCAGGTACCGGGTGGTTGCATCGAGCGTGGTGAGCTGAACCAGCGTCTCGGTATGCCCGCTAAAGCGTGCGATGCTGCGGGTCAGGGCGCTCAGGCAACGTTCCAGGTGCTCGGGGGCATGACTGGCGTCTATTAGCAGGCTGTAAGTACGCATCGCAGGGGGTGCCTTGGGATCAGAGCCCGTATTGGGGGAGCTGCCCAACAGACTGGGGGGTGGCGCGACCCCTGGCAATCATCGTCGCGGCTGGTTTTTCTAAAGAGCTATTGATGACGGGTCTGCGCAGAACCAGTCTGGCAGGGGGGATGGTCAGGCATTGGCGGGTGACGTGAGCATGACATGCACCAAGTTGGATCATGAGGGTGGTGCATTGCACCTTATTGGTGCCCAAGGGGCGGCATTGCACTGCTATATGGCGCACTTGGCGCTAAAGTGGTGCTGACCCATGTCCATGGAGGGTCTATTTTTTGTCGGTGGATCATGTGTTTAACGAAGGCGTGCCGAGATGATTCCGTGATTGGCATGGCTTCTGCATTGGAAAACGTAAAGCGCATACCCGTGGGCAGCCGCCGGCGGGCATGCTACAAACGACGTTGAACACGCAAGCAAACGACTCGAGCCGCGAGCTCATAGTGGAGGAAATCATGTCCGAGAAGACCCTCGCCCTGATCGAAGAGCACGATATCAAGTGGGTGGATCTGCGCTTTACCGATACCAAGGGCAAGGAGCAGCACGTCACGATTCCGGCCAGCGCCGTCGATGATGAGTTCTTCGAAGATGGTCAGATGTTCGATGGCTCCTCCATTGAAGGCTGGAAAGGCATCAACGAGTCCGACATGATCCTGCGCCCGGAAGATGGCAGCGGTTACCTCGACCCGTTCACCGAAGACGCCACGCTGGTGCTGCGCTGCGATATCATCGAGCCGGCGACCATGCAGGGCTACGAGCGTGATCCGCGCTCCATCGCCAAGCGCGCCGAGGCGTACCTGAAGTCCACCGGCCTGGGCGACACGGCGTTCTTCGGCCCGGAACCGGAATTCTTCATCTTCGACGAAGTGCACTGGAATGCCGATATCCAGGGCGCGATGTACAAGATCACGTCCGAGGAAGGCGCCTGGGCGACCGACTCCACCAATGTGGAAGGTGGCAACCTGGGACACCGTCCGCGCGTCAAGGGGGGCTATTTCCCGGTGCCGCCGGTGGACAGCTTCCACGATATCCGCAGCGCGATGTGCAATACCCTGGAAGCCATTGGCCAGTCGGTCGAAGTACATCACCACGAAGTCGCCAACGCGGGCCAGAACGAGATCGGTGTGAAGTTCAACACCTTGGTCAAGAAGGCCGACGAAGTTCAGGAAATGAAGTACGTGATCCACAATGTGGCCCACGCGTACGGCAAGACCGCGACCTTCATGCCCAAGCCGCTGGTCGGTGACAATGGCTCCGGCATGCACGTGCACCAGTCCTTCTGGAAGGACGGCGCCAACATGTTTGCCGGGGACGAATACGCCGGGCTGTCCGAGACGGCGCTGTACTACATCGGCGGTATCATCAAGCACGCGCGTGCCCTGAATGCCTTCACCAACGCCTCGACCAACTCCTACAAGCGTCTGGTGCCGGGCTTCGAGGCGCCGGTGATGCTGGCCTACAGCGCGCGCAACCGCAGTGCCTCCATCCGTATTCCGTACACTGCGAGCCCCAAGGGCAAGCGTGTGGAACTGCGCTTCCCGGATCCGACCGCCAACCCGTACCTGTGCTTCTCGGCGATGCTGATGGCGGGTATCGATGGCATCAAGAACAAGATCCACCCCGGCGATGCCATGGACAAGAACCTCTATGACCTGCCGCCGGAAGAAGGCAAGTCGGTTCCCACCGTGGCCGAGAGCCTCGATCAGGCGCTGGAATCTCTGCACGCCGACCGTGCCTTCCTCACGGAGGGTGAGGTGTTCACCGACGAGATGATCGATGCTTACATCGAGCTCAAGCAGGAAGAAGTCGATCGCCTGCGCATGGCGACGCATCCGATCGAGTTCGACATGTACTACAGCTGCTGATCGCGTGCGATAGCCCTGATCCCATGCACTAGCATTCGATCAAGGCAGTGACGCTGAGCGAGGCCCCGTCCGATGACGGGGCCTCTTTCGTGGGTGGAAGATAGACCGGCGTGCGGTGCGTTACACTGGATGCTCGATGGGCGTTGAGGAGAGCGACATGCGTGGTTTGGTCACCATCGGTGGGTGGGCGCTGCTTATGGCAGGCACGTGCCTGAGCGTGTCATTGGCGCACGCGACGCCGATCTACCGCAGCGTCGATGCCCAGGGGAATGTGACCTTTTCCGATCGCCCGATAGGCGAGAAAGTGGACGTCGGCCCGGTGAACACGGTGCCGAGCCGGCCGGTTCCTGTCATGCAGGAAAACAAAGAGGCTCGGCAGGTGCCCGCTGCGGGTGAGCCTGAGGCGTCAGCCTTCATTCCTTACGAACGCTTTGCCATCGCGGCGCCTGGTGATGAGACGACCCTGCCCACCGGTGCGGCAGGCGATACCCAGGTGCGCGTGGCACTGTCTCCCGAGTTAAGGGAGGCGCACGCGTTGCGCATTCTCGTCGACGGCGACGTGCGCGCGCCGGCGCGACATGCGACGACCTTCTCGCTCAACGGGTTGGTGCGAGGCGAGCATACCCTGCGGGCCGAATTGGTCGATGCCGAGGGGCGTGTGCGTCAGCGGAGTGCGCCCATCACTTTGTATGTGCAACGCGCCAGCGTGTACTTGCCTGCCAACCCCAATAATCCTCGCAACGAAGATGGTAGCGGCGGTCAGTGAGCCGATTTGGCGCCGGAGACTATCGATACCCCCGTTATTGCACTAATTTGGTGCGGTCCATGATCGTCTCGTGCTGACTGCACTGCCCTATGCCGGGCCGGCACAGACTGGCGCGCTTCTTGCACTGTTAACGGACATGACGATGGATAATGGACGCCCCATGTCGGAACCTTCCCAGCAGCCGTTTCGCGAGCAGCAACGCTTGCTCGAACACTTGACGACGGCCGTCGTGCTGCTCGATGGCAGCCTGCATGTGCGCTGGATGAATCCGGCCGCCGAGTCGTTACTGGCGGCCAGCCGTGTTCGGGTCCTGGGCCAGCGACTGGAAAGCCTGGCGGGCGTTGAGGGCAGCGTCGAGGCGGTCTTGCTCAAGGCGCGTGACGAGCTGCATCCCTTCACCCAGCGCGAAGCATGCCTGACGTTGCCGTCCGGCGAGTCGGCAACGGTGGACTTCACCGTGACGCCGATGTCCGCGGATGAGCTGTTGATCGAGATCGAGCCGCGTGATCGCTTGTTGCGTATCTCGAGAGAAGAGGCGCTGATCGCGCGTCAGGAAACCATCAAGGTGCTCACCCGTGGGCTGGCGCATGAGGTCAAGAATCCGCTGGGCGGCATTCGCGGTGCGGCGCAGTTGCTCGAACGTGATCTGCCCGATCCGCAGCTCGCCGAATTCACGCGGGTCATCGTCGAGGAGGCCGATCGGTTGCGCGATCTGGTCGATCGCATGCTGGGGCCCAACAGTGTGAGTCGCCACGAACCGCTCAACATTCACAAGGTGCTCGAGCGCGTGCGGACCTTGCTGGAGGCCGAGCATCCGCGCATCGACTACGTGCGCGACTATGATCCCAGCCTGCCGGAACTGGAGGGTGACGAGGCGCAACTGATCCAGGCGGTGCTCAACGTGGCACGCAACGCCGTCCAGGCGATGGAGGAGCATGGCATCGCCGGTCCACGCTTGACCTTGCGCACGCGCGCCCGGCGACAGTTCACGCTGGGTGCCGAGCGCCACCGCTTGGTCTGCGAGCTGGGCATACTCGATAACGGCCCCGGCATTCCCGAGACGCTACGCGAGACGTTGTTCTACCCCATGGTCTCGGGGCGCGCCGAGGGGAGTGGCTTGGGGCTTTCCATCGCGCAGTCGATCCTGCATCAGCATCAGGGCTTGATCGAGTGCGACTCGGTGCCCGGATGTACCGAATTCCGCTTGTTGATTCCGCTTGATAGCCATCATTGAGGCTCGGGAGGCCCTATGACTGACGTCGCACGCATTGTGATCGTCGACGATGACCGCGCCATTCGCTGGGTGCTGGAGCGCGCGCTGGCTCAGCCGGATCTTGACGTGCAGAGTTTCGAGCGCGCCGATACCGCGCTGGAACAGATCCTGCGTCAACCGCCCGATGTACTGCTGACCGATATCCGTATGCCGGGGCTCGATGGGTTGGACCTGATGGCGCGGATTCGCGAAAGCCACCCGGATCTCCCGGTGATCGTGATGACCGCCCACTCCGATCTCGACAGCGCCGTGGCGTCGTATCAGGGCGGCGCCTTCGAATACCTGCCCAAGCCGTTCGATGTCGACGAGGCATTGGCGCTAGTACGACGCGGCGTGGCGCATGCCCGCGAGCGCCGTGCGCCGGCGGCGGTGCCCGAAGGGCTATCGGCGGAGATCATCGGTGAAGCGCCGGCGATGCAGGAAGTCTTTCGCGCCATCGGACGGCTCTCGCAATCGCATATCACGGTGATGATCAACGGCGAATCGGGCACCGGCAAGGAGCGTGTCGCGCAGGCGTTGCATCAGCACAGCCCGCGCCATGGTGGGCCGTTCATCGCCCTCAACATGGCGGCCATCCCGAAAGACTTGATGGAGTCCGAGCTTTTCGGTCATGAAAAGGGCGCCTTCACCGGGGCGACGTCGCAGCGGCGTGGGCGCTTCGAGCAGTCCGACGGTGGCACGCTGTTTCTCGACGAGATCGGCGACATGCCCGCCGAGACTCAGACCCGCTTGTTGCGGGTGCTGGCCGATGGGGAGTTCTATCGTGTCGGCGGCCACACCCCGGTCAAGGTCGACGTGCGCATCATCGCCGCGACGCACCAGCACCTGGAGCGCCTGGTCGAAGACGGCCGTTTCCGCGAGGATCTGTTCCATCGGCTCAACGTGATTCGTATCCATCTACCGCGTCTCTCCGAGCGGCGTGAGGACATTCCCCGCTTGGCCCAACACTTCCTGGCCGAGGCGGCCAAGGAACTCGCCACCGAGCCCAAGGTGCTGACCCAGGAGGCCGAGCAACATCTCACGCGCCTGGCATGGCCGGGTAACGTTCGCCAGCTCGAGAATACCTGCCGTTGGTTGACGGTCATGGCCTCCGGGCGCGAGGTGCTGATCGAGGACTTGCCCCCGGAGCTACGTGATATCGAGGGCACCGAGACGGCCGGCGGCGATTGGCGTGGCGCCTTCCGCGAGTGGGCCGACCGCGCCCTGGCCGCCGGGCAGACGCATCTGCTCGAAGAGGCGGTCCCGGATTTCGAGCGCATCCTCATCGAGACGGCGCTCAAGCATACCGGCGGGCGCAAGGGCGAAGCCGCCGAGCTGTTAGGCTGGGGGCGTAACACCCTCACCCGCAAGCTCAAGGTGTTGTTGCCGGCGCTGGCTGACGAGTGAGCCCGATTCAAGGCGCACAGCGCGAGCGCAAGCTGTCCGTCGTCGATCCGCGGGCTGGCTCGTGCATCTTGGCGAGCGGCGTAATATCCTTATCCTCCTAAGGTCTAATCAATGCCTCCTTGCCGCGTCATGATGGGTGACACGTCAGCGGGAGGCATTGTCGTTTGCCAGTCAAGCTGGCCGTGTTCAACCCGGTCGCCGTCGTCTGCGCGCGCTCGCCCGTGGATCGCATGGCGGTTGTGTGACAATAGGAGTCCCGAGTGGCAACCCCCTCGCAACACGATCTACGTAACGACTTCCGCGCCCTGCTGGGATCCGATCAATGTTTTTTCACCGCCTCGGTGTTCGATCCCATGTCGGCGCGCATCGCCGCCGATCTGGGCTTCGAGGTAGGCATACTGGGGGGCTCGGTGGCCTCGCTGCAGGTGCTGGCGGCGCCCGACTTCGCGTTGATCACCTTGAGTGAGTTCGTCGAGCAGGCGACCCGCATCGGCCGTGTGACACGCTTGCCGGTGATTGCCGACGCCGATCACGGCTATGGCAATGCGCTCAATGTCATGCGCACCATCACCGAACTCGAGCGTGCCGGAGTGGCGGCATTGACCATCGAGGATACCCTGTTGCCGGCGCAGTACGGTCACAAGTCCACCGATCTCATTCCGCTCGACGAGGGGGTGGGCAAGATGCGGGCGGCGCTGGAGGCGCGCATCGACCCGGCGATGGCGATCATCGCGCGTACCAATGCCGGCCAGCTCGACGATGACGCCGCCATCGAGCGTGTGCGTGCCTATCAAGCGACGGGTGTCGATGGCATCTGCCTGGTGGGCGTGCGCGACTTCGACCACCTCGAACGCCTGGCCGCACCGCTGGATATCCCGTTGATGCTGGTCACCTATGGCAACCCCGAGCTGCGTGATCGCGAGCGCCTGGCCGCGCTGGGCGTACGAGTCGTGGTCAATGGCCATGCGGCCTACTTCGCTGCGATCAAGGCGACGTACGATTGCCTGCGCGAACAGCGTGACATCGAAGCCAGCGAATTGAGCGCATCGCAGTTGTCCACGCGTTACTCTACGCTGGACGAGTATCGTGCCTGGGCGCGCGATTATATGGATGTGAAAGAGTAGGCCTCGACAACCGGAGAGTGCGATGAGCGCCATGCAATGGGAGCGTCTGCTTGACCCTACCCGCCTCAACGACAAGCACGGAGGCTCGCGCGATGAAGTCGGGCGCAGCCCGTTCCACAAGGACCATGACCGTATTGTCTTCGCCGGCTCGTTTCGGCGTCTGGGGCGCAAGACGCAGGTGCACCCGCTCACCGACAATGATCATATCCACACCCGCTTGACGCATTCGCTGGAGGTGGGCTGCGTGGGGCGCTCGTTGGGCATGATCGTCGGCGAGCAGTTGCGCGATCGGCTGCCGGATTGGATCACACCGGCCGATCTGGGCGTGATCGTGCAGGCGGCCTGCCTGGGACACGATATCGGCAACCCGCCGTTCGGGCATGCCGGCGAATATGCCATCCGCGATTGGTTCAAGCGTGCCGAGGCGGAGGGCAGCGGATTGCTGGCCGATCTGGCGCCGGCCGAGCGCGAGGATCTGCTGACCTATGAAGGTAACGCCCAGGGCTTTCGTATCGTCACCCAGATCGAATACAACCAGTTCAACGGCGGCATGCGCTTGAGCGCCGCCACCCTGGGCACGATGCTCAAGTACCCATGGACGGTGGAGCGTGCCTCGCGGGCCGGCAAGTTCGGTTGTTACCAGTCGGAGCGTGAGTTACTGGGTGAAGTCGCCGGGCGTCTGGGCTTGTTGCCGCGTGGCGAAACCGCCTGGTGTCGGCATCCGTTGGCCTATCTCGTCGAAGCCGCCGACGATATCTGTTATGCGCTGCTGGATCTCGAGGACGGCCTGGAGATGGGCATTCTGCGCTATGACGAAGTCGCCGAGATCCTGATCCAGATCGCCGGAGGCACGCCGGCGGGTTATGACGACATGCGCGCCCGGGGCGTGTCCCAGCGTCGGCGTATCGCGGCCTTGCGCGGCGCGGCGATGGAACGCGCGGTGAACGATGTCGCGGCGGTGTTCGTGCAGCATGAAAGTGCGCTGTTGGGGGGCACGTTGAGCGGCGATATGCTCGAGCTGTGTCATCCCGACCTGGGCTGGGGCGTGGGCATGGCCAAGCAGATCGCCCGCGAGCGAATCTTCCAGAACGAACGCAAGGCCAAGCTGGAGATCGGCGCCTACACGACACTGGGTATTCTCCTCGAGGCCTTTATCGGCGCGGCATATGAGCTTCACCACAGCGGTGAATCCTCCTTCAAGCACCAGCGCGTGTTGGCATTGATCGGCGAGAATACCCCCAAGCCGTCGTGGTCGCTGTATGCCAGCTACCGGCGCATGCTCGACTTCATCGGCGGCATGACCGACCACTACGCCGTCGATCTGGCTCAGGAAATGGGCGGCCGCCTGCGCGGCGAGTGACGTGATCGCCACGCGCCGCGCAGGGCCGAGCGTAGCGTTTACGGCGAGACGGCGCGCAGGCGCTCGGCGAGCCAGGCGCGAATGCCGTGTTGCCCTTCGCGTTCGGCGCGCTCGGCCAGTTGCATGGCGAGCTCGATGTCGCCGGCCTTGAGAGCGGCGTCGATCATCCGACGGTAATCGAAATCGCTACTGCCCGCGGGCATCACGTCGGTCGATGACGTGTCTCTCGTCGCGCGGATGCGCGGCTCGGGAGTGGGCGTCGTCGCGCGATCTCCGAGGATCGGCGTCAGCAGGCCGCCGCCAGCGTCATGCGGCTCGGTGGCCAGGGTGACGCTGCCAGTGGCGGTATGCTGGGCCACCGGGTCGGGACCCGGGGGCAGTGCAAGGCCGCGCACGCGGGCATACACTTTTTCCGCGCTTTCATACTGCGTCGTGCCCTGGCGCGCGGTCTCGTTGCTATAGACCACCAGGTAGGCGGCCTCGGGGCCGGGGGTGATGTTGAAGGTGGCGGTCAGGCGCGCGGGGGCGAAGCCACTGGGACCTTGGTAGCGAAACTTGTCACTGGCGATGCGCTGCGTGGGCTGAAAATCCTCATTGAGCACGAGGACCGTGGGGGCGAAGACCTGGCCGTCGACGATGGTGCTGGTCAGCTCAAACGATAGCGGACCCGCGTCGCGGGGGAGTGCGAAGGCTTGGAAGAAACTCTTGCCGTCTTCAAAGCGGTGCACTGGAGCATTGGTATTCAGCCTCAGTGGTTGTGTTCGTTCCGCGTCGAGGGTTTGAAAGGGCAGTGCGGCGAGAGACGCGCAGCAATCCTCGGCCTGGGCGAGCGCTTGCTGGCCGTACTCGGCAGGGGGCGGCGCGGCGTTGGACGATGACAGCGAGGCGCACCCCGCCAGGCTGGTGAGCGCCAGCCCCGAGAGCAGGGCGGCAAAAGGGCGTAACGGCATGCGATGGACTCCCGAAGGCAAAAGTGACCCCGGCGCTTACGCGGCGGGGCCCGAAGGATCGAAACAGCTCACTAAGGTGTCGACGGGCACCTGGGCGCCCGTCGTACGATCAACTTCCCCACCAGACCTCCATCTGGGCGCCGAAGGTCAGGCCGTCGGTGTCGTTGAAATCGACGTTGTTGGGCCCCGCGCCAGTGTCCAGCGAATTTGCCACGCCGCGTTCTTCGTAGGCGTCACCGTTCCATTTGGCATAGGTGGCGAACAAGCGAATGGTGGGGCGGATCATGGCGCCACGTCCGGCCGACCATTGCTGGGCGATGGTCAGCTTGGTGACATGGTGGTCCTCGCCATTGTAGCTACTGACGTTGCTTTGCGGCTCGATACGGTCGTAACCAAGCTCCACTGCCGTGCTCATGATGTCGTTCCAGTAGTACACGGGACGTATCCCTGCCGAGAACCACTTGCGCCCGGTGTTGTCATCCATGTTCTTGTCTTCATAGATGGCGGTGTAGAGCATGTCGAGCTTGTCCTGCACTAGCCAGACATGGCCGTGGTCGAGCACGCGCCACATGTCACCGTCCTGGCTGACCAAGCCACCCGCTGGGCGGCCCACGGCATTGCCATTACTGGTGATGATGCCGTCGGTGGCATACTGCAGGGCCACGGTGTTGGAACCGCCGAACCAGTTCGACTGAGTATGCTCGATGGTGCCCATCCAGCCCTTGTCGCCCTCTTCGTAGTCGATGCCGTTGTCGTCGTAGAAGTCTTCTTGCCATTCGGGCAGCGAGGCACGGCCGTAGTCGACGCCCAACTGCAGCGAACCGCCGGGATTGGTGGCAATGTCCGTCAGGCGCATGTCGACGGTATCATCGGAGAGACGCTGTCCGCCGTCGGGAAAGTTTTCACTATCCGAGCCCGAGCTTCGCACCCAGGCGAGGCTGAGGTTGCCGACGCCCATGTCGATATCCGAGATCCCCACGCCCGGGCCGGAAACGTCCCAGTAGTAGAAGTCATTCATGTGGATGTCATGGCGCTTGTAGAAGCGCTTACCGGCCCACAGCGTGGAGCCGTCCGGCAGGCCGCCGATGGCGTTGGTGCCGGTGACGTACATTTCGCGCAGGGCGATGTCGTTGTCGGGATCCTGAAGTGATTCAGCGTCGTTGTCCTGCGCGGTAACGTAGGCGACACGGCTGGCGAAGTCGAAACTCGTGCCGCGCTGGTCGAACAGGTTGGCGCCCAGGCCGAGTTCGGCATAGGTCTCGCACTCGTTGCCCAGGCGATACTTGGCCGGGGCCCCGGCAGCCTTGAAGCATGTCTGGCTGCCCCCGCCCGCTGTCGAACCGATGCCCGAACGTGCGTACCCGAAAAAGTTGGGATTGATGTCGGCATGGGCCAGCGCCGGCATGACGCAGGAGGCGCCGATCAGGGCCGCGAGCAGCGGCCGGCGTGTGAACTGGCGTGAGTCTCTCATGAGATGTCCCTTATGATGTTGTTGGTCATGGTGACGTTGAGTCGTTTCTTGGCGTTTGAAACGCGATGCTTAGTGCGCGTCGCTCAGTGAGCCGTGAGACTCGGCACTGAGGTCGTTGCACAGGGGAATTGCTACCTCCTGAATGGTGAATGGAAGAGATGAGCGGTGTCTGGCTCGCGAGAAGCGAGAGCGCAGTGGCGTGTCGTCAGCGTCGGCATGAGGTTTCCTTTGTTGTTGTTGTCACAATGTTGTTGTTTTCGAAACGTCGTTTTTGTCTAGCCGCGATGATCGAATGATGTTTTTTTCATATGCGACATTATTAGCACGGTGTCGTAAGTTTTCATTTTGACTATGGTATAAACGCCACTAAAGTTTAATCTCTAAATTTATAGGGATTATATAGTCGCGCTTTCACGCTTAAATTGGAGATTTTTGCGCGTTTTATTTGGAATGCCAAGTTACTTAGTTTTTTATATTTATTACTGCGATGAAATATTACGAAAAAAGGGTTTGCTCACCCCCTCGCAGCACACGGACATAATCAGAACGCTGCCGAGCGGACTTCCCGGCAGCGCCCTCGAAAGCCTGCTAATTTAGATAGTCAGGTGGGAAACATGGGGGACGGAGATGTGAGTGAGTTTACCTGGCTGGATAGCGTCGTCTTGGTGGTGTACATCCTGCTCGTGGCGCTGATCGGTGCACGCTTTGGGCGTTCTCAGGCGAGTACCCAGGATTATTTCCTCGGCGGGCGCCGCATTCCCAGTTGGGCAATCGGATTATCGGTGATGGCCACCCAGGCTAGCGCGATCACCTTTATCGGCGCGCCTGGTTGGGGTTTCGAGGGCGGTCTGGAGCGGCTGGTGACGTTCCTCAACGTACCGCTGGCGATGGCGGTGCTGATCTTTCTGCTGGTGCCCGTGTTCCATCGCGCGGGTATCTACAGTATCTACGAACTTCTCGAGCGTCGCTTCGGGCCGGCCACGCGCAGCGTAAGTGCTGGCCTTTTCCTGGTCGCACGCGGTCTGGCGACTGGCGTGGTGCTTTATGCGCCGGCACTGGTGCTCTCGGTGGTGACCGGATGGAGTGTCAATCTGACCATCGTGGTCATGGCAGTGCTGGCGGTGAGCTACACGGTACTGGGCGGTATCAGCGCCGTTATCTGGACCGATGTGATCCAAATGTTCGTGCTCTGGCTCGGTGCTCTGGTCAGCATGGGCTTGATGGTGGCCAGTCTGCCCGGAGGATGGAGCGATGTCTTCGCCTTCGGCGCGTCGCAGGGTATGTTCAATACCTTCGATTTGTCACTCGACCCCAGTGTCACTTATTCGCTGTGGGCGGGGCTTTTCGGTGGCATCTTCCTGCATATCGCCTATTTCGGTACCGATCAAAGCCAGATTCAGCGAGTATTGACCAGCCCCGATGTCCCGCAAGGCCAGCGTTCGCTATTGATCGGTGGTTATCTATTGGTTCCGCAAATGCTGCTGTTTCTGTTCATCGGGGTGATGTTGGCGACCTACTATGACCAGCACGGCCTTGCCGCGCCGGATAACCTCAATGAGTTGTTCCCGCACTATGTTGTCAGTGCCTTCCCGCCGGGTCTTGCCGGCCTGGTGATTGCCGGTGTTTTTGCCGCGGCGATGTCGAGCCTCGACTCGGCGCTCAATTCGTTGTCGGCGGTGAGCGTGCGCGATTTCTATACGCGATATGTCAGGCCCGATGCCAGCGAAGCGCATTATCTCAAGGCATCACGCTGGGCGACGGTCTTCTGGGGCCTATATGCGACGATTTTCGCGTTTTTCGCCGGTAACCTGGGGCCGGTAATCGAGGCGGTCAATCGCATCGGGTCCTGGTTTTACGGGGCCTTGCTGGGGACCTTCCTGTTGGCCATCCTCAGCCATCGCACCAACGCTAGAGGAGCGTTGAGCGGCCTGGTGTTGGGCATGGTCGCGGTATGGTGTGTCGAAAGCTTCTTTGAGATTTCGTGGCTTTACAACAACCTGGTGGGCGTCGTGGTATCGCTCGGCGTGGGGTACCTCGTCAGCTTGACCGCGCCCGCGCCGAGCGCCGCGCAATTGAGCGACGTGGTTATCGAAGAAACCGCGCCGGACATGCAGGCGCTGCTGGCGACACGGGCCGGCAACGCACGAACGGTCACCGCAGAGGCACGCGTGACACACCGTCGCTGTCTGGGGTTGGTGGCATGGTTCTGCGTGCTGGTGGCGGGGCTGGCGCTATTGCAGGTATGGGCCAATGCATGAAGTTCGCCCCATCCCGCTAAGCTTGCCATGGCGTCTCGACGAGAACATGGCCATGTCCCGCTTGCGTCGCCTGGGGGCCGAGACCTTCGAAGAGGCCAGTCTCATGCTCTGGGCACATGCTCTGGGACGCGATGCCCACGATAATCCCGCTGGATGGCTGTTGTGTCATTCACGGGCGCGGCGGGCATTGCTTTGGCCACAGTCGCTTCCGCAGGCGCACCAGGCTGACACAACGACCGTGTCGCTGCGGCTTGCCGCGTCCCTGCCGCCTTCGGCGGATGTTGTGTCACGACTCTGGTTCTGGGAGCGGATGGCAGCAAGAAGGCACTGGCGAGTGGCGCTGCGGGAGGTGCCTTCGCGTGCAGTGGCCCTGCCCTTGTGGTTAGGATATATCGGGGCCAGAGCCGAAGGTCGCTATCGTCTGGTGGTACTCAGCGGGGTATCCGGCGAGCCATTGCCCGTGCTCAAGCGTGCAGTGCTATGGGAATTAGGACAGTTGGCCGCGATGCCCGCGTAGAGCGTGCAGGCATCGCGGCGATGGCCCCTGTGGTGTATTCGGGGCCATTGGGGATACATGGATGGGGGTGTCAGAACCAGATTTCCATCTGCGTGCCGAAGGTCCATTCACCACCGGTGAAGGTGTCGTTGCCTAGCGCATCGCCGCTGGCGAAGCCGTTGAGCTCTTCGTCCCAGTCGCTCCAACTCGCAAACAGACGGATCTCCGGGCGTTGCCAAAAGCCGCCGACCGCGGGCTTGAAGGTGGGGGCGACGGTCAGCTTGGTGTAGGCACCGTCGACGGCACTGTTGCCGTTGTAGCCTTGCGGATCGAGATCCATCCACTGATAGCTTGCCTCGTACTGCATCTCGAAGTTCGCTGTCAGCTCGTTGGCCAGACGCGCATTGAAGGTTGCCCAGTCATAACTGTCGCCGGGGGCATACCGATCCGCGCTATGCTGGGCGAGCACGGCCGGCGCCAGACGCCAGTCGGGCGCCACGTAGGTCGTGCCGTAGAGCGCCAACCGCGTGGTCTTGGCATCGTCGAGTAAGTTACCATCGGATCCTAGTGACTTGACCTCGGCACCGAGTCCTTGCCCATGGAGGGCCGCTGCCTTGAAGCTGCCTTCGCCGAGGCCAAAGAAGCTGTTTCCGTGATAGGCCAGCATGGTGTGGAAACCGGTGTCCGCCGCGCTGGCATCGTTTCCGGTATCACGCTGATCGTTGTCGTTGGCCGAGAGACCGTTGAGCATCCACTGCCAGTTGCCGATGTGATTGTTGAGCGTGAAGATCAAGTTGTCGGTGCTGCCGGTAAGACCGGGATTCTCGCGGCTGACAATGGGAAAGTCGCTGAAACTGCGCCCGTAGAGCGACACGTTGCTGGTCCAGTCGTCGTTGAGGCGAATGTCATATACCCCCGCGCCGGTACCGGCGAGAAAGATGATGTCACTGTCGAGCCAGTGGATGTCGAAGTTATCGCGATCGAAACGCTTGCCCGCCCAGATCTTGGCGTCCTTGAAGGCGCCGGTGAAACTCGGTAATTCGCTGAATTGGACATACGCCTGACGAACATTGAGGTTCGATTCCTCGGCGGTCCAGTCGTTGCTGGTGGTGACGCTGTCCGCCAGCATCATGCGGTAATGCGAGCGAGCGCCATTGTCGAAGCGTTGTTTGTAATTGAGCGTGGTCTCGACATAGGTATCCGGTTCGTTACCGAGACGACCTACGGCACCGCCGGTGCTACCTGCCGGTGTCAGGTAGGGGCCACCCGGTGCGCTCTTGCCGTGACTGTCGAGCAACAGGCCGGAGCGCGCATAAGCGTTGAGCGATAGGCCCAGATCTCCCTCCGCATGGGCTTCGACATCGGCAAGGCGTTTTTCGAGATCGCTATCGTCGAGCGCTTCCAGGGCCGCCTTGGCGCGTTGAGCACGTTGCTCGGCGGCGGCAGCGCGCTGTTCGGCCTCGGCGACACGATTTTCGAGTGCCTCCAGACGAGCTTCGAGCTCTGCTGACGAGATATCGGCACTGGCCGTCGTGGCGACGCTCAGTGAGGCCAAGGCAATGGCGGTGACCAGCGGCGTGCGTGTCATGCGACGTGAAAGGGGCATCATGTGCTTGACTCCCATTGTGGTTGTTGTGGGGTGATGTCGTAACGTTAGGTAATGACGTTTACCGAGCGTAAACTTAAACGTTTAAGGTTGACTCTACAAAGCCCCTGTGACGCTCTTTCGACCAATGTCTATGCCGGCCAGATAGCGCTGCTTTTTCACACCAAAGTCTAGGTTGTTGGGGGGCGGTGCGACGGCTAATGTGTTCAGAGCTTAATCGTTTAAGAATGGCTCACGATACAAGCAACTCCATCGCCGTGGCTGCGCAAGACACGGTCTCCCTGGATAACAACAACCACCCCGGAGGTAAGCGCCATGATTCGTCAATTGATTCCCCTTGTCGCCCTCGCTGGTGTCGCCGTCGGCCAGGCGCATGCGGCCGACCTGACCATTTCCTGCGGCGCCGTCGGTGCCGAACTGACGCTCTGTAAGGAGGGCGTCGCCGCGTGGGAGGAAAAGACCGGCCACAGCGTCGATGTCGTCTCGACGCCCAATTCGTCCACCGAGCGTCTCTCGCTCTATCAGCAGATCCTGTCAGCCCAGTCGGGCGATATCGATGTCATGCAGATCGATGTGGTCTGGCCTGGCCTACTTGCCAATCACCTGGTCGATTTGCGTGAGGTCGGCGGGAAGGATATTGCCGATGGCCATTTCCAGACGATCGTCGATAACAACACTGTCGATGGGCGGTTGGTGGCGATGCCCTGGTTCACCGATGCCGGGGTGCTTTATTACCGCAAGGATCTGCTCGACAAATACGAGCGCGAGGTCCCCGAGACCTGGCAACAGATGACCGCCACCGCCGAGGTGATCCAGCAAGGCGAGCGCAAGGCCGGCAAGGACGGGATGTGGGGCTATGTCTTCCAGGGGCGTGCCTATGAGGGACTGACCTGCAATGCCCTGGAGTGGGTCGCCAGCTACGGGGGCGGCAGCATCGTCGACGATCAGGGTGAAATTACCATCGATAACCCGCGTGCGGCGGCGGCACTGGATCAGGCGGCCGAGTGGATCGGCAATATCTCGCCCAAGGGCGTGCTCAACTATACCGAAGAAGAAGCCCGTGGCGTCTTCCAGTCCGGCAATGCGGTTTTCATGCGCAACTGGCCCTATGCGTGGGCGCTGGCGCAGAGCGAAAGTAGCGATGTGCGTGGCAAGGTCGGTGTCACCATGTTGCCGCATGGCCCTAAAGGAAGCAGTGCCGCGACATTGGGGGGCTGGAATCTGGCCGTGTCCAAATACAGCAAGCATCCCGAGCTGGCCGTCGACCTGGTCGAGTTTCTGACCTCTGAAGCCGAGCAGAAGCGTCGCGCGATCCAAGGGGCCTACAATCCGACCATCAAGTCGCTTTACCAGGATGAGGATGTTCTCGCTGCCGTGCCCTTCTTCGGCAAACTTTATGACACCTTCACCAATGCCGTGGCACGCCCCTCTGCACCGACTGGCGCGAAATATGGTCGTGTCAGCAATGCCTTCTTCAACGCTGCTCACAACGTGCTTTCCGGTAGCACGAACGGTACTCAGGCGGTAGCGCAGTTGCAGGACGAACTCGAGCGCATGAAGCGCCGCCGCTGGTAATCCGAGGCTTGCCATGACCACTAGCGATACTGCTGCAACCCAATCCCCGGCGGCTTCCCGCCGCCGGGGCGGCCAACGGGGTACCAAGGTACGCCGTCAGCGCGTGCGCGCGGCCTGGCTGTTCTTGGTGCCGATGCTTGTCACCTTGGTGCTGGTCGCCGGTTGGCCGCTGGTACGCACGTTCTACTTCAGCTTCACCGATGCCTCGCTGGCAAATACCGGTGGCGCCAGCTTCATAGGCTTTGAAAACTATCTGGTGTACTACCAGGGCGCCTGGTATGGCCTGCTCACGGATCCCGCCTGGTGGCAGTCGGTGTGGAATACCTTGTTCTTCAGTGCCGTGTCGGTCTCGTTGGAGACGGTCTTCGGCATCATCGTCGCCTTGATTCTCAATGCCGAGTTCAAGGGACGCATGCTGGTGCGCGCCGCGGTGCTCATCCCCTGGGCGATTCCCACCATCGTGTCAGCCAAGATGTGGGCGTGGATGCTCAATGACCAGTTCGGCATCATCAATCATCTATTGATGACGATAGGGGTGATCGACTCGCCCCTGGCCTGGACCGCCGATGCCGACCTGTCGATGTGGGCGGTGATCATCGTCGATGTGTGGAAGACCATTCCCTTCGTCGCGCTATTGGTGCTGGCGGCGCTGCAAATGCTGCCCCAGGATTGCTACGAGGCCGCCGAGGTCGATGGCATCCATCCGGTCAAGGTGTTCTTCCGCGTGACATTGCCACTGATCACGCCAGCGTTGCTGGTGGCGGTGATCTTCCGCCTGCTGGATGCGCTTCGCGTGTTCGATGTGATTTACGTCCTGACGTCCAACTCCACCAACACCATGACCATGTCGATCTACGCGCGGCAGCAATTGGTGGAGTTTCAGGATGTGGGCTATGGCAGCGCGGCCTCTACCTTGCTGTTTTTGATCATCGCCCTGGTCACCGTGATCTATCTCTATCTGGGCCGTCGTCAACTGGGAGGTGAGGCATGAATACCAGGTTCGCGAAGTCACTCGTCAAGCGTATCGCGTTCTGGGCGTTGATAGCGGTGTTGCTGGTTTATGCCATCTTTCCCTTTTACTACGCGGTGATCACGTCACTGAAACCTTCCAGTGCGTTGTTTCAGGTCGATTATTGGCTGAGCAGCGTGGATTTCAGCAACTACATCACGATCTTTTCTCAGGGAAGTTTCGTCCAGGCGATTATCAACTCGGTCATCGTCGCCGTCAGTGTGGTGGCGATCGCCTTGCTGCTGGGCGTCACCGCTGCCTATGCACTGGGACGTGTGCGCTTTCGTGGGCGGACGACGGTGATGATGGTCGTGCTCGGCGTATCGATGTTTCCCCAAGTCGCCGTGCTCTCGGGACTGTTCGAGGTGATTCGCGTCCTCAATCTCTATAACAGCGCAGGTGGGCTTATTCTGAGTTACACCATCTTTACGCTGCCGTTTACCGTCTGGGTATTGACCACCTTCATGCGTCAGCTACCCATGGAGCTGGAAGAGGCGGCGATCATGGATGGTGCCACCCCTTGGGTCACTATCACCAAGGTGTTCCTACCCCTGATGTGGCCGGCGATGGCGACCACCGGCCTGCTGGCCTTCATCGCCGCCTGGAACGAGTTTCTGTTCGCTCTGACGTTCACCCTGACCAGCGAAGAACGCACGGTGCCGGTAGCGATCGCGCTGATTTCCGGGGGCAGTCAGCACGAGTTGCCATGGGGGCCGATCATGGCGGCTTCCGTCACCGTCACGGTGCCGTTGGTCATTCTGGTGATGATCTTCCAGCGACGTATCGTCTCCGGACTAACCGCCGGCGCCGTCAAGGGCTAATCCGTGACTAACGAGACATTTTCATAAAGGACTTCATGATGCAGGACAGCACCTTCTGGTGGCGCGGCGGTGTCATCTATCAGATCTATCCGCGCAGCTTCTTGGATAGCAACGGCGACGGCATCGGCGACCTGCCGGGCATTACCGAAAAGCTCGATTACGTAGCGTCGCTCGGTGTCGATGGCATCTGGCTGTCGCCGTTCTTCACCTCGCCGATGGCGGATTTCGGCTACGACATCAGCGATTATCGTGACGTCGACCCGATGTTCGGCACCTTGGAAGACTTCAAGACATTGCTCAGGCATGCCCATGCCTTGGGACTCAAGGTGATCATCGATCAGGTGATCAGCCATACGTCGGACCAGCATCCCTGGTTTCAGGAAAGTCGTTGCGACCGTGACAATGCCCGCGCCGATTGGTACGTATGGGCCGACCCCAAGCCCGATGGCACGCCACCCAATAACTGGCTGTCGATCTTCGGCGGTTCGGCCTGGACGTTCGACCCGCGACGTCGTCAGTATTATCTGCATAACTTTCTGATCGAACAGCCGGATCTCAACTTTCACAATCCGGCGGTACGTGACGCGCAGCTCGATAACATGCGTTTTTGGCTGGAACTCGGTGTCGATGGCTTTCGCTTGGACACCGTCAACTTCTATTTCCATGATGCTCAGTTGCGCGACAATCCAGCGCTCGACCCCGGCGAGGCAAAGACGTTGGGTGCACCCGAGGCCAACCCTTACACGTGGCAACGCCATGTCCATGACATCAGTCGTCCCGAAAACCTCGACTTCCTCAAGCAGTTGCGTGCGTTGATGGATGAGTTTCCGGGCACCACGACGGTCGGGGAAATCGGCGATGATCATCCGCTCGAACGTATGGCCGAGTACACCGCCGGGGGGGACAAGTTGCACATGGCCTACACCTTCGACCTGCTTAATGCCCCGCGTTCTCCGGCCTATATTCATGAGGTGATCGAGCGCTTCCAGCGGCTGGCGGGCGATGCCTGGCCTTGCTGGGCACTGTCCAACCACGATGTGATGAGAAGCGCTACACGTTGGGGGGCCGATGAGGATTCCGAGGCGTATCCCAAGATCACGTTGGCCATGCTCTTGTCGCTGCGTGGCAGCGTGTGCCTCTATCAAGGCGAGGAGCTCGGCCTGCCCGAGGCCGACGTGCCTTTCGAGCGCATCCAGGATCCCTATGGCAAGGTCTTGTGGCCTGATTTCAAAGGCCGTGATGGCTGTCGCACGCCGATACCCTGGACCGACGACATTCAGGGCGGTTTTTCGCGCGTCGAGCCTTGGTTGCCGGTGGATACGCGCCATCTACTGCGCGCCGTGTCGCGTCAGGAGGCTCGTGCTGATTCACTGCTCAACAGTGTGCGTGCGCTGATCGCGTTTCGTCGCGAGCATCCGGCACTGTTCGACGGTGACCTGCGGTTGGTCGATATCGGGGACGAGCTGCTCGGTTTCGTGCGCGAGCATGACGACGAGCGCCTGTTATGTGTGTTCAATCTGGGCGGCCAAGCACGTGAGTGTCGCTTGCCTGAGCATGGCGCGTTGCTCGATGCGCCGGGTTTCACGGCGAGGCTGGAAAACGACAGTCTGCACTTGCCGGCCTATCAGGCGGCCTATCTGCGCCTTGACTGAATTTCTTTGGACGATATATGCCGCCGGCGCCTCATGAGCGCCGGCCAGGAGAATTTTTCATGGCAAGCCTGACGCTCAACAAGCTCAACAAGTCGTTTGGCGATACGCATATCATCAAGGATGTCGACCTCACGATTGGTGATGGCGAGTTCGTGGTTTTCGTCGGCCCTTCCGGCTGCGGTAAGTCGACGCTGCTGCGGCTGGTCGCCGGGCTGGAGTCGATCAGCGATGGCGAGCTGAAGATCGGCGAAACGCTGGTCAATGACCTGCCGCCTCGCGAGAGGGGGGTGGGCATGGTGTTCCAGTCCTATGCCTTGTATCCACACATGACGGTCTATGAAAACATGGCCTTTGGGCTGAAGCTGGCCAAGACGGCGGAGCAGACGGTGCGCGATCGGGTGCTCGAGACCGCGCGTATCCTGCAGCTCGAGGAGCTGCTGGATCGCAAGCCCAAGGCGCTCTCCGGAGGACAGCGCCAGCGCGTGGCCATGGGGCGGGCGATGGCCCGCGAGCCGCGCATCCTGCTGTTCGACGAGCCGCTGTCCAACCTCGACGCCTCACTACGTGTCCAAATGCGCAACGAGATTGCGCGCTTGCATCATCGTCTGGGCTCAACGGTGATCTATGTCACTCATGATCAGGTCGAGGCGATGACGCTTGCCGACCAGATCGTGGTCTTGAACGGGGGGCACATCGAACAGGTCGGCAGTCCTCAGGAGCTTTACCAGCGCCCTGCGACGCGCTTCGTCGCGGGATTCATCGGCTCCCCGACGATGAACTTCCTGCCTGCCGCATTACGTGAGGGCCATGCGGAAGGGTGCCGGGTCAGTTTATCGGGCATCGGGGAGCTGACGCTGCCTCAGAGCGCTGCGGCTCTTGATGAACACGCCGCGTTGACGCTCGGCGTTCGTCCCGAGCATCTGAGCCTGGATGAAGCTCAAGGCAGCAATGCCTTCGAAATCGTCAACGTCGAATACCTGGGGAACGAAGTCTATGTCTATCTTGATTCCGGTCAGAGTGACGAACTACTGATTCATCGCAGCGAGGCCCCCAGTCGTTGGGAAATCGGACAAAAGGCGGCATTGGTGCCGTCACTCGCCAATGTGCATCTGTTCGATGGGGAGGGGCGTGCATTGCCGCTGACGAGCACACGCGACGCCGCTTGAGTGAGTCGGCATCAGGTCGACTCATGTGGGGCTGAGTCGCCTTTCATGCTAGAGAGTGTCGGAGCAGGCAGGTATGCTGCCTGCGTTCGATTCTGAGAGACTTGCTGTGACCCCATCTCATCGTCGCATTACCATCAAGGATCTGGCCGCTCGGCTCGACGTATCGACCGCCACGGTGTCCAATGCCTTCAATCGGCCGGATCAGCTATCGCCCGCGCTGCGTGATCGTATCCTCAGCGAGGCGCGTGCCGTGGGATACACGGGCCCCGATGCTCGAGGTCGCAGCTTGCGTACCGGGCGTTCGCGCATCATTGCAGTGGTGCTGGCCGAAAGTCTCACCTACAACCTGAACGATGCGGTGGCCAGTGAGTTTCTCGCGGGTGTCGCTGAGGTGGTTGATGGTCACGGGCATACCCTGTTGTTGCTTCCCGCTCGTCAGGGCGCGCGCCTGGAGTCGGCCAGCATGGCTGACGGCTTCATCGTCTATGGACTGGTTGCTGATCCGCGGATGCTGGAACAGTTTCCAAGCCAGAAGCCGCTAATGGCGGTGGACTTCGACATCGCCGGGCATGCGTCGGTGCACATCGACAACCAGTTTGCTTGTCTAAACATTGCACGGCATACCTTACGCCAAAGGCCACGACGTCCAGCGATCATCAATCTGCGCCTGACGGCCGAGCCCTGCAACGGTCGTATTATCGACCAACCGCTGTACGAAGAGTCTCAAACGATCACTCGTCTACGTTTGAACGGCTTCTACGAGGCCTTGGCCGAGCACGATATCGACCCGACCACGGTGCCGATGTGGAATATCGAGGAGAATACCTACGAGGTGTGCGCGCCGGTCATCGCCGGGATCCTGGACCTGCCCGACGATGAACGCCCGGATCTGCTGCTGTGCATGTCCGACCGTATTGCCCTGACTGTCTTGACGTTGGCCGAGCAGCGCGGTTTACGCATTCCGGAGGATCTACGCATTACCGGGTTCGATGGTATCGCCGAGGGCCAGTATCGTGCGCCACGCCTGACCACGGTACGCCAGGATAGCGTTGCCAAGGGACGCTTGGCAGCCTCGATGGTCCTGGGGCTTGTTCCAATGAAGCATCATTGCCTGGCGACCCAACTGATGATTGGCGAAACGTCTCCCTAGCCACCCACCAGGGTGGCGCCCTTGACGCGCTGGTCGAGTGCCTGCACCACGCGCTGGTGAGTGGCATCATCCATGGGGCGCAGCGTGGTGTGATGGACGAGAGCGGCGAGCGCTTTGCCGTCGACCACCATGATCTCGCCGGGGGGCTTATCGATCTCCACGTCCCAACCGGGCAGCACCAGCACGCCTTGCACGGCGACGTTGCCCAGGGATTGGCGGGTCAGCCATTGGCGGCACCAGCTCGTGGCCATCCGTGCATAGGCCAGCGACTGACGTTCGCGCCAGCCAGGAAAACGCAGGCGTTGTCCGGCCACCGTTACCTGAGTGCGAGGTTCGCCCATGACGTCCAGCGGGGGCGTGCGGGCACTGACTTCGACCACGAAGACACCATGTGGTGTGACGACGACATGGTCGATGGCAAAGCTGTCGGTGGGCACATCGTGGAACACGAAATAGGGATGTGCCTCCGGACGGATCAAACGTTCCAGTTCCTGCCCCACCGCCAGCTCGCAGGCCAGGCCCAACTTGAGGCGGCGAATGCGCTGCACGTCGCGAATCAGACGAAAGCACAGCACCAACGCCAGCAAGGTGGTCAACAGCCCATAAAGTGCCCATTCCAGCCAGCTGTGCCGGTTGGCGAACAGCATGCGTCCCATGCCGTAGACCAGCGGTGCCAGGGTGATGATGGGCCCCAGCGCGCCATCCAGGAACAGTGCGGCATAAGCGCGATCGAGACGGTCGCGCAACGACTGCGCCGGCTCACGCAGGGTGTGCCCATCATAGGGCGACGTCAGCGCGCCATCCTCCAGATGGCGCAGAGCCAGCACTACCAGTGCGGTGGCGCCGAGCGGGGCGAGAAAAATGATCGGGAGTATGTATTCCAGCCACACCATTACGGTCATCCTGGTCGAGAAGATGCTACATGAATTCCCCATTCTAGCCAGCTTGTCGGAGATCGGCGATGCTGATGCGTGATGGGGCTTGTGGCGACACGGGGCGCCGGTTGTATCATGAGACAACGGCTTTGTCCGGGAGATCACGATGTCCGATTCCTCAGTGTCGTCTTTGGCGGCCTTCCTTGCGCGTCATTCGCGGCTTTTCGTGCTCACCGGTGCCGGGATGAGCACCGATAGCGGCATCCCCGACTACCGTGATGAACAGGGCGCCTGGAAACGTTCGCCGCCGATGACGCATCAGACCTTCATGCATAGCGATGCGGCACGCCGACGCTATTGGGCGCGTAGCCTGGTGGGGTTCCAGGCGCTCAGCGAAGCGCGGCCTGGACGCGCGCATCGTGCGCTTGCCGCGCTGGAGCGTGCCGGACGCATCGAGCGGCTGGTCACGCAGAATGTCGACGGACTGCATCAGCGCGCCGGGTCGCGCCGCGTAATCGACCTGCACGGCCAGGCCGACGTGGTGCGCTGCATGGGATGCGGTGCGACCCGCATGCGGCATGCCTTGCATGCCGAACTGGCGCGGCTCAATCCGCATTGGACGACGCTCGAGGCGCAGGTCGGGCCGGATGGCGACGCCGATCTGGAGCACCGGAACTTCGGCGATTTCTCGTTGCTCTCCTGTGCGCGCTGCGGTGACGGTATCTTCAAGCCCGATGTGGTGTTCTTCGGCGATAGCGTGCCACGTCCTCGTGTAGAAGCGGCCTTCGAGGCCCTTGAGCGTGCCGACGCGATGCTGGTGGTGGGCTCATCGCTGATGGTCTATTCAGGCTATCGCTTTGCGCGGCGAGCGGCGGAGCTGGGCAAGCCGATGGCCTGCATCAACGTGGGGCGTACGCGCGCCGATGCGTTGTTCAGCCTCAAGGTCGAAGCGTCGGCGGGGGAGACGCTGGACGCGGCACTGCGTGCCCTGAACGACGCGATGCCTACCGAGGGGCTGGTGGCCCAGGCGCCGACCGCCAGCCTTTAGTGGTCCTTGAGCGTGCGGTGCGTGCGCTCATGGATGTGATACGGGCACCAGCGTCACGGTGGGCGTAGTGCCGGTCTCGCCGTTGAAGACGTCGACCCGCTCGCGGTTGAGATGCGTCAACCGCCCTCGATCGCGCACGTCGGCCTGCAAGACGTATGTGTGCGCCGTGTCGATGGCGCCTTGGGCATATTGTAGCGTGACCCTGGTGGCGGTGGTGTCGAAGTGCGTATAGCGGCTTTCCGCCAGGGTGGCGCCGTCGTCGCGATCCTTCAATGTGACGTTGAGGACGGCATCGTCGGATAGCTCGGGCGGCTGGGCGAAGATGACACGGGCGTCGAGTGTCTGGAAATCGGGGCCGCTGGCGCAGCCCGCGAGCCCGATCAGCAACAGGCCGACGAGCACGGCACATGGGCGGCGTGGCAAGCGAGACTGGGGCATGAAAAGCTCCTTACGCGTAGGGAGGTGGCCGTTCTCGTTCAACCGCCCGCAAGTTTGACGCGATAACCGCGCGCTTCCAGTTCTGCCTTGAGTGCGTCGCGGTGATCGCCCTGAATTTCGATGGTGCCTTCCTTGAGGGCACCGCCGGTGCCGCAGCGTTTCTTGAGCGCCTTGGCCAAGGCCTTGAGCTCGTCGCTCTTGAGCGGCACGCCTTCCACCAGGGTCACGCCCTTGCCCTTGCGTCCTTTGGTCTCACGGCGCAGGCGAACGGTACCGTCGAGATTGGCCAGGCGTTTTTCTTCTACGGCGTCGGCACAGCGGCACTCAGCGAGCGGTGCCCGGCACTCAGGGCAGACCTCGCCATGTTCGGTGGAGTATATCCGTCCGCGTAGCTGGTCTTGCAGCGATGCCATGCGCGCCTCCTGAATCGATATGTCGGGAGATATGCATGATAACGCGCCCGGCCGGTGGGCACGATATCCCTCGACGCCCCCCTATAAGATCAGTGGAGCACGGCTTCCACCTGTCCCAACCGTGCCACGGCACTGGGTAGATCGCGCATGTCATGCAGGGCGATGGCACCTTCGGGGGTGGTCTCGCGCTCGGGGAAGCGATTGATGTGGATCGTGCGCATCCCCGCCGCCAGGCCGGCCGCGACGCCTACATCGGCATCGTCGATGACCACGCAGCGTTCGGGCGTGACCCCCATGTCGCGTGCGGCATGCAGGAACAAGCCAGGATCGGGTTTCCAGCGTTCGATGGCGTAGCCGCTATAGAGACTGTCTCCGAAGTAGGCACGCAGGCCCGTGCTATCGAGGGCGCGGCGAATCTTGTGTTCGGGACCGTTGGAAGCCACGCAGCGGGGATGTTCGGTGAGTCGGTCGAGCGCCTCGCGGACGCCCGGGATCGGTTTCAATTCGGTGCTCATGCGCAGTTGCATGGCCCGCCGCATTTCCGCTTCGGCGGCATTCCGAATGGCATCGTCCAGGGGGCCGAAACGTTGCTCCAGCTCGGCGACGATGTTGGCGAATCGGACGCCTCGAAACTCTTCCATGTACTGAGGAGCGGTGAAGGGTAATCCGGCACGGGTCAGGGCGTCGGCCATGACGTCGGCGAGAAGGGGTTCGCTATCGACCAAAGTGCCATCGCAGTCGAACAACAGGCACAGCGGATGAGACATGGTGGAGCCTCGAGGGCGTAGTGGATGTAACCGTTCATTCTCCCAGATATCGGCAGACGGCGCCCAGGCTTGAGAAACCGCACCGGGTTTGTGAACGGCGTTTCTAAACACTCTTCAAACTTTAGTTGCCCCCGGCCACGATGGCAAGGCCGGGCAGCCGTTCAAAGCGATTGTCCACCGGTGAGTTCGATGCGTTCGCCGTTGAGCCAGTCGAAATCGCTCGACAACAGGCTCGCGACGGCGGCCCCGATATCGTCCGGCTTGGCGGTGCGGCCTAGTGGCGTTATCGAGCGGAAGTGTGCATTGAGCGCCGGGTCGTCGCGCACTGCGCCGCCGGCGAAGTCGGTTTCCACGGCGCCGGGGGCGATGGCGTTGACCGTGATCCGGCGCTCGCCGAGTTCCTTGGCCATATAGCGCGTGGTCACCTCCAGCGCGCTCTTCATGGCCGAATAGGCGCAGTGATTGTCCAGCACGAAGCGCGTCGCGGCGGTGGAGACGTTCAGGATGCGTCCGCCACGGGCAATCATCGGCAGCAGGGCTTGGCTGAGCAGGAAGGGGCCCTTGAAGTGAGTGCGATAGAGGGCGTCGAGGTCGTCCTCGGTGGTCGCTTCGTAGGGCGCGAGGATGCCTTCGCCGGCGTTGTGGACCACGGCATCCAGCTCCGTGCGGCCGAAGGTGTCTTCCAGCGTGTCCGCCACGTTGTCCTTGAACTCGGCGAAGGCGCTGCTGTCGCCGATGTCGAGTTTGAGCATCGCCGCCGTGCCGCCGGCGGCCTCGATCTCGCGGACGACCGCCAGGGCGTCGTCGCGGTGACTGCGGTAGGTGCCGATGATGCCAACGCCGGCGGCCGCGAGGTGCAACGCCATGCTACGGCCGAGGCCTCGACCGGCGCCGGTGATGAGGGCAATGCTTGAAGACATGGGGAGCTCCCGGGTTGAAAAATGCGCGGCGTTAGGGCCGCTGTCGGTGAGCACTGACTGGGGGCGAGACACCAGGTTTCAAGCGTGCGGGTCATGAATCGAAAACGCCTGCACTCGAGAGACGCAGGCGTGAAGGGACGTGGCGCGTACGGCGCATGGGCGAGACGTCAGCCGCGCGGTGTGACGTCGTTGTAGGGGCTCGGCGGTTGCTGGCCCTGGAGGGCGGCGATGACGTTGTCGACGGCGCGCTGAGCCATGGCCTCGCGCGTTTCATGCGTGGCCGAGCCGATATGCGGCAGGGTGACGACATTATCCATCCGGGTGAGCGGCGAGTCGCCGGGCAACGGCTCCTGAGCGAAGACATCCAGCCCTGCGGCGTGGATCTCGCCGTTGGAGAGCGCTTCGATCAGGGCTTCCTCGTCGACCACCTTGCCGCGCGCGATATTGATCAAAATCGCCGAGGACTTCATGCGCTTGAGCACGTCCGCGTCGATCAAGCCGGTGGTCTCGGCGGTCAGCGGCACGTTGACGCAGACGAAGTCGGCCTGCTCGAGCAAGGTATCGAATTCGCAGTGCGTGGCGCCGAGTTCCGCTTCCAGGGCCGGCTTGGGCGAAGCATGGGTGTAAAGCACCTGCATGCCGAAGCCCAGGGCGCCGCGTCGTGCGATGGCCTGGCCGATGCGTCCGAAGCCGACCATGCCCAGCGTCTTGCCGTGGACATCGGTGCCGAAGTGAGGCTCGCCGATACTGCTTGTCCACTGGCCCTGCTTGACCATGTTGGCGAGTTCCACGGCGCGGCGGGCGCTGGCCATGATCAGCAGGAAGCCAGTATCAGCAGTGGTTTCGGTGAGCACGTCCGGGGTATGGCAGAGCAGAATGTTACGCTGGGTCAGCGCGTCCACGGGGTAGTTGTCGACGCCCACCGAGATGCTCGAGATGACTTCCAGGTTGGGGGCGGCATCGAGCAGCTCGGGGGTGATCGGCAAACTGGCGCCGAGCAGGCCGTGCGCATCGCTCAGTGCTTCACGAAACGCGGGATCGTCAGCGCTTTCCAGGGCGTCGAAATAATCGACATGGAAATGCTCGCGCAACTGGTCGAGGTGATGGGGCTTGAGGCGCCGAAAGGCGAGGATGCGCTTGGTCATGCGGAGCTCCAGAATGGGGGAAGCATGAAAAGAGGCTGTCACACCAAAGGGTGTGCTGTTTCCAGGTCGCGCAAGCGGGCTCGGCGTGGCAGGCCTTCCATGTCGCCGACGACCTGAACCTGTTCGGCGCCGATGAGATTGCCGCGATGCGCTGCCTGACGCAGCGAGCACCCATCGAGCAAGGCGCTGATCACGCCCACCGCGAAACCATCGCCGGCCCCCACGGTATCGATGACGCGGGAAACGGCCACGCCCTTCACCGTACCGGCATCGTCTGCCGTGCGCACGTAGCTGCCTTCCGGGCCGAGCTTGATGATGACCCCGCTGGCACCTTGATCGAGATAATAGCCGGCGATGTCGTGCGCGTTATCGAGGCCGGTCAGGCGTTGGCCCTCGGCGAGCCCCGGCAGTACCCAGTCGGCGTGGGCGGCCAGCGCATTGAGGGTGTCGCGCATCTCGGTTTCGCTGTTCCACAGCGAGGGCCGCAGATTGGGGTCGAAGCTGATCGTGAGGCCGGCCTGGCGAGCGCGTTCGAGCATGTGGAAGGCGAGTTCGCGCGTGCTCGCGGAGAGTGCGGGGGGCAGACCGGTGGCATGCAGATGGCGCACGCCCTGGAACGTCAGGTCGCGCACGTCGGTCACGCCCAGGTGGCTGGCGGCACTGCCGCGCCGGTAATAGGCCACCTTGGGATCCTCGCCGTGTTCGGCGCGCGCCTTGAAGACCAGGCCGGTGGGATGCTCGGCATCGGTACTCAGGTAGCGGCAGTCGAGGCCTTCGCCTTCGAGCGTATGGCGGATGAAGCGGCCGAAGCCGTCGTCACCGACGCGGCTGATCCAGGCGACATGAAAGGCCAGCCGCGCCAGACCGATGGCGACATTGGTATCGGCGCCAGCGATGCGCCGCTGGAAGCGCTCGACGTCGGCCAGGTCGCCGGGGGTTTCGGCGATGAACAGCGTCATCGCTTCACCGAAGGTCAGGATATCCGGTGTAGTGGAGTCGATCATGAAAAGATCCTGAGAGAGTATCTACAAAAGGACTGCGCTCGACAATCCGGCGTTAAAATCGACCTCAAAATACTCATTTACTCCATGTAAACTCCGTTTTTTCGGTCGATTTTGCCTTGTCTTTACGTCGCTCGTCTATTTTGTAAACACCCTCTGAAAGAAGCTGCAAGGCGGTTGCCGAGGGCACTGCATCGCGACGGGGTGAGCGGTCGTCGATAGGAACGCCCATCATAGAAATACCGGAGCATTACGACAATCGAACATACCTAGACTTTGGTCGGGAAAGTGACGCTAAAGAAGAGCGAAGGCAGGACGCTGCGCGGGGCGTTGCGCCCCGCGCATCAGTGCTTATTGCGTTTGCTGGGTGTATTTCTCGACGAGCTGGCTAGCGTCGTCGTACAGGGCCTGTCCATCGAGGCCGGTGGCATTCATGTCGTCTATCCATTGTTGGATCGTCTCGTCGGCGGCCGTTTTCCACCGCTCTTGATTGGCCTCGGCGATGTGAATCATCCGCCCCTCGCCGCTGGCGGCGATCTCATCGATGGCCGCTTCTTCCGCCTCATCCATGACGCGTCCGATGCGCTGCGCTTCCTGGATGCCGGCGTTGTCGTCGATGACCTTCTGCAACTCGGGTGACAGGCTGTCGTATTTATCCTGGTCCATGGCCAGCACCATCATCGCGGTGTACAGGCCGTGCGTGCCGTCGAAGAAGGTGTGGTTCTGTGCGATATCCAGCACGCCCAGGGCATTGGCACTTTCGAAGGGCAGCGAGAAGCCGTCGATCACGCCACGCGAGATCGCCTCGGGGATCTGCGGGAAGGGCATGCCCACGACCTGGGCCCCCAGGTTGGCAAGAAAGCGATTCATGGCCTTGGAGGGCGCGCGAAGTGTCAGCCCTTGCACGTCATCGGCGTTTTCTACTGCCACGCCCTTGGTGTGTATCTTCCCCGGGGTGTGGGCGAAGACGGCAATCGGATAGACGCCCTTCAGCGAATCCTGCATATGTTTCATGGCGTATTCATGGGCGGCCATGCTGGTGGCTTCCCCCGTGGTGGGCAGGAAGGGCAGGTCGAACGCCTCGGACGCGGGGAAGCGATTCGGGGTGTAGCTCAGCAGCGTCCAGACGATGTCGACGACACCGTCCTTGGCTTGGTCGTACAGCGAGTTGGCCGACCCGCCGAGTTGCATGGCCGGGAATATTTCGACCTGGAGGGCGCCATCGGATTGCGCCTCGAGGCGCTCTGCCCAGGGTTCCAGGTATTGCGTCTGCACCGGGGTGGTCGGGGCGCCGAAATGGTGCAAGCGCAATGTCACGGTGTCTTGTGCCTGGCCAGTGCTGGCCAGGGCGATGCCACTGAGGAGGAGAAGACCTGCGAGTGTATGTCTTGTTGTCATCATCTTGAGCTCCATGGGGGCGTTGGCGTGCTAGGTAGCGGGGTGGCAGTTAGATCGGATAGTGCCGGGGGCCGAGCTGCATGGTCATCCAACGCAATTCGGTGAACTCCTCGATGCCGGCCTTGCCGCCGAAGCGCCCGTAACCGCTGGATTTGACCCCGCCGAATGGCATCTGCGGTTCGTCGTGCACGGTGGGGGCGTTGATGTGGCAGATGCCCGACTCGATGCGTTGCGCGACGCGCATGGCGCGGGCCGTGTCGCGGCTGAAGACCGCCGCGGAAAGACCGTATTCGCTGTCGTTGGCGACGCGCAGGGCGTCTTCTTCGTCCTTGACGCGCATCATCGCTACCACCGGGCCGAACGATTCCTCGCTGTACAAGCGCATCGCCGGGGTAACCCCATCGACCACGGTAGGCTGCATGATCACGCCTTCAGCCTTGCCGCCACAGGCCAGTCGCGCGCCGTGCTGCTGGGCATCGTCGAGCAGGGCGTTGAGCTTTTCCCCGGCCTCGCGGGTGATCAGCGTGCCCAGGGCGTTGCCTTCGTCGCGCGGGTCGCCGGCGCGCAGGGTCTCGGCCTTGCGGGCCAGCTTCTCGACGAAGGCGTCGGCCACGGCGTCGACGACGATCAACCGCTCGGTGGACATGCAGATCTGGCCCTGGTTGAAGAAGGCGCCGAAGGCGGCGGCTTCCACGGCGGCATCCAGGTCGGCGTCCTCGAGCACCACGAACGGTGCCTTGCCGCCCAGTTCCAGCAACACCGGCTTGAGATGGTGCGCGGCTTTTTCGGCGATGATGCGTCCGACATTCGTGGAACCGGTGAAGTTGATGCGCCGCACGGCGGGGTGCTCGATCAACGCCTCGACCACCTCGGCGGCCTGGGGCGGTGCGTTGGTCACCACATTGACGATGCCGTCCCCCAGACCCGCTTCGACGAGCACTTCGCCGATCAGGTGATGGGTGCCGGGACATTGCTCCGAGGCCTTGAGGATCACCGTGTTGCCGCAGGCCAGCGGCGTGGCGATGGCCCGCGTGCCGAGGATGATGGGCGCATTCCAGGGCGCGATGCCGACCACCACGCCACACGGCACGCGCACCCCCATGGCCAGGCTGTCGGGGACGTTGGAGGGAATGACGTCGCCGCCGACCTGGGTGGTCAGCGAGGCGGCCTCGCGCAGCATGTTGGCGGCCACCATGACATTGAACCCGGCCCAGCCGGGCGTGGCGCCGGTTTCATCGACCATGCGCGCGATGAAGTCGGCCTGGCGGGCTTCCATGGCGTCGGCGGCGGCGAGCAACTTGGCGCGGCGCTCGCCGGGGCCGGTCGCTGACCAGGCGGGAAAGGCCCGGGAAGCGGCCTCGGCGGCGGCGCGGGCATCGTCGGCGGACGCCGCCGCAGCCTGGGTCACGGCCTCGCCGCTGAGTGGATTGTGCCGCGTGAAGGTCGCGTCTTGCCGAGCGGCGTGGGTGTCACCGCCGATGAGTAGCGAAAGATCCATGTCGTACCCCCGTGCTGAACTATGTGATTGTTGTGAGGTGGGCGCCCGCCGTCCGGCGCACGCCCGGGGTCGCGGGCCGTTCAGCGACGATAGCTTTCCAGGCCCGGTTTGATGCTCTTGTCGTCGAGGAACTGCTTGAGACCTTGTTCGCGACCGTGCTCGGGGTCGAGCTGCTGGGCCTGGTCGAGCTTGGCGTAGAGGTATTCCTCGTTCTGCTCCCAGGTCAGCTCGCGGCTCATCTTGAAGCCGGTCTTGGCGGCGCGCAGGACGACAGGGTTCTTGTCGCGCAGCGTGGCGGCCAGCTTGTGGGTGGTCTCGCGCAGCTCGGCGCGCGGTACGCTCTGGTTGACCAGCCCCATGTCGGCGGCCTGCGGACCGGTGAAAGTCTCGCCGGTCATGATGTAATACAGCGCCTGGCGATGCCCCACGGTATCGGCCATGGCCTTGCTGACCAGGTTGCCCGGGGGGATGCCCCAGTTGATTTCGGACAGTCCGAACACCGACTCGTCGGCGGCGATGGCCAGGTCGCAGGCGACCAGCGGCGAGAAGGCGCCGCCGAAGCACCAGCCGTTGACCATGGCGATGGTGGGCTTGGCGTAGTGACGCAGCAGTTTCCACTGCCAGGTGGAGGCGTCGCGGCGTACCTTGACCTGAACGATCTCGGGGCTGGCGTCGATCTCGCGGAAGTACTCCTTGAGGTCCATGCCGGCGGAGAAAGACTCGCCCTCGCCGGTCAGCACGAGCACATGGGCGTCCTGGTCGAGCTCGACGGTCTCGAGCACATCGATCATTTCACGGTTGAGCGTAGGGCTCATGGCGTTGCGCTTCTCGGGCCGGTTCAGGGTGACCCAGGCAATGCCGTCCTCGACGTCGACCTTCACGGTTTGCCAGCGGTTCGTGTAATCGCTCATGTCAATTTCCTGTCGAAATGGTATCAAGTAAGTTGATAGTTACCCTGCCAATCTGGGCGCGGGTCTGGTGGATGCCGACGGAGGCTCGGGCCAGATACCGCCGGTCGGCCTGAATATCACCTCAGCGTGTATAGCGCTCGACGAGTCGGCGGGCGTCGTCGTACAGCGCTTGCCCGTCGAGCCCTCTCGCCTCGGCCTCGGCGATCCATTCGTCGACGACCTCCTGGCCGATTGCTTGCCAGCGTGCGGTTTCCTCGCGGTCCAGGCGGGTGATCGTGCCCGGTTGCGCGCCGCTCTGAATGGCCAGAATCTGGCGATGGTCCGCCTGATCCATGATCTGACCGATCCGGTATGCTTCGCGGGCACCGGAATGTGCATCGATGACGGCTTGCAGGTCCTCGGGCAGCGCATCGTATTTGTCCTGGTCCATGGCCACGATCATCATCGTGGTGTACAGCGCTCGGTCACCGCTGAAGATGGTGTGTTCGGTGGTGATGTCGGCCAGCCCCATGGCGGTGATGGCCTCGAAGGGAATTACCGTGCCGTCTATGACCCCGCGTGACAGCGCCTCCAGGGCCTGGGCCACCGGCATGCCGATGGGCTCGGCGCCGAGCTTGGCGAGATACCGGTTCACCAGCCGACTGGGGCCACGCATCTTGAGGCCCTCGATGTCCTCGAGCGCTTCGATGCGCGTTTCCTTGGTGTGCAGCGCCCCCGGGCTGTGGGTATGCACGGCGATGGGATGAACGCCCTCGAGTTCGTCCTGCATGTGCGTCATGGCGTATTCGTGCGCGGCCTGGCTGGTCGCGGCGCCCGAGGTCGGCAGGAAGGGCAGGTCGAAGACCTCGGCCTTGGGGAAGCGGCCGGAATTGTAGCCCAGCACGGTCCAGATGATGTCCACCTGCCCGTCCTTGGCCTGATCGTAGAGTGCGGGCGGTGTGCCGCCGAGCTGCATGGAGGGATAGAGTTGAACGTCGATGCGTCCACTGGACTCCTTCTCGATGGCTTCCTTCCAGGGCAGGAAGTATTCCTGATGCACGGGGGCCGACGCCGGGAAGAAGTGATGCAGCCGCAAGGTATATTCGGCGTCCTGGGCATGGGCCTGGTTGGCGCCCCAGGCGAGCGGTAACGCTGCGGCGGCGGCCAGCAGGAAGCGGCGGCATGCAAGCGTGGCGTGATGACTCATGGCGTGTTCCTCGTTGTGATTGTTGTCGTCGTGGGATGTGTCGTGGTTATCCATGTGGCAGGTGTGTCAGTCCACCGCGAAGAGGTCGATGAGTACCTCGTCGCGCGTGCGTTCGGCCTTGCCCAGGAAGATCGTGCGCGTCAGCCAGGCGTAGGCCGGGCTGGTGGTGAAGAAACGCGGCGTGGTGAGAAAGTAGTAGGACTCGGGCGCGACCGGCTCCCCGCGCTGTAAGCGTTGCATGACGTCCGCCGGTCCGTGCCGAAACCCGATGTTCTCGACCTCGATGCGATCGCCCGAGTCGGTTTCCAGGAAATAGCGCGCATGCAGGTCGGCGACGCCGTCAGGGCGGATGGTCTGCCAGTCGCCGCCTCCGGCCAGCACCACGCCGCTGAGCCGTTCCCCGCTCACCCGGCCGCCGGTGATGGCAATGAAGCGCCGCTTGCCCTGGGCGTTCTCGCCGAGCTCAATAGGCGGGTCGACATGAATCGCCAGGCGCGCGATGAAGGTCGATGTCGGTGGATGTACAGGCGCATCATGGATCATGGCAAGTCACCTCGATTAGTGGCGTCAGTCATCGACAGCGTGGTCCTCAATAAAGCAGGTAGACGAAGCCGAGCGTAATGGCCGGGAAGGCCACCAGCATCACGATGCGGATGACGTCGGCGGCCAGGAACGGCAGGATGCCCTTGAAGGTGTCGGTCAGCGGCACGTGGGGTGCCATGGAGTGAATGATGAAGATATTCAGCCCCACGGGCGGCGTGATCATGCCGACCTCGACCACCACCAGGGCCAGGATGCCGAACCAGATCGCCACGTCTGCGGCGGGCATGCCGAAGTCCATGCCCGTGACGATGGGCAGGAAGATGGGCACGGTCAGCAGGATCATCGACAGGCTGTCCATGAAGCAGCCGAGGATCAGGTAGCACAGCAGGATGCCGGCCAGCACGATCCAGGGACTGATTTCCAGGCCCACGATCCAACCGGCGGTGGTTTGGGGGAGTTGGGTAAAGGCGAGAAAGCTGTTGAACACGCTGGCCCCGAGGACGATGAAGAAGATCATCGCCGAGGTGACGGCCGTCTCGAGTAGACAGTCGCGCAGGCCGCTCCAGCGCAACCCGCCCCGGGTGATCGCCAGGGCCCCGGTGGCCGCCGCGCCCACGGCGGCGGCCTCGGTCGGCGTGAAGATGCCGGTGTAGATGCCGCCGATCACGATGATGAAGATCGCCGCGCCGGGCCATACCTCTATCAGCGAGCGCCAGCGTTCGCCGCGCGATGCCTTGGCCTTGTTCGGCGCGCTAGCGGGGAAAAAGCGTACGTACAGGGAAATCGCCAGCATGTAGCTGAAGGCCGCGAACAGCCCCGGCACCAGGGCGGCGGCGAACATCTCGTTGATGTTTTGTTCCGCCAGGATGGCGTAGATGACCAGCACCACGGAGGGGGGAATCAGAATGCCCAGCGTGCCGCCCGCCGCCAGCGCGCCGGTGGCCAGGCTGCCACGATAGCCCTGGCGCTCCATTTCCGGTAGTGCCACTTGTGTCATGGTCGCGGCGGTGGCCAGCGACGACCCGCAGATGGCACCGAAGGCACCGCAGGCGCCGATCGTCGACATGGCGAGCCCGCCGCGCCGATGCCCCAGCCAGTCGTTGGCGGCCTGGAACATGGCGCGCGAGAGGCCGGCCCGCGCGGCGAACTGGCCCATCAACAGGAAGAGGGGAATGATTGACAGCGTATGGCTGGAAAAATGCTCATAGGGCAGCGTCTTCAAGCCATTCAGAATGCCCATCGGGCCGGTGATCAGCATTGAGCCAGCGGCGCCGACGGCCAGCATCGACAGGCCGATGGGGATCCTGGCCGCCATCATGGCCAGCAGCAATATGAAACCGCCCGTGCCCAGCATAATCGGTGACATCATGCGTCTCCTGGGGTCGGGGTATGATGCTGCGTGTCCCGCGAGACGGTATTGAATGTGCGATACAGGCAGACCAGCGTCAGCAGGGCAAAGCCGACGATACCGCCGACATAGCCCCACCACAGCGGGATACCCAGCAGCATGCTGGTTTCCATGTAGCGTTGCTTGTCGAGCAGGCCATGATAAAGACGCCAGGTCATCACCCCTGACACGACGAGAAAAAGTACTTCCGCGACGAATGCCAAAAAGCACTGCACGGCGCGCGGTGCGCGCATGACCAGAATATCCACCGTGACATGGCCGCCGCGCAGGTGGCAGTAAGGCAGAAACAGGAACACCGCGATGGCCGTGCCCATCTCGACGAGCTCGTAGTCCCCGGTGACGGGGCCGACCCAGCCCAGTGCCGCGGTGTCGCCGATCAACGGCAGGCTGGACGCCCAGCGTCCGGCAATGCTGGCCACGGTCATCAGAGAGAGCGCGGCGACGATCAGGCCACCGATGATTGCGGCGAGCCGACAGGTCGTTTCCAGACCTCGGCGTAGGTAGGTGATGCTGGCGTTGGATGTCGTCGCTAGGCTGCTCATGATTGTATCTTTATGGGGTGTGTGGGTCGGCCAAGGCGCGTGGTGATACGTTTTTTAGTTGCTTTTTATAATTAATTGTCTGTGCGTGGCTATGCAAGTCATGCCGCTGAAATTTGCCGCGAATTGCGCCTAAAGGATTAGTCGCCATGCTCTTCCGATGCATACACCTTGCGTAGCAAGGTCAATAACTGGCGTCTTTCTATTTCGCTAAGTGACTGAGTTGCTTCCAAATCACTCTGTTCTGCCAAGCCTTTCAAACGCTCGACGAGGGCCTCGCCAGTCTTGGTGAGGAAGATGCCATGCGAGCGCCGGTCGCGCTTGCAACGCACCCGCAGCGCCAGACCACGCTCCTCGAGACTATTAATCAAGTTAACGACCCGCGGTGGATCGATGCTCAAGGTCTGGGCCAGGCTGGACTGCGTCACGCCTGGATAGCCCTCGATGACCACCAGCGACGAGAACTGCGCCGGGCGGATGTCATGCTCGCGCATGGCGTCGTCGAAGTGTCTAAACACCTTTAACTGGGCGCGGCGCAGGGCATAGCCGAGGCGCTCCTCGAGTACCAGGCCTTCGACGGTGGAAGGGTAGGCTTCCTCGAGAGACGCCTGCTCCGGCGAGGCGCTTTTCTTGGATGTTGTCATCAGGATTTCCTTATTCGATAGCATGGTTAATATAAGAAATCATATGCTTCAGGCATTGTTCCCGATATTGATGTGGATAAGCAATACCGGCGATTCTTGCGCCTTTTTATGCACCTAAAGTCTCATTTGGTGCGTCTGGCCAATAAAATAGTTACCTATTATAACTATATGCTCCACCTTGTGGGTGAATGCCCATCGTTGAATAACAAGATTCATCATAGATAAATGGAGCGCCTTTCATGTCCTCCCCTTCCGGCAACCGGCCAGACGAGCCACGTTCCGTGAACGATGTGTCCCCGCAGACGCATTGGCTCTTCGGTGGCGAGGTCTCGGAGTATCCCCGTTGCGTGACCCAGCGCCTCGTGCACTGGGCCAGCGAGACGCCGTCGCGCACCTTCCTGGCCGAACGCGAGGGGGCGCAACGTGCCTGGCGGACGCTGACCTTCGGTGAGGCGATGCCGTGCGTGGCCCGCCTCGCACAAGCGTTGTTGGATCACGGCGTGTCGGTCGAGCGGCCGTTGATGGTGCTCTCGGGCAATGGCATCGATCATGCGTTGCTGGCCTGCGCCGCGATGCACGTAGGCATCCCCTATGTACCGGTATCGCCCTCGTATGCGCTGTTGTCCGAGGACTTCGCCAAGCTGCGTCATGCCGTCGAACTGGTGACACCGGGGATGGTCTTCGTCGACGACGAAGCGCGCTTCGAGGCGGCCCTGGCGGCGATTGGCGACGCCCGGATGACCTGCGTGGCGACGCTGCCGAGCCAGTGGGCACTGGCGCTGGAGACGCTGGCGGCGACGCCGGCGCGGGCCGAGGTCGATGAGGCTCATGCCGGCGTGACAGCGGATAGCATTGCCAAGTTGCTGTTTACGTCGGGGTCGACGGGGATGCCCAAGGCGGTGATCAACACGCACCGCATGCTGTGCAGCAATCAGGCCATGCTCGCGCAACGCCTGGCGTTCTTGTCGCGGCGCAAGCCCGTACTGGTGGACTGGCTGCCCTGGCACCACACCTTTGGCGGCAACACGATCCTGGGCATGACCATCCACAACGGTGGTTCGCTGTACATCGATGACGGCAATCCCACCGCCGAGGGGGTACGGCGCACGGTGGCCAACCTGCGCGAGATATCGCCGACGTTCTATTGCAACGTGCCCAAGGGATTCGAGTCCCTGGTCGAGCATCTGCGCGACGATGACGCCTTGCGCACGTCCTTCTTCCGCGACCTCGAGATGATGCACTTCGGCGGCGCCGTGCTGCCTGTGCATGTACGCGACGCGTTGGATGCCTTCGGTGAGCAGGCACTGGGACACCCTGTGCCCATGTTGACGGGGCTGGGTTCCACCGAGGCGTGCCTGGCGTTCTGTACCGAGGAGGCCAGTGGTACGCCGGGGTTGATCGGTCGGCCCGTGCCGGGGATGTCGCTCAAACTGGTGGCCACGGACGACAAGTGGGAAGCCCGCCTCAAGGGGCTCAATGTCACGCCGGGCTACTGGCGTGACGCGCAGCGTACCGCCGAGGCGTTCGACGACGAGGGCTATTACTGCACCGGGGACGCGATGCGTTTCGTCGACCCCGACCGCCCCGAGCGGGGGCTGATCTTCGATGGCCGGTTGAGCGAGAACTTCAAGCTCGTGACGGGCACCTGGGTCAATGTCGGCATTCTGCGCCTGCGTCTCATCGAGCACTTCGCTCCGCTGGTGCAGGACGTGGTGGTGGTCGGCGAGGGGCGTGATGCCCTGGCCGGTTTCGTGGTGCTGAACGTGCCGGCATGTCGGCAGCACCTGGGCGATGCGGCGCCGTCATCGCTGGATGCATTGGCGCACGACGGCACCCTGCATCAATGGTTCGCCCAGCGTCTGGCGACGCATCGCCAGGGACAGTCGAGCTCCATGCGCCTGGAGCGTCTGTTGCTGCTGGATCGGCCGCTGTCCGTCGACCGGGGCGAGCTGACCGACAAGGGCTCGGTCAATCAGCGGCTGGTGCGCGAGCGTTATACGGAACTCGCCGAGTACCTGTATGCCGAGCCGCCTCGGGATGCGCGCGTGATTTTGCCTTGCCAACGAACATCGGCTCGGTGAACTCGCCAGATAAATGGCATGAAGTGCCTCATTCGGCGACTGGTTTTCCTCTCTTACCATGAAAAAGGCTGGCGAAACGCCAGCCGAAATCACGATCGATACTCAATACGCCACTAGAACTGGAAGATGGCACTTGCCTGAAGACGACTGGCGTCGTTAGAGGTGCCATTGATCTGTTCTACCTCGGCATTTTGATACTCGAGACCTACCGCCAATCGCTGAGTGACGTCCCAAATCACGTTGGCGAAGGCATAGTCGATGGTCTCGAAATGCTCGCCATAATTATCGGGTAGGTCCTGCTCGAGGCGTGAGAAACCGATGGAGCTGAACCAGTCGTCGGTCCAGTTATGATTGAGGGAAACACCGAAAGCACGTGTCTCGACGGCCTCGAGTTCATTGTTGTCGTTGACGTAGACATCGGGGGCGTTGCGATGGCCAGTATTACCGGGGTTGCCCATGTAATTGCCGATCCCTTCACCATACGTCGCGCTACCGTGAAGACTGGTCATGGGAGTGAAGGGAAGGTTGAACTGTGCCTGTACCCCGTACCCGGTGGTTTCGTCATCCACGGTGTTGGTAATGTCGTTGGTGGAGAGCTTGCGTGCCACCCCGGATAGAGCGAACAAACGCTTGTACTCATAGCGTACCGTCAAGTCGGGGAACTGGCTCTCGCCTTCGGCGACGCCGGAATCGTTGCGGGCGATCACCGTATCCGGGTCTTCCACGGAGAATGAAAGGTTCCCCGCACCCACTGGCTGGGTATAACGCAACTGCGCCTGACGTTCGAAGGCATAGCCCTTGGGGTCACCCAGTGCCAGAGTCCGTGTACCTCCGACGAAACTCATGAAGTTCGTCCAGGTACGACCGGCGAGGAAGCCGTTGAGTTCGCCATAGGCATGGCGCAGGTTGAATTTGCCGTCGGGAATGAAATGCCCTTCGAAATAGGTCGTCAAACGACCGTAATCGGTCATGGTGTGCGTGCGGAAATTGAGGCGCGACTCGTAAGCGGTGAATTGGGTACGGCCATCGGTCCGGTTCGACGGATCCATGATCGCGTAAGGGTTGGTTGCCTCGCCGAGGTCATAGTCGAAATCGTAGAGCATATCGAGCTTGACATAGCCCCCGAAGGCGATGTCGGTCTCGGTGCCCGGAATATTGATGGTTGAGCGATGATTCCATGGCGGACCCACGCGGCTAGGTTCACCGGTAACGATGGGTTGTCCTGCCTCTACGACGTCGAAAGCGTGAGCGGGGACCGCTGCCATGCCGGCCATCCCTGAAACGAGTGACACGCAGAGTGCGAGCTTGGTCATCTTGAATGTTGTTATGTCGGATCGCATTTGTGAGCTGCCCTTTGTAAGAAGTTATGAGCGGTTTGCGCATGAACGAGTATGCGGTTCTCGGGCGTGAGGAAAATTAATTTTTCAGCGCCTCCCCATGCATTTTTCTGATGACGCTTTAATGACCTCCCGCTGCATTAATCCGAGAAAGGGAGCGGAAGAGAGTAGGGTCGTCCCCAGGTGTCTTGATCATCGTTATTATTCCCATGCTAATTATTCGTGCGTTACAATGTGTGCGCATTGCGAACCTTGATTCGTTTTGCGCACATTAAACCTGAAAAAAAAAGCTATTACTGTCAACTTGAAATGCAAAGATAGATGGGTGTTTTTGCATAAGTTTATGTATTTAAATGTTTTTTTGTTGGTTATACTTTGGTTGTGGGATTGATTAGTGAATAGATACAACTAATTCTGCGGAGAAGGCGTATCTATGGAGCAAGACGGCATTTCACGCTGCATCAGCGGATACCAAGGTGGGAGAGCACCTGTCTTTCGACAGCGCTTTATGTGTTGTCCGGTGAAGGGCTGCTGCTTTCCTGCGACATCTGCTGAGGAGTGGGGGCGGTGAGGATGCGTTGATGGTATGGCTCAAGAAGAAATGGGCAACGATGCCAATGCGTCGTCCAGGTTCTGGAGGTCCAGTTGAGTGAGGACCTCTTTCGGGAAGGGAGAAGAGGTACTTTCGTCGTTTTTGATGCCGATAAAATGCGTGTTGTTGGAGCGTGCGGCACGGTAGTCATTATAGGAATCTCCCACCATCACCGTGCGCGAAGCATCATGCTGGCGAGTGGCGATCAAGCTGTTGAGGCCATTGGTTTTATCTGGCGGTGCACCAAGTACGTCATTGAAATAAGCTGTCAATTGACGTTGGTCGATCACGCGGCGAAGTTCTTGCTGTGGCGTGGCAGAAAGTAAATAAAGAGGGATTCTTCCGCACCAGCGTTCGAGAAATTCGATGGCACCCGGCAAGGGGGGAGCATTAGTTACTTTATCCTCGATATACCGGGAAAAGGCAGAGGACAACGCACGGATATCATGGTGGTTGATTGACCGACCGAGAATGTGCGCTTCGATATGATGAAACTTGACATCGCGGGGCTGACCGCCGCCACGTGACAGGTAGGCGAGGATTGCTTGGTATAGTGCCGGTGGCTGATCACGATAGAACTCGGCAAAGGCAGAGCGCTTGAGGCTTGCCGAGTCGAGAATCACGCCATCACAGTCGAAGACCAAGGCGTCAAAATGGGACTCGAGGACATTGGCCATGGGCATCTCGCAGGCAGATCCATGAAAGGAGACCCGGGGACAGCCCCGGGGCTCGCCCCTTATGCCTGACGGCGGCGCTGGAGTAAGCGCTTTAAAGGAGTATTGCTAAGCAGTAGTAGGACTACGGCGGTTGTCAGTACCAAGGATAGGGGATTGGTAACCAGGGAGAGTAGAAAACTGCCTGTGTCGTTGCCCACCGAAGACATCGCCTGGCGATAGGTCTTATCCATCAGCGGGCCAAGAATAACCCCCAAAATGACGGGGCCCATCTGGAAACGGAATATTTTCATGAAATAGCCGAGCAGGCCGAAGCCAAGCATCCAGTAGACTTCTGTCATGCTGCTGTTGAGCGAGTAGCTACCGACAACGCAGAGTACCATAATCAAAGGAATCAAGATTGCCTTGGGTAGTTCCACGACTTTGGCGAATACCTTGATGCCGGTGAGGCCGAAGATCAACAGGAAAAGGTTGGCAAGAACGAGATTGCCCACAGTAAACCAGAAAATATGTGGCGCTTGAATCATCAGCATTGGCCCTGGGTTGAGACCATGGACGACAAGCGCGCCGATGATGATCGCCGTGACCGCGTCGCCCGGCATACCTAGTGTCAACATGGGGACGTAGGCACCGCCAACGGCTGCGTTATTGGCAGTTTCTGGAGCTACCAGCCCCTCATAGGCGCCTTTCCCGAATGGTCTGCTTGGGTGCTTGACTGAACGTTTGGCATGGTCGTAGGCGAAGAGCGAGGCGATGTCGCCACCGGTGCCCGGTAGGGCACCGACGATCACGCCGATAACCGAGGTGCGGATCGATAACGGCAGAAACTTGAGTACCAAGTGCAATGAAGGAACGATCTTGTCGACTTTTTGGCGCAGAGGTTTGGCATTGAGCTGGTGCAGTTGGAAGAAGGCTTCGGCAACACCGAACATGCCGATCATCACCACAACATAGTGAATGCCACCCATCAATTGCATGCTGCCCATCGTGAAACGTGGATCGGCGGTAACTTGATCGAGTCCTACCAGGCCGATAACTGCACCCATCGCGGCGGCGAAGATACCACGGGATAATGACTCTGCAGCCAAGCTACCCACCAGCAGGAGGCCGAGAGCCGCGATCAGGAAATAATCACGTGGCGCGAATTTCAGGGCCATGTCGGATAGAAAAGGGGCAACACTAGCGAGTACCCCGACACCGATCAATCCGCCGATCACTGACATGACTGTACTCAGGCCGATGGCTTGGCCTGCTTCGCCCTTCTGTGCGAGTGGGTACCCATCGAATGATGTCGCGACCGACGAGGGCGCACCTGGAATGTTGAGGAGAATGGCCGTACGTGAACCGCCATAAACACCCCCGGTATAGATGCCCACAATGAGCGCCAGCGCATCGTTCACATCCCATGAAAAAGTGAATGAGATGAGAATCGACGTGGCCATGGTCACGGACAGACCTGGAATCGCACCGACATAGATGCCGGCCAAGGTCCCGATGGCGGTGAGCATCAATAGCGATGGGTCGAGCCATGCCATTAAGAAATAAGAAACGGAATCAGCCATATAAGTAACCTCGACCTATCAGGGCAGGTAGACCTGGAAAAGCAGCTTGAACAGGGCATAGATGATGCCGGTAGCCACTGCAGTGATAATCAGCGACGCGAGTAACCGGCCGTGGCGGAGGTAAACCTGCGCGACAAACAGAAATATCGCCGTAGCGGGAATGAACCCCAGAAATTCCAGTAGAAACAGATAGGCGATAGCCATGGCTAAGAAGACGACGATGGCTAGCGGGAAATGCTCGTGGAGGAATTGCCGAGTCTCATCGAGAGCGCCTTGCGTATCGGGTTTAGGGTGCTGCCGCTGCCCCCATAAAATGGCAATCATTGAGGCGATCATGATCAAGCCCAGCAGTATGGGAAAGGCACCGGGCGAGTTAGGCAGATCGAAGCCGGCGATCTGGTAAGCTTCGTAGAGCACGCCCAAGCTGAGCAAGAGCAATAGCACGTTGAAAGCGCGTTCGCCTGCCTTGAGTCGCGGTTCGTTGGACATGGGAATCTCCATGCAAGCGACGGCGGCGCAGCGCTCCGCCGTCGTTTCATCGGATGGGAGTTACGGCTTGGGGATGCCGACATCTTGCGGTGAGATCTTGGCTGCATCTGCCTTCTGTAGAGCCCAGGCGGTTACCGACTGCCAGCGATTGAGGAACTCTTCGGCTTTTTCACCCTGGAGGTTGAGCGGTTTGGCACCGTTTTCGGTCAGGAACGTCTGGAACTGTTCGTTGGCTACGCCCTTTTCGTAGGCTTTACTGAGCGTTTTGACGATAGCGTCCGGCGTTCCCTCGCGTACCGCCACGGCCCAGAACGGTCCCCACGGTAGATAGGATTCGATCCTGGGCAACGCCTGAGTGATCGGTGGCGTATTAGGTAGTTCCTCGATCTTCTCCTTGGAGAACACGGCGAGGCCTTTGAGGCGCCCGGCGGGGATCTGATCCTGAGCAGCGGCTAGGCTCAGCGGCATGAAGTCGATGTGATTACCGAGCATTGCGGTGATGCCGGGGCCGTCACCGCCGAAGGTCACGTTGCGCACGTCCAGGCTATCGACCGAGTTGACCATCGCCAGAACGGTGCTCGGAAGGCCGCCCGCGCCAGTACCACCCATACGCAGCTTACCCGGGTTCTTATGGGCGTAGTTGAGCAGTTCCTTGAAGTTGTCGAACTGGCTGTCGGCTGGCGCGGCAATGACTACCAAGCCCTGGCCAATCACGTTGATTGGCGTCATGGCGCTATAGTCAAAGTCGGCAAGGCCCATAATAGGATAGAGTTGCGGGTTCTCGGCACCATAGAGCACGGTATAGCCGTTGGCGGGCTGCTGCATGACGCTATTCATGCCAATGACGCCGGTGCCGCCGGGACGGTTGTTGAGGATAATGCTGGTGCCCAGTGCCTCTTCGACATGGGGTGTCAGGCTGCGCGCCACGTTATCGGTAGCGCCGCCGGCGCCCCATTGGATGATGCCCTGGATATTGCGCTCCGGGTAGTCAGCGAAGGCCGACGAAGCGACTGCCAGCGTCCCGACCGATAGGGCCAGGGTTGCTAGAACCTTCTTGATCATGGCGTTGTCCTCCAATGTGATCGAACTGCTGTGGCGACGGCTGACCCTGTCAGCATGAGGCGTGGCTATTTGTTCGATAAGCGAATTACCGTCCTATCTGCGAACAAACTAGGATTGGCGCATAGCGCTGTCAATCGCCGAACGCTCGACTACGACCAATGTCGCACGAATTCTGGAACGCCGTGCCAGTATTGGCTTTGCGGCACTCTGAGCCCTTGTATACAGGGCCTTTCAGGCAGGGCGCGCTTGACAGGATTGTGCTCGCAACGTCCATAATGCGAACTAAAGAACGCTATGCGAACAAAGCGAGCCGTCCAGTGACCGCTATCCTATAGTTGGGAATGTCAGTACAAGACGGCGCCTTGCTCGACAATCAGGAGGCCATCATGCGAGCCATTGCCACCGTGTGCCTGAGCGGTGATCTTCGTAGCAAGCTGGAGGCCGTCGCCCGGGCAGGGTATGACGGCGTGGAGATCTTCGAAAACGACCTGTTGACCTTCGATGGTTCGCCGAGTGATGTCCGTGCGTTGTGTGAGTCGCTGGGGTTGGCGATCGTGGCCTTTCAGCCATTCCGCGACTTCGAGTCGATGCCCGAGCCTCAGCGTCAGCGCAATTTCGAGCGCGCCGAGCGCAAGTTTGACTTGATGGAAGAGCTGGGCACGGACTTCCTGCTGGTGTGCAGCAATGTGTCGCCGCAGTCGTTCGACGATCTCGCCCGCGCTGCCGAGGACCTGCATGAACTGGCCGCGCGCGCTGCCTGTCGTGGATTGCGCATCGGTTTTGAAGCACTCGCCTGGGGACGTCACATCAGTGATTATCGGGTGGCCTGGGACGTCGTGAAACGTGCCGATCATCCGGCGCTTGGCGTGGTGCTCGACAGCTTCCATATTCTCGCGCGTGGCCATGAGCTCGACACCATGGCCGAGATTCCCGCCGATAAGATCGCCTTCGTGCAGATTGCCGATGCGCCGTTGCTGGATATGGACGTGCTGCAATGGAGCCGCCATTTCCGTTGTTTCCCCGGACAAGGGCGGCTACCGTTGGCACCTTTCATGCAGGCACTGGCGCGTACCGGCTACGCGGGGCCGCTGTCGCTGGAGATATTCAATGACGCCTTCCGTGCGGCGCCTGCAGAAGCCACCGCGATCGATGGGCTGCGGTCGCTGATCTGGATCGAGGAGCTCGCCGACGGGGCACCCTGGTCCGAAACCGAGCCGCCTGTGGTGGGCTACGACGGCGTCCATTTCATCGAATTTACGCTCGACGAGGAGAGTGCCGCGCCACTCGGCGAATTCGTCTCGGCGCTGGGTTTTCGCCATATCGGCCGTCACCGTTCGAAGAATGTGGAGCTTTGGCATCAGGGCGACATCCACCTCGTGCTCAATTTCGAGACCGATAGCTTCGCGCATACCTTTCGCCTCCTGCATGGCACCTCGGTGTGCGCGGTGGGCTTCCGCGTCAAGGAGCTCGACGCTGCGGTGACCCGGGCCGAACATTACAGGGCGCAGCTGTTCCACGGCCCGGTCGGTGAAGGCGAGATGGAGATTCCGGCGTTGCGCGGTATCGAGGGCAGCCTGGTTTACCTTGTCGACGACGCTCAAGCGCGCGAGATGCAGTGGAAAACCGACTTCCACCTCTTCGAAGATGGTCAGGACGATGACGCCGGATTGGTCAACATCGACCACATCTCCTATGTGTTGCCCCCCACCCAATTGCTGAGCTGGCTGCTGTTTCACCGCACGGTGTTTGGCTTCGACGCCGGGACCGAACATGAGATCGCCGACCCGCACGGCATGGTGGTCAGTCAGACCGTCACCAGTCCCGATGACTCGATTCGTATCCCACTGACGGTATCTTCGGCACGCGAGACATTGCCGGGTCGCTTCCTCTCGGAGCACCAGGGGGGCGTTCAGCAAATTGCCTTCGCATGCCGCGATATTTTCGACACCATCGATGCGATGCGCGCGCGGGGGCTGCCGGTGCTGCGTATCCCCGCCAACTACTATGACGACCTGGCCGCCCGCTTCGATCTCGACGACGAACTGCTCGAGGCGATGCGCCAACGCAATATTCTCTTCGACCGCAATGACGATGGCGATTTCTTCCACGCTTACACCGAAACGTTCATGGGGCGTTTCTTCTTCGAGATCGTCGAGCGACGTGGTCACTATGCGCAGTTCGGGGCAGCGAACGCGCCCATCCGCTTGGCCGCTCAAGCGGCGCAGCGCTGAGTAGCATTACGCAGAATGAATCCGGTGCCTGACAGTGCCGAACTCACCAATGGAGCCAACGCATGAAACTGGGCCTCATCGGCAAGGACATCATGAACTCCAGCTCACCTGACCTTCACGTGCGGCTGGGGAAGCTGACGGGGATGGCGGTCAGCTACGATCTCTTCGATACCCACGAGCAGCCCATCGCATCCCTCGATAGCGAGGTCAGGCGGGTGATGACGCAGGGCTATCGCGGCGTCAATGTCACCTATCCCTATAAAGAAGAGGCGGTGAGTCTGGCGACGCAGGTCGGCGAGGGGGCAACGTTGGTGGGAGCGGCCAATACGCTGGTTTTTGGTGCTGGCGAGATCCAGGCCGAGAATACCGATTTCACCGGTTTCATCAGCGGCTACCGCGCTACCGTTGGCGCTCGCCGTCCCGGCCGTGTGTTGTTGATCGGCACCGGGGGAGTCGGCAAGGCAGTCGCCTTCGGCCTGGGCAAGCTGGGTGCCGAAGAAATCGTTCTCATGGACCTTGATGCCGGCAAGTCGCAGCGTCTTGCCAATGAACTCACCAGCGCCGGCTTCCCGGCGTCGACGATACCCCCCGAGGCCCTCGCCACGACCGCAGCACGTTGCGAGGGGCTGGTTAACTGCACGCCGATCGGTCACGAGAAGAGCCCGGGCTGTCCGCTGCCGACATCGTTGATCCGCGCCGATCAGTGGATCTTCGACGCCGTCTACGTACCCGCAGTGACCGAGCTCATTGCTGCGGCACACGCTGCAGGTGCTCAGGTGGTGAGCGGTGTCAGTCTGTTCGTTTTCCAGGGCGTAGATGCCTTCAAGTTCTTCTGCGAAGACGCCGACAAGCGCGCATTGGCCGATGAGCAAGCCGAGACGCTATTCGCTCACTACAAGCAGACCCTGCTGCAGGAGAAATGCGCATGAACGCACACAAGATCCTGGTGCTGCACGGCCCCAACCTCAACCTGCTGGGCACTCGCCAGCCGGAGATCTACGGGCACGAGACGCTCGACGACATCAACAACCGGCTCTACGAGAAGGCGGCGGTCAACGGCTGGGACATCGTCTGTCGTCAGAGCAATCATGAGGGCGAGCTGATCGACGCCATCCAGGAGGCGCGGATGAACGGCACCGACCTGATCGTCATCAATCCGGCGGCTTACAGCCACACCTCGGTGGCGATTCTCGATGCCCTGAACGCCTTCGAGGGGAAGGTCGTGGAGGTTCACCTGTCGAACATTCACAAGCGCGAGACGTTCCGCCATCATTCTTATGTCGCGATGCGCGCCGATGGCGTGATCGCCGGATTGGGCAGCCATGGTTACCTGGTGGCGCTCGATAGCCTGTCTTGAAGGCTTTCGTGCCCATGGTGTGCCTTCCGGACATGGCTCTCCGGGATGCTCAATGCTCACGGTTTTTGATAACCGAAGGACACCATCTTCGATGGTGATAAGTAACCACGCGACAACAAGAGAGAAGCAATCATGAAATCGATGAACTGGAAAACACTCCTCATAGGGGCCGCGCTGGGAATCGGGGTCTCTGCTTATGCGAATGCGGCTCAGACCATTCGCTTTGCCCATGTCGACCCGGCTGACTGGACGAGCTCCAAGAAAGGGGCCGCTGCCGAGATGTTCAAGGATGTGGTCGAGGCCCGAACCGACATGGATGTCAAGTTGTACCCGGCGGGGTCATTGGGCGATGAAGATGAACTCGTCCAGCAAGCAATGGATGGCACGACCCAGGTGGTGATGGTGTCCGGCGCGATGTCCAAGATCTGTCCGGCCGCCGGAGTGCTCTCCATTCCCTATATGTTCGATTCGGCGGTGACGGCCTGGCGCGTTCTCGATGGCCAGTTCGGGGATCAACTGGCACAGCACTGCCTCGAGCAGACAGGGCTGCGCACCCTTGGGTATGGCGAAACGGGCTTTCGTAACTTCACCAATGATGTGCGCCCGATCGAAACGCCGGCCGATATGAAGGGACTGAAGTTCAGGGTTCAGGACATTCCGCTTTACGTGAAGATGGTCGAAGCACTGGGCGGTGAGCCGACCCCCATCGCTTGGTCCGAACTACCCACCGCGCTGTCCACCGGTGTGGTCGATGGGCAGGAGAACCCGGTGGGTACGATCTATAACAACAACCTGTACGAGCTGCAGGATTACATGACGCTGGATCAGCATATCTACGGCACGGACTTCATTCTCATCAATGAGCGGTTTTACCAGTCGCTCTCCAAGGCCGATCAGAGAGTCCTCAAGAAAGCGGGCGTGATGGCCGGCTATATGGGGCGCTCCATTCAGCAGATGACCACCGCGAAAGGACTAAAGGCCGTCAAGGAAGCGGGTATGAACGTCTATAAACCGACGCCGGAAGAGATGGATAAGTTCCGCAAGGCGGCTCAACCGCCGGTCGTCGAATGGCTGAAGAAGGATCTTGGCGACGAATCCGTCTGGATCAAGAAACTCCAAAGTGCTGTCGATGAAGTCGAGCAGTAATATCCTACCGAGCCGCACCGTAAAAAATGGTGCGGCTTTATTGTCTGACGCTGGGGTTTAAAGCTCATGCACTTCCTATCCCATGTGTTACAGCGCTATGCGATGCGACTCTTCGCGATCGGAGCTGGCGTCTCGATGGCGCTGATCTTTCTGATCGTCTTCTGTAATGCTTTAAGCCGTTATCTTTTCGGTGACTCATTGGCCTGGGGTGGTCAAATACCGGTTTTTTTAGGCGTTTACGGTGTCATGTTCGGCATGGCAGTTGCTTATATTCAGGATCGTCACGTGCGCTTGGGTATCATTGTCGATTTCATCCCCGAGAAACCCAAACGCATGTTGTTCATGGTCGTGGATCTGTCGGTGGTTGTCATTGGCGTTCTGATGTCATGGTCCGGCTATTTGTTCATGACCAGCCGCGGAAGCATGCGCATTTCGGGAATGATTGACCTAGCCAACTCGCTTCAAGCGCTTACAGGCGTGAGTGCCTTAAAGAGTCTAGCGACGATGGCTCCTTACCAGTTCGCAATCGTCTTGGGGGGAGCAATGTTGGCCATAGCAGCGATTTTAAAATTCATCGAGCGTCTTGGTAAGGCACTCGGTAATGAGGGAAATTCAGCCCCGGCCAGGGAGGTATCCTGAATGATCTATCTCATCCTGGTAGTTGGACTGGCTATCGGGCTTCCCATTGCCTTCTCCATCGTGGCTGCCTTGTTCTATTTCATGGCCACGGCGGGTTTCCCCTATAGCATTCAAAGCGTCGCCACGCAGATGTTCTCCGGCATAAGCGCTTACGCACTATTGGCCATTCCTCTCTTCATTCTCGCGGGTGAGTTGATGAACGAGAGTGGTATCACCGTCCGCATCATTGCGTTCTCCAAGGTGTTGGTGGGACGTGTGCGCGGTGGGCTGGCGCATGTGAATATCTGGGCATCGGTGATCTTCGCCGGCCTCTCCGGTTCTGCGGTCGCCGACACGTCGGCTCTGGGGCGTGTCTTCATTCCTGAAATGGAGAAGGAGGGGTATCCACGTGACTTCGCGGCGGCCCTGACCGCTGCTTCTTCGGTCATCGGACCGATCATTCCTCCGAGTATCCCGGTGATTATCTATGCGCTGATCGTGAGTGGGGCGTCGGTACCGGCATTATTCATTGCCGGTATTGTTCCAGGCTTTCTATTGGCTGTTTTTCTTTCCGGTTATGTGATGATCTTTGCCGGAAAATACGAGAAAAAATCGGTGGCCATGCCCAAAAAGGAAAAACTGACCACCCTGATCGATGGCATCATCCCATTGTTGATGCCTGTGTTCGTGGTGGGGTCGATTCTGTTGGGGGTCGTGACGCCCACCGAGGCGGCTGCCTTCGCCGTAGCCTATGCCTTGTTCGTGGGGATGGTGATTTTTCGCAACATTCGCTGGCGAGATCTACCGAACATATTCTCGCGGACCATGGTCGATAGTGCGGTCATCATGATCATCATCGCGGCGGTGAGTGCGGCCAATTGGCTTCTGACCTACAACCGCATTCCTAATATGCTCACCGATTTGGCGCTGACGTATATCAATACACAGTGGACGTTCTTGCTGGCCGTGATCGTGCTGTTTCTGATCGTGGGGCTTTTTCTGGAGGGCATCGCGGCAATGCTCGTATTGGTGCCGATCCTTTATCCCATTGCGACCAGCCTCGGGGTGGATCCAACCCATTTCGGTATCATCGTTATCTTCAACCTGATGATTGGCCTGATCACGCCGCCCATGGGGCTATGCTTGTTCGTTGCCGACTCGATTGCCAAGGTCGGGCTTGGGCGCTTGTCGATGCGGGTGTTGCCGCTGTTCCTGGTCGAGTTACTGGTGTTGTTGATCATCACCTTCGTGCCGGTCACGGTCACAGGACTGCCGAGGTTGCTGGGTTATTGATTGTCGATATCAGTCGGTATTATTGAGCCAACGGCGGGTACTTTTCGGAGTATCCGCTTTTTTGTTTCTCGGATGCGTCGTCTCGTGAGCAAGCCCATGTCGGCCTGGGGGCGTTTCAGCGAGGGGGATCGGTCTCAAGACAGTGCCGATGGATAGGTCTCGAGCAGCCACAAAAGAGCGCTGATGGTGATGAATGATAGCAGAGTGGCGAGCATCAGCGAGGCGGTACACAACGCGTCTTGGCCGTAGCGCTGGCCGAGAATGGGGTAGACGCTGAGCATCGGGGCGCTGGCGAGAATGACGGCGGCGGTGGCCAGTGTCGGATCGATGGGAGGAAGCCACCAGAGCATCAGGAGTATCAGCAATGGGTGCAAGACCAACTTGCCGAGCACGACCTGAGAGACGTCGCCTAGCATGCCGCCAATGCGTAGTCCGTACAAGGTGCCGCCGATCACGAACAGCGCAGTCGGTGCGGAGGCCGAGGCGAGCATGTCGATGGCCTTGAAAAGAGGCGCCGGGAGTGTAATGCCGCTGAGCGCGGTGAGAATACCGGCGAGGATGCCGAGGAGGATCGGGTTGCGGGTCAGGCGTGCCACGGTCTTGCGCAGGGTGGTCAGGAAGGAAGCGCCACGTTGACGGCCCGCCTCGGCGATGGCCAGGGCGATAGGGATCATCAGCAGGTTCTCGACCATCATGTTCAACGCCAGCGCGATCACTGCGCTTGAACCCACGACCATGGCGGCGATGGGGTAGCCGATGAAGCCGCTGTTGGATGTCGACATACCCAGCGCGAGGATCCCGCTCTCACCGATCGTTTTGCCACGATAGCGGGCGAATAGCCAGGCGCCGAGAAACAAGGTGGCTGAGCCACTACCATATGCGATGAGGTAGATCGGGTTTAGAACCTCGTCCAATGGTCGTTGCACCAGTGCACGAAAGATCAATGCGGGGAGCGCGAAATTGATCACGAAACCGCCCAGCCCACGTACCTGCTCCTTGCTGAACAGGCGCAGCATCACGGCCAGGTAGCCGATGCCGATCAGGAGAAAGATGGGCGTGGTGATGGCGAGAATATCAAGCATGTCGATTAGCGGCTTGGGGTAATGCCCATGAGAGGTTCACTCCGAGAACAGTTGCGACGCCTGACTGCAGTGCGAGAGTTCCTCGACGGCTTGCAGCAGCTTGGGAGCCAGTTCGTGCATGCGCGCTTCGGTCAGTCGAACACTCGGCCCGGCGACGCTGATGACACCGATGGTGTGCCCCTGGATGGGATGACGGATCACGGCGCCGAAGGCCGACGTTCCCAGCGCCGAGCTATCGATGCAGCACGTATAGCCGCGTTCCCGGGCGAGGTCCAGGCATTCGAGCAGTTCGGCGTCGGTGCGTGGGGCGTTGGGTCCGAAGTGCTCGGGATCGTGCCCGCCCTGCCGGTCGAGCAGCGCCAAGGCTGCCGGATTGTCCAGGCTGGCGAGCCAGGCCTGGCCCGAGGCGGTATAGCGCAAGGGGGCTTCGCGTCCCATGTCCGGGTCGTAGCGTAGCCCGGTGTGCGTACCCTGGGCCTTGGCGATCCAGGTTTGGCGATCGCCTTCGATCACGCCCAGGCGCACCAATTCGCCGGTCTCGGCCGCCAGCCGGTCGAGAATCGGTTGCAGCACATCACTGGCACCGGTGCTGCCCAGGTAACGAAATCCCAACGCGATCAGCCGCGTCGACAGCCGGTAGTGGCCGGTGCGGGCCTCCTGTCGGACGTATCCCAGCCGCATCAGCTCGTTACAGATCCGATGCGCGGCACTCTTGGGAATCTCCAGGTGCGCGGCCAAGTGCTGCAGGGGAATGCCCTCGGGCTCACTCGAGAGCGTCTCGAGTACGCGCAGCGTGCGTTCGATCAGGCTGCCAGCCATCTATCCTTCCTTAACGTCGAAGGTTGCAATGCACTAGGAACGTTAACTGACCTGATGCGCGATCTGTTGTGCTTTCTCACGAAGTAGCGGCAAGAAGCGCTCGGTCAGCATTGTCATGTCGATGCGCGCGGCGTTGGTGCTCACGTTGATGGCGCCGAGCAGCTTGCCGTGAGCGTCGAAGGCAGGCACCGCGAGCGAGCGCAGGCCGGAGTCGAGTTCCTGATCGACGATGCAATAACCTTGCTCGCGAACCTGGCGCAGGCAATCACGGAGCTCTTCCTTGTCAGTAATGGTGCGCTCGGTGTGCTGCTCGAGGGTGAGCGTATCAAGCAGCGCCTCGAGTTCGTCGCTGGGTAATTGCGCCAGCAGCACACGCCCCATGGAGGTCGCTACCGCCGGCAGGCGGGTACCGACCGCCAATGTGATCACCATCAGTCGGTGCGGCGCCGCCGAGCGGCATACGTATGTCACCTCGCTGCCATCGAGCACCCCCAGTGACGAGGACTCGCCGGTCTGGTGCGTGATGTCTTCGAGATGCTGCTGAATGACCGTTCGATAATTATTGGCCGACAGAAACGCATACCCGAGCTGCAGCGTCTTGGGCGCCAGTTCGAAATGCCGATGTTGCTTGCGCACATACCCCAGGGCATTGAGCGTCAGCAAAAAGCGCCGGGCACGGGCACGATTCATGCCGGTCTTGGCGGCAACTTCGCTGAGCGTCATGCGCGGGTTGGCATGATCGAAGGCGAGTATGACGTCCAGACCGCTGGCCAGCGCGGTCACGAAATCGCGATCGTCCGGTCTGAGAGGTTCGTCGTTGATCTGTAGGGTCATCGATTTGGCGCCATCTTGTCTCTGATCATTGTGTTGCTCGGTCATCTGGCTGACTCTAGCATAGAGTTCGAACTGCGAACACATGTCCGCCATTGCGATATTGGTGGCAAGCGACGAAGGAGAAATCCATTGTACGAGCAGCTTTTACGCCATCCGTTCACGAGTGCCTCCGGCCGCGAACAGTGCCAGGCTCTGGACTTGGTCGTGGCGATGCGTGACGTGGAACTGGCACTGGCCGCCGAGCAAGAGCACCTGGGGATGCTGCCCGAGGGCACTGCCGAGGCGCTCGGTGAATATCTGACGCCTGAGGTCTTCGATGTCGAGGCACTGGCGGACGACACCGCCAAGGGCGGTAATGCGGCGATTCCCTTCGTCAAGCAGGCCAAGGCGGCCCTTCCCGCTACATTGAAGCCGCATTTCCATCGTGGGGCAACCAGCCAGGATATCGTCGACAGTGCCTTGATGCTCATGCTCAAGCCGCGGCTGACACGCTGCCGGCGTCTGCTGACGGCGTCCATCGACGATGGCCGGTCATTGATGGTGACGCATCGGGATACGGCGATGGTCGGGCGCACGCTGATGCAGCAGGCGTTGCCCCTCACCTTCGGCGCCAAGGTCGGGCAATGGGCGTGGGGGCTACACCAGGCGGGTGAACGCTTGGACGATGTGTTGGCCGGTGGGCTCTACGTGCAGTTCGGAGGCGCCGTGGGCGTGCATTCAGGCCTGGATGACGCGGGTGTCGCGATCATGACCGGCATGGCGAGTCGTCTCGGACTTGCCGAGCCGTGGCTGCCTTGGCATACCGACCGCCAGCCGATTCATGCACTCGGAAGTGCGATGGATGCCGTGGCCGTGGCTGCCGAAAAGGTTGCCCTGGATATCGCCTTGCTCACCCAGACCGAGGTCGGTGAACTGGCGGAACCGGCTGAAGCCGGGGTCGGTGAATCGTCGTCGATGCCGCACAAGCGCAATCCGGTGGGCTGCGCACGTATCCGTGCGGCGGCACGCCAGATCCATGCGACGTTGAACGTGCTGTCCAATGCCGGTGCGCAACCACTCGAACGTGGCTTGGGTGAATGGCATGCCGAGTGGGCACCGCTGATGGATGCGGTGTTGCTGCTCGAGGGGGCTCTCGAAACCCTGCACCATCTACTGGGCGGACTCGAGGTCCACGCTCACGTGATGGCGCGTAACTTGGACGTGACGGGCGGTGCGATCATGGCCGAACCCGCCGCGCGTGTGCTGCAGAGCATTCTAGCCAACGATGATGCGCGTCGCGTTGCGCGCGAGGCATCGGAAAACGCGCGCCGCGATGGGGTGGCCTATGCCGATGCCTTGCTGGACCACGAGGACGTCGTGGGGAGCGGTATCGATGCCGAGGCACTGCGTCAGGCGGTGCGCCCTGAATCATACATTGGTAGTAGCCGCTGTCTGGTCGAGCGCGTTCTCGAGCGGCTAAATTTTTCATAAGTATTTGTTTAAATTAATTTTATCAAGGGTTTCAAGATTCACCGACGGCGACGATATGAATCTTCGCGAGGTTTGACGAGACCTGCTTTCGTGATTATTTTGTTCGTATCACAAACCAGTGTTCACTAAGCGAACAAGTTGCGAGGCAATCCGCATGGCCGAATTTCTTAGCCTGCATGACGCCGTGGCGCGCTATGTCGAAGATGGCGCCACCGTGGCCATGGAAGGCTTCACCCACCTGATTCCCTTCGCCGCCGGGCATGAAGTCATTCGCCAGCGCAAGCGCGACCTGACGCTGATCCGCATGACGCCGGACCTGGTCTACGACCAATTGATCGGCGCCGGTTGCGCCAGGAAGTTGATCTTCTCGTGGGGAGGGAATCCCGGCGTGGGGTCGCTGCATCGCTTGCGAGACGCGGTGGAAAAAGGCTGGCCGCACAAGGTGGAGATTTTCGAGCATAGCCACGCGGCCATGGCCTGTGCCTTCGAGGCCGGTGCGGCGGGCCTGCCGCTGGCGGTGCTGCGCGGTTACGTGGGCAGCGAGCTGCCCAGCGTCAACGACCAGATCAAGTTCATCGAGTGCCCGTTCACCGGCGAGCGCCTCGCGGCGGTGCCTTCGGTGCGCCCGGACGTGTCCCTGGTGCATGCGCAGAAGGCGGATCGCAAGGGCAATGTCCTGGTGGAGGGCATCATCGGCGTACAGAAGGAAGCGATCCTCGCCGCGGGCAAGAGCATCGTCACCGTCGAGGAAGTGGTCGACGACCTTGGAGCCAGCCCCAACGCCTGCGTGATTCCGGGGTGGGCGATCGACGCCATCGCCGTAGCCGAGAAGGGCGCCTATCCCTCCTACGCTCACGGCTACTATCCACGTGATAACCGCTTCTACAAGGAGTGGGACGCCATCGCCCGCGATCGCGACACCTTCCAGACATGGCTCGACGAGAACGTTCACAACGCAGGAGGTCAGGCCCAATGAGTAACGAATACACCTCCTCGGAAATGATGACCGTGACGGCGGCGAAAGCGCTGGAGAACGGCATGACGTGTTTCGTGGGCATCGGTTTGCCGTCCGAGGCCGCCAATCTGGCGCGTTTGACGCATGCACCTGACGTGGTGCTGATCTACGAGTCCGGCACGCTGCAGACCAAGCCGGACGTGCTGCCGCTTTCCATCGGCGACGGCGAACTTTGCGAGTCGGCGCTGACCACCGTGTCGGTGCCGGAAATGTTCCGCTACTGGTTGCAGGGCGGCAAGATCGATGTGGGCTTTCTGGGCACCGCGCAGATCGACCGCTACTGCAACCTCAACACTACGCTGATCGGCGATTATCAATCGCCCAAGGTGCGCTTGCCCGGCGGCGGCGGGGCACCGGAGATCGCGACCTGTGCCGGCGAGATCTTCATCACGCTCAAGCATTCCAAGCGGACCTTCGTCAACGACGTGGATTTCATCACCACCCTCGGTTTCGGCCGCGATGGCAGGGCGCGTGACGGCGTGCCCAATATCGGCCGTGGCCCGACCCGGGTGATCTCCGATTTGTGCGTGATGAAGCCCGATCCCGAGACGAAAGAACTCGTCGTGGTGTCGCTGCACCCCGGTGTCACGCGTGACGACGTGATCGAAGCCACCGGCTGGGAGGTTCGTTTCGCCGAGCAGCTCGAGACGACACCGACCCCCGATGCGCGCGAGCTGGAAGTGCTGCGCGATCTCAAGGCGCGTACTGAACGTAAACACGCCGGTGAGGCGTGAGGAGAATTCGATGAGCGATGTTTGGCTGTGTCATCCCACGCGTTCCGCCGTGGGACGCTTCGGTGGCGTGCTGGCCGGTGTTCGTCCCGATGACCTGGCGGCCACGATCTTCCGCGCCGTGCTGGCGCAGGCCCCGGATCTCGATCCGGCGGCCATCGATGAAGTGATCATGGGCTGTGCCAACCAGGCCGGCGAGGACAACCGTAACGTCGCGCGCATGTCGGCGCTGCTGGCCGGGCTGCCGACCAGCGTGCCCGGCACCACGATGAATCGCCTGTGCGGCTCGGGCATGGATGCCGTGGGCACGGCGTTTCGCGCCATCAAGGCGGGCGAGTTCGAGCTGGCGCTGGCCGGCGGCGTGGAGTCCATGTCGCGCGCCCCGTTCGTGATGGGCAAGGCCGAGACGGCTTTCTCGCGCAGCCAGGCGATCGAGGACACGACCATTGGGTGGCGGTTCGTCAACCCGCTGATGAAGAACCACTACGGTGTCGAGTCGATGCCCGAGACCGCCGAGAACGTGGCCGAGCAGTTCCACGTGTCCCGCGAGGATCAGGATGCCTTCGCCGTGCGCTCGCAGCAGAAGACCGAGCGCGCCCAGCAGTCCGGGCGCCTGGCGCAGGAGATCACGCCGGTCGAGGTGCCGCGTCGCAAACAGGAGCCCTTGATCGTCGAGCAGGACGAGCATCCGCGCGCCGGGACCACGCTGGAAAAGCTGGCCAAGTTGCCGACGCCGTTTCGTGAAGGCGGCAGCGTGACGGCCGGCAATGCATCGGGCGTCAACGATGGGGCGGCGGCGATGCTGGTCGCCAGCGACGCCGCCGTCGCGCGCCACGGCCTCACTCCGATGGCGCGGATCCTGGGCATGGCCACCGCCGGCGTCGAGCCGCGCATCATGGGCATGGGCCCGGTGCCGGCGACGCGCAAGCTGCTCGACCGCCTGGGGATCGGCATCGATGAGGTCGACATCATCGAACTCAACGAAGCCTTCGCCGCCCAGGGCCTGGCGTGCCTGCGCGAGCTGGGTGTGGCCGATGATGACCCACGCGTCAATCCCAATGGCGGCGCGATCGCGCTGGGACATCCGCTGGGCATGTCCGGGGCACGCTTGCTGTTGACCGCAGCGCACGAGCTACATGCACAGAACAAGCGTTACGCCCTGTGCACCATGTGTGTCGGTGTGGGCCAGGGCGTGGCCACGTTGATCGAACGCGTTTGAGGAGACAGGCATGGCTTTCTTGACGGTGGCGGAACGCACGATCGCCTATCGCGATAGCGGTGAAGCCGCGCTGCCGGCGGTGCTGTTGGCACACCCGCTGGGCATGAGTCAGGACGTTTGGGAAGGCGTGGTCGCGGCCCTGCGCGGTCGCTTTCGCTGCGTGACCTGGGATCTGCCCGGTCATGGCGCGAGCAGCGGGTTGTCGGCGGCGGTCAATCCCCGCGCGCTGGCCGAAGACGCCCTGGCCCTGGCCGATGCGCTGGGCCTGGCGCGCTTTCATTTCGTGGGCACCTCGATCGGTGGCGTGGTCGGCCAGCAGTTGCTGGTTCAGTGCCCCGAGCGGCTTGCCAACGTGGTGCTGACCAATACCGGCGCGGTGATCGGATCGCCGGACAACTGGCATACGCGGGCCGCGCGCGTGCGTCAGGAAGGTCTGGCCGCCATGGCCGACGAGATCGTGCCACGCTGGTTTTCCGAAGCATTCGCGCAAGGCGATGCGGCGACCTATACGGGCTGGAAGGTCCAGCTCATGCGCACCGATGGCGAGTCTTACGCACGGCTGTGCGAGATGCTGGCCGACACCGACTTTACCGGCAAGCTGAGTGATGTCACTGAGCCCGTGCGTCTACTAGGAGGGCGCGAGGATCTCTCCACGCCGCCCGATACCCTGAAAACGCTGGCGTCTCAGTTCGGCGATGCGCGCCTCGAGGTGCTCGAAAACATCGCCCACGTGCCCAGCGTGGAAGTGCCTGAGGCGATCGCCAAGCGACTACGTGCCTGGCTGGGTGATGAGCACGTCAACGAAAACGGTGTGAGCTATGTCGCCGGGCTGGAAACGCGCAAGCAGGTACTCGGCGATGAGCACGTGGCGCGTGCCAGCGAAAATGCCACGACCCTCGATGCGCCCTTTCAGAACATGATCACGCGCATGGCCTGGGGCGAGTTGTGGGGCAACGATGACTTGAGCCGCACCGAGCGCAGCATGATCACGCTGGCGGTGCTGGCGGCGCTGGGCCGCGACGGGGAACTGGAACTCCATCTTAAAACGGCGCAGCGCATCGGCCTGAGCGAGGCGCAGCTGCGTCAGGCGCTGATGCATGTCGCGATCTATGCCGGTGTGCCGGCGGCAAACCACGCCTTTGCGATGGCCAAGAAGCTGGGCTGGGGCAACCCCCTATAACGAACGCCTGGCCCGGGCTGGCCTTCCTCGGAAGGCGCTGAAACCGAGAGATCCTTGCTGGATCTCTTTGAGATAACAAGAGGAATCAACGCCATGAAACGCACGCTCACTTGCATGCTCACCCTCTCCCTGACGGCGGCTGCCGTCTCTACCGCTCAGGCGGAAACCACGCTGCGCATGTCGCATTTCTGGCCGGGCGCTTCATCGATCAATGAGCAGGTGTTCGAGGCTTGGGCGAACCAGGTGGAAAAGGACTCCAATGGATCGTTGCAGGTCGAGAACTATCCCTCGCAGACCTTGAGTCAGGCCGATGAAACCTATGATGCGACCGTCAACGGCATCGCCGACATTGGCATCACGGCGCAAGGCTATACCAATGGCCGCTTTCCACTGAGCCAGATCGTTGAATTGCCGGGGGTGGCCTCCTCGGCACCGGAAGGCGCCTGCGTGCTGCAAACGCTCTATAACGATGGGAAGATCGATCAAGAGTATAAAGATTCACACGTACTCTTCATGTTTACCACGGGGCCAGGCTATATCCACACCCGTGAAACGGATGTCCAGAAGCCATCCGACCTTGAAGGTCTGCGGATACGTCGTCCCACGGCGGTGGCGGGCAATATCCTCAAGAACATGGGGGCCGAGCCGGTGGGCATGCCGGCACCGGAAATCTACACCTCCATGCAGCGTGGCGTAATCGATGGCTTGAGCTTCCCCTGGGAGGGAATGAAGACGTTCCGCCTCAACGAACTCACCAATTACCACACACAAGTCCCCTTCTATACGCTGATCTTCGTGGCCACGATGAATCAGAATGCCTATGAAAGCCTGACGCCCGAGCAACAGCAGGCCATCGATGAAAATTCCGGAATGAAGTGGGCGAAAAAAGCCGGCGAGGTTTTTGCCGCCGATGACAAGGCCGGCAAACAGCAGGCCAAGGAAGCCGGGCATACCATCCGCGTAGTAGAAAATCCGCTGCAAGAGTCGGCATGGGAAAAGCCACTCAAGGCCGGTATCGATCAATATCTCAGTGGACTCGAAGCACGTGGTCTGGAACAGGCGCGTGATGTCTACTATGCCGCCCTTGAAGCAAGCAAGGCATGCTCAGCCAAATAAGGCCTAGGAGAGAACGGTATGCAGCAAGGGCTCATGCGTCTCAGCCATTGGCTGGGCGCCCTGTGCAAGGTCATTGGCGGTGTCTCGCTATTGGCCTTGCTGATGGTGACGATTGTCGATGTAGGGCTGCGTTTCTTGAGTGACCTGACCAGCGGTGCGGTATCCCTCAGCGTAGCCGGAAGCGTGGAGTTGGTAAGCTACCTGCTGCTGTTCTCCTTGCTCGCGGCCATGGCCGCGAGCGTCGAGAAAAGTCAGGTGGTGGTTGAAGTACTAACTCATCGTTTAAATGACTCACTCAAGACACGTATACATGGCTTTTATCTCGTCGGCTTCGCCGTGATGGGGCTCATTCTCTGTACGGGGTTGATCGATTCCGGAAGGGGAGCGCTAGAGCATGGCGAAGTGACGCAAGACCTGCGTATTTCCATGGGGCCCATTTATTTCTTTGCCGCTTTCCTGAGTGCGTTACTCAGCTTGCGCAGTTTGCTGCATGTCGTGCTGAGCGGTGTTTTCGGCCAAGAGGAGGAGACCGCTCATGGGGAGTGAAATGATAGGCGGTATCGGCCTGGCCATGCTGCTGGTGTTGATGATGCTGCGTGTGCCGGTGGCGCTTTCGATGCTGATCGTCGGCGTCGTGGGATTCGCTCAAATCATCAACCTGGGCGCCGCCTTGTCGATGGTCAAGTCCGTGCCGGTGGAAGTGCTGTCCAACTACAGCTTCAGCGCGGTTCCCATGTTCGTCCTCATGGGGGTGCTGGCCGCCCATTCGGGAATGGCAGGTAAGCTTTTCAACTCGACCCGCGTTATCTGTGGAGGGTGGAAAGGCGGGCTGGCCATCGCGGCGGTCGGGTCGTGCGGGATTTTTTCGGCGATTTCGGGCTCCTCGCTGGCTACCGCGAGCACCATGACCCGTGTCGCGCTCCCGGAGATGGAGCGTTACGGTTACAACCGTGGCCTGGCGACCGGGGCGCTGGCTGCCGGGGGCACGCTGGGCATCATGATACCGCCGAGCATTGCGCTGCTGATCTATGCCATTCTCACCGAGCAGTCGGTAGGCGACATGTTCATGGCGGGCATTATCCCCGGTCTGATGGGGCTGTTGTTCTATTCATTGGCGATCACGGTGGTGATGCGCCTCAAGCCGTCGCTGGCCGTGGCCGGCGAGCCCACTAGCTGGGGCGAGAAGGCCAAGTCTCTGGCTGGACTGATACCCTTCTTTGGCGTCTTTCTGCTGCTCATCCTTGGGATCTACTTCGGTGCCTTCACGCCTACCGAGGGGGCGAGCGTCGGCGCCTTCGCCACCCTTTTGTACGCCCTGGCCAAGGGGATGCGTGCCCGGGGAGTATGGCAGTCGGTTCAGGAAACCTTGGCCTTGTCGGCGGTAGTGTTTTTCATGCTGGTAGGGGCCGAGACGCTGGGCTATTTCATCTCGGTGTCGCGCATTTCCTTCACCATCAGCGACTTTTTGTTCGGCCTCGATCTCGCCCCGATCGTCGTACTGTTGTGCATCCTGCTGCTGTACTTCGTGCTCGGCATGTTCATGGACTCCATCGCGATGCTGGTGATTACCGTCCCGGTGGTATTTCCGATCATTCAGAGTCTGGGTATCGATCCGGTGTGGTTCGGCATCGTCACGGTACTGACCGTCGAGCTGGGCTTGATCACCCCTCCGGTCGGAATGAACGTCTTCGTCATCAAGGCCATGGCGCCCCACGTGGGGTTGGGCGAGATCTTCAAGGGAGTGGCGCCCTTTATCGCCGCCGATTTCGTGCGCCTGGCGCTATTGATCGCATTTCCCGTGCTCAGTCTATTTCTTATTTGATTCCAGGAGTGGATGCCGCTAGCTGCATGGAAGGATATAAACGACAGCAATAAATCATCATGAGGTACCAACAATGAAAACAATCTATTACGCCGCCGGCTTGACCCTTGGATTGGCCGTGTTGCCTGGCCTGGCACAGGCGGAAACCCTGCGCTTGGCGCATGTCTGGCCGGGGGGCTCCAAGATCGACAAGGAAATCTTCCAGGCCTGGGCCGATAGCGTGGAAGAGGCCTCGGACGGCCGCCTTGACGTGCAGGTGTTCCCCGGTCAGACCCTCGCCAAGTCCGACGCCACCTATGAAGCCGTGGTCAACGGGATCGCCGATATCGGTGCCACAGCGCAGGGCTACAATTCGGGGCGCTTTCCGCTGACGCAGGTCGTCGAGGTGCCGGGTGTTTCCAACAGCAGTCGCCAAGGGTCGTGTGTGCTGCAAAAGCTGTATCAGCAAGGCAACCTCGACCAAGAATACGCGGATACGCATGTGCTGTTCATGTTCACGACCGGGCCGGGTTATCTGCACGCCAAGGACAAGTTGCTCGCCAAGCCGAGTGACCTCGAAGGCATGCGCCTGCGGCGCCCGACATCCTTGGTGGGCGACATGATGGCGGATCTTGGCGCCGAACCCGTCGGCATGCCTGCGCCGGATATCTACACCGCCTTGCAACGCGGCGTGATGGATGGCTTGAGCATCAACTGGGAGGGCGCCAAGACATTCCGTGTCAATGAGCTTGTCAATTATCATACCGAGGTGCCGCTGTACGACCTGTCGTTGATAGCGACGATGAACAAGGATACTTACCAGCGTCTTCCGCCCGACCTCCAGGAAGTCATCGATAACCACAGCGGCATGAAATGGTCGATGAAAGCGGCCAGCGTCTATGATGAATTGATCAAGGCGGGACGTCAGGAGGCCGTCGCAGCAGGTGACAAGATCATCACCGTCGAGAACCCCCTCGAAGATGAAGACTGGGGACCGGTACTCAAGGACACGGTCAACCGTTATATTAACGATTTGCAGGAGAAAGGGCTGCCAGGTGCACAGACTTATGACACTGTCATGACCCTCAAGGCGTCGTGCGACACGTGAGTGTAGCCCAGCAGGGGCCGTCAGATCTCGCCTGACGGACCCTGCGTATCATGCTCAGGGGCGATGGCTTCGATGAGCGTTTGGCGGAACCACTCTTGCGCTGATGAGTCATCGGCATGGCGTGGCCAGTAGAGAGCTACCTCGACATTTGGTACATCGAAAGGTAGCTCACATATCTGCAGTGCCGCTTCCCGAGTAAAGATTCGTGCGATCTGCTCCGGAAGTATCGTTAGCAGCTCTGAATTCTCAAGAATGCGAGGCAACGCCGAAAAGTGAGGTACCACGACGCTGACTTTGCGACTGATATCATGTTTTTTCAATACATCTTCGGCAAGGCCGTGTCCCGATGAGGGCGACACGACGATATGATGTTCATGCGTAAAAGTATTCATGTCGAGCGTCTTTTCGATACGAGGATGCTGCGCGTTTAACAGGCAAACGTAGCGTTCCTCGAGGATGACCCTCTTGCCCAGGCTGGGGGTCATTATATCTCGGCTGCACACGACGGCATCGACACTTTTGTTGTCGAACCATGCGTTTATCTTTTCTATCTCCAGTGGCACGACTTCAAGTTCCACATAGGGTGCTAATGTCTGTATGCGCTGAAGAATGACAGGCAGCAGTGTCGTTTCCCCCAAATCAGTCAAGGCTAGCCGAAAACGCCGCTGCGAGTGGCGAGGATCGAAATGCTGATGGTCGCCGATCGTATGCTCGATCTGCGTCAAGGCATGTCGAAAAGATGCGTAGAGTTGTGTGGCACAGAAGGTAGGCGCCATACCATCGCGCGTTCTGGAAAAAAGAGGATCGTCGAAAAGTTCGCGCAAGCGGGAGAGAGAATAACTGACCGATGGTTGCGTCACATTGAGCTTATGGGCGGCGAGCGTGACACTGCCTGACTCATAAAGTGTCACGAATGTCCGTATGAGATTGAGGTCGATAGGGCGCATCCGAATAAGTCCTGTTTATTTTGTTTAGAAAGAATAATGATTTGAGTGGTGTTGGCAAGAAAACTATCGTTCAAGAACACGATGCTTTGAGGTGGTTATGCCAACCGTTCATTCTGCAACTTATGACTTATTGCGCCGCCGGGGAATGACAACCGTTTTCGGAAATCCCGGCTCCAATGAGCTGCCTTTCCTCAAGAATTTTCCTGGCGATTTTCGTTATATTCTCGGTCTTCACGAGGGCGTGGTCGTGGGCATGGCGGATGGCTTCGCATTGGCCAGCGGCGCGCCGGCGCTGGTCAACCTGCATGCCGCCGCCGGCTCCGGCAATGCCATGGGCGCGCTGACCAACGCCTGGTATTCGCATTCCCCCCTGGTGCTGACCGCAGGACAGCAGGCCCGCTCGATGATCGGCGTGGAGTCGATGCTGGCCAATGTCGATGCGCCGCAGTTACCACGCCCGCTGGTCAAGTGGAGTTATGAGCCGTCGTGTCCGGAGGACGTGCCTCGCGCCTTGAGCCAGGCGATCCATACGGCCAATTTGCCAGCGCGTGGGCCGGTCTACGTGTCGATTCCGCATGATGATTGGGGGCATGAGGTGAGCGAGGAAACCGCGTTGCTCAGTGAGCGTGAGGTGACGAGTGCGGCGCTGCCCTCTGACGCGCAACTCAGAACCTTGGCGGAGCGCTTGAACGCGGCTCGCCATCCGGTGCTGGTGTTGGGACCGGATGTCGACGCTTACGGCGCCAATGGCCTGGCGGTGGCCCTGGCCGAGCGCCTGAACGCGCCGGCCTGGGTGGCACCATCGGCCTCGCGCTGCCCCTTCCCGACGCGTCATGCGTGCTTTCGTGGCGTCCTGCCGGCGGCGATCCAGGGGATTTCGGACCGGCTCGCGGGACATGATCTTATCGTCGTCATCGGCGCGCCGGTGTTCCGCTATCATCAATACGCGCCGGGGCGTTACCTGCCCGAGGGCGCCAAACTGATTCATATTACCTGCGACATGCAGGAGGCGGCGCGGGCCCCCATGGGCGATGCCCTGGTGGGTGACATCTACGCCATGCTGGACCAACTGGTGCCGCATGTCCGGCAAAGCGGTCGGGCGCGTCCCGAACCGCAAGCTGCCCCCGAGCCGCAGGTCGACCCCGAGGGGATGCTGACGCCGGAGACGGTATTCGACGTCATGAACGCGGTGGCGCCGGAGGACGCGATCTACGTCAAGGAATCCACCTCGACGGTCACGGCGTTCTGGGAGCGGGTGGAGATGCGCCACCCGGGCAGTTACTTCTTTCCCGCCGCCGGCGGCCTGGGCTTCGGCTTGCCGGCCGCCGTCGGCGTGCAGCTGGCCTGCCCCGAACGCCGGGTGATCGGGGTGATCGGCGATGGCTCGGCGAATTACGCCATCACCGCGCTGTGGAGCGCCGCGCAATATCGCATTCCGGTGGTCTTCGTGATCTTGAAGAACGGCACTTACGGTGCCTTGCGCTGGTTCTCCCGCCTGCTGAATGCCGAGGATGCCCCTGGTCTCGACGTCCCCGGGCTCGACTTCTGTGCCCTGGCCAAGGGCTATGGTGTCGAGGCCGTGGCCGTGTCGGCCCGCCACGACTTCGAGGCGGCACTGCAAGCGGCCCTTGCCGATGATCGCCCCCGTGTGATCGAAGTGTCGACGACGACCATCGAACCCTGAGGGCCGGAACGTTCGACGCACGCCATGTCAGTGAATATCCAACAATGATAACGAGGTATCACCATGAAACACGCCATCTCCTGCTGTCTTCTCGGGATCGGCCTCACCGCTGCGGCGAGCGGGACCTACGCCGAGACCACACTGCGCCTGGGTCACCTGTGGCCGGCGCAGTCCGCCGTCAATAAGGATCTCATCGAGGCCTGGGCGAATCAGGTCGAGGAAGATGCCGGAGGAGCGCTCGACGTAGAGATCTATCCCTCGCAGACGCTTAGCAATGCGAGCAGCGCCTATGAGAGCGTGGTCAACGGCATCGCCGATATCACCGTCACGCTGCAAGGCTATACGGCGGGACGCTTCCCACTTTCCGAGATCGTGCAGTTGCCGGGAGTCTCGGCGAGTGCACCGCAAGGCGCCTGCATCCTGCAGTCGCTTTACGAGGAAGGGGCGTTGGGGGGCGAATACGCCGACTCGCATCCGCTGTTCTTTTTCACCACCGGGCCGGCGCCTTTGCATACGCGCGACACCGACGTGCAAACGCCGGCGGATCTCGAGGGCCTGCGCATCCGCACCCCCAGCGAAGTCTCCAGCGACATGCTGGAAAGCATGGGCGCCGATCCGATCGGCATGCCGGCACCGGACATTTATACCTCGCTGCAGCGTGGCGTAATCGATGGCCTGAGCTTGCCCTGGGAAGCCATGAAGGTGTTCCAGGTCAATGAGTTGGTCAACCATCACCTGGATATTCCCTACTACACGGGCGCCCTGATGGCGATCATGAATCGCGACGCTTACGAGGCGCTATCGCCGAAGGCACGCGAAGCCATCGATGCCAACAGCGGCATGGACTGGGCAGAGCGAGCGGGCGAGGTCTTCTATCGGCTCGATCGCGAGGGCAAGGCGCAGGCGCGCGAGCAGGGCGACACGATCCATAGTGTCGAGGATCCCCTGAACGATCCGCAGTGGTCGGGCCCCTTGAAACGTGGCACCGAGCGTTACCTCGAGCGGCTGGAAGAGCGGGGCATCGACAACGCCCGGGCAGTCTACGAACAGGCGCTGGCCTTGCGTGACGGCAAGTGCGCGTTGTGATGAGACCATGCTCGCGTGACGTGACGCCGCTGTGTTCCTCGGCCATGAGTTGATGGCGATAAGCCTTGCCGCCATGGCTGCCACCAAGCGCCTGCTGGTATCCTCATCTCACTGATGCTGACCTTGGCAAGGGCGAGCGAGCGTGGCTCACATGCGTCGCGCCCCTGCCCGTGATTCGTGAGGACACCGCGATGCTGAGCGCTCGCGTCAAGCTGCGCCATCTCATGGCGTTTCAGGAAGTTGCGCGTCTGCAGAGCCTGGCCAAGGCCGCGCAGGCGCTTTCCATTACCCAGCCGGCGATGTCCAAGACGATTCGCGAGTTGGAAGAGATCCTCGAGACGACGCTTTTCGAGCGCAGCCCGCATGGCGCTACCTTGACCACTGCCGGTTTGACCCTGCTGCGTCACGCCGGCCCGGCGCTGCGCAGTCTGGGCGAGGGCTTCCAGGCGGTGCGCGACGCCGCCCAGCAGGAAGCGGTGGTGCGCCTGGGTGCCTTGTCGACTGTCGAAGAGGGCCTGCTGCCTCGGGCGCTGCATCGCCTGCATGCCCAGGCACCGCAATGGCGCGTTCAGGTGGTGACGGGGCCCAGTGCGTACCTGCTCTCCCGCCTGCGGATGGGGGAACTGGATGCGGTGGCCGGACGCATGAGCGAGGCCCGCGAAATTCGTGGCCTGCAGTTCGAGCACCTGTATTACGAGCCGCTGGTGCTGGTGGTGCGCGGCGGGCATCCGCTGTTGGCGCACGGCACGCTGGAAGGCGAAGCGTTGACCGCCAATGCGTGGATCGTGCCGCCGACCTCGACCACCCTGCGCGATCAGGTCGAGCGCTTCTGGGTCGAACAAGGTGCGGGGCCGCCGCGTATCGCACTGGAAACCCTGTCGCTCTCGTTGAGTCGCCGGTATGCCCTGGCCAGTGACGCGCTGTGGGTCGCGCCTCTCGATGCGGTACGCGAGGATCTCCGCGATGGCCGTCTGGCCTGTCTACCCGTGCATCTGGAATCGCGGGGCGGCTCCGTGGGGGTGTGCACCAATATCGCCCTGCCGCGCAACCCCGGCGTCGACGCCCTGAGCGCGTGTCTGCGCGAGGTCGTCGCCGAGGTGGGGACCCCTGCGCTTTGATGGCGGCGAAGGCTTGTTCCTTGGTCGTATAGACCTTTGGCCGATATAGCCAGGAGGTTATGGGGGCGGGCAGCCATTTCAATTGGCAGCCGGGGCCCAGCGCGGACAATGCGGCATGTCATCGCGGCGTTCGCGGGCGCCGCGGTTCTTTCGCTCAGGAGATTCGCATGCCTCTCAACGATAACAAGCGCTTCGTCGAGCGCGACCGTAACTGGCATCCCCCGGCCTATGCGCCAGGCTACAAGACGACGGTGGCGCGCTCCCCCAGCCAGGCCTACGTCAGTCTGCAGACGCCGAGTGTCTCGGAGCTCGCCGGCCCGGATTTCACGCGCCTGCGCATGGGCCCGCACGACAACGACCTGCTGCTCAACTTCCGTGCCGACAACGAAGCCCAGGCCGGTCTGCCCATCGGCGAGCGGGTCATCGTGTTCGGACGTGTCGTCGATCAGTTCGGCAAGCCGGTACCCAACACCCTGGTGGAAATGTGGCAGGCCAACGCCGGTGGGCGTTATCGCCACAAGAAAGACGGCTACCTGGCACCGCTCGATCCCAATTTCGGCGGCGTGGGCCGCTGCTTGAGCGACGACGAGGGCTGGTATCGTTTCCGCACCATCAAGCCCGGCCCGTATCCCTGGCCCAATAACATCAATAGCTGGCGCCCGGCGCACATCCACGTCTCGGTGATGGGGCCGTCGATTTCCACGCGACTGATCACGCAGATGTATTTCGAGGGTGATCCACTGATTCCGCTGTGTCCCATCGTGCACACTCTGCGCGATCCCGAGGCTGTCGAGACCATGACCGGGCGTCTCGACATGGCGCGTAGCCGCTCGATGGATTGCCTGGCCTACCGCTTCGACCTGGTCGTTCGCGGTGAACTGCAAACCTATTTCGAGAACCAGGGGTAAATCATGCAACAGCCGAATTCACAGCCTAGCGCCGCGCTCATGCTGCGCGAAACCGCGTCGCAGACGGCCGGTCCCTACGTGCACATCGGCCTGGCTCTGGATATCGCCGGCTTGCCCCCGCGCGAGGAAGAGATCTGGAACCGCCTCGCCTCGCCGCAGGCCGACGGTGAAGCCATTGAACTCGTGGGGCGCGTCATCGACGGCAACGGTGACTTGGTGCGCGATGCCCTGCTGGAAGCCTGGCAGGCCGATGCGCATGGCAACTATCAGTGCGAATTCGATCTGCAGGCGGCGTTCAACAGTTTCGGACGTACCGCGACGACGGCGGAGAGCGATGGCGAGTGGTGCTTTCACACCATCAAGCCGGGCCAGGTCGCGCGTCGCGACGGGCGCCTGATGGCGCCGCACGTCACCCTCGCCGTGTTCGCCCGGGGGATCAATATTCAGTTGCACACGCGGCTTTACTTCGAGGATGAAGCCGAGGCCAACGCGGCTTGCCCGGTGCTCAACGCGGTGGAATCCCCGGCGCGCCGTCAGACCTTGATCGCCAAGCGCGAAGAGAGCGAAGGCAAGGTGCGCTATCGCTTCGATATCCGGCTGCAAGGCGAGGGCGAGACGGTGTTCTTCGACTTCTAAGGGCGCGACGAGCGAGTACGTGATGCCAGCATGTCGTTCCAGCGCGTACTGCAAAGACGCTGCTTACAAAAAGTCGGCCAGCTCATCGCGTCCCAGGTTGGCGCCGGTGACGATGATCACGACATCGCCTTGCGGTGGTAGCGTCGCCGCGCCTTCGAGCAGGGCAGCCACGCCCACGGCCGCGCCGGGCTCGGCGACCAGCTTGGTCTGGTAGAGCAAGTGGCGCATGGCGCGGTGGATGGCGTCCTCGTCCACCGCGACGAGCTCGGTGACGTGCCGGCGACTGAGCGGGTAGGTGTGCTCGCCGACGATGGCGGCGGCAAGACTCTTGGCGCAGCTTTCGACACCGTCGAGCCTGGCGGGGCCGCCCTGGGTCCAGGCATGCGCCATGCTCGCCGCTCCGCGGGGCTCCACGCCGATCAGCGAGAGCGAGGGGCGCAGCGCCGATGTCACCACGCCGATACCCCCGATCAGGCCACCGCCACCGACGGGACACAGGATCGCCTGGGCGTCCGGCGCCTGCTCGAGCACCTCGAGCCCCAGCGTGCCCTGGCCGGCGATGATGCGTTCGTTGTCATAGGGATGCACCAGCGTCAGGCCACGCTCCTCGACTCGTTCATGCATCAACGCCCAGGCCGCGTTGATGTCGCCGTGCAGGATGACCTCCGCGCCCAGCGCGCGGCTGCCGTCCACCTTGAACGGACTCGCGTTCTCGGGCATCACGATGGTCACGGGCACGTTCCTTTGCCGTGCCGCCCAGGCTAGCCCCAGGGCATGATTACCGGCGGACACGGCGCCCAGCCCGCCGGCGAGCTCCTCGTCACTCGCCGTGCGCAACCAGTTCAGCGAGCCGCGCGCCTTGAAGGAGCCGGTATGCTGAAACGACTCGGCCTTTAGCCACACGCGCCGTCCCAGCCGCTCTGACAGCGTCTGGTCGAGCAACAGCGGCGTCGCCGCGAGGGCCTCGGCGATCCGCGCCCGCGCATGCTGGACATCGCTCACTTCCATTTGATGTTGCAGCCCATGGATGGCGTCTGCTGGGCCGCCGGTGCGCGGTCGGCAAGCACTGCATCGGCGGCGGCGCGCAGGTCATCCCCGGTGACCGGCGTCTCCTTGCTGGGGCGGCTGGCATCGAACTGTCCCCGATAGGCCAGGCGATGTTCGTGATCGAACAGGAAAAAGTCCGGCGTACAGGCTGCCTCGAAGGCGCGGGCCACATCCTGGCTTTCATCCACCAGATAATCGAAGGTATAGCCGCGTGCGTCGACTTCCTCGCGCATGCGCTCAGGGCGGTCGTCCGGGTGGGTGTGAAAGTCGTTGCTGTTGATGGCGACCACCGCCAGGCCCTTGGCCTGATACTCGCGAGCGAAATCGGCGAAGGCATCCGCGATGTGCTTGACGAAGGGGCAGTGGTTGCAGATGAACGCCACCAGAACCGGGCGCCCGGCGAAATCGGCGCTGTCGACTTCCTTGCCGTCGGCATCGGGAAGCCGAAACGCCGGCAGTGGCGAGCCCAGCTCGATCATGGTGGAAGGCGTCAGTGACATGAGGGGACTCCTGTTATCGGTGCACGTCTCGCGTGGAACGTCACCCACGCCAGGCGCAGGTCATGTCCCCTCATTCTAGGCGCGGTTGGCCCCAGCATGGCAAGAATGCCTTCGCAGGCGGTCATCGCTCGCCGATTTTTCTCACGGAATCTAGTGGGGCCGGGCGGGCATCAGATTGCGTCGGGTGAGCAGAGCGATGAGCAGGAAAAGCAGGGCGGCGATGCTGAACAGAAGCGTGAGGCCGCCGAGGCCGAAGAGCAAAGCGCCGAGAAACGGCCCGCTGGCCATGCCCATGAAGCGGAAGAAGTTATAAAGCCCCACGGCGGTGGCGCGGTGGGTGACGAAGACGCGCGTCAGCAGCGCGGTCTGCGCGGGAAGCGACAGGCCCAACAGCAATCCGAATAGGAATGTTGTCGCGATGAGCAGCGTCAGCGAGTGCGTCGCCGTGACAAGAAAAGCCACGACATCGATGGCGCACAGCAAGGCAGTGATCACCAGCAGGCTTTCCGTCGAGAGGCGCTTTTGCACACGGCTACTCAGGAAGCTTCCCAGTACCAAGGCGACGGAAAGCGGTAAGAACATCAGCCCTTTCTGGGCCACCGAGAGCGTGTAGCCCTGGTCGAGGATCACCGGCAGATAGACCAGGAAATTGTAGTAAATATAGAACTGCACAAAGCCCAGAATACCGATGGTCAGCCCCTGGCGGTCACGCGCGATGCGTGCGTATTCGGCCATGTCGATCCTGCGCGCGGGGCCGGCGGGCTTGGTTTCCCGAAGCAAAGCCCAGTTGAGGGTGCCGATCAGCCCCCCGGCGATGGCCAGCGCCAAAAAGACGTAATGATAGTCGAGTTGTCCGGCGATGAAGCCCCCCGCCACTGGGCCGATGACGGGGCCGAGCGCGACCAGCATCTGGAAGGTGCCCATTGCCTTGAGGCGTTCCTCGCCTTGGAAAAGATCGCCGATGACGGTCACGGCGACCACTGACCCCGTCGCGATGCCCACGGCCTGGAACACGCGAAAGAAGAGCAATGAGGCGATGTGGTCGGCGTAGAAGCAGCCGATCGAGGCTCCGACATAGAGGGCGATGCCGGGCAGCAGCACCTTCTTGCGCCCCCAGGTGTCGGTCAGCGGACCGTAGAGGATCTGCATGAAGGCGATGATGAAGGTGAATACTGAAATGCTGGCATTGATGAGTAGCTGGCTGGTGGCCAGCGTATCCTGCAGTTCGGGAAGGATGGGAACGTAGACGGTTTGCGTAAAAGGGCCTAGAAAAGCGGCGAATGACACTGAATAAGCGATTGCCTTTTTATGAACCATCGAACGTTCCCGGGTGGTGGTGAAATAAAGCGTCAGCTTATCAAGTCTCTGCCGAGGATGCGTCGTCGGTATCTCGACGTCGAGCCACGGAGTAGGTGACCTGCTGATTGCGAGTCTTCTGGAATTCTTCCAGGCTCTCGCCGCGCATGGCGGCATAGATATGGAGATTGGAGGTGCCGATGACGGCCCCGAGTTTCTCCAGCAGGAAGAAGATGACGCCATAATGGATCATGCCCCGCCAGTCGCGCTCGCGAATCAGGCGGCGTTCCTCCTCGCTGAGTGCCGCCTCCTCGAAGAGCGCTTCGGGATCGGCGAGAAAGCGCTCGCGCCAGTCGGGCTCGATCAGCCGATGCAGGAAGCGATTGATGCGATAGCCCTTGCGGCTGCGTTCGAGCGTGAACGGGTAGGTGCCTTCCAGCGCCTCGATGCCGGCCAGTTGATGGCGGCTGTGTTGACGATAGCGCTCGCTTAGATCGATAGGGTTGGGCTGCGCCTGATTTTCGAGGATCAGGGTGGCGATCCCGGTCATCGACGGCAGGTAATAATCCTGGTGGCGCTTGATCACGGTGTGGGACAACGCGCCGCGCATGATCAGGTAGGTGATCACTTCCGAACCTTCCAGGCCGCCCAGGGTGGCGAACTCCGCCTGGGTCATCTGGGTGAGCTGTTGTGGGTCATTGACCAGCAGGTCTAGGAACTGCGCATCCCACTCCGGGTTGTTGAAGCCGGCGCGCTCGCCGTGCACCTGGTGCGAAACGCCGCCGGTGGCGACGATGGCCACGTCGAGACCGTCCGGATAGCTCTCGATGGCACGGCGCAGCGCCTGCCCCAGTTTGTAGCAACGCGCCGCGCTGGGGATCGGGAATTGCAGGACGCCCACCTGGAGGGGCACAACATCGACCGGCCAGCCATCCTCGAACGGCAGCAGCGCCGACATGGGCGAGAAAAGGCCGTGGTCGAGCGGCTTGTCCTGGAAAAACGACATGTCGAACTCATCCGCCATCAGGCTCTCGCCGATATGGCGAGACAGCGCCGCGTGCCCGCCGATGCCGGGCAGGTCGCGTGGCCCGCCGCCTTCGTCGGCGACCTCGTAATGGTCGTCGATGCCGAGTACGAAGGCGGAGTAGTGGTCGAAGAAAAACGACGTCACATGATCGTTGAAGATGTAAAAGAGTACGTCAGGGCGCTTGTCCTGCAGCCACTGCGTCATCGGCGCGAAGCTCTCGAAGATCGGTGCCCAGGCGTCTTCTTCCTGCTTCTCATGATCGACGGCGAAGCCGATGGTTGGGGTGTGGGATACGGCGAGTCCGCCGACGATGCGTGCCATTTTCGATACCTCGTTCGAGAGTGGAAGTCAGTCGCTGTTGTTGAGCGCGAGCAGGCCGATGCCGGTGGTCATCGGGGCGTAGTAGAAGCGATGCACCTCCTCGACGCGTTCGGTCATGGCACCGCGCATCACGAACCACATGATGACTTCACCACCCTCGGCGCCGGCCTCCGTCATGACCTCCTTGTGCGACAGGGCGGCAAGCTCGCGGGGTTCGTCCTGAATGCGCTGCATCCACTGCTTGTCCCACTCTTCGTTGATGTGTCCGAAACGCTCGCCATTGAGCTGGTGCGAGAGACCGCCGGTGCCGACCACCACGACGCGCGTGTCCTCGGGGTAGGCCTCGACGGCGCGCCGAATGGCCTCGCCCAGCTTGAAGCAGCGCTGGCCGGTGGGCAGAGGGTGCTGGATGACGTTGACCAGCAGCGGCACGACCTTGACCGGCCAGGCAGTGTCGTCGTGATCCCAGAGCAGGGGCATGGCGGTGAGGAAGCCATGGTCCAGGGCCATTTCCTGGCACAAGGTCAGGTCGAACTCGTCGGAGACCAGATGGTTGGCGAGATGCTCGGAAAAGGCGGCATCCCCGGGGAAGTCCGGCAGGGGGCGTTTACCGTAGCCTTCGTCTGCCACGGCGTAGCTGTCGGCGACACCCAGCGCGAAGGTGGGGTAGCAATCGAGGAAGAACTCGGTGCCGTGATCGTTGTAGACCAGGATGACGACATCGGCCTTGACCTCCTCGGCCAGCCAGCGCTTGACGGGTTCGTAACCGTCGAAGAGAGGCTGCCAGGCGGGGTCGGTCTGTTTCTGCTGGTCGTAGGCGCGCCCTATGGAGGGCACATGGGAGGAGCCGATACCGGCGACGATCTTGCCCATCAGGTTGCTCCTGGCACGTTGCGGGTGGACATGAACTGTTCGTAGCTCTCGCCACGCATCTGTGCGCCGATGGTGTAAAGCCCGTAGCCCAGGGTGGCGCCAAGCTTGAGGAAAAAGAACAGATTGCCGCCGAGCTGGGTCAGGCGCAGCCAGTCACGCTCGCGAATGGCCTGTTTCTGTTCTTCCGACAAGCCATAGCGTTCCATATAGGCTTCTTCATCGGCCTTGAAGGCCTCGCGGTTCTCGTCGAACTTGAGCGAGTTGCACATCTTGTTGATGGCATACCCTTGCCGCGAGAGCGTGAGATCGAAGACATAGGTGCCGGGAATGCCCCAGCGCTCTTGTGTATCCGACATGGCGTGTACTCCCTTTTTGTGTGGTTGCTAGATGACATGACGCATAGCGTGCCATGGCGTCAGCCATCGCGATGCATGACGAAACGTGCGTGGCGCTCCGCAAAGCGCCAGGCACCCTGATCGAGGACGCACAGGTCGTCGAATTCACCGATCATGGTGCGGCCTGCCAACGGCCAGCCGAAGTGGCCGTCCGGCGCGTATTGGGTGTCGGCGGCGAAAACTTGCACATAGGTACTGACTCGCGCGCGCTCGGCGCTTTCCACCTGGACACGGATGTTGCTGCAGAAATGCCGCGTGATGCGCTGTGCCGGGCGTGCCTGGTAGCTTGCCAGGATCGCGTCGCGCCCGGCGAGCGGTTCCTCGGGAGCGGTGGGCCGAAACAGCTGGCCGTCCGGCGTGAAAAGCGCCACGAGGCCGGCATAGTCCTGACGGTCGGTGGCGGCGGCGGCATCGAGGACCAGGCGGGTGCAGGCCTGTTCGATGGCCGCTCGGGCTTCGTGGGACAAGGCGGTCATGCGTGGTTTCTCCAGTGGTCGAGCGCCCGGGCGACGGCGGCGGGGCGCTCCATGGGACTCATGTGGCCGGCCTCCTCGATGACCTCGAGACGGCTGCCGGGAATCAGCCCCGCCATTTCCTCGTGGCGTTCCAGCGGACTCCAGGCATCCTGGCGTCCGCACAGCAGCAGGGTCGGGCAGGCGATGCCGGCCAGTTGCTCGGTGGCGTCCGGACGGGCCAGCAGCGCGTCGATCTGGGCGGCGAAGGTGTCGGGATCCTTGCGCTCGATCATCGCCAGAATCGCCTCGACGAGTGTTTCGTCGTCGAGGCGTTCGGGGTGCACCATGCCTTGCAGCCAGGTGCCGCCCATCGCGCGCATCCCGTCCTGGCGGGCCTTGGCCAGCAGCGCGTGACGGTTTTCGCGTTCGCGCTGGCCCGCTTCTCCCGCCGCCCGACCGCGGAAGCCGGTATCCAGCAGCGCCAGGCCCGCGAGACGCTGCGGTGCGCGTCGCTGGATCTCGAGGGCGACGCGGCCGCCCATGGAATGGCCCACCGCGATGAAGCGCTCGGGCGCGTCTTGCAAGGCAATGTCGGCCATGGCACCGATGGAATCGGCCATGCCGTAGTCGGGCGTGGGCAGTGTGGGGGCGACGAGATGTTCGCGCACCTCGGTCCAGACGGCGTCGTCGCACAGCAGGCCCGGCAGCGGCAATAGCGGGACGGATGTCATGAAGCGGCTCCGTTGGAGTGGGCCGCGGTGTCGCCATTCCAGACGGCACGCGGCACATGCAAGTGGCCTTCGAAGAGCAGTCGGGCGGTGCGCAGCAGTCCCGCGCGGACGATCTCGCCGTCCGCGTCACGGGTCAGCTCGACGGTGAACTCGCCGGTCGGGTGCTCGATCGACAGGCGCTGTGTCGGTCCCTCGTTCAGCACCGCCAGCCCCTCGGCCACGGTGCCCGGTACCAGGCAGCCGCTGGCCACGCTGACCGCGCCGAGTACGCCGATGGCGTCGTGGCAGCGATGTGGAATGAACGAGCGCGTGGCGAGGCTGCCGCCATGCCGAGGCGCGGCGACGAGGGTCATCTTGGGGACGGTGCGTTCGCTGACGTCACCCAGATTCATGCACGGCCCCACCGCCAGGCGAATGCGTTCGAGGCGTTCCCGCAGCGCGGTATTGGCCTCCAGGTCAGCGCAGCTTTCGTGGCCGCTGACGCCGAGATCCTCGGCACGCAGCAGGACCACCGGCATGCCGTTATCGAGACAGGTCACGTCGATGCCCTCGACGGTATCGCGGGGCTGGCCGGTGGGCAGCAGGGCGCCACAGCTCGAGCCGGCGGTATCCTGGAATTCGACGATCAAGGGGGCGGCACTGCCCGGCACGCCGGAAATCTGGGCGTCGCCGGCGTATTCGACGCTCCCGCCAGGCGTCGGGACATGGATGATCGCCACCTGGCCGGTGTTGACCATGTGCACGCGTACCGGCGTCGTGCCGTCGCATGCCGTCACCCAACCGCGCTCGATGGCGAAGGGGCCGACGCCGGCGAGGATGTTGCCGCAGTTCTGGCCATAGTCGACGCGTGGGGCATCAACGACGACCTGGGCGAACAGGTAGTCCACATCCACGTCGTCGCGAGTCGGGCGGTCGACGATCGCGACCTTGCTGGTCAGCGAGGTCGCCCCGCCCAGGCCATCGATCTGACGCGCATCCGGTGAGCCCATCGCGGCGAGCAACACCGCATCGCGCCGGGCGGCGTCGCGGGGAAGGTCCTCGGCGAGGAAGTACAGCCCCTTCGAGGTGCCGCCGCGCATCTGCAGACACGGGATGCGCGTCTGGCTCATGACGAGGACTCCATGGCACGCGCCAGCGCCTGCGGATCGTCGTAATAGGTCAGTCCCTTGTCGGCGAGGCGCTGGCGCATGTCGTAGATGTCGAGGCCCAGTTCGCCATTGGCCAGGCGCACGCGCTTGTCTTCCTCGGCGGTGGCGCGCTTGCGACTGGCGGTGACCACGCTGTCGGCTTCGTCACGACGCACCACGACCACCCCGTCGTCGTCGGCGATGACGATATCGCCGGGATTGATCCACTGGCCGGCGCAGACGACGGGAATGTTTACCGAGCCCAGGGTCTCCTTGACGGTGCCCTGGGCATGCACGGCGCGCGACCAGACGGCGAAGCCCATGTCGCGCAGGGTGCGCGTGTCACGCACGCCGCCGTCGAGGACCAGGCCGCGCACGCCACGGGCCTGCAGCGAGGTGGCCAGCAGGTCACCGAAATAGCCGTCGATACAGGGCGAGCGCGTGGCCACCACGAGGATGTCGCCGGGCTGGCACTGCTCCACGGCGACGTGGAACATCCAGTTGTCGCCGGGCGAGACCAGCACGGTCACCGCCGAGCCGCTGATGCCGCGATCCTGCTGAATGGGGCGGATCGCGGGGTCGAGCAGTCCCTTGCGGCCCTGGGCTTCATGCACGGTGGCGACGCCCTCTTCGCCGAGGGCATCGATGTGTTCGCGCTTGGCCCGGGGAATGTCGCGTACGACGATGCCGGGGGTTTCCAGAGAGGTCGTCATGCCAGATTCTCCGTGACGCGGGGGAAGATGCTTTGATAGCCCTCGGCATACTGGATGTTCTTCTGCGCGGTGATGCCGATGTTGCGCTTGGCCTGCACGCCGCGTTGCAGGGCGACGCGGGTATAGTATTCCCACAGGTGTTCCTGCCCGGCCATGCACTGAATCGCGCGGTACTTGTCGTCCCATACCTCGGTGATGTCGAGCAGTACGTCGGGACGCCACTGGCATTGCTCCGGCTGGTGCGGCTCGAAGCAATAGACGGGCGGGGCACCGACGATGGTCTCGCCGGGATTGTGGCCCTCGGCCTGCGCGATGATGCGGGCTTCCTGGGCGAGATCGGTGGCGAGCGGGTGATCGTAGTTGTAGGGATCCTTGAGCGAATGCGTGAGCACGAACTCGGGCTGCACACGGCGATAGACATCGACGAGTCGGAATAGCGTGTCCTTGTCGGCGCGCATGGGATAATCGCCGATATCGAAGAATTCGACCGTGGCGCCCAGGGCTGCGGCGGCCGCTTCGGCTTCCTCGCGGCGGGCCGCCTTGACCTTTGCCTCGCTCATGTTCCCCTGGCGCCACAACTTGGCGGATTCGCCCCGCTCGCCGAACGACAGGCAGACGATATGCATGGCATAGCCCTGCCGGGCATGCAGGGCAATGGCGCCGCCCGCCCGCCATACGAAATCCGCCGAATGTGCGCTGACCACCAGGCCAGCGGGAGAAGAAGACGCGACAGTCATGGGCCAGAACCTACCGTTGAAGACGATGGTTTTATCCTGTCAGCTTGCCTGAAACACGAATAATGTTTTTCGCCAGCGTCAACATGCGTTTTGCTTATGCGGCAGGTGCATTAGGTGCTTGGCATGCGCCCTTTATGGCATATCGCGCGACGACGACGTGCGGCATGCTAGGCAGCGATTCATGTCGAAGGGGTCGGCCATGACCGAACTGCATCGCGAGGCATTCGAGTACGCACCCAACATGCGGCGCTTGCGCGCGGTCATCGCGGTGGCCGAGGCGGGCAGCGTGATGCGGGCGGCCGAGACGCTTCATCTATCGCAACCCGCCGTGACGCGGGCGGTACGCGACCTGGAAAAGGAACTCGGCCTGGCGCTGTTCGAGCGCCATCGCAGCGGCATGTTATGCACCACGGCGGGGAAGATAGTCCTGCATCGCTTCCGGCGTGCCTTGCAGCAATTGATCGAAGCCGAGACCGCGCTGGCACGTCTGCACCCCGAGGGCAATTTCGAGCGCCTCCCGCAACGCTTGTCGCATCGTCAGTTGACGGTGCTGGTGGCCGTCGCCGACCTGCATAACGAGCCCCTGGCGGCCAAACGCCTGGGATTGACCCAGCCGGCGGTCAGCGGCAATCTGCGCGACCTGGAACGCCTGCTGGGCGTGTCGCTCTTCCTGCGCACGCAACGCGGCATGCTGGCGACGGATGGCGGCGCGGTGTTGATTCGTCATTTCAAGGTGGCGCTGCGAGAGCTGTCCCTGGTCAGCGACGATCTTTCCGCCTGGCAGGGCGAAGTGCGTGGGCGGGTAGTGATCGGCACCTTGCCACTCTCCAGCTCGCTATTGGTACCACATGCCGTGGATGCCTTGTTGCGTGAGTTGCCGGGGTTGAACGTGACGATTATCGAGGGGACCTACGATGCGTTGTTCGAATCGTTGCGTCATGGCGAGATCGATATCCTTATCGGAGCGCTACGCCAAGCGGGGACCAGCGAAGACACCCACCAACAGCGCCTTTTCCATGATCGCCTCGCCGTCGCGGCGCGCCACGACCACCCTTTAATGCAACATGCCTCGTTGCAACTGTGTGATCTGCTCGATGCACAGTGGATCGCGCCGCGACAAGGTACGCCAGCGCGGGTGAGCTTCGAGCAGGAGTTCCGCAGCGCTGGCCTGACGACACCCTCGGTGGTAGTGGAGTCCGGCAATCTCAGTACGATTCGTACCCTACTGCTGGATAGCGATCGCGTGACCCTGGTGTCGCCCCATCAGGTGTTCTTCGAGGTGCAAAGCGGCCAGCTGGCGCTGCTGCCCATCAAACTGACGGGCACTCTACGCCCGATCGGCATCACCACGCGTGCCGATGATTCCCCGACCCAGGCTTTGAAGGTGCTCAAAGACATCTTGCTGGCGCTGGGTGAGCGCATGGCCGATCCTACCTCGCTTATTCGCACGTGTACGGGATAGCAAAAACGTATACCCAAGCACGTGATTTGAATTTGTTGCGGTGACTGAGAGCCGAGTACGGTGCTTCCAGGCTCCGTTTCTTTATGTGCTTTTGTGCGAAGACGGAGAGAAAATAAAACTAAAGTTTAATAAAAGTCGGGAGACGCCGGAATGAAAACGTTAAAAAACCGCACCCTGCTAACACTGACGGCTGGCGTGGCGATGGCTCTCAGTGCAGGTGCCAATGCCGTTGAGACCTTGAAGCTTGCTCACTTCGTCGCGCCGGCGCATGTCGTCAATAGCGCCATCGTTTATCCCCTGAAGGAAGGGGTTGAAGAACAAACGAATGGTGAATTGAAAATCAACGTCTATCCAGGCGGTGAGTTGGGTTCGGGCCCCAAGGAGCAGTATCCGCGAGTGCTACAGGGCGTGGCGGATATCGTCTGGGGGATTCCAGGGTATACCTCGTCACAATTCAAGAAGTCGATGGTCGTGGAAATGCCGGGGGCGATTCCAGAAGGAATGCATGGTTATGAGATGCTCTGGAATGCCTATGATGAGCATCTAAAAAGTGAATTTCCTGGCACTAAGCCTTTGGCACTTTGGACCAGCGAGCCCAGCATTTTCATAATGAAAGATAAAGAAATCCATAATCCGGCAGATCTCGAGGGATTAAAGATTCGTGTTTCGGGAGAAATGACGGCAGCATTGATCGATGCCTATGGCGGCACGCCCGTGCAAATGCCTGCCGGCGAGGTTTATAACGCGCTGCAAACCGGTCTCATCGATGGCTTGGTCACCGGCGCGAGTGCCGTGAACGATTTCAAGCTCGATGAAGTGGCCAACGTATATTCGGTGGGTGCGCCACTGGGCCATATCATGTTTTATCTAGCCATGAATCAGAAGAAATACGCCAGCCTTTCCCCTGAGTTCCAGCAGGCTATCGATGACAATAGCGGAATGAAGCTATCACGTAGCGGGGAACAAGGCTGGAATGAACGTGCCAATGAAACGCTCAAGGCATTGCGTGAGGATCCCGACAATACGGTGATCGAACTCAGCGATAAAGAAATTGCAAAGTTCGAGGCCATCGCCGATACCTTCCGCAAGCAGCGTTTGGCGGATAAGGGGACTGAGGACGTGCTAAACGCCATGCGTGGGGAGTGAACCGCCTATGAGTCACTTTCTCACGCAGGTGACCCGGACACTGGATAGGTTTGTGAATCTTTCCAGTGTCGTCGGTACTCTTGCCCTGATTTTCGCGGTTCTAGTGACTGTGGTAGACGTCACAGGGCGCTTTTTTGGTGCTCCTCTGACAGGGGGGCAGGATCTATCGCAAATGACCATGGTCATCATTGTGTTCGGCGGTATGGCGCTTTGCGATCAGCAGGGCGGCAACATCGCTGTGGATATCTTCGAGAATAAGTTTCCCGCGCGAATGAATTATTGGCTGGATATCGCGGGCTGGGTGCTGGGGTGTGCCATCTTCACGGCGATTGGCTACACGATGCTCGGTGCGGCGGAAATGTCGAAATTACTCAACTTGAGTACCAACATCATTGGCATACCCAAGGCGCCATTCCAATACATCGTGGCGTTTTTTGCCTTCTTGACGGCACTTTCCATCCTGACGCGTATCGTCAAAACGTTATTGACCCCCTCCTATAGCCGCGCGGCTCCGCAAAAGGAAGAGGATTTATGAGTACCGAGCTGGTGGGTGCCTTGGGCATCTTGGTGCTATTTGCGCTTTTGGTACTGCGAATCCCCGTGGCCTTTGCAATATTCGTCGTCGGGTTCGGCGGCATTGCCTTGCTCGATAGTCTCAACTCAGCGTTGAGCTTGTTGGCCAGTGAAACCTTTACCATCGTCTCGAATGCTGAGTTGATCGTCATTCCCTTGTTCATATTGATGGGTAATATCGCCACCGAGTCAGGGATGAGCCGCAAGCTTTATGACGCGGCTTATGCGCTCATCGGTTCCGTACGCGGTGGCCTGGCGTCAGCCACGGTGGTGGGGTGCGCGGGATTTGCCGCGTTATGCGGCTCTTCCGTGGCCTCGGCGTTGACCATGGGCCGTGTCTCGCTCAGCGAAATGGAGCGCTTTAATTACAGTGCCAAGCTCTCGACGGGGGCGGTGGCTGCGGGGGGGACGTTGGGGATTCTCATTCCGCCCTCGACCGGCTTCGTGATCTACGCCATCTTGACGCAGCAGTCCATTGGACGCCTGTTTCTGGCGGGCGTGTTACCGGGGATCATGCTGTGTTTGCTATTTGTCATCTTGATCATGGTGTTGGCCACTATCAAGCCGACGCTGGCGCCCTCCGGACCCAAGACGTCTTGGCGAGAGAAGCAACAAGGGCTTCTAGGCGCGACACCGATCTTGATCATCATTTTGCTGACGATCGGCGGTATCTATTCGGGGATCTTCTCGCCGGTGGAAGCTGCTGCGGTGGGTGCCGGGCTGACGATCCTCTTCGGTGCCGCCATGCGCAAGCTGACGCTGGCGTCTTTCTGGCGGGCAGCACAAAGTTCGATCACCACGACGGCGACCGTGATGCTGATTCTGATCGCCGCGCATATGCTCAACCCCTTTCTGGCCTTGAGCCATATCCCCCAAGCGCTGGGTGATTTCTTGATAGGCTTGGATATCGGGCCGTATGGGGTCCTGCTCATAATCCTGGCCTGCTACCTGGTGTTGGGATGCTTCCTGGAAGGGTTCGCGATGCTGGTGCTGACCATGCCGATCTTCTTCCCGGTGATTACCCAGTTGGGGTTCGATCCCATCTGGTTCGGCGTGTTGGTGGTGCTGACACTGGAAATGGGACTGATCAGTCCGCCAGTGGGCGTGAACGTCTTCATCGTCAAGTCCGTGGCGCCCAACGTGCCGCTGCGCGACATCTTCAAGGGCGTCATGCCGTTCTGGCTGGTGATGATCGCGGCCATCGGACTGCTGATCGTGTTCCCTGAAATCGTGCTGTTTCTTCCCGATACGATGATGGACTAGGTGCCATGCGTCAGGTGGGCGCCGGTCCCGCTATGCCGATACCGGGGGCGGTATCGGCCCATTCTCAGCAAGAGAGGTCGAAGATGGCTAACAATCGTGGTGTCGTCTATACCGGGCCCGGCAAGGTCGAGGTTCAAGACATTGCTTACCCCAGGATGCAAGCGCCGAGTGGCAAGGCCATTGAGCATGGCGTGATCCTCAATGTGGTCTCCACCAATATCTGCGGTTCCGACCAGCACATGGTACGTGGCCGCACGACGGCGCCAGCGGGCATGGTGCTGGGCCACGAAATCACCGGCGAGGTCATCGAGAAGGGCAAGGACGTCGAGTTCCTCGATATCGGCGACCTGGTCTCGGTGCCATTTAACGTTGCGTGTGGCCGCTGTCGCACCTGCAAAGAAGGGCATACCGGGCTGTGTCTGCACGTCAACGACGAGCGTGCCGGCGGGGCGTACGGCTACGTCGACATGGGCGGCTGGGTCGGTGGCCAGGCGCACTATGTCATGGTGCCATATGCCGACTTCAACTTGCTTAAGTTCCCGGATCGCGACCAGGCGATGGACAGGATCCGCGACCTGACGATGTTGAGCGATATCCTGCCGACCGGCTTCCATGGTGCCTTGAATGCCAAGGTGGGCCCGGGCTCGACGGTCTATGTCGCGGGGGCCGGCCCGGTGGGGCTTGCCGCGGCGGCATCGGCGCACCTGCTGGGGGCCGCGGTGGTCATGATCGGAGACTTCAACCAGCAGCGTCTGGAGCATGCCCGCAAGATGGGCTTCGAGCCCATCGACTTGAACCGTCACGATCGCCTGGGCGAGATGATCGCTGCCGTGGTGGGCGAGCCGAAGGTCGACAGTGCCATCGACGCCGTCGGCTTCGAAGCGGTGGGCCATGGCGGCAAGGAGCAACCGGCGGTGGTGCTCAACCAGATGATGGAGGTCACTCGCGAGGCCGGCTCGATCGGCATTCCGGGTCTTTATGTCACTGAAGATCCCGGCGCCACCGAGAAAGCGGCCCAGAGTGGCAATCTCAGCCTGCGCTTCGGCCTGGGCTGGGCCAAGGGACATTCCTTCCACACCGGGCAGACGCCGGTGGTGCAGTACAACCGCCAGTTGATGCAGGCGATTCTGCACGGACGACTTAATATCGCCGAGATCGTCAATGCTCAGGTCATTTCCCTGGAAGACGCGCCGCAAGGTTATCAGCAATTCGATTCCGGTGTGGCCAGCAAGTTCGTGCTGGACCCGCATGGGCTATTGGGCGCGGCATGAGCAAATGAAGGTATCAACTTGAGGCGTAAAATAGGGAAAGGTGTGTCAAGATGAGGTAATAATGAAGCCGGGCCATGATTGCCCGGCTTCATTATTGATGAACAAAGTATGCCAGCAATGCATGTCGATGATCGGCCATTACCCCCGCTCAGACATCGCCAGGCGATGCATGATTCGCCTAGCCATCAAACCAGGCTTGTCGGGCGCGAAACTCAACTCGAATTGCTGGGCTTCTTTGTCGGTCAGCACGACGTCCATGATCCATTCCAGCGCTTCGACGTCCTCATAGTACGCTTGCGTACTCGCATCACGCATGAAGTCATCGATGTCGGTATCGTCAAGTCGGTAATCGCGCGAATTGAACCACCAGTAGTGGATGGAATGGTTGGATTCGGGCGTGAAGCAATGCGTTATGTAATAGCCATATACCGAGGGCTTACTTGGCTCCGGATAGTTATCGAAGATCTGGGCGTGAGCAGTATGCACAGCAGGTGAGACGAAACGTGCCTCGGAGGTGCGGTCCACGTTCTTGTGCATGATATCGGCCGGTTTGCCGTAAATGCCCGGGGGCGGCGCGTTGTCTAGACGGCGATTGATCATCACCTGATTGCCCTCGGTGGCGGCACTCATGCTGGCCCGCGCGTACTCAGGCGTCCCCACCGTGCCTGGATGCAAGAAGGGGAAGTGGGTCTGATCGATGAGATTTTCATGCATCGACACATAGTCGGTTTTGATATGAAAGCCACCGGTCACGCTGCCCCACTCAGGAGAAGCAAGCCAGGGCAGTTCGGGGATCAATGCTTCGTCGGCCAGGTTGGGATCTCCCATCCAGATCCAGGTCAATGGGCCGCGGTCGGCAATGGGATAGGTTTGGACACAGGCGTTGGCGGGTACATGAGAGACCGCGGGCAGATGCGCGCATAGCCCGTCGGGTTCGAACTCCATGCCGTGATAACCGCACACCAGCCGGTCGCCCTCCACCCGGCCTTTCACTAGGGGAAAGGCACGGTGCGGACAGCGATTATGCATGGCTACCGGCTGGCCGCTTTGGGTGCGGTACATGACCACATCCGTGTCGAGAAGGCGGCGTGAGATAGGCTGACGGCCCACCTCATCGCGCCGCGCACACACATACCAGCAGTTACGAATCAGGGGCGTGGCATGATTGGCGAATTGGCCACCTTCTTCCATGGGCATGGCGTCGAAAATGGCTTCGTCGTTGAGCGGTATCGCTTGGCTAGCGTGGATCATGGCAGTTAGCTCCTTTATTTTTTTATCTTTCAGATATCGAGTGCAATCGATCCCGAACGCGGACGAGAGCAGCACAAGGCGATTTGCCGATTGCTCCGTTTCTGATCGGGGGTGAGAAAGCGATCGCGATGGTCGATGTCAGTATCGACGCTGCTGACCGGGGTGATGCACAGGCCACACTCTCCGCGGCGGCAGTCCGAAAAGGTCTCGGCACCGGCCGCTTCGAGTGCTTCCAACAAGGTATGGCCGGGTGAGACGGGAATCTGCGTACCGCTTCGGGTCTGCACCGTAACGGCATGGTCCTCGGCCTTGTGGGCGGCATTGAATATCTCGTGACGCACGCGTTCCGGCGCCCATCCCAATCGTTGCGCTGCTTGGCGGGTGCCGTCGATCAATGCCGGCGGGCCGCACACATAGGCGGTGGTATTGGTGGGCTGCTGAGCGAGCAATGCGTCGAGATCGGGCCTACCTCCGAGCGCCGTGGCGTCATGCACGGTGACGGCGTCACCCCCCAGCGCCTCGGCTTCCTCGACATAGGCCATGGCCTCACGGCTGCGCCCGACATAGAGCATGTGGACATCGCGTCGGCGCATCACGCAGGAGCGCAGCATGGGGAGGATTGCGGTAATGCCGATACCGCCGGCGATAAGCAAAGCAGGGCCATCATCGGAAGTCAGCCGAAAGGGGCTGAGCGCGGGAGATATCAGTACGTTAGTGCCCGCTCTGAAATGCCGATGAATGTAATCGGATCCCCGGCGGCGGTTTTCACGTTGCACGGCAATACGCCAGAAAGGCTCATGAGTGCTGGTGAGATCGAGCGGGCCGATAAGCGAGTAATGACGCAAGAATCGGCCGTCGTTTCCGCCAAAGCGTAGCTCGACATGCGCACCTGCTCGGGACGCCGGCAAGGGTGAGTCGTCGGCTAAGCCCAGAGTGATTTCACTTATATGATCGGTCAGCTCGCGTCGCTTGAGCACCACCGCCGGTTTATATTTGTCAGGCATGCTGTCTCCTCACTTGGTTGCCAAGATAGTCAGGTCTTTCTGAAGTTAGGTGAAAGCGTCACGGCCGTCTCATGCGAAGGTGAAATAGCGCTTTGCGTTTTTGATATAGTGAAAAACCAGCCGCCAGGAGGCACGAGAATGTCGCACGATGAGGTGTCACCCCGTCTTTCCATCCGTGAGGTGCGTGCCATTCTGGCCGTCGCCGAGCAACGGGGTTTTTCGCGGGCCGCAAAGGCGCTCAATATCAGCCAAAGCAGCCTTTCGCGAACCATTCATCGTGCCGAATCGACGTTGTCCATAAGCTTGTTTCAACGCGGTTGGAGTGGGGCGGAACCGACGCCCGAGGGCGAGGTCGTGCGTCAACATTGTGCTCGCCTAGTGGCGGAGCTGAGGCGTGAGCGTGAGGCACTACTCGGCGCTGGGGTGACCACTTTGCCCCTGCCTTTCGATGTGACGTGGGCTGACCTTGATTGCGTATCGGCTGTGGTTCAGACGGGTAAGGCCACTGTGGCGGCCGGTGTGCTCGGTACCTCTCAGTCGCATGTCAGTCGTACGCTGGGTGCCTTGTCCGTGAGGCTGGGAGTTTCGTTGTTTCAACGTACGGGCGGCGGCCTGCGGGCCGAGCCCGTGGCGGAAAGATTGTCGGCGTTACGCAATCGACTGCGTGCCCTGATGCTACCGCTCAATGAACGGCTCGATCGGCTGGCCGGCGAGGTGACTGGACGCGTGGCGGTAGGGATGACCCCGTTCTGTGAACAGGAAAGAATCACTCAGGTCTTCGGCGAATTGCTGGTGGCGTATCCTCAATTGCATTTATCTGCGTTGACCGGTAGCTATGTGATGCTCACGGATGCGCTGCGCCGTGGCGAAATCGATCTAGTCGTCGGCTTGTTACGCGAGTTTGGCGAAGACGATGAGTTAGTCGAAGTACCGCTTTCCGAAGAAGAAATCACGGTGCTGGCGCGCTCGGATCATCCTTGTGCCCGACAATTCGTATCGATGGAAGACTTGGCACTTCAGACTTGGATCGTGGCGCCGACGGGGACACCGATACGTACCTATTTCGAGTCTCTTTTCCTGGACATCGGACAAACGCCCCCCGTTCAGCCATGTGAAATCGTGACGTTTCATTTGGCCGAAAACATGGTGCGCGAAAGTCAGAGCCTGGCGTTATTGCTCTACTCACCGCGCAAAGTCAGGGCGCTGCCGGAGGGACTGGTTCGTGTGCCGGTGACGTTGCCGGACAATCGTCGCCGGATTGGTATCACCTACCGGCGTAGCGGAGGGTTGAATTTCGCTCAAAAGAAGTTCGCCGACGGCTTGGCACAGCGGTTCGCGGTTGATAGCGTTAATGGAGACGGCGCGAACTAGAGCATGACAGGGAAGCCGAAGGGATTCCCTATCGCCTACTCGCTATTTTCAGGCGCCGATCGCTAACTTCAGTATGTCGTTTGCATCGAGGTCACTAGGTATCGTGTCGCCGGCCCAGGCCACGAACTGATCGGGACGCACGAGTATGAGCGATGCGCCGTAGTCGGCCGTTTCATCTTCCTCTCCCGGGGCAGCGCTTTCGATGACCGTCAAGGGAATATGCAACCGGGCCGCGTCCTCGGCAAAACGTGCCGCGGCGCTGGCCTGTCCGAGTGCGATCAGCGAGAACCCCGAGCCGAGTCGATCATGGGTTGTGCCTCCCTCGGGAAGCGCCCGCGGCGCGAGGTGATACCCCGGCTGGGCGATGAAACTATGCGCACCCTTCGCGCTGGCGGTGCCGTCCCGCGAGCCGGCCACGACGCGAGAGCCACGGTAGTTGGGTTGGAAATCACCGACTTCATTGACCGCGCCACGTGCGCGGGCGGACCAGACGGCCTCGAATTCGGCAAGGTCTGTGGTTGGATCGTAGGTTGCCAAGAAGTCGCGGTCGGTCTCGATGGACTTCTCGATGAAGTCCTTCGCCGTGGACCAGAAGACCGGCCGACGTTCGGCATCGTAGGAGGCCAGCAGCTCGGGGCCACCCCAGCCTTTGAGACGCGCGGTGAGTTTCCAGCCAAGATTGCGGGCGTCCTCGAAGCCGGTGTTGATGCCGTAACCGCCATAGGGCGGGTGATTATGCGCGGCGTCCCCGGCGATGAAGGTGCGTTCACTGCCGTAACTGTCGGCGATGGCGACGCGACAATCCCAGAACCCACGATGGCGGATATGCATGTCGATGGATTGGCCGACAGCGCGTTCGACGTACCCTTGGAAGTCGAAGGTCTCGGGGTCTGCGTCGTCGGGAACGGGCGCATGGAAGAAGAACTCGCCTTCCAGGTCGACGCGACCGAAGAACAGCCAGTAACCCTGAAGGTCCGGATGCAGGACATTGAAAAAGCTCTTGCCGGGATGCTTGTCCAACAGGGCGCGATGCAGCGTATCGGACTGAAACACGAGTAGGACCATCAAGCGGTCGTGGTCGAATACGATCTGCGTCAGTCCGACGGATTCGCGTACCACCGACCGGCTACCATCCGCCCCGACGACATAAGCGGCGCGGAACGTCGCCTTCGTACCGTCGGTGCGGTCGTGAACCGTGACGGTCACGCCTTCCGCATCCTCTCGAACTTCACGCACTTCCCGCCGGGTCAGCAGCGTCACGCTGTCCAGAGAGGCCGCCCGGGCGCGCAGGACTTCCTCGGTGGCGTACTGAGGCAACCGCTCGTTGTCGGCGCCGTAATAGGAGTGAACGAGTTCGCGCTTCATCCAGTCGTAGTGATAGTCACCCAGCAGCGTGCCATAGCTGGTCAATCCGCCAATACCGAAGTTGGCCGGCACGGTGCGGGCCGCGCGCAGTTCGGATTCGGCGCCCCAGGCACGAAAATGTTCCATCGTCCGTTGCGTCAGGTTCTGTCCCTTGGGGACTCGCTGCGGCGACGGATGTTTTTCGATCACCAGAACGTCGATGCCGCGCTGGCCCAGCTCGATTGCCAGCCCCATTCCGACGGGGCCGCCCCCTGAAATGATGACATCCGCATCTTGTTGGTTTTTCATCGGTTTTTAACTTCCTCTTGTGGGGGGAGGTGGGTGTGGTCCGCGCCGGTATGACGGGACTGTCGCAGCGTCCCGGTGATGTTGTTGGCGGCGGTGGGCACTGCCTGTGTGATTAGGGTGCGCAACTCATGAGGACAGTCTTCCTGTCGCATGGTCATGCAGAGCGCACCGGCGGGCTCCGCGGCTTCGTCGAAAATCGGCGAAGCGACGCCGACCACACCGGGAGTGACCTCGCCGAACGCGATGGCGTAGCCGTTCCGGCGAACCGTGCGCAGCGCCGAGATCTGCTCGTCGATATAGGCTTTGCGGGCGTCTTCGGGACCTTCGGGGGCGAAGGACTCAATGATCTTGCGCGCCTTGCGAGATTGCAGATGGGCGAGGATCGTGCGTGCAATGGCTCCCCGGTTCATGGGCATGACGCGACCACGCGGGTAGCTGCTGAGCGGGGCCTCAAGCGATGTTTCCGAGTGCATGCAGAGAAGTCGGTTGCGGTACCAGCGCACGAGAAAAGCGGTACAGGCGTACTGCTCGGTCAGTCGCTCGACGACGGGACGCCCGATACCGACAAGGCGGTCGGATAACCGAAGGAGATGATCCATCTCAACGACCTTGGGCCCGAGCGTGTAGATGCCATGCCCATTAGAGGCAAGCATGCCGGAATCGGTGAGGACCTTGAGATAGCGGTAGAGCGTTGGACGTGGATAACCGAGCACGGTCATCATGTCGTCCGACGACCATTCCGGACGTGTTTCGGTAAAAATGTCGAGGATCGACATCAGCCGTGTGAGGCTTGAAGAGGCGCTTCCTTCGGCCACCAATCAACTCCTTCCAGATAGACTCGGGATTAACCGAGTACGAAATATGAGAACCACGCCTGCGAAGATGGCGAGCAGGTTGACCAGATGTCCACCCCAACCCAGCGAAAACGGTAAGATTCCCGCCAACGCAATCGTGCCTAAAAGGATGCGCTCCACGATGCCCAAGTGCCGGGTGAGATAACCGTAGATGGCGCCGGTCGCGAACCAGACTCCAATCAGGGCGCCGGTGAGTTGCCACATGACGTCAGCGGGTTCGGCCTGCATGACCAGCCCCGGCTCGAACACCATGACGAAGGGGATCAGATAAGCCACCCAGCCCATGCGGAACGCTTGCCAGCCGGTTTTCATCGCTTCGGCGCCGGCCATGGTCGCGGCGGTGAAACTCGCCAAGGCGACAGGGGGTGTGATCATCGACAGCATGCCGAAGTAGAGCAGGAACATGTGCGCGGCGATGGGCTCGATCCCGGCACGCACGAGGGCGGGGCCGATCAGGCTGGCCAGAAGCACGTAGACCCCAACGGTGGGCATCCCCATGCCCAGCACGACACTGACAAGTGCTGCGATAAGCAGAAGTAACATCAGGCTACCTTCCGCCATCGCCACTAGGTTCAGTGTCAGGGAAAACGCAAGGCCCGAGATGTTAAGGACACCGATGACCATCCCAGCGGCTGCCGCGATGATGACGATCTCGATCATGCCCTTGCCCGCGTCGGGAAATGCGCGCAGCAGGTCGCCTAGGCGGCTGCGCTTCCCGCGGTAGGGCAGGAACAACGCCAGAAGGGCCAATGCCAGCGCGGCCGCCAGTGCGGCAAGTTCCGGGCGCCAGTTTAGTCCGAATAAGCCACAGATGAGAATCACGAAGGGGGCGACGAACTGCCAACCGTCCGCTAATACTTGCCGAAGTGGGCGAATTTCCACGTCCTCGGGCAGAGACATGCCGTTCGCGGCGGCGTGGGCATCGATGTAGAAGAAGATCGCCAGATAATAGAGCAAGGAGGGGATTACTGCCGCCAGGATCACCGTGGCGAAAGAAATCTGCAGGAACTCCGCCATCAGGAATGCAGCCGCCCCCATGATCGGCGGCGCAAGCTGCCCCCCGGTGGAAGAAAGTGCCTCGATCGCGGCGGCCATGTGGGGTTTGTAGCCTGCTCGGCGCATCAGCGGCAGGGTGACGCCGCCCGAGGCCGCGACATTGGCGACCGCGCTGCCCGAGACGCTGCCAAAGAGAAAAGACGAGACCACCGCAATCTTGGCCGCCCCGCCTCGCGAGCGTCCCACCAAAGCCAGGGCCAAGTCGTTGAAGAACGCGCTACCGCCGGAACTGACGAGGAGTTGGCCCAGAAATATGAACGAAAAGACCATGCTGGCCGTGACCATTAGTGGCAAGCCGATCAGGCCGTTGGTATCCATGACCACATAGATCGCGAGCCTGTCCCACAGAATCTGTCGCGTCATCTCGAAGGGCAGCAGGTAACCGACGAGGCCATAGGCTAGAAACAGGGACACGATGACGGTCAGTCCCGGTCCGGTTAGCCGGCGTACGGCCTCGATCGTCAGCAAGCCGATGACCAGGCTGACGGTCAGGCCGTCCACGGGCCGATAGACCAATTCGTTGACGATCGTCGGGTAGCTCAGGGCGATATAGCCAGCGGCACAAAAGCCTGCCAGCGCCATGAGCGGGTCGAGGAAACGTAGCCGTCCGGTGAAGCGGGGAGCCACGAGGAAGGTCATGCCGAGCGCGAAGGCTAGGATCGAGGCCAGATACTGTTCGGTATAGAGGCTGAGCCCCAGCATCTGTGGGACGTCGAGCGCTTGAAGAATGGCACAGAGGGTCATGATCGTGGCCAGCGTCGCCGTCAGCAGGCCATAGGGAGTGGATCGTCTAGGGGTGCCTGGAGACGAGAGGGTCATGGCGGTCATCCATCAATCAGATAGTGGCGAAAGCCGAACGGCGTGCTGCGGCCGCGGAAATGGGTGAGCCTCCCACGGGCCCGTTGCTGCGCCCGTGGGGGTCGTGCCCTTTAGTTTTTGCTATTCAGTACGCTGAGCGCGCCGGGGTGGTAGGGCACGCCGATATCGACATACATGGCGTCGGGATCCATGTCCTGGAACGCGCCGAAGGAGTCGACAAGTGCCTGCTTGTTGTCGCGCAGGATCGTGACGATACGCGCCACTTGTTCATCAGGGACGTGGGTTCCTACAACTAGCATGTAGTCATAGGCCATCATGGGCATGGGATTATCGATACCCGTCAGGCCTTCGCGCGGCTCGAGGGTATCCACGTAGGCTTGTGGGATGACGCTCTGAAGACGCTTTTCCGCCTCGTCACTTTCAGGCAAGGGAAGGAAGTGAATGCCACCCGCAGAGGCGTCAGCTTCCGTTACCTTACCGGACCCTGCGGCGAAGAAGGCTCCATCAGCTTGGCCAGTTAGGAAAGCGTTCACCCCTCGCACGATATTAGGCACCATGACTTGCTCGATATCGGACGGCTCGAGGCCGCCAGCGGCAAGTATCGCGTCCAACACGCGGTTCATCGTGGCTTGACTGGTGAAGCCATAGGTGACGGAATGCCCAGCCAGATCCGCAACCGTCTGTATATCGCTATCGTCGCGCACGAAGATCCCCACCCTAAACGGATAGAGACGCGCGGCCGGTGCAATATTCTTTAGAGCGTGTCCTTCGAAGTAACCCTGGCCAGAGACCGCGTCGCTGACCTCGATGGCATTGGCAATGCCGAGGTCGAGCTCCCCCATGTCGATCAGAGGCAGATAGGCACTGGTGCCTGCACTAGGCTGCACCAGGGCGTCTATGCCGTTGTCCGATAGCACGCGTGCAATCGCGGCGCCCATGGAATACCCGCTGGTACCCTGGCCCATCGTGCCGATGCCGAGTTGCTGTGCCTGTGTCGCCGAAGCGAACAAAAGAAGCACCGCAAAAGCGACAGTTTTTGTTTTGAGATGGTTCATGTTGACTCCTAAGACCTTCGCGAACGGCTTTGTTGTCATGCTAGGGAACTGGAGTATGTAATAATCTCGTATTTTGAGATATTATCCCTTTGTTTATGCGACCAAGCGGTAATGTTTCAGGGCGGGAAGGCATTCGGACGCGGCCATCCGGCCGCAGTCATCGCATGGTCGCGACACCATCCGGCGCGTGCCGGCGGGTCTGCCGCTCCAAGGGCCGGGAAGGGCGTCGTCGCGTGTACCCGGAATGGTAACGCGTACACAGCGGTTCGCACCGCGGCCATGTCGCTCGCGGGGCATTGTGCAGGAAACGCGTGAGAATGGCGGCGTCCCGGGGCCGGTCATCGGGCACCGCCAGTTGGGATGGATAGGTGACTCTTACAAATCCAGCACCAGCGTCTTGCTCTTGGCGCGAGAGCAGCATGGCGTGAACTGGTCGTTGGCGGCGTGTTCATCGTCATCGAGGTAGAGGTCGCGATGATCCGGCTCTCCCTCTAGAACGCGCGTCAGGCAGGTACCGCAGACACCCTGTTCGCACGACACCATGATTTCGACGCCGTTTTCGCTCAGCACCTCGTAGACGCTCTTGTCCTTGGGGACCGGGAACGTCGCGCCGCTGCTGGCAATTTTCACGTCGAAGCTTTCGTCGTCCTCGGAGGTCGTCTCCACGCCACTGAAATACTCGGTATGCAATTGTGACGACGGCCAGCCCTGCGCCTTGCAGGTCGACATGACGTGATCGATGAAGCCGCCCGGGCCGCAGACATAGATATGCGTCTCGTCGTTCGGCTCACCCGCGACGGTGGCCACATCCAGCTTGCCGGCCTCGGGCGCATCGTCGTAATAAAAATGCACATGATCAGCGTAAGCGGATTGCTCAAGGCGGTCGACGAAGGCCATGCGTTCGCGCGAGCGTGAACAGTAATGCATATCGAACTGTGCTTGCGTGTGCGCCAGACGTTCGGCCATGCACAGGATCGGCGTGACGCCGATGCCGCCGGCGAACAGGACCGAGCGCTTGGCGGGTTCTAGAGGAAAGTGGTTCTTGGGGGCGCTGATCTGCAGCAGATCGCCCTCCTCGATCTCATCGTGCATGGCGACCGAGCCGCCACGAGAGCTGGGCTCGCGCAGGACGGCGATGAAGTAGCGATCACGTTCTTCCGGATGACCGCACAGCGAGTATTGGCGAATCACGCCTTCCTTGACGCGTACATCGATGTGCGCGCCGGCACTGAAGGCGGGCAGGGGGCGCCCGTGAGGATCGGACAGCTCGTAACTGACGATATCCTCGGCTTCCTGGCATTTCTGGGTGACTCTGACGAACAGAGACAGCGTACTATCGTTCATGGGATGACCTACTGCCGGGGGAACGGCGAACCGGGAAAGGATCGGCGCGCGCCGATCCTTCGTTGTGCAAGATCCATCAACTGGCGGTGGCGGCCTGCTGCGGCTGCGCGTTTTCTGCTTCCGCCTTGAGGATGCGGTCGATGACCCGACGTGCCTGAACGCCGCCGCCGTCGATGTTGAGCATCAGTAGACGGCGATCGGGATAGCGGATCAGGTTGCGTTGCTGGGACTCGAGCATTTCCAGGTCTTCGGCGAAGATCTGTCCCTGGCCTTCGCGAATCTTCTCGGTCAACGCCTCGTCCTGCGGATTGAAGTTGCGCGCCATGCCCCAGAAGTACCAGATCGAGGTGTCGGTTTCCGGTGTGATGAAGTCCACCACGATGCTCGACGCCTTGGCATCGGCCGGCGCGTCGTAGCCGCCCTTGCCGGCGTGCGCGACCCCCACGTCGATCAGGATGTGACTGGGCGGGGTGAAGCGGCAGATCTGCCAGCGGTCCACGGGCACGTCGTCGGCGAGGTTGTTGCCACGTAATGCGGCTTGCCAGAACGGCGGCGCGGTGATGTTTTCCATGTGCCGAATGGTCAGCACTTCGTCGCCGTTGACCTTGGTTTCCGGCGCGGATTCTTCAATTTCGGGCTGGCCGATGCTGGATGCATGCACGTAGGTCTCATGGGTCAGGTCCATGAGGTTGTCGATCATCAGGCGATAATCGCAGTTGATGTGATAAAGCCCGCCGCCATAGGCCCACTCGGGGTCGTTGGCCCAGTGCAGCTCGGGGATCTGGTCCGGGTCGGCCTGCTCGGCATCGCCGGGCCAGACCCAGATGAAGCCATGCCGCTCGACGACCGGATAGGCATGAATGCTGGGGAAGCCGCGTACGCGCTGGCCCGGCATGCTGGTGCATTTGCCTTCGCAACCCATCTCCAGACCGTGGTAACCGCATACCAGCTGGCCGTCACGCACGAAGCCTAGCGACAAGGGGGCGCCGCGATGAGGGCAGAAGTCTTCGACGGCGGCGACCTGACCGCCCTCGGCACGGAAAAAGACGATTTGTTCGTTGCAGACCGTGCGGCCGAGCGGTTTTTCTTCGATCTCGTCCGGCGTGCAGGCCACGTACCAAGTGTTCTTGGGGAACATGGTAACCTCCTCATTATGGATAGGGTTTATTGTTCTTTGGATCCAAAGTAAAGATTTTAAGGGCTCCTGGCGTCAAGTTAGCCTTTAGTTGGATCCAAAAATGAAAGCGTCGATAGGATCGCGTAGATGCCGGAAAAATCGGACAAAAATGGTCGCCTCAATGTCATCGCCAGTTTGCGCAAGCTCATCAGTGAAGGGGTTTACGCCCCCGGTGAACGGCTCAAGGAATTGCATGTCGCCGAGCGGCTTCAGGTCTCTCGCATGCCTGTGCGTTTGGCCTTCCGGACGCTCGAGCAAGAGGGGCTGCTACAGAAGACCGGCACCCGCGGCTATGTGGTGCGTCAGTTCTCCGAAGAGGATGTGCTCTGTGCGGTGGAGGTGCGCGGGGCCCTGGAGGGGCTGGCAGCGCGCCGTCTGGCCGAACAGGGCGTGACCGAGGAAGTTGGCGCGCAGCTACGAGACTGCTTGTCGCGGGGCGAGGCGCTGCTGGAAAAGGGGTATCTGGCCAAGGCGGATATCGAGGTCTGGGCCACCCTCAACCAGGAATTTCACCGTGCCATCGTCGGTGCCACCGGCAGTCGCGTCATCCACGACGCGATCGCACGTAACGACCACCTGCCCTTCGCGTCGGCCGACTCGATCGTCATCGACGACGCGGCGTTGGATCGCGAATACGGCAAGCTGCGCATGGCGCATGCCCAGCACCAGCTCGTGTTCCAGGCGCTATCGCGCGGCGAGGGAGCCCGGGCGGAGATGCTGATGCGCGAGCATGCCTACATCGGGCTGCGGTACGGCACGCTGTTCGGGCTGGGCGGCGTGGGGCAAGCGCCGAACGCGACATGAGGTCTTTGGATCCAAAGCGGTCGCGGGGCCGCTGTCGCCAGCCTCATGCCTGACGCTGGCGGAATTCCTTCGGCGAACAGCCGACATGGCGTTTGAAGAAGCGCGTGAAATAGGCCGGTTCCTTGAAGCCGAGCCGTTCGGCGACCTGGCCGATGGTCATGTTGGTATAGGTCAGGTGGCGCTTGGCCTCGAGAAGCACACGCTCGTGCAGCAGCTGCTGGGCGCTGCGGCCGGCGAGGCGTTGGCAGATCGCGCTGAGGTGCGCGCTGCTGATGCCCAGACGCTCGGCGAACTCGGGGATACTGGGCTGCTGATGGTAGTGGGCTTCGATGAGTTGTTGAAAGCGGGCCAGATGCGCTTCGCCGCGTTCATGATGGCGTGACGCGGGACGTGCCTGGCGTCGGGTCGCGCGCCGTGAGGCGAGCACCAGCAAGCTGTTGAGCAAGGCGTCGAGCAAGGCGTCGCGCCCTTCGGCGGGCTGGCGGTACTCGGCATCGAGCTGGTCGACGAGCGTGGCGATGGGCGCGCGTTCCGGCTGGTCGGCAAGCGGATAAAACGCTGCGCGTGCCAGGATCTTTCCCTGGGGATGCAGCGTATCGGCTATGTGGGTCGCCAGCGGCATCGCCAGGGTGATGATGTGTCCATCGACATCGTGCGAGAAGCGAAATGCATGCACCGTCATCGAGGGGACGACGATCAGCAGAGGCCCTTGGACGCGCTGCGCACCCTCCTCGAAGGTCAGGTTCACGTCGCCGTGCGCGATATGCAGCACATGCACGAGATCGGCGTGGCGGTGCGGCCGTATGTGCCAATCGTGCAGTCGGCTGCGCTCGGCGATGGACTCGCAGTGCAGCAGGTCGGGGGTCGGCCATTGGTGCGTTTCGCCATACAGCTGAAAGACGGGAATGGCGCGCTTGGGCGATGCCGACATGGCAATCTCCTGTGCGACGAAAGTCGAGTCTTCGACCAAAGTTATGGCCGGATCTTGGAAAAGTATAAATTCATGCGGGGATTTTGTCTTATTCGCGGGTTTTCATCGGTGAAAAATGCAACTCGATGACTGGCCGTGCTGCCAGACCCGAATAAGAGGAGATTGCCATGAAAACCCAAGTCGCGATCATCGGTGCCGGCCCCTCCGGGCTGTTGCTGGGGCAGCTGCTGCAACGCGCGGGGATCGACAACGTCATCCTCGAGCGTCGCAGCGGCGAATATGTCTTGAGCCGCATCCGTGCCGGCGTGCTGGAGCAGGGCATGGTCGATCTGCTGCGCGAAGCCGGTGTCGACCGCCGCATGGATGTCGAGGGCCTGCCGCACGACGGCGTCGAGCTGGCCTTCGATAATCGTCGGGTGCGCATCGACCTTGCGGCGTTGACTGGCGGCAAGCAGGTCATGGTCTACGGGCAGACCGAGGTGACCCGCGACCTGATGGAGGCACGCGCCGCCGAGGGCGGCCAGACGCTCTATGAAGTGGACAATGTGCAGCCCCACGATCTGGAAACCGACGCCCCGTACATCACCTTCGAGCACAATGGCGAAACGCAGCGGCTCGACTGCGACTACGTCGCCGGCTGCGACGGCTATCATGGCGTCTCGCGCCAGTCGATTCCCGGCGACCGGCTGAAGACGTTCGAGCGGGTCTACCCCTTCGGCTGGCTGGGGCTGCTCTCCGACACGCCGCCGGTCTCCGACGAGTTGATCTATGCGCGCCACGAGCGGGGCTTCGCCTTGTGCAGCATGCGCTCCCAGACCCGCAGCCGCTATTACGTGCAGGTGCCATTGGAGGAGAAGGTCGAGGACTGGTCCGATGCGCGCTTCTGGGAGGAACTCAAGCGCCGCCTGCCCGAGGACGTCGCGGCCAATCTGGTGACCGGTCCCTCGCTCGAGAAGAGCATCGCGCCGTTGCGCAGCTTCGTGGCCGAGCCGATGCAGTATGGCCGTTTGTTTCTGGTCGGCGATGCCGCGCACATCGTGCCACCGACGGGGGCGAAGGGGCTCAACCTGGCGGCCAGCGACGTCAACACGCTCTACCGCCTGATGGTCAAGGTCTATCACGAGGGCCGCACCGACCTGGTGCCGCGTTATTCGCAGACCTGTCTCAAGCGTGTCTGGAAGGCCGAGCGGTTTTCCTGGTGGATGACCTCGATCCTCCACAAGTTTTCCGAGGACGAGGATTTCGGCGCCCGCATGCAGCAAGCCGAGCTGGACTATGTCACAGGCTCCGAGGCAGGCCTGACGACCATCGCCGAGAACTATGTCGGCTTGCCCTACGAGCCCCTGGAGTCCTAGGCCATGGGGTCGCCGCGGGGTATCAAGTTGATTGATCATTACTATTAGTCTGCGTATTAATTGTCCGACTAGGCTCGCATGACCACGACGCGGCCCGACGAGGCGCGTCTTCGCATGACGATTGAGGTGAGACACATGACACAAGCACCGCTGTTTGCCGGTCAGGATGCCCAGCCGATCGCGGGAGGCTGGCGCCAGGGACGTGCCGAGCGCCGCCTGAGCGTGACCAATCCATATTCCGGGGAAACGCTGCTCGATCTGGCGATGGCCGACCGCCATGACCTGGACGATGCCTACCGCCATGCGCAGTCGGCTCAGGCCGCATGGGCGGCACTGGGACCGAACGCGCGTGGCGATGTCATGCGGCGCGCGGTGGCGATCTTCGACGAGCGCCGTGACGAGATCATCGACTGGATCATTCGCGAGTCGGGCAGTACGCGGATCAAGGCGCAGATCGAGTGGAGCGCGGCACGGGCGATCACCCAGGAAGCGGCGAGCATGCCGACCCGGGCCCACGGCCGCATCCTGCCGTCTGACATTCCCGGCAAGGAAAGTCGCGTCTATCGGGCGCCGCTGGGCGTGGTGGGCGTGATCAGCCCGTGGAATTTCCCGCTCAACCTGAGCGCTCGTTCGGTGTCGCCGGCGCTGGCGCTGGGCAACGCGGTGGTCATCAAGCCGGCCAGCGACACACCGGTGACCGGCGGGCTGCTGCTGGCACGCATCTTCGAAGAGGCAGGGCTGCCACCGGGCGTGTTGAGTGTCGTCGTCGGTGCCGGTTCCGAGATCGGCGATGCCTTCGTCGAGCACCCCGTGCCTTCGTTGATCACCTTCACCGGCTCCACCCCCGTGGGGCTGAATATCGGCCGCCTGGCCAGCGGTGGCAAGCATCTCAAGCACGTCGCCCTGGAACTCGGCGGCAATAGCCCCTTCGTGGTGCTGGCGGATGCCGATGTGGAGCAGGCGGTCGATGCGGCGGTGGTCGGCAAGTTCCTCCATCAGGGCCAGATCTGCATGGCGATCAATCGCATCATCGTCGAAGAGCCGCTGCGTGACGCCTTCACCGCCCGCTTCGTCGAACGCGTCAAGGCATTGCGTCTGGGCGACCCCGCCGACCCCGAGACCGCCGTGGGGCCGATCATCAACGCCAAGCAGCTCGAGGGGCTTCAGACCAAGATCGCCAAGGCGCATGCCGAGGGCGCCACCTTGCTGACCGGAGGCGACCCCGAGGGCAATGTCTTGCCGCCGCACGTGTTCGGCGATGTCACGGCGGACATGGAGCTGGCCGACGAGGAGATATTCGGGCCGCTGGTGGGGATTCAATCCGCGCGTGACGAAGCGCATGCGCTGGAGCTGGCCAACCGCACCGAGTTCGGTCTGTCGAGCGCGGTCTTCACGCGCAACCTGGAACGCGGCGTGCGTTTCGCGCAGGGCATCAAGGCGGGCATGACCCATGTCAACGACATCCCCGTCAACGACGAGCCGCATGCGCCGTTCGGCGGCGAGAAGAACTCCGGCCTGGGCCGCTTCAACGGCGACTGGGCGATCGATGAGTTCACCACGGAGCACTGGATCACGCTGCAGCATGAACCGCGCCAGTATCCGTTCTAATCTTTAGGCGGAAGCGATCCCCGGGCCGAGGCATGGTCCGGGGACATTCACCGCAACGTCGTGAGGAGCTTTCCATGCAAATCAAAGCGGCTGTGACGCGAGACAAGGGCGGGCCCTTCTCGGTGGAGACCCTGACCTTGACCGAGCCGGGGGCCAACGAGTTGCGCCTGCGCATCGTGGCCACCGGGGTGTGCCACACGGACGCCGTCGCGCGGGACCTGGAACTGACGCCGTTCCCCGTCGTGCTGGGGCACGAGGGCGCCGGGGTGGTGGAAGCCGTGGGGAGCGAGGTCACGGCGTTCGCGCCGGGGGACCATGTCGTGCTGTCGTTTGCCCATTGCGGCGCATGCGAGCATTGCCTGACCGGCCATCCTACCGTCTGCATGCGCATGAACGAGTTGAATTTCGGCGGGCGTGCCGAGAACGGGGCCTGTTACCTGCATCGAGGCGACGAAGCGGTGTCCACCTTCTTCGGTCAGTCGTCGTTCGGGTCCCATGCGGTGGTGCATGAGCGCAACGCGGTCAAGGTGGACCCGGATCTCGACCTGGGCTTGCTGGCCCCATTGGGCTGCGGCGTTCAGACCGGGAGCGGCACGGTTCTCAATCGCCTCAAGCCGGCGTTCGGCAGCAGCCTGGTGGTCTATGGCTGCGGCGCGGTGGGGTTGAGCGCCGTCATGGCGGCCCGTATTGCCGGCTGCGCACGGATCATCGCCGTCGACGTGCACGACAATCGCTTGTCGCTCGCCAAGGAGCTGGGGGCCACGCACGTCTTCAATGGCCGCCAGGTAGACGTGGTGGAAGAGATTCGTGCGGTGACCGGCGCGGGGGCGCACTATGGTGTCGAGACAACCGGTGTGCCGCAGGTCGTGCGCCAGGGGCTGCATGCACTGCGTCCCCTGGGCCAGCTGGCCATCGTGGGGGTGACGCCGGAGGTCACGCTGGACGTGCACAATGACCTGATGGCGGAAGGCAAGACCATGCTGGGCGTGATCGAGGGCGACTCGGTGCCCAAGGTGTTCATCCCCCAGCTCATCGACTACTACCGCCAGGGGCAGTTCCCGTTCGACAAGCTGGTGACGTTTTACGAGTTCGACGCTCTGGAAGAGGCCTTCGCGGATTCCAAGTCCGGCAAGACCATCAAGCCGGTGGTGCGTATGAATCCATAGACTCATACGCTTGTTGCAGAAGATGAAAAACGTCGACGACGCTTGAATGTCACGTTAGCCGAATAGCTTTTTGAGCGTATGCGGCTGGCTGCGCAAATACTGCTTCGGGGCATGTACGGTCGCGCCGAGCTTGGCGGCGGCGTGCCACGGCCAGCGCGGATCGTAGAGCATGCCGCGGGCCAGCGCGACGGCGTCTGCTTCGCCACCGAAGACGATGCCCTCTGCCTGTTCCGGTTCGGTGATCAGGCCGACCGCAATCACCGGCATGGCGACTTCCTGCTTCATGCGGCGAGCGAACGGTACCTGATAGTTGGGGCCGACGTTCAAGGTCTGGCGTGGGTCCAGGCCACCACCGGAGCAGTCGATGAAGCTGCAGCCGCGGGCGTCGAGAGCCTTGGCCAACTCGACGCTTTGCTCCAGATCCCAGCCGCCTGCGACCCAATCGCTTCCGGAGATACGGATACCCACAGGCTTGTCGTCCGGGAAGACCGCGCGCACGGCATCGAAGATCTCCAGCACGATCCGCATGCGGTTTTCCAGACTGCCGCCGTACTCGTCATCGCGCTGGTTCGAAAGCGGCGACAAGAACTCGTGCAGCAGATAGCCATGCGCTGCGTGCAGTTCGATCAGTTCGAAACCGAGACGCTCGGCACGCTTGGCCGAAGCGACGAAGTTCGCCTTGAGCTGCTCGATATCATCCAGGCTCATCGCCTGTGGCGGACGCTGCCCGTCCTGATACGCCACGGCGGAAGGCGCCACGGTCTGCCAGCCACCCTCTTCCAGACTAAGCTGGGCACCGCCTTCCCAAGGCGCCTGGCAAGAGGCCTTGCGTCCGGCGTGGCCCAACTGGATGCCGATCGGTATCGGCGAGTAGGCACGAACGGACTCGAGTACACGTGCCATCGCCTGCTCGTTGTCGTCCGAATAGAGCCCCACGTCGCCAGAGGTGATGCGTCCTTCCGGCGCGACGGCGGAGGCCTCGACGATCAATAGTCCTGCCCCGGAGAGAGCGAGATGTCCCAGATGAATCTTGTGCCAGTCTGTCATGCTGCCGTTTTCGTCGGCGGAGTATTGGCACATCGGGGAAATGACGATGCGATTGGGCAATTCGAGCCGGCCGAGCGTGAGCGGCGAGAACAGCTTAGGGGATGCCATTGAAACCTTCCTGAAGCGAATGATGGCAACAATGTAGCGTGCTAATAATTACATGGCAATGGCTATCGACGCCGCCGTTTGGGCGACAGCATTCGCACGCGGGCTTTAGAGCGTGGCGTCTTTTCTATCTCGTTCGATGACGGTGCTGCGTTGTGCATAGCACTTTGAGATTTAAGGCTGCCAGATGAGGGCGCGGCTGGCGAGGTGATCCAGGCGAATACCGGCAAGGAGAGGCGCCAGTAGATGGCGCTGAGACGCAGTGTCAGGATTACCAGGATAGGCAGCGCGATAGTGGCGTAGGGGTGGATAGGGTGCGTGTACAGGATGACGTATGTCGTGGCGCCTGCGATGGAGGCAGTCGCATAGATTTCCTGGCGCAGCACCATGGGGACTCGCCGGGCGAGTACATCCCGGAGCATGCCACCCGCGACACCGGTGAGGAGACCCATCAAGACAGCGACGGTACCTCCATGGCCCAGCGCCAATGCCTTGTGAGCGCCGATGATGGTGAAGATGGCGAGTCCGAAGGCATCGAGTACGGGCAAGACGGTGCGTGATAACCGGTGAATGTAATGAAAGCCGATGATCGATGACACGACGGTGATGATGATCACCCATAGATAGGTGGGATCGGTGACCCAGAACACCGGGCGAATGCCCAGTAACAGATCGCGCAGGGTACCGCCGCCGATGCCCGTCATCGCGGCGAGTACCAGCATGCCGAACGGATCCATTCGCGAGCGGCAGGCAATGATCACGCCCGAGAGCGCAAAGACGATCACGCCCGCCAGGTCCAGCCAGTAAATCCATCCTGTCACTGCGGCGCTCCTTGGCTACTGTGCCAGCTACCGCTTGAGCGGAAATAAGAAACGATGGCTATTGTAGACGCAAGTGGTCACGTACGTCAGCGCGGTCTGCTTCCCACTGCAAGCGGCCGGCTGGCGTGGCAGCAATACCTACGATATTGTATGTAAAGGGCCGGGTGTGCGTGCCTGCGACGTGGTGGGCGGCCAGCCGGTGGTCATGCAATGAATCCAGGGAGTCGGTCGACATGCAGGCAGGATATCGATACGCGGCGTTGGCCGTGACGCTACCGATGCTGGCGGTAGCAATGCCCAGCCAGGCACAGGACAGCGGCTGGCAAGGGAGTCTGGGGGCGGGGGCGATCTACGCCCCCGATTATCTGGGAAGCGACGACTACGAGGCGTCCGTATGGCCATCGGTCGACCTGACCTATGGCGATAGCCTGTATATCAACGCGCGCGATGGCGTGGGCTGGAACGTCATCAACCGGGATGGCTGGCGGGTGTCGCCGTTTCTCGGTTACACCTTCGGGCGTGACGACGAGGACGACCTGCATCGACTGGACAAGGTCGACGGTGGCGTCACGGCAGGGCTGCGGGCCGAATACACCGAGGGGCATTGGCAGTACAGCGCGTCCGTGGAAACGCCGCTGAGCGGAGACATGGATGGGTATCACGCCAGCGCCAAGGCACATTGGCGATCGCGCTTGACCGAGCGGCTTTCCGTTTCGCTGGGTCCAAGCGTCGCCTATGGAAGCGAGTCATGGGCCGAGGACATGTTCGGCATCTCGGCGCGTGAAAGCCAGCGTTCGGGGTTGAATGCGTATTCACCGAACGAGGGCTACTTCAAGGTGGGGGCGGATGCCAGTGCTAGCTACTATCTCACGCCGACATGGTCCATCACCGGCGTGGTCGGTATGTCGCGCCTGACCGGTGATGCCAAGGATAGCCCCATCGTCGACACCATCGGTGATGCGACCCAGGCCTACGCGGGTGGGTTCATCAATTACAATTTTTAGCCTGAGGAGTTGGCCGTGCGTTGCATCGATTAGACCAAAGTCTAAAGACTAAGGTATAATGCGTGTGTATCCACCGACACAGGCACGTTATCCATGACGATTTCGACTGCACGACCGACTCTGCTCAAGCGTTTTGGCAAGTATGCAGGCCATGTGCTGGAAATGATGACCGAGAGCGCGTATCGCGGCTTTCAATCACAGACATCCACGCCTTATATCTAAGCCCTGATCCAAGGATTCGCGATAGGGTCGGCCATACCGGTAAGGGCACATCGCGGACGCCGAACGACGAAGCGCCCCGCCCAAATGTTTGGGCGGGGCGCTTGCGTTGGTGCATTGCCGGCTCGCTTATTCAGCGATGTAGACCGTGCGCACGTTGAGGAAGGCGCCGAAGCCGTATTCGCTCTGCTCGCGACCGTAACCGCTTTCCTTGACGCCACCGAATGGCAGCTCGGCAAAGGGCGTGGTGGGGCGGTTGACGAAGCTCATGCCGACTTCGAGGCGACGCGCGACCTGTTCGGCGCGCTTCACGTCTTGGCCGACCACGGTTCCGCCCAGGCCATAACGGCAGTTATTGGCCAACTCGATGGCGTGCTCGGCGTCGTCGGCGACGATGACCGATGCCACCGGGCCGAACAGCTCTTCGTCGAAGGCCGGATTGCCGGGCGCGACGTTGGTCAGCACGGTTGGGGCATACCAGGCACCGGGACGGTCGAGGACTTCACCACCGGTTTCGAGTTGCGCACCGTGCTTGATGGCGCGCTGTACCTGGTCGTGCAGGTCGTCACGCAGGTCCTTGCGCGACATGGGGCCGACCTCGGTGTCGCCGTCCATGGGATCGCCAATGCCCATGTTCTGTACACGGTCGATAAGGCGCTCCGTGAAACGCTCAAGCATCGGGCGCTCCACGATCAAACGCTTGGACGCCGCGCAGCTCTGCCCGGTATTGTCGAAGCGACCATTCACGGCCAGCTCCACCGCCTTGTCGACATCGGCATCGTCGAGCACGATCAGCGGGTCGATACCGCCGAGCTCGAGCACGCTGGGCTTGATGGCCTCGCCGGCGATCTTGGCCACGGCACGGCCGGCATCTTCACTGCCGGTGAGCGTGACACCGCACACCAGTGGGTCGTGGATGATGCCCTCGACCTTGTCGGAGCCAATCGGCAGCCAGGTGAAGGTGCCTTCCTTGAAGCCCGCATCATGGAACAGTTTGGTGATGAACTTGGCGCAGCCCGGCACGTTGGAGGCATGCTTGAGCAGGCAGACGTTACCGCCCGCCAAGTTGGGCGCGGCGAAGCGAACCACCTGGTAAAGCGGATAGTTCCACGGCATCACACCGAGCACGGCCCCCATCGGGTCGTGAACGATTTCGGCCTTTTGAGCGCCTTCCACCTGCCGTGGCTGGGGTTTGAGCAGTGAGTCCAGGTTGTCGGCGTAGAAGCGGACGATGGCCGAGGAAATCTGCGTCTCGGCTATGCCCTGATGAAAGGGCTTGCCCATCTCGTGAGCAATGATCTCGGCCATTTCGCGCTGATGCTTATCGATCAAGTCGGCCAATGCCGTCAGCCGGTGTTGGCGGTCGGCCACCGGCAAATGGCGGAATTCGGCATAGCCTGCGCGGGCTTGGTCGAGCTTTTCGGCCAACTGGGCATCGTCGAGCATCTCGTGCTCGCCGAGTACTTGGTCGTTGGCGGGATTGACGGCGGTGAGGGTCTTGCGGCTCATGTCATCCTCCTTAACGGGGTCGTCGGTGACGAGTCTTCCTGAGGTAGCCGTTCCTGCTGGCCTCACCCCTCTTTCTTGCGATGACCGTGACGAGAATCAAGGGGGGCGCCGGCAACCCATTGAGTCGCGGCGCCCCTGAGTGCATTCCGAGCTCTTGCTTCAACCTGCACCGGCTTGTGCCGCACAGGCGCGTTTGGGCATACGTTTTAGTCTCTCGCCTGAGCGAGAGTGGTCCTGATGCTGACGTGCGCCACAAGCGTGGCGACCAGCGCGCCGTAGCCCATCTTGGCCACCAGCAACACGGCAAAGTCGATGTTGGGCCCGGCAATGGCCCATAAAAGAACGGTACCGCAGGGACTACCCGCCAGGGTCGCCAGCAAGGCAATCAGCAAGCTGCGCACGAGCGGGTGACGCGGCAACCGCCAAGTCTTGCCGGCCACGGCTTCCAGCTTCCCGTGCGCCAACTTGCGGCGCATGGTCAGCGCCGGTATCAGGGCGCTCATCAACGACAGCATGAAGGTCTGCGGCAGGAAGTCGACGGCGGCACCGCCGGCTCCCCACAGCGGCGCCGAACGGCCGTCACCGAACAGCGCGAACACGAAGGCGGCGCTGATCAGGGCGCTGACCACGGCGGCGATCGATGCCTCCTTTATAATCGTGTGTTTCAGTTCGTGCTCCATGGCCTTCTCGTCGGTTTGTCTTGTCGTTGTCATGCCTGTGCTCCTCGGATTTACTGACGAACCACCACTTGTTGGCGAATGGCACCGAACAGCGGCGTGTCATCGGCTTGGCGCGCTTCCATGCAGACCTGGTCGCCGGGCTGCAGGAAAGGCGTGCGCGCTTCACCCAAGTCTAAGATTTCCACTGCGCGACGTTCGGCAATGCAGGCGGAGCCCACCTGGCGAAAACCGGTATTCGACACGGTGCCCGAACCGATCACCGTGCCCGCCGGCAGGTCGCGGGAGTAAGCCGCATGAGCGATCAGCTCGTGGAAGCCCACTGCCATGGCAGCGCCGTTGGGGTGCCCAAACGGGTCATCGTTGAGGGAGAGCCTCAAATCCAGCGCGACGCGTCCTTCCCGCCAGCTGGCGCCCAGTTCATCGGGTGTCACGGCAACCGGTGCCATCGAGCAGCGCGGCTTGCACTGGAGCATGCCGAACCCGCTCTTCATCTCGATCGGCCCCAGGTAGCGCAGGCTCCAGTCGTTGACCTGAACGATCAGGCGGATCGCCTCCATGCCGGCCTCGGCATCGGCGGACATCCCCACCGCCCCGGTGATCACCGCAAACTCGCCCTCGAAGTCGATGTTGTCCTGCACCGACGGGAAGACGCTGGGCTCGGCCGGTGACTGGAAGCGATCGGAGATGCCCTGATACATCAGCGGCCGTCCCAGCGCATGGCGTGCCTCCAGCTTGAAGACCTGCTCCATCAGTTCGCCGTGACTGTCGAAGGCCGACCCATCCAGCCACTGCCAGGCCCTGGGTAGCGGCGCCATGGCTTCGGTGGGCTCGAACGGCCGGGCATCTTTCAGACAGCCTTCATTGAGTCGGTGGTATTGCGCCTCCAGGCGTGGCGCGACTTCCTCCCAGCGCTCCAGGGCCTCCTGCAGCGTCGAGGCGGCTTCCGTTGCCACCGTCAGGGCGTTGTGGCGGCAGACCAGATGCAGGCGGCCGTCGGGATGACCATTGGCAAACGTTGCGAAGCGCATCACTCACTCCTTGGTTGGGTGGGTACCAACGCCACCGGCCGACACCAGCCGGCCGAGGCGCGGGCGATCTTCACCGGCAGACACATGACCTCGAAGCCGGTGGCGGGCAGCCGATGGAGGTTGCCCAGCTTCTCCATGTGGCAGAACACGGTTTCCGCCCCCGCCTTGTGGCCTTCCCAGAACAGCGACGCATCGCCGGTTTCGCGCACGCGCGCCACCTGACTGGCCAGGGGCGGATCCCAGCTCCAGGCGTCCGTGCCGGCAATCTTCACGCCACGTTGGGTCAGATAGAGCGTGGCTTCGCGGCCGAAACCGCACCCCGAGGCCACGTAGTCATCCTGGCCATAGCGTTCGCCGGCCCGGGTGTTGACCAGCACGATGTCGCCAGGGCTCAGCTCGTGACCGATACGTTCCAATTCGGCAGCGACCTCAGCGGCGCTCACCCGGTGCCCGTCGGGAAATTTCCGGAAGTCGAGCTTGACGCCGGGACCGATACACCACTCCAGCGGCACCTCGTCGATGGTCATCGCCGGTTTGCCGCCGTCCATGGTGGGGTGGTAGTGCCAGGGGGCATCCATGTGGGTGCCGGCGTGGGTGCTCATCACGCAGCGTTCGACGGCGGCGCCCTTGCCCTCGAGTTGCTGATCGACCCCGATGCCGAAGATCTCCTCGAAGTCACGCGCGCCCTGGTCATGATCGATATAGTCGATCTGTGGCCCCAGGCCGGGTGGGTCCGAGGCGATGCCGGCGGTGAGACTCACCGCCAGGTCGATGAGGGTTTTTCCTTGTGTGAGCATGATGATCTCCGTAGATAGGCTGGCGTTCCCGAATCGCCGACTCCGCCATGGCGGTCGGCAAGGCGTCACCTCAGAACGAGAGCGTGACTCCGGTGACGAAGACGTTGTCGATCTTGTCGCCGTTTACGCCTTGGTAGCGCTTGTAGTCGGCAAAAATACTTTGTCCGTACATCGTTGCGGTGATGCCTGCACCGATCACGGCGTAGGTGGACTCGTCGTTGAATTCGTCGAGTGAGTTTGCGTATTCCTGTTCGATACCGATCGTGGCGCTGGGCAGCCATTGCAAACCGAGCGTCTGGTGCGGTGCTCGCTGCAGCGTGAAGTGTGCCCAGGCCAGTCCGAAGTCCTCGTTGGCGCCGTTGACCCCGGTGACCTCCGGCAGCTCCGTATTGCCTAGGCGAGGGGTCGTGCGGCCCAGATCGCTGTGGTGATAGAGCACGCCCAAGCGCGGGTGGGCCAGCGTGCCGTCCGGTAGCCAACTGGTTTCGTCTCCCAGCCAGGAACCGACCAGATCGGCTTGCAGGTAGTAGCGATCGTCATCCTGCTTCTTGCGGAGGTCGGCGGGCCCATAGGGGGTCGGAATGTCATAGACGCGGTTCTCGGTTTCCCCCCACAGGTACATCCCGCGTGTGGCGATGCCCCAGTGGTCGTTGAATTTTTGCAGATAATCGAGACGTAGGCCGCGGCTATCGCGGATGACTTCGGTGCCACTGATCTGGTCCTTACTTTCGAAATTGTTGGCGACCAGCCCGACACCCCACATGACATTCTCGTTGGGCAAGTGCAGAAACTCGATGGTGCCCTGATAGAGCTCATCCTCCAGGTCCAGCGCATGAGGCTCGGAGCTTCCGTTCGTGTATCCCCCGTTGAGGCGCAGAAAGCTGGCCCCGGAAGAGGCGGGGAGCTCGATCATTGCATTGAGAGGAGTGATCACAACATCGTGGTCTTCCCGGAAATCATCGAGTGCCGGGTTGTTGTCCTTGGCACCGTAGGCATAGCGTGCCGCCCCCATCCGCGACTGTGCCTGACCAAACTTGTCGTTGGAGAAGAAGGGCTGCAGGAGTCCGGCGTCGCCGAGGTTGATCAGTGAGCGTGCCCCCTGGGAGAGCTTGGGGAGCGGCGGCTGGTTGGCCTCATGAGCGGGCGAAGATGGTGTCAGGGCCAGGGCCGGATGCGCGATGAGAAGGGAGATCGCGGTGATCCCCGTGAGGTTGATTGTCTTGAACATCGTGAGCTCTCTGTCGTTATTGTATCGAAATGATATTCGAGATGCTTTTTGGGGTTTATGCACCATTCCGAGGACATTGAAAGGCGTGCAACGAATGGCTATTCAATACATTAAGACCCACGATATACGTTGAAAAAACACTTTCCCCGATGCCAATTATTGACGCGATAAATATGTTTTAGATAAACGATAAAACCCCTTCTACCAAGGTAGAAGGGGTTGGCTTTCAGGCGGTCCAGCCGCCCAGTGTTTCGGCAAACCAGTCGGCAATATAGTGTCTTCCGAAGCTCATGTTATCCGCGCCGACATGCTCTACACCGCCTTCTCTTTCCGTAAATATCTTCAACTCACGGCGTGGGGAATTAATTAATTGATCATACGATTGATGGGCGTAGTCGAGGCTGATCTGGCGATCCTTGGCGCCGTGGGTCACCAGGAAGGGTACTTTGATGAGTTCCATGACACCGTCCAGTGTCATGCCTGCGGCGCGGCGGAAGAAATCGTCGCGGTCGCTGGCGCCGAAGACCCACTGGACGTGGTTCCAGTAGTGGGGAACCGGGTTTTCTCCCTCGCGCTGCAGCCGTCTTCGCTGTACTTCCGCCCAGTTGTGGTTGGCGCCCCATACCGCCCCCGAGGCAAAACGCGGTTCCATGGCGCAGATACGGGGGGCATAGTAGCCGCCCAGGGAGATGCCGGTGATACCGATGCGGTCGGCGTCGACCCCGGGCTGGGCCGCGAGCCATTCGTAGACCGGTGTCCCCCACTGTTCGGCTTGCCAGGTAGCGGGCAGACCTTGCAGGCGCAGACTCTCTCCGGTGCCCGGCTGATCCACGCATAGGCAGCTGATGCCGCGACGCGCGAGCTCCTCCGGTAGGCGCGACCACCACAGCAGTTCCTTGCAGCTATCCAGCCCGTTGAGAAAGACCACGGCCGGAGCGGGGCCTTCGACGCCCTGGGCTTGACTGAAGAGAGCGGCGATCCGCTTGTCGCCATAAGGAATTTCGTGTCTCGCCACGTTCAACGTGCCCAGCCGTGCGCCATCGTCGAAGGTCTTGCGCCCCTTATGGAAGGTTGCCAGACGGTTCTCGGATCCCTGGGCTTGCATGCGCTCGGCGATCAGATAATACAGCGAGGCGCGATGCAGCTTGTCACTGGCCGAGAAACCGCGCCCTGAGGCGCTGTCCTCGTCTGCCAGTGACACCAACTGGTCGGCCTTGCGCACCCAGGCCTGCATGAAGGCCTGGGTGCCGATGTCTTCGCCTTCTGCGGAGGCCTCGAGAAGCGGTTGACACATATCCATGATCTCGCCGAGCTTGGCGCCGCTCTCCATGGCGATGGCGACGGAGAGGTTCCATACGTAATTGGGAAAATAGTCGAACAGTGCCATACGAAACGGTTCCTTGATGAAGAGTGAGTGGACTCAGAGCGGCTCTGCCATCAGCTTTACGCACTGGTCATTGATCGCGGCGGGATCGACGTCGCGGCGTTTGCCCATCTGCATGTCGCCGATCGCCAGCGAGTTGTGGTTGACGAAGCGGCAGCGTTCGATGCGCCGTTCTCGGTAGCGGCGAAGCAAAGGGTCCAGGGCGTCGCCGCTGGCCAGTTCCTCGGCCAGCACCAGGGCGTCCTCGATCGCCATGCCGGCGCCCTGGGCGAGATGGGGGGTCGAGGCGTGGATGGCATCGCCCAGCAACACCACCCGGCCCCGGTGCCATTCGTCTTCCAGAAAAACTACCTCGAGGGGCTTGGCGACGACCTCGGCACTTTCGGTCACGTTGTCCATCAGCTTTCGGATCTGCGGTGCCGCATGGATGGCACGTTCATGCATCATGGCACAGGCTCTTTCACGTTCGAGCCGGAAGTCGTCGGGCTCTTCGCTGAGCATGAAGAGATACATCAGGTCGTCGGAGAGCGGCGTAAGACCACCATTGACACGGCCATAGAAGAGCTGGATGCCGGTCACGTCCGCGGGGCGCGGCATGTTGTAACGCCATACCCATTGGCCGGTATAGCGCGGCTGCGGTGCCTGCGGGAACAGCGTCTGGCGAGTCTGCGAGAAGATGCCGTCGGCCCCCACCATCAGATGAAAGGCCTCGCGGCTGCCATCGCTCAGGCGCACCTCGACCGCGTCCCCGGTGTCTTCCCAGTGTTCGACGACGGTCCCCAGGCGGATGTCGGTCCCCAGTTCGCGGGCCTTGCCGGCCAGGATGTTCTGCAGCGAGGTGCGCCGGATGCCCACGTTCGACGGCAGGTGTTCCCCCGCCAGGCGAGGGGCCGTAAAGGCAAACAGCGGATCTCCCTGCGGCCCGAAGCCTTGCGTGGTATCGAAGCCATAGGATTGCGCCAGATAATCCTCGAGAACATCTAGCGCTTGCATGGCACGCAGGACATTGAATTGTTGAATGATACCTACCCCGCTGGCGGGCCAATGGGGGGACTTTTCTATCAGAATTACGGGAAAGCCTTGGCGGCGCAGTGCAATGGCAACAGTCAGCCCTCCTATACCGCCACCCACCACAAGAATCTTTTGTTTTGTCATATCAACTACCTCCTACGGCGAGACTAATAAGACAGTATTCAGGAGAAAAATTGAGGCGTCCCATCTCTGATATTTACACCAGTGATAGGCCACTTACTCCATGGTGGAGGCCGCACTGTGCATGAGGTTCGTCAGCCAGCGAATGCCGGGATCCTGGTCGCGATAGGCATGCCATTGAATGCGCTCCTCCAGTAGCGGAATGTCGAAGGGGAGCGGGTGAATATCGATGGCAAGTAGCGACTGGTAGTGCAGTGCCAGGTGCTTGTGAATGGTGGCGATACGTTCACTCCCGATGATGAGATGAGGAAGCGACGTAAATGTATAACTGGTCAGGGCGACATCACGCTGGACCCCTAAGTGCTCCAGCCATTGTTGCTCGAAGGTCGCCCCGCCTCTCGTCGGCACCATCTGTACATGGCGCGCCTCGACGTAGCGTTCCTGAGTCATGGACCTGCCATGATGATGGCTGCTGGCGCAGGTGATGCAGACGTACTCTTCGCTGAACAGGTGTTCGCTGGGATGCTCGGAAGACGTGAGTGGACCTGGGGCAACGAGTACATCGGCATCACCTTTTTCGATGGCTTGATAAGGTGACTCGATTTGAGGAAGAAGCTGGAAGCGGATGCGGGACGACTCCCTGTCGGCTAGCTCGAGCACCTTCGGCATCAGCGTGGACATGGTGAAATCCGACAGGATGATGCGGAAGTCGCGCGTCGACTGGCTGGGGTCGAAGGTGAGGTCGGTAGCGACGGTCGCCTCGATCCGCACCAGGATATCGCGCACTGAGTGTTTAATGGCTTGCGCGCGAGGCGTCAGTTCCATCCGCCGACCGACCTGAACCAGCAAGGGGTCATCGAAGTAGCTTCGCAGCCGGGTGAGGGCGTTCGACATCGCTGACTGGGTCAGATTCATGTGCTCGGCGGCTCGGCTTACCGACTTGAGCGTCAGCATGTGGTCGAGCGCCACTAGCAGGTTGAGATCTAGCTTATTGAAATGCATGGCGTGTCACGGACATCGTTGTCTTAGTTATATGAATCATTTATGCCTCGTTTGGCGAGGCTCTGTGAAATGGATCTCATGAATGAACTCATGGATACCATGAATGAGTGGAGTGCCGGCCATTCATTCACATGATCCATTGGTCTAATCACGCGGAACCATTTTTCACACGTCGGTATTCCTCTTAGCGTTACCTCATCGAGACAGTGGATGCGCGGCATCCCATAACATCAACAACTCAGCCGACGAGGCAGCTATGCGAATCATGGGACCCGACGAGGTCGTGTTTGGCGTCGACGATGTCGAAGCGTCGAGAACCTTTCTGGTGGATTTCGGACTGGAGGAACAGCGGCAAGCGGATGGCAGCCTGCGTTTCGCCGCGCTGGATGGCACCGCCATCCGCATTCATCATCGAGAGGCGGAAGGGCTGCCCGCTCCGCTGCCGACCGCCAATAGCCTGCGCCAGACGGTGTGGGGCGTGGAGGACCAGGCGGCGCTGGATGCCATCGCCGAGGAGCTCTCGCAGGACCGCGAGGTGCGTGCCCTGACGGGGGGCGGAATCGGTTGCCGGGACGACGTGGGTTTCGAGATCGCTTTCCAGGTCACGGTAAGGCGCCCGCTCGACCTGCCGCCCGAACGGATCAACTCGCCAGGCGCGGCGCCGGGGCGGGGCGCCAACCAAGTCGGTGCCGACGAGAAGGCGCCGGCGTTGCCGAGGACGCTGTCACACGTGGTGTACTTTACCCCGGACATGGCGCGCATGCAGCGTTTCTACATCGACCGGCTGGGCTTCGTGGTCACCGATCATTTCACCAACACCGGTCCCTTCCTGCGTCCCCAGGCCAACGACGATCACCATGTGCTGTTCCTGCTGCAGACACCGGACTACATGCAGGGGCTGGAGCATATAGCGTTCCACATGCAGGGCCCCTCGGAGCTGATGCTGGCCGGCACCCGCATGATCAACAAGGGTTACGAGAGCTTCTGGGGGCCGGGCAAGCACAAGTTCGGCTCCAACTGGTTCTGGTACTTCAACTCGCCGATGGGCGTGCATGTCGAGTACGACGCCGACATGGACAAGCACGACGAGCGCTGGACGGCGCGCGAAGCTCCCTCCAATGCCGAGACGTCCCAGCTGTTCCTGTTCCAGAGCACGCCCAAATGGGCCCCGATGGGAGGCCCGCCGCCAGGCAAGGAGAACTGAGTCGATGGCACTACGCTGGCAGCGTCTCGCCAGGCTGGATGAGATCCCCGTGGGTGAATCGAAGGGGTTCGATCCGCACGGTGAGGGACGGGACAGCCTGTTCGTGGTCCGGACGGGAGAGGCCACCGTGGTGGCCTATCGGAATGCGTGCCCCCACGTGTCGGGGGCACGCATGGCCTGGAAGAAGGACCGATTCATGAGTGGCGACGGCCGGCATATTGCCTGTTTCGGTCACGGTGCCCTGTTTCGACCGGAAGACGGGCTTTGCGTGTCGGGACCGTGTCAGGGGCAGCATCTCACCGCGGTGGAGGTCGCCATTCGGGGCGAGGAACTCTATCTGCGGTTGGATGACGTGTGCCATGAGGGCGCCATGCAACGAGAGTTCTGCAATGGATAAACACTATACGTCGGCCTCGGCCGCGCTCGACGGCCTGATCGAGGATGGCATGACGCTCGCCGTCGGCGGCTTCGGCCTGTGCGGCATCCCCGAAGCGCTGATCGTTGCCCTGCGTGACACCGGCAAGAAAGACCTGACGGTAGCCAGCAACAACGCTGGCGTGGACGATTTCGGCCTCGGCTTGCTGCTGGAGTCGCGCCAGATCCGCAAGATGCTCTCCTCCTATGTGGGCGAGAACAAGGAGTTCGAGCGCCAGTATCTCTCCGGCGAGCTCGAGCTGGAGTTCTGCCCCCAGGGTACCCTGGCCGAGCGCCTGCGCGCGGGCGGCGCCGGCATCGCTGCCTTCTTCACCAAGACCGGCTACGGCACCAGGATTGCCGAAGGCAAGGAAGTTCGCGAATTCGACGGCGAACATTACGTCATGGAGCGCGGCCTGCCGGTCGATGTGGCGCTGGTCAAGGCCCGGGTTGCCGACAAGGCGGGCAATCTGCGTTTCAACAAGACCGCGCGCAACTTCAATCCGATGGCCGCCATGGCCGGCAGGATCTGTGTGGCCGAGGTCGAGGAGATCGTCGAGACCGGCGCCATCGACCCTGACGACGTCCACCTGCCGGGCATCTTCGTGCACCGCATCGTGCATAATCCGACACCGGAAAAACGCATCGAGAAACGCATGCTCAGGGAGGGAAACTGAGATGCCCTGGAACAAGGAGCAGATGGCGCAATGCGCCGCCGGCGAGCTGCGGGACGGCTTCTACGTCAACCTGGGCATTGGCCAGCCCACGCTGGTCGCGAACTACATTCCCGACGGCATGGACGTGTGGCTGCAGTCGGAGAACGGGCTGCTCGGCATTGGTCCCTTCCCCACCGAGGAAACCGTCGACCCCGACCTGATCAACGCCGGCAAGCAGACGGTCACCGCCCTGCCCGGCTCGAGCTACTTCGACAACGCGGAGTCGTTCGCGATGATCCGCGGTGGCAAGATCAACCTGGCGATTCTGGGCGCCATGCAGGTCTCCGAGCAGGGAGACCTCGCCAACTGGATGATCCCCGGCAAGATGGTCAAGGGCATGGGGGGCGCCATGGACCTGGTCGCCGGTGTGCAGCGCGTGGTGGTGCTGATGAGCCATACCGCGAAGGGCGCGCACAAGATCCTGAAAGCATGCAACCTGCCCTTGACCGGTGTCGGGGTGGTCGATCGCATCATCACCGATCTCGGTGTGATGGACGTCACCGACGAAGGGCTGGCGCTGGTCGAACTGGCGCCCGATGTCACGATCGAGGAGATTCGTGAAGCCACCGGCTGCGAGCTGGTCGACCAGCGGGAGACGGCCAAACCTTAAGGAGAGTGGCGGTGTGAGAGCCCGTCCCCGTTGTATGTCGTCGGGCCCTGCAAATGGCGACATGACCTTGGCGGCCATGTCGCCGGGCGGGTCAGTCGAGCAAGGTGCGCGCCTGGTCGAGCACGTTCTCGACGGTGAAGCCGAAGTGGCGGAACAGGTCCTCGGCCTTGCCCGATTCGCCATAGCCGGTCATGCCGATCACGCTGCCGCGAGGGCCGACGTACTTGCGCCAATAGTCGGGATGCGAAGCTTCGATGGCGAGCCGGCGTGTCACCGTGGGTGGCAGCACCGCCTCCTGGTAATCGGCGTCTTGGGCATCGAATGCGCTGGCGCAGGGCATCGAGACGACGCGGACCTGCCGTCCCTGGTCGTTGAGCCGGGCAGCCGCTTCCATGGCCAGACCGACTTCCGAGCCGGTGGCGATGAGGATCAACTCGGGCGTGCCCTCGCAATCGTTGAGCACGTAGCCACCACGTTCGATAGCGGCGAGCTGGGCGACATCGCGTGCTTGCCCGGGAAGCCCCTGGCGAGAGAACACCAAAGCCGTGGGGCCGTCCTGACGCTTGAGCGCCGCCAGCCAGGCCACGCTGGTTTCGGTGGCGTCGCAGGGCCGCCAGGTCGCCAGGTTCGGCGTGATGCGCAAGGCGTTGAGTTGCTCGATGGGTTGATGCGTGGGGCCGTCTTCGCCCAGACCGATCGAGTCATGGGTATAGACGAAGATCACTTGGCGCCGCGCAATGGCGGCCATGCGCACGGCGTTGTGCATGTATTCCATGAACGTCAGGAAGGTGGCCCCGTAGGGTATGAAGCCGCCGTGCATGCTGATGCCGTTCATGATGGCGCCCATGGCGAACTCGCGGACCCCGTAATGCAGGTAGTTGCCGTCGGGCGCCTGGGCCGAGATGGCGCGTGCGCCCTCCCAGATCGTCAGATTCGATGGCGCGAGGTCGGCGCTGCCGCCCAGCAGTTCCGGCAGGCGTGGTCCCAGGTGGTTGAGCACGCCGAGCGAGGCCTTGCGCGAGGCCAGCGTATCGCAGGCGTGCTGGGCGTCTTCGATCAGGGCGCTGCCGCCCAGGTCGCCCGGCAGCTCGCCACGCCAGCGGCGCTCGAGCTCTGCGGCAAGCTCGGGATACGCCTCGGCGTAGCGCGCGAAGCGTTGGTGCCACGCGGCCTCGGCTTGCTGGCCGGCCGCGTCGGCGTTCCAGCCCGCGTAAACCTCGTCGGGGACGTGGAACGGCGGGTGTGACCACTCGAGACGCTGGCGCGCGGCGGCGACTTCATCCTCGCCCAGAGCGGCACCATGACAGGCGCCGGTGCCCTGTTTGTTGGGCGCGCCGAAGCCGATGACCGTCTTGCAGATGATCAAGGTCGGGTGCTGGTCGTCTTGCGTGGCGGCGTTGATGGCGTCTTCGATGGCGGCGGGGTCATGCCCGTCAACGTCGGCGATGACCTGCCAGTTGTAGGCCTCGAAGCGCTTGGCAGTGTCATCGGTGAACCAGCCCGCGACCTCGCCGTCGATGGAGATGCCGTTGTCGTCGTAGATGACGGTCAGCTTGCCGAGCCCCTGCGTTCCTGCCAGCGAGCAGGCCTCGTGGCTGATGCCTTCCATCAGGCAGCCATCGCCGACGAAGCACCAGGTGCGGTGATCGACGATGTCATGCCCGTAGCGATTGTATTGCGCGGCCAGGGTGCGTTCGGCCAGCGCCAAGCCCACGGCGTTGGCCAGCCCCTGACCCAGCGGGCCGGTGGTGGTCTCGACCCCAGGCGTGTAGCCGAGCTCGGGATGACCCGGCGTGCGCGAATGGAGCTGGCGAAACTGCTTGATGTCATCGATGGCCAGGTCGTAGCCGCTGAGGTGTAAAAGCGAATACAACAGCATCGAACCATGCCCATTGGAGAGCACGAAACGGTCTCGGTCGGGCCAGGTCGGGTTGTCGGGGTTGTGCTTGAGATGGTCGTTCCACAGCACTTCGGCAATATCGGCCATACCCATCGGCGCGCCGGGGTGGCCGGAATTGGCGGCCTGCACGGCATCCATCGAAAGAGCGCGAATGGCATTGGCCAGCGTGAAGCGAGAGGGCATCGGTATCTCCTCCAGGAGCGGTGAATCAGTTAGCGAGCCGGTCGGCGATCAAGTCCTCGAGGCAGGCCTGATCGTCGGCGAAGCGCCGAATGCCTTCGGCCAGCTTGTCGATGGCCATGGGATCTTGATTATGTTGCCAGCGGAAGGCGCTTTCTCCGAGGGGCCTGGCGGGTTGTGCTGCGGGGTGCGTAAAGCGGACCTGGGCATCGATGTCACCCTCGCGCGCCTCGAGCGTTTCCAGCAAGGCAGGGGAGATCGTCAGTCGATGACAGCCGGCGAGGGCGAGGACTTGCTCCGGTGTACGGAAGCTGGCGCCCATGACGATGGTGTCGTAGCCACCCCGATCGGCGCGCTCGCAGACCTGGCGCACGAACCGTACGCCGGGATCGTCCTCCGGGGAGAACGTTTGACCGGTTTCTTTCTGATACCAGTCGGTGACACGCCCCACGAAGGGTGACATCAGGAACACGCCGGCATCGAAGCAGGCCTGCGCCTGAGCGTCGCTGAACAGGAGCGTGAGATTGCACTGGATGCCCTCGCGCTCGAGCACCTCGGCGGCGCGGATGCCCTCCCAGGTCGAGGCGAGCTTGATCAAGATACGCTCGCGGCCGATACCCAGTGCCTCGTAACGCGCCACCAACTCATGGGCCTTGCGGATACTGGCCTGGGTATCGAACGAAAGCTTGGCGGCGACCTCGGTGGAGACACGCCCCGGAATGAGTTGGGCAACTTCGCTGCCGATGCCTACCGAGAGCCGGTCGACGATGCGCTCCAAATGGTGGGCGTCATGCGGCGTCTCGGTGCGCTCCTCGCTCAGAATTCGCTCGATCAGTGGCTGATAGCCGGGCAACTCGAATGCCTTGAGGATCAAGGAAGGGTTGGTGGTGGCATCGACGGGGCGATAGCGTTCGATGGCAGCCGGGTCCCCGGTGTCGGCGACCACGTGCGACAGTGCCTTGAGTGAGTCGAGCTGTGAAACCATGGTGTGCTCCGCCGCGATATGCGGGCGTGAAGGCCCTCGACATGCCAGATGGCGTCGGGGGCTAAGAAATGGAGGGGAGCCGAGCAAGCAGCCGCCCGTGCTCAAGCGGCGGCTTTTTCCAGGCGGCGTTCGGTGCTGTCGGCCAAGCGGGTCAGCAGCAGGCAGCACGACACCGCGCCGGCATCCAGGTGGCCGCACGAGCGTTCGCCGAGGCGTGCCGCACGTCCGATCTTGGCTTCCAGGTCGAGCGTCGAATCGCGTCCCTGCTGGGCGCCGTTGCGCAATGCCTGCAGTGCCTGGGGGAAATCCTCCCCGGCGTCCAGAGCATGACGGTAGCCGTCGATGGCGGGCACCAGGGTATCGAGCAGGCATTTGTCGCCGACCTTGGCATCGCTGATCTGCTCGAGCGCTTCGCGCCCATCGGCCAGCATGTCGCCGAAATCCTTGGCATCGAGGCTGTCCTTGTCCTTGATCGACTTGGCCATGCCCATGAAGAGGCTGCCGTACAGAGGGCCCATGGAACCGCCGATCGAGCCCATCAGAGTCGTGGCGAGCGTGCCCAGCGCCTTGGAAAGCGACAACGATTGACCGGCGATCGATTCGCCGCAGAGCCGGAAGCCCTTGGCCATGTTGATACCGTGATCGCCGTCGCCGATCGCGCCGTCGACGTCACTCAGGTATTGACGGTTGTCGACGATGACCTCGACCAGTTCCTCGAGAATTTCTCTGCCTTGAGTCGCGTCCAGAACGTGCATGATGAGTCTCCGTGGTAGCGGTTCCGATCAGCGCTGCGTGATGGCCAGCGAGCGTGCCGGGGCGTCCAGCAGCGGTTTGAGCTCGTCGTCGAGCTTCATCAGCGTGAGCGTGGCGCCCATCATCTCCAGCGAGGTGAAGTAATTGCCGATGTCCGTACGATGCACGCGAATATCAGCAGCTTCGAGCCGTTCGGCGATGTGTGCATAGAGGATATTGAGCTCCATTACCGGCGTGGCGCCAAGCCCCGAGATCAATACGGCCACCTCACTGCCGGCGAAGTCCTGGTCGGCGAGAACAGGGTCGCACATGGCCGCGGCGATAGCCTCGGCACTGGTCAGCGGCGCGACCTCGATGCCTGGTTCGCCGTGGTGGCCGATGCCGAGTTCCATGTGGCCGGGTTCGATCGAAAAATTGGGTTTACCGTTTGCGGGGATGGTGCAGCTACTCAGCCCGACACCGATGCTCGAGCAGGCATCGACGGCTTTCTGTGCCAGTCGGATGACCTCGTCGAGGCTATCGCCGCGGGCCGCCGCCGCGCCGCCGATTTTCCACATCATCACCTCGCCGGCGACGCCGCGCCGCTTATCGCGCTCCGATGCCGGCGCCGAGGCCACGTCGTCGCGTGCGATCACGGTCTTGACCTCGATGTCTTCCATCTCGGCCATCTGCCTGGCCATCTTCACGTTCATGTTATCGCCTGCGTAATTGCCGTACAGGCAGGCGACGCCCTGGCCATGGGGTGCGCAACGAAAGGCTTCGAGGAAGGCATCGGCGGTGGGCGACGAGAAGATCTCACCGATGGCCACCGCATCACACAGTCCGTCACCGATATACCCCAGGAACGCCGGCTCGTGCCCCGAGCCGCCGCCAGTGACGATGCCGACCTTGTCGCTTGGGCTGCCCGGGTACTTGAGAACACGCGGATGGTCGGTGGCGGCAAACAAGCTCGGCGAGGCGCGCAAGTAACCTTTGATGGCATCGTCCACGACGTTGTCGGGGTCATTGATGATGCGTTGCATGGCGTATTCCTCTTGTTCGTTGTTGCCGACGGTGGGGCGTGGCGGCCCGCCACCTCGATGGGCAGTATATAATGATCTTTCACTGAACAGATGTTTAGGCTTGGGCCCCAGAGCTGTCAAGGCATGGCCGGTATCGATATCTGAGACTTTGGTCGTGAATAACAGGCTTGAAAGCGCTTCTTTAAGGTAGAAGTTTGAAATAAAAGATTTTTTATTTCTTTTCCTGGAAGCTGGACAAGAGAGTGGCTCGGGGATTGATATGACTTTTCGTGATCGAGAATTTTACAAATGTTCGGTTAGTGATATTTTGAACATTATCGCGAGCGATCACTGCATGCCGATCGCAAGCGGGAGGACTCATCACGGGAGACGACACATGTCAGACTCAAGCATGGCAGGCCGCGTGCCGACAATGCGTATTGCACTGGGCGGCGACGAGGCCGCGTTCGAGCTCAAGACCTTGCTGATCGAGCACATTCGCGCTCTGGGGTATGAGCCTATCGATTACGGTACCTATAACGCCGAGCCGGTGCTGTATCCCGACGTGGCGGTCAAGGTGGCGCGCGCCATTGACGCTGGGGACGCCGAGCGTGGCGTGCTGGTTTGCGGGACGGGCATCGGGGTGGCGATTTCAGCCAACAAGGTACGCGGTATTCGCGCCGCGCAGGCGCATGACACCTATTCAGCCGCCAAGGCACGCTCCAGCAACGATGCCCAGATCGTGACGCTAGGCGCCCGCGTGGTTGGTCCGGAGTTGGCCAAGGCCGTGGTGACGACCTTCCTGGACACCGAGTTCGGCGGTGGCGGTTCGCGTGCCAAAGTCGAGCGCATCCTGGAGTATGAAAGAGAGGCTTTTCGCGACTCCTCGAGCGTCTGATCGATGAGAGTGCGCTTGTTCGCTGTGGTATCTTGTGCGCATCGTTCGAGCGGACCGTATGAGGCAGTGCCATGAGTGAACGTGTGGAGCGCGCCGATGTCGCGCTGATGACGGAAATCGCCACCTTGTATTACGTCGAGGGGGAGACCCAGGAGGCCATCGCCAACCGGCTGGGGATTTCCCGGGTCAAGGCGGGGCGACTGCTGAAGCGCGCGCATGCCGAGGGCATCGTCGATGTACGGGTGCGCCAGCATCCCGCGGTGAGTGCCGAGCTTGAGCAGGCGTTGATACGCCGCTTCGGTATCAAGCGTGCTCTGATTGCGCTCGATCACGCCGACCCTGACGTTCAGCGGTCCGGTGTGGCCAGCCTGGTGGCCGATCATTTGTCGCGCGAGTTGCACGATGGTTCGATCGTGGCGGTGGGAATGGGGCGTAACGTGGGGGCGGTGGCCGATAATGTCTTCGAGCACGGCGCGCGTAAATGCTCGTTCGTGTGTGCCATTGGCGGCTCATTGCGCGCCGGTGAGTACATGAATCCCGACCATATCTGTCGCCGCCTGGCGATGAAGTATGGCGGCGATAGCGAGACGCTGTATGCGCCAGCGCTGGTGCAGAATCCGGCGCTGCGCGACTCGATGTATGAAAACCCCACCGTACGCCAGACATTGGACCGGGCGCGGCGCGCGGACATCGCCATGATCGGCGTCGGTGATCTCAGCGAGGACAGCAACATGGTGCGCATGGGCTGGTTCACGCCTCAGGAGATCGCCGAGGCGCGGCTCTCGGGAACCGTGGGCGACATGATGGGATATGATTTCATCGACATGCATGGCCGTCCCTCGGAAACGCCCATGCAGGGACGTGTCATTGGCTTGACCATCACCGACCTGGCGCGGATTCCCGATGTCGTGGCCATTGCCAGCGAGAATACCAAGGCGGCGGGGATCCTGGGGGCGCTACGTACAGGCGTCATCGACACCCTGGCCACCAGTGTGACCAACGCCCATACCATTCTGCGTCTGGATGAGGCGACGACCTCGACGGCGAGTTGAAGCAAGATACCGACAAGCCTCGTGAATATCCGTTCATATGAACAGCAATAAATACATGTGAACGGATAGGGTTCGTGATTTCCCCTTGCCTTTCTTATGTGCAGCTTGCAGTCCTCGCCGCAGGCTTTCTTAAAAGTTCTTTATTTTCAATAATTTAAATAGCAATCCTAAAGTATAAGACGAAAAAGTCGCCGACTGCATTGACCTGGCTATACTGAAAAGCGTTAATTCATTTGAGCAACAAGAGATCAAATGATAAATAAGCGCCAGCTCAATGGAGGTCATCATGAACGACGCATCCACCCTGCCTTCCGACATTCCCGACACGATGCGTGCCATCGTCGCCTACGCACCGGAAGATTATCGTCTGGAAACCGTTGCGGTCCCCGAGATCGGAGAGAAGGAAATTCTGGTCAAGGTCGAAGCCTGTGGTATCTGCGCCGGTGACCTCAAGGCGTATGAAGGCGCACCGAGTTTCTGGGGCGACGAAGATCAGCCTGCCTATATCAAAGCGCCAATGATTCCGGGCCACGAGTTCATCGGGCATGTCGTCAAGATGGGCCCCGGCGCGACAGGTTTCGAGGTCGGTGATCGGGTCATTTCCGAGCAGATCGTGCCGTGCTGGGACTGCCGCTTCTGTCATCGTGGCCAGTACTGGATGTGCGAGAAGCACGACGTGTATGGCTTCCAGAATAACGTCAACGGTGGCATGGCCGAGTACATGAAGTTTCCCAAGGAAGCTATCAACCACAAGCTGCCAGACGATGTGCCGGTGGAAAACATCGTGCTCACCGAGCCGTTTTCCTGCTCGATGCACGCAGTGGAGCGAGCGCAGATACAACTGGGAGATATCGTGGTGCTCTCCGGCGCAGGAACGTTGGGGCTAGGCATGATCGGTCCCGCCAAGAAATCCGGCCCCGCCAAGCTGGTGGTGCTTGATCTGCACGGCGAGCGCCTGGAGCTGGCCAAGAAGTTCGGCGCCGACATGGTGCTCAATCCGAGTGAGGAAGACGTTGTCCAGATCGTCAAGGACATGACCGACGGCTATGGCTGTGACATCTACATCGAGGCGACCGGTGCGCCCAAGTCCGTGGAGCAGGGACTGGCGATGTTGCGCAAGCTGGGCCGCTTCGTCGAGTTCAGTGTGTTCAAGGATCCAGTGACAGTCGATTGGAGCATCATCAGTGACCGCAAGGAGCTGGATGTGCTCGGTTCGCACCTGGGACCTTACTGTTATCCGCATGTCATCGAGGGCATCGAAAGCGGTGACTTTCCCACCGAAGGTGTGGTGACCCACAAGCTGCCGCTGGCGGATTTCCACAAGGGCATCGAGCTGATGAAACACGACAGCAGCGCACTCAAGATCATTTTAATGCCCGGTGCGTGATGATGTCGCGTGTCCTGCGTGACGGTCATGACCGTGATCCGGCGCAGAACTTGAACACTATTCATCAGCGACGCCAGGGGGCGCTTTATCATGACTTCACATACGGCTGTGATGCCCACTAAACAATGGCGAAAAAGACGCGGCAGGGCGGTGATGATCAGCGTTGCGGTCGTCCTGCTTGCCGTCATGGCCTGGGATACCACGGTGGTGCCGATCGAGGCGGAAGAGGAGAGTGGAGCCTCGAAACTGGCGCAATTCGCCGAGGAGACGTTTCCCGAGATTCGTCGCTATGTCGAGGAAAATGCCGTCAGTGTCGGCAAGTTGGCGAGTGCCATCGAGAAAGACAAGAGTGCTGCCGCTGAGCGATATGGTGTGCCATCGGGCATCGGTTCCATTATTCCGGTGACCGTTACCGGAGTCGTCGGCAAGGGAGAGTCGGGCACGTATGAAATCAAATCCGATGAGGTGCCGGACGATGTGACGATTCGTGTTCAGACGGGCCCTGCTATCTATGGCACAGCATTACGCGATGCCACGGGGAAGATCGAGTTCGGTCAATTCAAGAATCAGATCGAATACCAGAATGCGGGATCCGCTCTGAACAATGCCATGAAAGCCCAGGTTCTATCGGATATCGATACACAGAGTCTTAAAGGAAAGACCGTAACGGTGAAGGGCGTTTTCCAGTTGATCAATCCCGCTAACTGGCTCATTACGCCGGTTGCGTTTGACGTTAAATGAGCCGGGGTGAGCGATGAACGAGCAGGCAGTTAGCCAAGACGCGGCGCTGGGAAGGGTGATTCTTTCAGCGCACAATATCGCCAAGTCCTTCGGTAACGTTCATGCCTTGAAGAATGTCAATTTCGATGTTCATTACGGACAGGTGACGACACTTTTCGGTGAGAATGGTGCGGGGAAGTCGACGCTGATGAAGATCCTCTCGGGTGTGATGCAACCATCCTCGGGGGACATCATTCTCGAGGGCGAACCGGTTCACTTCTCGTCGACCACGGAAGCACAGCGCCAGGGGATATCGATCATTCACCAGGAGCTCAGCCTCGCGCCCAATTTGAACGTGCGCGATAACGTTTTCATGGGCCGTGAAATCGTCGGCAAGGGCGGCGTCGATTACGCGGAGGAGGCGCGTCAGACGCGCCAGCTCATGGAAGAGCTGGATGAACCCATCGACCCACTCACGCCTGTGGAAGATCTGCGTCTTGGGCAGCAGCAGATCGTCGAAATCGCCCGTGCGCTTTCCGTGGACTCGCGCATTCTGATCATGGATGAGCCGACCTCGGCGTTGAGTGCCTCCGAAGTCGAGGTGCTGTTTCGCGTGATCCGTGACCTGAAAAGCCGGGGCGTCTCGCTCGTTTATATCTCCCACCACCTCGAGGAAGCCCTGACCGTTACCGATCATGCCGTGGTATTGCGCGATGGGGCGATGACGGCCTATGCCCGCCGCGAGGACATCGACCTGGAATGGATCGTGCGCAATATGGTGGGGGACAACTTCGATCTCGGTTCTCCGCCGGATGGGTATGCGATGGGAGAAGCTGTCTTATCGCTAGAGGGCATCACCGTCCCGGATGCGTCGGTCCCTGGGCGAGCCGTTGTCGATGACGTGTCGTTGAGCGTGCGCGCTGGCGAGATCGTCTGCATTTATGGGTTGATGGGAGCAGGCCGTACCGAATTGCTCGAAAGCGTGGCGGGGCGTGGCGAGATCAGCGCGGGCCGGGTTCTGCTGCATGGTGAGGATATCACGCGGCTGAGTATTGCCGAGCGTATCGAGAACGGCCTGGTGCTGGTGCCGGAAGATCGTCAGCGCGATGGTCTGGTGCAGACGATGTCGGTGGGCGAAAACCTCTCGCTTGCCAGTATCGGTGCCTTTACCAAGGGGCTGCTGACCTCGCGAGGACGTGAGCGTCAGGTGGTGCAGGCGTCGATCAGCAATGTTCATATCAAGACCGATGGTGCGGCGGCCTCCATTGGGTCGTTATCCGGCGGCAACCAGCAGAAAGTCGTGATCGGCAAGATGATGGCGACGCATCCCCGGGTGGTGCTGCTCGACGAGCCCAGCCGAGGGATCGATATAGGCGCCAAGGCCGAAGTTTTCAAGCTGCTTAGCGAGGGGGCGGCGCAACAGGGTCTGGCGGTTGTGTTCTCGACCTCGGAAGTCGGCGAATGCCTGAGTATTGCTCACCGTATCGTGGTCATGAGTCGTGGCCGGGTGGCGGCAGAATTCGGTGCCGACGCCACTAAAGAAGAGATTATGGCTGCCTCGGGCGAGGCCGTGGTCGCTTGATCCACTTATAAAGCGGAGATAATCACAATGTCTGATGTCAGCCAAGATAACGACAATGAGCGCGGCACACTATTCGGTGGCGGTGTCGATATAAAGCGTGCGCTTCTGGAAGGGCGTGCGTTCTTCGCCTTGATCGCGATCATCATCATTTTTTCAATTCTTTCTCCTGTCTATTTCTCGGTCGACAATTTCCTGACCATGTCGTCCCACGTTGCCATTTTCGGGTTGCTCTCTCTGGGCATGTTATTGGTCATCCTGACGGGCGGTATCGATCTCTCCGTGGGGTCGACGCTTGGATTGGCAGGCGTCTTCGCGGGCTTTCTGATGCAGGGCGTTCCCTTGGAAATGTTCGGTTTCGTCGTTTATCCCCCGGTTTGGGTGGTCGTCATCCTGACCTGTGCCATGGGCGCATTCGTGGGTGCCATCAATGGTGTCCTTGTCGCCTACTTCAAGGTGCCGGCATTCGTCGCGACGCTGGGCATGCTTTATGTGGCGCGTGGTGTCGCGTTGTTGATGACCGATGGTCTGACCTACAACAACCTCGAAGGGAGCGAGGCCCTGGGCAATACCGGGTTTGCTTGGCTCGGCTTCAATGAGTTATTGGGCATCCCGATCAGTGTCTTGGTGATGGTGGCCGTCGCGATCATGGCCATGCTGGCGCTTTCGCGTACGCCCTTTGGGCGGTGGGTCTACTCCACGGGTGGTAATGCGCGAGCGGCGGAACTCTCCGGGGTCCCGGTCAATCGCGTCAAGGTCTCGGTTTATGTGCTGTCCGGGATTTGTGCCGCCATTGCCGGGCTGGTGTTGTCCTCCCAGCTTACCTCGGCCGGGCCCACCGCCGGTACGACCTATGAGTTGACCGCTATTGCCGGTGTGGTCATAGGCGGCGCGGCGCTCGCCGGGGGACGGGGGTCCGTGCGCGGCACTCTGCTCGGGGCTTTCGTGATCGGTTTTTTATCGGATGGTCTCGTCATCATCGGCGTCTCTGCCTACTGGCAGACGGTCTTCACCGGTGCCGTCATCATCCTGGCCGTGATGCTCAACAGTATTCAGTACAGCAGTCGGAAGGCCAGCAAGCCTGCTTCCGATGGCACGACGACTTCACCGCAACCGGAAGGCGCTACCGAGCGCTCGACGGCGACGGGAAGCACGACCGGTAAAGCCGGTGCACAATCATAAGAGTAAAGGTGGTCCATTATGTACATGAAAGGAAAACGCCTGCTGATAGCAATGCTCGCCGTAAGCGCGGCATTGTTCACCGGAGGAGCCCTGGCGCAGGACAAGGGGCTTATCTCGATCATCGTCAACGACACCTCGAATCCCTACTGGTTTACCGAGGGTAAGATCGCCCGAGAAACAGCCGAAGAATTGGGTTATGAAGCCAATGTGAATTCGCATAAAGGCGATACCAATACCGAGAGCAATCAGGTCGACACCGCGATCACCAATCAGGCGGAGGCCATCATTCTTGATCCCGCCAATGCCGACGGCTCCATCGGGGCAGTACGCAAGGCCGTTGAGGCGGGCATTCCGGTGTTCATCATCAACGCGGAAATCAACCAAAAGGGGCTGGCCAAGGCACAACTGGTTTCCAACAATGCCCAGGGGGCGGCAATGGGCGCTCAGCAGTGGGTTCAGGCCGTGGGAGATTCGGCCAAGTACGTGGAACTCAAGGGCGCGCCGTCGGATAACAATGCCGCGACGCGTTCCAATGGCTATGAGACAGTGCTGAGTCAGTACCCGAATCTTGAGAAAGTGGCCTCTGAAGTGGCCAATTGGGACCGTACCCAAGGGTATAACAAGATGCAGAGCATGCTTCAGGCCCATCCTGACATCGATGGCGTGATCAGCGGCAACGATGAAATGGCGCTGGGCGCCATCGCCGCCCTCAAGCAGGCAGGCAAGCTAGACGAGGTCGTGGTCGGCGGCTTCGATGGCTCGCCCGATGCAGTGGAAGCAGTCAAGGCAGGCGAAATGGCCTATACGGTCCTGCAGCCGGTGGCGATTTTTTCTGAAATGGCGGTTCGTATGGCGGATAAATTCATCCGTACCGGTGAGACCGGCATCGACGGCGAGAAGAAGCTCTTCGACTGCATTCTCATCACGCCGGAGAATGTCGATCAGTACACCGCTCCATTCGTGCTCAAGCAGTAACCCTTCCCTGAATTACTTGAGAGCGCCAGCGGCGCTCTCAAGTCTCTCCCGGCCTCTAAGGGCCTTATGACACCTGCGGTGTCAGCTCACCGCTTGCGTAACGCTCGAACATGCGCTCGAGGTTGAGCGGGGCGATCTTGCTGGCCTGTCCGGCGGTGCCGAAGGCCTCGAAGCGTGCGATGCACACATCGCGCATGGCGGTGACGCTTGCCTTGAGGAACTTGCGCGGATCGAATTCGCTGGGGTTTTCGGCCAGGAAGCGGCGCACCGCGCCGGTGGAGGCCAGACGCAGGTCGGTGTCGATGTTGACCTTGCGCACGCCGTGCTTGATGCCTTCGACGATTTCTTCCACCGGCACGCCGTAGGTTTCGGGGATCTCGCCGCCATGGGCGTTGATGACTTCCAGCCATTCCTGCGGCACGGAGCTGGAACCGTGCATCACCAGGTGCGTGTCGGGAATGCGGGCGTGGATCTCCTTGATGCGCTGGATGGAGAGGATGTCGCCGGTCGGCGGCCGCGTGAACTTGTAGGCGCCGTGGCTGGTGCCGATGGCGATGGCCAGGGCGTCGACCTGGGTGGCGGCGACGAACTGGGCGGCTTCCTCGGGGTCGGTCAGCAGTTGGCTGTGATCCAGCGTCCCTTCGGCCCCGACGCCATCTTCCTCACCGGCCTGGCCGGTCTCCAGCGAGCCCAGGCAACCCAGCTCGCCTTCCACCGAGACGCCACAGGCGTGCGCCATTTCCACCGCGCGACGGGTGACGTCGACGTTGTAGGCATAGTCGGCGGGCGTCTTGCCGTCTTCCATGAGCGAGCCGTCCATCATCACCGACGAGAAGCCGAGCTGGATGGAGCGCTGGCATACGCCGGGGCTGGTGCCATGGTCCTGGTGCATGACCACCGGGATGTGCGGAAACTCTTCCACGGCGGCCTGGATCAAGTGACGCAGGAAGGGCGCGCCGGCGTATTTGCGAGCGCCCGCGGAGGCCTGCACGATCACCGGCGAGTCGGTGCGGTCGGCGGCTTCCATGATGGCGCGCATCTGTTCCAGGTTGTTGACGTTGAACGCGGGCACGCCGTAGGCGTGTTCGGCGGCGTGGTCGAGCAGTTGACGCAGGCTGATCAGAGCCATGGGGAGTGTGATTCCTCTAGAAGTACAAGGCGGCCCGCAGGCCGCCGATCGTGACGTAGTGGTTCGAGTAGTCGTTGCAAGTAGTAGCGTAGTGAGCCGGATTACCGGGAAGCGGCTTCGAGGGCCGCCACGGCCGGCAGTGGCTTGCCTTCCACGTATTCGAGGAAGGCGCCGCCGCCGGTGGAAATGTAGGAGACATCATCGGCGACGCCGTACTTGTCGATGGCCGCCAGGGTGTCACCGCCACCGGCGATGGAAAACGCCGCGCTGGCGGCGATGGCGCGCGCGAGTGCTTCCGTGCCCTTGCCGAACTGATCGATCTCGAACACGCCGACGGGGCCGTTCCACAGGATGGTGCCGGCGTTTTCGAGCAACGTGGCGAAACGCTGGGCGGTATCCGGGCCGATGTCGAGGATCATCTCGTCGTCACCGACCTGGTCGACCGGTTTCACCGTGGCCTCGGCCTGCTCGGAGAATTCGGTGGCGACCACCACATCGGAAGGCAGTGGAATATCGACCTTGGCCATGAAAGCCTTGGCCTGACCGACGAGGTCCGCTTCATGCAGCGACTTGCCGACGTTGTAGCCCGCCGCGGCGATGAAGGTATTGGCGATGCCGCCGCCAACGATCAACTGGTCGCACTTTTCGGACAGTGCGGTGAGCACGTCGAGCTTGGTGGACACCTTGGAGCCGCCGACGATGGCCAGCATCGGGCGTGCCGGCGTGGCCAGCGCCTTTTCCAGCGCGTCGAGCTCACCCGCCAGCAAGGGACCCGCGCAGGCGGTGGGGGCGTAGCGGGCCACGCCGTGGGTCGAGGCCTGGGCGCGATGGGCAGTACCGAAGGCATCCATCACATAGACGTCGCAGAGGGCGGCGTAGGTCTTGGCCAGCGCCTCGTCGTCCTTCTTCTCGCCCTTGTTGTAGCGTACGTTCTCGAGCAGCACGATCTCGCCGTCGGCGATCTCGACGCGGCCGTCGAGATAGTCCTTTTCCAGGCGTACCGCGCGTCCCAGCAGCTTGCCGAGGTGCGTCGCCACCGGAGCGAGCGAGAACTCGTCGGCGGGCTCGCCTTCGGTGGGGCGGCCCAGGTGACTCATCAGCATCACCCGGGCGCCGGCGTCGAGCGCGGCCTGGATGGTCGGCAGGCAGGCGCGCAGGCGCGCGTCGCTGGTGACTTGGTCGCCCTTGATGGGGACGTTGAGGTCTTCACGAATCAGTACACGTTTTCCGGCGAGATCCAGATCGGTCATCTTGCGCACGTTCATGGGCGTGTTCCTCACTTGGATGAAGGGATGTCAGACGACAACGGCGATGTCGAGGGCGCGGCGCGTGTCGGTGTGGCGGGAGCGGGCTGGGCGGCAAGCGCCAGCCAGTGCGTCGCCACATCGAGCATGCGATTGGCGAAGCCCCACTCGTTGTCGAACCAGCACAGCATCTTGATCAGATGGCTGCCGGCCACGCGGGTCTGGGTGGCGTCCACGATACCCGAGCGCGGATCGTGGTTGAAGTCGACCGACGTCACCGGTTCCTGGGCATGGCCGAGCAAGCCGTGGAGACGCTCGTGACTGGCGGCCTGCAACAACGCGTTGACCTGCTCGGCCGAGGTGGCCTCGCGCACCGAGAGCGCCATGTCCATGGCCGAGACGTTGATGGTGGGCACGCGCACGTGCAGGCACTCGAAGCGCCCCGCCAGGTATGGCATGAGGCGCTCGATGCCGCGTGCCAACCCGGTATCCACGGGAATGATCGAATGCATGGCCGAGCGCGTCAGGCGCAGGTCGGTCTTGTGATAGGCATCGATCACCGGTTGGTCGTTCATCGCCGAATGAATGGTCGTGGTCACGCCATGCTCGAGCCCCAGCGCCTCGTCGATCACCGTCAACAGTGGTACCAGGCAGTTGGTGGTGCAGGACGCGGCGGAGACGATACGCATCTCGGGACGCAGCTCGGCGTCGTTGATGCCATGCACGATGGTGGCGTCGACATCGGCCTCGGCGGGCTGCGAGAACAGCAGCCGCTGAGCGCCGGCGGCGATATGTTGCTCGGCGGTGGCGCGGTCCTTGAAGCTGCCCGAGCATTCGAGCACCAGGTCGATGCCAAGTGCCGCCCAAGGCAGCTTTGCAGGGTCGGGCTCGGAGAGCACGCGGATGGCGTGATCGTCGATGACCAGTGCGCCGTCGCGGGTTTCCACCTGGCCGGGAAAGCGTCCATGGGTAGTGTCGTAGCGTGTCAGATAGGCGATGGTATCGAGATCGGAAAGCTCGTTGATGGCCACCACGACCAGGTCAGTCGCATGGCGTTCGATGAGGGCTCGCAGGACACATTGGCCGATACGGCCGTAACCATTGATGGCGATGCGATAGGACATGGACAGACGCTCGGGAGCCCCGCTTCGAAGTGAAACGCCGATGTTAGCGCAGTTACGCCCTGCTTGCCCAAGGCCGCGTGATGTTGGCATGACATGACACGATTCAGCTTGGGCGTTCATGTCACTGCAGTGAGGGCCTACCCGACGAAATGCCACATCAACGGCAGCCAGAGCGCCGTGAATACGCCCGTCAGGCTCATGCCCAGCGAGGCGAAGGCGCCGGCGGTGGGCCCGATCTCGAAGGCGCGTACGGTGCCGATGGCGTGGCCGTTGACGCCCAACGCGAAGCCGATGATGCGCTCGTCTTTCAGTCGCCAGCCACGGGCCATGACGGTAATGCCCAGCGTGGCCATCACCCCGGTGATGAGCAAGGCGCCCATCAGCAGGGAAACCGAGCCGCCGAGCGCTTGCGTGATACCCATGGCGATGGGCGCGGTCACCGACTTGGGAGCGAGCGATGCCAGAACCTGGGGCGACGCATTCAGCAACCAGGCGATGCCCACCGCATAGCCGGCCGCAAGCATGGCGGCGGGCGGCAGGGTGAGCGCGATCGGCTTCCACAGCGCCCGAATGTGATGCACTTGCTGATAGAGTGGTACGCCCAGGGCCACGGTGGCGGGGCCCAGCAGCCAGGTCAGCCATTCCACGCCCTGTCGATATTCCGCATAGTCCAGTGGCAGCAGCGCCAGGCACAGGGCGAGCAGGCACGAGGCCAGCAGAATCGGCGGACACCAGGCAGGGGAGCGCAGCCAGGCGAACAGGCGCAGGCCGGCGAAATAGGCCGCCAGGGTCAGGACGATGGCGGTTTCCGTACGCTGAGGAAGCTCGCCGGCCAGAGACTCGAGACGAAGTAAAAGCTCACTCATGGGCATTGTCCCGCGTATCGGGGACGAGGCGCCGCATCAGCCACAGCGTGGTCCACGAACTGAGCAGCGTGCCCGCGATCAAGGCAATGAAGATCGTCGGCCATTGTCCGGCGAATTCGCCCGCTTGAAAGAAGATGCCCACCACGCCGGGCATGATGAGTAGCGCCAGCATGCCGATCAACGGTTGGCTGGCGGCAGTCAGATCGTGGCTCAGGTGGCGACGCAGCAAAAGCCAGAAGGTGAGCAATAACATACCGGCTACCCCGCTGGAGAGCGGGATCGCAAATAGTCTGACGAGGATGTCGCCGAGCAGCAGGAACGCTGCCAGGCCGAGAAAACCACGCAGGATGGACAGCATGCGCATGAGGCCCTTGCATGTCAGGTGTCGGAGCTTGATGCGTATCATACCAGAGCGCGACGTGGCGCTCGGGCATCACCTTTGCGCTTACGCGGCGCGCGTGAATTGCTATGCTCCACAGGCATGTGCCAGCCTGACGAGCGTGTCGGCTGCCACGCCGTGCTTATAGCCAGGCTTGGATGACAGGGAGGAAGCTAGATGACCGATATCGCAAGGTTCTTGGGGGCTGAGGCGGAAACGCTGCTGGAGCACCAATGCCAGACGTTTCGCAAGGAAGATTTATACCTGCCGGGGCCGGATTTCATCGATCGGGTAATGTCGGAAAACGACCGTCGCCCGCACGTGCTGCGCAACATGCAGACGCTTTACAATCATGGACGTCTGGCCGGTACCGGCTACCTGAGCATTCTGCCGGTGGACCAGGGCATCGAGCACTCCGCCGGGGCCTCGTTCGCGCCCAATCCGCTTTATTTCGATCCCAAGAACATCGTCGAGCTGGCCATCGAGGGTGGCTGCAACTGCGTGGCCTCGACGCTGGGCGTGCTGTCTTCGGTGGCGCGCCGTTATGCGCACAAGATTCCCTTCATGCTCAAGCTCAATCACAACGAGACGCTGACCTATCCGGCGATCTATGACCAGACGCTATTCGCGCAGGTCGAGCAGGCGCATGACATGGGCTGCGTGGCGGTGGGGGCGACCATCTACTTCGGTTCGCCCGAGAGCCGACGTCAGATTCAGGAAATCAGCGAGGCCTTCGAGCGCGCCCATGAGCTGGGCATGGTCACCGTGCTGTGGTCCTACCTGCGTAACCCGGCCTTCAAGCACGAGGGCACGGATTACCATGTCGCCTCGGACTTGACCGGCCAGGCGATCCACATGGCGGCGACCCTCAAGGCGGATATCGTCAAGCAGAAGCTGCCGGAGAACAACGGCGGTTATCGTGCCGTCGGCTTCGGGCATACCCACGACAAGGTCTACGACGCGCTGACCAGCGACAATCCCGTGGACCTGGCTCGCTATCAAGTGGCGAACTGTTTCATGGGGCGCGCCGGGCTGATCAACTCCGGTGGCGGCTCGAAGGGGCATTCCGACCTGGGTGAAGCCGTGCGTACGGCGGTCATCAACAAGCGCGCCGGCGGCATGGGCCTGATTTCGGGGCGTAAGGCGTTCCAGAAACCGATGAACGAAGGCGTCGAACTGCTCAACGCCATTCAGGACGTCTACCTCTCCGCCGAGGTCACCATCGCGTAATGCGTGGCGGCTTTCCCGATGACGGCCCGGCCTTGCCGGGCCGTCGTGCGTTTCGGTAAGGTCGCGACCCATTGTCACGCCTGTGTCGCGCGCGCATCGTGCCGATTATGATGGCGACGTGCCCGAGCGGGGCACGCTCATTCGACGTGGAGGGCGCATGTCGCAACCTGCCGGAGGTAGCGCGATCAAGGATGTCGTTGGCGAGGACGTCGTGACCCGGGATGTCGCCATCGTCGGCGCGGGGCCGGTCGGGCTGTGCCTGGCGCTGGAGCTGGCGGCGCTTGGCCTGACGGTGACGGTGATCGATCGGGCGCCGTGGGAAGCGCTGGCATCGCCCGACGACGATGGCCGCGAGATCGCCCTGACGCATGCCTCGCGCGGGCAACTGGCGGCGTCGGGCGTCGCGATTCCCGAGGACCGCATGGCGCCGATTCGCGAGGCGCGTCTCTACAACGGCGATCCGCCCCATGGCATGACGCTGGCCAGTGCGCGGGGCGAGGCACAGCACGGCATCGGCCAGCTCGTCGCCAATCACCTCATTCGGCGCGCCGCGTTCGAGGCGGTGCGAGGTGACGAGCGTATCGAGCTCATCACCGGGCACGGTGTGCAAGCGCTGAACGGTGGCGCCGACTGGCGTAGCGTGCGGCTCGATGACCAGCGGGAGATTCCCGCACGCTTGGTGGTGGCCGCGGACGGGCGTCTCTCGGTCACCCGCCGTCTGGCGGGGCTCTCCGCGCAGGTTCACGATACCGGTCAGCGTTTGCTGGTACGCCGCATGGCGCATTCGCGCCCCCACCGGCAGACGACGTGGTCATGGTTTCACGGCGAGCGCGGCCTGGCGTTGCTGCCGCTGGCAGGGGACAGCGCGTCGTTGGTGATGACGCTGCCCCCGCATGATGCCGAGCGACTCAAGGCGTTGTCGCCGACGGCGTTCGCGACCGAGGCGACACGGCTTTACCGGGGCTGTGTGGGCGAGATGACGTGCCTCGATGCGCTGCACGATTATCCGCTCACGGTCAGCCACGCCGATCGTCTGGTGGCCGATCGCGTGGCCCTGGTGGGCGACGCGGCGCTGGGCCTGCACCCGGTCACGGCGCATGGCTTCAATGTGGGGTTGGCCAGCGTACGTCGCCTGGTCGAGGCGCTGGCGAGTCACGCCGGGACGACGGCAGATGTCGGCGCAGCGACGGGACTGGCGAGCTACGCGCGTCACCACCGGCGCGCGATCGTCCCGCTGTGGCATGCCTCGCGTGCGCTGGTGGCGTTGTACGGCGATACGCGTCCCCCGGCGCGTCTGGTGCGTCATTTGGCCCTGGGCGCCGCGCGTCGGGCCGGGCCGCTGCAATGGCTGATGGAAGGCTATCTGGCGCGGCACTGAGGCATCTTACCCACCTGCCGGGCGGCTGGATGGCGATGGGGTGCGACGCGTACCGAATTTCCACGCCACCGTCAATATCTATGCGAACCTTCCAGTTTGTACTACCATATGTGGTGTATTGAGACGCGGTGCTCGAGAGGGCGGCGCGTCGTCCCTGATCGATTGTTTTTTGTCTTATCTCACTTATTTGCGAAAACAAAGGCTTATCATTCTCATGAGCATCAAGATTTACAGCAAGCCGAATTGCATGCAGTGCCACGCCACCTATCGCGCCCTCGACAAGCAGGGACTCGACTACACGGTGGTGGATATCAGTACGGATCCCGAGGCGGTACGGACCGTCGAATCGCTGGGCTATCGCCAGTTGCCGGTGGTCGTGGCGGCGGAATCACAGCATTGGTCAGGCTTTCGTCCCGAGTTGATTCGCCAGCTGGCGTGAGAGGAAGGGGGCAGCATGCGCGAGGTAGTGTACTTTTCCACGCAATCGGGCAATACGCGGCGCTTCGTCGAAAAGCTCGACGTGTCGGCGCAGGCTATCCCGCGTAGCCGTAACGATGCCCCGTTGCACGTGGAACGCCCCTATATCCTGATCTTGCCGACGTATGGCGATGGCGATCCACGCACGGCGGTGCCGGGGCCGGTGATTCGATTTTTGAACGACCCTCACAACCGCGCCTTGATCGAGGGCGTGGTGGCCGGCGGCAACACCAACTTCGGTGCCGCTTTCGGCCTGGCCGGTCGCGTGGTGGCGCACAAGTGCCAGGTGCCATTGCTGCACCGTTTCGAACTGATGGGAACGCCCGAGGATGTCGCCAAGGTACATGATTGCCTGGCGACGGAGATGACAGATGCTGGATGACACCGTGGAAACCCCCGAGAACGCCTCGACCGTCGAGTTGAGCAGAACGACGCAGACGCTGGACTATCACGCCCTCAATGCGATGCTCAACCTCTACGACAACGAGGGGCGCCTGCAATTGCAGGCAGATCGTGAGGCGTCGCGCCAGTACTTTCTGCAGCACGTGAACCAGAACACCGTGTTCTTTCACTCGCTGGCGGAAAAGCTCGAGTACCTGGTCGCGGAGAACTATTACGAGCAGGAAGTGCTCGATCAGTACGACTTCCCTTTCATCAAGTCGCTGTTCGAGCGCGCCTATGCCGTGAAGTTCCGTTTCCAGAGCTTCCTCGGCGCGTTCAAGTATTACACCAGTTACACGCTCAAGACCTTCGATGGGCGGCGCTATCTGGAGCGCTTCGAGGACCGCGTGTGCATGGTCGCGCTGACCCTGGCGCAGGGTGATGAGGCGCTGGCCCGGCAACTGGTGGATGAGATCATTCATGGGCGTTTCCAGCCGGCCACGCCGACGTTTCTCAACTGCGGCAAGAAGCAGCGCGGTGAGCTGGTGTCCTGCTTCTTGCTGCGCATCGAGGACAACATGGAGTCCATCGGGCGCTCCATCAATTCGGCGTTGCAGCTCTCCAAGCGCGGTGGCGGCGTGGCGTTCCTGCTCAGCAACATCCGCGAGGCAGGCGCACCGATCAAGCATATCGAGAATCAGTCCTCGGGCATCATCCCGATCATGAAGATGCTCGAAGACGCCTTCTCCTACGCCAACCAGCTGGGCGCGCGCCAGGGCGCCGGCGCGGTGTACCTCAACGCGCACCACCCGGACATCCTGCGCTTCCTCGACACCAAGCGCGAGAACGCCGACGAGAAGATCCGCATCAAGACGCTGTCGCTGGGCGTGGTGATTCCGGACATCACCTTCGAGCTGGCCAAGCGCAACGAGCCGATGTATCTGTTCTCCCCCTACGACGTCGAGAACGTCTACGGCAAGCCGTTCGGCGATATCAGCGTCACCGAGAAGTACTACGAGATGGTCGACGACGCGCGTATCCGCAAGACCAAGATCAGTGCGCGCGAGCTGTTCCAGACGCTGGCGGAGGTCCAGTTCGAGTCGGGCTATCCGTACGTGATGTTCGAGGACACGGTGAACCGTGCCAACCCGATCGCCGGGCGCATCAACATGAGCAACCTGTGCTCGGAGATCCTCCAGGTCAACACGCCGTCGGATTACGAGGCGGACCTGGGCTACGAGCGCATCGGCGAGGACATTTCCTGCAACCTCGGCTCGCTGAACATTGCCAGGACCATGGATTCCTCCGATTTCGGGGCCACGGTCGAGACCGCCATCCGGGGGCTGACCGCAGTGTCCGAGATGAGCGACATCCGCTCGGTGCCGTCGATCGCCGAGGCCAACAGGCAATCGCATGCGATCGGCCTGGGGCAGATGAACCTGCATGGCTACCTGGCCCGTGAACACATTCACTACGGTAGCGAGGAAGGGCTGGACTTCACCAACCTGTACTTCTACACCGTGACCTACCATGCGCTGCGTGCCTCCAATCAGTTGGCGATCGAGCGCGGTCGCGCCTTTGCCGGATTCGAAGCGTCGGATTACGCCAGCGGCGTCTACTTCGACAAGTACACCGAGCAGGCGTGGGGCCCACGTACCGCGCGTGTTCGCGAGCTGTTCGACAAGGCCGGCATCCATGTGCCGACCCAGGAGGACTGGCGCGAGCTCAAGGCCTCGGTCATGGCGCATGGGCTCTTCAACCGCAACCTCCAGGCGGTGCCGCCGACCGGGTCGATCTCCTATATCAACCATTCGACGTCGAGCATCCATCCGGTGGTGTCGAAGATCGAGATACGCAAGGAAGGCAAGCTGGGGCGCGTCTATTATCCAGCGCCGTATCTCAACGACGACAACCAGGACTATTACCAGGACGCCTACGAGATCGGCCCCGAGAAGATCATCGACACCTATGCCGAGGCCACGCAGCACGTCGATCAGGGCCTGTCGCTGACGCTGTTCTTCCGCGATACCGCGACCACGCGCGACATCAACCGGGCGCAGATCTACGCCTGGCGCCGGGGCATCAAGACGCTCTACTACGTGCGTCTGCGCCAGGCCGCGCTGGAAGGCACGGAAGTCGAGGGCTGCGTGTCCTGCACCCTGTAAGCCGTCGCACACGCGACCGCTCCATCGAGATGATCGGTGCGCGGGCGACCGCGCCCGCGCACCACCGGAATTGAGAGAATCGTCATGACCGCTACCGCCGCCGCACCGCGTCATCTGACGCGTGTCGATGCCATCAACTGGAACCGCCTGCAGGACGACAAGGACCTCGAGGTCTGGAATCGACTCACCGCCAATTTCTGGCTGCCCGAGAAGGTGCCGCTGTCCAACGACGTGAGCGCGTGGAACACGTTGACCGAGCAGGAGCAGACGCTGACTATCCGTGTCTTCACGGGGCTCACGCTGCTCGACACCATCCAGGGCACCATCGGCGCGCCGACGCTGATCGAAGACGCCGTGACGCCCCACGAGGAAGCGGTGTTCACCAACATCAGCTTCATGGAGTCGGTGCATGCGCGCTCCTACAGCTCGATCTTCTCGACGCTGTGTGCCACCCGCGACGTCGACGATGCCTATCGCTGGAGCGAAGAGAATCCGCACCTGCAGAACAAGGCCGAGCTGATTCTCAATCGCTACCGCATGGACGATCCGCTGATGCGCAAGGTCGCCAGCGTCTTCCTCGAGTCGTTCCTGTTCTACTCCGGCTTCTACCTGCCGATGTACTGGGCCAGTCGCGGCAAGCTGACCAACACCGCCGACCTGATTCGCCTGATCATTCGCGACGAGGCGGTCCACGGCTACTATATCGGCTACAAGTTCCAGCAGGCGCTGGCCAAGGAAAGCGCCGAGCGTCAGCAGGAGATCAAGGATGCCACCTTCGACCTGCTGCTCGAGCTCTATGACAACGAGGTGCACTACACCGAATCGCTTTACGACGATGTGGGGCTGACCGAAGAGGTCAAGGCGTTCTTGCATTACAACGCCAACAAGGCGTTGATGAACCTGGGCTACGAGCCGCTGTTCCCCGGTGCCACCGAAGCGGTCAATCCCGCGATCCTGGCCGCGCTCTCGCCGGGAGCCGAGGAAAACCACGACTTCTTCTCCGGCTCCGGCTCTTCCTACGTCATCGGGCGCTCGGAGCGCACCGAGGACGAAGACTGGGCGTTTTGAGCCGCGGTGCCGTCCGCCGTGATCGATAGGCGCCACGTGGTGACCACCTCGTGCAGCCATTCATGGAAGGCGCGCACCTCATGCAGCCCGCTATTTCCGGGCTGCATGAGGTAGGCCTCGTCATTCGGCCTGACGCATCAGCGCGAGTAGCGCTGTTGCCGCGGCAGAGAGCGGGTGGCGGCGGCGCATGATGACACCCAACTGCCGATCGATCGTCGGCTCGACCAGTGGCCGATGAGCGATTCCGTCACTGGCGATCTGCCGGAAGCTCAGCGCTGGCAGCACACTGATGCCGGTTCCGGCGGCTACCATGCGTCCTACCGTGGCGATCTGACTGACTTCGCAGAGGATATCGAGGCGGCGGCCGATCTCTTCCATGACCTTGTCGATATTCTGGCGCGAGCTCGATAGTTTATTGATGCCGATGAAAGGATGATCGGCAAGCTGCGCCCATGCCACATTCTCTTGCTCCAGCAGAGGGTGCCCCTCCCGGCAAACCACGACATAGCTGTCGGTCAGGATCGTCTCGAAGACCAGATCGTCGGAGTCCCGGGGAGGCACCGAGAAGCCCAGGTCTGCACGGCCCTCGCGTACCAGTTGGTTGACCTGGTCGGCGAGTACGTCGTGCAGGCTCAAATTGATTTGCGGGTGGCGCTCGCGGAATGTCGCTATGACTTTCGGCAAGAGTCCTGCCGCCAGGGTCGGCAGGGCGGCGATCGTGACCTTCCCGCGCTTCTTCATGAAGCGCTCGTTGAGATCCTCGAAGGCCTCTGTCCAGTCGTTGAGCAAGCGTATCGCCACGGGGAGAAAGGCTTCGCCCTCCGGCGTGAGCCACAACTGCCGTGTGGTACGGGCGAACAGCGGCCCGCCCACCGTGTCCTCGAGCTTGCGGATGGAGATGCTCAGCGCCGGCTGGGAAAGATGAATGCGTTCGCTGGCTTCCGCCAGGCTGCGTGAATGGGCGACCGCCACGAATGCCCTGAGCTGCTTGATGCTGGGATTCATTTAATAAATATAAGAAAACTTAAAAACTATTCAATGTACAAAACAATCCTTCACGGCGAGGCTACACAAGAGGGCGCTGAACGCCCGGCGCCATGCCAGACAACAACAAGGGCTGCACGACAGCCCATGGAGCCACTATGAAAACGCTACTCACCGCCATGGCGGCCAGCCTCGCCGTGCTTGCCGCATCGCCTTTCGCCCAGGCCCAGGAACGCTTGTTGATCGGCTCGACGTCCAGTTCGTCGAGTCACTACGGCTACTTCGTGGCCGTCAATCAGATCATCAATAACCAGGTGGATGGCGTCAGTTCGTCCGTCGCCGAGACCGGGGCGACCGTGGATAACCTGCGTCGGATCAGCCGCAACCAGATCGACCTGGGTCTGGTGACGACCAATACCGGCTACCACGCATATGAAGGGCTCAACGATTTCGAAGGCCACCCCGTCGATAGCCGCCTGCTGTGGGTCTACACCGTGGCACCGCAGAACGCGGTGGTGCGCGAGGATTCGGGCGTGACGTCATTGCAGGAGCTCGAAGGAGTGCGTTTCAACCCCGGCATCACTGGCTCGGCGACCGAGGCCACTACCGAGGCGGTCATGAAGATGCTGGGTATCCAGCCCGACTATGTGCGCGGTTCGACCACCGACATCGTGAGCTCGATCAAGGACGGGCGCCTGGCGGGTTACGTGAAGTCTGGCGTGGGCAACCGCCTGGACGGCTCAACCCTGGATATCGCGACCTTCACGCCGATCCGCGTGCTCTCGTTGACCGACGAACAGGCCGGGACGCTGCGGGAAAAGATGCCCGACATCGGTGTGGTCGATATCCCCGCCGGCGCGGCGGAGGGCGTCCCTCCCTACACGACCTGGGCGTTCGGGGTGGCCGTGCACGCCCGCCCGGGGCTTGACGAGGAAACCGCCTACCAGATCGTCAAGGCCGTCATGGAAAACCCCGAACCGCAGGCCAACGCCTTCTCGGCGGTCAAGGGCGCCGATATGGCGCAGATGACCCTCGATGTCGGCACCGTCCCGCTTCACCCCGGCGCTGCGCGTTACTACCGGGAGCAAGGTCTGGAGATCCCCGAGGCCCTGAAGCCGACCGAGTAACGGTCCGGAGGAAGACGCATGCGTGATTACCTGACCAAGGGGCTGGCTCTGGCGCTGGGCGGGCTGATTCTTTACACCTCGGCGGTCGGACCCTTCGCCAGCCTGGTACAGCGCAGTGTCTTCCTGGCGTTGACCTTGCTGCTCGGTCTCGCCATCTATCCGCTGGGTGCCGGGACCCGGTGGCGGCCCCTGGCGATTGGCATCGATCTGCTGCTGGCAGCCAGCGCGATGGTGGCCTGCGGCTACATCGCCATCAACCAGAACCGTATCCTGGTCGAGCTGCCGTGGGCCACGCCCCTGGACATGTTGATGACCACGGCCCTGGTCGTGACGATCCTGGAACTGGCCCGGCGCGCCATCGGCTGGATCTTTCCGTTACTGGTCGTCACCGGGCTGGGCTATGCCTTTCTGGGCGCCTACATCCCTGGCCCCTTGGGGCATCGTGGCTTCGGGCCGGCCTTCGTGACCGAGACCCTGTTTCTCGGCGACCTGGGTATCTGGGGCATGCTGGTGGGGGTGGCGGCCACGACGATCGCCGCCTTCGTGCTGTTCGGCGGCCTGCTGCTGCATACCGGCGGGGGCCAGACCTTCATGGACTTGGCGCTGCGTATCAGTGGCCGTTCGCCCGGCGGAGCCGCCAAGGTGGCCACGGTGGCATCCGGGCTGTTCGGCATGGTCAGCGGCAGTGCCGTGGCCAACGTCGCCACCACCGGCAACTTCACCATCCCGATGATGAAGCGCCTGAGCTATCCGCGGCCTTTCGCGGCAGGGGTCGAGGCGGTCGCTTCCACCGGCGGTCAGATCGCACCCCCGATTCTGGGGGCGGCGGCCTTCATCATGGCCGAGATTCTCGGGATGAGTTACGTGCGCATCGCCCTGGCGGCCCTGCTACCGGCGATCTTCTTCTACCTCGGTGTCTTTCTGACCATCCACATGGTGGCGCGGCGCCGGGAACTGCAGGTGGTGCCCGACGACGAACTGCCGAGCTGGGCCTCGGTGTTGCGGCCCGAGCGGCTGATCCCCATCCTGGCTGCGCTGGGCGGGTTGTTCTATGGCGTGCTGTCGGGGCACTCGATCCAGACGTCAGCCTTCTATGGCATATTGATGACGGTGCTGTTTTATACCGGCTTCGCCATGCTGGCACGCACCGCATGGCGTGACATCGCGGGGCGGCTGTTGTCGGGGCTGATCGATGCCGGCAAGGGAATGGTGATCATCGGCGTGCTGCTGGCGGGTGCGCAGATCCTGGTCGCGATGATCGGCATGACCGGTATCGGCGTCACCCTGGCCAGCCTGATCGTCGAGGTCGGCGGACAGTCGCTGTTCCTGGTTGCGCTCATCGTCGGTGGCGTCTGCCTCATCCTGGGCATGGGGATTCCCACCACGGCGGCCTACGTGTTGGTGGCCTCCGTGCTGGCCCCGGCCCTCACCGAGATCGGGGTCGAGCCGCTGATCGCGCATCTGTTCGTGTTCTATTTCGCCACGCTGTCGGTGATCACGCCGCCGGTGTGCGTCGCGGTCTTCGTAGCCTCGGGCATCGCCCAGACCAACTGGTTGCCCGCTGCGGGGGAGTCGGTCCGCCTGGCGGCGGCCATCTATGTGATTCCATTCCTGCTGCTGATCTACCCGGCACTGGCAGGGTTCGGAACCTGGCTCGACATCGTGCTGGCCATTTGCCAGGGGGTTGCCTTCGTGACGGCCTTCGCCGCACTGATGTCGCGTGTACACGTGACGGGTAACCGCCTGCTCGATGTCGCGGGGCTGGCGCTGGTCATCGTGCTGGCGCTGACGCCAGGCTGGCTCACGACGCTGGCCGCACTCGGCATCATGATCGGACTGTACCTGCGGCATCTTGCCTTGGTTCGCAAGCGCAGCGATAGGCAGCCCGCGTCTTCTCCACACTTGGACACTGCCCGGGAGACCCGGCCATGACGACCTTTCTTCTGGGCAGCGGCGCGGGTTTCTCCGGCGACCGCACCGACGCGGCACTGCCGGTGGTCGCCGAGCTGATCCGTCGTGGCCAGCCATGTGCCCTGGTGTTCGAGACGCTGGGCGAACGAACCTTGGCGGCTGCCCACCGGGCCATGCGTGAGTCGCCCCAGGCCGGGTTCGAGCCACTGCTCGAGGAGTTGCTGGCTCCGGTGCTCGAAGACTGTCTCGACAACGGCATCGCCATCCTGGGCAATGTCGGCGCCGCCAATCCCGAGGGCGCCTGTGAAGTCATTGCGCGTCTCGCCCGGCAGGTCGTCCGCGCCGACGTGCGCATCGGGCGGGTCCAGGGGGACGATATCCGGGCGCGTCTGGCCGGGCTGGACCTGCAGCCATGGGAGGCAGAGGCCCAGGCGCTTCCCGGGCCCGAGCAGTTGATCTCGGCCAATGTCTATCTGGGGGCGCTCCCCCTGACTCAAGCCCTGGAGCTGGGCGCCCAGGTCGTGGTCACCGGCCGGGTTGCCGACCCGTCGCTGTTCCTGGCGCCGCTGGTTCACCATTTCGGCTGGGCCTGGGACGACTGGGATCGGCTGGCGGCAGGCACCATGGCGGGTCACCTGGGGGAATGCGGCGCCCAGGTCAGCGGGGGGTATTTCGCCGACCCGGGCGTCAAGGACGTGACAGGGCTGGCAACCCTGGGCTACCCGATCATCGAGGTGGAGGAGGATGGTCGGCTGATCGTGACCAAGCCGCCAGGTACGGGAGGCTGCGTCACCGAGCGCACGGTCAAGGAACAGCTGCTCTACGAGGTTCATGATCCGGCTGCCTATCTTACCCCCGATGTGGTCGTCGATCTGTCCGGCGCCCATGTCCGGCAGATCGGTCCCGACCGGGTCGAAGTGTGCGGTATCCATGGCCGGCCGGCACCTTCGCGGCTCAAGACCACGGTCTGCTACGAGGGCGGGTGGCAAGGCGAGGCGGAGATTTCCTACGCCGGGCCCAATGCCTTGGCCCGGGCGCGTCTGGCGGGGCAGGTGTTGCGCGAGCGGCTGACCTTCCGGGCGCCCCCGGCGCTGCGCAAGCGGTTGGACATCATCGGCCACGCCAGTGTCTTCGACGACGATACCGGCACCCTGCAGCACGAGGCCGCCGGCTCGGATGGCGACTATCGGCTGCGGCTGGCGGTGGAGCATGCCGAGAAGCGCTGGGTCGAGCGCGCCACCCAGGAACTGCTGGCGCTCTATTGCGCTGGCCCGGCGGGTGGCGGGGGGGTGCGGCGCAACCTTCTGCGACGGGTCTTCACTGCCTCCTATCTGGTCAAGCGCAGCGACGTGGAGGCGTTTGCCACTCTCTTCGAGCCTGAGGGTACTGCCGATGAAGCCAGCTAGAACTGACATTGAGCTCGTTACCGTGCCGCTGTACCGGCTGGCACATTCGCGGGCGGGGGACAAGGGGAACCGGCTGAACCTGTCGCTGTTCCCTTACCGCCCCGAGGTTTATGCCGCCCTCGTCGAGCAGGTCACCGAGTCACGCGTGCAGGCGCTTTTTGCCCACCGCGGCGCCAGCCGGGTCAGCCGTTACCTGATGCCTAACCTGGCAGGCATGAACCTGGTGCTCGACGATGTGTTGCAAGGGGGGGTGAATGGCGCCTTGAATCTCGATGGTCACGGCAAGACCCTGTCGTTTCTGCTCCTCGGCATGCCGGTCATCGTCGATTCGAGGTTGTTGTAGCCTGATAGCCTGAACCGCCACTGTGACTGCACTCTGGTGCATGAGCGACACGCTTGGTCCAATGCGCTGGCTCTCTTTGATGCGGGGCATGTAAGTACTTGCCCACGTTGGCTCTCTCGCTTGTAGGTCTTGCCAAAGCCGCTGTCGGCGACCACGCTTGATAGCTGTTCCGAGGCAGCGGCACGCATGCCGTCGACAGGCAAAGGAGAGCAACATGGAAAGCATCACCATACCAGGGACCGACCTCACGCCGTCACGAGTGGGGCTCGGCACCTGGGCCATCGGTGGTTGGAAATGGGGCGGTGCCGATGACGCCAATGCGGTGCGTACCATTCATGCCGCACTGGATCGTGGCATTACGCTGATCGATACCGCACCGGCCTATGGGTTCGGGCACTCCGAGGAGGTCGTCGGCCGGGCGCTGGCCGAGTATGGGCAGCGTGACAAGGTGGTGCTCGCCACCAAGACGGCGCTCGAGTGGCAGGAAGGCAGCGACGGCGTGGTTCGCAATGCCTCGGCGGCGCGCATCGAGAAGGAGGTGGAAGACTCGCTGCGGCGCTTGCGCACCGAAGCGATCGATCTGTACCAGATCCATTGGCCGGACCCCCGAGTCCCGATGGAGGAAACCGCCAACGCCATGCAGCGCCTCTATCGTGACGGCAAGATCCGCGCGATCGGCGTCAGCAACTTCAGCCCCGAGCAGTGCGATGCCTTTCGTGAGGTAGCGCCGCTGCACAGCGTGCAGCCGCCGCTCAACCTGTTCGAACGCGATGCCGAGCGCGACATCATTCCTTATGCGCAGCGCGAGGAACTGGTCTTTCTGGCCTATGGAGCGCTGTGTCGCGGCTTGCTGACGGGCAAGATGCACGCGGATTCGGCCTTCACCGGCGACGATCTGCGGAAATCCGACCCCAAGTTTCAGTCCCCCCGTTTCACGCAGTACCTGGCGGCGGTCGAGGCGCTGACGCAACTCGCGCGCGAGCGTCACGACAAGCCAGTATTGGCCCTGGCGGTACGCTGGGTGCTCGATTCCCATCCCAATGCCATCGCCCTGTGGGGTGCACGACGTCCGGATCAGGTGACGCCCCTTGACGCGCTTGGCGGTTGGTCGCTGACCGCCAGCGATCTACGCGATATCGATGCCATCATCGATGAGCACGTCACGGATCCCGTAGGTCCCGAGTTCATGGCACCTCCCGCGCGGGAGGGCTGATAGTCGCTCAAGCGGCCGTTCAGCGGACGGCTGTCATTTCGTCAACAATCAGGAGAGCCAACATGGAATATCGTCATCTCGGCCATTCCGGCCTGCGCGTTTCTGCACTGACGCTTGGCACGATGACCTTCGGCGGCGTCGGCAAGATGGCCAGCGTCGGCGACACCGGCTTGGGCGATGCCCAACGCCAGATCGACATGGCCATCGAGCGTGGCGTCAACTTCTTCGATACCGCCAATATGTACTCCGAGGGCCGCTCAGAAGAGATCCTCGGTGAGGCGCTCAAGGCCAAGCGCGACGATGTACTGATTGCCAGCAAGGTGCGTTTCCCGATGGGGGACGGCCCCAATGACGCGGGGCTGTCGCGTCACCATATCCTGCGCCAGTGCGAGGCCAGCCTGAAACGGCTGCAGACCGACCACCTGGATCTCTACCTGATGCACCAGTGGGACGGCCTTACGCCCCTGGAAGAAACGCTGGCCACCATGGATCAGCTAGTGCGCGCCGGCAAGATTCGCTACTACGGCATTTCCAACTGGTCCGCCTGGCACGTCATGAAGGCGCTCAAGATCTGCGAACGGCACAACTTCATCAAGCCGATCTGCCAGCAGATCCACTACACCGCTCAGGCCCGTGATGCCGAGTTCGAGTTGATGCCGGCGGCCGTCGATCAGGGGCTGGGCACCATGGTCTGGAGCCCGCTGGCCGGCGGTCTGCTCTCCGGCAAGTATCGCCGTGGCCAGCAAAACCCCGACGGCACGCGCTTCAGTCAGGGCTGGACCGAGCCACCGATCCATGATGAGGAAAAGCTCTTCGACTTGATCGATACGCTGGTCGACGTCGCCGACGGCCATGGCGTGTCCGCCGCCCAGGTGGCGCTGGCCTGGACGCTGACCCGCCCCGGCGTGTCCACCGCGGTGATCGGCGCGCGCAAGGATGAGCAGCTCCAGGACAATCTGGCGAGCGCCGAGCTCACGCTAAAGCCTGACGAAGTCGCTGCCATCGAGAAAGTCAGCCGTCCGGCACTGCTGTATCCCTACTGGCATCAGCACAATACGGCGGCCAGCCGCCTGGGGCATGCCGACCGTGTCCTGCATGCGCCGTATCTCGACGACTGACCTTGGGCGAGACGTCACGGTAACGCGGCCCATACAAAAACGCCCGGCAAGCCATGCTTGCCGGGCGTTTTCATGCAAGGGGCCGAGCAGTCACTGCCCGGCCGGCGGCCAGGCAGCAGCGCTCACGACAACAGCGCCCTGGCTTCGGCGACGACGTTCTCGACGGTGAAACCGAAGTGCTTGAACAGGTCGCCCGCCGGTGCGGATTCGCCGAAGGTGGTCATGCCGACGATGCGACCGTCGAGGCCCACGTACTTGAACCAGGCGTCGCGATGTCCGGCTTCGATGGCCAGGCGGGCGGTGACGGCACGGGGGAGGACTGCTTCCCGGTAGTCGGCGTCCTGGGCGTCGAAGGTGTCGGTGGACGGCATTGACACCACGCGCACCGGCGTGCCGGCGTTTTCCAGCTCGGCGGCGGCGTCCATCGCCAGGCCCACCTCGGAACCGGTGGCGATCAGGATCAATGCCGGCGTTGCGTCGCCGTCCTTGAGGACGTAGCCACCACGCTCGATGTTGGCCAACTGTTGCTTGTCACGGGCTTGATGGGGCAAGCCTTGACGCGAGAGTACCAGCGCCGAGGGGCCGGCCTGACGCTTGAGCGCCACGTCCCAGGCGACAGCGGTCTCCACGGCGTCGCAGGGGCGCCAGGTGGACAGGTTGGGTGTCGAGCGCAGCGTGGTGAGCTGCTCGATGGGCTGGTGTGTCGGGCCGTCCTCGCCGAGACCGATGGAGTCGTGGGTGAAGACATGGATGACACGCTGTCCCATCAGCGCGGCCATGCGCACGGCGTTGCGCATGTATTCCATGAAGATCAGGAAAGTCGCGCCGTAGGGCACGAAGCCGCCGTGCAGGGCGATGCCGTTCATGATCGCGGCCATGCCGAATTCGCGCACGCCGTAGTGCAGGTAGTTGCCGCTGGCCTCGGACTGCGTGATGGCCTTGGCGCCTTTCCAGAAGGTCAGGTTGGAGGGCGCGAGGTCGGCACTGCCGCCGAGCAGTTCGGGCAGTTGCGGGCCGAGCTCGTTGAGGCACGCCAGCGATGCCTTGCGCGATGCGAGGCTTTCGCCTTTTTCCTGGGCGTCCTCGATCAGCTTTTCACTGGTCAGCGCCGCCGGCAGTTCGCCCTTGAGGCGGCGTTCGAGTTCACGCGCCTCGTCCGGGTAGGCCGCCTGATAGCGCGCGAAACGCGTGTCCCAGTCGGCTTCGGCCTCGCGGCCGCGCTGGGTGGCGTCCCAGGCCTGGTAGATGTCTTCGGGCACGTGGAAGGGCGGATGCGACCAGCCGAGCTGCTCGCGTGCGGCGGCGACTTCGTCCTCGCCGAGCGCCGCGCCGTGGCTCTCTTCCTTGCCCTGCTTGTTGGGCGCGCCGAAGCCGATGATCGTCTTGCAGATGATCATGCTGGGCTTGTCGTCGTTGGTGCGGGCCAGCTCGATGGCGGCCTTGACGGCTTCGGGATCGTGACCGTCGACGTTGGGCACCACGTGCCAGCCATAGGCTTCGAAGCGCTTGGCGGTATCGTCGGTGAACCAGCCATCGACTTCGCCGTCGATGGAGATGCCGTTGGCATCGTAGAAGGCGATCAGCTTGCCCAGCCCCTGGGTGCCGGCCAGCGAGGCGACTTCGTGCGAGATGCCTTCCATCAGGCAGCCATCGCCGACGAAGACGTAGGTGTAGTGGTCGACGACGTCATGGCCGGGGCGATTGAACTGGGCGGCCAGGGTACGCTCGGCGATGGCCATGCCCACGGCGTTGGCCAGCCCTTGGCCCAGGGGGCCGGTGGTGGTCTCGATACCCGGCGCGTAGCCGCGTTCCGGATGCCCGGCGGTCCTCGAGTGCAACTGGCGGAAGTTCTGCAGGTCTTCCAGCGAGATGCCGTAGCCCGTGAGATGCAAGAGGGAATAGAGCAGCATCGAACCATGCCCGTTGGAGAGCACGAATCGGTCGCGGTTGGCCCAGTCGGGGTTGGCCGGGTTGTGCACGAGGTAGTCATTCCACAGCACCTGCGCGATGTCGGCCATGCCCATGGGGGCACCGGGGTGGCCGGAATTGGCTTTCTGCACGGCATCCATGGACAGGGCACGAATGGCATTGGCCATTTCGAAACGGGACGGCATTGGCTAGCTCCTCGCCTGCGGGCATCGGGTAAGGCGGCGTAGGAAAGAGCCCCGGCGCATGAGCGCGTCATCGGTGTTTCCTCACTCTTTCCTACGCCGCCGATATCGAGCGCGGGGCATCGCCTGGGCGGCCCCGAGATTCGGTCGAGTATTGTCGCCGAGAAGCCGCGTGGCATCAAATGTCGCCGATGGCCAATCGCTAGGCAGCTAGTCATCCAGCGTGTAAACTTTGCCCCCCCGAGCCGGCTTCGTCTCACGCCGGACCTATCATGCGTCGTGCTTGCCATCCCGGATTGCAAGCGGCGTAGTTTTATCTCCTTTCGGTGGCGGTCGTGTTCCGGCTCGCCAGCATGTGATAGAGAGAGTCGAGGACGCCATGAACGAATACTCCCTGTTTACTTCCGAGTCTGTCTCCGAGGGGCATCCGGACAAGATCGCCGATCAGATTTCCGACGCGGTGCTGGATGCCATCATCGCCCGTGACAAGCAGGCGCGCGTGGCCTGTGAAACCATGGTCAAGACCGGTGTCGCCATCGTCGCCGGCGAGATTACCACCTCCGCCTGGGTCGACTTGGAAGACTTGGTGCGTCGCGTCATCAACGATATCGGCTATACCTCTTCGGATGTGGGCTTCGACGGTAATACCTGTGGCGTGCTCAATTTGATCGGCAAGCAGAGCGTCGACATCGCCCAGGGGGTCGATCGTTCCAAACCCGAGGACCAGGGCGCGGGGGACCAGGGGTTGATGTTCGGTTACGCCACCGATGAGACCGATTCCTACATGCCGGCGCCGATCCACTATTCGCATCGCTTGGTGGAGCGCCAGTCCGAGCTGCGCAAGCATGGCTTGTTGCCGTGGCTGCGGCCGGATGCCAAGAGCCAGCTGACGTTCCGCTACGATGCACAGGGCAAACCCTGCGCCGTCGATGCCATCGTGCTGTCGACGCAACACGATCCGGACATCGATCAGGATGAACTGCGTGACATGGTCAAGCGCGAGATCATCGAAGAGGTGATTCCCGCCGAGTGGTTGACCGAGACCACCAAGTACCATATCAACCCGACCGGCAACTTCGTCATCGGTGGTCCGGTGGGCGACTGCGGCCTGACGGGGCGCAAGATCATCGTCGATACCTACGGCGGCATGGCCCGTCATGGCGGTGGCGCGTTCTCCGGCAAGGACCCCTCCAAGGTCGATCGCAGTGCCGCCTATGCCGGTCGCTACGTGGCCAAGAACATCGTCGCCGCCGGCCTGGCCGAGCGTTGCGAGATCCAGGTCTCCTACGCCATCGGCGTGGCCGAGCCGACCTCCGTGTCGGTGGATACCTTCGGTACCGGCAAGATCAGCGATGCCAAGATCGTCGAGCTGGTGCGCGAGCATTTCGACCTGCGCCCCAATGCCATCACGCGCATGCTCGACCTGCTGCATCCCATGTATCAGTTGACGGCCGCCTATGGTCACTTCGGCCGCGAGCCCTTCGAGACCAGTTACACCTGGACCGATGTGGGCGGCGAGCAGCATGTCGAGACCTTCACGGCCTTCCCGTGGGAGAAGACCGACCGTGCCGCTGCGTTACGTCACGCGGCAGGCCTGTGAGCGTTCGATGCGTCTCTGCAGCCTGGAAGACCCTCGGCTTGCCCGGGGGTCTTTTACGTTGGGACGTGCCAAGTCGGCAGAACAGGGCGTCATTTGCTACTTTAGTCGTAAGTCGGGTCGTCGACATGGTATCCACACGTCGCGACTCGTAAGCTAGGAAGTTGAATTTAATGACCACGGGTTCGTGGACAACCAAGGGATGATTGCGCTATGGCGACGCGTACTTTGATGCTGGCGGCCGCGCTGGGCCTTTCAGGTGCTTTGCTGGCCGGTTGTGGCGATGATGGCAGTGACGCCGACACCGACAAGACGACACAAAACGGTGAGGCTAGCTCGCAGGAGCAAGCTTCCTCCGATGGCACCGGCGGCACCAGCGAAAGCAGCAGTGCCAGTGACAGTAGCGGTACCAGTGACAACAGCAGTGCCAGCGAAAGTAGTAGCACGAGTGGCGAGGGTGACGAGGCGGCGCAGACGGCGAGCGTCGAACCGGTCAGCCTGATCTTCGGTACCGGCGGCACGGGCGGTACCTACTATCCCATCGGCGGTGCCCTGAAGGGTGTCTTCGAGGCCAGCGATATCATCGATGACATTCAGGTGGTGTCGACGGGGGCCTCCGTGCAGAACATCAATAACATCACCGACGGACTCAATCAGATCGCCATCGTGATGAGCGATGTGGCCTACGATGCCATTAATGGCGAAAACCAGTTCGACGGCAGGCCTGCTGATATCAAAGCGCTCGCGGGGTTGTATCCTAACGTCGTGCAGATCGTGGCCACCGAGGATAGCGGCGTCGACAGCATCGCGGATCTCGAAGGCAAGCGTGTCGGCGTCGGCAAGGTCGGCTCCGGTGTCGAACAGAGTGCGAAGAAAGTGCTCGAGTCCGCCGGCCTGACGTATGACGACCTGGCTCAGGTCAGTCATACCGGGTATGCCGATAGCGTGACCGGCATGAGCAACGGCAATCTGGATGCGGCTTTCTTTACCTCCGGGGTGCCCAACTCGAGCATCACCGGCCTGATGCAGAGCACCGATATCAAGTTCGTGCCGGTTACCGGCGAGGTAGCGGACAAGCTGCTCGAGGCCTATCCCTACTATGAACCTTATACACTGCCTGCGGGCGCGCCCGAGCGTTATGGCCTCGATGCAGAAGTCGATACCGTGGCGATTCGTAACATGCTGATCGTGGACAGCGACATGCGTGATGCGGTGGCCGAGGAGCTTACCCAACGTTTCTACGATTACCTCAATTCCGAGAAGGTCTCGGTGGGGGCACTCAAGCAGTTCGACCCCGATACCATGAACAAGAATCTGGTAGCGCCGGTACATCCAGGGGCACAGTCATTCTATGACACCCTTTCCGAGGGGGATGCGTCGGATGGCAAGAAGGCGAACGGTACCGGCTCAGGAAACTGATCCGGTCTTGTTCAGCGTGTGGTTGTCTCGTGAAAGAATGAATGGCTAGACGCATGAGGCGCAAGACAGGCTGGATAGCACTCGCCGTGGCGACCGTGATGGTCGCCACGCTTGTTTATCCGTTGCCTTGGCTCGTGGTGCGCGATGGTGACGAGTGGCGGTACGCCTTTCCGGGGTGGGACGGCACGCGCTTTACGCTGCGCTGGATGCACTCGGTCGAGAAAGAAGACTGGGAAGAGTGGTTCGAGGTCACCGATGGCGGCACCATCGAAATCACCGGTACCCGCTTCAAGACCTTCGGCGCCGGCGTGCCGGCCTCGGCGGGCAAAGAGACGCATCTCGAGGACGGCTGGGTCGTGATGACCGGCATCGATCGTGTCGTTGATCCGCTCGCCGTGCAGGCCGCCATCGCCGAGCACTATCGCATGCGTTATGCCGGGCACACGTTCGTGCTGTCGCGTGCCGAGCCCCCACCGATCTTGACGTTCAGCATTCTCAGGGCGCCCCTGTGGCAGGCATTGCCGGCCTTGGTGCGTCCCTGGTTACCGTAATCTTCAGCAGGGTGGGAATGGGATCATCATGTCCGACGAAAAATACGCGCAGACCGCCGAGGGAGATGACCAGGCGGTCAAGGAGGCGCTTGAAAAGTTCGATCGCGAGAGCTTGGTGCGCGATGCCTTGCCCGGTTTCGTGCTCAAGTTCGTCACCGTGGTGGCGGTGGTGCTGGCAATATTCCACTTGTATACGTCGTTTTCCGGCCCGCTGGTCGACGTGGCGCAACGCAGCATTCACCTCTATACCCTGTTAGGGCTGACATTCATTCTCTACCCGCTGACCCGCAAGGGCGCGCGCGACCGGGTGCCTTGGGGCGATGCCATGCTCGCGGTGCTGGCGTTCGGTGTGGGCATTTACATGCTGGTGGTGTCCGATCGCGTCATCACCTCGGCGGGGCGCATCAACGATATCGACATGCTGGTGGGCTTCTTGGCTATCCTGCTGGTGCTCGATGCCACTCGGCGTGCGACCGGCTGGGGATTGACGCTGCTGGCGACGATTTTCCTGGTGTACGGCTTCTACGCCAAGTTGTCCTTCTACCCGCAGTTGAACGAGTCGATCATCCTGGCCACCGGCCGCCAAGTAATGTCGCATCTGGTCTTCATCACCGAGGGGTTGCTGGGTACCGCCATCGGGGTGTCGGCCAGCTATATCATCTTGTTCATTCTGTTCGGCGCCTTCCTGGGCAAGTCGGGCTTGGGACAGCTTTTCAATGATCTGGCGCTGGCCGTGGCGGGACATACACGCGGTGGGCCGGCCAAGGTGGCGGTGCTCGCGAGTGGCTTTCTGGGCTCGATCAATGGCTCGGCGATCGCCAATGTGGTGACCACGGGCGCCTTCACCATCCCATTGATGAAGCGTACCGGCTACAAGCCGAACTTCGCGGGCGCCGTCGAGGCGTCGGCGAGCGTCGGTGGGCAGATATTACCGCCGATCATGGGCGCCGCGGCGTTCATCATGGCGGAAGTGCTGTCGGTGCCCTACACCCAGGTGGTCCTGGCCGGCATCATTCCTGCCTTGTTGTTCTATCTGGGGGTCTTGTTTCAGGTGCATCTACGTGCCCTGCGCAATGGTCTCGAGGGCATTCCGCGTTCCGAGTTGACACCGCTCAAGGCGGTGATGCTCAAGCGTGGCCATCTACTGGTGCCGATGGTGGTATTGCTGTGGTTGTTGTTCGATGGCCGGGCACCGTTCTTCGCGGCCTTCTGGTCGATTGCCGCCACCGTGCTTATCTGTGGCACACGCCGGGTCACCATAGGGCTGAGTGCGATTCTGGCGTTGCTGATCTTCGAGCCGCAATTACGGGCAGTATTCGCCGACTATGCGCAGCCCAATATGCCGTTGAGCCGCTGGTCGCTGTTTTTGGTCATTGCGGTGCCGGTGGCCATCAATGCACTGCGCGCCAAGCTTGGCCTGGTGGCGGAGAAAATGGACATCGCCGAATGTCGCGATGCGATGCACGATGGGGTGCGTAACGCCATTCCCGTGGCCATCGCCTGTGGGGCGGTAGGCATCATCGTGGGGATCGCCACGCTCACGGGCATCGCTCTGGAAGCCGCTGATGCGGTGGTCGCTCTGGGGCAGCAGATTCAGTTTCCCATGATTCAACTGTTGGTGACCCTGTTCCTGACCATGATCGCGTCCATCGTGCTGGGGATGGGGCTGCCGAGTATCCCGACCTATATCATCACCAGCACCATGGCGGCGCCGATCCTGCTCAATCTGCCGCTGTTCCGCGAGCTGGCGGGCAGCAACGAGACGGCGATCTTCGTGGCGCACATGTTCGTGTTCTATTTCGGGTTGTTCGCCAACCTGACCCCGCCGGTGGCCTTGGCCGCCTATGCCGGTGCCGGCATCAGCGGTGGCTCGCCCAATGCCACGGGCTTCCAGGCCATGAAACTGGCTATCGCCGGGTTCGTGGTGCCGTACATGTTCGTGTTCGCGCACAGCATGCTGATGATCGACGCCACGCTAGGCAATATCCTGTGGGTGGTCGTGACCGGCGTGGTTGGCGTATTGCTGCTGGCCGTCGCGGTGGAAGGCTACCTGCGTCGCCCTCTCAACCCCTTCTGGCGTCTGCTGGCGGCAACCGGGGCATTGACGTTGATCTACCCAGGGTTGATCAGCGACATCGTGGGGGCGGCCATCGCAGTCGTTTTGTTCCTGTTGTCGAAACAGACCAAGCCCGCGGTGGCATGATCGCGCGAATCAAGGGCGTCTTCGGGCGCCCTTGTTTTTTGGTTCGCCGTTCGTTAAAAAGAACGTAAATGTTCTTTTTAATGGATGCGGCATGCCCTCACCGACCCCCGTCATCGTCGCCAACCTGCGTCGTTTCCGCGAGGCGCGCGGTTACTCGCTGAGCGCGCTGGCCGAACGAGCGGCGATCAGCAAGTCGACGCTCTCCCAGCTCGAGGCCGGTCACGGCAACCCCACCATCGAAACGCTCTGGACTCTGGCCAATACGCTGGGGGTGACGTTCAGCGAGTTGCTGGCCGAGGACATCGGGGGTGTGACGGTCGGCGAGCCCGGTGGCGGGCAGGTGCAGGTGGTGGCCCGGGGGCGGCAGTCGCCGCGGGTCGAGGTGTATCTCATGCAGCTCGCGCCGGGCGAAATCAAGCATTCGCGCGGCCATCCGTGTGGCGTGCGCGAGCGGGTCATGGTGGTGGAGGGAACACTGCGCGTGGGCACGACCCGGGCGCTCGCCGTATGCCGCCCGGGCGAAGAGCATGCGTTTGCGGCGGATCTCGACCATCGCTACGAAGCCCTGCTGGGCGCGACGCAGGCGATGGTGACGATTCTTTATCCGTATGAGGTGGAGGGCGCATGAGCGATGAGACGGTAGCGGTCTCGGCGTGGCAGTCGGGCCGGCGCGGCCTGGGTGACAGCGTGTCGCTGGCGATGGGGTATGCCCCGATTGCGTTTTCGTTCGGGGTGATCAGCGTGCAGGCGGGATTGTCGCCGTGGCAGGCGGTGGCGATTTCGCTGCTGGTCTTCGCCGGTGCCAGCCAGTTCGTGATGGTGGCGATGCTGGCCGCAGGCAGTGGCGGTCTCACGGTGTTGTCGGCGGTGCTGATGATGAATCTACGCCACTTGTTCTATGGACCGGCATTGGCCATGCGGCTGACGTCGCTGCCGCGTCGTTTGGCGCCCTGGCTGGCCTTCGGGCTGACCGACGAGGTCTTCGCGACGGCGATGGCGAAAGGGGCGTCCCGGCCTCTTGCCCCCGCCTGGTGTCTCGGACTCGCCGCGGGCGCTTATCTGGCCTGGGCCGGCGGTACGGCACTGGGGGCCGGTGTCGGGGCGGGATGGGCAAGCGATGGCGGCTACGTGGCGCAGGCGCTTGACTTCGTGCTCCCGGCGTTGTTTTTGGCCTTGCTGGCGCAGGCATGGCGCCGTGCGCGATGGCCGGTGGTGGTGGCGGCAGCCGGCGCCACGCTATTGGGAATGCTGTGGTGGCCGGGGCATGTGGCCATGCTGGTCGGCATGCTGACGGGGGCTGCGGTGGGTAGCCGCCGCCCGCGTAGCGAATACTCTCAGGAGGCGACGACATGACAGGGTGGGGTGTCGTGATTGCGGCGGGAGTGGGCACGTTTCTAATACGCTATCTGCCGCTGCTTTCCGGGACGCGTCTGGCGCGAGGTGATGGCTGGCTGAGCCGCTTTCTCGGGGCGCTGGGGCTTGCCGCCATCGCGGCGTTGATCGTCCTCTCGATGGGCGATCTATGGTGGCAGGCGCCGCACTGGCGTGGCGGGCTACGCTTGGCGTTGGGCACGGCGGCGGTGTTGCTGGTGCAGCGTTTGACGCCTAACGTAGGGCTGGCCACGTTGCTGGGTGCCGGCGTCTATGGCGTGGCCGGCTGGGCCCTGGCCGATTGAGATGAGCCGCTGCCATGTCGAATGAATGTTTGCTGCCCACCGCCGAGACACGTCGCTACCCGGACCGGGTGCTGACCGATCGCCATGGCTTCCATCAGTGGCTGATCGGACTCGAGGGCGTTGTCGAGCTGGAAGCGGGCGGACGCGGCGCGCACGTGAAGGCGGGGCGGCTTGTCACCATCGCCAGCGGTAGCGAGCATCACTATCTGGCGCCGGACCACAACCGCACGCTGGTGCTCGACCTCCCCGTCGCGTGGTGCGAGGCGGCGGGGCTTGGCGATGTCACGTCGCGCCGTTTGCCGCCGACGCTGCGTGCGGATGTCTCGGCACTCGTCGGCGTGCGTCCCGATGCCCTGGCGAGGCGACTGCATGCGCTGCTCGACGTGGGCCACACCACGCATACCGAGCCGCGCTTACGCTTGTTGCATTTGCTGCCGGCGGTCGAGGCGGATCTGGCGGCACCTTGGCGTGTGCGTGACTGGGCGGCGCGCTGCCACATGGCGGAGGCAGCGTTCGCACGGCGTTTTCGTATCCTGACCGGGACCTCGCCGCACGCCTGGCTGATCGAGCGTCGCCTTCAACGTGCCTGCACGCTGATGCAGAATACCCGCCGCCCCCTCACCGAGATTGCACAAGCTTGCGGGTTTCACGACAGCGCGCATTTTTCGCGTGCCTTCCGCGCCCGTCATGCGCTGTCGCCGCGCCAGTGGCGGCAACGTCAGCCGTCCGGTGTCTAGTCGAGGCCCGCGAGCCGCCACAGCATGTCGAGGTAGGGCGGAATCACCAGCGGCGCGCCCACGGTCGTCACGAGAACGGCGATGGCGCCCTTGGCGGGGCGGATGTTCAGCTCCATGGCGATGACCACGACATTAGCCGCCATGGGCACCACCCCCAGCAACAGCAGCACGCCGGTCATCGTCGTCGAGAGCCCTGTCGTCGCCTGCAGGCCGAGCACCAGGCCGAGCATCACCAGCGGCCACATCACGTAGCGCGCGGCGATGCTGGCGGCGAGAAAGCGGGCATCGAACGCGCGCAGCGAGACGCCGCCCAGTGTCATGCCGATGATCATCATGCCGAGTACGGTATAGCTGGCGCGAAAGTAGTCGAGTCCTTCGATCACCGCGTCGGGCACCGGCCACGGCAAATGATAGGCAAGCAGGGCGGTCATGAAGGCATAGAGCAATGGCAAGCGAACGATCTTGCCCAGGCTCTCGCGGACCGAGAATCGGCCCCGGGCGCTGATGTAAAAGCCTACGCTGAATTCGAAGAGCGTGATTCCCAGCAGGCAGAACAGATAGGCCGCGACGCCTTCTGGCGGCAGCAACGCCATGGCCAGCGGCAGTCCAAAATAGCCGGTGTTGCCGGTGCCCGCGGAAAACGCCAGCAACGCGGCTTCCTGTGGGGGGAAAGTACGCCGCACGAGGGCATGGGTCACCAGGCACAGGAGACTGGCCAGGGCGAACATGCCCGCCGTCAGGCCGATCAAGGCAAGCGAAGGTTCGCCCAGATAGAGCCCGCGAAAGAACGTCAGCGGCGCGATGAGGTAGATCAGTAACGTCGCGATGGGGCGTGGATCGATGGCCAGTCGGCGCGCGCAGAGCCAGCCTAGCGCCACGAAGATCAGCAGCATCCACAGCGGTTGGGAAAGGTCGACGTGAGACATGCGGCATTCCTGATGGTGAAGCGCCCATGATGCCCGTTATGCGCCTTGTTGGGCAGTCCTGGCAGGATCCAGCATGCGTGTAGGCCGCTTGCTTATGGGTGACGGTTCTGCGCGAGGGGGCTGTAACCCCGTCCTTGGGCACTACTTTTTGCCACCCATGGCAAAACCTCGCTGTGACCTGTCCTTGATGCGCTTGTAATGCCCCTGATGCGGACGTCCTCGGGTCAGGATTCGACAAGTTTGCGGGCCGCGCACATGGCAGGCTGAGCGAACGTTCGTATCTGCAAGGGGAGTCGACATGTCACTCGAGGGGTCCGCGTCTCGCCGTGCCACCTGGATCGGTGCCACGACGGTACTCAACTGGGCATTGCTGGCGGCGTTGACGCAATTGGCGGGGCCGGTGCCGCCGTTTCTGCTCACCGCGCTGGCCTTCGGCCTGGCATTCCTGTGCTTTGTGGTGTGGCTGCGCGTGCGCGGCGAATCGCTGCGCGCGCCCCTGCGCCAGCCACCGCGTGTCTGGGCGCTGGGCGTGGGTGGGCTGTTCGGTTATCACGCGTTGTACTTCGTGGCCCAGCAGAACGCGCCTCCGGCTAACGCGGGGCTGATCAGCTACCTGTGGCCGCTGTTGATCGTGTTGTTCGTGGCGTTGCTGCCGGGCGAGCGTCTGCGCGTGCGCCATATCGTGGGGGCATTGCTGGGGTTTGTGGGCGCGGCCTTGCTGGTAGGCGGCGATGTCAGTGCTGCGGGCAGTACCCTGGGCTATGTCGCGGCGTTTGCCTGTGCCTTCCTGTGGAGCGGTTATTCGGTGCTGTCGCGTGCCAATCGCGCCGTCCCCACGGCGGCCGTGGGCGGCTTCTGCCTGGTGACGGCGGTGCTGGCGGCGTTATGCCACTGGTTGTTCGAGCCCACGCGGTGGCCGCATGGCATCGGCTGGTTGGGGGTGGTCGGCCTGGGGCTCGGTCCGGTGGGAAGCGCTTTTTTCACCTGGGATGTGGGCGTCAAGCACGGCGATCTGCGTTTGTTGGGACTGTTGGCCTACTTTACGCCATTGCTCTCGACGCTGGTGCTGATCGCGACCGGCTACGCCACCGCCACTCTTTGGCTGGTGCTGGCCGCGGCCCTGATCACGCTGGGCATGCTGATCGGGAGTGGCTGGTTGCGTTCACCGCGGCGTATCTCGGTTTCCGACGATTGACCCTGAAGTCCACTCCAGACATTACACTGGAGAAAAGTCACCGAGAGGCATGACGCTAATGGGACATTCGTCTTCCGGTCACGAGCATGCGGCGCATGACCACGACCACGACCACGACCATCACCACGAGCACGCGCCGACGGTCACCGCCGACAGCGCCAAGCGCGTCAAGCTCGCCATGTACTTGACCGCCGGTTTCATGATTGCGGAGGCCATCGGCGGCTGGGTTTCGGGCTCGCTGGCATTGCTGGCCGACGCCGGACACATGTTCAGCGACAGCTTTTCACTGGGGCTGGCGTTGTTCGCCTTCTACATGGGCGACAAGGCCCCGGACAAGCGGCGCACCTTTGGCTACCAGCGTTTTCAGGTGCTGGCGGCCTTCATCAACGGGCTGACGTTGCTGGGGATCGCGGTGTGGATCCTGATCGCTGCCGTGCAGCGCTTCTTTCAGCCGGTGGAGGTCATGGCGACCCCGATGCTGGCCATCGCGGTGCTGGGACTGCTGATCAATGTGGTGGTCTTCAAGATCCTGCATGGCGGCGACCATGAGAACCTCAATCTGCGCGGGGCGTTGCTGCATGTCATGGGCGATCTGCTGGGCTCGGTGGCAGCCATCGTGGCCTCACTGGTCATCATGGCGACCGGGTGGATGCCGATCGATCCGCTGCTGTCGATGCTCGCGGCGGCGTTGATTCTGCGCGGGGCCTGGAAGATCGTTCGGCGCTCGGGCCACACCCTGCTCGAAGGCACCCCGGAGGGGACCGATATCGACGGCATTCGTGCGGCCCTGGAGGACATCGAGGGGGTGGTGAGCGTGCATGACCTGCATGTCTGGGGGCTGACGCCGCAGGATCCGCTGCTCAGCCTGCATCTGGTGGTGCGCGATGACATGTCGCATCCGGTGATGCTCAAGGCCGCCTATGCATGCCTGCACGAGCGTTTCGGAATCAGTCACGCGACCTTGCAGGTCGAGGGCGAGGCGTGCCTGACCGGCGGCGATTGCCAGGTGACATCGACTCCCCATCCCTGAGCCAAGCGGTATCCGCGGCGCTATGACCTGGATTAATGCCAAGCCGCGAAACTTTCATTGGTCAGCGCGGATAGGGATCGGCAGAATGCACGGCATCGAATACGAACGTGACCCGTTGTCGGTCGCGCCATGTCATGAAGAGGGCTGCATCGATGAGTACGCGCGAACATCCGCTGGGCATCAGCTTTGAATTCTTTCCGCCTAATACGGACGCCGGGCGGGAAAAGCTGAAAGGCGTGCGCGACACGCTGGCCGAGCGGCGTCCGCGTTTCTTTTCGGTGACCTACGGTGCTGGTGGTTCCACGCAGGCGCGAACCTTCGAGACCGTGCAGACGGTACGTCAGTGCGGCATCGACACTGCGCCGCACCTGTCTTGCATCGGCAGCGACAAGGGCGAGTTGCGCGAGCGTCTGGCGGGTTTCCGCGAGGCGGGGATCACCAACCTGGTCGCGCTGCGCGGCGACCTGCCCTCGGGTATGGGCGGCATGGGCGAGCTGCGTTACGCCAACGAGCTGGTCGAGTTCATCCGCGAGGAAACCGGCGATCATTTCCAGATCGCGGTGGCGGCGTATCCCGAGATGCACCCCCAGGCGCCCAGCTACGAGCATGACCTGCAGAATTTCGTGCGCAAGATGCAGGCCGGCGCGGATATCGCGATTACCCAGTATTTCTTCAGCGCCGACGCTTACTTCCATTTCCTCGAGCGAGCCCGTGCGCTGGGAGTCGAGGCGCCGATCGTGCCGGGGATCATGCCGATCAGCAATTACACCAAGCTGGCGCGCTTTTCCGACGCCTGCGGGGCGGACATTCCGCGCTGGATCCGCAAACAGCTCGAAGCCTACGGTGACGATAGCGAGAGCATCCAGGCATTCGGTGAGGAGGTCGTGTCGAACCTGTGTCAGCGCCTGCTCGATGGCGGCGCGCCGGGGCTTCACTTCTATACCCTGAACCAGGCGACGCCGGCGCTGCGGGTGCTCGACAACCTGCGCTGCGATACTTGAGTCATGGCGCCGTTCGTGGCTGTCGTCTAGCCTGACACACGTAGACGTCTCACTCATGGACAGGAGAAAGGCATGCTACGTATCTCGCAGATGGCACTCGGTATCGGGGGCGTCCTGCTGATGCTGGGTAGTGCCCAGGCGGCGCAACACGCTATCGAACTGCATCAGGTCAATGCACAAGGCACCGGCGACAGCGTCGGCAGCGTCATGCTCGAGGACACCGAGTACGGGCTGTTGTTGACGCCGGACCTGGCGGGCCTCGACCCCGGCATGCACGGCTTTCACGTGCACATGAACCCGAGCTGCCAGCCCTCTAAGCAAGGCGGGGAAACGGTGCCGGGCGGTGCCGCCGGTGGTCACTACGACCCCGAGAACACCGGCACGCATCAGGGCCCCTACGGCGATGGACATCTCGGTGATCTGCCAGTGTTGATGGTCGACAAGGATGGCAATGCCACGACCCCGGTGCTGGCGCCACGGCTGGAGGTATCCGATCTCGAGGGCCGGGCGTTGATGGTGCACGCCGGCGGTGACAATTACAGCGATGAGCCCAAGCTGGGGGGCGGCGGCAAGCGTGTCGCCTGTGGTACCTGGTCCCAGTAAAGGCGCCGCCTTGATGGCATGACGCGAAAAGGCTCCCGACCGGGAGCCTTTTCCATTGCATGGCGGTGCAACGCGACTCGAGTCAGTGCGTCTTGCCGTCACTCGGATCGACCAGACGTACGGTCTGGATGTCGTCCGAGGTGTCTTCCTCGCGCGGTTGATTGACGCGCGTGGGGAGGTCCGTGGCGAAGCCGTTTTCGTCGATCGCCAGCTGTTCCAAGTAATCGCAGGATACGCACTCGCGGTAGCGAATGCCGTTCTGCTCCCAGGCACGGATGCGGTCCATGGCCGCGCAACGCGGGCAGATGGCGCCGGCAATGAAACGCTTGGGGGTCGCCGTCATCACGCACTCCTCTTGAAACGGCAACCGGGCCGCACGGCCCGGTCGAAAGTTGGGCTTGAACGCGCGCTGTCAGGCCGCTTCGGCGCTCTCGATGCCGGAGTGGCGCAGTAGCGGTTCGATGCTGGGTGCACGGCCACGAAAGGCTTCGAACAAGACGGCGGCATCGCGCGAGCCACCACGCTCGAGAATTTCCTGGCGGAAACGCTGGCCCGTCGCCGTGTCGAAGATGCCGGCGTCTTCGAAGGCGCTGTAAGCATCCGCCGACAGGACTTCGGCCCATTTGTAGCTGTAATAGCCCGCCGCATAACCACCGGCGAAGATGTGCCCGAAGCCATTCTGGAAACGATTGAAGTCGACGCGCGGCGTGACGGAGGTCTTGTCGCGCACGTCGTCGAGCAGGGCCTGGACGTCGCTGGCATCAGGGGTGTCGAATTCATGATGCAGGCGGAAGTCGAACAGGGATAGTTCGAGCTGGCGCATCATGCCCATGGCCGACTGGAAGTTGCGTGCGGCCTGCAGCTTGTCGAGCAGGGCGTCGGGCAGTTTTTCACCGGTATCCACATGGGCGGCGATCATGTCCAGCCCCTCGCGCTCCCAGCAGAAGTTTTCCATGAACTGGCTGGGCAATTCGACCGCGTCCCAGGCGACGCCGTTGATGCCGGAGACATCGGCGACGGTCTGTCGCGTCAGCATGTGATGCAGACCGTGGCCGAACTCGTGGAACAGCGTCAGTACTTCATCATGGGTGAGCAGCGCCGGCTTGCCGCCCACGGGGCGCGTGAAGTTGCAGGTCAGGTAGGCGACGGGCAGCTGCAAGCTGCCGTCCTCGCGGGTGCGACGCACACGGCATTCGTCCATCCAGGCACCGCCACGCTTGCCTTCACGGGCGTACAGGTCGAGGTAGAAGCCGGCGATGGGCGTGTCGCCGTCGAGGATCTCGAAATAGCGCACGTCCGGGTGATAAAGCGGCACGTCGTCACGCTCAGCGAAGTCGATGCCGTACAGGGTGCCGGTGACCTGGAACAACCCTTCGATCACTCTGGGGGCGGGGAAGTAGGGGCGCAGCTGTTCTTGCGAGATGGCATAGCGTGCCTCGCGCAGCTTCTCGCTGGCGTAGCCGATGTCCCACGGCATGAGCGTCTCGAGTCCCAGCGATTCGCGGGCGAAGGCCTCCAGCTCGTTGAATTCGCGCTGGGCCTGGGGGTGCGCACGATCGGCCAGGTCACCGAGGAAGCCCAGTACCTGCTGGGGCGAGTCGGCCATCTTGGTGGCCAGCGAATAGTCGGCATAGGTGGCGAAGCCGAGCAGTTCGGCCAGTTCGCGGCGTAGGCGCAGCGTTTCCTCGATGATCGGGGCGTTGTCGAAGCGGCCGGCCTGCGGGCCCTGGTCCGAGGCACGGGTGACGAAGGCGGTATAGACTTCTTCGCGTAGCGCGCGGTCGTCGGCGAAGGAAAGCACTGGATAAAAGCTGGGGAAGTCGAGCGTGATGCGGTATCCCTCGACGTCCTTGGCCTCGGCGTTGGCCTTGAGCGTGGCCAGTGCGCTTTCCGGCAGACCGGTCAGGCGCGTGTCGTCGGTCAGGTCCTTGTGCCACGCCTGGGTGGCGTCGAGCACATGGTTGGAGAAGGTGTTGGCCAGTTCCGACAGGCGCGCTTGAATCTCGCCGTAGCGGCGCTTCTTGTCCTCGGGTAGATCGACCCCGGCGAGGCGAAAGTCACGCAGGGTGTTGTCGATGGAGCGCTGCTGACCTTCCTCGAGGCGGGCGTACTCGTCGCTTTCTTTCAGCCGCGTGAATGCGTCGAAGAGGCCTTGGTGTTGGCCCAGCCAAGTGCTGTAGTCGGACAGCATGGCGAGACAGGCCTGATACGCCTCGCGCAGCGCCTCGTTGTTCATGGTGGCGTTGAGGTGCGAGACCGGCGACCACGCCTGCGAGAGGCGGTCGTTGAGTGCCTCGAGCGGCGCTGCGAGGCGCTCCCAACTGATCTGCGACTGATTGGCGAGGGCCTCGATGTCACGGCGATTCTCTGCCAGAAGCTGCTCGATGGCCGGCACTACATGCTCGGGCTGGATGTCATCGAACGGTGGCAGAACATGCGATTCGAGCAAGGGGTTGCGTGACATGGGCACCTCGATATGAACGTGTGAATGAAGCATAGGTGGGGGTGGGGCCGGCTGCTTTCAATGTCGGTGTGATTGGCCGCCAACCGCGCGCCTGCTAGGCTTGGCGCTTGCGGCGCTGAATGGCGCACCATGTCATGAAAAAGGGTGTGAAGGGATGAGTGAAACGCTGGAACGCTGGGGGTCGCGTCGCGCCTTCATTCTCGCGGTGACCGGGGCGGCCGTGGGCCTGGGCAATATCTGGCGCTTTCCCTACATGACGGGCGAAAACGGCGGGGCGGCATTCCTGCTGCTGTACGTGGTGTTCGTGGTGATCCTGGGACTCCCGATCATGATGGCGGAAATCCTCGTGGGACGCGCCGGCCGCCGCGGGCCGATGCAGACGTTGGCGCATCTGGCGCGCCAGGCGGGCGTGTCGCCGCATTGGCGTTGGCTGGGGCTGTTCGGGGCGGTGACGGTGTTCTTCATCCTGTCGTTCTATTCGGTGGTCTCGGGATGGTCGATCGAGTATCTGATCGAGTCGGTCAACGGCAATTTCAGCGGTCGTACGCCGGATGAGATCGGCGCCAGTTTCGATGCCTTCCTCGCCGATCCGCTACGCATGACGTTCAACCATACGTTGTTCATGTTGTTGACCATGTCGGTGGTCGCGGCGGGCATTTCCGGCGGCCTGGAACGGCTCAACAACCTGTTGATGCCGCTACTCTACATCCTGCTGGTGGTGCTGGCCGGTTATGCCGTGACGACCGATGGCTTCGGCACCGCCATGACCTGGCTGTTCGCACCCGACCTCGAGGCCATCACCCTGAACGTGGTGCTCAATGCCATGGGGCATGCGTTCTTCACCCTGGCGTTGGGTGCCTGTGCGCTGATGGCCTATGGCGCCTACATGCCCGATCATCAGAGTCTGCCGCGTGCCGTGGTGGCGGTAGCGGTGCTGGATATCGCCGTGGCGCTGCTGGCGGGCATCGCGATCTTTTCGGTGGTGTTCTCGCAGGGCATGGACCCCGCCGAGGGGCCGGGGCTGATGTTCGTGACCCTGCCGATTGCCTTTTCGGACCTGCCGGGCGGGCCGTTATGGCTGAGTGTTTTCTTCCTGTTGCTGCTGCTGGCGACATGGACGTCGTCGATCAATCTGGCCGAGCCGATGGTGGCGACCTTTACCGATGCCGGCCTCAAGCGCGGCCAGGCGGCGGCGTTGATCGGTACTTTGGTATGGCTGGTCGGCTTGCTGTCGGTGTTCTCGTTCTCGAGCCTATCCGAGGTGGAGTGGCTGGCGGGCATGAATTTCTTCGAGCTGGTGACCACCGTACCGCCGGAGTTCTTCTTGCCCATCGGCGGATTGTTGATCGCCATCTTCGCCGCCTGGGTCATGCCGGCGAACACCGCCATGCGCTCGCTGGACGCGGGCCCCGGCGGGTTCCGGCTATGGCGTGGGCTGGTGCGCTACGTGTCGATTCCGCTGGTCGTCATCGTGCTGTTGTCGGCGTTATGGTGATGGATGAGGCCTCATGAACGATCCGCCCATCACGAATTGAAGAAGGGGGAGAGAGGATGACATTACGGACGTTCAAAGGGACGACGCCGCGCCTGGGCGCGCGGGTCTATATCGATCCGGCATGTGTGGTGCTGGGCGACGTCACCCTGGGAGACGATTGTTCGGTATGGCCGATGACGGTGATTCGCGGCGACATGCACCGCATCCGCATCGGTGCGCGTTGCAGCATTCAGGATGGCAGCGTGCTGCATATTACCCATGCCAGCGACTACAACCCCGACGGTTACCCACTGACGCTCGGCGATGACGTGACGGTGGGTCACAAGGCACTGCTGCACGGATGTACCATTGGCAGCCGTGTGCTGGTGGGGATGGGCGCTACGGTCATGGATGGCGTGATCGTCGAGGACGAGGTGATCATCGCCGCCGGGGCGGTGGTCACGCCGGGCAAGCGCCTGGAAAGCGGGCAGGTCTATGCGGGCAATCCCGCGAAGCCGCTCAGGGCGCTCAAGGAGGCTGAGCGCGCGTTCTTCACCTATACGGCGGGGAATTACGTAACACTCAAGGACGCGTACCTGGCCCAGCCCCCCGTATAACGACGCGGCCGCATGTGCGAGGCCCCCCGAGGCGGTATTTTCTTGTTTAACGCATTGTTTTGTCTCGCCGAGAAGCCTCATAATCTGGTTTTTCATCCAGTATTGTCGAGGGCGTCCCGGGCGGGCCATGGCCAACTTTCGCACACATTTCGGCGTTGCCTTGGGCGGTGGCGCGTTGGCCGCCTATGCTGGCTGGCAGGCAAGCCTATGGAGCTTCAACGAGGGCTGGCCTCTGGCGATATTGACGGCGTTTGGCGGCATCTTGCCCGATATCGACTCCGATCATTCGCACGCCATTCGTTTGATTTTTACCCTGCTGGCCGTCCTGGCAGTGATTGCCGGCGCGCTATGGCTGCAATCGCGCCTGGCGCCGGGTCCATTGGTCCTGGCATGTGGCGGCTTGTATCTCGGTGTACGCTACCTGGCCGGCGCGATCTTCAAGCGCTTCACCGTGCATCGTGGCATCTGGCACTCGTTGCTCGCGAGCCTGTTGTGCGGCATGGGCACGGCAGCAATGAGCTTCCATTTGCTGGCCCAGCCTGCACCGATGGCATGGGCCCAAGGCCTGGCGCTGAGCGGAGGGGCGCTGGTTCATCTGTTACTCGACGAGCTGTACAGCGTTGATCTGGTCGGTTCGCGGCTCAAGCGTTCCTTCGGTACCGCCTTCAAACTTTTCGACTATCGCGAGCCAGGCAACGCGGTGCTGTGGTTGCTGCTGGGCGTAGCCCTGGCGCCGTGGCTGCCGCCCTGGCCCACGTTGCTCGAGCTGGTGAATCGCGGCGTCGCATCGTGGTCGTGATGTGGCCTGGCGAGTCGGCGTCAGGTAGGTACTTCGGGTAACCCTTGGGAACGGCGTAGCGCGCGTTGAGCACGTGTCTCGGCGCGTTCGAGCTCGAGGAGCCCATTCTCGACGAAGGCCAGGTGTTCGTGGGCGCGTGCGCGTGCTTCGTCGGCATTGCCGGCGAGGATGCTCTCGAATAGCGCACGATGCTGGTCCATGAGCTGGTCGCGCGAGTTCGGTTTCTCGAACAGATGGGCCAGGTTGGCGACGATGCTTTTCTCCAGCAGTTGAAACAGGCCGCGCATGGTGTGCAGCAGCAGGACGTTGTGGCCTGCCTCGGCGATGGCGAGATGAAAAGCCGCATCGGCACGCGCCTCGCGCATGGGGTCGCTGCTGCGATCGGGATGCCGGTAACTGGCTTCGAGCGCCTCGAAGCGCGTTTGCAGCATGGCTTTATCGTCGGCTGTGGCACGCAGGGCGGCGTAATAGGCTGAGATGCCTTCCAAGGCGTCGCGGAATTCGAGCAGGTCGAGATTGAACTCGCCATGGCGTGTGAGCATTTCCAGCAGCGGGTCGCTATAACTGCTGCTGAGTTGTTCGGAGACGAAAGTACCGCCCCCCTGGCGGCTGTTGAGCAGGCCGCGTGCGGCTAATTTCTGGATCGCCTCGCGTAGGGAAGGGCGCGAAACACCGAAGTGTTCGGCCAGTTCGCGCTCGGGTGGGAGCTTCTCTCCCGGCTTGAGGCTGCCCTCGAGGAGCATGGCCTCGAGCCGTTCGGTGATCACATCGGCGAGGCGCGGTTGTCTGAGATGCTGTGGGGCCATGAGGATCGCTCGTTACTCAGCGTTTGAAGATGGACGGAAAGCCGGCCAATAAATGGTATGACCAATTTTACGCAATCTTTTCTCACCACTCCAGTCTTCGTGCTAGCGTCTGCTTCTCAGCTATAACTAAAGTTCAAAGCCCATTGTGTGCAATAGATGGGGTCTTTATGACACTCTTCAGTGCGCACGCATAGAGTTGGTTTATACGCTGTTGTAAATTGGTAAAACCAAAAGGCCATTCAACGATAGCGCATCACTTGCACAGGGCTCGTCATGATCATTTCTGCCTCCACGGACTATCGCCAAGCCGCCAAACGACGTATTCCGCCCTTTCTCTTTCACTATGCCGACGGGGGCGCTTATACCGAGCATACGCTGCGACACAATGTCGAGGATCTCGCCGGTATCGCGTTGCGCCAGCGGGTGCTCAAGGATATGTCCAGCTTGTCCCTGGAAACCGAGTTGTTCGGCGAATCCATGGCCATGCCCGTCGCGCTTGCCCCCGTGGGGCTGGCCGGGATGTACGCCCGACGTGGCGAAGTGCAGGCGGCGCGCGCCGCGGCCTCGAAAGGCATCCCGTTCACGCTGTCGACGGTGTCGGTGTGTCCCATCGCTGAAGTGGCCTCGGCCATCGAGCGGCCTCTCTGGTTCCAGCTCTATGTGCTGAAGGACAGGGGCTTCATGAAGCATGTGCTGGAGCGTGCCAAGGCCGCCGGTGTCAAGACGCTGGTCTTCACGGTCGACATGCCCGTGCCGGGGGCGCGCTATCGGGATGCGCACTCCGGCATGAGCGGCAAGCACGCGGGTATTCGGCGCATGCTGCAGGCGGTGACGCATCCGTTCTGGGCCTGGGACGTGGGCCTCCATGGCCGGCCGCATGACCTGGGCAACGTGTCGGACTATCGCGGCGAGCCGACGGAACTCGAGGACTACATCGCCTGGCTCGGCAACAACTTCGACCCTTCCATTTCCTGGAAGGACCTGGAATGGATCCGTGAGTTCTGGGACGGGCCGATGATCATCAAGGGCATTCTCGACCCCGAGGATGCGCGTGACGCGGTGCGCTTCGGTGCGGATGGCATCGTCGTGTCCAATCACGGCGGTCGGCAGCTCGATGGTGTGCCGTCGACCGCACGCGCCTTGCCGGCGATCGCCGATGCAGTCAAGGGCGACCTGGCCATCCTGGCCGATTCCGGCGTGCGCAATGGGCTCGATGTCGTACGCATGATCGCCATGGGGGCTGATACTGTATTGTTGGGGCGCGCCTATATCTATGCGCTGGCCACCGCCGGCGAGGCGGGCGTTGCCCACCTGCTCGAGCTGTTCGAGAAGGAGATGCAGGTCGCGATGACGCTCACCGGCGCGCGTTCCATCGCCGAGCTGGGGCCGGATTCGCTGGTCACCGGGTCTGCGGCGTCGTCGATCGAACGCATGCTTTCGCCGAGCCTGTAATGATCGCGGCTCGGGTGCCGTCGTCGCGCGAGCGCCTGGGCCGCCGAGACAAGAGTGCAACGGGGTGGCGGTCGATGCCCCGGTCTTGCTTTCGCCGTCGACCGATCGGGACTCATGATGAAAAAGCCTTACGAAGCGCTGCACGAGGCACTACGCGGGATCCTGCCCGCCGAGCGCCTGATTGACGACCCGCTGCGATTGCTCGCCTATGGCACCGATGCCAGCTTCTATCGATTGATCCCGCAACTGGTCGTCCGTCCCGACGGCGAAGAAGAGCTGATGGGCGTGCTCGCCGAGTGCCGGCGTCGGCGCCTGCCGGTGACGTTTCGCACGGCGGGAACGTCGCTGTCCGGGCAGGCGGTGACCGACTCGGTGCTCGTTCAGTTGAACCAGGGATGGCGCGATTACCGCATCTTCGACGCGGGGCGCGCGATTCGGCTACAGCCCGGCATCATCGGCGCACGCGCCAATCAGTTGCTGGCTCCCTATGGCCGCAAGATCGGCCCCGACCCTGCGTCGCTCAACAGTTGCATGATTGGGGGGATCGCCGCCAACAATGCTTCGGGCATGTGTTGCGGTACGGCGCAGAACAGTTATCGCACGCTGCGTGACATTCGCGTCATTCTCGCCGACGGCACGCTGCTCGATACGGCGGACGCGGACAGTCGGGCGTCGTTCCGTGTCTCGCATGGCGAGCTGCTCGAGGCGCTGGAGACGCTGGGGCGCGAGACGCGGTCGAATGCCCCGCTGGCCAAGCGCATTCGTCACAAGTACCGGCTCAAGAACACCACCGGCTACGCGCTCAATAGCCTGGTCGATTTCGAGGATGGCTTCGACATTCTCGCGCACTTGATGATCGGCTCCGAGGGGACGCTGGGTTTCATCAGCGCCATCACCTACGACACCGTGCCGGACGCGCCCTTGAAAACGGCGGCGCTGGCCTTCTTCCCCGACATGGCCACGGCGTGTCGGGCCACGCTCGCGCTCAAGTCGGCGCCGGTGTCGGCGGTCGAATTGATGGATCGAGCGGCCTTGCGCTCGGTGGAGGGGAGTCCAGGCATGCCGGCAGGCCTCGAGACGTTGCCCGACGACGCGACCGCCTTGCTCATCGATGTACGGGACGAGGAGGAGCGCGCGCTGGAGGCACGTATTGCCGCCGTACATGCGGCGCTCGAGGGGATCCAGACGCTGGAGCCACTTGGCTTCACGCGCGATTCCGAAACCTATGCGCGTTACTGGAAGGTGCGCAAGGGGTTGTTCCCTGCGGTAGGGGCGGTACGCGACGTCGGTACCACGGTCATCATCGAAGATGTCGCTTTTCCTCTCGAGCACCTCGAGGCGGGCGTGGCAGCGCTGACCGAGACATTCCGGCGGCATGGTTATGACGATGCCATCCTCTTCGGCCATGCGCTGGAAGGCAACCTACACTTCGTCTTTCCGCAGGGCTTCGAGGCGCCCGTCGAGGTGCAGCGTTATGCCGCCCTGATGGATGACGTGGCGGCCCTGGTAGCCGATGAATACGGCGGCTCGCTCAAGGCGGAACATGGCACGGGACGTAACATGGCGCCTTTCGTCGAGCGTGAGTGGGGCGCCGAGGCGTATGCGTTGATGTGGCGTATCAAGGCGCTCTTCGACGCGGATAATGTACTCAACCCCGATGTCGTGTTGAGTCGCGACCCCGAGCAGCATATCCACAACCTCAAGCCGCTGCCTGCCGCCGACCCCATTGTGGACAAGTGCATTGAATGCGGCTTCTGTGAGCCGGTATGTCCGTCGCGCGAGCTGACCCTGACGCCACGTCAGCGCATCGTGATTCAGCGCGAAATGACGCGGCTCGAAGCCTCCGGTGGGCAGGAAGCCGCATCGCGCCTGGCGACATTGCGCGACGCCTACCAATATCAGGGCATCGATACGTGTGCGGCCGATGGCCTGTGCGCCACGCAGTGTCCGGTCGGGATCAATACCGGGGACCTCGTGCGTGAATGGCGGCATCGGCAGGTCGCCGAGCGAGGTGGCACTGCCCGTCTGGTCGGGCGTCACTTTTCCGGCACCACCCGCATTGGGCGAGGCGCCTTGCGTCTCGCAGATACCACCCATGGTGTGCTAGGCACGGGCATTATGAGTGCCTTGACGGAGGGCGCGCGCCGACTCAGCGGTGAGCGTCTGCCGCAATGGAACCCTGCACTGCCGTCCCCCGCGCCGGTACGCATCCTGGAGCGCCGGGCGGGAAAGGCAGTCGGAGGGCCGCGTGACAAGGTCGTCTACCTGCCGGCGTGCGCCACACGCGTCTTCGGTGTCTCGCGCGGAGATGAGGGGGCCGATGCCGTGACGCGCACGACCCTGGCGCTGCTCGAGAAGGCCGGCTACGAGGTCGTCATTCCCGCGATGATCGGGCATCTTTGTTGTGGCATGGCGTTTCAATCTCGGGGCTATTTCGACGAGGCGGATCATAAGGCACGCGAGCTTAACCGTGAGTTGCTGCATGCCTCGCAGAACGGTCGCTACCCTGTGCTATGTGATACCAGTCCCTGCGCGCAGCGCATGCGTGAGCGACTCGATAAACGCCTGCAGATACAAGAGCCCGTCGCGTTCGCGCATGACTACCTGCTGGCGCGCCTGGCGATCACGCCGACGCGGGCACGTATCGCGCTGCACATTACCTGTTCGAGCACCTGTATGGGACTGGGCGACAAGTTTTTCGCCCTCGCCCAACGTTGCGCCGACGACGTCGTGGTGCCTCCGGACATCACCTGCTGCGGGTTTGCCGGCGACAAAGGGTTCACGGTGCCGGAGTTGAACGCGTCGGCACTACGGGGGCTGGCCGATGCCGTGCGTGGCTGCGAGGCGGGGTACTCCAACTCGCGTACCTGCGAGATGGGGCTGAGCCAGCATGCCGGCATTCCCTATCGCTCGATTCTCGATCTTCTCCATGAAGTCAGCCGTCCTTGTGGCGGTGCGGGCATTGCTGGATAAGTGTCGACCGACTATTTTTTGATTACCCCTTGCGTTCACGGCGCTGTATCCGTAGAGTACGCATCCGCTGCCGGCGACGGGCTTCGTGGCCGGCGGTGTGAAGGTGGCGCAAGTGACTGACTTGCTTGAGATTTCCAGGTTCGCCTCGAGACTTCTCGCTTGACAGTGACGCCGAATTCGGTAGAATGCGCCGCACCTCGAA
>NZ_SOBR01000003.1:559182-564618 GCF_004364315.1 Chromohalobacter marismortui | reverse complement strand
CTTCGCGGTCCACCGCTTGATGGGGTTATCGTCGCTCATCCTGTCCTCCTGATGACTGCACTATAGCCTGTGCAGCTCTGGAGGGGGTCACTTCAGAGTTTCAGACCAAAAGGTACTATTTTTTGCTGGGCGTGGAGCGGACAATTTTGGCATATATGGCAGGAGGAGTGGCCTATGTCGCTCTCAAGTCGGGATTTCTCACCTCAGAAATTTTAGACGGGGGATATTGGTCCTTAATGCTGGTTATCGTTTTCTCTGGATTTTCAGAGTCTTTGGTGCCTGGATTTTTATCAAAATCCGAAGGTCTGTTGCATAACAATGCATTGCAGCGTATAAGCCGCTGAATGCGGCGTTAGTGAACTAGTATGCCGAAAGAAGTACCACCGTTCGGAGGCAGCTCTGACTCAGACATAGAACGCGTCTTCGACTGGATGTTTGGTCTTCTAGGTGTTGAGAGTTGGCATAGGAGGAAAATAGGGCAGGTTGATTTGTTTTTAACCAAGCTGACCGATTTAAAATCTATCTGCCCTTTTGGTTCATTGCCTCCAACTCTCCGCCTAGCCCCTAAACCTGCGCGTAGCCCCCGTCAACGAACACCTCGCTCCCCGTCATGAAGCTGCTGTCGTCGGACGCCAGGAACGCCACCGCGCCTGCGGTTTCCTTGGGATCGCCCAGACGCTCAAGCGGTACGGTCCGGTTCATCTCGCTCAGGGCGTCGGATGGGAGCAGTTCCATCAGCTTGTCTGTTTTGGTTGGGCCAGGAGACATGACGTTCACGCGAATGCCAGTGCCCCTGAGATCATGGGCCCAACTGCGCACCAGGTTTCGGACGGCCGCCTTGGAGGCGCTGTAGATGCTCATCGCGGGGGTGCCCATGCTGCCCACCGTGGACCCGGTGAGGATGATGGAGCCGCCGTTCGTCATCAGGGGTAGGGCCTTCTGGACGGTGAAGAGGGTGCCTTTGACGTTGATGCCGAAGATGTAGTCGTAGTGCTCCTCGGTGATCTGTCCCAGGCTGGCGAATTCGCCCACGCCCGCGTTGGCCACCAGGACGTCCAGGTGGCCTTTTTCTTTCTGGATCGTTTCGAAGACGCGGTCGAGATCCTCCGGCTTCGTCACATCCGCCTGGACGGCCCGGGCGTTGGATCCCAGTGCCTCAGCGGCGTTGTCGAGGGCGTCCTGGCGCCGTCCGGTAATGAAGACGAAGGCGCCTTCTTCGATAAGGCGTTGGGCCGAGGCCAAGCCGATGCCGCTGGCTCCGCCTGTGATCATTGCGATTTTACCGTGTAGCCGACTCATGGTTGGTCTCCGTGTGTGTTGACTCGATTCGCTTTCAAGGTATATAAGCCGCTTACAAATGTTCAAGTATGCACCTTTTGGTAAGTACCCGTTATGGCGAAAGAAAACTCAGAAAACCCACGTTTCATTTGCGGCCTGCATGCGACGCTGCACGTGATCTCCGGGAAGTGGAAGCCGTTGATTCTGTTCTTTTTAGACAAGGGACCGACGCGTTACGGCGAGCTCAAGCGAAGCGTCCGGGGCGTGAGCGACAAAATGTTGATCCAGCAGTTGAAGGAGCTCGAGTCCGACGGCATCGTCCAGCGAACCGACTATGGAGAGATCCCGCTGCGCGTCGACTACTCGCTGACGCCGTTCGGGGCGAGTCTGGTACGGGCCATGGAGCCGCTTTGCGGCTGGGGCGAAGAGCACGAAGAGGACATTGCCGCGGCGATGGACCGTCGGAAAACCAGCCGGTAGCAAGCGAAGCGCAGTGACCAGGAAACCGCCCTGTCCAGCTTCCCCTCCTGAACCATCCGCACGGCTGAAACTCACGCCTACGCCGCTCACTCGGCGCGGGCGTTTCTGCTTCTACGCCTTTCGTGTAGCGACATGTTAATCGATGTTAAATTAAGCTAGGTTAAGTATTGTTTGATGTCGCCGATACAACCTAATGAACCGGGTGGTGAAGCGTTCAGTGCTTCGCCTGGAGGTAATGTGGTCGCAGCATTAGCGGGGTGATGGCATTGGTCGGAATCTATCGTATTGATGAAGGTAATATGCGCGTATGCCAGCCTTATATCTTACACAGAGACTAAAAAGTAAAATTTAATTATGGTTATTTTATTAGGCACCATTTAGAGTGCTGGGGAAGGCTTTGAAGTTTAATTACTGGGTGGTATTGGTTTTTGTGAGGAGTAAAAAAATTGAATTCAGGTCCCATGTTAGAAAAAATGAAAAGCCGTGTTGCCTCTGACAAAGACGAAGGTGACATAGCATACTTCTACGCTCTTTCGCACGAGCTGGAATACCTTACTAAGCTAACTGTGTTAGGTGTTGTTGCATGTTTGCGAGATGATGCAGACCGTAATAGATATTCTGTAGAATATAACTTGATTCGCTTCGACTCAATAGGTGATTGGGTTCAAGCATTAAATTCAACATTAACAGGGCCGGCTGCGCAGTTTTTTATCCCCTCGGCTACTCATATTACGCGTGACCTTACCGAGAGAGTGAAAGACGATGACTGGCGTTACGAAGCCGTTATACTGGCATCCGAAGTGGCACGCTACTTTGACATTGAAGCTAATATGGCTAATAAAGTAGCCTTGCGTCAATTTTTTGAATTCGGTGCGGCTATTAGGAATCGCACACGTGGCCATGGTGCGCCAACAACTGAGCAGTGTAACGATGTGTGCCCAAAGCTTGAGAGAGCGCTACAGCTTGTTTGGCAAAACCACAAGTTATTTCGGCATGACTGGGCGCATCTTCATAGAAATCTTTCTAAAAAATACAAGGTCTCCCCTTTGCTTGGCGAATGCGCCGACTTTGATTATCTAAAAAGCTCGCGTGGGGAGTCGTTCCCAGATGGCACATATATAAGCTTAGGCGAATTTGTCAAGGTTCCTTTGGTTTTTATTAGTGCTGGCTTGACAGATGTTCTTCTACCGAACGGCAATTATAAGGCCAAAGAGTTCGAAATATTATCGTATATTACAAATGAAATGGGGAGGGTGGATGGAGCAGTTTGGTCAACACCACCTGGTAGGCTTCCCACAAGCCACACAGAGGGTGAAAGCCATCTTGATCAACTAGGAAATACCTTTACAAATCTACCTCAGTCGCCCACTGGTTATATTCCGCGGGAAAAAATTCAAGACCAGTTAAAAGAAGAGCTTATAAAACAAGATCGCCATCCCATTGTTACTTTGACTGGACCAGGAGGTATTGGAAAAACCTCGTTGGCTTTAGCAGTTATTGATAATATTGCAAAATTATCTGACTGCCCCTACGAGGTGATTCTATGGATGAGCTCTCGTGACGTCGATTTATTAGACGCAGGGCCAAAGCCAGTAACTCCAAAGGTTGTAAATAAAGCAGCTATAGCGAGCTCGGTAGTTGAGTTGCTGGAGCCATCGGAACGACACGATAGGACATTTGATCCTCAGGCATACTTTGAGAGAAGTTTGTCAGAAGGGGCTGCTGGTAAAACTCTTCTTGTGTTAGATAATTTTGAAACAGTAGAGAGCCCTACAGATATTTTTAGTTGGGTCGATACATATATTCGCCCACCAAACAAGGTTCTTATTACGACGAGGTTTAGAGACTTTCATGGGGATTTTCCTATCCAAGTTGGAGGAATGACAGACTCTGAAGCTGAGATGTTAATAAGGCAAGAGGCAGATAGGCTAGGGGTTTCTTCACTTCTTTCAAATAGTTATATAAACACGCTTATTGATGAGTCTGACGGCCACCCTTATGTGATGAAGATGTTGCTGGGGCAAGTTGCAAGGGAAGGTCGAGCAGTTAATCCTGAGAGAATTGTGGCTGGTGCAAACCAGCTTCTGGTTGCCTTGTTTGAAAGAACTTACGAAGGCTTGAGTCCCGCTGCACAGAGAATATTCTTACTATTGTCCAGCTGGCGCGTGTTTGTTCCCGCAATTGCAGTCGAGGCTGTTGCACTCAGGCCTGGGAACGAAAGGTTTAATGTGCAAGATGCACTAGATGAACTTCGGCGGTTTTCACTAACGGAAGAGGTTCTTTCTTCTGCTGAGGATGAGGTGTTTGTAGGTATACCACTCGCTGCAGCTAGTTTCGGAAGGCGTAAGTTGGAAGTCAGTCCCTTCAAGGTGGCAGTGGAACAAGATCGTAAATTACTCATGGAGTTTGGGGCTGGAGATAAAGAGTCTTCTCGGCATGGTGTTATGCCCAGAATAGACCGGCTTGTAAGTGTGGCTGCACAGAAAGCAAGTGAGAATCCAGCAGCACTAGATACTTTTCTACCTGTCCTCGAATTTCTTGGGCTGCGTATTCCCAAAGCCTATCTGAGAATCGCTAGATTGTTAGATGAAGCGAAGGTCAGTGAAGGCGATCCAGAAAAAATTAAAGGGTACATTAGGCGCTATTTGGAAAGTTCGGATACTAGTGACCGGGAAGAATCTTGGTTTTGGCTTGCGGACCTGTGTCATCAGAGTAATGATGCAATTGGTGAAATACATGCCTTAGGTGAAATCGCACTTCTTCCAGCTACTACATCTGAGACAATTGGTGTTGTGGCGAATCGAATGAATAATAGGCTGCGTGAGTTGAAAGAGCGTGGAGTAGAGGATTCATGGTCAGATGAGGTGGGACAGTTAATTAAACGCGTTGCGGAAGAGATGGAAAGAAACTTGGAAGGATTGGATGCGACTGATTGTTCTCGATTGGCCTGGCTTTACTTAAATACTGGAAATGAAGAGCGGGCGCGGGATATCGCACGTAGGGGGGGTGAAAAAGATCCCTATAATGATCATTGTGTTAGACTTATGGAACGGCTGGAGATTTGACTGAAAGGGAAGAAAATAAATTATCAAAGTGGCTTTTAGAAAGTATTGCCAAGCAATAAGCTTTTCTGAAGCTTTATCCTCCAGAGCTACACAGGTGACGATGTAACCTTGAGGGCCATTGAACGAAAAATCATGAAGTTTGTGACGTTAGCCTAGGTCTCGCATAGTTATGGGTATTTTTAAGTGAGAGGTAGCCATAGCTGCGGTGGCTCAGGCTATGGTCTAACGGTCTGAGTCTATAGGTCTTGGCACAGGTTGGTAACAGCTTTCAGAAATATCCCAAAGATACTTGTAAAAATACGCGGCCCAGCGACGCGAGCCTTAAGGTTTCATCAGTATATCTATGCTTTACAACTAGCGTTGGCTGTACAATGGTTTGTATGTCTGTAAGGGGCTACAGGGCTGGCTGGGAGAGGCGTTGAATGGCTGGATGAAAGTCTCTAGGAGTATGATCGTCGCATGCTGGCTAGTTATACTTGCTAATCGTTTACGCAAAGGGTTGAATCCTCTATTTGTGCCATCACCTTGTAGGTAAGAGCCGCCGTGAGGGCGTTGCTCGGTTCATTGTTTCAATGCGTTTCATGGGAGGATCGCCATGCCTTTTGCACCGTCC
>NZ_SOBR01000003.1:0-559086 GCF_004364315.1 Chromohalobacter marismortui | reverse complement strand
GTGCCATCACCTTGTAGGTAAGAGCCGCCGTGAGGGCGTTGCTCGGTTCATTGTTTCAATGCGTTTCATGGGAGGATCGCCATGCCTTTTGCACCGTCCAGCATGCAAGTCGAAAGCACCGCCTTCACGCCGAATGGGGCGATTCCGAAGCGCCATTCGGCGGAAGGTGATGATTTGCTGCCGGCCCTGAGCTGGAAGGATGCGTCGGCGAAGGCCAAGGGCTTCGCGGTGATCTACCCCCATCCGGATATGCCGCCTGTGAAGGATGGCAGCTACGGTTACATGCATTTGTCGACGCCGGCGCTACAAGCCGCAAAGGGGGTCAAAGTCGTGAACTCTTTGATTGAATGAAAACAGCAACGGCGATCAGTACAAATCCGACCACGAGCCCGACATCCAGCCTCTCCGACAACAGCAACACGGAGCTTAATAGGCCAACCACCGGTATCCCCAGAAAGCTGATCGTGCTAGAAATGGCGGGCATGGTTCGGGCAATATGCAACATGCCCCAAAAGACGAAGGTCGTGGAAACGATACCGACGTAGGTCGTCACCAACAGGCTTCGAATATCTAGACCTTGAAACAAAGAGACGTCACTGAAAGCGATTGTCAGTGATGACAGTCCTAGCGTCGCAACCAAGAGTTGCCATGGTAGAAGCTGTAATGTCGACCACCCGGAAGGGTAGCGTCGCAGAAGGGCTATTTGGAAGGCCCAGACAACGGCCGCAAGCAACAGTAGTCCATTACCAGCTAGAGCTTGTGTATTAGATAAAATATGAGTGGACGGGAGAAAAAGAAACGCCAAACCGGCAACCCCGAAAACTAGACTTGCAATGACGGAACGATCGAGTTTTTCATCCAGCCATAACACAGCCAGAGGTATCATCCAGATTGGACTAGTATACGCCAGTAGTGCTGCGCGCCCGGCCGGGACCATGGTGACACCGACCGTGATCAACCAGAGGAATGCCCCCATTTGCAGGCAGGCCACCGAAATGATTGGAAACCAGACCTCGCGACCGGGGACACGAAACTGGCGAGTCATTTTTACCAATACGAAAGCACTGATAGTGGCAAAAACAAGACGCCATATAAGAAACACTTGGGGAGACATGTTGCCTAGAGTCATTTTCATGAGTGGCCAGGATAGTCCACCTCCGATGATAACTCCTGCGAATATGAAACCAGTCCCACGGCCAGTCAAGCGAGAAATTGAGTTCCCTAGCAGTTTGTCATGATTCATCATTTATTCCTTGTGGACTTTTAGTTGCTCTGTCAGGCTCGAAATAATCGCAGCGGAGCGATGGGCTAGGAGTGGGAAAGTACCTGCATCACCTACTCCATGACTCGGAGCGGAGAAGCTGGTCATAAATATGGGGAGTCGATGCCCGGATTCACCGATGATGCCTAGACTGTAGTCGGGGGCAATATATAGACTCCCGCCTCGGTCATGTTCTATACTGCTCTCGAGGTCTTTCAAAATGCTGGGTGTTTTGTGCGAATTAATCCCTCGCTCAAGCCGCTCGAATCCAGTTGCTACGATCACGGCATCAGCTTTAATTGAACTCTGTGTATTGCTGTGCTTTTCACGAATAAATAAATTTATACTTCTATTTATAGTGGCTTTTTCGATTTCGCAATAATTTTTAAGTTCCATGCGAGGCTGACCTTGAAGGTGGTCTTCATACCAAAGGCGATAAAGCTCATCAAGGGCATCCTTGTCAGCACGTCCATAAACGGCGGTTTCTAATTCAGAGTTTATCTGTCGTCGCGAATCGGCATCACGACGCTGGAACCATTCTACAAAATCAGGAAAGAAAATGTGTTCCGTGAAGGGGCTAAGATCTTTTTGTCGGAAACCAATGCCTCTTGTTATGGCGGTAATCTCGACGCCAGGCTTTCTATATAGATCAATCAATATTTCAACAGCGCTTTGACTGGCGCCAACCACGGCGAATCTTTTGCATCCATCCTTGATCGCTTGATTTGTCTTTGTTTGGTAGTCCGTTAAATGGTATACACGCTCACCAAGGTATGGTTCTAGTTCCTCCGGTATTATTGGCTTCCCACCAGTCCCCAACGCAACTGATCGGCCGAGATACTCTTTGCCATCTTCCGTGATGACTCGGAAAACTGAAGCTCCATTCTTCAACGTTTGCTCAATTTTTGTCACATGTTGACCAAGCTTAACTATCTCCAAGAAATGTGATGCAACCCACTGTACATATAGCGACCACTCTAAACGGAAAGGAAAGGTTGTCGGGACGTTTAAAAAATTGAGCAGCCTGTTGTGTGACTTTAAATAGTTAAGGAACGTGTAGCCACTCGTTGGATCAATTGGTGTTATGAAATCCCGATGCGGGCTATGTTGGATATCAGCCCCAGGGACCATCATTCCATTTTGCCAAGTCAGTTCATCACGCTTTTCCAGAAAAACCATGTTTATATCTTTGTCCTTCTGAGTGGCATGTACCGCTAGGCCGATATTGTTTGGCCCAAACCCCACTCCAATCAAATCATATATTTTAGTCATGGCATGATCCTCAACACTATCTGCAAGGTGGGCATTGCTTTTAAATATATAGTTTCTCTACATTTTCAAGAAATCTGGGAAATTGCGTTTCACATGTGGCGGCAGCCATGAGGTTGTTGTGTAGCTTTCTTTTTCGATATTTTCCTGATTCCCATAGGCATGTTTTCTTGAGACAGGTCTTGAAAGCCATTCTGTCGTTTTTCAAATGTTGTTTTTGTTGCTATCATTGTATTAAATTAATCTAATTGTATGCTCTCATTAGCGCATACGGAAATCAGAATTTTTGATACGAGGAGATCAGCAGCAATGATGCGACTCGAATTCCGACACCTCGAGACGGCCTATTGGATCTATAGGCTCGGTTCCTACGGTGCAGCTGCGGAAAGGCTCAATACCACACAACCCAATATTTCCATGCGCATCGCCGACATGGAGGAACGTATTGGCCGCGTTGTGTTCCAGCGTGGAAAGCGGCCGGTGACTCTTACGGCTGCTGGTCGCGAACTGATTGGATACGCGGAGCGTATTCTGGCCTTGCGCGATGAGCTGTCATCAGTTTTCGAGGATGTGCAAGAGGCTACTGGCCGAATTCGAGTAGGGTGTACCGAGACGGTAGCGCTCTGGTGGCTCGCCGATTTTACGTTAGATGTGCAGCGCGCCATGCCGAATATCGAGCTTGATATAGATGTCGACATTACAGAAAAAACCTGGGATAAGCTGTGCAACGGCACAATAGATCTTGCTTTGGTCCCCGATGATCAACTTCAGGAACGGGTTATCAGGCACAGCCTTGGCCATGCGTCTATTGCCTGGATGGGGGCTGCCGAATTGGTGCAAACAAGGTCGACATTGGAAACCATGAATTTAATTCGGCGATCCATCCTGAGCCTGTCACCCGGATCGCGTTTGTATGCCGACCAATTTCGCTGGCTTGATATGCAGGATATTCGTCCAGACCGCCTGACCTACTGCAATACGATGAGTGTTACGGCGAGGTTGGCATGTGAAGGCGCCGGTGTTGCATTGCTACCTCCGGATCTGTTTTCTGACGACAGTCAGTTACAGGCATTGGAAGTTCAGCCAGCATTTGCTTCTCTGCCTTTCGTCGCTACCTACCTATCTCCCGCTTTCTCTCCATCGGTCGAGCGGATAGCCAAGCTGGCGGTGGCTAATAGCGGATTTCATCTGGGCGAGTCGCAGCCATAATGCCTCGCAAGCGGCCGCCCGACGGGTTGAATCCTCCACTTACGCCATCACCTTGTAGGTAAGAGCCGCCGTGAGGGCGTTGCTCGGTTCATTGTTTCAATGCGTTTCATGGGAGGATCGCCATGCCTTTTGCACCGTCCAGCATGCAAGTCGAAAGCACCGCCTTCACGCCGAATGGGGTGATTCCGAAGCGCCATTCGGCGGAAGGTGACGATGTGTCCCCGGCCCTGAGCTGGAAGGATGCGCCGTCGGGGACCAAGGGCTTCGCGGTGATCTGCCACGATCCTGATGCGCCGTTGGTGAAGGATGGCAGCTACGGCTACGTCCATTGGCTGCTCTATAACCTGCCGGCGGATGTTACGTCGCTGGAAGAGGGCACGAAGACAGGCACCGCCGGCATCAACGATGGTGGCGCCATCGGCTACGGTGGTCCCATGCCGCCGGAGGGCCACGGGACGCACCAGTATTATTTCTGGGTGCTGGCGCTGGACACCCAAACCGAACTGCCCGAGGGGCTGACGCAGCCGGAACTGCTCAACAAGCTTGAGCCTCACATTCTGGGGATGAGTCGGTTGGTGGGGACTTATCGCCGCGACTGAGCAGTCTTTGTCTGAAACTGCCTGCGCTCGGCCATACTGCGTTAAGAATCAGCTCAAATTGCTCATTTACACCCCGTAAATTCCGCTTTTTCGCTGATTTTTGCCTTGTCTGACCTTCGCTCGTCGACGTTTCAGATAAAGCCTGAGGTAGTGATCAGAGACTCAAACGCCGCTCCACACGCACTCGGCGCCTTCCTTTGGGAGGCGCCGAGTGTCGTTTTGGGCCTGGTTCAGCGATAGCCGTCCATCAACTCGCGCACCAGTGGCGTGTCGGCGTCGCGGTGGGTGGGGAGCTCGAAGCGGGCGCGGGCGATGGCAGTGCGCGAGAGCTGGGCTTCGATCAGCGTCTCGCCATCCTCGGCCAGGGCGAGGGTGTCGCCGCGCGGGCCGAGAATGCGCGAGCCGCCCCAGAAGTGGCTGTTGCCTTCGGGGCCGAAGCGGTTGGCCATGATCACGGGGGTGCCGTAGGTCATGGCGTAGAACTGCAGGTTGACGGCCCAGTTCTGCTCGTTGGAGAAGTCGTCGCTGACGATGCCCGAGGCCGAGTTGATCGGTGCGCACAGCACGGTGGGGCGGGCCAGCAGGGCGGCGTGCACCAGCCCCGGATTCCACAGGTCGGCGCAGATCAGCGAGGTCGCCGACCAGCCGGGGCACACCGGAAGATGCGTGAGCTCGCTGCCATGGGTGAACAGCTTGCCTTCTTCCAGGCCACCGTAGGTGGGCAGGTTGAGCTTGCGGTGCACGGCCTGGAGCTTGCCATGCTGGAGAATCGCCAGGGCGTTGTAGTACTCGCCGGGGCTGGCTTCCTCGACGAAGCCGACCACCACCTGCATCTCCCCGGCGGCGTGGGCCAGCTCGGCCAGGCGCGGATCATGAGCCGGGCAGGCCACGTCGATCACCCGGTTGCCCAGGCCGTAGCCGGTCAGCGAGAGCTCGGGGAAGACCAGCAATTCGAGCCCCTTGCGGCGTGCATCGGCAATGAACGCGAGATGGCGTTCGAGGTTGGCATCGACATCGCCGAGGCTGGCGTTGATCTGCGCGGCGCCGACGCGCAGGTGATCCTGATAGTGCATGGTGGCGTCTCGCTATTGCGTGAAAAATGTGGGGGCGCCGAGCAGCGCCAGCAGGTCGCTTGCCGGACGTGTCTCGAGGCTCATCACCACCTCAAGAAGCCGGGCTGCCCGCTCGCCCAGCACGGGCTCGGCCAGTGCCCGGTATTTGGCGATGACCTCGGCGTCCGAGAGGGGGCAATCATGATTGCCGCGCGCCTCGACGTCGGCACTTTCGATGACCTCGCCGCTTTGCAGATGCAGTCGGGCGCGCGCCCAGCGCTCGGCGGGAAAACGGGCGTTGAAGGTGTCATCCTCGTGAATCTCTACCCGGCTGGCCAGGGCCTTGAGATCCGGGGCGTCGAGTTCGTCGCTGACGCCTGCGACATCCACGGTGCCTCGGCCCAGGGCGCAGGCGACGGACCAGGGCAGGCTGTACTGAGCCTGCTCGGTAGTGGTCGGGTGCGTCACATGCAGGCGCTTGCCCTCGTGGAAGGTGACGATCTCGATGCGTGCGATGGCGGCGGGGACGCGCTGCTCGGCGGGCAGTGACAGCACGGCTTCCACCGCGGGCTGGGCCCAGCGGCAGACCGGGTAGGCCTTGAAGTACTGCTCGTGGAGATACCAGCGCTCGCCCAGGTCCTGCCAGAGAGTGGCCACGTCCGGCGCGGTCACGGTCAGCGCCGGGGCGCCGGTGAAGCCATCCTCGGCCAGCAGGGCGGCGGAGATGCCGGTCATCGCGCCCCAGCCGGAGCCGTCCTTGAGCATCGTGGGATGGTCGATGCAGCGCATCATCTGGCTGCGCGGGCCATAGAACTCGGCGATGCCGAGGGCATGATGCAAGGTCTCGACATCGGCACCGCGCAGGCGCGCGGCCACGGCGGCGACGCCCAGGGCATTCCAGGCGCCGGAGGTGTGATAGTCCGGGCTGGTGGCGTGCAGGGCGATCCCCGCGCGGGTGGCGATCTCGTAGCCGTAGGCGAGCAGGGCGAGGAAGTCGCGTCCGGAGAGGTCGGCCACCTCGGGCAGTGCCAGCAAGCCGGGCAGCAGGGCCACGCCGGCATGGCCCTTGGTCAGCACCTGGCCGTCGTGGGCGTCGAGCGCGTCGATCAGCCAGGCTCCGTGCAAGGCGACGCCGGTGGGCGAGGCCTGGCCGGCGGTGAACAGCAGCGGGCGGTCGCCGCCATGCTGGGAGGTCACGAAGCGTGTGGCCTTGTCGGCCAGCGGCGTGCGGGTGGCGCCGGCGGCCACGCCCAGCAGGTCGAGCAGACAGCGCTTGGCCTGGTGGAGGTGGGCGTCGTCCAGGGCGGAGAGATCGACCCCGTGCATCCAGTCGAGGGGGGCGTGGTCGTGCATGGCAGTGGCCTCGGGTGCTGGCGAAGAAACGCGTGCTGTATGGCACAGAAAGAAGGCCGCATCGGGGCGGCCTTCGTCGTGATCGTGCACATCAGGGCATGGCCCCATTCAGGCGTCGATCACGGCAGGTCGTGCTTCTTGAGGAAGTTTTCGGCGACCTGCTCGACGGGCTGCTTGTCGACGTCGACCTTGGCGTTGAGCGAGGCCATGACGTCATCGTTCAAGAGCGCCGAGAGCTTGTTCATCTGCTCGTCCAGCTTCGGATTGGCTTCCAGCGTGTCCTTGCGCACCACCGGGGTCAGCGCGTAGGCGGGGAAGAACTGCTTGTCGTCTTCCAGGGTCACCAGGTTGAAGGCCGGGATGCGCCCATCGGTGGAATAGGCGATGGAGACGTCGACTTGCTCGTCGCGCAAGGCGGGCAGGGTCAGGCCGAAATCCATGCGCTTGATGTTGGGACGACCGAAGCGAAAGCCATAGGTCTGCTGCAGCGGGCGCAGACCGTCGTCACGGGCGTAGAACTCCGCGTTGGAGGCGAAGGTGATCGTCTCCCCGTTGTTGATGGTCTCGGCCAGATCGGAAATCGTCTCGATACCCCGTTCTTCGGCATCGTCGGCACGCATGGTGAGGGCGTAGGTATTGTTGGCGTCGGAGGGTTCGAGCCACACCAGCCCCTTTTCGGCATCGAGCGTCTTGACGCGCTGATAGGTCTCTTCGGGGGAGAGCTTCTCGGTCACATTGTTATAGGTGATCAGCGAGGTGCCGGTGTACTCCCAATAGAGATCGACCTGACCGTTCACCTGGGCCTGGCGGAGTATGGCGGAGCCCATGCCGGCGCGCTTCTCGACGTCATAACCGAGCTCTTCCAGGTATTGGGTAGTGATGCTCGAGAGAATGAGCTGCTCGGTAAAGCCCTTGCCGCCTACCACGATCTCGTCGGCCTGGGCGGTGGCCAGGCTGCCGGCCAGTGCCGCGCCGGTGAGCAGGGTCATCAAGGTTTTCATGGTGTCGCTCCTTTCGTGATTGTCTGTGGTGATGGTCTTTTGTAATGGTCTGTCGTGATTGCCGGATCTCGTGTGTGGAGGCGGTGTCGTCCTAGCTGCGTCCCGGGTTGACCCCGCGGGGGACGACCAGGAAGGCGGTGATGGCGATGAGCATGTCGACGGCGATGGCCAGCAATGCCGTGGGAATCGCGCCTGCCAGCATCATTACGGTGTCGTAGAGGGCGATCCCCGTGAAGATCAACTCGCCGAGGCCGCCGGCGCCGATCAAGAAGGCCAGCGGCACCGTGCCGATATTGATCGCCAAGGCCGTGCGGATGCCGGCGAAGATGACGTACAGGGCATTGGGCAGCTCGACCCGCAGCAGGCGCTGGGCGGGCGACATGCCAATACCCGCGGCGGCCTCCTTGAGGGCCGGATCGACGCCCTTGAGCCCGGTGTAGGTGTTGCGGGCGATGGGCAGCAGCGTGGCGATGAAAAGCCCGAACACCGCCGGGACGGTACCGATGCCGAGAAAGCTCATCGACAATGCCAGCACGGCCAGCGTGGGAATGGTGGTGCCCACGTTGAGGATCTGCATCATGGATTCGGCGATCCGCGCCATGCTGGGGCGCGACAGCCAGATGCCCAGCGGGATGGCGACCAGGATCGCCAGGCCGCCGGACATGGCGGTCAGCCACAGATGCTGTACGGCCAGGTACTTGATATCGGGCACATAGAAGAGGAAGTCGTCGATCACGCCGCTGGACTGGCTCCAGACGCCGGCTAGAAAAACCGCCAGGAGCACCAGCAGGCGTATGGCCCCGGAGAGATTCAACGTCGGCATGGCTTACTCCTTGGTGGCCGATGACGGGGAGGCCTCGCCGAGCGCGGCGCCGTCATCTTCCTTGGAATGAGCGCGGTAGCGCGAGCCCAGGTGATGAGTGATCGCGCGCTGAGTGACTTGACCGACGATACGGCCGTCGTCGTCGACGCAGGGCACCCAGGTCATGTCGTGGGCGAACATCAGCGAGGCGACCTTGCGCAGGTCGTCGTCGAGGCTGACGACCACCGGCACGCTCTGATAATGATCGCGGCAGTGTCCCTGGGTGGTGCGGGCGACGGCGGCGGTGATGATGCCCACCGGCTGACGCTTGTGGTTCACCATCACGATGCTGTTCACGTAGCCGTAGGACTCGATGCGCTGAAGGGCGGTGTCGAGCGTATCGTCGGGGCGGACGAGGCCGATTTCCTCGCTGGCCAGATCGCGGACCTTGACCAGGTTGAGGCGCTTCAGGGCCCGGTCCTCGCCCAGGAAGGATTCGACGAAGTCGTTCTTGGGCGCGGCGAGCAGTTCGTCCGGCTCCGAGTACTGGACCAGCTTGCCGGCGCGGAAGATGGCGATGCGGTCGCCCATCTTGATCGCTTCGTCGATATCGTGGCTGACGAACATGATCGTCTTCTTGAGGTCCTGCTGCATCTTCAGGAATTCGTCCTGGATCACCGCCCGGTTGATCGGGTCGATGGCGCCGAAGGGTTCGTCCATCAGCATCACGGGGGGATCGGCGGCCAGCGCCCGGGCCACGCCGATGCGCTGCTGCTGCCCGCCGGACAGCTCGCTCGGGTAGCGCTTGAGGAAGGCATCCGGCTCCAGCGCGATCATGTGCATCATTTCGCGGGCGCGTTCGCGGTACCTGGCCTTGTCCCAGCCCAGCAGCTTGGGCACCACGGTGATGTTCTCCTCGATGGTCATGTTGGGGAACAGACCGATCTGCTGGATCACGTAGCCGATGTTGCGGCGCAGGTCCTGGGTGTCGAGGCTGGTGGTGTCCTCGCCGTTGATGAACACCTTGCCCGAGGTCGGGCGGATGATGCGGTTGATCATCTTCAGGGTGGTGGTCTTGCCACAGCCGGAGGGGCCGAGCAGGATGCAGATCTCGCCGCTCGGCACCTCCATGCTGATGTGGTCGGCGGCGGTCACCGCGCCCTTGGGCGTGTCGAAGACCTTGGTCAAGTTGTCGAGTCGAATCATGAAGTTGTCCTTGTCGGGTCGGCAGTCTTTGCAGGTCGACAGAAAGTGGCGCGGATGACGGTTCAGGTCGCAGCGGCGGCGCGTTCCATGCCCTTGGGCGTCAGCCGCTTCTGCAAGGCCAGCAGCGCGTAGTCGACGATGATTGCCAACACGCTGACGGCGACGGCGCCAAGGATCAGCTGACGCGGGTCGGACTGGGAGATGCCGCGACTGATGAGCGTGCCGAGCCCGCCGGCCCCGATGTAGGCGGCGATGGCCATGACACCGATATTGAGCACCACGGCGGTACGCACGCCGGCCATGATCACCGGCACCGCGAGCGGGATCTCGACCATGCGCAGGCGCTGGTTCTGGCTCATGCCGACGCCGCGCGCGGCTTCGCGCAGGGCCGGGTCGACGTTGTTGATGGCGGTGTAGGTGTTGCGGATGATCGGTAGCTGCGAGTACAGCAGCACCGCGATGACCGCCGGTAGGTAGCCGATGCCGTGGCCGATGATCGAGAGGATCGGAATCATGATCCCGAACAGCGCGATGGACGGAATGGTCACGATGATCGAGGCGATGTAGAGCACGGTCTTGGCGATGCGCTCGTTCTTGGTGATGGCGATACCGATGGGAACGCCGGTCAGCGTGGCGATCCCCACCGCGACACCTACCAGGCTGATATGCTCGAGGGTAAGGGTCCCCAGCAACTCGAGATTGTCGAGAAAATATTGCAGTAATTCCACGTCACGGACCTCGCACTCGCGATGGAGTAATTGTTTGAACTCGTATAAATTTCTTATATTAAAGGCTTTTTATAAGTACTTATTATGTGAAGAGCATAACACGCTCTCCGCGAGAGCCCGCCGTTTTGGGCATTAGGATGTGTCATCTCATTCATTTTCAGTGGCAATGGGCGTTTGATAGGAAATTCATCGAGTACGCCGTATGCTCGTCGGCGATAATGTCGTGTTTTGATTTTCCTTGCAGGAGGCCTGTCCTTTGAGCACCCGCCGGACGCATTACCGACTCGCCGCCGCCCAGATGAACTGCGTCCTGGCCGATGTCGGGAGCAATCTCGAGACGCATCGTCGCGTCATCGAATCGGCGCGCCATCGGGACGTCGATGTCCTGGTGTTTCCCGAGCTTTCGTTGACCGGTTACGACCTGGGCGCGCGCGTCCCTGAGGTCGCGATGGACCGCGATGATCCGCGTCTGCTCCAGCTGGCGGATGCCGCCGGTGACATGCTGACCGTGGTGGGCTTCGTCGAGCGCTGCGGCCGCGGTGAATACGCCAACGCCATGGCGTGTCTATGTGGGGGCAGCGTCGTCGCCGTGCATCGCAAGCTCAACCTCTGCACCTACGGCGGCCACGAGGAGGGCAAGCATTTCGGCAAGGGGCAGGCGCTCACCGTCGCCGAGGCCGACGGCCTCGCCTGCGGGGTGATGATCTGCGCCGACCTCTGGAATCCGGGCCTGGCCCACGCGGCCATGCTGGAGCGGCCCGACGTGATGCTCACGCCGGTCAACGCGGCGACGGGAATGGTCGACGGCGATTTCGACGACGAAGGCAACTGGCTGATCTGCCTGCAGTTCTACGCCATGATGTACGCCACGCCTATGGTCATGGCGCATCGCTACGGGGCCGAGGGCGACGCCTGGTTCTGGGGCGGCAGTTGCATCGTTGGCGTCGACGGCCGGGTGCTGGCGCGGGCCGAGGACGGCGAGACCCTCGTCAGCGCCGACATCGACACCAACGAGATCGCCGCCGCGCGCTTCGCGATGCCCACCCACCGCGACGCCGATACGCCGCTGGTGGCCTCGCTGATGGCGCAGCGGCTGGAGCGGGAGCGGCGGGGTTGAGGCGAGTCAGGCCGACACATAGCGCTCGCTGGTTACCCGAGACGGTTCACGCTGCATGATGATTTCGCCCCGACGCACCGAAAGCAGTACGTCGCCTTGCTTGCGCAGCACGCTGTAGTCGTCTTCCCCGTCAAGCAGGATGAAACTGCCGGGCTTGCCGGTTTCGATGCCGTAGCGATCCTGGATGTTCAGAGTGCGAGCGCTATTATCGGTAATCAGATCCAGCGCATTTTCGAAATCGCGATAGCCCATCATTTGGCAGATATGCAGGCCGAAATCCAGACTGCGCAGCAATTTTCCATTGCCCAAGGAATACCAGGGATCGAAGATCGAATCTTCGGCGAAGCAGACGTTGATACCGGCCTCACGCAGCTCTTTTACTCGCGTCAGGCCGCGCCGTTTCGGGTAGGTATCGAAACGGCCCTGCAGGTGGATACTCTCTGTGGGACAAGCGATGAAATTGATGCCGGAGTTCTTTAGCAGCCGGAACAACTTTGAACAGTAAGCGTTGTCGTAGGAATGCATCGCCGTGGTATGGCTGGCGGTGACATGCGAGCCCAATTCATTGAATAACGCCTCGCAGGCGAGGACTTCGAGAAAACGAGAGTTGGGGTCGTCGATCTCGTCACAGTGTACGTCCACCAGACGGTCGTACTTCTTCGCTAGTTCAATCACCGTCTTCATCGATTCTACGCCCAGCTCGCGGGTGTACTCGAAATGCGGAATACCGCCGACTACATCGGCACCGAATTCCAGCGCTTCTTCCATCAGCGGCATGCCGTTGGGGAAGGAGAGCAGGCCATCCTGGGGGAAGGCGACCACTTGTAGATCGATCTTTTCTTTCAGTTCGTCGCGCAGCGCGCAGAGGGTCTTCAGGCCCACTAGACTGGGGTCGGAGATGTCCGCATGGGTGCGGATATGCTGTACGCCGTTGTCTACCAGAAGCTCGATGGTGTCCAGTACGCGGCGACGAATATCGGCCTCGTGCAGCATTGGCTTGCGCTCGCTCCAGCGCTCGATGCCCTCGAACAGGGTGCCGCTCTGGTTCCAGTGGGGTTCCCCTGCGGTCAATGCCGCATCCAGGTGGATATGCGGCTCCACGAACGGTGCGCACAACAATTTGCCGCCGGCATCGATGGCGCCCTCGGGGCAAGCGATCACGCTGTCTTGTTCGCTGATCTGGCTGAACAGCCCAGCGCTGATCTCCAGGGTGTGGAGCTGGGATTTCTGGCGCAGGCGAGCGTTAACGATTTTCATGGACATTTCTTGAGTAATCTCCTGCCGTAGAGAGGTGGCTGTCGATATCGTGATGCTGGAATAGAATCTGCTCGATCAGTAGAGCATTCTGCAGGTTGAGCCGCACGGAGGCGTCGCCGAGGGGACCGCCGCAAACAGATGGGCGATACCCAGTTGATCGTAGTAAAACAGCCGTTGGCCACCATGTCGTATAGCGAACGGGGCGCGGTAGCCCGGCGCGGGTTACCGCCATGTCAGTGCTCTGCCGGGTCCAGCGCTGGGCTGGTGAGCGGCAGCTTCAGCAGGATGCCGTAACACAAGGCCGCGGCGATGACGCCCACCAGCGGCGGGAGTATCGGGGAGAAGTAAGCCATCCCGGAAGCGATCGCATAGGAGGCCAGGCCGATCCAGTTGAAGGCGGGCAGATTGACGTCGGCCAGCGTCGGATACCGGCCCTTATGATTGAGCCAGAAGTCCGCCATGATCACGCCGCCGATCGGTGGGATGAAGGTACCGAGCAGCACCAAAAACGGAATCAGCAGGTTGTACATCCCGCCCACGGCCAGCACGGTGCCGATGGCAGCGCCGGCCACGGTAACCACCTTGCGCTTGTCGGTGCGCAGTAGGTTGCAGCCGGCCACGGCGAAGTTGTAGATGGTGTTGTCCTGAGTGGTCCAGATGTTGAGGAACAACATCAGTACGGCAAGCACCACGAAGCCCTGAGCCAGCATGACATCGACGATATCTGCCTGCTGGTAGATCATAGCCCCCAGCGCGCCGGTCACCTAGAAACGATACGCGTTGAGTGAGACAGGATATTGTACATGTCGGCAGGTTGGGCTAGAGTTGTACAGTAAACGGTACAGGAGAGGGCCGATGAGAATTATTTCCTTCACCGAGGCTCGCAATAGCCTCAAGGCAGTACTGGATAACGTGGTCAACGATGCCGACACCACGGTCATTACGCGTCGTGATGCCGAGAACGCGGTGGTAATGTCGCTTGACTATTACAATGGCCTGATGGAAACGGTCCATCTGCTGCGTTCCCCCGCCAATGCCGAACATCTGAATAAGTCAATTGCACAATACAAGGCTGGAAAAGTCGCCGAGCGTGAGTTGATAGATGGGGATGAATAGTCGCTTGCTCTGCTGGACGGACGAGTCATGGAAAGACTACCTCCACTGGCAAAGTCAGGATAAAAAAACCCTCAAAAGAATTAACAAGCTAATTTCTGACGTGAAGCGCTCCCCGTTTGAGGGTATTGGTAAACCAGAACCTCTCAAGGAAAACATGACAGGGTTCTGGTCACGCCGTATCGATGAGACCAACCGTCTGGTATATGCCGTGGATGATGCCACGATAACGATCATATCCTGCAGGTATCACTATTGAACATAAAACGCCCGAGGCAGCGTCTCGGGCGTTCTGACGCTATTAATCGTCATCCCGTTTCATGGACCGGGCATCCCCTGACATTACACCCAACGACGGCGGCGTCGCGTCTTCCAGCGCCGGTCGATGAAGCGCTCGTCGCCCTCGAAGGCTTGCAGGCGCGCCCCCAGGTAGAACCACTCGGCGTCGCAGCTCAACGCTGCCCAGGTCTCGGTGTGTACCTGCCAGCCGTCGCGCTGAAAGGCCTGGCGCCAGCTCTTGCTCATGGTCGCGGTGGCCGGGGCCTCGGGGTGGATGGCGTAGCGCTCGTCCGCCGAGGCGATGTTGGTCAGGCCGTGGTCGTAGGCGATTTCGCCGAAGTCGTCGATGATGGCATGTCGGGTCCAGCCGTCGGTCAGCGAGTGGGTAACGTCCCGGGACTGTTCGCCCGCGCGCACGACCCGGTGCTGCATGGGCCCGGAAAACACCGCCGGTTCGAACTGCACGGGCGGCGTGTCGTGGGGGGCTCGCTGGGGCAGCGTGAGCCGCGAGCCGGCCTCGTGCAGGGTCAGCGTCACCGGGTAAGGGCTCGGCCAGACCAGCGGCCAGTAGGCGGTGGTCACCGAGACGCGCAGCCGATGCCCGGCAGTGAAGCGATAGCAGGTCTGGTTCAGTGACACGGTCACGTCGAGCGGCGTATCGCGCGGCACCTCGGAAGGCGTGACGTGACTGTCGCGGTGGCAGAGGTTGAGCACGCCGTAGGAGACGCGTTGCGACACGCCTTCGGGCGAGACGTCGCACAGGCGCACGATCAGGTTGGCGCGCGGCTGATCGACGCTGACCCGCAGCGAGAGCGTGGGGCGCCCCAGGATCACGGTGTCGGCATCCAGCGGCTCGGTGTCGTAGGTCAGCGAGTGGGCGTCGTCGCTACGCTGGTCGCCGGCGATCTCGGGGCCGCTGCTGTGGGGAATGTACTCGCCGCATTGCAGGCCATTGTCGGCGGGCGCGCGCAGTCTGACCACCCCGGGGCGGGCGGCGTCGTCTTCCGCGGCCTGCAGTTCGCCGTTGCCCAGCGCCAGCTCGCGGGAGGCGATGTGCGGGCTCGGCCACTGGGTCTCGGCGAGCCATTCGCCGGGCACCTCGAGGCGTTGCGGGTCGGCCTCGGAAAAGGACGGACAGAACACGCGGTACAGCGGTTCTTCCATGATGCCGGTGTCGCGATCCTTCAGCCAGTGGTCCCACCAGCGCAGCGCCTCCTGAAGGAAGCCGATGGTCGGCCCCGGCATCGCCAGGTGCGGGTAGGCATGCGGCCAGGGGCCGACGATGCCGCGCCGGGGGCAGGGCGCGTGCTCGAGAATCTCGGCGACGAAGTTGACGTAGGCATCGGCCCAGCCGGTGACGGCCAGGGTCGGCGTGGTCAGGCGCGAATAATCCTCGCACACCGAGCCGTGGCGCCAGTAGGCATCGCGCGTCTGATGATCGAACCAGTTCTCGGCGACGAAGGGCTGATGGGCAAGCCGGTGCTGCCAGAGTTCGCGCCAATCGTCGCGCAAGGCGGGGTCCGGCGGCCGCGACATGAAGGCAAGCGACGAGGCCGCCCAGCCGAAGTTCTCGTTGAGTACGCAGCCGCCCTTGTAGTGGACGTCGTCGTGATAGCGGTCGACGGTGGCGCCGACGGCGATGATCGCGCCGAGTGCCGGCGGCTGGCGCGAGGCCACCTGCAGCGAATTGAATCCGCCCCAGGAAATGCCCAGCATGCCGACGCGGCCGCTGCACCAGGGTTGCTCGGCGAGCCAGGCGATCGCGGCGACGATGTCGTCCTGTTCGCTGGCCAGGTATTCGTCCTCGAGCACGCCGTCCGAGTCGCCGCTGCCGCGCAGGTCGATGCGCAGCGCGGCATAGCCGTGGCCGGCGAAGTAGGGGTGCATGCGCTCGTCGTCGGCACTGGTGGCATCCCGCTTGCGGTAGGGGATGCACTCGATGATCGCGGGCACGCGATGGGTCTCGGCGTCGGCCGGACGCCACAGTCGTGCCGCGAGTCGGCTGCCGTCGGGCATTGGGATGAAGACTGCTGGTTCCTCGACGATCGGGTGCGGGAAGTCACGCACTTCCCGGGCATCGGGCTGGCTTCCACTGGGAAACATGGAGTGTCCTGTCGTCGGAACGGGGCGATGCATGCATCGCCCCGCAGGTGAAAGACGGGAAGAGGTCGGTAGAAACGAATGGTCAGATGAGGTCGTTTTCGGTCAGGAAATCCTGGGCGACCCTTTCGATATCCTGGTCGTCGACATCCACGCGGCTATTGAGGTCGATCAGCGTCTCATCGCTCAACGCGGCGGACATCGCGTTGAGCAGCGGCGCGAGGTCGGGATGCGCCTCGAGCGTTTCCTCGCGCACCACCGGGGCTAGCTGGTAGACCGGGAAGAATTGCTTGTCGTCGTCGAGCACCTCGAAGTCGAAGGCGCCGTTGCGGCCGTCGGTGGCGAACACCAGCGCCACGTCGACTTCACCCTCGCGCAGGGCGTTGTAGGTCAGCCCCGAGTCCATGCGCTTGACGCTCGAGCGCGGAAACGCGAATCCGTAGGCGTCCTGCAGCGGGCGCAGCCCATCGTCGCGGGCGTAGAACTCGGCATTGGAGGCCAGTGTCAGGTCGGCGCCGTCGTTCATGGCTGCGGCCAGATCCGAAAGGGTATGGATGTCGCGTTCCTCGGCGTCGGCCGCGCGCATGGCGAGCGCGTAGGTGTTGTTGGTGTCCGAGGGCTCCAGCCAGATCAGGCCTTTCTCGGCATCCAGCCGCTTGGCGGTGGCGTAGGTCTCGGCGGCATTGTCCGGTTGCGGCTGGTCGTTGAACAGGATCACCGAATTGCCGGTGTATTCCCAGTAGAGGTCGACCTGGCCGTTCTCCTGCGCCTGGCGCAGCACCGAGGTGCCCAGCCCGGCGCGCTTGTCGACATCGTAGCCGTGGGCTTCGAGCAGTTGCACCGTGGCCGAGGTGAGAATCAGGTGTTCGGTATAGTTGAGCCCGCCGACCACGATGGGGTCGTCTTGCGCCTGTGCTGTCGTAGCTGCGGCAGAAAGGCTCAGTCCCAGCGTCGTCAGGAGTATCGTAATGAGATGCTTCATGGCAGCGACATACCTCTGTTGTTATAGAGTGCTCTCGAATTGCGACTTTCGTCGCTCTCAAGAGTAACCCACCCCGCTGCCGTGATTGATGAAGATCCGTGATGCCTGCGATTTCGAATGCCAACAGATGGTGGCATGAGCGACATTAGGAGAGGAGGCAAAGGTCACATGACAAATGATCTTGATGGCGTTTTCAGTGGTAGGCTGGGCAGCGACGCCGCTTTACAAAGTTGATTCCATGCCGACTCGATACGCTCAAGAGAGTGGAAAATACTGGCGTTTACGATCATGCCATCGATTGTGACGACAAAAAGCTGGGAGAGGGAGCTAGGGTAGTCTACTCCGGCATCGCTCAGAAGGTCGGTGAGCAAGCTGGCCACCCAATCTTTGTGTGCTTGCGACACCTTCAAAAAGCTCTCAATATCATGGAACTCCCCCGTAGCCTTTATAAACATGCACCCATGAAAGTCTTGTGAGAAAAACCAGGCGACATGCCAGTTGATAAATGCGTTGAGCCTTTCTAACGGTTCGGAGTGCCTAAAGACCTCGCTTTCAAGTGAATCTTTGAACTGGCTGTGTCTCAGTTTGAGCACCTCTTCGACCAAATTTTCTTTGTTTGGAAAGTATTTATAGAGGGTCATCTTTGAAACTTGAGCTTCATCACGAATCCAATCCACTCCAACAGCATGATAGCCATGCTCGTTAAAGAGTCTAAGCGCGGCATTCAGGACGTCATCACGTTTATTCATAGTCAAAACCTATTTTATTAGATTTTCTCATAGCCTCATGAGCGTTGCCATTCTGGCCAAAGGTATATATTGTACAGACCTGTCTGTACATATTAACACAGAGGTCTAGAATGTTTCACAAAATGAAAGGCAAAGGTATTGCTCCTGCGCGCCCTGACACGTTCCAAATACTAACTGGGCTGATCGGTGGAATCGCCGGAATCGGGGCCACGTCTCTGCTTACCCAACTGGCGGGCGTCCCTTTGCTGATGGCGCCCTTTGGAGCGACATGCGTTCTCTTGTTCGCCGCCTCCCAAGCGCCACTTGCACAGCCGCGGAATGTGATCGGTGGCCACGTGGTGGCAACTGCAGTAGGCCTGGCAATGATGGCGACATTTGGAAATGGGATGTGGCAGATGGCGGTGGGCGTAGGTGCTGCCATCGCGCTCATGCAGGCGCTTAGAGTGGTACATCCTCCAGCTGGTGCTAACCCTCTGGTGGTACTGATGGCTGGCGTACATAACTGGGAATTTTTGATCACGCCGGTACTCGCAGGGTCGGTTGTCCTCGTGGTAATCGCTTTGTTCATTAACAACGTCGGCCGTGACAAGGAGTGGCCCCACTATTGGGTATAAGGTAGTAAATGTTAGTCCAAGGTTGGAAGGGCCTGGTCAGCTTATGCTCGATGCCATAGCGCCAGTATTGCCCGCTGCGGGCGACCCGGAGTCGCGCCGCCGCGAGCCCTACCATAACGGTCAGTGACGAGGCGGCGAGGTCTCCGGAGAGGCGTTGTCGTCGGTGTCGACGGGCTTGACCTGATCGGCGTAGCAGGGCGATGAGGCGGGTGTGCGGTCGTCCGCTTCTTGATCCTCGGTTTCCAATGCCTTGAGCAGCATGTCGCGTAGATACGGAAGATGCGAGTGCTGGGGTTCCCTGGCGGCGGTCAGCAGGGTGAGCGTACCCTCGCGTGTCCAGCGCATGAGGGGCAGCAACACGTCGGGATTGTCCTCGATCTCCCAACGATAGCGGTGGGCGAAGACGGCGTCGCTGATGTCGCCTTGGTGCCAGGCGCGGCGCAGGGCGTTGGAGGGCGAGGCGTCACGATACCAGTCGGTCAATTCCAGCGACTCGCGGCGTTTGCCACGTGGCCATAGCCGGTCGACGAGCACGCGCGCACCATCGCCTTCTTCGGCAGCCTGGTAGATACGCTTGAGTGTGATCGTATAAGACATCCCATCTCTCCTTTGCCTGATACGTGCCCTTCGCCAGATGCAATGTAAGCCTATCCCATATCGTATCGATCTAGGCGATACGGTAGGAATATGCCATCTCGGCCAGGGGGCCGCGCCCGCCAGCCAGGGTGAGCGACAGGTCGTGAAGTCCTTCCCACACGGGTAACGGTGCGGCGCCCTTGATGGCCAGGTCTAGTCGCTGTGCGAACAATAATAGCTTGTGTAGCCGCTTGAGGGGCATCCGTTTCAACGCCTGCTGATAGAGCGGGCGACGCTTGTCGGGGATCGGCGGGCGCTGTGCCTTGCAGGCGTGATCGAGGCTCTGCCCCTGGTCGAGGTGCTGTGCCAGCGACAGAAAGATACGCAGCTCACGCGTCAATGCCCAAAGTACCACCGGCGCCTCGATGCCTTCGCCGCGCAATCCGCTGACGATACGCGAGACGCGCACGCGGTCACCGCGCAGACAGGCGTCGATCAGCGTGAAGACGTCGTAGCGTGCGTTGTCTTCCACGCCACCGGCAATGGCCTGTGCGTCGAGCCGGGCATTGGGCGGATTGAGCAGCGCCAGTTTCTGCAATTCCTGGTCGGCGGCCAGCAGGTTGCCTTCGGTGCGCTCGCCGAGCAGGCGGGCCGCGTCCATGTCCAGCGACAACCCATGGCGTGACGCGCGATCCCGCACCCAGAAGTGCAGGCGTTGATGATCCACGGGCCACACCGGAACGAACACGCCGATCTTGTCCAACGCCTTGAACCAGGCGCTGGACTGAGCGCGCCGGTCGAGACGCGCACTGCTGATCAGCAGGATGTCGTCGCTGTCCTTGGCCTGACGCGCGTAGGCGTCGAGGGCCTTGGCACCTTCTTGCCCTGGCGATTGACTGCCCAAGCGCAGCTCGATGAGCTTGCTCGAGGCGAACAGCGACATGCTGGCGGCCGACTCCGTGAGTCGTCCCCATTGAAAGCCGTTTTCCACGTGCAGCACCTCGCGCTCCTCGACACCGTGCTGACGTGCCGCAGTTCGGATGGCATCGCATGCTTCCATGTGGATCAACGGCTCGTCACCGGCGACGATGTACACTGGCTGGAGGCGCTTGCCCAGCGCCTCGTCCAGCTTGTCGGGAAAGACCTTCATGGTATCTCGAGGGCGCGCAGACGATTGACGAGTTGACGTGCCGCCTCCTGGCGGAGCGAAGCGAGCGCTTCATTGCGTAGTTCGCCTTGGGAGAGCAGGTTGTCGTTATCGACGCTCAGCGTGGTGCTGGTCTCGAGGGTCTGCTGATCGAGCACGTAGGCGTTGTCCTCGCTGCGCTGCACCGAGAACGGCACGCTGAGCGTCAGTCGCCGTTGCTGGCTACCGCTGTTGCCGATGGTCAGGGACGTTTCGCTGATCCGTTCCTCGCCCAGGTTGACGCGCAGAGACGCGTCTTCTCTGGGACCGGCGCGAGCGCCCTCCAACGCCTGGACAACGGCATCACGCAATTCGCCTTGCGGTGCGGACAGGGCGACGGTGGGGACGTCGAACGCGTTGTCGCCGATGCCGCGAAGTTGAAAACCACATCCGGCGAGCAGCATGGTGGTAGCGAGCACAATCAGAGCATGGGAAATGAGCGAGCGGCGTTTCACGCTGGCCTCCTTGCGGGCTGGGGCCCGCCCCCAAAGGAGCGGGCAAGTGAGCCGGATCAGTTGGCGACGATGTTGACCAACTTGCCGGGCACGACGATGACCTTGCGCACGGTCTTGCCCTCGGTGTGGCGACGTACGTTCTCTGCCTCCAGCGCCTGGGCCTCGATGGCGGTCTTGTCGGCCGCCGCCGGCACGTCGAGGCGCGCACGCAGCTTGCCGTTGACCTGCACGGCGAGTTCGACGCTGTCCTTGACCATGGCGGCTTCGTCGGCTTTTGGCCAGGCGGCATCGATGATCGGCGTCTCGTGCCCCAGGCCTTCCCACAGCGCATGGCAGGCGTGCGGCACGATCGGGGCCAGGATCAACACGCAGGCTTCCAAGGCCTCGCGCGCGACCGCCAGGCCTTGCGGCGAGGTGTCCTCGAAGCGGCCGATGGCGTTGACCAGTTCCATGACCGCGGCGATGGCGGTATTGAAAGTGGTCCGGCGACCGATGTCATCGCTGGCCTTGGCGATGGTTTCATGGGCCTTGCGGCGCAGCGTCTTCTGGTCGTCGTTCAGGGCGTCGGCATCCAGGGCCGCGGGCGAGCCGGCGTCGACGTGGTCGGCGACGAGCTTCCAGAGCCGCTTCAGGAAGCGGTGCGCGCCCTCGACGCCGGAATCGGACCACTCCAACGACTGTTCCGGCGGCGCGGCGAACATCATGAACAGACGTACGGTGTCGGCACCGAAGCGATCGATCATCGCCTGTGGGTCGACGCCGTTGTTCTTCGACTTGGACATCTTCTCGATGCCGCCCATCTCCACCGGCTGGCCGTCCTCGCGCAGGATGGCGCTCACCGGGCGGCCCTTGTCGTCACGCTTGACGTCGACATCGGCGGGATTGAACCAGTCCTTGCTGCCGTCGGCATTATGACGATAGAAGGTTTCGGCGATGACCATGCCCTGGGTGAGCAGGCGCTGGAAGGGCTCGTCGCTCGCGACCAGGCCGAAGTCGCGCATCAGCTTGTGGAAGAAGCGCGCGTAGAGCAGATGCAGGATGGCGTGCTCGATGCCGCCGATGTAGAGATCCACCGGCAGCCAGTAGTCGGCACGCTCGTCGAGCATCGCCTCCATGTTGTCGGCGCTGGCGAAGCGCGCGTAGTACCAGGACGATTCCATGAAGGTATCGAAGGTATCGGTTTCGCGGGTCCAGCCGTCGCCGAGATCATAGAACGCCGGCATCTTCTTGAGTGGCGAGCCGGTGGCGTCGACCTCGACTTCCATCGGCAAGGCGACAGGCAGCTCGTCATCGGTGAGCGGCACGGTTTGACCTTCGGGGCCGTATTTGACCGGAATCGGCGCCCCCCAGTAACGCTGACGGGCCACACCCCAGTCGCGCAAACGGAAGTTGGTCTTGCGCGATCCTTGTCCGTTGGCTTCCAGCTTGGCGGCAATCGCGTCGAAGGCCGCCTCGAAGTCGAGCCCGTCGTACTCGCCGGAGTTGATCAGTGGGCCATGCTCGACATGGGCGCTCTGGGACAAGTCCGGTGCGTTGCCCTCGGCGTCGGCGATCACCGGCTCGATGGCGATGTCATACTTGGTGGCGAATTCCCAGTCGCGCTGGTCATGGGCCGGCACCGCCATGACCGCGCCGGTGCCGTATTCCATGAGCACGAAGTTGGCCACGAAGATCGGTACTTCACGGCCGGTCAACGGATGGATCGCCTTGTAGCCGGTGTCCATGCCCTTCTTTTCCATGGTCGCCAGCTCGGCCTCGGAATTGCCGCCGTGTTGGCACTCCACCAGGAAATCGGCCAGTGCCGGATTGTCGGCGGCCGCCTGCTTGGCCAGCGGATGACCAGCGGCCAGGGCCATGTAGGTGGCGCCATAAAGCGTATCGGGACGCGTGGTGTACACCACCAGCGGGTCGGCCTGGCCGGCGACCTCGAAGGTCAGCTCGACCCCGGTGGACTTGCCGATCCAGTTGCGCTGCATGGTCTTGACCTGCTCGGGCCAGTCGACCTCGTCAAGATCGGCGAGTAGTTCTTCTGCATAGTCTGTGATCTTGAGGAACCACAGCGGGATTTCCTTGCGCTCGACCAATGCGCCGCTACGCCAGCCGCGTCCCTCGATCACCTGCTCGTTGGCGAGCACGGTCTGATCGACGGGGTCCCAGTTGACCGTGGACATCTTCTTGTAGACCAGGCCTTTCTCCACCAGCTTGGTGAAGAACCACTGTTCCCAGCGGTAGTAGTCGACGTCGCAGGTGGCGAATTCGCGGTTCCAGTCGTAAGCGAAGCCCAACGCCTTGAGCTGGCGGCGCATGGCATCGATATTGTCATAGGTCCAGGCGCCGGGCGGGACCCGGTTCTTGATCGCGGCGTTTTCGGCGGGCATGCCGAAGGCGTCCCAGCCCATGGGCTGAAGGACGTTCTTGCCTTGCATGCGCTGAAAACGCGAAACCACGTCACCGATGGTGTAGTTGCGCACGTGCCCCATGTGCAATTTGCCGCTGGGGTAGGGGAACATCGACAGGCAGTAGAATTTCTCCCGGGTCGCGTCCTCGACGGCCTTGAAGCACTGGTTGGTTTCCCAGAAGGTCTGGGCGGCGGATTCGGTTGCGTGCGGCGTGTACTGTGCGTCCATCGGTTTGATCTGGCACCTTGCGTTAGGCTTGGCTTGAAGCGGATAACGCCCGGCCTCGCGATGTGATAGAACGGAGCTGGGCGGAACGTTGTCCGTATGTTACGACAGGCCGTCAGGATACCCCAGTCATGCGCCTACAGGTAGGGGCATGGCCTCGACGACAGTCAGGAGACGCATTATGAGCGAACGTCATGAGCAAGAGAATCGCCTGAGCCGCGCCTATGAGCGGGTACTCGAACGGCTGGAGAAGGGCGCCGGTGACCTGTCGTGGGAATCATTGCAGCGCGAAATGGACGATGCCATCGAGTTCGAAGCGGAGTTCGAGACCTACACCAAGGATGAACTGGCGCTGCTGCGTGCCTGGATCGAGCGCGACATGCGCGACCTGCGGGGGTTCCTGGCCCGGGGCGGCGAGGGCATCGCCACCTGGCTGGGCATCGATCTGGGCACCATTTCGCGGCGAGTCACCGAGGCGCTTTTTTCCATCGCCGACCGCACCACCGTCGACCAGGTTCGCTTCGAGGACGATCTCGAAGCCGCGCGGGCCGACTATGTCGAAGGCGAGATGGCCGTGCCCGGCCGCATGCGCTGCGTGCACTGCGAGACGGACGTCGTGCTCGAGTCGATTACCCGCCTCGAGCCCTGTCACCACTGCGGCCATCGCTATTTCGCGCGGACCAGCGGGTAAGGCCGAGAGTAAGGGAAAGACGCCGTACTGGAAAGGTGCGCTGGACCAGCTACGGCGTCGTTATTGGGTTAGTTCAGATTCATGGAAAGTGGCTCCGAATGCTCTTCCCAACCTGCATTTTCGTGTAGGGAGCGTTTGGACGATTCATGCAGCTTCATGCCGCCCCATAACGCTAGAAGTGAGATTATAAGCAGATAAAACGCTGGTGAAAGGGGGTTCCCTGTCACATCAATTAACCAAGTCGCAATGAGTGGTGCTGTACCACCGAACAGAGTGTACGCCACGTTATAGCACAGGGCGGAGGCCGTATAGCGTACGCGGGTGGGGAATTGTTCGGATAGCAATACGGCGGTGACCACGTTACAGATGACAGCACCTATGGCCATCATGATGGCACCCAGCATGGCGCCCCACAATTCTCCGCTTCCGGCCAGTAAGTAAGCTGGAAATACTGCAATCATTAGGCTCAATCCCGCAGTAAGTATCGTTTTGCGGCGGCCTACCCAGTCTGAATAGCGTCCAATGATTGGGCAGAGAAAAGCGGCAAAGATGAGAGCCCCTAGACTAGCCAATAGAGAAACGGTGCGCGTGGCATCGCCTTCCACTTTCATATAAGTCGTAAAATATGTCGTGAACATATAGAACGATAAGGCCGTCGCTGAAATAAAGGCGCCCAGGCATAATAAAGTGCGGCCGTGTTGACGGATAGTTTCCCGCAAGGGGGCATGATGAGAAACGGGTTGGGACTGCAATACCTGGAAGACGGGGGATTCATCTAGCCGTAGGCGCATATACAGACCAATCACGCCCAATGGTGCTGCCATTAAAAAGGGTAATCGCCATCCCCAATTCTGTAATGTCGCTTCTGACATGGCGAGGTCAATGCAATATGCGAGCCCAGCGGCCGTAGCAAAGGCTACAAACGTGGAGACAGGAACAAAGCTGCCGTAACGTGCTTTCTTCTCTTGAGGAGCATGTTCCATCACGAAGGCGCAAGCACCTGCATATTCGCCTCCCGCTGAAAAGCCCTGTAGGCAACGTGCCAGTGCCAGTAAAAACGGGGCAAGTAATCCGATACTGGTATATGTCGGTAGTAGCCCAATCAGTGTCGTGGAACCAGCCATCATGAGTACTGTTATCGAGAGTACTCTTTTGCGACCGATCTTATCACCCAGCATGCCGAAGAAGAGGCCTCCTAGGGGCCTGAGGGCGAAAGAAACGGCGAATACTGCGAAGGTCTGTAGTAGGGCAAGTGTAGGGTTGCCAGGAGGAAAAAAGTGCTGCGAAATGATGACCGCGAGAAAACCATATATTGCAAAGTCAAACCACTCGACGAAGTTGCCTATCGCTGAAGCAGCAATGACCTTTCTTAGCGTGGAGATACTGACATTGCCGGTGTTATGTGTGCCTGAAAGCGTAGATGAAGTCATGATCATGCTCCATGCGATATGTAAGGCGAAGTTGTTGTTGGAGCCTGTGTCGCTGGTGAAGACGCAAGGCATAAGATCTCTTGGACGATAGCTCGAATATTCGTATATAGCGATGGTGAAAGCGACCGCTTTATAGCTTGAAGCGACGCTCTTGTATGCGCCCAGGTTGACGATAAGCCCCGCGCCTACGAGGAAGAAGGGCATCATGGTTGCGTTCAGTGGCTTCTTGCCCGAGCGTAACTTTGTAATGCCCGGCCGCATGCGCTGCGTGCACTGCGAGACGGATGTCTTGCTCGAGTCGATCACTCGCCTCGAGCCCTACCATTACTGCGGCCATCGTTATTTCGCGCGGACCAGCGGGTAAGGCCGAGAGCAGAGAAAGGGCACAAGGGAAGGGGGTGAGGGGCGTCAGGCACTCGACGCCCCTGACCGCTTCATTGGAGGGAGCCACCCTGCTTGGCGCTGGATGGCCTGAATGCGATGTCGTTTGAGCGGTCACCCTGCGGCGTGTAGGGGGGGGGACCTGAGCGCGAGGTCGTTGTGCCGCCTGCCAGAGTTCGTACTTGAGTTGCATCTCCAGCCACAGCTCCGCACTGGTGCCAAGCGCTTGCTCAAGGCGCAGTGCCATATCCGCCGAGATACCGGCATTGCCGTTGAGAATGCGAGACAGCGCAGCGCGCGTGACGCCTAGACGCTTGGCGGCCTCGGTGACTGAGATGTCACCGATGTACTCGCGCAGCACGGCGCCGGGGTGCGCGGGGTTGTGCATGCGGTTCATGTGGCCTCCTAGTGATCGTCTTGATAGTTCACCAAGATGGCGTCTTCGCCATCGAACGTGAAGGTAAGTCGCCAGTTTCCATTGACAGTGATGGTCCAGTGCCCGTGCAAGCTGCCCTTGAGCGGATGGAGCCTCCAGCCTGGCGCATTCATGTCTTCAGGGCCCTTCGCGCTATCCAGTGCGGTGAGCTGGATTTGTAGCTTGGTGGCGTGCTTGGCCTGGATGCCGGCAGTCGAGCCGGTCTCGAAGAACTTGCGCAGCCCTTTGTGTTGGAAGCTCTTGATCATTTGAGTAGCGTATAGCTTCGCTATACGAATGGCGAGAGACTGTTGCTTCTCGTCCCCTTCGTCGTGGTCCGGCTCGTGGTGTGCCTTGGGTCGGGCTCGGACATGGTTTCCGGATCGGGCCATTGGGCATGAGGAAAAGTTTGATATCGTCGCACCCCGACACACGATCGAAGACCCAACCACGACCAAGACGAGGAGACAGGCATGCATGACGAGGGGCTGCCCGACGCGATGGCGGCGATGTTGCTGACCGGACACGGGGGCATCGACAAGCTGGTCTATCGGCAGGATGTACCCGTCCCCAGGCCCGCCAAAGGCGAGGTGCTGGTGCAGGTGACCGCGACGGCCAAGAACAACACCGATCGCAAGGCGCGAGAGGGGCTTTATCCGACCAAGGATAAAGGGGATACGACCTCGTTCCAGATCGGTGGTGCCCCGACGCTGACCTTTCCGCGTATCCAGGGCGCCGATGTGGCCGGGCGCGTGGTGGCCGTCGGCGAGGATGTAAGCGAAGAACGCATCGGCCAACGTGGACTGCTGGATTTCAATATCTACGCCGATGCACGCCCCGACATCAACCTGACGCCCGACTATTACGGACACGGCGCGGATGGCGGTTTTGCCGAATACATTGCCGTGCCGGCGGCGCAGTTCCATGCGGTGGACAATCCCGAGCTGGCCGATGCCGAACTCGCGGCGATGGGGATGTGCTCCTATCAGACCGCGTTGCACATGTTGAACGCGGCCAACGTCAAAGCCGGGGAAAACGTCCTGGTGACCGGTGCCAGTGGCGGGGTAGGCACGGCCTTGATTCGGCTCTGTCGGATCATGGGGGCGACGCCGTATGCCTTGAGCCAAGCGGACAAGGCGGAGGCACTTCTAGCGCTGGGCGCGGAAGCCGTACTGGACCGCTCGGACATGGAGGATTTCACCGAGAAGGTGAAGGCCCTGACGCAAGGGGCGCCCATCGATGCGGTCATGGATCTGGTCGGTGGCGAGATGACCGATCGTTTCATCGACACCATGATCTTCGATATGACGCGCCGCACCACGTATCCGCGCCTGAGCATCGCCGGCGCGAGCGGCGGCAATCTCAGCGAGATCATGTGGACGCGGATCTATCTGTATCAGGTGCAGATATTCGGCGTCTCCCACGGCACGCGCGACGAGGCCGAACAACTGGTGGCCTGGATTCGTGAGGGGCAGCTGACGCCGGTATTGCATGCGGCATTCAAGCTCTCCGAGCTGCACGATGCCGAGCGTTACTTCGTCAATCGCAACAGCAATTACCTGGGCAAAATCGTGATCGTCCCGGACTCGCAGTGGCAAGCGCATGGCGCACCCTACGCATTGAAGGAAGGCAAATGAGCGACAAACTGACGCTGCAACTGATCGACCTGCATGCTGGCGGTGATGTCAGCCGTATCGTGACCGGTGGCATCGACCCGCTGCCGGGAAACACGGTGCGCGAGAAGATGGAATATCTTCGCGAGGATGCCGATGGCCTGCGCCAGCTGTTGCTCAGCGAGCCCTATGGCATTCCCGAGATGTCGGTGGATCTCCTCGTGCCCGCCAGCGACCCGCACGCTGAAGTGGGCTACATCATCATGGAAGTGATGGGCTATCCCATCTATTCCGGGTCCAACACCATCTGTACGGCCACGGCCGTGCTGGAAAGCGGTCTCGTGCCCAAGAGCGAAGGGTACCAGCGCTTCATCCTGGAATCCGCCGCCGGCCTGGTGCATATCGAGGCACGGGTGGAAAACGGCGTCGTGGAGAGCATCACCTGCGAAGGGCTCCCCAGTTACATCGACACCTACCGGGCCAGCATCCATGTGCCCTCGGTCGGGGACGTGACTTACAGCGTCGCCTATAGCGGAGGCTTTTACGCCATGGTGGATGCTACCGAACTCGGCTTCTCGCTGAACCGGGACGAGGAGTCACGGCTGGCGGAGTGCGCCCATGCCATCGTCGAGGCGATCCAGGCCGAGCGCGGCTTCTCGCACTACACCCTGGGCGATGTGGGGCCACTGCCGTTCCTGCATTTCATGGGGCCGGTCGAGCATGTCGCGGATGGTTTCTTTCGCTCGCGCTCGACGACCTATGTGCACCCGGGCGTGATCTGCCGCAGCACCACCGGGACGGGCACCTCGGCGCGCCTGGCGCTGATGCATCATGAGGGCAGCCTGCAGCCAGGGGACAAGCTGGAGACCGTGTCTCTGCGCGGCACGGGCTTCATCGGCGAGTTCACCGGCTCGCGCCAGGAAGGCACGCACCAGGTGGCCGAGAACACCATCACCGGCAAGGCTCACATGCTGGCGCGTTCGGATATCGTCATCAACTGCAACGATCCGCTGGTGGAGTGCGGCAGCCTGCACCATATCGTCACCAGCGGTCATCGCAAGACTGAGGGCGCATTGCCGGCTGCCGGGGAAGCGTCTCCGGTCGACTAGCGACGTCCCTCCGCCTCGGGCACGACGCGGCGCACAGGTGCCTGCGTGCCACGTCGTGTCATCACCCTATGCTATCCGCGACGCCGCCAGCGTAGCCCCGGAACGAGCAGCAACAGGGCGAGTCCCCACGTCGGCCAACTGCCGGTGCGCGTGAACAGGGTCATCCCCTGCATGGGCTGGACCACGCCGTTGATGCTGGTGGTCGCGAAGCGCGGCGCACGCTGGGTGATATGACCCTGGGCATCGATGATGGCGGTGACGCCGTTGCTGGTGGCGCGGAGTACGTAACGGCCGTTCTCCAGAGCGCGCAACTGGGCCATTTGCAAGTGCTGGATCGGGCCGATGGAGTCCCCGAACCAGGTGTCGTTGGAGACGGTCAGCAACACCCCGGCGTCGCGTGCGCGCTGGGCGACCAGGTCTGGGTAGATGATTTCGTAGCAGATCGCGATGCCTAACCGCATGCCGGCGGCACGAATCGGTGTCTGGTCGGCGGCGCCGGCAGTGAAGCTCGACATGGGCAGGTCGAAGAAGGCGATGATACCGCGCAGCAAGCCCTCGAGCGGCAGGTATTCGCCGAACGGTACCAGGTGCTCCTTGCGATAGCTGCCTTGGCTGTTGCCCATCCCGATCACCGCGTTGTAGTAATTCCCCTCGGCGTCGCGCTGCACGATACCGGTCAGCAAGGCCGTGTCCGGCGGTAGCGTTGCCTGTACGCGCGCCAGCACGGGGCGTGCCTGGGCCGCGAACATCGGCAGCGCGGTTTCCGGCCACACGATCAGATCCGTATTCTCAGGCTGAGCGCGGGTGAGCGCGCTGTAGGTATTGGCGGCGGCGCGCTGACCTTCGGGGCTCCATTTCGAAAGCTGGGGGAGGTTGCCTTGGAGCAGGGCGACGCGCTTGGGATCGCCTTGCGGAGACGTCCACTGGGTGGGCAATACCAGCGGCAGGCACCACATCGCGACAAGCGGCACCAGTGCCCACAGGCGGCGTTTCATTAGTGCGACCAGCAAGGTGCCACTGAGGGCAACGATCAGCGATAGCAGATAGACACCGCCGATGGGCGCCCAAGGGGCCAGAGGCGATTCGACATGAGCGCTGCCCAGCAATAGCCAGGGAAAGCCCGTGAATGCCCAGGTACGCAGTGCTTCACCGAGGACCCAGGCGCCCGCGAAGGTGAGCACGGCCCAGCGGGGTGAGGTAAAGCGCCGGTAGACGCCGAATATCACGGCATAGAACAACGCCAGGGTGGCGACGAACAGGGCGGTGAGGAAGACCGCTAGTGGAATCCCCGTGTAGCCATAGTCATGAATCGAGACATAGATCCACGACGTGCCGGTACCGAACAAGCCCACGCCATAGCTCCAGCCACGCAATGCTGCTTGGCCGGGTGTCAGATCATGCAGGCCGTAGAAGACCATGGCGATGGCGAAGGGGCCGAGCCACCACCACTCGAAGGGAGCAAAGGTGAGCGTCGTGAGGGCGCCGGCGGCGAGCGCGACGAGATATCCCATCCAGGGACGATAGGTGCGAGAAGACAGCATGAGGCACTCCTTGTCGAAGGTGCCCTTATAACAGAGCGTGGCGCTGTGAGCCATGCGGCACATTCGCCGGCCCGGTTCACTGCCTGTCGCTGTTCTCGCACTCGTCGGCAGCTTCCTCGGGACAGGGCGACACTTGTAGTAGGCGAATGCGGCGATTGTCGGCATTGAGCACGGTGAAGCGCCAGGCACCCAAGTCGGCGTATTCGTTGCGACGCGGGAGATGTCCGAAACGTTGCATGACGAGACCGCCCACGGTATCGAATTCCTCGTCGGGGAAGGTCGTGTCGAAGCGTTCGTTGAAATCCTCGATGGGCGTCAAGGCGCGAATCGCATAGGTGCCGTCGCCCAGATCACGGATGTCGTCCTCTTCATCGGTGTCGTGTTCATCCTCGATGTCGCCGACGATCTGTTCGAGGATGTCTTCGATGGTCACGATGCCCGCCGTGCCACCGTATTCGTCGACCACCACCGCCATGTGGTTGTGGGTGTCACGAAATTCCTTGAGCAGGCTGTTGAGGCGCTTCGACTCGGGAATGAACATCGCCGGACGCAGGATGTCGCGCAGCTGGAAGCACTGGCGTTCGGCGTCACTGAGCTTGAGTAGCGGCAACAGATCCTTGACCAGCACGATGCCCAGTACCTCATCGAGGTTTTCGTCGATGATCGGATAGCGCGAGTGAGCGGTTTCGAGGATGATCGGCAGGCAGTCCTCGGGGCGTTGATCGACATGCAGGGCGGTGACCTGGGAGCGCGGGATCATCACCTCACGGGTTTGCTGATCGCTGATCTGGAATGCGCCTTCGATGATGGTCAGCGCATCCTGGTCGAGCCGCAGGCGTGTGCCGGCCTCGCGCAGGAAGGTGAGGAGTTCGTCTCGCGAGCTGGGCTCGTCGGCGTCGTTGGAGAAAGCGCTCAACAGTTTATCCAGCCAGGACTTGCCACCCTGGCTGCTCGATCGGTCTTCGCTCATGCGATGGGTCTCTCGTTCCTCATGGACGATCACGCTGGGGTAATAAGATGCCGATGCGGCCGGCGGTCGCGTTGCGCAGGAAGCCGGGGGCTGTCCCGGTGGGCGGCGGCTCACTCGGCATAGGGATCACCGATGGCTAAATCGGCCAGTAATTCCCGCTCCAGGGCTTCCATCTCTTCGGCGTCCCGATCATCTATATGATCGTAGCCGAGCAAATGCAAGGTGCCGTGGATCACCATATGGGCGTAGTGGTGCGCGAGCGGCTTGCCCTGCTCGGCGGCTTCGTCCGCGACCACGGCGTGGCAGATCGCCAGATCGCCAAGCAGCGTCATGGGGATGCCGGGGGGCGCTTCGAAGGGAAAGGACAGCACGTTGGTGGGCTTGTCCTTGCCGCGATAGTCACGATTGAGTGTCTGGCTCTCTTCGGGAGTAACGAAGCGCACGGTCATTTCCGTGCGCGTTTCATCGGCATGACGCGCGAAAACGGCGCTCACCCAGGTGTCGAGATCGGTCTGGGTGGGCAGTTCGGTCGAGGTGTCGGTGGCAACCTGGCGATCGATGTCGAGGGTCATGCGTCTGCCGGCTCGTCGTTGTCGCGGTGCGCGTCGTCTTTCTCGCGCTTGGCTTGTGCACGCCGTTCGCGGCGGGTGCGTTCCTGCTCTTCCTCGGCGCTCTCGAAGGCATCGTAGGCTTCGATGATGCGCTGCACCAGCGGGTGGCGGACCACGTCCTTGGCCACGAAGTGGGTGACGCCGATCCCCGGGGTGTCCTTGAGTACGTCGAGGACCTGAATCAGTCCCGATTGATTGCCGCGCGGCAGGTCGACCTGGGTGATGTCGCCGGTAATCACGGCGGTGGAGCCGAAGCCGATGCGCGTCAGGAACATCTTCATTTGCTCGCGCGTGGTGTTCTGGCTCTCGTCGAGAATGATGAAGGCATTGTTGAGCGTGCGCCCGCGCATGTAGGCCAGGGGTGCGACTTCGATCACCTGGCGCTCGATCAGCTTGCCGACCTGCTCGAAGCCCAGCATCTCGTAGAGGGCATCATAGAGCGGGCGCAGGTAAGGATCGATCTTCTGCGCCAGGTCGCCCGGCAAGAACCCCAGCCGCTCGCCGGCTTCCACCGCCGGGCGGACCAGCAGGATGCGCCGTACCTGCTGCTGGTTGAGCGCCTCGACCGCCGCCGCGACCGCCAGGTAGGTCTTGCCGGTTCCCGCCGGTCCGATCCCGAAGTTGATGTCGTGATCGCGAATGCTGCTGACATAGGTCTGCTGATTGTGGCCGCGCGGCTTGATCAGGGCGCGTGGCGTTCTCAGCAGGACACCGCCTTCGTCGATGGTTTCCTCTTCCTCTTCCAGCGCTTCGAGGCCGGATTCCTGCAGGAACAGGTGCACGGTGTCGGGCGTCAGCTCGCTGGCTTCCGTCTCACGGTAGAGATGTTCGACGACGTTAGCCGCGGCCTTGACGCTTGGTCCCGGCCCCGCGAGTTGAAAGGTGTTGCCGCGATTGCGCAGCGTCACACCCAGGCGCGACTCGACGAGCTTGAGATGTTCGTCCTGCTGCCCGCATAGGCTCGCCAGGCGCATGGGGTCGTTGGGTTCGAGCGTCAGGGTGAGAATGCGATGTGCCTGCGAAGTGTTCTGGCTCAACTCGAGGTGATCCATGGGTTGGAAATGTGAATTCAGCTTAGCGCCCCGGGCAACGCCGGGGCAATGATCTTGCGCAAGGTTTCACCGCGGGGTGAAGGGCGTCTCAGTAACGCGCGGGTGACGCCAGATCGCCACGCAAGGAATTGGGCAGTGCCTCGGTGATCTCGACATCGACGAAGTAACCGATGAGTTCGGTCGGGTTGGGCGCGCGGAAGTTGACGACACGGTTGTTCTCGGTACGACCGGAGAGCTGGCCGGGATCCTTGGGCGAGAAGCCGGTGACCAGGATGCGCTCGGTGTTGCCGACCATGCGTCGTGAAATCTGCATGGTCTGCTGGTTGAGGCGCTCCTGGAGAATCGCCAGGCGCTGTTTCTTGGTCGCCTCCGGCGTCTCGTCTTCAAGATTCGCCGCTGGGGTCCCCGGTCGCGGCGAATAGACGAAGCTGAACGAGGCGTCGTATCCGATGCGCTGGATGAGGTTCATGGTGTCCATGAAGTCTTCTTCGGTCTCGCCGGGGAAGCCGATGATGAAATCCGAGGAGAAGCTGATGTCCGGACGCAGCGCGCGGATACGCTCCAGCTTGTCGACGTATTCCTCGACGGTGTGCCCGCGCTTCATGGCCGCCAGGACGCGGTCCGAGCCGGCCTGCACGGGCAGGTGCAAGTGGCTGACCAGCTCGGGAATCTCGCCGTAGGCCTCGATCAGACTGTCGGAGAACTCCACGGGATGCGAGGTGGTGAAGCGAATGCGGTCGATGCCTTCCACGGCGGCGACGCAGCCGATCAACTCGGCGAGGTCGATTTCATCGCCCAATTGATTTTCGCCGCGGTAGGCGTTGACGTTCTGGCCCAGCAGGTTGATCTCGCGCACGCCCTGATCGGCGAGGTGGATGACTTCCTCCATCACCGGTTCGAAGGGCCGCGAAACCTCTTCGCCACGGGTATAGGGCACCACGCAGAAGGTGCAGTACTTCGAACAGCCTTCCATGATCGAGACGAAGGCGGTGGCGCCGTCCGCCGTGGGCTTGGGCAGGTGATCGAACTTCTCGATCTCGGGGAAGGTGACATCGACCATGGAGATAGTCTCCGCGCCTTGGCGCGAGTCGAGCATGGACGGCAGGCGGTGCATGGTCTGTGGGCCGAAGACCATGTCGACATGCGGTGCACGCTTTTGGATATTGTCGCCTTCCTGGCTGGCCACGCAGCCGCCCACGCCGATCACGAGGTCGGGGTTGGCGGCCTTGAGCTTCTTCCAGCGCCCGAGCTGGTGGAAGACTTTCTCTTGAGCCTTCTCACGGATCGAGCAGGTATTGAGCAGGATGACGTCAGCCTCGCGCTCGTCGTCGGTCAGCTCGAGTGCATGCGATTCGCCGAGTAGATCCGCCATGCGTGCGGAATCGTACTCGTTCATCTGGCAGCCGTGGGTCTTGATGAAGAGTTTCTTCGCCATACCGATTCGGTCGGTGCGTCGAACGCCCGACATATGTCCGTGATTGGGAGTGAGTATAGGCGTGGCCTGAAACGTGGCCCAGCCACTAATCCTGGATGAGATGGCATATTATACGGATTGACGACATCGTGGGCCAGTCTTGTGCCTGCATCGAATCGTCCGCGATGACGCCAAGGCTATGATACGCTAGCGTTCCCAGCGTGAGAGACGCCTCGCTGAAGCGGTACGTTACGGGCATCCCGGGCGAGTCCGCAACGGGTGAACGTGGCGTTCCCGCTGGGTTGGTCGCCCGCAATAGGGGTGATTAAAAATTACACGATTTGTCGCTATGACAGACATTGCGGCGGTCTCGCCGCGGTCATGGTCCGGTTTTCCCAAGACTTATCCACAGAATGTGTGGATGGTCGCTCGCCGAAGCGAGACAGGACGTCCCTTCGGCTGGGTGATGCAACGCGTGGAGCAGTGCGCATCGTGAGCCGTTCGTCATTCATGAAGAAGCCACGTTATGTCTAGAATCAAACCTCTGATGCTGTGCTTGGTCCTCGGGGCCTGCGCTTTTGATGCCCATGCCCAAGACGACGGGCAGTACTGGGTCTCGGACAATCTGCCGACCTATGTGCGCAGCGGCCCCACCGAGGGCTATCGTATCGTCGGTACGCTCGAGAGCGGTGACCCCGTGACGCTGCTTGGCCAACAGAATGATTTCAGCCGTGTTCGCAGTGAGGAGGGCGATGTCGTCTGGATTCCCAGCCGTTATCTGCAGGACTCGCCGAGTGCCAGCTCGCGCTTGCCCGAATTGCAAACGCGTGTGCAGGAATTGACCTCGAAGCTCGACGGTATCAATGAAGAGTGGGAACAACGTGTCGATGACATGAAGGCCACGCTCAATGATCGGGCGCAACGCATCGAGAGCCTGGAAGCGCGCAATGCCGAGCTGAATACCGCTTACAGCGATGCTCAGGCAACCATGCGCAGCCTCAAGGCACGTCTCGATACACAGGAGCAGGACCTGTTGATGCGTTATTTCATGTATGGCGCCGGCGTGGCCGGCGCCGGTCTGCTGGTCGGTCTGATCGTGCCGCACTTGCCGCGTCGGCGTAAACGCCGCAGTGGTTGGTTTTGATGGCGTACCACAAAAGTGAGAACGATGGTCGATAGAGAGGCTTAACGACGTATGGCGACGGATGCGTGGCTGGCGCGCTGGCAGGAAGGCAGGATTGGGTTCCACCGCTCGGCGCCGCACGACGCCTTGATACGCCACTGGCCGTCACTCGGGGCGCCGCCCGGTGGCAAGGTATTGGTGCCCCTGTGCGGCAAGAGCCTGGATATGCGCTGGCTGGCCGAGCAGGGACACCCGGTCCTGGGGCTGGAGCTCTCGTCGTTGGCCATCGAGCAGTTCATGGCCGAGGGTGAGGCGCCGATATCGCGCTATACGCAAGGCGCCTTTACCTGCTGTCGTCAGGGCAGCATCGAGCTTTGGTGCGGCGATTTCTTCCATTTTCATACGGCGCAGATCGAGGAGCTATCCGCCTTCTATGATCGCGCGGCGTTGATCGCCTTGCCCGAGGCCACGCGGCAACGCTATGCCTTTCATCTGGCGCAGTCATTGTTGCCCGGTGCGCGAGGCTTGTTGATCAGCCTGGTAGATACGCACTCGTCCGAGGGCGGCCCTCCGTACACGGTGACCGATGACGAGGTCGAACGCCTATTTGCGGCGAATTTCGAACTGACGCACCTGGAAAAGCGGCCACCGGATGATAGCGGCAAGCAGGAAAGCGTGTGGTCGCTGCTACGCCGCGGGCCGCGACAGGCTTGAGCGCCTGTCACGGAGCTTGGCGTATCATTTCTTGAGTTGGCGGGAGAGTTCGGGGTCATTGAAGGCGCGCTGCAAGGCGTTGCTCAGCAAGTCGCTGACCATGCGGTTGTTGGTGTCCCAGTCGGGCGTGATGGCGAAGCTCTGCTTGCGTTTGGCGGTATAGGTGCCGGTGTATGTGCCGCTGTCGTTGACGACCCGGGCACGCAGCACGGCTTGTAGCTGAGCGGCATCGAGTAGCGGTGCATCGGCCTCGGCGGGCGCATAGCTGAGATCGGCGAGCGTCAATGTCAGCGTCGTTTTGCCGTGTTCGCCTGCGACGGGCGAGAAGCCCATGCGGCGTAATGCTTGGTGCGCTTGTGTGTGTAGCTTGGGAATGACGTCATGTGCCGGGACGCGGATCGTCGATGTCGATGCGGGCTCGCCAGAGCGTGTGCCCAGCACATCGCTGCGCCGTCCATCGACCACGCTGAGGGCAATCTCCTGCCCGTTTCCTGTATGCGGAAGGTCCGTGCCGATATCGGGTTTGACCTGAAGAATCTGGGGGCTCTGGGCGCAGCCGGCCATGAGCAGTGGCGCCATGAGTAGCGCGACGAACGCGGAACGTGTTCTGACGGGAATGAGCCAGCGCATACGTATCGTGTGTCCTGAAATCGGAAGAAAAAGTGGTTAATGCTTGGCTGCGAGTATAGCGGCAGCTCAAGAGTGCGCGAAGCCCTTTTGGCGTGACCGCAGTACCCACAAGCCGACGAGCGGTCCCGGTAGCATCAGCCAGGCAACCCAGGACCCAAGCGTCGACCAGGCGGGCAACAGGAAGGCCAGGGAGGCCGCCGATATCGCATAGCCGATGGCGTTCTGCAACGTCAGGGCGCTGCCGACCAGCGATGCCGGGCAGGCGCGTGCCGAGAGCGCCGAGAAATGCGGTGAGTCGATGACGGCGAGCAGGCTCCAGAGCGCTAGCAAGAGTGCGGTCCAGCGCCCTGGTATGTCATCGAGCCAAGGGTATAGCAGGCAGCAGGCGGCCGAGCCGCTCAATCCAATCTGGGCAATGCGCCGGCTGCCCAGCCGCAGGCTCAACCAGCCGCCCAACCAGCAGCCCGGCCCACCGATGGCGATCAGCATGAAACTCCCGAGCGCCAGTTGTGTGGTGGTCAGCGTCGGCAGTGCCGTGGCCAGTAGAAGAGGGATCAACGCCCACAGCGTGTAAAGCTCCCACATGTGCCCGAAATAGGCACTGGCGGCGTGCCGAAATTCTTCGATGCGGAAGGCGCCGAGGCCCGCCCAGCGTGATGTGTTGCCGGCCATCTTGCGCAAGTGAGGGGCTTCGCCGAGACGCCAGATCATGGCGCCTGCGATGAGCGCTAGCAATGAGGCGCACCACAAGGCGCTGCGCCAGTCTCCTTCCAGTGATAGCCCGGCCAGAAGATGCGGCGTCGCGGTTCCGATGACCAGCATGCCTACCAGCCATGCCAGCCCGAGACCGGTACGTTGTGGCGCCCAGCCGACCATGAGCTTCATGCCGATGGGGTAGATGCCGGCCAGGGCCATGCCGGTAATGAGACGCAGCACCACGGCTGGCCATAGGCCGCCGGCCCAGGGCAGCAGGCCATTGCTGAGTGCGCCGAGCAGGCAGCAGACGGCAAAGAGTCGGCTGGCATCACGGCGATCGGCAAGGCCGTTCAGGCCGATCATCAACGTACCCAGGAGAAAGCCGACCTGCACGGCGCCGGTCAGCCAACCCAGATCATGGGCAGCCAGCGCCCATTCACGTTCCAGATCGCCGATCACCGCATTGGGCGTAAACCACAGGGCGGTGCCGAACAGCTCGGCCAGGGCGATCCAGACGATGGGCATGCCGTTGTGCCTTCCGCCTGGCATTCAAAGCCCTAGGGCGGAGGACGTCGAGCGACGCGGATCGGCGCCGCCGTAGAAGTGGTCGTGCTTGATCACCACCGATTGCGCCGCGCCCATGGCATCCTGCTGGCTGACGGTATGGCCCATGCCCTCGAGCAGTGCGATGGTGTCTGGGCTCACTCCCTGCTCGATGCGGAGCTCGTCGGGTAGCCATTGGTGGTGGATGCGCGGCACGCTGACCGCGGTCTGGATGTTCATGTCGTGGTCGATGACGTTCATGACCACCTGCAGCGTCGTGGTGATGATCCGAGACCCTCCGGGGCTGCCGGTAATCAGAAAGTTCTTGCCGTCCTTCTTGACGATGGTCGGTGTCATTGACGACAGCATGCGCTTATGGGGTTCGATCTTGTTGGCCTCGCCGCCGATCAGCCCGTAGGCATTGGGTGTGCCCGGCTTGGCGGAGAAGTCGTCCATTTCATTGTTGAGCAGAAAGCCAGCGCCGTCGACGACGATCCCCGAACCGTAGCTGAAGTTGATGGTATAGGTATTGGAAACGGCCAGGCCGTTATCGTCGGCGATCGAGAAGTGCGTGGTTTCGTTGGACTCATAGGGCAGCGGGTCGCCCGCCGCGATGGCATCGCTGGGCGTGGCGCGGCCCAGGTCGATTTGCTCGCGTAGCGCGTCGGCATAGGCCTTGGAGGTGAGGCCGGCGAGTGGCACATCGACGAAGTCGGTATCGCCTAGATACGCGGCGCGGTCGGCATAGGCGCGCTTCATCGCCTCGGCCATGACGTGGAGGGTGCGTGCCGAGTTGAAGCCCATGGCGCCGATATCGTAGCCCTCGAGAATGTTGAGCATCTGCACGATATGCGCGCCGCCGCTGGAAGGCGGGCTCATGGCATAGACGTCGTAGCCGCGATAGGTGCCATGCACGGGATCACGAAGCGTAGGCTGATAGGCGGCCAGATCCTCGGCGGTCATGAGCCCGCCGTGTTTTTCCATTTCGGCGGCGATGAGCTCAGCGGTTTTGCCTTCGTAGAACTCGCGAGGCCCTTGGGCCGCGATGCGCTTGAGCGTTGCCGCGAGATCCGGCTGGCGGTAGATATCGCCCACCTGGTAGCTGCTGCCATCGGACTTGAAGAACTTGGCGCGGGTCGCCGGCCACTTCTCGAGTCGCTCCCGAGCCGACTCGACACCTGCGACGAAGCGCGGCGGCAGCGCAAAGCCATTCTCGGCCAGGTCGATGGCCGGGGCCAAGGCCTCGGCCAGGCTTAGCGTGCCGTACTCGTCGAGGGCGAGTGCCAGACCGGCCACCGTGCCGGGCACGCCGGAAGCGTTGTGGGTATAGCGCGAAAGCTCGGAGACCGCCTCGCCTTGTTCGTTCTGAAACATCGTTTCATAGGCCGCCCCTGGTGCCTTTTCGCGATAATCGATGGCGATGACGTCACCACTTTTTTCATCGGAAATCAGCATGAAACCGCCGCCGCCGATGTTGCCGGAGCGCGGCTGGGTGACGGCCAGCGCAAAGCCCGCGGTGACCGCCGCATCGACTGCGTTGCCGCCGTCTTGCATGACGTCGCGGGCGATCTTCGAGGCCAGGTAATGACTGGTGGCCGCCATGCCGTGTTGGCCTTCCTGAGGGTGGAAGCGCTCGCCTTCGAGAATCGCCTGCTGAGCGCTGGCGGCAAGCGGGAGAGTCGCGAGCAGTGCGTACAGTGCCAGACGTCGTCCATGGCGCAAGGTAAGTCGAAACATGCGAGGCCTCTCGTGAGTGGGGCGGCCATAGGGTGCCGCTTTTTTATGAGCAATGGCTTTTACTATCGAAGGCGTCGCTTGAATATGCAAGGCGTCCGTCACCGAGCTCGCCTCCATGTCTGTTTTTCCGCCCGGCATTCGCTAAAATGAAGTCTTAATTTCCAGCTCAAAGCACCTTTATTGCTTATGCCCGACTTCAAGATTGCGCCTTCGATCCTGTCCGCCGATTTCGCTCGTCTCGGTCAGGAGACGGAGGATGTGTTGGCATCCGGCGCGGATATCGTGCACTTCGATGTCATGGACAATCATTACGTGCCCAACCTCACCATCGGTCCGATGGTATGCAAAGCGTTGCGTGGCCATGGCATTACCGCGCCCATCGATGCGCATTTGATGGTCAAACCGGTGGATCGCCTGATCGGGGATTTCATCGAGGCGGGCGCGAGCTACATCACCTTTCATCCTGAGGCCAGCGAACACATCGATCGTTCGCTGCAACTGATCCGCGATGGCGGCTGCAAGGCTGGCCTGGTCTTCAATCCTGCCACGCCGCTTTCCTACCTCGACTACGTCATGGACAAGCTCGACATGGTGCTGCTGATGAGCGTCAATCCCGGCTTCGGCGGCCAGTCCTTCATCCCCGGCACGCTCGACAAGCTGCGCGAGGTACGCCGGCGCATCGATACCAGCGGTCGCGACATCCGCCTGGAGGTCGATGGTGGCGTCAAGGTCGAGAATATCGCGGAGATCGCGCGGGCTGGTGCGGACACTTTCGTCGCCGGGTCGGCTATTTTCAAGGCGCGTGACGAGGCGGATCCGCACCGTTACGACAGCGTCATGCGGGCCTTTCGTGACGCCCTGAAACAGCGTTGAGCCAGGTGAGTCATGGCCGGTGACGAGCACGCCGCACGAGCGCAGGCCTGGTATCTCTACCTGATCGAAACGGCGTCAGGGGCACTTTATACCGGGGTAACGACCGATGTGGCGCGGCGTTTCCGCGAGCATCGCGATGGCAAGCGCGGCGCACGTGCCTTGCGCGGCAAGGGGCCGTTGATCTTGCGTCATTCGGAATACGTGGGCGGCCACGGCGAGGCGTTGCGCCAAGAGGCTGCCCTCAAGAAGCTCAGCCCCGCCGCCAAGCGTGCCTGGTTGGCGGCACGCGGGGCCGGAGCGTCGTCATCATGAGGCGTCGTTATCGTTCGTCTTCATAGAGCGTCGTCATAGACAGCGCGCTAGCGTTTCGAAGACCCGCGCGACTGCTTCCGCGCCGGGGTCGACGACGCCTTCCAAGGCGCTGTCGGGGACATAGGCGGCACGTCCGGCTCGAGCGCGGGAGAGGGTGGCCGTATGCGCGGCACCCTGACGTGCTGCCTGGGCCGCTTCGCTGAGCGTGGCGTCTGTGTGGAGCGCTTGAAGGGCGGGAATCAAGGCATCCAGCAGGGTGCGGTCGCCGAGCCGGGCACCGCCATAGCTCTGCATGCGTTCCCCCCCTTGCCACAGGCTGTCGACCAAATCGTGCTGCTCCTCGAGGGCAGTCGCCGTGGCGGTAAGCAGGATTGACAGCAGCACTCCGCTCGAGCCGCCCATGCCGGTGGCCAGGCATTGCCCCAAGCCCGCGAACAAGCGTTCGGGGTGAGCGGTATCCAGCCGGCCGGCCTGCAACGCCTGCTCGATGGCATCGGCGCCCTCCACCAAGCTACTGCCGGCATCGCCATCGCCGCTCCGGGCATCGAGCCCATCGAGATCGTCTCGTGCAGCGCGCAAGACGCTGAGCACCTGAGCGAGCGCCGCCTTGACGTGCGTTGCTTGGGGCGCATTGTCGTACAGTGCGCTGTTTCGGGCGACGAGGTTGGGCGTGAAGGTGTCCGGCGGACGCACGTTCTGGACGCCGGGCCAGGCGGGCGCATTGGTAGGCGCCTGCAAGGCCGTGCGCATGGCATCGTCGACGGCCATCAGCGTTACCGAGAAGCCGTGCATGTCCAACGATGTCATCAACGACGCGGGGCCGATGAGCTGTGTCAGCCGTGCCGGGCCGAGGTGGTCGATCAAGCTGCCGGTCAGCACGCCCATCTCCTGTGTCGAACAGCTCCCCAGGTTGTTGAGTAGGGCGACCCAGCCGTGGCGGTGGCCGCGTTCCTCGAGAGTGGTCGCGAGGGGCGTGACGACGTGGTGTATGGCGTCGCGGGCGCTATCCGGCACGATATGCCGGGCGCCCGGCTCGTTGTGGATGCCGAGCCCCAGTTCCGGGTGACGGTCGGGACGTGCTTGCCCCGGCAAGGTCGCTGGCGTGAGTGCCATGCCCAGCGAGGCCATGCGCTCGCATGCGTGTTGAGCGAGCGCTTGGATAGTCTCCAGCGTGGCTTGCTGCTGCGCATGATAGCCGGCGATCTTGTGAATCAGCAGCGTACCGGCCAGGCCGCGTGGCTGGGGCATGTCGGGGAGGGCGACATCCTCGGCGACGATGACCATGGCGACCTTGAGGCCGTCGCGCCGTGCATGCTCGGCGGCCAGCCCGAAGTTGAGGCGGTCTCCGGTGTAGTTCTTGACCACCAGCAGGCAGCCGGCCGGCCCGCAGACCTCGCGTATGGCGGCGAGTACGGCATCCATGCTGGGTGAGGCGAACAGGCTGCCGGCAATCACCCCGGTCAGCATGCCGTCGCCGATGAAGCCGGCGTGCGCGGGTTCGTGTCCTGCGCCACCACCGGAGAGCACCGCGACATGCTGCTGGCCGAGCGTGTCGCGGTCCCAGTCGCGGCGAATCAGAATGCGGACGCCGCTGGCAGGCTCGGCGATGCGCAGAGGGGCGAGATGGCCGACGGCGTGCAGAACGTCGTCGACCACGCGAGAGGCATCATTGAAAAAGTGCTGCATGAACGGGCTCCATGATCGAGCGAGGCGGTGCTTCGATCATGGTGGCCCGATCAGATTAGTGCAACTTCATGCGTGGCCGCAGGTAGCGATTGAGGCCGTCGACGACGACGGTCATGCCGGTTTTGACCACGCCATGAATGGCCATCTGATGCATGCGGTAAAGAGAGGCATAGAACAGCTTGGCGAGGCGCCCTTCGATGAATAGGCTGCGCGCCGAAGCACCTCGCATCAGGCTGCCTACGGCATCGAAATGCGCCAGCGAGATCAGCGAGCCACGGTCGCGAAACACGAAAGGCTTGAGTGGCTTGTCATCCATGGCCGCACGCAGGTTGTGATACAGCAGGGTGGCTTGCTGGTGGGCCGCTTGTGCGCGCGGTGGGACGCGCGTGTCATCGGACTGCGGGCAAGAGGCGCAATCACCGAAGGCGAAGATGCGCTCGTCGTCGAGGCTTTGCAGTGTCTGATTGACCTTGAGCTGGTGGTTGCGCTCGGTGGCAAGACCCAGTTCGGACAGGAATGCCGGCGCGCGTATGCCCGCGGCCCAGACGTTGAGGTCGGTGGCGATGCGCGTCTCATCGGCAGTGACGAAGCCGTGCTCATCGGCACAGGTCACGCGAGTGTCGACGTGGATCTGCACGCCAAGTTTTTCCAGTTCCTGATGCACGGCCTGGCTGATGCGTTCGGGCAGTGCCGGCAGGATGCGTGGTGCCGCCTCGATCAGATGGATCTCCAGCTTGCCGCTGTCCATGGCGGTGAAGCCGTAGCTGTGCAGCATCTTCGAGGCACCGATCAGCTCCGCGGCGAGCTCGACCCCGGTGGCGCCGGCGCCTACGAGTCCCACGCTCAGTTTGGGATGAGTCCGGCGTTCGGGGTCGCTGTAACGCAGGAAGGTGTTGAGCATGTTCTGGCGAAAGGACTCGGCCTGCTCGGGGCTGTCGATGAAGTGGCTATGCTTGGCGACGCCGGGCGTCCCGAAGTCGTTGGAGACACTGCCGAGTGCCATGACCAGGTAGTCGTACTCGAGCGTGCGAGCGGGGAGGATCACGACGCCATCGTCGTCGATGATCGGCGCCAGGGTGATGGTGCGGTTGTCACGATCGAGATTGCTCAGCGTGCCGCGCTGGAAGCGATAGCCATGGGCCTTGGAATGGCCTTGATAGGAGACTTCGTCGAGGCTGGAGTCGAGCACACCCGTGGCGACTTCGTGCAGCAGAGGTTTCCAGATATGGGTCGAATTGCGGTCGACGAGCACGATCTCGGCGCGTTGGCGCTTGCCGAGCTTGCGCCCCAGGCGGGTGACCAGTTCGAGGCCGCCGGCGCCGCCACCGACCACCACGATGCGGGGTGTGGACATACTGACTCCTGGAGAAGCATTGAAAGGGTTCGTAAAAAGGTCGCCAGGGTCGGGCATCGCAGCGGAGTGGCAAGGGCACGGACGCACGAGCGGATGAACCGTGCGCCGTGACGAGGGGCGCTGGCGCCTGGTGTCGGCGACGTCTGTGTATAGAATAACGCTGTTCGCGTACCAGAGGAACACCGTGGCGCGCGCATGACGCGACGTTTTTGCGTAATATTACATGCATTATGCTAGGCGCTTTTAGGTTCAAGGAGACGATCATGCCATCCAGCGCGACACATCCCGCCCTCGAGGGCATTCGGCTCGTGGTCTTCGATCTCGACGGTACCCTGATCGATTCCGTGCCGGATTTGGCCGCGGCGGTTGATGGTGCGCTGCGTGACATGATGCTGCCCGAGGTGGGCGAGGCGGCGGTGCGAGACTGGGTCGGCAATGGTTCTCGCAAGCTCGTCGAGCGAGCCTTGCAAGCCGTGGGCGCACGGGGTGGGGAGCTGGATGCGGCGCATGACCTCTTCTTGCACCATTATCGCCTCGCTCCCTGTCGCGCCACGCAGGTCTACCCCGGGGTGCGCGATGCGCTCGAGGCGCTGGCCGCACGGGGCATGAGGATGGGGCTGGTCACCAACAAGCCGACGGCGTTCATCGCGCCTATTCTGGAATGTCTGGACCTGGCGCATTACTTTTCACTGACGTTGGGCGGCGATGCATTGTCCACCCGGAAGCCCGATCCAGCGCCCTTGTTGCATCTGGCAGCCCACCTCGACGTCGCACCGAGCGCGTGTTTGATGGTGGGGGATTCACGGCACGACGTGGAGGCCGGTCGGCGGGCGGGTTTTCGTACATTGGCGGTGCCATACGGGTACAATCACGGCGAGCCGGTGGCCGCGAGTGGGCCGGATGTCGTGGTTGAATCGCTGAGGGAACTCGTTTAGTGTCTTTTCGAGGCTGGCGTCCATAGCGCTAAGCCTTTGATAATCATCTGCTATAACGGATAGCGTTTCATGGCTTTGAATGCTCCCTCATTCCGTCGCGCTCATGCGTTGATGCGCGGGGTCAAACGCTGGCGATGGTGATGCTCGCCGGCCCGTCCGAGTGTCGGCCCCATGCGGAAGTGCGAATTCGTCACGACGTAGACTCTCACCCAAGGAATGCAGGGCATGATGACCCCCGAACGCTTCACCGAGCTGGCGCAGGCCGGCTATAACCGTATCCCCGTGACCCGCGAAGTGCTCGCGGATCTCGACACGCCACTGTCCACCTATCTCAAGCTGGCCGATGCACCCTGGACTTTTCTGCTCGAGTCCGTGCAGGGCGGCGAGAAATGGGGGCGCTATTCGATCATCGGCTTGCCGAGTCGCGAGCGCATCGAAGTACGCGGCCCGGTGGTACGTCATATCGCCGATGGTGAAGTGCTCGGCGTGACCGAGGTCGAGGACCCGCTGGCGTGGATCGAGCAGTTCCAGGCGCGCTTCAAGGTGCCGCAGGTCGACGATCAACCTCGTTTCGATGGCGGCCTGGTCGGGTATTTCGGTCATGACACCATCCGCTATATCGAACCGCGCCTGCGGGGCGTGGAAAAGCCCGACCCCATCGGAGTGCCGGACATCCTGCTGATGGTCTGCGATGAGTTGGTGGTGTTCGATAACCTTTCCGGGCATCTGACGTTGTGGACGCACGCCGATCCCGACATGACGGATGCCTACCCGCGGGCCTTGGAGCGTCTCGAAGCGCTGGAAATGAAGCTGCGCAGCGCCACGCTCAACACCGTCAGCCCCGGCACCGGGGGGCCGGCGGTGGAGGAAGGGCACTTTACCTCCGGGTTTACCGAGGCGGGCTTCAAGGAGGCGGTCGAGCAGATCAAGGAGTACGTGCTGGCCGGCGATGTCATGCAATGCGTGCCGTCGCAACGCATGACGATCCCGTATCGTGCCGCGCCGCTTGATCTGTATCGCGCGCTACGCAGCCTCAACCCGTCGCCCTACATGTTCTTCTTCAACCTCGACGATCATCACGTGGTCGGCTCGTCGCCGGAAATCCTCACGCGTCTGGAAGACGGCGAGGTGGCCGTGCGTCCCATCGCCGGCACGCGGGTGCGCGGCCAAAATGAGGCGGAAGACAAGGCGCTCGAGGACGAGCTGCTGGCCGATCCCAAGGAGATCGCCGAGCACTTGATGCTGATCGATCTGGGCCGCAACGACATCGGGCGCATCAGTGAAACCGGGTCGGTCGAGGTCACCGACAACATGGCCATCGAACGTTACTCACACGTCATGCATATCGTCTCCCACGTGACCGGCAAGCTGAAGCCCGGGATGTCGGCACTCGACGTGCTGCGCGCCACCTTCCCTGCCGGCACGCTATCCGGCGCGCCCAAGTTCCGTGCCTTGCAGATTCTCGACGAGCTCGAGCCGGTCAAGCGCGGCGTCTACGGCGGCGCGGTCGGCTATCTCTCCTGGCACGGCAACATGGACACCGCCATCGCCATTCGCACGGCGGTCATCAAGGATGGTCAGCTGCATGTGCAGGCGGGCGCGGGTATCGTCGCCGACTCGGTGCCCGAGCAGGAATGGCAGGAAACGCTCAACAAGGGCCGTGCTTTGTTTCGCGCGGTGGCGATGGCCGAGCGGGGCCTCGACAATCTCGGTTGATGTGGCCGCAGGGCTGCACCTATGAGGGAAGGGCGGCGCTGCGTGATGACGTAGCGCCGTGCAAGTGCATGCTTAGCGAGAAGACGAGTCGTTGGACGATTTCTTGCGGCGGTTCTGATACTTGTCGGCCATCTGCTTGGCCGTTCGCTTTGCCTTCTCGCGGTTCTCGGGCTTACGGAACCAGTTGGCAATGGCGGCGCCTATCATGCGTTTCATCGATACCCCCTAAGGATATAAAACGGTGTATCAGTACTGTAGTGAGTATAGGTCTGACGTCGAAGCCATGCGAGATCAAGTTCGTGGGGCCATGGGCATGTTCGGCTCGATTGACATGGCCTCACTGCAAACGGCAATATGATGACCATGACTATCGACTCGACATATAGCTTTATTCAGTGGTGGCGCTCCTGAGCGAGGGGCGGCACGCTTGCGACTGAACAAAATGCCGCCGTCAGGGCGGCATTTTTGTGTCTATCGCTCCCTGCACGGCTGGCATCCCTAGAGAGGCCGACTTGGGTAAGATTGTGAGCCACAATCTGCGTTATCAAGAGCTCATGCCAAAGAACTTAATGAGAAACAGGACTTTATCGCCATGTCCGTGCTGATGATCGACAATTATGACAGTTTCACCTACAACGTCGTGCAATATCTGTCGGAGTTGGGGGCTGAGGTCGTCACCTACCGCAACGATGCCATCACCCTCGAGGAAATCGAGCGCCTGGCGCCGAGTCATCTGGTGATCTCGCCGGGGCCGTGCACGCCCAACGAGGCGGGCATTTCACTCGATGTCGTGCGGCATTTCGCAGGCAATTTGCCGATCCTCGGCATCTGCCTCGGGCATCAGGCCATTGGCCAGGTGTTCGGCGGCGAGGTGGTGCGGGCGCCGCAGGTCATGCACGGCAAAACGTCGCGGATCGAGCACGATGGTCGCGGCGTGTTCGAGGGCTTGACCCATCCGCTCGAGGTGACGCGCTACCATTCGCTCGTCGTCGCCGAACAGGGATTGCCGGAATGTCTCGAAATATCGGCACGCGTCGTGGCCGATGACGTCACGCCTGGCTTGATCATGGGCATGCGCCACAAGACGCTGGATATCGAGGGCGTGCAGTTCCATCCCGAGTCGATCATGACCCGTCAGGGCCACGAGCTACTAGCCAACTTTCTGAAACGCCGCGCGTAACGAGGAGCCAAACATGCAGATGCGAGAAGCCATCGGCGCGGTGATGCGTCACCGCCATCTGAGCTTCGACGACACCCATGCGGTGATGAAGTCGATCATGACCGGGGAGGCCAGTGATGCCCAGATCGGCGGCTTTCTGATCGGCCTGTCGATGAAGGGCGAGACGGCCGACGAGATCACGGCCGCCGCGCAGGTAATGCGTGAACTGATGCTGCCCGTCGAGGTCGACCGCACGCACCTGGTGGATATCGTCGGTACAGGGGGCGATGGTGCCAACCTGTTCAATGTCTCGACTGCTTCCAGCTTCGTGGTCGCTGCTGCTGGTGGGCGGGTTGCCAAGCACGGCAATCGTAGCGTGTCGTCGTCTTCCGGGAGCGCCGACTTGTTCGATGTGGCGGGCATTTCGCTGGATCTGCCGCCGAATGAGGTGGCGCGTTGCATCCAGGAGGTCGGGGTTGGTTTCATGTTCGCGCCCATGCATCACCAGGCGATGCGGCATGCCATCGGTCCGCGCCGCGAAATGGGCGTGCGCACCGTGTTCAACATCCTGGGGCCGCTGACCAACCCCGCCAATACGCCGAATCAGCTATTGGGTGTCTACGACCCTGCATTGCTGACGATCATGGCGGAAGCCTTGAAGCGACTCGGCAGCGACCATGTGCTGGTGGTCAATGCCGAGGACGGTCTCGACGAGATTTCCCTGGCCGCGCCGACGCGCGTGGCCGAGTTGCAGGACGGCGAGATTCGCGAATACACCATCGCACCGGAGGACTTCGGCCTCGAACGCCAGTCGCTGGAAACGCTGAAGGTGGTGACCGCCGAGGATAGTCTCAAGCTGGTCAAGGCCGCGCTGGTGGGAGACGGCCCGGCGGCGGATATCGTGGCGTTGAATGCGGGGGCGGCGCTTTATGCTGCCGGCGTGGCGGACACGTTGAAAGAGGGCGTGATCCTGGCGCAGGATGCCCAAGGGTCCAAGCTGCCGCTGGAAAAAATGAAAGAGCTCGCAGACTTTACGCGCATTCTGGCCCATAAGGACGAGCGCTGATGAGCCACGAACATGACACCGGCCTGCCGACCATTCTGGCCAAGATTCTGGCGCGCAAGGACGACGAGATTCGTGAGCGTCGCGCGCGCGTCAGCGAAGCACAGCTTTTAGAACAGGCGCGCCAGCAAGCCGCGCCGCGTGGCTTCGTCGCCGCGCTCGAGCGCGGCATTGCCGCGGGTGACCCGGCCGTCATCGCCGAGGTCAAGAAGGCTTCGCCCTCCAAGGGCGTGATTCGCGAGGACTTCCAGCCGGCTCAGATCGCCAAGGCCTACGCCGAAGCCGGGGCCAGTTGCCTCTCGGTATTGACCGATGCCGACTTCTTCCAGGGCCATGAGCGTGACTTGCAGGCGGCGCGCGAGGCCTGCGCTCTGCCGGTGATCCGCAAGGACTTCATCGTCGACTCTTATCAGGTCAGCGAGGCACGGGCCATTGGTGCGGATTGCATCCTGCTGATCGTCGCGGCACTCGACGACGCCCGCCTGAAAGCATTGCACCAACAAGCCCATGAATTGGGCATGGATGTGCTGGTGGAGGTCCATGATGCCCATGAGCTGGAGCGTGCGCTGGCGCTGGATTTGACGCTGGTAGGCATCAACAATCGCGATTTGCGCACCTTCGAGACCTCGTTGGCGACGACCTTCGAGCTACTTCCGCGCATTCCGCCGCATGTCACGGTCGTCACCGAGTCGGGCATTCACACGCGCGACGATGTCGAGCACATGCGCGAGCACGACGTGAACGCCTTCCTGGTCGGCGAGGCCTTCATGCGGGAAGACGAGCCGGGCAGTGCCTTGCGTCGCCTGTTTTTCTAGACGCGCCTGCGCCAGTTTCTTATGCCGTCTCCTATCGGGCCGCCTTGTGCGGCCCGATGGCGTTGGGGGGGGGCAGAAGGGTGGGGCGTTCAGAATTCGGGGGAGTCGGGGTAGATCAAACTGATCAGGGTATCCCCGGCACGAGGCGTGAGCGGTGCCCGGTCGTTGGCGACCCGAATGCGACCGTTGGGGCCGATGCAGAACAGGGGCAGCAAGCGATTCTGGTGCGCCTGACGGTAGTCCTCGATGCTGAAGTTGGCGCTCAGCTTGGTCTTGCGAACCTCGCCACCACGGTAGACCACGCTCGACAGTTGGGCATACGTCACGTCTTCGCCAAAGACCATGGGCAGGTGATCCAGCGCCTGTTCCTGGTGGCGGTGAGCATGTTTGCTGGTGCCCGCCGCAAGACGAAAGACTTTGCCGTGTCCCAGCACATGCTCGAAATGCAGGATCGCCAGATTGTTCAGTTCGCGATAGGGCGACAGCGGCAGCAGATGGCCGATACCGGTCAGTTCGAGATGCTGGGTGGCATGCTCGGAGAGTGGATTGCCGTAGTAGACAGGCAAACCGGCCATGCGCGCCTCCTGCACGGCGTCCCAGCTATTGTCGGTCAGGCGCACGGTGAAACCGGCTTCTTCCAACGCCTTGGCGATGGTGCGGGCCACGGGGTTGGCACCGATGATCAAAAAACCGGCGGGCGGCGGTTCGCTGACCTTCAATGCTAGCGCAATGGGGCGTGACAGCAGGCTTTGTACCACCACGGTGCTTATGATGACCAGAAAGGTCACCGGGACCAGCATCTCGGCGCCCGGCATGTTCAGGTTCTCGAGCTTGAGGGCGAACAGCGAGGCCACGGCGGCGGCGACGATGCCGCGCGGCGATAGCCATGCCAGCAGCGCTTTTTCGCGCCAGTTGAGCCGCGTGCCCAGGGTGCAGACCCATACCGCCAGCGGGCGAGCCACGCCCACCAGGATGAGCAGGAACGCCCAGGCCGGCCAGGAAAGTTGCGCCAACTGATCGAGGGTCAGGCGTGCGGCGAGCAGAATGAAAAGCCCCGAGATCAACAGCAACGAGAGCGTTTCCTTGAACTCGATGATCTGCTGCGTGGGGACACCGCGCATGTTGGCCAGCCACACGCCCATCACCGTCACCGTCAACAGCCCGGATTCGTGAAAGAGCATGTTGGAGAGCGTGAACAGCGACAGCATGGCCATCAGCGTACCGAAGCTGTGCAGGCGTTGCGGCAACCAATGATGGCGCAGCACGCACCCCCACAGATACCCTCCCAGGCCGCCGAGACCGAAACCGATCAGGGCGGTCTTGGCGAACAATGCCAAGGTGTAGGTGGCGGCCCCATTGGACGCGCCCAGGGCGACGAACTCATACACCAGTACCGCGCCGATGGCCCCCACCGGATCGATCAGGATGCCTTCCCAGCGCAGGATCTGCGAAAGGTGCTCGCGGGCGCGCAGCGTCTGCAACATGGGCAGCACCACCGTCGGCCCTGTCACCACCAGCACGGCCCCAAGAACGCTGGCCATCTCCCACGTCAGTCCCAGCGTATAGCGTGCCGCGACGATGGCGGTAATCCCCGTGACCAGGGCCCCCCAGGTGACCAGCCGACGCACGATATGGCCATGGCCGCGCAGGTCGCCGAAGTCGAGGGTCAGGCTGCCTTCGAACAGGATCACTGCCACCGCCAATGAGACGAGCGGAAAGAGTAGATCGCCGAGCAGCGCGTCGGGTTGGAGCAGACCGGTAATGGGGCCCATGATGATGCCCACGATCAAAAGCGGCAGGATCGCCGGCAACTTGAGTCGCCAGGCCAGCCATTGGCAAATCAGCGCGAGCAGGCCGATCAAGGTCAGGTCGACGGCAGCGTGCTCCATGGTCGCGCTCCTTGGGTGGATGAAAGCGAAAGCGCGAAGCCTAGCGTCGCCTCACGGCAGTTGCAATGCACGGCAAGCGTTAATGATGCATGCGTTTGCATCGCTATTCGTTGTCCCCGCAGGGTGTGTTGCGTTGCATCGCACCGGTGCACGTCGATTCAGCGGTTGAAAAGCCATAACAAGGCCGATACGACCACACTGACGAGGATCATGGTGGTGATCGGAAAATAGAAGGCGAATTCCTCGCGCTTGATGACGATGTCACCCGGCAGATGCCCGAGCGGCAACTTGGAGAGCCAAGGCCACAGCAAGCCGATGACCACGATGGCCAGGCCAATAAAAATCAGCGATCGGGACATTATCGGCGCCTTCAAGATCGGGTGCGTTTGAGTGCCGTCAGCAAGCCCTGTAACGGATGCGGCAGTTCGGCATCGGAGAGGCGTTTGGCCTGGCTGCGGCACGAGTAGCCGGTGGCCAGCAGGCGTCCGGCATTAGCGTCGTCCTCGACCGGCGCGCGCCACGAGAGGTCGTAGATTTTCTCGGAGGTCTCGCGGTTGCGGGCTTCGTGTCCGTAGGTGCCGGACATGCCGCAACATCCGGTGGCGATGCTTTCCAGCGTCAGGCCGAAAGTCTTGAAGACTTGCTGCCAGGCCTGAGTAGCGCCCGGTGCGTTGGTCTTCTCGGTACAGTGCGTCAACAGTTTGTAACCAGGGTCGTCGAGCGTCGACAGGCCGGCGGGCGGCAGGGCGCGCCCCAGGGACAGCAACCACTCCTGGAGCAGTAGCACCTCGGGGACGGCCTCGGGCCCCAGCGCCTTGACGTACTCCTGGCGGTAGGCGAGCGTCATGGCGGGGTCGATGCCCACCAAGGGGACGCCGAAGCCGGCGAGGGTCTTGAGACGTTTCGCCTGGGCGGTGGCGGTCTTTTCGAACGCCCCCAGAAAGCCTTGCACGTGCAGCGGTTTGCCGTTGGCGTGAAAGGGCGCCACGAAGACACGAATGTCGAGGCGCGAGAGCAGTTCGACGATATCCATCACCAGCTTGGCTTCGAAATGGCTGGTGAATGCATCCTGGACGATGACCACGCTGCGGGCCTTCTGGCGTTCGCTGAGAAAGCCCAGCGTGGTAGGCGTGGCTTCGGCGATGCCCCAGGCCTCGAGCTGTTTGGCGAGACTCGCCCGGGACAGGCGTGGGGTGTCGACCATGCCCATCGGCCCGGCGAGAAGGCGGTCCGCCAGGCGCGTATCGAGCAGTGCGTTGTACAGTGGTGCCACCGGCTTGAGGTAGGGCACGAAGAATTCCAGCGCGCCGATCAGGTAGTCGCGCGGTGGCCGCAGGTAGCGGTTGTGATAGAGCTCCAGAAACTGCGAGCGAAACTCGGGGACGTTGACCTTGATGGGGCATTGGCCAGCGCAGGACTTGCACGCCAGGCAGCCGGCCATGGCGTCGTACACCTCATGGGAGACATCTTCCCGGCCGCGACGCTTGGCCAAGGTGTTGCGCAGGCGACGCGGGAACGCCTTGGTGGCACCCCAGATACCTTCGGCTTGCTTCTGGCGTGATTCCTCGATGACATCGATGCCAGCTTGATCTTGCAGGCGCAGCCACTCGCGCATCAAACTGGCGCGTCCCTTGGGCGAGTGGACGCGCTCGCGGGTGGCCTTCCACGAGGGGCACATGGCGTCATTGGGGTCGTAGTTGTAGCAGGCGCCGTTGCCGTTGCAATAGACCGCGCTGGCGTGATGCTGCCAGACGCGCTCGTCGATCTGCCGGTCGAGCTGCCCTCGGGTGGGCACGCCATCGATGGTCAAAAGCCCGGGATCGACCCACGTGACCGGCTCCGCCTCGACGGCAACAGCGTCATCGGAAGCGGACTCTTGCGAAGGCGCTGTGGCCCCTTCCGTGGGCGCGACGGTTGCCTTCCCTGGCAAAGGAGCTTCGCTGCATCCCGCTCCCGAAGCCTTGTTGTCGGTAGCCATGGCGCCGTTGTCTTGGAATCGGCTGGCAAGCGGTGTGGCGATCTTGCCGGGGTTGAGCTGATTGTGCGGGTCGAACGCCGCCTTGAGGCGCTGCAGGCTGGGGTAGAGCTCGCCGAAGAACTGCGGCGCGTATTCCGAGCGCACGCCCTTGCCATGCTCGCCCCACAAAAGGCCGTGGTAGCGCTGGGTCAGGATGGCGACCTCATCGGAAATCTCGCGGATCAGGGCTTCTTGCGCCGGGTCTTTCATGTCGATGGCCGGGCGCACGTGCAAGACCCCGGCATCGACGTGGCCGAACATGCCGTACGCCAGTCCGTGGGCGTCGAGCAAGGCGCGGAACTCGGTGATGTAGTCGGCCAGATGCTCGGGCGGTACGGCAGTATCCTCGACGAAGGGGATCGGGCGCTTTTCGCCCTTGGCGTTGCCGAGCAGGCCCACCGCGCGCTTGCGCATGGCGTAGACACGGCCGATGGCCTCGCGGCCTTCGGCCAGGGTATAGCCCAGGCGCTCGACTTGGGTGTCGGTGGCGAGGTGCGTGCAGAAGACTTCGACGCGTGCCGCCAAGCGTTCGGGGTCGTCGTCGTTGAATTCGACCAGGTTGATGCCGTGAATGTCCTCGCCCTCGGCAGGGAAGAATTCGGCCACGCCATCCCAGACGAAGTCTTCCATGGCCAGCCCCAGCACCTTGTCGTCGACCGTCTCGATGGAGGTCGGGTGGCTGTCGCCGCTCATCAGTGCCTTGGCATCGCGCAGGGCATCCATGAAGCCGGGATAGCGAATGTTGACCAGGGTCGAATGCTTGGGGATGGGCAGGACGTTGAGCGTGGCCTCGGCGAGAAAGCCCAGCGTTCCTTCTGCACCGCACAGCACGCTGTTGAGATCGAAGGTACCGTCCGCGCGGCGCAGGTGGGCCAGGTCGTAGCCCGTCAGGCAGCGGTTGAGCGGCGGAAACGTGGCCTCGATCAAGGCGCTCTGGGTGTCGGCGATCTCGCGCGCGGAGCGATGCACCTCGCCGATGCGATCGTCGCGCTCGCAGGTCTGCTTGAGAGTCTCGGCGTCGAGGCGCTGAGTATGCAGACGCTCGCCGCCGAGCAGCAGCATGTCCAGCGCCAGGACGTGATCGCGGGTCTTGCCGTATTCGCAGCTGCCCTGGCCGCTGGCATCGGTGGCGATCATGCCCCCGATGGTGGCGCGGTTGGAGGTCGACAGGTCTGGAGCGAAGAACAGACCGTACGGCTTGAGGGCGGCGTTGAGCTGATCCTTGACCACGCCGGCCTGGACGCGCACGCGACGGTTCTCCACGTCGATCTCGAGGATGTGGTTCATGTGCCGCGATACGTCGACCACCAGGCCGTCGGTGAGCGACTGCCCGTTGGTGCCGGTGCCCCCGCCGCGTGGTGCGAGCACGATGGCCTGAAATTCTTCGCGCCCGGCGAGGCGTGCCAGACAGGCGAGATCCTCGGCGTTACGCGGGTAGAGCACGGCCTGGGGCAGGCGCTGATAGATGGAGTTGTCGGTGGCCAGTACTGTGCGGTTGGCGTAGTCCGGGGCGATGTCGCCACCGAAACCGGCCTGGTCGAGCGCATCGAGGAAGCGCAGGTAAGGTGTGGCGGTGCGTTCCGGGGTATCCAGGGGTGCGATCATGGAGTCTCAAGCCATCGGTCAGCGCCGGACGACGGTTTCTGCGACCGTCTGGCCGTGCGGCGTCGTCGGGACGATACAATCTGGTGATATTTTATGGGCCTACTTTACTGCAGCCTGGCGCGTGACGCATCCCGACGGCGCGGGAGAAGACGGCGAGCGTGGTGAACGGCGTGGCTTTTCCCTACAATGTGGGCCTATTCACGTGGCTTCATTATTTCTTTTCGACGGATAAGATCCATGCTCGATCCTAAATTGTTGCGTAGCGACCCGGCATTGGTCGCCGAACGACTGGCCCGTCGCGGCTTTACTCTCGACACGGCGCATCTCGAGACGCTGGAATCGCGCCGCCGCGAGCTGCAGACCGAGACCGAACGCCTGCAGAACGAGCGCAACATGCGCTCCAAGGCGATCGGTCAGGCCAAGGCATCGGGCGAGGACATTCAGCCGCTGCTCGACGAAGTCAGCGATCTGGGTGAGCGCCTCGACGCCGCCAAGGCGCGTCTCGCCGAGGTACAGGCCGAGTGGGATGAGCTCGCGGCGGCGTTGCCCAACCTGCCCCATGACAGTGTGCCCCAGGGGCTCGACGAGGCCGATAACGTGGAGCTGCATCGCTGGGGAACGCCGGGCACCTTCGACTTCGAGGTGCGCGATCATGTCGATCTGGGCGCCAAGTTCGGCTATCTCGATTTCGAGATGGCGGCCAAGCTGACCGGGTCGCGATTTGCCGTGATGCGTGGCCCCATCGCGCGGCTACACCGCGCGCTGGCGCAGTTCATGCTCGACAAGCAGACGCGCGAGCACGGCTACGAGGAATGCTACGTTCCTTATATCGTCAACGACGCCTCGCTCACCGGCACGGGGCAATTGCCCAAATTCGGCGAGGACCTGTTCAAGCTGGAGGGGGATCATGACTTCTACTTGATCCCCACCGCCGAGGTGCCGTTGACCAACATCGCGCGGGAGCAGATCTTCACGCCTGCCGAGCTGCCCCTGAAGCTGACTGCCCACACGCCGTGTTTCCGCAGCGAGGCGGGCGCCTACGGGCGCGACACCCGCGGCATGATTCGCCAGCATCAGTTCGACAAGGTCGAGATGGTGCAGATCGTCGATCCGGCCACCAGCTACGACGCCCTGGAGTCCATGCGCGGCCACGCTGAAGCGATCCTGCAGGCGCTCGAGCTGCCTTACCGCACCGTCACGCTGTGTGCCGGTGACATGGGCTTCGGCGCTGCCAAGACCTATGATCTCGAAGTCTGGTTGCCGAGCCAGGAGACGTACCGCGAGATTTCCTCGATTTCCAACTGCGAGGACTTCCAGGCACGACGGATGCAGGCGCGCATGCGGCATCCGGAGCAGAAGAAGCCGCAGCTGGTGCATACGCTCAACGGCTCCGGCCTGGCGGTAGGGCGCTGCCTGCTGGCGGTGCTCGAAAACTATCAGCAAGCCGATGGCAGCATCGTGATTCCCGAGGCCCTGCGCGGCTACATGGATGGCGTCGAGCGGATCAACGCCTGACGCACCGTTCGCCATGCCATTGCGTGCCCCGCGCAATGGCATGGGCCACCACTTGGTTATAACCTTCCAACCAGACGTTCCTTCCCCGTAATGCCGAGGAACCTTATCGTTTTGGCTATAAGACCTCGTTTTTTAAGTCGAACAGGGAATAAAGATGCCTGCCTCTTCGCCTGATGTGACATCGCGTTCGTCGCGTCCCCGACGTCTCCACGGCCACGTGTCGCTGGTCGGTGCAGGGCCCGGCGATCCGGAACTGCTGACGCTCAAGGCGCTGCGCCTGCTGCAAGAAGCCGACATGGTGCTGCACGATCGTCTGGTCAGCGAGGAGATCATGGCGTTGGCCAACCCCGAGGCGCGGCGGCTGTACGTCGGCAAGGCGCGGTCATCGCACAGCGTGCCCCAGGATGGCATCAACCAGGCACTGGTCGACTGGGCGCGTGCCGGGCATCGCGTGGTGCGGCTCAAGGGCGGCGATCCGTTCATTTTCGGGCGTGGCGGCGAAGAACTGGACACCCTGGCCCAGGCGGGCATCGCCTTCGAAGTGGTGCCGGGCATCACCGCGGCCAGCGGCTGCGCCGCCTATGCGGGCATTCCCTTGACCCACCGCGATCATGCCCAATCGGTGCGCTTCGTCACCGGGCATCTCAAGAACGGCGGCTGCGACCTCGAATGGCCGACGCTGGCGCGTCCCGGGCAGACGCTGGTGTTCTACATGGGGCTGGGCTCGCTGGCCACCATCCGCCATGAGCTGCAGGCGCATGGCATGTCCGGCGACACGCCATTGGCCTTGATCGAACAGGGCACCACCGCGCGCCAGCGAGTGCATGTGGGCACCCTGGCGTCGCTTCCCGAGGGGCTGCTGGCTGCCATCGATGCGGGAGACGTGCGACCGCCGACGCTGATCGTGGTCGGTGATGTGGTGTCGCTGCACGGTCGGCTGGACTGGTTCGAGCCGGCGTCTTCGTCCAGCCAAGGCTGGCGGGACGGTAAGCATCCCACGCCCCTGGACAACGCCTCGAGCGCCTGAGACCGAGCGCTCGCTTTTCCCCTGCTGCCTGCCTGCGCTCGAGATTCGGGCGCCTTGTCATTCGTGTCCTCTCTGCCAGCCTTCCCTGTGTGCACTGCTTTGGTGCTCATGACGCCACTCCTCCTCCCTTTTGGTGCGCCTGCGGATCCGGCGTGCGCTATTTAGGTGCAAACGATTCGCTCGCTACCCTTTTTTATACTATTTAAGTCTTTGTTTTTTATTAATTTTAACTTTTAGTGCACGAAGTTGGCACATGACTTGCGAGGTGTCGTGCAGACGTCATCGGACGTCGTCGCTGGATATCACGACAACAGCGTGCATTGGCGCTGCAACAACAATCAGACCCGCAAGGAGTCGTTCGTGAACAAGATCACCTCCACCGCCGCACTGTTACTCTCGATGGGCATCGCGCTGCCGGCCGCGGCCCAGGAAGACACCATCAAGGTCGGGATCCTGCACTCTCTTTCCGGGACCATGGCCATCAGCGAGTCGACGCTGAAGGATGAGCTGTTGATGCTCATCGAGCAGCAGAACGAAAACGGTGGGTTGCTGGGCAAGCAGCTCGAACCCGTGGTGATGGACCCGGCCTCGGACTGGTCGCTGTATGCCGAGCAGGCGCGCGACATGCTCACCGGGGACGACCAGGTCGATGTGATCTTCGGCAACTGGACCTCGGCGTCGCGCAAGGCGGTGCTGCCGGTGGTCGAGGAAGAAAACGGCCTGCTGTTCTATCCGGTGCAATATGAGGGCGAGGAATCCTCCGAGAACATCTTCTATACCGGCGCGGCACCCAACCAGCAGGCGATTCCCGCGGTCGACTACCTGATGAGTCAAGGCGTTGAACGCTGGGCGCTGCTGGGCACCGATTACGTCTATCCGCGCACCACCAACAAGATTCTCGAGGCCTACCTCAAGGATCACGGTGTCGCCGACGACGACATCATGATCAATTATACGCCGTTCGGCTTCAGCAACTGGCAGTCGATCGTCGCCGAGGTCAAGGACTTCGGCAGCCAGGGCAAGAAGACCGCCGTGGTCTCGACCATCAACGGCGATGCCAACGTGCCGTTCTACACCGAGCTTGCGAATCAGGGCGTCAGTGCCGCCGAGATTCCGGTCATCGCCTTCTCGGTGGGCGAGCAGGAACTCAGCGGCATCGACACCGGGCCGCTGGTGGGGCACATGGCGGCCTGGAACTACTTCATGAGCGTCGACAGCGACGCCAACTATGACTTCATCGACAACTGGGTCGAGTTCACCGGCAATGACATGGCGGTGACCAACGACCCCATGGAAGCGCATTACATCGGCTTCAACATGTGGCTGGAAGCGGTACGCAAGGCCGGTACCACCGATGTCGACGCGGTGAAGGATTCCATCATCGGCGTCTCGGTGCCCAACCTCTCCGGCGGTTCCTCGGCGATGATGCCCAACCACCACATCACCAAGCCGGTGATGATCGGCGAGATCCAGGACGACGGTCAGTTCAGCGTGGTCTGGAAAAGCGCTGGCACCATTGCCGGCGACGCCTGGTCCGATTATCTCCCCGAATCGCAGAACCTGATCAGCGATTGGCGCGCGCCGCTGCGCTGCGGAAAGCTCAACGTCGACACCATGACCTGCGAGGACGGCGCCGGCGCCGAGTAAGCACGCCCACGGCGAGCGATCTGCGCTCGCCGTTTCCTTCACGTCAAGGCGCCTTGAAGAACGGGGCGCTCCCGAATCGTGCGCCGCGACCGTCGCGGCGCGAGAAGGAACCTTTCGATGACGCCAACTCACACGATGAATAGGCGGCCTGGCAGCGTGAGCGGATCGCAGGCCGGCACCGGCCTTAGGCGTTGCCTGGCGGTCGTGACGGTACTGCTGGTGTGGCTTGTCGGCGTTTCGCCGGTGCAGGCCGAGGTGACGCCGCAGCGTGCCCAGGCCTTGCTTCAGGCACTGGACACCGACGACTTCGAGGCCAAGGCCGAGGCCGCCCAGGCCATCGCCGCCAGTGACGCCGCCCAGAAAACGCGCTGGCTCAAGACCTTGCTCGATGGCCGTCTGGGACGCGAGCGCGACGGCGAGCGCTTCTACATCATCACCGATGACAGCGGTCGCGAATGGCCGATCATCGATGCCATTACCTTCGAGGATGCCGGCACCGGTTCCCGGCGCAGCGTCGATACCTTCCGCATCAACAACGACCTGCGCACGCAATTGCAGCGCTTGATTGCCTCGCTGTCGCTCGGCGCGGGTGACGAGGCAACGCGCCTTGCCGCCGCCAAGCGCCTGGTGGGCGAGGTCGATGCGCAAAGTGCCGAGTCGATCGCGACCCAGCTCGACAACGAGGAGAGTCCCGCGGTACGCGCCGAGCTCGAGACCGCGCTGGCGCTGTATCGTGTGGAGCAGGGCGATGCCTCGGGCCTGGCGACCCTGCGCGGCAATCTCGACACCCGCATACGCAACTCGCTCGCCGACATCGCCAACAGCGATTCGCCGATCGCCGCCCAGGCCGGCGACGTGCTGGCCGGCATCGAGAGCAAGCGTGCCTGGTACGAGCGCGGCCAGACACTGTTCTTCGGCTTGAGCGCCGGGTCGGTGCTGGTGCTGGCGGCGATCGGCCTGGCGATCACCTTCGGTGTGATGGGGGTGATCAACATGGCGCACGGTGAGCTGATCATGCTGGGGGCCTATACCACCTGGATGATCCAGCAACTGCTGCCCGGGCAGCCGGGGCTGGCGTTGTTGCTGGCGATCCCCGGCGGCTTCCTGGTCGCGGGGGCGTTCGGGATTCTCATCGAGCGCAGCGTGATCCGCTTTCTCAAGGGGCGCCCGTTGGAAACGCTGCTGGCGACCTTCGGCATCAGCCTGATCCTGCAGCAACTGGTGCGCACGGTGTTCTCGCCGCTCAATCGGCGTGTGAACTCGCCGGACTGGCTGCAGGGCGCGTGGCAGCTCAATGAGGCCTTGTCGCTGACCCTCAACCGCCTGGGCGTACTGATCTTCTGTCTGGTGGTGTTCGCCGCGCTGTGGGCGCTGATGCGCTACACCCGGCTGGGACTCGAGGTGCGCGCGGTGACCCAGAACCGCACCATGGCACGCTCGATGGGCGTGCGCGCCGCGCGGGTGGACATGCTCACCTTCGGCCTGGGCGCCGGGGTCGCCGGGCTGGCGGGCGTCGCGCTTTCCCAGATCACCAACGTGGGGCCCAACCTGGGGCAGAGCTATATCGTCGACTCCTTCCTGGTGGTTGTCTTCGGCGGCGTCGGCAACCTGTGGGGCACGCTGGTCGCCGGCATGTCGCTGGGCGTGATCAATCAGGTCCTGCAGCCCTGGGTCGGCGCCGTGCTGGCCAAGGTGATCGTGCTGATCGGCGTCATCCTTTTCATCCAGAAACGTCCGCAGGGCCTCTTCGCGCCCAAGGGGCGGACGTCATGAGTCTCGCCACGATGTTCAAACGCAATTCCCTGCTCGATGAACGCTCGACCTGGATCACCAGCATCGTGCTGATCGTCGGCATGCTGGCGGTGGTCGTGCTCCATGCCTTGCCGCCGGAGCATGCCTGGCACCTGAACGGCTCCGTGGTCACGCTGCTGGGCAAGTACCTGACCTACATGCTGCTGGCGCTGGCGGTGGATCTGATCTGGGGCTACCTGGGCATCCTGAGCCTGGGCCACGGGGCCTTCTTCGCCCTGGGCGGCTACGCCATGGGCCTCTACCTGACGGCCCAGCAAGCGCCGCTGGCGCCCTGGCAGACCGTCATGGCCCACTTCCCCGTGGCGGCACTCGCCATGGTCCTGGCGCCCGGGCTGCTGGCACTGGTCTTCGGCTGGCTGGCGTTTCGCTCGCGGGTCACCGGCGTGTACTTCTCGATCATCACGCAGGCGCTGACCTTTGCCCTGATGCTGGCCTTCAACCGCAACGAGATGGACATGGGCGGCAGCACCGGGCTGACGCGGTTCGATGAGTTGCTGGGCTTTTCGCTGGCCAGCGAGAGCATGAGCGTGGCGTTGTTCGTGGCCTCGGGCGTGGCCGTGCTGCTGGCGTTCTGGGGCTGCAAGGCGGTCACCCGCTCGCGACTCGGGCGGGTGTGCATGGCCACCCGGGATGCCGAGGCGCGAGTGCGCTTCATCGGCTATCGCGTCGAGCACGTCAAGCTGGCGGTGTTCGTGCTGTCGGCGATGATCGCGGGCATTGCCGGGGCGCTCTACGTGCCACAGGTCGGCATCATCAATCCGAGTACCTTCGCGCCGTTGTTCTCCATCGAGGTCGTGGTCTGGGTCGCCTTGGGCGGCCGCGCCACGCTTTACGGGGCGTTGCTCGGCGCGCTGGTCGTCAATTATCTCAAGACGCTGCTGACCGGGGTGATGCCGGATGCCTGGCTGTTTCTCCTGGGTGGCTTGTTCGTGGTGGTCACCATGTTCCTGCCCCAAGGGGTGGCGGGCGTGCTCGCACGCCTGCGTCGGCGTCGGGAGGTGGCAGCATGAGCATGACGAATGTAGAACGCCTGCGCGAGTTCGCGCGTCCCGATCGCGTCTTCGACTTCATGGCCCCGGCGGATTCCCCCGTCGACGTGCGTCACGGGCCGATTCTCTACCTCGAGGATGTCAGCGTGAGCTTCGACGGCTTCAAGGCCATCGACGATCTCAACCTGACCATCGATGACGGCGAGCTGCGCTGCATCATCGGCCCCAACGGGGCCGGCAAGACCACCATGATGGACATCATCACCGGCAAGACGCGCCCCGATCGCGGGCAGGCCTGGTTCGGCAGCCGCCATAACCTGCTGCAGATGGATGAACCGCAGATCGCCAACCTGGGAATCGGCCGCAAGTTCCAGAAACCCACCGTGTTCGAGGCGCTGTCGGTGAGCGCCAACCTCGAGCTGGCGATGGTCGGCGACCGGCGCGTGTGGAAGACCTTGCTGGCCCGGCTCGACCACGAGGGGCGCGAGCGTATCGACGAGATCATGGAGACCATCGGCCTGAGTGCCGAGCGCGACCGGCTGGCCGGTGTGCTCTCGCATGGTCAGAAGCAATGGCTGGAGATCGGCATGTTGCTGATGCAGCGCCCGCGCCTGCTGCTGGTCGATGAGCCCGTGGCGGGCATGACCGAGCCGGAAATGCATCGCACGGCGGAGTTGATGACGCGCCTGGCCGGCCAGCAGTCGGTGGTGGTGGTCGAGCACGACATGGGCTTCGTGCGCTCGATCGCGCGTACCGTCACCGTGCTGGACCAGGGCAGCGTGCTCGCCGAGGGCAGCATGGACGAGGTCGCCAACGACCCGCGGGTGATCGAGGTCTATCTGGGCGGCGACGAAGCGTCCGACGTGCGGGAGGAAACCTGATGCTCAGCGTCGACAAGCTCAATCAGTATTACGGCGAAAGCCATATCCTGCGTGATCTCTCGCTGCAGGTACCGGCGGGGCGCTGCACCTGTGTCATGGGCCGCAACGGCGTGGGCAAGACCACGCTGCTCAAGGCCATCATGGGCGAAGTGGCGGTGCGCGCCGGTCAGGTGCGTTTCGCCGACGAGAATCTGCTCGAGCGGCGCCCGGAGAGCCGCGCCGACCTGGGTATCGGCTATGTCCCCCAGGGGCGGCAGATCTTCGCCACGCTGAGCGTGGAGGAGAATCTGCGCATCGGTCTGCCGGCACGGCGCAAGCGTGTGCAGGGCGCGGCGGAGCGGGGCATTCCCGAGCGTATCTACGAACTCTTTCCGGTGCTTCGGGACATGCGCCACCGGCGTGGCGGCGACCTGTCCGGCGGCCAGCAGCAGCAACTGGCCATCGGCCGGGCGCTGGTGATCGAGCCGCGCCTGCTGATCCTCGACGAACCCGGCGAGGGCATCCAGCCCAATATCGTCGCGCAGATCGGCGAGGTGATACGCCGCCTCAACCGGGAGGACGGACTTACCGTGTTGCTGGTCGAACAGAAGCTGCCGTTCGCGCGCAAGTACGCCGATCGCTTCACGATCATGGACCGGGGGCAGACGGTGGCCGGCGGCGAGATCGGCGAACTCGACGATGACCTGATCAAACGGCACCTGACGGTATGACGGACTTGTCGTTTCCCGGCCAGACGGCGTCGCCCGGTGAAGGGGCAGGGCAGACGTCGTCCGGTGCATCGGGGCACCGCTTCGACACCCGGCGCCACTGGGCGGCTTCCCTGTCGCTGGGCTTTCGCGACCGCGAGGGGCGCACGCGGATGACGCGTGCGCGCCACCACGGTCCTCTGCGCGTGCAACGGCCGTTCTATCCCGAAACGGGCCATGTTCCCGATGCTCGCTACGCGGAGCCTTGCCATGTGTATCTGTTGCACCCGCCGGGCGGACTGGTCAGCGGCGACGAGCTGCGCATCGACATCGAGGCCGAGCGCGGCGCCCATGCCCTGCTGACCACGCCGGCGGCGACCAAGCTGTATCGCGCCGACCGCCATGGCGTGTGCTGGGGGCAGCACACGCATCTGACCGTGCGGCCCGGCGCGCTGCTCGAATGGCTGCCGCAGGAAACCCTGTGTTTCGACGGCGCGCGTGGCATGCAGAGCACGACCCTGGATGTGCAGGGCGATGGCGGCTGCGTGGGCTGGGAAGTCCTGGCGCTGGGGCGTCCCGCCAGCCGCTTGCCGTTTGCCAGCGGACGGGTCGAGCAGCGTTTCGCGTTGACGCGCGACGGACGTCCGCTATGGCGTGAACGTCAGCCGCTGGATCCCATGCACCCAAGGTTCCACGGCCATTGGGGGCAGGGCGGCAGTACGGTGCAGGCGACGCTCTGGGCGGTGGGACTCGACGACGCGGCGGCGGCGGTGGAAGCCTTGAGGGAGGGCTTGCCGGCATCGCGGCACTGGGCGGTCACCCAGCGCCGCGACGTGCTCCTGCTGCGCTATCTGGGCGATGAGCGCAATGCCGCCTGGGAGATTTGTCAGCAGGCCTGGGAGGTGCTGCGGCCCTTGCTCTGCGGGCGGGAGGCATGTGTGCCGAGGATCTGGATGACCTGAGGGCTCGGGCTACGCCCGAAGCTGAAAGTGCGGCGCTGGCGCGCCTGAAGAGAGAAGTTGGAAGAAAGGTCAAAAGCGAAAACCCGCTATGAGTGTGAGTGAAGGGCATCGAACGCCATGCTGCCGAAGCCCGAAGCCCGAAGCCCGAAGCCCGAAGCCCGAAGCCCGAAGCCCGAAGCCCGAAGCCCGAAGCCCGCAGGCCGAATTCATGCAGAGAGAGTTGCCGATATGGAATTGACGCCGAGAGATAAAGACAAGCTGCTGCTGTTTTCCGCCGCGCAACTTGCCGAACGCCGCCGTGACCGTGGCCTCAAGCTCAACTATCCCGAGGCGGTGGCCTTGATCAGCTTCGAGATCCTGGAAGGTGCGCGCGACGGCAAGAGCGTTGCCGAACTGATGAGTGCCGGACGCGAGATCCTGACCCGCGACGATGTCATGGAAGGCGTGGCCGAGATGGTCGATGAGGTGCAGGTGGAGGCGACCTTTCCTGATGGGACAAAACTCGTGACCGTTCACTCACCGATTGTGTAAGGAGTTCTCGATGATTCCCGGTGAATACCAGTTGCAGGACGGCGAGATCGAGCTCTGCGCGGGGCGCGAGCGGATCAGTGTCGAAGTCGCCAATACCGGCGACCGGCCCATCCAGATCGGCTCGCACTACCATTTTGCCGAGGCCAATCCGGCCTTGATCTTCGACCGCGACAAGACGCGCGGTTATCGCCTCGATGTGGCGGCGGGCACGGCGATTCGCTTCGAGCCCGGCCAGCGCCGCGAGGTGACCCTGATTCCCTTCGTCGGCCGGCGGCATGTCTACGGATTCCGTCAGGCGGTCATGGGCGCCTTGGATGAGAAAGGAGCGACGTCATGAAGCCGACTACCATCGACCGCCAGGCCTATGCGGACATGTACGGCCCCACGGTCGGCGATCGCGTGCGGCTCGGCGATACCGAGCTGTGGATCGAGGTCGAGCAGGATTTCACCCACTACGGCGACGAGGTCAAGTTCGGCGGCGGCAAGGTGATCCGCGATGGCATGGGACAGAGCCAGCGGGTCGACGAAGCGGTGATGGATACCGTCATCACCAACGCCCTGATTCTCGACTGGTGGGGCATCGTCAAGGCCGACGTAGGCCTCAGGCAGGGCCGCATCGCGGGTATCGGCAAGGCCGGCAACCCGGATACGCAACCGGACGTCGACATCGTCATCGGCCCCGGCACGGAAGTGATCGCCGGCGAAGGCAAGATCCTGACGGCGGGTGGCCTGGACGCGCATATCCACTTCGTATGCCCGCAACTGGTGGAAGAAGCGCTGATGAGCGGGATCACCACCATGCTGGGTGGCGGCACCGGCCCGGCCACCGGCACCAACGCCACCACCTGCACCCCGGGCGAGTGGCATCTCGGCAAGATGCTGCAGGCCGTCGATGACATGCCGATGAACATCGGCCTGCTCGGCAAGGGCAACGCCAGCCTGCCCGAGGCGCTGGAGGCGCAGTTGGAGGCCGGCGCCATGGGCCTCAAGCTGCACGAGGACTGGGGCACCACGCCGGCGTCCATCGACAACTGCCTGAGCGTGGCCGAGACGTACGACGTGCAGATCGCCATCCACACCGACACGCTCAACGAGTCGGGCTTCGTCGAGGACACCCTGGCGGCGTTCAAGGAACGCTGCATTCATACCTACCATACCGAAGGTGCCGGCGGTGGGCATGCCCCGGACATCATCACCGCCTGCGCCAAGTCGTACGTGCTGCCGTCATCGACCAATCCCACGCGGCCCTACACGGTGAACACCATTGACGAACACCTCGACATGCTGATGGTGTGCCACCACCTCGATCCCAACATCCCCGAGGACGTCGCCTTCGCCGATTCGCGGATCCGCCGCGAGACCATCGCCGCCGAGGACATCCTCCACGACCTGGGCGTGATCTCGATGATCGCCTCCGACTCCCAGGCCATGGGGCGAGTCGGCGAGGTGATCTGCCGGACCTGGCAGAGCGCCCACAAGATGAAGGTGCAGCGTGGCCTGCTGCCGGAGGACACCGCACGCGGTGCGGACAACCACCGTGCCAAGCGGTATATCGCCAAGTACACCATCAATCCGGCGATCACCCATGGCATCGCCCATGAGGTGGGCTCGGTGGAGGTCGGCAAGCTGGCCGATCTGGTGTTGTGGGACCCGGCCTTCTTCGGCGTCAAGCCGGCCATGATGCTCAAGGGCGGCATGATCGCTGCCGCGCCGATGGGCGACCCCAACGCCTCGATTCCCACGCCGCAGCCGGTGCACTACCGGACCATGTTCGGCGCCCTGGGGCGGGCGGCCAGCCGCACGCGCCTGACCTTCGTCAGCCAGGCCGCGCTCGACGCGGGTATCAAGACGCGTTTGGGACTGAATAGCGAACTGGCGGCCTGCAAGGACGTGCGCGGCGTGCGCAAGGCCGACATGAAGCTCAACGAGGCCTGCCCTCATCTCGAGGTGGATCCGCAGACCTACGAGGTGCGTTGCGATGGCGACATCCTCACCTGCGAGCCCGCCACCGAGCTGCCGCTCGCCCAGCGATATCACCTGTTTTGAGAGAGCTCCCTTATGTTTCGGCATGCGCAATCCCGCGACCTGGCACGCATCGTGGAAATCTACAACCAGTCCATACCCGGGCGGCTGGCGACGGCCGATCTGGTGCCGGTCACGGTCGAGGCGCGTCAGGCATGGTTCGATGCGCATGATGACGCTCACCCGCTATGGGTCCTCGAGATGGACGCAAAGGTCGTCGGGTGGGCGAGCCTGCAGCCTTTCTATGGCCGCGCTGCTTATGCTGCGACCAATGAGGCAAGCCTTTATGTCGCGAAGGAGCATCAGGGGCGAGGGGTTGGCAAGCAGCTTCTCGAGCGATTGATCGACTCGGCCACGACGCTCGGGCGCCAGACGCTGTTGGGGTTCATCTTTGCTCACAATGCTCCGAGCCTGGCCTTGTTTCAGCGTTGCGGGTTCGAGCGCTGGGGACTGCTGCCGGAGGTTGCGGATCTCGACGGTCAGCCGACCTCGCTTGCCATCCTGGGGCGGCGTCTCGCGCCCCTCAATGAACACTGAAGGAGTCGTTATGCTGAGATTGATCGAACGCCTGGGGCCGATAGATGAGAGCGTGGCGAGCGACACCCTGACGTTGCCGTTCGAGGCGCGCATGCGCGGGCGGCTCAAGGCGGTCAGCGATGCCGGCTGCGAGCTGGGCCTGTTCCTCGATCGCGGCCCCGTGCTGCGCGACGGTGACGGGCTGCGTGCCGAGAGCGGCGAGGTGGTACGCGTCAAGGCGGCCGACGAGCCGGTGGTCACGGCACGCATCGAAGGCGCACTGGCGCTGGCGCGGCTGTGCTATCACCTGGGCAATCGTCACGTGCAACTGGCCATCGCGGGCGATGCCCAACGCGGCTGGGTGCGCTTTCCGCCGGATCACGTGCTCGAGGAACTGTCCGAGCGGCTGGGCGCGACGCTCGAGCATCACGCGGCGCCGTTCGATCCCGAGCCGGGCGCCTATGGCCAGGCGGAAGGCCACGGTCATGGTCACGATCATCACCACCATCAGGCGTCGGCACATGTCCACTGAGCCGGTGTCGCAGCACGATCCGCTGGCCCTGGCCGGGCTCATGCAACTGGTCAGTCCGGCGCTGCCGATCGGGGCCTTCGCCTGGTCGCAGGGGCTCGAGAGCGCGCTGGAGCTGGGCTGGGTCGAGGATGAGGCGAGCCTCGGCGAGTGGCTTGCCGGCGTGCTCGACGATGGCCTGACCCGCTGCGAATTGCCGGTGCTGGCGCGCGCCCATCGCGCCTGGGCGGAGGGCGACGCCGATGCCCTGGCGCACTGGAATGACTGGCTGCAGGCCAATCGTGAGACCCGCGAGCTGCTCGAGGAAGAGCAACGCCTGGGCGGCACGCTGGTGCGCTTGCTGAGAAGCCTCGATCAGGTGCCCGAGACGCCGGCTTTGCCCGAGACGCCGGGCTACGTGGTGGTCTTCGCGCTGGCTGCTCGGGTACGCGGGGTGAGCCGGCAAGATGCCATGCTGGGCTTCGCCTGGGCGTGGCTGGAGAACCAGTTGACGGTGGCCTGCAAGGCCTTGCCCCTGGGGCAGACGAGTGCCCAGCGTCTCGTCGAGCGCCTGCGTCCGGCCCTTGTCACGGCAGTCAGCGAGGCCCTGGCGCTGGAAGACGATGAGCTGGGACCGGCGTTGCCGGGGCTGGCGCTGGCCAGCGCCTTGCACGAAACGCAGTACTCACGCTTGTTCAGGAGCTAGACGAAAGACGTCGCTTCGCGACTTGAAGCTGGAAGAGCGGCGCTTCGCGCCTGGAAGAAACAAGACCGGTGCATTCGAATTCACATAAGGAGTGAGACCATGACACATTATCTGCGTGTCGGCGTCGGCGGCCCGGTGGGGTCCGGCAAGACGGCGCTGCTCAAGCAACTCTGTCTGGCCCTGCGCGATCATTACGATATCGCCGTGGTCACCAATGACATCTATACCCGCGAGGATGCCGACTTCCTGCTCAAGCACGACGCCCTGGCTGCCGACCGTATCCTGGGGGTGGAAACCGGGGGGTGTCCGCATACGGCGATTCGCGAGGACGCCTCGATGAACCTGGCGGCCATCGACGAGCTACAGTCGCGCCACCCCGCGCTCGAGCTGGTGATGGTCGAGTCCGGCGGCGACAACCTGTCGGCGACGTTCAGCCCCGAGCTTTCCGATCTGACGCTCTACGTGATCGACGTTTCTGCCGGCGACAAGATTCCGCGCAAGGGCGGGCCGGGGATCACCAAGTCCGATCTTTTGATCATCAACAAGATCGATATCGCCGAGCAGGTGCATGCCTCGCTGGAGGTCATGGACCGTGACGCACGCAAGATGCGCGGCGAGCGGCCGTTCGTGTTCACCAACCTGCACGACGGGGTGGGGGTCGAGGAGATCGTCGCCTTCATCCTCGAACGGGGCATGCTGCCGGAGCGCCGGCCGGCGTCGCAGCGTGCCGGAGCCGCTACCGCTACGCTCGGCGAGGCCCCGGCCGGTGCCTGATAGCGCTTCTTATCATTCGTCACAAGGGAGAGGTTCCATGTTCATGTCTCGTCTTCACGCGCGTCGCTGCGTCTGGGCCATGTTGCCGTTGGCAGTGTTGTATACCGGTGCGGCAGTGGCGCATCCCGGGCACGTGCCGCACTCGCATGCGGGCAGTTTCGTGGCCGGCCTGATGCACCCGCTGACCGGGCTCGATCACTTGCTGGCGATGGCCGCCATCGGGCTGTGGAGCTTTCGCCAGGCAGCGGGGCTGCGTCGCGCGATGCCGCTGCTGATTGCCCTGGGGATGGTGGCCGGTGCCGGCCTCGCCTGGGCCGGTGTGCCGCTCATGGGCGTCGAATTCGGCATCGCCTCGAGCGTGTTGCTGGCCGGGGTGCTGCTGGCCTCGCTGGTACGCTTGCCACGTGTCCTGGGAGCCATGTTGGTATTTGCGTTCATCCTGCTGCATGGCCATGCCCATGGCAGCGAGCTGGCACCGGGGGCATCTGCGCTGCTTTACGCGCTGGGCTTCGTGGCGACCAGCGTGGCCATCACCCTGGGCGGGCGTGTGCTGGGTGAGTGGCTGGCGCGCCGCGACAACCGTTGGCTGCGTGGCATCGGCGCCGCCATCGCGGCGGTCGGCGGCGCCTTGATGATGGGCTGAGTCGACGTCGGTTACAGGCGCGGTGTCCGTGTGCGTCGGTAACCGGCATTGATGAAGCAATAGAGTCCGTAGGCCATGAGGCCCAACGAGACACCGCCGAGCAACCAGCGACCATAGGGTTGCTCGGCGAGCGTGTTGAGAGCTCCGCCCAGGCGACGAATCTTTTCGGGCTCGACGTCGATGGCGGCCACGCACAGGGAAGTGCCGATGATCCCGAACACGAGGCCGCGTGCCGCGAGCCCCAGACGTGCGATGCCTTCCAGGATGGGCAGTGGCCCATTGGGCATTGCTTGCATGTGCCAGTTGCGCCGGTATTGGCGGTTCCAGGCACGTTGAAGCTGATGTAACCCTACGCCAATGAAGATGCTCCCGATCCCGAACAGCACGACCAAGCCGCCCGGATAGTCGAGTAACGCGAGGGAATGCGGTGAGGCACTACTGCCCCCACCGGCCAGGGAGTGTGTGATCAGGGTGACGCACTGCCAGGCTAGCGCGGTATACAAGATGCCGCTGATCGCAAAGCCCAGGCGTTGGAGGCGACCTGTCCAGTGATTGCCCTTGTGTTCCAGGTCCCACCAGGCTTGGGCGAGTCGCCAGAGAACGTAGGCCACCAGACCGACGCCCAGCAGGATGATCAGCAGGGTGCCGAACGGCCATAGCGCGATGGTGCGAATGACCTCTTCCGTGCCGGCATATTGGCCACCGAGGCCCAGCGTCGTGAGCAACGAAAGCCAACCGATGGTGATATAGATTATACCCTTGGCGATATAGCCGGCACTCGCCGTGCCGCTGAGTGCGTTACGCAAGTCGGCCAGGGAAAATTTCATTGAAGACATCCTTGTCGTCGGAAAATGGGCGCAGGGAGCGGCAGGAGGCATGCCGCTTGTGTTGACGTTGCCCAGCGGCGTTCAGCATACACCGAATACGCCCGATCCCCTCTAGCGGTTGAATACGCTACCATGAGCGCCTTTCGTTTATCGCCATTGTCACGCATACGCTTTGGCAAGATAGTTCACCCTTCCTGAGTGGAACGTTTCATGAAGCATTATATCGTGCGGCCGACCACGGGCCGTGGCTGGGGCTTGACCTTGGCATTCGCCGTGCTTATCGCGGCGGGCATCTGGCCGGTGATCGGTTGGATCAATCGGGCCTGGGTGGTACTCGGCTTGCCACTGATCGCGGTATGGGCATACATCATCGTATTCGCCTGCTGTGCTGTCATGGCTGTCGGCAACCGTTTAGTGGAGCGCAGTGCCGATGACGAGTAGCGTGCCGATTGTCATGACGCTGGCCTATCTGGGCGTGGCGATCTTCCTGGGCTTGCGCGCCCGGACAGGACGCTCGATGAATTCTCTGGAAGAGTGGGGCGTCGCCGGGCGCAGCATGGGGCCTGTCACTCTCTATCTGCTGATCGCCGCAGGCAGCGTGAGCGCTTACACTTTCATGGGCGCGCCAGGCTGGGCCTACACCAAGGGCGTTGCCGTCTTCTACGTGGTGATCTATCTCTCCTACCTGGCGCTGGTGGCCTGGTATTTCGGGCCCAAGGTCTGGGCCTTCGGGCGGCGTTTCGGCCATGTCACGCAAGGGGCGGCCATTGCCGATCGCTACGAGAGCCCCTTGCTGGGCGGTCTGGCGGCGGCGGTCATGTCGATCGCATCCTTGGCTTATGCGGTACTGCAGACCATAGGAGCGGCGTACATTCTGCACGTCATGAGTGCTGGACGTTTACCGATCTGGGTGGGGGTGCTGGTGGTCTTGAGCTGTATCGCCCTTTATCTCTATGCCAGCGGCCAACGTGCGATCGGGATGACCAACGCTTTTCAGGGCGTGCTGATGCTGGCCGTGGCGTGGGCGATCGGACTCTGGGCGTCGCAGCGATTCGGTGGCGGGCCATGGTTCGGCGATGTGTTCGCCACCTTGCGTGACCGGGACCCTCGGTTTCTGACACTGCCGGGCGCGCAGGGCGATATGAGCTTCGCCTTCTGGACCACGTCGATCATCGTCTCGATGCTGTCGTTCATGCCGCCGGTGTGGACGCAGTGGATGAGTGCCTCGTCGGCACGCACCATTCGCCGCAGCGCCACCTGGCTGCCAAGTTACTATGTGGTCATCCTGCCCATGGTGGTGGTGGGCTTCATCGGCATCTATAGCCTGCCCGAGCTGGCGCGTGCCGATACCGTGGCCCTGGAGCTTGCCATGCAACAGATGCCGGTCTGGCTGGTGGGCTTGTTGGGTGCGGGCACGCTGGCCGCGTCGATGTCGTCGTGCGAACCCTTCTTGCACTCGGTGGCGTTGTCCTACGCCAAGGATATCGCACAGCCGGCTTTCAAGCTTTCCGATGTTGGCGCCGGTAAGCTGGCACGTGGTTTGCTTTTGCCGATCATGGCACTGATCGTCGCGCCGGTGGCCATCGCCGAACCCAGCAATCTGGTAATGATATTGCTCGTGGGGCTAGGGTTCGCGACCCAGGTATTGCCCGCTTTCATCGGCATGTTCTTCTGGACGCGTGCCTCGAGGTGGGGCGTGTTGGGCGGCATCGTGGCCGGCTTTTCGGTCACGCTGGTTTTTACCCTCGTGTGGCGGAACCCGCTGGGGGTGCATGCCGGGTTCTGGGGACTGCTGATCAACCTGCCGATATTCGTGCTGGTCTCCTGTCTGACACGACCGGCCTCGAACGCTGTGGTCGAGCGTTTTTTCGCGATTGCCGCGCCAGGCTGGCAGGCAGCCGGTGATCGTGATGCTGTACACCGCACCTCGGTGAGCGAGTGAACGCATTGCTGAGGGTGCGTATTGTACAAAGCTTTTCCAATGTCGGTTACGCGTCTAAGATGGGAGGTGATTCAAGCGATCACCGGTCACTGGGACGCTGCCAAGGGAAATGCGTGAACGCGCTGGTTGGTGGCCGGCAGCCAGGGAAGAAGGCGGATGCCGCCTCGCAGGCTCATGTGATCCGAATCGCCAAGGAAGACGCAAGTCTCATGTGTGTCTCCAGAGGCGGGGCACGTATCCGCCTCCAACCGGTCTAGAAAGGCCGGCGTATCCATCTCCGCCATGCAGCATGTGGCGCCTCGCCGGTTGACTGACAGCCGGCGTTTTTTTGTCTCAATGTCGACGATCGATACGGCATAGTAAACGATCTTACGCATACTGCTATGTGCATGCAGTTTCGATGGGGTAGCCGCAGGTCACAGAAAAACCTGCGATGAGTATGCAGGCTTGCCTTTAGTTAATGCAGGTTAAGTTTATTGTATTCGAACTTTGTCAGAATGCCTGCATCTAGGAAAGATACCCAGCGGCCAAGGACGTGTTGAATTCATTCAGACACAGAGGCGTATGCTGATTGAGAGCTCCCAATCGTCCTTGGGGGCTCTCTCTTTCAAGGCATCACCGGCGGACGATTGGGGCCGGTCACCGCTTGATCTGCGATCGTTTCATGATGAGCATTCCCCCACGCTTGTATCCCATGTACCCACGAATTTTAGGGTACACGTGGGTATACACGGCGCTAAGCGCTGTTGCGTATAGTTCGGATTAGGTCAGGTGAAAGAAAAGCCCGTGGTTGAGCGGCTTTCAGAGTATCTTGGGGAGATCAGGGGATGCTTGGGGAAGCCCTGTGGTGCGGATGGGGAGACTCGAACCCTCATTTTTCAGCTGTAAAAATGCTTTTAAATCAATTAGATGATATTTGATGGGCGCAGATTCTGCACCCATGGGGACTAAAGTGGGGACTCAGCTATAGCTCGAGCAGCTTCTCGACCGCCTTGTGGATGTCCGGGCCGTCGGCGTGGATCCACTTGCCGTAGCGCTGCTGGATCATCTGGATGCTGCTGTGGCCGACGTGGTCGGCGATCCAGTGAATAGGGACTAGGCCAGTTGAGAGCATCTGGCTGATGAAGGTGTGGCGGGCGTTGCCTGGCCCGCGGTAGCGAACGGCGGCCTTCTTGAGGTGGGCGCGCCAGAACTTCTCCCGAATGGCCTGGTCGCCGGAGAACGGTGTGCCTTTGTCGTTGAGGAACACGGGACGTACCTTGCGCCGCCGCACTGTACGGTTATCCCGGTCCATCACTTCCACCGTGATTGACTTGAGGTGTCCGGTGATGGCGTGCTGCGCCTTGAGTGCTTCTCGTGCTGGCTTGAGAAGCCGGTGCCGGCGGCTCGAGCGTTTGGTCTTGGTGACTTTCCACCCACCCTCGACGATCGCATGCCGGTAGCGGATCAGGCCGTTCTCGAGATCCTCGATGTCTTCCCAGCAGAGCGCGATCCCTTCACTGAGCCGGGCGCCATCCCACAGCATGAAAAGCATGAGATTCATCGGCTGTGGCCGGTGCGTCGGCGTAGTGGCGATCCGCTCTATCTCTTCCAAGGTGAAGGGATCGGGATCCTGGGCGTCAGGAAGCCGGACGACGATTCCGGCCGCCGGGTTGTAGGAAGCCTTCACGCTGGCGACATAAAGCTCGAACACTTGGGTGAGGATGGCCACCACTTCTTTGATGGTCTTGCTGGCTAGGTAGTTGAGTTCGTCGGCGATCCAGTTCCTCAGTTCCACGTGCTCGATGGTGTGGATTTGGCGATCGCCCCACTTGGGCCGGATGTGCCTGTTGGACTTGTTCCGGTAGCTTCGGATGGATGAGGCCGCGACCTCGCGCTCCTTGCTCTTCAGCCATCCGTCGAGGTAGTGCCCGAAGGTATTGCGTGCCACCCGCGTGGAGTTCGGGAAGTGTCTGGCATAGTCGAAGGTGCCAGATGAAAGCTCATAGTCGAGCACTTGGGCGAATGCCTTGGCTCGATCGCGATTTTCTGGCGTGTCCGGCCCGAATGGCTCGCGACATTTCTCGTCCTGGTACTGGAAGTAGACCCGCAGCTTGCCGCGGTGAACCTCAAAACCCGCCATAGCGACCTCCTTTAACTGTACTCTTATACAGTCTAAGAGAATCTTTAGGACTGTGGCAGGGGTGGAAGCACGGTGGATTTCTTTCTTATACCGTTATCTATGGCCTCGAAAGCGGAATTGAAGGGCTGTTCTAAATGGAGCTATCGGCGATCGTGATGGAATAGCTTTTGACCTTCTGCCCCAGAATCGTGCTCACTTCCCAGCTTTCGAGCTTCTGCTTCGTATGCTCTACTCGGCGCACTTCGTTATAGAGCGAGCAATTAAACCAGTGACGAGGTGCCTTTCTGGTAACGATCTCGACCAGAGTGTCGAGGTCAGCCACTTGGTCAGGTTCCACCTGGCTCAAGTCGATCTCCATCAGGTTGTCGAGAGATTCCGCTTTTTCTGGCTCCACCGCATGAGATACCAGTATCTCTATGTAAACGGTCGAGCTATTTTTCAGTTGAGCGGTCAGGTCTGGCCGCCATCTTCCGACTGACAATTCCTGGGTGGCATTGAATAGCTCGACCTCTCTGGCCTTGAAAGCCACGCGCTCTGGGACCTGGAAGCCAGAAAAAGTTTCGGCAGTGATTTCGAGCGTGATCGGCGGGATAACTACCTTCCCAGTATCCTCGATGATTTGCTTGGCCATTAGGTGAAGGGCGGTTTCATAGGCTCCTTTGCACTCTTCGGCCTTATGATGCGCGAAGTATGGACGCTTTCTTTTGGGGTGGTTTGCGATCAATTGAGCATTACATTGTGGGCAGTGGCAGCCGCACCTCAAGCCATTATCAACCTGGCCAGGAGAATACAGCCGTCCGTGCTTAATCCCGAAAGGGACTTTCAGTCCCTCTAAGCTTGTGGCCTTCATGCAAGCATCCCTGCTGACAGCTGGTACACCCAGCGACCAAAACGTTTACGGATACCGTGGAAAGTCTCCGCAGCACGGTAATTGTGATCCAGCTCGGCCCTGCTCTCAATCCCGCAAGCGGCGCAGAGCCACTCCCTTGCGTCTTGCTCGTCGTGAGTGCCGTCGGGTAACTCTTGCTCGCTGAGCCCGAACTTGTGGCGCCGTCGGCGATCCAGGTAGAGCCGGAAACGCGTGTCTCTGCACAGTATGGCGGCTTGGCGGGCCAGTGGCCCGCCTTTTACCGTTTCACCGTACATGCCGCCTCCGTTGCTCCCGGATGGATTGGCACTCGATGCAGGTTGTTGCCCAGGGCGCGGCTTCACGGCGGGCGGCGGGGATCTCGTCGCCGCATTCCTCACACTCGGCACGTGCCCAGTCGACGCCGGTCCAGCTTGCTCTGGTGGCCAGGGCGTGCTCTAGGGTCTGTTCCATCAGTTCGGTGGCGCGGTCTGCGTTGTCGGCCATGGGTCAGTCCTCTCCGCGGGTTTCGATGAGCCAAAAGCGCTGCATCAGGCCATCGCCATTGGGCAGGTACTCGTGCAGCTCGCGGCCGGTGTAGGTGGCCCACTCGATGACGACCAGGGCGGCATCTTGCAGGTCGCGATCGATCACGCGCAGGCGGGTGAGTTCGAAAGGCCACTCGGGCCCGTTGTAGATAGCGAGCAGCAAGCGGCGGCAGTGGTGGCTCTGGCCGCTGTCGCCCTGAGCGACCCGGACAAGGCGGTTCAGCGCCGCGGGGCCGAGCTGCTCGACGCGATCTAAGCGGCGCTTGGCATCGGCTTCGGCGAGGTACATGGCCTCCAGGGTCTTGTGATTGCGTTCACGCAGTCGCTGGGTAACGCGCGGCATGCTTGGCGGGGTGGTCATCACAGGCTCCTTTTGTGGTTTCAGGCTTGGAATACCCAGCACTTCACGCTGGTGTTGCCCAGGCGGATCTGGCTGCGGACAGTGCGGTTGGCATCGACGTACTTGCGGGTCTTGCTGGACTTCAGGTAGCGCTTGAGCTCGCGCACCTCAGGGATGCGTAGCTTGTAGTCGGCACAGCGGCGCTCGAAGTCCTTGAGGTTGATGGCGATCAGGTCCGCGTTCTTCCCGTAGTGGTTGAGCAGCGGTTCTTCGGAAAGCCCCTCGAGATACTCGACCGCCTCCCAGAATTCGGCGACGAGCGGGTGATCGGCGTTGATGGCTTGCTGGCGATCGCGCGCCATTTGCCATACGTGGCCACAGGCCTGGTCGATGGTCTGGGCGTCGAACAGGCCCAAGCCTTCGGGGCCGAGGCAGTCCAGTAGCGCCATCAACTGGCCATGGCATTTGGCGATGCGTAGCACCTTGATGTCGGGATCGTCGGTCAGTCGGTTGGCGTACTCGCGCGAGCGGGTATTGATCAGCTCGAGCAGGGCGCTTTCCCGCTTGGCCACGTCCAGGGCGAACTGGCTGACGTGCTCGAGCTCGGTTTTCTCCAAGGCCTCGGCGAGATCCTTGGTCTGTGGTGTCTGACCCTCGCGGGTAAAATGCAGGTGACAAATACGGGTCTGGATGGCCTCGCCGGCCTGCACTGGCGCGTTCTGGCTGATAACGATGCTGCCGCGGAAGGGCGGCTCGTAGGTCTCATTACCGCTGCTTTTGACGCCGCGGGCACGGATCGAGCGGCCGTTGAAGGCGGTCTTCAGTTCGTCCCAGTCGAACTGCTTCTGCTTGACGCCGCCTTCCTGCTCACGGTCGGACTCGATCAGTACCACCGGCAGGTTGGCAACCTGGGCGAAGTTGCGGGACCGGGCCGGCATGGTGGCCTTGCTGGGATCGAACCCCTCATAGTCCCGCCGGCCGACCAGCTTCCACAGGAACTCGATCAGCGTGGACTTGCCAGCGCCGGCCTCGCCGACGATCTCGAGAAAGGGGAAGCTGCCCTGCGCGGCGCGGATCTGCTCGGCGAGCAGACTGCCCAGCCAGTAGCCGGTGGCCACCACGCCCTTGGCACCGAAGGCGCCCAGCAGCTGGCGCGTCCACGCGGTGCTGTACGCGTCCCGATCGGGGTTCAAATGCAGCGTGACGGATTGGCTCAAGGTCTTGAGGTGCTTGCGCGGGCCAAGCTCGAAATAGTCCTCGCTGTTGATCGACACTACCTTGCCGCCGGCCACGGCAAGATCGCCGAACACATAGGCCCCGTGCTCCTTGCTGTAGCCGATGTAGTCGATCGTCTCGACCGTCTTGATGTTGCCGATCTGGTCCTGGAGCAGGGTATCGAGCTGCTGGCTGGTACCGGTCCATACCGCGCCCGGCGCCACGCCGAGAAGGCGCTTCTTGTACTCGCTGGCACTGGCCAGTTGGCCACCGCTGAACGTGTTCTTCACCGGCGCCCGGCCATCGGGAAACTCGACGCGGTAGTAGTACCAACTCTCGTCGGTGACGGCGTTGGCCTGGTAGTACAGTGCCGTGGGGTAGCAGGTGCAGATGCGCTTCACGCTGCCGGCTTGTTCCAGCGCGGCATCACGGATCGCCGGGTTCAGCTGCTCCTGGTCGCCACCGTCCTCACCCTCGGCGCGTACCGCGCGGTCGAAGGCGTCGACATCCAGCTTCCACCACCAGATCTGGCGCTTGTACTCGAACCAGCACTCGCGCCGCTCGGTACGCTTGTAGAGGAGCAGCGCCTTGGCCATGGCCGACGGCGCCAATAGCAGGGCGCCGTGGTGGCGGTAAGTGGCATAGTGCTCGTCGGTCAGCTCGCCGCGCTGGTGCGCGTCGTTCCAGTCGTGCTTTCCATTGCCGGGGATTTGCGCGGCCTTGCATTCCCAGCCCTCGGCCCGGGCGCGGCGCACATGCTTGAGCGTGTTGTTTTGGCCGGCGCGGTTACTGTCCAGTGCCCACACCAGCGTCGGGCGCGCGGTGCCCGCGGCATGGGCGGCATCAGCCAGCCGCGCCAAGGCCCCGTCGGGATAGTTGTAGCAACTCATCGCCGAGACAGCGGCCTTGCCGTGGTGGTAATGGGCCGTGGCATCGAAGATGCCTTCCGTGATCCAGACCTCGCCGGCCTCCACCAGGTCGGCATCGGTCAGCGCCGGCGGCTGCCACCATTCGCCCTTGTACGGGCCGACGAAGTTGGCTTTCTGCTTGCCGAAGCGCTCGGGCTTGTCGAGCAGGCGCTCCCAGTAGGCGCCGCCGGGCAGGGCGAAACGCACCGTGGCGGAGCCGCCGATGCCCGGCTTCCAGTAGCTCTCTTGTGTGTACCAGCCGCGAATGCGCTCGAGATCGAAGCCGCGGCCATCGCGCAGGTAGCCATCGGCGACTGGCGAGCCACTCTCGGCGCGTTGTTCGGGCACGTCATAGCGTTCCGTCCAGCTATCGAACAGCTCCGGGAACAGCGCTTTGACGTGGTGCTGCGCGCCGCAGTTGTTCTCCCGCCCGCACTTGAGCATCCACGGCGACTCGGCGTTGATGAACGCCTCCCGCTTGCCGCAGTCGGGGCACTGTACCTTTTGCAGGTACGGGCCCCGTTCCTCGGCCTGATAGTCGCGCGTCAAGCGCGCAAGAATGTCCTGGCGCAGCGATGGATTCACGCTGGGCCTCCTTTTACTCATGAATAGAGAACGCAGTGAAGGGCGGCGGCTGCCCGCTTCAGTACTCGAGAACGACGGGGCGCCGGCGCTCGCGATCGACGACCACGGCACGCTCTTCCTGACGGGCCTGGGTCAGCACGTGCATCAGGTCGGTCACGGTGAATACCACCGGGCGACCGCCCTCGGTGCGCAGCACCACCACGTGGGACGTACACGCATCGATATCGATACGGGCGACCTGGTTGGTGGACTCCAGATCGGCGTAGGCTTGGATGGCCACCAGTTCGGCGTTTGCTTCAGTCATGTCGTGATCGACGATGAGGTGCTCGATGCAATTCCCCAGGGCGTTGACGCGGTTCTCCCAGCGATCCCGGAGCAGGCGGCCGGCAGCGATGTTGTGCGCGTCTTTGTGCGGGGCGAGGTTGGTCACGTTGTTGGCTGTGCTGTTCATGATGCTGTTCTCCGGTATTAGCCGTTGGCGGCGTGGGCTTGCTTGGCGATCAGGTCCCGCAGGCGTGGCACGAACGGCAAGGCCACGGTCGGGTTGGGGATATCGCTGGGCGCGATGGTGTGTGTGATCTCGATCGACGCTTTGCCGCGCCAGCCGCAATCCTCGTTGCGGCACTCGAAGACCGCCTCGCGGTACACCGGCGTGAGCCCCTGGCTCTTGCGAACGCGCAGGTTCACGCCGCAATGCGGGCATGGGATGCGGTGGCGGTTCTGTACGGTCATCAATGTTTCCTCCCTGCGGGGTAAAGGGCGCGGCCACGTCCTGTCAGCTCTTGCGCGCCGCGGCGGATGCGTCGGCGCAGCAGCCATTCCGCAGCCTGCTCGCGACTTTCCAGCCCTTGTTGGTCACGAATGGCGTCGAGCACGTCTTGTAGCTGTGGGTCGAGCTCCATCGCTTTTTCCGGCATGAAGCACCTCGAATGCACGGTGGATGTGGGGCTGGGCTCAGCTGGCGCAGGCGGCGATAGTGTCGGCAAGCACGGCGAGGTCGACGCCGAGCACCTCGCGCGCCTCCTTCATCATCATCTGGCGCATGACCTCGGCTTTGGGTACGCCCAGGTAGTTGGCCAATGCGGTGATGACGTCGGCTTCGTACTGGTCCAGATAGACGGTGGCCTTGGTGCGAACGCGTTTTGGGTCCTGGTACATAGCGGAGTTCCTTATGCGGCAATGCAGGACGATGGAAAGATCAAGATCGAGCGGCCTGCTCGGTTTCGGCGTCGTACTGCTCGATGCCCTTGATCATCAGCAGGCGAGACGTCGCGGAGAGCGAGCGCATTTCCAACTCGGCGATGCTCTCCAGGCGCTGCCGCTCGGTTTCCGTCAGGTGGGTCATCACCGGGCGATTGCAGCCTTTGGGCGCGCGACTCACGGTGGGCGACATGATGGTGTCGGGATGGCTCATAGGTTAGGCTTCCTCAATGGAGTGAAAGACAAGGAGCGCCGGTATGCCGGCAGGGAAAAAGGCGCCGAGTCCGTTGTTTCCAAGGCTCGAGACCATGGATGCTTCGGGGTTCAGCGATACGCTCTATGCGGCAGCCGCCAACATCGAGGAAAGCTTGCTGATGGCAGGCGCGACTCCGGGCGAGGACTACACCCGGCTCGACCTGTTGCGGCTCGCCGAGCCCTATGTAGTGGAGCTGCATCGCCAGTCCGAGAAAGGGCTGCGTGTGTTGTACCCGGCGGAAACGGTGTGGGACGAGCATGGTCAGGCACCTCACCGTTCGTAGAGCGCTGCGTACTTACGCTGGATGAAGTGTTCTTCCAGGTGGCCACGCAGGGTGGTGAGCGCGTCTTCGATGGCGTCGTCGTCCCGGCGGGCGGACACCATGTCGCCGGCCAGTTTGGCGCAGGCCTCGGCCAGCGTGCGTTCCTCGAGCGCCTCAAGCTCGGCCAGGGGATTGCTGCCGCCGGATTCCGGCGAGATGTAGCGCAGCAGCGCCATGCGCATGCCGGACGAACACTTGGAGAGTTCGACGTGCAGGCCGCGGACGTACACCTCGGCTGGCTCGTTTTCGTGCAGCTCGCGGGTAGCGCGGGCCGCAGGAGTGATCATTTCGGGGTCGGCCATGGCAGTGGCTCCCTTGTGATGTGAAAACCAGTGAAAGACTGCACAAACAGAGTGGAACCGAACGGTATCCATGTCAAGAGGAAATAATACCGAATGGTATCTTTTGGTGATCGGCTACGTGAGGAAAGGGAGCGTCTGGGATTGAGCCAGACCCAGTTTGGTGAATTGGCGAAGATCACCAAAAAGTCCCAAATGCTCTATGAAAGCGAGCAACGTAGTCCCAAAGCGGACTATCTCACCGCAATTGCCAAGGCCGGGATCGATGTTCAATACGTCCTGACTGGGGAGCGATTTGCTTCTATCGGGAAAGAGGAATTGGATGTTGCATTGGAACCGATTGGTGCCAATGAAGGGCTGTCCCCCGTACCGATGTACGACATCGAGGCCGCTGCCGGCGCAGGGCGCCTCATCGAGCACGAGAACGTCGAAAGCACCCTCTATTTCCAGACCCAGGCGCTATCCGCCGAAGGGCTCGATCCCGCGCACCTGATAGGCGCGAAGGTCCGCGGCGACTCCATGGGCAGCACGCTCCAGGACGGCGATCGGGTGATCGTCGACTGCAGCCAGCGCACGCCGGACGGCGTGTTCTTGCTTCGCGTGGGGGAGGAATACCGCATCAAGCGCGTGCAACGCGTCGCGGGTGGAGCCTGGCTGCTGATCAGCGACAACCACGCTTACGAGAAAGAGATGATCAAGCCCGACGAGATGCAGGACGTGGAGATCCTGGGACGGTGCCGGGTCAGGATTGGGCGGATTGCGTAGTGATTAGGTGTAAGCTGAATGTCAAATAATCTTGATAGACAGAATCTTCTAGTAATCAGGGCACTGGACTGGAGTGAAGTGAACGAGCTTGGATCCTCCATGGCCAGCTTCATTTTTCGAGGACAGGCAAATGCAGAATGGGGCTTGTCATCATCACTTGAAAGAGTGTGCAAAGATCAGGGCTTTGATCTTGATTTCTTAATTAATAGAGAGCAGCACATGCTTCATGAGTTCAAAAGAAGAGCTCATTTGTATTTGAGGAACTTGCCCGAAGAAGAGAATGATCTCGAATGGCTTGCTTTGATGCAACATTTTGGTGCGCCCACTAGGCTGCTTGATTTTACTTCATCTTTTTACGTGGCGGCTTTTTTTGCTATAGAGAATAGCTCGGGAGATGCTGCGGTTTGGTGTTTTAATCCAGAATTCTTCCAAAGTTATCATGGCCAGTATTTGTCTGGTCATGAGACAATAAGAAAAATAGAAAGTTACTTTAGGTCTCTATCTGGGGAGGTTCTCTCAAACCCTACAGGTTTTTCATCTATGGCCATTCCTGTAGAGCCATATATCTTAAATGAGCGTATCTCGGTTCAGCAAGGACTGTTTGTGTTACCTGCAAACATAACAGAATCCTTTGAAAAAAACTTATCCGAAACATTGATGATAGACGAATGTCAGTTTTCAGAGCGTCTGCCTAGTGATGACTATCATGTATTTGATTTAGAGGAAGGTGAGGTCTTTGACTATGCGGCTATCAAAATAGTGATACCACAGGAGATGCATAATTATATACTTTTTAATTTAAGTATGATGAATATAACTGCTGCTAGTCTTTTCCCGGGGCTAGATGGGTATGCGCGCTCTCTTAAGAGCTTTGTTAGGGATGTGGTTTAAATGATCTTTTATATACTATTTTGTGCTGTAGCTTCAGTGGATGATCATCTGGTGCTCTGGGAATTTCAGTGAGTAGTTCGAGGTCGGTGGTGCGCTCTATCTCATAAGCGACAACGAGCACTATGAGTCTGAGATGATCCGCCTGAATAGATGTACGAGGTAAAGATCTTTGATAGTACGAGGTCAGGATCGGCGGAATTTCGTGACTTATGCGTACCACTTGGCTGTAGTGATTAATAATGAATGAAGTATATAGCTAAGAACCATTTGCGGAGGGACCATGAAAACCGACTCAAAAAATAAATCTATTCACTATAAGTTTGCCAATATTACCACCTGTAGCTTTACTTTACAGGACCTTATTAAGGATGTTTTTTCTTCTGGAAGTGAGGCTAGGAAAGCGAAAAAACGTCTTGAGTCTATTAGTCAGGATGAACAGATATTTCGCCTTGTCAATCATTATAGTGAAAGTCGTGGCATGTTCTTTGGTCAGCTTGTCGTTTTCGAGAATGGTAAAGGTCAAGCTCTTTTAACTATTGATGATGACTCTGAATACTTTTTAATTGACTCGCTAGAGGCGTCTGAAGTAGCAGCCGAGAGAGGCGGTGATAAGCAACATGAAGAAGAGGGTCGTGTTGCAAGTCAAGAACGTAGAGATGAGCAGAGGCTGGAGAAGCGGAAAGAGTTTGTCGAGTCCATGTTGTACTTTGGCGTCAAAGATAACCACTTGGTGGTTATACAATCCATGGCTTTGAAGGCAAGAGACTTAGAAACTCACCTTAAATGGCTTTTTGAGTACTTTACGGAAAAGTTTTCATCTAAGTCTGCGCTTATTCTTCAAGATAAGCCAGCGCCTGATATCGTAAAGAAAATTGAAAAAAACCCCGCTAAGTCTATTTGTTTGGGTGCTCCAATTGAGACCGGTGACGGCTATTTAGTTGACTCTGAAGAGCATGCTCAGAGTGAATCTGATCAAGTTGTTAGTGAGAGCTCTAATAAGCTTAAGTTTTCGCCAAAAGGGATGGGGGCCGATATCGTTCGGGCCCTTATTGATCAAGACTGGTTTGATAAGCAAGATCTTAAAGAGTCTCTGGATGATGCCAACCTTAAAGTAAGTCTTGAAATAACATACCTGAGAAAAACAACAAAAAAAGGACACCAGGTTCTTGATAATATGGCAACTGCCCTTAGACATCAGCATGAAGATGATGTCAAAATTTACCTTGATGGTGGTGGAGTTATTTCGGGTGAAGATCTTAAGCTGACTGGTAGGATCTCAGTTAAAACCTTCAATGGTATGGTTGATGAAAATGACCTTTTTGATAAAATGAAAGTGTGGCTGAAAGATAAAATTGCTACAGAGCAGATTGATCCGGGAAAAGATCATAATGCTGGTTCTGATTCAGAGGAATAAGTTATGTGCAAACCGCTGAGAGTGCAAGCAGGCTGGTCGGGCCTTGGTGCTATGGCGCTTCTGCTCTCAGCAGGCTTGGGGGCTTTGGCTTTTGACTTGATTCTTTCTCTCCATCCTCAAGGTGTGCCATATTCGCCTCCATGGTTACTCATGTCTGTATTTCTTTTTCCAATTGGTTTCTGTGTGCAACTTATCGGTAAACTCAGAGGGTTAGAAGATACTGATGGATTAAGTCGGATGGAAGAGACCCGTCTGACTAGAATAGTGTCGGCAAAAAGGCGGCAGGTTTGGATAGCAGGAGGCTTTTATGTCTTTTCTGCAATTTTTTCTGCAGCCGTTTTTCTTATTCCTTCAAAGAATCCGCTTTTTTTTGCCGGCTACGATGTTATCGGTGGTTTGTTAGGTATAGGAATATTTGCCCTTGCCTGTATTTGGAAAGAGTTTGAAGCTGTTAATAATTTTGTGCGAGATTGCAAAAGGTCTGCGAAAAGGCGTAAGGCTGCCAAGTCAGCATTAGATGACTTTAAGTAGAGTTAGGGCGCTGCTGCTTTATTTTATATATTTAATCTGACAGGCTTCTATTTCCACTACTGGCTGTCGGCTATCACCAACTTATCGCGATAAAACTTGGGGCTGCAGAGGGCGCCAGTCGCTCTGCCAACGACGGCTCTTGAATGTGCTCATTGCCAAGATGACTGTCCGATATCATTCAATGTTCCGCATAGGGCTCGTGACAGTCCAAGGACAGTGTCTTCATGCTTTCACCTTCGGCAATTCCCCCCATTCCGTCGTATAGCGCTGCGTGAGGTAATCGCGGCGTAGCTGCCACACGGCGTCTTTGCGCTGTCCCCCCAGGCGGATGGTGTCGCGCCCCATCTGGGCGTTGAGCTTGTCGACCACGCTCATCAGGGCCTCGCTTTTACGCTTTTCTTCCTGGCTTTGTGACGCGTCGAATAGGTCTGCCTGGAGCGTGGCTTTGTCGGCGATGTCGAGCATCATGACCCCGGCCTTCATGTAGCAGGGGCCTTTCTCGTAAGCGGCGCTGAGGGCGCGTTGTGCGGTCTGCACGATGAGCCGGGTGTCGTCGGTTGAGTGGGGGAGCTGCACGACCAGGTCGGGATTGTGCTGGCGCAGGTCCGGGCGGTGGCGGTTGGTACGCAGCAGTATCATCAAAGCCCGCGCGACGCTGCCTTGCTTGCGCAGTTTCTCCGCGCCTCGGCTTGCGTGCGTGCGGATTGCCTCGGCGATGTCCGGGTAGTGATTCGTTGCGGTACCGAATGAGCGCGAGGTCATGATGCGTTGCTTCGGCTCGGCGAGATCGTCGGTCTCGATGCAGCTCACGCCGCGCAGCTCGTAGACCAGCTTCTCCTGGACGACTGAAAAATGGCGCCGTATCCGTTTGGGGTCGGCGTCGCGCAAGTCGAGCGCGGTGTTGATGCCGAGATCCATCAGCCGGGCGGCGAGTCGCCCGGAGACGCCCCATATTTCCGTCAGCGGGAGCTGCTCGAGCACCTGGCGAGTCGCGGGGGTGTCGGGCTCCATGATGCATACGCCGCCGTAGTCCGCGATTTTCTTGGCGCGGTGGTTTGCGATTTTGGTGAGGGTGCGGGATGTGCTCACCCCGACACTGACGGGAATGCCGGTGTTGCGTTTGACCGTTTGCCGTAGCCGTTGGCAGTGGGCCTCGATACCGTCGCGCGGGAATCCCTCAAGATGCACGAACGATTCGTCGATTGAGTAGACCTCGATCTCGGGCGCGAACTCACGCAGGGTCTGCGTGACGCGCCGGCTCATGTCGCCGTAAAGCGCGTAGTTGCTGGATAGCAGGGTAACGCGTCGGCGGATGTCGGGCGGGATCTGGTAGAGCGGCATGCCCATGGCGACCAACGGTTTGATCTCGTTGCTGCGGGCGATCACGCAGCCGTCATTGTTGGACAAAATTCCGACCGGCTGGCCCTCGAGATCGGGGCGGAAAACCCGTTCACATGAGGCGTAGAAGTTGTTGCAGTCGACCAAGGCGAGCATGAGATCCCCTTTATATTGATTTTTGCTTACTTTTGCATTAGCTTTATGAGCGTTGGCTAAGGGATGCCGGGCGCTAGCAGGATGCGACGCGACTCGGATTGTAAGGTAGCCAACAGGCCCGGCAACGGGCCTTCACTTTCCCACTCCTACCCGATGCGCATGCACGTTGTGCGTGACCACGCCCCACACATGACATTCGCGGCCGTCCATGGGAATCGGCGCGTAATTCGGATTGCCTGGCAATAGATACGGGCGCTGGCCGATCGTGCCGAGTTTCTTGACCGTGAGATCGCCGTCGATGGCCATGACCAGAATGTCGCCGTCGCGAGGATCGAGCGAGCGATCGACGATCAACAGGTCACCGTCATGGATGCCGTGTTGCACCATTGAGTCGCCCTGCGCGCGCACGTAGAACGTCGCGCTGGGGTGTTGCACGAGATGGCTGACGAGATCCAGTTCCGCTTCGATGTAATCATCTGCGGGACTCGGGAACCCTGCGCGGACGCTGTCCGCCGCGAGAGGGAGCAACGTGGCAGGTGCGGCGGAATCCTGAGCGCCGATGTATGTCGCGTGCATGAGCGCCTCCTTGTGTTTCACTTGTGCTGTGTATTTATACAGTATTAAGCTAAGCATCGAGAAGACGGCAAATGCTTATGTAATGAGCAAGCCACGTTAGACACCTTCAACGGCGCAGGGAGTCAGCATGCGTGTGCACTACGTGGGACCGCTCGTGGCGGGGCTCGACCATCCAGTGATGCGGGGCTATGACGCGTCACAGTTTTCACCAAGCTGCTATTTGGTCGAGGTGAGCGAAGAAGCTGGCGTGAACGGCCCGCTGATGGAAGGTGACCTGTTGATAGTTGATGAGCAGAAGCCCGCCGGGCACGCGGATCTGGTGGTGGTGGACCTGGAAGGTGAGCAGCGGCTCTTCAAGAGCCATCGCATCGGCGGGCGCTTGCGTCTGATGCCGACCGTCGGCCCCAAGGAATCGCTATGGGCCAGACGGTCGGATCTACGGGGTGTGGTGGTGAGCCAGGCAAGGCGGTATGGGTGGTAGCTAACTACAAATTGCTTCGCATGGTGTGCCGTCGTTGTCACCATCAAGCCGTCCGTTCCCGCACTGCTGTAGGTGGAAGACAGCTTCTTCACATGACGTCATAGCGCCACAGGTTTTGCGGGTAGCGCAGCTGAAATCACCGTCGTCATGCGGTAGGCCCTCGTCGTTGCCTGCCGCCCGATCAGGTAGAGTCGGTTGATGGGGCGTCGCTTTTCCGCTGACATGGGGATTGCCATGGCCCTGTATAGCAGCGATCCGGCGGTTGCGTTCACGTTCCCAGGCATCGACCGGGTCCTGCTTGGCCCAGGCCTCGAATAACTGCTGTTGTTGCCGGCTGATGCGTATACCGTACTCGTCGCGCATGTACCAGTAGATGCGTGCAACGTTGCCGCGCTGATTGGTGGGTGGCTGGAAGACGTCTGCCTTGAAATCCACCTTCGCGCGGCACTGGCCGTACTGATAAGCGCTGGCACTGGTGGCCATCCCGTAGCGCAGGTTCGAGCGATCGCCATTCACCTCGCCGACTGATGGTACGAGGTTGATCAAGTCGGCCTCGGCACGACGGAAAACGGGATCAGTTGCTCGGCAGTGCCGTCGCCCACCTTCCTGCCAGCACTGACGCTGTCGGCCGAAATCGTAAGCCGGCATGACATGCTCCCACTCGATTCGGGCAGCGCGTTTTGGCTGTTTGCGGACCTCATAGCCGCAACTGGCGAGATATGGCCCCTCTTCAAAATCGAGCTTGCAGCCGCAGTAGAAGGTGCGGTCCTGGTCGTAGTAGATCTCGCGCTCCGCGATCCGTTTGGCGGCGGAGAACGATGAAGGGGGCTCGGCTTGGGCGGAAAGCGCCATGAACACAAAGAAAAAGGCGAGGGTGGCAAGGGGCTTCATGTGGGGGCTCCGGCAAAAGGGCCGGACTGTATCATGAGCTGCTGAGAAGAAAGCAATCTTAGTGCTTATAGCTTTTACGTCAGAGCTTTGAAGCGAGGTGGTGGTGCATCACGGGCATACCTATTACTCTATGCATTGATGGTAAATTTTTGTAAGGAGGCGTCGTGGCTTGGGAAAATGATCTCCTGGAAAGAAAGAAGGTTGCCGAGTTTCTCCAGAATCTCCTTGAAAATGATGATGATATCAAGGTTGTAAATATAGACTCTGCATGGGGGTCAGGGAAAACTTTTTTTCTTGAGAACTGGAAGGAAGATCTTGATAAAGAAAGAGGTGTTGTATATTTTAATGCATGGGAGAGAGATTATACTGGTGACCCTTTTGTCTCACTTGTATCTGCCATTAAAAATCAGCTGGAAAGCCAAGTTGATGAAGGAAGGTTTATTTCAAGATTTGATGATTTTTCTACCAAAGCGTCCGGGGCTATACTAAGTGCATCTCCAGTTCTTATGAAAGCAATTGGAAAGGGCTTAGTTAGAAAGTTGATTGGGGTTGACGTAGACGAGGTTAAAGGGGCCTTTGATGATGAGAGGGAAGGAGGTTTTGAATCGGGTTTCGCGTTACTGGATGGAGCTTGCGAAGATGCGAGGGGCGTGGCTGATGAAGCTGCCGTCAAAGCCGTAAAGTCGCTTATTGAAAGTAGTGAGCAAAATATACAAGTGGTTGAGAGTTTTAGAGAAGTCTTTGAAGAGCTGGTTGAAAAAGTAGGACGGCATTTGAGTGGTGGTGATGAGTTCAAGCCAGTTTATGTCTTAGTTGATGAGCTTGATAGATGTAGGCCTACGTATGCTATTGAGCTTCTAGAACGGATAAAGCATTTCCTTGATGTACCTGGGTGCAAGTTTGTCATTGCAACAGATACTAGGCAGCTATGTCATTCCGTGAGAGCCGTTTATGGCAACGGGTTCAACTCTTTTGGTTATTTGAAGCGCTTTTTTGATATTACATATACTCTTGATAATAGAGATTTGAGTGGCTGGATTTCAAGTAAGGCGAATGTTAATTTTGCAGGCAATGCTTACTGCCTTGACCTGTCGCTGAGAGCCTATGACCGCACACGAGATTTTCGTATCCAATTAGATGGTGAGCCGGTTTTGCCAGATAGCCGTACTATAGTTTCGGAGGATGGAGCTCTAAACGAGAAAAAGGTTATAATTCTTGCTCTTTGCCATACTTTTGAGGTTTCGTTGCGTGATATAGATAAGATTGTTATGCATATCAATGCTTCCCTTTCTAGTGTGCATAAGAGCAAGGTGCATTTTTTCTTCTTGGCTTACTTGGTGTTTTTAAAAAATTCTGATCCTGAAGCTTATGATGCATTGGTAAGCGGTAACTTTGAAAGTTTTACGGCAAGTGTTGTGAATAGGTTTTCTCCGTGGAAGCTCTATTTTACCACTAAGTGTGTAGATGTTCATGAGCTGGCAAAGGAGTATACGGAGTGCTCTTTGGTTAGCAAGAGTAAATTAATGGCTATGCTTAGCAATAATATTGACGGGTTACGTTATCGGAATGTCATGCTGCGTGAAGCAAGCAATGGTGAAAACTTTCTGAGCTATAGGAAAGTAGTCGACCTTGCAAGCTATCTTTCTTAGGTGTCTTGTGATCGACTAGGCGATGCTGTTCATGCGTGTCAGCGCGAACATTATCGGCAGGTAGTGAGTTTGATAGTCTCTATTGTCGACTGTTGCCTACGCAAACCATTATGACAAATTCTGTTTTCGCTTAGGGACTTAATTCTCTTGCTTCACCTCACACTGCACCCGCGTGCCGAAGCCATTGTTATCAAGTGAGTCTGCTACTTCCGTGACCAGCCAGAGCGTGGCGTCGATGTCTGGCTTGAAGCCGATGGCCTTGAGTGGCGACTCGGGGAGGATGTCGGGGCGCCCTTCGGCAAGGGTGATGTCGAAGGTGGCTTCGCCGCGTTGCGCGCGCCGCCATTCGGCTTTGGCGGCGTCCAGGGCGTCGGCCTCGGTGGCGTAGGTGGGGCGCAATTCCTTGGCATCTTCGTCACTGCCGGCGATGACACGCTGGCGCTCGGCGTTTGCCTTGTCGTTCCAGTAGGCGATGACGCCGGTATAAGTGTCACGATCGGTGGCGCTGTAGCGGTGCCGGTCGCCATCGCGTCGGGTCAGGGTGACGGCCGGCATGGCCAGGCCGCTGGCTGTCAGGGCTTCGCCGGCCTGGGTGAACAGCAGCCGGGCGGCTTTGACGGTGGCCACGGCATCGAAACGTTCGCCCAGGCGCGTCAGGAAATTCAAATCCGATTCTTCGGTCTGGTCGATGTGGCCGATACGAATGCCGCGCACGGTGTCGCCGACCACCGGCGCGAGCGTGTGGCGCTTGGCGATGGTGTCGATGATCTCGCCGATGGTGATGTCGTGCCAGCTGCGGCTGCGCTTGCCGGGCAGACGGCCGCGCATGTCGGCGCTGCGCGCGCGGATGGTGATCTGGTCCGGCGTGCCGCTGTGCTGAACTTCGTCCACGGTGAACAGCCCCTTGTCGACCAGGCCTTCATCCTGCCAGCCGTAAGCGACGCGCAGTGACACGCCGCGTCTCGGTAGCGCGAGCGCGCCATCGTGGTCGGCGAGGGTCAGGTCCAATTGATCGGCCTCGAGGCCGCGTTGTGAGCGCAGGCGCAGGCGGATCAAGCGGCCGTTGATTCTGGGCGTGATGTCCTTTTCATCGAGCGTGATGCGATAGCTGGGGCGCCGGTAGCGGCGCTCGGCGTTGTCATTCATGCGTAGGCCCCGGCAATACGGGCGAGGGTGGAGGTGGTGAGATCGCCCATCAGGTCGGTGCGTTGATCGTCGACGTGCTCGAGCGTCATCGAGAATTCTATCTTAGCCGCGGCGCCGTCACGGAAAAACGCGCTCGAGGTTTCATCCACCTTGGTGATCACCCACAGGCCGTATTGCCGGCCGGTGCCTTCGACCAGCGGCCACGCCTGGCCCTTGTCGGCCATGTCGCGGATCTCATCCAGGTCGACACGGCCGCCGGTGAATTCGGGCAGCAAGGTGCCACTCAGGGTGATGGTGTCGGAGCCGGGCCCGACGAACTGATACGCGGGCCGGTCGCCCACGCGGGACTGTGAGGCATGGCGCCACTGCGTGGCGCGCTTGAGCTGTTGATACGGCACGCTGCCAACCTCGAAAACGAACATGCCCAGGGCCATCAACATGGCAATCTCCTATTCGATATCGTGCAGGGATGAGCGGCGACGGGCGGCTTGCTCGCGCTGTGCGTCTTCCAGGGCGCGCTGAACTTCCTGGGCGACGTATTGAGCGAGCTGGCGTTCGTCCATGCCGGGAGCGGGCTGGACGTGGATATCGCCGATGGTGACGCTGTTATCGACGCTTTGTTGCCCACGGCCGGCGGCAAGCGGCGGCCGGTTATCGAACTGGATCGGCGCTTGCTGGGCGATGTCGGGCGACGCGGCAGCGGGCAGCGTTGCAGCGCCCAGGGCCAGCCCTGCGCCGGCTCGTTGCACGCGCTTGGCGATCTCGGCCACACGCCGGGCGGGCTCGTCGCGCTGGGCATCGAGCCCGACGTTCAGGCCGTCCACGGTGTAGCCGCCGAAACGAGCAAAGACGCGCGACGGCGAGTTGATATCGAGCACGCCAGCGAACCAGCCCTTCACGTCGCTGGCCATGCCGACGACTTTGTCTTTCAGCGCGGCGAGCTTGCCCGTCAGGCCACCGATCAGGCCATCAACGATGGCGCTGCCGAGCGATGTGAACTTGGCCGGGATCTCGATGCCGAGCTTGGCCAGCCCAGCGGTGATGCCGCGATAGAGCAGGCCGATGGGGTTCCAGTTGAGCAAAAGACGCATGACGCTGCCGATGCCGCCGGAGAACGCGGCTTTAACGTCGGCCCAGCGCTGGGCAAACCAGTCGCTGATAGCGCCCCAGTTCTTGTAGATGAGGTAGGCGGCGCCGGCGAGGGCGGCCACGGCGGCGACGATTCCCATAATGGTCAGCGCGGCCGGGTTGAGCGATAGCAGTGTCATGGCGTAGCGTACGGCGGCGATTGGCCCGAGGATCGAGGTCAGCATGACGGTGAGCGCACCGCCGACGGCCACCACGGTGGCCAGCACGGCGGCGACCTTGGCGAGTACGCTCGCCAACTCGGGATTCGCCTTGATCCAGTTGCCGATGCCTCGGGTAATGGCCGTCACGGTTTGGATCAAGTCGCGTAGGGGGCCCTTGTTGGTTTGGGTCAGGCTGATCCCAACCTCTTCCCATGCCGAGTTCAGCCCCTTGAGATCGCCCGCGATGTTGTCGGTCATGGTTTTGGCGACGCGGGCACTCTCACCAGCGGACGCCGAAATGATCTCGGTAAATTTCTCGATGCCGGCGGTGCCTTGTTTGGCGATGAGCTCCGCCATGCCGGCGCCGGGTTCCTCGCCGAAAATGTCTTTCAAGTAGCCAGCGCGCTCGGCGTTGCCCATGTCCGCGCTGGCCTTGGCGATGTCGGCGAGGATGCTGGGCACGTCGCGCAAATCGCCCTGGGCGTCTTGAGCGTTGACACCTAGCGTTTTAAGCGCGCTTGAGGCGGCGGCGGTCGGCGCGGCGAGTCGCGTCATCATGGCGCGCAGCGTGGTGCCGGCTTGGCTGCCTTGGATGCCGACATTACCGAGCATGCCAGCCATGGCGGCGGCCTGCTCGAGCGAGAGCCCCATGGCTCTGGCCTGGGGCGCGACATATTTCATGGAGTTGCCGAGCATTTCCAGGTCGACGTTGGCACGGGTGGTCGTGGCGGTGAGGACGTCACTGACGCGACCCATTTGGTCGGGCGCGAGCCCGAACCCGCTAAGGATGTTCGACGAGATGTCCGCCGTGCGGCCGAGATCCAGCCCGCCGGCGAGCGCCAGGTTGAGCATGTCCGACATCGAGGTGCGGATGGCCTTGGGCGTGAACCCGGCCATGGCGAGAAACGCCTGGCCTTGACCGACTTGCGACGCACTGAATGCCGTGCTCGAGCCCAGGGCGCGCGCCTGTTCTTTCAGTGCTTTGAATTGCTCGTCACCTTTTTCCGTCCGGGTGAGGGCTTGCACGCGGCTCATGGTTTCGCCGTATTGGACGCCGGGGGCGAGCAACTGGCTGGCGCCATAGAGAGCCGCGCCGCCGGTGGCCGCTGCGGTGAATCCCGCGCCGGTCATGTTGTTGGCTTGCCCGATGGTGCGGTGGTAGCGCTGTTGGGCCTCGGTCAGCCGCTTCTGCCGTTGGGCGACCTCCCTCATCTTGCGCTTTTGTTCATCGAACTGGGTATTGGCCGCGCGGATTTGCTCGGCCAACTTATCCTCGCTGCGGCCCAGGTTGTCGGTGCTGACGCCGCCCTGGCGCAGACCGTTGCGCAACTCGCCCAGGCGGCGGCGTTGATCGCCGAGCTTGCCGCTCAGTCGCTCGACCTCGTCGCTGGCCTGTTTGAATTGGCGCTGGAACTTCTCGGTGGGGGCGTCGGTGCGCTTGAGCTCGCCGCGCATGTTGCGCAGCCGTTCCTGCGCGGCGGCCAGGGCCTCGCCGTTCTCCCGCGTGGCTTCCTTGAGCTTGCGAAACGAGCCCAGGTCACGCTGCTGGCGCTCGAGCGCGCGCAGCGCCTCTTTGCTTGAGCGCAGGGCGTCGGCGGTCTTGCTACTGCCTTGGGTGATCTTCTTCAGCGGCGCCGTGGCCTTGTCAGCGGCGTCGAGAATGACCTGAAGCTTGAGATCGCGCGCCATGGCCGGCTCCGTCACTATCGGCGCCGCTACGCTTGCGCGCGCGTTCGCGCCAGTCCATCAGTTCGCGCAGGGAGAAGTCCGCGCAATCGCTGGGTGTCCAGTGGAAGACGATGGCGAGATCCGCCATCGCGTCTTCCACCGAGGCGGGGAGGGCTATGCGTCCTCGCCCTTGGCCCGCTTCGAGAGCAAAAAACCGGCAATTTCACCGCCGCATTGCACCAGGTCGGCGGGGTCCATATGGCGCACTTCGGGCGCGGTCAGCGAAGGGGTCGAGAGCCGCGGGATCAAGGTCATCAGCGCGTCGGTCTGCATCTGCAGCACGTCGGAGAGATTCACGCCGCGCAGCTCGCCGGCGCTGGGCTTGCGAAGCGTGACTTCGCTGATCTCGGTCTCGCCGCGCTTGATCGGCGTGTCGAGCTCGACGGTAGAAGTGATGGCTTGGGCGACTTGGGTTTTAGTCATGCGGTGGTGCTCCTGATGTATTGCATAAGGCCCCGTGCGGGGCCGCTTAGGTGGGTCTCTTCGCTCGGCGACCATTGACAGCCTTAGATACCCAGGCGCTGGCGACGGCCCGCGAGGCGGTCTTCGCCGTTGACCTTGAACACCTGGTTGATGAGGTCGATCTCGACCTTGGGGGCGCCGTCGATGCTGAGCTTGTAGTAGCTCAGCGTGCTGGTGACCTGGTGCTCGGTGTTCTCGCCGGCCTGCGCGTCGCCCATGTCGATTTCGGTGTGACGGCCGCGCATGACGACCTCGACCGCCGAGGCTTCGTCGACGTCGTCGCGCTCGTAGCTTCCGGTCATGCGCAGCATGTCGGCATCGATGCGCGAGGTGCCGAAGTTGTCGAAGATGCTTTCGACCAGGCCGCCGACGGTCCATTGGCAGGTCATGAGGCCGTCTTGGCCCATGTCGATGCCGACCGGGCCATCCATGCCGCCGCCGCGCCATTCCTCAATCTTGCGCGCGAGGGTGGGCAACGTGACGGACTGGACGATGCCCTGCCAGCTATCGCCATTGCTGAACAGGTTCAGGTCCTTGAGTTTCTTGGGGAGTGCCATGCTCGGTCCCTATCTAGTCAGTTCAGGCGGTGGCCGCGACGCGCTCGGCGAAGTCGGCGAGATACGAGTCGGTAATGCGCTGCTGGAACCCGAGATCCTCAAGCGGCGGCACCGGCGTGTAGTCGTAATCGATGCGCAGCTTGCCGGCCTTGAGGGAGGTCTCGGTGGTGAGGTCTTCGTTCAGCCAGGCCGAGCCGTCGACGATCAGCCCCAGGTTCTTGAGCTCGCGAAACTTGGCGTTGACCCCTTCGATGATGTCCCGCGCGAGCGAGGCGTGAAGCGGCTTGTCGACTGCCCACAGGTGCGCCTCGGCGACCGTGTCGGCGAGAATCTGCGCGGTGCGGGTATAGTTCTCGAAGGGAAACAGGGATTCCGGCCCGGCGCAGGTGCGCGAGCCCCAGAAGCGGTACCCGCCCTGGTTGATCAACGTGGTGACGTCGGCAGCGTTGAGGATGCCGGCATCGGTGTTGGGCGATTGCAGATCCCAGAACACGTCGCGATCGATCCCGGTGACGCCGTTGACCACGACGTTGGAAAGGGTCTTGTGCCAGCCGACCTCCTGGTCGAGCTTCGCGCGCAGGCCGAGCGCGACGGCGACGGGGCTGACCGTGACCGTGGCGGCGTCATCGGTATCGAACGCCTCGAACTGAGGCCAGATCACCATCAGCTCCCGGGCGCCGAACTCATCGCGATACGCGGTCACGTCGGTGATAGTGTCGCAGCCGTGGGCGTAGGCGTAGCCGAAGGCACGCAGCTGTTGCAGCACCGGCACCAGGGCGGTGGCCACTGGCTGGGTGTCCAGCGCTGGCACGCCGATGATGCGCGGCGTGATCCCCAGCTTTTGCTTGGCGGTGAGCAGCGCTTGCAGGCCGGTACGCTGGCCCGTCTCGGTGGTGGTGCCGATGACGTTGGCGGTGGTTTCCTCGTCGTCGATGCCTTCGGCCACGCGCACCACCACGATGACCGGCTTGGACTGCTGGCTGATCGTGGTGAGGGTGTCTTTCAGCGTGCCTTGGGTGCCGGCCTTGCCGATGGCGGTGTCGACATTGGTGACCAGCGCCGGGTGGTCAAGGGGGAAGGTGGTGGCGTCGGCATCCTCGGCGGTGCAGACCACGCCGATGACCGCCGTGGAAACGGTGCGAATGGTGCGGGTACCGTCATTGACTTCGGAGACACGCACCCCGTGATGGTATTGGTCGAGTGCCATGGAGGCTCCTGCGCAGGTTCGGCCTGAGTTTCAAAAGAAACCGTGAATTCACGCCGTTATCGTGCGGGGTGGCGCGGCAGGGTGTTAGTCGGGCAGGGTGTGGGAGGTGGGGTTTACACCTTAGGCTTGCGAGCTGCCGATAACAGATGAGCAAGGGCTGTTTTGAGTTGTGGGTCTATAACGTGGAATGGGCGGGTTAGGCTTAACCCATTCGTATCAGCCAACATAGGAAGGTGTTATGGGTAAGGCGTTGAGACAGTACTGGATGCTTGTAGCCTCTGTTCTAGTGGCTGCCATAGTGGCCATTGGCTTATATGCTGTGCACTTTCATGGCAGCTCGTTATCAGATAATCCTGGCGACTGGGCCGACTTTGCTACCTACCTCTCCGGTACGGTTGGTGTGGCTGTCCTGACTGCTACCCTCATCGCGCTTGTGCATACGCTCTACCAGCAGAGTGTTCTTGTTCGGCAACAGGATGATTTGGTGCAGAAGCAAGATGAGCTTATAGAGCAGCAGAAGGCCCAAATAGATCAGGCTGCTGCATACCAAGTTCGAACGGACGCTTATCAGAGGGCTTCCTCGTTGCTGCCACAGCTTATGAGAACTCTAGATGATAACTTGGATAAGGATTTGCGGGAGATATTGGGTGATGATTTTTTCGTGAGGCATGGTGTTTTCTATACAAGCTCTCGAGCTAGATGCGTAGATTTTTTTGAGAATGAGATGGTTTTGGGGGAATTGAGGCAAGAGGAACCCTCTGTTCAACGGTACTTGGGTAAGGTTGTCTCTGATGATGTTTGTGCATTCTCAAAATTTGTCTCTGAAATCGTTAAAGCTGCCCCGGGGCTTTCTGATCATATCTTTGTCCAGCTTCGGGGCTACCGAAAGGTTATTCTGTGCTCCTTGCTTTTCAAGTCTCGAATGGACTCTTCGTATGACTGGGCTTCCGTCCTGGAAACCCTTGGATTCAATAAACATCTTGAAAGTTACGAAAAACCAGAATCTGAATGGCTATTGCTGGGCACTGAACCTGCAGAGTGAGGCTCATCACGCCACTGTCTCGAGCGCACCCCGAGGTATTGGTCGAATGCCATGGAGGCTCCTGCGCAGGTTCAGCCTGAGTTTTAAAAGAAACCGTGGGTTCACGCCGATATCGTGCGTGTGGCGCGGCAGGTCCATGAGGTTGGATAGAGTGAATATGCAAGCAATCTTATTTTTATACTTACTTATGTTGAAGGAAATATTTAAAAAGTGGGTCTTAATTAGTATAATGTGTCGGTCGAAAGGTGGTGTTTTTCTTCTTTATGAAACTCCATCGCCGATGTTTTTTCTTGGGAGGGTATGTGAAAGATTTTTTATTTAAAGCATTGTTGTTTGTTCTTGGTTTCTCTGTTGGTTTTGGAGTGGAGCTTCTTTGTGTCGTTCTAATATATGAGGTGACGGGGAGTCTATTCTTGCCGCGTGGGCCTGCCGGAATCGTTGTGCCCATACTGTTTGGGGTTTTGTTTGTTAAGTACCTCCCAGAGATTATTCGCAACGTGCCTGCTTTGAAAAATTTTGTGATTAGGGTTTTCAAAGAAGGAGGCGTGGTGCGGCGCTGCTTTATTGCTGGGTCCGCTTTTTGGGTGTTTCTGGTTGGTGCTTTTGTCTTCTTGTTTGAGCCATATGGATACAGTATGAGTGATAGTGAGATGTACCATATGTTTAAAGTTATGCTCTTCCTCCCCGTGATGGTGGGGTTGGCTTACTTGGTTTATAGGAAGGTTGTGTCGAAAAGTTAGTAGCTTCATTAGTTATTATCTGTTGTTAAGAGCCCGCCTTCTGGCGGGCCATCTTTACCACTCCACCGTCTCAATCCCTTCCCTAACCTCAGCCTCGAGCGCGGCGTCGATCTCGCCTTTGCGCTGCCAACTGTGCTGGTATTGCGCGCTGACGTGCGCCTGGGCGGCTTCGGCGAGCTCGAGCATTTCGTCCGCTGTCAGTTCGTATTGCGCGTTGCTTTCGGCGCGGAACGCGAACGTACCCTCGGGATTTCGTTGAGCTGAGACAGCCAGGCCCATGATGTTTTCGCGATCACGGGCGCGCATCTGCACCGTGTCCGTCGTATCGCCGAAAGTGTGCTCGAAGCCGGCGGCGATGGCCTCGTCGCGTGCGGCTTCGATGGCGCGGCGCTTGCGCGCGGCGAGGTCGGCCAGGGGCTCGGCTGGAATTTTCACCCAACAGAGGCGACCGCTCTCCGTAGCGCTGCGTTGCATGCCCTCGGGCGGGGAGCCCTGGCCATAGGTGGCAAACTCCGCTTTTGTAACCTCGATAGCATCATCTGGCCAAACTCCCAGGCGCTCATATTCGGCGCGTAGAGAGCCGGGATAAAAGCTATCTCTCGATGGACTGTAATGCATTATTCGTCACCACTTAATGGCCAATTGAAAACCAGCGAACTCGGCCGCCGCCACCAATATTGTCCGTAAACTTGAAATGTGTTTGGGTAACCCCCTCATTCCCATAGAAAACATCTAGAGAGAAATACTCCGTATCTCCTGGGGATTGATCTACATCAGTTATTCCCACCCATAAGGGGGCATTGGGATATGTGATGGGGAACCCTACGGTGCTCCATCCTGGACTGTGATAATAGATTCCCCATTGGATAATCAGGCCGGCCAACCACGTCGGGAACACGATGTATCCGGTCGAGGCTAGATTACTATCGAATCCCCAGCGCATTTTTTTCGGCGTCACCGCCGTTTTGTCGTCTTCCCCCGCCTCAACCTGGGCTTGAGTCGCAACTTTGAGCATGCCGACAACGGTCTCGGTCGCCTGCTTTACCCAGCTCGTTGCCCATGCTTTGAGCTTCTTCGGGGTGACGAACTTGGTGTCGTTGGTGCCGGTGTCGACCGTGTCTTGATCTGCCACGCGATCATCAATCGCGGCTTTCACCCCGGCGAGATGCGCGGCGCGGTCGGTGCGGGTGCCTTGTCGGGTTTCCTCGCTTGTCCCGTACTGCATAAACCCCTTCGCCGTGGTGGTGGCGTCGGGGTGGTTCCGGCTCTGGGCGTGTTCGTCGATCTCGTCGTCGACGAGCTGGCGCGTGGCGAGGACGACGCTGGGATCGACTTTGAGGGTGACGGCGGCGGTATCGGAGACCTGCATCACAAAGCGGATGGTCTGAGTGCGGCCGCTGCCCTCGCTGAGCACAGGCTTATAGGTTTCTGGGTAGTTGCCGTAGGCGATGAGGTCACCGTCGGCGTCGTACAGGCCGATCTCGCGAATGGTCCAGCCGCCAATGTCGGGCGGGAGTACCTGCTCGACGACGATCCAGTTGGGGTTGTCGTCGTCGACGACGCTGGTGTTGATTGCGGCGCGGCGGATCTCGTTGACCAGTGACGTGCGGTCGCTGTCCGGCGTGGGTAGGCTGCCGCCGCCGTCGCCGATGGCGAGTTTGGTGATCTCGACGGTGCGGCCTAAGGAGATGGCGTTGGCGATTTTCGCTTCACCGATGGCCGTGGGGAGCGTGTAGAACTGGGGCATGGGCGACAGCTCCTATTCAGGTTTCGGGTAGACGGTGGTGGTATCGATGACGTGGAGCGCGGCGCCGAGGTAGAGCAGCCCGGTGCTTTCGGTGGCCGGCGCGGCGTAGGGGTATACCGTGGTGGTGTGGCCGTCGTAGACCGCGCAGCCGAGGTACAGCGGGCCGCGCGTTTCGCCGAGCAGGTCGAGCCCGGCGATGTGCCGGGTCAATGGTTTGGCGTCGTCGACGAGTCGGGTGAGCTCCGTATACATGGCATCGGTGATGCCGGTATCGAGCACGCCGATGCGTAGTGCAAAGGTGCCGCGCTCGCCGAGCGGTTCCATTTGCCACCATTCGGTGACTTCCAGCAGGTAGCCCAGGGGCTCGACGACGCGGCGTAGCGCACTGATCGTCCCTTTCTTGCGGTGTACATAGAACGAGCTACGGATCACCGCGCGCTTGGCGGCCTCTGACCAGGTTGGATCCCAGCGATCGACCGAGAAGGTCCATGCCAGGTAGGGCAGCAGCCGAGCTGGGCAGCGGTCCGGATGCCAAAGATCTCGCAGAGGCACCGGGACACGCTCGATCTCGGTGCCCGCCTCGGCAGCGGCGCGCTCGAGGAACGACGCATTGGGGGGTAGCAACGTCCAGTGATCAGCCATTGCTCGCCCCCAGGGTGACGTTGATGCCTGTGCAATGTCCGGCCTGGGTGAGGTCGAAGAGGATGTGGGCCGTCGGTGAGATCAGGTCGACATGCTCGACCCCCTCGACATGCAGAGCGGCTTCAATCGCGTCGGTGTAGATGCTGCGACCGAGTTTGCGCTGCTCGTTGCGGTACTTCTCTGCGCGGGCCAGAGCGCTTTCGAGGATGAGTTCCTGCTCGGGGCCGTGTCCTTCATACAAGTGCAGGACGGCCTGGATGGTGTATTCGGTGATTGCCGCGGATTGGACAGTGACTCGATCACCCAGTGGCCGAATGTCTTCGGGAGTGAGTGCGTCATACACGTTGTCGAGTAAGTCCTGCGGGGCCTCGCCATTACCCAAGCGCGACAGCACCGTGATCAGTGCCTCGCACGGTGCCGGCGAGATCGCACGAGCATCGGCGACACGTCCATCGGCACTGCGGGCATAGAATTCGTAGGCGCCGGTCGGTCCGGCGACGCTGAGTCCCTCGAAGGCTTCGGGCCCGCGCATGCGGAGGTCGTCGTCCGGTTCCAGCGTCGGAGGGACCGGTGGTACTGCTTCCGTATTACCGGGTTCCACGGTCAGGCGTTGAACATTGAAATTGGCGACCAGGTTGTCGAGGTCCCCGTTTTGCGCATGAGCGATCATGACCGCCTTGGCCGCTTCATTGACTCGCTGGCGCCAATGCAGCTCCCGATAGGCGTTTTCCTCGAGCAGCTTGGTGAGCGGCTCGCTTTCGAGCTCGAGGGTGGCCGCGACGTCGGCGCGTTCATCCTCCGGCGTCAATTCGAGCAAGCGGGATTTGCGCTCGGCGAAGATGGTCTCGAAGTCGAGTTCCTCGACGACAGCCGGGGCCGGTAAGCGGGAGAGATCGATCGGGCTACTCATGAGGCGGCACCCAATGGGACGTCGATGTCCACGTCATCACCGGTGTCGATACGGCGCCCTGCGATGCGCAGGTCGAAACGCCCTGGGCGCGTGGTGGATACGATGCGGGTGATCTGCGTTACGCGGACACGCGGTTCCCACTTCATCAGCGCGACGACGGTGGCCGAGTAGGCGCGCAGAGCCGTGGCGCCGTTCAGCGGCTGGTCGATGAGTTCGGGCAGCAGCGAGCCGTAGTCGCGGCGCATCACCCGCGAGCCCAGCGGCGTGGTCAGGATATCGACGATGGATTGCCGGAGATGCTCGAGCGAGTCGAGACGCTGGCCGGTGGTGCGCGACATGCCAGGCATCAGACGACACTCCCGGACTGATCTCCGCCGCGCTCGACATCGCTATGTCGATGGCTGGAGCTGATGTCCTTGCCGTTGCTTGTCACGGCACCCTTGAATGCCACGTCGCCGGCCATCGTCGCCTTTTTGCCGGCGGGCTGACTGAAGTTGCCGTTGAGCGTCAGGTTGCCGTTGATGAGGGTGTTGGCGTTGATCGTCGCGCCGCCGGCGGCCGTGGCGGTGAGGGTCGATCCAGTCGTCGCTTCGATAGCGCCGTCGGCAGAGACGGTCACGGGACCACTCGCGGTCAGGCCGGCTGAGCCGGGCAGGGAGGCCCGCAGATGATGTGCCGCGTGGTCGTACTCCAGGACAGCGCCATCGGGAAACACGCGATGCCAAACATCGCCGGAGTTGGCTGGCGCAGGATGCGCGCGGCGGTAAAGGCCGGTAAGCACCACGCCAGCGGCCGGGTCGCCGCCGGGCGAAAACACCACTACCTGCTCGCCTACAGTGGGCGGATCCCAGTCGCGCGTCGTGCCGGCGCGGCCTTCGATCCACGGCAGCCAGTCGGTCAGCAGCTCGCCGGATTTCACGCGTACGCGCGCGGTGTCGTGATCGACCTGGTCGATAGTGCCCAGGCGGATCAAGTTGTGAATCAGGCGGAGAAGTTCGGCGACGTTTTGCATGCCGCTATCGTGCGGAAGCTGCGGTGCCAGGCGAAGCGGGGGCGGGTGTGGCGCGGGCGTCTTACACCGAGCCCAGATGGGTGAACAGCGCATTGATGACGAGCTCGCGGTCGGCATCGGTGAAGCCGAGCAGCTCGCGCTGCGGGTATTCGATGGTGGGGCCGTCGCGATCGACGCGGTCGCGTAGGCCATATTGGTGGGTGCGGGCGATGCGCGCGACGTTGCCCATGAAACCGACCACGGCGGTGTCGCCATGCGTAGTGGCTTTCAGCCACTTCGCGGTGGAGAGCTTGTCGAACATGGCGCTTCGGCGGATGCTGCCTTGCCGGGCGCGCCATTTCTGGGGCTGGCGCGGCGCATAGGGCGTGCCGTCGGGGTTGGTTTGCGAGCGGATGCGCTGGCGTTGGCTGCGGCGTAGGTCACGTGCGATGGCACGCGCCAAGCGGCGGCGTTCCTTGGCCTCAAGCTGGGCGAGCAGGGGCGCGGCCCAGTCTTCCAGGGCTTGCAGGTCATCCGTCATCGGTCTCGCCCCATTCGGCGACCAGGGTGTAGTCGTCGTCAGTCTTGGCGTTGCGCAGTAGTAGCTGCCAATGCGTGATGGGACAGGCATCGCGCTCGAATCGCGACACGACATGGTCGACGTGGATATGGCCGCTGTCGCAATCGACCTTGGCGATCACGCGCTCGGTGAGCTGGACGCGCAGCGCGACGTCCACCGCTTGGTTGCTGAGGATCTCGGCCTCGAAGCTGACCGCCTCGCCGGGATCCGCGTCGGGCTGGTACTCGGCCAACCACTGCAGCAGCGGCACCATGACGGTGTCGAGGTCATCGCCGAAGTCGGTCAGCACCAACTGCGCGGCGAACTGATATTCGTGGGACAGGTTGGGGCCACGTCGAAACTCGAGGCTGCCATCCTCGACGAAGGTCAGCAGCCGGTCGGGATCGCGGGCCAGCCCCGGCACGGCGTTAATCAGGTGCGTGCGCAGCAGGTGAAGTTTTTTCATCGGCTATCGACCTGGCTCATGAAGTTGCCGCGTTTGCCTTTGAGCGTGCCGACGATCTTCTCGCCGCTGCGTCCGGCGATGTAGCCGCCGACTCCCATCGTCATGAGGTTCCAGAGCTGCTCAGGCAATTCCAGTTGCAGCCCTACGCCGAACATTGCGCCGAGGTAGGGGGCGAGGAGGTAGTTGTTGGCGACGATGGCGACAATCACGGTCATCAGCAGTGGCCGCCAGTTACGCTGCAACCACGACTCGCCGGTAGCCTCGGCAAGCACTACCTTCATACGTGCCTGAAGGCTGGCATCTTGCTGATCAATCACGCGGCGCTTCAGCTCGGCCTTGAGCTTGTTGGCTTGGTCCTTGTCGGTGACGGCCTGGTCGATGACATCGAATACCGGGCCGGCGACGGTGCCGAGAATGTTGCCGATCAGGTTCATCCGTTCCACCTCGCGGGGCCGTCAGTGCGGGTATCGACGTGAGTGAAGGTGTCGTATCGCCCGATTCCGTAGCGCCCGGGATATAGCTCGACGAGGTAGGCATGCACTTCGCCGGGATCGACTCCCTTCACTTGAATGTCCGCTGCGCGACCAAGCTTATGCTGGCTATGTTCGGCGCCGCCGATCTGGGCGTTGTATTCAGGGCAGCGGCAGCCGCTGGTGACAATGACAGGTGTGTCGAAGTGACCGCGCACCTCCTCGAGCACGGCGAGGGTCTCGCTGTCGACGGTGTCGAAGCCGCATCCGCATGAGCAGGCGAATTCGTGACGTTGAAAATTGGGGCTGATGCGTGTCATGGGTGATATTCCTCCAAGATAACAATGCGTTGCTTGAGTGCTTGAATGTCCTTCTGTAACGCACCAATCTCGCGATTGGCGTCCGTTTTGCGGTAATACAGGTTGCTCCAGTCACGCAGGTCGCGGCGCAGCATGCCGATCTGTTCCCCTTGGTACGCGATCCTCTCGCGCAGTGCTGCGTTGCCCTCGCCGAGAGCGACTAGCTTGAGACCGGCCCAGCCGAGCAGAGCGACCAGAATCAACTGGATGCCGGTCTGCAGGTGACGTTCGAATATTGAGGGCTTCACATTTTGATCCTCGGGCATGCCATCCTCGGCGGCGATCGCGCGGTGTCGGGCGCGGTTAAAAGCTCAGTCCCAGAGCTGCACGGTCGGTGCGCGGCTGGGTTGTTGGATGATCTCGGGCAGCGTCACGGGCGTGCCATGCGGCAGCACGGGGCCGCGTTCCGCGAGGCCGGGATTGGCCTTCAGCACGCGTTCAGTGACGCCGGCGGTGCGGCCGTAAGTGCGATAGCAAATGGCATCGAGCGTGTCGCCCTGGCGCGCATGCACGGTGCGGCTCATATCAGCTCGACCGTGCTATGGGGGCGCCCCTCGATCTCGCTGATCGCCCAGGCCGCATCGCGCCGGTAACTCTCCGCCGGCTCGGCGAGGCTTTCGCTACGCTCGCGCCCGCTGTTGGTGGTGTCATAGTCGGCGTAACGCTCGACCAGGCTGGCGTGTGCCGTGGAATACACCGCGCGGTGATACAGCGCCACGAACACCCCCGGCGCTTGCCAGATCGGCACCGGCACGGCGTCGACCGTGGCATAGCCCGCCTCGGTCTGTTTGGTTTGCCAGTTGCGCAGGGTGCGGTTGACTGTCGCCATGGCGGCGAGCAGGGCGCCTTCGATGCGCACGGCGGTGATGGTGCCGTCGAGGCGATGCGAGTCACGAAACGCATCGGGCTCGATATCCGGCCAGAAGCCGTTATTCGTGATGGGCTCGGGCTCGGCGGTGGTCGTGCTTGTGGTGCCGGTCGAAACGAAGCTGCTCATCGTGGCTCCTGGTGCTGGTCAAGAAGGGGGTGGGCGACGGGTCGAAGCTGCGCCCCTTGGGCTTGCCTCTACCGTCGCGCCCCCTGACGTCGGCGTGCGACTCGTTGGCGACGGTCAGGTATTGGCCTGATCGCCTGCGTTTTTTACTTCGCGTTCTAGGCGCTCGATGTCTTTCTTGACGCCGGCGCGCTCGTTGAGCTCCAACGCCCGGCGAAAGTGCGTCAGCGCTTCCTGTGGTGCGCCCTCGGCGCGGTGGGCGTTGCCCAGGGCCTTGTGCAATTTCGCGCGGATCTGGTCGTGCATGTCCGCGCCCTCGGTGAGGTGCTCGATCTCCTGGAGTTCTGCGATCAGGGTGGCGTCGTCGTCGCCCAGGGCGAGCGCCTGATCGGCGGCTTCCTCCACGAGAATCGCGGCGGTGGAGCGCTGAAATTGATCGCCAGGCTCTAGCCCGTGGCGCAGGGCATAGCAGCCGATGCTCAACGCGCCCTCGATATCCCCGACATCGATGCGCCAAAGCATGACGCGCATCAGCACCTCGTCTTGTGCGCCCTGGCCAGCTTCGAGCACACCGTCCACATAGGCGGCGTAGTCGGGCAAGATCTCGCGCTTGATAGCGACCTTGCGCTCGATGGATTGCACCGACTTGAGCCGGCGGTAGTCCTCGAAGAGCTTGGCTTGCATGAAGTGATATTCGTCGCCCTGCATGGGCGCGTCGCCGGCGTCACGCGCCGCTTGTGCGGCGCTGACGCGTTCGAAGTGTCGGCGGGCTGGGCTGGTCATCGCTCCCCCTTACGCGGCCGTGAAGTCGCCGAGCTCGATGTTCTCGATCAAGCAGCCGGCACCGAAGTCCTCGATGACATAGGCGTCGTTCGAGCTCTCGTAGTTCTCGATGCGGTTGCGCTTGGGATTCTCGGTGACGTAGCGGCGGCGCGCGCCGGTCTGCCAGTAGATCGAGAGGTTATCCAGCGTGGTGACCATCAGCGCGTTGTCGGGGAAGAACGGCACGTCCATGCCCTGCAGGCCGCCGATGCGCTTCTGGCTGATGACCAGGTCGGCAGCCATCTGTTCGGTGGGCGGCTGTTCGGTATTGAGCAGCGGGAAGTACTTGTCGCTGAGCAGGTCACGGCCGACGATCACCACCAGGCCCGGCACGCGGCGGTACCAGGGTTCGAGCAGGCTGTTGACGGCGTCGTAGACCAGGGCGTCGAGGTTAACGTAATCGCCGCCCTTGCCGACCTGGACGGTACCGGCGGTGGCACCGCCCGTCATGACGCGGGCCGGGGCGTTGTTGCGGTACTGCTGCAACCAGCCGATGTTGACGTCTTCGAGCATCGGGTTCGCGGCGCGGTCGGTCTGCGCGGCGGCACTGGTGCCGTTGAATCCAATGGTCATGCGGTCAAGCGCCTGCTGGCGAATGACGGCATCACGGATCAGCGCCTGAAAGTTGGGAAACTTGGCCCAGGCGTCGATCTTGTTGTAACCGAGATGGGTGTCGAACTCGGTCATGCGGCACTCATAGCCCTGCGGGTCGAGCGTGGAGAGATCGCGGGTCTGGCGATCTTGATTGCTGACGTTGGTACGCCCGGCGATCGGGCCGGAGACGCCCAGGGCGAGCTTTTCGCCTTTCAGCTCGTCGACGCCGATCATGTTGACGCGATTCAGGAAGTCGCTGGACTCCTGAATGCGTTTTTCGAGGCGCTGCTGAATGGTGGGGTCGACGGCGAATTTCTGGGTCGCGTCGGGCACACCGTTGAGCTTGGCCACCTGGTCGGCGAACTGGTTGAAGAGGATGCGGGTATCGTTGCGCATGAGCGTCGGGGTTCCTTAGCAGTCGGTGACGATCGCGCCGTCGTCGCCGGTGGCGCGCTGGCGTTGGGTGTGGCGCGGCGTGCTGTCGAGCTGGGTATACAGCTCGTCGAAGCGGGTTTGCAGGGTGTCGTGCGCGGCTTTCAGGTCATTGAAGGCGGTGGCGCTGGGCCGCGCGTTGAGATCGTCGGCCAGCGCTTGATGCTTCTCGACGAATAGCCCCAGGGTCTGCTCGAGCTCTTCTCGAAACGTAGCGAATCCCGCCTCGCTTTTGGCGTCGTGCTTGCGAAACAGCGCCTTCACGCGTTCGGTGAGCGACGGGCCTGAATCGGCCGGTGGCTCGGCGGTGAAGTCGAACTCGGTCTCGACGGCGGCGGTGAACAGGTTGTCCGGGCGTTGCTTGCGACCGGCCAGCGGTGACTCGCTACCCGCGCCGGCGGCGAACTGCAGCATCTGGGTACCCAGCGAGGCGGGGGAGTCGGTGACGGCCAGGCCGACGAGATAGGCCTCGCCTGAATCGGCGAAGTTGGGATCGACTTCCATCGACGTGTAGACCTTCTGGCGCTTGTCGTTGAGCGCCTTCAGGTCGTCGGTGGGATCGATGGCCGCGAGCAGCTGAAGCTTGCCGTCCTCGCCTTTCTCGGCCTTCAGCGCGGTGACGTCGCCGTAACTCTTGAACGGCCCGTCGGGCAGCATGCCGCGCATGTGCTCCAGATTGATCCGGCAGCCGTAGGTGTCGGGATCGAAGTTGTCGGCCATCTGTTGCAGCCAGGCGGCGCTGATGTTGCGGCCGTCGGTCGTCGCGCCCTCGGTCGCGATGCGGAACCATTTCATGAAGTGCCCTCGGGGTACGGAATGCGTATGGGCGTCAGGTTCCGCGCACTCGCTGCCCGGCTCAACGCGGGCCGGGTGTGAGTCATGCCGTCTACACCGGGGCTTGCAATAGCGACCCCCCGCGCGCGGGTACGCTGGGCGCCATGACGACACCGACCCCCGACCTGGATACCCAAGACGCCTCGCGTCTCTCCGCCCGGCACCTCTACTGGATGGGGTGGCGCATCGCGCGTATCGCCGAATTCCTCGACCTGCCTCGTGCCACCATCGATAGCTGGAAGAAACGCGATGCCTGGGACGATGCCTCGCCCAGTCAGCGCATCGAAGGCGCGCTCGAGGCGCGCATGATCCAACTGATCTGGAAAGACGCGAAGGAGGGCAAGGACTTCAAGGAGCTGGATCTCCTGGGGCGCCAGGTCGAGCGCCTGGCGCGGGTCCACAAGTACGAGGGATCGGGCAAAGAAAGCGACCTCAATCCGAACATCGAGCGGCGCAACGCCGGCGAGAAGCGCAAACCCGCGCGCAACGATGTCGGCGACGAGGGCGTGATCCAGATCGTCGAGGCGTTCGAAGCCTCACTATTCGATTACCAGCGCGCCTGGTACCGCGCCGGCCAGCACGAACGTATCCGCAACCTGCTCAAGTCGAGGCAGATTGGCGCGACCTGGTACTTCGCGCGCGAGGCGATCGCCGACGCCGTGGAGACCGGCAAGAACAAGATCTTCATGAGCGCCTCGAAGGCCCAGGCGCACATCTTCAAGCACTACATCGTGCAGTTCGTAAAAGAGGCCACTGGCGTGGAGCTCAAAGGCGACCCCATCGTCTTGGCCAATGGCGCCGAGCTCCACTTCCTGGGGACGAACGCCAAGACCGCGCAGGGCTACCACGGCGACACCTATCTCGACGAATACTTCTGGATCAACGGTTTCGAGCAGTTCCGCAAAGTCACGTCAGGCATGGCGATGCACAAGAAGTGGAAGCAAACCTACTTCAGCACGCCGTCATCGGTGGCGCATGAGGCGTATCCATTCTGGACGGGCGAGCGCTTCAATAAGCGTCGCAAGAAAGACGAGCGCGTCGAGATCGACGTCAGCCACGCGGCGCTTGCCGGTGGTGCGCGTGGCGCCGATGGCCAGTGGCGCCAGATCGTGACCATCGAGGACGCGATCGCCGGCGGCTGCGATCTGTTCGATCTCGACCAACTGCGACTGGAATACAGCGACGAGGAATTCGCCAACCTCTTGATGTGCGAGTTCGTCGACGATTCGCAGTCGGCGTTCCCGATGATGACCATGCAACGCTGCATGGTGGATAGCTGGGACATTTGGCGCGATTGGAAGCCCTTCGCCGCGCGGCCATTCGGGGATAAGCCGGTGTGGCTGGGCTACGACCCGGCGGGGGACAACCTGGACGGCGATGGCGCGGGCTTGGTCGTGCTGGCACCGGCCAAGAATCGCAACGATCGGCATCGCATCCTGGAGAAGCACCGCATCAAGGGGCAGGACTACGAAGAGCAGGCGGGCTTCATCGAGCAGGTAACGCGGCGCTACAACGTCCAGTTCATCGGCATCGATATCAACGGCATGGGCGAGGCGGTGGCGCAGCTTGTCGCCAAGTTTTTCCCGCGCGTGACGCGCTATCGCTATACGCCGGACAGCAAGGCGGCGCTGGTGCGTCAGGCCCAGCACATCATCGAGCGCGGACGTCTCGAGTTCGATAGCCGCGACGTGATCATAGCGCAGTCGTTCACCGCCATTCGCCGCGAGCTGACCGCGAGCGGCCGCCAATTCACCTTTACCGCTGGGCGCAACGCCCAGACCGGCCACGCGGATCTCGCGTGGGCGACGATGCACGCTCTCAACAACGAACCTATCGACGTGCTCGCCGAGGGCGAGCGCGGCGGCGCCATCATGGAGATGTCCGAATGACCATGGCCGACAAACCCCGCATGCGCGTGCCGGCGACCCTGTCCGAGTCCGAACCGGCGGCGGAGGCGTCGCCAGTCCCGGCGCGGGCCGAGGCGTTCACCTTCGGCGAGCCGGTACCGGTGACGGATCTGGCCGACTTTCTCTATACCGGCTGCTGGATGCTGACGGCGCGCTGGTACGAACCGCCGGTGGATCTCCCGGCGCTGGCCAAGATGTATCGTTCGACGGCGCATCACGGCTCTAGCTTGCAGGTGAAGCGCAACATCCTGTCGCGATCGTTCATTCCGCATCGCCTACTGAGTCGGCAGGCGTTCCGCGCCCTGGTCACCGATTACCTGGTGTTCGGCAATGCCTACATCGAGCGGGTGTATGGACGACTTGGGCGGCTGCTGGCATTGCGCCCGGCGCAGGCAAAGTACGTGCGCCGGGGTGTCGAGGAGGGGCAATTCTGGTGGGTTACATCCTGGCAGGTGGCCAAGGAGTTCGAGCGCGATTCGGTGATCCACTTGATGGAGCCGGACATCAACCAGGAGATCTACGGCGTGCCGGATTATCTCGGCGCGCTGCAGTCGATCCTGCTCAACGAAAATGCCACCCTGTTCCGTCGCAAATATTATCTGAACGGTTCCCATGCGGGCTTCGTGATGTACGTCAGCGATACCGCGCAGAACCAGGAAGACATCGACGCCATGCGCGCCGCGCTCAAGGAGAGCAAGGGCGTCGGTAATTTCCGCAACCTGTTTCTTCACTCCCCAGGCGGCAAGAAGGATGGCGTGCAGATCATCCCCATCTCGGAAGTTGCCGCCAAGGACGAATTCGCCGGCATCAAGCAAGAAACCCGCGACGATACCCTCGCCGGGCATCGCGTCCCGCCCCAACTGATGGGCGTGATGCCCAACAACGTCGGCGGCTTCGGTGACGTGGAGAAAGCCGCCAAGGTCTTCGTCACCAACGAGCTCGAGCCACTGCAAGCCGTCTTCGAAGAGATCAACGACATTATCGGCGAGAAGGTGATCCGCTTCCGGGAATACTCGCTGGATGGAGGCACTCCAGCTCCTGGCGCGGCCAAATAAAAAACGCCCGAGGCGTTAGCCATCGGGCGCAGATTGCTTGCGTTCATCCTTGATCGCTAGGGAGCCTTCCATGCTCCTCGAGCAACACCTTCAGTATACCAAATGCTGTATAAATAGACAGGTGTTAAGGATGACGACTAAACCGATTCTCCCATGGATGGGAGGTAAGCGACGCCTCGCGAAGCAGATCATGCCGCTGTTTCAGCCCCATCGTACGTATGTGGAGCCGTTTTGCGGTGGAGCGGCGCTGTTCTTCATGAAGGAGCCGAGCCCAGTAGAGGTGATCAACGATGCCCATGGCGAACTCGTAAACCTGTATCGCATCGTCAAGCATCACTTGGAGGAGCTGGTGCGCCAGTTCCGCTGGGCACTTGTCAGCCGAGAGGAGTACTTGACCCAGAGAGACATTGATCCAGCCCACCTAACAGACATACAGCGTGCGGCGCGGTTCTTTTATCTCCAGAAACTGGCATTTGGTGGCAAGGTGGAAGGACAGTCCTTCGGAACCTCTGCCGTGTCACCACCACGTTTGAACCTGTTGCGGATCGAGGAAGATCTCAGCACGGCGCACCTCCGGCTTGCGCGAACGCTCATCGAGCACCTCGACTGGTCTGAGTGCATACGTCGCTACGACCGTGAAGGAACCCTTTTCTACCTTGACCCACCATACAGGGGGACCGCTGGCTACGGTCAGGATTTTGGGCTCGAGCAGTATGATCGAATGGCCGAGCTGGCACGGAAAGCGAAAGGGCAGGTCGTCATCAGCGTCAACGATATCCCGGAGATGCGGCGAGCGTTCGCGGACCTCAAGATCCACACCACCCAGATCAACTACACCGTCGGCAAGCAATCAACTGGAAAGCGGGGAGAGCTGATCATCACCAACCGCTGAATGGTATGTAAATTAGAAGGGGTCGCCCGATTGGCGACCCCTCCTTCATCCTTTGGAGCTATGAGGATCAGAGCTACCGGGATAGGTGCGTTCCTCTTGGATCTTCCCATCTTCTTTGTGGATTTTTACTGACCCTTCCTTGCCGTCCATATAGCCTCTCATGTGCTGTATGGCTTCATCCTTTGTGTCAGATCGCTTTATAGCGCGGTCACTTCCTTCTTTCTGAAGCTTCCAGTCGCCGTCGTCTTTCGTGATGTGATAGTTATCCACGGTGCCACCCATTGGTTGCGTCATTCACTGGTTCACCATAGACCAAGAAGATACACCTTGCTCGCCCGCAGCGCGCCGTCGACACCCCGCCCCGCCTGCGCGCTAAACCTGTCGCTTTTCACGCACTCATGCAGGACGGTCAATACAGCCTGGCTGCAGGGCTTCGAGGCGGGTGGCAGAGGGAGATTGGTCATGCGGAATCATGCGAAATCGAGCAGCGCCAAAAACGGGTGGTGGGGAAGCACAGGAGGGGGGAGGCGCCTTATGAAGGTGTGGGGGCCTCGGAAAAAGGTAACATTGGTCACATGGGGGTAGATCATGCCCCAACCGTCTGATTTATCAATATTTTTCTGTTACCCGTAAAAGGTAACGTGAGGTAATGCAAAAGGTAACGTGCTCGCAAGTAGCTGTTTTTAAAGGATATGGATATTTTTCTCTGTGACCTCTTAAAAAGGTAACGCATTACCTTTGCATCACCTTTTTGTTACCTTTTGAACGACTGTTCGAATCTCTTTATATTCAATATGTTAGGCGAGATTCTGACAAGGCATTACCTTTGTTACCTTTTTCCGAGGCTCCCAAGGATTCTGAGCTTGCCCCGCATGATAGGCGCACATGCACGTGTATATCTGGTTTTCGGTAAGAAAGTGGGGACTGGCTGGGGACTGAGAATTTGGCGAGATGAGCTGGCTGGCTCAATAAAATCAATAACTTAGGAAGAAAAATGGTGCGGATGGGGAGACTCGAACTCCCACGCCTCTCGGCACTAGAACCTAAATCTAGCGTGTCTACCAATTCCACCACATCCGCAGTCTGGCAGGTCGAGCGATATTCTACGTATGCCGCGTGGGAAGTCAATCGCCACGGGCGTCGAAGCCGTAGTGAACGTCTCGATAGGGGGAGTCACGGCGATAGTGGTCGATATCGAAGGCAGCGTGCTGGAGGTGGCGGGCATGCTAGTCTTTTCCTATCGCATGGGGCGTGGTAGCCCTGTGACCTTGAAAAAAGAATTAGTAAGTCATGACGATAGCGAGAAACGCTTGGCATTTGTCAACCAAGCTAAAGATGATGGTCGACTTATCGGTGCGCGTAGGGCTGCCGGGCCATTGCGCCTTTTGCATGGGCATGGCACCGCCGCCGTCGCCGTGGTGCGAGGCGTGTTTCGAGGCGCTGCCATGGAATAGTGTGGCCTGTGCGCGCTGCGCCGAACCGTTGGCGCGTCCTGCGGAGCTTTGCGGCCATTGTCTGCGTCATGCGCCGTCTTTCGATGTGACACGAGCGCCGCTGCGCTACGAAGATACCTCGCAGGCATTGCTGCAACGTTTCAAGTTCGGCGCTCAGCCGCGTGCGGGCATCTTGCTGGCGACCCTCTTCGCGCGCAGCCGCGAAGGGGGGTTACCCGAGGTGCTCATTGCGGTACCGACGCACCCGCGCCGGCGGCGTGAGCGCGGTTTCGATCACAGCGTCTGGCTGACACGCGAACTCTCGCGTCAATTGGGCGTGCCACATCAGCGTGCCTGGCGTACGCGTGACACGCCGACTCAGCGAGGGCTGACACGCCGCGCGCGTCGCGGCAACGTGCGCGGCGCTTTTCATGTGGCGTCCGAGCTGCCGGCTCATGTGGCGCTGGTTGATGACGTGATGACCACCGGTAACACGCTGTCGGCACTGGCGGATGCCTGTCGAGAGGCGGGTGCGCAGCATGTCGAGGCGTGGGCGATGACGCGAACGCCGCGAGGAATCTGATAGCATGGTGGAGCATCTTCAATAGGACACACCATGACCGCCCCGAAGCACCCGTTCGAAAGTTTATCGCCCGCACACGTGGTCGATGCCGTCGAGTCGCTGGGTTTTTGGTTGCCAGGCGAGCCGTTCGCGCTCAATAGCTATGAAAATCGCGTGTTCCTGTTGAGCGACGACGATCGTCGTCGCTGGGTGGCCAAGTTCTATCGGCCCGAGCGCTGGAGCGAGGCGCAGATTCGCGAAGAACATGTCTTTCTCGATGAGCTCGCGGCCGCGGGCGTGCCCGGTGCGCCCCCTTGGCGCGACGCTGAGGGCGAGACACTCCACCATGCCCACGGATTCGCGTTCGCATTGTTTCCACACGTCGCGGGGCAGGCGCCGGAGCTCGAGAATCCTGCGCATCTTTTTGCCCTCGGCGATTTAATCGGCCAGGTGCATGCCGTGGCGCGCCGCGGTTCCTTCCAGGCGCGCCCTGTTCAGGAACCCATGGCGATCAGCCAGGCGAGTTGCGAGCGGGTGTTGGCGAGCGACTGGTTGAGTCGTCGTCAACGCCAGGCGTATGCCCGCATCGCCGAGCGCCTGCAGACGTTACTGGCTGAGCAACGGTGGCCGGAGACAGCCTTGCAACGCGTTCATGGGGATTGCCATCTGGGCAACATTCTGGGGCGTGACGACGCATTTGCGCTGGTCGACTTCGATGATTGCTGCACGGCGCCGGCGGTCCAGGATCTGTGGATGTTATTGACGGCGCCTGAAGCCGACGAATGGCAAATGCAGCTTTCCGAGGTGATCGAGGGCTATGAACAGCATGTCGAGTTCGATCGGCGTCAACTGCGCTGGATCGAGCCTCTGCGCACGATGCGCTTGATGCGGCATAGCGCCTGGCTGGTCGATCGCTGGGAAGATCCGGCGTTTCCACGGGCATTTCCTTGGGTGGCGAGCGAAGGTTATTGGGATCAGCACATCCGTATTCTCGAGCAACAGCGCCTAGCGTTGGAAAACCCGCGCTGGCTGGCGTGAACTCGCCATCTCGACGTTTCCGCGGCGTCGGGAAATGTCGTGTTGCCGATGTCGACGCGAATCGTGCGTGCGTAGCACTTTCCCCATGTGGCAAACTTCCGGTGTTGTATTCATTTTGTAACGTATGCCCGGTCGGGCGTCATGACGAAGGCACTTAAATGACAGAAGAACTTGCAACGCATTATCGCGCCATTATCGCCGGCCTGGGCGAGGATCCCGACCGGGAGGGGTTACGCGATACCCCCATGCGTGCCGCCAAGGCCATGCAGTTTCTCAATCAGGGGTACGGGCAGACGCTCGAATCATTGGTCAATGGTGCGGTATTCGAATCGCAGACCGACGAAATGGTCTTGATCAAGGATATCGAACTTTATTCGATGTGTGAGCATCATTTGTTGCCGTTCATCGGCAAGTGCCATATCGCGTACTTGCCCGAAGGCAGGGTGCTCGGGCTTTCCAAATTTGCGCGCATCGTGGATATGTACGCGCGGCGCATGCAGATCCAGGAAAATCTGACGCGTCAGATCGCCGAGGCCGTGCAGCAAGTCACCCAAGCGCGCGGTGTAGGGGTGATCATCGAGGCGCAACACATGTGCATGATGATGCGCGGTGTCGAGAAGCAGAATTCGAGCATGAAGACCTCCGTGATGCTGGGCGCCTTCCGCAACAACCTGACCACGCGTCAGGAATTCTTGACGCTGGTGCATGGCTGAGCGATGCGCCGGTCACCACTGCGCGCATGACGCGTGTTTCGTAGTTTAGGAGAAATGCCGCATGGCCTTACATGCACTGAACGATCAGCATCTCGATCATGATCTGGCGACGATTAGCATCAAGAACCTGCGTCTGCGTACCCATATCGGTATCAAGGACGAGGAAATCCAGAACCGTCAGGATGTGGTGATCAATGCCACCATTCGTTATCGGGCCGAACGTGCGGTCAAGTTCGATCATATCGAGCAGGCGCTCAATTATCGTACGATCACCAAGCACATCATCGGCTATGTCGAGGACAATCGCTTTCTCTTGCTGGAACGCATGACCCGCGAAATCTTGGATATCATCATGAGTTACGAGCAGGTCCTCACGGCGCAGGTAGAAGTCGATAAGCCGTTCGCGCTGCGCTTTTCAGACTCCGTGTCGGTGACGTTATCGGACTCGCGTCTAGAGTGAGGGATGTTGATCATGCCATCGGGAATTGGCCGGGAGTCATGGCGTGCACGGTAAGCTGGAAACCTTCGATGACGCGGCCCAACGCGGCGTGATCGTCGGTGACGATGGATATCGTTATACATTCACACTGACCGAGTGGCGTGGCCGGGGACTTCCCAGGGAAGGTAGCCGGCTACGCTTCGATGGCGATGGAGGATGTGCCGAGCAGGTGTTCGATGCGCCGGTGCCTCAACGTACCGCGCGGCAAACGCGTGACGATCAAGGACGCGTCAAATCGTCGTTATTGTCGCCCTGGGCGGTGCTGGCGCTGGTGCTCGTCACCCTGGCGCCGCTGTTGGCGTCTTATATGCTGCTCGTCGATGCGCTGGCGATGCTCCTGGCAGTGCTGGGTATCCGGCAGGTACGGCGCTCGCCGGCGCGATATAGAGGTCAGGCGCTGTGCGGGGCCGCTATCGCCATCGCGGTGCTGAGCCTCTTTATCTGGGGGGTGGGGTGAACGTCACGTCAGCGAGTGCTGCACTTGGTGGCATCGGGTGACTCGGCATAAGATGAATTCACGGCGACGGTCAGCGTCGCTCTCATTGTCAGGAAGGAGAACGCCATGGAGTCCCTTCAGGAGAACTCGCTGTTTCGTCCCTTTGCCTATATTGACGGCAACTGGGTAGCAGCGGACAGCGGCGAGCAAATCGAGGTCGATGATCCTGCAACCGGCGAGATCGTAGGGCGCATGCCCAAGCTGGGGCACGCCGAAACCGAGCGTGCCATCGAGGCCGCCGAGTCGGCCTGGCCCGCGTGGCGTGCGCTGACTGCCCAGGAGCGCGCCGATACCCTGATGAAATGGTATGACCTGATGCTCGAGCATCAGGACGAGCTGGCGGCGATCATGACCGCCGAGCAGGGCAAGCCGCTCAAGGAAGCGGCCGGCGAGATCGCCTATGCGGCGAGCTTCATGCGCTGGTTCGCCGAAGAAGCGCGGCGCGTGTATGGCGATACCATTCCGGCTGCCAAGGCCAATCAGCGGATCGTCGTGCTCAAGCAGCCGGTGGGTGTCGTGGGGGCGATCACGCCGTGGAACTTTCCCTCCTCGATGATCACGCGCAAGGCGGCCGCGGCGTTGGCGGCAGGCTGTCCCATCGTCATCAAGCCGGCCAGTCAGACGCCATTCTCGGCGACCGCGCTGGCTGCGCTGGCCGAGCAGGCCGGCGTTCCTCGCGGTGTCTTCAACGTAGTGCCGGGGCGTGCCAGCGAGATCGCCAAGGCGATGACCGAGTCGCCCGTGGTACGCAAGATCACCTTCACCGGCTCCACCGAGGTGGGCAGTCAGTTGATGGCCGGCGCCGCCGAGCATATCCAGAAGATTTCGCTGGAGCTGGGAGGCAACGCGCCGTTTCTGGTCTTCGAGGACGCTGATCTGGATGCCGCCGTCGAGGGGGCGATGGCGAGCAAGTTTCGCAACGCCGGCCAGACCTGCGTGTGCACCAATCGCTTCCTCGTGCAGTCCAGCGTGATCAATGCGTTCAGTGAAAAGCTGGCGGCGGCCATGAACAGCGAATTGCATGTCGGCCCGGGCACCGAAGAAGGCGTGAATATCGGGCCGCTGATCGACGACGACGCGGTCACCAAGGTCTCCGAGCATATCCAGGATGCCGTCGACAAAGGCGCCGAGCTGTTGCTGGGTGGACACGCCCATCCGCTCGGTGGACGCTTCTTCACACCGACGTTGGTGAGCCATGCCAACACCGAGATGAAGGTGGCGCACGAGGAAACCTTCGGCCCGCTGGCCGCGGTGATTCCGTTCGAAGACGAGGAAGATGCCGTGCGCATGGCCAATGACACCCAGTTCGGTCTGGCCTCGTATTTTTATGCCAACGACCTGAGCCGTGTCTGGCGCGTGGCCGAAGCGCTGGAGTACGGCATGGTCGGCATCAACACCGGCTTGATTTCCAACGCCAGTGCGCCATTCGGGGGCGTCAAGGCCTCAGGGCTGGGGCGTGAAGGCTCCAAATACGGTCTTGCCGAGTACATGGAAACCAAGTATCTGTGCATGGATCTAGGCTAAGCGCTGGCAGCTCGAAGCGCGGCGCTATGCGCCTGGAAGTATGAAGAAAAACACCCTGCCGGTGCATCCGGCAGGGTGTTTTGCTATTGGCGGGGCTTAGACTTTCTTCGAGCTTCGAGCTTCGAGCTTCGAGCTTCAGTGCCTGAAATGACGCATGCCGGTGAAGACCATGGCGATGCCGGCCTCGTTGGCGGCGTCGATCACTTCCTGGTCACGCAGTGAGCCTCCAGGCTGGATGACGGCGGTGATGCCGGCCTGGGCCGCGGCGTCGATACCATCGCGGAACGGGAAGAAGGCATCCGAGGCCATCACCGAGCCGGGCACTTCCAGACCTTCGTCAGCGGCCTTGATGCCGGCGATTTTGGCGGAATAGACACGGCTCATCTGCCCGGCCCCCACGCCGATGGTCTGGCCATGCTTGGCGTAGACGATGGCATTGGATTTGACGAACTTGGCGACCTTCCAGGCAAAGCTGAGGTCGTGCATTTCTTGCTCGCTGGGCGCGCGCTCGGTGACGGTGCGCAACTCCTCCCGCTCGACCATGCCCAGGTCACGGTCCTGCACCAGCAACCCGCCGTTAACGCGCTTGAAGTCGTGCGAGGGACGACGCTGTCCGGGCCAATGGTCGCTGACATCGAGCAGGCGCACGTTTTTCTTCCCGGCGACGATGTCGGCAGCTTCGTCGCTGATGCCCGGCGCGATGATGACTTCCACGAACTGACGGTCGACGATGGCGCGTGCCGTGTCGGCGTCCAGTGGGCGATTGAAGGCGATGATGCCGCCGAAGGCGCTGGTCGGGTCGGTGGCGAACGCGCTTTGATAGGCGGCAAGCGGCGTGTCGGCAACGGCGACGCCACAGGGGTTGGCATGCTTGACGATGACGCAAGCGGTTTCGCTGAAGGCCTTGACGCATTCGAAAGCGGCATCGGTATCGGCGACGTTATTGAATGACAATGCCTTGCCCTGACGCTGCGCTGCCGTGGTTACGCTGGCTTCCGAAGCATCGGCTTCGGCATAGAAGGCCGCTTGCTGGTGCGGGTTCTCGCCGTAGCGCATGGCCTGCTTCTTGTGGAACTGCACGTTGTAGGTCCGCGGGAAATTCGCCTCGCCGCCTTCCGCCAGAGTGCCGAGATAGTTGGCGATGGCACCGTCATAACCGGCGGTATGTTCGAAGGCCTTGACCGCCAGGTCGAAGCGCAGCGCCTGGCCGACGGCCCCGTTCTGGGCGCTCATGTCCTCCAGCACCCGCGAGTAGTCGCCGGCGTTGACCACGATCGTGGTGTGGGCGTGGTTCTTGGCGCAAGCGCGCACCATGGTCGGACCGCCGATGTCGATGTTCTCGATGGCCTCTTCCAGCGTGCACTCCTCGCGGGCTACGGTGTCGGCGAAGGGGTAGAGGTTGACCACGACCATGTCGATGGCATCGATGCCATGCGTCGCCATTACCTCGTCGTCCTGTCCACGACGACCGAGGATGCCACCGTGGATCTTGGGATGCAGGGTCTTGACACGGCCATCCATGATTTCGGGGAAACCGGTATGTTGGGAGACTTCCGTCACCGGGATGCCGTGCTCGCTGAGCAGGCGAAAGGTGCCGCCGGTGGATAGCAGCGTGACGCCACGCGTGGCCAGCTCGCGGGCGAACGCCACGATGCCGGTCTTGTCGGACACGCTGATCAATGCGCGGCGCACGGGGAGGGCGGACGACGGGGTGGTGTGTTCGGCCATGGGGCTCCACTCTTGCAAGATGAGGGCGCGCGATGGGCGCCGGGCGAAACGCAACGGGGCGTCGCTGGCGCGACGCCCCGCGATGGAATCAGATCAGGTCGTACTGCTTGAGCTTCTTGCGCAGCGTGCCGCGATTGAGGCCCAGCATGTCGGCGGCGCGGGTCTGGTTGCCGTCGGCGTAGCGCATCACGGCCTCCAGCAAGGGGACTTCGACTTCGGTCAGCACCATGGCGTAGAGGTCGCTGACCGTTTCGCCGTCCAGGTGGCCGAAGTAGCGCTGCATGGCGAGCTCGACCGACTCACGCAGGGTTTGCTGATGCGTCGGCGATGCCGTGGAGGTGGCATCGAGCGTATTCTGATCGATGGGAAATGCTTGCCTGCTGGTCATGCTGCATTGCTTCCATTTGAGGCCAACGTTGGCGCATCGTGGGCGAGCTCATCCACGAAACGGTGTTGGGCCGAGGGCTGTTCCAGAACGTTGAAGCGTGCGCGCAATGCCGCTGCTTGTGGGCGAGTGGCGAGATACCACCCCACATGCTTGCGTGCGATGCGCACCCCCATGTGCTCACCGTAAAAGGCATGCAGTGCATCGAGATGACGGTGCATGACGGCGGCGATCTCGGTGGGTGTCGGGCTCGCCAGGGTGTCGCCGGTACGCAGATGATGCTCGATTTCGCGAAATAACCACGGATTGCCTTGGGCGCCGCGTCCGACCATGACCGCATCGGCTTTAGTGTAGTCGAGGATGCGGGCGGCTTTCTCGGCGCTGTCGATATCACCATTGGCGAATATCGGCAGCGACACTGCTTGCTTGATGGCAGCGATGGTGTCGTATTCGGCGTTGCCTTGATAGCGCTGCTCACGGGTGCGGCCATGGACTGCGAGGGCTTGGATGCCGGCGGCCTCGGCCAATTGCGCCACACGTATGCCGTTGCGCGACTCCGAGCACCAACCGGTCCGGATCTTCAATGTCACCGGGACATCCACGGCCGCGACCACCGCTTCGAGAATCGCCGCGACCAAGCGCTCGTCGCGCAGCAACGCGGAACCGGCGGCCTTGTTACATACCTTCTTGGCGGGGCAGCCCATGTTGATGTCGATGATCTCGGCGCCTTGCACGACATTGAGACGCGCGGCTTCGGCGAGCATGTCTGGATCGCCGCCGGCGATCTGCACGGCGCGGGGGCCGGGCTCACCGGTATGATCGAGGCGTTGCCGGGACTTGCGCGTATGCCACAGGCGCGTATCAGCGGTGACCATTTCCGAGACGACCAGGCCTGCGCCGAGCTCTCGGCACAATTGTCGAAACGGGCGATCGGTGACGCCCGCCATGGGCGCGAGAATCGCCCGGTTGGGCAATGCGTAAGGGCCGATGCACGGCAATGGCGTCGCCGGAGGTGAGACGTGGGTCGACATCACAAGAGGTCTAGGTGGTTAAAGCCGTCCATGATAGCCGCCGGGGCGACGTTCTTGAAGGGGCAGTTCACCGCTCCACGCGTCAAGCGCGATCATGCCGGCGCTACGCCGGTGATGCGCACCCAACCTTCGCGCTCGTGGGGCGCATCGAGCAGCATGCCTTGCTCGTGATATGCGTCCATGACCTCATCGGCCTGGCCGGCGAGAATGCCCGACAAGGCCAGGCGGCCTCCTGGTGCCAGATGTGCGCAGAGCGTGGGCGCGAGCTCCACCAAAGGGCCGGAGAGAATGTTGGCGACCACGACATCATAACGCTCGGCCTCGAGCCGCTCCGGATAGCAAAGCGACAAGCGCTCATCGGCGATGGCGTTGCGCTGGGCGTTGTCACGGCTCGCTTGCAGGGCCTGTGGGTCGATATCGGTGCCCGTGGCATGGTCGGCTCCCAGCTTGAGGGCGGCGATGGCCAGGATGCCGGAGCCGCAGCCGAAGTCGAGCACCTTGCGCGTATCGAGGTCGAGGCCGTCGAGCCAGCCGAGGCAAAGTGCGGTGGTCGGATGCGTCCCGGTGCCGAAGGCCAGTCCCGGATCGAGCACCAGATTGACGGCGTCGGGCTCGGGAGCAGCGTGCCAGCTGGGCACCACCCACAGTCGCTCGCCCATCTTGAGCGGAGCGAAGTCGTCCATCCACTCGCGTTCCCAATCACGGTCGGCGAGCAACTCGTAGTCGATCTCGGGGCACGGTTCATCGGCCATTTCGGCGGCCCATTGCTGGCGCACGCGCTCGAGCATCGGCTCGATATCCTCCAGGTCGTCGTAGAGCCCTGTCAGCACGGTCTCGTCCCACAGCGGTGTGGTGCCGCTCTCGGGCTCGAAGACAGGATCATCGTGAGCGTCCTGAAGGGTGATGGCCTGGGCACCTTCGGCCAGCAGCAGTTCTTCCAGGGTTTCGGCATGCTGTGGGGCGATGTGGGCCTTGAGTTGCAACCAGGTCATGCGGGCCTCCTTGGGCATCAACGCAAACGGGACGGCCAAGGCCGCCCCGTGTCGAGTCGCTCGGTCTGACTAGCTCAGGCCGAGTTTCTTCTCGAGATAATGAATGTTTACCCCACCTTGCTGGAAAGCGCTGTCGCGAACCAGATCCTTCTGCAGGTCGATGTTGGTCTTGATACCTTCGACCAGCAGCTCGTCAAGGGCATTGCGCATACGGGTCAGCGCGGTCTCGCGACTGGCGCCCCAGGTGATCAACTTGCCGAGCAGGGAATCGTAGTGCGGCGGTACGCTATAGCCGGTGTAGATATGCGAATCCATGCGTACGCCCAAACCACCGGGTGCGTGGTAGAGATCGATCTTGCCGGGGGAAGGCATGAAGGTGCGCGAGTCTTCGGCGTTGATCCGGCACTCGAAGGCATGCCCGTTGAGCTGCACGTCTTCTTGAGAAATGGACAGCGGGTGACCGGACGCGATACGCAGCTGCTCCTTGACGATGTCCACGCCAGTGACCATTTCAGAAACCGGGTGTTCGACCTGAACGCGTGTGTTCATCTCGATGAAGAAGAACTGCCCATTTTCGTACAGGAATTCGAAGGTGCCGGCGCCACGATAGTTGATCTCGTTGCAGGCATCCACGCAGGCCTGGAGGACATCGGCGCGGGCTTTGGGATCGAGATGCGGCGCGGGGGCTTCTTCCAGCACCTTCTGGTGACGGCGCTGCAGGGAGCAATCGCGATCGTACAGGTGAATGGCATTGCCCTGACCGTCGGCCAGTACCTGAACCTCGACGTGACGCGGGTTCTCGAGGAACTTCTCCATGTACAGCGTGCCGTCGCCGAACGCCGAATTGGCTTCGTTGCGCGTCACGCTGACTGAGGAGAGCAGGCTGCCCTCGCTGTGCACCACGCGCATGCCACGGCCGCCACCGCCGGCAGCTGCCTTGATGATGACCGGGTAGCCGATGCGCTTGGCGGTGGCCAGGATCGCGTCGTCGTTATCTTCGGGGAGCGGCCCGTCGGAGCCGGGCACCGTGGGCACGCCGGCCTTTTTCATCGCTGAAATGGCGCTGACCTTGTCGCCCATCATGCGGATGGTGTCGGCGCGCGGCCCCACGAACACGAAGCCCGAACGCTCTACCTGTTCGGCAAAGTTGGCGTTCTCGGAGAGAAAGCCATAACCGGGATGAATGGCGCTGGAATCGGTGACTTCGGCAGCACTGATCAAGGCCGGTATGTTCAGGTAGGATTGCGCCGAGGACGCGGGGCCGATGCACACGGCTTCATCGGCCAGCCGCACGTGCATGAGCTCGCGGTCGGCCTTGGAATGTACCGCGACGGTCTTGATGCCGAGTTCCTTGCAGGCGCGTAGCACGCGAAGGGCGATCTCGCCACGATTGGCGATGAGTACCTTGTCCAACATAGTGTCGTCCGTCTCTATGTAAGCTCGGAAGCGGTTAGCGATCGTTCATGTGCAGTGATCGCAAACGGCCTCAAGAGATGATGACCATCGGCTGGTCGAATTCGACCGGTTCTCCATCCTCTACCATGATGGCCTCGATCACGCCATCCTGATCGGCCTCGATCTGATTCATCATCTTCATGGCTTCGACGATGCACACGGTTTCGCCTTTCTTGACGCTTTGCCCGATTTCGATGAACGGCTTGGCGCCTGGCGCTGGCGAGCGATAGAACGTGCCCACCATGGGCGAGGTCACCGGGTGGCCACTGGGTTCGGCGGGCGCGGCTTCGGCCTCGTGTGCGGCGGCTGGAGCGGGTGCGGCGGGAGCAGGCGCAGCGGCGGGAGCGGGCGCGGGCGCCTGGGCTGCGGGGGGGGCGCTGAAACCACCGGTGTGGCGGCTGATACGTACGGACTCCTCGCCTTCCTGGATTTCAATCTCGCTGATATTGGACTCTTCCAGGAGTTCGATGAGTTTCTTGACCTTGCGAATATCCATAAGCCTGTCTCGATCAATGTGAATGTGAGGTGGCGTGGTTTGCCATCGGAGCGTGTGCCTCGTCAGCCGAGCTGGCGCAGCGCGGCTTCCAGGGCAAGCTCGTAACTGTCGGCGCCGAATCCGGCGATGACGCCGCGAGCAACATCCGAAAAATATGAATGCGCACGAAACGGCTCGCGCGCATGCACGTTGGAAAGGTGCAGCTCGATGAAGGGAATCGCGACACCCGTGAGCGCGTCGCGCAAGGCAACGCTGGTATGCGTAAAGGCGGCGGGGTTGATCAGGATGAAGTCGGTGCCGTCGTGACGTGCTGCGTGCACACGTTCGACCAGTAGATGTTCGGCGTTGGACTGCAGCCAGTCGAGACGGTGGCCAGCGTCGCTGGCGCGCTGGGTCAGGCGCAGGCGGATATCCTCGAGGGTAGTGGTGCCGTAAACGCCTGGCTCGCGCGTACCGAGCAGGTTGAGATTAGGGCCGTTGAGTACGAGAAGATTCGCCATGTCATGAGTCCAGATCGACGCTGTTAACCTGTTCAGGATTGGCTTAGATCACGGCACGATCATGCAAGATACCGCCGCTGGTGCCATATATCGTTAGCGTGAGCGGAGTTTGCCCAAAAACTGGCGAACTGTCTAGTTTGCAATTGTTGTGATGCCTTTTGGCCACCGAGGACGGATGTCCTTGAGCATGCATCATAGCGACGGCAAAAACGCGACTGCGTGATAGGATGGAAGTCACCGCTCTCAACTTCATACAAGGACGTCATCATGGCTCTTTTTCGCAAGCGTGAGCGTGACCAGCGCAATGTGCTGGAATCGCCTCAGTATGGCTGGATCTGGAAACCCCTGATCGCCTTGCTGGTTATCTACCTCGTGGTTTGTGTGGCATTGGGCGTTTGGTGGAGCCAGCGCCCCGATGCTTTCAATGTCGACGATGCGGTGAGCTTGCAGCGTGGCGCTGCGCAGTCCTCCGGTGCCGAGGCCGTGACGGATGCGTCCCGTCCCGGCGAGACCGTGCTCGCCACCACGGTGACGTTACTCGGCAGCTTGCTCGACAAGCCCGGTGGCTATTTGCGTAACGATATCGCGCCGCCGGGGCTGTGGCTGGATAACATGCCGAGCTGGGAGCAGGGCGTGCTCGGGCAAGTCAGGGCCATGAGTGCGGCGCTCAATGGTGCGATCACCGATGGCACTAACGATACTCTGCAACACGCCGTCGATGCCCTGGAGACGCACAGTGACGCTTGGCGTTTTCCATCCGCCGAAGGGCGTTATCAGGCGGCGCGCGAGGCGCTGCGCGATTATCTGGGGCGTCTGCGAGAGCAGCAGGCGAGCTTCTCTCAGGAGGCGCCAGCGTTGGCGGCTTGGCTTGGGCGCGTGCAGACTCGTCTCGAGCGGCAGACCCAGCGGCTGGCAGCGAGCGTGGGGCACGCCGAGCGTCGTAGTGCCGATATCGAACGCGGCGAGGATGGCGTGAACACGCCGTGGTGGCGTATCGACAACGTTTTCTTCGAAGCGCGCGGTAATACCTGGGCCCTGAAGCACCTTCTCGACGCTGCCAGGCGAGACTTCGCGCCGGCCATCGAAGCGGCCGGAGTCGGCACGGCGTTCGATCAGTTGATCGCTGAGCTCGATGCCTCGCAGGCGCCCCTATGGAGCCCCATCGTGCTCAACGGCAGCGGTTTCGGTATCTTCGCCAACCACTCGTTGATGATGGCGAATTATACGTTGCAGGCATCGCAACTGATCGCCCGCATACGTAGCGATCTCGAAGCGTCTAGCTCGACGAGTGATACCCCTGAACCAGACACCCCGCGTCGGGGGAGCGACGCGGGGTGACGTTGGTGAGAGGCGAAATCAGGCTTTGGTGTAAGCGTCGGCGGCTTTCTCGATGGCCTTGCGGGCGGCCTCGGCGCCATCCCAGGAGTCGATCTTCACCCATTTGCCTTTTTCGAGATCCTTGTAGTTCTCGAAGAAATGCGCGATCTGCTGACGCAGCAGTTCGGGGAGGTCGGTGACTTCCTGTACGTCGTCATACAGGGCGCTCAGCTTGGGGTGCGGGACGCAGACCAGCTTGGCGTCTTCGCCGGCTTCGTCGGACATGTTGAGTACGCCGACCGGGCGCGCGCGAATCACACTGCCTGCCTGAACCGGGTAGGGGGTGACCACGAGTGCGTCGAGTGGGTCGCCATCGTCGGCCAGGGTGTTGTTGATGAAGCCGTAGTTGGCCGGGTAGAACATTGGTGTGGCCATGAAGCGGTCGACGACCAGCGCATCCATGTCCTTGTCGATCTCGTACTTGATCGGTGCGTGATTGGCGGGAATCTCGATCGCCACGTAGACGTCGTTGGGGAGATCCTTGCCAGCGGGAATGTTGTTGAAACTCATCGTCGAGTCCTTGCGGTTTGCAGGTTGAACACCAGCGGGAGAAAATCCGAGAAATTATACGAGTAGCGTCCAGCGTTTACCAACCGGCGTGGGACGTCAATGAGATCATGCAATCGTCGTCTGGTGTTGCCATGCTCATCGCTCGCAAGAATTATCCGTCTCATCATCATCGACAAGGAGACGATCGTTGACGGAAAGCAGCCTTTCTATCAGCTTCGGGCAGGCGTTCGTGGCACCGGATCGACGTCGTCATCGCAGCTCGATGTCGGTCCAGGTGCCCGCTGGCTCTCAGCTGTCCGCCAAGGGCGCTTGCGCGCTGATCAGTGATTCCACTTGGCGCAACGCGATCGCCAAACAGGCCGGAGACCTGAGCGTACGAGGCTTTCTTGCCGATTATTATTCGACCCCGGAACATTGGGATGTCAAGACATCGGCGCATCGTGTGCTGCGTGCCCTGAATAGCTGGAGTTATAGCCAAAGCGCCTACATCGAAGGCGGCAGTTATATTTGCTCCCTCTCGGCCATGGTGTTCCGTCGTCGTGAAATGCACCTGTTTCACATGGGCGACACATTGGTCTTTCGTCTGCGGGGGGCCGAATTCGAGCAATTGTCTCGCGACCATGTCACCGACTTGGGCGGCTATCGCTATCCGTCGCGTGCACTGGGCATGGACGGTAGCCTGGATATCGATTATGCGACGGATTCACTCAAGCAGGGCGATCTCTTCCTGTTTACCACCCAGGCTGTGCGCGGGACCTTGCTGCCCTCGGATTTCGTGCAACTGATCCGCGCCGATGTCAGCGATCTCGACGCGGCCTGCGAACGTCTGGCCGAGGCGGCGCACAGGCGTGCCCAGGAGCGTGGCTACGGCGGCGATCAGTTCTGCTTCCAGCTGGTGCGCATCGATCGCTTGCCCGAAGAGGTCGAGCCGGAGCATCCCGTGCCGCTGTATGGCGACTTGCCGGTGCCGCCCGAATTGACGCCCGGTGAGCGTCTCGATGGGCTGGAGGTGCTCGAGGTGCTGTCGCGCACCGCCAAGTCACGCGTCTATCGTGTGCGGGACGCCCGCAACGAGCGCGAGATGGTGATGAAGGCGCCCAGCCCCGAGCTGTCGCTGCGCAACGCCTATCAGGAGCATTTCGCGCTTCAGCAGTGGGTCGTGCAGCGCGTCAACTCACCGTTCTTGCCCAAGGTCGTGGATTCGGCTCGACCACGACGCTACCAGTATTATCTGATCGATTACATCAAGGGCGAATCGCTCAGCGATTGGGCGTTGCGTCATCCCCAGGCCAGTCTCGAGGCGCGCCTGGATTTGGCGCGGCAATTGGTCAAGGCAGTGCAGGCCCTGCATCGTCGTGATGTGATGCATCAGAATATCCATCCCGATAATCTGATGGTCGATACACATGGCCAGCTGGTGTTGACGGATTTCGGTGCCTGCCACTTGCGTGAAAGCGATAGCCAGCAAGGGGCGCGTGAACTGGCGCGGCAGGTGGGGTTGACCGAGCATAGCGCCCCCGAATACGCCCTGGACACTGAGGTGGGACGGCGTAGCGACCAATATGGATTGGCCTCGACCATCTACTGGCTGCTGACCGGCCATCAGCCTTATGCGCTGGCGCCCAACGAATTGCGCAGCCATACCGATCTTGAGCGCATGAGCTACACCAGTGCACGCCGCTATAATCCGGCGATCGGTGCTGAGCTCGATGACGCACTGCGGCGTGCGCTCGATCCGCAGCGTGCGCTGCGATTCCGGCGTCTGGGGGAGTTCGCCTACCATTTGCGCACGCCCAGGCGGCGTGATGACCCTGAGCCGCACCAGCCATGGCAGCAACCGGCCACGCTGTGGAAAGTCGTGGCCGGTGTGCTGCTGCTACTGTTGTTGCTGTCGTGGTGGTTGAATTAAGGCCACCAGGATGCCGTCAAGCCTGATCCAGCTTCTGCTTGAGGAGGCTGTTGACCTGTTGCGGGTTGGCGGTGCCGCGCGAGGCTTTCATGACCTGGCCGACGAAGTAGCCGATCATCTTGCCGCGCTTGGCCTCGTCGGCTTCACGGTACTGGGCGACCTGAACCGGGCTGTCGGCGATGACCTGGTCGATCATGCCTTCGATGGCGCCGGTATCGGTGACCTGCTTGAGCCCGCGGGCCTCGATGATGGCATCGGCGCTGTCCGCCTCGCCGTCCCACAGCGCCTGGAAGACCTGCTTGGCGGCCTTGCCGCTGATGGTGTCGTCCATGACGCGCTGAATGAGGCCGCCGAGCTGCCCGGCCGTGACCGGGCTATCGTCGATCTCCAGGTTTTCGCGGTTGAGGTTGGCCGAGAGTTCGCCTTGTACCCAGTTGGCGGCCTGCTTGGCGTCGCCGCAGACATCCTTGACGGCTTCGAAGTACTCGGCCATGGCACGGCTCGAGGCCAGCACGCCGGCGTCATAGGCGGACAAGCCCAGCTGGTTTTCGAAGCGGTGGCGCTTTTCGCTGGGCAGTTCAGGCATGAGTGCGCGCTGGTGATCGACATAGGCACCGTCGAGCATCACTGGAAGCAGGTCGGGACAGGGGAAGTAACGGTAGTCGTTGGCTTCTTCCTTGGTGCGCATGCCGCGCGTCTCGTCGCGTTCCGGGTCGAACAGTCGCGTTTCCTGCACGACCTGACCGCCATCGTCGATGAGTTCGATCTGGCGCTCGACCTCGAAGGCGATGGCCTTCTCGACGAAGCGAAACGAGTTGACGTTCTTGATCTCGGCGCGAGTGCCGAAAGCGGCCTGCCCCTTGGGACGCACCGAGACGTTGACGTCGCAGCGCATCGAGCCTTCGGCCATGTTGCCGTCGGAGATGCCGAGATAGGTGACGATGGCGTGCAGTGCCTTGATGTAGGCGACCGCTTCCTTGGCCGAGCGCATGTCGGGCTCGGAGACGATCTCCAGCAGCGGCGTGCCGGCACGGTTGAGATCGATGCCGGTCATGCCGTGATAGTCCTCGTGCAGCGACTTGCCGGCATCTTCCTCGAGGTGAGCGTGATGAATGCGGACGCTGCGCGTCGAACCGTCGTCGAGGGTGATCTCGACCTGGCCGGGGCCGACGATGGGCTGCGCCATCTGACTCGTCTGATAGCCCTTGGGCAAATCCGGGTAGAAGTAGTTCTTGCGCTCGAACAACGAGGTTTCGGGGATCTCGGCGTCGACGGCGAGACCGAATTTCACCGCCATCGCCACGGCGTTTTCATTGAGTACCGGCAGCACGCCGGGCATGCCGAGGTCGACGGCGCACGCCTGGGTATTGGGCTCGGCGCCGAAGGCGGTGGACGCGCCGGAGAAGATCTTGGACTGGGTGGCGAGCTGAACGTGGACCTCGAGCCCGATCACGGTTTCCCACTGCATCATGCCATCTCCTTGCCGAATGCCGGACGCTTGAGGTGCCAGTCGGTGGCCTGCTGGAATTGATGCGCCACGCCGAGCAGTTGGGCCTCGGCGAAGTGCGGAGCCAGCACCTGGAGGCCGACGGGGCGGTTACCGGCAAAGCCGACCGGAACGCTGATGCCCGGAATGCCGGCCAGGTTGACGGCGATGGTGTAGATATCCTGCAGGTACATCGAGACCGGATCTTTCTGCGCGCCCAGATCGAAGGCCGGCGTGGGGGCGGTCGGCCCCATCAGCACGTCGACGTCGTCGAAGGCGTCGAGAAAGTCCTGACGGATCAGGCGGCGCACTTGCTGTGCCTTGAGGTAGTAAGCGTCGAAGAACCCTTCGGAAAGCGTGTGCGTGCCGATCAGGATGCGCCGCTTGACCTCTTCGCCGAAGCCTTCGGCCCGCGTGCGCTTGTAGAGGTCCTCGAGGTCGGTCGGATCCTCGCAGCGGTGGCCGAAGCGCACACCGTCATAACGCGACAGGTTGGACGATGCCTCCGCCGGCGCGATGACGTAGTAGGCAGGAATCGCCAGGTGCGTGTGCGGCAGGCTGACTTCGCAGACCTTGGCGCCGAGCGACTCGTAGACCTTGATCGCGTCACGCACGGCGGTTTCGACCTCGGGGTCGAGCCCGTCGCCGAAATATTCCTTGGGCAGCCCGATCTTGAGGCCGGCCAGCGAGGTGTCGAGCTCGGCGGAGTAGTCGGGCACCACGCGTGCCACGCTGGTGGAATCGCGCACGTCGTGGCCGGCGATGGTTTCGAGCAGCAGGGCACAGTCGGCAGCGGTGCGTGCCATGGGGCCGCCCTGGTCGAGGCTCGATGCGTAGGCCACCATGCCGTAGCGCGACACACGCCCGTAGGTGGGCTTCAGGCCGGTGATGCCGCAGAAGGCGGCCGGCTGACGAATCGAACCGCCGGTATCGGTGCCGAGCGCTGCCGGTACCAGGCCCGCCGCCACGGCCGCGGCGCTGCCGCCCGAGGAACCGCCGGGCACGGCGCTCACGTCCCAGGGGTTCTTGACCGGGCCATAGAAACTGTTTTCGTTGGACGAGCCCATGGCGAACTCGTCCATGTTGGTCTTGCCGAGGTTGACGGCGCCGGCGTGGCCCAGCTTCTCGACGACCGTGGCGTCATAGGGCGCGACGAAGCTGTCGAGCATCTTCGAACCGCAACTGGTGCGTACGCCCTGGGTGCAGAAGATGTCCTTGAGCGCCAGCGGCAGGCCGGCGAGCGGGCCGGCATGACCGGCCTTGCGTGCTTGGTCAGCGGCGTCGGCATTGGCGAGTGCCTGCTCGGCGGTCACGGTAATGAAGCTGTTGAGTCCGCCATCGAGCTGCTCGATGCGTTGCAGCGCGGCCTGGCACAGCTCACGGCTGGAGAACTCGCCTGCTTCAAGACTAGCGGCAAGCTCCGTGAGGGTCTTGTCATGCATGGAAGAATATGACTCCTGGTTCGAATCCTGACGAGGAAGCTTCACTCGACGACGCGCGGGACAAGATAGAGGCCGTCCTCGGTGGCCGGGGCGCAAGCCTGGAAGCGGTCGCGCTGGCTTCGCTCGGTCACTTCGTCGGGGCGCAGGCGCTGCGTGGCGTCCAGCGGGTGCGCCAATGGGGTGATGCCTTGGGTGTCGACGGCTTGAAGCTGATCGACCATTTCCAGAATGCGGCTCAAGTCATCGACGTAACCAGTTGCTTCGTCCTCACTCAAGCCGACGCGAGCCAGGTGGGCAGCACGGAGCACGTCTGCATGTTCGATCGCCATATCGGGTTACCTTTGATGGATGCCGCGCGGCGCGTGTTCAGCGCCGCGTCAATGAAGGTTTTACGCCGGAGCAACCCCAGAATTTATCATATCTGGCGCGCGCTGACAGGCCTTTGCTTGCCGCGCCACCCCCGCGATGATACCGTTTGCGTCCGCACAGGGTTCCGGTCTGGACTAGGTGAAAGACTTCCATGTTTAAACGTTTACGGGGGCTTTTCTCGAGCGATTTATCGATCGACTTGGGGACCGCCAACACACTGATTTACGTACGCGGTCGCGGTATCGTGCTGGACGAGCCGTCGGTCGTAGCCATCCGCCAGTCTGGCAATATGCGCAGCGTCGCGTCCGTAGGGATCGATGCCAAGCGTATGCTGGGTCGTACCCCTGGCAACATTACGGCGATCCGTCCCATGAAGGACGGCGTCATCGCTGACTTTACCGTCACCGAGCAGATGCTCCAGCACTTCATTCGCAAGGTGCATCAAAGCACCTTCTTGACGCCGAGTCCGCGTGTTCTGGTCTGCGTGCCGTGCATGTCGACTCAGGTCGAGCGACGTGCCATCAAGGAGTCGGCGGAAGGGGCCGGCGCGCGCGAGGTGTTCCTGATCGAGGAGCCCATGGCCGCCGCCATCGGTGCCGGCCTGCCAGTCGAAGAAGCGACCGGTTCGATGGTCGTGGATATCGGTGGCGGGACCTCAGAGATTGCGATCATTTCACTCAATGGCGTGGTGTACTCCGAATCGATTCGTGTGGGTGGCGATCGTTTTGATGAAGCGATCACGGCCTACGTGCGTCGCCATTATGGTAGCCTCATCGGCGAGGCGACTGCGGAACGCATCAAGGAAGAGATCGGTTGCGCCTACCCCGGCGGCGAGCTGCGTGAGATCGATGTGCGCGGCCGCAATCTGGCCGAGGGCATTCCGCGCAGCTTCACGCTGAATTCGCACGAGATTCTCGATGCCCTGCAAGATCCGTTGTCGTCCATCGTCGCTGCGGTAAAGAGCGCACTCGAGCAGTCGCCTCCCGAGCTGGCGTCGGATATTGCCGAGCGCGGTCTGGTGCTGACCGGCGGCGGCGCCTTGTTGCGTGATATCGACAAGTTGATCGCCGAGGAGACGGGGCTGCCGGTCATCGTTGCCGAGGATTCGTTGACGTGCGTGGCGCGCGGTGGCGGCAAGGCATTGGAAATGATCGATCAGCGGACCTTTGAGCTGCTGTCCAGCGATTGATGCCCTTGGGGCTCGTGTTGCTAGTGCCTGTTCATTTGTCTGAAGCCGCTCGCGTTGCGCGTGGCTCGATGGATGGAGCTTAGTGAGACCTGCGCCTTGTCTGCGGAGGAAGGCTTATCAAACCTCTGTTTTCGCATGGTCCAGTACCCAGTTACCGCATGCTGTTATGCGCGGTTGCCGCCTTTGCCCTGATGTTCGCGGATACTCGCCTACCGTTCATGGACGATGTGCGCGCGCAACTGAGTACCGTGGTGGCCCCCGTGCAATGGGCGGTAAGCCTGCCTAGCGAGGGGTTGTCCTGGGCAGCGCTGGTTTTTTCGGACCAGCGTGCCTTGGTAGAAGAGAATCAGCGCTTGCGTCAGCAGTTGTTGACGCTGTCGCATCGTGTCCAGCGCATGGCGAACCTGACGGCGGAAAACGTGCGTCTGCGGGAATTGCTGAATGCTGCGCCACGCGATGAGGTGCCCTATATCACGGCTGACTTATTGTCTCTGGATTCCGACCCCTTTACACAGCAGATGGTGATCGGGCGAGGGCGCCGGGATGGCGTTTACGTCGGCCAGCCCGTCATGGATGCTTCCGGTTTGGTTGGGCAGGTGATTGCCGTTTCCGCGTACACCAGTCGTGTGCTGATGGTGAGTGATGCCAATAATGCCGTGCCGGTGCAGGTCAACCGCAGTGGTCAGCGTTTCATCGTTCAGGGCACTGGCGAGGTCGATACCCTGAGCGTGCTCAATGTGCCGGCTACCGCCGATATCAGGCAAGGCGATCTGCTCACGACGTCCGGCCTTGGGGGGCGTTTCCCCGAGGGTTATCCCGTTGCGGAAGTGACGCGGGTCGACCGGGATGACCAGCATTCTTTCGCCAATGTCGAGGCACGACCACTTGCGCAGCTCGAGCGCTCGCGACACTTCTTGTTGCTGTTTCCACCGACGGCGGCAGTGGCCGCCAGTAGTGATATCAATATCGGAGCGGCGTTACGCGTCGCGAACGGTCGCGTGGCCGAGACGCCCGTCGAACTCGAGGGGGCGCGACCATGATGCGCTTGCCAGGCCTCCTCATGATCTGGCTCACCCTGCTGGTGAGTCTGTGTCTGCAGGTCATGCCGCTAGCCGATGCGTGGTTGATGTGGCGTCCTAATTGGCTGGGGCTGGCATTGGTCTATTGGTGCATCGTCGCTCCTCAGCGTGTCGGTGTCTTCCATGGCTTCGTGCTGGGCTTGTTGCTGGATCTGATCGAGGGAGCCCCGCTGGGGCAGAATGCCCTGACATTGTCGCTTCTCACCTATCTGTGTCTGTTGCTTTATCAGCGTCTGCGGGCCTATTCCATTTGGCAACAGGCGGTATTGCTATTCGTCTTGCTGGGCTTGGTTCAACTCATCGAGCAATGGTTGCGGACGATCTTCGGGCCGGTATCGATCCACCTGGCGTTTCTGTTGCCCGCGTTCGTGGGCGCTGCCCTGTGGCCGTGGTTGTTTACCATGATGCAAGTGCTGCGGCGACGCTTGAAAATCGTGTGATCCTGTCGTCACGCCGCATTATGTGTCTCTCATCCATGTCGTGAGGAAGCGCCTATGTCTACTCCCCAGGCAGTGTCGTTGCGCCTGGCATCGGCTTCACCCCGGCGCCGGGATTTACTGGCTTCGATCGGAGTCGGCGTCGAAGTGTTCCCGACCGCTGTCGATGAAACGCCGCACGCGGGAGAATCGCCTGCCGCCTATGTCGCGCGTCTGGCGCGAGACAAGGCCCAAGCCGGTGCCGCAGGAACAGCATTGCCTACATTGGGCTCGGATACGGCCGTGGTGCTGGGCCAGCGTATCCTGGGCAAGCCGCGTGATCGCGAGGAGGCCGTCGCCATGCTCAGCGCCTTGTCGGGTACCACTCATGACGTGATGACGGGCGTTGCGGTCACGGGACCGCATGGCATGCTGTCGACCCATGTCGTCACACGGGTGACGCTCCGCGAGATACAGCCGGCTGAGATCGACGCATACTGGCGCAGCGGCGAGCCGGTGGACAAGGCGGGGGCCTATGCCATTCAAGGGCTGGCCGCGATTTTCGTCGAGCGCATCGAAGGCAGTCATTCCGCGGTGGTCGGGTTACCTCTCTTCGAGACTGCCAAGTTATTGACGCGCCAAGGTGTCTCGCTGTGGGGCGAGCGTCCGGCTGTGCCATAATGCCGACAGATAATCTGGTTAGGGGCAACGCATGAGCGGCGAGGTACTGATCAATTTGACGCCCATGGAGACGCGTGTCGCCGTGGTCGAAAACGGTGTCTTGCAGGAAGCCTTCATTGAGCGCAGTCGTCGGCGTGGGATCGTAGGCAATATCTATCAGGGCAAGGTGGTGCGGGTGTTACCGGGCATGCAGGCCGCCTTCGTTGATATCGGGCTCGAGCGGGCGGCCTTCATACATGTCAATGAAGTCGTGGCGCCCAACGCGAGCATTGACGAGCACGTCACGATCTCTCAGTTGCTCCAGGAAGGGCAATCGTTGGTCGTGCAGGTCACCAAGGACCCCATCGGCTCGAAAGGGGCGCGTTTGACCACGCACCTGTCGGTGCCGTCGCGCTACCTGGTGTATATGCCTGACTCCCCGCATACCGGCGTCTCCCAGCGTATCGAAGACGAAAACGAACGCGAGCGGCTCAGGACACTGATTGAAGCCTCCCAGGCGGAAATGAGTGGCAATACGCCGGGAGGTGTGATCATCCGCACGGCGGCCGAGGGCGTGGGCCAGGAAGAGCTGGCCGCCGACATGTATTTCCTGTTGCGACTCTGGCGCAAAATCGATGAGCGTCGGCACAGTGCCGTGCCGCCGGCCCTTCTTTACGATGATCTGCCGTTGTTCATTCGTACGCTGCGTGACGTGATGCGTGCCGATATCGAGCGTGTACGGATCGATTCCCGTGAAAACTATGTCAAGCTCAAGGAATTCGCCGAGGAATTCATGCCCGATGTCGAGTCGTGCATCGAATACTATCCCGGCGAGCGCCCGCTGTTCGATCTTTATAGCGTCGAAGACGAAATCCAGAAGGCGCTGGGACGCAAGGTACAGCTCAAATCGGGGGGGTATCTGGTCATCGATCAGACCGAGGCGATGACCACGATTGATGTCAACACGGGAGGCTATGTCGGGCATCGCAACCTCGAGGAGACTATTTTCAAGACCAACCTCGAGGCGGCCACGGCGATTGCGCGGCAGCTGCGGCTGCGCAATCTGGGTGGCATCATCATCATCGATTTCATCGACATGGAAGAACTCGAGCATCAGCGCCAGGTGTTGCGCGTCCTCGAGAAAGCGCTGGAACGCGATCACGCCAAGAACAAGCTGACCGGTGTGACCGAGTTGGGGTTGGTACAGGTCACACGCAAGCGTACTCGCGAAAGCCTCGAGCAGACCCTATGCGAGCCCTGCTTGACCTGTCAGGGACGCGGCACGCTCAAGACAGCTGAAACCGTGTGCTACGAAATATTTCGCGAAATCCTGCGCGAGGAACGTGCTTACAGCCCGGAAACCTACATGGTGCTGGCTTCTCAGAGAGTGGTCGATCGGCTGCTCGACGAAGAATCGACGGCAGTGGCGGACCTGGAGGTCTTTATCGGCAAGACGATTCGTTTTCAGGTCGAGGCCCACTATTCCCAAGAGCAGTACGATATCGTGCTGATGTGACCCCATGACCCCGTTGCGAAGAAAAGGGCGTTGGCTGCTCACCGCGGTGGCGGTGATACTGGGCATCATCGCAGTGGTGTTGCTGACGTTGCGTGGCCTGGCGACGCAGGTCGATGCCTTGCGCGACGATATCGAAGCGCAGCTCGCCCAACGTTTCAATGCGGATGCCGAGTTGCGGCACCTGGGCGCCGGCTGGAATGGCTGGGACCCGTCAGTGACGCTGTCGGGCATGACGCTGCGTACCAAGTCGCCGCAATCGCGCCCCTTGTTGAGGCTCGAGAAGGCATATGCACGTCTCGATACGCTGGCGTCATTGCGTGCCGGCTATCCCGTGTTCGAAAGGGCCAATGTCGCCCGAGCGACCCTCCATCTCTATCAGAATGAGGACGGCGGATGGGGGTGGCCCTCGGTGGACGTGCCGGACCAGATCGAGTCGTCGGGTCGCTTGCGTCTCGCCGCTATCAACCGCTGGGTCGGTGCGCTTCTGCGTCAGCGTGTCGCGATTCATGACGTGCGCGTGGTCCTGCATGGACGCCAGGACGACGTCACGCTGGTGGCGCCACGTGTGCTGATGGCCGGTGGTGATGCCAGGGCCCACCTCGAAGGGCAGATGCATGTCGAAGGCCAACCGGAGACCACCCTGAGTGCGGTACTCGACGTGCTGCCCGGGCGGCGAGGATTGGGCGCCTTCAACGCTGCCCTGCAAGTCGACGTCAATGCCGCGGGGCTGCGTTCGTTGGGCCGGATGTTGACGGCTCGACAACGCTATACGTTGAAAACGGTAGACGGCGATGCTCGGCTTTGGGCCCGCTGGCGCGATGCGCGTCTCGAAGATGTGCGCCTGCGCCTGTCGCTGCCGACATTGGTCATGACGCGACGTGAGGGCGCACCGTTGGCGTTCGAGGATATCGGCGTGCGTGCCCAGGCGTTGCGTAACGATGAGGGTGTCTGGAATGTCTGGGCCAATGGCTTGTCCGTCAAGCGGGATGACGACGGCCTCGAGAAGCTGCCCTTGCCTGAACGGGTGCAGGCACGTATCGATGGGGATGACTGGTGGCTGCGCAGCAGCGATTTTCCCCTCGATGCGCTGACGGCTTGGGGCGGCATGCTGCCCTTGTCCGATGAACATGCGCGAATGCTCGAGCACATGGCGCCAACGGGGCAAGTCGAGGGTCTCGAGGTCGGGCAGCAAGCGGGACGCTGGTTTTCACGCACGTCACTGACGGGAGTACGCGTGTCGGCCTGGGACGGCATTCCCGGTGGCGGGCCGTTCAGCGCCTGGGTGACTACCGATAACGCTTCGGGGCATGTGCGTTTTCGTCATGAGCCGGGCATGGTGCTGGCCTTTCCCGACGTCTATGCCCAGCCGATCGACGTGGATGCCGCCAGCGGTCGTGTCGAGTGGCAGCGTGACGGCGATGCCTTCGAGATCGTGGGCAAGGCGCTACAAGCGACCTGGCGTGGCGCCGATGTGGAGGGCACCTTCGCGGTCCGCTTGCCATTGGCCGAGGACGTACCAGGGCATCTCGATCTCGACCTGGCATTTTCCGATGTGGACGCGATCGATACGCCGCTGCTCGATTGGTTGCCCACCCAGCCCATGGACGAAGAACTGCTCGAATGGCTGTCGCAGGTCGAGGGACGCGTGCCCCAGGGGTCTCTGTCGCTATCGCAGACGCTGACCGAACGCGAGGCCCCTGAAGGCCAGCTGTTCGTCAACCCCGAGGATCGCCTGCAGCTGGAGCTGGATGTCGAGCAGGGGCGGCTCCCCTATGACAGCGAATGGCCTGTGCTGGAAAACGTCGCGGGTCATCTATCCATCGAGAATCAGAGTCTTGTCGCCGATGTGGCGCATGCCACGAGCATGGGGCTGGAAACGGAGAATGCGCGTGTTCTCATGGTGGGCAACACCTTGGGTGTTCGTGGACCGGTGACGGGCACCAGCCAGTCGTTGTTGGATTTTCTCGCGGCGGCGCCGCTGGACGGGCTCGACGAGACCTTTGCCGGGTGGCGCAGTGAGGGCCAGGTTCAGGCCGACCTTGACTTGACGGTGCCGCTGGCGGTTCCCGAGATGATGCAAGCCGATATTCAAGGCCGCGTCGAGGCCTCGCGACTGTATATCGATACGCTGCGCCTTCCCATCAAGGATGTACAAGGAACGCTGCATTACCGTCATCGCAAGGATCAGGACATGCTCACCGGTGACCTCAATGCACACGCGTGGGGAGGGCCTTTGCATGGCGATCTGGATGTGGGGGGTGATGGCCTCACTTTTACTGGACGAGCCAGTGTCGAAGGGCTTCTGGACTGGGCGGGATTGGCGCCACAGCCCGCGCTGGTCGAAGGCACGCTTCCCTATCGTGCGCGGGTGACGTTCGATGACAAGGACAAGGCGAGCGTAAGGGTCACCAGTGACCTTCAGGGGCTGGCGCTTCATTTGCCGGATCCCTTCGGCAAGGCGGCCGATGCCGCGGGGGCGTTGGAAGTGACGACCGATGTGGCCTCGGGGAGCGGACAGGTCCGGATATCCGATTGGGGACGGGCGCGTTGGCGCACGCGAGGCGAACGTCTGCAGGGCCAGATCTGGTTGGAAGACTGGCCACGCACCCCGCAATGGCCACAGCAAAGTGGCTGGACCCTGAACTGGCAGCCGTCACGCCTCGACCCTCGGCAATGGATATCGCTGCTGCGAGAACGTGCCCTCAATCGACCTGTCATCAAACAGTCTGCAGGCGCACCGCTAGGGGCAACGGGCGGTGATCGCCAGGACGCCGCACGCGGTCTGCAACGCATATCGGTGTCGACACCCTGTGTCGTCATGGCCGATCGGTGTCGCGGTGCCCTGCAAGCGGCCATCACGCCGCTCGTGAGTGGATGGCAACTGGTGCTGGAAGGGCCCATCGCCGCGGGCAACGCGCAGTGGCGGCCGGATTCCGAGCAGCCGGTGGATATCGATCTCACGCATCTCGATTTGGGCTCGCTATGGCCCGCCGACCCTGCTGCCCAGGGTGACGGTAAAGTGACGCTCAGTGAGGAAATCGCCACGCCGCCGGATCCCGTGGCCTTGCCGGAGGGGGTCAAGCGCTGGCCGGATGGCCACTTGCATATCGGTGAGTTGCGTCGCGATGGACAAACGTTCGGTCCGCTCGAGGCCGACTGGCAAACGTCATCGCGACGCTTGAGCATCAACCCACTGTCACTGGTGATCAACGGCGTGACGGCGAGCGGTGAGCTGGCCTGGGAAGAGGCGGGGCAACAAGGCAGTCTCACTCGCGCGCGAATGACCTTGAAAGGGAGTAATCTGGGGGAAGCGTTGGTGCGCCTGGGGCAGCCCGAAGTCGTCAATAGCGAAACCGTCAATATAGAAGCACGTTTGGCCTGGCCCGGTGCGCCATGGCAATTTGCCGTTGAACGCGCGCAAGGCAGCGTGTCGCTGGCCTTGACCAACGGCCGTTTCAGAAAGATCGAGTCGGGACCGGCCAAGCTGGTGGGACTGCTCAACCTGGACAATATCTTTCGCCGCCTGACGCTGGATTTTTCCGATATCACGCAGGAGGGAACGGCCTTCAACAGTGTCAAGGGCGAAGCGACGCTGTTCGACGGCAAGCTCGTGACCCGAGGCCCGGTTGAAATCGACGGTTCGGCCACCCATTTCACCTTGCAAGGCGAGGCCGATCTCGTGCAGCGTACACTGGATCAACGACTGAGTATCACCGTTCCGGTGAGTCAGAATTTACCGCTGGCGGCTGTGCTCGTCGGCGCGCCGCAGGTAGGGGTGGGGTTGTATCTTGCCCACAAGCTGTTCGGCGGCTGGCTCGATAAGGCAACGCAGATACATTACCGCGTGCACGGCCCATGGTCGTCGCCGCAACTGACACTGGAAAGCGCCCGATGAACGCACTCAATGACAGCGCCTTGGATCAGGCGACCTCTTTGCTCCTCGCGCCGGGTGGGCTCGACCTATCGGCGCTGGACACCGGCCTGGCGCACGCCATGGGGCCGGGCATCGACTATGCTGATTTGTATTTTCAACGCACTTGGCAGGAAAGCTGGGTCCTCGAGGACGGCGATGTCAAGGAGGCCGGGTACAACATCGATGGCGGTGTCGGCGTGCGCACTCTGACCGGTGAAAAGACCGGCTTTGCCTATTCCAACCAGATTAATGCCGAGGCGCTGGCCGATACCGGGCGTATCGCCTCGGGGATTGCGCGTAGCGGTCAGCGCGTGCCACCACAGACGGTGCAGGTAGCCATGCCGACGCGGCGCTATGCCGATGTGGATCCCCTGGCAGGGCTTTCCGCCGAGGACAAGATCGCCATGCTCAAGACGGCGGATCGCGTGGCCCGTGCCGCCGATCCGTGCATCACGCAGGTCAGTGCCTCGCTGTCCGGCGTCTATGAAGTGGTGATGGTGCGCGCCAGCGATGGCACGCTTGCAGCCGACATTCGTCCTTTGGTGCGCTTCAACGTCAGCGTCATCGCGGTGCGTGATGGCCGTCGTGAGCGTGGCAGTGCCGGCGGTGGTGGGCGCTATTCGATGGCACGGCTGCGTGACGAGCAAGTGGCCGAACGCTATGCCAAGGAGGCGGTACGTCAGGCGATGGTCAACCTGGAAGCGGTCGATGCGCCGGCTGGCCAGATGCCAGTGGTCTTGGGCAATGGCTGGCCGGGTATCCTGCTTCACGAAGCGGTGGGGCATGGCCTCGAAGGCGACTTCAACCGCAAAGGCAGTTCGGCTTTCGCGGGGCGTATCGGCGAACGCGTTGCGGCGCCGGGTGTCACGGTCATCGATGATGGCACGTTAGCTGACCGGCGGGGCTCGCTGAGCGTTGATGACGAGGGCACGCCGAGTCAGTGCAACACGCTGATCGAGGACGGCATCCTGAAAGGCTACATGCAGGATAAGCTCAACGCGCGTCTCATGGGGATGGCGCCGACCGGCAATGCGCGTCGCGAGTCCTATGCACACGTCACCATGCCGCGCATGACCAATACCTGCATGCTGGCGGGCCAGGATGATCCCGAGGATATCGTCAAGAGCGTCAAACGCGGCATCTATGCGGTGAGCTTCGGTGGCGGCCAGGTCGACATCACCTCGGGACGCTTCGTGTTCTCCGCGTCCGAGGCCTATTTGATCGAGGATGGCAAGATCACGGCGCCCGTCAAAGGCGCGACCTTGATCGGCAACGGGCCGGAAGTGATGCAGCAGGTGTCGATGATCGGGCACGACCTCGATTTGGATACGGGCGTGGGTGTCTGTGGCAAGGAAGGTCAGGGAGTGCCGGTCGGTGTGGGCCAACCGACACTCAAGATCGACGAACTCACCGTGGGTGGGACACAGTCATAAAGCTCGAAGCGGGAAGAGCGCCGCTACGCGGCTGGAAGTTGGAAGAAGAAAATTCCTGGCTTCGAGCGGCAAAGCCGTATTTTCTGGCTTAGAGGTCAGCGGTTTCGCGGATCAGTTTGAACAATTTGCGGGCGCTCGTCGGCGGTTTTTCGCGCTGACGTTCGCTCTTGGCGTTGCGGATGAGTTGTCGCAGCGTCTGACGATCGACCTCGGGATGGTCGGCGATGAAGGCCTCCAACGTATCGGTGCTGTCATCGTCGATGAGCCGGTCGCGCCAGCGTTCGAGACGATGAAAGGCGTTATCGCGATGCAGTTGTTCCTGTTCGATGGCCTCGAACGTGGCCTGGATGGCTGCCAAATCCTCGCGGCGCATGACCTTGCCGACATACTGCATGTGACGACGGCGGCCTTCGTGGGAGCGGATACGTGAGGTTTCCTCGACCGCGAAGCGCATGTCGTCGGAGAGCGGCAGGCGCGCGCGTTCGGCATCGCTCATGGCGATGATGCGCTCGCCGAGCGCCTGCAGGGCCCTCATCTCGTGCTTGCGCTGGGTCTTGCTGGGACGTCCCGCTTCTTCGTCTTGCGGGTCGGGGAGGTCGATCGACGACATTGCATTACCATCATGCTTCGGGGTGACTGTGCAGTATATCAGGCTTCCTCGACAATCCTACCGAGCCCTTGAGCAGTGTCTCGGGCCTTATGAGTACAGGAGTAGATCATGAGCCAGGCCTTCGATGCCGTAGAGCAGCAAGCACGCTTGGAGGCACGCGTCGCGCAGGCCTTGGAATTGGCCAAGCGCTTGGGCGCGGATGCGTGCGAGGTGGGCGCCAGCGTGGACCAGGGAATCGAGGTCGGTGTGCGCCTGGGGGACGTGGAAAGCGTCGAACTGTCGCGCGATCAGGGGATTGCGGTCACCGTCTTTGTGGGGCAGCGAAAAGGCAGTGTGTCGACGTCCGATGCCAGCGATGAATCTCTGCGTGCGGTCGTCGAAAAAGCGTTGGATATTGCCCGCTATACCGCAGAGGATCCGGCTTCTGGCTTGGCGGACGCGTCGCTGATGGCGACGGAATTGCCTGATCTTGGCGTTCATCACCCCTGGGCGTTGAGTACCGATGATGCCATCGAGCTGGCGCTCGCCTGCGAGTCCGCCGGACGCGGGGTCGACGGCATCGTCAATTCCGAAGGAGCGAACTTGTCGAGCGGAGAAGGGGTGCGCGTCTATGGCAATAGCCATGGGTTCCTGGGCAGCCAGCGGGGCAGTCACCATTCATTGTCGTGCATGCTGATCGCAGGCCAAGGGGCGGACATGCAGCGCGATTATGACTATACCGCGGTGCGCAATCCAGCGGATTTGAAATCGCCCGAGTCGGTGGGACAGCGTGCCGCCGAGAAGACCCTGGCCAGATTGGGGGCGACCTCACCGGCGACGGGGCGGATGCCGGTGCTCTTTGCGCCCGAGCTTGCCAGTGGCCTGGTGGGCAGCTTCATGGGGGCCATCGCCGGGGGCGCCTTGTATCGTGAGGCCTCTTTCCTGTGCGACCGCTTAGGAGAGGCTGTCTTCCCCGCCTGGTTCTCTCTACGCGAGCAGCCACGTGAATATGGGGCCATGGCGAGTACGGCTTTTGACAATGAGGGTGTCGCCACGCGCGATAATGTCTTCATCGACCGAGGACGCTTGGCGAGTTACATGCTCTCGACGTACAGCGCGCGCCGCCTTGGCATGACGACCACGGGCAATGCGGGCGGTGCGCGCAATCTGCGTATCGATGCACCCTTGGCCTCGCGGGATGAGTTGCTTGCGCGGATGGGGCGTGGGGTATTGGTTACCGAGTTGATGGGGCAGGGCGTCAATGGGGTGACCGGTGACTACTCGCGTGGTGCGTCGGGCTTCTGGGTCGAAGATGGCAAGATTCAGCATCCCGTCGAGGAATTCACCATTGCCGGCAACTTGCGCGATATGTTCGCCAATCTCCAGGGGGTGGGCGACGATACCGATACGCGAGGCAGTGTGCACACCGGTAGCTGGTTGATCGATGATATGACGGTAGCCGGCGAGTAAGAACGTTGGGCGACGCAGGGCCTTGGCACTGCGTCGCTGCTATTTCAGGTGTGTGATAGCGTGGCGCTCGTTGCGCGTTTCAATAAAGCGCGGCGGCGAGCCCCAGGAATGCGACGAAGCCGACGACGTCGGTGATCGTCGTCAGCAGCACGCCTCCCGAAAGCGCTGGATCGATCTTGAGGCGCTTGAGCAGCACGGGAATCAGGGTGCCGGCCAGCGCGGCGACGGTGAGGTTGATGACCATCGCCAGGGCGATGATGCCGCCGAGTTTGTAGTCGTCGAAGCGCACGATGGCGACCAGCGCGACGATCACGGCCCAGAGCACACCGTTCATCATCCCCGAGAGCATTTCGCGGACCAGTAGCCACTGCACGTTGGCCCCGCCGACGTGTCCCAGGGCAATCCCACGAATCAGCACCGTTAGCGTCTGCGACCCGGCGATACCGCCCATGCTGGAGACGATGGGCATCAACACCGCCAGCGCGGTGATTTGCTGAATGGTCGATTCGAAGATGCCGATAGCGAACGATACGATGGTCGCCGCGATCAGGTTGATGCCCAGCCACACGGCGCGTCGACGCCCGGTGCGCCACGCCGGCGCGAAGGTGTCCTCGTCTTCATCGAGCCCGGCCATGCTCATGACCTGGTGTTCGGCATCCTCGCGAATCACGTCGACGACGTCGTCGATGGTGATACGCCCCAGCAAGGCGCCGTCAGTGCTTATCACCGGCGCAGAGATCAGGTCGAATTTCTCGAACAGGCTGGCGACTTCGGTGTCCGCGGCCGTGGCCTGCACCGAGGGGAAGTCGGTATTCATGACCTCGCGCACCAGGATCGAGGGATCGGAGACCAGCAACAAATTGAGCGGGAGCGTACCGATCAATTCATCGCGGCGGGTGACGACGAGTAGCGTATCGGTGGAGTCGGGCAGCTTTTCGTGTCGGCGTAGATAACGCAGCACCACGTCCAGGGTGATATCCGGGCGAATGGTGATGGTATCGGTGTTCATCAAGCCGCCCGCCGTGTCCTCGGGATAGGACAGTACGGTCTCGATGCGCTGGCGCTCCTGCGCCTCCATGGCTTGCAGAACTTCGTGAATGACCGTGTTGGGCAAACGTTGCAGCAAGTCGGCGAGGTCGTCGACGTCGAGCCCCTCGGTCGCCGAGACGAGCTGCTCGGCATCCATGCGGCTCAGAAACTCGCTTTGTATATCGTCGCCCAGATACTGCAGTACTTCGCCTTGCAGGTCGGGCTCGACCAGTTCCCAGAGCACATTGCGCTCACGCGGCGGTGTCGACTCTAGGAGATGCGCGACATCGACCGGCGCCAAGCCGCGATTGAGCATGCGGCGAGCCTGGTCCAGCGCACCACTTTCCAGGGCATCGCTGAGTCGGTCCAGGCGAGGTTGCAATTGCTTGTGATTGGGGCTCATGGGGAATCGGCATCCTTGGTCGATCCTAGGGCGAGATGCCATTCTAGCATCACGTCAGACAAGCACGAACACCGTTCGTTAATGCTGCAACGCTTAATGCTTCGATAGTGGCTGGTAGTCCTCATCGAGTGCCAGCCTTTTCAGTAGCCGATCGAATAGAAATGCTTCATCCCCCTTTAAGGAGCGTTGCAGACATTCCAGGAACTCGCGTTTTGAATACTTGAAGAATGTCGGTGCCTTATAGGCATCGAGATCGATGGCGTAAATGACATTGTCTCTGACCAAGAAGTTATCTGTGTGAAGGCCGCGGCAATGAATGTCGTGGTGATAATACGTTGCCAGTATATCGAGGTAACGCGCCTGCAAGTCGGGGGAATCGAGAATGCGCGTCTTGAGCGCAACGCCCCGAACGTTGCTGGTAACCAGATAGCGCTTTTTCGCTATGACGATCGACGGGGTGGCGATACCGAGTGTCTGCAGCTTGGCCGCAATCTTGGCGAAGTTGTGGCCAGGATGTGGGCGTATACCGAGTGAGTAACGCAGATGATCGATCAGTTTGGGCTGGAACGTCTTTATGAATGTATCGTCGTGCGGATCGTAATAAACCGTTGAGTACTTGCTTTGCTGGATGAATTGCATACCGTTTTCATGGCTCGGGGCGTCAAAGTGGGAGAAGGGTCACACATCTTCCTCGAAGCGTGACTCGAACAGGGCGGCGAGGGCCTCGAGCACGTCGTCGGCATCATCCCCCTCGGCCTGAATGTCGAGTTCGGTCCCGCAGGGAGCTGCCAGCATGAGCAGCGACATGATATTGGCGGCGTCTGCTTCACGTTGACCATGGAAAACGCTCACCCGCGAGGTGTAAGACTGGCAGCACTGGACGAGCTTGGTCGCGGCGCGTGCGTGGAGTCCCCGCTTGTTGATGAGCTGCAGCCTACGTTGCGGCATCGCCATTCTCCGGCAACGCCGCCTGTACCCCTAGTTCGCGATGGCGCAGACGCACCCCGCTCATTTGCGTCGCGAAATGCCGGGCCAGTCCTTCGATCAGGTAGACAGAGCGGTGCTGACCGCCGGTACAACCGATGGCCACGGTCAGGTAGCTGCGATGGGTGGCCACATAGGCGGGCAGCCAACGTTCCAGCCACTGACGGATGTCGTCGACCATGGCCCCGACGTCGGGATAGGCTTCGAGAAATGCGACGATTTGCGTATCGCGCCCATCGAATCCACGCAACTGAGGGTCCCAGTAGGGGTTGGGCAGGCAGCGGGCATCGAAGACCATGTCGGCATCCAGTGGGACGCCGTGTTTGTAGCCGAATGACTCGAACGTCAAGGTGAGATGTCGACCGCTATGGCGTGCCACCTGTTCGGCGATGCGGCCGCGCAGCTCATGCACCGATAGGTTGGAGGTGTCGATGACCAGATCGGCGATATCGCGAATCGAAGAGAGGTAGGACTGCTCCTGTTCGATGGCTTCGGCAAGCGTCATTTCACTGCTACGCGTCAGCGGGTGACGCCGCCGCGTTGCCGAGTATCGCTCCAGCAGGATGCGCGAGTCGGCGGTTAAATAGACCACCTGGCATTGAATGCCACGGGCGCGGATCTCCTCGAGCAGTACGGGAAAGCGTCTCAGCGCATCTGGAAGATTGCGTGCGTCGATACTGACCGCGATATGGGTACGTGACGGCGGTCCCTCACGCAACTCGTCGATCAGGGGTGCCATGAGACTGGCCGGCAGGTTATCGATCGCATAGTAACCGAGATCCTCGAGTGCTTGCAGGGCAATCGATTTGCCTGAGCCGGAACGGCCGCTGATGATCACAAGCTGCATGGGCGCCCCTTGATTTACGCGCGTATCAATTTGCGTTGGAGTCGTGCTGGCGGATGGCTTCGATCAAGGCATCGTAAAGCTGTCGCTGGGTCTGCGCCTGGCGAAGATTGGCGCGGATGCCGCTGTCATTCATGATGGCGGCAACTTGAGCGAGCAATGACAAGTGCGCGTCGTCGGCTTCTTCCGGTACCAGCAGGACGAATATCAGATCGACGGGATCGCCATCGGTGGCATCGAAGTCGATGGGTTCTTGAAGACGTAGAAAGCCGGCGATCGGCTCTTTGCAGTGGGGGTTGCGGGCATGCGGAATGGCGACACCATTACCGACGCCGGTACTGCCCAGGCGCTCTCGACCGATGAGACGCCCGAAGACTTCCTGGCTGTCGAGGCTTGGCGTGTTCTGTGCGATGAACGTGCTGAAAAACTCCAGCACACGCTTTTTGCTCCCCCCGGCGACGCCGAAGAGTGCTCGCTCGGGGGGTAGGATGCTTTCCAATGTCATGGCGGATTAACGGGCACCGGCGCCCTGAGCGCGTGCCTGCACCTTTTCCTTGTGTTTGACGAGTTGGCGATCGAGCTTGTCGGCTAGGGCATCAATAGCGGCGTACATATCGTCGCTTTGCGCATCGGCGTGAAGGTCCGCGCCTGCGACATGAAGCGTGCATGCGGCCAAGTGACGTTCTTTCTCGATGGATAACGTGACCTGGACGGTGGTGATGTTGTCATAGTGACGTTCCAGACGCGCGAGCTTTTCATTGACGTAGTCGCGTAGGGCATCGGTCAGTTCGATGTGGTGACCGGTGATATTGGCTTGCATGGCACGCTCCTATTCCATCGGTTGGCTCTTCGATTGTAACCCTTTTTAGAGCGCTGCATAGCCCTGAGCGAGCGCTGGCTGACGACGGCCGTGGCGAGTCTACGCAGCGTGGCAACTGTGCGCAACTCGCCCACTTTCAGGCGAGTCGCTTGCGCTCGCTGGAAGGGGGAATGCCCATTGCTTCGCGGTACTTGGCGACGGTGCGGCGTGCCACCTGGATGCCATCCTGGGCCAGCAGATCGACGAGTTTGCTATCGGACAAGGGTTTGCGCGGTGGCTCGTCACCGATCAGTTTCTTCAAGCGTGCACGAATCGCCGTGCTGGAGTGCGCGTCGGTTTCGCCTTGCCCACCGACGTGGCTGGAGAAGAAATACTTGAGCTCGAAGACACCGCGTGGCGTATGGATGAATTTCTGTGTCGTGACACGGGAAATGGTCGACTCGTGCATGTCCACGGCACTGGCGATATCGGCCAGAATCAGCGGTTTCATGGCTTCCTCGCCATGTTCGAGGAAGTCCAGTTGGCGTGCCATGATCTCCTGGCCCACACGCAGCAAGGTGTCGTTTCGGCTCGAGAGACTCTTGAGCAACCACTTGGCTTCCTGCAGGTGTTGCTTGAGGAAGGTGTTGTCGTCGCTCTTGTCGGCACGTTTGATGAGCGCGGCGTAATCCGGCTGGATGCGCACCCGAGGCAGCGCGTCGGGATTGAGCTCGATGCGCCAGTCGCCTCGAATGCGGCGTGCGATCAGATCGGGAATGACATAGTCGTTGCTGTTGTCCTCGAAGGCGAGGCCGGGGCGTGGATCGAGCGTGCGCACGAGTGCGATGACATGATCGAGCTCCTCGTCGTCGAGGCGCAGGCGTCGCTTGAGCAACTTGCGATCGTTGCCGGCCAGGGCGTCTAGAAACTGGCGCACCAGACGCTTGGCCTGAGTCAGCAGAGGCATGTCCTCGGGGAGGGCGCCGAGTTGAAGCAATAGGCATTCGCGTAGATCGCGAGCACCGACCCCGGTAGGATCGAACTGCTGCACGCGCATCATGACGTGCTCGACATCGCCGATCTTGAGCCCGGCGAGGCCTTGACCGCGAAGACCGTCGACCAGTTCGTCGAGCGAGAGCGTGAGGTAACCATCGGTGCCCACGGCATCGATCAGGCTCTCGGCGATGTCATGCTCGCGCGGGGTCATGTCCGCCATGGCGAGCTGCCAGGCCAGGTGGTCATGCAGGCTGGTATGCGCGACATTGCGCTCTATGTCGGGGCCTTCTTCGCTGCCACTGCCCTTACCCGACGGCGAGGCGCCGGCATCCTGATACGTGTCGCTCCATTCGCTATCCAGCGACAGGTTCTCGGGAATGTCGTCCGTCCAGTCATCTTCCTGCGGAGATTCGCTGACCTCGCGTTCGTCGAAGCTTTCCTCGAGTTCCAGCATGGGATTGGAGTCCAGCGCCTGCTGAATCTCCTGGCGCAAGTCCAGCGTCGACAACTGCAGGAGCTGGATGGCTTGCTGTAATTGAGGCGTCATCGTCAGCTGGGCGCCGACACGAAGCTGCAGCGTGGGTTTCATGGACATGGAGAATCGATCGTCGCTTCCTGAAACGGTGCCCGTACGTTATCCCGCAACGATGCCACTTGCAAGAATGGAAGCAACAACCATGCCATTTATATGAGCGATGAGCGATGCCAATAGCTTGCGCTTACAGTCGGAACTCATGCCCGAGATAGACGTCGCGTACTTTCTGGTTGGCCAGGATGGCGTCGGCATGCCCTTCGGCGATGATCTGCCCGTTGCCGACGATATAGGCGTTGTCACAGATGTCCAGGGTTTCACGCACGTTGTGGTCGGTGATCAAGACGCCGATATCGCGATCTCGTAGCTGGCGAATGATGCTCTTGATCTCGCCGACGGAAATTGGATCAACCCCGGCAAAGGGCTCGTCGAGCAGGATGAAAGCGGGTTCGGTGGCCAGCGCCCGAGCGATCTCCACGCGACGCCGTTCCCCCCCGGAGAGACTCATGCCGGGGTTGTCGCGGATGTGGGTGACATGAAACTCCTCGAGGAGGCGCTCGAGTTGCGCCTTGCGCGCGGCCTTGTCGAGATCGCGGCGCGTTTCGAGAATCGCCATGATGTTGTCGGCGACCGAGAGCTTGCGAAAGATCGAGGCTTCTTGGGGAAGGTAGCCGATGCCGGCGCGGGCACGTTCGTGCATGGCGGCGTGCGACAGGTTGCGTTCGTCGATATGCACGCTGCCGGCGTCGGCGCCGACCAGCCCGACGATCATGTAGAACGAGGTGGTCTTGCCGGCACCGTTGGGGCCGAGCAGGCCGACGATGCTGCCCTGGCGTATGGTCAGGCTGATGTCATGCACCACGCGGCGGCCCTTGTAGCTCTTTGCGAGGTTGGCGGCGCTCAGGGTCTTCATGGGTGTCGGATCCTGCCTGGCTTGGGTAGAAGAATCATGGCGATGTCACTGGTTATTGCGAGGCGTCAGCGTCATGCGCACGCGTTGATCGCCCTTGCCGTCATCGTCGGAGCGGGCATGCACCTGCTGGCGGTCGAGAAAATATTCGACATAGGCGCCATTGAAGGTGTCCCCGGCTTGATGAAGCTCGGCATTATCGATGAGTTCCACGCGCCGCTCGGCGGCATGGTAGATCACGGTATCGCCCCAGCCCTTGGCGACGGGTTCGTCGGGGGCGGGCTTCTGTTCGAGATAGGCGCGTTCACTATCACTACCATGGGCCGTGACGGTGGACACCTCGCCTTGCGCATTGCGTTCGATTTCTACGCGCACGGCGGTCAATTGCATGCTGCCTTGCTGCATGTCGACATCGCCGGTATAGACCGCGGTACCGGCCTGGTCGTCGAGATCCAGTCGGTCGGCGGCGATCTCGATGGGTTGATTGGCATCGCTTTCCAGTGCGAGCGCCGTGTGGCTGGCGAGTCCCAGCGCGGCGCAGACCAGTGCCGTCGTCAGTGGTCGTGTCATCATGATTCGTCCTCGGCAAGCTGTGGGTGGTGGCCTCGCACATCACCGCTGAGACGTGCTTGATCGGTGTCGATCCAGGCATCGAAGCGATTGCCGCGCACGCGTTGCTCATGCTGCCGCAACACGGCCTCGCTGTCACTCCAGGCGTGGCCATCGCTGGATTGGTAATGCAGTACGTCGGTGTTGAGACGCCAGCCCTGCTCGGGTTGCACGAGTTGGGCGTTGCCGGTCAGGGTGAGCAGATCGCGCTGCGGCCCGAGGCGTCCCTTGTCGCCTGTAATATTCCATTGGCGGCCTGCTTCGTCACGTATCGTGGCGTCCGGTGACGTGGCGCGAATGACATCGTCGGCAGGCGTGTGCACGAGGCGTGGCGATGTCAGTGTTTGGTGAGCAATGCCTTGCTTATTGAAGCGCGTCATGGTGACGCCTTCGAGGTAATAATCCGGCTCACCGGCAGAGTCGCTAGGGACGGGGCCTGGCGACGGCGTGTTGCGCTGTTCGACGATCGCCAAGCCTATGCCGAGCACGATGAGGACCAGCAACAGCGCGATGCGTGTCCATTTACGAGAAGAGAAGAAAGTCGGCATGGTGGGGCTCACTCTAGATCGTCAAGGTACGGTGCCAGGCTGGCGTCCCAGCGTCCCTGGCAGGTCAGCAAGGCGTCACAGATGTCGCGTACCGCGCCTTGACCGCCTGGACGCGAAGGGATCCAGTCAGCGTACTCGCGCACATAGGCCGGTGCGTTGCTCACGCTCAGGCCGAGCCCCGCAGCGCGAATCGCGGCCAGATCCGGTAAGTCATCACCGCAGTAGGCGACTGATGCCAGCGGTAGGGCGAGTTGTTCGCATAGGGCATTGAGCGCCACGAGTTTATCCTCGCGGCCTTGCAAGACGTGGGCGATGCCCAGTGCCTCGGCGCGTCGGCTGACCATGGGGGATTCGCGCCCGGTGATCAATGCCACGTCGACACCGCCTTGCTGCAGTAGCTTGATGCCGAGGCCGTCGAGAATGTTGAAGCTTTTGGTTTCCTGTCCATCGCTGTGAAAGTGCAGCGTGCCATCGGTGAGGACGCCGTCTACATCCAGCGCCAGTAAACGGATGCGCCGTGCCTTTTCATGCCAATTGGCGGAGTGCGTCATAGGGGGCCTCAAATGACACCGCTGGCCAGTAGGTCGTGCATATGCAACGCTCCGACCGGGCGGCCTTCGTCGTCGACCACGGCGAGTGCCGTGATGCGGTTGTCTTCCATGATTTTGACGGCCTCGGCGGCGAGCAGCGACGGCCGAATGGTTTTGCCGCCATGCGTCATGACGTCATCGACACGCAGATGGTGCAGGTCGTCGTGACGGTCGAGGGTGCGCCGCAGGTCACCATCGGTGTAGATGCCGGCCAGGTGACCGGTTTCATCGATGACGCAGGTAAAGCCGAGTCCCTGGCGAGTGATTTCCAGCAAGGCATCGCGTAGCGGACTGCCCAGCGCGACACGCGGCAGGCGTTCGCCGTGATGCATGAGGTCTTCGACCTTGAGCAGTAGGCGTCGCCCCAGGCTACCGCCGGGATGCGACAAGGCAAAATCCTCTGCGGTGAAGCCACGTGCCTCCAGCAATGCGACTGCCAAGGCATCGCCCATGGCCAGCGCGGCGGTCGTCGATGTGGTCGGTGCGAGATCGAGTGGGCACGCCTCCCGGGCGACGGCGGTGTCCAGATGCGCTTCGGCGTGACATGCCAGGCTTGAGCCGGGGCGCCCGGTCATGCTGACCAGGGGCGTTCCCATGCGTTTCAGAAGGGGTAACAGTGCCGTGACTTCGGCGGTTTCACCTGAGTTGGAGAGCGCCAGCACCACGTCTCGCGAGGTGATCATGCCCAGGTCGCCGTGGCTGGCCTCGCCGGGATGGACGAAAAAAGCCGGTGTGCCGGTGCTGGCAAGCGTGGCGGCGATCTTGCGGGCGATATGCCCGGATTTGCCCATGCCGGTGACGACGACGCGGCCCTCGCATTGCAGCAGCAACTGGCAGGCATGGTCGAAGGCGGCATCGAGGCGTTCGATCAATGCAGCGATGGCGTGTGATTCGAGTGTCAGCGTGCGTCGCGCGCTGGCTCGATAATCTTGCTCGGTAACGGTGTTCATGATGGTGATTGTTGCCCTTCGCGGCCTTGGGCTCAAGCCTCGCCGATGCCCGGTGAGCGGCGAGTCAATTGGGGCGCTCATTAAACGCACTCGACGAGCGTGTTGCAAGGCGAGGCTGGCGGTGATCGCTAGAGTTAGGATACGATGTTCGATAATTATCGAGACGTGGGTGAACGTTACGTGACTGACACGACCCTGGTCGATGTCGAGGGATTGCATTTCTCGCGTGGCGAGAATGATATCTTTCGTGGCGTCGACCTGAGTATTCCCAAAGGCAAGATTACCGCGATCATGGGCCCCAGTGGTACGGGTAAGACCACGCTGCTCAAATTGATCGGTGGGCAGTTGGTGCCGGATGCCGGGCGTGTGTGCATCGACGGAGAAGATGTGCATCGACTGTCCCGTCGTGCGTTGTTTCGCATGCGTCGGCGCATGGGCATGCTGTTCCAGAGTGGCGCGCTGTTTTCGGACTTGAGCGTTTTCGAGAATGTGGCGTTTCCGCTACGTGTGCACACCGATCTGCCGGAAGCCATGGTGCGGGATATCGTGCTGATGAAGCTGCAAGCGGTAGGCTTGCGCGGCGCGCGCAGTTTGTCGCCGGCGGAGCTCTCCGGCGGCATGGCCCGGCGTGTGGCGCTGGCACGTGCCGTGGCGCTCGACCCCGAGCTGGTGCTCTACGATGAACCTTTCGTCGGCCAGGATCCGATTTCCATGGGCGTGCTGGTGCAGTTGGTCAAGACGGTCAATCAAGCGCTGGGGCTGACGGCGGTCATCGTGTCGCACGATATCAAGGAAACGCTGTCCATCGCGGATTACGTGTATATCATCGCCGATGGCCAGGTCATGGCGCACGGCACGCCGCAGACGCTGGATGTCGATAGTGACGCGCGCGTCAAGCAATTCGTGCATGGCGAGCCCGATGGCCCGGTGCCGTTTCATTATCCGGCGCCTGATTTTTATCGCGATATTCTGGCCGTCAAGGGGGGAGGGCGATGATTCGGTCTATCATGTCGCTCGGCCGGGGGACGCTCGAGACATTGAGCGCATTGGGCCGGGCGGCGATGTTCCTGGTGCAGGCAGCGTTGGCCGTTCCCTCGCGTGAGGGGTGGCATCTCTGGTTGAGACAAATGCATTTCATCGGCGTCATGTCGCTGGCGATCGTGCTGGTCTCGGGGCTTTTCATCGGCATGGTGCTGGGCTTGCAGGGCTTCACTATTCTGGTCGGTTTCGGTGCGGAGGATGCGCTCGGGCAGATGGTAGCCTTGTCGCTGTTGCGAGAGTTGGGCCCGGTGGTCACGGCATTGCTGTTCGCGGGGCGTGCCGGGTCGGCATTGACCGCCGAGATCGGTTTGATGAAGGCGACCGAACAATTGACCAGCATGGAGATGATCGGTGTCGATCCCTTGCGGCGCATCGTGGCGCCACGCCTGTGGGCCGGCTTCGTTTCGATGCCGCTGCTGGCCGTGGGCTTCAGTGTCGTCGGTATCTGGGGCGGGTATCTGGTCGGCGTTCAGTGGCTGGGTGTATTCGACGGTTCCTATTGGAGCAACATGCAGAGCAACGTCACGTTCGTCGACGACATTCTCAACGGCATGCTCAAGAGCGTGGTGTTTGGCCTCGTGGTCACCTGGATCGCGGTTTTTCAGGGCTATGATTTGACCCCCACGTCGGAAGGTATCTCGCGGGCCACGACCCGTACGGTGGTCTATTCCTCCCTGGCGGTGCTCGGACTGGATTTCGTGCTGACCGCGCTGATGTTTGGAGAACTCGGATGAAGCGCAGCAAGATGATGGAACTCGGCGTGGGGCTGTTCGTCCTGGCCGGCATTCTGGGCATGGTGTTTCTCGGCCTGCGGGTCAGCGGCCTCGGTTTCGGCATGCCGCAAGATACGTACACGCTGCAGGCCAATTTCGCCAATGTGGGAGGGCTCAAGTCGGGCTCTCGGGTGGCCATGGCCGGTGTGACGGTCGGTCGGGTGAGTGGTATACGCCTTGATCCGAAGTGGCTCGATGCCCAGGTCACCATGGAGATCGACGAGAATCTCGAAGGCAAGATTCCGCGGGACAGCACGGCATCGATTCTCACGTCGGGACTGCTGGGCGAGCAGTATGTCGGCTTGAGCGTGGGGGGCTCCCCCGACATGCTCAAGGATGGCGATACTATTCGCGATACACAGCAGGCGTTGGTGCTGGAAGAATTGATCCAACAGTTCGTGTCGAACATGTCAGGCAATTGAGCCGAGGAGGCTTCAGGATGATGGGTTCAAAGCAATGCGCAGCCTTGCGTTTCAAGTACCTTTGTATATTGCTGTTGGCATGCTTGTGGTGCGTTACGCTGACGGCGCAGGCCCAGCAGGATCCGCAGCAACTGATCGAGGATAACGTCGCCGCGTTAATGAAAAAGCTGGAAGGGCGCAAGGATTATTACGCTAAGCACGAGGAAGAGCTCGAGTCGCTGGTCGACGCGAGCCTCGACGATGTTGCCGACTTCCATTACATCGCCGCTAGCGTGATGGGACGTTACTTCCGTATTGCAACGCCCGAGCAACGCTCGCGCTTCGTGGGTGTGTTCCGTGACACGCTCATCGATACCTATGCACAGGGACTCGTGACGTTCGACTATCGCGACATACGCGTTCTTGAAGGCAGCGATGAGCGGCGTTACGAAAACCAGGCCAGCGTTAAAATGGAAGTGGTTTCTACCAATGGCGAGGTGTACCCGGTCGAGTACACGTTACACAAGCGTGAAGGGGCGTGGCGTGTGATCAATGTCATTGTCAATGGCATCAACCTGGGGCTGACGTTCCGCAATCAGTTCGATCAGGCCATGCGTGACAATAATCGCGACATCGATGCGGTCATCGATGGTTGGGCACCTCAAGTGGCGACCGACGAGCTCGAGGCTGGTGGCAGCGATCAATGACTGTCTTGCTCGAACGCGCCGACGCCCGACTCGAAGTGTGCAATGAGCGGACACTGAAAGTCGACGGCGAAGCGGATTTCGACAGCGCCGCCTCGCTGGCGGCCAAAGGCCGGGAATGGTTGCTAGGCTTGCCGCGTGACACCGAGGTCGAGTTTGACCTGACCGGTGTCGATTGCGCCAGCAGTGCCGTGCTCAGTGTCCTGCTCGAGTGGCTGCGCAGCGCGCAGGCGCATGATATCCATATCCGTCACGTGACGCTGTCGCCACCCTTGGTACGTTTGACGACCATGGCGGAGTTGGGCCCCTTGCTGCCCGACCATGAAGCACGAGCGCCTTCACGAGCGTCATGACAGGCATGGGCGTGCCCCTCAACGCGCCAGTGTACAAAGCGGACGTCGCCAACGGCGTCCGTTTTCTTTATCATGCCCGTTCGAAATCCCGACTTGATAACGCACCCGCGCAGGTTATGCGTGCCGTGCCGTAGAACAGGAGTCAGCGCCCCATGCAACCCAGCGACGTCAAGGCCCTACTCGAATCGCGCATCGAAGATTGCCAGTTTTATATTCAAGGTGAGGGCTGTAACTTCCAGGTGGTCGCCGTCGGCGATGTCTTTGACGGCCTGTCTCCCGTCAAGCGTCAACAGATGATCTATTCGGCGTTGTCCGATGAAATCGCCAGTGGTGCCTTGCATGCCATCAGCATCAAGACCTACACCCCGTCTCAGTGGGAGACAGCTCCTGAAAACGTGGGCGTCTAAGCACGGAATTCCATGGACAAATTGATCATTACCGGGAATGGGCCGCTCGACGGTGAAGTCTGGGCGAGCGGGGCGAAAAATTCTGCCTTGCCGATTCTGGCGGCGACCCTGTTGGCCGACGAGCCGGTGACTATTGGCAACTTGCCGCATTTACAGGATATAACCACCACGCTCGAGCTGCTCGGACGCATGGGCGTCGAGCCGGTGATGGGCGACAAGATGAGCATCCAGCTCGATGGCTCCCAGGTGACGCATTGCCATGCGCCTTACGAGCTGGTGAAGAAGATGCGTGCGTCGATCCTCGTGCTCGGCCCTTTGCTGGCGCACTTCGGCACGGCCGATGTGTCCTTGCCGGGGGGCTGCGCGATCGGCTCACGCCCGGTCGATTTGCACTTGCGCGGCCTCGAGGCCATGGGCGCCGAGATTCATGTCGACGGCGGTTATGTCCAAGCGCGCTGTGCCGGTCGCTTGAAAGGGGCCACGATCTTCTTCGATACCGTGACCGTGACCGGGACCGAGAACCTGCTGATGGCCGCGACGCTGGCCGAGGGCACCACCGTGCTCGAGAATGCGGCGCGTGAGCCGGAAGTGGTGGACCTGGCCGAGTGCCTGATTGCCATGGGGGCCAGGATCCGTGGTCACGGATCGGATACGATCGTGGTCGAGGGCGTGCCGCGCCTGCACGGATGCCATTACGATGTGATGCCGGATCGTATCGAAACGGGCACCTTCCTGGTAGCGGCCGCGGCGACCAGCGGCCATGTTCGAATCCGCAATACACGTGCCGATACGTTGGAATCCGTGCTCGCCAAACTCGATGAGGCCGGTGCCCGCGTCGAGGTCGGCGATGGCTGGCTGGAGCTCGACATGCGCGGACGGCGCCCACGTGCCGTCAATGTGCGCACGGCGCCCTATCCAGCGTTTCCCACCGACATGCAGGCTCAGTTCGTCGCACTCAATTGCATTGCCCAAGGCTCGGGCACCGTCGTGGAGACGATTTTCGAAAATCGCTTCATGCATGTGCAAGAGCTCAACCGCATGGGGGCGCGGATAGCGCTGGAAGGCAACGCCGCGATGATTACCGGCGTCGAGCGTCTCTCCGGTGCGCCGGTCATGGCCACCGACCTGCGGGCATCGGCGAGCTTGGTGGTCGCGGCGATGATGGCCGAAGGCGAAACGCAGGTGGATCGTATCTACCATATCGATCGCGGTTACGAGTGCATCGAAGAGAAGTTGCAACTGCTTGGTGCCAAGATCCGTCGCGTGCCGGGCTGAGTGGCGGTTTCATTCTCGCGTTCCGCCATGGTGGAACGCCAAGTTCAATAGACGTGCCAACATCATGTCAAAGCAACTGATTCTGGCCCTGTCCAAAGGGCGCATACTGGAAGAAACGCTCCCGCTGTTGGCCGATGCAGGCATCGAACCGGCGGACGACTTCGGCAAGAGCCGCAAGTTGCTGTTCGATACCAACCTGCCCGATGTCAAGCTCGTGGTGATCCGCGCGGTCGATGTACCCACGTACGTGCAGCTCGGTGCCGCCGATGTCGGTGTGGCCGGCAAGGATACCTTGCTCGAGCACGGCGCCGAGGGGTTGTATGAGCCTCTGGATCTGGAGATATCGCGTTGCAAGTTGATGACCGCCGGTGTCGTCGGGGCGCAACCCAAGCATGCGCGGCGACGCGTGGCCACCAAGTTCGTCAATGTGGCGCGTCGATACTATGCCCAGCAGGGCATCCAGGCCGAAGTGATCAAGCTCTATGGCGCCATGGAGCTGGCGCCCTTGATGAATCTGGCCGACGAGATCGTCGATATCGTCGATACTGGCAATACGCTGCGTGCCAATGGCATGGAACCGCGTGAGTTGATCGATGACGTCAGCTCACGACTGGTGGTCAACAAGGCGTCGATGACCATGAAGCATGATCGGCTCAAGCCATTGATCGAGCGTCTAGGCCATGCGGTCGCGGTGCGGCGTGGCGAGACTCAGGCGTAAGAACACGAGAGGGCAAGATGACTGACAATGCCGTGAACGTAGCGCGCTTGAGCACTACTCAAGCCGATTTCGATACGCGCCTGGATGCGCTGTTGGCGTGGGAAGGTGTCTCCGACAAGCAGGTAGCCGAGCGTGTCGAAGAGATCATCGATGCCGTGCGCTCGCGAGGCGACGCCGCGGTGGTGGAGTACACCAATCGTCTGGATCGCATGCAGGCGCGCGACATCGGCGAATTGACGCTGGGTGCAGCGCGGCTGCAGCAGGCCTACGAGAGCTTGCCGGACGCGCAGCGTGAGGCCCTGACGCACGCCGCCGAGCGCATTCGGCTCTATCATCAGCGCCAGAAACCTGAGTCCTGGCAGTACACCGAGGCCGATGGCAGTGTGCTGGGCCAGAAGGTCACGCCGCTGGATCGTGCCGGCATCTATGTGCCGGGCGGCAAGGCAGCCTACCCCTCATCAGTGCTGATGAATGCCATTCCCGCGCACGTGGCCGGCGTGCGTGAAATCGTCATGGTGGTGCCCACGCCGGATGGCGTACTCAATGAGCTCGTGTTGGCTGCTGCTCACCTGGCCGGTGTCGATTACGTCTTTACCGTGGGAGGCGCCCAGGCCGTGGCGGCGCTGGCGTATGGCACCGAGAGCATCCCGCGCGTCGACAAGGTGGTCGGGCCCGGCAATATCTATGTGGCCACGGCCAAGCGCGCGGTTTTCGGTCAAGTGGGCATCGACATGATCGCCGGGCCTTCCGAAATTCTGGTGGTGACCGATGGCGAGACCGATCCCGAATGGTTGGCCCTGGACCTGTTTTCGCAGGCCGAGCACGATGAGGATGCACAGGCGATTCTCGTGGGCTGGGACGCGACCCACCTGGATGCGGTTCAAGCCGCGATCGAGCGTTTGCTGCCTACCATGGAACGCGAGGCGATCATTCGCGAGTCGTTGGCGTCACGCGGGGCCTTGATCCAATGTCGCGATCGCGATGAGGTGCTGACGATCGTCAACCGCATTGCGCCCGAGCATCTCGAACTGTCGGTTGGCGATCCCGAGTCTATGGCCGCGGGAGTACGTCACGCTGGCGCCATCTTCATGGGTCGCTATACGGCGGAAGCATTGGGTGACTACTGTGCCGGTCCCAACCATGTCCTGCCGACCTCGGGTACCGCACGCTTTTCCTCTCCCTTGGGGGTCTACGACTTTCAGAAGCGCTCATCGCTGATTCACTGCTCGGCGCAGGGGGCGGCCACATTGGGACGCACGGCGTCTGTGCTCGCGCGCGGCGAGTCGTTGACGGCGCATGCGCGTTCGGCGGAAAGTCGTTTGAAATAGATCAGAGTGCGTGCTTTTGAGCGGGGTTAGCTGCGTCTTCAACTTGCCCCGCCGGTATATCCGATGGGGCTATTGTGTGTTGCGTGAGGCGCCTGTCTGAGGTGAGGTGCTTTTACCGGATGACGCCGGCTGCGCAGGAGTGGGCTGTGGACGTTCTCCCACGGTAAGCGTGACGTGTTGTTTTTTCCCACCGCGCACGATCGTGATGGGCAGCTTGGTACCCGGCGAGATTTCTGCAATGTCGGCCATGGTTTCGCGCGCGTCGACGATGGTCTTGCCATCGAGAGAAAGCAGAATGTCGCCGGGTTGTAAGTTGGCCTTGTCGCCGGGACCGCCGGGTACCACGCTGACGATGACCACCCCTTTGAGCGTTTTGAGGCCGAATGAGGCGGCTAGCGTCGGTGTCATCGCTTGCACATCGATGCCCAGCCAGCCGCGAATGACACGCCCATGCGCGACGATCTGGTTGAGCACCTTGTGGGCCAGGTTGGCGGGAATGGCGAAGCCGATGCCTTGCGAGCCTCCCGAACGTGAGAAAATGGCGGTATTGATGCCGACCAGGGCGCCCTTGGCATTGACCAGGGCGCCGCCGGAGTTGCCTGGATTGATCGCCGCATCCGTTTGAATGAAGTCTTCATAGGCATTCAGTCCGAGATGATCACGCCCGGTGGCACTGATGATTCCCATGGTGACGGTCTGGCCCATGCCGAAGGGGTTGCCGATCGCCAAGGCGACATCGCCAATCGCCACTTTTTCGGAGTCGCTGAGCTTGATGACGGGCAAGTCCTCGGCCGGAATCTTGAGGACCGCGAGATCGCTTTCGGGGTCGGTGCCGACGACTTTGGCAAGCGTTTCCCGGCCATCGCGGAGGGCGACCTGTATCTCATCGGCATTGCGAATGACGTGATTGTTGGTGAGTACATACCCTTTGGGGCTGACAATGACGCCAGAGCCTAGGCTGGATAGCATGCGCTGGCGTTGGGGCATGTCCTTGCCGAAGAATTGCTCGAAGAAGGGGTCGGACATCAACGGATGATTGCTACGTTCTATGATGCGGGATGAATAAACGTTGACGACGGCGGGGGCGGCTTTATCGACTGCGTTGGCGTAGCTCGTCGGGCCTTGGGACCGGTTCAAGGGTGCCGCTTCGATGACCTCCGGGGCGTGTTCGGCAGTGTCGGTATGCTCGGCGATGGCGCGTACGGCACCGGTATCGGGGATGAGGGCGGCGGCATCGTCGGTGGTGCGCTCGCCTAGCAACCGGGGGAAGGCGTTGAGCAGCACGATGGCGAGCAATATGCCACTGATGATGGGCCAGATAAGCGACATCAGCGAGCGACGCATGTACGATTCCTCGTTGGCAAGCGGGTAGTCGCTGCCCCGTCGGGCAGCCGTTACAATGGCGCCGAGTGTAACATTGCATCCCTAGCCTGTCTGGAGCCGCGCATGAGTGCTCGACAAGAACTGATCGCCGCGATCGAGTCCGAACTGGAGCCCGGCGATTTCAAGGACTACACCCTCAATGGCCTGCAAGTGGAGGGGCGTGACTCCGTGTCACGCGTGTTGAGTGGCGTCACCGCCAATCAGGCGCTGCTCGATGAAGCCGTGGCCTGGAACGCCGACCTCGTGCTCGTTCATCATGGCTATTTCTGGAAGAATGAACCGGTGGCGATCACGGGCATGAAGCGCCGTCGCCTGGCGACGTTGATGGCCCATGACATCAACCTGGCGGCATACCATTTGCCGTTGGATGCGCATGCGACCCTGGGCAACAACGCGCAGCTTGCTGAGCGTCTCGACCTCACGCCGCTAGGCTGTCTCGACGGCGCGCTCGGGCGGGGGCTCTTATGGTATGGGGACATGCCAACGTCGATGGCACATGACGCCTTTGCAGAGCATGTCGAGCGCCGGTTGGGGCGTGCTCCGCTGGTCGTTGCAGGTCATGCTCGGCCGATCGCACGCGTGGCGTGGTGTACCGGTGGGGCTCAGGATATGTTGCCGTTGGCGGCCGAGGCGGGTGTCGATGCGTTCGTCTCGGGAGAAATCTCGGAGCGCACGACCCATATGGCGCGCGAGATGGGCGTCAGCTACGTCGCGGCCGGTCATCACGCCACCGAGCGCGATGGCGTTCGGGCCCTGGGAGATTGGCTGGCGTCGCGTTTCGCGATCACGCACCGTTTTGTCGATATCGACAACCCCGCCTGAACGTTTCCGGAAAGAAAAAGCGCCGACCACTCTGAAAGCGGTCGGCGCCCGTGTCGGGTGATGGGGGAGGCATCGAGCAGGGCGGATGCCCGAGAGCAGGTCAGTAACGCGGAGGCGCCTCTTCTTCGGTGACGCGCTGCTTGCGTGGCTCGAGGCCATAATCTTCCGAAAGCGTGCCTTTCGTGCCTTCGGCATAATCGCGCGGCATCTGGGGAGGGTCGGATTCATTCTCCTGCGCTTCGTCCGCCTGGCGGGGGTGTAAGCGGCGTTTGAGCTGCAGATCGTCGACGAGGCGGTCGGCACCTTGCGATAGCTCTTGTTCGAGCTCATGGCTCTGGCGCTGAATGCTGGTGACCAAATCGGACGCCTTGGCGAAGTGGTCGTTCAGGGCATCCTTCACTTGACTGAGCTCCAGTTCCGCTTCTGCCAGACGTTGTCGCACCTTCTGATTGCGCGCCACATTGGCATTCAGCAGGTGGTACCCGAGGGCACCGATACCGATGCCCGCCAGAAAGCACGCGATGGCCAGAATCCAGTCGATGTTGCTCTCGTTCACAATGCTCTCCTTGGTCGTCACGGGGCATGCGGTATGCAATGCGTTGGCATATTGGTATCGAGCCATTATATCGATGTCTTGGCGCGGCGGGTCAAACCCAAAAGGGCTGCGCCACACGGCGTGAGTCCATGCAAGCGTCGTGATGACGCGTATAATGGCAGCTTTCATCGATCAGTCGAGGTGTAGTTCGACCCCATGAGTGCCACCATGCCGCCGTCTGCGGGCGCACGCACGCCCTTGGAAAAATATCGTCAGGATTTGCAGCGCGACGATTTTCAATATGATCCCGGCCAGGAAGAAGCCGTCAAGCACTTGCAACGGCTCTATGACGAGTTGGTCAGCGCGCCAAGACAAACGTCGAATGGCCCGTCGGCAAGTGGCGATGGTCTCAAGTCCAAGGTCGCCAAGTTGTTTGCCAAGAAGTCTGCCCCCTCTCCCTTCGATGCGCCGCCGGCGGTGCTGGGATTGTATTTCTGGGGAGGGGTAGGGCGTGGCAAGACCTATTTGGTGGATACGTTTTACGAGACCCTGCCGTTTGCCGACAAGATGCGCACGCATTTCCATCGCTTCATGCAGCGTGTGCACAATGAGTTGACGCATTACAAGGGCGAGAAGAACCCGCTGACGCTGATCGCGGCCAAGTTTGCCTCCGAAGCCAGGGTGATTTGTCTCGATGAGTTCTTCGTCAAGGACATTACCGATGCGATGATCCTCGCTAACCTGCTCGAGGCGTTGTTTGCCCAGGGAGTGGTGCTGGTCACGACGTCCAATATCGTGCCCGACGACCTCTACAAGAATGGTCTGCAGCGTGCCCGTTTCATTCCCGCCATCGATCTGCTCAAGCGGCACTGCGAGGTGGTCAATGTCGATTCGGGGGTCGATTATCGGTTGCGCGCATTGGAGCAAGTGAACATCTTCTATCATCCGCTGGGTGAGAGCGCCGACCGTGCGCTGGACGACAGCTTTCATGCCATTGCGGGCGCCGAAGGCGAGAGGGACGCCGAGATCCACGTCAATCACCGTGTCCTGCAGCCTCGTCGGCTACATGAAGATGTCGTATGGTTCGAGTTCGAGACACTCTGCGATGGGCCTCGCAGTCAGAACGATTACATCGAGTTGTCACGGGAATTCCATACCGTGCTCGTTTCCAATGTGCCGCAGATGAGTGGGGCGACGGAAGATCTGGCGCGGCGTTTCATCAACCTGGTCGACGAGTTCTACGATCGCGGTGTCAAGCTGCTCCTCTCCGCCGAGGTCGCCATCGAATCGCTTTACACCCATGGCCAGCTGGAGTTCGAATTCGAGCGGACGTTGTCTCGCTTGCAGGAAATGCAATCCAAGGAGTACCTGGCATTGCCGCACAAGCCGTGAGGATGGCCGTTAAGCGCAAAATCGTGCTTTGTGGTCGGAGAAACGTCATGTACAATGCGCGCTCGCTCTAACGTTGTCCGTCTTGCGGGACGAGGCAACCAAGAAAAATAGGGATTGGCTGATCACGCCCTTAATGCGCGTGACGTCCACACAAGCAATTGGTGATTCACCCATGAAGACGTTCAGTGCTAAGCCACAGTCCGTCACACGCGACTGGTATGTCGTCGATGCGACTGACAAGACGCTCGGCCGCCTGGCCACCGAAATCTCTCGCCGCTTGCGTGGCAAGCACAAGCCGGAGTACACCCCTCACGTCGATACCGGCGACTACATCGTCGTCGTCAACGCCGAAAAGGTGCGTGTCACCGGCAACAAGGCGCAAGCCAAGAATTACTACCGTCATACCGGCTATCCGGGCGGTCTGCGCTCCATGTCCTTCGAGAAGTTGATCGATCACGCGCCGGAGCGCGTCATCGAAAGCGCGGTCAAGGGTATGCTGCCGAAAGGTCCGCTGGGCCGCGCCATGTATTCCAAGCTCAAGGTGTATGCCGGTGCCGAGCACCCGCACGCCGCGCAGCAGCCGCTTGAACTGAACCTCTAAGGGATTCTTCGCCATGACACAGCAGTATTACGGTACCGGGCGCCGCAAGACTTCCACAGCTCGGGTTTTTTTGAAGCCGGGCACCGGCAAAATCGCCGTCAACAACCGTGAGTTGCACGACTATTTCGGTCGTGTCACCGGTGAGATGGTGGTGCGCCAGCCGTTCGAATTGACTGAGACCACAGGCCAGTTCGACGTTTATGTCACCGTGAGCGGTGGCGGTGGCTCTGCGCAGGCAGGGGCGATTCGTCACGGCATCACGCGTGCCTTGCTCGCCTACAATGAAGACTTCCGCCGTCCGCTGCGCGATGCAGGCTACGTGACGCGCGACGCCCGTCAGGTCGAGCGTAAGAAGATCGGTCTGCGCAAGGCGCGTCGCCGTCCGCAGTTCTCCAAGCGTTAAAGACGCAGCGTTTCGCACCCGTCGGTGTGCAATGCGCAAAGGCCCGGGCTCATTGTCCGGGCCTTTTTGCTTGGCGCGCGCGATAGTGATTCGCTGGTATGGGGCACGACCTCATGCATCCAGTTGGCAGCCAATGCCTGGCGATGGGTGGCATTCGTGCGCCTGATTAACGTGTTATCATCCAGGTTCGAACTGAAGCGAGGAATGTTTCATGGGTGTAGTGGCCAAGCGGTCGTCGATGACCTTTTATTCCGGTAGCGATGATCATTATAGCCATCGCGTGCGTATCGTGTTGGCAGAAAAGGGGGTGGCCGTCGATTTCATTGAGGTCAATGACGACAACCATCCCGAAGAGCTTGCCGATCTTAACCCGTACAATAGCGTGCCGACCCTCCTGGATCGTGACCTGGTGCTCTATGAGTCCAAGGTCATGATGGAGTACTTGGACGAGCGTTTTCCGCATCCGCCGCTGTTGCCTGTCTATCCCGTGGCGCGTGCTCAGAGTCGCCTGTGGATGCACCGCATCGAGCGCGAGTGGTGCCCGTTGGTCGAAACGATCCAGCAGGGCAGCAAGAAAGATGCCGAGAAGGCGCGCAAGGAGTTGCGTGAGAGTATCACGGGTATTTCACCGATCTTCGAAGACATGCCTTTTTTCATGAGCGACGAGTTTTCGCTGGTAGATTGCTGTATTGCGCCGATTCTATGGCGACTACCGGCGCTTGGCGTCGAGCTGCCGGAAAAGCAAGTCAAGCCGCTGATGAATTACATGGAGCGCCTCTTCAGTCGTGATGCCTTCAAGGCATCTCTGCTGGAGGCTGAAAAGGAAATGCGCACTTAGGCGTTGCCGCGCCATGAGCGCAGCGCTTATGAAGCGTCGCCGCGAACCGAAAGAGGAAGTGTTCTATGCTTTCCAGTCGCCCGTACCTGGCCCGCGCACTTTACGAGTGGTTGCTGGACAACGAGCATACGCCGTATATCGTTGTCGATGCCGAGCGTGAAGGTGTAAGCGTGCCCAGGCAGTATGTTCAGAATGGTCAAATTGTCCTCAACGTCTCGCCTTCTGCGGTGCGTGACCTGAGTATCGAGAACGCTGCCGTGACCTTTGGGGCGCGCTTCTCTGGTCAGCCGATGCAGGTCATCGTGCCCATGGAGGCGCTGATTGCCTTGTACGCACGCGAAAACGGTGTCGGCATGGTCTTTGGTCATGAGCCGGTCATGCCGGACAGCGAGGCGCATGACGAGGCTTCTCAGGAGGCAGGCGAAGAGCGTCCAGCCTTGGAAAGCGTGGAGGCGAGTGACGAAGAGGAAGCCCGGGGCGAAAGTGAAGACGCTCCGCGTGACAAGGGGCGCCCGTCACTGCGAGTAGTGAAGTGACAAAGCAAACGCAGGGCCTGTGGCCCTGCTGGATGCTCGATGTTCAATCGAGATATTCGAAGACCTTGACGATTCGTTGAATCCCGCCTATTTGCGAGACGATATCGACCACGATATCGGACTCCCGGTGTGTCACCATCCCCATCAGATAGGTCGTGCTGTTCTCGGTGGTGACCTGAATCCGGCTGGCGTCGATGCGTTCGTCGGTGGCCAGGTTCGCCTTGACGCGCCCGGTGAGCCAAAGATCGGTCATGCGCTGGCCAATCGGCGAGTTGGCGGCGACTTGCAGTTCGTTGTGGACGATGCGCACCCGTCTGACCCGCTCCGCAATATTGCCGGCCTTTTGCTTGAGCTCTTCACTGGCCACTTGGCCGGTGAGAAGCACTATGCCGTTGTAGCTGTCGATGTTGATATGCGCGTCGCGAAATCGTGCGTCGGTCCGCACCAGGTTGCTGGCGATCTTGTCTTGTATGTTTTCATCTTCCACCTGCATGCCGGGCGTGCGTTTACCGTAGTTCTCCCCGCCTTGGTCATCAGTGGCGGGAGAGGCGCAGCCGGTCAGCACCAGTGTGATGCCGAGAAGAAGAGGGAGAATGGCCTGACGTATCATGACGAATTCCTTATTCGATGCTGCCGAACAGCTGTTGATCGATGAGATCGCACAGACAGTGTATTGCAAGCAAGTGCACTTCCTGTATGCGGGCCGTGGATGTCGAGGGAACACGAATTTCGCAGTCGTCCTGACCGAGAAGTGATGCCATGTCGCCGCCATCACGCCCTGTAAGCGCGATGATATGCATATCGCGGTCGTGAGCAGCCTGAATCGCTTGTACGACATTGGCGGAATTGCCACTGGTTGAAATCGCCAGCAGGACATCGCCGGGCTGCCCCAGAGCGCGGATCTGCTTGGAAAAGACCTCGTTGTAGCTGTAGTCGTTGGCAATCGACGTGAGTGTCGATGTATCGGTGGTCAGCGCCAGGGCGGGTAGGCTTGGGCGTTCACGCTCGAAACGGTTGAGCAGCTCGGAAGAAAAATGCTGGCTGTCACCAGCGCTTCCGCCGTTGCCACAGGCGAGAATCTTGCCGTCACTGACGAGACACTGAACCATCATCTGGCTGGCGACCTCGATGAAAGGCGGAAGAACCTCACTGGCGTAGGTCTTGGCGTCGATGCTGGCGTTGAAATGGCCGAGTATGCGTGATTGGAAATCCATGGATAGAGGCCTTGCTTGGGTCAAAAGGCGTCGAATGCCGAACGAATCCACTCGAACGACACCTTGGGTGGCGTGCCGGTGACGCCTACGACGTCGAAACGACACGCACATGATAGCCCGTTGCGATGAAGATAAAAACGTGCAGCGCTGACCAGGCGGCGCCGCTTGGCGGCGGTCACGGTCTCGAGGGGGTGACCATGACCGGTATGGGTGCGGTGCCTGACTTCGATGAATACCAGAACCTCGCCGTCGCGCATGATGAGGTCGATCTCTCCGCGCCTGGCGTGCTGATTGGTATCCACCAAGTGCAGGCCTTGCGAGATCAACCAGTCGGCGGTGCGGCGCTCCATGTCGAGACCGCGACGCCGCGGGTCATGGGGCGAGTGTGACATCGCCGATATCCGGAACGGAGAGCCCTTTCAGGAGTGGCGCGGGGACGCCTGCCTGGAACTGTGCCCAGGGGAGATCGCGCTTGATCCGGCCATCGTCGCGCGCCTTTAGCGTGCCCGTGGCACCGAAGACTTCCATCGAAGGTAATGCCTGTATCAGCGGCAGGCGTCGTGCCAGTTCGTAAGCGTCGACGCCCATGGCGTTGAGCTTGAGGATGTTCGGGTTGCTGCGGGCATCGAGATTGCGATAGGTGGCGTAAAATGGAAGGGCTTTTTCTCCGCCCATGGCGGCATCCGGAATCAGCCAGGGGATGTCGACGAACATGACGTCATTGAGATCATGATCGGCACGCGGCTGTGGCTGGCCGCTATAGACCTGCGATGTGGCATAGATGGGGAGGTCGCCAGCGTAATAATATTCCATCATGGGAGGAACTTGACGTGCATAGCGGGGCAGTGCCAGCAGAAAGAGCATGTCAATGTCTTCGTTGTGAGCGCCGTTCTTGCCGGCATTCAGCAGGCGTTTTACCGCATCGCTGACGGGACCCTTGGGGGCGTAATGAACCACGCTTTCGAGCTTGCCCTGGTGGCTTTCCCAGCTTTGCTTGAAGGCATCGAGGACGCGTGCTCCCCACTCGTTATCGGGTACCAGCGCAGCGGCTTTCGAGTGCCCGTCCATGCGTGCGCGCGTGGCGATCTGGCGAGCCTCGTCCTCGGCAGACAGGCCATACTGATAAAGGTTGTCGGCCAAGTTGCGTGGATGCTTGCCATAATTCAAGGCCAGCGTCGGCAAGGGTACCGCGTCGCGTTGTTCGAGACGTGACACGAGTTCTTTGTCGAGGGGGCCGAGTACCACCTGGGCACCGCCCATGGTGGCTTGGGCGTAAAGTGCCTCCAGATTGCCTGCGCTGCTGTCGTAATACGTCAGTTGCGGAGTGCGCTCGCCTTGATTGAGTGCCGCCCTGTTGCGTGCCTGGATGCCGGTTTTGATGGCGTTGGCGACATTGGTCAATGGGCCCGACTCGGGGAGAAAGACGGCAACACGCGTGACTTCGCGTCCACGTAGTTCGCGCAGCGCCGATAAATTACCCGGCAGGCGGCGTGCGGCGGGGTGGCTTGAGTAGCGTTCACGCCAATCGCTCAGTGAGTCGGTGAGGCGCGATATGTTGCCTCCGCTCTGGCGGTATGAACGGGCTAGCGCGACCCAGCCTTGGGTCAGTGAGTCGGCATTATCGGCCATGTCGTCGAGGGCGTTGACGCTCAGGCGTGAAAGCGGTTTCCAGATGTCATCATTGAGCTCGAAAGGCGCGCCATCGCGTTGCAGATCGATCAGGGTCGTCGCTGCCGCACGAGAGTTGCCCAACAATGTCAGTGCCAGGCCGCGACGATGGCGTAATGTTTGCTGTGCGTCGCGTGGGAGGTTGTCGATATCGCTGAGTATCTGTGTGGCCGCCAGTGCACTGCGGCCACCTTTCTTGCGCAGGCTCAAATCGGAGACCAGAAGTGCCCAGTCGATGCGGGCGCCACGGTTCAAGCGTGAAGTATCAATGTCGCGAGCGACGTTCAGCGCCTGCTCGTCGTTGCCTTGTCGTGCTAGGATATCGGCCGCTTGGAGCCTGCTCTGCGCCGCCTGCGCGGGGGATTGGTCCTGAGCCTTGTCGAGTAGTGCACTGGCGCTCGGGCCGGGTGAGGAGCGCTGTGTTCCGCTGCCTACAGGTCCACCGGCACACCCGGCAAGGACTAAAGCGATCAGGGCGAGCCCGAGTAAGCTGCGCAGTGATATGGGCATGGTGTCATTCCTTTTTGGCGGTATGGCTCGGACAGTTCCCTTTCCGGACGTTGTCTGACGCAAGCGGGATCTGATGCGGGCGCTAGCGACACGACGCGAAGTTTCCATTATAGGCGTCGCAACCGGGATATTAACGAATGAGCGAAGGATTTGAAGGGGCATTGTACGTGGTCGCTACGCCGATTGGGAATCTCGAGGACCTGAGTCCCCGAGCGACCCGGGTGTTGGGCGAAGTGGACTGGATCGCTGCCGAGGATACCCGGCATAGCGCGCGCCTGCTGCGTCCGCTGGGGATCGACAAGCCGCTGGTCTCGCTACATGAGCATAACGAACAGATGCGCGTGGAAACGCTGCGTCAAGCGCTGGATACGGGAAAGAACGTGGCCTTGATCAGCGATGCCGGGACTCCCTTGATCTCCGATCCCGGTTATGTGGTCGTGCGCGAGCTGCGTGCCAGCGGACATCGCGTGATTCCGGTGCCGGGCGCCTGTGCCTTGATCACGGCGCTGTCAGCGGCGGGGCTGGCCACGAATCGTTTTCTCTTCGAAGGATTCTTGCCGGCAAAGGGCGGGCCGCGTCGCCAACGTCTGATGGAGGGGCGGGAGCGCGAAGAAACCCTGGTCTATTACGAGTCGCCGCATCGCATCCAAGCGACACTTCAAGACATCGCAGCGTTATTCGGCACGCGCCGCGTGGTGCTGGCGCGCGAGTTGACCAAGACGTTTGAAACCTTTCTCGATGCGGATGCCGAGACATTGGGGAGGCGTATGCAGGAAGACCCCAATCAGGCGCGTGGCGAATTCGTGATCATGGTCGCGGGCGCTGCGCCTCCGGATGACGAAACGCACGCCTTGGCCGAGGGCGAGGCGTGGTTGGCGGCGATGCTTGCCGAAGGGGTTGGCGTCAAAGCGGCGGCGACGGTCGTGGCTGGCCGACTCGGGGGGCGCAAGAAATATTGGTATCAGTGTGCCCAAGCCCTCAAGGACGGCGATGGGTAACAATATGCGCATGAGCCACTCGCGCGCTTGAGGGGCCTACGAGGGGCTGTTATTCTTGCCTGCTTGGGAGCCGGCCGGACAGTCGCCGCCGTGCACTGGCACGGGGGAGGAAAGTCCGGGCTCCATAGGGCAGGGTGCCAGGTAACCCCTGGGCGGCGTGAGCCGACGGAAAGTGCAGCAGAGAGTAGACCGCCTAAGCGGGCTTCGGTCCGCCGGTAAGGGTGAAAGGGTGCGGTAAGAGCGCACCGCGCGCCTGGTAACAGTGCGTGGCAAGGTAAACCCCACCCGGAGCAAGACCAAATAGGAACCCAAAGGCGTGGCCCGCGCTGGGTTCGGGTAGGTTGCTTGAGGGTCGCGGTGACGCGGCCCCTAGAGGAATGGCTGTCCTCGACAGAACCCGGCTTATAGGCTGGCTCCCATTCGAATTTCAGATCTCCGGGTCTGTGCGCGTCATGCCGCGACGTCTGCCTTCGGGCGGCCTGAAACAGCGGCGGCAGGCCCCAATGCCCGAGTGATTCATGCAGCATCGTGACCATCCCGAGAAGGACCCGCTTTCCGATACGCCGCATGCGGCCGATGAGCGAGTGGCTAACTACCGACATGCGAGCGTATTGCTCGACGGCGCGGTAGATGCACTGGTGACCGATCCCGATGGCAGTTATCTGGACGGCACCTTTGGTCGCGGTGGGCATTCCCGCGTTATTCTCGAGCGATTATCGCCACAAGGACGCTTGCTGGCCATCGATCGTGATCCGGACGCTCTGGCCGAGGGGGCCAGGCTCAACGATCCGCGCTTCTCCCTTCAATACGGCCGTTTCGCCGAGCTGGATGCTATTGCTCATGACCATGCGCTGCACGGCCGCTTGGCGGGCGTGTTGCTGGATGTCGGGGTGTCATCGCCGCAGCTCGATGATCCCGCGCGGGGATTCAGCTTCTTGCGCGATGGACCGCTCGACATGCGCATGGACCCCACGCAAGGGGAAAGTGCCGCCGACTGGCTGGCGCGAGTCGACGAGCGCGAGATGGTCGATGTCTTCAAGCGTTATGGCGAGGAACGTTTCGCGCGGCGCATTGCCAAAGCGATCATCGCGCGTCGTGCCGAGCGGCCGTTGACGCATACCGAGGACTTGGCGGAACTCGTCAAGGCTGCGCATCCCGCCTGGGAAAAAGGCAAGCACCCGGCAACGCGGGTGTTTCAGGCGATACGCATTCATGTCAATGCTGAACTCGAACAGCTAGAGGCCGCGCTCGCAGCCGCTCTCGAGGCGTTGGCGCCGGGGGGGCGGCTAGTAGTGATCAGTTTCCACTCCTTGGAGGATCGGTTGGTCAAGCGCTTCATTCGCGATCAGGCTCGTGGCGATACGCATTTACCGCGTGACTTTCCGGTGCGTGACACGCAGTTGAATCGACGCCTGGCCATGGTGGGCAAGGCGAGTCGTCCAGGGGAGGACGAGGTAGCCGACAATCCTCGTGCGCGCAGTGCCGTGATGCGTGTGGCTCGGAAACTCGACTGAGGTTGGTGATGGTGGCTCAAGGACGAAATACCTCGCCCAAGGCAAACTGGCCGTTCGCGGGGCGTTTGCGTTGGCGCCACGTTATTCTGCTGGTGCTGATCTTGATGACATTGGCCAGCGCGTTGGCCTCCATTGTCAGTACGCATCAAACACGCGTGCAGTATGCGCGCTTCCAGGACTTGGAAAAACAGCGTGATAGCTTGCAGACCGCCTGGGGGCGACTGCTGCTCGAGGAGAGCACCTGGTCGGCACCGGGACGTGTCGAGACAATCGCCACCCAGCGGTTGGACATGCATGTGCCCGATGTCAATGACGTCGAGGTGATTCGCCCATGAGCCGCGAGCGTCCATCGACCTCGACGCGTCGTCCACCCAGCACGGGACCGTCGGGACGCGGCCGTTATGTTTTCATGTTGACGTTGATTGTCGTGGCCTTGGGCGCGCTGGTGGGGCGCATTGTCTATCTCAACGTGATCGATCGCGATTTTCTGCAGAATCAAGGCGATGCGCGTACGCTGCGCGTCGAGCCTATCAAGGCACACCGTGGCATGATCACCGACCGCAATGGCGACCCTCTGGCGATTTCCACGCCGGTGGTCACGTTATGGGCCAACCCTCAGGAGCTGCCTTCCGACCCGATTCAACTGGCGACGCTCGCGCATGCCTTGAACATGGACCCTGAGACGCTCGAGTCGCGAGTCGAGCGTTATGCCGACCATGAGTTCATGTACCTGCGACGACGCATGACACCAGAGGCGGCGCAGCCAGCGCTGGCCCTCGATATGCCAGGGGTCTACTCCAAGGATGAATACAAGCGCTATTACCCTTCAGGTGCAGTGACCGCGCAACTCGTCGGGGTGACCAATATCGACGATCAGGGCCAAGAAGGCCTGGAACTGGCGTATAACAAGTATCTCTCCGGGCAGCCGGGCAAGCGGCGTGTACTCAAGGATCGCAAGGGCCGCCTGGTGCGCGACCTGCACTTGCTCAAGGATGCCAAACCAGGCGGTGATCTGACGCTATCGATAGACCTGCGTTTGCAGTACATGGCCTATCGTGAACTGAAAAAAGCGGTCGACAAGCGCAATGCCGATGGCGGTTCGTTGGTGATGATGGATGCGCGTAGCGGTGAAGTCTTGGCGATGGTTAACCTGCCTTCTTACAACCCCAATAATCGCGCTTCCATCGATGCTGCCGGTCTGCGCAATCAGGCAATCACCGACGCTATCGAGCCTGGCTCGGTGATGAAGCCGTTGGCAATGTCGGCGGCGCTGGCGACGGCCAAGATCGACACCGACACGGTGATCGATACCTCGCCGGGGTGGATGGTGATCGATGGCTACACGATCAGTGACTTTCGCAATTACGGCAAGCTGACGCCGGGGGGCATACTATTGCATTCCTCCAATATCGGCATGTCGCATATTGCCTTGAAGTTGGATAAAGACACGATCTGGCAGCAGTACCGAGAGCTGGGGCTGGGCCAAGCACCCGGCACGGGCTTTCCCGGGGAAGGGAGTGGCAGTCTGCCGTCTCTGTACGGCCTTTCCCGCAGTGCGCAGGCGACCATGGCCTACGGTTATGGTATTTCCTTGACGCCCCTCCAACTGGCCAGTGCGTACACCGCGCTTGCCAACGATGGCCGCCGTCTACGGCCTTCCTTGTTGAAGCGTAGTTCTCCGCAGCTCGGTAAGCAGGTCATGTCGCCGAAGATCGCCCATGAGCTGCTGGAAATGATGGAAAAAATCGTGCAGCCCGGTGCCGGTGGTTCGCGGGCGATGGTCGAGGGATACCGCATCGCCGGCAAGACGGGTACGGTGCGCAAGGTGACCGATGGGGGATATCAGCAGAAAGCCTATCGCGGCTTGTTTGCGGGCATCGCGCCGGTCTCCGACCCGCGTATCGTGACCGTTGTGATGATTGACCATCCCAAGGGAGACGCCTATTACGGCGGCCTGGTGGCGGCACCGGTCTTCGGCCGCGTAGTGGGCAAGGCGTTGCGTCTTCTCGATGTACCCCCCGATCAACAGGAGATGTCCGAGTGATGGAAATCGGTACGCAACGTTTGGTGGATGGCCTGGCGTTACTCTGGCCATCGCAAGCGACGCCCGCGCGGCTCGACGGTTGGCGCCCCTTTTCCTCCACCTGTGCGATGACCCTCGATAGTCGAGAGGCGGGGCCTGGTGTGGTGTTTTTGGCCGTGCCGGGGGTGCATGCCGATGGACGCGCTTTCATCGAGCAGGCACTGGCGGCCGGCGTGGAGGCGGTGCTTTGCGACACCGACGCGCTGCCGAACGAGACGCCTGTGCAGGATGCGCGCGTGCTTGGCGTGCCGGGGCTGTTCGGGCGCCTGGGCGAATTCGGTCGCTATCTTTTCGATGTCCCCGAGACACAGACCTTGATAGGCGTGACCGGCACCAATGGCAAGAGCTCGGTCACGCATTACATTGCGGCTCTGTCGGAAGAATTGGGCACGCCGGCGGCGGTGATCGGTACCCTGGGTGTCGGACGCCCCGGACGACTTGAGCCTGGAGCGCTGACGACACCGGGGCCACTGGCGTTGCAGGCGTCGTTGGGGAGCCTTGGCGCGCAGGGTATCGAGCGCGTCGCCATGGAAGTCTCGTCCCACGCGCTTGAGCAACGACGCGTGCGGGGGTGTCGGTTCCAGGCGGCGGTGTTTACCAATATCAGCCGCGACCACCTCGATTATCACGGTAGCATGGCGGCCTACGCCGCGGCCAAGGCACGACTGTTCCAGCATCGTGAACTATCGCTGGCGGTGGTCAACGGTGATGATCGCCTGACGCCTTTGATGCTCGCCGGCCTCCCCAAGGGGGTGCGCGTGCTCGCCACGGGGTGTGACGAAGCCACGACCTTGCGTGTCATCGATTGGTTCCCGCATACGCTCGGGCAGCGTGCCTTGATTGCGACGCCGGAGGGAGAACGTGAATTGGAACTGTCGCTGTTGGGGCGTTTCAATCTCGACAACGTTCTGCTGGCGATGGCGACGCTGCATGGCCTGGGCAGCGATTGGACGGCGCTGTTCGATGCCGCTGCGCGGCTCGCGCCGGTGCCCGGTCGCATGCAGCGGGTGACCGCCGATGGCGCCCCCACGGTGGTGGTCGACTATGCGCATACGCCGGAGGCATTGCACAACGCACTCGCTGCGCTACGTGCGCATGTGCCCGCCGAGGACGGGGCCAAGCTATGGTGCGTGTTCGGATGCGGCGGCGACCGCGACCGCGGCAAGCGGCCGCTGATGGCGCAAGCGGCGGGGGCGCTGGCCGACTGTCTGGTGATCACCGACGACAACCCGCGTGGCGAGCCGGCGGCGGCGATTCGTGATCAGGTCGTGGCGGGGCTGGCGTCGGATGTGCGCGCGCAATGCGTGGCGGGTCGCGGCGAGGCAATCGAGCGTACCCTGCAGGCAGCCGGCGAGGACGACCTCGTGTTGATCGCTGGCAAGGGACATGAAACCTATCAAGACATCGATGGGCGACGCTATCCGTTCAGCGATGTCGAGGTCGCGCAAGCCGCGCTCGAGCGACGCCGGGAGCGTGAGGCATGAGCACGACGACGTTGCACGAGATCGCCGGCTGGTTGGGCGCTGTTGCGCCCGACGTGGAGGCCGTCACGGGCCAGGTGGTGAGCGATACGCGTCGGATCGCACCGGGCGATGTGTTCCTGGCACTGGTCGGCGAGCGCTTCGATGGTCATGACTTTCTGGAGGAGGCGCGCGACAAGGGCGCGGCAGGTGCGATCGTGTCGCGGCGCGTGGCGACATCACTGCCTCAGATCGAAGTGGCTGATACGCGCTTGGCGCTGGGGATGTTGGGGCGCGTTCGGCGGCGTGCCTGGTCAGGCGAACTGGTGGCGGTGACCGGCAACAGTGGCAAGACGACGGTCAAGGAAATGCTGGCGTCGATCCTGTCCCGTTCGCAGCCGACCCTGTTCACGCATGCCAACCTCAACAACGATATCGGTGTGCCTCAGACGCTACTGGCATTGTCGTCGGCGTATCGCCGTGCTGTCGTCGAGTTAGGGGCCAATCACCTGGGGGAAATCGCCTGGACAACGGCCCTGGCCCGCCCCGATGTCGCGGTGATCACTAACGTCACGGGAGCCCATGTCGGGGAGTTCGGCGGGCTGGGGCAGATCGCCCAGGCCAAGTCGGAAATTCTGCAAGGCTTGCCGTCTTCGGGCACCGCGGTGCTCAATCACGACGACCGGTTTTATCCTCTGTGGCGGGAACTGGCGGGTGAGGTCGAGGTGGTCGATTTCGGACTCGATGCCACGGCACGGGTGCGCGCCTTGGCGCTGGCCTGTGACGACGCCGGGCGTTATGCTTTCACGCTATCCGTGGATGGCGATCCGCTGGGTCGGGTTCACTTGGCCCTGTTGGGGCGCCACAATGTGCTCAATGCGCTGGCCAGTGCGGCGGCAGCATGGGCGCTGGGCGTTGCGAGCGACGATATCGTCGCCGGGCTCGAGGCCTGTGAGGCGATGCCGGGGCGCATGGCATGCGTGCCCGGTGTGCGCGGCGCACGTTTGCTGGACGATACTTATAATGCCAATCCCGGTGCGGTCCGCGCCGCCTTGACGGTGCTGGCCGGTATGCCCGCGCCCCGTTGGTGTTTCCTGGGCGCCATGGGAGAACTGGGTAACGACAGCGAACGCTTGCATGCCGAGCTAGGTCACGTTGCGCGGGAACTGAAGATCGACTTTCTCGGCACGTTCGGTGCCGATGCCCGCCCTGCGGTGGCGGCATTCGGCGATTCAGCGTGTCATTTCGATGATTGGGCGACGCTCGTGCGTTATGCCCACGACCATCTCCCCTCCGGGGCCAGCGTGCTGGTCAAGGGGTCGCGCAGTGCCGGCATGGAACGCTTGATTGCCGAGCTGCGCACGGATGCACCAAGGTGAACGCGACTCATGCTGCTTTTCCTGGCTGATTTTTTGGCGAATTACCAAAGCGCCTTTAACGTTTTCAATTACCTGACCCTGCGCGTGATCCTGGGGACGCTGACCGCCCTCATGCTGTGCTTGTGGCTGGGGCCGCAAGTCATCAGGCGTCTTGTCGAGCGCCAGATTGGCCAGGCAGTGCGCGACGACGGGCCGCAGTCGCATCTTTCCAAGGCCGGCACGCCGACCATGGGCGGTGCCATGATCCTCATCGCCATTGCCATTAGTACCCTGCTGTGGGGCGATCTCACCAACCACTATGTCTGGTTGGTGCTGGCCGTGACGCTGGGCTTCGGCGCCATTGGCTGGGTCGACGATTATCGCAAGGTCGTGGAGAAGAATCCGCGTGGCTTGCCGGCACGCTGGAAGTATTTCTGGCAATCGGCTATCGGGCTGGGGGCGGCCGCGGTGCTTTATCTGACGGCCGCCAGCCCTGTCGAAACCAGTCTGATCGTGCCCTTGTTCAAGAACATCGTGGTACCGCTGGGCCTTTTTTATATCGTGCTGACCTATTTCGTCATCGTGGGCAGTTCCAACGCGGTCAATCTCACCGACGGCCTCGACGGGCTGGCGATCATGCCCACGGTGCTCGTGGCCATGGGGTTGGCGATCTTCGCTTACGCAAGCGGCAATACCGTCTTCGCGCAATATCTGCATATTCCCCTGATACCGGGTGCCGGCGAATTGGCCGTCTTCTGTGGCACGATCGCGGGGGCCGGTCTGGGATTCCTGTGGTTCAACACCTACCCCGCTCAAGTATTCATGGGAGATGTCGGGGCGCTGGCACTGGGCGCGGCCTTGGGCGTGGTCGCTGTCATCGTGCGTCAGGAAATCGTGCTGTTCATCATGGGCGGCGTGTTCGTCATGGAAACGGTCTCGGTCATGCTGCAAGTCGGCTCCTACAAGCTGACAGGGCGACGAATCTTTCGCATGGCGCCGTTGCACCACCATTTCGAACTCAAGGGCTGGCCCGAGCCGCGAGTCATCGTGCGTTTCTGGATCATCACCGTCGTGCTGGTCTTGATGGGGCTCGCCACGTTGAAGATTCGCTGACATGGTCAAGGTGCCGACTGCCTATACGCTGGTCATCGGTCTGGGGCTCTCCGGCCAGGCGATCGCGCGGCATCTGGCGCGTCAGGGCGTGCCATTCATGATCGCCGACACGCGTGAGGCGCCTGCCGGCCTGGAGGCCTTCAAAGCCGCGCATCCCGATGTCGAGGTGGTGTGTGGTCCGCTGCAAGCGCTGGATATGCAAGAGGCACGTGAAATCGTGGTCAGTCCGGGCGTCGATTTGCGCACGCCGGGACTTGCCGAGTACGTGAATGCCGCAGGCGAAGGCCCGCGGGTGGTCGGTGAAATGGCGCTTTTCGTGCGTGCGTGCCGTGCCCCGATAGCCGCGATCACTGGCTCCAATGCCAAGTCCACGGTGACCACGCTGCTCGGCGAGATGGCGCAGGCATCGGGGTGGCGGGTCGCCGTCGGGGGCAATCTGGGGACGCCGGCGCTTGACTTGCTCGTCGAGGTCCCGGAGGCGGCGCTATTCGTCCTCGAACTGTCTAGCTTTCAGTTGGAAACCACGCTCTGGTTGGGCGCCGAGACGGTGGCTTTTCTAAATCTGTGCGAGGACCACCTGGATCGTCATGGCGACATGCACCGTTATCAGGCGGCGAAGCAGCGCATCTTTCGCGGCGCGCGTCATGCCGTCGTCAATGCCGACGATGCCGCGACATGGCCCGCTAGCCAGGTCGCCGATGTGGTGCGCTTCACTACTCGTTCTCCCACGGGAGAAGACTGGGGGATCGACGCGCGTTCCGGTGATGCCTGGCTCGTGCATGGCGACATGCCGATAATGCCGACGCGCCGTGTCCGCATGCCGGGGCGACATAATCATGCCAACGCCCTGGCGGCGCTGGCGATGGGGACGCAGCTGGGATTGTCGCTGGAGGCGATGCGTCGCGTGCTCGAGCGCTTTTCCGGTTTGCCGCACCGTAGTGAGCTGGTCGCCGAACGTGATGGCGTGCGCTGGATCAACGACTCCAAAGGCACCAATGTGGGCGCGACCCTGGCGGCGATTGAAGGGGTGGGGCCGGTGCTCGAGGGGCGCCTGATCCTGTTGGCGGGCGGTGACGGCAAGGGTGCCGATTTTACGCCATTGGTCGAGCCACTGCGGCGTCATGCGCGGGAGGTCGTGGTGTTCGGACGCGACGCTCAGCGTCTCGAGCGTGTCCTCTCCGAGTGGATGCCGGTGACCCGTTTGACGGACCTTGAATCCGCCATGCGTCGGGCTCAGTCCATCGCTACCGTCGGCGACGCCGTTCTGTTGTCGCCTGCCTGCGCCAGCCTCGATCAGTTTCCCCACTATAGGGCACGTGGCGACGCCTTTCGGCAATGGCTGGTGAAGCAGGGAGGGGCGGTATGCTAGGGCAGTGGAAAGAGCGACTCTCCACCCGTGGACAAGCCACCGATGGATGGTTGCTGTTGGCGACCCTCTCCCTGTTGCTGGTGGGGTGGGTAATGGTGACTTCGGCATCGACGGAGATCGCGGCCAGTCTCACCGGCAACCCCTACTATTTCAGTATTCGTCACGGCATTTTTGTGCTTTTCTCTGGCTTTCTCGGGCTCGTGGCGGTGTGCATCCCCCTCAAACGTTGGCGTGCCCTGGGGCCCGGGCTGCTGCTGTTGGGTATCGTGCTGCTTATTGCGGTGCTGGTCATCGGTGATGAGGTCAATGGCAGCAAGCGCTGGATTCCCCTGGGGTTTATCAATATCCAGGCGTCGGAAGTCGCCAAGTTGTGTCTCATCGTCTACTTTGCCGATTACCTGCAACGTTATCTGCCCGAAGTACGCCGAGACTGGGGCGCCTTCTTGCGCCCGTTCGTGGTGCTTGCGGTGTACGTGGTGCTGTTGATTTTCGAGCCGGATTACGGCGCCATCGTGGTGATCGGCGGTTGCATGATGGGCATGCTGCTGTTGGCGGGGGCGCCGCTGGGACGCTTTGGGCTCGTCATGATTCTGGTCGTTGGCGCCGGTGTCTTGCTTGCCGTTTCCGAGCCCTATCGCCTGGAGCGTATCACGAGTTTTGCCAATCCCTGGGCTGAGCAATACTCCAGCGGTTATCAGTTGACGCAAGCATTGATTGCCTTTGGGCGTGGGCACTGGCTAGGCCTGGGGTTAGGCAACAGTATTCAGAAGCTGTTCTATCTGCCCGAAGCGCATACCGATTTCGTGTTTGCGGTACTGGCCGAAGAGCTGGGGCTGGTCGGGGCCGTGAGCGTGGTCTGCCTCTTCGCCTTGCTCGTCTTTCGTGGGCTGCGCATCGGGCGCCAGGCAGAGTTGCGAGGCTGGGCCTTCTCCGCCTTCCTGTGCTATGGCATCTCGTTGGTGTTCGGGGCACAGGCATTCATCAATATCGCTGTCAGTACCGGCATGTTGCCGACCAAGGGGCTGACCTTGCCGTTGTTGAGCTATGGTGGCTCTAGTCTGGCGGTCAGTTGCGTCATGGTCGCCTTGTTGCTTCGCGTCGATGCCGAAATGCGGGCCAAGACGCGGGCCACTCAGGCGGCACGCCAAGCCAAGCAGCAAGAACGAGGAGAGCGCTAGTGCCTCACCCGCAAGTGTCCCGTGTTCTGATCATGGCCGGAGGCACCGGTGGCCATGTGGTGCCCGCGCTTTCACTGGCCAAGGCGCTGCGCGAACGCGGTGTCGTGGTGGAATGGCTGGGCAGCCCCCGGGGTATCGAGAACCAGTTGGTGCCGGCGGCGGGGTTGACCTTGCATCGCGTGCAGGTCTCCGGCCTGCGTGGCAACGGGGTCGCCGGTTGGCTGCTGGCGCCATGGCGTCTGGCCAAGGCCATCTGGCAAGCACGTCAGGTGATCGCGACATTCGATCCCCAACGGGTGGTGGGGCTGGGTGGCTTTGCCAGCGGCCCCGGTGGACTGGCCGCGTGGATGATGCGTCGGCGTTTGATCATTCATGAACAAAACGCCGTAGCGGGGATGACCAATCGCTATTTGGCGCGTCTGGCGCATCGCGTCTATGCCGCCTTTCCCGGCGCGTTCGGCGAGCGCATGGCGGAGGTGGTGGGAAATCCCGTGCGTGGCGATATCGCAACGCTCGGCGAGACGCCGCGTGATGCGGAGACGCTACGCACGCGGCCCTTGCGGTTGCTGGTATTGGGGGGCTCGCTCGGTGCGCAGGCGCTGAATGCAGCGGTCCCTCGGGCGATAGCGCAATTGCCGGCGAACAGGCGCCCCGAGGTACGGCATCAGGCCGGACGCGACAAGGAAATGGCGACCCGGGCGGCGTACACCGAGATGGAGGTCGGCGCCACGGTCAGCGCCTTCATCGACGACATGGCGGCGGCCTATGATTGGGCGGACCTGATTGTCTGCCGCGCCGGTGCCTTGACGATCGCCGAGCTCGCTGCAGCGGCCAAGCCTGCGGTCCTGGTGCCGTACCCGCATGCCGTCGACGATCATCAGACGCTCAACGCGCGGCAATTGGTCGATGCCGGGGCTGCGCGTTTGATGCCGCAGGACCATTTATCGGCGGCGAGCCTCGCCGAGGAACTGGCGGTACTTCTCGAACCCGAGACTCTGGCCACCATGGCAATGGCGGCACGCTCCGAGGCGCGCCTGGAAGCGATCGAGCGCCTGGTGGCAGGGTGCATGGAGGCTAATCTTGACAACGCATGACGTTGCCGGCGCAACCCGCCCGAGTCGTACCGGGTTGGGCATGCGCCGCATTCATAATATTCATTTCGTGGGCATCGGCGGTGCCGGTATGTGCGGGATCGCGGAAGTGCTGGCCAACCAAGGCTATACGGTCAGCGGCAGCGACCTGCGTGAGTCGCCGGTCACGCGGCATCTTCGCGACTGCGGCATTCGCGTGTGCATCGGGCACGTCGATGAGCACGCCCAGGGGGCCGATGTCCTGGTCGTCTCCACGGCCGTCGACACCGAGAACCCGGAGATCCGCTGGGCGCGTGAGCACCGCATTCCCGTGGTGCGGCGTGCGGAAATGCTTGCCGAGCTGATGCGCTTTCGCCATGGCATCGCCGTGGCGGGCACGCATGGCAAGACCACGACCACCAGCCTGACCTCGACGCTGCTCGGCGAAGGTGGGCTCGACCCGACCTTCGTGATCGGCGGCAAGCTGACCAGTGCCGGGGCCAACGCACGTCTGGGAGAGGGTGATTACCTGGTGGCCGAGGCCGACGAGTCGGATGCGTCTTTTCTGCACTTGCAGCCGATGGTGTCGATCGTCACCAATATCGACGCCGATCACATGGCAACCTACGCAGGGGACTTTTCCAGGCTCAAGGACACCTTCCTGGAGTTCTTGCATAACCTGCCGTTCTACGGGCTGGCGGTGCTGTGTCTCGACGATGACAACGTGCGTGGCCTGATTCCGCGCATTCAGCGCCAGTTCGTGACCTACGGGTTTGCCGAGGACGCCGATTACCGGTTGTGCAATTTCGTCCAGCGCGGTGGCGTGGTGCACTTCACTGCCGAGCGTCCGCCGGGCATGGCGCCGCTCGAGATCGAGTTGGGCATGCCTGGCCGGCATAACGCTCTCAATGCACTGGCGGCGATTGCCGTCGCCAGTGACGCGGGCGTCGAGGACGCCGCCATTCAGCGCGGACTCGCCAACTTTGCCGGCGTGGGGCGGCGCTTCCAGGTACATGGACATTTCCCGGCGCCGGCCGCCGAAGGCGACGTCATGCTGGTCGATGATTACGGTCACCATCCGCGTGAGGTGGAGATGGTCATCGACGCGGTGCGTGCCGGGTGGCCGGAGCGTCGTTTGGTCATGCTCTACCAGCCGCATCGCTATTCACGCACCCGAGACTTGTATGAGGATTTCGTACGCGTTCTCTCGGGTGTGGATACGTTGTTGCTACTGGACGTCTATAGCGCCGGGGAGGCTCCCATCCCAGGCGCGGAAGGCCGGACACTGGCCGGTTCGATACGTCAACGCGGTCAGGTCGATCCCTTGTTCGTCGAAAGCAAGCAGGAACTGCCGACGCTGTTGTCGCACGTGCTGCGTCCCGACGACATCCTGATCACCCAAGGGGCTGGCGACATCGGTGGTATCTCGTTGCGTCTGGCCGGCTGCCGGTTACATCTGGATGGAATGGAACTATGAATGACAGCGTGACGCGCACGCGCGCGAAGCGCCCGCATCGGGGGCGCGTCGTCGTGGTTTACGGGGGGCGTTCTGCAGAGCGTGAAGTGTCGCTGCTCAGTGGGCGTGCGATTCTGGCATCGCTCAAGCGCAGTGGCGTCGACGCGCGTGGGTTCGATTTCGCCGGCGGTGGGTTGAGCGGCCTCGAGGCGCTTGCACCGGAATATGTCTTCATCGCCATGCATGGCCGCGACGGTGAGGACGGCTCCCTGCAAGGCGCCCTGGAGTTGCTGGACATTCCCTATACGGGCAGCGGCGTGCTGGCTTCGGCGCTGGGCATGGACAAGGAGCGGACCAAGCAGTTCTGGCGTGCCCACGGCCTGCCCACGCCGGAGAGCGTCATGCTGGAAGGTGCGGTGGATTGGGATGCGGTCATCGCGACCCTCGGACTGCCCATGATCGTCAAGCCGGTGCATGAAGGCTCGACCATCGGGATCAGCATCGTCGATACGCGGGATGCGTTGATCGCCGCCCATACCGAGGCGGCGCGTTTCGACAATGCCATCATGGCCGAAAGGTTCGTGCAGGGCGAGGAGTATACCGTGTCGCTGCTCGGCGACGAGGTGTTGCCGGCGATTCGTGTCGAGGTGCCCAGCGGCTTTTACGATTACCAGGCCAAGTATCATTCCGACACCACGCGCTATCTCTTGCCATGTGGTCTCGAGGCCGCCGATGAGCGGGCGCTGGGCGAGCTATGCCGCCGTGCATTCGAGGTGATCGGCGGCCGGGGCTGGGGGCGTGTGGATGTGATGCGCGATGCGCAAGGCCGCTTCTGGTTGCTTGAAGTCAACACGGTGCCGGGCATGACCGACCACAGCCTGGTTCCGCAAGCAGCGGCGCATGCCGGGCTCGACTTCGATGCCTTGGTGTTGCGGATTCTCGACACCACGAGCGACGAGTGATGCGGCAATGAAGGAGGCCGGTTTGCGCGGTGCCTTGCTAGGTTTGATTCTGTTCGTTGTTTTGCTCGGTGCTGGCGGGCGTACGTTGTGGATCTGGCTCGACCGGCCCATAGAACGGGTTTCCATCGGCGGCGATCTGCACTATGTCTCGGCGGCCTATTTGCAGCACAATCTGGCCCCCTTGGTCAGCGGTGAGACGTGGCTATCCATCGATCTCGATCAGGTGCGCGATGAGGCGCGCGAAATCGACTGGCTCTCGGAAGTGAAAGTCTCGCGTGAGTGGCCCAATGCCTTGCGCTTCGAGCTTTTCGAACAAGTGCCGGTGGCGCACTGGAACGATGACAAGCTTCTCAATACGCAGGGTGAGCCTTTCTCGCCAGGCCCGGTCGAGGATTTGGATAAGTCCTTGCCGGATCTGGCAGGGCCCAAGGGGAGCGGGCCTGAGGTGTTGGCGTATCTCGACTCGCTGCGTCGCCGCTTGGACGTGCTGGATTTAAAAGTCACGCAGTTGCGGTTGGAGGATCGTGGGGCGTGGCGTTTCCAGGTCAATGATAGTGTCTGGGTGATGCTGGGACGCGCCGACCTAGCGTCTCGCCTGGCGCGTTTTACCGCGGCCTGGCAACGCCAGTTGGGAGCGCAGGCGTCGCAAATCCGCTACATTGATTTACGCTATCCCAATGGGGTTGCGGTGGCCTGGCATGGAGAAACCGAAACCGAGGCGATTGAGTAACGTCACAATTGCCTTTTTCGGCGCCAGGCCACGAAATCCGGGCGACTCGGGTTTCCCTTTTTGCAAAAATCACCGTATTCTGAGGCCGTTTTAACCTGTTGGGTGGTGACTTTAAGTTTCCTGTTCCTATAATTGGCTCAACACGTTTTTTTGTGTCTCAATGGCTTTTAAACCCAGTGCAGTTCGAGGAGTGACCCCGACCTATGGCAGGACAATCCAATGCTTCCAACATGGTGGTTGGGCTGGATATCGGAACGTCCAAGGTAGTCGCTATCGTTGGTCAGCCGTCCGATGATGGAAGCATCGAGATCGCAGGCATTGGTTCGCACCCCTCGCGCGGCATGAAAAAAGGGGTCGTCATCAATATCGAGTCGACCGTGCAGTCGATACAGCGCGCCGTCGAGGAAGCGGAGTTGATGGCGGGTTGCGATATTCACTCGGTGTATGTTGGCGTTGCCGGTAGTCACATCAGCTCGATGAATTCCGACGGTGTCGTGGCCATCAAGGAGCGCGAAGTCACTCCTTCGGATATCGACCGCGTCATCGACTCGGCCCGGGCGCGAGCCATTTCCGAAGGGCAGCGTATCCTTCACGTATTGCCCCAGGAGTTTGCCATCGATAACCAGGAGGGTATCCGCGAACCCTTGGGGATGTCCGGTGTCCGACTCGAGGCACGCGTTCACCTGGTCACGGCTGCCTTGAATGCCGTGCAAAACATCGAAAAATGCGTACGTCGCTGCGGTTTGGAAGTCGATGACATCATTCTGGAGCAATTGGCGTCGAGTTACGCGGTATTGACGGAAGACGAACGCGAGTTGGGCGTTTGCATGGTCGATATTGGTGGCGGGACCACCGATATCGCCGTATTTACCGAAGGGGCCATACGCCATACGGCGGTGATCCCCATCGCGGGCGATCAGGTGACCAATGATATCGCCATGGCCTTGCGCACGCCGACACAGTATGCGGAAGACATCAAGGTCAAATACGCCTGTGCACTGACCCAGCTGGCAAGCAGCGATGAAATGATCAAAGTTCCCAGCGTGGGGGACAGACCGGCGCGAGATCTTTCTCGTCAGGCGTTGGCCGAGGTGGTCGAACCTCGTTACGAGGAATTGTTCACATTGGTGCGCGAAGAATTGCGGCGTAGCGGCTACGAAGATCTCGTGGCGGCCGGTGTGGTACTCACCGGCGGTACGTCGCGTATGGAGGGTGTCGTCGAGCTGGCTGAAGAAATCTTTCACATGCCCGTGCGCATTGCTTATCCACACAACGTTCGCGGTCTCGTCGATGTCGTGCGCAACCCGATTTATTCGACGGGAGTGGGTTTGCTACTCTACGGTATGAATGATGCCAAACGTAATGCCGTCGTGTCGGCTCAGCCCCGTAGAGAAGAGGCTCATACCCGACGTGGACAAAGGCAGGAGCGCTCGGGGTTGGAAAGGATCAAAAGTTGGTTTAAAGGAAATTTCTGAGAGGGCCGCACTGGTAGCGGTCACAGGAGACGGGGCTTATGTTCGAACTGGTAGATAACGCACCTTCTAGCAGCGCGGTTATCAAGGTGATTGGCGTCGGTGGCGGCGGTGGCAATGCCGTCAACCACATGGTCGAGAGCAATATCGAGGGCGTCGAATTCATCTGTGCCAATACCGACGCTCAGGCACTCAAACGTGTTGCCGCCAAGACCGTTCTTCAGCTCGGCAGCGAGATCACCAAGGGGCTAGGCGCTGGTGCCAGTCCCGATGTTGGTCGTCAAGCGGCGATGGAAGACCGCGAGCGGATCGCGGAATTGCTGCAAGGCGCCGACATGGTCTTCATTACCGCCGGCATGGGCGGGGGAACCGGCACCGGCGGTGCACCGATCGTGGCACAGGTCGCCAAGGAGTTGGGCATCCTGACCGTGGCGGTGGTGACGCGTCCGTTCCCCTTCGAGGGGCCCAAGCGGATGCGAGCTGCCGAGGAAGGCATGGAAGCGCTCTCCGAGTATGTCGATTCGTTGATCACCATCCCCAACGAAAAGCTGCTCGCGGTACTCGGCAAGAATGCCAGCCTGTTGTCTGCGTTCAGTGCCGCCAACGACGTATTGCTCGGTGCGGTGCAGGGTATCGCCGAGCTGATCACCAGCCCGGGGATCATCAACGTCGACTTTGCCGATGTGCGCACGGTGATGTCCGAGATGGGCATGGCGATGATGGGCACCGGCGCGGCCACTGGCGAGAATCGCGCGCGCGAAGCGGCGGAGAAGGCTATTCGCAGCCCCTTGCTGGAAGACATCGACTTGCACGGCGCGCGCGGTATCCTGGTCAACATCACGGCGGGGCCGGACCTTTCCATCGGGGAGTTCAACGATGTCGGGGCCACCGTGCAGGAGTTCGCGTCTCAGGACGCGACGATCGTGGTGGGGACGTCCATCGACATGGAGTTGTCCGACGAGTTGCGCGTCACCGTCGTGGCGGCAGGGCTCGAGGGGCTCAAGGACAAGGCGGCAGTCGCTACCCCACAGCGTGAAACGGTCGCGGCGGCACGCAGCGCCGAATCGCCCGATTATCGCAAGCTTCAGCAGCCCACCGTCATGCGTCAGCAGGCGGCCAAGGAGCAGGACGAGTCGGCGAAGTCTCGGCAGGAGTCGCGGCGCAAGTCGCAAGAGCTCGATGATTACCTGGATATTCCGGCGTTCTTGCGTCGTCAGGCCGATTGATCGAGCGACATATGCTGGGCGCATAGGCGTGGCCAGGCGACATTTTTTTGTTGAAACGCTTGTTCGGTGTTATAGTGAACGCCGTTTCATAACGATTTCCAAGCTTGGCTTACGCCCATGATTAGACAACGTACATTAAAGAATACCATCCGTGCCACTGGTGTGGGCTTGCATTCAGGTGAAAAAGTATACCTGACACTGCGCCCCGCGCCGGTCAATACTGGCATCGTCTTCGTGCGTACCGATCTCGATCCCGTAGTGCAGATTGCCGCCAATGCCGAACATGTGACCGACACCACGCTGTGTACGGCACTTTCGCGTGATGGCGTCAAGGTGGCGACGGTTGAACACTTGATGTCGGCATTTGCCGGCTTGGGAATCGACAATGTCTTCGTCGAGCTCAGTGCGCCGGAAGTGCCCATCATGGATGGCAGTGCCGGTCCTTTCGTGTTCCTGATTCAGTCGGCCGGTATCGCCGAGCAGGGCGCCCCCAAGAAGTTCATTCGCATCAAACGCGAGATCGTGGTGGCAGAAGAAGACAAGGAAGCGCGCTTTCTACCGCACAATGGCTTCAAGGTGGCGTTCGCCATCGACTTCGATCATCCGGTCTTCGCGCATCAGAAACAGACCGCGAGTGTCGATTTTTCGACCACTTCTTTCGTCAAGGAAGTGTCGCGCGCCCGTACCTTTGGCTTCATGCGTGACCTGGAATTCTTGCGTGCCCAGAACCTGGCGCTCGGCGGGAGCCTGGACAACGCCATCGTCGTCGATGATTATCGCATCGTGAACGAAGGCGGACTGCGTTACGAGGATGAGTTCGTCAAGCACAAGGTGCTCGATGCCATTGGCGATTTGTATCAACTGGGACACAGCCTCATCGGTGAGTTTCGCGGCGTCAAATCCGGCCATGGCTTGAACAACAAGCTATGCCGTGCCTTGATGGCTCAGCAGGATGCCTGGGAGATCGTGACTTTCGAAGACGAAACTCAGGCGGCGCCCATCTCGTACGCGGCACCCGCGCTGGCCTGATCGTCAGGCCAAGAGTAAGACCAAGCTTTTATTGACGCCGACCGCTCAGGTCGGCGTTTTTCATGGGGACCGCTGTCAGACAGTCTCTAGGCATCCCCGGGGGCATGCGACGCCAGGCGCGCCAATGCCTTTTTCAGCTTCGGATCCGTGGTATCGTCGGCGCATACCATGAGATGGTGCGCGGCGTCCGGGGACAGCGTGCGCGCCTGATGAACCGGGGCCTTGAGTGGACGCACGGGGCGAACCTTGAAGTTGAGCGAGAGCACGGCGTTGAACTCGGGCAGCTGGCGCAGCAACATCAGCAATCGCTGTCGCTCGTAACGAAGCCACGTCAGCCAGACGGCCCCATCGGTAATCAGGGTCAAGGCGCCGTCTCGATAGCCGCCGACATAGACGTGTTCGGCGACTTCGGTGGGAAGCTCGGCACGCAGGTGCTGTTGGGCGTGTTCCAGCAGTTTGGCCATGCGTACCACCGATCCCAGTTCTCCGGAACCGTCGATAAGGTGATGCATGGACTGGGCTCGGAAACGCTTAGCCTTTATACTCATGGGCTTGCCCGCGCGAAGGAAAGCAGAATGTCTGCGCAATCTACCATGAGCCGGAGCTCGTCGATAGCATGAGCAGCACCACGCACCACAGCTCAACGTGGCCACGTCGCCGTGTTCGCGCACGTCACCGTGCGCAATGCTGGCTTGCCGGCCTGTTGGTAGGGTGTTTATTGCCGGCGGGGTTGGTGAGCGCCGATGCGTTGCGCATCGCCGAGCGCTTGACGCAGATCTGCCTGATGGCGCCGGAAGCCATCCGCGCCCAGTCGCGTCGAGTGGCACGACGCACGCGGCTATTGGCGAGTGCCCGACGTCGGCCGTCATCATCGCGCCTGTGGCGCTTGCCGCAGCGTTGTTGTCATGTCTTGAGCGTCGGATTGGATGCCGTCTCGCGTCGCGGCCCTCCAAAGAGTGCCTGGTTTTCTGATGTTGGGCGGAAAATCGCCTGATATCGACATCGACACCGCGTCAGAGCGGTGATCGTCATGACGTTTTCGGCACTTTTGGAACTCAGGAACTCACATGCTCAATACGATCGTACGCAAGCTGGTCGGCTCGAAGAACGACCGCGAAGTCAAACGCATGCGCAAGGCCACCGAGGCCATCAACGCGCTGGAGCCGACGTTCGAAGCCCTCGACGATGCTGCGCTGACGGCCAAGACCGGCGAATTTCGCCAGCGCCTGGAGGCGGGCGAATCCCTCGACAAACTCCTTCCCGATGCCTTTGCCGTAGTGCGCGAGGCGAGTAAGCGCGTGATGGGAATGCGCCACTTCGACGTGCAGATGGTCGGCGGGATGACGCTGCACGAAGGGCGCATCGCCGAGATGAAGACCGGCGAGGGCAAGACCCTGGTCGGCACCCTGGCGGTCTACCTCAATGCCTTGACCGGCAAGGGCGTGCACGTGGTGACGGTCAACGACTACTTGGCGAGTCGCGATGCCGAATGGATGCGCCCTCTCTATGAGTTTCTCGACCTGAGCGTAGGGACGATCTTCTCCGGCCAGCCATCGTCCGAGAAGCGCGAAGCCTATGCATGCGATATTACCTACGGTACCAACAACGAATTCGGCTTCGACTATCTGCGCGACAACATGGCGTTTTCGCTGGATGACAAAGTCCAGCGTGCCTTGCATTACGCGATCATCGATGAGGTCGACTCGATTCTCATCGACGAAGCGCGTACGCCGTTGATCATTTCCGGCCCGGTCGAAGAGAACGTCGAGCTCTATCGGCGTATCAATCAGCTTTCTCAGGGGCTCGAGGAGTGCAGCGACGAAGAGGATCCCACCAGCGGGGACTTCACCCTCGATGAGAAGCAAAAACAGGTGGAGCTCACGGAAGCCGGTCACCAGAAGCTGGAAGGCTTGCTGCGTGACGCTGACATGCTGGGGCAGGACGACTCGCTGTACTCGGCCCAGAACCTGGGGCTCTTGCAACACGTGCATTCGGCATTACGCGCGCGCCACCTCTACCACCGCGATGTCGATTACATCGTCAACGATGGCGAAGTGGTGATCGTCGACGAGCATACCGGACGCAGCATGCCGGGGCGTCGTTGGTCGGAAGGGTTGCATCAGGCCGTCGAGGCCAAGGAAGGGGTCACGATACAGAAAGAGAGCCAGACGCTGGCTTCCACCACGTTCCAGAACTACTTCCGTCTCTACGAGAAATTGGCGGGGATGACAGGGACCGCCGACACCGAGGCCTTCGAGTTCCGTCAGATCTATGGGCTGGACGTCATGGTGATTCCCACCAACCGCCCGTTGGTGCGTGTGGACCATAATGACTTGGTCTACATGAGCGGCGAGGAAAAATTCGAAGCCATCATCGACGACGTCAAGACGCAACGCGAGGCCGGCCGGCCCGTGCTGGTGGGGACGGCATCGATCGAAACCTCCGAGTATCTCGCCAAGCTGATGCAGCACTATCAGATACCGCACAACGTGCTCAATGCCAAGCAGCACCAGAGTGAGGCCGAGATCATCTCCCAGGCCGGGCGTCCGGGGGCCGTGACCATCGCCACCAACATGGCCGGGCGCGGTACCGATATCGTGCTGGGCGGGAACTGGGAGGCCGAAGCGGCAGCCCTCGATAATCCCACCGACGAGCAAGTCGCGGAACTCAAGGCGGCATGGCAGGAACGTCACGATGCCGTGCTCGCCGCGGGCGGGCTTCATGTGATCGGTTCCGAGCGCCACGAATCACGGCGCATCGACAATCAGTTGCGTGGGCGTTCCGGCCGTCAGGGCGATCCCGGCTCGACGCGTTTCTTCCTTTCGCTGGAAGACAATCTCATGCGCTTGTTCGGCTCCGACCGCGTGCAGCGGCTGATGAGCGCCTTGGGGCTGGAACACGGTGAGGCGATCGAACACAAGATGGTTTCCAACGCCGTCGAGCGTGCCCAGAAAAAGGTGGAAGGTCGCAACTTCGATATCCGCAAGCAGTTGCTGGAATACGACGATGTCTCCAACGATCAGCGGCGCGTCGTCTATCAGCAGCGCGATGAGGTGCTCGCCACCGATGATCTCTCCTCGAATATCGCGGAGATCCGCGAGCAGGTCTTGTCCGAGGCCATCAGCAGTTACGTGCCGCCACAGAGCTTGGCCGAGCAATGGGACCTGCCGGGGCTACAGGATTACCTCAAGCAAGAGTTCAACCTCGATGTGCCGGTCGTGCAATGGGCGGAAGAGGACGAACACTTCCATGAAGAATTGCTGCGTGAACGCCTGCACGATCAGCACCGGGGACTCTTCGCCAGCAAGACGGAAGCGGTCGGTCCGGAGCTGATGCGGCGTTTCGAAAAGCAGGTCATGCTGCAGGTGCTCGACACGCGCTGGAAGGAACACCTGCAACACATGGACCACCTGCGTCGCGGTATCCATCTACGTGGATACGCACAGAAGAATCCCAAGCAGGAATACAAGCGTGAAGCCTTCGAGCTCTTCCAGGCGCTATTGGGCAACATCAAGCACGATGTCGTTCGCATCCTGAGTCATGTGCAGGTTCGGCGCCAGGAAGAAGTCGATGAGCTCGAGCATGAGCGGCGCGCCACACTGGAGCGCGAGCGAGCGGTCAGTCAGCCGGTCCACGATGATGCCGTGGCCTCGGCCGAGTCAGTGGCCGAAGGCGAAGAAGCACCCGCGGAGGGAGACGACGGTCAGCCGGTACGTCGCGAAGGCCCCAAAGTGGGGCGCAACGATCCGTGCCCTTGTGGCTCAGGCAAGAAATACAAGCATTGCCACGGCAAATTGAGCTGAGGCCGTGGTGAACGTGGCGTGAGGAGAGACGACATGGCGGTGGGGGAAGCACGTTTTCCGGCGATGCCGGCCATCGAAGGCATTCGCCTGGGGACTGCGATGGCGAGTATCAAGGCATCGGGGCGCCGCGATCTGGTGGTCATCGAGTTGCCCGCGTCGACGGCGTTGGCAGCGACGTTCACGCGCAATGCGTTTTGCGCGGCGCCGGTTCATGTGGCACGACGTCATCTCGAGGCGGACAGACCGCGTTACCTGCTGGTCAATACCGGTAACGCCAACGCCGGTACGGGTGAGCAGGGCATGCGCGATGCCGAGCAGAGTTGCCAGGCGTTAGGCGAGCTGGCGGGTGTCGCCGCGCAGTCCGTCTTGCCATTTTCGACCGGAGTGATCGGCGAGCCCCTGCCGGTAAAACGGCTCTGCGATGCCTTGCCGGAGGCGCTTGCCGCGTTAGCGTCGGATGGCTGGCAGACGGCGGCCGAGGGTATTCTGACCACGGATACGCGGACCAAGGGCGCTACCAGGCGTATCGAGATCGGCGGTCAACCGGTGACGATCAACGGGATCGCCAAAGGCTCGGGCATGATCAAGCCCGATATGGCCACCATGCTGAGTTTCGTCTTCACCGATGCCGCCATCGACAACGCGCGCCTGCAGCGATTATTGCGGCGTGCCGTCGATGACTCCTTCAACTGCATTACCGTGGATTCGGATACCTCCACCAATGATGCTTGTACATTGGCTGCCACCGGGCGCGGCGCGCGCATCGATAGCGACGAACATGAGGCGCGCTTTGCTGCGGCGTTGACCGAGGTACTGGTAGAATTGGCGCAGGCCATCATTCGTGATGCCGAGGGCGCGACCAAGTTCGTGACGCTCAAGGTCGAAGGGGCAAAGGCGCGGCAGGAAGCCTTGGATGTGGCGTTCACCGTAGCGCATTCGCCATTGGTGAAAACCGCGCTCTATGCCAGTGATGCCAATTGGGGGCGCATCTTGGCGGCGGTCGGACGCGCGCCGATACCCGATCTGGATGTGTCACGTGTCGCCATCGATCTCGGTGATGTCGCGCTCGTGGAATCCGGCGGCCGTGCGGCGTCGTACACCGAGGCCGCGGGCAGCGCGGTCATGGCCGAGTCCGAGATCACGATTCGTATCCGGCTTGGGCGCGGCGACGTGGCGGCGACGGTCTGGACGTCGGATCTGTCGCACGACTATGTCTCCATCAATGCCGACTACCGTAGTTGAAGGCGAGTCGTGAAGCACGGCTCGTCGAGTGCGGATGGCAGCAGCGATAAGCGGGCCCTCTTGGGCCCGCGGATCATGAACAGTCAGTCAAGGTGAAATGACCAACATGGTGAAAAGAAGGGTACACGTAGCGGCGGCTGCCATTATTCGTGAGGATGGCCACGTGCTGCTGGCACGCCGTCCTTCGATCGTCGATCAGGGCGGCCTATGGGAATTCCCAGGGGGCAAGCTGGCACCCTACGAAACCGGTTTTGAAGCGCTCAAGCGTGAACTACGCGAGGAACTGGGCGTGGATATTCTGCGCGCGCAGCCGCTCATTCGCGTTCACCATGAATATGCCGACAAGCGCATTTTACTCGATGTCTGGCAGGTGCATGAATTCCAGGGTGAGCCCTATGGGCGCGAAGGCCAGGCGGTGCGCTGGGTACCGCAGCATGAGCTGCATAATTATCCGTTCCCGGAAGCCAACCATCCGATCTTGCGTGCGGTGTGTCTGCCGCACGAGTATCTGATCAGTGATGAGGAATCCGATGACACGGTTTTTCTCGGCAAGCTCGAGCGAGCACTGCGCGACGATCATGTGCGGCTGGTACAACTGCGTGCCAAGACGCTGGATGACAACGCCTACCTGCAGCGTGCCGAACAAGCCCTGGCGCTCTGTCGGCGTTACCAGGCACGCTTGATCCTCAATGGCGACCCCGCACTGCTCGACGATATCGAGGCCGATGGCATCCATCTACCCAGTCGTTCCCTGATGGCGCTCAAGCATCGCCCCATTGCGCATGACAAATGGCTGGGGGCCTCGACGCACGATCCTCAACAGCTTGAACAGGCTGCTGAGATTGGCTGCGATTTCGTGACCTTTTCACCGGTACGCGTGACGCCTAGCCATCCTGACACCGCCCCGGTCGGCTGGCACGATTTCCAGCAACTGGTGGAGACGGCGGCCATGCCGGTTTATGCCCTGGGCGGAGTAACGCGGGGCGATGTCGATCAGGCTCGAGCAGTGGGGGCCCAAGGGATCGCAACGATTCGCGACCTCTGGAAATAACGCGCTCGACGCACTTTTCATGCGCCGCGTATCGACGGCTCGCCTTCTTGGCGGGCCGTTGGTGTGTAATGCGTCATTGACGCGGTTCGCCGCGTTCCAGGTCATCGATCAGGCGGTCGAGGTCGGCCTCGTCCATGGCAGGCTCTCCCGCGATACGGTGGGATTCATCGGCCCAGGCGCCAAGATCGAGCAAGCGACAGCGCTTCGAGCAGAAGGGGCGATACGGGTTGTCGGTTGTCCAGGCGACCTTGGTGCGACACTGGGGGCAAGCGACTTCAAGGGGGCGGTCTTGGGATGTCTCCGTCATGCTAAGGCGAGTGCTCCTGATGGGTGCCATCGAATAATTGCCGGTAACGCGCATCGAGCAAGGCGACCTGCGCCTTCAGTGCGGTCATGTCACCATGATTTTCGATGATGTCGTCGGCAAGGGCCAACCGCTCTTGGCGGGGCATCTGGGCGGCGAGGATAGCATGGGCCTGGGCTTCGCTCACGTCATCGCGTGCTTGGGTGCGCGCCACTTGAAGCGTTTCGGGAACATCGATGACCAGACGACGGTCGACCAACGACACTTGGTCCGTCTCGAACAGCAGCGGTGAGACGAGTAGCGCATAAGGGGCGTCGCCCTCACGTAACGCCTCGAGACGCTCGCACAAGCGCTGGCGGATGCGTGGATGCGTGATGCTTTCCAGCCATTGGCGCTCGTCGTCATCGGCGAACACGATGTCGCGCAAGGCACGGCGATGCAACTCGCCGTGCGCGTCGAGCACCGCCTTGCCGTAACGTGCGACGATAGCGTCAAGTGCGGGCTCGCCCGGGGCGACGATATCGCGTGCCACGAGGTCGGCATCGACCCAGGGAATGCCCCGTTCGGCAAACATGTCGGCGACGGTGGACTTGCCCGACGCGATACCGCCGGTTACACCGATGATGGCGGCGGTGGATGTCATTGCACAGTGCTCATAAGCCGGTCCAGGCGCGTAATGGTGTACCCAAGAGTATCGTGATCCAGCCGGCGAGGGCGAGAAAGGGGCCGAACGGCAGCGGCATGCCCCGCAGGCGCGGCAGCGAGAACTGTAGCAGTATGCCGATGATGGCGCCCAGCCCGGCGGAAAGCATCAGTAATAACGGCAGCATCGTCCAGCCGAGCCAGGCGCCCAGCGCTGCCAGCAGCTTGAAATCACCATAGCCCATGCCTTCCTTCCTGGTCAGCCATTTGAACAGCCAGTAGAAGCTCCACAGCAGCACGTAGCCGGCCATGGCACCGACCACGGCGTTCCCGAGCATGTAGGGCTGAAAGAGGAGCTGATAGAGCAGGCCCGCCCACAGCAAGGGCAAGGTGATGATATCGGGGAGCAACTGGGTGCGCAGATCGATGACCGCCAGTACCAGCAGTGCCAGGCACAGCCCGCTCCAGGCCAGCGCCGCCCAGGTGGCGCCCTGTACGATGATGACGCTCGCCACCAAGAGGCCCGCCATCAGTTCGATGAGCGGATATTGCACGCTGATGCGCGCCTGGCAATGCGCGCAGCGACCACGACGTTTGAACCACCCGATGAGGGGCAGGTTGTCGTGCCAGGCGATAGGCTGGCGACAGCTCGGACATTGCGAACGCGGCGTGCACAGGTTGTAGCGCGCCACCTCTTCCTCCGGAAGCGCCAGTGCATCGCGTGCTTCCTGGCGCCATTGCTGCATCAGCATCACCGGCAGACGCACGATGACGACATTGAGAAAACTGCCCAGCAAGGTACCGAGAACGAATGCCATTGCGGCCAGCCACGGTAAAGGGATATCGGCGAGCAACGTGTCACTCCTGCAACGAACGCCCCCGGCGAAGGCCGGGGGCGGATAAATTGGTAAACGCGATAGCGTCCTAGATGGCCGAGCCCATTTCGAAGATTGGCAGGTACATCGACACCACGAGGCCGCCGACCAGCACACCCAACACCACGATGATGAAGGGTTCGAGCAACGATGTCAGGGCGTCGACCTTGGTGTCGACATCCTCCTCGTAGAAATCTGCCACCTTGTTGAGCATGGCGTCCAGCGCGCCGGATTCTTCGCCTACGCCGATCATCTGCACGGCCAGGTTGGGGAAGCGTCCGGTGGCACGCATCGCGAAGTTGAGTTGCTGGCCACTGGCGACGTGTTCACGCACTTCCTCGATGGCGTGCTGGTAGACACGGTTACCGGTCGATCCCGCGGCGGTATGCAGGGATTCGACCAGCGGAACGCCGGCACTGAAGGTCGTCGCCAGGGTCCGCGAGAAACGTGCCACCGACGACTTGTCGAGGATATCGCCGATCACCGGCAGGCGCAGCATCAGCCCATCGACGCGATAGGCGAAGCGCGGCGAGCGGCGTATGCCGAGGCGGACCAGCAGGCCGGATGCGATCAAGGCGCCCAGCAAGTGTAGCCAATACGCCTGGACCCACTCCGAGAGAGAGATGGTCAATTGCGTAAAAGCGGGGAGGTCGGCGCCGAAGCCGCGAAACAGGCTCTCGAATTGCGGTACGACCTTGATCAGCAGCAGGGCCGTTACCCCCATGCCCACCAGCACCACGGCGGCGGGATAATAAAGCGCCTTGCGCACGCGGGCTCGCAGCGAGTCGATCTTTTCCTTGTAGCTGGCGACACGTTCGAGCATGCGCTCCAGTGACCCGGATTGCTCACCGGCTTCGACCATGTTGACGAACATGCGGTCGAAGTGTTGGGGATGTTGCGCCAATGCTTCGGAGAAGCTGGCACCGGCCGAGACTTCATTCATCAGCGTCTCGATGAGGTGATGCATGGCGGGACGCTTGAGGCTTTCCGACACCACGCTGAAGGCTTGCAGCAAGGGGATGCCGGCACGGATCATGGTTGCCATCTGGCGCGCGAACAGGGTGATGTCCTGGGGGCGTATGCGACCGATGCCGAAGGGGCTGCGCACGCGCTGGATGCGCTTGACGAGGATGCTCTGGCGTCCTAGCTCTTGACGCACGCCCATTTCATCCGCAGCGACCAGTTCGCCTTGAATGCTTTCACCGCGGGCGTTCTTGCCCTTCCACCGCCAGCGGTGCAGGACGACGCGCCGAGGCGTCTTGCTGCGTGTCGCTACCGCCATGTCGTTACCCTCATGTCACTTGCCCTGGTCGCTCATTCGAGCACTACGCGGTTGATTTCCTCGAGGCTGGTAATGCCTGCGAGTACTTTGCTCAGCCCGCTGCGCCGAAGATCGGGATGGCCTTCTTGACGGGCCAGTTCGCCGAGTTCCAATGAATTGCCGTCGGCCATGATCAGTTTGCTCATGGCTTCGCTGACGGGGAGTACCTCATAGAGACCGACGCGTCCTTTGTAGCCGTGGGTGCATTGCGTGCAGCCCGTGGCGCGATAGCAGGTCGCGGTCTCGACTTCTTCTGCCGTGAAGCCTGCATCGAGGAAGAGTTCCCGAGGCAGCTCGACGGGTGACTTGCAGTGGGGACACAAGTGACGTACCAGGCGCTGGGCGACGATCAGGGTCACCGAACTGGCAATGTTGTAGGCCGCCACCCCCATATTGCGTAGCCGTGTCAGGGTTTCCGCCGCCGAGTTGGTGTGCAGCGTCGAGAGCACCAGGTGGCCGGTCTGCGCGGCCTTGACGGAGATCTCCGCGGTCTCCAGGTCGCGGACCTCGCCGACCATCACCACATCGGGATCCTGGCGCAGGAAGGCGCGCAGTGCGCTGGCGAAATCCAGCCCGATCTTGGGCTGTACATTGACCTGGTTGATGCCGTCCAGCTTGAGCTCGACGGGATCCTCGGCGGTGGCGATGTTGCGCGCATCGGTATTGAGAATATTGAGCCCGGTATACAGGGTCACGGTCTTGCCGCTGCCGGTGGGCCCGGTGGCGAGTATCATCCCCTGTGGCTGCGCCAGGGCATGCTCGAAGAGCGCCTTCTGCTCTTCCGTGAAGCCCAGGGCATCGATGCCCAGGCGAGTGGCGCCGGCGTCCAGCAAGCGCAGGACGATTTTCTCGCCGTGCACCGTGGGCAGCGTGCTGACACGGAAGTCGATGGTGCGCGAGGCCGAGACACGCAGTTTGATGGCGCCATCTTGCGGTAAGCGGCGCTCGGAGATATCCAGACGCGACATCACCTTGAGACGTGCCGACAGACGCGCACGCAGATTGTACGGCGGCCGTGCGACCTCGACCAGGATGCCATCGATACGAAAGCGGATGCGGAAGGCCGACTCATAAGGCTCGAAGTGGATATCCGAGGCACCGCGGCGTGCGGCATCGAGCATCATCTTGTGCACGAAGCGGACCACCGGGGCGTCGTCGTCATCGGTGTCGAGCCCGTCGTCGAGAGGATCGACATCATCGAGATCCAGCGTCTCGAGCGCTTCGCTGGCATCGTCGAGGGCTTCGAGCATGCCGTGGGTCTCGCGGTGCGTCAGATAACGTTCGATGGCCGGCTTCAACTGATCGCTGGCCACCAGCACGCCTTCGGCGGTGAGTCCGGTGGTGAACTGCAGTTCATCGAGCTGGGCCAGCGTCGAGGGGTAGGGAATCGCCACGCTGATGTGGCGCTCGCCACGCGCCAGCGGCAAGATCCCGAGGCGGCGGATCAGGGTATCGGACACCCCCTCGCCGATGGGCAGGCGCTCGTGGCTGACGGCCTCCAGGTCGACGAAGGGCAGGCCATATTCCCACGCGGCGCTTTGGGTGGCCTCGCGCGCCGAGACCCAGCCCTGCTCGATGACATGCTCGAGCAGCGACTGATGCGTGTCGCGCACGGTTTCCAGAGCCTGCTGCGCCTGGGACGTCTCGATCAGGCCTTCCGTGACCAAACGAGCGGCGAGCCCGGTCAAAAAAGGTGCGCCGGATGTGGGGGGAGACGACGATGAAGACGAATGCATAGGCGTTCCGACACCAAAAGGAGTGACCAGGCGGGGCGGCCTCTACCCCATGACTTCTTGCATCCTACCCCATGCATGCCCGCTTTGGAGACCCTTGGCATGAGCTATCTCGTCAATAAGCATATGGGTATAGGATCGGCGGGTTTTCAGTAAACTTTAACCTCGATCATCTTGCCAGCATGGGAAGTGTAATTTAACGTAACATCCTAGATGGCTGCCTGGCCGAGAGCCGGCAGGTGATCCACGCCTCGCTGGAGTGCCCGCAACGCGTTATCATCCATCCACGCCGGGCTCGCCAAAAGGCGAACAGCAGGGTATTCAACAAGGGGTTACAGGAGAATTTCATGGAACGTCAGCAACGCGGTTTCACGCTCATCGAACTGATGATCGTCGTCGCGATCATCGGCATCCTCGCCGCCATCGCCATACCGCAGTACCAGAATTATGTGGCGCGCTCACAATTCGCCGAAGCGCATTCACTGCTGGGCGGCGCCAAGATTTCCATTCAGGAACGTGTCGATCAGGGCGCCACCTTTACCAGTGCGGATGATCTTGGCATCAGGACTGAGGGTGAGTACGGTGCTATAACTGACGTCGTTGGCGTGAGTGAGGGAGGTAACGCCAATGGTCCTGCCAGCGTGACGTATACTTTCGGTTCGGGTACTACATCGGCTAGTTCTAGCTTGACGGCAGCAAACGCCAACACGGTCACTTACACGTATGCCCAGGCACAGGGCGATAATTTCCGTTCATGGAGCTGTACGACTACCGTCCCTGAGCAATATGTATCTAATTGCACATCCACAGCAGGTGATACATAAAATCGCAGATTCGGAGGCCGGCATTCGCCGGCCTTTTTAGTCTCTCGATTTCGGATTGTCTCTGAGGCCCTTCGTTCTTGTTCCTTCTCTCTTATCTCTTAAACCTTCCAGCTTCCCGCTTCAGTACAACGCCTTCCCTTCGTCGACGACTTCTTTCAACACTTCCAGAAACAGCCGGTCGGCTTCCGAGTGCTCGCTAGGGTCCTCGGGGATGTGCACGCTGGTATTGCCCGAGATTTCGTTGGCAATGGTGGCCCACATCTGGCGGCTGTCGCCGTCGTCGGTGTAATGGGCGCGGGCGATGGCGAGGGACTGCTCGAGAATCGCCGGATCCTGCAACAGCTTCTTGATGAATTCACGCAGCTCGTTGATGATCCGGACTTTCTGCATTTCGGACGCGGAACTCATGGGGCTCTCTCCGTGTGGTTCATGCGGGATGGCGTGCCGTGCGGCCACGGCGTCGCCCATCGGCTCGCAGGATGATGACGCGGACGATAGCACATCGTCGCCGCGGACGGCAGTGGGCCGCCAAGGTGAATGCAGGCGCCGCCATGCGGGTGGAGAAAGTCCCGCGCGCTCTTTATAGTAGCGCCCCATGATGATGACGCGGCGCCGGCGGTGGCCGCGCGCATGGGGCGAGGAGGTGGTCAGGTGGCGGTGATTCATCCGCGTATCAAACGCAGTCTGGTGGTGTCTGCGCCGGTGGTCAGGATCTTGGCGGTGCTGCTGGGCGTGCTGGCGACCTTGATGATCGCGCCGCTGGGCATCTTGACCCTTGAAGGCGACCCAGATCGTCTGGCCTTTGCGCTGTCGATCGCCATCGTGGCGGGGACGGCGTGCGTCATGTGGTGTGTGACGCATGGCGTCGAGATTCTGCTGCGGCCGCGCCAGATGTTCATCCTCACCACCCTGAGCTGGGTGCTGGTGAGTGCCGGCGCGAGCTTGCCGTTGATCCTGGGGGCGCCGCAGTTGTCCTTCACGGATGCCGTCTTCGAATCCATCTCGGCGATCACGACCACCGGGTCGACCGTATTGGTGGGCATCGATGACTTGTCCGACGGCCTCAAGCTTTGGCGTGGCCTGATGCAGTGGCTGGGCGGCATCGGCATCATCGTCATGGCGATCGCCATCCTGCCGTTTCTCAAGGTCGGCGGCATGCGCCTGTTCCAGACCGAGTCGTCGGACTGGTCCGACAAGGTGCTGCCGCGTGCCGGTGGCATCGCCAAGGCCAGCGGTGCGATCTACCTGGGCGGTACCCTGATGGCGATGGTGGCGTACTACCTGGCAGGCATGACGCCGCTGGATGCCGTCGTGCATGCCATGAGCTCGATGTCCACCGGGGGCTTCGCGAACTCGGATGCCTCTTTCGGGGTTTATCACGATCGCCCACTGATTCTGTGGCTGGCGTCGTTCTTCATGCTGTGCGGCGCACTGCCGTTCGTGCTGTTCATTCGTGCGCTGCGTGAGACGCCGTATGTCTTGTGGCGAGACCAGCAGGTACGAGGGTTGATAGGGGTGCTGGTGGTCGTGATCCTGGGGTTGACCGCGTATCGCGTTGCCGCCGGGGTGCCTATCTTCGCGGCGCTGACCCAGGTCGCCTTCAACGTGATCTCGGTGGTGACCACCACCGGCTATGCGTCCGCTGACTATACCCAGTGGGGGCCGTTGGTCGTCGCGGCGTTCTTTTATCTGACCTTCGTCGGCGGTTGCAGTGGCTCCACCAGTGGCGGCATGAAGATATTCCGTTTTCAGATCGGTGCCATCATGCTATTCACCCAATTGCGCCATCTCGTGCATGCCCAAGGGGTCTTCGCGCAACGTTATAACGGGCAGCCGCTGAGCGATGAGGTCGTGCGTGGAGTCATTGCGTTTTCGTTCTTCTTCTTCCTGACGATTGCGGGGCTGGCGCTGGGGCTGGCGATGCTGGGGCTGGATCTGGTCACCGCATTGTCAGGCGCGGCCACCGCCGTGGCCAACGTCGGCCCCGGGTTGGGGCCGATCATCGGGCCGGCGGGGAATTTCTCTTCGCTACCCGATGCGGCCAAGTGGCTCTTGAGTCTGGGCATGCTGATGGGGCGCCTGGAGATTCTCACCGTGCTGGTGCTGCTGACGCCCACGTTCTGGCGGAAGTGACGCGTCAGACGTCTTCCTCGATATGGCCGGCGCGGTTGAGGATGGGGTTGGCGTATTGGCGCAACCACCAATGGCGCAGGTGATCGGGCACCGTGGCCAGGCGTGCCTCGAAGCGTGAACGGTCGGCATCGGTGACGTCGCTGAGGTCGACCAGTTCCGGTGCCAGCCCGGTCGCTTCCAGCGCGAGTTGATGGCTGGGAAACATGTGGTAGTTCATCAATACCTGGCGATCGATTTCCTCGGTGACGGCTTCCGGGGTCGTGAACGCGCTGCCCAGGGGGGTGCCGAAGGTCAGGCGGATACGGCCCTTGTGGCCCGTGATGCCGGCGACGATGGATTGAATATCCTCGAATTCGACCTTGTCGTAGCGGCCTTCCGTATGACGCGCATACAGTTCACGTGCCTTCTGCAGATCGCAGGGGTCGTATTCGTAGCTGATGGACACCGGCACCAGGCGTAGCTCGGAGACGGCGGCACCGATATCGGCATCGCCGTCATCCATGCGTTGGGCCATGCCCAGCATCTTGACGATGGCGGTATCGGCGCGATCGATGCCGTCCTTGGCGCGTCCTTCGCGCTCGGCGATCCAGATCGAGTGGTTATCGGCGGTGATCGAATGGCGGATATAGCGCGATAACGTTTGATAGGCCTGCAGCATCGCGCGCTTGCCTTTGGCCGAGCGCGGCACGATGAAACTCTTGTTGAGACGCATCAGGTCATTGACGAACGGCTTTTGCAGCAGGTTGTCGCCAATCGCGATGCGCACGGTATTGCGGCCTTCCTGGTAGAGCGCGTAGTTGACGAACGCCGGGTCCATGGCGATGTCGCGATGATTGCCGATGAACAGGTAGGCCTTGTCGGCGTCGAGGTGCTCGAGGCCTTCGATCTCGAAGCCATCCGTGGTGGTGGCGATCATCCGGGCCATGTAGCGCGCGATGCGCTGCTGAAAGGCGGCGACGCTGTCGATGTTGCGCATTTCATGTTGCAGCCCCAGGCGCGCGATGAAGCGCGCCACGGGGGGCGCGTAGCGCGCCAGCCGTGGCAGGCGAAAATGCGTGATGGCGTCGAGCAGTTCGTCGCAATGCGCCAGGCGATCGAGTACGGCGGCCACCTCATCGTCCTGATAAGGACGAATGGCGTCGAAATCGTGGAGAGCGGATTGAGGAGTCGATGCGTGCGTCATGATGTCGGTGCTGCCGGATCGGCTTCGCCGCCCAGCCAGTCGATGAGTTGTTCGATGAATCCAGAGAGCACTTGGGCCATGAGAGCGAAGTCCGTTTCCAGGCGTAGCGTGGGGTCGTCATCGTCTTCTTGCTGCGCGGCTTCGTCGAGCAAGGCATCGGCGAAGCGCAGCGATTTGAGCGTCAGGTCGTCGTGCAGGACCAGCGACAGTTGATCCTCGACATCCAGTGCCAGACGACTGGCCTGACGTCCACTGGCGAGGACACTCTGCACTTCGTCGCCGTCGAGGTCGATACCACGTGCGCGCCAGACACCCTCGTCGCCGTTGGCGTCCTTGAGTTCGACCTGATCGCCTAGACGCAGGGCTTCGGGGCGTGAGGCGGCATCTTCGAGCCAGGTCGTCATGCTGCGCGACGGCAGCTGGCGCACGGCCAGTGGCGTGACCTTCAGTGAGCCCAGTGACTGACGCAGCAGGTCGAGGGCGTCCTCGGCTCGGGCGCGGCTGGCGCAGTTGACGGCGATGAGGTGGCGACGGGTATCCCACCATATATCGATGCGCTGGCTACGCGTGAAGGCCTGCGGCAAGAATTCCTCCACGACTTGTTCCTTGAGTGCCTGGCGCTCGCGGCGCGGCAAGGGGCGGCCTTCGGCGGCCTCGCGCTCGGCGGCACGCTCCTCGACTTCCTCGCGTACCACCGAGGCCGGTAGCAGGCGCTCCTGGCGCAGCAAGGACAGCAGGCGGTGGCCCTGAATCTCATGGGCGAGCTGTTGACCGTGCCGACCCGCGGGGCGTTGCCAGCCGAGGCGCTTGCCTTCACTAGGCGACACCGGACGAAAGGCGAAGGCTTCGAGTGCCGTTTCGAGTGCCTCGAGCGCGATGGGTGTCGTGTCGTGCAGACGATAGAGATGCAAGTGCTTGAACCACATGAGCCTGTTCCGTCACAAAGGGGCTCATTATGGCGAAACGCCAGGGCGGGTGCCACTCCCCACGTCCGACACGCTTAGAACTCATTGCCAAGCCTGCCGCATTGTCTCGTGAAATGGTATGATGGCGCGATTCGGGTCCGCTTCGCGGTGGGCCCGCCATCGAAGCTTAATGATTGCTGTGACGGCCATTGGCGTCGAGCGCTGAAGAGTGGTCTGTGACGCGTCTCGCGACGCGTCCAGCCACTGTTCGTTTCATTCAGTGCCATGACCGATGGTATGGCGCGGTGCAAAGGATTGAACGACCCATGGGTGAGATCGCCAGAGAAATTCTGCCAGTCAATATCGAGGACGAACTCAAGCAGTCGTATCTCGATTACGCCATGAGCGTGATCATCGGCCGTGCGTTGCCGGATGTACGAGATGGCCTCAAGCCCGTGCATCGGCGCGTTTTGTACGCCATGCACGAACTTGGCAATGATTGGAACAAGGCCTACAAGAAGTCGGCGCGTGTCGTGGGTGACGTGATCGGTAAATATCACCCGCACGGGGATAGCGCGGTCTACGACACCATCGTGCGCATGGCGCAGACATTCTCGATGCGCTATGTGCTGGTCGATGGCCAGGGCAACTTCGGTTCCATCGACGGCGACAGCGCGGCGGCCATGCGCTACACCGAAGTGCGCATGGCGCGGCTTGCCCATGAGCTGCTGGCCGACCTGGAAAAGGACACCGTCGACTGGGTCGACAACTACGACGGCACCGAGCGGATTCCCGAAGTATTGCCGACCAAGGTGCCCAACCTGCTGGTCAACGGTGCTTCGGGCATTGCCGTGGGGATGGCGACCAACATCCCACCGCACAACATGGGCGAAGTGATCGACGGCTGTCTGGCGTTGATCGATGACTATACGCTCAGCATCGACGATCTCATGGCATATATCCCGGCCCCGGACTTCCCCACCGGTGGCATCATCAACGGGCGTGCCGGGATTCTCGATGCCTATCGCACTGGGCGTGGGCGCATCTACGTACGCGCCAAGCATACCATCGAGCATGACGACAAGACCGGGCGCGACCACATCATCGTCACCGAGCTGCCGTATCAGGTGAACAAGGCGCGCTTGATCGAGAAAATCGCCGAATTGGTCAAGGACAAGCGTGTCGAGGGGATCGCCGAGTTGCGCGACGAGTCCGACAAGGAAGGCCTGCGCGTGGTGATCGAGGTCAAGCGCGGCGAATCCGGCGAAGTGGTCGTCAACAACCTGTTCGCGCATACGCAATTGCAGACCGTTTTCGGCATCAACATGGTCGCGCTGGATGGCGGTCAACCGAAGATCCTCAACCTCAAGGAAATCCTCGAAGCCTTCGTTCGCCACCGTCGCGAGGTGGTGACGCGGCGCACCCTGTTCGAGCTCAAGAAGGCACGCGATCGTGGCCATATTCTCGAAGGCCTGGCGGTGGCGATCTCCAACATCGACGATGTGATCGAGCTCATCAAGGCCTCGCCCTCGGCGGCCGAGGCCAAGGAAAAACTGATCGCGCGCGCCTGGCAGCCGGGGCAGGTGACCGGCATGCTCGAACGGGCCGGGGCGACGTCCTGCAAGCCGGAGGATCTCGACGAAGGCTATGGACTCGCCGACAACGAGCGTGAATATCGTCTATCGCCGGCCCAGGCCCAAGCGATTCTGGAATTGCGTCTGCATCGTCTGACCGGACTCGAAACCGAGAAACTGCTCGACGAATACTTGTCGATTCTCAAGCGCATCGCCGAGCTCAACGAGATTCTGGCCTCGCCGGAACGTCTGCTCGAGGTCATCCGTGAGGAACTCGAGGCCATCCGTGCGCAGTACGGTGACGCGCGCCAGACCGAAGTGCAGGCCAGCCATCTGGATTTGACCATCGAGGATCTGATCAACGAAGAAGACATGGTGGTCACCATCTCGCGCAGCGGCTACGCCAAGACACAGCCGCTTTCCGACTACCAGGCCCAGCGGCGGGGCGGTCGAGGCAAGTCGGCGACGAGCATGAAAGACGAAGACATCATCGAACACCTGCTGGTGGCCTCGACGCACGATACCGTGTTGCTGTTCTCCAACCGCGGCAAGGTCTATTGGCTCAAGGTCTACGAGATGCCGAATGCCAGCCGTGGTTCGCGTGGCAAGCCCCTGGTCAACATGTTGCCGCTCGATGATGGCGAGTCGATCAACGCCATCTTGCCGGTGCGCGAATACCGTGACGATTGCTACATCTTCTTTGCCACCGCCAAGGGAACCGTCAAGCGGACCTCGCTGGAGCAATTCTCGCGGCCGCGCAGCGTGGGCTTGATCGCCATCGATCTCGAAGAGGATGACCGTCTGGTCGGCGCTGCCATTACCTCCGGCGACGATCACGCCATGCTGTTCTCGTCCAATGGCAAGGCCATCCGCTTCGAGGAAAGCAAGGTCCGCGCCATGGGACGTACCGCACGCGGTGTGCGTGGCATGCGCTTGCAGGGCGAGGCCGAGGTGATCAGCTTGATCATTCCGCAGTCGTTGACCATCGATGCCGAAGCCGACGCTACGGGTGATGACGCCGAGGAGATCGCGCCCCAGACAGTCAGTGACGATCAGGTCTATATCCTCACCGCCTCCGAGAACGGCTATGGCAAGCGCACGCGCCTCGATGAGTTCCCGCTGCGTGGACGTGGTGGTCAAGGGGTGATCGCGATGCAGACCTCGCAGCGCAATGGCGCCCTGGTGGCGGCCATTCAGGTACGCGACAGCGATGAAATGATGCTGATCACCGACAAGGGCACCCTGGTGCGCACGCGGGTCGGTGAAGTCTCGGTCAGCTCGCGCAATACGCAAGGCGTTACCCTGATCCGTACCGGCGACAACGAACATCTGGTGGCCACGGTACGGGTCGATGAGCCGGTAGAGGAGCAAGCCCCCGATGAAGAAGGGGTAGCGGTCGACGAGGCGACGCCCACGCCGGAGGATGGCGAGGCGCCACAAGGCGATTGAGTCTCAATGCGGCCGCTTCTTCGGGAGTGGTCGCTTTACGTTTGGAAACACGCTGATGACACGCAAATTCAATTTCTGTGCCGGTCCAGCGGCACTCCCCGACCCCGTGCTCGAGCGCGCCCGCGACGAGTTGCTCGACTATCAGGGGCATGGCCTGTCGGTCATGGAAATGAGCCACCGTAGCGATACCTTTACGCAGATCGCCCTGCGGGCCGAGCGCGATCTGCGTGCTTTGCTGGCCGTACCCGACAATTACCGAGTGCTGTTCATGCAGGGCGGTGCCTCCAGCCAGTTCGCGATGGTGCCCTATAACCTGCTGGGTACGGGGGGCACGCCGAACTATCTGTACACCGGCATCTGGGGCAAGAAGGCGATCAACGAGGCGCGTCATCTCGCGGGCGCCCATGTGGCGGCCTCGAGCGAAGCCAATGGCTTGACGGCGGTACCGCGTCCCGAGGACATGGCCTTGTCGTCGGACGCTGCCTACCTGCATTACACGGCCAACGAAACCATCGGCGGCCTGGCATTCGACTACATTCCCGAGGTTGGCGACGTGCCGCTGGTGTGCGACATGTCGTCCTCGATTCTCTCGGGCCCGTTGGATGTATCGCGTTTCGGGATCATCTACGCAGGCGCTCAGAAGAACATCGGTCCGGCGGGGTTGACCCTGGTCATCGTGCGCGAGGACCTGCTCGAGCGTGCCTTGCCGAAAACCCCGACCATGCTCAACTACCGGGTCATGGCCGAGAACGGCTCGATGCTGAATACGCCGCCGACCTACGCCTGGTATCTGTCGGGGCTGGTATTCGACTGGCTGCGACATGACGTCGGTGGTCTCGAGGCGATGGATCGGCTCAACGCGCGCAAGTCCGAGAAGCTCTATGCGGCCATCGACGCCAGCGATTTTTATTCCAACCCCATCGCCAAGGCGAATCGTTCACGCATGAACGTCCCCTTCGTGCTGGCGGACGAAGCGCTCAATGACGCGTTTCTCAGCGATGCCGAGGCGGCGGGGCTGTTGAATCTCAAGGGGCACCGTAGCGTGGGCGGCATGCGTGCCAGCCTTTACAATGCCGTGCCGGAAGCGGCGGTGGATGCTTTGGTCGATTTCATGCGGGAGTTCGAACGACGCCATGGCTGATCACGATATGTCCGATAAGAAAACGCCAGCCACGTCGGCAGACTTGCCGGCACTGCGCGAGCGGATCGATACGCTGGACAGCGAGATTCTCGAGCTGATCAGCGAACGAGCGCATTGCGCGCAACAGGTGGCCCAGGTGAAAACCGACACCGACTCGCAGGCGACGTTCTATCGTCCTGAGCGCGAGGCCCAGGTGCTGCGGCGCATCATGGCGCTCAACAAAGGCCCCCTCGACGACGAGGAAATGGCACGTCTGTTTCGCGAGATCATGTCGGCGTGCCTGGCGCTGGAGCGACCGGTCAAGGTGGCCTATCTAGGCCCCGAAGGCACGTTCACTCAGCAGGCGGCGCTCAAGCATTTCGGCGATAGCGCGGTGAGCCTGCCGATGGCGGCCATCGATGAGGTCTTTCGAGAGGTGGAAGCAGGGGCGGCGCATTTCGGCGTCGTTCCGGTGGAAAACTCCACCGAGGGGATCGTCAATAGCACCCTGGATACCTTCATGGATGCCAGCCTGCGCATCTGTGGCGAGGTGGTGTTGCGCATTCACCATCACTTGCTGGTCTCCAGTAACACGCGCCGTGACAAGGTGTCGCGCATCTATTCGCATCCCCAGTCCCTGGCGCAGTGTCGCAAGTGGCTGGATGCGCACTTTCCCAATGCCGAGCGGGTCCCGGTATCGTCCAACGCCGAGGCGGCGCGCCTGATCAAGAGCGAATGGCACAGCGCGGCGATCGCCGGGGATATGGCCGCCAAGCGCTACGAACTCGAGAAGGTCGCCGAGAAGATCGAGGATCGTCCCGATAACTCAACACGCTTTTTGATCATCGGGCATCAGGACACGCCGATTTCCGATGATGACAAGACGTCCATTGTCGTCGCCATGCGCAACCAGCCCGGGGCGCTGCACGACTTGCTCGAGCCGTTCCACCGCCACAAGATCGATCTGACACGCGTCGAGACACGGCCGTCACGCACGGGCGTCTGGAACTATGTGTTCTTCATCGACTTCAAGGGGCATCGCGACGACCCGCAGGTCGCGGCGGTGCTGGAGGAAATCACGTTACGGGCCGCCGAGCTCAAGGTGTTGGGTTCCTATCCAGTGGGTGTGCTGTAAATGTCGGTGCGGTCTTGTGTGCCGACTGAGCGCGCTATCCTCATCATTGGATTGGGGCTGATCGGCGGTTCCCTGGCGGCAGCCTTGAAAGAAGCGGGGTTTGCAGGTCGGATACTGGCCTGTGACCGTGACGCTGACGAGGTGGCGCGCGGGATCGATATGGGCCTGATCGATGCCGGTAGCCCCGAGCTGGCCCCTTGGGTCGCCGAAAGCAGCCTGATCGTGCTGGCGGTGCCGGTATTGGCGATGGAAGGTGTGCTGCGAACGCTGGCCCCGCACCTCGCCGATCAGGCGATCACTGATGTCGGCAGCACCAAGGGCGCCATCGAGGCGGCGGTCGAGCGCGTTTTTGGCAGCATGCCGCCGCGTTTCGTGCCCGGACATCCGATCGCGGGCTCCGAGAAGAGCGGCGTGGCGGCGTCCGACCCCGGGCTTTATCGACAGCATAAGGTCATACTGACCCCACGCGCCGATACCGATCCCGACGCTCTGGCCCGCGTGAGGGCATTATGGGCGGCATGCGGCGCGCAGCTGCTGGAAATGGACGTGGCGCGCCACGATCAGGTCTTGGCGCGTACCAGCCATCTCCCGCATTTGTTGGCGTTTTCGTTGGTCGATACCCTGGCGCGTCAGGATGAGCGCCTGGACATCTTTCGCTATGCGGCGGGGGGCTTTCGCGATTTTACGCGCATCGCCGGTAGCGACCCGGTCATGTGGCGCGATATCTTCAGTGCCAACCGCGAGGCGGTGCTTGGTGCACTGGATGAATTCGAGGCGGGTGTCGCCCGTTTGCGCCGTGCCGTGATCGATGATGATGGCGATGCCATGCTGGCGATCTTCGATCGTGCCAGTCATGCGCGGCAGTATTTCGATACGCTTTTGAACCAGACGAGTTATCAAGCGATGGAACAACGCAATATCCGTTACCGCGTGACTCCCGGTGGCGATGTGCGCGGCCGGATCCGCGTGCCCGGGGACAAATCGATCTCGCACCGCTCGATCATGCTCGGTGCACTCGCCGATGGCGTGACCGAGGTGCATGGTTTTCTCGAAGGCGAGGACAGCCTGGCGACCCTGCAGGCGTTTCGTGAAATGGGCGTGGCCATAGAGGGACCGCATCAGGGACGCGTGACCATCCATGGCGTCGGCCTGCACGGCCTGACGGCGCCTGCCGGTCCCCTTTATGTGGGCAATTCGGGCACCGCCATGCGTTTGTTCGCCGGCTTGCTCGCCGGACAGGCCTTCGATACCGAACTGACCGGCGATGTGTCCCTCAACAAACGGCCGATGGGACGTGTCGCCGATCCCCTGCGCGAGATGGGGGCGGTGATCGAAACCGCTGAGGGTGGCCGGCCGCCGCTGACCATTCGCGGTGGCCAGGCACTTCGCGGCATTCGCTATGACATGCCCATGGCGAGTGCCCAGGTGAAGTCCTGTCTCTTGTTGGCGGGACTCTATGCTCAGGGTGAAACCCGGGTGCGGGAACCGGCACCGACGCGCGATCACACCGAGCGCATGCTCAATGGCTTCGGTTACGCGGTGCAGCGCGACGGCGACGAGGCCTGGTTGCAAGGCGGTGGCCGCTTGACGGCGGCGCCTATCGACGTGCCGTCGGATATCTCCTCAGCGGCGTTCTATCTGGTGGCGGCGGCCATTACGCCTGGCTCGGATCTGCTCCTCGAGCATGTGGGTACCAATCCGACGCGTATCGGAGTGATCAACATCCTCAAGGCCATGGGCGCCGATCTTGAGTTGCTCGATCCTCGGGAAGTCGGCGGTGAGCCGGTCGCCGACATCCGAGTGCGGCATGCGCCGCTCAAAGGAATCGATATCCCCGTGGATCAAGTGCCGCTGGCCATCGATGAATTTCCCGTGTTGTTCGTGGCCGCTGCCAATGCCGAAGGCGTGACCCGGCTGCGTGGTGCGGAAGAGTTGCGCGTCAAGGAATCCGATCGCATCCAGGCGATGGCCGATGGCCTGACCGCACTGGGCGTGGACAATACCGTGTATCCCGATGGCATCGACATCGTCGGTCGTGCCGACGTCAGCGATACGCACGGCGCGCATTATCGCGGCGGGCATGTCGAGAGCCTGGGCGATCATCGCATCGCCATGGCTTTCGTCATCGCTGCGCTGCGTGCCGCTGACGACATCGTCATCGAGGACTGTGCCAACGTCGCGACGTCGTTCCCGGGATTCGTCGATCTGGCGCGTCGCGTGGGGCTGTCCCTTGAAGAGCAGGAGGCGTCATGACCCCGTCGCCTGACGAAATCCCTGTACTGACCGTCGATGGTCCGGGTGGGGCGGGTAAAGGGACGGTCAGTCGCTTGATCGCCGAGCGTCTGGGATGGCATTTGCTGGATTCCGGGGCATTGTATCGCCTCACGGCATTGGCGGCGCTCAAGCATGGCCTGGCACTGGACGATGAAGCAGCGCTTGCGTCCTGCGCCGCAACCCTGGATGTCCGCTTCGTGGCATGTGCTGGCGAAACGCGTATCGAGCTGGAAGGTCGCGACGTGAGCGGCGACATTCGCACCGAGCAAGTGGGTGACGCGGCCTCTCAAGTAGCGTCGCTGCCGCGGGTGCGAGAGGCGCTGCTGATGCGTCAACGCGATTTTCGCGACTGGCCGGGGCTGGTCGCGGATGGGCGTGACATGGGGACGGTGGTCTTTCCCCGGGCGTCGCTGAAAATCTACCTGACGGCTTCGGCGGAAGAGCGGGCGCGGCGTCGCCATGAACAGTTGCTGAATGCCGGTCGGGATGCTAATCTAACGAGTCTTCTAGAGGAAATTAAGGCTCGTGACACGCGCGACATGCAGCGCGCGGTAGCGCCACTCAAGCCGGCAGACGATGCTGTCTTGTTGGATAGCACGAGTCTTGCGATACCGGACGTGGTGGAGTGTATCGAAAGGCTGCTCAGTGCACGTGGGCTCGGCGCCTCCCGAACTGAGTAGCTGGGGTGAAACGGGCACCCATCCGGAGACCCTGGCCAGACGTCATGACGTGTGCGGGCGACAACCGAGAGCCTTCGCAGGTCGAACCAGCGCCAACGTCCCCAGGGATATGTAGGAAAGGCCCGCGCTTGCTGGTGGTGCGGAGAATGAGCGGCCCGGCCGCTATTAACGTTGATCACGTAGGAACAACATGAGCGAAAGCTTTGCTGAACTGTTCGAACAGTCTCTCCAAGACATCAACATGGAACCCGGTGCCATCGTCATGGCCACCGTGGTCGATATCGAAGGTGACTGGATTACCGTCAATGCGGGTCTGAAGTCAGAGGGGCAAATCCCCGTGGCGCAGTTCCGTGATGACAACGGCGAATTGACCATCGCCGTGGGCGATGAAGTCAAGGTTGCCCTTGAAGCCGTCGAAGATGGCTTCGGTGAGACGCGTCTGTCTCGCGAAAAGGCCAAGCGTGCCGAGGCCTGGAAAGAGCTGGAAGCGGCCTTCGAAAAGGAAGAAATCGTCAAGGGCGTGATCAACGGCAAGGTAAAGGGTGGCTTCACGGTCGACGTCTCTTCCATCCGTGCCTTCCTGCCGGGTTCTCTCGTCGACGTGCGCCCGGTTCGCGATACGGCTCACCTCGAGCATAAAGAGCTGGACTTCAAGGTCATCAAGCTCGATCCCAAGCGCAATAACGTCGTGGTCTCTCGCCGCGCCGTTCTCGAAGCCGAGAACAGTGCCGAGCGTGAAGCGCTGCTGTCGACGCTTCAGGAAGGTCAGCAGATCGACGGTATCGTCAAGAATCTGACCGACTATGGCGCGTTCGTCGATCTGGGCGGCGTCGATGGCTTGCTGCACATCACCGACATGGCGTGGAAGCGTATCAAGCATCCCAGCGAGATCGTGGCCGTGGGCGACGAGATCAACGTCAAGGTGCTCAAGTTCGATCGCGAGCGCAATCGTGTGTCTCTCGGCTTGAAACAGCTGGGCGAAGATCCGTGGGTCAACATCAAGGATCGTTATCCGGAAAACACCCGCGTCAACGCCCGCGTCACCAACCTGACCGACTATGGCTGCTTCGCCGAACTCGAAGAGGGTGTCGAAGGCTTGGTTCACGTTTCCGAAATGGACTGGACCAACAAGAACATCCATCCCTCCAAGGTGGTTCAGGTCGGTGATGACGTCGAAGTCATGGTGCTGGATATCGACGAGGAACGTCGTCGTATTTCCTTGGGCATCAAGCAGTGCACCACGAATCCGTGGGAAGACTTCAGCGCGCGTTATAACAAGGGCGACCGTGTCTCCGGCACCATCAAGTCGATCACCGATTTCGGTATCTTCATTGGTCTGGAAGGCGGCATCGACGGCCTGGTTCACCTGTCCGACATTTCCTGGAGCGAGCCCGGCGAAGAAGCCGTGCGCAAGTTCAAGAAGGGCGACGAAGCCGAAGCGGTCATCCTCTCGATCGATCCGGAACGTGAGCGTATCTCGCTGGGTATCAAGCAGCTCGAAACCGATCCGGTCTCCGAGTATCTGGCCGTCAACGACAAGGGGGCCATCGTCACCGGTCGCGTCGTTGAAGTCGATGCCAAGGAAGCCCACGTCGAGCTGGCGACCGATGTCGTGGCCGTGCTGAAAGCGTCCGAGATCAGCCCTGATCGTGTCGAAGACGCGCGCAACGTGCTCAACGAAGGCGATAGCGTCGAAGCCAAGATCGTTGGTGTCGATCGCAAGAACCGCGCCATCAATCTGTCGATCAAGGCGAAGGATCAGGCCGATACGCGCCGGGCGATGGGTAAACTGCGGGATCAGGAAGCTGAGCCGGAGCCATCAGGCCCGACCACCATCGGTGATCTGATCAAGCAGCAGATGGGCGGCGAATAAGCTATATCGCTACCGCGTCTTGTACGCGGTAGCGGAGGTTTTTCTCTGGCCGAAAAAAAACCGCGCCTCTTTTGAGGCGCGGTTTTTTTATGTCTAGGCGTCGGGACTCTAGCGTGATTCCTTCCCATGCCCCGGGCTGCCAGCCTGCTCGAGTGTCGATAATACGCCGCGTAGAATGGACAGTTCCTTGCGGGAGGGCTGTGCACGCGCGAAGAGGGCGCGCAGATGATCTTCGGTACGCGCGTGGGGCTGAGTCAGAAATCCCGATGTCACCAAGGCCTCATGCAAATGTGTCTCGAAATGGGCCATCTGGTCGCGGGTCGGGAGTGAAGGCGGCGTTTGCGGGCTCGCCGGGCTGGCCTGGTGATGACGCCAGGCTCGGCGCGCTTCGTAGGCCAGGATTTGCACTGCCTGGGCGAGGTTGAGCACGCCGTAATCCGGGTTGGCGGGGATGCTGACCTGATGCGTGCAATGGCGAATTTCATCATTCGTGAGCCCGGAGCGCTCGCGGCCGAATACCAGGGCCACCGGGGCGTCCTGTGCATGCGCGATCAATTCGGCGGCCATGGGCTCGGGATCGTCGAAATGCGGCAAGGGAAGGCTGCGTAGGCGTGCGCTGGCGCCCACTACCTGGACGCAGTCGTCTACGGCTTGCGCCATGTTGTCGACGACGCGTGCATTATCGACGACGTCCGTGGCACCGGCGGCCAGTCGAGTCGCTTCGGCATCGGGGAAGCGACGAGGATTGACCAATACCAGGTCACCCAGGCCCATGGTTTTCATGGCGCGCGCCGCCTGGCCGATATTGCCAGGGTGGAACGTTTGAACGAGTACGATACGAATATTGGAAAGCATAGAACATCGCGAGGCAGTCTAGGGCAGGGCGATAGTGTACTTGGGCTACGGGCTACGGGCTACGGGCTACGGGCTACGGGCTACGACCGCGCATGAAAAACCCCTACCGGGCAACCGGTAGGGGTTCGAGTCACGGGACAGGGCCCGGGAGTCGTCAGGCGGCGATTACATCATGCCGCCCATGCCTCCCATGCCGCCCATGTCCGGTGCGCCACCGCCGGCTTCTTTCTCGTCCGGATCGTCGGCGATCATGGCTTCGGTGGTGATCATCAAACCAGCCACGGAGCCTGCAGACTGCAATGCGCTGCGCGTGACCTTGGCCGGGTCGAGGACGCCCATGTCGAACAGATCGCCATACTCGCCGGTTTGAGCGTTGTAACCGTAGTTACCTTCGCCGGCCTTGATCTGATTGACGATGACGGACGCTTCCTGACCTGCGTTGGTCACGATCTGACGCAGCGGCGCTTCCATGGCGCGCAGGGCAATGGCGATGCCGTGGGTCTGATCTTCGTTGTCACCCTTGAGATTGGCGAGATTGCCAAGGATGCGGATCAGTGCGGTACCGCCACCAGGCACGACGCCTTCTTCGACCGCGGCGCGTGTGGAGTGCAGCGCGTCTTCGACACGTGCCTTTTTCTCCTTCATCTCGAACTCGGTAGCGGCACCCACGCGGATGACGGCAACGCCGCCCGCCAGCTTGGCGACACGCTCTTGGAGCTTCTCGCGATCGTAGTCGGAGCTGGTGTCCTCGATCTGGGCGCGGATCTGTGCGACGCGCGCTTCGATGTCGTTTTCGGCACCGGAACCATCGATGATGGTGGTGTTTTCCTTGGACATGGTGACGCGCTTGGCGCTACCCAGATGATCCAGGTTGGCTTGCTCAAGCGTCAGGCCGACTTCTTCGGAAATCACGGTACCACCGGTGAGGATGGCGATATCCTGAAGCATGGCCTTGCGACGGTCGCCGAAGCCGGGCGCCTTGGTCGCAGCCACCTTGACGATGCCGCGCATGGTGTTGACCACCAGGGTTGCCAGCGCTTCACCTTCGATGTCTTCGGCGATGATGCCCAGCGGCTTGCCGGATTTGGCAACCGCTTCCAACACCGGCAGCAGTTCGCGGATGTTGGAGATCTTCTTGTCGACCATCAGCAGGTACGGATCTTCCAGTTCCACCATCATGGTGTCCTGGTTGGTCACGAAGTAGGGCGACAGATAACCGCGATCGAACTGCATGCCTTCGACGACTTCCAGCTCGTCTTCGAAACCACGTCCTTCGTCGACGGTGATGACGCCTTCCTTGCCGACCTTCTGCATGGCATCGGCAATGATCTCGCCGATGCGCTTGTCGCCATTCGCGGAAATGGTGCCGACTTGCGCGATGGCCTTGGCATCGGTGCACGGCACGGAGAGCGACTGGATTTCCTTGACCGCGGCGTCGACGGCCTGGTCGATGCCACGCTTGAGATCCATCGGATTCATGCCGGCGGTGACGCCTTTCATGCCTTCGGTGACGATGGACTGAGCGAGCACGGTCGCCGTGGTGGTGCCGTCACCGGCCACGTCGGAGGTCTTGGAAGCAACTTCCTTGACCATCTGCGCACCCATGTTCTCGAACTTGTCCTTGAGCTCGATTTCCTTGGCGACGGAAACCCCGTCCTTGGTGACGGTGGGGGAGCCGAAGGATTTTTCCAGTACGACGTTACGCCCTTTGGGGCCGAGCGTGACCTTTACCGCGTCAGCCAGAACGTTAACACCGCGCGCCATGCGCTTACGGGCATCATCGGAGAATTTGATTTGTTTAGCTGCCATTTCTAGCTCTTCCCATTAATGGCGCGATCGAGTCGCGCAAACGTGAAACGAAAATGTGCCTAATGAGCGGTATGCGTTACTCGGCAACGGCCAGAATATCGCTTTCGCTCATGATCAAGACTTCTTCACCGTCGATCTTTTGCTTCTCGACGCCAAAGCCATCCTTGAAAATCACGGTGTCCCCCACCTTGACGTCCAGCGGGCGCACTTCACCACTCTCGAGAATGCGACCGTTGCCGACAGCCAGCACTTCACCGCGGGTCGGCTTCTCTTGAGCGTTACCCGGAAGCACGATGCCGCCAGCGGTCTTCTGCTCTTCTTCCACGCGACGGACGACGACGCGATCGTGCAAAGGACGGATTTTCATTGCTCACGTTCTCCTGATGGTTACATGGATCATAGGATAACCCCGTTGAGCCAAGCTCAAGGGTGAAGGCGGAGCCTTCTGTTTATAAGGCCGACGCATCAAGGCGTTACGGCCGAATCGTTTGTTAAGGGCTTGATTGGGTCGACGTATTCACTTTCAAGGGCCCTTGATGAAATTTTTCAATGCCGGGAATCGTCCTTCCCTATGTAGTCGCCTTCAATTGGTTGTTCGTTACTCGCCTGGTCGCCGTGTGAGGCCTTGTCATCACGTGGTGCATGCTCGTGCCAGTCACTGTCCGTGGTGCCTTCCCGTGTTCTTCCATCGGGGCCCATCGTGAAAATGCGACCGCGCCAGCCACCACGTTGTAGACCACGCCCCAACAGACGACGGCTGCTCGGGATCAGGCAAAGAAGTCCTACCCCATCCGACAGGAACCCCGGGGCGACCAACAATGCGCCGCCGAAGATGAGCGCGGCACCGGTGATCAACTCATCCGACGGAATCTCGCCCTGAGCGAACCGGGCCTGGGCGCGCTGCAGGGTTTGTACGCCCTCGCGTCGAATCAGGTGAAGGCCCAGTGCTCCGGACAGCAGGACGAGTGCCAAGGTCGGGAGCAGACCGATCTGCCCACCGATCGCGAATAGCACCACGAAATCGAGTAGCCCGAACAGCGTAATGAGAAGTAACAGTGGCATGGCGGCTCCGTATGATCGACTACTTGATAGATGGTGGCATGAGTGTGAATTGCAAGGGATGCGACGCGGTGATGCAAGCGTGTCGTGCATGGTGAATGGAGCCGTCATGCAGCGCATGCTAAGCTCTTCATGTTGCGGTGCACAAAAGTGGCCATGAGCTATCTGGCTCGTTTCTTGAACGTGGGAGGTATCGCCATGCAGCTCGAAGGGACAGTGGTGGGCATAACGGGCGGCGCCCGGGGACTGGGGCTGGCGATGGCGGCCGAACTCGGCGCACGGGGTGCGCGTATAGCATTGTTCGACCACCAGGCGGAGCCCCTGAATGAGGCACTCGCCTCGTTGAAGCACTGTCATGTTGAAGTGCACGCCTTTCTAATGGACGTGACCGATGAAGAGGCCGTGGCTCAAGCCTTCGCGCAGCAATACGCATCGCTGGGTCCGCTGGGGGTGTTGGTCAACAATGCGGGCGTCACTGACGATGGGCTACTGGTTAAAGGCAGCGCAGGCCGTGTCGAGAAGCGCATGACATTGCGACAGTGGCGTCAGGTGATCGACGTCAACCTGACCGGGGTGTTTCTGTGTGGCAGAGAAGGTGCAACGCAGATGGTCGAGGCGCAACGGGGAGGTGTCATCATCAATGTCTCGAGTATCTCGCGGGCGGGCAACATGGGGCAAGGCAATTACAGTGCCTCCAAAGCCGGCGTCGCCGCCTTGACGGTGACGTGGGCGAAGGAGCTGGCACGCCAGGGGATCCGGGTGGCGGCGGTGGCACCGGGGTTCATCGAGACCGAGATGACGGCCTCCATGCGTGCCGAAGTGCTCGAGAAAATCAGCAAGGGCATTCCCCTTGGACATTTGGGAAAGCCGGCGCATATCGCCGAGAGCGTTCGTTATATCGTGGAAAACGATTACTTCACGGGGCGGGTGCTGGAATGCGATGGCGGGTTGAGGATCTAAGCATCGTCGGAAAGACGCCCGCTGGGCAGCGACCCGGCGAGCGTCGTGGCGTGGGTGGCATCAGAACGTGACTTTCTCGTCCAGATCCTGCACCGTTCCTTCTCCGATTCCCTTGACGCGGGTCAAGTCCTCGAGTGATGCGTAAGGCCCATTCGCGTTGCGATCTTCGACGATGGCCTGCGCCTTGACGTCGCCGATGCCCGGTAGCGTGGCCAGTACCTCCGCCGGGGCCTGATTGATATCGACGGGCGTCGTGACATCTTCCTGGGCGACCGCGGCGGTGGTGACGCTCAGGGCGATGGCCAGGAGGGCATAGCTCAGCAGTTTCTTCATGGAATCACTCCTTTAGATACATCTTATTGAGTGTTTTACCATACCCAGAATCGCATGATTGAAATGTCATCCATTCATGACATCGTTTGTAAGTTAAAAACGACAAAATTAGCATCAATTAACTTGGCGTCGGCATTGGAAAGCCCTCCCGGCAAGGTGGCGTCAGATGGTGTAGGAAAGAGGGGGTGGGTATAATGCCGCCGCCCATCATATTGCTTGCAGGAGACATCATGCCGCGTCTTGATACGCCGTTGATCATCGCGCTCGACTACCCGCATCTTGATCAGGCGCTTGCCATGGCCGATCGGTTGGACCCCAGGCGTTGCAGGGTCAAGGTCGGCAAGGAATTATTTACACGCACCGGCCCGCAGGTGTTGGAGGCCTTGCATGCGCGTGGCTTCGAGGTGTTTCTGGACCTCAAGTTTCACGATATTCCCAATACGGTGGCGGGCGCCGTCGAGGCGGCGGCGGACCATGGCGTGTGGATGGTCAACGTCCACGCCAGTGGGGGCCGACGCATGATGGAGGCGGCCAGGGAGCGACTAGAGAAGCGCCAACTCACCACGCATCTGATCGCGGTCACGGTGCTCACCAGCATGGCGCATGAGGATCTCGTCGAAGTCGGTGTCGATGCCGAGCCGTTGCCTCAGGTCGAGCGTCTGGCCGCGCTTGCGCAACGCAGTGGCATGAGTGGGGTGGTGTGTTCCGCGCAGGAAACGGCGGCGTTACGCGCGCTTTGTGGCGATACGTTCATGAAAGTCACGCCGGGCATACGGCCGAGTGTCTCGAATGACGATGACCAGCGTCGTACTCAGACACCGGCACGCGCGCGGGAGGCGGGAAGTACGCACCTGGTGATCGGGCGGCCAGTGACGCAAGCGTCGGAGCCGATGAGTGCTTTGGCCGCTATCGAGCAAGAAATGTACCTTTAGCGGCTATTCACCTTCCAGCCCAATGATGGGTTTCGTGGTGCCCCAGCAATGACAGCGAGGGCACTGCCAATGCAGGTGGGTGCTACCGAAACCGCAGCGATGGCAACGGTGGCGAGGGCGTGCTGCGAGTAGCTTTTGGGTGTGCTGCTTGAGCAATAGAAGGCGCTCGCGGTCGCCATGGTCCTCACCGATCAGATAGAGATCCATGAGGTAGTCGACGCCGCGCAAGCTGGGGTGCGCTTGTAGCTGTTCACTGATGAGTTCGATGGCCGTTTCCTGACTGTCAGTACGCAGCCGAGACGCTGCCAGCATGATGACCACGCTGGTGTAGTGTGTTTCTTGCAGCTTCGCTTCCAGGAACGCAGACCATCCTGCTTCGTCCTCGAGCCGTCGATACGCCTCGTGCAGGGGCTCGAGTATGATGGGTAGAAAGCCGGGATCCTGCTCGGGGATACGGGTGAGATGACGAATGACCGCCTTGTAATGCCCCGTATCGCGTTCGAGTTCGGCGAGTAGCCAAGTGGCTCGAACACAACGCTCATCGATGGACAGCGCTTGACGCAGATGCTTGCGAGCCACGCTGGGACTCGCATTGTGTCGATCCTGTGAGGCAAGCTCGCAGAGCCAGTGGGCGGCCGCGCGCTTGATGTCGGCGTCTTGGCGAATGAGCTGTGGCGTGGCGACATCCAGTGCCTGTTGCCATTCCTTCTCTCGCTGCAGTAGATCGACGAGCAATCGCTTGGCGGCGTTGCGAAGCGCGTCGTCGGGAGACTCCTTCACCAAGGCTTGCAGCAGGCGTTCGGCGCGGTCGAGCAACCCCAGATTAAGAAAGTCCCGCGACAATTCCAGTTGCACGAGCCCCCCTTGATAAGGGGTTAGCGTCGGGCGTGCCAGAAGATTCTGATGGATCTTGACGGCACGATCGGCTTCGCCACGTGAACGGAAAAGGTTGCCCAGGGCAATGTGCGTTTCGATGGTGTCGCTGTTGACCTCGAGCGCTTGCACGAAGGTCTCGATGGCCTGATCCGGCTGCTCGTTCAGCAGGTGATTGAGCCCGATGAAGTAGTCTCTGGGCAATGAGACCTCAGGGGAGAGGTGTTCACGAGCGCGACGTCGCTCGCGACGCCCGAGCCACCAGCCGATGGCGATCGCCGCGACCAATAGGCCAAGCAGCAGTGGATCAAGCATTCAGGGCGCTTCCTTGAACTCCTGGGTACGTAGCCGATCCAGTTCCTTGCGCTGTTGTTGATTATGACGTTGGGCGCGCGTCAGGAGCGTGCGCAGCCGTAAATAGATACCGGTCATGGCCAGCATGCCGAGCAGCATGCCACAGGCCAGTGACAGCAATAGCCACAGTGCCAACGAGGCGGACGGCAACTCGATCCATATCAAATCAAGCGGGATGGCTTGTTGGTTATTGACGGCAAACAGGATGCCGAGTAATAGAACGACCAGCAAGATGATGGCCAGCACGACACCTTTAAACCAACGCATGGACAGGTTCCTTTTGCATGGAAGTATGACGCCCCGAGCTTCAGTAGCCGAGTGCGCGACTGGCATTGACCTGTTCGCGCAATTCCTTGCCGGGCTTGAAATGCGGTACGAATTTGCCCTGGAGGTCGACGGGGTCGCCGGTTTTGGGGTTGCGTCCGGTCCGGGGCTCTCGAAAGTGTAGGGAGAAGCTACCGAACCCGCGAATTTCGACACGCCCGCCACTGGAAAGTGAGTGGGTGATGTCTTCGAGGATGAGCTTGACTGCTGCCTCGACCTCCTTGGCCGATAGCTCGGGCTGCCGAATGGCAATCTGTTCAATCAACTCGGATTTGGTCATTGAATGTCTCCAAGCGACTTTGCCGCTTCTTTGCTCATGGCAGTAAAGCGACCACGGTATTGTTGTGCTTTCAGCATACTGCCCAAACCTCGATAAAACAACGCACTAGCACATTGCAAGTCAACCTTGTCCGGTTTTGAAGCACGTGGGTAAACGATGTGTGTAACCAAGTCCTCGGGTATACTCGTCGTCTATTCATGTCATGACAGCGCTTGGGAGTCTCCATGCAGGACGATGCAACCATCAAACGGCTTTATTGGCACTCGCGGCGTGGCATGTGGGAGCTGGATCTACTCCTGATCCCGTTTCTAGAGCATCGTTATCCGCAGCTCGATGAGGCGGACAAGGTCCGCTATCAGGCGTTGATCGATCAAGAGGACCAGGACCTCTTCATCTGGTTGATGCGCCGTGAATGGCCTGCCGACGCCGAGTTGCGGCGTATCGTGCAAATGATCGTCGATTATGCTGAAACCACTTCCAACGATCAGTTTCGGACCCTCTAGACTGGCACTGGCCGCGCATGTGCTGCTGTGGGGAGGCGTGAGCGGTGTGGTGCTTGCCCTGGGGCCCGCTTGGCTGAAGTTGGCGGTATCGCTGAGCGGTGCCGTGCTGCTGGGCTACTGGTGGCGTGGCCAACAGCACTGGGAATTGCGGGAGCGCGTCGACGGAGAACAGACGACATGGCAATGGCGCAAGGTCTCGGGGCAGTGGCAGAACGTCGTGCCGAGACCTCTGCGTATTGGGGCGTGGTTGATCGGGCTGCGACTCGGGCGTCGCGTCATCTGGCTGTGGCCGGACAGCGCAGATCGCGTTTCGCGTCGGCTGTTTCGAGTACGGCTGCTGGCGACGATGCCACTGGAGCGGCGCTGACGCGCTTCGTCCGCGCGCCGCGTCGGTTAGTGCGAGCGGGTATCTTCCTCGCTGCGTGGTGCATCGTCGCCCCGCGATGCATCCAGCGGCATGGCCAGACGGTCGCGAATCAAGGTATGGCGTGAGGCGCGGCGCCGCAAGCGTGCGCTGGGCAGTCGGTCGAGCGTCTGCAAGGTGTCGATGAGCGCCTGCGTGAGCCGAGCCAGCTCACGATTGAGCCACAGGTAGCCGCTCGGGCTGAACAAGGCGCGGTCGTTTTCGCCGCGCGCCCCCAGCGTGGGCTGTGCATGACGCTGCAGGTCGAAAGCGGCCACCGTGATGTCGATGGACTGCCCCGTGCGCACCTGGAAGGCCAGGCTGCCTAGTGCACGTGCCAGGCGGTGCTGTTCATCGCGCAAGCCATCCAGTTCGGCGATGATGTCGTGACCGGCGCGTGTGGCCCAGTGTGTTTCCAGGAGCAGTTCGGTCGTCGACAGCATGCGTCGCTCCAGTGACAGAATGCGTTCCAGGTCGTCGCGATGCAGGCGGCGCTCGCTGTGAATGGCATCCACCAGGCCACGCTGCTTGACCAGTTGGTCCGTGGTGCGCTTGAGTAACCGGCGTGTGTCGACGTCATCGTGCTGTGTCGCATTGGTATGCGCATGGTACAAGCGTGCCAGTTTGTCGAGGTTGTCGGCGAGCAGGAAACGCAATAGATCGGTGGCTTTCTGAGGCAGGATGAACAGGGTGGCGAGGATGCCGATGCTCGTCCCGATCAGCACATCGAAGGCGCGCCACAGCGCGATCCCCAAATCCTGGTGGCCGTCACCCACTACCATCAACAATGTCACGCCGAACATCAGCGCACTGTAGCCATAGCGCGTGGCGAACGTGGTGTGCGTGGCGACCGCGATGCCGATCAGGGTCCAGGCGGGTACCACCCACGGCGCTGGTGCGGGAATCAGCATCAGCAAGATGCCCCAGATGGCCCCGAGCACCGTGCCCAGCAGACGTTGTCCCCCTTTGTCGATGACACCGCCGATATGCGGCAGATTGCCCATCACCATCATGGTGCTGACCAGTGCCCAACTGCCATGGGGTATTTGCAGGGTGAGAATGACGATGAAGGTAATGGCCAGCGCTAACGAGGTACGCAGGACATGCAGTCGATGGCGGTAGCGGTAGATGAAGTACGGATCACGTAGACGAGTGGGCGCCATCGCTCTCATGAGGCTCCGTGCCGGCGTCCGGTCGACGCGTTAGCTTGAGCGCGTGCCAATGTGGCCGCATGCACCATGCTTGCCGTCCACAAGGCCAATAGCAGCAGTAACCAGATGAAGCCCAGCCAGCGAACAGGGATCATCATCAGCGCGAGCAACGCGATGAAGCCGATCATCCATAGCGCGGCCCAGCTCCATTGGCGTAGGAATAGATGACCCAGGCCCGGCAGCAGAAAGGCCAGCAGCAATGTGATGAAGAGGCGATGGCGCATGGCGTTTCCCTTTGTCGTGATCCGAGTATTCATGGTGGTGTGTTGAGATACAGCGTCGCGAGTGCCGGCATGCTCTGTTGGCCTGGCTCATCGGTCAGGCCCTTTTTTGCGCGTGGTGGTGCGTTGAGAACGTTTTGCAGTGCGTCGCCGCGCGTTTTTGGGCTTGGCGTGTGTCGAGCGTGAGGGTTCGGGGCCCCCGTGGGTGGCCAACGCCTGACGCATGCGCTCGGCATCCGCCTGACTCAGTAGTTGTCGGACGTCGCCGACCAGCGTGTCCAGGAACGCCGTGGCGTCGGCATTGCCCTCGGCGATCTCGGCCAGGCGCTGCTCCCAGAGCGCCGTACGCTCGGGGCGTGTGGCGGTGTCCGGCAAGGCTTGAACAAGTGCGCGTCCAGGCCGCGTGGCACGCAGCGCGCCCTGTTGGCGAATCACGTAACCGCGCGTGATGAGCGTCTCCAGAATCCCGGCGCGTGTCGCCTCGGTGCCTAGACCATCGGTATCCCGCAGGGTCCGGCGTACTGCTTCATCGTCGACGTAGCGAGCGATGTTCATCATCGCCTTGATCAGGCTGGCGTCGGAGAACGGTTCCGGCGGGCGTGTCTGACGGTCTTCCACGGCGCACTCCCGGACCTTGCCGGCCTCGCCTTCGCGCAACGCGGGCAGTGCCGGTGCTTCATCACGTGTTGTGAAGAGCGGCTTCCACCCGGGCACGAGTATCTCGCGGCCTTGGGCGCGAAAGCACTCGCCGAGGATCGAAAACTCGGCCTTGACGTCACGCGTTTCCAGCGGTGGGTAGAATTGCGCCAGGACATTGCGCGCGATCAGCCGGAAGACGTTGGCCTCGTCATGGGACAGGCGGGCGGCGTCGAACGGGCGCCCGGTGGGCGCCAGCGCGTGGTGAGCGCCGACCTGCTTGTCGTTCCAGGCGCGTGAGCGGCGACTGAAGTCGGCGCCGCTTAGCCATTCAGCGAGTGTTTCGTCAGTGGCACAGGCCGCAGAGAGTAGCTTTTTCGCGGCGGCGAAATGGCCCTCGGGCAGGTACCGACAATCCGAGCGTGGGTAGGTGATGAGCTGATGGCGTTCGTAGAGCGCCTGGCAGATATCCAGCACCCGCTTGGCCGATAGCTTGTAGCGGCGCGCGGCATCGACCTGCAATGCCGATAGCGAATACGGCAGCGGCGCCGTCTGGGACTTTTTCTTGCTTTGCAGAGCGCTCAAGTGCCCCTCGGCACCGGGCAGACGGGCTGCCAATGCCTCGGCCGGCTCGCGCGTCAACAGCCGCCCCTGGTCATCGAGCGGATGCGGCGCTTGCGGCTGCCACCAGGCGCGTAGCATGCCGTGCTCGACGCCCAGGTCCGCCCACAGGGTATAGAAGGGACGCGGAACGAAACGCTCGATCTCAAGGTCACGGCGCACGATGAGCCCCAATACGGGCGTCTGCACGCGGCCCACCGAGAGCACGTCGGAGTAGCCGGCGTGGCGGCCGGTCAAGGTCCAGGCGCGTGACAGGTTGATGCCATACAGCCAATCGGCGCGCGAACGTGTCTCGGCGGCTTCGAAAAGCGATTGATAGCGCGCGTTGTCCTCCATGTGGCGCAGTGCCCGTTGCACGGCGGGGCGGTTGAGGTCGCTGATCAACAAGCGCGACATCGGGCCGCGCCAGCCGAGTCGTTCGATGACGCGTTGCACCAGCAGTTGGCCTTCGCGGTCCGGATCACCGGCGTGCACGACACTGTCGGCGCGCTTGAGCAGCTTGCGAATCACGGCCAACTGCGCCCGCGCCTTGGCGCGCGGTATGAGCTGCCATTGCTGGGGCACGATGGGCAGATCGTCGAGGCGCCATTGCTGATAGCGGGCATCGTAGGCGTCGGGTGGCGCCTGTTCGAGGAGGTGCCCGACGCACCAGCTGATACAGGTCTCTTCGCATTCGAGATACCCGTCCTGGCGTTGCGTCTTGGCGGGCAATGCGTCGGCGATGGCGCGTGCCAGACTGGGCTTTTCGGCGACGATCAAGCGCATGACGTTAGGTGATCCAGCATGAACATGGCGCTTATTCTGCCACGTTCACGCTGGGGCGTGGGGCGAATTGGGGCTGAACCTGGACTAGCGGCGTCCGAAGAGACGTCGTGCACGCACCAAGGCACGATACCAAGTACGATGGGGGGTGCCCACGGCAGGCGGCCGATGGCTGAGGAAGCTGACATTACGCGCGTCGCTGCGCCCTGCCAGATTGAGGTTGGAAAGCATCTGCAACGTGCTGTCGCGGGCGCCGTACTGGCGCTTGAGGAACTCGATGGCCGCCGGTTCGAGCTCGACGCGGTAGTGACGCACCAGCGCCAACGCCAGCGACTCGGCCGCGCGCGATAACTCGGTATCCACTTCGCGCACCATGGACGCCCCTAGTGCGGCCTTGGCGGCCGCCGAGAGGTTGGGTTCGATCTGGCCGAAGTCGGCGGCATTGGAGCTGTTGATGGCGCGCTGCGTGGCGGGTTGCGAGAGTCCCACGTGAGGTTCGAGCGCGAGGAAGATCTCGATCGCCAGGCGCTTGGCGGCATCCACGCCGACGCCCAGTTGGGTCTCGCGATGCGCGCCACGCCACACGTCATGATGGCGTGACGTGATACCCGTCTGGTTCAGGTAGCGGGCGAGATGCTTGCAGACCCGCGCCTTGGCTTCATCATCCAGCGCGATGGCGCGTTCGCGGATGCGCAGCCCGCGTCGCCCGGGGCCCAGCCGCAAGCGTGTCGTGTCGTCTGACAGGCTGGCGGTAATGCGCTCCCAGCGTTCCACCGACTTGAGCAACTGGGCATGACTGCGGCCCACTTGCTCGTAGGCGCTGGAGACACTCTTGTACAGCTGGATGGCGTTGGCCAGGATATCCGACTTGGTGCGCAATGCGCGCTTGCGATCTTCCTGACCCGCTTCCACCGCCTGGGCGAGGTGCACGATCTGCTCGGCCAGTGCGTCCATCGCTTGCACCGAGCGTTCCAGCAACAGTTCGGCGCGCAGCCCCGAGGCGCTATCCTCGACCAGGGTGCCGGATTGTTCGGCGAGATAGACGTTGAGTGCCTTCAGGCGCGACAGGCCGGTCGCCTGAGCGATGCGCTGGCGTGCGCGTGCTTCTTCCAGATTGTCGAACGCCTGGGCGAGACGCCAGCGGCCACGGTATTCGAACGACAGCACTGGAATCTTGCGCCCGCTGATCAACTCGAATGCCAGAATCACCATTTCCTCGACGTCCTGGAGGGTCATCAGCAGGTCATTGTCCTGCTCGATGGCCGCCATGACGCGCTCGATGAAGTTTTCGTCGCGTGGTACGCCTTGGTGAAGGTCGGGAGCACGCCCCTCGAAGCGCTCACGCAACAGGTGCGTGGCGATGGGCGCGATATCGTAGAGAGCGTTGAACTGAGGCTCCAGGGTATCGCGATATTGCGTGACGAGGTCACGGATGCGGGCATGCAAGCCGACCCGACGATAGACGTCGATCTGACCGATGAGGCGCGCGCTATCGCGGTCGTCGAGCAGTTCGATGGCGGCCAGCTCGACGCCCTCCGGCGAGAGGTCGTGCTTGCGCAGCAGCATGGCGGCGGCCTCGCGGCGTCGGGCATCTCCCTCGAGGCTTTCGACGATCAGGTCGCGGGTGACCAGCAGCAGCTCGGGCAATGTCTTGATGACCTGCTCGATCTGCCCGGAAGTCTTCTCGGCCTTGCGGCCTTGCGTGAGATGATAGCCGAGGTTGGCCAGGATGCCCGCGGCGCCAGTAATGACCGTGTAGGAAATGAAGAAAACGTAGTTTTCAGTGGTCGGCGCTTTGCCGTATCCGAGTAGATAGCCGCCCCAGGCGCCGAGCAGAGTGACGGGGCCGGCCGTCCATAGGATCTGCATCAGACTCACCGACCAGGGAACCTTGTCGACGGCTGCGGTGATGCGCCGAATTTCATTGCGCCCTTCGCGCTCGAGGCGTACCTGCGAGGTTTCTTGAGAGGGCGAGGACTTGCGCTGAAACGGCAACGGCAGGAGCACGATGACATCCCTTGATATGGCGGGGTTCGGACAGTCGGCGACAATACCCGAAAAGCGCCGCTGGTGCACCCAGTGGTGCAATGGATGAGGGTGGCTTATCGGGCATGCTAGAATAAGGCGATTTTTCAGGAGGGTCGCGATGCTGGCCGCATGGGTGGAACAATTGCTGGGGTACGCCAGCGGCGCGTTGAAGGCAATACGCGACAATGAGCATTATCCGGCGCTGATGACGTGGGCGCGTGATGAAGGCGCGGTACGCGTCGGTGGTGATTTGAGCATGGCGCAGGCCCTGGCGCCCCAGCTGTGGAATCAGACACCGCTGGTGCGACTCGATTTCGAGCCCGAGCCTCTGGCCTGGCCGGGGCGCAACGAGCCTTGCTGGTGCGATTCCGGGCGCAAGACAAAGCAATGTTGTGGCGCGGTGACGTTGCCGGGCGCGATTCCGCCGCATCTGATGTGGATGCTGTCACTCAAGGAATGGACGGGCGAGACGCTCAAGGCCGCCTTGAAAAGCGGCAAGGCACCGGACCAGGCGTTGCTCGAGGCCGGCCTGATCGCGGCGGAAAGCGGTCAGCGTGGGCGCGCCCAGCAGATACTCGAAAGCCTTTTTTCCAGTGAACGTGACTGGTTGCGCCTTCCTGAGCAGGCCGAGCCGGCATTTGAAATCCTCGTCGACCTCTATCAGGCACGCGGTTTTCACCGCAAACGGGCGACGTTGCTCGATGCGGTGCTGGAGCGTGGCCCGACCTTCCTGCGTGGTGTGGCGCTCGAGCGTCTGTGCCTGATGCACCTCGACAGTGACGACTTGGCCAGTGCCCGGGAAGCCTTCGTCCGCGCTCAGCAAACGTTGCCCGACTCACCCACGCTGGCCTATATCGAGGCCATGCTGCTGTTGCATGAGGGGCATGCCGAAGAAGCCCGTGCCCGCGCACATTTCTGGTGGCGCCGTCTCTCCAAACGCGCCGACCTCGACGCCGATCAACTACAGTTTTTGGCCGATTTGGCCGCCAATCCCGAAGCGACCCTGGCCGAGCAGATGATCCACTCCGAAGACGATCTGGCCGAGCCGCTGGCGGCGCTTGCCACCTTGCTCGACACCCTGGAAGACCCGCCGCCGCTGCAGTTGGCATGGTCCTCGGAAGGGCGCCTGGAATATCATGCCACCGCTCGCGAGGATACCGCCTTCGCGGCATGGTTCGAGCATTTCAAAGTGGCCATCGACGCAGACGCGGCGCTGAGCTTCGAGGCGGATCCTTGGGAAAACGCCGGAGAATGGTTGCCTGCCTTGTGCGCGTATCCCGAGTGGCTGGGTGCGCCGGCGGTGATGCAGTCGCTGTGCCTGGCATTGACCAGCCGCTTCGGGAGCCTGCCCTGGATGGCGGAGAGCTTTTTTGCCCCGCTGGCGGATAGGTTCGAGGGGTGGCTTTCGCAACTCGAGGCACAGCAAGGCACCTTCGTGTGGGATGACGCCGACAATGCCATCCTGCTGCGCTGTGCCCTGGCGTTGATCGTGGGGATGGAGCGCGGTGCGCGTACGCGTTCGCGTCATCTCGCCGAGCGGGTGCTCAAGCTCGATGAAGAAGACGACCTGGGGTTGCGTGAGCTGGTGCTCGATCAATTGCTGCGTGAAGGGCGTGACGAGGAAGCGGCCGAGCTCAGCGGTAGCACCGATGAGGAGGAAATGATCGGCGTGACCATGGCCCGTGTGCTGGCCTTGTATCGCCTGTCACGTCGTGACGAGGCCGACGCCGTGTTGGCCGTTGCTCAGCAGGCCAATCCCTACCTGGTACCGATGCTGTGCGACGAGAAACCGACGCCGGTGGCGCTGGCGGTCGATGCGCCGGCGCCGGGGACGCGCGCCGAGGCGTGGCAGTATCGCCAGCTCATGCGCGATCAGTGGATGGCGACACCAGGGGCCATGGCGTGGCTGGATATCCACCGCCGATGATCCATCACGATGTCAGCGCTGGGGGCGCGTGAGCCAGAGCGCGAGCAGGACGGCGGGGATGCCCAAGGCTGCGCTGACGGTAAAGAAGCCCGTATACCCGAAGCCATCCACCACCAGCCCCGAGAAGCCACCGAGAAACTTTCCGGGTAGCGTCATCAGCGACGAGAACAAGGCGTACTGCGTCGCCGTGTAGGCACGTGAGGTCAGGCTCGAGAGAAAGGCGATGAAGACCGTGCTGGCCAACCCATTGGCCAAGTTGTCGCTCATGATGGTCAACACCAGCATGGGAAAGCTGTGCCCGGCGTTCGCCAAGGCCACGAACATCAGGTTGGTGACGGCAGCCGCCAGGGCGCCTGCCACCAACATCCTGCCCAATCCAAAACGCACCACGAGTAGTCCGCCGGCCACGCCACCGAGGATACTCATGGCGATACCGAATACCTTGGTCACATTGGCTATCTGGGAAAGGCTGAACCCCAGGTCGATATAGAGCGGGTTGGCCATTGCGGCCATGGCCAGATCGCTGATGCGGTAGAGGCCTATGAGCACCAGGAACCACAAGGCCGTGCGCCCATGCCGGGTAAAAAAGTCCGTGAAGGGGCAGACGATGGCCCCGATGACCCAGGCGCCAACGCGTCGCCGTGGCCGGGATGCATGCCGATACCGGTGTAGGAAGGCGCGCACGCGTGGCTCATGGGCGAGTTGGATGCCAAGCGTCGAACGCTGAGGTTCCGGCCTCACCAGGGTGGTGATCACGCCGACGCCGACGAGCGCGGCCATGCACGCGTAGGCGGCATGCCAGGAGACCGCATCGGCGACATAAAGCGCCCCTGCGCCGGCGGCGAGCAGTCCGCCGCGATAGCCGATGATGTAGGTAGAGGCCATGGCGGCCTGCACGTTTTCCTCGGCGGACTCGATGCGATAGGCATCGATGACGATATCCTGCGTCGCCGACCCGAACGCGACCAACAGGGCCAGACCGGCGATGGGGAGAAGATGTCCGGGGGGCGAAAGCGTGGCAAGGCCCAGCAACCCTGCGGCGATCGTCAACTGTGCACAGAGCATCCAGCTGCGGCGTTGACCGAGCCGTCGCCCCAGGCCGGGCAACGCGAAACGGTCGACGACCGGTGCCCAGATGATCTTGATCGAATAGAGGATGCCGATCCAGGAAAAGAACCCGATGGCGGCGATGTCCACCCCGGTGTCGCGCAGCCAAGCGGTGAGCGTCGAGAATACCAGCAGGAAGGGGAGACCGGCGGCGAAGCCGAGAAATAGCATGGTGATGACCGGTGCCTGCAGGTAGACCGCCAAGGCGTCGCGCCAGCGGCGATGTGCGACATCGTGAGTCATCGGTTCCTCCCGTGAGCGAGCCACCCGGTGCGGCTCGGACATGAATCCGGCACAATGCTAGACTGTTGCGTTTGCACGGTGACGTCCGGCGCCATCAGGCGCGCAGGTTGCGTACCGTGGCATACCCCGACGATGAAGGCTAGAGGACATGACCGATCAGCTCGATCCAAACGCGTCCGACGACGCGGCCGCCTGCCCTCGCTGGTACGTGGTGCAGTGCAAGGGCGGGGAGTCCTTTCGTGCCAGCGAACACCTGACCAATCAAGGCTATCGCGTCTTTCATCCGGTGCTCGAGGTGCAGAAGAAGCGCCGCAATAAGCTGGTCTGGATCGCCGAGCCTTTGTTTCCTCATTACTTGTTCATTCGTCTCGACCGGGTGGCCAGTAATTGGCGGCCCATCCGCTCCACGCGGGGGGTATTGAAGCTGGTCGCGTTCGGCGACGAGCCACTGCCCGTGCCGGATGCCCTGGTCGGGATGCTGGTTGCCCATGCCCAGCGCGACGAGACGATGCGCGAAGCGGGCAACGTCTACTTTCGCCCAGGGGAAATCGTCGAAATAACCGACGGGCCTTTTCAGGCGCTCAAAGCGGTGTTCGAGACTCAGAAGGGCGAAGAGCGCGCTATCGTTCTGCTCAACATGCTGCATCAGCAGCAGCGTCTCGAATTGCCAGTGGGCAATCTGCGCCGCATGACATGACACGTCGCTCAATGCTGTAACACCAGGAGGTTTCATGACCATCTCGCCGCAACATGTCGTTCGCCTGCATTATGTGTTGTGCGATTCGGCCGAACAGGTGCTCGACGACTCGCGGCGTCGTGAGGCGCCGCTGGAATACCTGCATGGCCACGCCAATATCCTGCCCGGCCTGGAAGCGGCATTGGCGGGGCTTTGCGGCGGCGATACACGCGACATCCATCTGGCGCCCGAGGAGGCTTATGGGGCGCATGAGCCCGATCTCGTGCAGACAGTGGCGCGTACGGCCTTTCCCGGCGTTGAAACGTTATCACCGGGCATGCGTTTTCAGGCCCAGGGGCCTGATGGGCCGCGGACGGTGACCTTGGTCGAGGCGGATGATACCCAGGTGACGGTGGATGCCAATCATCCGCTGGCAGGGCAGTCTCTGGTGTTTCGTGTCGACATTCTCGATGTCCGCCCGGCGAGGCGCGCGGAACTTGCCAAGGGGCATCCATTGGCGGCGGACGTAGAGGCCTCCGAGGTCGAAGACCGCAAGCAATAAGGGGGAATGTCGGCCGCATGTTACGCCGGTGGGAGCCGTTCCAGTCGGCGCAGGAAGACATCGATGGGTTCGGGGCGTGCCAGATAGTAGCCTTGCAAGAAATCGATGCCGCGGGCACGTAGATAGTCTTGCTGCATCGCATTTTCTACGCCTTCAGCGACCACTCGGAGTTCCAGCGCCTTGCCAAGGGCGATGATCGAGCGCACCAAGGGGGCATCGCGGCGGGAAGTGATGGCATCGACGAAGACCTTGTCGATCTTGATTTCGTCAACGCGGAAATCCTGCAGATAACGCAGTGATGAGTAACCTGTCCCGAAGTCATCGAGCGCGAGGCGTACGCCGAGTTCACGGAGTGCATCGAGCCGAGCGGCGATCCCCGGGGTCACGAGTAGCGACTCGACGACTTCCAGGATCAGGCGTCGGGGGGCGAAGTCGTGGTGCTCGAGCAATTGCGTCAGATGCGTCATGAAAGCGTCGTCATGAAGCTGCTGTACCGAGACGTTGACCGAGAGCGACAGCCCACTGTCGTGCAGCGCGCCGCTGAGCAAGGCACAGGCCTGGTCGAGCACCCACTGTCCCATGGGGCGGATCAAGCCACTGTGTTCGGCTTCGGCAATGAAATCGCCGGGTGCCAGTAGCCCGTCACGTGGGTGCTGCCAACGCAGCAGCACCTCGGCGCCGGCCAGATGGCCGGCAGGATCGAACTGTCCCTGGAGGTAAAGGCGAAACTGGTGCTCGTCGAGCGCCGTGCGCAATTCCTGTTCCAGGCGATTGAGGCGCTGCTCCCAGTCGCTCAACTGACTGGTGTAGAACGTCAGGTGGGGCGGTGGCGCCTCGCGGGCATGTTGCACCGCGACCTCGGCGCGCTGCAATAGCGACTCGATATCCTGGGCATCGAACGGGTGGCGTGCCACGCCGATATTGAATCGCAACGGGCGGGGCGTGCCGAAGATGCGCCAGTTATTGTCGCCCAACGAGAGAAGTCGCTCCAGGCAGAAGCGGCGCAGCGACTCATCCGTTTGCTCCGGAATGGCGATCAGCAGGCGATTGGCCGGAAGACGTCCGATATGAATGCTGCCGTGCAACTCGGTCAGGCGTTCCTTGAGCGTCTCGGCCACCTGGCGAATCGCTTCATCGCCGGCTTGCTGACCGTGCGTCTCGTTGATATGGCCGAGGCCGCCCAGCCGTAGCACCAGCAGGTGGAATGGGGCGTCGCTTTGGGTCAGCGCCGTCAAGCGCTCGAGGAGGCCTCTCAGGGTTGCCAGTCCCGAGACTTCGTCGTAGTGGAGCTGGCGATGCAGGACATGCTCCACTTCGCGACGCCGCAGGGATTCTGAAAATTGGGAGAGCAATCCCGCCAGCCCCATCAGGGTGGTGATCTCGTCGCCATGCCATTCGCGTGGCGACGTCGCCTCACAACAGATGGCGCCCCGCAGTTCGCCGCCGATGAAGATACCCACGTCCAGCATGGCGTGGATATGATTGTCGCGCAGATAAGGCAGCAGGCCGCTGAGGCGTTCGTCATGTTGGGCGTCGGGCGTGACCAGGCAAGGATGCTGCGACAGCGACGCGATATAGTCATCCAGGCCATTGGGTGCCAATCTGACGCCGTTGAGTGCGTCGATGCGCGACATGCGGCAGATCAGGGCGCGATCCTCGTCGAGAAACCATAGACTGACACGCTCCGTGTTCAGAATTTCGGCGCTGGTATCGAGCAAGGTTTGCAAGAAGGTGTCTTCATCGAGGTCGCGTTGCAGCAGTTCACGCATCCGGCGCCAGGCTTCCTGCTGATCGGTCTGGCGTCGTTGTGCCTGCAGCATGATTTCCCATTGTGCGATGTTGTAGCGGGTTTGCCGTACCGTATGTCGCAGCAATAGCGCGCCCAGCAACATCACCATCATGGTGATCGCTAGCGGCCAGGACAGGCGTTGCTCCAGAAGCAGCGACCCCATGAGTGCGCTCCCGCTGCCTATCGCGAAAAGACGGAAAAGCACGTTGTTGCGGCGCTGTTGGTGACGCAAACGCTGCAATTGGTTGGCAGTATCGAGCGTCATTCGGTACACCGAAGATCGTCGAAACAAAGATGAGTCGTCATGCGCCATCCTGCGCCATGTCGAAAGTACCCCGACGTGTTGGTGTTCAGACGTCGTATGGAATTGGGCGATCCTCGTTATGGGGTGCGCATGGTCACGCTCACGCGCTTGCCGAGCCACGTTGCGGCGGATCTCTGGTCAATAGTGGCAGTGAATGCGAGCGCGGGAAAGAGCGGGGCATGCTGTAAAAGCCATGCCCCAGCGTGGTTCAGGTCGTCAGGTGTTGACGCAGGAAGGTCAGGATCGTGTCGACGGGCACCATGGTCACCTCGCTATCGCGGCGCCCCTTGTATTCCAGCTCACCGTTATCGAGGCTGCGCTCACCGATCACGATACGGTGCGGAATCCCGGTGAGTTCTTGATCGGCGAATTTGACGCCCGGGCGCAAGTCACGATCATCGATCAGAACGTCGATCCCGGCGTCGCTCAACTGCTGATAGAGCGTGTCGGCATATTCGCGAACGCGCTCGGACTTGTGGGCGTTCATGGGGATCAGTGTGACTTCGAAGGGGGCGATGGCATTCGGCCAGATGATGCCGCCGGCGTCGTGATTCTGTTCGATGGCGGCGGCGACCACGCGTGTCACGCCGATGCCGTAGCAGCCCATCAGCAACGGCATTGCCTGGCCATTGTCGTCGAGCACGGTGGCGTTCATCGCCGTGGAATACTTGGTCCCCAGCTGGAAGACATGGCCGACCTCGATGCCGCGGGCGATGGACAGCGTGCCCTGGCCGTCCGGCGAGGGATCGCCTTCGACCACGTTGCGCAGGTCGGCTATCTTGGGCAGGGCGACATCGCGCTCCCAGTTGATCCCGAAATAGTGTTGGCCGTCGATGTTGGCACCGGCGCCGAAATCGCTCATCAGCGCCACGCTGCGATCGATGATCAGCGGCATCTCCAGGTTGACGGGGCCCAGCGAGCCGGGGCCGGCGCCCACCGCCTGGCGAATTTCCGCTTCACTGGCCATGGTCAGGGGGGCGGCGACTTCGGGCAGGTTCTCGGCCTTGACCTCGTTGAGCTCGTGATCGCCGCGCACCAGCAGCGCGATCAGGCCGCCCTCGGCGGCATGCACCATCAGCGTCTTGATGGTCTTCTCGATGGGCAGGCCGTGCTGTTCGACCAAGGTGGCGATGGTACGCGCATTCGGCGTGTCGACCAGGCGCAACGTCTCCTGGGGGGCGGGGCGCTCGGGAGTCTCGCCCAGTGGCGCCGGAAGTGCCTCGGCTTTTTCCATGTTGGCCGCGTAGTCGGACGACGTGGAGAAGATCACCGCGTCCTCGCCGGAATCGGCCAGCACCTGAAACTCGTGGGAGCCGGTGCCGCCGATGTCGCCGTTGTCGGCCTCGACGGCGCGGAAATCCAGCCCCAGGCGCGTGAAGATGCGCATGTAGGCGTCGTACATGGCATCGTAGGAGCGTTGCAGGCCAGCCTGGTCGATATCGAAGGAGTAGGCATCCTTCATGATGAACTCGCGGGCGCGCATGACCCCGAAACGCGGGCGCGTTTCGTCGCGGAATTTGGTCTGGATCTGGTAGAAGTTGGCGGGCAACTGCTTGTACGAGCGTATTTCGTTACGCACCAGGTCAGTGATCACTTCCTCGTGCGTCGGGCCATAGCAGAAGTCGCGGTCGTGGCGATCGCGAATGCGCAACAGCAGATTGCCGTATTGATCCCAGCGACCGGACTCCTGCCACAGCTCCGCCGGTTGAATGGCGGGCATCAGCACTTCTTGGGCGCCGGCGCGGTTCATTTCCTCGCGCACGATGTTCTCGACCTTGCGAAGCGTGCGCAGCCCCAAGGGTAGCCAAGTATAGAGTCCCGAACTCAGGCGACGAATCATGCCCGCACGCAGCATCAACTGATGGCTGACGATGTCAGCGTCGGCGGGGGTTTCCTTGAGGGTGGAGAGCAACAATTGACTGGCACGCATGGACAAGCGGTTCCTTGGAGTCGAGGCCTAACATCGCGTCGCTCAAAAGCGGCGCAGCAAATGAGGCTATTGTACGGTCAAGGCGTTGACGCGGCAAAAGCGATGCATGCGGGGACGTCCTGGCGCGAGGGGGCGAAGGAACGCCTCGTGGGAGAGCAGGATCCCATTGCCGTGATGCATGCGATATGCTTACGTGCGTCATGCCCGGCATGATGAGTAACGTAGCGTTGATCTTGAATAATGTATGTCAACAGAGTAAGAGGAATACGTGATGAGTGCCATGCACGACCGTAGAGTTCTCCAGGTTCGCCGCTGGATAGTCGGTCTGATCATCGCCGTCACCACCACTATGCTGGCGGGATGCGGGACCGTGTTCTATCCCGAGCGCAAGGGGCAGCCCAGCGGGCGTATCGATCCTGCCGTGGCCATCGCCGATGGTGTGGGCCTGCTTTTTTATATCATCCCCGGCGTCATTGCGTATGCCATCGACTTTTCCAATGGCACGATCTACCTGCCGAGTCGCGATAATGCCCAGGTAGATACGCTGCATTTCGAGGACGAATTGGATACGCAAAGGCTCGAATCAATGCTTGCTGAACGTACCAGGATGCCGGTGAGCCTGAACGATGAATTGGTGCGCGTCGAGCGGGTCGCTTCTCGAGAGCAAGCACTGGCACTGGTGCGCATGTCTGGGGTGTATGATGGTGAGCGTCTTGCCGACATGCAGGTTTCGGATGGCTGACGCATAGTGCGAATTGCCTCACATGACTTTGATGAGTGTCATGCTACGAGGCAATTCGCGTTTGGCATGAGAAAAACCAGACACGTAAAGACGAATATCAAACTGTGCTCAAAAAGACTCTCACGCATACTGAAACCTCGATTCAGACGTGGGAAGTCTACAATGACATCACAATACAAAGCCTCTCGATTCATGGCACTACCTGAGCGTCCGACGCCAGCCTATCGCTTGAGCGGCATGTGCTTGCCGGCACCTTTGTCGGTGGGGGAGCTGGAAACGTTCAGTGCCATCAGCCGACAGATATCACCGTTGAGAAAGCGCCAAACGCTGTTTGCGCAAGGCGAAGCGTTGAAAAGTCTGTATATCGTACGCTGTGGAAGCTTGAAGCAAGTTTATCGCGACATCACCGATGAAGCGCACATTACCCAGTTTTATTTACCGGGTGAGGTGGTGGGCCTTGATGCTATCAGTACCGGTTTTCATCCGGGGACGACACAGGCGTTGGAAACGACATCCGTCTGCGAAATTTTGCCTGAAGCCCTCGAAGAGTTTTCTCGCAAAGAGGCGGCTGAGAAGGGCGGTAATGGGTGCTTTCTACGCGTGATGAGCCGTGCGCTGCATCAAGAGCGCATGATGGTACGCTTGTTGCTCAACCGAACCTCGGATGTGCGCCTGGCAAGCTTCCTGCTTGCCTTGTCGACGCGGTTCAGGCAACAAGGATACTCACCGTTCTGCTTTCGTCTGTCCATGTCGCGAAGCGATATAGGCAATTATCTGGGGTTGGCGGTCGAAACGGTGAGTCGGCTGTTGGGACGTTTTCAGGACTTGGGACTGCTGACCGCCAAGGGACGAGAAATCAGGGTCGACGACCTGGACGGGCTCATGGCGTTGGCGGATGGGCGCGCGCGCCAATCTATCTGGCATGCCGGCATCGTCCCCCCGAGTTCATGTCGTCTCGCCGGTATGCCGGCACATTGAGACAACGCCCATGGGCGACACGATGTTGGCGTTCTAGGCGTGATCGGTTGAACTGCGAGGCGGGGAGGGCGCCGAGTATTCTATGTTGACTGGTGCCCGGAGCCGGACTTGAACCGGCACGGTGTTACCACCGAGAGATTTTAAGTCTCTTGCGTCTACCAATTTCGCCATCCGGGCTAACGGATACGGAAGGGGAACACCGCAGAAGAAATGGAGGCTGGAGTCGGAATCGAACCGGCGTACACGGAGTTGCAGTCCGCTGCATAACCACTCTGCCATCCAGCCTTGTTGAACGCACTTAAAAGCGGTCAACGTTCGAGCTTGAAGCGGGAAACGAGATTTGACCGGGCTGGCGTTCCAGCTCGCGACCCTCGTTGGCCGTTCCAATGCTATCAAGTTCTGGAGCGGGAAACGAGATTCGAACTCGCGACCCTCGCCTTGGCAAGGCGATGCTCTACCACTGAGCTATTCCCGCTGAACTCGAGGACGTATTATAGAGATAAGTCTGTGAATGTCAAACGTTTATGTGCCTCGGCCACGTAACAATAACGCTTACATGGAACGCGTCAATTCAGGCCAGGCTGCTCGCAGGTACTGAAACATCGACCACAGCGTCAACGCGGCGGCGACATAAAGCAGGACGACGCCCAGATTGGCAATCATCGTGCCAGGCGCGAAGCCGAGCAACAGCAAAAGTGACACCATCTGCAAGGTGGTCTTGAGCTTCCCGATCCAGGAGACGGCGACGCTGCCGCGCTTGCCGAGTTCCGCCATCCACTCGCGCAACGCCGAGATGACAATTTCGCGGCCGATGATGACCAGCGCCGGCAGCGTCAGCCACACGGCGTCGAAGCGCTCGATCAATAGCGCCAGCGCGACAACGACCATGAGTTTGTCTGCTACCGGGTCGAGAAAGGCACCGAAAGGCGTACTCTGATCCCAGCGGCGAGCCAGGTAACCGTCGAGCCAGTCGGTCACGGCGGCGAAGCCGAACAACCCCGCACACAGGAGAAGACTCCATGCGTAGGGGAGGTAGAAGGCAATCACCAGCAAGGGAATGAACACGATGCGAGCAAGCGTCAATAGATTGGGGATGTTCATCGAGCGACGTAGGTCCTGACTGGTGAATGAGATCGTCTTGCCATTCTATCTTTCCGCTCATGACTCATCCATGCAAGGCCTGATGAATGGTCGTGGCCATCTGGGCGCTGATGCCAGGCACACGTGCCAGTTCATCGCGGCTGGCCTGACGCACGCCCTGGAGTCCGCCGAAGAAGCGTAACAGCTCTCGGCGACGTTTGGGGCCGACACCCGGGATGTCCTGCAAGGTCGAGGTGCGGCGCTGTTTGTCGCGTTGCTGGCGATGTCCGGTAATGGCGAAACGATGTGCTTCGTCGCGGATATGCTGGATCAGGTGCAGCCCGGGGGAGGCACTGTCGAGCGACAGGGCATTGTCGACGGTCTCCAGGAACAATGTCTCGAGGCCGGGCTTGCGGGTCGTGCCTTTGGCGACGCCGAGCAAACGAGTGCTCACGATGCCGACGTCCTCGAGCACCTCGCGTGCCATATTGAGCTGCCCCTTGCCGCCATCGACGATAAGCACGTCGGGCAGCTTGCTGGCGTCTTGCATTAGACGTTTATAGCGACGTGTCAGCGCTTGTCGCATGGCCGCGTAATCGTCGCCCGCCGCGACGCCGTCGATATTGAAACGTCGGTAATCGGACTTGACCGGTCCGTCCTGATCGAACACCACGCACGAGGCGACAGTCGCTTCACCATGGCTATGACTGATATCGAAGCACTCCAGGCGTGTCGGTGTTTCCTGCATGTCGAGCGCTTCGCGCAAGGCGTCGAAGCGTTTGGCCAGCTGCGAACGATTGGCCAATTGGCTGGTGAGGTGCTGTTCGGCGTTGGTGCTGGCCAGACGCAGCCATTGGGCGCGGTGGCTGCGTACCTGATGTGCCACGCGGATACGCTTGCCGCTGCGCTCGGAGAGCGCGGCCTGGATGACGTTGGCATCATGCAGCGGCAGGGACGTGATGATCTCGCTGGGAATGTCGCGATCGTGGCCCAGATAATAATGGCTGATGAAGGCGCCGAGCAGTTCTTCTGCCGTGAGATCCAGGCCATTTTGCGGCATATGGTGGCGTGCCCCGAGCATGCGTCCACCGCGTACGCTCAACGTGCTGATACAGACGCCGCCTGGACGTTCGGCGAGCGCGAAGATATCGGCATCGCCGTCGCCCGTATCGACGATCTGACGCTCCTGCAGGCGGCGCAACTGCTGAATCTGATCGCGAAGACGCCCTGCTTCCTCGAAGTCCAGGGCCTGGCTGGCGGCTTCCATGTCCTGCGTGAGCTGTGCGGTCACCTGCTCACTGCGCCCCTCCAGGGCCATGATGGCGTGCTCGATATCGCGCTGGTATTCCTCGCGGCCGATGTAGTCGACACAGGGCGCGCTGCAGCGCTGGATCTGATACTGAAGACACGGCCGGGTACGATGAGCGAAGACACTATCTTCACAATTGCGGATGCGAAATATCTTCTGCACCAGCGAAAGGCTCTCGCGGACGGCGGTCGAGCTGGGGAAGGGGCCGAGGTAGCGGCCATCACTGCGTTTCTGCCGCGCCCGCTTGAATTCGAGTGCGGGATAGGGGTGCCGATCCGAGACGAAGATGAAGGGGTATGATTTATCATCACGCAGAAGAATGTTGTACGGCGGGCGCTGCTCCTTGATGAGCGTCTGCTCGAGCAACAAGGCTTCGGTTTCGGTGCGTGTGATGGTGACTTGGATGTCATCGATGCGGCCGACCAGGGCCTGGGTCTTGGCGTTGAGTGCGCCTCGGAAATAGCTGGCAAGGCGCGTCTTGAGACGCTTGGCCTTGCCCACGTACAAGACGTCGCCGTTCGTATCCAGCATCCGGTAGACCCCGGGTGACTCGGAAACGGTCTTGAGGAAATGCTTGGCATCGAAGCTCATGGGCGCGGGGCATTCGTTGAATCGATCATGCTCGCTAGTGTATCAAAGGGCGAGGGGGGCGAGGACCTGCATTCGAGGCATCGGTGATACCGCTTGTCAGGAGGCCTCATAGCCATCGATCAGGCCGAAACGCAATCCCAAGTGCGTCAGCTCGACATCCGACTGTACGTTGAGCTTCTCGAAAATGCGGTAGCGGTATGTATTGACGGTCTTGGGACTCAGAAAAAGTCGATCGGAAATATCGCTGACCTTCTGACAGTTGACGATCATCATCGCCACTTGCAATTCACGATGCGAGAGCTGATCGAAAGGGTTGCCCTGCGTCCCCATCTTGGAAAGTACCACCTTCTGGGCGATATCCGGGCTGATGTAGCGCTGCCCGCCGAAGATGGCGCGGATGGCGCGCACCATTTCATCGAGTTCCGTGCCCTTGCTGATGAATCCGGCGGCGCCGGCGTCCATGAGGCGCTGGGCAAACGCTTCTTCGAGGAATGCCGTCACGATCACGATCTTGATGTCCGACATGCCGCGCATGATCTTGCGCGTGGCTTCAAGCCCGCCGATACCGGGCATGCGTATGTCCATCAAGACAATATCGGGGCGCAGCTCGCGTGCCATGTTGACGGCTTCTTCGCCATCGACGGCCTCGGCGATAACCTGCAAACCGTCCTCGGAATCGAGCATTCGGGCAATGCTGTACGAACTAGATGGTGATCATCAGCGACAAGAACCTTGATCAAGGGAACTCCTGCAATCAATCGCCGGTTAACGGTAGTGTTCATCATGGTCTGTGGCAAGGCCATTATGTAGCGCGTCAGCGCAATGCGCCATATGTCGACTGTGCGACGTTCATGATCAACCTAACAGTAATCATGGCATTATGCTGCCGTCGGTTTTGCACTTTCGTGCGTTATCCAGTCGCGACGCGTCACCGCTGGGTGGCAAGATGCGCACCTTGACATGCCGGCACCGTGGCCGTAATATACGCAGCGTTCTAGGGCAATGGCGCGGATGTCTGCCCCTGGAATATCGACACCTGAAGCAAAAACAAGGTATCGACGTGGGGCCTTAGCTCAGTTGGGAGAGCGCAACACTGGCAGTGTTGAGGTCAGCGGTTCGAACCCGCTAGGCTCCACCAATTCCGCACGAATATTCAACCGCCGACGTTCTCCGTCGGCGGTTTTGTGTGTGCCATGCTCCCTGTCCCTATCGGCCGAAGGTGGCGTCTCTCAAGGGCTGGCGGGACCGCTAGCGCCGCATTCCAGACACCGGTATAGCAAACCGTCCTCGGCACGGCGCTCTTCGAAGGCTTGAAGACGCTCATCGCCGACGATCGTCTCGCTGATACTGCATGCCGGACATTCGATGGTACGTTCGTTGTCGCGTTGTTCGATGAGAAACATGTCGTTCTCCTGCCGTAGTCTCGAGGCTATGAAAGGCATATCTGCCGTCCGCTGACGGCCAGGCTCGAAGCCTGTGAGCACGGGGCTCGTAAAGAGAAACGTCGGTGTTTGGCAGCGCTGCGTCAACGTAGACCTTGGCGACGCCCGGGTAGTAAAAAATCAACGTTCGCAGGATCTTGGACATGCTTTGGCGAAAGACACCGTCGTCAAGCGGGACCTCGGGCAGGCCGAGGCCGAGGTAGTGACGTTACAGGAAAGGGGGCTACCGGTGTGTGGCGCAGCAAGCGCGCTTTATTCGTTTGCTAGACAAGGACGATGATGCCGCCTGGGCGGCATCGTTTCTTGCGGTGGACGTGGATATCGGTCAGTTATTCATCGACCTTGCCGAGCAGCAGGAACTCGATCAACGCCTTCTGGGCATGCAGGCGATTACCGGCTTCTTGCCATACCACGGCGCGCGGGTCGTCGAGCAGTGTCGTGCTGATTTCTTCGCCGCGATGTGCGGGTAGGCAATGTAGAAACAACGCGCTATCGGCGGCGCAATCGAGCAATGCCTCGGTGACCTGAAAGCCGGTGAAATCCCGTTCGCGCTTGGCCTGCTCCTCTTCCTGGCCCATCGAGGCCCAGACGTCCGTGGTGACCAGCTCTGCGCCTTGTACGGCTTGCTGCGGGTCGTGAAGGATTTCCACCCGGTCGCCGGCGGCGGCCACCAGGTCGCCATCCGGCTCGTACCCGGGCGGGCAGCATACGCGTAGTCGGAAATCGAATTGCCGCGCGGCATTGATCCACGAATGACACATGTTGTTGCCGTCACCGATCCAGACCGCCGTCTTGCCCTTCACCGACCCGCGGCATTCAGTCCAGGTCATGACATCGGCCAGTAGTTGGCAAGGGTGATAGTCGTCGGTCAGCGCGTTGATCACCGGGACCCGGCTGGCGGCGGCATATTCTTCGAGTCCGGCATGCGAGAAGGTGCGGATCATGACGATATCCACCATCTCGGCGAGTACGCGGGCGGTATCGCCGATCGGTTCGCCGCGTCCGAGTTGCGTATCGCGCGGCGAGAGGAAGAGCGCGTGGCCGCCGAAATGCGCCATGGCGGTTTCGAAGGAGACGCGCGTGCGCGTCGACGATTTCTCGAAGAACATCGCCAGCGTGCGATTAGTGAAGGGCGTGTAGGTCGGCCCTTGCGCATTGAGACGGTTCTTGATCGTGATCGCGCGCTGAATGAGGTGACTAAGCTCCTCGGGTGACAGATCCAGCAAGGTCAAGAAGTGGCGTGTGGCCATGGCGACGCTCCTTTCATATATGTTTCACGGCATATCAGGGCAACGACGCCCACCGACGAAAGCGCATGAGCGTGACATCAAGACGCGCTCCGAGGCGCGGCTTTGTGCAACGCTTGGCCTTGCAAGGGCGACATAGGGCCGTGCGGAAAGCCGTCCATCCTAGCCAGGCTGCCAAGAAGGCGCAATGTCGGCGTCAAGAGGGCTGTTTTCGGCGCCCGCCATCAGTAGAATGGACCTACATTCACCCGACGTATTGCGGCGGTGACCGCCAATGGCAAGCCGCCCGCGTGAGGACACTGAGATGAGCACGACTCTCGAGAACATCCAGCAGCAAATCGGCGAAAACACGATTCTGCTCTACATGAAAGGCACGCCCCAACTGCCGCAGTGCGGCTTTTCCGCTCAGGCAGTACAGGCGGTGATGGCGTGCGGTGAGCGCTTCGCCTTCGTCAACATTCTCGACAATCCGGACATCCGCGCCGAATTGCCCAAATACGCCAACTGGCCGACGTTCCCGCAGCTTTGGGTCAACGGCGAGCTGGTCGGTGGCTGCGACATCATCGTCGAAATGCATGAAAGCGGTGAGTTGGAGAAACTGATCAAGGAAGCCGCAGCCAACGCCGAAACCGAACAGCAGTGAGGCGTTAGCCAGACGTGCTTTCCCTGAAAGCGCGCAGGGTGCATCGCACGGCCCCGTCGATGAAGATCGCCGGGGCTTTGCGTTTGCAGGGCGTCGGGGTGATGGCGTACCGCGTCAGTTCTCGTCCATGCCTTGTTCCTTCTGGGCCAGTGCCCAGCCGCCGAGATCCTTGTAGCGGTTGACCATGGCACAGAACAGTTCGGCGGTGCGTTCGGTATCGTAACGGGCCGAATGCGCCGAGGCGTTGTCGAACTCGATGCCCGCCGCGCGACAAGCGCGTGCCAGTACGGTCTGACCGTAGATCAAACCGCCGAGCGTGGCGGTATCGAAACACGAAAACGGATGAAAAGGGTTGCGCTTGATGCCATTGCGCTCGACGGCGGCATTCAGGAAGCCTTGATCGAAAGCGGCGTTATGGCCGACCAGAACGGCACGGGTGCATTGGTTGGCCTTGATGGCCTTGCGCACCGGTTTGAATATTTCACCCAGGGCGTCGTGCTCATCCAGCGCCACCTGCTGGCGTAGTGGGCTGTCGAGATCGATGCCGGTGAAATCCAGCGCGGCCTGCTCGATATTGGCCCCTTCGAAGGGCTTGATATGGAAGGCGTGCGTGGCATCGGGCATCAGGTTGCCCAGCTCGTCCATGGTGAGCGTCACCGCCGCGACCTCGAGCAGGGCGTCTCGTTGAGCATTGAAGCCGCCGGTTTCCAGATCGACGACGACAGGGAGAAAGCCTCGAAAACGTTGAGCCATTAAATCGCGTGCCTGGCCGTCGCCCATGCTTTTGCTCCCATCCCGATGCAGTCTCGATTGCGTCGCCATACCCTGCTGGAGGCGACAAAGTGGCGTCGAGTGTAGCATTTTCGCCCTTCGACGTCCCGTCGCTCGGTGTTCGTCGGCCTTGCTCGGCGCTATAATCGGGTGACGTTTTTGCTGTGTTCGCGCAGTCGAACCATTCGATCCATATCCATCTTTTCAGGAGTCCCGCATGTCCGATGTGAACAAGGTCGTCCTCGCCTATTCCGGCGGCTTGGATACGTCCGTCATCGTCAAGTGGTTGCAGGAAACCTACGATTGCGAGGTGGTGACCTTCACCGCCGACATCGGTCAGGGCGAAGAGGTCGAGCCGGCACGCGCCAAGGCACAGGCCTTGGGCGTCAAGGAAATTTACATCGAGGACCTGCGCGAAGAGTTCGTGCGTGATTATGTCTACCCGATGTTCCGCGCCAACACGATCTACGAAGGTGAATACCTGCTAGGGACCTCCATTGCGCGGCCGTTGATCGCCAAGCGGCTGATCGAGATCGCCAACGAAACCGGCGCCGATGCCATTTCTCACGGCGCCACCGGCAAGGGCAATGACCAGGTACGCTTCGAACTCGGCGCCTATGCATTGAAGCCCGGCGTCCAGGTGATTGCCCCGTGGCGTGAGTGGGACCTCAACTCCCGCGAGAAGTTGATGGATTATTGCGAGCAGCACGATATTCCGGTCGACTTCTCCAAGAGCAAGAAGAAATCGCCATACTCCATGGATGCCAACTTGCTGCATATTTCATACGAAGGCGGCATTCTCGAGGATCCCTGGGCGGAAGCCGAAGAGGACATGTGGCGCTGGAGCGTGTCACCGGAGGCTGCGCCGGAGACGCCGACCTATATCGAGCTGACCTTCGAACAAGGCGATATCGTCGCCATCGATGGCGAGTCGCTCAAGCCTCATGAGGTGCTTTCCAAGCTCAACAAACTGGGTGGCGACAACGGTGTCGGGCGTCTGGATATCGTCGAGAACCGCTATGTAGGCATGAAATCGCGCGGCTGCTACGAAACACCGGGCGGCACCATCATGCTACGTGCCCATCGCGCGATCGAGTCGCTGACGCTTGACCGTGAAGCGGCGCACCTCAAGGACGAGCTGATGCCCAAGTACGCCGAGGTGATCTACAACGGCTACTGGTGGAGCCCGGAACGCAAGATGCTGCAGGCGGCCATCGACGAAACCCAGGGGAACGTCAACGGCGTGGTGCGCATGAAACTGTACAAGGGCAGTGCCACCGTGGTCGGGCGCAAGTCCGCGGAGTCACTGTTCGATGCTTCCATCGCCACCTTCGAGGACGATGCAGGCGCTTACGATCAGAAAGATGCCGAGGGCTTCATCAAGCTCAATGCCTTGCGTTTACGCATCGCGGCGGCCAAAGGCCGCAAGGCGAACTGATCCGCATTCACTCGCGTCGAACGCCTCCCGGTCGGGCGGCGTGGCACGCATGGCCAGCGCGCAGGAGGCTTCATGCTGAAACGACTCATCGATGGCTTGTTCCGTGGCGGTAATGTCAATGACGAGGAAATACCGGCCACCGACTACGAAGGCTACCTGATCACGCCGGACCCGCAGGATGCCGGTGGTCAGTACCGTGTCAGCGGCTGGATTCGCAAGCCCGTCGAGGGCGGCGAAACGCGTGAGCATCGCTTCGAGCGCTCGGATATCGTGTCCAACCGTGAGGATTGCATCCAGCTCACGCTGCGCAAGGCTCAGCGCTTTATCGACGATCTCGGCGATGACATGTTCGAGGAGCGCTGAACGCGCCTGGCGATCGCGCACACGGCCGCCAACGCCACTATCTTTGGAGCCACGGCCTCTGAAATAGTGGCGTTTTTATTCCCGTGACGCCTGGGCACGCGAACCGGGAACTCTTGCCGCGTAGAGCGAGACCACCCTTTTATCATCCCGATGGAGCCGCGCATGATTACCGTGCATCACCTCGACAATTCCCGCTCGCTGCGCATCGTCTGGCTGCTGGAAGCACTGCAGCAGCCCTATGAACTGGTGACGCACCATCGCGATCCGCAGACACTGCTGGCGCCGGAGAGTCTCAAGCGTCTTCATCCACTGGGCAAGGCGCCGTTGATCGTCGACGAAGGCCTGACCGTGGCCGAGTCGGGAGCGATCATCGATTACCTGACCGAGCGTTACGATGATGGCCGTCTGGCGCCGCCGATGAGCACGCCCGCGCATCGCGACTATCGCTATTGGCTGCATTATGCCGAAGGATCGGCCATGCCGCCGCTGGTGATGCACCTGGTCTTTTCACGCCTTGGAAAGCCGCCGGTGCCGGCGTTATTGCGCCCCGTGGCGGGCAAATTGGGCCAGGGCGTGCAAGCCAAGTTTCTGGATCCCGAGATCGAGCGGCATCTGGCTTTCTGGGCGTCCACGCTCGGTGAGCATGCCTGGTTTGCCGGCGCCGACTTCACGGCGGCGGATATTCAGATGAGTTTCCCCGTATTGGCGGTCGAATCACGACGTGGCATCGGTGATTTTCCCGCCATTGGCGACTGGTTGGCGCGGATACGTGCACGATCGGACTACCAGCGTGCCGTGGCGCAGACCGGTGAATTGAACCTGAGTGCGACACGCTAGAGGAGCGATCATGACGAGTCACTGGTGGGGCAAAGGGCTGGCATTGGGGCTGTTGGCGCTGCCGATCATCGCCAACGCCCAAGCCCCAGAGAGAGCGCACGACGCGGGAAATGGCAGTGCCACCGGCGTGATGGCCTGCGATATCCTGCAGGATAAGATCGAAGCCAAGATTCGTGCCAATGGCGTCGAGGACTTCCAGCTCGATATCATCTCAAGCGATAGGGTCGTCGAAGGGCGCGTTCGCGAAGGCGACCCTTTGGCGGAAGGCGATATCGTGGGCAGCTGTGATGCTGGCACGCGCAAGGTGATTTACCGTCGTGGCGCCCAGGGAAGTGGCGCCATGTCGTCCTCGGATGCCGCGCTGCCACCTCGGGATGGGAGCAGCGAGCCGGGTGGGGGCGACACATCGCCTGCCGGACAGGCCCCGTCGTCCTAGCTGCCGATGCCACTTTCCGGTCATTGCCGCGGTTGGCTACCATGGGGGTTTTTCAGCAGGAGTCCGCCGTGAAGGCTTTATTGCTTTCCGCCTACGCGGCCGTTAGCCATCGGCACTGGGCGGATGGGCTGCAGCAACAGTTCCCTGAGATCGACTGGCGGCGGTTGGAGCTGCCTGCGCGGCATTTTCCCTGGCGTATTCGCGGTAACCCCCTGACCTGGCTGGGCCAGGAGAGTGGCTGTCTCCAGGAAGACTATGAGGTGATCGTCGCCACCTCGATGGTCGATCTGGCGACCTTGGTGGGTCTATATCCCTCGCTGGCGAAGGCGCACAAGGTCGTGTACTTCCATGAGAATCAATTCGCTTATCCGCTGCCCAAGGGCCAGCGCGTCCGCGCCGAGCCGCTGATGGTCAATCTCTACGCGGCGCTGGCGGCGGATGTGGTGGTCTTCAACAGTGCTTACAATCGCGACAGCCTATTGTGTGGGGCGCGCGACTTTCTCAAGCGCATGCCGGAGCGTCTGCCCCTCGACGCCGTGCTGTCACGCGTCGCCGAGAAGGCCGTGGTGCTTCCCGTGCCCTTGTCGGAAGAAACGCCAAAGCCTGCGCGCTCGGGGAGGCGCATTCTGTGGAATCATCGCTGGGAGTATGACAAGAATCCTGAGGCCTTTTTTACCGCGTTGCAGGCATTGGCGAGCCAAGGTATCGATTTCGAGGTGGCGGTGATGGGACAGCAGTTCCGCGATCAACCGCCGGTCTTCGAGGCGGCACGGGCCTGGTTGGGCGAGCGCGTCGTGTGCTGGGGCGAGCAGCCCGACGATGTCTACCAAGAGACGCTCGACAGCGCCGACATCGTGGTATCTACGACCGATCATGAGTTCCAGGGGCTGGCGGTCATGGAGGCGGTGACCCATGGCTGCATACCGCTGGTGCCGGACCGCCTGTGCTTTCCCGAATATTACGCGTCGGCGTACCGTTACACGGGGGACCAGGCGTCCCTGGAGACCACCTTGGCGCAATGGCTGACGGATCCTGCATCACGTCCGCCACTGCCCGACGCGTGCGCCTGGCAGTGGCCGGCGTGGCGTGAGGCCTATCGTAAGGTACTTATGGGGGGAGAGTAGGCAAGAACGCCTGTAGACGTCTTCAACTGATCTCTGTCTTGTCCTTGTACTCGCACAGGTCTTCGATCACGCAGCTTCCGCAGCGTGGCTTGCGGGCCACGCAGGTGTAGCGCCCGTGCAGAATCAGCCAATGATGCGCATCGTGCAGAAATTCCTTGGGGACATGGCGCATCAGCTTTTGCTCGACCTCCAGCACGTTCTTGCCGGGCGCGATGCGTGTGCGGTTGGCGACCCGGAAGATATGCGTATCCACCGCCATGGTCGGCTGCCCGAAAGCGGTGTTGAGAATCACGTTGGCGGTCTTGCGACCGACGCCGGGCAGCGCTTCCAGTGCCTCACGCGTGTCGGGTACCTCACCACCGTGACGTTCGAGCAGCAGGTGACAGGTTTTCATCAGGTTATCGGCCTTGCTGTTGTACAGGCCGATGGTCTTGATCTTGTCCTTGAGCCCCTCGATGCCCAGCTCCAGAATGCCCTGTGGGGTATTGGCCACGGGAAACAGGCGCGCGGTGGCCTTGTTGACGCCGACATCCGTGGCCTGGGCGGACAGCAGTACCGCCGTCAGCAGCTCGAAAGGCGTCTCCCAATGCAGCTCTGTCGTCGGCGTGGGGGTGTGAGCGCGCAGGCGCGAAAAGATCTCGTAGCGTTTTTGAGCGTTCATGGGCGAATCACGACGATGAGGGGGAATCGAAGGCGGCGCGAGCGGCATCGAGCATGCGCTGGGCGTCGTCGACCTGGCCATGCGCGGCCTCGAGACTGGCGGCATCGCCATGGCGCTGGGCATGCGTGACTTGTTGGCGAGCCTTGCGCAATGACTGCTCGGCGGCTTTGACGGCCATGCGCCGATGATGCGTGGCAGAGGTGTCGGCGCGCGGTGTCTGGGCGTTGCCGAGTTGCCGGTCGACGTCCGCCAGGCGCGAGGTCAACGTCTCGGCGCGATCATCGAGCGCCTGGCGTGCCTCGGCGTCCAGGTCGTCGCGCTGGCGTTGACGTTCCACTCGCTTGAGTCCGGCGACCAGCGTGGCACGCGTCGCCTTGAGGGCCGTGCTATCCACACTAGAGGCATCACCCTGTTGCGTCGATTGCGCAGGGGCAGCCTCGTGCTTGGACATGGCCGACACGCTGGCCTGGCGGCGTTCGCGTTTGCGGCGTTTTTCCTCGGCCTGGCGGGCGAGACGCTGCTGGCGTGCCTCATAGCGTTGGCGACCCAGTTCGGCTCGTTTGGCCAAGTAGGCGTCTTGCTGGGCTTGGGTTTCTGCCGCGACCCATTCGGGATGCGGCAGGATATCGATGCAGTCGACCGGGCAGGGCGCCACACAGAGTTCGCAGCCGGTGCACTCTCCGGCGATGACGGTATGCATCTGCTTGGCGGCGCCGAGGATGGCGTCCACCGGGCAGGCCTGGATGCACTTGGTGCAGCCGATGCACTCTGCCTCGCGAATATACGCCACCTTGGGCGACTCGGCGGGCTGCGCCAGAGGTTGTGGCGTCTGGCCGGTCAACTCGGCCAGGCGCACCACAGTTGCCTCGCCGCCGGGCGGGCACTTGTTGATCGCCTCGCCGGCGGCAATGCCTTCGGCATAGGGGCGACAGCCGGGATGCCCGCACTTGCCGCATTGCGTCTGCGGCAGTTCGGCGTCGAGGGTCTCGATGAGCGCGGCGTTAGCGGACACCTTGCCCTCCTCAGGTCACGCGCTGACCGGGTTCCGCGCCGCTGTCCGGCGACAAGAGGTAAATGCCACCTTCCTTGTCGCCGGCGGCCAGCACCATGCCTTCCGAGACGCCGAAACGCATCTTGCGCGGTGCCAGGTTGGCGACCATGACGGTCAGGCGTCCCTCCAGTGCTTCGGGTGCGTAGACGGCCCGGATGCCCGAGAACACGGTGCGCGTCTCGCCGCCCAGATCGAGCGTCAGCTTGAGGAGCTTCTTGGCACCCTCGACGTATTCGGCCTTGGCGATGCGCACGATGCGCAGGTCGAGCTTGGCAAAATCGTCGAAGCCGATCTCGTCGGCAATCGGGTCGTCGGCGAGGGGGCCCTTGGGCTGTTCCTTGAGCTTCTGCTCTTCGGCGAGCACTTCCTTGGACGCCTCGGTCATCGACGCGATCTTGTCGGTATCGACGCGCGTCATCAGCGGCTTGAACTTGGCGATCTCGTGGCCTTCGAGCAAGGTGCGGCGGCTTTCCCAGTCGAGCGACTCGATCTGCAGGAAGTCGCGTGCCTGCTCGGCCATCGCCGGCACCACGGGCTGCAGGTAGACCATCAGGATGCGGAACAGGTTGATGCCCACCGAGCAGATGTCGAGCACCTCCTGCTCGCGGCCTGCTTCCTTGGCCAGCACCCAGGGCGCCTTGTCGGCGATGTAGGCATTGGCCTCGTCGGCCAGGTCCATGACCTTGCGCATGGCGCGGGCGAATTCGCGCGCCTCGTAATCGGCGGCGATGGCCTCGCCGGCCGCCACGAAGCGGGCCACCAGCTCGGGCTCGGCACAGTGCGCGGCGAGTCGGCCGGCACCCAGCTTCTTGACGAAGCCGGCACAGCGACTGGCGATGTTGACGACCTTGCCGACCAGATCCGCGTTCACGCGCGAGGCGAAGTCCTCGAGGTTGAGGTCCAGATCGTCGACGCCGGCGGTGAGCTTGGCGGCGAAGTAGTAGCGCAGGTACTCGGGATTGAGGTATTCGGCATAGGTCTGCGCCTTGATGAAGGTCCCGCGGGACTTGGACATCTTGGCGCCGTTGACGGTGACGAAGCCGTGGCAATTGACGCCGGTCGGCGTGCGCAGCCCCGCGCCCTCGAGCATCGCTGGCCAGAACAGGGCGTGGAAGTAGACGATGTCCTTGCCGATGAAATGATAGACCTCGGCCTCGGAGTCCTTCTTCCAGTAACTGTCGAAGTCGATGCCTTCGCGCTCACAGAGGTTCTGGAAGCTGGCCAGGTAGCCGATCGGTGCGTCCAGCCAGACATAGAAGTATTTGCCTGGCGCATCGGGGATCTCGAAGCCGAAGTAGGGCGCGTCGCGCGAGATGTCCCACTCGTTGAAGCCCGACTCGAACCATTCCAGCAGCTTGTTGCGGATCTGCGGTTGCACATGACCGGCGTTGATCCAGCCCTGCATGAAATCGGCGAAGTCGGGCAACTTGAAGAAATAGTGCGTCGAGCTGCGCACCTCCGGCGTGGCACCGCTGATCGCCGAGACCGGGTCGATCAGCTCGGCCGGGGTATAGGTCGCACCGCACGCCTCGCAGTTATCGCCGTATTGATCGCCGCTATGGCACTTGGGGCAAGTGCCCTTGATGAAGCGGTCGGCGAGGAACAACCCCTTCACCGGGTCGTACATCTGTTCGATGTCACGCGTCGAGATATGGCCGGCGTCACGCAGCGCCGTGTAGATACGCTCGCTGTGCTGGCGGTTCTCTTCCGAATGCGTCGAATGGTAATTGTCGAATGCCACTCCGAAGCGGGCGAAATCGGCCTGGTGCTCGGCGCTGACGTTGCTGATCAACTGCTCCGAGGTGATGCCTTCCTGCTCTGCGCGCAACATGATGGCGGTACCGTGGGCATCGTCGGCGCACACGTAATGGCACTCGTGGCCGCGGCTCTTCTGGAAGCGCACCCAGATATCGGTCTGGATGTACTCGAGCAAATGGCCCAGATGGATCGAGCCGTTGGCATAGGGCAGGGCACTGGTGACCAGGATCTTGCGCTTGGCGTTGGCGGTAGTCGGCATGGTGGCTCTAGTGACTGAAATCGGAAACGAAGAAAAGTGTCTCGAACGACATGATCGAATAGGCGATTGTAGCCCGCTTGGCGCTTGGCTGCATCCGTGATGCCCGTGGTACTAGCTAACCGGCCAGCCACCAGTACGAATCACTGGGCAGCCCGAGACCTCGGGATTGTAAAGGTACAGCCAGGCGGGGCCGAATGCGGTGTCATGCAGGACGCGGTCATAGGTGCCGGTCAGCGGTGCGCGAACGCGATAATCCTCGAGTCGGTCGAGGTGGCGCAGGCCGCGGGCGTCGACTCGGTACAGCTCTACCTCGATGCCGCGTGAAGGTTCGCGTTTGGCGCCGGGGCAATGGCCCAAGTCGTAGAGGGTGATGTCTCCGAGCGTGTCGGCCCCCACGAACGTGGCACCTTCGAGCCAATGGTGGTTGCGCAACCCGCGCTTGAGCGTGCCGTACACGGCGACCAAGGGCGTGCGACGAATGGCGAGAACGGGGGAGTGCATGGCGACCTTGTGTTGGCGACGGATGACGGTTCAGTGTTCGGCGTGATGGTGGCCACGGTAGACGACGAAGTTCGTGAGCCCCTGGTCGGCGAGCCGCAGCGCCTGCATCTTGCTCATGATGCCTTGATCGCAATATAGCGCGTAGCGCCGGTTCGGCGGCAATTGGGGCGCGCGTTCGCCGAGCTCGAAGAACGGAATCGCCAAGGGTTCGCCTCGCGGCAACTCCAACGGGGCGGCGTCGCGTTCATCGGGATGGCGAATATCGATGACCGTGACATCCTCGGCTTCGCCTAGCGCCTCGCGACTCCCGATCACGGGGACATCGCGCGTGCGCGGTGCGGGCGTATCGAGCAGACGGTCCACTCGCGTTTGGCTGCTGGCCTCGAGGGCAGCATCGAGCACGTTCATGTCGACGTCGGCCTCGGCGGTGTCGAGCTGATCGGGTCTGGGGCGTGTATTGGGGCGTTTCGAGAGCGTGCCGCAATATTCCGGCAGGCGCTCGGCATGGGCAGCGGTCCCGATGCGGCGCGCATCCTCGATGATGGTTTGCTTATCGTCGGCGATGAGCGGACGCAGCACGGGCCGCTCACTGACCGTGTCGATCAGCCCCAGGTTGACCAGGCTCTGGCTGGAAACCTGTGCCAGTGCGTCGCCGGTGACGAGGGCCGAAATGCGGGCGCGTGCCGCGACGCGATTGGCGGCACGCAGCATCATGCGCTTGAGCACGACGCCCGCCAGGCCGGGAGGCACACGACGCTGGATTTCATCGAGCACGCCATCGAAAGGCACGCTGATGAAGTGGGCATGATGCGATGCACCGTAGCCCTGCCATACCCGATGCACCACCTCGCGCACGGCCTGCTCGTGTTCCGCACCGCCAAGGTTGAAGAACAGGTAGTGCGTCTTGAGTCCACGGCGCATCAGTCGCCAGGCCGCGACCGGTGAATCGTAGCCACCCGAGATGAGCGCCAGTGCCTGGCCCTGGGTACCCAGTGGATATCCCCCCAGCCCCGGCAAGCGGCGCGTGACCAGGCGTAAACGTTGGTCCTGCAACTCGAGCGTGACGTTAAACTCGGGGTGCGCAAGATCCACCTTGGCGTCCGGGCTGGCGTCGAGCAGCGCGCCGCCCAGGTAGCGTTCGAGGTCCGCGGAGGTGAAATCGTGCTGCCCGCGGCGCTTGACGCTGACGCGAAATCGGCGGCCAGCCAACGGCGCTTGCCACAGCGCCACCAGGCGTTCGGCGGTATCGGCGAAGGACACGAAGGTATGCACGTCGATCACCAGCACTTCGTGGACACCGGGGACGCGCGACAGCATTGCTTCCAGACGCGCGCGGGTAGCGTCGTCGATGACGTGGCGAATCCGTACCTCAAGCGCATCCCAGCAGTCGGCGATCCGCACATCGGGAACGAGTGGCGTCAGAATGTTGCGCAGATTGGTGCGCAGACAGCGCACCATCTGCTTGCGCACGGGGCGCGACTTGATGGTGATTTCGGGGAAAAGCTTGACGCGATACCGCATATGTCTCGTGTCGAGTGCTAGTAAAGGCGCGCATGGTAGCAATACGGCATCTGCCTCGCCAGTCACGCCGCCGGGGTTCAACGACGACGGCATTTTCGCCATTAGCTTGAGCTGGATGCCGATTGAGGGCTCGATGTTATCGTCCGGTGGCGCTATGTTGAGAAATGTGTGCGGGGTCCGCGCCCGAGCGCCAACGAATTTGATACCATCTTGGCGTTCGTGATCCGCGCCGTGGTGGGCGCTTCTTGATGGGCAGGGATAAGCGCATGTTTCTCGACGACTTTCACACCGTGACCGATGATCGGCTATGTATTACGGCCGAGCAGGCAAGCCGTTTCGCCAAGTGTATCGCTGGCGATTACAATCCCATTCATGATGTGGATGCCCGGCGCTTCTGCGTGCCGGGCGATCTGTTGTTCGCCTTGGTGATGGCCCGTTTTGGCTTGGCACAGCGCATGACCTTCCATTTCAAGGGCATGGTCGGCGACAGCGTACCGTTGTGCTTCGCTCAGTGCGGCGATACCGTCCAAGTGACCGACGCCCATGGCAAGGTGTATCTCGAGGTCGAGCGCGGCGGGGACATTACCCACGACGCCGGCGTCATCGAGGCCTTCACGCGCCGTTATGTGGCCTTTTCGGGGCGCAACTTTCCGCACTATCTAAAACCGCTGATGGAAGAGCAGGGCGTCATGTTCAACCCCCAGCGGCCATTGGTGATCTATGACAGCATGGGCTTCTCGTTGTCACGGCTGGATGTCGCTGAGGCTGGCGTGGCCTTTGCTGGCGCGACGTTAGACGTCTGCGGCAAGCGGGGGGACGCCTTGCTGCAATTCAAGATGACCGACGGTGAAACGGCCATCGGCCATGGGTCCAAGAAGCTGGTGGTCAGCGGCTTGCGTGAGTACGATCCGCCGGTGATGGATGCTTTCGTCGAGAAGTTCATGAACCTCAAGGCGCATCATGCCATGGTCGAGTGAGTGGCCGGATGCAACCCTCGTATGCAGAAGGTGTCACAGGTCATGTCATCTTTTGTCATGGGAGCATCTCTTGAGTATCGCAGGCATTCAGCAATTCTTTCAGCGCATGTTGGAACCCCCGCAACTTCAACGTCGGCAGGTGACGTTGGAGTTGGCGGTGGCAGCCTTGTTGTGCGAGATCATGCGTGCCGATTACGAGCATGATCCACTCGAGAAGGCGCTGTTGCGCGAGCTTTTGACCGCGCGCTTGCACGTCAGTGCCGAAGAAGTCGAGGAACTGATGGCGCTGGCCGAGGCCGAGGTCGAGCAGGCGGTCGACCACTATGAATTCGTCAGCTTGATTCGCGAGCAGTACGGCTACGAGGATCGCGTGGCGTTAGTGGCGCAGATGTGGCAGTTGGCTTTTGCCGACGGCGAACTCGATGCCCTGGAAGAGCACCGCGTTCGGCGTCTCGCCGACCTGCTTTATGTCAGTCATAGCGACTTCATCCGCACCAAGCTCGAGGCCATGCCTGTGCGTTGACGGGCCACGTGCTGCCTGCGTGCGCCGAGCACTCGAAAACGCCTGGTGAAAAGTTGACTGAAACGCTTGGGTAAGTGCCATCGCAGGACGTTATACTGGGCACATCGAGCTGTCAGCCTGGCTGGCGCACCGCAGATGAGCATATCGTGGAAAGGAGAGTTGCTGTGATCGAAGGCGTGAAGCATATCGTCGCCGTGGCGTCGGGCAAGGGGGGCGTCGGCAAGTCCACCGTGACCGTCAATCTGGCCCTGGCGATGGCCGCCGAGGGATACCGAGTGGGCCTGCTCGATGCCGATATCTACGGTCCTAGCCAGGCGCAGATGCTGGGCATTGCCCCGGGCGTGCGTCCGCAGCCGGCGGGCGAAAATGCCTTCAAGCCGTTGGAGGCTCATGGTCTGCAGGCGATGTCGATGGCGTTCATGGTGGATGTCGATGAACCCATGGTCTGGCGCGGCCCGATGGTGGCGGGGGCCTTCCAGCAGTTGCTCAATCAGACCGCTTGGAAGGATCTCGATTACCTTTTCGTCGACATGCCACCGGGCACGGGGGATGTGCAGTTGACCTTGGCGCAGAAGGTGCCGGTAAGCGGTGCAGTGATCGTGACCACGCCCCAGGACATCGCGCTGCTCGATGCCAAGAAGGGCATCGAGATGTTCCGCAAGGTCAACGTGCCGGTGCTGGGGGTCGTCGAGAACATGAGTCAGCATATCTGCTCGCAGTGTGGTCACCAGGAGCCGATCTTCGGTAGCGGTGGTGGTGAGCGCATCGCGTCGCAGTACCAGACCCGGCTCTTGGGCCAACTGCCACTCGACGGTACGATTCGCGAGCAGGTCGATGGTGGCAAGCCCAGCGTGATCGCCGACCCGGAAGGCAACGTCGCGCAGACGTTCCGCCAGGTGGCGCGTGCCGTGGCCGAGGGGATCGAGGCACAGTCCGACGAATCGCCGACCATCAGTTTTGGCGAGTGACGTTCGCCACCTAACGTTTGCGTGACGCGATGGGGCCGTTATCATTACGGCCCCTTTGTTTTCCGGGACCGAGTGTTGACGGACCAAGCGTTCGCGGAGACGGCCCGATGTCACCGCGACAGCGCACTGAGCAGGAAACTTCAATGAGCATCAAATCCGATAAATGGATTCGGCGCATGGCCGAGCGTGATGGCATGATCGAGCCGTTCGAGGCGGACCAGGTTCGATACGTGAATGAGCGGCGGGTGATTTCTTACGGGACCTCCAGCTACGGCTATGACGTGCGTTGCGCCGATGAATTCAAAGTGTTCACGAATATTCACTCGGCGGTGGTCGATCCCAAGGGCTTCGACGAAAAGAGCTTCGTCGACGTCAAGGGTGATGTCTGCGTGATTCCGCCCAATTCGTTCGCGCTGGCGCGGACCGTGGAATACTTTCGCATTCCACGCAGTGTCTTGACGATTTGCCTGGGCAAGTCCACCTATGCGCGGTGCGGCATCATCGTCAATGTCACCCCACTGGAGCCGGAGTGGGAGGGGCACGTGACCCTGGAGTTTTCCAACACCACCAACCTGCCCGCACGCATCTATGCCAATGAAGGCGTGGCACAGATGCTGTTTCTGGAATCCGACGAGGTCTGCGACGTTTCCTACAAGGATCGCGGCGGCAAGTACATGGGGCAGAGAGGCGTGACGCTACCGAGGACGTAAGCAGCGAGCTACGGGCAACGGGCCACGAGCAGCGAGCCAAAATGCTGCCGAAGCCCGAAGCCCGAAGCCCGAAGCCCGAAGCCCGAAGCCCGAAGCCCGAAGCCCGAAGCTGGGTTCTACCCTTCCTCGTCGAGCTCTTCCGCGGCGTCTTCATGCGACATCCGCAGTCCGGTGGGCGGCAGCGGCATACCGTCGAACTGAGCGCCTTGCGCCCCCAGGCTCAAGCGCCCCTCGAGGAACCAGCGCACGGCGATGGGGTAGATCAAATGCTCGCGGGCCTGGACCCGCTCGACCAGTTGCTCGACGGAGGTGTCGCTATCGACGCTAACCGCGGCCTGCAAGGCGACCGGCCCGCCATCGAGCTCTTCGGTGACGAAATGCACGCTGGTGCCATGCTCCGATACGCCATCGGCAAGGGCGCGCCGATGCGTGTCGAGGCCTGGGTAGTTCGGCAGCAACGAGGGGTGAATGTTGAGCATGCGGCCGGCATAGCGATGCACGAATGTCGGGGTGAGAATGCGCATGAACCCCGCGAGGACGATCAGGTCCGGGGCGTGACGGTCGATGACCTTGATCAGCGCGCGGTCGTAGGCTTCGCGATCGTCGTACTCACGATGCGGAAGCACCACGGAATCGATGCCGGCTTCCTTGGCTCGGACCAGACCGTAGGCATCGCCCTGATTGGAGATCACGGCAACGATTTCGCCGCCCAGCTCGTCGTGTTGCTGCGCATCGAGCAGCGCCTGCAGGTTGCTGCCGTTGCCGGAAATCAACACCACGACACGACGTGTCTCGGCCGGCTCCGCGGCGAAGTCATTGTCGTCGGGGGTGTCGGCTTGAGTCGTAGCATTCATGAGCGGACGTTCTCCAGACGTACTTGTTCTTCCTCATGCTGGCGCGCGATGATATCTCCCAGGTGGTACACCGTTTCGCCCGCGGTCTCGAGCGTGGCCTGGGCATGTTCGGCCTGCGCCGCCGGCACGATTGCTACCATGCCGATGCCGCAATTGAGCACGCGGTGCATCTCGTGCTCGTCGACGTTGCCTTCACGTTGCAGCCAGTCGAAGACGGCGGGGCGGGTCCAGCTTGCGGCGTCGATGCGTGCGCTGAGCGTGTCGGGCAATACGCGGGGTACGTTCTCGAGCAGGCCGCCGCCGGTGATGTGCGAAAGCGCATGTATGTCTACGTCGCTGTCCTTGATCAACGACAGCAGCGATTTGACGTAAATGCGCGTCGGTGCCAGCAAGGCGTCGCGCAGGGGAATGCCGTCAAGGTCTTGCGCTAGATCGGCCTGTCCCCTCTCTAGAATCTTGCGGATCAGCGAGTAGCCGTTGGAATGCGGGCCGGACGATGCCAGCCCGAGCAGTACATCGCCTTCGGCGACGCGGCTGCCGTCGATGATCTCGGATTTTTCGACGACGCCGACACAGAAGCCTGCCAGGTCGTAATCGCTGCCCGCATACATGCCGGGCATTTCGGCGGTTTCACCGCCGATCAGCGCGCACCCAGCCTGGCTGCAGCCTTCACCAATGCCGGTGACGACATCGGCGGCGATGTCGATATCCAGCTTGCCGGTGGCGTAGTAGTCCAGGAAAAATAGCGGTTCGGCGCCGGCGACGACCAGGTCGTTGACGCACATGGCCACCAGGTCGATACCGATGGTGTCATGGCGTGCCAGGTCCATGGCCAGGCGGAGCTTGGTGCCGACGCCGTCGGTGCCGGAGACGAGTACGGGGTCGCGATACCCGCTGGGTAATTGGCACAGCGCGCCGAAACCACCCAGTCCGCCCATTACTTCTGGGCGGGTGGTACGCTTGGCGACGCCCTTGATGCGTTCGACGAGCGCGTTGCCGGCGTCGATGTCCACGCCAGCATCCTTGTAGCTGAGCGATGCGTGGGAAGAGGTGGGCGTGTCCGAACTGCGAGTCATGGGCATTCCTGTCAACAGTGAGCCGGTCGCGGAGGCGACCGAGCGAAGCCGATGGCGCCGCCTGGCGCCCGAGGCCAGAGCGGGATAAGGGAAGCTCGTATTGTAGCATTGCCCCACGGGAGGCGCATCGCCCGTGCAGGCGTGTAGAATCGTCATCAAAGAAGCCGGGAGAGGCGCATCGCATGACACGCATACAGGGATGGAGTCTTCTAGGGGCAGCGGGGCTGATCTGGTTGCTCGTCTTGCTGGAACCCATCTTGATGCCGTTTTTCGTCGGCATGATCCTGGCCTATCTCGGCGACCCGGTGACCGACTGGCTGGAAGCCCGTGGCTTGTCGCGTCGGCTGTCGGTAAGCGTGGTGTTTCTGGTGCTTGCATTGAGCATGGTGCTGGCCTTCTTGATCTTGATTCCTCTGCTTGGGCGCCAGATAGCTCAGTTGGTTGAGGCTTTCCCGGCCATCTTCAATTGGGTGCAGACCACGGTGCTGCCGGAATTTCAGGCCTTGACCGGCGTCGACCTCAGTGCCGACTTCGATCAGTTGCGCAGTACCTTGATGGACAATTGGCGGGAAACCGGCACCGTGGCGGCCGCCGTCCTGGCACAAGCCTCCAAGTCGGGCATGGCGATCGTGGTATGGATGGGCAACTTGGCACTGATCCCCGTCACGACGTTCTATTTCCTGCTCGATTGGGACCGCTTGAAGGGGCGAGTACGCGATCTGCTGCCACGCCATGTCGAGCCAACGGTCACCCGCTTGAGCCTTGAATGCGACGAGGTGCTATCGGCATTCCTGCGCGGCCAGCTGCTGGTGATGCTCAGCCTGGCGGTGATCTATGCGACGGGATTGAGTCTGCTGGGCTTGCGGTTTGGCCTTTTGATCGGGCTGGTCGCAGGGCTGGCGAGTATCGTGCCCTACTTGGGGGTGATCGTGGGCATCAGTATCGCGGCGCTGGTGGCGTTCTTCCAGTTCGGTGAATGGCTGCCGTTACTCGGCGTGGCTGTGACCTTCGGTATCGGGCAACTGGTCGAAAGTACCGTACTGCAACCGATACTGCTTGGCGACAAGATCGGCTTGCACCCCATTGCGGTCATCTTCGCGGTCTTGGCTGGGGGGCAATTGTTCGGCTTCATTGGCATTCTGCTGGCGTTGCCGGTTGCGGCGATCATCATGGTAGTATTACGTTACCTACACGAGCGCTATAAAAACAGTCGCTTATACGATACTTCCCGCCACGCTGGCGCCTTGCACGAAGGCGATGAGGAAAGGTCATGACCGGGTCCGCGCAGCTGCCACTAGGGGTGGGGCTGAGTGACGATGCAACGTTCGCCAACTTCCATGCCGCGGGCAATGCCCCGTTGCTGGAGCGCTTGCGAGGACAGCTCGACGCGGATGGCGAGCCCTTTTTGTTTCTCTGGGGAGCGCCGGGCAGCGGACGCAGCCATCTGCTTCAGGCGGCGTGCCATGAAGCCGGCGACCGAGGAGATCGGGCTCTGTATCTTCCTCTGCGTGACCTCGGTCATTTTCCGCCGCATATGCTTGAAGACCTCGAGCGTCTCGATCTGGTGGCGATCGATGATCTTTCCGTGGTGCTGGGGCGCAAGCGCTGGGAAGAAGAACTGTTTCATTTCTTCAACCGCATGCGCGATGCCAACAAGCGCTTGTTGATGGCCGCCGAGGCCGCGCCGCGCCAGTTACCCATCGTGTTGCCCGATCTCGCCTCGCGCTTGAGCTGGGGCGTGACCTTCCATGTCCAGTCGCTGGATGACAGCGGACGCTTCAAGGCCTTGCAGCTACGTGCGCGTGTGCGTGGCATGCAGCTGCCCGATGAGGTCGCGCGTTACATCCTGCATCGGGGCCCGCGACAGCTGCCCGCACTCTTCGATGCGCTGGCACGCCTCGATCGTGCTTCGCTTTCCGCTCAGCGCAAGTTGACCATTCCTTTCGTCAAGCAGGCGCTGGGCTGGTAATGCACTGCGTCATGTGTCTTCGCCGTTGAGGGTGGCGAGTATGCGGCGTGGCCCGCCATGCTGACGATGTTCTCCTAACCATATGCCTTGCCAGGTGCCGGTGGCGAGCCGCCCCGACTCGACGGCGAGCGTGACTTGCGTGCCGAACAGGCTGGCCAGGACATGCGCCGGCATGTCGTCCGGGCCTTCCAGCGTGTGCTGCATGCCCTCGATGTTCTGGGGGGCGAGCCGCGCGGCGTAGAGTGCCATATCGTGGCGCACATCAGGATCGGCGTTTTCGTTGAGGGTCAGCGAGGCGGAGGTATGCAGCAACTGCAGGTGGATCAGGCCGAGGCGTACGTCGGCGAGTACCGGCAGTTGCTCGAGGATCTCGTCGGTGACGAGGTGAAAGCCTTGCCGACGGGGACGCAGGGTCAGGGGGGTGCGGTGCCACATGTCATTTCTCCCGGTGCGTGGTGATCGACGCCTTGAAAGGCGCCCTGAGCAGCACAATCCTATATCGACAGTCACCGGGCGGGCGTGCCTCGGCGTGCCTATCGTCGTGATCGCCGATATCGATTGTCGCCGCCATGATGCGGCCCGCACACTGGTGATCTCAACCGAGAGGAGGCTGTCATGAGCGAGACGCGTATCGAACGCGATAGCATGGGGGAGCTCGAGGTTCCCGCCGACGCGCTGTATGGCGCACAGACCCAACGTGCCATCAATAATTTTCCCATCAGTGGGCAAGCGATGCCGGCTGAGTTCATCCAGGCCGTGGCGCGGATCAAGCTGGCGGCGGCGCAGGTCAATCGCGATCTCGGCTTGCTCGATGCTGAGCGTGCCGAGGCGATCGCCGACGCTGCCCAGCGTCTCGTCGACGGCGAGCATGGCGATCAATTTCCGATCGACGTGTTCCAGACGGGGTCGGGCACCTCGACCAATATGAACGTCAACGAGGTGATCGCTCATCTCGCTGCCGAGAGTGGCACCGAGGTCGGCCCCAATGACCATGTCAACATGGGGCAGTCGAGCAACGACGTCATTCCCACCGCTTTACATTTGTCAGCGGCGCTGGCGGTCGAGCACGACCTGCTGCCTGCCTTGCGCCATCTGCAGTCGGCCATCGATGCCAAGTCACGCGACGTCGATGATGTCGTCAAGACCGGGCGCACCCACCTGATGGATGCCATGCCGGTGCGCATGAGCCAAGAGCTGGGCGGATGGTCCAGTCAGGTTGCTCAGGCCATCGAGCGACTGGAAGGCACGCAGTCGCGTCTGGCACGTCTGGCGCTCGGGGGAACGGCCGTGGGCACGGGGATCAACGCCCATCCTGAATTCGCCGCGCGCGTCGCCAAGGCGCTCAGCGAGCAGACGGGACTCAACCTGCGCCCCAACGATAGCTTCTTCGCCAGCCTCGGCTCGCAGGATGCCGCCGTCGAACTCTCCGGACAGTTGCGGACCTATGCCTGCGCAGTGATGAAAATCAGCAACGACCTGCGCTGGATGAACTCCGGCCCCTTGGCCGGGCTGGGCGAGATCGAGCTCGAAGCCTTGCAGCCAGGCAGCTCGATCATGCCAGGCAAGGTCAATCCGGTGATTCCCGAGGCGGCGGCGCAAACGGCGGCCCAGGTGATCGGGCTGGATGGTGCGGTCACGGTGGCGGGGCAGAGCGGCAACTTCCAGCTCAATGTCATGCTGCCTCTGATCGCCAGCAACCTGTTGACCTCGGTGCGCTTGATGTCACGGGCCAGTGCGCTGCTCGCCGATCGTGCCATCGCGACCTTCAATGTGCGTCGCGACAACATCGAGGCGCCGCTGTCGCGTAACCCTATCCTGGTGACCGCACTCAACGCGGTGATCGGCTACAACGCGGCGGCGCAAGTCGCCAAGAAAGCCTATCAGGCCGGCCGACCGATCATCGACGTGGCCGAGGAAGAAACGGACTTGTCCCGCGAGGAGCTCGAGCGTTTGCTCGATCCGACGCAACTGACACAAGGCGGTATTCCCGAATGACGTGACAGCGCGGCCCCCAGGACGTTGCTTGGGCGCCCTCATGGGCGCCCAATTCATGTAGCGCATCGTGTTGTGTTTCATCTTGTTTTGCTGACGTCGGCGGATGACGACGAGGGGCTTAGTCGTCGTGCTTGATGGGCTCTTCACCACGCCGGTCATGGGCTTCTTCGATGGTTTGCTCGGCGTCTTGCCGTTCTTCGCGGTCGGCGTCGGGGCTGTCGTTTTCGTCGGCGCGTGCCGGCCGATAACGGAGGGTGGCGAGAATGGGGAAGTGATCGGAACCGAATGCCGAGAGGCGGCGTAGTGCGACCAAGGTGAAATGCTCGCTGACGAAGACGTGGTCCAAGGGCCAACGCAGCCAACGATGCTCGGCATGGAAGGTGCTGAATAGTCCGCGTCCGCAGCGTGGATCCAGCATGCCGCTGATGCGGCAAAATAGACGTGTCGTTTTCGACCATGCCACGTCATTGAGGTCGCCAGCGACCAAGGTGGGGTGATCCGAGTCACGAATCGTTTGCCCGACGAGCAATAGCTCGGCATCCCGCCATAGCGATTCATCGCTTTCGCCGGGTGCGGGGGGTCTTGGATGTACGGCATGGAAGCGCACGCGCTCGCCACTGGGCAGCGCGAACCAGCCGTGTATCGACGGAATATCGTCCTGGATCAGCCACTCGACATGTGGTTCACACAGTGTCAGGCGTGAATACAGGTGCATGCCGTAGAGATTGTCGAGGGGAATCTTGACGGTATGTGGGTGGCTCTCGCTCAGTGCCTCGTCGAGGCGTTCTTCCCACCAGGCGTCGGACTCCAATGTCAGCACGATATCGGGATCGGTCTCGTGAATCTGGCGCATCAGTGACGCGGCTTGGCGATTGGGCGTGAGAACGTTGGCGATCAGCAGCGAGAATTGGCGTGAGGCGTCTTTGCCTTCGGCATTGACCACCTGGCATGCTGCCAGTGGCGTCCAGGGAAAAATATGCATGCCTTGCACGCCGAGCACGATCAAGCTGACGACTGCTCCGGTCCAGCCCAGCGGTGACCAAGGCAGCACACTCAGCAAGGCAATGAAAATTACCACAGCGAGCGCCGCGAGTTGCATGCGGGGGAAGTCGAACCCCCGCACCCACCAGTAGCGTAGATTCAGCCATGGGATGGCAGTGGCAATAAATGCGACGAGCGCGAACAGGGTGAGCACTAGCTCGGCGACATACTCAATCATCATGGCCTCGTTAAGGCGGCGCCGACCCCTGGCTCCATGCCGGGGCGTTACCGTCCATGGTCAGCGTGGAGATTGAGCGTAGCAGGCTGACGCGCAGTTATGCTAAGTAAAGGCGATATCGGGTAGCCTCATCAGGCGGCATGCCCCTGGCAATGACGGTCGAGATAGGTGGTCAGGCGCTGATAGTGTTCGGGCGTGAAACGTAACCCCAGCTTGGTGCGTCGCCACAAGATATCATCCGGCGAACGTGCCCACTCCTCATTCACCTGGTAGTCGACTTCGGCCTGTGTCAGACCGGCGCCGAACGCCTCGCCCAGCTGGTCTTCACGGCTGACACCTTGCAGAAAGTGCAGGCACCGCGAGCCATAACTGGAAGCGAAGCGTCGTGCCCGGGCTTCGCCCAAGAAGGGGTAATCGCGAACCAGTTGCATGGTGAAAGCTTCGCGCGAGTCGATATCGCCCCCCGGCAAGACGGCGTCGGCGGTCCAGGCCTCACCGATAGCGTGGAAGTAAGGTGACAGTTGTTCCAGCGCGGCCTCGGCCAGCTTGCGGTACGTGGTGATCTTGCCGCCGAAGACCGACAATAACGGGGCGCCGCGTGTATCAAGATCGAGTGTGTAGTCGCGCGTCATCGCCGACGGATCGGCGGACTCGTCATCGCACAACGGCCGAACGCCGGAGAATGTGGTGACGATGTCCTCATGAGACAGCGTCTGGGTGAAATGCTGATTGACCACATCGAGCAGATAGTCGATTTCCTGACGGCTGGCACTGACCTTGCGGGGATCGCCCTGATAACGCACATCGGTGGTACCGATCAGACTGTAGTCTTGCTGATAGGGCAGTACGAAGACGATGCGTCGGTCCTGATTTTGCAAAATATAGGCGCGTTCGTCGGTGTTGAGGCGCGGTACCACGATATGACTTCCCTGAATCATGCGCACGCCGTAACGCGATTCGCGTTGAACGTTGTCACGCACCACCCGTTCCACCCAAGGGCCGGCAGCGTTGACCAGGGCGCGTGAGAAGCGTGTATGACGCTTGCCGGTGATGACATCTTCCAGTGTGATATGCCAGATACCATCTTCTACCCGAGCCCCGATACAGCGGCTACCCGCTTGGATGTCGGCACCGTGCTCGCGCGCTTGCACGGCGTTGAGAACGACGAGACGGGCATCGTCGACCCAGCAGTCGGAATATTCGAAACCGCGCTTGATGTCGGGCTTCAAGGGGCTTTCAGAGCCAAAACGCAATCCCTTGGACGCGGGTAGGCTGTCGCGCTGGCTGAGATGGTCGTAAAGGAACAGTCCCGCGCGGATCATCCAGGCTGGGCGTAAATGAGGCTGATGCGGGAGGATGAAACGCAATGGCCAAACGATGTGCGGCGCCTTGCGTAGTAATACTTCACGCTCATGCAGTGCTTCGCGCACTAAGCGAAATTCGCGATGCTCGAGGTAGCGCAAGCCGCCATGGATCAGTTTGCTGCTCGCCGAGGAGGTCGCGCTGGCGAGATCGTGCTGCTCGCTCAGGGCGACGCGCAAGCCACGGCCGGCAGCCTCATTGGCGATGCCGGTGCCGTTGATGCCACCGCCGATGACGAAAAGATCGAGTATGTCCTGCCGGGGGGAGGCGTTCATGGCAAGCTCCGCAAGGTTGGTTTCGCAGATCGATTGTTCGGATATGAAAGTAGTTTAATCGAAAACGAACATCAAGTCGACGAAACGAACGCGGCGTCACTTGGTGGCGCCGCAAGCGGAGCAAGCCGCTCAGGCGTCGGCGATATGCAGTGTCACGTCATGCTCGCGGAGAAGGCGTAGCATGCCATCGGGCGGTTGGCGATCCGTGAACAGCGCGTCGATTTGCGCGATGTTGCCCTGGCGCACCACAGCATTGCGGTGGAACTTGGAGTGGTCGGCCGTCAGGAAGACTTGGCGTGAGTTGCGGATGATGGCCTGGGCGACACGGACTTCTTGATAGTCGAACTCGAGCAAAGAGCCGTCATCGTCGATACCGCTGATGCCGATGATGCCGTAATCGACCTTGAACTGATTGATGAAGTCGATCGTGGCTTCGCCGATGATGCCGCCGTCGCGCGAGCGCACCTGACCGCCGGCGATGATGACGTTGAAGTCTTCCTTGTGCTGGAGGATTGCCGCCACGTTGAGATTGTTGGTGATGACCTCGAGGCCTTGGTGATCGCGTAGTGCCTCGGCAACCATTTCGTTGCTGGTGCCGATGTTGATGAACAGCGAAGCGGAGTCGGGAATCTGTGCAGCGACGCATTCGGCGATATGCTGCTTGGCATCGGCGTTGAGCGTCTTGCGCGTATGGTAGGCGGTATTGACCGTGCTCGACTCAAGACCGGCGCCGCCGTGCACACGTTTGATGGCGCCCTCGTCGGCCAATTGGTTGAGGTCGCGGCGAATCGTCTGTGGCGTGACGGAAAAATGCTGCGTGAGCTGTTCGATGGAGGCGTAGCCCTGGCGCTTGACCAAGGTGACGATGGCATCGTGGCGATCTTGTTGTGTCATGGAAAGTTCCGTTACCTGGCGAGTAAAACGGCCGATGAATGAGCCATGTCGTATGGGATGGTGCGAGCCTTGCACAGGCACGGCAATACGGGCTGCAGCGCCATGTTAAACCATGACCTCGTGTAGGAAAAAGGCACCATGGCGTGTTGCAAAACGAAAATGGGCATGAATCATTCTCGATAAAGGGCACTGGCATCAACAGCGCTTACACGGTGTCTGATGAGCGCGTCAAGCGTTTGAACCTTGGCGAATTTTTAGATTCGAGTCTTGCAATTTCCTGCGATCTGAGTAAAATACTCATCCGTCGCTAAGGGCGAGAGCCTTCAACGGCAGTGCATCGCTAAATGGCAGTGTATCGCTCAATGAGTGCCCAATAGGACCGTAGCTCAGTTGGTTAGAGCGCCACGTTGACATCGTGGAGGTCAGCGGTTCAAATCCGCTCGGTCCTACCAGACGCGCTAATTGCCAGAAGTGCCCAACAGCCGACATGCTGCCAACCATCGATTTGCAGGACCGTAGCTCAGTTGGTTAGAGCGCCACGTTGACATCGTGGAGGTCAGCGGTTCAAATCCGCTCGGTCCTACCAGCATATTGAACGCCCCCGCTGTCTTTTCAGCGGGGGCGTTTGCGTTGTGCGTTACGAGAACGCTAACCAGGCGCTTATCCAGTCACGTTGCATGGCTTGGTGAGGTCGCTGGCGGCACTGAAGATCTCCATCAGGCGTTCGATTCCACGCTGGTCGTCTTCACTGAAGCGTTCGGGGCGCGGGCTGTCGAGGTCGAGCACGCCCCAGAGTTCGCCGTCGTGCATGATGGGCACGACCAGTTCCGAGCGCGACGCGGCGTCGCAGGCGATGTGGCCGGGGAAGGCATGAACATCCGCGACACGCTGCGTGCGCCTTGTGGTGGCGGCCGCCCCGCAGACCCCTTTGTCGAACGGGATGGGGTTGCACGCGGGCAGGCCTTGAAATGGCCCCAGGACAAGTGTCCTAGGCTGGCGCTGGAGGTAGAAGCCGACCCAGTTCAAATCGCCAATCTCATGTGTCAGAAAGGCGCAGGTTTGTGCCGCGTTGGTCAGCCAGTCACGGGTATCCAGCAGGGTTTCGAGCTGGCGGGCGAGTAGCGCGTAGTCGCTCATGATGTCTCCAAACGAATGTGGATGGTAACGAAACAGGCCGGCCCCATAGGGTCGGCCTGTCGAACGAAGTGGCGGAGGGCGGTTACTTCCAGCCAGGTACGGCAGCGCCCTTGAACAATTCGGCGGCTTTGTCGATGACCGCCGGCGATTGATAGGCGTCAACCAGCTGTTGGATTGCCTTGTTGTCCTGCATGCCTTCACGCGTCACGATCAAGTTGACGTAGGGCGACTCGGGGCCTTCCTTGATCAGTGCGTCATCCAGGCTGAGCCCCGCCGGTTGGGCGAAGGTGTTGTTGATGAAGGCCAGGTCGACATCGGGCAATACGCGAGGCAGCTGCGCGGCGGCGATCTCACGGAACTCGTAGTTGTGGGGGTTCTTGCTGATATCGATGGGCGTCGCTTCGAGATTGGTGGGATCCTTGAGTTCAATCAGCCCCTTGTTGTGCATCAGGATCAGCGAACGCCCTTCATTGGATGGGTCGTTGGGCAGCGCAATGATGGCGCCGTCGGGCAAGTTTTCAATGGTGTCGTAGCGCTCGGAATAGGCCCCGATCGGATAGACGAAGGTTTTGCCCGCGATGGCGAAATCGTAGCCGCGATCCTGGATCATGCTGTTCAGGTAGGGCTCATGCTGGAAGGCATTGGCATCCAGGCTGCCATCGGCAAGCGCCGCATTGGGCGAGACATAATCGGTGAATTCAATGATTTCGACATTGAGGTCGTATTCTTCTTTGGCGATTTGCTTGGCGACTTTCATGACGTCCGTTTCCGGTCCTGCCACGGTGCCGACCTTGATCGATTGCGTATTGGCGTCATCGCTTCCGCAGCCGGCGATCAAGCCTGCACCAAGTAATGCGGCGGCGCCGAGAAGACGAACAGGACGCAGGGCGTGGGCCAGGGTGTCTTTCATTATGCGAGCTCCTTGAATGAGGCGTTGCTATCCGATGTCGGATGGTTTCCCAAAAGCATTTATGCCTTTTGAGTATAAAAGTGATTCCTATTATAGCTTTTCGTTTTCGCCATGGCTACTGGCTCATTTATGATCGGCCTTGCGCACGAGGCGGTCGCCGAGGCTTTGAAAGCCCTGCACCATGACGACCAGTATCGCTACCGTGATGAGCATGATCATCGGTTCGAAACGGTTGTAGCCGTAACGAATGCCCAGGTCGCCCAGGCCGCCGCCGCCAACGGCACCGGCCATGGCCGAATAGCTGACCAGCGTGACCACCGTAATGGTCAGGCCGTTGATGATGCCGCCTTTGGCCTCGGGAAGGAGCACCTTGGTGATGATCTGCATGGGGGTGGCGCCCATCGCCTGAGCGGCTTCGATGAGTCCCGGCGGTATCTCGTTGAGGGCGCCTTCGACCAAGCGCGCGACGAAGGGAATGGCGGCGATGATGAGTGGCACCACGGCGGCATTGGTACCGATGGAGCTGCCCACGATAAGCCGCGTGAAGGGGATGATCGCCACCATCAGAATGATGAAAGGGATCGAACGCCCGATATTGGTGATGATGCCGAGTACGCGCTGGGCGAAAGGCTGTGCGAGTACCTGTCCCGGTCGGGTGACATACAGCAGGACCCCGAGGGGGATGCCGATCAAGGCCGAAACGGTTCCTGAAAGAGCCACCATATAGAGTGTGTCGAGGGTGGCCTTGAAGATCAGTTCAAGCATTGCGCTGGACATGGCCGAGTACCTCTACATTGATATCGTGAGCTTCGAGTTGTGCAAGGGCTTGTGACGTGGTCTCGGGTGTGCCGATGAGCTCGGCTATCATGAGGCCCAGTGTACGGCCCTGGATCGATTCCACCTTGGCTTGCAGGATGCTGACATCGACGCCACTCTCGCGTGCCAGGCGCGAGATGAGCGGGGTGGCGACGTTGGCGCCGGAAAACGCCAGACGTACCACGGGATGCGTATGCTCGTCAGGAGCTTCCTCGAGACGTTCGATCAGTGCCTGCGGAGGCTCGAGTTCGAGAAACGCATTGAGAAACTCACGCCCCAGACGTGTGCTGGGCGCGGTGAAGAAGTCGCCGACGTCGGCTTCTTCCACCAGCTCGCCATCGGAGATCAGGCCGACACGGTGGCAGATGCTCTTGACGACCTCCATCTCGTGGGTAATGAGCAGAATGGTCAGCCCCAGTTTGCGGTTGATGTCCTGCAATAATTCGAGGATCGACGCTGTGGTTTGCGGGTCGAGAGCCGAGGTCGCTTCGTCGCACAGCAGCACTTTGGGGCGACTGGCGAGGGCGCGTGCGATGGCCACGCGTTGCTTCTGCCCCCCCGAGAGTTGTGCCGGATATTGTGACACTTTGTCGGTCAGGCCGGTGAGGTCCAGGAGCGGTTCGACACGCTCGCGAATCTCGCTTTTCGAGACCCCCATCAGTTCCAGCGGCAGTGCCACGTTATCGAACACTGTGCGTGAGGAAAGCAGGTTGAAATGCTGGAAGATCATGCCGAGCTGGTGGCGTGATTGGCGCAAGGCCTCGCTGTCCTGTCGGGTCAAGTCCTGGCCGTCGACGATGACGCGCCCCGAGGTCGGACGCTCGAGGAGATTGACGCAGCGAATCAGCGTCGATTTGCCCGCACCGGACAAGCCGATGACGCCATGGATGGCGCCTTTCGGCACATCCAGGTCGATATGCTTGAGGGCATGGACAGCCTCAGGGCCGCTCCCATAGGTTTTGGAGACACCTTCGAGTTTGATCATCGTTTTCGTTTGGGTTGATGCGTTGGGACATCATGATCCGTGGCACGCGTCGGCGATCTTGGGCGACGACGCTTGTCATGCCAGGAGGTGACGTCGCATGTGGCGAAAGCCAGCATTGTAACGGGGCTGGATCGCCTGTGTGGCGGGATTTGCAGGTTGTGGCCATAAAAAAGGCCACCCAGACGGGTGGCCATCAACGCTGGACACACCCTTTTAGCGGCATTTTCCCGAGGCATGCTCGGGTGCGCCCGCAATCTGGGTACAAATCGGCGCTCAATAAGCGGTGAATTCTAGGTAGCCTCCCGTAACCTGTCAATATTCCTAGGCCAAGTTCTTGCTGACAGGTCTTGGGATCAGAAAAATCGTCTTTTTCGTGGCTTTTTAAAGGTGTAGGCGTCTGGCGGTGGACATTGTCGGGCCATGGTATAGTGAGTCGTCATGCGGCAGTACAGCGTCTTGACACGCTGTCGTTAGCAAATAGGAGTCTAGATGTTTACCGGTATCGTGCAGGGCGTAGGCACAGTGGTCGCCGTGGAAGAAGACGTCCAGTTTCGGCGCCACGTGGTGATGTTTCCCGAGGGCATGGCGGACGGGCTCGAAACCGGGGCTTCGGTATCGCACAATGGATGCTGCCTGTCGGTGACGGGAATCGAGGGGAACCATGTATCTTTCGACCTGATGCGTGAAACGTTGCGTCTCACCAACCTGGGGGCGCTGAGCGTCGGCGATCATGTCAATCTCGAGCGGGCCGCTCGTATCGGCGATGAGATCGGTGGTCATGCGATGTCCGGGCATGTGATATGCCAGGCGCCCCTGGAGGAGCTCGAGGAAGCGCCGAACAATCGCCGCCTCTGGTTTGCATTGCCCGATGCGCATGCGCGGTTCTTGTTCGAGAAGGGCTATATTGGCGTCGACGGTATCAGCCTGACCATCGGTGCGGTCGAGGGCAAGCGCTTCTGTGTCGACCTGATTCCCGAGACCTTGGCGCGGACGACGTTGGGTGAGCGAATGCTGGGCGACTGTGTCAATATCGAGATCGATCCGCAGACGCAGGCCATCGTCGAAACGGTCGAGCGGGTCATGACGGCCCGCGGCGCATCATGAAACCGTATAGGGATCGAGGATCCGATGTGCCCCCTCGATTCCTGGCGTTGCATTGGGTACCATTTGCCGCTTTGTCCGCTGCCCGTCGCGGCTAAAGCCGCATGCATTGCTGATGGAGCTCCAGATGAGCATTTATGGCGATTACATCAAGTCGGTCATTCGTACCGTCCCCGATTGGCCCCAGCCGGGCGTCAACTTCCGTGATATCACGCCGGTGCTGCAGAACAGCGCTGCCTTCCGCAAGCTCATCGATAGCTTCGTGCACCGTTACCAGGAGCTCAATCTGGATGCGATCGCCGCGATCGATGCGCGGGGCTTCATCATCGGCGCGCCGGTAGCGTATGAGCTGGGGTGCAGCTTTGTGCCGGTGCGCAAGAAAGGCAAGTTGCCGTTCAAGACCATCAGCGAAACCTACATGCTGGAATACGGTGAGTCGACGGTCGAGTTGCATTCCGATGCCTTCCGCGAGGGTGATCGTATTCTGGTCATGGATGATCTGATTGCCACCGGCGGCACCATGCTGGCGGCGGCCTCGCTGATTCAGCGTAGCGGAGGGCAGGTGGTCGAGACCGCCGCGATCATTGACCTTCCCGAACTAGGTGGCGCGCAGAAGCTCCGCGAAGCCGGCCATAATGTGTTCGCCGTCTGCACGTTTACCGAGCACGAATGATGAGCGTGGGCGTGTGGCTCTCGCGCCCTCTCTAGTCTTCCCCATCTTCATCCGCGTGGTCTTCCCCATGAGTACCGATCGCTATCACCAGCAATTCACCGTTTCCTGGGACCAGTTGCATCGCGACGTGCGTGCTCTGTGCCATCAACTTGTCGAGCGAGACTTCAAGGGGATCGTTGCCATCACGCGCGGTGGTTTGATTCCTGCGGCGTTGATTGCGCGTGAGCTCAATGTGCGTTTGATCGACACCGTGTGCATCAAGAGTTACGAGCACCAGGAACAAGGCGGCTTGAACGTCATGAAGGGCGTTGAGCACGACGGCGATGGCTGGTTGCTGGTCGACGACCTGGTCGATACCGGCAAGACAGCTCGAGCGGTGCGTGAAATGCTGCCCCAGGCACATTTCGTGACTGTCTATGCCAAGCCGGAAGGTCGCCCGCTGGTCGACCAATACCTGACCGAGGTCGCTCAGGATTGCTGGATTCAGTTTCCCTGGGACATGGGGATTGCCTATGTCGAGCCGCTGGTCGACCAGGTTCGCTCGCGCGATGCGTGATCATTCATCGTCAGAGGTAAGGAAATCCCGTGATGCCCCAGGTCTTGCCGGATAGCTGGCAGCATCATCTCGGCCCCGAGTTCGATGCGCCTTACATGCAGGCGTTACGCGCGTTTCTGGCGCGCGAGAAAGCCCAGCACAAGGTGATCTACCCGCATTCTGCTCACTGGTTTCGTGCCTTCGAGCTGGCGCCGTTAGACCGGGTCCGCGTCGTGATCCTGGGGCAAGATCCGTATCACGGTCCGCACCAGGCACATGGGCTGTGTTTCTCGGTGCGGCCCGGTGTGCCCGTCCCTCCATCCTTGCAGAATATCTACAAGGAGCTGGCCCAGGATGTGGGCGCGAGTCCTGTGTCGCATGGTTTTCTCGAGTCGTGGGCACGTCAGGGCGTGTTGATGCTCAATAGTGTGTTGACCGTCGAGCAGGGCAACGCTGGCGCGCATCGAGGCCAGGGGTGGGAGCTCTTCACCGATCGCGCGATCCAGGTCGTCAACGAGCAATGCGATGGCGTGGTTTTCTTGCTGTGGGGCAGTTACGCACAGAAGAAGGCGGCGTTCGTCGATCGTCAGAAACACCTAGTGCTGCACGCGCCGCATCCCTCTCCCTTGTCGGCGCATCGTGGCTTCTTCGGTCAGCGTCACTTTTCCCAAGCCAATGACTTCTTGGTCGCTCGGGGCCGAGAGGGCATTGACTGGCAATTGCCGGTGCAGCCTGAGCTCGCAGCGTCCTCTTAACCCAGTTCCCCTGACACGCTAGAATGCACGTAAATCCGAACCGTGTTCCGGCCGCGTCCATGACGTAACCGCATGGCCAGCGTGGAATGTGGTTCGGCTCGTCATCGCCGAAAGGATATCCCCCGACATGAGCGTTCATGCCATCCAACACCCCCTGGTCAAGCATAAGCTGGGCTTGATGCGCGAAGCCGGTATCAGTACCAAGAGCTTCCGTGAACTGGCCAGCGAAGTCGCCAAGTTGCTGACCTATGAAGCGACGCAGGATCTCGAGACTCAGAAAACCGAGATTCCGGGGTGGAGCGGAGGCTTGCTCGAAGTCGAGTTGCTCAAGGGCAAGAAGGTCACCGTGGTCCCTATTCTGCGTGCCGGTCTTGGGATGCTCGACGGCGTTACCGACCTCATTCCCAGTGCGCGCGTCAGTGTTGTGGGGCTTTATCGTAACGAAGAGACGCTGGAGCCGGTGCCGTATTTCGAGAAGTTCGTCGGCGACCTCGACGAGCGATTAGCGATCGTCATTGACCCCATGTTGGCGACGGGCGGCTCTATGGTCGCCACGCTGGACATGCTCAAGGAGCGAGGGTGCCCACAGGTCAAGGTCATTGTCCTGGTGGCGGCACCGGAAGGTATCGCCCGGGTTCAGGAGGCTTATCCCGAGGTGGAGATCTACACCGCCGCTGTTGATGAGCGCCTCGATGAGAATGGCTATATCATCCCCGGCCTGGGGGATGCCGGTGACAAGATATTCGGTACACGCTGACCCCGTCCTGGACGCTGCTTTTCGCTCGCGGCCCTGCGTTCATATACGAACGCAGGGCCGTTTTTTTGTCTCTGTTTAGCGCTTTCGTTTCTCAATATAAAGTATAAGTCCAATAAAAAATTAAATAAAACAATGCCTTGCAAGATTTTTTGCCGTTTTCAAGATCGCATATTCGGTTTTCGATAATGAGCGGCATTGTTAAAAAAATGCGCCTCGCCTAGGGTTGTAAGGGCAGTGACGTGAATCGTCATGCACTAACAACGACTATTTGAGATGCGCCATGTCATTGATCCTGGAAAACATCGATCGGCAGGTCGGTGGCGAGTCCCATATAAAAGACGTGAATCTAGAGCTACAGCCCGGCTCTTTCAATGTCCTGCTGGGACGTACTCTGGCGGGTAAAACAACGTTGATGCGCTTGATGGCCGGACTCGACTCCCCGACCCACGGGCGCTTGATAATGAATGACCAAGATGTCACCGGCGTCTCGGTACGTCATCGTAATGTGTCGATGGTCTATCAGCAATTCATCAATTACCCGAGTCTGACGGTTTATAATAACATTGCATCACCGCTGAAGCTCGCCAAGGTACCACGTGCGGAGGTCGATCGACGGGTAAGAAATATCGCCGAAATGCTTCATATCGAGCATTTGCTTGACCGTCTCCCACTTGAACTTTCCGGCGGACAACAACAGCGTACCGCCATGGGACGGGCCCTGGTAAAGGATGCGGACGTTGTCCTCTTCGACGAGCCATTGGTCAATCTGGATTACAAGCTTCGTGAAGAATTTCGAGAAGAATTGCGTGCCGTCTTTAGCGAGCGTAATTGCATTGCGGTTTATGCAACCACTGAACCTGCCGAGGCGCTGGCATTAGGAGGTAATACGGCGGTATTGCACGAAGGTCGCCTATTGCAGTACGGCCGCACCGAAGATGTTTATCATCGTCCTCAGGACATCCTCACGGCGGAGATGTTCTCCGAACCCTCCATCAATATTCTGGACGGTGTCGTCTCTGGGGAGGAGCTGACCTTCGATCGTAAAACGTATTTTTCACTGGACCGTTATTTGAAGCGACTACCGGCGGGCGAGTATCGCTTTGGCGTACGTGCCTCGCACATTTCATTGACACCTCAGACGAGCAATGACATTACGCTCCACATGATAGTGGATCTAGCGGAGATCAGTGGTTCCGAGACGTTTCTTCACGTGCATGACGAACGTTTCAATATGACAGTGTACCTTGAGGGTATCCATGAGTTCTCGGTGGATGCATCGGTAACACTCTATCTTCCGGCCCACAAGATGTATGTCTTCGATCAGCAGGGTGCAGTCGCGCATACACCCATGCATCTGGGAGGAAGCTGACATGGCAGAAATCACTCTAAAATCCCTTGCCCATACCTATCTCGCCGATCCAACGTCATCAGAGGATTATGCCATCCGCGAGATGGACCACGTCTGGCATCAAGGAGGAGCCTATGCGCTGCTCGGGCCTTCTGGCTGTGGTAAATCGACGCTGCTGAACATCATTTCCGGCTTGCTGGAACCTTCGAGCGGCGAGGTTCTCTTTGATGGTGAACTGGTCAACGACATGCCCCCCGAGGCGCGCAACATCGCGCAAGTTTTTCAGTTCCCCGTCGTTTACGACACCATGACGGTCTATGACAATCTGGCCTTCCCGCTACGTAACGTGAAGACGCCCGAGGCGCGCGTTCACGAGCGCGTCATGGAAGTTGCCGATGTGCTGGAACTTACTGCCCAGCTCAAGCGCAAGGCCAAGAACCTGACCGCCGATGAAAAACAGAAGGTTTCCATGGGGCGTGGACTGGTACGTGACGATGTTGCGGCGATTTTATTCGATGAACCGCTCACCGTTATTGATCCTCAACTCAAGTGGAAGCTTCGCCGCAAGTTGAAAGAGATTCATCAACGCTTTGGAGTCACCATGATCTATGTGACTCACGATCAGCTCGAGGCCTCTACTTTTGCAGACAAGATCGCGGTGATGTATGAAGGTCAGATCGTCCAGTTCGGAACGCCACGTGAATTGTTCGAAGAGCCAAGGCATACGTTTGTCGGCTATTTTATCGGTAGTCCCGGAATGAATTTTCTGGATGTCGTGATGAGTGACGGCCGCGTCATGAGTGGTGACGCCGAATTGGTCGTGGGACAGCATATTTGTGATGCCGTGGCGCATGCCGATTCCAGCAATATCAAGTTGGGTATCCGCCCAGAGTTCATCGAGGTGCATCCAGAGCCAATCGAAGGTGGGATGGAGGCTCGGGTAGATTACGCTCAGGATTTGGGGACCTTTTCTATCGTGCATCTCATGCTGGGCAATGTCGTCCTCAAGGCGCGTATAGCGGAAGATCAGGCAACGCCAAGTAGCAAGGCATGGCTTCGTTTTCCCGATGACCGACTTGGCCTATACATCGATGAATATCGCGTGGAGAGCGGTCATGAATAAAGTCTACAATAACCGGGCATGGTGGTTGATTCTACCCATGCTATTGCTGGTAGCGTTTACCGCCATTATTCCATTGATGACCGTGGTGAACTATTCGGTCCAGGATGTCTTCGATGCTCATACTCGGTTCTTTACGGGGACCGAGTGGTTCAAGCAGATGCTCAATGATCCTGCACTACAGGCGGCCTTGGTGCGTCAGTTTGCCTTCTCGCTGACCGTGCTGGCCATCGAAGTGCCCTTGGGGATCGGTATTGCTCTGATAATGCCCAAGAAGGGCTGGCAGGCATCGGCCATGCTCATACTCGTTACCATGCCATTATTGATCCCCTGGAATGTGGTCGGCAGCATTTGGCAAATCTTCACCCGTGGCGATATTGGGCTCATGGGGTGGGGGCTACGCGAGTTGGGTTATGGCTACAACATTACGGCAAATCCAGTGGATGCTTGGGCGACCATCATCCTGATGGATGTCTGGCACTGGACGCCTCTGATCGCCTTGCTTTGCTTTAGTGGCCTGCGCTCGATTCCGGATGCCTATTATCAGGCGGCACGTATCGATCGTGCTTCCAAATGGGCCATATTTCGCCATATCCAGCTTCCCAAGTTAACCAATGTGTTGGTTATTGGCGTATTGTTGCGCTTCATGTACTCCTTCAAGATATATGCAGAGCCTTTCGTTTTAACCGGCGGTGGTCCTGGCAGTTCAACGACGTTTCTTAGCCAGTCACTTACCACTATGGCTATTGGTCAACAGGATTTGGGGCCGTCAGCAGCGTTCTCGCTCATTTATTTTCTGATTATTCTGCTTGTCTGCTGGGTGTTCTACACCGCCATCATGAATATGCAGAAAGACGATAAAAACAAGGAAGGGTGAGATGAGAAATATACTACCCACAACACCAGAGGCCGTGCGTGATCGGGCAGCGGCTGCCAATAACCGTCGCCGTCGCAGAGCGCGCTCGGCTTCCACCCAGTGGCGTCGTCGAGGGCTGGTGGGCATCTACGTCATCTTTTTGATGTTGCCCATATACTGGCTTCTCAATATGTCATTCCAGTCCAATAACGAGATACTGAGTGCCTTGACGTTGTGGCCGCAGGATTTTACTGCTGAACACTATGTCAAGATTTTTACAACTTCTAATTGGTATATGGGGTATGTCAACTCTATTTCTTATGTCTTGATGAACATGCTGATAAGTATTGTGGTGGCATTGCCGGCAGCCTATGCTTTCAGTCGTTATAAATTTATAGGCGATAAGCATCTTTTTTTCTGGCTGTTGACTAACCTCATGGCGCCACCGGCAGTTTTCTTGCTGCCTTATTTTCAACTCTATTATACGGTTGGGCTCTTCGATACTCATTTTTCGGTGGCTCTGGCACATTGCCTGTTCAATATTCCGCTTGCGGTCTGGATTCTGGAAGGATTCATGAGTGGTGTGCCTAAGGAAGTCGATGAAATGGCGTTTATCGATGGCTACAGTTTCCCCAAGTTTTTCGTCAAGATTTTTGTGCCCATGATCAGCTCGGGTATAGGGGTTACCCTGTTCTTCTTGTTCATGTTCTCTTGGGTCGAATTACTGCTCGCCAATACGTTGACTGCGACCAACGCACAGCCTATCGCTTCCGTTATGACTCAAACAAAGGGAGCCTCGGGGATTGACTGGGGAACGCTATCTGCCGCCGGCGTCTTGACGATTCTGCCTGGCATCGTGGTGGTTTATTTTGTTCGTAATCATATTGCCAAGGGCTTTGCTCTAGGCCGAACCTGAGGGGGCGTGATATGGAATGGATGGTTTGGACGACGCCTACTGCGATATTTTTCATGGCCATTGCCCTGATGCTATCAGGGATGACGGTCTGGGAGGTTGTCTCACCCACGGTCGAGCGCAAGGGGTTTTTACCGATTTCAACCACACGGGGTGACCGGCTGTTTATCGGTCTGCTTTGTGCCGCCTATATTCACTTGTTGGTGGTTGGCTTTACTTCACTCAATATCTGGATTGCCTTGAGCGTCTCCATCCTTTGGATGTTGGTGCTGATACGCTGGGGGTAACCGTTGCTTGGAGCTGTAGTTTCACGGACGAAAAACCACAATCGAAGAGGTGACTATGAAAGCTATAAGAATACGATTCTCTCTGCTTGCCGCAGGCGTGATGCTTGCAAGCGGCTCAGTGCACGCCGATGAGAGAGATACTCGGGCCATTGCAGAGCAATTGGTGGATAAGCACTTTCAGGAATCGACACTGACACGTGAACAACAGATCGAAGAGCTCATGTGGTTTGCCAAGGCAGCCGAGCCTTTTCGTGGAATGGAGATCAATACGGTCGCGGAGGGCCTGACGACGCACGTTTATGAACGTGACGTCCTGGCGAAGGCTTTTAGCAAGCTGACGGGTATCAACCTCACTCATAATATCATCGGTGAGGGTGATGTTGTCACCAATATGCAGACCCAGATGCAAACAGGACGTAATATATATGATGGTTACGTCAATGATACAGATTCCATCGGTACGCATATTCGCTATGGTGATACCGTCAATATTTCCGAGGCCATGAAAAACGAGTGGGCCGATTACACGCTGCCCACTTTGGATCTCGATGATTTCATGGGATTGCAATATGGGACGGGGCCCGACGGTAGTCTTTATCAGTTGCCAACGCAGCAGTTCGCCAACCTATATTGGTTCCGCTACGATTGGTTTCAGCGTGAGGATCTGCAGAAGAAATTTCGTGATATCTATGGGTATGACCTAGGCGTTCCTACCAATTGGACGGCCTATGAAGATATTGCCGAGTTCTTCACCGAGCATGTCGGCGAGATTGATGGCCACAAGGTGTATGGCCACATGGATTACGGTCGTCGGGATCCCTCGCTGGGATGGCGCTTCCATGACTCCTGGCTCTCCATGGCGGGTATGGGAAGTCCGGGGGTGCCGTTTGGCAACCCGGTGGATGACTGGGGGATTCGCGTCAACGAGCAGAGTCAACCGGTCGGTGCCAGCGTTTCGCGTGGCGGGGCCACCAACTCACCGGCCTCGGTTTTTGCCGTGACCAAAATGGTCGATTGGCTGAAGAAGTATGCACCGCCCGAGGCGAGCGGCATGACGTTCAGTGAGGCGGGGCCGGTGCCTGCGCAAGGCAATATTGCCCAGCAGATCTTTTGGTATTCGGCCTTTACTGCGGATATGACCGGGCCCGATCTGCCGGTGACCGATGAAGATGGAAATCCTAAGTGGAGGATGGCGCCATCGCCGACGGGGCCGTACTGGGAAGAAGGCATGAAGGTCGGGTATCAAGATGTGGGAGCCTGGACCTTCTTTAAATCCACGCCCGAGGATCGACGGACGGCCGCTTGGCTCTTTGCGCAGTTTACTGTTTCAAAGACCGTCTCGCTCGAAAAGTTGCTGGCGGGCCTGACCCCGATCCGTAAATCGGATATTTTCTCTGAAAAAATGACGCAAATGGCGCCCAAGCTCGGTGGGCTGGTGGAGTTTTATCGTAGTCCCAATGCAGCCAAGTGGACGCCATCGAGCACCAATGTCCCGGACTATCCGCGAATGGCGCCCTTGTGGTGGGAAAACTTGTCGCCGGCCGTAAGCGGTGATGTCGCTCCCAAAGAGGCACTCGATAACCTGGCTGCTGACCTGGACAACATCATGTCGCGTCTTGCTCGAGCCGATGTGTTCGATACGTATTCACCGAATCTCAATGAGAAGCGAGATCCAGAATACTGGCTATCCCAACCGGGAGCGCCTAAGCCCAAGCTGGACAACGAGATGCCGCAGGGCACCACCGTTCCCTATGATGAACTGATGAAGCAATGGATGGCGGCCGGTTCTAGCGAGTGATCAATGGACGTGGTGCTTGACGCGTCCATGAATGTCCCGGGCTTGCCCGGGACATGCCATGATCGTGTAGTCGGCGATTCGGAGTACAACACAAGGCCTCACTCGGTTCATGCCGGGCGGGGCCTTTTGCTTGGACAAGCCTCTTGTGACAACTGCCCCGATATCCGCGCTATCAATGTGTTGAAAGGAGCTCTTAGTGCGCTGGTAGCTGCGGTGAAGCCATCGTCATTGCTAGAATATCGCGCTTCCATTCCCGCCCACCAATATCAGGAGCTGCTTTCCCATGACCGACGACACTGCGACCTCGGCGACGCCAACGAACCATCCGATACGCACGCTGATCACTGGAACGCAAATGCTGTTCGTGGCGTTCGGAGCCTTGGTGCTGGTGCCGTTATTGACAGGTCTGGACCCGAGTGTCGCGTTATTCACGGCGGGGATCGGCACCTTGATCTTCCAGTTCATCACGCAACGCAGTATCCCCGTGTTTCTGGCGTCCTCATTTGCGTTCATCGCCCCCATTCAGGGGTCGGTGGCCAGCTATGGCATACCTGCCACCTTGGGTGGATTGTTCGTCGCAGGCCTGGTCTATGTGGCGATCTCACAGATCGTGCGCGTGAGGGGAACCGCATGGCTGCATCGCCTGCTGCCCTCGGTCGTGGTGGGACCGGTGATCATGGTCATCGGCCTCGCGCTGGCGCCGGTGGCAGTGGATATGGCCACGGGGAAAAACAGCGATATGGGCTATGTCCAGGCCATTTCGTTGTCGATGATCAGCCTACTGGTAACGCTGGTGTTGGCGGTTTTCGGGCGAGGCCTGATCCGTCTGATTCCGATCATGGGCGGGATCGTCGTCGGGTATGCGTTAGGGCTGGCCATGGGCGTGGTCGATCTGACGCCGGTGCATGACGCCGCCTGGCTGGCGTGGCCCGATTTCGTGTCCCCGACGTTCAATCTTGCAGCGATCCTGTTCATGATTCCGGTGGCCATCGCGCCGGTGATCGAGCACATCGGCGATATGGTGGCGATCGGGTCGGTCACACGTCGCAATTACCTGGAAACCCCCGGACTCAAGCGCACCCTGCTGGGCGATGGGCTGGCGACGTCCGTGGCGGCACTTTTCGGTGGACCGCCCAACACAACCTATTCGGAGGTCACCGGCGCGGTAACGCTGACTCGCAATTTCAATCCGGCGATCATGATCGTCGCAGCCTGTACCGCCATTGTACTGGCGTTCGTGGCCAAGCTTGGCATGTTGTTGCAGACCATCCCTACGCCGGTGATGGGGGGGATCATGACCCTGTTGTTCGGCTCCATCGCGGTCGTGGGGATGAACTCCTTGGTGCGTGGCGGCGAGTCCTTGACCGCGCCGCGCAATCTCGTGGTGGTGTCGCTGATCCTGGTGTTCGGTATTGGGGGGATGCAGCTCGGTAGCGGCGAATACGCTCTGCAGGGCGTGAGCCTCGCCGCGCTGGTCGGTATCGTGCTCAACTGGGCCTTGCCGCCGGCCGCCAAGCATGAGTGAGGGAGAGCGGGAGGCTCGTCAGGTGGAGGCTAGTGGCGGTGATGCGTACTCGCCCCGCCCTCCGAGAAACCCGGGGGAGTGTTGGCGCTGACGATGACGCAGTCCCCAGCGCCGGGATTGCGAAAGCGGTGAGGAAGGCGCGAGTCGAAATAGTAGGCGTCGCCCGCGTGCAGGCATTGGGTATCACCATTGACGGTGAGTTCGATGGTACCGGAAACGACGACGCCGCCTTCCTCGCCTTCGTGTTCGAGCATGTCCTCGCCGGTATCGGCCCCTGGCGGGTAATGCTCGTGGATGATCGACATGCCGCGGCTGGGGTGGCGTGCGGCGACCAGACGCCAGGAAAGATTGCCATCGCCGATTTCCGTCAGCTCTGCGGCGCGATAGAAGACTTTCTCCTGGGGGCTGGTTTCCTCGCCGACGAAGAACTCGCTGATCGAGACCGGCATGGCATCGAGAATTTTTTTCAGCGAGCTCACCGAAGGACTCACGCTATTCTGCTCGATGAGCGAAATGGTGCTGTTGGTCACGCCGGCACGTTTCGCCAGCTCGCGTTGCGATAAGTCGCGCAACATGCGCAATTGCTTGAGACGTGCGCCGACGTCGAATCCGCTCATGGATGATCCTTGCGTGTACCGAGACGTTATCGACCTATGATAGCGCCTCGTTGAAGCGATCTTAACCGCCGCGTGAGGACGGTGAGGTCATGTCGCTGAGAGAGGCGATCAATTTGCGTGTCGTGACGTCCTCGGCGCCGCTGGGAAATGCCTGGCAGGGGAGCCAGACATGGAATATCGAGCCGCGACCGCGTGCCGAGGCGACCCACATCTCGCCGCCGCTGCGACGTACGATACCCGCGCTGATGGCCAGGCCGAGCCCGGAGCCTGCTTCGCGCGTGGTGAAGAACGGATCGAAGACGCGCCCACGTAGTTCCAGTGGAATGCCCGGCCCCTGGTCGGCAACACGAACCTCCACGCCATCGCGCCGTCCGTGTCCGGGAATCGTGCGTGACGTGTCGCGCGTGGCCAGATGAATGATCATCGGTGACGTGCTGGCCTGAGTGGCATTGAGCAGCAGGTTGATCAGTACCTGCTGCAATTGGCCGCGGTGGCATTCGGCTCGCCGTGTGGCGTGCAGCGAACCGATCAGCCGATGGCCGTGCTTGTCGAGCGCGTGGCGGACGAGTACCTCGGTATCTGCGGCGATGGCATTGATGTCCTCGTCACGGAAGGCCGGCTCTTGACCGTTGCCGGCACGCGAGTATTGCAGCAGGTTGTCGATCAGCGCCCGGATGCGCTCGACTTGGGCGATGATGGTGTCGATCTCGTCGCGTACGGGAGCCGCATCAGGACCGAGCGTATCGTCCAGCAGTTCCACGTGGCCCAGGATGACGGCCGCGGGGTTGTTGATTTCATGCGCGATGCCAGCCGTCATTTCGCCCAGGGCGGCGAGCTTCTCCTGCGTCATCAGGCTGGCGCGCGCCTGCTTGAGCAAGGCCACGTGCTCCTCGAGGGCACGTGTTTTTTCGGTCAAGGACTGGGTGCGTGCCTCGACGCGTCGCTCGAGGGTCTGAGCGGCGCGCTGCAAGGCGGCCTGGTGGGTATCCAGGCGATCGAGCATGGCATCGAATTCATGGGCCAGTTCGGCCAGTTCGTCTTGGCTGTCGAGGTGACCAATGCGCAAATGGCGACCCTCGCGAACCCCGTGGATCACGCGATGCATTCGGCGTATTGGACTGGCGAGAGCATCGATTCCGCGGATCACCATCAGCCCTGAGATCAGGACGATGATGGCCAGAATGGCACCGACCTGAAAGAGCGTTTGCCGATAAAGGGCTTCATAAGGCGCCAGGGGGAAACCGGCGTAGATCATGCCGATACGCTGACCGGTCAGCGATGTGAGCGGTGCATAAGCGGCGACGTACCAGCCGCTGACCACGAAGGCGCTATCGATGAAACGCTCGCCGCGTTCGAGCACTTGGCGACTGACGGGCTCGGAGACGCGTGTACCGAGTGCCCGTTCGCCGTTGTCCAGGCGTACATTGGTGGCGATGCGCACGTCATCGAGAAACAAGGTGACGCTGCCGGTACTGCCTTCGGGCAACGTGCCCGGCCCATAGACCAGGTCGCGAATATCATCCACGGGAGCGGCATCGCCATTGAGCAAGCGCCCGCCATCCAGCAGAAGACGCCGGTGGCCCGGGTCATCATGAATTGGATACAGCGTGCGTAGCACCATACCGCGTGTTTCGCGTCGCCGATCGCTGGGGGCGGCTTGCGGTGTGTCATGCAGCTCGAGGCGCGCGCGTTGGGCCAGTCCGGGAGCCAGTGTCTCGAGCCGCGTTGCGGGGAGCACATCCAGGCCGGACATGCCGTGTGTATGGCCTGGCGAGTGCAATCGGCGGTGCAGTTCGGGGCGTGTCTCGAAGGCTGCCAGCGGTACCACGCGCAACCAGTCCAGTTGCATTGCTTCCTGGGTTTCATCGAGCAGTGCCTCGAGGGATTGCGACCCCTCGCCCTGCAGTGCCGAGGCGAGCGCGTGGCTATGCGCCAATTCCTCGAGGCGTGCTTGCTGCTGCTGGCTCAAGCCATCCAGAACCCGCGAGGCGACGGCCAGGTCGGCACGCACTTTCATGTACAACTGACGGTCATTGTACGTCGAGGTCCAGTAGGCGGTGAGTCCCGTCAGGGCGATTATCAGCAACGCCATGGGCGCGAACGTGAGCCACAAGAGCCGACGTCGAATCGAGGCGCGCAGCCAGCGGCGCAGGCGTCTCATGCGCCGAGGTCTTGCCAGGCGTTGAGCTTGCGATCGAGGGTCTTGCGCGACACGCCCAGAGAGCGAGCGGCGCTGGACTTGTTATGACCGTGAGCCCCGAGCACCTCCAGGATATGCGCTCGTTCGACGGCTTCCAGCGACCAGTCGCAAGGATAGCCCTTGACGCTATCGCTGGAGGAGCTGTCGGCTGCCTCGTCGAGCATGTCACTGGGAAGCTGGCCGAGCAGGATACAACGTTCGATGAAATTCTTGAGTTCGCGGATGTTTCCGGGCCAAGGGTAATGCGTCAGGCGCTCGAGATCGGCGTGTTGCCACGGCAGGGCTTCGAGGCCGAGATCGCGTGCCAGCTGCCGGGAAAAATGGTGGGCCAGGACAGGAATATCCTCGGGGCGCTCGCGCAAGGCGGGAAGGGTCATGGTCAGGACATTGAGGCGAAAATAGAGATCCTCACGGAAGCGTCCCTCGCTGACTTCATGCTGCAGGTTGCGATGGGTGGCGGCGATGATGCGCACGTCCACGGGTTGTTCCTGCTCGCTACCCACCGGACGGATGCGTTTGCTTTCGATCACGCGCAGCAGTTTGGCCTGCATGGCCAATGGCATCTCGGCGATTTCGTCGAGAAACAACGTCCCGCCGTCGGCATAGGTGAACAGCCCTTCGCGGGTCTTCACCGCGCCGGTGAACGCCCCCTTGATATGGCCGAAGAGTTCCGACTCCAGCAGCTCGCCGGCGATGGCGCCACAATTGAGCGGAACGAAAGCCCCGAACCGCCCTGAAAGGCGATGCAGGTCACGCGCCACGAGCTCCTTGCCAGTGCCCGACTCGCCATGGATCAAGACAGCCGAGGGGGCCGGTGCGACGCGTTCGATGATCGTTCTGACCTGGGCCATGGCGCGGCTATCCCCGATCATGCTTTCGTCGGGGTGATAAAGGCGCTGCGTCTCGCGCTTGAGCACGAAATTCTCGCGCGCCAGACGGCGCTGAGCCAGGCAGCGGTCGACGGCGCCTTGCAACTGCTCGAGCCGAAACGGCTTGATGATGAAGTCGCTGGCGCCCGCGCGCAGCGCTTTGACCGCCATGTCGAGATCGGCGTAGGCGGTCATGAAGATGATATCGCTACGCCGTTCGGGGCCGAGGGCTTCGTGCCACTCGATGCCCGACCGATCGGGAAGGCGGATGTCCACCAGCAGCAGATCGAAGTGTAGACGCTGGCGCAGCGCCTCGGCGGCACTGAGCGAGTCGGCGACCTCGACCAGCGCAAAGCGCGAGGCCAGCGCCTTGGCCAGATAGCTGCGCATGCCAGGCTCGTCGTCGACGATCAGCACGGAGGCGGTGGGCAGTTCGGTGGATGCAGTCATGAGTGGCGTTCCCTGCGTGACGGGACACTATGTCTCGCTATTGGGTCAATTTGTTCCATTCGTTACGCACCTGGATTATTTTCATGGTAAAAGGCGCGATGCGATCCGGCAATTGTCACCGTTTTTGGCGGCAGGGTCACGTCAGGCATGCCAATTGCAAGGGAGTCGAGTGTATCCACGGCCCCACAATGATGAGAGGTTTCCCATGCTACAACGCCGTTTTCCACTGCTCGCCGCCCTGGCGCTAACGTTCCTGCTGGCCTCCGGCGCCCAGGCGGCCGATATCGTGCGCCTGGCGACCACCACCAGTACCTATAATTCGGGATTGCTCGATTATCTGTTGCCCAAGTTCGAGCAAGACCATCCTTATCAGGTCCAGGTCATCCCCGTGGGCACCGGCAAGGCGCTAAGGCTGGGGCGTGATGGTGATGTCGATGTGGTCCTGACGCATGCTCCCGGAGCGGAAAAGGCCTTCGTCGATGCCGGTTACGGTGTCGAGCCGCATGGCGTGATGTACAACGATTTCGTGATCGTAGGGCCCGCCGACGATCCGGCGGGCATTGAGGGTGGCGATGATGCGACCCGTGCGTTTGCCACGCTGGCCGATGAGGGCGCGACATTCATTTCGCGCGGCGATGATTCCGGCACCGAGAAAAAAGAAAATCACCTGTGGCAAGACGCCGGAACCACCCCTGATTTCGAGGGCTACCGCTCCGCCGGCCAAGGCATGGGCGCTGTACTGAACATGGCCAGTGAACTGCAGGGCTACACCTTGACGGATCGGGGGACCTGGTTGGCGATGAAGGACAAGCTGGATCTGGAGATCATGGTCGAGGGTGACAAGGCATTGTTCAACCCTTACCAGGTCATTCTGGTCAATCCCGAACGCCATGAGGGGCTCAATACACAGGGGGCACGAGCGCTGGCCGAGTGGCTGATTTCCGATGAGGGGCAGGACCTGATCGATGCGTTCCGACTCAACGACAAGGTATTGTTTCATGCTAGCGCCGGTGAGAAGGTCGATCCTTCCGCCGCCGTCCAAGAAAACGACTGATGCGCGGAGACGCCGATGCGTGAGCTCATGAACACGGTGGGGGAGGCGCTGTATCTGTTGGTCTCCTTCGATCCGGCCTTATGGGAAATCATCGGCGTTTCCTTTCGTGTCTCGTTGACGGCGATATTCGCAGCCTTGCCGCCTTCTTTGTTGATCGCCTTGCTACTGGCGCGTGTTGCCTTTCCGGGGCGCTGGTTCGCGATATCGTTGGTCAATACGTTCATGGCCGTGCCGACAGTGGTGGTGGGACTGGTGCTGTTCATGCTGCTATCGCGCAGTGGCCCGCTGGGAGAATGGCAATTGCTGTTCACCCAGCGCGCCATGATCATGGGGCAGTTTCTGCTGGCGATGCCGGTCTTGATCGCCATGTTGCACAGTACGTTACAGAGCATCGATCAACGGGCCTGGGAAACGGCGCGGCAACTAGGCGCGGGGTGGTGGTCGTCTTTATGGCTATTGATCCGCGAAGCGCGCTTCGGCGTCATCGCCGCCGTGCTGGCGGCGTTCGGGCGCATCATTGCCGAAGTCGGTAGCGCGGTGATGATCGGCGGTAATATCGAGCATTTTACGCGCACCATCACCACGGCGATCGCGCTGGAAACGCTCAAGGGTAAATTTGCTCAAGGGCTGGCCTTGGGGCTCGTCTTGCTGCTGTTGGCGCTGGTCCTCAATGTACTACTGGGCGTCATGCGTGGACGCGGTCATCAAACCGTGAGCGCCTGACCGCGTCGCGTCCATCGAGGGGAATGCTCATGCTCGAGGTGAGCCAGCTAGCCCATGGCTTCGACCGCGAGCCGGCGCTATGGGAGATATCTCACTTGCAATGGCAGGGGCGCTCGCTCGTGCACCTGCGCGGCGATAACGGCAGCGGCAAGACGACATTGCTGCGTCTGCTGGCAGGGCTGGAGGTCCCTCGCCAAGGCACCATACGCTGGACATTGGGAAATGCGGCGCCGTTGTCACCGCCATGCCCTGGGCGCGTGCTCTATTTGCATCAACAGCCTTATCTCTTCGATACGAGTGTCGCCGGCAACCTGCGCTATGTGGCTCGCTGGCACGGCTGGCGACGGGAGGAAGCGCGCCATCGCGTCGCCGCGATGCTGGAACATTGCGGCCTGGCTGCGCATGCCGAGCAGCGTGCCCGATCGTTGTCGGGCGGTGAGCGCATGCGATTGGCGTTGGCACGGGCGTGGCTTTTGTCGCCTCGCGTGTTGCTGCTCGATGAACCTACCGCCAGCCTCGACCGTCAGGCCATTGCCGATGTCTGTACATTGATCTCGTCGCTGCATGAAGCAGGCTGTGCCATCGTGCTCAGTGCCCATCAGCCGAGCGTATTGACCGAACGTTGCGATGAGTACTGGTGCCTGGAACAACGCTGCCTACAGGTAAGTGCTTTCAAGCAGGGCGTGGCGGTGTGACGCCTTCCTCGCCGCACGCATTGGGGAAGTGGCTCGGCGTGTGCATCCAAGCTGCGTATGATGGTGGACATAATAGCCAGTGCAGGAGTGATAGGCATGCACGAAGAGGACGTGACCGCGGTCATCTTGGCGGGTGGGGAAGGGCGTCGCATGGGTGGCCGCGATAAAGGCTGGGAACCGTTTGCGGGGCAACCCTTGATCACGCATGTGGTGAACCGTTTGGTGCCTCAGGTGGGGCGCATCGCGATCAATGCCAATCGCAGCCTGGAGCGCTATCGTGCGCTGGGCTACCCGCTCATCGGCGACCGTGAGACCGGTTATCACGGACCGCTGATGGGCATGTGGAGCGCGTTATGTGCCGTGGAAACGCCGTGGGCGTTATTCGTGCCCTGCGACTCTCCGGCGCTGCCGGTGGATCTGGCGCTGCGCTTGCAGCAGGGACGCGGCGAGCAGCGTATCGCGGTCGCGCACGATGGTCAGCGGGCGCATCCCGTGGTGGCCTTGATCGATACCACGCTGCGCGACGATCTCGGGGCGGCCCTGCGCGATGGCGAACGCAAGATAGATCGCTGGTATGCGCGCCATCCCTGGTGCCATGTCGACTTTTCCGATCAGCCCGAGGCGTTCGCCAATCTCAACTCCCCCGCTGACCGTGACGTTATGGAGCGACATTGGCGCGCTGATGGATCGTTTTGACGCGGTAGCTATCGCGCCATGTGATTTTCGGAGAACCAAGGCGATCCACCATCGTATCAATGGCGAGCCCTCGGCATGTTTGTTGCGTTGCATTACTCACTGATGATTCCCTCGATGATTTGCAAGAGGACGACGAGACGCGATGACGTTATCGCTTGATGCGCTAGACACGCCACTGTTGGGTATCGCCGCCTGGAGCGGGACCGGCAAGACGACGCTGCTCGAGGCACTGTTGCCCAGGCTAGCCGATGCGGGAATGCAAGTGGCCGTGATCAAGCATGCCCATCACGCCTTCGATATCGATCGCCCCGGCAAGGATAGCTACCGCCTGCGTCAGGCTGGCGCGACGCCGATGCTGGTGGCCTCGGGCAAGCGTTTTGCCTTGATGATGGAAACGCCCGATCGCGAGGAAGCCGATCTCGCGGCGCTGATCCCTCATGTCTTGCCCTTGGCGCCGGATCTGATCCTGGTCGAAGGCTTCAAAGCCTGGCCTTTGCCCAAGCTGGAGCTGCATCGCGAAGCCTTGGAAAAGCCGCTGATGGCGGCCGATGACCCCTGGGTGCGGGCGGTGGCGACGCCCGATAATATGGTGCTGCCGGACGGAGTCGAGCGCTTGCCGATGGACGATCATGACGCCCTGGTCGACTGGGTGCGGGCATGGCCGCCACGCTGGCCCGAGATGCGCCGTGGTCCTCGGGAGACGTCATGACCTTATCCTGTTTCGAGTTGGGCGAGCGCATGCTCAGCGTCGACGAGACCCTCGCAGCGCTGGCTGAGATGGCGCCGCCGACGGTTGCCAGGCAGCGGATCGGCTTGGAGGCGGCCTGCGGTCGGGTGTTGGCGGTGGATGTCATGTCGCCAATCGACGTGCCGCAAAATACCAATGCTGCGATGGACGGCATCGCGTTGGCATGGCCCGACGAGGCACCGGCAGGCGCTATGCTCGTGGATGTGGTCGCTGATGTCCTGGCGGGTACGCGGTTGACGACATCGCTGGCGCCAGGTGAGGCGGTGAGGATTACCACTGGCGCACCGCTGCCGGATGGTGCCGATACCGTGGTCATGAGCGAGCAGCTCGCCGATGTCGACAACGCCGGGCGCATGCGTGTCGCACGACCCGAACGAGTGCGGCGTGGGCAGAACGTGCGCCAGGCCGGCGAAGACCTGGCGCGCGGCCAGCGTGCGCTGGGGATAGGTACACGATTGCGGCCGCAGCACGTGGGGCTGCTGGCCTCGCTGGGGTATGCGGAGATCGAGGTGTTTCGCCCACTCCGTGTGGCCGTGTTTTCCACCGGCGATGAAGTCACGGCGCCGGGCGAGGCGTTGCCACCCGCCGGTATCTACGATACCAATCGTTTTTCGTTACATGGCTTGCTGAGCCGCTTGGGATGCGAGGTCATCGACCTGGGCATTCTGCGGGACGATCTGGACAGCATGCGTGCCTCTCTGTCGGCGGCGGCCCGCGAGGCGGATATGGTGGTGACCAGCGGCGGCGTATCGGTGGGGCAAGCCGACTGGGTCAAGCCCGCGCTAACCGCCATCGGCGAGCTGGGGTTGTGGCGGATCGCCATGCGCCCCGGAAGACCCTTGGCGTTCGGTCGTATCCATCGAACGGGAGGGGTGACGGTGCCTTTCTTCGGGCTGCCCGGCAACCCTGTGGCGGTCATGGTGACGTTCTTGCAATTCGTTCAACCCATGCTCCGGCGCATGCAGGGAGAGCGCGCTTGGCAGCCGTCACGTCTCACGGCGCTGGCCGGCGAGCCATTGAAAAGCCGCGCCGGACGTGTCGATTTTCATCGCGGTATCTATACCGTGGATGAGGCCGGCCAGCTCTCGGTGCGGACCACGGGCCGTCAAGGGTCGGGCATCCTCAGCTCGATGGTGGCGGCCAATTGCCTTATCGAAATCGGAGACGAGTGTGCCGCCGTCGAGGCGGGTACGCCGGTGACGATACAACCGTTCGGTGACCTGACATGAGTTTGACCCATCTCAATGCGCGTGGCGAAGCTCACATGGTGGATGTCGGCGATAAAGCCGAAACGCAGCGCGAGGCCGTGGCGAGCGGACGCATCGTCATGCGCCCGGACACGTTGGCCTTGCTGGCCGAGGGCGGCTTGCCCAAAGGGGATGTGCTGGCCACGGCACGCATCGCCGGTATTCAGGCCGCCAAGCGCACACATGAATTGATTCCCTTGTGTCATGCATTGCTGCTGTCCAAGGTAAGTGTCGATTTTCGCCTCGACGAAGCGGCGTCCTGCGTGCATGTGGAGTCACGCTGTCGTCTGGCGGGCCGCACTGGTGTGGAAATGGAGGCGCTGACCGCGGTCTCGGTGGCGTGCCTGACTCTTTATGATATGTGCAAGGCGGTCGACAAGGACATGACGATCGACGGCGTGTGCCTGGAGCACAAGACGGGCGGCAAGTCCGGTGAATGGCATCGCGCCGCCGAGGAGGTCCCCGCGACGCGTGAAGCGTCCGAAACCCCGCCCGTCGGCGTCGCCGCAATACGCGTCAAGTTTCTCGCCGAATTGCGCGAGCGACTGGACACCGAAGAGGTGGAAGTGCCGGTTGCATCGCTAAAAAGTCTCGATGTCGCCAGTCTCAAGGCCGCACTCGAAGCACGGGATTCGCGCTTCGCGGCCTTGTCCGCCGCGCGTATTCTATGTGCCGTCGATCATGCCATGGCGCATGACGACACAACCCTTCGCGAGGGCGATGAAGTGGCGTTTTTTCCGCCGGTCACCGGAGGATGAGGAGCTAATCATGATCGATGTGCGCGTGCAGTCTTCCGTCTTCGATGTGGGCGAGGAGCAACGCTACCTGCTGGCGGGGCGTTGCGATATCGGTGCCGTGGTGACCTTTACCGGCCTGGTGCGCGATGTCAATGAGCGTCCGGATGTGCAGGCCCTGTCACTGGAGCATTATCCTGGCATGACCGAGGCGGCGTTGCGCGATATTGCCGAACAGGCGACGTCGCGTTGGCCGCTCGAAGGAGTACGCATCGTGCATCGTGTCGGCCGCTTGTCGCCAAGTGATCCCATCGTCATGGTCATGGTCGCGAGTGCCCATCGACGTGCGGCATTCGATGCGTGCGATTTTCTTATGGACCACCTCAAGACACGTGCGCCATTCTGGAAGAAAGAACACACTGCAAGCGGGACGTATTGGGTCTCGGCGCGTGACAGTGACGTGCGAGCTGCGGACCGTTGGGAGGAAGCATGACCGAGCTGATCGACAACTTTCAGCGCCAGATTCGTTATGTACGTATCTCGGTGACGGATCGCTGTGACTTTCGCTGCGTCTACTGCATGAGCGAGGACATGACGTTTCTACCGCGCGCACAGATATTGACGCTTGAAGAGATCGAACAAGTCGCGCGTGCCTTCGTCGAACTGGGCGTGGAGAAGATTCGTTTGACCGGCGGTGAGCCGCTGGTCAGACGTGGCATCGATGATCTGGTATCGCGCGTCGGCGCGCTGCCGGGGCTCAAGGACTTCGCCATGACGACCAATGGCGCGGGGCTGGTCAAGCATGCCAAGGCATTGCGAGCAGGCGGTATGCAGCGCCTCAATATCAGCATTGATTCACTCGACCCCGAGCGCTTCCGCAGCTTGACGCGTACCGGAAATCTCGAGGATGTCATCGCCGGTATTCGTGCCGCGCGCGATGCCGGGTTCGAGCGTATCAAGCTCAATGCCGTCGTGCTCAAGGGGCGAAACGACGATGAAGTGCTCGACCTGGTCGATTTCGCGCGCCGAGAAGGCGTGGATATCAGCTTCATCGAAGAAATGCCGCTAGGCGATGTGTCTGACCATTCGCGTGAAGAAACCTTTTATTCCAGCGATGATGTCCATGCGGCGATCGCATCGCGTCATGCGCTATTACCGACGACCGAGAATACCTTGGGGCCATCGCGCTATTTCCGCATGCCCGATAGTGAATCGCGTATCGGTTTTATCTCGCCGCACAGCCATAATTTCTGCGATACCTGTAACCGCGTCAGGGTCACGGTGGAAGGGCGCTTGTTACTGTGCCTCGGTAACGAGCACTCGGTCGACCTGCGCGAGGTTCTGCGGCGTTATCCCGGGGATATCGAGCGCCTCAAACAGCGCATCATCGAGGCCATGCCACTGAAACCCGAACGCCATCATTTCCGCACCGATGGCGATGTCGATATCGTGCGTTTTATGAACATGACGGGCGGGTGATGTTTTACGGTGTGCGTCATTCGCGCTAGCGTGATGCGTCTCCTGACCATAAAGGCGTGAGGTTTCGACGGGGCTTGAGTGCATTATTTTCTTGCTAAACCAAGTTCGAGTCATATACTTTTCAAAAACGCCAAGGCGTTATTGCCGCAGGTCGTTTATTTTTAATGGAGGAGGCGAATGTCCACTGACACCCTGGAGCGCATTGCGCGAAATAAAAATGTGGCTCGCGCTGCCGCGCGACAGCTCAGCATGGAACAGCTCCATAAGCTGTCAGAAGTCATCGGTGAAGTGATCGAGCAGAAGCAGCAGGAAGATCACAAGCGCCAAGCGGAAGAAGCTGCAAAAGAGCGGAAGTTGGCGGAAATTCGTGAGGCGATGAGCGATGCGGGCCTTTCCCTGGACGATTTGATGTCCGAGCAGCCGCGCAAGCGTCGAGGTCGTCCACCTAAGAAAGACAAGGACCGCAAGCAGTGAGCGACACGCTCGAACGATCAAAACGGACCTTCGGGTCCGTTTTTTATTGCCGGGTCACCCATCGATCGACGAGGTTTCTTCCGCCGCCATGATATGCAGGTGGACCTCGGGGAGATGTCGCAGATGCTCATTGAGCCAATGCATCAAGGGGGCGTGTAGCCGTTGGCGTAATGCCGCGATGGTATCCGCCTCGTGAAGGGGTAGTTGATCGTCGAGCCAGTCGGCGAGCGCCGTATCGTCCAGCGCCAGGTCGTGGCTCGTATCCCACAATAAACGTCCCACGCGTGCCCATCCCGATGGCTGGCGAATGACCGGCAGCGTCAGGCTCAAGATGCCGCTGCGATGGTGCATGCTCGACATGCTGGGCGCGCGCAATCCTTCCAGGGGATGTATGCGATTCTGGGTCACGATATGCGGTGCCAGGGGATGGCGCTCGAGGCAGGTCAGACCGTCGTTATCGAAGCGGAGCATATCACCATTGCGAGGTATCCAGGGCACTTCGATGCCCAGTGATTTCGCCAGGCGACGATGCGCCAGTTGGTGCTGAGACTCACCGTGCACGGGCAGCAGATATTTGGGCGCAAGCCAGCCATAAAGACGTTGCAATTCGTCCTGTGCAGGATGCCCCGAGGCATGCAGTTCGGGATGATGGCGCTCATCGTAAAGCGTGATGCGGGCGCGCTTGAGTCCTGCCTGTAATCGCTCGATCAGCAGTTCGTTGCCGGGGATCGCCTTGGCCGAAAAAATCACGCTGTCGCCGGGCTGGAGCTCGAAATCAGCATGTTGCCCCTGAGCCAGGCGAGACAGGGCGGAGCGTGGCTCTCCCTGGCTACCGGTGGCGATGATCAGGACTTCTTCGGGGGGTAGATAGCCAAGGTCGCGAACGGGCACCAGGGTGGGGAAGTCCTCTAGATAGCCAAGTCCTCGCGCGACATTCACCATACGCTCCATCGAACGCCCCATGAGGCTGACGCGTCGTCCGCACGCCTTGGCAGCGCGGCCCAGGGCCAGAATGCGGGCCAGGTTGCTGGCGAAGCAACTGACGATCACACGGCCGGGGCAGGCGTCGATCGTCGCTTCAAGTGCGCGTGCGACCTCGCCCTCGCTGCGTGAATGTCCGGGGATGGGGGCGTTGGTGGAATCGCCGACGACGAGATCAATAGGCGCCAGCGCCTGGAAACGCTGCGGACATGCGGGGGCACCGATCAAGGGCTCGGAATCGAGTTTCCAGTCACCGGTGTGCAGGATACGATGATCGGGGGTCGCCAATAGCAGGGCACAGCTTTCGGGAATCGAGTGCGGCACTGGCAAGAAGCGTACATCGAAAGGGCCGCTTTGCGTGGCGTCGTCGGGCGTGATGACGTGAATCGCATCGGTGGGCAGTTGCTGCTCGGCGAAGCGTAGGTGCAGCAAGCCGGCGGCCAGTGGCGTGGCATGAATGGGGCATTGCCAACGTGGCCACAGCCAGGCAATCGCACCGATGTGATCTTCATGTCCGTGCGTGACGAAGATGGCCTGAGGAACGATACCCTGAGAAGGCAAGAGATCGACATTGGGGACTTGCAAGGGCGCCTGCGGGAGATCCTGGCGAATCATCATGCCGCAATCGACCACGATCCAGTGATCAAGGTGCCCGTAAAGAGTGAAGTTCATGCCGATTTCACCGCAGCCACCGAGGGGCAGTATCCGCAGGGGAGGCTTGCGGCGAGCGCGTATCTGGATGCGTGATTGGGACATCGTTATCCCTTGACGTGAAGATGTCCAACACTATACGGGATGCCCCGGTGCGGCCACAATCGAGGCTTCTTGTGATCACCGAATTCGCTACAATAGGCGCCCTTTGGTGAGACGCGTCTTCCTCGATGAGACGCCGATCACTGCCTCATTTCAGGATTGATGGTAGCGCGCATGTCCCATTCGTATCGTCTTATCGTTTCGTGCCCCGACCGCGTGGGCATCGTCTCTCGCGTATCCAGCTATATCGCCGGTCATGGTGGTTGGATCACCGAGGCCAATCAACATTCGGACTTGGCCACCGGGCGCTTTTTCATGCGCTACGAAATAAAAGCCGAGTCGTTGCCACTGAGCATCGATGCGATGCGCGACGACTTTTCGGCCATTGCCGATGAGTTTTCGATGGACTGGGCGCTGAGCGATACCGCTATGCCCAAGCGCGTCGTCCTGATGGCGTCGCGCGCGTCGCACTGCCTGGTCGATTTGTTGTACCGCTGGACGGCAGGTGAGCTCGACTGCGAGATCCCCTGCGTGATCTCCAATCATGAAGCGCTGCGCGCACTGGTCGAATGGCATGGCATTCCATTCCATCATGTGCCCGTCGATGCAGACGACAAGGCGGCGGCGTTTGCTCGGGTGGAGGCACTGGTCGAAGAGGCGCGGGCGGATACGGTAGTACTGGCGCGCTACATGCAGATCTTGCCGCCCAACCTGTGTCAGCGATACGCCGGCCGAATCATCAATATTCATCACAGCTTCCTGCCCTCGTTCGCTGGCGCCAAGCCGTACCATCAGGCCTATGCGCGGGGTGTCAAGCTGATCGGCGCGACGTGCCATTATGTCACCGAAGAACTCGACGCGGGCCCCATCATTGAGCAAGACATCCAGCGCGTGACGCACTGCCATACCGCCGAGGACCTGGTGCGCCTGGGGCGTGACGTCGAAAAGGCCGTGCTGGCGCGGGGGCTACGCTGGCATTTGCAGGATCGTGTCTTGATCCATGGCAACAAGACGGTCGTGTTTGCTTGAAGGTGAGGGTCAGTCGAAGAGGGTCATCTGTCGTTGCTGCGCCTCGGGGGTCAGTCGCACGCCGACCCCGAGCAGGCGCACGGGGCGCTCGCCGCGCGCCCAGGCCCCGTCGAGTAAGGCCTGAAAGCGTACTGCCAGCGCCTCGCGACCCGCCGCTTCCAGGGTCGTACTGCTGAAATCGTTGAAGCGAACCTTGACGAACAGTTTTTGAATGTCCGGCGAGCCATGTCGCGTCAGACGCGTCATCAAGCGCTCAACGAGCGGTGCGAGTGCGTCGTGGCAACTGGCTAGATCGGGCAGGTCGCGGTGATAGGTGGTTTCCACGCTGACGGACTTGCGTTCACGCTCGATCTGTACCGGGCGCTCGTCGATGCCACGTGCCAGCTCGAATAGCCGTCGTCCGAACTTGCCGAAGCGGTCGATCAGAGATTCGAGCGGCCATTCGCGCAGGTCACGGCAGGTGACGATCTGTAGTGCCTCGAGCTTGGCCGCCGTCGCCGGGCCGACACCGTGCAACTGCTTGACGGGCAACGCGAGGAGAAAAGGCTCGACTTCATCGGGAGCGATCACTCGGAGTCCATCCGGTTTGTCCCAGTCGCTGGCCAGCTTGGCGAGAAACTTGCTGGGCGCCGCTCCCACAGAGATGACGATGCCCGTTCTCGCCAGCGCTTCCTGCTTGAGCCATCTGGCCATCCATGTCGCGCTTCCCTGGAAGCGTGTGACCTCGCTGACGTCCAGATACGCCTCGTCGAGGGACAAGGGCTCCACCAGTGGCGTCAGCTCATGGAAAAGTGCCTGAATGCAGGCCGACACGTCACGGTACTTTTCGAAGTCCGGAGAAAGCCGGGTCAAGTGCGGACACAAACGCATGGCACGCGCCATGGGCATCGCCGAATGGATGCCGAAGGCGCGCGCGGGGTAGTTGCAGGTGGCGACAACGCCACGCGTCTCGGGGCTGCCGCCGATTGCCAGAGGAATGTCGCGTAACGTCGGATCGTCGCGCATTTCCACGGCGGCATAGAAGCAGTCGCAATCGGCGTGGAGGATCTTGCGCATGGCAAATGGGCGTGTCTGCTCAGTGCAGGCCGTTACCGCCACCGCCACGAATCACGCCGACGCCGAGGCCTTCGATGTCGAGTTCCTGGTGGCGCAAATCCACCTCGATGGGCGTGAAATCGTCGTTTTCGGCCAGCAGCCAGACATGATGCCCTTGACGCTTGAAGCGCTTGACGGTGACTTCATCTTCCAGACGCGCGACGACGATCTGACCGTCGCGGATCTGTTGGGTACGATGCACGGCGAGCAGGTCGCCATCGAGAATGCCGGCGTTCTTCATCGAGAGCCCGCGAACACGCAGCAGATAATCGGCGCGCGGGGTGAAGTAGTCCGGCGCCAGAGGGCAGTGCCGGTCGATGTGCGCCGCGGCCAGGATCGGGCTACCGGCGGCGACCTCCCCGATGACCGGCAGGCCATCGCCGCTGCTCGAGGCGGTCTCTTCCTCTCCGGTGAGGCGGATTCCGCGTGAGGTGCCGGGGATCATGCGGATGACCCCCTTGCGGTCGAGCGCTCGGAGATGTTCCTCGGCGGCATTCGGCGAACGAAAGCCCAGAGCCCGGGCAATTTCCGCGCGTGTCGGTGGATAGCCAAGCTCATTCATGGTCTTGACGATAAAATCGAAGACGTGTTGCTGGCGTGAAGTTAACGAGCGAGACATGGGGCCTCCGGCAGGCGCTGACGTGTTCAAGCATACAGTATGTGATTGTATCCAGTCTTTGGCGTGGTGCAACCATTAGCGCGGTCATTCGTTCACGGCCCGGGTGTTTCAAACCTGGGGAGATTTGTCGTTATCGATGTCAAGGCTTAGAATCGAATTTGTTTAAAACATTCGTTTATTCCACGCGGGGCGCCCCCATGGCTCAGACCGATACAGTGACGCGCATTCTCGATACCGCCGAGGTTCTGTTCGCCGAGCGGGGGTTCGCCGAGACCTCGCTGCGTACCATCACCAGCAAGGCCAAGGTCAACTTGGCGGCGGTCAATTACCATTTCGGGTCCAAGAAGGCGCTCATCCAAGCAGTCTTCGCGCGCTATCTCGATCCCTTTTCCGAGCGCTTTCACCAAGCCCTGGACGACCTCGAGGCGCACTACCAGGGCGAGCCCATTCCTTTAGAGGTGTTGTTGGAGACGCTGGCACGTACCGTCTTGGAAGTCCCCGCCGAGCGCAATAGCCTCAAGGTCTTCATGCGCTTGCTGGGGCTGGCCTATACCCAGGCTCAGGGCCATCTGCGGCGTTATATACAAGACCATTACGGCAATGTGTTCTCGCGTTTCAGCGACCTGGTGCGCCGGGCCACGCCGGAGTTGCCAGAGGCGGAGCGCTTCTGGCGGCTACACTTCATGCTGGGAACGGTGATCTTCACGTTGTCGGGCCTTGATGCCTTGCGCGATATTGCCGACAAGGATTACCACGAGCATGTCAGCGTGCGCGATTTGATCCGGCGTCTGCGTCCTGTCGTCGTGGCTGGCATGCAGGCGCCACTGCCCGATGAAGCGCTCAAGGTGGCGGGATGATGCAGACGCCGCGACTTGCCCAGATGCCCCCCGATCGGGGCGTGTGGTTGGAAATCGATCTTGCCGCCCAGGCGCTGACGATTCGCGAGGGCGACACGTGTCGCGAGACATTTGCCATTTCCTCGGGCGCCCATGGCATTGGACAGCACGAGGGTAGCGGGCAGACGCCTGTGGGATGGCATTACGTTCGCGCAGTTATCGGTGATGGACTGCCGCCCGGCAGTGTCTTTCGCGGGCGGCGCCCCACCGGTGAGGTGTTTTCACCTGCGTTGGCGCGTGCCCATCCCGAGCGGGATTGGATATTGACGCGTATCCTGTGGTTGTGTGGCTTGGAAACGGGGATCAACCGAGGGGGGGAGGTGGACAGCCAGCGTCGCTATATCTATCTGCACGGCACGCCGCTCGACCAGCCGATGGGGGTGCCCGCCTCGCATGGTTGCATACGTCTGCGCGATGCGGCGCTGCTGGCCGTTTGCGAGGCTGCGCCGGCTGGCACGCCGGTCTGGCTGCATGACTGAGAGGGTGTTTACACAAGGGCTGCGCTCGACGTAGTGCCGCTCACCGCCTAGAATCCTTCCTCCATTTGCCAGGAGCGCGACGATGACCCAACCTCTCGGCCCGGTCATGCTGGACATCGAAGGGACGCAACTCAGCGACGACGAACGTCATCTTCTGGCACGCCCCGAGGTCGGTGGGGTGATCCTGTTCAAGCGCAATACGCATGATGCCAAGCAAGTGCGCAGCTTGACCCGCGCGATTCGCGAGATACGTCCTGATGTGTTGCTGGCGATCGATCAGGAAGGCGGGCGTGTCCAGCGACTGCGAGACGGCGTGACGCGTCTGCCGGCCATGGCGACATTGGCAGCCGGGTATGGCGAGACACCCGAGGCGGTCCGTGTGTTGGCCCATGAGGCCGGTTGGCTCTTAGGCATGGAGATGGCGGCCTGCGGTTTCGATATCACCTTTGCTCCGGTGCTCGATGTCGACGATCAGCGTTCGCCGGCCATCGGCGATCGCAGCTTTTCCGCCGATCCCGACGTCGTCGCGACGCTTGGCGGTGCCTTCATCGATGGGTTGCATGAAGCCGGCATGATCGCTGTGGGCAAGCACTTTCCCGGCCATGGCGGTGTCAATCTCGACTCGCATCATGCCTTGCCCGAAGACACGCGCTCGCTGGCGACGCTGCGCGCGCACGACCTGATTCCCTTCAAGACGCTGGCCGGCAAGCTGGATGCCGTGATGCCGGCGCATGTCGTCTATACCGCTTTCGATGCGCGCCCGGCGGGATTTTCCCCGTCCTGGCTAGGGATGTTGCGCGAGGAACTGATGTTCAAGGGCGTGGTGTTTTCCGATGACCTGAGCATGGCCGGTGCGCACGTGGCCGGACCGCCCTCGACGCGTGCCCAGGCCGCTTGGACGGCGGGGTGCGACATGGTACTGGTATGCAATGATCGCGCGGCCGCGCTCGAGGTGCTCGATGCGGCGGTGGGGCACGCGTCCAAGCGTCTGGGCAAATTGCGTTACGGTCGGGCCCGCCCTGAGTTGGAAACGCTACCTGCGCTGGCGCGTTGGCGGCGCGCCCATGCGCGTCTCGAGTCGCTGTCGGAAACACTTGCCGACTGATCCCGCCATTGGTTATCGACGTCGACACCTGTATGCGTACTAGAAGGAAAGGCCCTCGTGTTTGATTTTTTCTCTCCCGTCATGGACTGGGTGCAAGCGACCCTGGGCATTCCGCTGTGGGTAGCGGCACTGGGGTTGGTCGTCATCTTGACGTTGATGATCGATCTGCTGAGTTGGGTCGTTTTCTGGCGTCTCGGGCCACTACTGGAGAAAACCAGCAATCGTTGGGATGACATCCTGATTCAGGCGCTGCGGCGACCGCTTCGTCTCTGGATCTGGCTGATGGGGGCACTCCTCTGCCTGACTGTCGTTCGCTACCATTGGAATATCGAATGGCTCGCCGAACACCTGGTCCAGGTGCAGGCCGTCATTTCGTGGCTACTTCTGGCCTGGGCGGGGCTCAGGGCCGTCAAACTTCTCGAGAAACGTCTTGTGTTTCCGCCGGGGGGGCAGCGTGCCAAGCCCATGGATGCCGATACGGCATCGGCTGTCTCCAAGATATTGGGCGCGGTCGTCGTGGTTGTCGCCGGCTTGTTGATTCTTTCAAGTCTGGGGGTCTCGCCCTCGGGGGTAGCGGCCTTTGGTGGTGTCGGTGGGCTGATAATCGGGTTCGCTGCCAAGGACATGCTGGCCAATTTCTTTGGCGGGTTGATGATTCACTTGGATAAACCGTTTCGCGTCGGCGATTGGGTGAAATCTCCAGATCGCGAGATCGAAGGAGTCGTGGAAGACATCGGCTGGCGCCTGACGCGTATCCGCACCTTTGCGTCACGTCCACGCTATGTTCCCAATTCCGCTTTCAGCAATCTGGTGCTCGACAATCCCTCGCGCATGTGGAACCGGCGCCTTTTCGAGACGATTCGGGTGCGGTATACCGATATCGAGCGTGTGGCGGGCATCGTCAAGTCGATCCGCTCGATGCTCGACTCTCATGATGAAGTGGATACCAACGAACAAACCCTGGTGTACTTTCAGGCCTATGGCGAGCACGCGCTGGAACTGATCGTGTATGCCTTTGCCAAGACGACCGACTGGAGTGAATTTCAGTCGATGAAGCAAGATATCTTGCTGCGCATCTACGATATCGTGCGTGAGCATGACGCGCGCCTGGCATTACCGGCTTCAGAGCTGCATATTGCCGGCCCGGTCTCGGTTGAAGACGCGACGCGTCGTCATGCCGAGGGTGGCAACGATACTCAAAACGCCGATGCCCATGACAGGACAGCGGATAAAACCCGCTCGGGTGGGGGATCCCCCCGTGAGGTGCCCGATACAGCGTCTCGAAAGCGTTCGCGCGACGCCCGTCGAGGCGAAGTGAATGATGCTTCCCAGGATCAGGAATCCGATGCTTAATCAATCTACTTCCGTGTGCCAGGAATCCCTGGCGGCCATGCGCGATGTCATGGCGCATGCCGATTGTCTTATCTCGCAGCAGGAAGTCGAGCGTGCACTTGACCGCATGGCTGACAAGATAACGCATGATCTTGGCGACAAGCTGCCGGTTTTCTACTGTGTGATGAACGGTGGCTTGATCACCACGGGACATCTGTTGACACGCCTTGGCTTTCCGCTGGAAGTGGATTATCTGCATGCGACACGCTATCGCGGCGGCATGCGCGGAGGCGAGCTTTTCTGGCGCGTCTCGCCAGAGGTGCCCATGGCCGGCCGCCATGTGGTGATCGTCGACGATATCCTCGATGAAGGGACGACGCTGGCGGCCATTCTGGATCATTGCCGCCAGGCGGGTGCCGCGAGTATTTCGACAGCGGTGCTGGTCGACAAGCGTCACGACCGCAAGGCCGTGCCGGGGCTGCGAGCGGATTACTGCAGTCTCGAAGTCGTCGACCGCTATGTGTTCGGCTTCGGTATGGACTACAAAGGCTACTGGCGCAATGCGCCGGGGATCTTCGCACCACACGGTATGTAAGCGTGGACATTGCTACGCTCGAGCCGTGGCCAGGAACACGTGGCTCGCAGCGTCTTCAAGCAGCAGAAGGTGGGGGATGGTGATGACGGAATCCGAGGTGATTTTCGAGGAGCAGCCCACGCGTGATGGCGGGCGGATCGGCATCGTCACGTTGAATGCACCGGCCAGTCTCAATGCCTTGTCACTGTCGATGATCGTCACGCTACATGCCAAGCTCGATGCCTGGGCGAACGATGTGGCGGTACACGCGGTGTGGCTACAAGGTGCGGGGGATAAGGCATTTTGCGCGGGGGGCGACGTGGTTGCCTTGTACCGCACCATGACGCAATCGCCCGGTGACGAGGGAGAGGCCGCTCAGACTTACTTTGGTGCCGAGTATCGTCTCGACCATTTCCTTCATCATTATCCCAAGCCGCTTATCGCCTGGGGCGACGGTATCGTCATGGGCGGCGGTCTGGGGCTCTTTGTCGCCGCCGATCAGCGTATCGTGACCGAGACCAGTCGCCTGGCGATGCCGGAAATCAGCCTCGGCTTGTATCCCGATGTCGGTGCCAGCTGGTTTTTTCAGCGTATGCCTCCCGGCGTGGGGCTCTATCTGGGCGTGACCGGCGCCCAACTCAATGCGCGTGATGCCCTTGAACTGGGCTTGGCGGATCGCGTCATCCCACGTGAGGCGCGGCAGGACGTCCTGGATGCGCTGAGAAATGCCGATTATCGCTATCCCCAGCAGGCGGTCAGGGCGGTCTTGCGTGACGTCGAGAATCGTGCCCTGGCGCCGAGGGCCGAAGTCATGCCGCGTCTCGATCATCTGCAGACCTTGACCGATGCGGCGGATATCACCCAGGTGGTTCGGCGCATTTTCGATGACCCCCGTGAGGATGCCTGGCTGGTGGCCAATCGGGCGCGTTTGGCGGCGGGATGTCCTGCCACGGCGCATCTCGTGTGGCGCATGCTGCGCCGGCATCGGCATGGCAGCTTGGCGGAAACGTTTCGCGACGAGCTGATGTTGTCGGTGCAATGCTGTCGGCATACGGAACTGGCCGAGGGCATTCGCGCGTTGCTGATCGACAAGGATCGTGCGCCGCAATGGGCGTATACGGATGTCGCCAGCGTCCCCGAGCACTATATCGACGGTTTCTTCATGCCACTCTGGGATGCTGAGACGCATCCGCTTGCCGATCTATGAGCGTTGGCGTTTCGTGCGTGAGCCTCAACGCGGGCTGAAGCGGCGTGTCAGGCTCGTTTCGGCGATCATGCGCGTGGATATCTCCTCGATGGAGAAGCGCGTGGTGTCGATATAGGGAATGTTATAGCGGCGAAAAAGTGCCTCGGCCTGTTGCAGTTCCTGCATGCATTGATCCATCGAGCAGTAACGGCTATTGGGGCGGCGTTCGCTGCGAATCGCCGCGAGCCGGCGTGGGTCGATGGTCAAGGCGAATAGCTTGTGACGATAGGGCGCCAATGCCTTGGGCATGCTCAGCGTGCCGTCTTCATCCAGATCATCCTCGGTCAGGGGATAGTTGGCGGCTTGAATGCCGAATTGCAGGGCCAGATAGAGCGAGGTGGGGGTCTTGCCGCAACGTGAGACGCCGACCAGGATCACATCGGCCTGATCGTATTGGTGCGTGCGTGCGCCATCGTCGTTATCGAGCGCGAAGTGCACGGCATCGATGCGATGCATGTAGACGTCATCGCGACCAATGGAATGTGTGCGCCCCACGGTATACGTGGAATGGGTCGATAGTTCTTCTTCGAGTGGCGCCAGGAAGGTCGAGAAGATATCCACTTTGAAACCCGGTGCATCGGCAATGATGGAGCGGATCGTCTGATCGACGATGGTATCGATCACGATGGGGCGGGCGCCGTCGCGATCAGCCGTCTGGGCGATGGTGGCCGCCAGAGTGCGGGCTTTTTCCAGCGTATCGATATAAGGCTTGACCACCAAGGTGAGCTCGACACCCTCGAACTGGGCGAGCAGGCTGCGCCCCAGGGTTTCTGCGGTGATGCCGGTGCCGTCGGAGATGAAAAAAGCGGTGCGAGGCATGAGCGTGTCCGAACGTGGCCAAAAAGATGCCCTTATTCTCTGGCTCCTGTCCGGCTGGCGCAAATAGTCGTTCGTCGCGTCCGGCATGGCGGCTACAAGAATCCTTCATTGTTGTAAAAATACTCCAACCTCTTCGCTATTAGACCAATGGCGAATACCAGGCGCCCTTGATAGGGTACGACCATCCGCCGCGCCACGCGCGGTACTGGCGGTGACGATGTGGTCATCGCCACCGTCCTGACTCGAGGGGGTTCTCTTGGAAGAGTATATCGTGTGGTTCGATCAGCTTGGCATGGACGATGTCGAGCGGGTAGGCGGCAAGAATGCGTCGCTCGGGGAAATGATCTCCAACCTGGCGGATGCCGGTGTCACGGTGCCGGGCGGGTTCGCCACTACCGCCTTGGCATATCGCGAATTCCTCGCCCATGAGGGGCTCAACGAGCGCATCAACGACGCGTTGGCGCGCCTGGATGTCGACGATGTCACGGCACTCGCCGAGACGGGGGCGCAGATCCGTCAGTGGGTCATCGATACGCCACTGCCGCCGGCGTTCGAGCGGATCCTGGCCGAGGCGTATGGCCAGCTGCAGGATAAGCATCCGCATCTCAAGGCGGCGGTGCGCTCCTCCGCAACGGCTGAGGATCTACCCGACGCGTCGTTCGCCGGACAGCAGGAAACCTTCCTCAATATCGAGGGGTTCGACAACGTCAAACGCGCCGTTCACGAGGTCTTTGCGTCCCTGTTCAACGACCGTGCCATCGCCTACCGCGTGCATCGCGGTTATCCGCACGAAAACGTGGCGCTTTCCGCCGGCGTGCAGAAAATGGTGCGTTCCGAGACGGCGGCCAGTGGCGTGATGTTCACGCTCGATACCGAGTCCGGATATCGCGACGCGGTGTTCGTTACCGGGTCCTGGGGGCTGGGCGAAACGGTGGTGCAAGGGGCGGTCAACCCCGATGAGTTCTACGTGCATAAGCCCACCTTGGCGGCGGGGCGTCCCGCCGTTCTACGGCGGACACTGGGTTCCAAGCTGATCAAGATGGTCTATGGCGAGGAAAGCACCGCGGGCCGCTCCGTGAAGACAGTCGATGTGCCCCATGCCGACCGTCAGCGTTTCTGTCTCGGTGACGATGAGGTCATGGCATTGGCCCGGCAAGCGGTGACCATCGAGGAGCACTATGGCCGCCCGATGGATATCGAGTGGGCGCGTGATGGTGACGATGGCAAGCTTTACATCGTCCAGGCACGCCCGGAAACCGTGGTCTCCAACGTAGAAGGCGGCAAGCTCGAGCGTTTTCAGCTCAAGGAAAAAAGCCGCGTGCTGGTGGATGGCCGCGCCATCGGGCAGCGTATCGGGCGTGGCGCGGTGAAGATCGTGGCCAGCCCCGAGCAGATGGACAAGGTCTACGATGGCGATGTGCTGGTCACCGACATGACCGACCCCGATTGGGAGCCGATCATGAAGCGTGCCTCCGCGATCGTCACCAACCGGGGTGGACGCACCTGCCATGCGGCGATCATCGCGCGCGAGCTGGGTATTCCCGCCGTCGTGGGCTGTGGTGACGCGACGCAAGCCCTGGCCGATGGTCATGAGGTGACCGTGTCCTGTGCCGAGGGTGACACGGGGCATGTCTACGATGGTTTGCTGGATTACGACTGTCAGACCACGACGGTCGACAACATGCCGTCGCTGCCTTTCCATATCATGATGAACGTCGGCAATCCCGATCGTGCCTTTGGCTTTTCCAGCTTGCCCAATGCGGGCGTAGGGCTGGCGCGCCTGGAGTTCATCATCAATCGCATGATCGGGGTCCATCCCAAGGCATTGCTCGATTACGCGACGCTCCCTGCCGATTTGCAGCAGACGATCGATCTGCGTACCGCTGGGTACGATGACCCGGTCAGCTTTTACGTCGATCGGCTGGTGGAGGGCATCTCCACGCTGGCGGCGGCGTTCTATCCCAAGCGCGTCATCGTGCGGCTGTCCGATTTCAAGTCCAACGAGTACGAAAACCTCATCGGCGGCAAGCTTTACGAGCCCGGTGAAGAGAATCCGATGCTCGGGTTTCGTGGCGCTTCGCGTTATATCTCGGAGACGTTCCGCCCGTGCTTCGAGCTGGAGTGCCGTGCCCTGAAGCGGGTTCGCGATGTCATGGGCCTCGATAACGTCGAGATCATGGTGCCCTTCGTGAGAACGCCCGACGAAGGACGCGAGGTCGTATCGCTGATGGCCGCCAATGGGCTCAAGCGCGGCGAAGCGGCGTCTCCTGAGGGCAAGGGGCTGAAGGTCATCATGATGTGCGAATTGCCGGCCAATGCGCTCTTGGCTGATGAGTTCCTGGAGCATTTCGATGGCTTCTCCATCGGCTCCAATGATCTGACTCAGTTGACGCTGGGGCTGGATCGCGACTCGGGTATCGTGGCGCATCTCTTCGATGAGCGAAATCCCGCGGTCAAGAAACTGCTGGCCATGGCCATTCAGGCGTGCCGGGCGCAGGGCAAGTATGTCGGCATCTGCGGCCAGGGGCCGTCGGATCATCCTGAATTGGCCAAATGGTTGATGGAGCAGGGGATCGATTCGGTATCATTGAATCCCGACGCGGTGCTTGAAACTTGGTTCATGTTGGCTGGCGAAAAAGTCGGCTGACGCGGTTCATGCCCACCGGCGCGACTGAAAGCGGGCCGGCGGGCCCGCGACATGGCGCCTGTGTCGTCAGCCCCGTGGTGTCTTGCGGCGCTAGCAACTCGGCGACGATCAGGCGTCTAGCGTCAACGCCTCATCGGCAATCACGATGCCGTTGTTGTCGGCGTAAAGCCATTGCCCCGGTGCGATCGTCACCCCGCCGAACGTAACGGGAATATCGCGCTGGCCTTCGTCGCGTTTCTCGCTCTTGCGAGGGTGGGTGCCAAGTGCCTGAATGCCGATGGGGGTCTCGTGGAGAATATCGATATCGCGCACGCAGCCATGGACGATGATGCCGGCCCAACCATTGTCGACGGCTTTGGCGGCGAGCATGTCGCCGAGCAGGGCGCAACGCTGAGAGCCACCGCCATCGACCACCAGCACGGCACCATCACCAGGTTCGCCGACGGCTTCCTTGACGCGCGAGTTGTCCTCGAAGCACTTGACCGTGCGGACGGGGCCGTAAAAGGCATCAGGGCCGCCGAGGTTGAGGAACAACGGCTCGAGGACCTTGACGTCCGGATAGGCATCGCAGATATCGGGAGTGACGATCATGGATGGCATGTTGTCTCCTTGCGGATACTCGATAGGGAAGCGCAATAGCAGGTGCCATCATGCCACGCCAAGGGCGGTATGCCAGTGCTGCCTTGGGTGAATGACCACTAGTAAAATGACAAAACGCCGGGACGGTGCCCGGCGTTTTGTCGCTACGAGAAATCTTGGCGCTTAGAACTGCCAGCCCACGGATGCCGTGAAGGAATCCACCTGGTAGTCGCTGTCGAAGTCGTAGCGCTCGTATTCGGCACGTACCAGGAAGGGTGTGAGGTTGAATTGTGCCCCGGCGCCGTAGACGGGGTCGACACCGTCGTTATCCTTCAGATCGGTGCTGGCACCGCCGAGATTGCCGTCGACGTCGGTTTCCCATTTCGCCATGCCCGCCTTGGCGAACAACTCGAACCAATTCGTGATGGGTAACTTGCCGACGAGGCTGACGCCATAGGCTTGTGATTCGAGGTCGGTATTGACGGCGTCGTTGCCTTCGAGCTTGACACGCCCGAGATCCGCATAGAACGCTTCGGTGGCGAAATAGCGGTTGAAGTTGTAGCCGACGAAGCCTTTGAAGACATTGTCGTCGTCGTCGGTGTCGAAGTCCTCGCTGCCGGACTCGATGAAATCGTCAACGTCGTCGTCATCGTTTTCCAGCGAGCTGAAGCCAGTGCCGACACCGAAGTACAAACCATCCGGACTGGGAGCGGCCATGGCGTTGGGGGGTAAGATGAGTAGCCCTGACGTGGCCACGGAAGCAGTAAGCAGTGTCTTGAGTTTCATGGAATTCCTCTTGATTTCCTCATCGCGACGTACCCTGGTGTGCCGGCCTCGAGGCGTGGCGTCAGGATCGCCGGCATGTCATGGCATCCTGCCGTCTCATCCCATGCCCGCATGGAATGAGGACGCGAACGAGCGTTTCATATCTAAGCGTCTGCAGGACCCGCTGACAAGTCGAACAGTGTTAAAAAACGTACGCGGGCGTTGGGACATGGCGACACGATAAAAAACACCCCGCATTGGCGGGGCGTTTCGGTGACCTGCACTCTTCCTCAATAGGCGAGCATTGGAGACGAGTGGTCAGGCTTCCTCGGCGACCGGAATCACGTTCGCGGCCGCATTCTGGAACTCTTCGATTTCATGGAAGTTCATGTAGCGGTAGATTTCACCCGCCATGGCATTGAACTCGCTCATATATCCCTTGTATTCCTCGACCGTGGGCAGGCGGCCTTCGACGGCGGCGATGGCGGCCAGCTCGGCGGAGGCCAGATAGACATTCGCGCCATCCCCCAGGCGATTGGGGAAGTTGCGCGTGGAGGTCGAGACCACAGTGGACTTGGGCGCCACGCGTGCCTGGTTACCCATGCACAACGAGCAACCCGGCATTTCCATGCGTGCGCCGGCACGCCCATAAATGCCGTAATAGCCTTCTTCCGTCAACTGATGTTGATCCATCTTGGTGGGGGGTGCAAGCCACAGGCGGGTCTTCAGGCTGCCGGGGGGTTGTTTCTCGAGCAGTTTGCCGGCGGCGCGGAAGTGGCCGATGTTGGTCATGCACGAGCCAATGAAGACTTCGTCGATCTGCTCGCCGGCGACGTCGGAGAGCAGGCGCGCGTCGTCCGGGTCATTGGGTGCGCACAGCACGGGCTGATCGAGCTCGCTCATGTCGATCTCGATCACGGCGGCATACTCGGCGTCGCCATCGGCACGCATCAGGCTGGGGTCGGCCAGCCATTCCTGCATGGCCTGGATACGCCGTTCGAGTGTGCGAACATCACCGTAGCCGTTATCGATCATCCACTTGAGCAGGGTGATGTTGGAGGTCAGGTACTCTGAAACACGCTCCTCCCCCAAGGTGATCGTGCAGCCAGCGGCACTGCGTTCGGCAGAGGCGTCGGACAGCTCGAACGCCTGCTCGGCGGTGAGATCCTCGAGGCCTTCGATTTCCAGAATACGACCCGAGAAGAAGTTCTGCTTGTTCGACTTCTCGACCGTCAAGAGGCCGTCCTTGATGGCGTAGTAGGGAATCGCATGGACCAGATCGCGCAGTGTGATGCCCGGCTGGCGTTCGCCCTTGAAGCGCACCAGCACGGATTCCGGCATGTCCAGTGGCATGACGCCGGTGGCGGCGGCGAAGGCGACCAGGCCAGAGCCCGCCGGGAAGGAGATGCCCATCGGAAAGCGCGTGTGGGAATCGCCGCCGGTACCGACGGTGTCCGGCAATAGCATGCGATTTAGCCATGAGTGGATGATGCCGTCGCCCGGACGTAGCGAAACGCCGCCACGGTTCATGATGAAATCGGGCAGGGTGTGATGCGTCTCGACATCCACCGGCTTGGGGTAAGCGGCGGTGTGGCAGAACGACTGCATGACCAGGTCGGCCTGGAAGCCGAGACAGGCCAGGTCCTTGAGCTCGTCGCGGGTCATCGGCCCGGTGGTGTCCTGCGAGCCGACGGTGGTCATCTTGGGCTCGCAGTACATGCCCGGGCGAACGCCGTCCATGCCGCAGGCCTTGCCGACCATCTTCTGCGCCAGGGTGAAGCCCTTGCCGGTATCGACCGGCTGCTCCGGCTTGCGGAAGATCTCGGAGCCGGGGAGGCCGAGTTCGTTGCGTGCTTTCTCGGTCAGGCCACGGCCCACGATCAACGGAATGCGGCCGCCGGCGCGGACTTCGTCCAGAATGACCTGAGTCTTGAGTTCGAAGGTGGAAACGACCTCGTCGCTGTCGTGACGCGTCACCTTGCCCGCGTAGGGGTAGACGTCGATGACATCACCCATCTCGAGTTTGGAGACATCCATCTCGATGGGCAGGGCACCAGCATCCTCCATGGTGTTGAAGAAGATCGGGGCGATCTTGCCGCCGAACACGAAGCCGCCCGCGCGCTTGTTGGGAACGTTGGGGATATCGTCGCCGAAGAACCACAACACGGAGTTGGTGGCCGACTTGCGCGATGAGCCCGTGCCGACGACATCGCCGACATACGCGACCGGGAAACCTTTCGCCTTGACTGCGTCGATCTGCGCGATGGGTCCCTTGCTGCCCGGTGCTTCCGGTGTAATGCCCTCACGCGGGTTCTTGAGCATGGCATTGGCATGCAGCGGAATATCGGGGCGCGACCAGGCGTCCGGCGCGGGGGAAAGGTCATCGGTATTGGTTTCGCCCGGCACCTTGAACACGGCGATGCTGATCTTCTCGGGGAGGGCCGGCTTGGCCAGGAACCATTCCGCCTCGGCCCAGGATTCGAGCACGGCGTGTGCGATGGCGTTGCCGTTCTTGGCACGCTCGGCGACATCATGGAAGGCATCGAACATCAATAGGGTATGCTTGAGCTGTTCGCCGGCTTCCTGGGCGAGGGCGTCATCGTCGAGGAGCTCGACCAGGGTGGCGATGTTGTAGCCGCCTTGCATGGTGCCCAGCAGCTTGACCGCATGCGTCTTGTCGATCAGCGGCGAAGTGGCCTCGCCCTTGGCGAGGGCGGTCAGGAAGCCGGCCTTGACGTAAGCCGCCTCGTCCACGCCGGGCGGGACACGGTTGGTGAGTAGCTCGAGAAGCGTTTCTTCCTCGCCAGTGGGCGGCGCTTTGAGCAGCTCGACCAGCTCGGCGGTCTGCTCGGCGTTGAGCGGCTGGGACGGCACGCCTTGGCTGGCGCGTTCCTCGGCATGTTGGCGGTAGGCTTCAAGCACGTTGGGACCCTCGTCAGTCATCGAAACCAGGGCGGGGGCGATGCGCGTGGCGATCATCATTTCCTCGCACGCGCACGGCGGACACGACCGACCTGGCAAAGGTTGTCACCGGTCTAAATAGGCAGCGAGATTCTACTCGAAACTGTCGACAATGTTAAGAATCCCCTCTGTGCCGGGCTCTGGGACAATGGTCAAAGGCATGAAGCATGCACGACGGTCGCCCTGGCGATGCGCGCGCGATACCATGAAGGCTCGGGAAAAGGGGAGGTCAGATGGCTGCCAACGAGAGCCAAGCAAAGCGTATCCCGTCACCATGCGTGGGATTGTGCTCGACGACCGTCGGTGATCGCGTCTGTCGGGGGTGCCAGCGCACGGATGATGAGATTCGCGACTGGTTCGCGCTCGACCCCGAGGCCCGTACAGCTCGCATGCAGGCCTTGGATGCCTTGCGTGTACGGGTCGCGTCGCGTTTCTTGCATGTCGACGATCCGGCCTCTCTGGAGGCGCAGTTGGTGCGTCACAGGATACGTTTTCGCCGCGAGCAACCGTCGTTGTCACGGGCCGTGGAACTGCTGCGCGTGGGGCGCACGCGCATGCAGGATTTGAGTCGCTATGGTCTACGACGCCATGCAAGCGTCGCTCGGCTCGCGCCCGATGCCTTGTACGCGGCGCTTCAAGAGGCACTGTTGCAGGAGGCGCTCTGTCGCCTGACGACGGCGCCGACCGAGCCTCCCGTTTAACGCTCACGACCGCCCATCTTTTAGAAGAAAGCCATGTCCACTGACACAAACGCCTTGTTACCCCAGGAATTGTTGAACTTCTTGTCGTGCCCGACCCCGGATGCTTGGGTACAGGAGGCGCTGGCCAACCCGGCGCTGCTGCTTATCGATCATGCCCAATGCGAAAAGAAGGCGGCCTCCACGGCGATGAATCTGATGTATCGCTATGTCGAGCATACCGAGTTGCTGACCAAGATGTCCCAGTTGGCCCGTGAGGAACTGCTGCATTTCGAGCAGGTGGTGACCTTGATGCGTGGACGGGGCGTGCGTTATCGCCAGCTCAGCGCCTCGCGCTATGCGGCGGGATTACGACAGCATGTCGGCAAGGACGATCCACAACGGTTGATCGATACCCTCATCGTCGGCGCCTTCATCGAGGCGCGCTCTTGCGAGCGCTTTGCGGCGCTGATCCCTTTTCTGGATGACGAGCTTGCCAAGTTCTATCGCGCTCTGGTTAAGTCGGAAGGACGCCACTACGAAGATTACCTGGCACTGGCGCAACAGTATGCCACGCAGGATATCGCGCCACGTATCGCGTTTTTTGCCGAGCGAGAGCGCGCGCTGATCGAATCACCGGATACCTGCTTTCGGTTCCACAGCGGTGTGCCGTCGGCAGCGTGATCGTGCTCATCGGCGCTAACGGCCCAATCAGAGTATGACGACCATGACCCAGGACACCCCGGCATCGCCTCGCTTGACGCTGTTCGGGCATTTTTCGATGCGCGTGGGGGATGCCACCCGCACTCAGTTCAGTTATGACAAGGTCAAGGCGTTATTGGTCTACTTGCTGCTCAATGCGCAGGCGATCAATCGTGCCGGGCTGGCGGAAATGTTGTGGCCCGACCAAGGCTTGTCGTCGGGGCGAACCAACTTGCGTCATGCCTTGCATTGTCTACGACAATGTCTCGGTGCCGAAGCCGATGCGGCCTTGACGGTCTCGCGTCAAAGTATCGAGCTGCATCCGGGAGTGCATTGGACGCTGGATGTGCGTCGCCTCGAGACGCTCCTGCAAGCGCCGCCCGACCTCGAGGCCATCGATGAGTTGCTCTCGTTGTATCGGGGAGACCTGGTTGAAGAGCTGCACTTGCCGCAGTGCAGTGACTTTCAACGCTGGTTGGTCAAGACACGCGGCGAATGGCGTCAGCGCATGATCGCCTATATCGAGGAAGCACTGAGCGGCGTCGAAGACGTTTCCGAGGGCGTGCTGCGGCAGCTGGTGAGCCGTTTTTCGGGATATGGCCCCTTTCATCAGCGCTTGGTACACCAACTGGCCGAGCAGGGCCAAATCGCCGCCGCGCATGAGCGCTTCAATGCTTACCTGGAATTGCTGGCGCTTTCCGGTCAGCAGCCCGATGCCGAGTTTCTACAGCTGGCGCGCTATTGGTCGGATGGCACGCAAGCGCCGCCGCCCACGTCGCCTCAGGGGGCCTTTTCGCGGGCGGTGGCGCTGGATAGCGCTCCCGTGCGAGAAGACGAGATTGGCTATCGACAGCTATCGGTGATGGCGATTCGCCTGCACTTGCAGGGCGACTGGCAGGAACGTGCTCAAGGCCATGCTTGTCTGCTCCTGCAACTGGAGTTGATGCGCTGGCTGGAACGTCAATGCCATCTCTTGGGCGGGTTCTGGCTGCCTGGTGCCACCGGTGGGCTGGGATTGGCCTGTTTCGGCACGCATGGGCCGGCGCATCAACTGGCCGAGCTGGTCGCCTTGTATGAACATTGCCGAGGCCAGCTACCCGAAGAGATCCAGCGTCATTGGTCAGGGGGTGACCCGGTGCCACGTTTCGAACTGGCCGCGGGGCTCAATAGTGGGCGGGGGTTGTATCTGCCCGAACGCTGTTTGGCCGATCCCCTGGGACAGGTGACGCAACCGGCACTCGAGCTCATGAGTGCCGCCCAGGGGAGTGAGCTGGTGATTTCGCAGGAAGCGAGTCAGCACATGCCGCCCGCGCTGGATCTTCAGCCGCGCTTGACGACACGCCTGCTGGCCGCCGATGGACGCGTGCGCTTGCGTGCGCTGGTCCTGGGCGTCGACGAAGGGGGGCGCGATGCCACGCCGCCGAGCTTGATCGGACGCGAAGCGGCGCTGCGCCAGCTGCGCGATGCATTGGCCAGGGTGGTCATCGGCTTGCGCCAGAGCGTGCTGGTGCAAGGCGCACTGGGCATGGGCAAGTCGGCGTTGCTGGTGAGCTTTCGGCAACTGGAACAAAGCCAGGAAATTGCGCTGTGTTGGCAGCCGACGACGCGGTTGTCGAGTCAGACGCCTTACGGCGTGGTACGCGCGCTATTGCGCTGGTATCTCGACCGCGATGTCGATGCCTCGACACTGACCGCCTGGCTGGCCAATGAGCCGGCGCTGGACGACGCGCGGCGCGAAGTGCTCTTCGATGCACTGAGTGAGGGCGGGGATGGCGACATCGGCGAGAGTCTCGAACCGGTCACCCAGCTCTTTCATTCACTCATAGAGCGCATCACCGCGAGCCGCCCGTTGGCCTTGATCATCGATGACTTGCAATGGCTCGATGAACTCTCGCTCAAGGTGTTGCTGGCATTACAGGCCCGTCTGCCGATCAATGTCCCCTTCATGCTGGTGGCGAGTCATCATGGACGCGAGGCCTTGTCGGTGCGCCTCAACTGGGACCAGCACATCGTATTGGGGCGCCTGGATAGCACCCAGTCGTCACGCTTGCTGGTGCAGCTGGCCAAGCATTATCGACTGCATATCAGCCCGCGTCTGCGCGAGCAGCTCATCGAGCGGTGCGATGGGGTGCCGCTTTACCTGCAGGAAGTTTGCCGGCGTCTCGACATGGATCGGCGCGAGGGGCGGCGCGTCCAGGTGGACGAGTTGCCGCGCGGGTTGTTGGGGCTTCTTTCCAGCCGCATCGAACAACTCGATGCCGATCGCGATGTGGCCCATGTCGCGGCAGTCCTCGGGCGCCAGTTCCGGTTCGCCTTCCTGCGCGAATGCACTGGTCTCGGCGAGACGCGTCTCAAGCAGGTGCTCGATCACATGCTGCGCCTGGAAATCATCGAGCCGTGCCATGGCGACAGCCCGTTCGACTACCAATTCGTTCATCAGTTGTTGCAGGAAGCCGCCTATCTCTCTTGTCCTCGCGATGTCAGGGAGCAGCTACACCACCAAGTCGTCTCTCTCATCGAAGAGCGTTTCCCGGCCTTGATCGGCCAACATCCAGGCTATTTCGCGTCGCATTTGCGTCGCAGTGGCGACCATGCGCGGGCGGCCCGCTACTTTGAGCTGGCTGCGCGGGCGGCCCTCAAATTGAGTGCCAATCGCACGGCGCTGCGGATGGCCGACTCGGGCCTGGAGTGTCTGCAAGACCTCGCCTTGCAGGAAGAGCGCCATATCAGTCTTTTGACGGTGCGCGGCCAGGCTGCCTTCGCCCTCGAGGGGCATGGTTCACCCACGGCGCTCGAGAGCTTCGTGCGTGCCAAGGACATGTTGGAAACGCTGGAAGCGCGGCGTGTCGACGATGACGATCCGGACGACGAACAGCCGTTCCTGGTGACCTGGGGGTTATGGGTCGGTTGTAGCCAGCGGCATGCACATGCCGACGCGTTTGCCCTGGCGGCGCGCTTGTCGGCGTTCGCCGAGCGTCTCGTCGATCCGCGTTACCAGCGTCTGGCGGATTATGCGAGGGCTCATTGCGAATACTGGGCGGGGCGTGTGCGGCATGCGTTCGAGCATCTCGAGGAAATCGACCCGCTGCATCAGCCGATGGTGCTCGAGTGGCTGCCGTTTTCCGATCATCCACAGGTCGCAGCGGCTTGCTACCATGCCTGGGCCTTGTGCTTGCGCGGGGATTATCTGCGGGCCGAGCAGCAGATCGAGTCGGCGATACGATTGGCCGAGTCGATCAAGCACCCTGGCTCGTTGGCGCTGTCGCTGATTTTTGCGGCGGCGTTGTATCGCCAGTTGGGACATGTGCACATGGCGGCGGCACGCGCCGAGCGCGCGCATGAGCTGACGTCGACGCCGGACCTGCATCTCTGGCACTACGCGGCGCAGGGCATTCTCGGTTGGCACAAGGCAATGAGCGGCGACCCGCAGGGCCTGGCATTGCTCGAAGAAAGCATGGCGCGTGGAACAGAGGCGACGGGGCAGGATCGTTATCAACGTCCTTTGCTGTGGTATGGCGACGCCTGTCTGGCGCTGGGAGAATATGCGCGGGCCGAAGACTATCTGGACCAGTGCTTGATGGTCGCGCGTGAACGCGGTTCGTTGTATTTGCCGGAACTCACCCTGCAAATGGTGCGCGTGCGCCACGCGCTGAGGCATGCCCCTCAAGACGTGCGTCGCCTGGCCGAACAGGCCTGGCGTGTGGCGGACGAACAAGAGAATCGACATCACCAGATCAACGCCTGCGAAGTCTGGTTAACGCTGATCGACCCCGACGACGCCGACATGCGGCAACGGTTCCGACAATTGCTGAATCAGGTCTCGTTGACCGATGCCCCGATGCTGGTGCGCTGGCGCTTGCAACTCGATCGTGTCCGCGAACCGCAGCACGAACGGTGGTGACGGCAGGTCAGCGTCTTCAGATCGTGAATTCGCGTAGCTGTGGTTCGGCGTCGTCCTCGACACGTATTTCCCAGCCGCTGCCGGGCCGCCAGTCGCCGAGTACGATGCGTCGAGCATGCTGACCGTCTAGCTCGAAGTCGTGTACCGCCGGCCGATGCGTGTGGCCGTGGATGAGCGTGGTAATGCCGTGCGCGCGCATGATCGCATCGACTTCCGCCGGTGTGACGTCCATGATCGCATCGGCCTTTTGGGTGTTGGCATCCGAGGACTGCAGGCGCAGGCTCTTGGCGAGTTCCAGACGTTGCTCGACGGGCAGGGCGAGAATCTTGGCTTGCCATTCGGGATCTCGTGCCATGGCACGAAAGGTCATGTACTCCTCATCGCCGGTGCACAGGCTGTCGCCGTGCATCAGCAACACACGCCGATTACCCAGGGTGGTCAGACAGGGGTCCTCAAGCAGCGTGACGCCGGCAGCCTCGGCAAAGGCATCGCCGACCAGAAAGTCACGGTTGCCGTGCATGAAATAAATCCGGGTGCCGGCATCGCTGCGCTTTTTCAGTGCCTCAATGACCTGTCGTTCCAAGTCACCGAGATAGTCGTCGCCGATCCAGGCTTCGAAGATATCGCCGAGCAGATAGAGCGAGTCGGCGTGTCGCGCCTCGCGCTCCAGATAATTCAGAAAGCCGTGGACGATGTCCGGTTGGCCTGCGTGGAGGTGCAGATCGGAAATCAGCAGGGTGGTCATCGTGCTGGTGTCCTCATGGGCGTGCGTATGGCGTGCGGCAGGTATCTGAACGCCGCGCCGATGTTGGGCGCGGCGGCGCGAGGTCAGTCTTCCAGATAGGCACGTTCGAGGATGACGTCCTCGGCGGGGACATCGGCATGCATGCCTCGGCGCGTGGTGGGGACGTTCTTGATCTTCTCGACCACGTCCATGCCTTCGACGACGTCGGCGAAGACGCAATAGCCCCAGCCTTGCGTGGACTTGTCACGATGGTTGAGGAAGTCGTTATCGGCGACGTTGATGAAGAACTGCGCACTGGCGGAATGTGGGTCCTGGGTACGCGCCATGGCCACGCTCCCCTTGACGTTCTTCAGGCCGTTGTCCGCTTCATTGTCGATCGGCGCGCGGGTGGGCTTTTGCTCGAACTGGATGTCGAAGCCGCCGCCCTGGACCATGAAGCCGTCGATGACGCGATGGAACAGGGTGTCGTCGTAATGGCCGTCGCGCACGTATTGCTCGAAGTTGGCCGCGGTCTTGGGCGCGTTGTCATGGTCGAGGCGCAGTCGAATGCGGCCGTAATTGGTTTGCAGAACGATCATGGGCGTATCCTGGCGAAGAGAACTGAGCGCGACTTGGCGTCGCGCGCTGGCGTCGCGCTATAATAGCGGCTTTGCACCCGCGGGCGAAACCGTGTCGAGGCGCCAGTCGGTGCTTCGGCGCGCCCTCCGGTCACTCCGCGAACGAACAGAGGTTCATTAGACAGCCCATGAGCGTAGACAGCCACTCCGCCCCGAACTTCATCCGCAATCAGGTTCGCGAGGAAATCGAGGCCGGTCGCCAGGAGGCCATCGTCACTCGGTTCCCCCCGGAACCCAATGGTTTCCTGCATATCGGCCACGCCAAGTCGATCTGTCTGAATTTCGGGCTTGCCGAGCAGTTTGGCGGTCAATGCCATCTGCGTTTCGACGACACCAATCCTGCCAAGGAAGAGCAGGCGTACATCGACGCCATCAAGGCCGATATCACCTGGTTGGGATTCGAGTGGGACGGGGCGGTGCGCTATGCCTCGGATTACTTCGATCAATTGTATGCCTGGGCGCAGCATCTGGTGCGTGAGGGGAAGGCGTATGTCGATGACCTGTCCCCTGACGAGATTCGTGAATACCGCGGCACCTTGACCGAGGCGGGCCAACCTAGCCCGTATCGCGACCGGTCGCCCGAGGAAAACCTCGATTTGCTCGAGCGCATGCGCCAGGGCGAGTTCTCTGAGGGCGAGAAGGTATTGCGTGCCAAGATCGACATGGCCGCCTCCAATATCAACCTGCGCGATCCGATTCTTTACCGTGTCCGCCATGCCCATCATCATCAGACGGGGGACAAGTGGAAGATCTACCCGTCCTATGATTTCACGCACGGGCAGTCGGATGCGCTCGAGGGCGTCACGCATTCGCTGTGCACGCTGGAGTTCGAGGACCATCGGCCGCTCTATGAATGGTTCCTCGACCATCTGCCGGTGCCGAGCAAGCCGCGTCAGATCGAGTTCGCGCGTCTCAATCTCGCGCACACGGTGACTTCCAAGCGCAAGCTCAAGCTATTGGTCGATCAGGGAATCGTGGATGGCTGGGACGATCCGCGAATGCCGACGATTTCGGGGATGCGGCGCCGGGGCTACACGCCGGGGTCCGTGCGCAAGTTCTGCGAGATGATCGGCGTGACGCGGGCCGATGGCGGTATGGTGGATATCGCCATGCTCTACCATGCGATTCGTTCCGATCTGGAAGACAACGCGCCGCGCGCGATGTGCGTTCTCAAGCCCCTCAAGGTGGTGTTGACCAATCTTCCCGAGGAGCATCAGGAAACCTTCGAGGTGGCCGGTCATCCGGCGCGTGACGACATGGGCGTGCGCCACTTGCCGCTGACCCGTGAAGTGTGGATCGACCAGGACGACTTCATGGAAGAACCGCCCAAGAAGTTCTTCCGCCTGGCGCCGGGCCAGGAGGTACGTCTGCGTAATGCTTACGTGATCCGTTGCGATGAGGTCATCAAGGATGCCGCCGGTGACATTCAGGAACTACGCTGCAGTGTCGACCTCGACACCCTGGGCAAGAACCCCGAGGGCCGCAAGGTGAAAGGCGTCATTCACTGGGTGAGCACCGCGCACGCCGTGCCGGTCGAAGTGCGTCTCTACGATAACCTGTTCCAGGTGGAGGCGCCGGATCGCGATCGCGACGTCGATTTTCTGGAGCACTTGAATCCCGCGTCGCTGCGTATCGTCGAAGGCTATGCCGAGCCGAGCCTGGCCGAGGTCGAGCCCGAGAGCCGCTACCAGTTCGAGCGCGTGGGCTATTTCTGCGCCGACCGTCATGCGTGCCGCGATGGCAAGCGTGTATTCAATCGTACGGTCGGGCTCAAGGATGGTTGGGCCAAGGCACAGAAGAAAGGCTGAGAGGGGATTGCCGTGCAGATCTACAACACGCTGACGCGACGCAAGGAAACGTTCACGCCGCTCGACGCGGGGCGAGTGCGCATGTACGTATGCGGTATCACCGTCTACGACTACTGCCATATCGGCCATGCCCGCGTCATGGTGGCGTTCGACATGATCACGCGTTATCTGCGCTGGCGTGGCTTCGAGGTCGATTACGTGCGCAATATCACCGATATCGACGATAAGATCCTCAAGCGCGCCGACGAGAATGGCGAGCCCATCGCGGCATTGACCGAGCGCATGATCGCGGCCATGCACGAAGACGAAGGGCGTCTTGGTGTATTGCGTCCGGACCGCGAGCCGCGTGCCACGGCCCATGTCGATGACATCGTCGCCATGGTCCAGCGTCTGGTCGACAAGGGGTACGCGTATCCCGCCGCCAATGGCGATGTCTATTATCGCGTGCGGCGTTTCGAGGGGTACGGCAAGCTCAGCAATCGCGATCTCGATGACATGCGCTCGGGTGCGCGTGTCGACATCGAGGCCGCCAAGGAAGATCCGCTGGACTTCGTGCTGTGGAAGGCCGCCAAGCCGGGTGAAGAGAGTTGGCCGTCGCCCTGGGGTGAAGGGCGTCCTGGCTGGCACATCGAGTGCTCGGCGATGTCGACCTGCTGCCTGGGCGATACTTTCGACATTCATGGCGGTGGCCCGGATCTGGTCTTTCCGCACCATGAAAACGAGATCGCGCAGAGCGAGGCGGCGACCGGGCGGCCCTACGTCAGTACCTGGATGCATGCCGGGGCAGTGCGGGTCGATCATGAGAAGATGTCCAAGTCGCTGGGCAACTTCTTCACGATTCGCGAGGTGCTGGAAGCGCATGCTCCTGAAGTCGTGCGCTACCTGCTCTTGGCAAGCCATTATCGCAGCCCGATCAATTATGCGCCGGATGCCTTGAGCGACGCGCGTCGTTCGCTGGAGCGCTTCTACAATGCACTCCAGGGGGTCGCTCCGGTGGCCGGCGAGGTGGAAGCGGGTTATCGCGAACGTTTCATCGCCGCGATGGATGACGACTTCAATACCGCCGAGGCGCTGGCGGTGCTGTTCGATCTGGCGCGAGCGTTGAATCGCGCCAAGCAGGAGGCGCCCGCGCATGCACCGGCTCTGGCGCATGAGCTCAAGGAACTTGGCGGTGTGCTGGGCTTGTTCGGCCAGGATCCCGAACGTTTCTTGCAGGCAGGCGCGGGCCGGTTGCCGATGAGCGAGGAAGATATCGAGTCGCGCATCGAGGCGCGGGCGCAGGCCAAGCAGGCCAAGGATTTCGCTACCGCCGATGGCATACGCGATGAATTGGCGGCACTGGGAATCGTGCTGAAGGATTCCCGTGAGGGAACGACGTGGGTCCTCGAAGGCGACTGATCCATGTCTGCCGGAAGCTCGATATACAAAGCCCGCGGCGTGATGGCCGCGGGCTTTGTTGTTGCTTGCCGACGGGTGTCGTCATTCGCTCAAGATGTCGTGCCCAGGCGCTTGACCATGGCTTCGACCATCATCGCCGAATGCGTGGCGGCTTTATCGATAAAGGCCTTGAAAGAAAGACTGGATTCCTTGCCGGCGATATCGGAAAGCGCACGTATGACGACGAACGGGCAGTGGTAGAGATGGCAGGTCTGGGCGATGGCGGCCGCTTCCATTTCCGCGGCCAGCATGTTCGGAAAGCGTGCGCGCGCCTGTCCCACGACGGCCTCATCCGCCATGAAGATATCGCCCGTGCAGATGAGGCCTTCCGTGACGCGCAGCTCACCGAGCCCCTCGATGCATTCCCGAGCGACCTCGACCAGGCGAGCATCGGGCAGGTAGGCGGGCGGCATCTGTGGCACCTGGCCGTACTCATAGCCGAACACCACGGCGTCGACATCGTGGTGGCGAACCTCGCTGGAGATGACCACGTCCCCGACGTCCAGATCGGCTCCGAAACCGCCAGCCGACCCCGTGTTGATGACCACATCGGGCTTGTAAAGCTCAAGCATCTGCGTGGTGCCAACGGCTGCATTCACCTTGCCGATACCCGATTGCTGGATAACGACATCGACACCGTGCAAGTGACCGGTGTGAAAGGTCGAGCCGGTGTGCTGGTGGGTCTGGCGATTGTCGAGATGCGAGGCGAGGAGTTCAACCTCCTCGGCCATGGCACCGATGATGGCGATCTTGCGCATGTGGGGCGTGGTCCCTCTCTCGATCAGGCAAACACCTGGTTCCATTCATTGCGTTTGGCCAGCAGGTCGCGGGCCAGGGTCTGGGCACCTTCCAGGCTGTGACTGGCGGCCCAGCCGCACTGCATTTCGGTGCAGGCCGGTACTTCCTTGGCGACGAGGATGTCATTGAGCGTCTTGTCGATCAGATCGAGCACGCCGTCGTAGTCATCATGGTTGATCAGTGAGATGTAAAAGCCGGTTTGGCAACCCATGGGGCTGATGTCGAGCACCTTATCGGTATGGTTGCGTGACAACTCGGCCATCAGGTGTTCCAGGGAGTGCAGCGCGGGCATGTCCATGTGCGCCTTGTTGGGCTGGCAGATGCGCAAATCATACTTATGAATGGCGTCGCCTTGTTCGCCCGTCTTGATGCCGGCCAGACGCACATAAGGTGCCTTGACCTTGGTGTGGTCGAGGTTGAAGCTTTCGACATTCATCTCTTTATCGCTCATCTATCCACTCCTTTTCTCAATCTCGGCATTCATTGTAACGCCTGTAAGTCAGGCATGCATGCTGTCGTGGAGTTCCGCCGCGAGCAGGGTGTTCTCGAGTAGCGAAGCGACCGTCATGGGGCCGACGCCGCCCGGTACGGGGGTAATGAAACGGGCGCGTTCGGCGGCGGGCGCGAACTCGACATCCCCCGCGAGCTTGCCATCGGCCTGGCGATTGATCCCTACGTCGATGACGATGGCACCTTCCTTGACCCATTCGCCCTTGACCAGCCCGGGGTTGCCAACGGCGACGATGAGCAGGTCGGCACGCCGCACGTGCGATTCGAGATCCCGGGTGAAACGGTGGCAGACAGTGGTCGTGCTGCCCGCCAGCATCAGTTCCATGGCCATGGGGCGGCCGACGATATTGGACGCGCCGACGATCACGGCATCCAAGCCGCGTGGCTGAATGCCGCTCTCCTGTAAAAGCGTCATGATGCCCTTCGGCGTGCATGGACGTAGTACGGGGAGGCGTTGAGCAAGGCGGCCGAGGTTGTAGGGGTGAAAGCCATCGACATCCTTGTCGGGGCGGATGCGTTCGAGTATCGGGCGTTCGTCGAGGTGTTCGGGCAAAGGCAATTGCACCAGGATGCCGTCGATGTCGGTATCGGCATTCAGCGAGTCGATCAATACCTCGAGCTCCGCCTGCGTGGTGGTGGTGGGCAGTGGGTGCTGCACCGAGTGCAGGCCGGCTTGATCACAGGCGCGGTGCTTGTTGCGCACGTAGACTTCGGAAGCGGGGTCTTCACCGACGAGGACGACCGCGAGCCCGGGAGCGCGCTTGCCATCATGGCGGCGTGCCTGGACCTGGCGAGATACCTGTTCGCGGACATTCGCGGCAATCGCTTTGCCGTCGATCAACTGAGCGGTCATCGACTCGTTCCTTTGGTGTGCTTGGCCCGGCGCGTGGGGCGACGTTATGAAAGAGGCGCAATTTTCGCACGCTGGGAGGTGCAGTCAATCTATCCCTCGCGTGGGAGAGGCAGAAGAGAGGGCGTAAGGGCTTGACCTGGCAAGGAAGATGCGTAGAATACGCTGCGCATCGACGGGCTCGATTGGCCATGCCCAAGCGGTCTCGGAGCGACGGGGTATAGCGCAGTCTGGTAGCGCGCCTGCTTTGGGAGCAGGATGTCGGGGGTTCAAATCCCTCTACCCCGACCAGTATCCGAGCCTTTTCGAGGGTCGGTTCCAGGTTGGGTCTGTGTCGGCGTTGTCAGGCGCTCATAGCTCAACCGGATAGAGCAACGGCCTTCTAAGCCGTAGGTTGCAGGTTCAAGTCCTGCTGGGCGCGCCAAGTGGTTAATTGATGTACGTCGTTAACCGATGAAGCGTGTCGATGTCGGGAAAATTCCCGTGCGTATCAAGTCGTGGTGGATGTAGCTCAGTGGTAGAGCCCCGGATTGTGGCTCCGGTGGTCGTGGGTTCGATCCCCATCATCCACCCCATGCTTGTATGCGTTGCAGTAATTCGTCGTCGTGGTGGATGTAGCTCAGTGGTAGAGCCCCGGATTGTGGCTCCGGTGGTCGTGGGTTCGATCCCCATCATCCACCCCAGCGATGATGTTTCCCTTCCTGTTGTTTGTGTATCGCCATCCCCGTTGCTTGTCATTCAGTCTTGACGCGTGTCTCGATCAGGCTTCATATCACGCCGTGGCGTGCATTCGCTCTTTTTTCGTGTATTTACCCTTGTAAGATGAGGCTTTCAGCCCCATAAACCACGCAATACGCTTGCCAGCGCGAATGGGGATTCATAGAATCCTCGTCTTATTACGCTTTTTTTGAACGCCCCCAGTCGGTAGAGGATCATTCATGCAAGTTTCCGTTGAGTCGACTTCCCAGATCGAACGTCGTGTCACCGTCCAAGTGCCGGCGGCCGAAGTCGATCAAGCCGTGTCTACCCGTCTTCAGGAAACCGCCAAGAACGTGCGGCTGAACGGCTTTCGGCGTGGCAAGATTCCGCTGACGGTCGTGCGCCAGCGTTTCGGCCAAGAAGTCCGCAACGAAGTGGTGGGCGAAATGATGCGCCAGCACTATGTGCAGGCGATCACCCAGGAAAGCCTCAATCCGGCGGGCTCGCCGCAGGTCGAGCCGACCGTGGACGAAGACGGCAAGGACCTTGAGTTCGTCGCGACCCTCGAGGTGTACCCCGAGTTCGAACTCAACACCATCGAAGGCACCGACATCGAACGCCCTCAGGCAGAGGTGACCGAAGCCGATGTCGACCAGATGATCGATACGCTGCGTTCGCAGAATTCCGAATGGGAAGAGGTCGATCGCCCTGCGGCCGATGGTGATCAGGTCACCATCGATTTCCAGGGCTTCCTGGGTGACGAGCCGTTCGAAGGCGGCGCGGCAGAAGGCCATGAGCTGGAGCTTGGGTCCAATAGCTTCATTCCCGGCTTCGAAGAGCAACTGGCAGGTGCCCAGGCCGGCGATGATCTCGAGATCAAGGTCACCTTCCCCGACGATTATCAGGCGGAGCACTTGGCGGGTCAGGAAGCCACTTTCAAGGTGAAAGTGCACAAGGTGGCCGGCAAGCAGTTGCCGGAAGTCGATGATGAATTCATCAAGCGCTTCGGTATCGAAGAAGGTGGCGTCGCTGCTTTCCGCGCCGACGTGCAGAAGAACATGGAGCACGAGCTGTCCCAGGCCGTGACCAATCGTGTCAAGCAGCAGGCGCTCGAAGCATTGCAGCAGGCCAATGACATTCCGGTCCCGCAGTCACTGATTCAACAGGAGACCGAAGGGCTCAAGCGTCAGGCTGCGCAGCAGTTCGGCCTGGGCGAAGACTTCGATGTTTCCCAACTGCCCGACGAGCTGTTCGCCGACCAGGCGAAGAAGCGTGTGCAGGTGGGGCTATTGCTTGCCGAAGTCGTCAAGGTTCACGAGCTCGACGCCAGCGATGACGAAATCAAGGCGCGTGTCGAAGAACTGGCCCAGCAGTACCAGCAGCCCGAGCAAGTGATTGAGTACTACCTCAAGAACGATGAAATGAAAAACCAGATCAAGTCTTCGGTTCTTGAAGACAAGGCGGTTGACAAGCTGCTGGAGCAAGCTCAGGTTAAGGATGTCGAGATGTCCTACGAGCAAGCGTTGCAAGCGGCACAGCAGCAAGAAGCAGATGATGAGGGCGAAGCACAGGAAGAGACCAACGCTTAAGCGTTCTCTTGCGTGCCGTCGCAAGTGCCTGGACCCGGCTACGGCCGGGTCTCTAGTCACTGGAGCAATCAGTCACCGGATTTAAGGAAGCCACGCAATGGGCAATGAGTTCGATATCAGCAATGCCGGCGGTTTAGTCCCCATGGTCGTGGAGCAGAGCGCGCGTGGCGAGCGGTCCTACGACATCTATTCTCGCCTGCTCAAAGAGCGCGTCATCTTTCTGATCGGCCCGGTCGAGGACTACATGGCCAATCTGGTGGTCGCTCAGTTATTGTTTCTCGAGTCCGAGAACCCCGACAAGGACATCCACCTGTACATCAATTCGCCTGGCGGCTCGGTGACAGCGGGGATGTCGATCTACGACACCATGCAGTTCATCAAGCCCGACGTATCGACCGTATGCGTTGGTCAGGCTGCGAGCATGGGGGCATTGCTGCTTGCCGGTGGTGCCGCAGGCAAGCGCTACTGCTTGCCACATTCGCGGATGATGATCCATCAGCCGTTGGGCGGCTACCAGGGCCAGGCGGCGGATATCGAGATCCATACCAAAGAGATTCTCAACATTCGTCAGCAGCTCAACGAGATCCTCGCCAAGCATACCGGCCAAGATGTTGAAACGGTGGCGCGAGACACGGATCGCGATAATTTCATGAACGGCAATCAGGCGGCCGAGTACGGCCTCATCGATGCCATGCTGGATAAGCGTCCCGTATCCTGATAGCGTTTAGCCCCACATGGTAGCGATTAGCGAGACATGCATTTATTACCGGCGGTTCGTCAGGGCCGCCGCTATCACGAGGTACACGAATGGCTGACGGCAAAGGCAAAGACGAGAGCGGCAAATTGCTGTACTGCTCGTTCTGCGGCAAAAATCAGAACGAAGTGCGCAAGCTGATCGCGGGTCCTTCCGTCTACATCTGTGACGAATGTGTCGACCTATGCAACGACATCATTCGCGAAGAAGTGTTGGAGGCCGATGCCGAGGGCGATGAAGAGCGCCTCCCGGCACCGCGTGAGATCCGTTATACCCTGGATGACTATGTCATCGGACAGGACCGTGCCAAGCGGGTGTTGTCGGTGGCGGTCTACAACCACTACAAGCGTCTCCGTGCCGACGTGAAGACCGACGATGTCGAGCTCGGCAAGTCGAACATTCTTCTGATCGGTCCGACGGGTAGTGGCAAGACCTTGCTGGCCGAGACGATGGCCCGTTTGCTTAACGTTCCGTTTACGATTGCCGATGCGACGACGCTCACCGAAGCCGGCTATGTGGGTGAAGATGTCGAGAACATCATCCAGAAGCTGCTGCAGAAGTGCGAGTACGATGTCGATAAGGCGCAGCGCGGCATCGTTTACATCGATGAAATCGATAAGATTTCGCGCAAATCGGATAATCCTTCGATTACCCGCGATGTCTCGGGTGAAGGCGTTCAGCAAGCTCTGCTCAAGCTGATTGAAGGAACGACGGCCTCGATACCTCCTCAGGGTGGGCGCAAGCACCCCCAGCAGGAATTCCTGCAGGTCGATACCAGCAATATGCTGTTCATCGTCGGTGGGGCGTTCGCGGGACTGGAGAAGGTGATTCGTGATCGCGTCGAGAAAGGTGGCATCGGCTTTAATGCGGAGGTGAAGAGCAAGGACTCCGACAAGGCGATGGGCGATATTCTCGCGGGCGTCGAGCCTGAAGACCTGGTCAAGTTCGGTTTGATTCCGGAGTTCGTGGGCCGTGTGCCGGTCATCGCGACACTGACCGAGCTTAGCGAAGAAGCGTTGATTCAGATTCTGACCGAGCCCAAGAACTCGCTGATCAAGCAATACAAGCACTTGTTCGAGATGGAAGGTGTAGAGCTGGATTTCCGTGAGGACGCCTTGCGTGCCGTGGCGCACAAGGCCATGGCGCGCAATACCGGTGCACGTGGCCTGCGCTCGATTCTCGAGTCCGTGCTGCTCGATACCATGTACGAGGTGCCGTCACTCGAGGACGTTTCCAAGGTGGTCATCGACGCTTCGGTCATTACCGGTGACAGCGAACCGCTGCTGATATATTCCCAGCAGGAAGAAAGCAAGGTGGCGGGCAAGGACGGTTGATGTCCGGCCCGAGTCGCCATGGGGGCCCAAGGGCCCCCTTTTCGTATGTGTTCCTGCCATCGAGCCATGAAACCGACGAGCCGCAAGGTTGCATCATGCTGGATGTATCCCCATTTCTCAGGCATTGATGCCGTTTCGCGGCCCATCCACCGAATTTGTTGAGGAACGTCTGCGATGGAGCAGAACGCTGAACAGACCCTGAGTCTTCCCCTTTTGCCGCTGCGGGACGTGGTCGTCTATCCGCAGATGGTGATTCCGCTGTTCGTGGGGCGCGAAAAGTCGATACGCGCGCTCGAGACGGCCATGGAGCACGACAAGCGGATATTGCTCGTTGCGCAGCGCGAGGCCGGTCAGGACGACCCTGAATTCGGCGATCTCTTCGATGTCGGCACGGTGGCTGAAATCATGCAGCTGCTCAAGCTGCCCGATGGCACCGTGAAAGTCTTGATCGAAGGCGATTACCGAGCTGACATCAGTGACATCCAGGAGAACGATGCCGGGTACGTCTCGGCCGAGGCCGTCCGTCGCGAAAGCGAAAACCTGACCGAGCGTGAACAGGAATCGCTGGTGCGCGTGTTGCTCAATCAGTTCGAGCAATACGTCAAGCTGTCCAAGAAGGTGCCCAACGAAGTGCTCAATTCGTTGTCCGGCATCGAGGATCCCAGTCGTCTGGTGGACACCATCTGCGCTCATCTGTCGCTCAAGATCGGCGACAAGCAGGAGTTGCTCGAGATGGATCGCGTGCGTGATCGCATCGAGCACTTGATGGCGCTGATCGAGTCGGAGATCGACCTGCTGCAGGTGGAAAAGCGCATTCGCTCGCGCGTCAAGGATCAGATGGAGAAGTCGCAGCGCGAGTACTATCTCAATGAGCAGATGAAAGCCATCCAGAAAGAAATGGGTGAGCTCGAGAATGCGCCCAATGAGGCGGACAAGTACGAGCAGCTGATCGAATCCACGGGCATGCCCAAGGAGGCGGCCGATAAGGCGCGCCAGGAACTCGGCAAGCTGAAGATGATGGCGCCGACCTCGGCCGAAGCAACGGTGGTGCGCTCGTACCTCGATTGGCTGGTGGCGGTCCCCTGGAAGAAGCGCTCGCGCGTCAAGCACGACCTGGTGAATGCCCAGAAAGTGCTCGATGAAGACCACTATGGCCTGGAAGAGGTCAAGGAGCGCATCCTCGAATACCTGGCCGTCCAGAAGCGCGTCAAGAAGCTCAAGGGCCCGGTGCTCTGCCTGGTGGGGCCGCCCGGGGTGGGCAAGACCTCGTTGGGGCAGTCGATCGCACGCGCCACCAATCGGCGTTACGTGCGTCTGGCATTGGGTGGCATTCGCGATGAATCCGAGATTCGTGGTCATCGGCGTACCTACATCGGCTCGCTGCCGGGCAAGATGATTCAGCGCATGAGCAAGGCCGAGGTGCGCAATCCACTCTTCTTGCTCGACGAAGTCGACAAGATCGGCATGGATCATCGTGGCGACCCATCGTCGGCACTGCTTGAGGTGCTCGACCCCGAGCAGAACAACAGTTTCAGCGATCATTATCTGGAACTGGATTACGACCTTTCCGATGTCATGTTCATCTGCACCGCGAACTCGATGAACATTCCCGAGCCATTGCTCGACCGGATGGAAATCATCCGCCTGCCCGGTTATACCGAAGACGAAAAACTGGCGATCGCCAAGCGGTATCTGGTGCCCAAGCAGCTCAAGGCCAACGGTCTCAAGGATGACGAACTCAGCTTCTCGGATGACGCGCTGCTGGAACTGGTGCGCTATTACACACGTGAAGCGGGCGTGCGCGAGCTGGAGCGTCAAATCGCCAAGGTCAGCCGTAAGGTACTGCGCGAGCGGGTCGAGCTCGAGAAAAAGCAAGGCGCTCAGGGGCCGCAGTGGCTTGCTGCATCGGATATCGAAGGCTACGCCGGTGTGCGCCGTCACAGTTATGGGCTGGCCGATCAGCAAGATCAGGTAGGCCGTGTGACCGGTCTTGCCTGGACCTCGGTAGGCGGCGAGCTACTCAACATCGAATCGGTGGTGTCGCCAGGCAAGGGGCGTCTCAACAAGACGGGCTCACTTGGCGATGTCATGAAAGAGTCCGTGGATGCCGCGCATACCGTGGTGCGAGCTCGTGCTAGAGCGTTGGACATCGATCCTGACCGTTTCGAGAAGGAAGACCTGCATATCCACGTGCCGGAAGGGGCGACGCCCAAGGATGGCCCGAGTGCGGGTGTCGCCATGGTGACCGCGATGGTCTCGGCGTATACCGCGCGCCCGGTCCGTTGTGACGTGGCCATGACCGGCGAAGTCAACCTGCGGGGCGAGGTGATGCCGATCGGCGGTCTCAAGGAGAAATTGCTGGCGGCGCGACGCGGTGGTATAAAGACGGTGCTAATACCGGAGGAAAATCGCCGGGATCTCAAGGAAGTGCCGGACAATATCAAGGATGCCTTGGATATCCGGCCCGTGAAATGGATAGATGAAGTTCTCGACGCGGCGCTGGTTGGAAAGGCAGAGGTTGAAACAGGTGACTCCTTAGCGGAGACTAGTCAGCCTTCGCGTTCCAACATAAGCACGCATTGACAGAATTTAGCGGCCATGTCGCGGTATGAACCCGCGCATGGCGCGGCTCGGCGCGAAGCTTTCTTGACAAGAGTTTCGTGGCATTGCTATAAATTCCAGCCTTTGTTGTGACGCTTCAGGAAGTGGAAGTTTCGCGCCGATTTCCAGTCATTACCGAAACAGTCAAGGGGTGAAGTGTGAACAAGTCCGAGCTGATCGAAGCCATTGCTGCATCTGCCGATATTCCCAAGGCGGCTGCAGGCCGTGCGCTCGACGCCATGGTCGATACCGTCTCCGATAGTCTGAAAAAGGGCGATTCTGTCGCACTGGTAGGCTTTGGCACATTCTCTGTCAAGGAGCGTGCTGCGCGTACTGGTCGTAATCCTCAGACCGGTCAGACGATCGAAATCAGCGCCGCCAAGGTGCCGACTTTCAAAGCAGGCAAGGCGCTCAAGGATTCGGTCAACTAAGACCGGTAGAGCGGGGTCGAGTGACCGTCGTGAGCGCGACGCATGACGGAAGCCGTGTCTGAAGCGAGATGTCGTGTCGGCTCGGCCCAGCCAAAAAGGCGCATCGCGTAAGCGGTGCGCCTTTTTCATGCGATGGCCATTCCGGTAGCGTGCCCTGTTTTGACCGGGATACACTCGTTGCCGGTATAATCCGTCCTGGTTCAAAGAATCTCCATCACGTCGAGGCAAGCATGCTGCAACGAATTCGAGAGGGTTCCCAAGGGTGGGCCGCCAAAGTGATCGTCGGGGCGATCATCGTGACGTTCGCACTCTTCGGGGCCGAGTCCCTGGTCGGGGTCTTTACCTCCGGCAGTAATGACGCCGCGACCGTGAACGGCGAATCGATCGGCAAGCGAGCGGTCGAGTTGCAGGTACAGCGCGCCATTCGTTCAGGGCAAGTGCCGCCCGATCAGGAGCGCGAGCTTCGTAAAGAAGTCCTCGACCGGCTGATCACCACGAAATTGTTGGATCAATACGCTGATGAAGGGGGCATGCATCTCTCCGATGCCCAGATCGACCAGCTCATCGTCAGCCGACCCGTATTTCAGGATTCGCAGGGCAATTTTTCGCAGGAAATCTTCACCAACCGTCTTGCGCAAGCCGGTTATACGCCTTTGTCCTTTCGTCACGAGCTGCGCCGTGACATGAAGCGCCAGCAGCTTCAGCAAGGGCTGGCGCTGTCGACGTTCGTGCTGCCTGGCGAAGCGAATCGTCTGCAGGCGCTGCAGAATCAGACACGCGATTTCCGCTATGCAGTGCTCACGCCGACAGACCTGCAAGCGCCGGTCGAGGTTAGCCAAGAAGACCTGAAAGCCTATTACGATGCGCACCGTGACCAGTATCAGCGCCCCGAGCAGGTCAAGGTCGCTTATGTCGTGCTGAATCAGCAACAGGTGGCGCAGGATATCGAGGTCGATGAGCAGCAATTGCGAGATGCTTATGCTCAGCAGCGCCAGGATGCTCCTCGTGAGGTTGCGCACATCATGGTCGATTATGGCGAGGAGCGCACACGCGAAGAGGCCATGGCGCGTATCAAGGAGGCGCAGCGCAAGCTCGATGAGGGTAAAGATTTCGCGTCCGTGGCGGCCGAGTACTCCGACGATGCGACGTCTGCCGATGAGGGCGGCGATCTGGGCGTGATCAAGCGTGGTTTCTTCGGCGATGCTTTTGATAACGCCGCTTTTTCGTTGAAGGAAGGAGAGGTGTCGTCGATCGTCGATGGCGGCGACGGCTTGCACTTGATCAAAGTGACCAACATCGAGTTTCCCAGCTTCGATGAGCAGCGTGACCAGCTCGCCGAGCAAGTGCGTCTCGATAACTCCAGCGATGCATTCAATCAGCGCGTTCAGGCGTTGGAAGACCAAAGCTATGCCGCTGAAGACTTGCAGAGCGTGGCCGACGATCTGGGGCTGAACGTGCGCACCAGTGGCTGGGTTTCCAGAGACAGTGCGCAAGGTCTCCTCGCCGAGCCTGGCGTGATGGATGCCGTGTTCAGCACGGATGTACTGGAAAATGGGTATAACAGCGATGTACTGGAGCTCGACGCTCAGCGCCGTGCCGTGGTGCGCGTCGTCGACCATCGTCAAGCCACGAGCTTGCCGCTCGATGAAGTGAAAAAGCAGGTTCGTGCGGCGGTCAAGGAAGCGAAAACGCGCGAAGCGCTTGAAGCGCGTGCTCAGGAACTGCTCGCGTCACTCCAAAGTGGCACGTCGGTGTCGCTCGACTGGCAAAAAGTCGAGGGCATCACGCGCGATGGCGACAGCGCTCCCGATTCGGTATTGCGCCAGGCTTTCCGCCTGCCGCATCCCGGCGAGGGGAGTAGCTTCGGGCAGGCGCCGACCGAAAATGGGGTCGCGGTCATCGAGTTGACCAGCGTGCATGAGGGCGATACATCAGCAGCGAGCAGCAGTGCGCCAATGGTTCAGCGATTGCGTGCACAGGCCGTCATTCAAGGACTGATCGAGACGCTGCGCGAGCGAGCCGATATCCAGCGCCTTTGATGGTCGATGCCCAACCGGTAAGCAAAAAGCGCGGCTCCAAGAGCCGCGCTTTTTTGTCGGCTGTGCCGATGATGCCGCTGGAAAGCGTTACCTGGTCTTATGATGTGCCGGTGTGACGTTCGAGGTCTTCAAGGATGATCAGTGCCTCGTCGCGACTGTCGCCGCAGACCGAGCGATCGTAATCGAAACGATGGCAGACGCTAGGCCGTCGGGCGTCGCCGAACAGACGACAGCGGTTGTCTTCGTCGAGCTGGACGCAGCGAACGCCCGCGGCCTTGCCCTCGGGCATGCCGGGAATAGCTGAGCTGATGGTCGGCGCGATGCAACACGCGCCACAACCGACGCGGCAAGACATGGCGTTTTCCGTAGGGTGCATAAACTAGAGATGGTCGTCTTGAATGCTGCGGTCACGATGATTCAGCGATGGCGCCTTTGTCGATGCCCTCGAACGCCTGGACACGTATCCTGCCGTGCGTCTCCCGGGCGATCTTGTCGGCCAGCCAAGCGGCGATATGCTCGATGGTCGTGGGCGTGGCAAGGAGATGGCAGCGCTCGCGGGGAAGCGTCAGGTGAAAGCGGCCTTGATCGGCGCTGTAGGCCACGCTGAGTGTCTCCCGGCACTCGTCGGCTTGCGGTGCGAGGTCCTCCTCGTGGATCAAATAGCTGGCATCCAGTGCTTGTGCCCATTGTCGCTCCAGCTCGGGGGCGCGTCGACCGTCTCGCCAGATGTGCAGGCGCGAACGGTGGCCGTGGGCGATACGCTGGCAGTTGCCCGCATGATGCTTGAGCCCATGACTGTAGCTATAGGCAGCCGTCTCGATTTCTTCTTCGCGCAAGCGTAAACGAATCGTCTCGACCTGCGCGGGTGGCCGACGACTGAGTTCAGTGGAGAGATGCGCGGCCACGTCTGCCACGGTGATGTCGGACCAGGGGAGCAAGGTAAAGCTCTGACGCGGTCCCCGCAGTTCCATGTGGTAGGGGAGCTGCGTGCGCAAACAGAGCCCTTCGGCGCAATCGAATACCTGAAGGCCCGGGGCCTGGGTGGGGACCAGCAAGGTGTGGTCAAGGCCGCTATCGAGGCGTGCCTTGATCCAGGGCTTGACCTCGCCGAAGTCGAACAGCATGCCGTCGGGGCCCAGTTCGCCATCGAGTTCGGCATCGACATGCCAACTGGCACCCATCAGTCCATGGGTCGGCGACCACACCGAGGCGTCGATATGGGTGAGGTGATTGACGAAAAGCGTCATCAGTCGATTCCCGCGATCTTGTGGGTTTGCAGCGAAAGCCGCCATGTGGGATGAGCCAGACAGTAAGACACGGTTTCGCGCATGGTCGTGCCTTGCCCGCCACGTGGCACGAGATCCATGGGCTGTAGGAAGAAATGCGTGAAGGCGAGATGCGTGAAGTGCTCAGGCATCGCATCCGACTGCGGAAATACCAGCTTCAATTCGTCGCCTTGCGTGATGCGCAACGGTGCGTCGCCCTTGGGGCTGACGCAGAGCCAGTCGATGCCGTCGGGAGGCGTCAGCGTACCATTGGTCTCGACGGCGATTTCGACCCCTTGGGCGTGCATGGCGTCGATGAGTGGCGTATCAAGCTGCAGTAACGGTTCGCCACCGGTGAATACCACATAGGGCACGCCCACGTCCTGGTCATGCGGCCAGAGGCTCATGAGGTGAGCCGCCAAGGCCTGAGCATCCGCAAAGCGACCGCCGTGCTGACCATCGGTGCCGATGAAATCGGTGTCGCAAAAGCGGCAGTGGCTGGTGGCGCGGTCACGTTCACGCCCCGACCACAGATTGCAGCCGGTGAAGCGGCAGAAAACGCTGGCACGTCCGGCACGGGCGCCTTCGCCCTGGAGCGTATAGAAGGCTTCCTTGACGCTGTACATCAGGACGTCACCTCCGGCTCGGCGTAGTCGAGCGGGTCCGCCATTTCCTGCGCGGCGAAGGCCGCCAGACGCTCCCGGCAGCTGCCGCATTGTCCGCAGGCACGCTGACCGCCCAGGTAGCAGGTCCACGTCTGGGCGTAGTCCAATCCCATGGAAACGCCGTCGGCCAGGATTTCATGCTTGCTGGCATACAAATAGGGGGCGGCGATGCGCACGGGATTGAAATCCGCGAGGGCGGCAACCGCGTTGACGCCCGTGACGAATTCGGGGCGGCAGTCGGGATACAGCACATGATCGCCACCATGAGCACCATAGAAGCAGACGTTGGCACCGATGTTGATGGCGTGACCGATGGCCAGCGAGAGCAGGATCATGTTGCGGTTGGGCACCACCGTGGCGGCCATGTTGTCGGCATCGTAATCGCCGCCGGGCATGTCGCGTTGGGTATCGGTCAAGGCGGAGTTGCCGATCAGGCCATGAATGGCACGAATGTCGACCACCTGGTGGGTGACCTCCAACTGCTGGCACACTCGGCGTGCGGCTTCCAGTTCGCGCGAATGGCGCTGCCCATAGTGAAACGAGAGGGCATGAACCTCGAACCCGGCACTCAGGGCACGGTGCAGCACGGTATAGGAGTCCATCCCGCCGGAGTAGATGACCACGGCCTTGGCGGTATCGTCGGGCGTGGTGAGTGCGGTGATGGCGGGCGCTCCAGCCTCGGGTGGCCGGAGAGCGTGACGCGTTACGTCGGTCATGAGATCAATCCTGGGCGGAGAATTTGTAGCCTCCCGCAAGTATCGCGGTACCTGCAGGAGACACGCCCGGGATCCGGTCCGGGCGAAGCGGTATAGTGTAACCGGCACATCGTTCGCCGGCTAGTCGCTGCGGATCAGGCCTGCGCGGCTCGGGCGGTGCCCGCGAGCCGTGTCATTCAAGCGCGCTGCGCTCGCCGCATAGCGGCGTCAGGAATTGATGGCGTTGCTGGGCGTCGGGCAGCGGCTGCGACACCAGGTGGACGAGCTTGGTGAATGTCGCCTCTGGGGTCATGTCGTCGCCCGCGAGCGCGCCGATATCCTTGAGGGCGCTGCCGCTGGCGTAAGTGCTCAGGGATACGGGGCCGTGCGGACACTGGCTGATGACGGCAAGCAACTTGCCGCTGCTGCTGGCGGCAGCAAGGGCGCCGATGAGGGCGTTGTCTTCGGGCACGTTGCCGCTGCCCCAGCATTCGAGCACTGCGCCACGTACCGTGTCGTCGTCGAGTAGACGTGCCACTTGGTGTGCTTGGATGCCGGGCCACAATGGCAGGCGCACGATCGACGACAGGGGCCTCAGGTCGGGAAGCTCGAAGCGTGGTGCGCCGTTCGAAGGCAGGAGTCGCGCCGTATAGAGGACGGGGTGGCTCTCGATGATCTCGCCCAGAAGCGGCCAGTTGGGAGAATGGAAGCCATCGAAGGCCTGAGTGTCCCATTTACGCGTGCGACAGCCGCGCATGAGCTTGCCATCGAAGGCGATGGCTACCTCGGTAAGGTCCGTCAGGGCGGCGAAGCGCAGTGCCGTTTCGACGTTGCCGAGTGCATCGCCGTGAGGCGCTTCCAATGGTTTTTGCGCGCCTGTCACAACGACGGGTTTGCCTAGCCCCTGCAATTGGAAGGCCAGGCTCGAGGCCGACCACGCCAACGTATCGGTGCCATGCAAGACCACGAAGCCGCTATAGTCGGCATAGCGGGTGGCGATGTCACGCGCCAGACGTTGCCAATCGGCGGGCGTGGCACTGCTCGAGTCGATAGGGGGCGTGTACTCGAGCATTTCGAAAGGCGGGATGGCGTCGCGCCGGGACGTCGTGAGGCGCGTTAAGGCTTGGCGTAGACGCGCCTCGAAGTCGCCGCCGGGGCGCAGTCCTCGAGGTCCGTCGCGCATGCCCAGGGTGCCGCCGGCATACAGGACGAGAACGGTATTGGAAGTCATGTTGTCACGGGTGTCCGCGGGAGTATCTTGATGAGTGTAATGGACGGCTAGTCGGCATCTCTCTCGGTCAGCGACCAGCCATCGGAACGGCGTGGTGGCGTGGCTGTGGCGTCCGGGGCGACAGCCTTCTGGCGTATGGCAGCGACGTCTTCATGGCTGACGAAGCGCAATGCCCCGTCGTTGCGCTGGGGCTGGGAAATCAGCCGGCCCTGGAAACGCCAGCAACGCTCGGGGACCCAGGACACATGATAACGTCGGCCTGCGTATTCGGCTTCACGTTCATCGATCAGGCATAGCTCTTTGTGTAGCGGTAGCCGCGCGAAGAGATCGGAGTGCAAGACCTCGTGATGCTCGCCGATACGCACCGGCCCCACGAACGTACCTTGGGCCAAGGCGCGTCGACGACGCGACATCCGCTCCGTGCCCTCCGCCATGCCGCTACCACACAGGTGCAGGGTGGTGTCGTCGAGTTGTTTGATCACCCAGATAGCAATGCCCTGTCGGCGGGACAGGCGGTCTTGCAACCACTTGAGCATGCAAACTCCTTCGGCCCTCAAGTGACGTCGTCGGGTTGGTGAGAGCGTGCTATAGATCGTGCCCCAGAATCACCTGACAGATGGCCGCGAAGCTGCGCGCTTCCGGCGGGTGATCGAGATCGATCCCCAGCGATCGGCTGATATCGGAGGCCGAGACCAGCCCACGAATGACCACGCCCTTGTCTCCGGGGGCGGTGATCAGCAAGTGCTGGTCGCCGGACGCCTTGAGCGTTTCCACGAGATCGCCGACGCGTGCCGTTTCGAGTTGTGCTAGCGACAGTGAGTGCAACTCTTCGCGTGGCGTCTGGATCATATCCACGGTGACTTCCTCGCGCGGCACATCATGCTGCTGCATGGCGATGGTGATCTTGCGGCCGCCGACCAGCTCGCGCGCGTTGATGACGCCGGTGAATCGCCCGTCCGGATCCATGACCATGAGCATGCGCACGCCTGCCTGTTTCATGGTGTTGAGGGCCTGCGAGATCGTGTTGGAGGTCAGGATGGTCTGGGCACGCTGAGTGCTGAAGTCGGTCAAGAGCCGCACGGCGGAGCTGTCCAGCGTCAGCTTGTGATGGGCTGTGCGTGGCTGCGCGATGCCGGTAACACCGTCGAGCTCGGACAGGGTCAGCGTGGAATAAAGGCGGGGTGTGGAAGATGTCGTCATGCTGCATTGCCTCGCTTGCTAAACCACCAGACCACGTTGCAAACCGCAGGACGCAGCCTGGAAAGTAGGGTTCACATGTGCCGGCGAAGGTCGCCACGTACACTATCGAGAAAGGTGATGAAGTGGGTGTCTCGATCATCATCCTGACGGTCGATGCGGCACCCCATTTTCATGCTGCGTTGGACGAGAATTTCATCGTAAATATCGAGCGTGACCTTGAGCGCCGGCTTGTCGCCGGGCGTGATGCTTCCATCCTCGAGCGTGAAACTCTCCAGTATCGTACCGCGCACGCGGGTGATGCCGCCCTCGGCGAGCACGCGACGCACGAATAGCCAGCCTTCGCAGGCCAGAGACGCTTCATGCGGGCGTTGGCGAAGGAAAAGCGTGCGGTAGCAAGCGCCTTCTGCGGCCCCTTTTTCCGCCATGCTGCGATACCCCTCGGCGACACGCGATGCCATCGCACCGGAATCGGCCAGTTTACGCACGGCTGCCGTATGCTCACGGTGCAATTGATCTTGCTGCTGAAAACGTTGCCAGCGTGCGTAATCGGCGAAAAGCGATGTCGAATCCATTATGACTGAGGCTCCTAGCGGTCGGTTCGAGGATCTCTATCATCGCTCATTGAGGCGTGCTATTGCCAGTGTCCACCGCGGTACGCGGTGGGGCGTCAGCGTCTCTCGACGCCAGCGGAACGATGTGGCGCCAGGCCTAAAGTTTGCGCGTCGGGGGCCGATGTACGAATAACGCGCGTAAAGTTCGTCTTTTTGGTGCTAGCGTCAACGGGGCACGTGATAAAAAGATCAATCCATTCAGTGAGGGCATGTCATGCCAACGATTACTTCCCTGGGCGTCGGCTCGGGGCTGGATTTGAGTGGCTTGCTGGATCAACTGAAATCAGCTGAAAGCGCCAAGCTGGAGCCGATTATCGAGCAGCGAGCAAACTACAAGGCCAAACTGTCGGCTTTCGGAAAGCTGGAGAATGCCTTGGAGTCGCTGCGTGAGTCGGCGGCGGCGCTCGATGACGCCGACACTTTTCAGGCGCTCGACAGCCAGATGGAAGGCGATGCCGTCAGTGTCTCCACCGATGCCAGTGCGATGCCGGGACGCTATCAGATCGACGTCAAAGCCTTGGCCCAGGCCCAGACGCTGGCGTCCGGCGGTTTTGAAGAAGCGGCCGAACTGGATCTCGGTGAGCTTTCCTTCAGCGTCGGCGATGAAACATTTTCCATTACGCTCGATGCCGACAACAACACCCTGGAAGGGTTGCGGGACGCGATCAATGCCCAGGGTGCCGGCATCGGCGCCTCGATCATCAACGACGGCAGCGTCACGCCTCAACGATTGGTGTTGACCGCCACTGAAACGGGCGAGACGAATCAGATCGCGATTTCTTCCACGACTGCGGCGCTGCAAACGGCGTTCGGTTTTGATTCAGGCGCGCCCACGGCTGGCGACATGCGTGAGACGGTAGCGGCTCAGGATGCAGCATTGAGCGTGAACGGTATCGCCATCACCAGTACCTCGAATCATGTCGAAGGTGCGCTGCAGGGCGTCACCCTCGATCTGAAGGCGACCAATGAAGGCGCGGCGGATGCGTTGACGCTCAGTCGCGACGATGCGGCGATCAAAGGTTCCATCAATGATTTCGTCAACGCCTACAACTCGCTGCAAGGGACCATGTCGAGTCTGACATCGTTCGATGCCGAGACCGGGGCGGCGGGGGAATTGCTGGGCAATTCCACACTGCGCGGCGTGGAATCGCAATTGCGCAATGCCATGGGGCGCGTCGGGGGCGGCGACTATGCATTGTTGAGCAACATGGGGATTTCCCTGGCGCTCGATGGCAAGCTCGAGATCGATGATGACACGCTCGATGGCGCGATTGCAGATAACCTCGATGGCGTCAGGACGTTTTTCGCTGGGGACGAAGAAAGCGGTGGGTTTGCGGCCGATCTGGATACGGTGCTGGATAGTCTGCTGGATGATGGCGGGGCGCTGGATACCGCCACCAGTGGCATCGATACGTCCCTTGAACGCCTGGGCGAGCGCTATACCAGCATGCAGGCGTCCATCGACGCGACAGTGGATCGCTACCGCACGCAGTTTGCCGATTTGGACGCGCTGGTGTCGCAGATGAACTCGACGAGTTCTTACTTGACGCAGCAATTCGATAGTTTGAACGCACAATTGAATCAATAGGGGAACGATCATGAACATGATGCGAGGTGCCCAGGCTTATGCCCGTGTCGGTGTCGAATCCGGGGTGATGTCGGCGAGTCCTCATCAGTTGATCGTGATGCTGTTCGACGGCGCGCAAGCCTCCATTCGCGCCGCCAAGCTGCACATGGAAGATGGCAATGCGGCGGCCAAGGGACAGGCCATTTCCAAGTCGCTGGATATCGTCAACAATGGTTTGGCGGCGGCGCTCGATCATGAACGCGGTGGCGAAATTGCAGAGCGTCTGAGCAGTTTGTATGACTATGTGGCGCGTCTATTGCTGCGAGCCAACCTGCGCAACGATCAGGCCGCCCTCGATGAAGCCGCGCATTTGCTGGAAGATATCGGTTCGGCCTGGCGGGACATCGCCCCTCAAGTGGATGGATCATGACATGAAGCATGCGTCGGATCGCCTGGGCATCTACGAGGACATGCTCGAGTGTTCTCGGGCGATGCGTGAAAGCGCGCAGCAACAGGAGTGGGATACGCTGATACAGCAGCGAGCCCGCTACGTGGACGATGTCGAAGCGTTGCAGCGCATGCCGCAAGACGGTCGACTCAATGCGCAAGAGCGTCAGTATTGCGCACGCATGATCGAGGAAATTCTCGAGCATGATCGTGCCATTCGAGCGCAACTCGATGCGCGTTGCGAGGAGCTCACACAGTTGATGGGCAGCTCTCGGCGCCAGCAAGCGTTGGTACGCGCCTATAATCAGGGGCAGGGCACATTATCGCAGCGCACACGCCCCTCCCGGGGCTCTGAAGGTCGCACGTGAGTGGTATTAACTCCATCATTGACACCCTGCTGCACCAAGTGCTGGGGCAGCGGGTCGATGCCTTGAAAGCGCGTGACTTACCGGCGCCGGTCAAGCCGGTGCTTAACGGTAATGCCATTGAAGCATTCACGCGTGAGAGGGGAGGATTACAGCAGCAGGGCGTTTCGCAAGCTGAACTCGCGTCGGCAAAGAAGATGCCGGTATCTCCTGGGGTGGAAGTATCGTCAGGCAAAGCCGGGGACAATCCGCCCTCGGCATCGCCTCATTCATCCACCACGCATTTGAGTACTGCCGCGCGTACCATTGCCGATGTGCTGGCACGCTTTCCAGCGCCGCCTTCGTCGATTACCTCGCCGCAGGCGTTGCTCCAGGCAGGCGATGCCTCGCCGAGGCTGCTGGCATCTCAATTGCAGCAAAACATTCAGCACAGTGGCGTATTTTACGAGTCACACCTGGCGCGTTGGCTGAAAGGCGAATGGTCGACGGCTGCCTTGGCGCGTGAACCGCAAATGGCATTGGCGCCGCGGATGACGGGAATGTCCGGTCTGGGTGCCGATCAGGTCACGATGCGTTCATCGGATACGAGGCCGACGGCCACTCGTTCGCTCATGGCCGAGACGACGCTGCCAACGCTCACTTCCTTGCGTCCCGCGTTTGCCGTCAACCGCTTCGTCAATGCCCCCCTGCTTGCTTCGCCACCCGCCGCGTCCCCCGATCTGCCCTTGGCGCGCGGGGAAGGGCTCTCGAATGCACAGGGAGCGACACAGGCGAGTGTAGCCTTGCAGCAGGTCGGCACGGATCAAAACGAGACGTTGCAGGCAATCGTCCGCCACCAGCTGGAAATGCTGGTAACGCCGACCCTGCGCTGGGAAGGCATGCTGTGGCCAGGCATCATGCTGGCCATGACCCTGCAGCAATGGTCAGGTGGCGAGGATCAAGACACTGGTGATCCATCGTCATCTCGAGAGCATGACAAGTCCCCATGGCATAGCGAGATGAATATTTCCTTGCCGCATCTAGGTGATGTGCATATCGCCATGACGCTGCGTGCCGAGCAGGCATCGGTGGCGATTTCGGCGCCCGAAGGGGCCGCTCTGTCACGCCTATCCGAGCAAGTCGCGACATTGCATGAACGCCTCGAGGCGTTGGGAGTGCAGGCCGCTATCGACGTGCGGCGCCTGAGTGACGCAGAGACGAGCGAGGAGCACCATGAGTGAGACCCCCGACGAAAGGCGCCGCGCCGTTGCGTTGGCGTATCAAGACCCGTCGGCAGCGCCGGTGGTGGTGGCCAAAGGGTATGGCGAACTGGCCGAGCGTATCGTCTCCACCGCCAAGAGTGATGGCATTTTCGTGCATGATGCGCCCGAATTGGTGGCGCTTTTGATGCAGGTCGACCTCGATGCCCAGATTCCCCCCATGCTATATCAAGTCATAGCTGAGCTGCTGGCCTGGCTCTATGACCTGGAGCGTGAAGAGGCGGCTACACGCGCTGAATGATAGGTACGACGAAGGGGTGCGGCTTATTGTCGCGCCCTTTTTATATAGCTTGCGAATGTTGAGCCTGCTATGGCAAGCGTTGACGTACCGTCATGGCTTGCCTTTGGCGTGTTGTGGCGTCACCGGGGGTGGGCGATATCGTACGCAAGGATGAGAATACTCATGCTTTTTTTGTAATGAATTGTTGGTTTCCATGTGAGAGATGTTGAATTTTTTCATAAAAACGTCTCAAAATAATGCGACGGTAAGAATCGAGTCAGCAGTAAAAAGCAAAAAAGACTCTCCGGAGAGGGGCCGTAGAAGCCTCCTTCGCCAAAATAACGTCGTACGCAGGGAATAATATGGAAACCGATAGCCTTCTGGATGATATCCAAGATATCAATCTGTCCTACCTGCTGCTTGCGCAGCGCATGATCAGCGAAGATCGTACCACCGCCCTCTTTCGTCTCAAGATGGACGACGAAATGGCGGACTTGATCTCGTCCTTGTCGATCAAGCAACTGACACAACTCGCGCGAACGAATCAACTGCTCTGCCGGCTCTGTTATGAGGAGCCGGGGCAACTTTACAAGCTGACGCACAATCAGCGGGAGCAGGGGCTGGGGCAGACGCATGCTGCCCTGTTGATGGCGAGCGCACACCACGAGTGCTCGTCCGTCTCTTCGAATTGAGGAGTGTCGTCGTGAGTGACAAAAGTCTAGTGGGCGAAATGCTGCAGGTGCAGCTCGCCATCGAATTGATCGATCTCGGGGCGCGTCTACAGGTACTCGAGACCGAGACGGATTTGAGTCGTGGGCGTTTGATCAAGCTGTACAAGGAGGTGCGTGGCATGTCACCTCCCAAGGGCATGTTGCCGTTTTCGACCGATTGGTTCATCACCTGGATGCCGAACATCCACTCCTCGTTGTTTTACAACATTTATGCAAATCTGCTCGACGCGCGAGACTGCGAGCGGATGTCGGCTTTCGTCAAAGCCTTCAGGCTCTACCTGGAGCAGGTGAGTCTCGATGAGAGCGAGCCGGTGTTGGGGCTGACGCGCGCCTGGACGCTGATTCGCTTCTTCGAAAGCGGCATGATGCAACTCTCTGCCTGTACGAGTTGTGGTGGACGGTTCGTGGCCCACGCGCACAGTCCCGATCACGACTTCGTATGCGGTATCTGCCAGCCGCCATCGCGTGCCGGCAAGACGCGCAAGAAACGCCAGACCGAGGATCGCGTGACCACGCCGCCTCGCCAGCCTGCGTCGACACCTGAGCCGGACGTCATGACCGCACGTCGCCTCGTCGCTAGATGAGCGAGGCGATCCCGGTGTCGTCGTGATCCTAGGATGACGCGCGACACCGGGAGCCGGCGTGTCGCATTTCTGTGTTTTTTCATTCAAGGCGTGTCGTTTCCTGCCGATAGAGATATCAACGGGCCAGTCATGCATGTCGCTAGGAGCGTTCTGCTGTGTTGATTCTAATCGGCTATGTGATTGTTATCGCATCGATCGCGGGGGGCTACACCCTCGTTGGAGGCCACTTCGGTGCGCTGTTCCAGCCATCCGAAATTCTCATGATCGTCGGTGCTGCCGTGGGGGCCTTCATTGCGGCCAACAATGGCAAGGCGATCAAGGCCACGCTGCGTACGTTTTCGAAACTCAAGCGTACGAACAAGTACAACAAGGCGATGTACATGGAACTGATGGCATTGCAGTACCGCTTGCTGGCCAAGGCACGGCGGGACGGCATGCTGGCCATCGAGCGCGATATCGACTCCCCCGAGGATAGTGCGATCTTCTCCGACTACCCGAAGATCTCCAACGACCCCTTGATCATGGCATTCATCACTGACTATTTGCGTTTGATGGTCAGTGGCAACATGGATCCCTTCGAGATCGATACGCTCATGGAGCATGAGATCGATACCTTCCAGCATGAGGCGGAAATACCCGTACACTCTTTGCATAGCGTCGGCGACGGTTTGCCGGCGTTCGGCATCGTGGCGGCCGTGATGGGCGTCGTTCACGCCTTGGGGGCGGCGGACCAGGGGGCTGCCGCCATGGGGCAGATGATCGCGCAGGCGCTGGTGGGGACCTTTTTGGGGATATTGCTGGCCTACGGGTTCGTGATTCCCGTTTCCCAGCGCCTCCAGCTTCAGGTCACCGAGGCGATCAAGATGTTGCAGTGCATCCGCGTGACGCTCATGGCAAGTCTCAACGGCATGGCGCCGCAATTGGCAGTGGAGTTCGGGCGCAAGGCGTTGTTCATCGCCGAACGTCCTTCGTTTACCGAGCTTGAAGATCATGTTCGCTCGGAAGGCAGTGCGACGCGTGGCACGGGGACGGGCTAAGCATGAGCAGCGAACGCCGTCCGATCATCGTCAAGCGCAAGAAGGTCGTCAGCAAGGGACACCACGGTGGGAATTGGAAGATTGCCTACGCCGACTTCATGACGGCCTTGATGGCGCTTTTTCTGGTGCTTTGGATCCTGTCGATGGTGCCTAAGAACGAACTCAGTCATATCGCCGAGTATTTTCGCACCCCGCTGGCTGTGGCACTGGCGGGGGGCGACAAATCGACGGCAAGCACCAGCGCTATCCCTGGCGGTGGGGCGGATCCGACTTTTTCGGAAGGCGAGGAACGGCGCCTGGATGTGCGCCAGCACTCGCGGCCCAGCGACGAAATGCGTCGTTTGAGGTTGCTTCGCGAACGCCTGGAGCGCCAGGTTCGTGAAGATCCGAATCTGCGCAGGATGAGTTCGCAGCTGCGCACTGGCTTCATTCCTGAAGGGCTGCGCATACAGCTGGTCGATACCGACAAGCGTCCCATGTTCGAACTGGGCAGTACACGGCTTGCTCCCTATATGCGCGACCTGCTGCAAGCGTTGGCGCCTGAGCTCAATAGCGTCCCCAATGCGATCAGTCTGACCGGCCATACGGATAACTTGCGCTACGCAGGGGGCGAAGAAGGCTACAGCAATTGGGAGTTGTCGGCGGACCGTGCCAACGCCTCGCGGCGCGCTTTAGTGGCGGCGGGGCTCGACGCCGACAAGCTGCTGCGGGTTGCCGGCATGGGATCGCGCGTCAATCTCGAAGGCACCAAGCCCAGTGACGCCGTCAATCGACGCATCAGCATCGTCGTGTTGTCGGAGAAGGCTGCCGAGCAAATACGCAACCGTGGCGAGGTTGGGGCGGCGAGTCCCGAAGCAATGCTTGACAGCATGGACGACGCGCCGCGCACGCCAAGCTTGTCGCCGACGCAGGGCGGCAACTCGATAATGCGCAATGCGCTTCCTCAAGTTTATGAACGCACCACCGGTGGCGGTGAAGGGCAAGATCAGCCATCGCCCTAACGATCACGATCACGTGGAACGAGCATGGATATAACTGAATTCTACGAGACCTTTTTCGAAGAGGCCGAAGAGCTACTGGGCGACATGGAACGGCATCTGCTCGAGCTGGATCTCGACGAGCCGGACCCGGAGCAACTCAATGCCATTTTTCGTGCCGCACACTCGATCAAGGGAGGTGCGGGCACGTTCGGGTTCAGCGTGCTGCAGGAAACCACGCACATGCTCGAAAACCTGCTGGATTACGCTCGGCAGGGCGAACTCACCTTGCGCACGGACATTGTCGATCTCTTTCTGGAAACCAAGGATATGCTTCACGACCAGCTTAATGCTTACCGCAATGGCGACGAGCCGGACCCGGAAGCCTTTGCCCGCATTTGCCAGACGCTGAAGCAGTTGGCGCTGGAGGAGCTGGGGCGTGGCGTGGGGAGCGAACCGGATGCCGAGATCGCGTCTCCCGAACACGTGACCGAGAAGGCTGAACGTTCGGCCGTCGAGGAGGCGGTAGAACAGGAGGCGGCAGCTGCCCCTCAGGAAGCGGCGCCGTCCGCCGACAGTGGCTGGCTACGTGTCGTGCTCTTGAATGTGTCCGATAAGGATCGCGAACTCCTCGTCGAAGAGCTGGGGAACCTGGGCACGGTGACAGAGCAGCACGGTGATGCGGCTCGCTATGAAGTGGTGCTCGAAAGCGCCACCAGCCGTGACGATATCGAAGCCGTGATGTGTTTCATCGTCGAGCCCGAGCAATTGAGTGTCGCCGCGATTGCGGCGCCGGCCGAGCCGACACAAGGGGCGCCAGAGACGACCTCGGCGTCCGCCGTGTCTCAGGACGACGCGCCTGTGTCCGAGGCGCCGGCCGCTGCCGAGCGGGCGGAGGCTCCCGCAGAAGAAAAAGCACCGGCCCGGGCCGCGACCGGTGACAAGCCGGCGAATGCGGCCCCGGGTGGCAAGGGCGGTGGTGCCAAGAAAAAAACCGGGGGAGAGTCGGCAACGATTCGCGTGCCGGTGGAAAAGGTCGATCAGATCATCAACCTCGTCGGCGAGCTGATCATTACCCAGTCCATGCTCGATCAAACCGCCAGTGAGCTCGATGTGGCCGCCCATGGCCCGTTGGTCAATGGCATGAATCTGTTGCAGCGCAATGCGCGTGATCTGCAAGAGTCGGTGATGTCGATCCGCATGGTGCCGATGGATTACGTCTTCAGCCGCTTTCCACGCTTGGTTCGCGATCTCACCGGCAAGCTGGGCAAGGACATCGAGCTGGTCACCGAGGGGCAGTCCACCGAGCTCGACAAGAGCCTGACCGAGCGCATCATCGATCCTTTGACGCACCTGGTGCGCAATAGCCTCGATCACGGCATCGAGATGCCTGATGAACGCGAGGCGGCGGGCAAGCCGCGCACCGGGCAGTTGACGCTTTCCGCCCAGCATCAGGGCGGCAACATTCTCATCGAAGTGAAGGACGATGGTGGCGGACTCAATCGCGAGAAGATTCTCGCCAAGGCCGCTCATAATGGGCTGACCGTTTCCGACAGCATGAGCGACGACGAGGTCTGGCAGCTGATTTTCGCGGCGGGATTCTCGACCGCGGATCAAGTCAGCGATGTTTCCGGGCGCGGCGTGGGCATGGACGTCGTCAAGCGCAACATCCAGGCCATGGGGGGGCACGTCGAAATCCAGTCCTGGCCCGGGAAAGGCACCACGACCCGCGTGGTATTGCCGCTGACCCTGGCCATTCTCGATGGCATGTCGATCAAGAGTGGGCCGGAAATCTTCATCCTGCCACTCTCGGCGGTGCTCGAATCATTGCAGCCCAGCAACGATGACATCTACTCGATGGCGGGCAACGACAAGCTGCTCAAGGTGCGTGACGAGTACCTGCCGCTGATCGCCTTGTACGACATCCTGAACATCGAGGGCGCCGAGCAGGATCCGACCCAATGTATCGCGGTCATCCTGCAGGCCGAAGGGCGACGCTATGCCTTGTTGGTCGATGATCTCGTCGGTCAGCAACAAGTGGTGGTCAAGAATCTCGAAACCAATTATCGCAAGGTGCCGGCCATTTCGGCCGCGACGATCCTCGGGGACGGCAGCGTGGCGCTGATTCTCGACGTCGCCGATATCAACCGCTTGCATCGTCAGCGTGCCAATGCCCCCAAACACGCCGAACTAACTGCATCACGCCAGGAGGACGTAGTCTCATGAGCGATATGACCCAGGCCGCCGAAGCGGCCATCGATACGCAAAGCCAGGAATACCTGGTGTTCTCGCTGGGCAGCGAGGAATACGCCGTCGATATCCTGAAAGTCCAGGAAATCCGTGGCTACGAAAACGTTACCCGTATCGCCAATGCGCCTGATTTCATCAAGGGCGTGACCAATTTGCGTGGCGTGATCGTGCCGATCGTCGATCTGCGCATCAAGTTCCATCTCGACAAGGTCGAGTACGAAGGTCAAACCGTGGTGATCGTGGTCAACGTCGCCGACCGCGTCGTGGGCATCGTGGTCGATGGGGTGTCCGACGTCATGACGCTGTCGTCGGACCAGATCAAGCCCGCGCCGGAGTTCGGTGAGACGCTGTCTGCCGATTATCTCAGCGGCCTGGGCAGTCTCGAGGACCGCATGCTGGTCATCGTCGATATCGAGAAACTGCTCACCAGCGAGGAAATGGCATTGGTCGAGCAACAAGCACAATAGAGCCGTCGCGTGTCGTCACGAGAAAACGCCAACGCCAACCAATAAAAACGAACACCAGGGAACCGTATCATGCGCAATAACCAGCCCGTTACTCAGCGCGAGCATGAGCTATCGGATGAAGATTACCTGTTGTCCCGCACCGATTTGAAAGGGGTCGTCACCTACGCGAATCCGGCTTTCGTCGAGATCAGCGGCTTTAGCTATGAAGAGCTCGTGGGGGCGCCACACAACCTCGTACGTCATCCGGACATGCCGCCGGCGGCGTTCGAAAATCTTTGGGTCACGCTGAAGAAAGGAGAGATCTGGAGCGGGGTGATCAAGAACCGTTGCAAGAACGGTGACTTCTACTGGGTACACGCCACCGTGACGCCGATCTTCGAGGGCGGCGAGATCGTCGGCTATACCTCGGTGCGCGTGAAGCCTTCCGCCAAGGCGCGTGCTGATGCGGAGCGGACCTATGCGGCCATGTCGGCCGGCAAGCGCCGCGGGGTAAAGCTCGCACGTGGCGAGATCCGGCATACTGGTGTTCTGGCACGTCTCAAGCGCGTCAAGATCAATACCTTCAAAGGGCGACTGGTGAGCATGGTCGTGGTCGCCGTGTTGATGCTGGCGGTCAGCAGTGCACTGTCGATGGTGAGTTTGCGAGGTGCAGGCGACAAGCTGCAAGACTTGTCCCAGAGAGGGCTGCAAGACGTGGCGCGCTTGCAGCAGGTCGGCCAATTGATGTCCCAGGGGCGTGACCTGGTCGACAAGCCGGTCAGCAACCCCATGTCCGGTGACATGAAGGTAGTGACCCAGAAAGCCGAGTCGTTGATGGCGACGTTGCGCGACACATGGCGTGCTTATTATCAGGATCGCCCCGCCAATCATACCGAGGCGGCGAAGGCGTTTGATGCGTCCGTGCAACGCTATCTCAACGATGGTATGCAGATCGTGCTGGATACGCTCAATGCGGGCGATTTCTACGAGGCCTATGTGGCCTACAACGATGTTCTCGAAGGTAAAAGCGATCAGGTCAGCGAGCAGCTCAATGCCCTGATCGATGAAAAACGCCAGGCGGCCTTGTCCATGGCGACTGAAGCGGCCGATACGCAGCAAGAGATGTTGCTATGGCAAGCGGGCGTGTTCATCGTTGGGCTGATCGTGTTGGTGGTGTTGGGGATCATCACGGTGCGTTCGACCCTGCGTCCCGTGCGCGAGGCCCTGGATTTCTCACTGCAGATCGCGGCCGGTAATCTTGGCGCCAGCCTCAAGGGCGGCAAGCAAGACGAAATCGGGCGCCTCACCCGTGCCCTGGACACCATGCGCCGCAGCCTTGGCAATATCGTCAAGGAGGTCAACGATAATGTGGGCGTGGTGTCACCCGCGACGCGCAACATTGCCGAAGGCAACGAAGACCTTTCCTCGCGGACCGAACAGCAAGCCGCATCGCTTGCCCAGACAGCGTCCAGCATGGAAGAGATGACCGCCACCGTGAAGCAGAATGCCGACAATGCGCGCCAGGCAAGTCAGCTCTCGAGCACGGCGAGCGAGACGGTGCGTCAGAGTGGCGAGGTCATGGGCCAGGTGGTCAGCACCATGGGGCGTATCCGCGATAGCTCCCATCAGGTGGCCGACATCGTCGGCATGATCGACTCGATTGCGTTTCAGACCAATATTCTGGCGTTGAATGCCTCCGTCGAAGCGGCCCGTGCTGGTGAGCAAGGGCGTGGTTTTGCCGTCGTCGCCGGCGAGGTGCGTAACCTGGCGAGTCGCAGTGCCCAGGCGTCGAAGGAAATTCGCGAGTTGATCGACAACTCCACGAAGGAGGTCGAAGGCGGTACCGACCTGGTACGCAAGGCCGAAGGAAGCATTGAGGAGGTCGTCAATTCGGTGACGCGTGTCAACGACATCATGAACGAGATCACGGCTGCCTCCGATGAGCAGAGCAGTGGCATCGAGCAGATCAATCAGGCCATCACCCAGATGGACGATGTCACCCAGCAAAACGCGCATCGTGTACAGCAGACGGCCTCGGTCGCCGCACAGCTCGAGTCCAGTGTGCAGGATCTGTCACGCTCGGTGGCCGTCTTCCGCCTGGCGGGTAACGGGGTCGAGACGGTGAGACGTAACAAGAGCTCGGCGAGTCTTGCCAAGCCGCAGGCCGTCTCGCGTGATGGCGGAGAGGGTAAAGCGACGTCTTCTTCCGATTCCGCACAGCGTCAGGAAACCTCACTGGTGTCCCGGCGTCAGCAATCGCAGGAGGCAGGCGCTCACCAGGCATCACATGAAGAGGAGTGGGAGTCCTTTTGAGCGATTTTCGTCAGTTTCCTGCGCCGCAGGAGGAACATCCTGGCCTGTTCGGAACCGCCGACCGTGATCTCGAATTCACGGAGGCGGATTTCGACAAGATACGCACGCTCATTTATCAGCGCGCCGGCATCGTGCTGGCGTCGCACAAGCGTGAGATGGCCTATAGCCGCTTGGCCAAACGGCTAAGGCTACACGGGATGCGTCGTTTCGCTGAGTATCTGGACCGGTTGGATCAGCGGCCTGACTCCTCCGAGTGGGAAGCGTTCACCAACGCCCTGACGACGAACCTGACCTCGTTTTTCCGAGAAGCACACCATTTCCCGCTGCTCGCGGCGCACGTCAAGCAGGCGACGTCTCCGGTGCGTATCTGGTGTGCGGCGGCCTCGACGGGCGAGGAGCCCTACTCGATCGCCATCACGCTCAGCGAGGCTCTGGGGAGTCGTGCGCAGCAGGCCGAAGTCTTGGCCACCGACATCGATACCGATGCCTTGAACAAGGCGCGTCAGGGCATTTACTCAGTAGATCAGCTGGAAAAAGTCTCCGAGGAATACCGTCGGCGATTCTTCCTGCGTGGCAGCGGCGCTCGCGCTGGCATGGCCAAAGTACGCCCCGAGCTGGCGGCCATGGTCGATTTCCAGCCGCTCAATCTGACGGCGTCGGGGTGGGCGGCCAAGGGACCCTTCGATGCCATTTTCTGCCGTAACATCATGATTTACTTCGACAAGGAAACCCAGGCGCGCATCCTCGAGCGTTTCGCGCCCTTGTTGAAACCCAATGGCCTTTTGTTTACCGGCCATTCGGAAAATTTTTCCTACCTGACGCAGCGCTTCAAGCTACGTGGCCAGACCGTGTACGAATTATCGCGCTGACCCTTCAGTGTTCACGCGACCGGCCGATAGAACATGCATATCGGTTTGCCGTGCCTGGTAGTACGTTGGCTGGCTTCATGGGTCATGCCTGACGTGCCCTGACACGAAGATTAAGGAGTGGTGGCGTTGTCCTCGAATAAGATCAAGGTGCTATGTGTCGATGACTCGGCGCTGATTCGCGACCTGATGAGCAAGATCATCGACAGTCAGCCGGATATGGAGGTCGTGGCAACGGCACCCGATCCCCTGGTGGCCAGGGATCTCATCAAGCGTACCAACCCCGACGTGTTGACGCTGGATGTGGAAATGCCCCGCATGGATGGGCTCGATTTTCTCGAGCGCTTGATGCGTTTACGCCCCATGCCGGTATTGATGGTGTCGTCGCTGACGCAAAAGGGATCCGAGATCACCCTGCGTGCCCTGGAACTCGGCGCCGTCGATTTCGTCGCCAAGCCGGAGATGGGCATCCGCGAAGGCATGCTCGAATACACCGAAATGATCGCCGACATGATCCGCGCGGCAGCGCGCTCGCGTCCCAAGGCCGTGGCCAAGCAGCCGCCGGCGAAGGATGCAGCACCGCTCAAGGCGCCGATCCTGTCGAGTGAGAAAGTCATCATCATCGGTGCCTCGACGGGGGGCACCGAAGCCATCCGCCATGTGCTGGAGCCTCTGCCGGCCAATAGCCCGGCGATCCTGATTACGCAGCACATGCCGGGCGGTTTCACGAAATCTTTTGCCGAACGTCTCGACAAGCTATGCCGCATCTCGGTCAAGGAAGCCGTCGACGGTGAGCGTGTGCTGCCCGGTCACGTCTATATCGCGCCCGGCGACTGGCACATGAAACTCGCGCGGTCGGGCGCCAACTATGTAATACGTCTGGATGATGCGCCGCCCGTGAATCGCCATCGTCCCTCGGTGGACGTGTTGTTTCATTCCGCTGCGCAAAGCGCAGGACGCAACGCCATCGGCGTGATCCTCACCGGCATGGGCCGGGATGGTGCGGCGGGCTTGCTGGAGATGCGCCAGGCCGGGAGCTACACCCTGGCCCAGGACGAAGAAAGCTGCGTGGTGTTCGGCATGCCGCGCGAGGCGATCGTCGCGGGGGCGGCGATCGATACCATCGCGCTCTCCGAGATCCCCGCTGCGCTGATGAAACGCGCCGAAGCCTCCGGACGCGCACAGCGGGTATGACGCGACCTAGACAACAAACCGGGGCCCCCTTATTCATCATCGACTCAACCACCGCAACCGACGTCAGGGAACTCATCAGGAGACGACATGGGAAAAATGCTGAACGACCTTTCGGTCAGGGCCAGCTTGACGATCGCATTGACCGTCATGGTCGTCATGTGCGCGATCATCAGTGCCATGGGATTCTATTCCAACCAGAAAAGCGCCGAGGCGATGGGTACCATCGGCACCATCGGGTTCGAGCAGACCAACACCATCAACCGTGCCACCGTGAACCTGATACGCGCGCGCGGTCTGCTGGCCAGCTATCGCAATGCGGTGGAAGCCGAACATAGCGAGCGCGCGCAGCAGCTTCAAGACGAGATCGAGGCGGCGCTGCAAAACGCCGGCACGCGCATTGGTCAGTTCGATGACGTGGCCAAGACCGATACTGGACAAGAGTACGCGGCACGTATCGACGATGCCTTTGTCGCCTTGCGTGACGAGATCCAGCGCCAGATGACCGCGGGCGAGGAGGCCGTGCGTACCGAGGATGATCAGCGTATCAACCCGTTGATGAATACTCTCGACGACAGCGTGCGCGATTTCATCCAGTACGCTGAAGCTCGCGTCGACGCGGCCATCGCCGCCGATGCCGACAACAGCCGGTTGATGGAAATCCTCTCCATCGTGCTGTTGGTTCTCGCCATCGTCGTGGCGATCCTGGTGCGCCTGATGCTCGTCAAGTCGGTGGTCAAGCCGCTGGACGAAGCGGTCGAGCATTGCGAGCACATCGCCAAGGGCGATCTCTCGCACACCATCGCCGAGCGCGGCAAGAACGAGATCGGGCGGTTGTTCAACGCCATGCGCGACATGCAAAACGGTTTGGTGGGGACGGTCACCTCCGTACGTGACGCCAGTGGCTCGATTCATGGCGGCGCTCGCGAGATTGCTTCCGGGAATGCCGATTTGTCGTCGCGCACCGAGCAGCAGGCCGCCTCGCTCGAAGAAACGGCTTCCAGCATGGAAGAGCTGACCTCCACCGTGCGCCAGAATGCCGACAATGCGCGTCAGGCGAGTTCCCTGGCCAGCGATGCCTCGACCACGGCCGGGCGCGGTGGCGATGTCATGCAGGAGGTCTCCACGACCATGCAGGGCATCACTGAAAGCTCCAAGCAGATCTCCGATATCATCGGCATGATCGATTCGATCGCCTTTCAGACCAACATCCTGGCGTTGAACGCCTCGGTCGAGGCGGCGCGTGCCGGGGAGCAGGGACGTGGCTTTGCGGTGGTCGCCAGCGAGGTGCGTAATCTGGCCAGCCGCAGCGCCGAAGCCGCCAAGGAAATCAAGGGCTTGATTCATACCTCGACCACCCAGATCGAACAGGGCTCCGAACTGGTGGGCAACGCTGAAACCACCATGCGCGATGTCGTCGCGGCGGTGAAACGCGTCAGTGACATCATGGATGAAATCTCCGCGGCGTCGCAGGAGCAGAGCGATGGTATCGAGCAGGTCAGCCAGGCCGTGACCCAGATGGACCAGGTGACCCAGCAGAACGCTTCTCTCGTTCAGGAAGCCTCCAGCGCCTCTGCGTCGCTCGAGGAACAGGCGCAGCGCCTGGAAGATGTGGTGTCCACGTTCCGCTTGCCGGGCGGCAGCACGCGCCAGTTGCCGCGTGCCAATACGTCGGCCGGCAAGTCCGCCGGGTCGTCCGCCACGCCAACGACTTCTGCGCAGGGTGCCTCTCAGCGTGTGCCGGCCAAGCGCGCGCCGGCCACCCAAGAAGAAGACGAATGGGAAGAGTTCTAAGCCATGCCGCCCGGGGCGTGTTCAATGCGCCCCTTTAGAGTACAGGCTCGCGACGCGAATGAATCAGCCAAGTTGAATGAATCGGAGGATGTATGGCAGACAAGAACATGAGCATTCTGGTCGTGGATGACTTCCCGACCATGCGGCGCATCGTGCGCAGCCTGCTCAAGGAGTTGGGCTTCAATAACGTCGATGAAGCGGAAGACGGTCAGGAAGCCCTCAACAAGCTGCGGGCCGGTGGCTTCGAGTTCGTGGTTTCGGACTGGAACATGCCTAACCTCGATGGGCTATCGATGCTCAAGGAGATCCGTCAGGACGATGCCCTTTCGGAACTGCCGGTGCTGATGGTCACGGCGGAAGCCAAGAAGGAAAACATCATCGCCGCCGCGCAGGCGGGGGCGAATGGATATGTCGTGAAGCCGTTCACCGCCGCCACGCTGGAAGAGAAGCTGGACAAGATTTTCGAGAAACTGGGCAAGTAAGTTCGCACGAGGAGGGCAGGCCATGAGCGGTGAAACGCAGCCGGAGCATAGTACGGATGGCACCCCCGCTGACGATCTGATCCACAAGATCGGCAAGATGACGCGCATGCTGCATGAAAGCATGCGCGAGCTGGGGCTGGACAAGGAGATCGAAAAGGCGGCCGAAGCGATTCCCGATGCGCGGGATCGCCTCAGTTATGTCGCGGACATGACCGAGCAAGCGGCGGAACGGTCACTGAATGCCATCGACCAGGCACAGCCGCTGCAAGAGCGCATGGAGTCGGGAGCCGAGAAGCTCGACCAGCGTTGGGAGGAATGGTTCGCAGCGCCCGTCGAGCTGGATGATGCCAAGGAGTTGGTGAAGGATACGCGCGAGTTCCTGCGGGATGTGCCGCTCCAGACCAAGGCGACCAACGCGCAGTTGCTCGAAATCATGATGGCCCAGGATTTTCAGGATTTGACCGGTCAGGTCATCAAGAAAATGATGGATGTCATTCGTGAGATCGAACAGCAGCTAGTGCAAGTGCTGATCGATACCGCACCGGATGGTCATAACAAGGAAGAGTTGCAGCAGCTCGCCGACGAACGTTCACGCAAACCTCAGAAGGGTGGTGATGAGTTGCTCAATGGGCCGCAGGTCAAGCCCGAAGGAGCCGACATCGTCAACAACCAGGACCAGGTCGACGACCTGCTCGATAGCCTGGGTTTTTGATCCCTCCTCCTGCTGCCGGTGGCCCGCCGGCAGCGTCTCGCCCTTGCGTCGCCTGAATAGCACGGTGAAGTAGTCGCTATTCCAGTGATCGGTCGCCCCGTGTTCCCGAGAAAATAGCTCGTATTCGATGTATGCGGTGGTCCGGTGTCTTGGCGGTGGGCCGAGCACGGGCGCCTAGCGCCACCATGTCAGAGGGGCCATGGCCGAGGGTAGCGAAAGCGACGAGGAAAAGACCGAAGACCCGACCCCCCGACGTCTCGAGAAGGCGAAGGAGGACGGACAGGTCGCGCGCTCGCGTGAACTGACCACCTTCATGATCTTGGCGTCGGGCGTGGCGACGCTCTGGATGTTGGGGGGGCACCTCTACGACAGCTTGGGAGCGGCCATGGAGCAGTCGTTCATCTTCTCGCGTGGCGAAGTGTTCGATACCGCCGTACTGATGTCGCATATCTGGTCGCTGGGCAAGAACATGCTGTTGTCCTTGTTGCCGTTGTTTCTCATCGTGTCCGTCGTCGCCTTGTTCGCGCCGGTCATGCTGGGCGGCTGGTTGATATCGGCGAAATCCCTGCAGCCACAGCTCTCCAAGCTCAATCCTCTCAAGGGCTTGAAGCGCATGTTCTCCTCGCAGGTGCTGGCCGAGCTGGGCAAGGCGGTGGCCAAGTCGACGTTGGTGGGGGGTGTCGCCGTGGCTTTTCTGTGGGGGCATCGTGGCGATTTTCTCGGCTTGAGGAACCTGCCGCTGAGCGAAGCATTGGCGCGCGGGATGGATCTCGCCGCCCTGTGTCTGGCCTTATCCGTCTCGACGCTCATCGTGGTGGTATTGATCGATGTGCCGTTTCAGTTATGGAGCTTTACCAAAAAGCTGCGCATGTCCCAGGACGAGATCAAGAAAGAGCATAAAGAAACCGAGGGCGATCCTCAGATCAAGGCGCGCATGCGCGCCCAGCAACAATCCATGGCACGGCGACGCATGATGGCCAAGGTGCCGGACGCGGATGTCATCGTCACCAATCCGACGCATTACGCCGTGGCATTGCAGTATGAAGGGAGTCAGATGGAAGCGCCGCGCATCGTGGCCAAAGGGGCCGACATGGTCGCCACGCGCATTCGCGAACTCGGTGAAGCGCATGGTGTGCCGTTGCTGGAGGCGCCGCCGCTGGCACGTGCGCTGCATCAGCATGTGGACCTCGACCAAGAGGTGCCTGCGAATCTTTATACCGCCGTGGCGGAGGTTCTGGCTTGGGCCTACCGCTTGAAACGCGTGCGCGAGGAGGGGGGCGAGTGGCCGCAAACGCCACAGGACCTGCCCGTGCCCGATGAGTTAGATCCGTCTCGGCAAAACGTTGCCGACGCCAAGGACACACCATGAATGCGTTGAGTCAGCTATGGGGGCGTCGTGAATGGCTTACCGACACCCGTATGAAGGTTCTGGCCGGACCCATCTTGATCATCATGATCCTGAGCATGATGATCCTGCCGTTGCCGGCGTTCGTGCTGGACCTTCTCTTTACCTTCAATATCACCCTGGCGGTCATGGTACTGCTGGTGAGCATGTTCACGCAGAAACCGCTCGATTTCGCGGCCTTCCCGTCGATCTTGCTCTTCACGACCCTGTTACGACTGTCACTCAACGTCGCTTCCACGCGCGTGGTCTTGATGGAGGGGCACGAGGGGGGCGATGCGGCCGGCAAGGTGATCGAGGCGTTCGGTGAATTCTTGATCGGCGGCAATTTCGCCGTCGGTCTGGTGGTCTTCATGATCCTGGTGGTGATCAACTTCATGGTCATCACCAAAGGCGCTGGCCGTATCGCTGAAGTCGGTGCGCGCTTCACCCTGGATGCCATGCCCGGCAAGCAGATGGCCATCGACGCCGATCTCAATGCCGGTTTGATCGGGGATGAGGAAGCTCGAGCGCGGCGCCAAGAAATCTCCCAGGACGCCGATTTCTACGGTTCCATGGACGGGGCCAGCAAGTTCGTGCGTGGTGATGCCATTGCCGGCATCGTCATCATGCTGATCAACTTGATCGGTGGTCTGGCGATCGGCATGGCGCAACATAGCCTGAGTTTTTCCGAGGCGGCCCATACCTATACCTTGTTGACCATCGGCGACGGTCTGGTGGCGCAGATTCCGGCGCTGGTGATTTCCACGGCTGCCGGTGTCACCGTCTCGCGTGTCAATACCGACCAGGATGTCGGCCAGCAACTGATCAGCCAGCTCTTCAATAACCCGCAGGTATTGGTACTGGCCGCCGGTGTCATGGGCCTGCTGGGCCTGGTGCCGGGCATGCCCAATCTGGTTTTCTTGCTGTTCACGGCGTTGCTGGGGGGGCTGGCCTGGTGGATATGGCGTCGCAATCAGCAACAAGCGACTCCGGAGGCATCCCCGCAGACGCCGCCACCGCAGCCTGAAGTGGCCGACGCCAGTTGGGACGATGTGCAACTGGTCGATACCCTGGGGCTTGAAGTCGGCCACCGCTTGATTCCGCTGGTCGATCATCGCCAGAAAGGTGAGTTGCTGGGGCGTATCAAGAGCGTGCGCAAGAAGTTCGCTCAGGATGTCGGCTTTCTGCCGCCGGTGGTACATATTCGCGACAACCTCGAATTGGGGCCGTCGACCTACGTCATTACCCTCAAGGGCGTGGAAGTGGGCCGCGCCGATGCGCATCCCGGCCAGTGGTTGGCCATCGACCCCGGGCAGGTGTCGGGTCAGGTGGAGGGCACGCCGACCCACGACCCGGCCTTCGGCCTGCCTGCTGTATGGATCGATGCCGCGCAGCGTGAACGTGCTCAGGTGTACGGTTATACCGTGGTCGATGCGAGTACGGTGGTGGCCACGCATCTCAACCATCTGCTGCATCGACACGCCAATGACATGCTGGGTCGTCAGGAAGTGCAGCAATTGCTCGATAAGATCGCCGCCGAGAACAAGGCGCTGGTCGAGGACGTGGTGCCCAAGCTGCTGACCCTGACCGCGATGCAGCGCATCCTGCAGAACCTGCTCGCCGAGGAGGTCTCGATTCGTGATATGCGTACCATCCTCGATACGCTGGCCGAGTATGCGCCACAGCAGGCCGATCCCAACGAACTGACCGCCATGGTGCGTGTGGCGCTGGGACGCTCGATTACCCAACAGTGGTTCCCCGGCAATCAGGAGATGCATGTCATCGGCCTGGAGGCCAATCTCGAACAGGTACTGACGCAAGCATTGAGCAACGGGGGCGGCCTGGAACCGGGGCTGGCCGACACCTTGATGGAACAGGCGGTGGCCGCCGTGGAACGCCAGGAAGGGCGGGGCGAGCCTGCCGTACTGGTCGTGCAGCATAGCTTGCGTGCCTTGCTGGCCCGCTTCCTGCGCCGCCGCATCACCCACCTGGTGGTGATGTCCAATGCCGAAATCCCCGATGACCGCACCTTGCGTGTCACCACCAATATCGGAGCCCGCTCATGAGCGTGATGCGCTTTCTCGGCGTCAACAGCCGCGAGGCAATGCGCCAGGTGCGAGACGCGCTGGGGGACGATGCCCTGATACTCTCCAATCAACGCGTGGAGGAGGGTGTCGAGGTCGTGGCAGTGGCCGACGAGGTACAGTCTTCGCTAGTCGAGCAAGCCGAGCCCGTGGCGGCGCCCGCTTCGTCTGCACCGGGTCAGGACCGCCTGTATGCCGAAATGCAGGCCATGCGCGAACTCTTGATGTCGCATATTGCCGAGACGCCGCGCCCACGCAGGGCACGCCCCGGGGTGCATGGCGTTCTACGTCAGCGCTTGATTACCGCCGGCTTCAGCGCACGCCTGGTACGCGAAATGCTCGCGGCACTGCCCGACGAACTCAGCGATGTCGCGGCGGACGATCCGCGTTTGCTGGCCTGGACGCGGCGCCAATTGGAGACGCGTCTTGCGGTGCTCGATGACGAGGCGGCGATGCTCGAGGACGGTGGCGTGTTCGCGCTCGTGGGCCCGACCGGGGTAGGCAAGACCACGACCACCGCCAAGTTCGCCGCACGCTACGTGATGCGCTTCGGTGGCGAGGACGTGGCGTTGGTGACCACCGATGATTATCGTATCGGGGCCCATGAGCAGTTGCGCATCTATGCGCGTCTGTTGGGCGTCGATGTCCATGCAGTACACCATGAAGACGATCTCGAAGGCTTGCTGTCGGCGCTTGAAGGCAAACGCATGGTCATCGTCGATACCGTCGGCATGAGTCAACGCGATCAGCGTGTGGCAGGGCAGATTGCGCGTCTCGGCGGTGCGGGTCGCCCGGTTCGGCGTCTGCTGTTGCTGAACGCGGCCAGCCATGGCGATACGCTCGAAGAGGTGGCCGAGACCTATCAGCGTGCCTCTCGCGATGCAGGAGCGCCATTGTATGGATGTCTATTGACCAAGGTGGATGAGGCGCCCCGCCTGGGCGCCGCGCTGGATGTCGTCATGCGTCACGGCTTGCGGCTATATTATGTTTCCCATGGTCAGCGGGTGCCCGAAGACATCCGCCTGGCCGAAGCGCCAGCATTATTGGATGAGGCTTTGGCCGTTGGTCAGGGCTCGCCGTTCACCTTCGATGAGAACGTGCTCACCGACATGCTGCGGCCCACCGACGCCGGGCAGGACTTGCAGGCGTTGTCGCGTGATCTCATGGCCCAGCGCCATCAGTTGATGCGAGTGATGGAAACGTTGCAGCGAGATGTCCCGGGGATGGCGTTAATGGCCGCCGCGTGGCGACACCGCGAGTCGCCGCGTGCCATGCAGCAAACGTGGCTCGAGTCGCATTTGACGCCGCCGCCGATGGTCAAGACATGGCGTGAGGCCCAGGCGACCGGCTTGTTCTGGCCCGGCGGCAGGCCGCGGGGGATGGACTGGATGGCGCCAATGTTGCCGCTGGATGCCCACGGCGATGTGTTACCGATGGCGTGGCCCTTGCACCGCTGGCCGCCCTCCGATACGCAACGCCTGACCCTGGCGCGTCGTCATCTGGGCAGTCATTGGCATGTGTTCGCGCGGATGCCCGACGTCGAGGTTAGACAACAGTTGCAGGAGGCTGGCAGCCCTTGGCTTGCACGTGCGCGTGTACAGCAGCGTGTCTGGTATGCCGGTGAACGTCTGGCGATAGGCGACGTGGTCGACCTGGCCGAGTCTTGTGGCCAGCATACCTGCCGCCTGCGTGGACGCGAGCGTCGGGTGACGCTCGCGTGTTTGCCCGTGTCCTTGACCGCAGACGATACCGAGGCGCTGCAGTTGTGGATCGCGACGAGCCATGATCCCGAAAGCGGTCGCCAGCGTGGCGTGTACCATTGGCTGGGGCATCGAGGCGATGCGCTGGAGATCGATATGCGTGCCTGTGTTTATCGGCAGCTCGAGCAGGACGACCTGCTGCGCTTGATGCGCACGGCCTGGCAACAGTTGGGGGCGTCGATGGATTGTGAATTGCGGGTCTATCTGGCGGCACAATTGGCGGCCTTGTCGCTGCGCATGGAACTCAGTGACGAAGGGTGGGCGGTGGACACACGGCCACTGGTTAAACGCCTTGCAGGCGAACGTAAACGGCGTAGCCCCGAGACCCTGCTGCATGGATTGATGCACTTGTTGACGGCGCATACTGCGCTGTCGCAGGCATCGTGAGGTGGCGATGAGCGATCAAGCGGCGGGATTGCGGGCCTACGCCAGTCAACGGCGCGACAAGGCAAGCCTGGTGACGATCGGCCATCCCTCGCCCCAGGCGGTGACGGCCATCTGCGAACGGCTTGCGTCACTCAGTGGGCAAGCCTGGGAGACATTGCCTCTCGCCGTCGGTGAGGTGAATGCCGCCCAGCGCACTTCGCCGCACTGGGGGATCTGGGTCGCGTCGGGAGCGGAAGGTCTGCAGCGTGCCTATCGCGAGCTCAAGCGGTGGTCGCAGCACGAGCGTCTTCCTCCTTTGTTGGTGATACGCGATCCGGTCGGATCAGGCGATATGCCGTTGGACAACCTGGTGGAGACGGCGCGTCGCTTTCTGGCGATCGAGCTGGTCGTGGATCCCGCTGAGTGGCTGGCGAAAACACGTCCTACGAGTGAGCGCCGCTGATGGGCGTCTGGCGATGCGTTTTGATCGTGGTGGCTGCGCTTGGTGTCGCGTCGGGCGTGGTCTCAAGCGCGCATGCCGCCGATGCCGGCAGTTGGGCGGTGTCGCTGCCGCGAGGTCCGTTATTGACGACGCCGGGACGCGACGAACGCACCCAGCCGTTGCATCCGCCTGCCGCCGATCTGGTCGGCGATGGTCGCATCACGCGGGTATCCTGGCGCTATGCCATGCAGGAGCCGCACGCAGTACGCGCGTGGTTATGCCACCCACGTCGTTGTATCGAATTGGCGACCCAGCGTGGGGGTACCCGGGCGCTGGAGGGATTATCCGCTGCAGGGCCCTTCGTATTGCGCTTCAGGCGTGCCATTTCCATAGGCGTAGCGGGGCCCAGCGTCCGCATCGAGGACCTGCAGTTGATCGTGAATTACCACTGAGTGAGCGCGGTGGGCATAAATGTGGGAAAAGGCCCCTCTCGCGAGGGTTATTCCGGTCTTGGGCGTCGGGCCGGATGCTCGATAATGTCAGCGGGCGTCGCGTCGCGCGTCGACCCGAACATCCGAGGCGATAGAGATGTATACGGCACAGGGCAAAATCGACCAACGCGCATTGCTGGAGCAGTACATGCCGCTCGTGCGGCGTCATGCGCTGGCGTTGCAAGTACGCTTACCGGCCAGTGTCGAACTCGATGATTTGATTCAAGCCGGCATGGTGGGGTTACTCGACGCGCTGGAGCGCTTCGATACCGCCCAGGGGGCGAGTTTTTCCACCTTCGCCAATCAACGCGTGCGCGGCGCGATGATCGATGAGCTGCGCAGCCGCGACTGGATGCCGCGCAGTGTACGGCGTAGCGTCCGGGCGCTGGATCAGGCAGTACACAAGCTCGAACAATCGCTGGGGCGTGCGCCGGACGAGCGTGAGATTGCCAGCGCACTGGACATGCGTGTCGACGAGTATCATCAATTGCTGCTGGATGCCAACAATGGCTATCTGATGGGCTTCGATGAGGTCGTGTCCGAGCTGGGCGAGCCACCGGCGGGCGAAACCGCGCCGGCAACCCCCCACGACGCCTTGCTCAAAGGCGATGCGCGCACGCATCTGCTCGAGGCCATCGAGCAACTGCCCGAACGCGAAAAGCTGTTGCTGGGGCTCTATTACCAGGAAGAACTCAACCTCAAGGAAATCGGCGCCGTCCTGGGCGTCAGCGAATCGCGGGTATGCCAGTTGCACAGCCAGGCCGTAGCACGTCTCAGGGGACGGCTCGCGGCTTGAGGCTCATTCTTCCTCATCCATGCTGTTGCCGGATAACGGCTGCAACATGACCGTCCGGTTGCGGCCGTATTCCTTGGCTTCGTAAAGTGCCTCGTCGGCACGCTCGAACATGGCGTCTGCGCTCAGTTCCGGCTGATAATAGGTGGCGCCAATGCTGATCGTCAGTCTTAACTGATGACCATCGTCGAGGATGATCGGTGTCGCCGCCACTGCTTGCCGCATGCGCTCGGCGATTTTTACCACGCGTGTGTCGGGAACCGCCATCAGGATGCAGAACTCCTCCCCGCCATAGCGTGCTACTGCATCGTTGTCGCGGAGTTGTTCGGCCAGACGCGAGGCAACCACTTTCAGTGCCTCATCGCCTAGCTGATGACCATGGGTATCGTTGATGTCCTTGAAATGATCGATATCCGCGATCATCAAGGCGAAAGGCGTTCCACTCCGCGCCTCGGCCATGAACTCCTCGATGGCTTGCTCGAAGCCGAACCGGTTGAGCAATCCCGTCAGCGCATCTTGGCTGATCATTTCCTCGGCCTTGGCGAGCTGACGCTTCACCGTACGCAGGTGATCGAGGTAAGGACGCCGGTCGCGTAATACCACGATCAGCGAGGTATCGTCGAGGTCACGCATCGGCACCAGGGTAATCTCGACCGGCGTATCGTTATGCAGTGTCAGATTCTGGCGAAGTGTGTCGCCTTGTGCGGCAAGCTCCTGGCGGATGCGTCGCTGTAAAACACGTCGATCACTGGACACAAACCACTGCGATAATCGCGAGCCTTCGATGGCGTCCTCCTGCGCATCGATCAGCTGGCGCGCGGCCGTATTCCATTCGTAGATATGCAATCTTCCAAAATCGCACACGAGAATGCCGTCGGGCCAGCTATCGACCAGGCTACGCAAGCGCTGCAAGGCCCTGTGTGTGCTGACCAATGTACTGCGGTCGCCGAGTTGAAGCGTCTCGAACCCCTGAAAGGGGGGTAATGCGTGGACCTCAAGCGGCAATTGCGTGTAAGACGCTGTGGCGAAGTAATGTCCTTCGGGGTGTGTCACGAGACGGTTGAAGTCTGTCCCCACTACGCTTGGCCCCTTGCCATTCAAGAGCCGTTGAGCGGCGGCATTGGCATAATGCACGTGGCGGCGATCATTGAGCAGCACGATGCCTTCCGGCAAGTGATCGAGCAGTCGAGTATGGCGTTCGACCACGGCATCGTCGGCCGCGCGTTGTTCGTCGATCTGACGCTGGTTGAGGCGCAATGAGATCAGCCTGGCGAGATCGGCCAAGCGTTGACGAGAAAGGCTGTCGAAGACATGAGGTTGGGTATCGAACAAGCATAGTGTGCCCAGTACATGGCCATTCAGCGACACAAGCCTTTCGCCGGCAAAGGCGCGCAGAAACGGAGCGCCGGTCACCAGAGGATGCTCCCGGAAATCGTCACTGGCATGGGCGTCCTCAATGAAGAGCGCCATGTCATGATCCACCGTGAGGGCCGAGAAGGACTCTTCACGTCGTGGCGGTGGGCCGATATCACTCGAACGGGCCAGGCACCAGGTACGCTCGCGATCCACGGCGTTGATCATCACGCAGGGGATCTCGAAGAGCTCGCCGATCATGTGCGCCAGGCGGTCGAGCTCGGCATCCCGAGGCGCCTCGTACATACCCAGACGGCGTAACGCCGCGATGCGCTCGGCTTCTTCGACGTCGTCTTCCGGTAGCCGTGAGAAAGTCATGGGAAAAGTATCTTATGGTCACAATGGCGATAGCGATAATGAGGGCCGCTGGGGACGAGCACAAGGCTCATCGCGCTATCACCGCTGGTAGGCATATAACGCCGTGTACCACTCGGCTGCGTTAGGCATTGTCTGAAAACTGTCTGCGCTCGGTCATACTGCGTTAAAACTCAGCTCGGGCGCGAGTCCGATCAAAATGCTCATTGACACCCCGTAAACTGGTGCGCCAGCCCGGTCCGTTTTCGCTGATTTTTGCCTTGTCTGACCTTCGCTCGTCGACTTTTCAGACAGTGCCTAGTCCGCCTTCGCCATGACGGCGGTCTCTGCCAGGGTATCGGCCAGGCGATCGCCGAGGATATCCCAGGCGGTCCCCAGTGTCCTTACCAGCGCGGGGTAGCCATCGTTTTGCAGAGGACGCACGACCTTGAAGGGCTCGTGCGACAGCGTGCGATCTTGAGCATCGCGGATACGCCACTCGCCGCTGACCACGGCCATGCCATCGTTGCGGCCCTGAAATTGGTCGATGTCGAGCTGGACATGCAGCGCCGGCGAGGGCGCCGTCGCGGGCTGGCCGCGACGTAACACCTCGGCATCGGGCAAGGCCTTGGCGAGATGCTGGCGCATGCGTTCCTGCAATTGGTGCGCCAGGGGCTCAGCCCAAAGATGGTGGCGGGCCTGGTGGATACGAATGTCACCGAATTGCATGACGATGCCGCCATCCTTCAGGTAACCGGCCAGCCTGGGGGGAGCGAGCCATACGCTCCCTTCGAAATGACCGGCGATCTCGATGTCATTGACCTCGCTGGGCAGTCTATAACGGGATTGTTCGATGCCTTGGCTGGCACAACCGGCCAGCACCAACATGACGACAACCAGCCCCATAATGACGATGAGTCGTCTCAGGGGGGCCGGGCGTCGAGTATGGACGATCGTCTCGGTCATCATCGTGGCGCCTTCGGTTGTGGGTCGGGAGTGTCCTGACTGTCGAAGATCAGGGCGTTGGGCTCTTCGCTCAATGTGCGCGCGATGGGTTGCAGGTCGCGCATCAACGATTCGAGCCGCGAGAGAGTATCGTTGAGTTCGCGATACCCTTGCGAGCCTGGCGCGAAGCCTTCTAGCGTCTCACGGGTCTGACGCAGCGTCGCGTTGAGATTTTGCGGCAGTTGGCGCGTCGCCGGATCGTTCAGCACGGTCTCCACGGAAGTGGCTATCTCGTTGACCTTGCGCATCGTTGCCTGTGTCGTCGCCAGCGTCTGGTCGAGCGAGTCAAGGATGGGGTCGACCTTCAACTCGTTGAGCTTGTCGAGCAGATTCGCGACCTTCTGTTCAATTTGAGCAAATCCCCCGGAGGTGGTGGGAAAGACCGGCTTGCCTTCGAAGGTCAGCGCTTTATAAGCGGCGGAATCTTCCTTGAAGTTAAGGTCGACGAACAAGGCGCCGGTCAACAGATTGCCAGCCTTGAGCGTCGCGCGTAAGCCGTTTTCGAACATTCCTCGCAAGCGCCCGCGCCACTCATCGGCATTGAAGTCCGCCTGAATGTCATCGAAGCGCTGGGGCTCGATGCGGATCAAGACCGGAATCGCAAAGCGGCTCAAGGTATCGGGCTGGGGGGCGGAGAAACGCCACGGTACGGCTTCCACCGTGCCGACGCGCACGCCTCGATACTCCACCGGATCCCCCTTGCCCAGGCCTCGAACGGTATCGTCGACGAGCAGCACATAATCGAGATAACGATCGAAGGTTCCTTCGCGGGCACTTTCCCGGTCGCTGAACAATTGATAGGTGGCACCGGGTTCGGCGGGCTGCCCCATCTTGACGTCTTCGGGGACCCCAAATGTCACGCCGCCACCGATGAGCGACTCGATCGACTCCACGTTGACCTGGAAACCCTGTGAATTCAGGTTTAGATCGATGCCCGACGACACCCAGAAACGCGTGGTATCGGTGACCAGTACATCATAGGGCGACTGAATGTAGAGGCGATGGCGCATTTCCTTTTCTTGGGGATCGAATGCGGTGTTTTCCACGCGTCCGACCGTGAAGCCCTGGTAGGTGATGGGGTCGCCGGTGCGCAGGGAACTGCCCACTTGGCTGACCAGATTGATGCGAATGCCGGGGGCATCGGGAGGCGCCACGGGAGGCTGGTCGAGTACATCGAAGTTGCGCTGAGATGCGTCGGCATTGCCGGGGAGTAGCTGTATATAGGCCCCCGAGAGCACGGTCCCCAGGCCGCTGATGCCTTCACGGTCGATACGTGGCTTGACGACCCAGAAACGTGTTTCGTCATTGAGCATGCGTTCGGTGCCGGGTTTCATGCGGGCGGTGATCACGGTATGCGACATGTCATCGGAAAGCGCGACCTCTTCGACGCGTCCGACCTCGACATTGCGTGTCTTGATCAAGGTCTTGCCCGCTTCGATACCTTCGGCGTTTTTCATTTCCAAGGTGATCGTTGGGCCCAGCCCCGCAAGGTTGTCGTAAAGCATCCACATACCGATGAGGACCGCGACCAATGGGACGATCCAGATCGGCGAGAGGCGCCGGCGGTGTTGGCGGGTCGCGCGCTGTGGAGCATCAGGCATCGTTGGATTCCTTGCGTGTTGAAGCGGTGGCAGTGCGTCGTTTCAGAGCGGACCGCCAGGTGCGACCCGGGCGCTCGGGGAGGTCATCCCAAATGATGCGCGGATCGAAGCTGTTGGCGGCCAGCATGGTGATGACCACGACGCTGGCGAAGGAGAGGGCGGCCGGCCCCGGCGTGACTGATATCAACTCGCCGGCGCGAATCAGTGCCACGAGGATGGCGACCACGAAGACGTCCACCATGGACCATCGACCGATGAACTCGGTGATACGATAGAGGCGCACGCGGGTGGCATTGCTTAGCGGCTCGCCCCGATGGCGGACGGCATAGCATAACCAACCCAGCGCGAGAATCTTGCCGATGGGGACCACCACGCTGGCAGTGAAGATGATCACCGCGATGGGAATATCGCCGTGCTGTAGAAACAGCATGACACCGCCGATGATGGTAGAAGGCGATGTATTACCCAGCGACGTCGTGCTCATGATCGGATAGAGATTGGCGGGAATGTACATCACCAACGCTGCCAACAGCAGTGCCAGCGTGCGTTGACGGCTATGCGGCGTCCTTGCGTGGAGCGTTTCTCCACAACGGCGACAGCGGCCATGCCCCTGTGCATCGAGGCGATTGACCAGCCCGCAGGTTGCGCAGCCGCCCAATCCTTGTGGCGTCGCGGGTTCACCCGGGCGGGCTCCCGCCGGCGCCAGGGGCTCGCTAGCCAGCGCAAACCACATCCAGTCGCTATCGATGGACTGGGTGGTCAGCAGCAACAGCAAGGCATAGACGCAAAATGTCCAGAACGAAAGTCCTAGGCTGACATCGGCCATGCCCGCGATCTTGATCAGGCTGACCAGTGCGGCGATGACGAAGACATCGGCCATCATCCAGGGGGTCAGATGTGACAAGGCGCGGGCGATGCCGCGTGAATGAGGCAGTACGCGGCGCCCGAGGAGCCCGAGTGAGAGCCAGCTGACACCACACAAATAGACCGCAGGCAGAATGATGACGGTCAATAGCACACAAATCGCGACCAGCGGTTCATGAAAGCCGACGAGTGTCGAGGCGGTATCGGTCAACTCGATGCGGTTGGTGACGCCGCGGGCTTCGAAACTGATGAAAGGAAAGGCGACCGACAACAGCAGCATGGTCAAGGCGGCAATGGCCAGTGCCAGGCTACGCTCGGCAGGTTTGGCGTGGCGCGTGGCCAGGGTGTGGTCGCAACGCGGGCAAGTGGCTTTCTGGCGTGGGCGCAAGGGGGGCAGCGACACCAGCAGGTCGCATTCGTGACAGGCACGTAGACGACGCCGAGAATGGCGCGTCGTCGCCATCGACGTCGCAGCGTCGCATGACGAGTGGTGAAGCGCTTGTGACGAAACGTTATCTGCCAAACTCAGTCTCACTCATGGGTTTATGGTCGCCAGCGATGCATGCACTATAGCAACTCGGCGCGGCGGCATTCCGACAGACCTTTGCCTGAGAAAAACAAGGCCATGAACAGCATACATTCGCTTGCGTATGTTTGTCAGTAGCGGGGCCAATCGACTGCGCTAGAATAGCGCGGCATCGCAGTGACATGCATGACACGACGACACTCAAGGACAACCACATTCAAGGAGAAATATCGTGCTGATGGCTATCATCGCCGTAGCGTTGGGGTTGGCAATCCTGGTATGGAGCGCCGATCGATTCGTCGAGGGAGCGGCGTCGACCTCGCGTCATCTAGGATTACCGCCGCTCTTGATCGGGATGGTGGTCATCGGGTTCGGCACCTCGGCGCCCGAGCTAATGGTATCGGCGATCTCGGCCTGGCAAGGCAATCCCGGCCTGGCGTTGGGCAATGCCTACGGGTCGAACATCGCCAACATCGGCCTGATCGTGGGGATCGTGGCGCTGCTAAGCCCGCTGACGATGCATTCGCAAGTGCTGCGCCAAGAATTGCCGCTGCTCATGCTGGTGACGGTAGCATCGCTATGGTGCCTGCAAGATGGCGCCGTCTCGCGCTGGGACGCCGTATTGCTGTTGGCGATGCTGGCGGCCTTCTTGTCCTATAGCATCCTGCGTGGTCGTCAGAAGGGTGACGATACCCTGGCCGACAATACCACGGCCGACCTCGATACTCAGTCGATGACGCTCAAGCGCGCCATCACCTGGACGCTGGTGGGCCTGGTCATGCTCATCGTCAGTTCACGCCTTCTGGTATGGGGTGCGGTGGACATCGCCTCGGCCTTTGGCGTCAGCGACCTGGTCATCGGCTTGACGGTAGTGGCGATTGGAACCTCGTTGCCGGAGCTTGCTTCCTCGATCAGCGCGGTGCGCAAGAACGAACACGACCTCGTCCTCGGCAACGTGGTGGGGTCCAACCTCTTCAATACCCTCGCCGTGGTGGGGCTGGCGGGCGTCATCGACCCGATCGACGTGGACAGTGCGGTCCTCGTGCGCGACTGGCCGGTCATGGCGGGCCTGACCCTGGCGTTGACCGTGTTCGGCATCGGCTGGAAGGGCCAGGGGCGGATCAACCGTCTGGAGGGCGCGCTGCTGTTGGCAACGTTCATTGCCTATACGACGTGGCTGGTGATGTCGGTGATCGGCGCGCGCTAGACGCAGCCGGTTCGATACACGGCTCAGGCGGGCGCATGCCAGGGGGAGAGCTCGCCAAGGGCATCGCAGAGCGGGCGTAGATCCTCGACCGAGGCGGGGGCGTGCGGCTGATGGTCGATGCGTATGCATGTGCGATCCGCGAATGACGTCTCGAGCTGCTCGATCCAGGGGCGTTGCTCCTCGCGCCAATTGGCGAGCCATTGGCTATCGACCGTAGTGGGCAGACATTTGTTGATCACGCCGGCGCCCACATGCAAGCCGTTGGCCTCCAGCAAATCTCGTGTGCGTGCGGTTTCCAGCGCCGGCAGGCGTTCCGGGTTGGCGACCAGAATCATCGCCGAATGCGCGGGACACGTCAGGTGCTCGCGAGCGGCGGCGAGGCGCCCGCGTCGACGCATCAGTGCTTCCTGGATAGGATCGTCGACGACCTCGCCATCCCCCAGCCAAGCCTTGTAGTCGCTGCGCACCTTGTGGCGACGCTGCATCAAGCCATCCACCCAGGCCCCCATGATCTCCGGCAATGCAAGCAAGCGCACGGTATGGCCACCCGGTGCGGTATCGAAGATCAAGCGATCGTAGTATTGCCCGGTGTCGAGCAGCAAGCCGACCAAGGCATCGAATAGCGCGGCTTCCTCGGTGCCCGGCGCGTGACGGGCCAAGTCGAGTTGCCGGAATACCGTGGCACTGCGTTCACCGCTCACCATGGGCTTGATGGTGTCCTTGACCTGGTCCAGATAGCGCTTGGTTTCATGCTCGGGATCGAGCTCCACGACATCCAGGCCGGGACGCATGCGTGTCGGTGTCGGGCCCGGTTGGCGGCCGAAGAGATCGGCCAGGTTGTGCGCGGGGTCGGTAGATACCAGCAGCGTGTTCCACCCGGCATCCGCGCAGCTCAGCGCATAAGCGGTCGCACAGCTGGTCTTGCCGACACCGCCCTTGCCGCCGAAAAAAAGGCTTTTGGCCATATGAGTTGTCTCCTCGGTGATGCCACGCGTCATCGGCACCGTTCAGCAGCAGCGAAAACCATCCAAGGGCGAGCGGGGTATGCCTTGGCGCTTATGCCACTCGTGAAAGCGTTCCAGCATGTAGGGATAAAGCTCCAGGGTCATGTCGCCGACGGGGTTGGGAATGCCCATCATGTCGCAGAAGCACAGCAGCATGAAAAGATCTTCTTCATCCTGAAGTTCGCGGGCGATCTCGCGTCGGTGCTGAAGGCTCAGCACCGCGTCGTAACCCTCGATGAGGCGTTTGATCCGCGTCCGCCAGCCGGCGGACGAGGGCGTGTCGTGGTCAGTGCGATTCATCGGAACTCGGCTGTCGCTGCTGCGTCGGGACACCGCCCTGGCGGAAACTGCGCGAGGCTTCGAGCAGGATCCACAGCGTGAAGACCATGATCAAGCTGCCGAAGGTGAACAGCAGCAAGTTGCGATCGGCATCACCGAAGCCCGACCAGGTGAAGATGACTTGCTGCGCCATGGCCCATAGTGTCATGACCAGCAGGAACAGCATCGGGACCAGCGTGAACACCACCGGGCGTCCCTGACGCTTGAGCCATACCGATACCAGCATCAAGGTAATGCCGGCCAGCAATTGATTGCTGGTGCCGAACAAGGGCATAGTAGATAACCGCCGGACCCGAAGCCGTTGGGGCCTTCCGGCAGGATCACCAGCGCGGCACTCGAAATGACGGCGATGCTGGTCGCGACGTGCTTGCGGGCGATCACCGGCATGCCGTACTCGGTGCCCAGTTCGGCGATGATGTAACGCATCAGGCGCACGGCGGTATCCAGCGTGGTGGCAGCGAAGCTGACCACGATCACCGCCACCAGGGTCGCGCCCATGTGCTCGGGGATTCCGAGATTACCGGCGAGTTGACCGGCACCTTTCACGAAGGAACCGAGCCCACTGGAGCCGGCCGCCGAGAAGCTCGAGTAGGTGGCGGTGAAATCCGCACTGGAGGCGAACAGCGTGCCCACGGCGATGATCGCAATCATCGCCAGCATGCCCTCGCCCAGCGCGCCGCCATAGCCGATCATGCGGGCGTCGGTTTCCTTGTCGAGCTGCTTGGACGTGGTGCCCGAGGCGACCAGACCATGGAAGCCGGAAATCGCCCCGCAAGCGATGGTGATGAAGAGCAGAGGATACCAACTGATATCGGCTTCGCCGTTGACGCTGGGCGCGGTCATTTCCGGCGCGCCGAACAGAAGGCCCAGGTAGAGCAGTGCGAGGCCCACCACCAACTGATGCGAGTTGATGTAATCGCGCGGTTGCAACAACTTCCAGACCGGGAGTGTCGAGGCGATATAGACATACACCATCAGCACCACGATCCACACCAGGAAGGCCATGGAGGTAGCATCGAAGCCGCCGGCCACCGCCGCGTCACTGCCACCGAACCAACTGACCAGGTCGATTTGCAGGAAGGGCACCTCGCTCGCCAAGAGTGCCGCGCCATACATGACGGCCAGCGCGATTACCGAAGGCAAGAGCATCGACCCCGAGCGGCGGTAGACGCGATAGCCAATCCATACCGCCAAAGGTATCTGGATGAACACCGACAGCACGCTGGCGGGGAAGGTGATGAACAGCTTGGCGATGACCCAGGCGAAGACCGCGTTGATCATCAATACCAGAATCAAGATGATGAACAGGAACAACAGCTTGGCGCGCTGGCCGATCAGCTTGTTGGCCAACGTGCCGATAGAATGGCCCTTGTGGCGGTTGGAGAGCACCACGGCGCCGAAGTCATGCACGCCGGCGGCGAACACGGTCCCCAGCACGACCCACAGAATGGCCGGCAGCCATCCCCAGTAGATGGCGATGGCGGGCCCCACGATGGGCGCCGCGCCCGCCACCGAAGTGAAATGATGCCCCCACAGGATCCATTTGTTGGTGGGCACGTAGTCGACGCCATCTTGGTAGGCGTGCGCGGGCGTTTGAAAATAGGGGTCGAGCCGGTAAATGCGTTCGGCGATGAACTTCGAATAGAAACGATAGCCCATCACGAAACACACGGCGCCGAAGAGGGCGATCCAGATAGCGTTCATGAGTGATCCTTATTGATGACGGGCGCACAGGGGCGCCATGACTCCCCATAGGTTTTTACTAATCTACCAAAGAGGCATGGCATTCTCCGTTAGACGAACGACGCAGAAGTGAAAAACTGCGGCATCGGCGCGCATGCGGCAATATGCCTTGCGACAACGCGACACATACTAATCGTAGTCATGGCGCTTTTTAAGGCTATATAAACCCTCTACGATGTAGGGGTATTGGAAACGAAACAAGAAAATCCAGGCGGCGGGCCGTTTTCGGCAATGACCTCCTCTTTCCGATGATATTTCGACTACGTGGGCTTCAAGGAGTCAGCCATGGCGCTAGATCCGATTCTCCTGTCGCGATTGCAGTTCGCATTCGTGGTTTCCTTTCATGCCATCTTCCCGGTCTTCACGATCGGGCTTGCCTCTTACATCGCCGTGCTGCAGGGCCTGTACGTCACCACCGGCAATCGTGTCTGGGACCGCCTCGGGCTGTTCTGGACCAAGGTGTTTGCCGTGGTATTCGGCATGGGCGTGGTGTCCGGCATCGTGATGGCGTTCCAGTTCGGCACCAACTGGAGCAACTTCTCGCAGATGGCCGCGAATTTCATCGGGCCGATGCTGAGTTACGAGGTAGTCACGGCGTTCTTCCTCGAAGCAGGCTTTCTGGGGGTCTTGCTGTTCGGCCGTCATCGCGTCTCGCCGGCGGTGCATTTCTTCGCCGCCTTGATGGTCGCCGTGGGCACCTTCATTTCAGCGTTCTGGATCCTCGCCACCAACAGCTGGATGCAGACCCCCGACGGTTACGAGATTCGCGAGGGCGTGATCCATGTGACCTCCTGGGTCGATGCCATCTTCAATCCGTCGTTCCCGTACCGCTTCACGCACATGGCCTTGGCGGCGTTCTTGACCGGTGGCTTCGTGGTGACCGGGGTGAGTGCCTGGTTCCTGCTGCGCGGACGCGAGGTCGAGGCCCACAAGCGCGCCTTGTCGATGACGCTTTGGTTGCTGTTGATCCTGGCCCCGCTGCAGGCCTACGTCGGCGACGAACACGGCCTCAACACGCTGGAGCATCAGCCGATGAAAATCGCCGCGATGGAGGCCAACTGGGAAACCCAGTCGAACGTGCCGTTGTTGTTGTTCGCCTTGCCGGATCGCGACCTGCAAGGCAATCGTTTCGAGATCGGCATTCCCAATGGCGCCAGCCTGATTCTGCGTCATGATCCCGACGGCGTCGTGCCGGGGCTCGAGGAGGTGCCACCCGAACGCCAGCCGCCGGTGTGGATCACCTTCTTCAGCTTTCGCGTGATGGTCGGTCTGGGGCTGCTGATGATCGCCTTCGCCGTTGCCGGCTTGGTGCTGCGCAAGGGCGGGCGCATCTACCGCAGCCGCTGGTTCCTGCGTGGACTGCAAGGCATGAGCCTGGCGCCGTTCGTGGCGGTGGTCGCGGGCTGGTTCGTGACCGAAACCGGGCGCTCGCCGTGGCTGATCTACGGGGTACTCGATTACGCCGAGGCCATCACGCCTTCGCTGAGTGGCGGCATGGTGTTGTTCACGTTGATCGGCTACATCGCCGTCTATGCCGTGATCTTCATTGCCGGTGTCTATTACCTGTGCAAGGTGATCAACCAAGGCCTCGATGAGCACGACGACACAGAGGATCTGGACAGCCACGACCGTCCGGCGCGGCCCATGTCCGCCGCCCACGTGCCCTTCGATGATGCGCGCGACGACCGCGCCCCGAACAGGAGCTAAACCATGGAAACGTTCGATCTCTCGTTGATCTGGGCCGTCATCATCGCCTTCGGGGTGATCATGTACGTGCTCATGGATGGCTTCGACCTGGGGCTGGGGATCCTGTTTCCCTTCGCTCCCGACGAAGATGCACGCGACGTGATGATGAATTCCGTCGCGCCGGTATGGGATGGCAACGAGACCTGGCTGGTGCTGGGGGGAGCCGGGTTGATCGGGGCCTTTCCGCTGGTCTACTCGATCCTCTTGCCGGCGATGTACATCGGGGTCTTCCTGATGCTGGCGGGGCTGATCTTCCGTGGCGTGGCTTTCGAGTTCCGCTTCAAGTCGCGGCGCACGCGGACCTGGTGGAACGCAGCCTTCGCCGGCGGTTCCTTCGTGGCGGCCTTTGCCCAGGGCGCTGTGGTGGGGGCCTATATCGAGGGCTTCGAAACCGCCAATCGCGTCTTTACCGGCGGACCGCTCGATTGGCTGACACCGTTTTCGGTGATCACCGGTCTCGGCCTGGTGGCCGGCTATGCGCTGTTGGGCGCGACCTGGCTGGTACTCAAGTCCGAAGGCCATGTGCGTGACTGGGCGCGCGGCCTGGTCCCCAGGCTGCTCGTCGGCGTGGTCGTGGTGTTCGCCATCGTGAGCCTATGGACACCCTGGATCGACCCGGATGTCTGGGAGCGTTGGTTCGACCACCTGCAGGTGATCTGGCTGCTGCCGGCGTTGGCATTGGCCTGCGTGATCGGCGTCTATGCCGCCAATCGCAAGGGGCGTGAACTGATGGCCTTCCTGCTGACCCTGGGCATGTTCATTTTCACCTACCTGGGGCTGCTGGTAAGCCGCTGGCCGTATGTCATCCCGCCGGACTACACCCTGTGGGAAGCCGCATCCGCGCCCGCGTCGCAATTCTTCCTGTTGATCGGCGTGCTGTTCGTGGTGCCCATCATTCTGACCTACACCGCCTGGTCGTACTGGGTATTCCGCGGCAAGGTGCGTGTCGGCGACGGGTATCACTGAGCCGTGTCTCGATCTCAAGTACAAACCCCGGCGCGCGCGTCGCGCCAATGGCTGGCCGCGCAATCCCGTGAGGTACGCGGCTGGCTGAGCCTGGCGGTCGCCGCCGGTGTCATCGGTGGGCTCGCCACACTCGCGCAACTCGGCCTGATGGCGTGGTTGATCAGCGCGGTCGTGGTCCACGACACGCCCTTGATGACGCTATGGCCTTATGCGGCGGCGCTGGCGGGCGCGGTGATCGTGCGCGCGGTGGCGCAGTGGCTTCAGGAAACCAGTGCTCTGGAAGCCGGGCTGCGCGTCAAAGCACGCGTGCGTGCCCGGGTGCTCGATCATCTCGCGGCGCTGGGGCCGGTGCATCTCGCCGAGCGGCATAGTGCCGGCAGTACTGCGCAATTGGTCGATCAGGTCGAAGCGCTGGAAGGCTATATCGCGCGGTACGTCCCCCAGGCCACGCTGGCGGTGGTGTTGCCGCTGATCTTTCTCGGCGTGGCATTTTCGCTGGACTGGCTGGCGGCGTCGTTCTTCCTGATCGCAGCGCCGCTGATTCCGCTGTTCATGGCCTTGATCGGCATGGGCGCCCAGCGCCTCAATGAGCAGCAGTTCCAGGCCATGACGCGTCTCGCGGGGCATTTTCTCGACCGCGTGCGCGGACTGACCACCCTGCAGCTGTTCGGGCGCACTCGTCAGGCCACCGAGGAGGTCACGGCGGTGGCCGACGACTACCGGCGGCGCAGCATGAAAACGCTACGCGTGGCGTTTCTCTCCTCGGCGGTGCTGGAATTCTTCGCCTCGGTGTCGATTGCGGTGATCGCCATCTACATCGGCTTCGGGCTGCTGGGCTACATCCAGTTCGGTCCCGCCGATCAACTGACACTGTTCAGCGGATTGTTCCTGCTGTTCATGGCGCCGGATTTCTTCCAGCCGCTGCGCTTGCTTGCCCAGCATTATCATGACCGCGCCAGTGCCCTGGGCGCGGCCGAGGGCTTGCGTACACTGCTGGCGCAGACGCCACCACAAGGCCTGCGTATGGAGTCTCTGGACAGTGAACTCGACGGCACGCTGCCGCTGCGGGTGCGTCTGACCGATGTCAGTGTGGCGCATGCCGGGCGCGGTAGGGTGCTGGGGCCGCTCGATCTCGATATCGCCGAGGGTGAGGTGGTGGCGCTGATCGGTCCGTCGGGGGCCGGCAAGTCGACATTGCTGCAGTTGCTCGCCGGCTTCGTCGATGCCGAGGCGGGCGAAGTGGCATTGCGTGCGGCGACAGGCCTGGCCTGGCTCGATCAACGCCCGTTCTTGATGCAAGGTACGTTGGCCGAGAATTTGCGCCTGGTCGCGCCCGATGCCAGTGACGATCGGTTGCGCGAGGCGCTGAGCGCGGCGCAGCTCGGGGATCTGCTGAGCGCCTTACCCCAAGGGCTCGACACGTCTCTCGGCGAACGCGGCCTGGGGCTATCGGGTGGGCAGGCCAGTCGCCTGGCGTTGGCCCGGGTGTTTCTCAGTGATGCCCCGTTGGTACTGCTCGACGAACCCACGGCCAGCCTCGATCCCGACAGCGAGCGCCGTGTGATCGAGGGGCTGACGCAACTGGCTGCGCAAGGCCGCACGCTGATCATCGCCACGCACCATCCCGCCGTGATGGGCATGGCCGACCGTGTGCTGCGTCTCTACGCAGGGCAGTTGCATGCACACGCAGTACCCGCATCGTCGGAGGTCTCGTCATGAAGGAATCCAATATGACGGCGCTGGTACCCTGGTTGCGCCTGATGGGCGAGCGACGCATCCGCTTGCTGCTCGGGGCATTGCTGATGCTGGCGACGCTGCTGTTCGCCATCGGGCTGCTGACGTTATCGGGGTGGTTCATCACCGCGACAGGGTTGACCGGGATGATTCTCGCGGCGGGCGGAACGGCGACGATCGACGTCTTTACGCCGGGGAGCGGCATTCGCTTCTTTGCCGTGGGGCGTACCGCCGCGCGTTACGCCGAACGTCTTTACAATCACGACACCGTGCTGCGCCTGCTGGCGGATATTCGCGGGCGCACCTTCGCCGGTTTGTCACGGCTATCGGGCCGTGAACTGGCGCGTTATCGCGCCGGCGAATGGCTCAATCGGCTGACCGCCGACATCGACGCGCTCGACAATCTCTATCTGCGTCTGCTGGCGCCGCCGTTGGTGGGGCTGCTGGCGATTCTCGTCGTTGGCGGCATCCTGGCGCTGGCCATGCCGGCCCTGGGGGGCGTGCTGCTGGCGATCATGCTGCCGTTATGGGTGATCGTCACGCTGGGCATGGCCCTGGCGGGACGCGGCCCCAGCGCGCGACGCGTCGAGACGCTGGAACGCCTGCGCGTCCGTGCCCTGGAGCATCTACAGGGCCTGGCCGAGCTGCGCACCTTCGGCGTACTCGGTGCCCACCGAGCGAGAGTGGAACGCGAGCAACGGACGTTGCTCGACGATCAGCGGCGTCTGGGCCGCCGCACCGCGCTGGGCAATGCGCTGGTGACCTTGACCGTGCAAGGCGCCGCCGTGGCGATACTCTGCTTGGCGTTGCTTGCGTTCGCTGCGGGCAAGCTTTCGGCGCCGGTGGCGAGCATGTTGCCACTGGCGGTGCTGGCGCTGAATGAAGGGCTCGCCATGCTGCCGGGCGCCTTCGTGCAATTGGGAGCCACGCGCACGGCCGCCGCGCGGCTCAATGCCGAGGCGGCGCCTGCGAGTGATGAAGGCGAGGGTTCTCTAGCTGACGAAGCTGAGGGCTCCCTGGCGAGCGCCGAGTCGCCTTCGCTCACCTTCGAGGCGGTGACGCTGCGTTATCCGGGTATGGGGACCACGCCTGCGCTGGAAGATGTCAACCTGCACGTGGCTGCCGGCGAGCGTGTCGCCGTGCTGGGCCCCTCGGGTAGCGGCAAGTCGAGCCTTGCCCAGCTCGTCGTCCGCGCATTCGACCCCGACACGGGCAACGTGCAGTTGGCAGGGCAGGATCTACGCAGTCTGGCGCCGCAGGCATTGCGTTCTCGGCTCGCCTACCTGACCCAGCACACCGAGCTCTTTCACGCCTCCCTGGCCGACAACCTGCGTCTTGGGTTGCCGGTCGACCACGACCTGAATGAAGCGGCCGTCGAACGTGCCCTGTGGCAGGCGCTATGGATCGTCGATCTTGACGGTTGGGCGCGCGAACTGCCGCATGGGCTCGAGACCTGGGTCGGCGAAGCCGGGCGTCAGCTTTCCGGTGGCCAGGCCCGGCGTGTGGCGCTGGCGCGGGTGGTGCTGCGCGATGCCCCGCTGATACTGCTCGATGAGCCTCTATCGGGGCTGGACGCCACCACGGCGACGACGGTGGCCGAACGTCTCGACGCCTGGCTCGACGGGCGTACCGTGCTGATGTTCGCCCATCGGCGTGAGGCCCTACCGCGTTGCGACAGGGCGTTAGTGCTATCACCATAAGCATGGAACCTGTGGTTTATGAGGCGACATGGAAGCCCATGGTAGCTTGGACGGCACGTTTCCAGCCCGCATAGAGCTCGTCGCGTTTTTCCACGTTCATCTGGGGCGTGAACCGGCGCTCGATGGCCCATTGCGCCGCGATTTGTTCTCGTGACTCCCAGAAACCCAAGGCCAGGCCAGCGAGATAGGCCGCGCCCAGCGCCGTGGTCTCGCTGACTTGGCTGCGTAGCACGTCGACGCCCAGGATGTCGGCCTGGAACTGCGCCAGGAAATCATTGGCGATCGCCCCCCCGTCGGTGCGCAGTTCGGTCAGGTCGAGGCTGGCGTCGGCTTGCATGGCTTTGAGGACGTCGGCACTTTGGTAAGCGATGGATTCGACGGCCGCGCGTACGAATTGCTCCTTGCTGGTACCGCGCGACAAGCCGAACATCGCGCCGCGCACGTTGGAATTCCAGTAGGGCGCGCCGAGGCCGGTGAACGCGGGGACGAGATAGACGCCGTTACTGTCCCCGGCGCGTTCGGCATAGGCCTCTGAATCGGACGACTTGCCCAGCATGCGAAGGCCGTCGCGTAGCCACTGCACGACCGACCCCGCGACGAACACGGCACCTTCAAGGGCGTATTCGAGTTGACCGTCGACCTCCCAGGCTACTGTCGTGAGCAGGCCGTTTTCAGAGGCCGTGGCTTGTGGGCCGGTGTTCATCAGCGTGAAGCAGCCCGTGCCATAGGTGTTCTTGGCCATGCCAGGGGTAAAGCAGGCCTGGCCGAACAGGGCGGCTTGCTGGTCACCGGCCATGCCAGCGATCGGTAGTTCGTGACCGAACAGGAACTTCGGCTGAATATGGCCATAAACCTCGCTGTTGGATTTGACCTCGGGCAGCATGGATGCCGGTACCCCGAGCAGCTCCAGCAGCTCGGGGTCCCACGTCCGCTCACGAATATTGAACATCATCGTCCGCGAGGCATTGGTCACGTCGGTGACATGCACCTTGCCACCGGTCAGGTTCCACACCAGCCAGGAATCGATGGTGCCAAACAGCAACTCGCCGTTGTCGGCTTTCTCCTTGACGCCATCGACGTTGTCGAAGAGCCATTTGAGCTTGGTACCCGAGAAATAGGCATCGATCACCAGGCCGGTCTTGTCGCGAATCATGTCCGAATGCCCGGCATCACGCAGTTCATCGCAGATTTCGGCCGAATGACGTGATTGCCAGACGATGGCGTTATAGACCGGCTGACCGGTGTGCTTGTCCCAGACGACGGTGGTTTCGCGCTGGTTGGTGATGCCGATGCCGGCAATCTCGGCGACATCGACCTGGGTGTTGTTGATCACCTCGGTCAGTGTCGTCAGTACGCTGGTCATGATGTCGCGCGGGTTGTGCTCCACCCAGCCGGGCTGCGGAAAGCTCTGCTCGAACTCGCGTTGGGCGATGCCGGCGATCTGACCGTCGTGATCGAACAGCATCGAGCGGGAGCTGGTGGTTCCTTGGTCGATCGCGAGTATGTATTTCTTTGCACTGCTCATGGGAGGCATTCCTCTTGTTCGTGGCGAAAAAATGATCCATCGGGACGGTTAATAAACGTAAGCCACCAGTGCCGCCATTGCGCTACCGATGACGGGGCCGACCACCGGGACCCAGGCATAGCGCCAATCGTTAGACCCCTTGTTCTGGATAGGGAGTACGGCATGGGCGATGCGTGGGCCGAGATCGCGCGCCGGATTGATGGCATAGCCGGTGGGGCCGCCGAGCGAGGCCCCGATCGAGACCACCAGAAGGGCGACCGCCAGGGGGCCGAGGCCGGATGGTGTGTGGCCGAACATGATGATCACGAAGATCAGCACGAAGGTGCCGATGATCTCGCTGAGTAGATTCCAGGCATAGGAGCGGATGGTCGGTGCCGTGGAGAACGTGGCGAGCTTGAGCGCGCCATCCTGGGTGTCGTCGTATTGTTTCTTGTATGCCAGAAAGCAAACGACAGCGCCTAGAAAGCCACCGATGAATTCGGCTGCTAGATAGGTGACGGTGGTGGCGAGGTTGATCGGAATGCCCTCGGCATATTCTTTGGCCGGGCCAATCAGCAAGCCGAGCGTCACGGCTGGATTGAGATGCGCCCCGGTATCGTAGGCAACGTACACAGCGCAGAATACGGCCAGCCCCCAGCCGAAGAAGATCACGATGCCATCGCTGCCGTTACCGTTCGTCTTGTTCAGCAGGACGTTGGCCACTACGCCGCAACCCAGCAGTGTCAGGAACGCCGTGCCAGCGATCTCGTGGACCAGAATGGTTTCTATGACGCTCATGAGTCGCTTGCCTCGTAATGCGTATCACGGTTAGAGCCGGGGAGATCTGCATGGCCTGCGATGCCGATGGGGATGTGAACGATGGGCTGGCGCGTCATGCTTTGGCTACTCGTCGTTGCGCCATCCGTATAGATGGCCGTTGGTGGGTGTCGTTCTTCATGACGACCGGGGTGGTGGCTAAGTTTCCGAATCGGCTCGAGTCGGCTTAGCGCAGGCACGGTCGAGGTAATCGGCGAGCCGGCGCTGTTCGTTGGCATCGAGACGTAACCCCAGCTTGGATCGCCGCCAGAGAATGTCCTCGGCGGTGCGCGCCCATTCGTGATCGCGTAGATAATCGACTTCGGCGGCATACAGGTCGGCACCAAAATGCTCCCCCAGTTCGTCCAGACTTTTTGCATCGCCGACGATGCTCGTGACCCGTGTGCCGTAGTTGAAGACCATGCGATTGGCCATGCCCAGCGGGAGGAACGGGTGACTGGCCTGGAGTGACTCGAACAGGTGCTGTGGCTTCGCTTCTTCGCCACCGGGGAGTGGATGGCCTGTGCCGGTCCAGGCTTTTTCCTGGTGGCCGAGTTCAGGTGCCAATTGATCGACGGCGTCCTCGGCCAGCCGTCGATAGGTCGTCAGCTTGCCGCCGAAGACGCTGAGCAATGGGGCGCCGCCGGAGGCATCGAGTTGGATACGGTAATCGCGGGTAATCTCGCTGGCGTTGTCCTCGCGGTCATCGAGCAGTGGGCGTACCCCAGAGTAGCTCCAGACGACATCGTCGGGCCCGATAGGCTGTTCGAAATAGCGATTGGCCGACTCGCATAGATAATCGGTTTCGTCTTCTTCGATGGCGATCTCGCCGGGAGCGCCTCGATGCTCGACATCGGTCGTCCCGATGAGGGTGAAATCCTGCTCGTAGGGGATGGCGAACACGATGCGGCCATCGGGCTGCTGGAAGATATAGGCATAGTCGTGGTCGAACAGCTTATTGACGACGATATGGCTACCCTTGATCAGGCGCAGCGAATACGGGTGAGCCTGGGAGGCGACGTCGTCGAGAAAACGCACCGCCCAGGGCCCGGCCGCATTGACCAGTCCGCGTGCGGCGACCTGCAACGTGGCGTCTTCGGCGGTGCGCAGCGTGACGGTCCATTCCTGGTTGCCGCGTACTGCGGCTTCGGCACGCGTGCGCGTCATGATGCAGGCCCCGCGGCTGGCCGCATCCATGCAGTTGAGCACCACCAGGCGGGCATCCTGGACCCAGGCATCCGAATAGGCGAACCCCTTGGTGAACTCGGATTTGAGTGGCTTCCCGGTCGGATGGTCGGCGAACTTGAGGCCATGCGAGCCGGCCAGGGTTTGTCGTCCCCCCAGGTGGTCGTACATGAAAAGCCCGGTTCGAATCATCCAGGCCGGCCGTAGATGTTTCTGGTGGGGCAGAATGAAACGCATCGGCCAGATGATGTGTGGCGCGGCCTTGAGCAGTATTTCGCGTTCGGAAAGCGCCTTGGCCACGAGCTTGAACTCGTACTGCTCGAGATAGCGCAAGCCACCGTGGATCAGCTTGGTCGACGCCGATGAAGTGTGGCTGGCGAGATCGTCTGCCTCGACGAGGAGTACCGAAAGTCCTCGGCCTGCCGCATCACGGGCGATACCTGCACCGTTGATACCGCCGCCGATGACGATCAGGTCGTAGATGACGTTGTGCATGTTCGGATCCGCTCACTGGTATTCGGTTGCAATCATTGTGGCGCGAAAACGAACATTTTTAATTAAGCAAAAAGTAGTAGGCGCGATGGAGGTCCATGGCTGAGGCGGCAGAATGAACCGAATTTCCAGCCCGTAACGCTTGGATCAGAACGCGAAAGGGTTCGTTAGTGAAAAGTGACGCGATGTAACGAGCCGACATTCGGATCGGCGCATGGTCGACGGACGCGAGGCACGATAGCGCGGCGAGCGCTGGTGGACCCGCGGGGTCATGCCAGCCCCCGCTGCTGCAATACGCGCTTGATGATCGGTACCGGTGACATGAGATGTTCACGCATCCTCGCGCGCGCGGCCGCCGTGTCACGCGCGAGGATGGTGTCGGTCAACGCGGCGTGCTCGCGGCGCTTGGTGTCCAGCGCGGCATCGGAGAACACCGTCTGGCATAGCCACAGGTGACGGTAGCGTTCGGCTTGGTCGAATAACCAGGTGCGTGCCTGCAGCAGATGCGGCGAGTCGCAGCCGGTCGCGATGGCGCTATGAAACGCTTGATGGCGCCTGTCCCAGACCTCCAGCATGTCCTCGGCGCTATGCACTTCCACGACCTTGCTCAAGGCATGCGCCTTGGCCAGGATCTCTGCCTCCCAGTCGTCGCCGCCCCGGGCGATGGCCAGTTCCAGTATCAAGCCTTCCAGCTGTGCGCGTGCGTCGTACAGCTCTTCGAGTTCCTTGATCGACATCTCGGCGACGCGATAACCGCGTTGGCTGACCGTTGTCACCAGACGCTCGCCGACCAATTGCGACAGCGCTTCGCGCATGGGGCCCACGCCGAGATCGTAGCGCGTCTTCAGATCGCTCATGCGCAACTTTTCGCCCGGCGCATAGACGCCACGAATGATGTCGCGTTTAAGGTGTCGGTACGCGCCGATGGCGAGGTTAGGGCGCGGAGAAGCACGGGTCATGGGAGCGGTTCCAACGGAATGTGGTCATCATGATACCGGACGTCCTCGGACGCGGGAACGTTCTTGCGTCGATGCATGGGTATAATTTTGACGTTTTATAAAAATGTAGATATTTTTATAAAGCATCCAAAACAACACGGAGACCGCTCATGACTGCCCTTAATACTCTTGCCGATCGCGCCCCTCAGGGATTCAGCGCCGCGCCTTCCGCCCAATCGCCGCGCTTGTTGCAGCTGACCCTGGATGCGGCAACCGTGCATGCCTTCCTCGACGCCACCGCCGAATGGCCGATTCAGGCGCTTGAGTACAAGTCGATGCTGCGTTTTCGTGTCGCGAAAATTCTCGATGACCTGTGCGCCAATACGCTCCAGCCTTGGCTGGTGGATACCCTGGTGGACCGTGCCACCGGTGGCCTGCTGGTGACGCCGGAAGGGCTCGATGAAGTGGCGCAGGCCGACGACATGGTGAAGGTGGCCACGGCGGTGGCGCATTGCATCGGACGTTCCAACTTCGATGCCATGAGCGGACAATATTACGCGCGCTTCGTGGTCAAGAACGTCGATGATTCCGACAGCTATCTGCGTCAGCCGCATCGCGTGATGGAGCTGCATAACGACGGCACCTTCGTCGAGCAGGACACCGACTACGTGTTGATGATGAAAATCGACGAGCAGCACATGCAGGGGGGCAATTCGCTGTTGCTGCATCTCGACGATTGGGCGGATCTCGAGCGTTTTCACGCACATCCCATGGCACGTCGCGACATGCGCTGGACGGCACCGCCAAGCAAGAACGTCGGCAAGGATGTCCATCATGCCGTGTTCGGTGTCGATGCCGAGGGGCGTCCGGTGATGTCCTACATCGACCAGTTCGTGCAGCCACGCGATTTCGAAGAGGGCAATTGGCTGTGCGAGCTGTCCGAGTCGCTGGAAAGCAGCGAGGCGCGGCTCTCCGTACCGGTCCCCATCGGTAGTTTCCTGCTCATCAACAATCACTTCTGGCTGCATGGGCGTGACCGTTTCACGCCGCACCCCGAGCTGCGCCGTGAGTTGATGCGCCAGCGCGGTTACTTCACGCACAAGCAGACGCTGGCCAACCCCAAGCACACCTGAGTGGGTCGTGGATACGCGATGAGTGAGGGATGTCTTGAACGCTGACCAGGCGTTGCGCAGGCTGTAACGATTCGATTCTGACAAGCGAGAACGCGGTGTACGATTTCATCATCATCGGCGGCGGCATCCTGGGGATGTCCACCGCCATGCAACTCATCGAGGCCTATCCCGACAAGCGTATATTGCTCGTCGAGAAGGAAAGTGGCCCGGCGCATCACCAGACCGGCCACAACAGCGGGGTAATCCATGCGGGCGTCTATTACACGCCGGGGAGCCTCAAGGCGCGTTTTTGCCTGGAAGGCAATCGCGCCACCAAGGCGTTTTGCGACACTCACGGCATCGCCCATGAGAGCTGCGGCAAGCTGCTGGTCGCCACTAACGAAGTGGAAATGCAGCGCATGCAGGCGCTGTGGGAGCGCACCGCGGCCAACGGACTGGAACGCGAATGGCTCGACGCCGATCAACTCCGCGAGCGCGAGCCCAACATCACCGGGCAGGGGGGCATCTTCGTCTCCGCCAGCGGCATCGTCGACTATCGTCAGATTACCGCCAAGATGGCCGAGGTGTTCGAGAAAGCCGGCGGCGAGATACGTTACGCCGCGCCGGTGACAGCACTCGAAGAGCGCAGCAAAGAGGTCGTGGTCACCACCGATCAGGGCATGTTCACCACGCGTCATCTGGTGTCGTGCTCGGGGCTGATGGCGGATCGCGTGGTACGCATGCTGGGCGTCACGCCCGCGTTCAGCATCTGCCCGTTCCGGGGCGAGTATTACCTGTTACCGCCCGAGCACGACCGCATCGTCAATCACCTGATCTACCCGATTCCCGACCCTGCGATGCCGTTTCTCGGCGTGCACCTCACGCGGATGATCGACGGCACCGTGACCGTGGGGCCGAACGCCGTGCTGGCCTTCAAGCGCGAAGGTTATCGCAAGCGCGACGTGTCGTTCGGCGACTTGGCGGCGATGGCCGGCGATCCCGGCATTCGCAAGGTGCTGCGAGCCAACCTCAAGCCGGGCCTTCACGAGATGAAGAACTCGCTTTTCAAGGGTGGTTATCTCGAGGAAGTCCGCAAGTATTGTCCCGGCTTGACCCGCGACGACCTGCGTCCCTACCCGGCCGGAGTGCGTGCCCAGGCGGTCGCCAAGGACGGCAAGATGATCGACGACTTCCTGTTCGTCAACACGCGACGCAGCGTCAACGTCTGCAATGCGCCGTCGCCGGCCGCCACCTCGGCGATTCCCATCGGCGCGCATATCGTCGAGAGGGTGAAGGCGCTGGTGGAAGGGGCGGCCTGATCTTTCAGTCGGCGACTCATTCGGCGTCTGCTATGTGACAAGGGCGACGTGGCAAGGCCGATTCATGCCAACGGCGCTGGCGATGTGCGCGGCTGTTGGCGAAGGATATCGGGCCGGTCCAGCATCGTGTATAGCACGGGGTCGGCAAAATCGCCCACGACAAGTGCGGCGCCAGCCTCTCTCAGTTCGCGCGGATGATGCGTGGTGACAAGCGCGACGACCGGAATGCCGGCGCTTGTGGCTGCGGCGACACCCTTTGGCGAATCCTCGAAGGCAATGCCGAGATCGGGGAGCAGGTCGAGCTGTTGTAATGCTGCGTTGTAAGGGGCGGGATCGGGCTTGTGCGCACCGGCCTCGTCGGCAAAGACCATGGCATCGAACGCATTGCTCAAGCCCAGCGGGTCCAACGAATGGTACGCGCTCTCCCTGGGAGAATTGGTGACGAGCGCAGCTCGATACGCGCGTTCGCGCGCGGCCTCCATGAATTGCGGCAGTCCCGGCAGAGGGGCGGCGCGGCGGACACGATCCTGATAGCTGCTCAGTCGGTTAGTGCACAATCGCCGGCCTTCGTCTGCGTGCAACCGAGGCAGAATCGTCGTTATGATTTCGTCGTCCGTCCGGCCACGGATGTGCTGCTGGTAGAATTCGACGTCGACATCGATACCATGCGGGCGGAGCACTTCTAACCAGGTGGCGCGTGCGAGGTCATGCGTATTGCTCAGCGTACCGTCGAGATCGAAAAATAGGACGCGGGACATTAAGGGATATCTCCATCAAATGGCGACTATTGCGCAAGCGGCGTGGGGTGTCAACGCTTGCGGCGCCAGCTGGCGCGGCAGGGTGTCGGCGACAATGTAACGCCCCCGCGCACGTCCTTCGATGATGACGAACCGGGCTGTGCGCGCTAGTTCTGACGGGAAGGGGGATCGCCCTGAAGCGGCGTCACCACGGCATCTTCCTGGCGCAGGGCCTCCCAGGCGTGATAGGTGCTAAGAAACACCTCGCCGGTGAGGTGGTCGAGGAAGTCGCTTTGCTTGAGCTGATCCATGACCGGGCCTTTGACTTCGGCGAGATGAAGCTTGACCTGCGAGTCATCGAGGCGGGCGTTGATGGCTTCGAGGCTTTCCAGCGCCGAGGCGTCGATCAAGTTGACCGCCGAGCCGATCAAGACCACGTGCTTGAGGGCGGGACGTTCGGCGACCATGGCATACACGGTATCTTCCAGGTAGCGCGCGTTAGCGAAGTACAGGCTCTCGTCGACGCGCAGCAAGGCCACGCTGGGAGCGTGTTCGGTGGTGTAGCGCTCGACGTTGCGAAAATGCTCGGTACCGGGCACGCGGCCCACCAGCGCACTATGCGGGCGGCTGGTAGTATAGAGAAACAGTGCTAGCGACAGCCCCACACCGGCCATGACGCCGACTTCGACCCCGCTGACGAAGGTCAGCACGATGGTCGCCAGCATGGCGGCGAAGTCGCGCTTCGAATAGCGCCAAGTGCGCTTGAGACCGCGTGCATCGAGCAGCGTGAAGGTCGAGACGATGATGCTGGCGGCGAGCGTGGCGATGGGTAGAAAGTGAATCAGCGGCGTGAGATAAAGTGTCACCAGGGCCACGCCCAGCGCGGCAAAACTGCCTGCGGCCGGGGTCCGCGCACCGGCATCGAAGTTGATCACCGTGCGCGATAGGCTGCCCGTCACCGGCATGCTGCTGCTCACGGCGGCGGCGATGTTGCTGCCGCCCAGCGCGAAGAGTTCCTGGTCGGGCGAGATGCGCTGGCGACGCTTGGCGGCCAGCATCTGCGCCAGCGAGACCGATTCGATGAAGCCCACCAGGCTGATCAGAAACGCCGGCATGAGCAGCGTGCTGATCAGGGCCGGGTCGAACGAAGGTAGCGCCAGCGGCGGTAGACGGCGCGGAATCTCGCCGACCACGGCGACGCCATGTGCCTGCAGGTCGAATGCCCATACCAGCAGGGTCGAGATCATCACCGCAATGATCGGCCCCGCCTTGGTGATGAAGCCACTCAACGTGGCAGTCATGCCCAGTCGGCGCAGCGTGGGGCCGGCGCGGCGCATCAGCATCAGAAACGCCAGCGAGCCAAGCCCGATCAACGCCGTGGGTACGTTGAAGTCCCGCCAGTGCGTGGCCAGCCCGGCCAGTTGGTCGATCAGCGTGAAGCCTGACATCGAAATGCCCAGCAGGTTGCCCAACTGGCTGGTGGCGATCAACACTCCTGAGGCGCTGAGCAATCCGGAGACCACCGGGTGGCTCAGGAAGTTGGCGAAAAAGCCCAAACGGAAGATGCCCATCAGCATCAGCATGATGCCGGATAGAAACGCCAGCGTGGCGGCGGCTTCACTGTAGGCGACGGTTCCCGTTGCGACGATGCCCGATAATGCCGCGGCCGTCATCAGAGCGACGATCGCCATCGGCCCTACCGCCAGCGTGCGGCTGGTGCCGAAGAGCGTATATGCCACCAACGGCAGCATGCTGGCATACAGACCGGTGACCGCCGGCAACCCGGCGAGCAGGGCATAGGCCAGTGCTTGTGGAATGACCATCAAGGTGACGATGACGGCGGCGAAGAGATCCTGGGATAGCGTGTGGCGATCGTAGCTTGGCAACCACTCGACGATGGGAAGGTAACGCTGGAGCATCCGGGTCTCGTTAGTGTGCAAGGAAGTCAGATTTCAGAGCAAACGGGTATAATGCTAGACGTGCTTGTAATAGCCACTCATGGTGCGGCGTGTGGGACCTGTGTGCAAGCGCGGGGGATGCCACCGGCCTAGCAGGCTGCGTAGCCTTGATCACGCTTCCCAATCGACCAGTCGACCCTGGCGCTGCTCGAGGGCTTCGGCGATACGCAGCACTTCCTCGCTGGGAATTTGACGGATCAGTTCCTGGCTCTCGCGGTCGACGATGCGTGTCACGATGCGTCCGCTATGCTCTGATAGCTCGAACTGGACGTTGTAGGCCCGCATTACTTGGTTGACACGATCGATGGGCTCGGCGAGTTCGCTCATGGTCAAGGACGATGCATAAGCCTCTTGTATACCCTCATCGGGGCGGATATGTGCCAGGGCCATGTCCAGCCGTTGCCGGCCGCTCAAGGGGTTGGGCGTGACATTCGCGGTGGCGGGGCCACTGTGGGTGGGAAATTCGGGAATATTCGACGACATACGCGCTCCCTGTTTCGTTATCGCTTTTATTGTCGAGCGGCGCCTCTAGATAAAGCCTGAACGCTAGAGGCGTGACACTCGGTGGCAACCCGGTCACGTCATCCTGTCGATACGGGTGTGACCGGCATCGTCGCCGACGCCGATGTCGACGAAGAAAGCATGTCTAAAGCCTCCATCGCGCCTGTAAGCCCGGATCTTCTTGATGTCTTGATGCTTGCCGAAGCTGTTGGTGCTTTTCTGCACCTCGATGGCGGCGAGATTTTCGTGGGTTCCGCGGTGATGAATGATGATATCGGGGTAGGCGGTGCGTGCGTCGGTATCGGCGGTGTTGGTCACGCTCGTCATGTGGCGGGTGCGCTTGCAAGGGCCCGACCAGCGATTGAATTCACAGTCGACCTCCCAATCGGGAAACGCCTGTTGCAGGTACATCGCCAAGCGAAAGGTAAGCGAGCGTTCGGTTGCTGATGCCTTGAGTAAAGACGCATCGCGCTCTAAAAGGTGTGCCAAGGCGTGATCTAGCTTTTCGTGAATACTGGTGTCTGATTCCGTGATGAATGTACCGATATGGGTCATCGGAGGCCTCGTATGCAATTGTACCCACAAGCGCGATAATCACGACTGCGCTCCTGTATCGCAGAGTATCGACCTTTGTGGGTCAAACTTTAATAATTTTATTAGATAGGCTGCAACTCGGCATGCAGCTTGCCATCGTGCACCATCACATACGCCATGTTGCGTTTGCCGGCGTCGTCCAACCAATCGAGTTCGTTGACGCCCGGTTTGAGTACCGACTCTGCCGCCGCGAGCGATGTCGCGGTGGTGCCATTGACCGATATTATCACCGCGCCGAGCGGCAAACGACTTTGCAAGGGACTGTCAGCGTCAACATCGACCAGTTGCAAGCCCGTGGTGGGTGTTGCCGTCGCGTCTTCCTGAGGTGCTTTGGAACGCGGCGAACCTGCGGAGCTAGCCGCAGGGCGTCGGTTGGGCGGTGCTGATGGCGGCGTTTCACCCCGAGGTCGAGAATGTCCCTGGCGCAAGTGCGAATGCGCGCTGGTCACCAGCAGCAGCATGGCGATCAGAATGACCGTCATGGCGATATTGCCGATCATCAGAGCCACGACGTGCTCGCTCAGTAGCGACGGCGCCTGGCGTTGGAACAACAGCATCTTGTACGTCGTGTAAGGCAGGGTCGCCATGACCACCCCCCACAAGACGACGATAAAGAGCTGACTGCGCAATATTGCCCGCATGATGAGCTAACCAGTTTCAAAGAAGTCCCGCATGGTTTAACGCATTTCAGAGAAAAATCAAGTGCTTCTTATCCTAAAGTGCGTATCAACATTTCTCGGTGCCCGACTGGCCGTACCTCGCGGAACGGAAGCATGTGCGTGGCACGTTACTGACGCGTATTCTCCTTGACCTGAGCGTACAACAGCCGTGCGTTATCCAGGGCAATGGCCTCGTTCTCATCCAATTGCAAGAGAGAGCCGTCAGAGCGGTCACCGTTCTGAATCGCCCGAATGACCGTTGCGTGGCGGCGCGAGACGCTGGCGACATTCATTCGAATGGAGAGCAGCATCAGCTCGAAGCGGCGTTTTTGGTCTTCGCGCCGCGCGCGTTCCTCGTCGGAATCGGTGGTTTCGATGAGAGAAGCCAAGGTCGTGTTGATCAATTTTTCGACCAGATCGAGACGCGGCACGATCTCGTCATTCAGCTCGCTCACGGTGATTTGGGTACGGGGAGAAGACATGGCATCGCCTGCAAAGAAAACGCGTAGTAATCACAAGGGTGGCTATCATAGCTAGGTTCTACGGATATCGGCCTGGGGATGGTCAACTTTAGCGACCTGCAGGAATTTTTGGCGATCAAGTGGGTGTGAAGGAAAGATCGTAGACGGAACGCTTAGAGGGTAGGCACTCAGCGAATTGAGAGGTTATCGCTTCCGCATGAAGACCGCTGCGTCTCCTCGCCGTCGTCAGGCGGCGAGGAACACCGAGATATCTATATGTATACTTATAAAGCATTTTATTTATAACTTCATATTGTTGTTTTTCAGATAGGGTTGATTCCTTAAAGTTTGTCCGCGTCTTGCCGATAGCCACGTCATCTGAATCAATATGTTTGCATTCATGTTCGGGGAGGGCAGGATGTTTAAAAGTTTAAGTAAAGAAGGTTTCAATAAAATTAGCGTCAAGTACGCTGCCGCTTTTATTGCGGTCGCGCTTTCGATGTTGGTCATCGTGGTGGTGGATGAGCGATTGGTCAATGCCGTCAAGGGGCGGATGACCACCTTTAGTGGCGAATTCAATGTAGCGATTTCCAGTGTCTTGAATGCGGATAGGGACCTGTATCAAGGACAAATGTCGGTTCTGGAACTTCTCAATGAAGCGCCGGGTAGCAACACTGGCAAGCAATTCATTGCGGCTTATGAAGACAATGCCGGACAGGCCTATGCGCGCATGAATGCGTTTGCAGAGCGCATGTCGGAATACCCGAGTGTGGTAGTGACACTCGAAGACTTTGAAGGGCGTTTCGAGGCATGGGCGAATGTCTCCGAGAACATCATCGAGCTGCATCGAGATGGTGACATAGAGAAAGCTCGAACCTTGTTCGATGAAAAAAGCATGCCGCTCTTCAATGAGTTGCGTGAGATTTATGACCTGGCTGGACAAGCCGCAAATACCAAGGTAACCGAACTCGAGACATCGATGCTCGATCGGATCAACACCCAGCAGACGTGGGTGATCATCATTTCGGCGATCATCTTCTTGGCTGCCATCGCACTTGCATTGATCGGGCCGCGTCGAATGTCGACATCGATTCGTGACGTCAGTGAGCGAATTCGTGAGATCGCCGACGGAGATGGGGACTTGACCCAACGCATCGACTCACGGCGTCGCGATGAAATCGGCGAGCTGAGCGAGCGCTTCAACGCCTTCATCGATCGAATCGACAGGACGTTGCAAGCCGTTCGCTCGAGTACCCAGAGCGTCAATTCGGCCTCGGATGAAATCGCCAAGAGCAGCCAGGAATTGGCGTCGCGTACCGAGCAGACAGCCTCCAATCTGCAGGAAACGTCGTCATCGATGGAAGAGATTACCGCCACGGTTCGCCACACCGCCGAGACGGCAACGCAAGCCGACGAATTGTCGCGCCGTAGCGTCGAGGTCACTCGTGACGGTCAAGCAGCGATGCAGGATGTCGAAACGACCATGAATGATATCAGCGAGTCCGCATCACGTATCAACGAGATCATCGGAATGATCGATTCGATTGCCTTTCAAACTAATATCCTGGCACTCAATGCCTCCGTCGAGGCGGCGCGAGCCGGCGAGCATGGCAAAGGATTTGCCGTCGTCGCCGAAGAAGTTCGCACGCTGGCCGGACGTTCCAGCGATGCTTCGCGTGAGATCCGCGAGTTGGTAAAAATGTCCGTTTCCAACGCAGAGTCCGGTTCGGAGAAAGTGCGTAAAGCCGGTCAGACGATGGAAGACATTGCTGGCAGCATCGAGCGTGTCACGCAGATGATCGGCGAGATCAGTACAGGCTCCCAAGAGCAGAGCAGCGGCATCAGCCAAGTCAATACCGCCGTGACTGAGCTGGATACCATGACGCAGCAGAATGCGGCCATGGTCGAGCAAAGTAGCGCCGCTGCCGACGAAATGAACCATCAAGCGGAACGTCTCATGGCCCTGATCGGTGCCTTCAAGCTAGGCCATACTGAAGAAGAGGCACCGCAAATGCGCCAGGCGCTCCCTCATCGACAGAGTGATGCATCACAATCCGGCGAAGTACAAAAAGAGTTCGCCGACCTTCAGTCATGAGGAAAAAAGGGCCAGCCAAGCTGGCCCAGGGCTTGCCGGTCGCGGCAAGCGTCATACACAGCGAGTGTCGGTATTCACGGTGTGTGAAGCAATCGCGATACCGACGCTTCTATCGGCTCATGCGTGCTGAACTTTAGGCTGTGTCGCTGCGTTGACTCAGTGCTTATGCTCGACGCGGTAATCGTTCGGGCTGACGATACCCACGAGCCTGCCGATCTGCATGAAATCGGTCGAGGACAAGACGATATCGATACGGGTATCGATAAAGGTGAGGTTCTTGACGACATGCACCTGTGTCGGTATGCCCTTGTTGTCGATATCCATGATCCAGGCCAGAAAACCTCTAGAAAACTTGGCCAGGCTGCCGATGGGGTACAACCCATATTGTTGGATATACTCGATCAGGATCGTGCGGTCAAAGAGGGCGTCATTTTCGTGCACCCAGCGATAAGCATCTAGCGGTGTGCGTGGTGGCACACCATTGCGGCCATGCGTGTACTTGTTGACTGCCTTGATGACCGATACGCGCTTGACGAGCGACGAGAGCTCGTCTGCGGTCTTGCCTGCAGGATAACCGCTGCCATCGAGCAACTCATTGGCGTCCCGAATGATGTCCAGGCATCCCTTGCTGGGGTACCAACCCAGTGCCGTTATTTTTTCGAGCAGCTTGTCGACATGACCGAGGAGTATTTCCTTTTGCGGTGGCGTCATGTTGGCTTTCAGTGAGGGTAGTTTCTCGCTCATCAACAGCGGTTTGCCCATCGTGTGCATCAGTGTACCCGCCACGGTCTCGCGCAAATGCGGTGAATACGGGTCGCGCAATACGATCATATCCGCCAGCGAACCGGCCACCTGGATGGCATGACGCACCCACTCGGGTTGATCCTGCAGATAGGAAAGTGCGTATAACAATGCCTTACGATCCTGCTTGACGAGGTAGATGAGCGAATCGGTGCAGTCGTAAAGTGTTTCCTCGGGAAAGGTGCTCCAGTTCTTGATGAAGATCAAGACTGCTTGCAGCTGGCGCGCGATCGACCGGACACCCTTGACCATGGGAGGTGCGTTGGCTGGCTCCGTCGACTTGTGAGCGTCGTGTTTCAGGATACCGCTCTCCTTCTTGCGGGGAATGAAAACCGGCGACTGGCTGACACCGCGCCCCTCGATACCGGCCCGGTAGGCCGACTCACGCTCCGACTCGGAGACCAGGCGATACAGCGCGTTTTCCATGTCGTGATTCACATCGACGAACTCGATGCCCACCGCTGCGTGTCCTTCGTTACCGAACGGACGCATATGGCGTATGCCGCCTGGGGAATGGAAGTAGTCCCCATTCGGAAATTCGATAGTGACGCTAGGCAGTCGCTGTGTGACATAGAGCGGCAGGCTGTCTTCCAGCGCGATATCGACCATGCAGCCCCCCGTGGAGAGGTTGCGGACACGCCCCTTGATGAGCAGCTCGTTGGTATAGACTTCCAGATTGGCCTGAGCACGCATCCCCAGGATGAAAGGGATACGTACCGCGCCACGAGCCTCTCGCGCGAAAAGCTCATCCGTGATCTGACACTTTATTTCGTAGACGCCGGATTCTTTCTTTAGCGGCTTTGCCTTGATCTTTTCGAAATTATAGATTTCCGATGTCTCTTCATCGGAAGCGGGTGGAACCTCGATATCGAACGACAAATTTCCTTGATGGAAATAGGAGTCGATGTCGGATTTTTCGTAATTGACTATCAGGTCGAAGGCGCCCGTCTCCAGGTCCAGATTAGTAATGTCGGCCTGGAGCGGGCGTGTTGTCTTTTTTGAGAAGATGGTCACCGTATGCTCTTTCGATACAAGTGATCGGAGCACACCGGCAAGATGGTTTCCAGAACTACCCTTGGTCAGCATGGAGCACCTGCTATTTATTAAAATATTGCATCAGAGAGTATTGCCGGGATGCGAGGCGTTCTCGCTGATGATCGGGTCTTTATTGACTAAAATTATCATTCCTAATTAAAGTTAATTTTAATTTATAGTCTTGCAGCTATCACAACCCCACCTTCAGGGATGCACCTGCGTCAACCCCCTCCCTGGGTGCTGACTGCCAGCCCATGAGGGTCTTGAGTCGGCTAGACACTGGCTGTTGATACCGCCAGACGATTGCCCCCGCAAGAGTCGTTATATCACATATGAGTGAGATGGCTAGTGCTGTGCGTGTCGCTTGTTTTACAAGGGGTTAGGGAAGAGCAATCGTTATCTTTTGTGGGACATACGAAGGTGCCATTGACGCAGGGCAGGCGCCTACCGGCACCTGCCATCGCGCCATGGGCTGGCCGAGGCAGGAATAAAAGTCAGCGAAAGCCGCTTCCAAACGTAATCGGGTCCTTGGTGATATAACCTGGCTGGCGATTGCGATACACACTCAGGTCTCAGCGAAGGAGGGCAACCGGTCGGGCAGTGCCATGACGGCCTCTCTCGGCATGGGGCGGGCGAAACGGAATCCCTGCAACAGATCGCAATGCCGACGGATCAGGTCCTGCTGCTGCTCTTCTTCCTCGATGCCCTCGGCGACCACGACCAGATCCAGGTGGTGTGCGATGGTGATGATCCCCTGAACGATGGCTGCGTCATGGCGGTCGGTGGTGATGTCCTTGATGAAGGCACGATCCAGCTTGACCTTGTGAATCGGCAGGTCGCGCAGGTAACTCAAGCTGGAGAAGCCCGTACCGAAATCATCGAGCGCCACCTTGATGCCCATTGCCTTGAGCTGGTCGATCAGCTCGATTGCTTGCTCGGCACCGTCCAGTAACACGCTCTCGGTGACTTCCAGCTCCAGGTGCTCGGGGGACAGCGACGCAGCATCCAGTGCCCGCTGCACATCCTCGATAAAGCCTGTCCGCCGGAACTGCAGCGACGAAATATTGACGGCCACCGGTACCACACGCTTACCTGCCACATGCATGGCCGCGGCATCCTGACAGACTCGACGCAATATCCAGCGCCCCAGCGGGATGATCTGGCCCGTCTGTTCGGCCAGCGGAATGAACACGCCTGGCGAAATCATGCCTCTCTCGGGATGATGCCAGCGGATCAGCGCCTCCAACCCACGGATGCGCCCACTTGCCGCCTCCACGATGGGTTGGTAGTAGAGCTCGAACTGATCATCGCGTAGTGCCGTGTGCAGGTCGTGGCGCAGCAGCACAGAGGCTTCGGTGACTCGTTGCTTGTTGCCCTGATACCTGTGCCACGTATTGCGGCCCTGTTGCTTGGCATCGGCCATGGCCAGGTCGGCCTGCTGCATCAGTTCGTGGGGACATGCCACGGGGTCGCAATTGCAGGCGATACCGATACTGGCACTGATGTGAACGGGTTTGTCTTCAATCTGAAAAGGCGTCGATAGGGCATCCAGCACCCGCTCGGCCATGTCGCCCCCCGCCTGGCAATCATCGAGACGGGGCAATAACAAGGCAAATTCGTCACCCGTAAGACGCGCCACGGTATTGGCCTCGCCGGCCGTCTGGCGCAATCGTGTGGCTACTGCCACCAGCAACTGGTTGCCGATCTGGTGTCCCAGCCCGTCATTGACCGTTTTGAAACCGTCCAGGTCGAGATGCATGACCACCAGCGATTTGCCTTTCACCCTGAATGCTTCTTCCAGGCGTTCGTCGAATGCAGTGCGGTTGGGCAGGTGAGTCAGCAGGTCGTGGGTCGCCTGGTAGGCCAGTTGAGCTTCTTGCTCACGCTGACGAGTGATGTCCTGCTGGATGCCGATATAGTGAGTGCAGTCGCCTTGGTCGTCGAATACGGGGCTGAGTGACAGGTGATTCCAGAACGGGGTGCCATCCTTGCGGTAGTTGAGCAGGGGCACGTTGACGGCTCGCCGTTCGGCGATGGCGTTGTGAACGGTCGCGGTGGCGCCCGGGTCGGTCTCATCCCCTTGTAGCATGCGACAATTGTGGCCCAGGACTTCCTCGGGCGTATAGCCCGTCATGGCATAGAAGGCATCGTTGGCATAGACCAGCGGCATGTCGGGCTGGGTAGCATCGGCCATGACGACCCCGTTGGGCGTCGCCTGGATACCGCGCTCCAATAAGTGTCGCGCAGCTTCTGCCTGCTTGCGCTCGGTGATGTCGCGGCAGATTCCGTAGACCCCGACGACCTCACCATCCACAGAAACGGGGAAATTGAGTATCTCCAAGTGGTAGGCGTGGCCATCGTGATGCGTCCCCATGGTCTCGTACTGACATGCGCCACCCTGCCTGGCGATATCGAAACTCGCCTGGGTGAACTCGCGGTAGGCCGGCTCGACGAATTCGTTGAAGTGATGCCCGATCAGCGCCTCTTCCGAGTAGCCGGTGATACGGGTCAAGGCGGCGTTACTGCGTTGAAAGCGGCCTTCCAGATTGAATTCGTAGACGCCATCGGGATGGTTTACAAACAGCGAGCGGTGCCATTCCGCCAGGGCGCGGTATTTGGAAGCGTCGCGATCTCGGATGATGGCCAGTGCCACCAGCGCCGCCGCTTGTTTCAGACGTCGCCGACTCGTGTCGCTAGGATGAAACGGCTGCCTGAAGTAGGTACCGAAGGTACCGAGCAGTTCCCCCTCGGCGGTGACCACAGGGTTCGAACAGCACGCACGCAACCCTTCGTGCTCAGCGGCATCACGGAATGCCGCCCAGCGAGGATCAGCGCGAATATCCTCCGTGACCACCGGTTCTCGGCAGAAAGCCGCATGGCCGAAGGAAGCTGAATCGGGACCGATCGGCACCCGTTGGAGGCGCGCCTGGTAGGACGCAGAAAAACGCCGGCTCGGGCTGAGGCTCAGCGTCTGCTGCTGGGAATCGAAATGCATGAAAGCCACGATGGCTTCCGGCAACAGGATTTCGATCCAGTGGGCGATGGTATCCAGGGTCTCGCCGAGCGGCGCTTTTGCAGCGATTCGCTCGTGGACCTCCTGCTGCACTTCCATCAGTCGCAATTCATCGAGCAAGCCACGATCTCCAGCTATGGGGGGCGCGGCTTGCCTCGCCGCTTTCCAGCATCACGCATAGTGGAATAACGCTTTGTTACGGGCAAGGTGCGTCGGATTTATTGGGGTTATTAAGATATATCTGTAAAAGCTTTTACGATGTTGAGTGTCATTTGAAAAAGAGGCAGGTATCAGGTTTTGCTAACCTGTGAAATTTAGTGATGCACCCTTCTGAGAAGGCTGTTGACGCAGAAATGCTAGCCGAGCACGGTTCTCGTGAGAGGGAACTTGTTCACGATGATTTTAGCCACGCTTCACCGTGACGCGCTCGCACCCAAAAGTGCTTTGATGCGTTCGCCCTCACTGCTAGCCGCTTCCCACAAGTCATCCCAGCTATCCGGTGGATTGCCGCTCTTAAGCATCTTGTGGAAGACAGCATAAGCGTCGTACTTGCTGCCATAGGCACGTTTGGTGGATTCGTCGTTGACCCAGGCATAGATGAGTATCCTGCTGGCGAGGTCGTAACGAAAGAATAGACGGTACTGTTGGTAGAATTTTGCCCGTTGCCAATGGGTATGAGCTGTTCCGAGCGTGTTCCCCTGTTGATACTGTGGACTTGATGGATCCTGTGGGATGTCGTTCAAGGCCAGTTTAACAATGGCTGCCAGACGTTTGGTGGCGGGTTTGGCGCGGCATCCCTCCGGGTCTTTCGCTTGTAGCCGCTTCACCTTGTCGGTCAGCGCCTCGACCTGCGCCAGGAAGAGTGGATGTGCGTAGATCGTCCACCCGTTGATCACCAGAGGGCTCATGCGTCGTCATCGTCTTATGGTAGTGCCTCGTCTAGGTCTACCTCGATGCCGGACGTCAGGCGTTCAGCCTCAGCAAAGGTGCCAGCAGCGACAGGACGAATATTTTCCGGGTGCGCCTGTAGATCGCGTTCCAGGAATGTCAGGAAGCTAGTTACCACGGGGTCTTGGCTGGGCTCATCGCTGGCACGGGAGAGCACCACTTCCCCGTTGGGGCGGATCGTGTAGTGAATCCGGTCGCGGCGCTTTAGCTTCAGTGCACGTCGAACCGATGCCGGCACAGTCGTCTGGTAGCGATCCGTCAGGGTGGAATCATCCTCAATGGCTGTGTTCATAATGGATCTCCGCTCGATGGCAACGCAGTGGCATATAGAGAAGGTAATGCAAGTGCATTGCATGGTCAATATTCCCTTGCCTACCTGCGCTATACACCCTCTTTATGCGCAAGAGGTCTGTATGAGCATTACCAATCTTTGCCGTCTCGGCGGTTCTGTCATGAGGTCAGTGCCGCGTAGGCTGCTTGACCAGTTGAATCTTCATGCTGGTTCTCAAGTCGACCACGGGCGCTTGATCGTGGAACCGGCCAAGCTACTGTACTCCCTTGAGGGGCTGCTGGCCCAGTGTGATACCACGGCAGATATGTCCGCTGGCGAACGCGAGTGGCTGAATGCCGACCCCATCGGTCGTGAGCTGCTGTAATGCGGCGCGGTGACATCTATCTCGTTTCGCTCAATTCCACTCGGGTGTCAACGCCAATGAGGGTTGTCCGCACCCCCACCCTCTTTACGGACTTATCGCGTCGGCGTCGACAAGATAGCCGTAGGTGTGCAGATAGCGGACGATCCGTGCTGCTGCCTCCTCCGGGGTGATGCCGTCATTCACGATATGCAGTTCGGGCGCTTCGGGGGACTCATAGGGGGAGTCGATCCCCGTAAAGTACCTGATCTCCCCATCACGTGCGCGCCGATACAGGCCTTTGGGATCGCGCTGCTCGCAGGTGGCAAGCGGGGTATCGATGAAGACCTCGACGAAGTCGCCTTTCGCCATGCGCTCTCGCACCGCATCGCGGTCGGCACGAAAGGGAGAGATGAAGGCCGCCAGCGTGATCATGCCCGCATCGACGAATAGCCGCGACATCTCCCCGATGCGGCGAATATTCTCGACCCTGTCCCGGTCGGAAAACCGGAGATCCCGATTCAAGCCATGGCGCACGTTATCGCCATCCAGCAGATAGGTGCGCTTGTCCATGGCATGCAGTTTTTCTTCCACCAGGCCAGCAATGGTGGACTTGCCCGAACCGCTCAGCCCCGTGAACCAGAGCAGACAGGCCCTGTGCCCATTGAGGCGCTCACGGTGTGAGCGGTTGGTTTTTTTGATTACTGGATTAGAGAAATAATTTTTCTCTGATGCTCGTTGACTTCATTGGGGTATTTTGCAGTATGTGTCCCATAAAGCCTCCACCTTTTTAGGGTCGATGTTTTCCTTTATTTTGAACACGCCAGCTGTTTCTTCTTTGTCTACTATGTCTAGAAAGTCAAGTACTTCGTGGTATTGTTTCCTGTTCCAGAAATCGTGAATGAATATTCTGGCATCTTTAGGTGTAGATGAGTATGTGAGAATGTGTTGTATTGCTGACAGTGTGCAAGCTACACGAAATCGGCCGTCAACCAGTATGAAGTCAAAAGGATTTTGGTGGTCAAAGACTGCTTGGCTATATCGAGGGAAGTTTTCTGAGTGATCAAGTGAGGCTGGAAAACCCCACTCCTTCGTTGGACCAATATCTACAGCCTCGACTTGACAATTTTCTCCAAGATTTTCTTTTAAAGCACGCACCCAGTCGTTGTCGCTTTCTACACCATAGACGGTGAGGTCTTCCTGAGCTGCCCATACAGTAGATCCACCAGAACCGAATTCAAAATAGTTTGTTGCATTTTTCAAGCAACTCTTGAAGAGTTTTTTCTCACTCGGTGACATATGTGGAGATTCGGGGATTTTAATATTAACTTTTTCTTTGTTTTCGGCTTCAGGGTTATTGACTGGAAGCAATGAAGCCTTATTTGAAGCTATGAGGCGCTCTTCTTCAAGGTAATTTTGGGATAGTACCGATTCAGTTCCGGCTAACAGGCCATACACCACATCTTTAACCCCAAAAACCGTATGTAGCAGAAACGCGAGCCGCATGCGCTGGTTATCGGAGAGCGCTTCCATTCGGGCGTGGCTGGGCAGCAAGAGCGCATCCGCGCTTGTCAGTTCGGTGGCTTGGCGCTGAGCTTCCGGCACTTCTTCCGGAAGGTGGCTGCGGTGTTGCGGTTCGTGCAGCCGATAGAAGCGGAAGCCGTTTCGACTTGCCCAGTGCTGAATTTCCGCCAGGTTGGGTTGCCGGTCGTGGGTAGGTTGAAACGCGACCTTGACCTGGAGCAGCAGGGTGTCTTTCAGCGCCTTAGTGCCGTTGTCGAGGATGGCTGTTGCGTCGTTGAGGTCATCCAGCACCAGCCAGTCGATGGCGGGGAGGTCGTCGATGCTGTCGAGCTTGATGGTGTTGAGCGGCAGCCGAGTGAGCACCTGGCTGCCTTTGCGGATGGCCTCGGGCTGGTGCTCGTCGTCCAGGGGCGCCAGGCTCGCACTTAGCTTGGGGTCGAGGCAGGCGTGCAGTTGGCCTGGCTGGCCGTCTCCCAGCGTCGCATTGGGGTAGTAATGCACACCCTTGTACTGCTTGAGCGAGGTATCCAGCGCTTGGCTGCTTGGGTCGAAGGCGATCAGCTCGAGCGCTTCCTTCTGCAGTAGCTGACGAACGACATCGCTTTCAAGCAGTTGTCCGCCGTTGTCCATGGCAATGAGCTTGCCGTCGAATTGCCACTGGAATCTCGCGTCATCTTCGGGCGCCTCGGCGTAATGGATTTCCACCGGGGCATCTTCGTCTTCGAATCGGGCTTCGCCTTCCTTGTTGAAGGTGAGGGCGGCGGGGGCTTTGTCGTCGCAGTAACGCTGCCAGATGGCGCGCATGGCATCGGTGAAATGTTTGGCGAATCGAGGGCCGTCGCATACCGGGGATTGCAGCAGCACGTCGCGCAGGTGCTGGCGAATGGTGCCCAGGCTTTCCAGATCGCTGGCGAGTTCGATCACGCGGGCGCGATATTCTTCCCAGTTGTTGACCACCAGTTCCGGCATGCCGGCGTTCACCAGGTGAGTCGCGCTGTGGCGACCGGCAAAGGTCGGGCCGGGAAGTGTCACCACGGGCACACCCATGATGAAGGATTCGCAGGTCGTCAAGCCACCTGAATAGGGCCAAGGGTCAACTGAGATATCCGCGCGGTTATAGGCTTCCAGCATTTCATAGTTGTTGCCAGGGCCTTCTATAATCAACCGTTCGCGAGCGATGCCCTCAGTTTCAAGCGTGGCATAAAGGCGTTCGCAGAAGCTTTCACTTGTGTAGGGGCGCCCCTTGAGAAGTAGCCGTGAATTGGGCAGCTCATGCATGATACCCGCCCACTCTGTGAGTGCGACGTCATTGAGTTTGGTAGGGTTGTTGAAGCACGCTAAGGTAATATAGCCGTTTTGCTTGGCCGGCAGTTCGCTCAATGCGGGCAGCTTTTCGGGCGGATCGAAGACGATATAGTCATCCGGCATGCGAATGAGTTTTTCTGTGTAGTACTCGTCTTCACCTTTGGGTGTCTCGACATGATCGCTGATCAGGTAATCAATGGCTTGCACGCCCGTGGTATTGATCAGCCCGCCGACCCATTTGACGATCAAGGGCGCCGGTTGCATGGCGACCGCGCGCATTCTCGACCCCGTGTTATGGCCCGAGAGATCAATCAAGATATCAACTTCGTCATCACGGATCTGCTGAGTGAGTTCTTCATCGCTTAAGTGGCGAATGGGTTGCCAATGCTGAGCACATTGCTGAATCCGATTGGTGAGAGTGTCGACAGCATCGCTTGTAGTATAGCAATACAGTTCGAATTGCCCTTTGGGAAGACTCTCCAGGCAGCGGGTAATCATTTTTCCGACGGGATGCTTACGGAAGCCATCAGAGACAAGACCAAGACGTAATCTTTGTGTGGGGCCTGCATCAAGACGTTTCGGCCGCGCTGGCACACGATGTTTGGCTGGTGCAAAGCGCTTTTCCCAGGATTTGGCAAATACCATGATCTCTTCACGAGACACACTAGGGTCATAGTGAAGAGCTGTCAAATGATTAGAATAGGGGAAAGGGTGCTGACCTACTTTATTTGCTTTATCATAATAGGCATAAGATTCTTTAAGACGCCCCAAGTCTCGCAGTATGTTGCCTGCGTTGTTCCAAGAGGAGAATCCTTGAGGCGATTTTTCAGTTAAATAGAAGTAGAGTTTAAGCGCTTCATCATAGTGGTATAGATTGCTATGAGCGCTGGCTAGTGTATCGATAGCAGGAATGTGTTGGGGAGATATGTCACAGGCTTGTTGTGCATATTCCAGACCTTTCTGAAATTCATTACGATCAATATGGAGCTTGGCGAGCATGACAAGCCCTGATACTAGCGTTGGATTTTGTAACAAGGCATCATGCAAATAATGAATCGCGTCTTGTGTGCGGTTTTGCTGATAAGCGATATGCCCTAGCCAAGCCAGTTGCTCCGCGTTTTCCGGGCGTAGGCTGTGTGCATGCTCAAGGGCTTCTCTAGAGTTTTCCCATTCCTTATGTTCGGCGAGCAGGCGCCCTAGTGCCAACCAGGCATCAGGATCAGAGGGGGTGTGCTGGGTCTGCTTGCGTGCCTGAGGCAGAGTGAGCGAGTCGTGCTTGCTTGTTTGATGGCGATTGCGTTTCTTGGACATAGGGATCGCATGATGAAGGTGATCAATGTCACTACTATAAAGGGCTGCGGCAATGTCAAAGGCGGGAAAAGCCCGCTAGGGAGTGGACTTTTACGGCTTTTGCGGTGGGTAGGGCTGAGGATAAGAAAAACTGAAAAAGCGAGCCCAAAAGGGCTCGCTTCGGTGTCCTGCATCTTACCGCCCGGGGTTAACTTAGCCCAGCAGTGACAAGGCGCTCTGTGGCAGCTGGTTGGCCTGTGCGAGTACGGAGGTACCGGCCTGCTGGAGGATCTGGTTCTTGGTCATGCTGGCCACTTCGGTCGCATAGTCAGCATCTTCGATGCGCGAGCGAGCGGAGGAGAGGTTGGTCTCCGTGGTGCTCAAATTGGTGATCGCCGAGTCGAAGCGGTTTTGCATAGCACCCAGCTCAGAGCGCTGGCTATCGATTTGGCCAATGGCAGTATCAAGAGCCTCCAAGGGAGACTTGGTGGCCACTTGAGTCGCATCATCTGTGGCACCAGTTGCCTCAGCCCCGACAGTGTAGCTCAATACTGGCGGGTTGGTTGCGTCGCCAGCACTTTCTACTTTTAACTCGGCTTCGTAGAATCCGGTATTGCCCTCTGCATCGGTACCTTTGATATAGACATTACCATCTGTATCTGTGAATAGCCCACTTGTTGAGCCCGATTCAAGAGCTGTTCCTGAAAGGTCGCTAGTGATTGCGATTGAACCGCTGGCAATGTCAGTGCTTGCAGCCCCTGTAGTACCACTAGCGGATACAGTATACTCAGTGCCATCTACGGTAAATGTTTCTCCGGTTGCTGCTGTAACTTCTGGACCTGTAGCAGCATCAGTTACTTCAAACTTATTGACGTTGAAATCACTTAGCCCGAGTGTGCCGGCATTGACTTCCTGGAGGTTCATGGTGATGGTCTGGCCATCCTCGGAACCGACCTGAATGGACATTTCCTGATCTTTGGCGAGGACGTTGACACCGTTGAAGCTGGTCTCCTCGGAGATGCGGTCGATCTCGGCGAGGCGCTGGTCGATCTCGTCCTGGATGGAGTTGAGGTCATCCTGGCTGTTGGTGCCGTTGGCGGCTTGAACGGTCAGTTCACGCACGCGCTGCAGGTTGTCGTTGACCTGGTTCAAGGCGCCTTCGGTGGTCTGCGCGACGGAGATGCCGTCGTTGGCGTTACGCTGTGCCTGGCCTAGGCCGGTGATCTGGCTGGTCATGCGGTTGGCGATGGCCTGGCCGGCGGCGTCATCGGCGGCGCTGTTGATGCGCAGACCGGAGGACAGACGCTCCATGGCGGTCGTCAAGCCGCTCTTGGATTCGGTCAGGTTCTGCTGAGCGATCATCGAGGTGATGTTGGTATTGATAACTGCCATTTTGGTATTCCTTCCTTTTTACCATCGACAAGGTCTTGGGGCTCCAGCGGCGCTCCGGGGATCCGGGTTAGCCACCGCAACGGCGCCGTTGGCCGTTATTCCAGTTATCGGCGCAGGGGAAATTCGCTTTAGGGTGAATTGCAAATTTTTTCATGCGCCGTGGCTGGGTATACTTGGCGCCTGTCGATTCCCTGGAGCTTGTGCTTCTCATGCCGTCGCTGGATATCATGCTCGACCTGTCGCTCGAGACCTGCCGCTATCATTACGAAGGCGCCATGCACACCGTGATCGCCACCAGCGTGGATGGGCGCCGGGTGAGCTTCCCCGCCACGGCACTGCGCCGTATCGTCACGCCGGAGGGCGCGCGCGGGGTGTTTCGCCTGACGTTCAGCGAGGAGGGCAAGTTCATGTCCATGGTGGCGGTCAGGCGTTGGGAGGCGACGTAGACGCATGTTTTGGATATAACAGGTGGCGTGTTATTAGCCCCTGTCGGCATTTATGTGGGCGGTACGTTATGGCGTCGCCCGGCGTGAGGCCTAATGACCTTGTTTGGCGTCATTGGCATCCGGCGAGCCCTTGATGCATCCTTGACCGAACGGACAGCATGAGGTGAAAGACGCGATGACGACACGCGACACGGAGATGACAACCTGGCTGCGCGGTTTGCCCAAGGCAGAGTTGCATTTGCACATCGAGGGTACGCTGGAGCCGGAGCTGATGTTTGCTCTGGCCGAGCGCAATGGCGTGACGCTGCCATATGACTCGGTCGCAGCGGTGCGTGCAGCGTATGACTTCGACGACCTGCCGTCGTTCCTCGATTTGTATTATCAGGGCATGGGCGTGTTGCACACACGGGAAGATTTCTTCGATCTGGCGATGGCGTATTTCGCCCGCGCCCAAGAAGACGGCGTGGCGCATGTCGAGTTGTCGTTCGATCCGCAGGCGCATCTGGTGCGCGGCGTGCCGCTCGAGGTGCCGTTCGAGGGGTTGCTGGCGGCGTGTCGCGAGGCCGAGTCGCGTTACGATATTTCGTCGGCCTTGATCATGAGTTTTCTACGCGACCGCGATCCCGCCGAAGCATTGGAGGTGTTCGAGCAGGCGGCTCCATGGCACGCATCGATCGACGCAGTGGGACTGGACAGCGCCGAGCGTGATCATCCGCCGGGGCGTTTCGCCGAGGTGTTCGAGCGTGCGCGGGCCTTGGGCATTCCCGGTGTGGCGCATGCCGGCGAAGAGGGCCCTGCCGCCTATATTCGCGAGGCCTGGGAAGCGCTCGAGGTATGCCGGATCGATCATGGCGTGCGCTGCCTGGAAGATCCCGAACTGGTCGCGCGGTTGCGCGACGCCCGTGTGCCGTTGACGGTGTGCCCGCTGTCCAACGTCAAGCTCAAGGTTACGCCCACACTCACTGAGCACCCGCTGCCGGCCCTACGCGAAGCTGGCCTGAACGTCACGCTCAACTCCGACGATCCCGCCTATTTCGGGGGCGGCATGCTGGATAACCATGTCGCCTGTCACGAGGCTTTCGGCTGGACGCGAGACGACTTCATCGCCATGACCCACAATGCCGTGCAAGCCGCCTTCATGGATGAGGGAAGGCGTGAGGCGTTGTTGGAACGGCTGCGTGGAGTCGCGTCAGACGTCTAAAGCCACATATACGTTGCCATGCAAGCCCAAAAGCAACATAAGTGTTGCGCTTAGGGTGTCTAATGACAAATGTCTGGAACGAAAAAAGCCCCGTCCAGAAGGACGGGGCAAAGCTTTGTACGCAGAGACTAAGCATTGGGATGCAGCGTAGCCTCGGTGCCTATATTACCCCGTCATGCGGTATTGCTTAGCAATGAAATGGACTCATTAACCTGCGTTAATCCCTGTAAGTCACCGTGTTGCGGCGATGAAGGCAGCGTGGTGGGGGCGTGGGCGGTCGGCGCTGGTAGTGCGCGATATGTCGCGGTCGGTGGAGTGGCGGCATGTGCGCGCGTGAACGCGTCGAGGGATCAGAGGGGAGCGCGAGGCGAATTATCAGCAAACTGAGGGCAACGGCGACAAGATCCATGGCGGCAGGCTCTCATTAGACGATGAGCATGCCATCAGTATGGCTCATATGGGGCGGTTTCTCATGTCTACCTGTACGCCAAGCGAGGGGTATTCGGCAGTGCTTGGCGGGGAGCGAGCCCGTACTATACCCGCGAACTGATACGGTTGAGTCCCTTGTGCCGTGAGCGTCCGTCGGCTTCGTACATCGTGCTGCCGGCGGCTTCTTTCAGGAAGTTGAGCATGCGCTGGTTCTGTTCCATGCGGTTCATGGCCAGCAAGCCGTTGATGCGGTTGAGCTGGCGTGCCTCTTCGCCAATGGTGCGCAGCTGATGCCAGCTATCCAGGCGCTGCGCCTCGGTTGCGGCACGTTCGGCGCTCTGGCGGCTTTCACCGTGACCGAGCTCGCGCATGACGTCGCGGCGCTGTGCATCGAGCGTTTCCAGCTCGGTGGCGACTTGGGACTTCGCCTCGGCGAGGCGTTCCAGCTCGGGCCCGTCGATCTCGCCCTGAGACAAGGATTCCCGTTCCTCACGCAGCAAGGCCACGAAGCGCTGCATGGCGTCGAGTTGGCGGTCCAGGGTTTCGGCGAGCGACATAAGGGCGTCCCATCCATCCTTTGGTTGTGTGCCGGGGTGCAGGCCGGCGTATATTCACCCCGGGGTTAGCGTGCCGAGGTGTCGCCGAGCAGGTCGCGGACGCTGTCGATCAAACCATCGGCGATCTTGCCGGTATCGAGTTCGAGTTGTCCGTCAGTGATGGCCTGGCGGATTTCGTCGACACGGGCGGTGTCGATATCCTGGCTAGTGTCGGCTTCGTTGCTCTGACTCAACGTGGTGATGCTTGCCGGGGTGCCCGCCTGTGCGGTGTCGTCGCCACGGCGTGTGCGCTGGGCGGCATCACTCTGCTCGCTCTGAGTGGTCTGAGACGGCGGATGTAGATTGGAAATTTTCACAATTGAGCTCTCTTGCAGCGCGGGCTTGTACCCTTCATCGGCCACGGTGGCAAAAACTGTAGGGCATTGACCGCACCTTTTTCAAAGAAGTGGGCCACTGCCACGCTGCCGGCATTATAGCGTCTGTGGTCATGTCTATCAGTAACTGATCGTCAGTCTTCCGCGCGCGTCCACCTGACCCTGAAGTACGTCACCATCCGGCATGCGGGCGCGGATCGCGTCGCCCTTGCCGCCATTGTTCAATGCCTCGCCCTCGCGGGTTACCGAGAAGCCCTCGCCCTGGGCAATCAGCGTCACGGGATCGCCGCGATGCACGAGGTAGGGCTGGCGAAGTCTGTCACTGTGCAATGCCATGCCCTTGACGAGGCGCTGCATGACGACCTTGCCGATGGCCTGGCTGGGATCGTCGAGGGCATTGCGTGGTCGGCGCGAGATATCGGCGCGCTCCCAGTCGAGCATGTCGGCGGTGAGGCGTTCACCGCGCTGAATGGCAGTGGCCGCCACCAGGAAGCGCACGCTGGCGGTAACGCGTGCCTGCACATAGCGCACGCGCTCATCGTTGCTGCACCTCACCCCGACCATGACCCGGCCTTGCGGGACGCCTTCGCGGGGCAGAAAAGGCTGAGGCGAGCGGCACGCGGGGAAGCGGCCGGTCTCGCTGAGAATGTCGACCCCGACATCGTCACCCAGAGAGGCGGCCTGGCTCATCAAAAAGCGTTGCGTGGCTTGGGCGATGGCGTCATCCGGCGTGGCGAGTGCGACGGGCGCTATGCAAGTCGCTAGCAGGGCCAGCGCGAGCCTACTGCAAAAGAGCGCGCGACGGAGTGCCCGAATAGCGTTGCCAAGAATACGCTGCATTGGATGAGCCCCTGAATGAGCCAGGAATAAGGATCGTAGCCGAAGCCCGATGGCCTGATTCTAGAGGCATGCCACATCGAGCAAAGGTGGAAATGGCGCTCAAATGTCGGCCTGTTTAGTCGTTTGCCGTGACGGCGGCGCGGCTATTCTGCATCGTGCACATTTCCCCATGTCTAGCGAAGGGGAACGAACCGCGAAACGAACGCGATGACAGGGACACAGGGCATGATTGACAAGCTTGCAGGCTACCTGGATTACCACCAGGAGGCACTTAGCCTTCGCCACGAGCGCCAGAAAGTATTGGCCAACAATATCGCCAATGCCGATACGCCGAATTACAAGGCGCGCGATTTCGACTTCTCGGCGGAATTGGATCGCGCCATGCAATCCGGTGGGAGCGGTCAAGACGGTGGTCTGTCGCTCACCACGACGTCGGCGCGCCACATTCCCGCTCAGGCGCCGGGCGGTGGCGGCGTTCACGACCTCCTGTATCGCGTTCCCGAGCAGCCGAGCCTGGATGGCAATACCGTCGACATGGATCGTGAACGTGCCGCGTTCGCCGACAACGCACTGCGTTATCAGGCCAATACGACGATCTTGACCAGCAAAATTCAAGGCATCAAAGCGGCCATGCAGCCTGCAAGATAAGGAATCGCTATGTCCATGTTCAGCATTTTCGAGATTTCCTCGTCGGCAATGAGTGCGCAGTCCCAGCGCATGAATGCCACCGCCAGCAATATGGCCAACGCCGACAGCGTGGCCGGCCCTGATGGCGAGCCCTATCGCGCCAAGCACGTCATGTTTCAGGCGCAGTCGCAAGGCGGCAGCGAGCTGGGGGGCGTGCGTGTCACCGAGGTGGTCGAGAGCGACGCGCCCCCTCGCATGGAGTACCGCCCCGATCACCCCTTGGCCAATGAAGAGGGCTATGTGGCCATGCCCAACGTCGACCCGGTCGACGAAATGGTCGACATGATCGCGGCGTCGCGCTCCTACCAGGCCAATGTCGAGGTCATGAACACCAGCAAGTCACTGATGCGGCAAACGCTCACCATCGGACAAGCTTAACGGAGACAGACATGGCTAGCCCCGTCATCGGCAGTAATACGCTTGCCACGATCAACGGCACGCCCAACGCCAACGCGACGAACGAGACCCGTACCACCGGCGCGGAGTCTGCCCAGGATCTCAACGATCGCTTCATGACGTTGTTGATCACGCAGATGCAGAACCAGGACCCGACGAAGCCGATGGACAACTCGCAGATGACCGCGCAGTTGGCACAGATCAATACGGTCAGCGGGATTCAGGAACTCAACGACTCGCTGGGCAAGATCAACGATCAGATCGATGCCGGCAAGACACTCCAGGCGTCATCGTTGATCGGCCAGGGCGTGATGGTTCCGGGCGATACCGTGCGCGTGGGTAAGGCCGAGGACGGTAGCGTCGTGGCCACGCCGCTGGGCGCCGAACTGGCAACCGGTGCCGACGAACTCGAGATCACCATCACCAATGGCTCGGGTCAGGTGGTCCACCAGAGTGTCGAGGAAAACGTCCCGGCCGGCGTGCAGTCCTTCGATTGGCCGGGCACGGGGCTGGACGGCAACCCCGTGGCTGCGGGGGCCTATAACGTCGAGATGACGGCCAAGGTCGGCGGCGAAGAGGTCTCCGTCACACCCCTCAATTACGCACTCGTACAGGGCGTGACCTCCGGTGAGAACGGACCGACCCTCGATCTGGGGACCTCCGGTAGCGCTACTCTCGACAATGTGCGCCAGATTCTTTGATCACGATTTCACGCTGTCTTGACGCCACTACTTTATAACGCGGGGAAGGAATAATGGGTTTTTCACAGTCATTGAGCGGGGTCAATGCGGCCTCGTCGCAGTTGGATACCATCGGCAATAATATCGCCAACTCGCAGACCGTCGGCTTCAAAAGCTCCACGACGCAGTTCGCGGATATCTACGCCAACAGCCAAGGCCTCGGCACGCGCGTGGCGGCGACGGTGCAGAACTTCACCACGGGGAGCCTGGAAACCACCGGACGCGCGCTCGACCTGGCGATTGCCGGCGACGGTTTCTTCCAGTTCTCTCAGAACGAGCAAATGGCGTATTCACGCAACGGCCAGCTCACCATGAGCGCCGATGGCTATTTCGAGAATGCCCAGGGCGCGCGCCTGACCAATCAGCAGGGCGAGCCGTTGCAGATCACGCAGTTCAGCCAGGGGGCTCAGGCCACGACGGACGTGCAGTCAGGGTTCAATCTGGATGCAGAAGCCGAGACGCTCACTCCTCTTCCTGCTGGCGGTTTCAATCCAAATAATAGCGATACCTATAACTACGTGACCAATGCCGGCACTGTCTATGACGCCCTGGGTGTGGGGCATGATCTGAGTCTTTATTACACCAAGACCGCAGATAATACATGGAGTGCCAACGCTGTCATGGAAGGTCAGGTCGTGGGCACCACCACCGGTATGACGTTTGACTCTGGAAGTGGTGACTTGACAGCCAACGGCGTCATTAACGCGACGGCGTCAACTGCGGCTTTGGGCACCGGTGCGGCTCCGATGAACTTCAATATCAACCTGGAAGACAGCACCCAGTACGGGCAAGAATTCGAATTGAGAAGCTTTACTCAGGATGGTAATACCGCCGGCACCTTCGTCGGTGTGGAGATCACCGAGAACGGTGAGATCATGGCCAACTACTCCAATGGCAATAGCGGCGAAGTCGGCACCATCGGCATGGCCAATTTCCGCAATCCCGAAGGTCTGACGCCGGAGGGCGACAACCTGTGGACGGCGACCGAGGCATCCGGCGCGGCGCTGGTGGGCCAGGCCGGAACCGGTCAGCTCGGGAGCCTGGAGTCGGGCACCGTGGAGGCCTCGAACGTCGACCTGACGCAGGAGCTGGTGGACATGATCATCGCCCAGCGCAACTTCCAGGCCAATACCAACGCTATCCAGACGCAGTCCGACGTGATGAAAGAAGTCAATAACTTGCGTTAAGACTTGAGTCGGCCGGTCGTTGCGACCGGCTTCATTCGTTGTGAGTCGAGCAGGACGATCAGCATGGATCGGATTATCTATACCGCCGGCAGCGGCGCCAGCCAAGCGATGCAGCAGCAGGCGGTGATTAGCCACAACCTTTCCAACGTCTCGACGCCGGGATTTCGCGCCGAAATCGACGCGATGCGTGCGGTGCCGGTGCAAGGCGATGGCCGCCTGGCGACACGTACCACGGTCGCGGCCACCACACCAGGGACGGACTTTTCGCCGGGCTACATGAATGCCACCGGTCGGCGTCTGGACGTCGCCATGCAAGGCGATGCCTTCCTCGCCATTCAAGACCCGCAAGGCGGCGAGGCCTATACGAAGCGTGGCGATCTGCAGGTCAGCGCGGACGGCATGTTGACCGTCAAGGGGCAGCCGGTGATGGGCGAGCAAGGCCCGATGATGGTCCCGCCGGATGCGGAATTTTCCATCGGTGCCGATGGGTCGGTCAGTGTGATTCCAGTTGGCGCGAATCCCGATGAAGTCGCTCCGATCGGGCGCTTGAAACTGGTCACGCCGGATCTGCAAGCGTTGCAGCGTGGCGACGATGGCTGGTTCCGCCTGCCGCCGGGAGAAGGCGCCGAAATGGCACCGCCGCAACCCCTGGATGAGGAGGCGCGGCTGCAGTCCGGCGTGCTGGAAGGCAGTAACGTCAGCGCCACGGATGCCATGGTCGCCATGATCGACGGTGCGCGTCGCTACGACATGCAGATGAAGGTGATCGAGAGCGCCGATCAGAACGCGCAACGCGCCAATAGCTTGCTGTCCGTTCAAGCGTAACGGCGTGCAGGCGACACCAGGCGTCGCGCGCTATTGAATTCTCGGCACCGCCCGCTCGGTGCCGGCATAACAGGTAAAGGTCATGATTAGATCGCTATGGACCGCCAAGACGGGGCTTGAAGCTCAACAGGTCAAGCTCGACGTTATTTCCAACAACCTCGCCAACGTGTCGACCAACGGCTTCAAACGCTCGCGACCGGTGTTCGAGGATCTGCTTTATCAAAACGTGCGCCAACCCGGCGCTCAGGCATCGGCGGTGGATACGTTGCCTTCCGGCCTGCAGGTGGGTACCGGGGTGCGTCCGGTCGCCACGGAGCGTTTGCATACTCAGGGCGGCCTGCAGAATACCAATAATTCCAAGGACCTGGCGATCAACGGTGATGGTTTCTTCGCCGTGCAAATGCCCGACGGGACGACCTCGTATACCCGTGATGGCAGTTTCCAGATCGACCAAAACGGCCAGATGGTCACGGCGGGCGGTTATCCGCTCGATCCGCCCATCGTGATTCCCGAGAACGCGCTGTCGGTGACCGTGGCGCAGGATGGCACGGTATCGGTGACGCAGCCCGGTGACACCGCGACGCAGGAAGTCGGACAGGTCATGCTCTCCACGTTCATCAATCCCGCCGGGTTGCAGAGCATGGGGGAAAATCTGTATCAGCAGACGGATGCCTCCGGCCCGCGCAATGACCTGATTCCGGGCATGGAAGGTGCAGGCCGCCTGTATCAAGGCTATGTCGAGACCTCCAACGTCAATGTGGTGGAAGAGATGGTCAGCATGATCGAGACCCAGCGTGCCTATGAAATCAACAGCAAGGCAGTGGAAACGTCCGATCAGATGCTGTCGCGCCTGACGCAGTTGTGAGGAATGACGGCGTGACGGGAATGGACGTGGAGAGAGGAGCGAACGTGGACATGGCCGATGATGAAAAATCGCGATGGACGATGGGCGGGTGGATGTCCGGTTGCGGTGGGTTGGGCATGTCGGCGCGCGTGCTGTGTCTGGTGGCGTTGTTGATCATGGGCGGTTGCGCGCAGTTGCCGCATGAGTCGGTGGTGCCCGAGGCGCAGCCCATCTCGTATCCTGATCCCTCGCTTGCCACGCCCAACGGTGCCATTTACCAGGCACGCGGTGGCTTTCATCCGCTCTTTCAGGACCGGCGACCGCGGCAGGTGGGTGACATCATCACGATCACGATCAACGAGGATGTCAGTGCCAGCAAGGATTCTTCGTCCAACGCCAACCGTGAGAGCAGTCTGGGGCTGGATCTGGAGACGATCCCTGATCTGATGAGCTTCCTCGAGGACAATAGCCTGGATGTTTCCGGCGAAAACGACTTCGAGGGCAGCGGCGGGTCGAGTGCCAGCAATACCTTCACCGGGACCCTGACGGCGACGGTGGTGAATATCCTGCCCAACGGGAACCTTCAGGTGCGAGGCGAGAAGCGCATCGCCATCAATCAGGGGACCGAATATATCCGCTTCTCCGGCGTAGTCGATCCGCTTTCTGTGACGACGCAGAATACCGTGCCTTCGGGGCAGGTGGCCGATGCGCGTATCGAGTACGTGGGCGATGGCTATATCAATGAGGCGCAGCATATGGGATGGCTCCAGCGTCTCTGGCTGAACATTGCGCCTTTCTGATGAGGATGAGATACGTCATGAGAAGTTTGCTGCGTTGGATGGGCGTGCTGTTGTTGTGTGGCGTCTGCGCCGCTCCCGCACAGGCCGAGCGTATACGGGATCTGGCGAGCTTCGCGGGCGTCCGCGAGAATCAGCTGGTGGGCTACGGACTCGTCGTGGGGCTGGACGGGACGGGTGACCAGACGACGCAGACGCCGTTTACCGGTCAGACGCTGATCAACATGTTGTCGCAGTTGGGTGTCAGCATTCCGGAAGGTACCAACATGCAGTTGCAGAATGTGGCCGCGGTCATGGTCACGGCGCAACTGCCCCCTTTTGCCCGCCAAGGGCAGGAAATGGACGTTACCGTCTCTTCGATGGGGAACGCCGACAGCTTGCGTGGCGGGACCTTGCTGATGACCCCTTTGCGCGGGGTGGATGGCAATGTATATGCGATGGCGCAGGGCAATCTGCTGGTCGGTGGCATCAGTGCCCAGCAGGCAGGCAGTAGTGTGCAGGTCAACCATACGACGGCCGGGCGCATTCCCGGTGGCGCCACTGTCGAGCAATCCGTGGCCCTGCGCCTGGGGCGGCGTGATGGCACCTTGGACCTTTACCTGGACAAGACCGATTTCACGACGGCTCAGCGCGTGGTACAGGCCATCAACAATGAGTTCGGGGCGCCCGTGGCGGCGGCGATGGATGGTCGCTTGATTCGTCTGAATTCGCCCAGCGACAGCAATTCGCGGGTCAATTTCATGGCGCGGATCCAGAACTTGAATGTCACGCCCAGCCAGGGGCCGGCCAAGGTCATCGTCAATTCACGTACCGGTTCGGTGGTCCTCAATCGCAAGGTGACCCTGGATCGTGCGGCGGTGGCGCATGGTGACCTGTCGGTCACCATCGACTCCAATCCGCAGGTCAGTCAGCCCAACCCATTGAGTGAAGGCGAGACCGTGGTCGTGCCGAATGCGGATATCTCGGTTCAGCAGGAAGGCGGCGCGCTACAGATGGTCAATACCAGCGCCGATCTCATGGATGTGGTCAATGCGCTCAACGCGCTGGGGGCGTCGCCACAGGATCTGATGTCGATCTTGCAGGCACTGAAATCAGCGGGTGCGCTCAATGCAGAGCTGGAGATCATCTAATGAGTGTCGATGGGCTCAAAAATCAGTTCGCTCTCGATGTGCAATCCTTGTCGCGACTCAAGCATACCGCCAGCCAGTCGCCGGAAAAGGGGCTGTCCCAGGCGGCGGACCAGTTCGAGGCGGTATTTCTGCAGATGATGCTCAAGAGCATGCGAGATGCGATTCCGCAGTCAGACCTGCTCAGCAGTAATGAGACCGACACCTATACCTCGATGCTCGACAAGCAATGGGCGCAAAAACTCACCGGGAATATCGGGCTCTCGGACATGCTGGTCGAGCAGTTGCAGGGCAGGGGGCTCGTCGGGCGCGATGACGACGTGACGCGCAGCGACCTGATTGCCGGCATCCCGCGGGGAACACCCAAGGTGCTGAGCGATCCGATCATTCCTCAGGAGACAGTGCCCAAGGGTGAACGGCTCAAGGGCGACGCTACGCCGCCGAACGTCGAAGCCTCTCCTTCGCCGGTGTCGTCTACACCCTTGGAGGTGGCCGCCAATCCCGAGACACGGGCAACGCAGGCGGGGGCCGATACCGGCGAGACGCGCGCGGCGCCGCATGTGGAGGCATTCTTGTCACGCTTGCGTGAGCCCGCCGAGGCGGCTGCCAAGGAGAGTGGGGTGCCCGCGTCACTGATCCTGGCGCAAGCGGCACTGGAAACCGGCTGGGGCGAGCGCGAGATTCCCACCCACGGTGGCGGCAACAGCCATAATCTCTTCGGCATCAAGGCCGGCGATAGCTGGGAGGGTGACACGACGAGCATCATGACCACCGAGTATGTCGACGGGCGTGCCCGCCAACAGCGCGACGAGTTCCGTGTCTACGATTCCTTCGCGGCTGCGTTCAAGGACTACGCTCAACTGATCGGTAACAACCCGCGCTATGCCGGCGTGGTGACGGCCTCGTCACCGGAAAACGCGGCGCGCGCCTTGCAGTCAGGGGGATATGCCACCGACCCGAACTATGCCGATAAGGTCATCGATGTCATGGCGCAGATCGATGACGGCCTCGCGAGCGGTCCGGCGCTGGCCAGTGCCGCGGAGCGCTCCGGTACACGTGGAGACGTTGGCGATGCCGACCCCTATGGAGTATCGCGCATGCCATCGGGCATTTTCTGAGCGCTCACATGGATTTTTCCTCAAGTCGGGCGCGGTGCTGCCGATACCCTAAGTAATCACTATTCGTTGTGCCGGCCACACTTGTTAGCGTCCGGCGCCCCTAGCCAGGAAAAGGTGTCATGAGCATTTTCTCGATTGGCCTGAGTGGCCTCAGTGCGGCCCAGACAGCGTTGTCGACGACCAGCAACAACCTGAGCAACGTCTACACCGAGGGCTACAATCGTCAGGTGACGATCCTTGGAGAGAGCTATAGCAATGGGTCGACGGGAACCGGGGTCTCGGTCGACGAAGTGCAGCGCCAGTTCAACAGCTATGTCACCGAGCAGTACAACGACGCCAATAGTCAGAAAAGCGCCCTGGAGAGTTATCAGAGCCAAGTGTCGCAGATCGATAATCTGCTGGCCGATAGCGATGCGGGGTTGGCGCCCCTGGTGCAGGACTTCTTCTCCAGCCTGGACGATCTTTCCGGTGCGGCTTCCGATCCGGCGGCGCGCGAGGGCGTGCTGGGGTCGGCGTCGTCCATGGCCGCGCAATTTCGTTCGTTCGACTCTTATCTCAGTGACATGCGCGATAGCCTCAATGGGCAGCTCGAAGGGACGGTGACGGACATCAACAATACCGCCACGCAGATCGCGTCGCTCAATGACCAGATCACCCAGGCGCGCGCCAAGTCCGGTGGTGAAGAGCCCAATACCTTGCTCGACAAGCGCGACAAGCTGGTCTCTGACCTCAATGAACTGGTGGGGGCGGAACTGAACGTTCAGGACGGCAAGACCTACAACATCAACCTGGAAAATGGGCAGCCGCTGGTGTCGGGCACGAGGAGCTATGACCTTGAAGCAGTATCCTCCAATGAAGACCCTTCGCGTACCGTGATCGGCTATCGCGATGCGGCGGGCAACATCAATCAGATCGATGATGGTGCCTTCGAAAACGGCGAGCTGGGCGGCTTGTTGTCGTTCCGCAACGAGACATTGGACAGCGTGCAGAATCAGCTCGGCCGCATGACGGTGGTGCTGGGCTCGGAATTCAACGCCGTGCATGAAAGTGGCAAGGATCTCAACGGCGACGACGGCGAGGCTTTCTTCAACATCGGCTCGCCGCGCGTGATGAGCAATAGCCAGAATGACGGCAATGCGGCGATTACCGCCGACTATAGTGACGTCAATCAACTGACCTCGAGCGATTATCGTATTACTGCCACAGGTGACGATGACGTGTACCAGGCCGAACGGCTTTCGGATGGCAAGACCACTACCTTGACGCTGGATGGCGACGATAAAGCATCGCTGGATGGAGTGTCCTTGACGTTCTCCGGCACCGCGCAGGAAGGCGACACCTTCATGCTGCAGCCCACGCGCACCGCGTCCCAGGACTTCGAAGTGGCGATCAGCGATGGCGCGGAGATCGCCGCCTCGAGTAGCGCGGATGGTGACGATAGCAACGGAGAAGTCGGTAGCGGCAACAATGAAAACGCGCTGGCGTTGCTCGACTTGCAGAGCGAGAAGATCGTCGGCGGAACTTCGTCGATCAGCGATGCCTACGCCTCCCTGGTCAATGACGTGGGCAATACCACCAACATCACCCAGGTCAATCTGGACGCGCAATCGGCCCTCACTGAGCAGTTGCGTGAGTATCAGCAGTCCGAGTCGGGTGTGAATCTGGATGAGGAATACGCCAACCTGATGCGTTATCAGCAGTATTACCAAGCCAATGCGCGGGTCATCGACGTCGGATCGACCGTCCTCGATTCGGTGCTGCAACTGCGGTGATGACGCCGGTCGGGCGACGCTATCAACGTCCCGTGATGGTTGAGCTTCGTTCTTGAAGATAACGTTTAGAAGACAATGCGACGCTGAATGAACACAGCGTGGTGACGAGGTGAGCAAAGATGCGTATCAGCACCGTGACGATGTATGAGCAGGGCGTTTCGGCGATGAACCGCCAGCAAAGCGATTTTACCGAGATCGGCCAGCAGATTGCGTCTGGCAAGCGGGTGGTGAACCCCTCCGACGATCCGCGCGCCGCCTCACGGGCGGTCAGTGTGTCGCAATCGTTGGCGGTCAATGCGCAGCAGGAAAGTAGCCGTACCACGGCACGCAATGCTCTGGGCCAGGAAGAAAGCGTCCTGTCGAGTGTCAGTGACGCCATCGTTTCGGCGCAGTCGCTGATCGTACAGGCCGGTAACGGGACCCTGAGCGATGCCGATCGTGAGTCGCTGGCCTCGGACCTCCAGGGTAAGTTCGAGACACTGGTAGGACTTGCCAACACCACCGATGGTAATGGTACTTATCTGTTCAGTGGTTACCAGGATAATGCCAAGGCCTTCTCGCGGACCGATGCCGGTGCTGGCGTGGATACCATCAGTTACGAAGGCGATCAGGGCATCAAGCGGCAGAAAGTGGATGCCGAGCGGCTCATGGCGACCAACGATAGCGGCACCGATGTGTTCATGAATTTCTCATCGGGCAGCGGGTATATCGCCGAGGCCGCGGATACCAACACCGGGAGTGTCACCTTCACGGGGCCGGATGTCCGCAATGCCGACAATGCCGCGCAAGGTGAAACCTTCGATATCACCTTCAACGGTGACGGTACCTACGATATCGCCAGTGCTGGCCCTGAGTTCACCGATCAGACCAATGTGGCATACACCGATGGCCAGACCATCGAATTCGGGGGCATGGCATTGACCCTGGAAGGCCAGCCGGCAGCCGGCGACTCGCTGACCGTCACGCCGGGCGGTGAAATGAGCAATGAGCAGGCCAGCCTGTTCAAGACCATCGGCGATACCATCAATGCCTTGCGCCAGCCCGTCGATACCGATGCCGACCAGGCGGCACTGGACAACACCTTGTCGACTGCCAGCCGCAAGCTGGATGCTTCGTTGGATAACGTACTGACCACGCGGGCCTCGGTCGGTGCGCGCATGAACGAATTGGACGCTCTGGATAAGGTGGGTGGTAACCGTGAGATTGCCTACGAGCAGACTCGCTCCGACCTGGTCGATCTGGACTACAACTCGGCGATCTCCGACTACATGCTCAGTAAAGTAGGCCTTCAGGCATCGCAGAAGTCGTTCGCCGATATTCAGCAGATGTCACTGTTTCAGTATCTTAGATAAGTTTCCTTGAGTAGCGCTGTGTCCAGGGACGCACTAAAACTTATCTGAAAGCAAACGCCATGTCCTTGCGGACGTGGCGTTTAACGTTCTGCCTGACGAACGCCACGTGTGATAGCCACCCTAGCCCCCCGCGAGGCGCTGCACCACTTCCTGCATGGTATTCAAGCTTTCACTGAAGATGATCTCCAGAAAGCGGAGCAGGTCGGGCATCAGCGTCATCAGCAGCACCACGCCAGTGGTCAGTGTCATGGGAAAGCCGATAGAGAAGATCGACAACTGCGGCGAGGCGCGATTGAGTACACCGAGCGTCAGGTTGATGATCAACAGCGAGACGATCAAGGGCAGTGCCATCAGGACGCCGGAGGTGAAAATCTCGCCGCCCCAGCGGGCGATGAGCTCACCGGCGCTGCCGTCGACCCTGGGCCCGCCGACCGGCAGTGTTTCGAAAGAGTTGGCGAGAATCTCCAACGTCATCAGATGCCCATTGATGGCCAGAAACATGAGCAGGGTGATCATCTGAAAGATGCGCGACAGCACCATGCTGTTGCCCACGCCCGGTGTGAAGAAGGTCGCGAATGCCAGCCCCATCTGCAGGCCGATGAACTCGCCGGCGGCTTGAACCACGGCAATGGTCACGCGCAGAACCATCCCCATGGCGATACCGATCAGCATCTGTTGCATGAGAATGCCCAGACCACCGATCGAGACGATGGGGATATCGGGCATGGGCGGCAACGCCGGGGCGATGGCAAACGTCATCAGCGCGCCAAGCGCGATCGATACCTGACGCGGTACGCTATGCTGGCTCCACAAGGGGGACGCCGCCAGGAAAGCGAGTATGCGTACGAACGGCCAAAAGAACAGCGTCAGCCATTCGTGCAACTGGTCGAACGTTACCTGAAGCATGGAGGTTTAGCTGACCATCGTCGGAAGGTTCCGAAACAGTTCCTGGGTGAAATCGACGATGGTTTGAATCAGCCATGGCCCGGCGATGACCAATGCGGCGACAACGCCCAGGATCTTGGGAATGAACGTCAGCGTCATCTCGTTGATCTGGGTGGCCGCCTGGAACAAGCTGACCAGCAGGCCGATCAGCAAGGCCGTCATCAGTAGAGGGCCGGCGAGCATGAGGGTGACTTTCATGCCTCGGTAAGCCAGCCCCATGACCATTTCGGGGGTCATGGCGGAATCTCCTCATGTTGCTTGGGTGTCAGTGGCCTATATGCGACCACCCGTAGTTTACATATAGAAACTTTGCGCCAGGGAGCCGATCAACAGCTGCCAGCCATCGACGAGCACGAACAGCATCAGCTTGAAGGGCAGGGAAATCGTGGCCGGCGGCACCATCATCATCCCGAGTGCCATCAGGACACTGGCAACCACCAGGTCAATGATCAAAAAAGGAATGAAGATGCTAAACCCGATCTGGAACGCGGTCTTGAGTTCGCTGGTCAGGAAGGCCGGTACCAGTAGACGCATCGGGACATCTTCGGGGCCCTGCATCTCTCCGGCATCGGCCATGCGTGCAAAGAGCGCCAGATCGGTTTCACGCGTCTGGCCGAACATGAACTCGCGAAACGGTTGGCTGCCTTGCTGCAGGGCCTGCTGCAGGCTTATCTGATCATTGGAAAAGGGCTCCCAAGCCTGTTCGTGCACGCGGTCGATGACCGGCGACATGATGAAAAACGTCATGAACAACGCCAAGCCAAGCAAAACCTGGTTGGGCGGTGTCGACTGGGTGCCGATGGCCGTGCGGAGTAGGCTGAGCACGATGATGATGCGCGTGAAGCAGGTCATGCCCAGCAGCAGCGCGGGCAAAAAGGCCAATGAGCTGAGCAGGAGCAGCGTCTGCAGGCTCAGTGACCAGCGTTGGCCTCCGTCGCCCGTGGGTTCGCTGACGATGCCGGAAATTTCCTGTCCCCAACCCAGCGCGGGCCAGGCCAGCAACAGCAATGCCAGGCCACGACGCAGCATGACGGCGACGTCTATCCGATTGAGCATGGCAACGACGTTCATCGATCGGATTCCTCGTCCGCGGCACCCTGAGATCGTGAGGTGGTGTGGCTCGGCGGTTTGCGGCCGATATTTTGCGCCAACGCCTGACGAAAGCGCTGAGAGAAGCTTCCACTAAGGGGGGCTGGGGCTGCGGACGTCGGTGCGTCGCTTCTGTCGGCGGCCGGCATGTCCTTGAGCAGGTTGACCTGATTACCGCCCACGCCGAGTACCAACCAGCGCCCATCGATTTCGACGATGGTCACACGCTCGCGTTGCCCGACCGCCGTATTGGAGATCACCTTGACGTGCTGGGAGGCACGCAGGCGTCCCGGTGTCAGTCGGCGCAGCAGCCAGGCACACAGCAGTATGATGGCGACGATCAACGCCAGGGAAAGGGTGGCCTTGCCTACCCACGCCATGCCCAAGGCGGCATCGCCGCTACCGTCGAGCGAGACGGCCGCCTCGCGTGCACTGTCGGCGACACTCATTTGTTCAGCTTTTTGACGCGTTCCGAGGGTGTGATGATCTCGGTGATGCGGATGCCGTACTTGTCATCCACGACCACGACTTCCCCTTGGGCGATCAGATAGCCGTTGATGAGGATATCCATCGGTTCGCCGGCCAGACCATCGAGTTCGATCACCGAGCCCTGGGCAAGCTCGAGCAATTGCTTGATGGTGATGCGCGTGCGCCCCAGCTCCACGCTCAGCTTGACGGGGATATCCATGATCAGGTCGAGGTCGCGAGGGGTCGTGCCGGCGACGCCCTCGTCGAGCTGCTTGAACACTTCGTGATCGGCATTTTGCGCGCGCGACGCGTTGATGTCCGAAGCATCTTCGTTACTACTTTGCTCGTCATCCTCGGTCGCTTCTTGCTCGGCCATCGCCGCCGCCCACAGGTCTTCTTCCGCATCGGCGGTGCTCTCATCGCTATCCGTGGCGGCATCTTGCTGTTCCGCCATGGCCTCGGCCCACTCGTCCTCGGTGCCTTTCTGATCGGGGTTCTTGGAATCAGTCATCTTTCGGATCCTTCGCTGCAACTTGGCTCGAGCCGTGTTCGATGAGGTGCCGAACGCGCAGCGCGCGTTGGGATTTCTGGCTGCCGTAATCGCATGTCATCACGGGAATGCCATCGACGCTGACATTCACTGCTTCGGGTAATTCGATGGGGATGATGTCGCCCACCGAGAGTTGGGTGACATCCCGCAGACGCAAGGGGATATCGACGAAATCGGCGGTCAATTCCACGTCCGAGTGGCGAATTTCTTGCGCCATGCGCGCTTCCCACTGCTGCTCCTCGTCGGGATGCGTGTCGTGCAGGGGGCTGGCGAGCGTATCCCGGATCGGCTCGATCATCGAGTAGGGAATACAGATATTGAACTCGCTGGAGAGGTTGCCGACCTCGACATGGAACGTGCTGTTGACGACGATCTCGTTCGGCGAGTTGGTGATGTTGGCGAACTTCACCTGGAGTTCCGAGCGGGTGTATTCGATGTCCAGCGGATAGACCGATTTCCACGATTCGCTGTAACCATCCAGCGCCAGCTTGAGCATGCGATGGATGATACGTTGTTCGGTGCGCGTGAACTCACGCCCCTCGGATTTGGTCAAGAAGCGTCCGTCGCCGCCGAACAGGTTGTCGACCACCATGAACACCAGGCTGGGTGGGAATACCACCAGCGCCGAACCACGCAGCGGCTTCATGGTGATCAAGTTGAGGTTGGTGGGCACCGGGAGGTTGCGCGAGAACTCGCTGTAGCTTTGATAGCGTACGCTTTCAACCGTGATGTCGGCGCTACGCCGCATCAGGTTGAACAGGGCCACGCGGAACTGACGGGCAAAGCGTTCGTTGATGATGTCCAGCGCATGAAGCCGCTCGCGAATGATGCGATGCTGCTTGGCGGGATCGAACGGACGCACCTTCCCCTGGCGCGAAGTATCGTCTTCCTTCGCGCTTTCCTCGTCACCGCTCACGCCCTTTAGGAGCGCGTCGATCTCTTCCTGCGAGAGCAGATCGTCTTGGGACATGTCGTCTTATTGCACAATGAATTCGGAAAATAGCACGCCGGTGACGTCCAGAGGCGGCTGCGGCTCGGCCAGCGGTTCGTCGAACGACGCCAGAATCTGATTGGCAAGGCGTTGCTTGCCTTCGGGCTTGATGAGGGCCTTGGCCTCTTGACTGGACAGTATCATCAGCAAGCGGCTGCGTACCTCCGGCATGTATTGCTGGATGATCTCCTTCGTCTTCTTGTCGCCCACCTGCAGGGACAGACCGATATAGAGCAGGCGGTTACTGTATTCGTCGTGCTGCAGATTGACCGTGAAGGGCTCGATCTTGACGAAAATAGGCACCGGTGCCTCCTTGGGCTCGCTCGGTTCTTCGCTGGCCGCTGCTTCCTGGCGCGAGTCCATGAGCAGGTAAACGCCAATGGAGCTACCGACCGAGAACAGGACGATCAACAGGCCTATCAGCCATAGTGACTTGCCGCGCTTGTTGGTTGCCGATTGGGACTTGGCCATCGTATATATCTATTCGCTTCGACGTAGATGAAGTGGGCCGAGTATGGCGATAGAGAGCACTTTTCGATTGCTCGAATAGAAAGCTTCCCGCACGCCACTTCGGGCTTTGCAGAGACATCCGTCGACGGATGTCTCTGTTGTGTTATCGGCAGCTAGGCTCAGGCATAAAGGTTAATACCCGAGGACGCGATATATTGCAGTGGCGTCTCGTTCAACAGCGGCATCTCTGTGTTCGACTCATTGGCGAGAAGCCCGCCATCGGTACCATTTCCAGCACCGGGCTGGTCTTGTTGCTCGTCGGGCTGCTGTTGAAACTGGTCTTGTTCACCGACCGAGGTTTCGCCCAGGGCAATGCCGCTATCGGCCAGGGCCTCGCGCAATTGCGGGATCGCCGCTTCCAGGGCGTGACGCACGGCACCGTGAGCGGAGAAGAACTGCACATTGGCCTGCTGCTGATCGCCCATCTTGAGCGAAACGCTCAAGGGACCTAGCTCGGCGGGATGCAGGCGCAACTCGACCTGTTGATCACCGCGTTGTGCCATGCGCACGACCTGCTGTCCCAGTGACCGGCCCCATTCGGCCATGCCGACCTGCGGCGTGAGCGTTGCGGTGGCGGAGGCACCGGCGGCACTGGCGGCGGCATTGGCGTGACCCGAGGCGCTGGCGTTAACCGAGGTAGCGTTGTGTCCCAAGCTGGTGAAGAGCGAGGTGTCGCCTTGTCGCTCCAGAGGTCGGCCTGGTGGCATCTCGCCCCCCTGGGCATTGGCGACGGCCTGGGCCTGCTGCGCCAAGGTGATACTCAAAGCCGCCGTCGGAGATGCCTGGCCATTGGTTTGCGATGCGGCCTGACCTGACGCGTGCTGTGCGTTCTGGATCAACTGGACGAGTGATGGTGCGTCCTGATCGGCGTTCGTGGCGGCATTGGTGAGTCGCGCCACGAGGTCCCGATGCGAGGTGGCATCGCCCGCGGCGTGTTGCGAGGCACTGGAGGATTGCTGGATGAGCAGCATGCGTTGCTGGATGTCACCGAGCGACAGGTCGCCATTCCGGTTGGCCAGCGCGCCAGCGCTCCCCTGGGAGACACTGGTCGCCCCCGTTGTGGGCATTTGGGCACTGAGCAAGGCGGCGAGAGCTTGTGCCGAATCGCTTTGCTGTGTATCACCGCCCAGCGTTTGCTGTATTTCCGCCAGGCGTTGGGTCAGGGCGTCGAGTTGGCTGGCGTCACCGCTTTCGAGCCAGTCGCTGAGGAGCTTGGCGTCATGGCTGTCTTGCATCAACACGCCGAGTGCCGCCGCGAGATCGCTCCCGCCGCCCTGCAGTGTATCGTGCTTGGAAGGCAGCGGTGTGTCGCTGGCTACACGCTTGACCTCCGAGCCGCCACGGGCCTTGCCCAAGAGGCTAGCGAACGGCGAGGCACTGTCTTCGCTACTCGTGCCATTGCGCGATTCGCCAGCGCTACCGTGAGAAGTTACGGAGGCTTGATGACTGCCTTGAAGGGTGTTCAGCAGGGCAATATCCATGTGCGTGCCTCGTCAAAAGCGGTCATTGGAATGTGAGGTGTCCGTCGCGGTGACGCCGAGACCCCGATCGTTTTTTTGCTGGCGCGACATGCGCGCCGACATTTCATCGAAAAGCTGCTGCTCACGCCGTATGGCACGTTTCTGCTCGGACTGTTCGCGACGTGAGACCAGCGTATCGTATGTATTGAGCTTGCGCTTCTCGCCTTGCCACGCTTGCTGCTGACGGTCGAGCTGGCGCTGCTGGTCGTTGAGCGCCTTGCGTTGACCGGCGATGGCCTGGTCGAGGGAGGCGAGGAACTGCTGGTAATTGTGCCAGTTGGCGGGTTCGATGCCTTTTTCCATGCTCGCGTCGAGGCGCTGACGGTACTCGTGCCGATAGTTCAAGAGCTGGTCCAGGCGTTGCTGCGCTTCCTGCAGGCTGCGCTGGGAATGTCCCACCGACCGTGCCGCTTGATCGCAGGTTTCTTGTGCCAATTCCTTGAGCGTGGTGAGCGGTGAGCGTGCGTTCATGAAAGCTCCTTACCGCGATGCAGAGTGAATGACATCAGCGCGTCTCCGGAAATAGCGATGCCAGGGTGTCCAGGGTCGCGTTGACATCGGCCTGTTCGCCGATTCCTTGTTGAAGGAAACCTTCGAGACGCGGATACAGGGCGACGGCGCGATCGAGCTGCGGATCGTGGCCCGCGGCATAGGCGCCGACACTGATCAGGTCGCGATTGCGTTGATAACGCGAGAAAAGCTGCTTGAAACGTTGCGCGCGGCGTTGGTGAACCCCGTCGGTGATGGCGGTCATCGCACGGCTGATCGAGGCCTCGATATCGATGGCGGGGTAGTGTCCGCTCTCCGCCAGATCCCGTGAGAGGACGACGTGACCATCGAGAATCGCGCGCGCGGCATCGGCGATGGGATCTTGCTGATCATCGCCCTCGGTGAGCACGGTATAAAAAGCGGTGATCGACCCGCCGCCGGGTTTGCCGTTGCCGGCGCGTTCGACCAGCCCCGGCAAGCGCGCGAAGACGGAAGGGGGATAGCCCTTGGTGGCCGGCGGTTCGCCCACGGCGAGGGCAATCTCGCGCATGGCCATGGCATAGCGTGTCAGAGAGTCCATGATCAGCAGGACGTTACGCCCCTCGTCGCGGAAGCCTTCGGCGATGCGCGTGGCATAGGCGGCACCTTGCAGGCGCTGCAGCGGCGACACGTCGGCGGGCGCGGCGACGACCACGGCGCGCTCGCGCCCCTCGGCGCCGAGGATGTTTTCGATGAAGTCCTTGACCTCACGGCCACGCTCGCCGATCAGGCCGACGACGATGACATCGGCCTGGGTGTAGCGCGACATCATGCCCAGCAACACACTCTTGCCGACCCCGGAACCGGCGAATAGCCCCATGCGCTGTCCACGGCCCACGCTCAACAGGCCGTTGATGGCACGAATGCCGACATCGATGACGGACTCGATCGGGGCGCGGTCGAGGGGATTGATGGGGCGCGTGTTCAAGGTGGCATGCGGCGCATGCTCCAGTGAGCCCTTGCCGTCGAGCGCGCGACCATTACCGTCGAGCACCCGACCGAGAAGCGCCTCACCGAGCGGGAAACGGCGCGCGCTGGCAGCATCGTGCTGGTTGCTGCCCAGGGTCAGCACACGCGCGCCCGGTACCAGGCCCTGGGTATCGCCGAGCGGCATGAGAAACAGTCGATCGCCGGCAAAGCCGACCACTTCGGCTTCGGCATAGTCGGTATGCCCGTGCTGGGCGAGTTCCACCAGGCAAGCGCTTCCCAGCGGCAGGCGCAAGCCGGTCGCTTCGAGCACCAGCCCGGTGGCACGCACGATCTTGCCGTGGGGACGGCGTGAATCCAGCCCCTCGATACGCTGCGCGACCTTGCCCAGGGCGCGCTGCCAATGGGCGCCGTGGACGGTCGCGTCGTGCGTGTCGGCAAGATGCGTTTCAGTCATCACCGGCCTCCGACCCCGTTGCCGGGGAGGGCGAGACATGGCGTTGGCGACGCTGATTCAGCGCGGTTTGCCAGCGGGTCTCGAGGGTGGCATCGAGCCCGCCGGTAGCGCTTTCGGCGCGGCATCCGCCGCGTTGCAACGCAGCGTCTTCGTGCAGCGTCCAGTGTGCTGCTTCGAGCTCGTTGCCCAAGTGATCGTTGACCAGCGTCAGATCGTCGGGATGCAGCCACAACTGAGAGGGACCATCGAGCACGGGCTCTTCATGGAGCAACTGGCGCACCAGCGTCACGACATGTTCCGGGGTCGCGGCCAATGCTTCGTCGGCTAGATGCTTGCCGGTGAGCATGGCCAGCTCGACAAGCTGATCGGCAAGCTGGGTATCCATGGCATCCAGCGCGGCACGAAACTCGCTGGCCAATTGGCCGAGCGGGGCGAGCGCGTCGTCGAGTTGGCGCTTGGCTTCTTGCTCGCCGGCTTCGCGACCTTCCTGGAGGCCTTGTTCGTAACCTGCTTGCCGGCCTTCTGCGAAGCCGGCGTCGTAGCCTTCACGGTGGGCAATGTCGCGGGTCTTGCGGTGCAATGCCGCGCGCTCTTCGGCGAGACGCTGGCGCTGTTGGCGTCGGCGCTGCTCGAGGCGTTGCGCATGGTCGCGCGCATCGCTGCCTTCGGCATTCTCGCGCGAGAGCTCGTCCATGCGCCAGGGACGCCAGCGTTGGTCGTCCGGCGTATGAATGACATCGTCGGATAGCGGTTTGTCAGACATAACTGTCGTCGCCTCCGCTCAGTACGATTTCGCCGTTGTCGGCGAGACGGCGAACGATCTGGAGAACCGCTTTCTGTTCGGCCTCCACTTGCGATACGCGCACCGGGCCGCGCGCTTCGAGGTCTTCCCGCAGCAGGGTGGCCGCGCGTTGCGACATGTTCTGGGTGATCTTTTCGACCAGCGCTTCCTGGGCCCCCTTGAGGGCCACCACCAACGAGTTGGTGTCGACTTCCTTGAGGATGAGCTGGATGCCGCGGTCGTCGATGTCGAGGATGTTCTCGAACAGGAACATCTCGTCGATGATGCGTTGAGCCAGATCGTCGTTGTGGGCGCGAACGGCGTCGATGACCAGCTCTTCCTGGGACGAGTTCATCAGATTGAGAATCTCGGCCGCGGTTCTCACGCCGCCCATCTTGCTGCGTTTGACATTCTGGCCGTCGAGCATGCTGCCAAGCACTTCGGTGAGCTCCTGCAAGGCGGCCGGTTGCACACCACTAAAGGTGGCGATACGCAGCACGACATCGTTGCGCAGTTTCTCGTCGAGCTGTTCGAGCACGTCGGCGGCCAGGTTGCGATCCAGATGGATGACGATGGTGGCGATGATCTGCGGGTGCTCGTCGCGAATCAGCTCGGCCACGGTCGTGCTTTCCATCAGGTTCAGCGCGTCGATACCCGAGGCGGAGCCCGTGGTCTCGAGGATGTCCTCGATCAGGCTGTTGGCACGTTCGCTGCCCAGTGCCTTGGTGAGCACGGTACGAATATGCTCGCTGCTGTGCAGGTTGACCGCCGAGAACTGCTCCATTTCGTCATGGAACTCATTCAAGGCCTCTTCCATCTCCTCGTGCGAGATCTGGCTCAGCGAGGCCATCTCCAGGCTGATTTCCTGGACTTCCTTGTTGCTGAGGTACTTGAAGACCTCGGCAGCGCTGTCCTCGTCCAACGAGAGCAGCAGAATTGCGCTTCGGCGAGCGCCACTCATCTTACTCATGGGAACTCATCCAGCCTCTGACGATCATGGCGACGAGACGCGGGTCTTCCTGGGCGATCTCACGTACGTCACGGAGGTTTTGTTCATAACTGGCCGAGCGGCGCTCGCGACGCTTCTGTGGCGGCGCCGGCGTTTCTTCCTCGGCGCCGGTGCCTTCGGCAGCAGTGGCGGCGTAGGCCTCGGCACCTCCGCCGGTACCCGCCGTGGCACCGGCGGGGCTCGGCGTGGCCGGCGTGAAGGCGGGACGTTCACTCTGACGTTGGATCAGTGGGCGTAGCACCTTGAACCACAGGAACAGGGCGACCAGACCAATCAGCAGGTATTGGCCCAGCGTGGCGGCCAATGACCAAAGCCGGGGAGACTCCCACCACGGTGCTGCGGGGCGCTGTTTGGACGTTTCTTCGAAGGGCGAATTGACGACTTCGAGCTGATCGCCGCGAGCTGCCGAGAACCCAATCGCCTGCTGGGCAAGACTACGGATGTTGGCGATTTCTTCGTCGCTCAGCGGCACGCGGGTGGGGTTGCCGTCTTCGTCGACGCCGTCGCGGTAGTCGATCACGATGGCGGCATTGAGACGTTCGATGGTGCCGGTCTGCCGCTGTATATGCTGAACGGTACGATCGACTTCATAGTTGATGGTCTGGTTGCTGCTCGTGCGTCCTTGCGAGGTTTCTTCCTGCGCCGCAGCGTTGCCACCACCTTGTGCGTCTTCCCCTTGGGCGGCGTCCGCCTGAGCGGCGTTGCCGTCGTTGCTTTGATTGCCTTCATCATCGGCCTGAGGAGCGTTGATGGGAGAAGCCGCGATACCTGGAGGTTGATTGCTCAGTGCGCCGGGAATGCCCATCGCCAGGTTGCCGGCGCCGGTGTAGCTGACGTTGGTTTGCTTGCTGCGTACGGCGGCTTCATTGGGCGGCTGATTGGGGTCGTAGATTTCGCGGGTGGATTCACGCTTGGAGAAGTCGAGTTGTGCGGAGACTTCGGCCTTGACGTTGCGCGCACCGACGATGGGCGCCAGGATCGACTCGATGCGCTTTGCATAGTTGCGTTCGATGCGCGCGGCGTAATCCAGCTGTGAGCCGCTGAGCACGCTGTTGCCATCATTGGCTGGAGAGAGTAGGCGTCCTGATTGATCGACCACCGTCACGGCGCTGGTGGCAAGCTCGGAGACGCTGCTCGAGACCATGTGCATGATGGCTTGTACCTGGCCCTCGCCGAGCACGCGCCCGCGCTGAAGGTCGAGGACGACCGAGGCACTGGCGGGTTCGCTTTCACGCACGAAAACCGAGGGTTTGGCCATGGCCAGGTGAACGCGAGCGCTGGAAACCGGACCCAGGGCTTCGATGGTGCGGGCAAGCTCGCCCTGAAGGGCGCGCTGATAATTGACATGTTCGTTGAATTGGCTAATGCCGAAGTCTTGTCTGTCCATCAGCTCGAAGCCGACGCCGGAGGCTTCGGGCAAGCCTTGCTCGGCGAGCAATAAGCGCAACCTGTTGACCCGGTCGGCGGGCACCAACAGGGCTTGGCCGTTCTCGCTGAATTGGTAAGGCACGCCCATGCTGTCGAGTTCGGTGACGATCTTGCCGCCATCTTTCTGCGTGAGCGTCGAATAGAGTACGCGATACTCGGGCGAGCGCGCCCAGAGCAGCAAGACGGCAATGATCGCGACGCACACGGCGGCGGCGATGATCAGCGGTACCCGCGGATTGCCTCGCAAGCGGTCGATGAACGATTGGGCGTTGGCCGGGGCGGCACTGCCCTGGCGCTGTCCTGACGTCCCTTGATTGGCCTCGTTCGAGGAGGATGCTGCTGTGCTCATGTCATCCTCCGGCGACGCCGGGGTAGGCACTGAAACGGTCCAGCGGCAAGCATGGGGATGTCCAACTCCAGAATTCTGCGCATCGTTTGATGCCTCGTAAGACGGTGCGATCAATACCGTAGTGAGGCGTATGTATGATGACGGCTATTATGTGGAGCTATGAAAACCATAAAGGGCGGAAAAGCCGATATTTTAGGTCCCAATTGTCAATATGACGCATGCGGATTTGCTGGTAGGGTGCGTCAACGTATCCTTGAGCTGTTCGAACGGCGGAGAAAAGTCATGAGTGCACCGGCCATTTCCCAGGCGCTTCAGCAAATGCAATCCCTGGCTAATCAGGCGGCGGGTAATTCTACCCCTGCAACAGCAGGCAGCGGTGGCTTTACCGGTGAGTTGTACAGTGCGATCTCACGGATCAATAGCTTGAAGCAGAGTGCCAACACTCAAGCCAAGGCGTTCGAGGCGGGGGCGCCGGGCGTGGAGCTCAATGATGTGATGGTCGACATGCAAAAGGCTAGCATTGCCTTCGAAATGGGCACGCAGGTTCGCAATCGCTTTGTGACGGCGTATAAAGATGTCATGAACATGCAGGTGTGACACCTGAGCGTATCGGCCAGTGCCGCCAGTGCGGCGGCCCGTGTGTCCTGGTCTGCATCGAGCTGATGCATCCTGCCAAACCGTCATCACCTAACGATAGAGCCGCAAGAAACGCCTATCGATATAGCGCTTGAGCCGCAAGGCCAAGCGACCGCCTAGCCAGTGTTTCCCGTAAAGTGCCAATCCCCTGTCGTGCATGTCCACGATGGCCAGCGCCGTGGCCGGTGGGTGGTACGCGTCCAGTGGCGTTCCATTCTGCAAGGCCATCAGATTCTTCAGCAACACGGGCCCCTGACGGACACCTTCGACGCCGCGCTTGGGCAGGGGGGAATCGGTCAATGAGGCGCAGTCACCGACGGCGAAGATGGTCGCGTGGGCCTCGCTTTGTAGTGTTGACTTGATACGGATGCCGTTATCGTCCAGGGCCAGCGGCAGGTCGGCGACGCAGTAAGCCGGTCGTAATCCCGTGGCGAGAACGATGTCATCGGGTGAGAAGTCTAGGGTGTCGAGCCATTCGGCGCCGTCATCGAACGCGATGTCGGGTTGCCATTCGACGCCCAGGCGTGTGAGTTGCCGGCTGGCCCAGCGGGCTGCGGCATCCGGTGCGGCGGGCAAGAGGCGTGAGTGGCGGGTGACGAGCCGAATGTCGTTGGCAACGCCGAGTTGTTGGCTCAGACCCGCTAGATTGGCGGCCATTTCCACCCCCGACGGCCCGCCGCCTACCACGACCATGCGCAAGACTCGGTGTCGCTGTGCCGCGTCGAGCACATGCTGGCGGAGTGCGTCGAGGCGTTCGATCGGCTTGACATGCCAGTAGCGCGCGTCCCCCCAGGTGGGCACGGTCGATCCGCTGGCGGTGGGGGGGACGATGTCGCTACCGACATTGAGCGAGAGAACATCGAAGGCGATGTGTTGACCGTCGGCGAGGAACACATGCTTGGTGTGTACGTCGAGTGCCACGAAAGGGGCGGTGACATGCTCGATGCCATGGCGTGTGGCGAGGGCGGCGATGTCGAGGCTGCAAGTGTCACGCGGTGCGCCACTGAGGAGGCGTGCGGCCCTGCCCGAATACCAGAAACGCGTGGGCGCCACGAGTGTGATGCGATAGCCTGCACGCTGCAGTGTGTCGGCGTGTGTCAGTAAGTGGAGGTGTGCGTGACCGGCACCCACCAGTACCAGGTGCGTTGTCATGAAGGCGTATTTCCTCGAGCCGTGCATTCACTCTAGATGATGAGGGCGCAATGGTGCTCGCTTTATCTGGCGCCAGCGTGTCGTTCTTGCCAAGCGGAAAACGAGTATAGCGCCAGCCCGAGCCAGATGAGAATGAAGGTCATGAGCTGTAGCGTGCCCAATGGCTCGCGGAAGATCACCAATGCGATCAAGAATTGCAGTGTGGGGTTGATGTACATCAAGAATCCCACGGTCGAGAGCCGCAAGCGCCGAGCGGCGCCGGCGAAGGCCAGCAACGGCAATGCGGTGAGGGCACCGCTCGCTATCAACAGCGCCGTATTGTGTACGTTGCCGCCAAAATGGGAAATCCCCGCCATCTCGAACCAGGCCACGGCGAGCAAGCCGAGGGGCAGGAGTATCAAGGTCTCGACGAAGAGTCCCGACAGACCATCCAGACTGACCTGTTTGCGTAACAGCCCATAGGTACCGAAGCTGAGGGCAAGACAGATGCTGATCCACGGCAGGCCGCCGAGTCCCACCAATTGAACGCCGATGGCGACGATGGCGATCGCCACCGCGGCGCTTTGCAGGCGTGACATTCGCTCACGCAATATCAGCATGCCCAACGCTACGTTGACCAGCGGGGTCATGAAATAACCAAGACTGGCCTGGAGCACATGGTGGCTTTCCACGGCGTAGATGTAGATCCCCCAGTTGAAGCCTATGAGCAGGGCGCAGCCGAGGACGCGTGCCAGCAGGCGCGGCGCGCGCAAGGCCGTTCTGATCGGTCGCCAACGCCCCAATGCGGTCACCACCAAGACCAGGAAAAGACATGCCCAGAGAATACGGTGGGTGAGAATCTCCCAGGCGGGCACGCCATCGAAAAGTGCGAAAAAAAGTGGGAAGCAGCCCCATAGCGTATAGGCGGTGACGCCGAACGTGACGCCCTTGACGGCATCTGTATCGGCGGCTGTCCTGGTTGAGGCCAGCGTGTCTTGCAGGGGATTCTCGCGCGTCATGGGAATCTCACCGTGGGAGGACCAAAGCGAATGGGAAAACGCTAAACTAACATGGACGAAAGAGACTTGCCGCCGCCTCGCGCAGGCCTTCAAACTGGACATTCAATACGGGAGGTGTGTGATGAGTGAACTGCGTACCACCCTGGTGCAGGCCGACCTGCGCTGGGAAGACCCTCAAGCCAATTGCCGCTTGCTCGGGGAGCGCCTGGGCACGCTCTCGTCGGATACCACGGATTTGATCGTGCTGCCGGAGATGTTCGCCACGGGGTTCACCATGAACTCTCGCGAGATGGCGGAACCCATGGCACAAAGCGCCACCGTCGCCTGGATGGTCGAGCAGGCCCGTCAGCGTGGCTGCGTGGTGACAGGCAGTGTCGCCGTGGTCGAGGATGGCGAGTATTTCAACCGTCTCGTCTGGGCGCGCCCGGATGGCGATATCACGCATTACGACAAGCGACATCTGTTCCGCATGGCCGGCGAGCATGAGCGCTATGGCATGGGCAGCGAGCGCGTCATCGTCGAACTCAAAGGGGTTCGGCTGTTGTTGAGCGTCTGCTATGACCTGCGATTTCCTGTATGGCTGCGTCAGCAGCCCGCACCGGACGAGCATTTCGAGTATGATGCGCTGCTGTGCGTGGCCAATTGGCCCGCACCACGCCGTCAGCCCTGGCGCACCCTGTTACAGGCGCGCGCCGTCGAAAACCTGTGCTATGTGATCGGTGTCAATCGTGTGGGAGAAGATGCCAAGGGGTTGGCGTATGCGGGCGACTCGATGCTCGTCGACTTCAAGGGCGAGCCCCTGATCGATGAGCCGCGTGACGTCCCTTTCATGCGTACCGGTCACCTGGATCGCCAGGCGCTGAGTACATTCCGTGACAAATTTCCGGCCTGGATGGACGCCGATCGTTTCCAGGTCGAGGAGTGAATTCCCTGCATGCGTCTCGACCGTTTTTTAAGTGAAAGTACCGAGCTGACGCGCTCGCTGGCCAAGAAAGCCCTGCACCGCGGCGAGGTCGAGGTGGATGGTGAGGTGATCAAGAATGCCGCCTTCAAGCTCGACGACAAGCAGGACGTACGCTGGATGGGGGCGCCCTTGTCCTTGGTGGGCGTGCGGTATCTGATGCTCAATAAGCCCACCGGCTATGAATGCACGACACGGCCGGGGCGCTACCCCTCGGTGATCGAATTGCTGGATGTCACCAAGCCCGGCCGCTTGCATACGGCGGGGCGTCTGGATGTCGATACCACCGGGCTCGTGTTGATCACCGAAGACGGCCAATGGTCGCATCGGCTGACTTCGCCCAAGCGACGTTGCGACAAGCATTACCTCGTGACGCTGGCGCGGCCGCTGGCGGAAGGAGCGGAGCACCTCCTGGCTGAGGGATTGATGCTGGAAGGGGAAGACAGGCCGACACTGCCGGCGCGCCTCGAACGTCTGCCGGCGTCGGATGAGGGCGAGAGGGTGCGGTTGGTCATTCAGGAGGGCCGCTACCATCAGATCAAGCGCATGTTCGCGGCGCTGGATAACGCGGTAGTGGCATTGCACCGTGAGCAAATCGGCGACATCGCGCTCGACCCGTCACTGGCGCCGGGCGATTGGCGGGAGCTTACCGAGGCCGAAGTGGCGTCCATCTAATTTATACCGTTATCTTCATGCTCGTTCAACGATCCATAACCTGACAACGCCGTCATGACCCGCCCAAGATTGGCTAGGGGGCGAAGGACAGTCCTGAGGCGTCGAGCAGGCGTTTGGTATACGCCTCGCGCGGTTGCCCGAGGAGGGACTCGCAAGCGCCTTGTTCGACGATCTCGCCGTCTTTGAGCACCACGATTCGATGCGCCATGGCGCGCACGACGGCGAGATCATGACTGATGAACAGATAACTCAAGGAGCGTCGCGCTTGCAGGTCGCGCAGCAAATCGATGAGCTGCTTCTGCACGCTGCGGTCGAGTGCGGATGTCGGTTCGTCGAGCACCACGAGATCGGGTTCGAGAATGATGGCGCGTGCCACGGCAATACGCTGGCGCTGGCCGCCCGAGAATTCATGCGGATAGCGCGCCGCGCAATCCGCCGGCAGGCCGACTTCCTCCAGGGTGGTGGCGACCCGCTGCTCGACGTCCGCGTCGCTGAGTGTCGGGTGATGGAAGCGAAGTCCTTCGCTGACGATATCCATGACGGGCATGCGTGGCGAGAGCGAGCCGTAAGGGTCCTGGAAAACGATCTGAAAGCGCCGCCGCCGACGGCGTAGCGCGTTGCCGCGTAATGTATCCAGGCGTTCACCATCGAAGCGAATCTCGCCGTCGGCGGTGGCCAGGCGTAGCAGCGCTAACGCCAGGGTGGTCTTGCCGGAGCCGGATTCCCCGACCAGGCCCAGGGTTTCGCCGCGCGCCAGGGTGATATCCAGCGGCTGAACGGCCACGAAGGGGGCGGGGCGGCGTCCGAACCAGGACTTGCTGCGTGCGAAAGAGACGCCGAGATGGCGTGCTTCGAGCAGCACCTCGCGTGCCGGTGGCAACGGTGCGGCGTGGCCCTCGGGATGGGCGTCGAGCAGATGTCGGGTATAGGCCGCGCGGGGGGCATCGAAGACACGTGTGACACTGCCGCTTTCGACGAGCCTGCCGTGCTGCATGACATGCACGCTGTCAGCATGACGACGCACCAGGTTGAGATCGTGGGTAATGAACAGCATGGCCATGCCATTGGCGTCGCGTAGTCGCGCCAGCAAGGCCAGGATATCCTGCTGTACGGTGACATCGAGCGCCGTGGTCGGCTCGTCGGCGATGAGCAGTTGCGGTGCATTGGCGATGGCCATGGCGATCACCACGCGCTGGCGTTGCCCGCCCGACAGCTGATGCGGATGCGCCTCGAGCAGTTCATCGGGACGCGGCAGCTGTACTTCCACGAGCAGCTCCCGGGCGCGTTGGCGGGCGGCCCGGCCGCGCAACCCTTGATGAAGACGCAGGGTTTCGCCGAGCTGCTTGCCGACCGTGTGCAAGGGGTTGAGCGAGGTCGTGGGCTCCTGGAACACGAAGCCGACTTGCCCCCCGCGCAGCGTATTCCAGCGCCGCGGCGAGAGGCCTTCGAGCGACTCTCCGCAGAGTCGACGTCCGCCCTCGACATGCGCGCCAGGCGGCAGCAGATCGAGGGCGCCCAGGGCGGATACCGACTTGCCGGAGCCGGACTCACCGACCAATGCGGCGGTTTCGCCCCGCCTTATGGTGAATGACAGGTCTTCGACGACGCGCATGTCGCCGAAGGCGATGCTCAGCGCATCGAGCTCGAATACCACGTCGTCATTGACCATGTGCGGTTCTCCCGGGTAGATCGTCGGTATCGGCGGAGGTCGACGTGATGGTGCTGGGTACGTGGCGCGGGTCGAAGGCATCGCGCAGCCCTTCGCCGATGAAGACCAGCAGCGACAGCATGATCCCGAGACTCAGGAACGCCGTGATGCCCAACCAGGGCGCCTGAAGGTTGTTCTTGCCCTGGGCGACGAGTTCACCCAAGGAGGGCGAGCCGGGTGGCAGGCCGAAGCCCAGGAAATCCAGCGCGGTGAGGGTGGTGATCGCCCCGGTGAACAGAAACGGGATGAAGGTCAGGGTGGCGACCATGGCGTTGGGTAGCACATGGCGCCACATGATCAGGCGCGAAGGCAGCCCCATGGCACGCGCTGCACGCACGTACTCGAGATTGCGTGCGCGCAGGAATTCGGCGCGCACGATGTCGACCAGCCCCAGCCATGAAAACAGCAACATGATACCCAGCAGCCACCACAGGTTGGGCTGTACCAGGCTGGCGAGGATGATCAGCAGGAACAGCACCGGCATGCCCGACCAGATTTCGATGATGCGCTGGCCGATCAGGTCGACCTTGCCGCCGAAATAGCCTTGAACGCCGCCGAACAAGACCCCGAGCACCATGGAACCCACCGTCAATATCACCGCGAAGACCACCGATAGGCGAAAGCCGTAGAGCACGCGAGCGAAGACGTCGCGGCCGTGATCGTCGGTTCCCAGCCAGTGGCGTGCCGAGGGCGGTGAGGGCGCAGGACCTTCTAGCTCACGATCCAGCGTGTCGTAGGAGAAGGGCACGAGCGGCCATAGCATCCAGCCCTGCGATGTTATGTTTTCCCGAACGACGGGGTCGCGATAGTCGGCCGTCGTCGGCAGAAAGCCACCGAACTCGGTTTCGGGATAATCGAAGACCACCGGGGCGTACCACTGGCCCTGGTAGTGCATGACGAGAGGCTTGTCGTTGGCGATCAGCTCGGCGCCCAGGCTGGCGATCAACAGCAGGGCGAAGGCCCACAGCGACCACCAGGCACGCCGGTTACCGCGAAAGATTTGCCAGCGGCGGCGTGCGATGGGCGAGGCTCGAAAGTGCCGGCGAACTGTCATCACGCCCCCCGTGTCGCGAAGTCGATGCGCGGGTCGACCCACACATAGGTGAGGTCCGAGATCAGCTTGAGCACCAAACCGATCAAGGTATAGAGATACAGCGTGCCGAAGATGACCGGATAGTCGCGCTGCATGACCGCCTCGAAGCCGAGCAACCCAAGGCCGTCGAGCGAGAAGATGACCTCGATCAACAGCGACCCGGTGAAAAAGATCCCCACCAGTGCCGAGGGAAGTCCCGCGATGATGATCAACATGGCATTGCGGAACACATGACCATAGAGCACGCGATGCTCACTGGCGCCCTTGGCACGCGCGGTGAGCACGTATTGCTTGTGGATTTCATCGAGGAAGCTGTTCTTGGTCAGCATGGTGAGGGTGGCGAAGCTGCCGATGGCCGAGGCCAGCACGGGCAGTGCGATGTGCCAGAAATAATCCTGGATCTTGCCCCACCAGGAAAGATCGGCAAAGTCCGGTGAAGTCAGTCCGCGCAGTGGAAACCAGTCCAGGTAGCTGCCACCGGCGAACACCACGATCAGAAAAATGGCGAACAAGAACCCCGGCACGGCGTAGCCCACGATGATCAGCCCCGACGTCCAGACATCGAAGCGCGAGCCGTGGCGCAGGGCCTTGCGTATGCCGAGCGGTATCGAAATCGAATACACCAGCAGCGTCGTCCAGAGCCCCAGTGAGATCGAGACCGGCAAGCGTTCGACGATCAGGTCGATCACCGGCCGCCCGCGGAAGAAACTCTCGCCGAGATCGAAGGTGGCGTAATTGGCCAGCATGTCGAAGAAGCGTTCCACGGGGGGCTTGTCGAAACCGAATTGCTTCTCTAGTGCCGCTTCCAGGCGCGGGTCGATACCGCTTGTGCTGCGGGTATCGCCGCTGGATGTCTCGCCACCGCTTTCCAGTCGCGTGCTGGCATTGCTGTCCATGCCCTGGAAGCGGGCCAGCATCTGGTCGATGGGACCGCCCGGCGCCATCTGCACGATGATGAAATTGAGCAGCAAGATACCCAGCAAGGTGGGAATCATCAGCAGCAGGCGGCGTAGAATGTAGTTAGCCACGATATTCCTCTCAGCCGTCGCTGTGTTGACGTGCTTCCACACGCTCTGCGCGCTGTGGGTCGACCCACCAGCTCGAGAGATCGAAGGTGTATTCGGGGAAGGGCTGGGGGTAACCGAACTTGTCCCACAGCGCCACGCGAGTGCCGTCGAGATGCCATTGGGGAATGACGTAGAATCCCCAGCGCAGGACGCGGTCCAGTGCGCGTGCGGCGGTATCCAGCTCACGCCGGCTATCGGCACTGATCAAGGTGTCGACCAGGCCGTCGAGCGCCGGGCTCTGCAAGCCGATCAGATTACGGCTACGCGGGGCATCGGCATAGTCGCTCGTCCAGTACTCGCGTTGTTCGTTGCCCGGATTGGCCGATTGCGGAAAGCTGGCGACCATCAGATCGAAGTCGAAATTCCGGCGCCGTCTCAGGTACTGGTTGACGTCGACCACGCGCAGGCTGGCCTGGATACCCAGGCGTTCGAGATTGTGGATGAGCGGCAGCGTGACGCGTTCGAACTGTGTGTCGTAGAGCAGGAATTCCAGGCGCAGGGGGCGCCCGGTGGCGGTGTCGACGAGCACGTCGTCGCGCACTTCATAGCCGGCATCGCGAAGCAGGCTCAGTGCCTTTTTCAGACGTGCCCGCAAGGTATCGGGTCGCGAGATCGGTAGCGGCTGGTTGAATACCTCGGGCGGCAGGATATCGCGGTAGGGGGCGAGTAGCTGGCGTTCCGCCTCGCTGGGGAGGCCGCTGGCTTCCATGTCCGAGCTTTCGAAATAACTATCGGTTTCCTGATAGGCGCCGTAGAAAAGGTGTGTGTTGAGCCAATCGAAATCGGTGGCCAGGGTCAGGGCTTCGCGGACGCGGCGGTCCTGGAATTTCTCGCGCCGCAAGTTCATGACGAAGGCTTGCATGCCGGCAGGCTGCGCATCGGGAACGATCATGCGCTTGATGAAGCCTTCCTTGCGGGCAGGTATATCGTAGGCGGTGGCCCAGTTCTTGGCGCTGCTTTCGATACGCAAATCGAGATTTCCGGCCTTGAAGGCTTCGAGCGCTACGGTTTGATCACGATAATAATCGTAGACCAGGCGGCCGATATTGTGCCGCCCGCGGTTGATGGGCAGATCGCGCCCCCAGTAATCCTCGACGCGGCGATACACGATGCGTCGCCCCGGGATGAGACTGGCGATTTCGTAGGGCCCCGAGCCCAGCGGCTTGTCCAGCGTCGGCGAGGCGAAGTCGCGCGATTGCCAGTAGTGCTTGGGCAGCACCGGCAATTGTCCCAGGATCAACGGTAATTCCCGGGAGTCGTTGTTGCTGAACTCGAAACGCACGGTGTCGTCGTCCAGAGCCTCGATCTTGTCGACATTGGCATAGTAGGCCCGATAGAACGGCTGACCTTTCTCCCTCAGGATACGAAAACTGAAGACCACGTCCTCGGCGGTTACCGGGTGGCCGTCATGAAAACGAGCCGTGGGGCGCAGATCGATTTCCATCCAGTGTCGATCGGGATCAAGCCGGATGCCCCCTGCCAGTAGTCCATACATGGTAAAGGGCTCGTCGGCGCTGGCTTCCATCAAGGTATCGTAGATGTGATCCAGGCCAGCGGCGGCGTTGCCCTGAAGGATGAAAGGGTTGGTCGAATCGAAGCTATCCTGCGCGGCGCGGCGCATTTCGCCGCCCTTGGGCGCGTCGGGGTTGGTATAGGGCAGATGCGTGAAGTCGTCGGGCAGCGCGGGGGCGTCGTAGAGTGAAATCGCGCCGACGGTAGGGACATGTTCGGCCGCTACGGCCCACGAGGCGAGACTGACCGCCCACAGGGAGCCCCCCAACAACAAGGCACGAACGAACGAAAGCATCAAACGATTCCTTGAAGCAAGATGCATGAGTGGTGGTGAAGATATCGATTCTGCACGCTAGGCATTGTCGGGAAACTGTCTGCGCTCGGCGACTTTTCGTACAACACCTAGCCTATCCTAGCCGTGGCGTGCTGAGTAGGGGGGCGCATCCGTTGCGATCAACGCGGCGCCTGGCGCAGCGTCAGGCGTTGTCCCGGATGTAGATAATCGCTTCGATCGAGCCGATTCCAGCGAGCCAGCTCGTCGACGCTGACATCGTGGCGCGCGGCGATGCGTGACAGGCTGTCGCCCGGCTTGACGGTCACTTCGTGGGTAGTGGCATGACGGGCCAAACGGCTGGCCTGGCCAGTGGTCGGAACGATCAGTGATTGACCCACCCTGAGCAAGTCGCCGTCGAGGTGATTCTGCTGACGCAGCACACTGATCGGAAGGTCGTGTCGCGCGGCGATACCCGAGAGCGTGTCACCGCGTTTGACCACATAATGCGTCTGGAGACGACGCTGTTCGGGGGGCAGCGTGTCGAGATTGGCGAGAAAGCGCTGACGGCTGGCGGCGGGAATGACCAGCTTGGCATTCTGGGTCGGGCGAGTGGCCTCGCGCCGCAAGGCGGGGTTGAGCCTGCGCAGGCGTTGCTCGCTGACGCCGGCGAGACGGGCGGCTTCGTTAAGCGAGAGCTGACCTTTGGTCGTGACTTGAGCAATGGCGGGGCGGTCTGGAATGTCGGGCAGGGTGACGCCGTAGCGCTGTGGGGCGGAGATCACTGCGGCCAAGGCCAGTAATTTGGGTACATAATCCATGGTTTGCTTGGGCAGCGAGAGGTGCCAGTAGTCGATGGGCTTGCCCTGGGCGGCGGCCCGTTTGCGGGCGCGGTTGACGGTGCCCGCACCGGCATTGTAAGCCGCCAAGGCCAGCTCGAGATCGCCCTCGTACCATTGGCGGGCGAGTGTCTGCAGATAATCGAGCGCAGCCTTGGTCGAGGCCATGACATCGCGGCGTCCAGCATACCACCAGGTGTTGTTGAGCCCCATGGCGTCGCCGGTGCGGGGCATGAACTGCCAGAGCCCCGACGCTCCGCCGGGATGCTTGGCGGTCGGATCGTAGGCGCTTTCAATGAACGGCAACAAGGCCAGCTCGGTGGGCATGTCGCGTGCTTCGAGCTGGCGGGTCACCCAACGTAGCCAAGGCCGCGCGTTGCGAGCCACGGTCGAGACGTATTGAGGATTGGCGGCGAAGTAGTCGAGCCATTCCTTGACGCGTGGATTGCTGAGGTTGTCTGGCAACTCGAAGCCGCTTTTCAGGCGCGTCCAGACGTTGGCCTGCGTGGCGCTTTTAAGCTCCAATGCTTGCCAGAAGGTGGCGTGCTGTGTCGAGGTCGTTGAATCGTCGGTCGGTGAACCGCTCGCCGCAAGCGCGGGCAGCGACAAGGTGGTCAGTAAAAGACCGCCTGCCAAGCCCACGGCTTGGCGGCGGATCGATCGAGCATGCATGGTAAACGAGCCTCTCAAGGGTGATGACGACGGCCTGAAATGGCGATGCTAGAAACGGTTCTTCCAGTCGCGCAACGTGGCGAAGGCGCTGCTGGCGTCGTCGGCCTCGCCTTGTTCGGCGACCGTGTTGAGCAAGCCGGGTTGGTCGATGCGCAGAAAAGGATTGATCTGGCGCTCGCGACCGATGTTGGTGGGCAGCGTGGGGCGCTCCAACTGACGCGCTTTTTCGCATTCTTCCAGATAGGCGTCCCGCGTGGGATTGTCGGGCTCGGCGGCCTGGGAAAAGCGCAGATTGGCCAATGTGTATTCGTGCCCGGCGAACACCAGCGTGTCATCGGGCAATGCGGCGAGGCGCTCGAGTGAGGATTGCATCTGCGCGGAAGTGCCTTCGAACAGGCGTCCGCAACCGGCCGAGAACATCACGTCGCCGCAGAAGAGCAGCCCTGGTGTGCCGGGGGCGTAGAAGGCGATATGGTCGAGTGTGTGGCCGGGGACCGCGAGGACTTCGAAGCGTCGACCCTGGACGCGGCATTCGTCGTCGTCACCGACGATTTCTTCAACGGCGGGAATGGCCGAGTTGTCGGGGCCGATCACGCGGGGGGCGTAGCGTTTGACCAGCGTTTCAATGCCGCCCGTGTGATCGTGGTGGTGGTGAGTCACCAGAATCGCCGCCAGGTTCAGGTTTTCGCGTTCCAGGTATTCGATGACGGGTTGTGCGTCGCCGGGATCGACGATCGCCACCTTATCGCTGGCATCCTGACGGAGCAGCCAGATATAGTTGTCCTGGAACGCGGGAATGGGAATCACGGTCAACATAGTACGCTAGACCTCGGCAAACGTCGGAAACACGCTTATCGTCACGCCATGCATGATGGCGGACGGTAGCGTAAAATGCGACAACCTTGGGGGGAACGGACCGTCGTGTCAAATTCGCAGATGACGATGACGTTGGCGCAGGCCGTCCGCGAGGGGCGCCGTTTCTGGGCGTCTGAATATGGTGCTGCATTGTGGCAGGCACAGCGCGCGTGCTTGGGACCACTCTGCGAGTCGCGCTTCGGATCTCACAGCCTGCAACTCGGGATGGCCGCGCGGCTGACTGATATGTGCCCCATCCGCCATGCGATGAGCTGGTCACCGACACGCGCCTTGGCTCAGGATGACGCGGCCTTGGTGTGTGATCCCAGCGCCTTGCCGCTTCCCGATGAAAGCCTCGATCTCGTGCTGGTGCATCATTTGTTGGAAGTGATGCCCAATGCCCATCACCTGGTGCGCGAGGCGGCGCGGGTCACGCGTGACGACGGCATCCTGGTGATGATGGGCTGGAACCCTTTCGGCGTCGATGTTCTGGGGCATTTGTCACCCACCAGTCGACGTCGCTGGCCATGCAAGGGGCATTGGCGACGCAGCAGCCGATTGCGGGAATGGCTGGCGTTTGTCGATTTCGAGATCGACCGCGTAGACTACTGCGGCTTTCGCCTGCCCGGCGGACATATTCATAACCTGGGGCTCGAAACGCTGGGGCGACGCTATAACCTCCCGATCGGCGGATGTTACCTGATCGTGGCCCGGCGCAAGCAGATCCCGGTGCATCCGGTGCGGACGATGCTGCGCCGCGATACGATGACGAGCAACTCCTGGCTCGGCCCCGCCGCACTGCATCGCAACGAACGCACGCGGCGCGCCCGGGCCCAAGCCCACGACGATAGGATGGCCGAGGTTGACTGACACCCCCACCGTGGGCGACATGCCCCATGTGACCATTTACACCGACGGCGCTTGCCGTGGTAACCCTGGCCCCGGCGGCTGGGGGGCGGTGCTGCGTTACGGTCAGCATGAAAAAACGCTCAACGGCGGTGAAGCCGAGACCACCAATAACCGCATGGAGTTGATGGCCGCGATCCAAGCGCTGCGGACCTTGACGCGTCCATGCGAGGTCGCGCTTTGGACGGACTCCGAGTACCTGCGTAAAGGGATTACCCAGTGGGTCCATGGCTGGATCAAGCGTGGCTGGAAGACCGCCGCCAAAAAGCCGGTCAAGAACGCCGAGTTGTGGCGTGAACTGCTCGAAGAAACCCAGCGCCATCGCATCGAATGGCACTGGGTCAAAGGACACAGTGGGCATGCAGGTAACGAACTGGCCGATACGCTGGCTAACGCCGCCACCGACGACGTGCAGGCGACTCAGCGTCGAGCCATGGCTGGAGAAGAGTAAGCAATGCGTCAAATTGTACTGGACACCGAAACGACCGGTATCGACCCCAAGGAAGGCCACCGCCTGATCGAGATCGGCGCAGTGGAGGTGGTCAATCGTCGACTCACCGGCAATAACTTCCATCAATACATCAACCCTGAACGCGATATCGATCCAGAGGCCGTGGAAATTCACGGTATCACCAATGAGCGGGTGGCCGATGAGCCTGTGTTTGCAGATGTCGCCGATGCGTTCTGGGAATACATTTACGGTGCCGAGTTGGTGATTCACAACGCGGCATTCGACGTGGGCTTCATCGATCACGAATTCGGCCTGCTGCAGAACAAGCGAGGCGGGCCGCGCCTGGGGCCGGTCGCGGAGCATTGCGGCGTGCTCGATACGCTGGCCATGGCGCGTAAGTTGCACCCGGGACAGCGTAATAACCTGGACGCCCTGTGCAAGCGGTATGCCATCGACAACGGCCGCCGGGTGCTCCACGGCGCCCTGTTGGATGCCGAGATTCTCTCCGACGTCTACCTGGCGATGACCGGGGGCCAGACGGCCCTATCGCTGGCAGGTATCGAAGAGGCTGGCGGCGGGTCCGCCGAAGGGGGCAATAGCGTCAGCGGCATCCGCCGGGTGGCGCGGGAAGGCATGACGCTAGTAGTGACGCGACCCAGCGAGACGGAGTTGAGCGCGCATCGCGCCAAACTCGACGGCATTCGGCAGGCGGCGGGTGAGTGCCATTGGGACGCGTTGGATGCAACGACGCAGGGGCCGTCATGACGACGACGTCGACAGCGGAATTCGTCAGAGAGCTGCCCGGCGCGGAGACGCCGCGCTGGGGGTATTGGATTCGTTTCGGCGAGGCGGGCATCGCGCCCGGTGAAGAACCGGGCATCCTTCAAGCGCCCGCTGCCTGGCCCGAGCATGCCATGCCACTGGGCATGTGGCATGGCATGCCGGTGGCGATGGCGCATGAGCCTGGCGAAGCCAGTTGGCCCCCGGCGCGTGATTGGCTGGCGCGCTTGCCGGCTGCACAGGCCGACCTACTGGCGACGGCGCTGCAAGTGTCAGCTTGGGCGCGCGATCATCGTTTTTGCGGGCGCTGCGGGGCGCCCATGCAGCGTATAGCCCACGAGTTTGCCATGCAGTGCGAGGCCTGCGGTCATCGTAGCTATCCGCGCATTTCGCCGTGCATCATTACCTTGGTTACCCATGGGCGGGATCTGTTGCTGGCGCGCAATTCGCGCTTTCCCGCGCGACGTTATTCCACGCTGGCAGGATTCATCGAGCCTGGAGAGACCGCCGAGGACGCCGTGCGTCGTGAGGTCCACGAGGAAGTCGGTGTCGAGATTGGCCGGGTACGTTTCTTTCGCAGCCAGTCATGGCCGTTTCCGCATTCGTTGATGCTGGGCTTCTTTGCTGAAGCGGCCAGTCGGCGGATTCGCATCGACGGTATCGAGATCGCCGATGCCGCCTGGTTCACGCCGCGTCATTTGCCGGAACTGCCGCCTGGTCACTCGATTTCGCGTCAGTTGATCGAGACACACCTCAGTGCGGTGGCGATGCGCTGAGGTGCCTTGTAACGGCGCTCTGGAGGGGGTCAGCCGCTGGGGAACAGGCGGGAGAGCTTGCTGGCCAGCATGACATTGCCGGCGGCCTTGAGCTTGCCGCTCATGAAGGCTTGCATGCCGTTGAGTTCACCGCTCATCACGCCTTTCAGCGTTTCGGTGTCGGTGGTCAGGCTGACGGAAGGGTCGTCGTGCTCGCCTTGCCGAACGTCCAGCGTGCCGTCCTGAACGTGCAGGTAATAGTCATCGGCATCGGTGATGTGGAACTGGAAAATATCATTCATGCCCTGGGCGGCGGCAGGATCGAAGCGCGACTGGAGTTTTTCGATGACGGTACTGGCGTCGGCCATGATCGGTCACTCTGTGGTGTTGGTGGAAGCCTCAGCCTATTTTAAACATATGTTTCATACAAGACCTGTATGGAATCATCCAAGCATGAGGGCGCGATGTGAGTGAATGGATAGCGGAATACGCCTTGTTTGCCGCCAAGCTGGCGACACTGGTGATCGCCCTGGGCGTACTGATCGTGCTGGTGGTGTCCCTCAAGCAGCGTGCCAGTGGGCAAGGAGATGATAATCGTCTGCGCGTGGTGACGTTGAATGAGCGTCAGCGTCGTCGACGTGAGTCCTTGCGGCTGGCGGGTATGTCGCCGGCGCGTCGGCGTCGCGCGCACAAGCTGTTGCGTAAACAGGAGAAAGCACGCCGCAAGGGAGAGGATGACGCATCTGACGAGTTGCCATCGCGGGTGTGGGTGCTCGACTTCGATGGCGACCTCAAGGCATCGCGCACCCCGCAACTGGCCGAGCAGGTCTCGCTGTTGTCGGATGAACTGGAGGCCGGGGATGAAGTCGTCGTGCGCCTTACCTCGGGCGGTGGTTTGGTGCATGCCTATGGGCTTGCCGCTGCGCAGCTCGACCGGCTGCGCGACGCCGGGGTGCAACTGACCGTATGCGTCGACAAGGTGGCCGCCAGCGGGGGCTACATGATGGCGTGCTGCGCGCATCGCCTGATCGCGGCACCGTTTGCCGTCATTGGGTCGATCGGCGTGGTCGCGCAGGTGCCCAACGTACATCGTCTGCTCAAGAAGCACGATATTGACGTCGAGCTGCTCACGGCGGGCCGTTACAAGCGGACCTTGACCGTGCTCGGGGAGAATACCGACGAGGGGCGCGCCAAGTTTCTCGACGATTTGCAGGAGACGCATGATCTCTTCAAGCGCTACGTCGGCGAGCGGCGTCCGGCGCTGGAAATCGACAGAGTGGCGACCGGCGAAATCTGGTACGGCCGTCAGGCCCTCGAGGATGGCTTGATCGATGAGGTCGCCACCAGCGACGGCTATCTCGCGGCACGCATGAAGGAGAAGCGGGTCTTGCATGTCACGCTCGAGCCGCGCCATTCGCTGTTGCAGCGTCTCGGCGTAGGGGTCTCGATGGGCATCGAGCGGCTCGGGGATCGTGTCATCGAACGCGTGGAGGCCAGTGGCTGGCAGCGGCGCTGAGCCGCTGCCGGGATCGGTTAGCGTGACTTGCCGTAGAGTGTGGTCAATGAGTCGATGACGGTGCGGGCCTCATTGCCTGCCAGTGAATAGTAGATGGTCTGCGAGGCGCGGCGTGTGACCACCAGGTTTTCACGGCGCAGGATGGCCAGGTGCTGCGAAAGCGCCGACTGGCTGAGGTTCAGCTTGCGGTTCAGCTCGGTGACCGAAAGCTCGGTATCATCGAGCAGGCATAAAATGCGCAAGCGGTTTTCGTTGGCCATGGCCTTGAGCAGTGTCGTGCCTTTGTCGATGGCGCCATGACCGGCGTCGATCAGGGCGGAGGCAGGCTGGAGCTGGCTCATATGGTTTCTCCTACATTGGGATTGGCGGTTGGTTGCCGAGAGGCGCGGGATGAAACGCCCAGCGGCAAAGGGATGCTTGCATGTCGAATGTTCGTCTGCGTCCGGCGTATCCTTACCCCGATTGGGCGAACGGTCATGCCTTGTTACTCATTCTTGATTTAGCGAATCTTCAATAACTTCGCCAGCCTTGTCCAAGATAGTCTTCAACGGTTTTTCATCGGTAGTGGCCGTGGCGCGATCGGCAGGCTTGAAAGTCGGCGATTGTCATGGTCATTGTTGTCCCCTAAGGCATTGACGATACGCTGATAGTTCCTCGGGGGCGTGGTTTTCGACGTCGTGTGCGTGATGCTCTGAAGCAGAGGGATGGTGGATCCTGCTGGTCGATATCAGCGCAATACTTTACACTCGCGTGCTTTCGCCCGGCGTCTTCCACGCTGTCCTGCCTTGAGGGTTCCCTTACCCCTCGGCCTCTTTCGGCAATTAAAAAGGTGCTGCATGTTTGACCTCGACGCTCGTCAGGCGCGCCACTTGATGGCGTGGCTCGTGAGTTTCCACATCATCGTCATCGCGGCCAGCAATTACTTGGTGCAACTGCCGTTTTCGATATTCGGCGTACACACAACCTGGGGAGCGTTCAGCTTTCCGTTCATCTTTCTTGCCACGGATCTGACCGTACGGCTGTTCGGGAAACGCCGGGCACGCACGACCATCACCCGGGTCATGATACCAGCCCTGCTGATGTCCTACGCGGTCTCGGTGCTGTTTCAGGACGGTGCCTTCCAGGGAGTGGCAGCGCTGGGTGATTGGAACCTCTTCGTGGGGCGTATCGCGCTGGCGAGTTTCATGGCCTACGTGCTGGGGCAGTTGCTGGACATTCACGTCTTCGATCGAATGCGGCGACTGCGCGCCTGGTGGGTGGCGCCGGCGTTTTCGACGCTATTGGGCAACCTGGCCGATACCTTCGCCTTTTTCGCCATCGCCTTCTGGAAGGGCCCCAATGCGTTCATGAGCGCGCATTGGGTCGAAATCGCCTGGGTGGATTATGCCATCAAGCTGAGCGTCAGCCTGGCCTTCTTCCTGCCGTTGTATGGTGTGCTTCTGGGGGCGTTGACGCGCCGCCTGGCGCATGTCGCCGATGCCTCCGAGCGGGTGTCGGCGCGCAATGCCTGAAACGCCTCTGATATCATGACGACATGACGTGAATGGCTGACGAGGCAAATTGTGGAATTACATCATGTTGATACCGGCGGCGCAGGGCGTCCGCTGGTGGTGCTGCACGGCTTGTTCGGCAGCGCCGACAACTGGCGCTCGCATATCAAGCGCTGGCAGGAAAGTCGCCGCGTGATCGCCGTCGACCTGCGCAACCACGGAAAGTCTCCCCATGTGGCCGGCATGCGCTATGCCGATCAGGCGGCGGATGTCGAGGCCTTGCTGGATCGCCTGGCGATCGATGATTGCGATCTGCTGGGGCACTCGATGGGGGGTAAGGTCGCCATCACCTTGGCGCGTCAGGCACCCACGCGTGTCGCGCGTTTGATCGTGGCCGATATCGCGCCGATTGCTTATGAGCACGGGCACGAAGCGATCTTCAAGGCCATGCGCGCGGTCGAGCGGCAACCGCCTGCGGACCGCAAGGCAGCCGATCGGATCATGGCGGATTTCGTCGAAACCCCGGCGACGCGACAGTTTCTGGCGACCAATCTGGTGCGCGGCGAGGACGCGACGCTGGTGTGGCGCGTCGGGCTCGACGAGATAGAGAACGACTACCTGCGTATCGTCGCGGTACCGGACGGTGACGGGACCTACACGGGGCCGACGCTGGTGCTGCGTGGCGAACGCTCCGATTACGTCGGCGATGATGCCTTGCCCGCTATCGAGTCGGTATTGCCGGGAGCCCGGCTCGAGACCGTGGCCGGTGCCGGACATTGGTTGCACGCCGAGCAGCCTGAGGCGTTTCAAACTGCTGTGGCGAACTTCCTGGCTGCCGAATGAGAGGCAACGACCTGGCGGATCCGAATAGCTCTCCAGGTCGTTGGCGAAGGTGTGCTTTAAAGACGATTCACGTCGACGGCGAGGCGTGACACCGGGCTCTTGGCCTTGATCTGGCCGCGCTCGAGGAGAAATGCCTCGAACGCTTTGTAGCGACGCACATCGAGGGCGGCGGGTCGCAGGGCAAAGCGTGGAATGGAGTTGTACCAGGCTTTCTTGTTGACCGGGGTGTCCAATGCCGGGTCGTAGGCCGTGAAGGCTTTCCAGCCCTCGTCGGGATGATTGATGATCCAGGCCGTGGCATCTTCGATGGCGGCCATGAAACGGGCATAGGCATCGCGGTGCGTGTCGAGCGTGTCGCGATTGGCGATGAAGATCAGTTCATCGTAGGTGGGGACGCCTTCTTCCTCGATATAGAAGGCGCGTCCCTTGACGCCTTCCTGGGCCATTTGCGCGAGTTCGAAGTTGCGAAACGCGCCGGTGATGGCATCGACCTTGCCGCTGATCAATGCCGGTGTCAGCGCGAAATTGACATTGACCATCTCGACGCTTGCAGGGTCGACGCCGTTGTGCTCGAGCATGGTATTGAGCAGTACTTTCTCGACCCCGCCCACTGAGTAGCCGATGCTCTTGCCGGCCAGATCTTTCATGCTCTCGATATCGCTGTCGGCACGTACCAGCGTGACATTGAGCGGTGTCGCGATCAGCGTGCCCACGCGCACCAGCGGGAGACCTTGATCTACCTGGAGATGCAGCTGGGGTTGGTAGCTGAGTGCCAGGTCAACCTTGCCGGCAGCGACCAGCTTGGGTGGGACGCTGGGGTCGGCGGGTGAGATCAGCTCTACATCGAGCCCGTAGCGCTCGAAGATGCCGCGTTGCTGGGCGATGACCAGGGGGGCGTGCGACGGATTGGTGTACCAGTCGAGCATGACCTTCAGCGAGGTTGTCTCCGAGGCGCTGTCGCCCTCGGCGGCCCAAGCCAAGCCGGGTATGATCAATATCAGTGCCAGACAAGCTCTCATCAGGCGTCGCGTCAAACGTGTCATGTGTTGTCCTCCTGCGGATCTCCGCCATGCGTGCGTGGCGGGTGTTATCGTGACCGCCGTAAAAGACGGTGGTTAGGACATCTCTCCGCGATGGCGGGAGCTGCCTCGAATGAGCGTCGTCAGCGGGTGCTGATGCGGTCGTCGTGCCAAGGCATGAGGCGTCGCATCAAGGCATCGGTGGTGAAGTAGAGCGCGACCCCGAAGGTGACGAGAATCAGCAGGGCGGCAAACATCAGGTCGACTTGCATGCGCGCGTTGGCATTGAGCATCAAGTACCCCAGGCCTTGGCTGGAGCCGACCCATTCGCCGATCACCGCCCCGATGGGCGCGGCACTAGCGGCCATGCGCATGCCGGACGCCAGTGCCGGCAAGGCGGCGGGCAATTGGATGCGCAGCAGCCGCCGCCGACGGTCGGCCCCCAGTGTCTGGGCAAGATCCAGCCATCCCTGTGGTGTCTGGCGCAGGCCGTCGTAACATGTCGAGGCGACCGGAAAATAGATGATCAGGGTCGCCATGACGATCTTGGCGGTCATGCCGTACCCCAGCCATAGCATCAGGATAGGGGCGAGAGCGAACAAGGGCACGGCTTGGCTGATCAACAGAATGGGAAGCAAGGTGCGCCGCAAGCCATGAAAACGTGCCAACGCCAGGGCCGTGCCGAGCCCGCTGATGAAGCCGATGAGCAGCCCTGCGACGATCTCGATCACCGTGATACCGGCATGATGCCACAACAGTGGCTGGTGCGCCGCGAACGCTTGCGCGACGGTCAGCGGTGCGGGAAGAATGTAGTCGGGCACGCCGCTGACGACGACCAGGATCTGCCAGAGGCCAAGTAGGGTGATGATCCCCAACAGGGCGGGCCAGAAACGCTTGAGCATGCTCATGCGCCGCTCCCGTCGATAGGGCCATGCGGTGTGTGGAGACGCCTTACCAAGTGCGATTGCATGCGCTGAACATCGGGCGCGTCGAGGGCGCGGGGGGGATGCCCATCGGGGACGTCGACGTCACTCAGCGACGCCGGCTGACCGCTGAGTATCAGGATACGATCGCTGAGACGCAGGGCCTCGAGCGGGTCGTGGGTGACCAACAATACGGTACGGCCGGCCAGCAGGCGCGCGGCCAGTTCGTGGAGCTCCAGGCGAGTGATCGCGTCGACGGCGGAAAACGGCTCGTCCATCAATATCACCGGCGCATCCTCGAAGAGTGTGCGTGCCAGCGCGACGCGTTGACGCTCACCGCCGGATAATGTCTTGGGCCACTGCTGGGTTTTGTCGCTGAGACCGACATCGCCGAGCAGGTCCAGGGCGCGTTGATATTGCGCCGCCGAGGGACGATCGCGCAACGCGGGACCGAGCAGGACGTTGTCGATGACCTTGCGCCAGGGGAGTAGCTGGTCTTGCTGGGCCATCCACGCCAAGCGTCCGGACAATGGACGCTCATCGCTGGTAGTGAGGGTTACATCATGGGTGTCAGGGATCGGGAGGCCTGCGATCATGCGTAGCAAGGAACTCTTGCCGCTGCCGCTGCGGCCGAGCAGTCCCGTCCAGCTACCGGGGGCGAAGTCGACCGTGAGACCATCGAACAGCCATTGCCCCGAAAAGGCGAGCCGCGCCTGGGAAAGCGAAAAACCGAGGGACGTCATCAAGGCTCCATGAATGGGGCGAAGGACGTGCCGACGGCACGCTCTGGTATTTCCTCCGCCGGTTCTAACCGGATCAGGTTCCAGGGTTGCGCGTGGCGCTCTCAGCCCATTCCATGATGGGCACCCCTATCCAGAGGTGAGTATTGTATCCTGATGCGGCGGCGGCTGCCCAGACCTGCGGGGCGTCGTCGCCTCGCTATCGCGTGGGCCGCCAGGAGCATACATGTACCCCGATCCAGCACTGACCCATCGTGTCGAGGTCTTCACCGGTCATGCCCTGGCCCCGTTGCCATTGGCCTGGGGGGACAGTGCCAACTGGCTATGGCGAACACGCGGCGAGGCGCCGCAATTACTCAAGCTGGCACGAACACATCCCGCTCAGGACCCGTTCTGGCAGGGGATGCAGCGGCTCTTCGGTTTCGATCGTTGGCGCTGTCCCGAAGCAGTGACGCGCCTGGCGGGGGCCTTGCCGGTGCATTTGCCGTTGCCGCCATTACCGCTCACGTATCTGGGAGCATTGCACCAGGTGCCCCTCTGGAGTCTGCCCTGGAGCGATGGGGCGACGGCGCGCATGGGGGCGGTTTTCGCGGAACTGCTGGGTAGTCAGTTGGGTTGCCTGCATCGCGAAACGGTCTCGGGCTGGGGGCACCCACTGGAAACTGTCTGGCCGCTATCACAATGGCCGCGACGCGCACGCGACTTTTTGAGACACCACCCAGGCTGTGCCGATTGGCAGGTACTGCCGGATTTTCCCCTTCCCACGCGCGCGGTGTGGTGCCTCCCCGATTTGCGTGCCGATCAATTCCTCTATAGTGCCACCGGTTGGGTATGGAGTGACTGGGAGGCCCTGGTGTGGGCGCCGCTCGAGTTCGACCTCTGCATAGCCGAGTTGCTGATCACGGCGCCCGACGAACGGGATGCTTTCCTTGCCGGCTATCGTCGACAGTCGCCGGATGTCGCGCTTGGCGAGTATCGCCAGGGGATGAGGGCCCTGATCTGGGGAATGCGATTGCAGGGCGATGTCGATTGGCCCGCCTTGCAATCGCATCCACATTGGTTGATGTAGGTGACAGCAAGAGGCACCGGGACATGGCATACTAGGTCCTTGAATTCAGGGAGATAGTCGTTAGTCGTGGATACCATCAACAGCCTTTTTTTGTTTTCGGGGTTTCTCATTGCGCTGAGCATCGTGGCGAGTCGTGTCTCGTCGCGCATCGGTGTACCGCTGCTGGTGTTGTTCCTGGGGTTGGGCATGATGGCCGGCGAGGAGGGCGTGCTGGGCATCGAGTTCGATGACTATTCGCTCGCCTACCTGATCGGGCACCTGGCGCTGGCGATGATCCTGCTCGATGGTGGCCTGCGCACGCGTCTCAAGACATTCCGCGTGGGGCTCAAACCCGCACTATCCCTGGCCACGCTGGGCGTCTTCATCACCAGTGGCCTGGTGGGGCTGTTGGCGACTTGGATCTTCAATCTTTCCCTGGTGGAAGGCCTGCTGGTGGGCGCCATCGTCGGATCGACAGATGCGGCAGCGGTCTTTTCGATGCTCAGCGGTCAGGGCGTGACGCTCAACGAGCGGGTGGGGGCGACCCTGGAGATCGAGTCAGGTACCAACGACCCGATGGCGATCTTCTTGACCATTACGCTGGCTGACATGCTGGTGAGTGGTACCAGCGGCGTCGGACAGACCCTGATGATGTTCGCCTCACAGTTCGGGCTGGGCTTGCTGTTTGGGCTTGGAGGCGGCTGGTTGGCGGCCAAACTGTTGCGCTGGCTCGACCTGGCGTCGGGACTCTATTCGCTGTTGGCGTTGGCGTCGGGTTTTTTCATCTTCGGCTTGACCGGGGCGGCCGGTGGCAGTGGTTTCTTGGCGATTTATCTGGCGGGCCTGATGATCGGCAATCAGCCCGGGCGGCATCTCACGCATATTCTGCCGGTTCACGATGGGTTGGCATGGCTGAGTCAGATTGGACTTTTCCTGGTGCTTGGGCTGCTGGTGACGCCCAGTGAAATGATCGATTACGCGATACCGGGGGCCGTCTTGGCGTTGGGTCTGATTTTCGTGGCCCGCCCGCTGGCCGTTCTGATCTCGCTCAAGCCGTTCTTCAGCTTCCGCTGGCGGGAGCTCGGGTTCATCTCCTGGGTGGGGCTGCGCGGCGCGGTGCCTATCGTGCTGGCCATCTTTCCGGTCATTGCCGGGGTCGAAAACGCGACGCTGTATTTCAACGTCGCCTTCTTCGTGGTGCTGATGTCGCTACTGATGCAGGGGGCTTCCCTGGCGCGGGTGGCGCGTTGGATGCGCGTCGAAGTGCCGGCCGGTACGACGCCCAATCGTCGCGGCCCACTGGGCGTCCTGCCGGAAAACGACTATGAAATGTTCGTCTACAAGGTCGAGAATGAAGCGCTCGAGGACGTCCCCATTCGGCTGCTGCGCTTCCCGTCGGGCGCGCTGATCTCCGGTTTGTTTCGCAAGCACACCATGCTGCATGCCAAAGGCAGTACACGCTTGAGGCTGGGGGATGTCATTTGCGTCATCGGGCGTAGCGAGGATCTGCCGGCACTCAATCGTCTGTTCAACGGCGATGCCACACTCAAGCGCGAGCGTGCTTTCTTCGGCACCTTTACGCTGGACGGAGACGCCGTCATGAGCGATGTGGCGGATGCCTATGGCCTGACGTTGAGCGCCGGTGAGCAGCACATGACCTTGGGGGAGTTCGTCTCGCTACGCGTCGGCGGCCATCCCGTGGTGGGGGACGATGTCGACTGGCATGGCTTTCACTGGGTCGTCAGCGCGGTGGAGGGCAATCGGGTGACTCGGGTCGGTCTGAGGCTTTATTACTGAGCCCGGTGTTCGATTCAGTATGCACAAGACATTGGCGTGTCCTATGCTGAGAGGAATGTTTCGCCCCATGGAGTTTGTCATGACCATGTCCGATCGGCGGCTCTATCGCTGCCGTGCTTGTCAGGTCGAAGTGTTCATCAAGGCAACCAGGCGGCCGTCGGAAACCCGGTGCCCGGCATGCGCGTCATATGATTTCGAGAGCGTCGAGAGGATCGGTGCAAATCCACGTGCCAGCGTCGATGAGCTTCTGGCGAAGGCGCTGGAGCTGGAAGGTGGAAGATCGCGGGACAGTGCGTGTCGTTATGCAAAGCCGATCATCCACGATATTTAAGTGCCCCGTTCGGGGCTTTCGCTAGTGGGAAAGTTGGTGGCAATGAGCGGTGACGTGATGCAACGGCACGGCCCCAATGAGCATGGTCGTGATTTCATCGTCGGCGATATACACGGCCAACTGGCATTGCTTTATGGCCAATTGGAGGCGGTCGGTTTCGATTACCAACGAGACCGGCTGTTCAGTGTCGGGGATCTGATCGATCGTGGCGCCGATAGTCTTCAGTGTTTGTCTCTCGCTCTCGAGCCTTGGTTCTTCGCCGTGCGTGGCAATCACGAAATGCTGGCGCATGACGCGTTGCTGGGCGAAGAAAGGGGCAGCCTGAAGACGCGCGATGCCTGGATGATCAATGGTGGTACCTGGGCCTTGGAAGCAGGGCTGGACGAGGCGCAGACGATGCTTCAGCAGGCCTTGCCGAGCATGCCCTATGCGCGCGAAATATCGGTCGCGGGCAAGCGTCTCGGGATCGTTCACGCCGAACCGCCCAAGGACTGGAATGATCTCGCAACAACGTCGCAGGATTTGCTTTGGGGAAGAACGCGCATCCGGCGTGGCGACGAGACACCGGTTCGCGGCATCGATGCCGTGGTGGTGGGGCACACCATCGTTGAACGACCGATATGGCTGGGGAACGTCTACTACCTCGATACCGGCGCCTTCACGACCGGGAGGCTAACGCTCATTGAAGCATGCACGCTGATGAGTGGTGTCGGATCGTAGCTGTAGCGAATGTAACAGTGCGGTGTAACGACGGCGGGAGGTAACACCCCGAAACGAAAACGCCCCGAGACCAGCAAGTTACTGAAATCTCAGGGCGCTTTGATGTAGTGGCGGAGGGACAGGGATTCGAACCCTGGGAAGGCGCAAACCTTCGCCGGTTTTCAAGACCGGTGCATTCAACCGCTCTGCCATCCCTCCGGCTTACGGCGGTGTATATTACCAGCGTTCTGTGATTCGTCAAGACTTTATGTGCTTTCAATGAGTTAAAACAATGCCATGGGCGTTGAATATCCATCTTGCAGTGGGAACTCAAGCGGGGCATCCTAGGTCTTACCTTATGTTTTCAGCGCCACCGAGGAGATATCCCATGGCATACCGCACGTCTCAGATTGCCGGTCAGCAGACGCGATCGGTCAGTACCAACAAGGTGCTGCGTAACACATACATGCTCCTGGCCATGACATTGCTGTTCTCCGCCGTGACAGCGGGTACATCAATGGCGATGGGCATCGGGCAGATGAACATCTTCATCTTCCTGATCGGCGCGTATGGCTTGATGTTTCTGGTCCACAAGACAGCGAATTCGGCGGCGGGCATCCTGTCGATCTTTGCCTTTACCGGTTTCATGGGCTTCACCCTGGGACCGATGCTGAATCTCTACTTGTCACTGCCCAATGGGGCGCAATTGGTGATGACGGCGCTGGGGATGACGGGGGCAACGTTCATCGGCTTGTCCGCCGTGGCGCTGGTGACGCGCAAAGACTTCAGTTTCCTGGGTAACTTCATGATCGCCGGGGCGATCGTGCTGGTGCTGGCCATGGTCGCGGCGATGATCTTCAACATCACCGCGCTGGCGCTGGCCGTCTCAGCCGGTTTCGTGTTGTTTTCCTCGGCCGCGATCCTGTATCAAACCAGTGAAATCATCCATCGCGCGGGCGAAACCAACTACATCCTGGCGACCATTACCCTGTTCGTGTCGATCTACAACATTTTCGTGAGCCTTTTGTCTATCCTCGGTTTTATGTCCGACGATTGATTCGGCATCGATGTTGTACTGCCCGTTTGGCGAAGGCCCACGTCTCGAAAGGTGTGGGCCTTTTGCGTTGGGGGCGTCTATCCGCGCCAGAGTTGCAGCAAGGGCTCGGCGAGGCCAAACCAGCGAGTGTAGAAAATCGCGCGGCGATGGGCATTGGCGATATCCTCGGTGCTGCAGAGATCATGCCGAAGATGAGGGTCGTGGCGAAGATATGTCAGGCCTCCGATCACGCACTTGGGCGCCGGGCGCGATGCTGCCGTACGATCGCAAGGAGCGGGCGATAGCGTGGTTGAGACGGCCGTATTGGCCGGTGTCAGCGTCGCTGGCGGGCGTTTGGTCGGGGAAAGCAGGGCAACGGTCATGAGCGTAACCTCCACGAATCAGCGGTAGTGTCGATACATTACGACACAGACGCTTTCAATTTAGCCGGATTGAGTAACGGCTAAGCAGGATTTGCGTAAATCGTGACGGCGCTCATATGAGTCGCTGTTGTTGCAGGGCGGAGAGGCGCGCGCGATAAAAAAAGCCGCCTGGAAGGCGGCCAAGGTTGGGATATCAACAGATCGGTATCGCTAGCTAAAGACATGCTATATGTTAGCTTGTTAAAAATATACTCGCTAACATGGTCGGCGTCAATGTCCACTGAGTGACATGCCGCACGGCGGCCCATGATTTGCCATGACCTCGCTTCGTCGAGGACAATAGCAGTATTCACCGCGTCAGTGATGGAGACTCTCGATGCGTTACGCCTTGCTCGTGCTGGGGGGCCCGTATAGCCATCAGGCAGCGCATTCCGCGTTGCGTTTCGCGCATGCCGCCATCGCCCGGGGGCATCGTGTCGAGACGGTGTTCTTCTATCACGATGGGGTATATAACGCCTCACACCTCTCGGCGCCGCCACAGGATGAGCCGCACCTCGTCGATGCCTGGAGTGAGTTGCGGCGCACCCATGGAACCGCCTTGCAGGTCTGCGTGGCGGCGGCGTTGCGTCGTGGCTTGCTCGATGCCCGGGAGGCCGAGCGTCACGGCAAGAGCGGGGCGAGTCTCGAACCTCCCTTCGAGTTGACGGGGTTGGGGCAGCTGCTTGATATCAGCCAGACGCACGAGCGGTTGATTACCTTCGCGCCCTGAATATAGCGTCGCTCATTCATGTAACTGGGAAACCGTCATGTCCGAGGTATCCGAGACACCGCACGGCGATCTGCTGGTGATATTGCGCCATGCGCCACATGGCAGTCTATGGCTACGCGAGGCTCTCGATCTGGCCTTGGTGGGCGCGGCCTTCGGGCAGTCCGTCTCGCTTTTGCTGATGGGAGACGGCGTCTGGGCATTGCTTCAGGGGCAAGGCTCGGGGCCGTTGGGTCAAAAGGGCACCCAAAGCACCTTCGAGATGCTGGAAATGTACGATATCGAGCGTTTGTATATCGATATCGACGCGCTCGAAGCGCGTGGATTAACCCGCGATGATCTGCTCTTGCCGGTGATTGAAGTCCCGGCACCGGCATTGTCGGCGGTGCTTGCCGGCCATCGTCAAATCGTCAATTTCTGAATGCTGCCCGTACTGCATGCTAGCGGGGAAGCGCTGTTAGGAGACACCTGCGAATGTTGTTGCACTTGCTCAATCGTGCCCCGAGTTCGAGCCCCGTTCATCAGGACGTATTGCGCGCGATGGGGGAGGAAGATGGGCTGATGCTGATCGAAGATGGCGTGTTTGGCGCAGTGAGTGCACAGGTGAAACATTTTCCCGGCCTGGAAGGCCGTTTGTTTGCCCTGCGCGAGGATCTGGAAGCGCGTGGCTTGGCGGGGCGCTGCGATGCGCGTGTGATCATCGTCGACATGGATGGTTTCGTGGCCTTGACCGAGGACGCACAACGCACGGTGAGCTGGTTCTAATGGCGACCACGCAAGCGACACGCTATATCACGGTAGAAGGCCGTGACATCGGGCTCGATCCCGAAGGATTCGTCGTCGATCTGGCGGCCTGGACGCCTGCGGTGGCCGAGGCGCTAGCTGCCGAGGAAGGCAGGGAATTGACGCCCGAACACTGGGAAGTGCTCGAGGTACTGCGCGCCTTCTATGCGCGTTACGAAAATGCGCCGGCCATGCGCCCCCTGGTCAAGGCCGTCAGCCAGGCGCTGGGGCCCGATAAAGGTCGCTCCCTGCATTTGATGCGCTTGTTTCCCGATAGCCCTGCAAAGGTGGGCGCGCGTCTGGCGGGCTTGCCCAAACCAACCCACTGTCTTTAAGGACTGGCTTTAAAAGCTGTCTTTGAGAACTGTCTAGGCCTTCGATGAACTTTCTTGCACACGCCTGGCTGGCCCGTGGCGGCAACGACGCCTTCCTGTATGGCAACTTGATCGCCGATGGCGTCAAGGGCGATCCCGGCGACGATTGGGCGGCGGAGGTCGCGCGCGGTATCCGCCATCATCGCCGCGTGGATGCCTGGGTCGACGATCATGCCGTGATTCGCGGCGTGCGAGCGCGCGCACCGCGTCCCCAGCGGCGTGTGGTGGGTATCGCTCTGGATCTGGTGTGGGATCATTTCGTGGCACGCGATCATGCCGATGTTGCCTTGATTGCACGCTGTTACCGGGTCCTGGAGAGCCAAGGTGTGGCCCCGAATCGTTTGGCGCCGATGATCCCGGTCCTGATCGAGGATGATTGGCTGAGTCGTTACGCCGATTTCGGCTTTACCTGCCAGGCGATCGCGGGCCTGGGGCGCCGTTTGAGTGGTCCCAATCGCCTGGCGGAGTTAGTGCCCTGGTTGCACGCCGATTATCCCGCGCTGGAGCGAGACTTCCAGCGACTCTGGCCGGCGCTCAACCAGGCATTGTGCGCCGATTAGATGTCATCGTCCGTCGTCTCAATCCGTCAGCCACAGGCATTCCACCTGCTCGCCCGCTTGCACGGTCGTGTACTCGGGGATGACGGCCAAGGCATCGGCCGCGAGGCAGGAAGACAGCACGGCGGAGTTCTGATCGGCGAAGGCATGGGCGACGACGCCCGCGGGCGTGAACTCGAGCCCCACGCGCATGTAGTGACGACGTGCCTGGGTGCGGGTCTCGAACTCGGCACGCGCCCACAGGCGCGGTAGCGTGGTCATGCGAGGGCATCCTTGCAGTGTGCCCATGAGCGGACGCAGATAGACCCAGGCGCCGACGAAGCAGGACACGGGGTTGCCGGGCAGGCCGACTAGCCGCGCTTGCCCGATGCGTCCCAGTGCCAATGGTTTGCCGGGGCGCATGGCCAATTGCCACAGGTCTAGCTGGCCCAGTGATTCCAGCGCATGCTTGACATGGTCTTCTTCGCCGACGCTGACGCCCCCCGTGGTGACGATGACATCGGCGCATTCGGCGGCCCGGCGCATAAGACGCTGGGTCGTCGCGAAGTCGTCGGGGACGTGCTCGCGCATGACCAGGTCGGCGCCGAAGCGCTCGAGCAGGCGCGACAGCATGGGGCGGTTCGAGTTATGAATCTGCCCCGGCGCGAGTGATTGACTTGGCTCGACGATTTCATCGCCGGTGGAAAGCAATGCCACGCGCGGGCGACGGTATACGCCGACCTGGGTGATGCCCTGACCGGCCAGGTGCCCCAGGGCCGCGGCCTCCAGACGCATGCCGGCGTCCAGCAAGGGCGTGCCGGCCGCCACGTCGCGTCCCCGACGACGCACGTTGTCGCCCTGCGCGATGTCACTCGGCATATGGGCCTGGGCGTCTGGCGCGTCCACGCGCTCCTGCATCACGACGGTGTCGGCCCCCGGGGGGATCTCGCCACCGGTAAAGATGCGCGCGCAGGTGCCTGGCGCCAGTGGCGCCGGCGCGTAGCCGGCCGCGATGCGCTGGCTGATGGGGAGCCACTGACCGGCATCGGCATGGCGCAGTGCATAGCCATCCATGGCGCTGTTGTCGGCCGGCGGCACGTCGAGGCGCGCGGTGACGGTTTCCGCCAGGACGCGGCCGGCGGCTTGCGTGCAGTCGATTCGCTCGATTTCGCTCGGTGTCACGTCGTCCAGCAGTGCCGACAGCGCACGTTCGACGCTTTGCAGCTCAGCCATGCTGACCGCTCCCGGGGATCACGAGATTGGCGAAGTTGCAGGGCTTGTGACGGCTGTCGAGCTGTTCGTGAAGGATGCCGTCCCAGGCGGTACGGCATGCCCCCGTGGACCCCGGCAAGCAGAACACCACGGTGGCGTTGGCCAGGCCACCCAGGCACCGGCTTTGCACCGTGGAACTGCCGATTTCCTGCCACGAGAGATGGCGAAACAGTTCGCCGAAGCCTTCGATGTGCTTGTCGAGCAAGACCTCGATCGCTTCGGGGGTGGAGTCGCGCCCGGTGAAGCCCGTGCCACCGGTGGTGATGATGACTTGCACACCCTCATCGGCAATCCATTGGGCGACGACCGCTCGGATACGATAGACGTCATCCGCGACGATGCGCTTTTCGACCAGCGTGTGGCCGTCGCGCTCGAGGCGATCGACCAGGGCGTCGCCGGAGCGGTCGGTTTCTTCCGTGCGGGTATCGGAGACGGTCAGCACGGCGATCTCGAGGGGGACGAAAGTGGCCTCGCTCATGCCTGGGTGTCCTTCTTGCGTTGCTGGCGGGCATCCAATGCTGCGAGCTGCTCGGGCGTGGCGGGGGCCTGGTAGAGCGCTTTCCATTCGCTGTAGGGCATGCCGTAGACGTATTCACGGGCCGTCTCGTAGTCGAGCTCGATACCGCGCTCGCTGGCGGCGGCCATCAGCCATTTGGAGAGACAGTTGCGGCAGAAGTCGGCCAGGATCATCAGGTCGATGTTCTGTACGTCCTTGTTGGCGTCGAGATGATCGAGCAGGTGGCGGAAGGCGGCCGCCTCGAGCTCGGTGCGCGTATCAGCGTCGATGTGTTGCATGGGAAAGCCTCCTCGCGGGATCTTTGAGTGGTAGGACATCTGCCTGCATCATAACAAAGAGCGACACCGCCAGGTGGCGGTGTCGTCTTGCTCGCGGCGTGTCGAGATACGCTTTGGTGTTCAGTTGGGCCGTTGTGCCGTCGCCGTGTCGTCGTCAATGGGAGGGTCGCTCTGGTGGGGCTGTCCGGCGCTTTCCTTGACCTCTTCGTACCACAGATTGTGGTGTTGCTTGGCCCAGGTTTCATCGACATAGCCGGTCGCCATGCCTTCAAACGCGCCCTCGGTCCCCAGGGTCCCGATGTAGATGTGGCCCAGCGCCACGGTCATGAGTATCAACGAGGTCACGCCGTGGAACATGTTGGCCCACTGCATGTCGTCACGCGTCTGCCCGAAGATCGGGAAGTCGAGCACCAAGCCACTGACCACGACCAGCAAGCCGACGCTGGCCAACAGCCAGAACCAGACCTTTTCACCGGCATTGGCGAAGCCGGCATCGGGATGCTTGTCACCGACCATGCCGCCCCCTTGCTTGAACCACTCCAGATCGTGCTTCTTGGGCAGATTGACCTTGAGCCACTTGGCGAGAATGACGATCAACAGAATGCCGAAGACCGGGCCCGCGTAGTTGTGGATCAGCTTGGAGCCCATGATCATGTTGGCCCAGAAGACATCGCCGAAAATGTGCCGGAACACGAACTTGCCGTATAGCAGGTTCAAACCGGTCAGCGCCAATGCGATGAACAACGTCGCCACGGTCCAGTGCAGGGCCCGCTCGATAGCGGTCCAGCGTAGAATCTTACGCCCCGTGCGCTCATGATCGAGATCGTTGCGGCCGACGACAAGATAGAAGATGATCAGGATCGCCAGCATGCCGCCGATGGCGATCAGGCCGGCGGGCGAAATCCACTCGTTGCGGATCTGACGCCAGGTCTCGCCACTGGTATTGATCAGGCTATAGGTGGATTCGTGGCGTGTATCAATGAAGTTTTCGCCGTTTTTGACGTCTCGCCAAGTGTCGGCGTCCACCGTGCCGACGGCCTGACCCAGCTCCTCGTTGGGTTCGGCGGCGTGCGTGGACGGGGCAAGGCTAGCGGCCAACACCGCCAGCAACAGCACCGCACCTAGCATACGCAGCCGCCACAAGCATTGCATGAGTGTGTGCATGAGCGCTCTCCTCACCCTTCACGTGTGGCACGAGTGGCGTCGTAGGCCATCTCGTCGAGATTGCCCGACACATCCGGGCCCGACAGTTGCGCCTTCTCGACGGATGACCAGCCGCCATCTTCATGGCCGCGATAGACCACACGCTGGCGGAAAATGTCGGAAATGGTCTGGGCATCACCGGCCAATAGCGCCTTGGTGGAGCACATCTCGGCACATAGCGGCAGTTTGCCTTCGGCGATACGGTTGGCGCCGTACTTTTCGTATTCTTCTTCCTTGGTCTCGGCGGGACCGCCGGCGCAGAAGGTGCACTTGTCCATCTTGCCGCGCTCGCCGAAGGCTTCTTGCTTGGGAAACTGCGGCGCGCCGAAGGGGCAGGCGTAGAGGCAGTAACCGCAGCCGATGCAGATGTCCTTGTCATGCAGGACGATGCCGTCATCGGTCTTGTAGAAGCAGTCGGTGGGACACACCGCCATGCACGGGGCATCGTCGCAGTGCATGCAGGCGACGGAAATCGATACCTCGGAAGGCATGCCATCGTCGAGAGTGACGACTCGGCGGCGCTGAATGCCCCAGTCGGTTTCGTTGGCGTTCTTGCAGGCCGTGACGCAGCCGTTGCATTCGATGCAGCGTTCGGCGTCGCAGAGAAATTTCATTTGAGCCATGGTGTTCTCCTCTGGCCGGCGAGGTACGTGGCCTCACCGGCATTTTAAGCATCGTCGATCAGGCGGAGGCTTTCTCGATCCGGCATAGTGTGCACTTGGTTTCCTGCATCTGTGTCACTATGTCGTAGCCGTAAGTAGTCGCGGTGTTGGCGGCCTCACCAAGGACATAAGGCCGTGCACCTTCGGGGTACTTGTCCGCCAGGCTTTCGCCCTGGAAAATGCCGCCGAAATGGAAAGGCATGAAGGCGACGTCGCGTGCCACGCGCGGCGTCACCATGGCCTTGACCTTGACCTTGCCGCCTTCGGGCCCATGCACCCAGACCATGTCATCGTTCTTGATGCCCAGGTCGTTGGCCTGCGCCGGGTTGATCTCGACGAACATTTCCTGCTGCAGCTCGGCGAGCCATGACATGGAGCGGGTTTCTTCGCCACCGCCTTCGTACTCGACCAGGCGTCCCGACGTCAGGATGATCGGGAATTCCTGGCTGAAGTCGTTTTCCTGAATCGAGCGATACAACGTCGGCAAGCGATAGAACGATGCCACGTCGTCCCAGGTCGGGTATTTCTCCACCAGGTCGCGCCTAGGGGTGTAAAGCGGTTCGCGGTGCTTGGGGATCGGGTCCGGGAATGTCCACACTTCACAGCGTGCCTTGGCGTTACCGAACGGCGCACAGCCGTGCTCGATGGCGACACGCTGAATGCCGCCGGAAAGATCGGTCTTCCAGTTCTTGCCTTCGGCGGCTTTTTTCTCTTCGGCCGTGAGATCGTCCCACCACCCCAACTGCTTGAGCATGTCGGCGGTGAATTCCGGGTAGCCGTCCTTTATCTCGGAACCGGCGCTTGCCACGCCGTCGGCCAGCAAATTGACGCCATCGTGTTCGACGCCGAAACGCGCTCGGAATGTGAGCCCCCCTTCCTTGACGGGCTTGCTCATGTCGTACAGTAGCGGCGTGCCGGGATGGCCGAATTCGGCGGTGCCCCAGCAAGGCCAGGGCAGGCCGTAATAGTCGCCGTCGATGGGGCCGCCCAGCGCCTGCATGGAATGGAAATCGAAGGTATGCCAGTTTTTCTGGTGGGCCTTGAGACGTTCCGGGCTCTGACCGGTATAGCCGACCGTCCACATGCCGGCGTTGATTTCACGCAACACGTCCTCGATGACCGGGCGGCCGTTCTCGATGGCGAAGTTGCGTGTGAATTCATCGCCGAATCCAAGCTTTTGCGCCATGAGGTACATGATTTCATGGTCGGGCTTGGAGTCGAACATCGGTTCGATGACCTGATCGCGCCACTGCAGTGCGCGATTGGTGGCGGTGACGCTTCCCGTGGTCTCGAACTGTGTGGCGGCGGGCAGTAGATAAACGCCATCGGTGCGGTCGTTCATCACGGCGGCCACGGTGGGGTAGGGATCGACCACGACCATCAGCTCGAGCTGGCTCATGGCCTTTTTCATTTCCGGACCACGGGTCTGCGAGTTGACCGCGTGTCCCCAGTAGAACATGCCCTTGAGGCTCGAGCGTTGGGCAATGTCGGCGTCTTCTTCGAGCACGCCATCGATCCAGCGCGAGACGGTGATGCCATTGGAGTTCATGGGCAGGGAGCCGTTGTACTCGTTGGGATCGAAGCGATTCTTGATCCACTCGTAGTCGACGTTCCAGATCTTGCTCCAGTGCTTCCATGCCCCTTCACTGAGCCCGTAATAACCGGGCAGGGAATGTGACATCAGGCCCAGATCGGTGGCGCCCTGCACGTTGTCGTGCCCGCGGAAGATGTTGGCGCCGCCACCGGAGACTCCCAGGTTGCCCAATGCCAACTCGAGGATGCAATACGCGCGGGTGTTGTTGTTGCCGGTGGTGTGCTGGGTGCCGCCCATGCACCATACGACGCACCCAGGACGATTTTCACTGATACGCTTGGCGACATCGTACATGTCGGCCTCGCCGACGCCGGTGATCGACTCGACCACATCGGGCGGGAAGTTGGCGACTTCGCTACGCACCTTGTCCATGCCATAGACGCGCTGTTCGATGAACTGCGTATCTTCCCAGCCGTTTTCGAAGATATGCCACAGCAGGCCCCAGATATAAGCAACGTCGGACCCCGGGCGCAGGCGCACATACTTGTCGGACTTGGCGGCGGTGCGCGTAAAGCGTGGGTCGACCACGATGATCTGAGCGTTGTTACGTTCCTTGGCCAGCAGGATATGCTGCATGGCGACTGGATGCGCCTCACTGGGGTTGGAGCCGATGAACAGAATCGACTTGCTGTTTTGTATATCGTTGAGCGAATTGGTCATCGCGCCGTAGCCCCACGTATTGGCGACGCCGGCGACGGTGGTGGAGTGGCAGATACGTGCCTGGTGATCGGTGTTGTTGGTGCCCCATAAGGCGGCCAGCTTACGCATCAGGTAAGCCTGTTCATTATTGAACTTGGCCGATCCCAGCCAATAAACGCTGTCCGGGCCGTGCTTGTCTCTGAGCTCGAGTACCTTGTCACCGATTTCCTCGATGGCCTGGTCCCATTCGAGACGCTGCCATTGGCCGTCGACCAGTTTCATCGGGTACTTCAAGCGCCGCGTGGAATGGCCGTGTTCGCGCAGCGAGGCGCCCTTGGCGCAATGCGCCCCCCGGTTGATCGGGTGGTCGAACGCGGGCTCCTGCTTGGTCCAGACCCCTTCTTGCACCTCGGCGTAGACGCCGCAGCCCACCGAACAGTGGGAACAGATGGTGCGTTTGGTTTCGACGGGCGCATCGGAATAGGCCGTCTTTTCCTTGGCACTGGCCGCCTGCATCATGCCATGGCCCATGAAGCCGGCCGCCGCGAGGCCGCCGGTGGCCACGCCGCTGCGCTGGAGGAATTGTCGGCGGCTGATGCCGAGACCGCCTTGACCGGCGGGTTGGGAGGATTTTCGAGTCAATCGCATGGTTATGTCCTCAGTTCCGGTTCTCTCGACCGTTTAGTCGCGCAAGGTGGCGTAGAAGGCCTTGACGTGATCGGTTTCGCGATACGTCGTGTCGCCGGCATCGGCGGCGTCTTTGGTTTCATCCGCTTGTGCCTGCGCCAGGGTGACATGGCCGACGGCCACGGCCGCACCCGCGGCGACCGTACCCAGCCCGACATTGCGCAAGAAGTGACGCCGGGCGGGATTGTTCGACGTTTTATCGTTCGGCTCTTTCATGAGGCGACTCCTTTTTGTTTTGCGCGTTTGTGGCTTGCACACACCTCTGCGTTATCGCTGCCGTCGGGCAAGCGGCATGGGTGATGAACGAGGCGCATTAGTTGGGCCTCCCTTCGCCAAGCGTAGCGGGAGGTGGCGAAAACGTGACGACTTGCGCGTCAGGGTCACTTTGCAATTGATCACCCTCACGCGAGAAGAAAGCCTCTCCGAGCGCTCCGACGCTGGCATAGAACGGGTCTTCGACCTGGGCCAGGTCATGCATGAAACGCAATGCCCAAGGGCTCAAATGACGCTTGAAGAACGCTGCCTGTGCCGCGGCCCGGGATTCGATGAGCATGGCCATGACTTCGCACATGGCGGAGAAGTGATCTTCGGGTTCCTTGACGTGCGCGGCGCGCTCGAAACCGAGGTGCTTGAGGTCATGGCGCAGTGCCACCAAGGGCATTTCCATCAGCGATCCGGTCAGGTACCAGGAGGCATACGGCACGAGCTGGCCCTGGATCACGCCCACGAGCAGACCAAAGTGCACATCGTGCAGCGTGCCGGGATGCCCATGGCGGGCGGCCAGTGACAGCGAGGCCCAATGTCGCTTGAGTGGCGAATTCTCGTCGTCGGGTTCGAGCGCGGCGAGAAAGTCGAGCAGCTCCGCGTTGGGCGCTTCACGTACCAAGCGTGCCAGCAATAGATAGACATCGGCGCGCAGGGCGTTGCGTTCCTCGAGTGCCGCCGTGAGGGATGCTGGAGAGTGATGAGTATCGCTATGCTCGGGCGTCGTCATCGTCATACCTTGAGCTGAGCATTGGGGTCACGCGCCATGTCGTGCCAGATATCCTTGACGCGGCAGTCTTCGCACATTTCCAGGCGCTTGATGGCATCACCGGCAAAATACGGATGATCGGCGAGTTTCTGCTTGATCGAGGCGATGGTGCTGGTAGTGGCAAAAGGCTTGCCGCAGCTGATGCACTCGAATGGCGCTTCTTCCTTGACCGTCGCGACCTGGCTGCGGGTTTCAGGGTCGGCCATGAACCCGGGGTGCAGGGCAATGACCCCTTCGGGGCACGTGGCCTCGCAAAGCCCGCACTGCACGCAGGCACTTTCCTGAAACTGCAGGGCCGGAGATTGGCCAGGCGTGCTCAGCGCCTGCACGGGGCACACCGCCACGCAGGCCATGCACAAGGTGCAGTGGTCGGCGTCGATATCCAGCGTGCCGAATGGCGCGCCGACGGGCATGTCCACGCGCTTTGCGCTGGGCGTGCCATGTGCCGCGAGGAAGTCGAGAATGCTGTTGAGGGCCTCGCGTTTGGCGTGCGGGCGTGTCGTTTCCAGGCGTGCGCCGAGAGGCGCCACGATCGGCAGTGCGTCGCGTTTGGCGCTGTCGCCTGCATCAATCAGGCTCAGGCGCCGGGTATCATGGCCCAATGCCGCTAACATGGCGGTGGCTTGAGCGTATTGATCGTGCACTAGCCGGCTCAATGACGGCGGTAAGCTGTCATGCATGACGATGCGTACTTCGGCGCCGCCGCGGGCGAGGGCGCCCAGCCAGTGGTCGAGCCCCGCCGCGCCGAGTTCTTCCAGCGGCACATCGAGGACATGGCCCGCCGCCGGGGGGGGGTCGCTGGCTTGCGTCTCTTGGTCGAGAAAACGCACCACGGCGGTATCGCCGCCTTCGGCGTGATAGCTGGCAAGCAGGCGTGCGATGTAATCGTCCAGGCGCTCCGGTGTGGGCAAGGCATAGCGAATGGCGCCGGTGGGACATGCGCTGGTGCAACTGCCCGCACCGTGACACCGAAACGGGTCGATGACGATTTCCTGCTTGACGCTCGAAATGGCATCGGCAGGGCAGATATCGAGGCAGCGAGTGCAGCCGCTTTGACCACGCCCGGCATGGGCGCACAAATCACTGTCGATCTGAAAATAGCGCGGCTTCTCGAATTCACCGACGCACGCTTGAAGATCCTGAACGGCTTGCTCGAGGGATGTCGTGTGATTCACGCGGTGGTAGCCCGGCGGCGGCAATTCGTACTGCAGCAGCGCCGGTGTGCCGAGATCGAGAATGGCATCGAAGTGGTCGCGCCCCAGGCTGGCCTGTGAAAGAGACGCGCCGCCGTCACCGGCACTTAGATGAAACGCGCCTAGATAGCCTTCCAGGTGTGGATGCGCGCAGGCGATATCGCGCACGCTGGCGAGATCGTGTGTGCTGTCGTGAGGCAATGCGGACTGCGTGGTGACCAGCGTGATGCTGGCAAGCTCGTTGTCCGTGAGTGCCTGCATGGCGCGCTGAAGGTCCGTTGCCGGCCCCACGATGGCCACATGGCCGTGGCTGGTATAGCTCACCGTGGGCGGGGCGAGGTTCTGCGGCCATGACACCTGCTGCAGGGCGGCCTCACGCGCGGCTGCGTTACGTGCGTCGTCGTTCAACGCTCGCGTATCGATGAACTGGGGCATGTCACCTCATCAGCTTGTCGGTCGTGTCACGGGGCTTTGAGTCTTGTCGTGCCAATCGGGTGGCATCTCGTCTCGGTCTTTGCCGAGCTTTATATAATGTTATGACTGCAGGTTAGATACCTGTTCTCGTCGCAAACGAAGGGCTTGCCGGGCAAGATACGGGAGCACCGTGGCATTATTGACGGACGCTATGGGTCAACTTGACGCACCCGAGCGCCCGGATGGGTCATTTGGTGCCTCTTCTGCCGGTGGGTCCGTCTCTGTCGGCTGGGATGTCTGCGCTGACTCGGAAGTGGCGTCTTCATCTTCTTCAGCGGGCGTGTCGGATGGTCGCGTCTGCGTGTCGTCGTGCTGTGGTGAGTCCTGGGACGCTTGTTCCTGGCGGAGCCATTGGCGCATCCGGGCACTGACCTCGGGCGTCATGCGCATCAATTGCGAGTAATCCTCGTCATAATCGTCCAGGCCGTCGCGCACGTTGTAGTTGCCAATCGTGAACATGCGGCGCAGGGCGCGGCGTTTGAGGAGCTCGCCGACACCCGGCAGCATGAAGGCGCGAAAATCGTCCTCGGCGCCGAGTGTCTCCGGTGCAGGCAGTTGCTCGTCCAACGGACGCTGAGGATCGTAGCCGGGAATCAGGGCGGCGGCGCGCGATGAGGCCGCGTCGTCCCCGTGCGCGGGAGGAGCCTGTGCCTGGCCGACGGCCGTCTCTTCGTGCGGCATGTCGGGCGACGACGCATCGCCGTGATCGCGCTTGCGCTGTGACCAGCGTTGCATGAAGCTCATGACATCACTCCTGACTGGCGCGCCCGGCGCCGGCGCGTTTCTTCTTGCGACCACCGTCGACACGTTCGCCGTGACGTGCCAGGTAGGCCTCGATCCAGGCCTGTATGGCCAAGGGCATGGGGGCGTCGAGGACCTGGGTGTCACCGTCCATCCAGTTGGCCGCGACTTCTTGACTCGCGGTAAGCTCGCGTGGTGCTGGACCGTCATCGGTCGCTTCGCAGCGCATGAACAGGACAGGATGCTGGGCGTTCAAGTTGAAGCGGTAGGCTGTACGTTCGGTGAGAAAGAGCGTCAGCGGCAGGACGTGGGGGCCGCGGTCATGGCACCCGATGTCGGCAATGTACCAGGCCAGGGACGTGAAGCCCTTGACCTCCTGGCGCCGGAACGCCAGCTCGAAGCTCAAGTATCTCAGGTTGTCGTCGGCCGCCATGGCGGTTGCTCCCTGTAAGGTGAAACATGACACGCTGTATCTGCATCATATAGCAAGCCGCGTGCCTGATAGCCTGGAAAATGCGTCCTCGGCGTACATTTCCCTTGGGCATGCATGTTGTGCTTTGGGTATCCTGTCGCCATGAGAAGGAGGTGAGCATGTCCAATGTCGTGTTGAGTCGGGCGCGTATGCCGACAACGCTCGAGATCGCGGTGACTGATGAATACGGCCAGCGTCGTCAGCAGGCGATCGCTGCCGAGCGCGCCTTGACGGTGTACTTGAATCGTCAGGAGATCGTGACCCTGATGACGCTGGGGGCCGAGCCGGAAGCGCTGGTATTGGGGTATCTGCGCAACCAGGGGCTCTTGGCGCGTGCCGAGGATGTCGAGGCACTGCAGGTCGATTGGGATGTGGAGGCCGCTGCGGTCGTGACGCGTGTCTTGCCTGAAGACCTTGAGGCGCGCCTGGCTCAGCGAACCGTGACCACCGGCTGCGGGCAGGGAACGGTCTTTGGACGCCTGCTCGATGCCACCGATCTGCGTCCCTTGCCCCGCGAGCCGTTATCCCAGGCGGTGCTGTATCGCATGCTCGACAACCTGGGGCAGTTCAACGAGACCTATCGCAATGCCGGGGCCGTGCATGGTTGCGCGCTGTGTCGGCAGGATCGTGTGCTGGGGTTCGTGGAAGACGTGGGGCGCCATAATGCGGTGGATACGCTGGCTGGTCGCCAATGGCTGGCGGCACTGGGAGAAGGTGTGTCGGAGGATACCGAGCTGGCGACGGCGGATATCTTCTACACCACGGGGCGCCTGACGTCCGAAATGGTGCTCAAGGTCGCGCAGATGGGGATCAGCGTGCTGGTCTCGCGTTCGGGCATGACGCAGAAAGGCGTGGAACTGGCGCAGCGTTTCGGCGTGCTGCTGGTGGCGCGAGCCAAGGGGCGCCATTTTCAGGTCGTCGACCAGCAGGCGCGCCTGGTGCTGGATGCCATGCCGGCGCCACGTCCGGGGGACAAAGCGGCGTCTCGGCACAAGGACATCTCATGAGCGATTCCGCCTCTACCTCGCCGTTTCTCAACGTGCATCAAGTCGCCGAGCTGTTGCATCTCAACGAAAAGAAGATTTACCAGCTGGCCAGCGATGGCGCCATCCCTTCCACCAAGGTGACCGGTAAATGGTTATTCCCCAGACGCTTGGTCGAGCAATGGATTCTGGAATCCTGTCACCATGGCGTACTGGCCGATCGTCTGATGGTGACCGGTAGTGACGACCCGTTGCTTTCGGCCTTGATCATGCGCCTCAATCAGCAGCAGCAGGGGCATGCCTTCTATGGCTATAGCGTGACCGGGACGCAACTGGGCTTGTCGTTGCTCTCGCAAGGCCGCGCCGATGTGTGTGCCATCCATTGGGGGCGTGCCGAGGAAAGCGAGTTGCGCCACCCGGCGCTGGTGAGAAGTCATAGCGGCTATCGTCATTGGGTGCTGGTGCGATTGTTCCGCCGCAGTCAGGGGTTGATCATCCGGCCCGAGGACCGACACCAGCCTCACGATCCCTCGGGGCTTTTCGGCGCCAATCGTCGCTGGGCCGTCCGTCAAGAGGGGGCTGGATCGCAGCGCTTTCTCAAGGAATGGTTGGCGGGGCATCAGTTGCGACTCGATCAGCTCAATACCCAGGTCGTCGCCTACAGCGAACGCGAGGTTGCTTCGCTCGTCGCGCGTCACGAAGCCGACATCGGCCCAGGCACGCTGTCGGCGGCCAATGAATTCGGCCTGGGGTTCATTCCCATCAGCGAAGAGTCGTTCGATCTGGTGACGCCGCGCAACGTGTACTTCCGGTCGTTGTTGCAGCAGATGTTCGATTATCTACACAGTGCCGCCGGCTTGACCCTGGCCCAATCACTGGGTGGCTACACGCTCGATGAATGCGGCAAGTTGTTGTGGCGGGGCGATGACGTTCAGCATACCTAGCCTATCGCTGGTTGTTATCGCCACGGCGTGGAAAAAACCGCCATTGCCTCTCACCGTGGGTTGTCTCGATTCACCTGGTCCATTATCTTGCCTGCCGGGCGTGCATTATATGAAACAAATGCCGCTCTCTGGACGCAAGATAAGTGCACATCAACAATACCGCTTTCCATAAATGAGTATCGCGATGAATCGAACAACGTCTTCCAAAGAGGCAAGCGAGCTGACGCGCGTGCTGGCGCGCAAGGATGTGCTCGCATTGGCGTTCGGCGCCATGGTGGGGTGGGGCTGGATCGTCATGACCGGCAACTGGATCCAGTCGGCAGGGAGTCTAGGCGCCATCCTGGCCTTTGTCATCGGCGGCATTGCCATCGTCTTGGTGGGCTTGACGTATGCCGAGCTGGCGTCGGCGATGCCGCAGGTCGGAGGTGAGCACGTATACAGTTATCATGCTCTGGGGCATTTCGCCTCGTTCCTCTGTACTTGGACCATCGTGCTGGGCTACATGAGCGTGGTGTCGTTTGAGGCCGTGGCCTTGCCTACGGTATTCGAGAATCTGTTTCCCGGCTATGCCGTCGGCCATCTGTGGACGATTGCGGGCTGGGAGGTCGAAGCGACCTGGGTGGCCGTCGGCGTCGTCGGCTCGCTGGTCATGATGGCGATCAATTACATTGGCATTCGCACGGCGGCCTTGGTACAGAAACTGGTGACGATTCTGATCCTGGTGGTGGGCGTGATGTTCATCACCGGGGCACTGTTTACCGGAGACACGGCTCACATGGAGCCTCTGTTCAACGTCGAGAACGGCCTCGTGGGTGGCATCATGATGGTCATGATCATGGTGCCGTTCATGTTCGTGGGTTTCGATGTCATCCCGCAGGCGGCCGAGGAAATCGATCTGCCATTTCGCGATATCGGCAAGGTGCTGATGATCTCGGTCATTCTGGCGGTGTTCTGGTATGCCTTGATCATCCTCGGAACGTCGCTGATGCTCGATCCGCAGGCACTGGAAGCTTCCACGCTGGCGGTGCCGGATGCCATGCAGGCCGTTTTTGCGGCGCCCTGGGCCGGCAAGCTGATGGTGGTGGCGGGCATCGCGGGGATCATCACGAGCTGGAATGCCTTCTACATTGGTGGCTCCCGGGCCGTTTATGCTCTTGCGCATGCAGGGATGCTGCCAGCGTTTCTGGGCAAGCTTCACCCACGCTACAAGACGCCCAGCAACGCAGTCATCATGATCGGCGCGGTCTCCTGCCTGGCGCCGTTTTTCGGCCGTCCGATGCTGGTGTGGTTGGTGGACGCCGGTGGGCTGGGCATCGTCATCGCGTATTTGTTCGTGGCGCTGTCGTTCGTGGTGATGCGTTACAAGAACGCCGATATGCCGCGCCCCTTCAAGGTGCCCTATGGCAAGTGGGTCGGCATCGTTGCGGTGGCGTTGTCGTTGGGGATGGTGAGTCTCTATCTGCCGGGCAGCCCCTCGGCGTTGTTGCCGATCGAGTGGGTCGTCTTCGGTGCGTGGATGTTGCTGGGGCTGGGAATGTACCTATGGGCGCGCAAGCGCTATGGCGTGGCGTACAGTGACCGCATGATGGCCCGCGAGCTTTCCGGCGATAGCGCCGTCAAGGATATTGATTGAAGGCGTCAACATCGCAATGAAGAAGTGGAACGCGCCCGGCCTTGAGCCGGGCGCTTTTTTAATGGGCGATCACGCGTTCTCGCCGCGCGTGCATACGGAGAGCACGACGGCGTCGGCGTCGCTGACGGACACCAGGGCGTGGCCCATGTCGCTGTCGAAATAGATGCTGTCGCCGTGGGTCAGGTGCAGCGGTTCGTAGAACTCGGTATACAGCAGGATGTCACCGTCGAGGACCATCAGGAATTCCTCGCCGTCATGGCGGACCCACTCCTGGAATTCGTCGAAGCTGCGCGCACGGACGATGGTCTTGAAGGGAATCATCCGCTTCTGGGCCAGCTGCCACGAGAGGAGCTCGTGCTCATAGGTAGGGGTGGGATGCTGCTGACCCTCGCCGACGCGGGTCAGGTCTCGGCGACCGAGAGTGCGTGATTGTGGCTTGGGCGGTGTCAGCAGTTGCGGCAGATCGATTCCCAGGCCGCCGATGAGTTTCTGCACGGCGCTGAAGGTCGGCGATATCTGGTCGTTTTCGATCTTGGAAAGCGTCGAGCGTGCCAAGCCGGTGCGTTGGCTGACGTCTTCCAGGGTCCAATGGTTGGACAGGCGAATTTCCTTGAGGCGATCACCCAAGCGTAGCGGCTCGACGAACGCTTTGCGTCCGGAGGCGATGCGCAGGGCGGCGTCGCTATCGGTTTGGGCAGCCATGGGGGTCCACGATAGGAAATAAAGTTTCCGTCAGGATACCACAGCCCGGTAGGCACGGGGCGAGCCGAGTGCCGTTCGGAGATGCTCAGGGGTCGCCGAGAGGAAAGCCCAGCAGCGCCTTGAGATGGGCCTCGACACTACTGCCCAGCGCGTCCAGATGGTACCCGCCCTCGAGTACCGAAACCAGGCGTCCTTCGGCGTAGATGCGCGCTATGTCCAGGGCGAGTTGTGTCACCCAGTAATAGTCGGCCTCGACGAGGTTGAGGCTCGCCATCGGATCGTCGCGGTGAGCATCGAAGCCCGCCGACAGCATGATCAACTGTGGCTTGAACGCCTGGAGGGCGGGGAGCCACTGGTTTTCCACGCGATGACGAAACTCATGGCCCCCGGCGCCTGCAGACAAAGGGGTGTTGATGATGTTGTCCCATGTGTCGTCCTGATAGCGCCAAGGATAAAAGGGCGACTGGAAGCTCGAACAGACCAGGACGCCTGGGTCATCCTTGAAGATGTCGATCGTCCCGTTGCCCTGGTGGACGTCGAAATCCAACACGGCGATACGCTCGACATCATAGCGCTGGCGGGCGTGGGCCACGCCGATGGCCACGTTGTTGTAGAAGCAAAACCCCATGGCCGAGCAGCGTTCGGCATGATGACCGGGGGGGCGCACGGCACAGAAGACGTTGTCCGCCTGGTGTCGGAAGACCTGATCGACACCGCGCACGACGGCGCCGGCGGCGACGCCCGCGGCGGCCAGCGTGTCCTGGTTCATGTGGGTCTCGGCGTCGAGTTCGCTCAAGCCTTGCTGGGGGGAGCGCGTCGCCAGCATTTCCAGGTATTGAGGGCAGTGGACGCGGGCCAGCGTCTGCGCTGTTACCGGTTGCGCTTCGGATTGCATGGTATGCGTCAGCACCCCGCTCAAGGCCAAGCGTGCGCGAATGGCCTCCAAGCGCTTGGGACTCTCGGGATGGCTCGGCCCCATGAAATGCCGCATGCAATCGGGGTGGGTAATATACGCAGTAATCATGGGAACTCCATCCAGAGGGCGTCTATGGGCTGAGACGATGGGCGCAGACTGTCCGCGTGGGACCTTAAGGCCTGATAGGATGATAGAACAGTGCCCATAGGTCGAACGATGCCATGTCGCTACAGTCATGGCGAGTTGAAGTGAGGCCGCCCGAGCGTGAGGATGAGCGGCAAGGTCGGACCAAGCGGGGGAGATTGCTGTGGGAACGCGTTTTCTGCGTCATTTTTTCGAGCCACATAGCGTGGCAGTGATCGGCGCGTCGGAAAAGCCGCTTTCGATGGGCGGCATGGTGCTCGGCAACCTGCTCGAGGCCGGTTTTACCGGCACGCTGTGGGCAGTGAATCCGCGCGGTTACGACACGGTATACGGCGCCCCCTGTGTAAAGCGTATCGCGGACCTGCCCGCGGTGCCGGACCTGGCGATCCTTTGCAACCCTGTGGAAGGGGTACCGCTTAGTATCGAGGCGCTGGGCAAGTTGGGCGCGCGTGCGGCCCTGGTGCTGTCCGGTGGGTCCTACCTCGATGATCGCACCCAGGATGGTGGCTCGCTCCGAGAGCGAATGCTCACGGCGGCGTTGCGTTCGGGCATTCGAGTCCTGGGGCCTGAGTGCCTGGGGATCGTGGTCCCCGGCAGCAAGCTCAATGCCACCTATGCGAGCCAGCCGATCAAGGCAGGGCGCGTCGCTTATCTAGGCCAGTCGGGGATGCTCGGTAATGCCATGATCGACTGGGCAGCGGGGCGCGGTATTGGTTTCTCGCATCTGGTGACATTGGGTGACAGCGTCGATGTGATGCTCTCCGACCTGATGGATTACATCAACCAGTACTCACCGACACGCGCGCTGCTGCTGCATCTGGAACGCGTGCACGATGCACAGCATTTCATGACCGCGTTGCGTGATGCCTCGCGCAACCGTCTGGTATTGGCGATCAAGAGTGGACGCTCGCCGCAGTCGACGCTCACCCATGAGCCTCGGACACCGGGGATCGACAATCGTGACGTGGTATTCGACGCCGCACTGGCGCGTGCCGGGGTCGTGCGCGTGAACGATTCCGATGAGTTGTTCGATGCATTGGAAACATTGACGCGCATGCGGCCGTTGCGCGGCGATCGCTTGGCCATCGTGGCGAATGGCCTGGGACCGGCGCTCTTGGCGATCGACAAGTTGGTGATTGCTGGCGGAAAACTGGCAGACTTGACCGACGTTACCCGCGATGCGCTGGTGCAGGGAGAATTCGATGTCAGCCTGCCGGGGCGCAATCCCGTCGATCTGGGCGGCAATGCCTCGCCTGAACGCTTCGTCGATGCGTTGGAAATCGTGGCGGCCGATGCCAACGTGGATGCCGTACTGGTCGTGCACGCACCGACGCGACTCGCGCCGTCCAAGATTACGGCCGAGGCGTTGATCGCCAATCGTAAACGCTTCAAGCGCAACCTGTTGACCAGTTGGATGGGGCTCGAGGAGGCACTCAAGGCACGCCACGAGTGCAATCTGGCGGGTATCCCCACCTATATCTCCCCAGAAAAAGCGGTCAAGGCGTTCATGCACATGGTCGATTATCAGCGTGTGCAAACGCTCCTGCAGGAAACGCCGCCCAGCCTGCCTTTCACCACCCAGCCCGATATTCGCGCCCGCTGCCATCGCTTGATCGCTGCCGCCAAGCAGCGTCATCGTGACCGCCTGACGCATCAGGAAACTGCCGACGTTCTGGCTGCTTATGGCATACCGTCGGCGCCGAGTCAGTATGTGTTCAGCCCCGAGGAAGCGCTGCAGGCGGCGCGAGACATCGAGGGTCCCATGGCACTGAAAATCGTGCATGCGCATAACTGCGTGCCGTTTCGCTATCGCAAGCACCCGCATAAGCTCTCCGCGGGCTTGCTGCAAGATCTCGAGACGCCGGAGCAGGTGGCCGATGGCGTGCGGCGTCTAGGTGACAAGGTCCGCGAAAAATTCCCTGAAAGCCCGATTTTCAGTTATTGCCTGCAACGCATGCAGCGTGGCAAGGCGTCGATGCAACTCTGCGCGGGCATTACGCGTGACCCGGTGTTCGGGCCGGTCATTGTCTTCGGTACCGGCGGCTATAAGATCAATGTGCTGGCGGATCGTCAGGTGGCCTTGCCGCCCCTGAACATGACGCTGGCCAACGAGCTGGTGGCGCGCACGCATGCGTACCGCTTGATTTGCGAGCATGCCGCCGATTCCGAACAGGACATCGAGCGTCTCTGCGAATTGCTGGTCAAGCTCTCGCAGATGGCGTCGGACTTGCCCGAGCTCCAAGGGCTGGAGCTCAATCCATTATTGCTCAACCGCGATGGTGTGGTGGCGGTGGACTTTGCCATGGACCTGGGCCAGCCCGCGCGCCATGCGATCATGCCGTATCCCGAAGAGCTGCGAGAGTGGCGGGTATTGGGTAATGGCATGGATGTCGAGGTACGTCCGATCCGTGGCGAAGATGCCCCGTTGATCACGCTTTTCCATGAGCGTCTTTCCGAAGAAAGCATTCGCTTTCGTTATTTCCATCACAAGGCGGACCTGACCCAGCGCGACCTGGCCGTACTGGCACAGATCAATTACGACCGCCAAATGGCGTTCATTGCCGAGCACGCACAAGCCGATGGCAGCAAGGAAATGCTCGGCGTGGTACGCGTGTGGAACGATCCGGACAATATCCGTACCGAATTTTCCGTGATCATTCGCGATGATCTCCATGGCCATGGCCTGGGCAGTCTGCTGATGGAAAAAATGATCCGCTACTGCAGAGGGATCGGCATTCTCGAAATGGTCGGCACGGTGATGCTCGACAATCAACCCATGCGGACGTTGCTGAAGCGCCTGGGATTCAGCTTTCGCTATAACATGGAGGAGCAGGTGGTCGAGGCGTCCTTGCGACTCAACGCGCCGAGCAGCGATTGGCAACGCCATCGGCTGGAGAGTCCGACGGATTGAGGCGCTCTGGTCTGCTTCTCGATGTCGCGACGAGGCTGCGGAAGGTCGGTTTTGTCGCTTGCCGCCCCCATCGGGTGGGTATGATCGAGATGCTTGGGAGTGCGTGAGTGGGTTGTTGAACCATGGATCAATCATCAGTTGTTTTTATTTGAAGCAATATCAATAAGTAGGTATGATTCGATACGAAACATAACGCAACATTATCTTCATGATCATTTCTCATCATCTCCATGACCATAACAAGAGCCAGGAGACTGACCCGCCAGATACTCGCAACGTGACAACGTGACATTGCTGAGCGCTCTTGCTTCGCAAGGGCATGGCGACGACTTGACCAAAGCAGGCAAGCCTATGACTGAAACGGACGAAACGAATATCAAGATTCAGGTACGCGGCTTGAGCAAGGTGTTTGGCTCGCAGCCCAAGAAAGCACTCGAGTTGCGTAACCAAGGTAAAAAACGCCCTGAAATTCTTGAAAAAACCGGCCAGACCCTGGGTCTTTCCAACATTGACTTCGACGTACGTGAGGGCGAGCTCCTCGTCATCATGGGGCTTTCGGGTTCCGGGAAGTCGACGCTGATTCGTTGTCTCAACCGTCTCATCGAGCCCACCGAAGGGGATATCGTGATCGACGGTCAGAACATCCCCAAGCTCAATGAGAAAGAGCTATTGGAATGCCGCCGTCGGCATTTCTCGATGGTTTTCCAGAATTTCGCGCTGTTTCCGCATAAAACCGTACAGGAAAATGCCGAATACGGTCTCGAGGTGCGCGGCGTAGAGAAAAGTTCACGCGTGCAAAGTGCGCGTAACTCGCTCAAGCAGGTAGGCCTCGATGGATGGGAGGATGCCTATCCGAGCCAGCTTTCAGGGGGCATGCAGCAGCGTGTCGGTCTGGCCCGTGCCCTGGCCAACGATGCCACCGTGATGCTGATGGACGAAGCCTTCTCGGCGCTTGATCCGCTCATCCGCAAGGACATGCAGCAAGAGTTGCTTGAACTGCAGCATCGCATGAAGAAGACCACCATCTTCATCACTCATGACCTTGATGAGGCCATCAGCATCGGTGATCGCATCATCCTGCTCAAGGATGGCGAGGTCGTGCAGAGTGGTACCCCGGAAGAGATTCTGACCCGGCCTGCCGACGATTACGTGGCGCGCTTCGTCGAAGGCGTGGACATGTCGCGTGTCTTCACGGCTAATAGCGCCATGCGACCCGTGCGTGCCACGGCGCGTGATGGCGACGGGCCGCGCACCGTGTTGCGCAAGATGAGCGACAACGGACTGGATTCCATCTATGTCATCGGCCGTGATCGCACCTTGATGGGGATCGTGAATGTCGACGACGTCGATGCGGCTGCCAAGGCGGGCAAGGATACGATCAGCGAGTTGATCCAGAACGACTTTCCGAAGGCCGGTCCGGATGAGCCGATGAACAATCTCTTTGCCATGTTCACTGAGAAAAGCTATCCGATTGCCATCGTCGACGACAACCAGCGTTTATTGGGTGTGGTCGTGAAGGGTGCGGTACTTGAAAAACTGGCTGAAGCGGGAGAGCACTGATGGCGATTGATATTCCACGCATTCCCCTCGGCGATGCCATCGAGGGGGGGCTCGATTTCTTGACGTCGCATTATTCCAATGTGACACGAGGCATCTCCAGTGTTACCCAGACGGGTATCTCAGCGCTTAACGATGGCCTGATGTGGTTGCCCGAATGGGCGCTGATGGCGATCATCGCGGTGATCTGCTGGCGGGTCGCCAACCTTAAACTAGGCATCGGGGCCGTTCTGGGGCTGGCCTTGATCTGGAACCTCGGCCTGTGGGATCCGATGATCGAGACCCTGACGTTGGTGGTGATCGCCACGGTGGTTGCGGTAGTCATTGCCATGCCGTTCGGGGTGTTTGCGGCTATTTCGGATCGCTTCTATGGTTTCATCATGCCGGTTCTGGATTTCATGCAGACCATGCCGGCCTTCGTGTATTTGATCCCGGCCATCCCGTTTTTCGGCATTGGGTCCGTGTCGGCTATTTTTGCCACGGTGATCTTTTCGATGCCACCGGCGATACGTTTTACGACACTGGGCATTCGACAGGTCCCCAATGACTTGATAGAAGCGGCGGATGCGTTCGGCGCCACGCGCACACAGAAGTTGATCAAGATACAGTTTCCGCTCTCCTTGCCGACGATCATGGCCGGTATCAACCAGACGATCATGCTGGCGCTGTCGATGGTCGTGATCGCCGCCATGATCGGGGCCGATGGCCTGGGTAGCGAAGTCTGGCGCGCCATTCAGCGTCTGCGTCCCGGCGATGGCTTCGAAGCCGGCATTGCCGTGGTGATCCTTGCCATGTTGCTGGACCGCATCACGCAGGCACTTCGCAAGCCGAGAAAGAAAACGAGCTAAGCAGGAAGGCGTAGCAAAGCGCCATGTATCGAGCATGGGCTCGATAAGGAACGGCCGGCAGGTCGTTCCGGCAAGATCTCCCATCAATAAGAGAAGGAGAAAGACGATGACACGCACTTCATTGACGAAAGCCGTACGCTATGGCGCCATCATGATGGCCGCCGGTGCAGGGCTCAATGCGGGCATCGCGCAAGCGCAGGATAGCAAGGGTGAAATCACGCTCGCCTATGTCCAGTGGGCCTCCGAAGTGGCGTCTACCAATGTGGTTCGCGCGGTACTCGAACAGCAAGGATACGATGTCGAGATGTCGTCACTTTCCGCTGCTGCCATGTGGCAGGCCGTGGCCTATGGCGATGCCGATGGCATGGTGGCGGCTTGGCTGCCGACGACGCACGAGCAGTACCTCGAGAAGGTGAAAGACAAGGTCGTCAACCTTGGTCCCAACCTTCAGGGCACCAGGCTGGGCCTTGTCGCGCCCTCTTATACCGATATCTCTTCCGTCGCCAACCTGGACGACAAGGCGGATATGATTGATGGTGAGATCGTCGGTATCGATCCTGGTGCAGGGTTGATGGGGCTCACCGAGAAGGCGATCGAAGAGTATGATCTTGGTGATGCGATCAACCTGCAATCGGGCAGCGGCGCCACCATGACGGCGGCGCTCGACAGCGCGATCCAGAACAAGGACGACATCGTGGTGACCGGTTGGACGCCACACTGGATGTTTGCGCGTTGGGATCTCAAATACCTCGATGATCCCAAGAATGTCTACGGTGACGCGGAACACATCAGCACGATCGTTCGCAAGGGCCTCGAGGAAGATATGCCGGGCGCCTATGCGATCCTCGATAACTTCGAGTGGACGCCGGAGCAAATGGGCGAGGTCATGCTCATGAACCAAGAAGAAGATGCCGATCCGTATGAAAATGCCAAGAAGTGGGTGGAAAACCATCCCAAGGTCGTCGATGAGTGGGTGAACGGCGACAGCTGATTGGCACGGACGCTCCAAGAGCGTTGACCCAAGCGCCCGGTTCTTCATGAACCGGGCGTTTTTCATGCCGAGAGCCGATCAGTGCATTGGGCCGCTCGAGTGGCCTCAGGGGGCCAGCCGTGTTTTGCTCCAGGCCGCGTCCTGTTCGTGGTGCCGGTAGCGAATACGGTCATGGAGACGGTTGGACTGGCCCTGCCAGAATTCCAGAATATGGGGCCGAATACGGTACCCGCCCCAATGAGGCGGGCGTTCGACGCTCTGATCGGCATAGACTTGTTCGAAGCGCTGCTTGCGTTCTTCCAGCCACCCGCGGTCGGGAATTTCCACGCTCTGCTGGGAAATCCATGCGCCTAGCTGGCTATCGCGAGGACGACTCGCGAAATACTCATCCGAGAGGTGCGCCTCGGCTTTTTCCACGCGCCCCTCGATACGCACCTGCCTATGGAGAGTGGGCCACCAGAACACAAGCGCGGCATGGGGCACATTCGCCAGCTCGCTGCCCTTGTGGCTTTGATAGTTGGTGAAAAACACGAAGCCTGATTCGTCGAAATGTTTGAGCAATACCACGCGGGCATGGGGCAGCCCCTGGCTATCGACGGTGGCCAATGTCATGGCGTTGGGATCTTGAGGCTCGTTGTCGCGCGCCGCCGTGAACCAGGCGTGAAACAAGTCGATGGGTGACGCCGGCGTCTGCTCGTCGGAGAGTGTCTCGCCGGCATAATCGCGTCGCAGATCAGCGATATCGTAATTCATGATCTTCCTCTCCTTAGTGTGCCTTCATTCATCGGGTAGCGGCATGTCGACTCATTCGCGCAGGTGGCCGCGATCATGCGCCAGGACGCTAGCGTATCGGGATGGTAAGCGCATGACACAGCGCCAGGCTTCTCCCCGCGGCGTATCGAGTGGAATGCGGTCATACCCATCAGGATAGCGTTCCAGGCGGTCGAGATCGCGAAAAGTATTTGCCTCGACGGTTGAGATGTCACCAACGTCATCCTTCTACGGTCGCATGGCGTCAAGGTGTCTGCCACCAAGCGTACAAGGCGAAGACCGTTCCGCATGCCAGCCAGCCAAGCACGGCATAGGGCAAGTTCCAGCGGAGCATGTCCCGCGACTTGAGGCCGTAGCGAACGCACAGTGCGAGATTACTGCCCGATAGGGGGCTGCATCCGGTTCCCAGTGCCCAGCTCATGAGAAACAACATGCCCAGCAAGGTCGGGTCGGGGTTCAGAGGTTGCACCAGTGGTGCGATCGTGGCGATGCCAACAAGTGGATGGATACCCACGAACGCCAATACCACGAGAATACCTTGCGTGATCCAGGCAGCGAAACTCCCGAAATGGTCGAGTGGCAGGAGATGGCGGTCCGGTGCGCTGGCCAGCAGGGCGGCGAGGCCGCTGGAGATGAGCCCGGCGGCAAGGAATAGCGAAAACTGAGGCCCGAGACGCGGCAATCCCTCGTTGAGTTGGTGCCGTAAACGCTCGCGTCTTTCACGTGAGGGAACCAGCAGGGTCGCGAACAACGGCGATACGATGCTGATGATCAAGGGAATGGACAAGTTCGGCCAGATGAAGTGCGTCACAATGACGCTCAGCGCCAATACGCCGGGTAACACGAGACTGCTCCTGCCAAGGGGGTAGCCGATGAACTCACCGGGCAGGCGTAGCGCATCGACTGTTATCAACGCCAGCAGTAGCGACGATGCCAGAAGCCCCCACGGGAGTATCGCCAGGAAGTCGATGCCTGGCGCATAGGTCAGGGCCACCCCCATGGCGACGAAGAACGGTGACCAGGCTGCTGCTGCCGGGAAGGCGCGCCCCAGCACAATGGCCTGTTGGCGCGTCAAGCGTCCTTGGCGCTGCATGCGATCTCCGAATAAAAACAGCACGGAAAGATTGATGACCGCCCCGAAGAGATGCACGCCCAGCAACGTGCCCCAAAAGCTACCATGTCGAGCGTCCGGGGAGTCACTGTCGCTGAGAGGGCGTGCCATGGAGAGAAAACTGACGCCGGCAAACATCATCAGCAAGGGCTGGTTGACGCTCAAGCCGGCCACCAGAGAGGCCGGTGTTTCGCGCCACAAAGCGATTCCCCAGAGGACCGCCCCGGCAAGTCCCAGCCACATGGCTTGTCGCCGGGAGGCGCGTGGCAGTTGCAAACACAGGCGCAACGTGGCGAGCCATCCCAGAATGGCGGCCGGCCATAAGGGTAGATGGAGCAACGAGCAAGCGATACTGACGATGAGCATCGCGAGAATGAGGCAGCTCGATGGGCGTAGCGGCATTCCTCAGCCTGTGAGCTGTTGTCGGCGCCAGCGCGCATACGCAGCGGCACTAACGAACAAGACGAGGGCAGCGAGTGTTTCCAGCACCCCCCATGCGAGTCGATCCGGTAGCTGAGCGATCATCAGCCCTTGCAAGATATACAGCAGGCTGACGAAGGCCAGCATGACATGCCCTCGCGGACGCCGAGTGACCACAGAAGGGAGAAAGAGTACCAGTGGCAAGAGGCGGACAGCTATCGGCATCAGGTCGACCTGACCGCTGGCATACAGTTGCCAGCCGCCGAAGATTTGCAGAAGGGCCAGTGCCGCCATGCCGCCCCAGACGCCTCGGCGTGCCAGCGTAGCGACCCGCGACAGCCCATGGCGTGACGCCAGTTGATCGAGCCGTTGACGCATCACGTGGCCTCATGCAGCGAGCGCATGGCCAGGGCGAGACGTCCCAGTCGCTCGCCTTGAGCCCGTGCCAGCGCCGTTTCGTCGTCATCCAGCGGACGGTCTGCCTGTGCGCCGGCGAGGTGACTCGTGCCATAGGGGGTGCCGCCGGACTGCGTCGTCAACAAGCGCGTCTCGCGATAGGGGACACCAGCGTAGACCATGCCGTGATGCAGCAGGGGAATCAGCATGGTCAATAGCGTGGCTTCCTGCCCGCCGTGCAGGCTGGCCGTGGAGGTGAATGCAGTGGCGGGTTTGTCGGCGAGGATGCCGTTCATCCACAGCTCGCTGGTGGTATCCAAAAAGTATTTGAGGGGCGAGGCCATGTTGCCGAACCGTGTGGGGCTGCCCAGCGCCAGACCATGGCAGTGGCGGAGATCGTCCAGGGTAGCGTAAACGGCTCCCTCGGCGGGGATTTCCGGGTCGACCGCTTCGGTGGTCGGCGACACGGGAGGGACGGTACGTAGCCGTGCCGCGATGCCGGCGTTGCTCTCCACGCCAGCGGCGAGTTGTTCTGCCATCTCTCGAGTAGCGCCGTTGCGCGAGTAGAACAGCACGAGTACATAGGGTGTTGCAGAAGCGGGGCGCGTCATGAGAAGCCTCGTGTCGTGGACATCGATCATTCGATCAAGTCGAGAATAGCGGCCGGGGGACGGCCGATGCGGGCACGTGTGCCATCATCGAGAATCGGTCGTTGCATGAGGCGAGGGTGCTCGGCAATGGCCTGCAGACGCTCGTCGTCGCTGGGTGCCTCGAGTGCCAGGGATCTCCACTGCGCCTCGTTGGTACGCACCAGAGCAGGCACCCCATCTTCCAGCCGTTGCGCCAAGGCACGCAGCGCGGCGATGTCCAATGGCGCGTCAAGGTAGCGATGGACAGTGACATCGACCCCGCGTGCTTCGATGAGGGCGAGCGCTTCTCGGGACTTGGAACAGCGCGGGTTGTGGTAGAGTGTAAAAGTCGTCATGCCTTGACTCCGGCAGCGGGATTCGACGTATCAAACAATTAGTTAAGCATTTTAGAGCGCCACATGCGACGCCCACAACTCCTTGATAGACGCTGGCCGGCCATCATCCTGCACAGTCTGCGTGAGCTGATTCAGCGCTTCGATGCGCATGACGGACTCAAGACGGCCTCCGCCTTGACCTACACCACGTTGTTCGCGGTGGTGCCGTTCATGACCGTCCTGTATGCGATGCTCTCGGCCATTCCCAGCTTCCAGGGGATCAGCGAACAGCTACAGGCCTTGATCTTCAGCCAGTTCGTGCCGGCGACCGGGTCGACGCTGGTCGAGCATTTGCGCGATTTTTCACGACAGGCGCGTAGCCTGACGCTGATCGGGTTGATCTTCTTGCTGGTCACGGCGGTGATGATGATGGTGACCGTGGAGCGTGCCTTCAACAGTATCTGGCATGTCTCGCGCAGCCGACGCGGCGTTTCCAGTTTCCTGCTGTACTGGGCGGTACTGACGCTCGGCCCCTTGTTGCTGGGCTCGGGGTTCTTGCTGTCTTCCTATCTGGCATCGCTGACACTGGTGCGAGGGGCCGCCGACGTGCTGGGCGGGCCGGTCGCCTTTCTGCGCTTGCTGCCGCTGACGCTGAGCTTCACGGCGTTCGTGTTCATCTACATGGCCGTGCCCAACTGCCGGGTACGGTTTCGGCACGCCGTGGCGGGCGCCGGGCTGGCCGCCCTGGCTCTGGAGCTCGCCAAGGGGGCGTTTTCGTTGTACGTCACTTACTTTCCGTCGTATCAGGTCATCTACGGGACCTTTGCCGCCGTTCCCTTGTTTCTGGTGTGGGTGTTCTTGTCCTGGGCGATCGTGCTGGTCGGCGCTGAACTGGCGGCCTGGCTGGGGGAGCGGCGGTGCGCCGAATGGCGCTACTGGGCGCCGTTCTGGCAAGCGCTGGGGGTCGTGTCTCACCTGTACGATGCCCATCGGCGAGGGCAGGCCGTGTACGACCGGGAACTGGCGATGCGACTGGGGGCTCGCTATTCGGACGTGATGGCGCCCTTGCAGACACTGGGCGTGGCCGTGCAGCTCGATAACGATCGCTGGATGCTGGGGCGCGACCTCGATGCCTTGTCGCTCTGGGACTTCCAGCGCGCCATGCCTTGGGCCGTGCCGCTTGGCGAGTCGTCGCCCGCACCGGCGATGCAGGCGGTCCATGCGGCGCTACAAGAAGCCGAGCGCCACCGTCGGCAGGTGCTGACGCAGTCCATGGAACATCTGTTGGCTGAGGGGGCATGCAACGACTCGGCGTGACCTGGCCTTGGGTCATGAAGGTTTATACCGTTATCTTTCATGACTCAAAAAAAACCAGAACGTTCATATGCGTCGATACACCCATGCGCTCGTGCCGTCTGCCAGCCTGACGTTGACGCGGCGATAGCGGGCGCCGATGCGCTCGTAGCGGTCCAGACGTTGCAGCGCGGGAGTGCTTACCTTCAACAGCTCGCCCTCGACCGTGCCGCCGACGCTTGGAGCAATATCCAGCTCGTGACGTGTGTAGCCATTCAAGGTGGCAGGAGACGACGCGATGCCTATATTCCCCGTTACCAGCGAACGTATGAGCACGTAGCGCAATGTGCCATAGACGAAGACATTGTGTTGCTCGAGGCGAGTATCCACGATCGGTGGCGAGGCCGGCGGTTCGTAGCCGTAAGGGCTGCGAAAGGTGTACCAGAGGTAACCGCTGCCGATGACGATGCCGACCATGAGCGCGATGCCCAGTCTGATCCCCCAGCGCATTGATTGTCTCCTATCGCGTGCCCATGATCAGGCGGGTGCTTGCCGCCAGGGCCGGGGAGTGTGGCATTATCCAGTGAGGTTGGAAACCTTCGGGGATTCCGGTAACAGTGCCTTAGGAGACAATGCCGATGAGCCAGCACATGCGGGATGATCTGTTTCGGGAAGCGCTGGGAGAGGATGTCCAACCCTTGACCAAGGGGCGCGACAAGGCGGACATCGAACACTCGCCTTCTGCCCCCTCCGAGGCTCAACTGGCTCGCCGTGCCAAGGCCGAAGCCGACGAAGTGGAAGACAATTTCTTGTCCGATGAATTCGTCGATCTAGCGGGCCCGGCCGATCCCATCGAGTATCGTCGCGATGGCATCCAGATCGGTGTGCTCGAGCGCTTGCGTCACGGCGACTATGCACCGGAGGCATATCTACACGTGCAGAAAATGCCGCTTGAAGCCTGCCGGCGTGAGTTGTTTCGCTTCATAAGAGACGCCCGCGAACATGACCTGCGTTGTGTGTTGATCGTGCATGGCCGTAGCAAAGAGGCTGAGGGACGTGCCAATGTCGTACGCTCCTACATCGCCAAATGGCTGTCGCAATTCGATGAAGTGCAGGCTTACGCATCGGCGCACAAACGCCACGGTGGCCTGGGCGCTACTTACGCCATGTTGCGCAAGTCTGAGCGGGCGCGAGCCCGGAATCGCGAGCGTCAGCAAAAGCGGCGGGGCTAAGCACGTCACGTTACACGAGGAAGGAGGGGCCGACGTCATGCCTCTCGCGAGGCGACGTCGGCTGGACTTCGGCGAGATTCAGGCGCTTTCGCGCATACGCCGCCGGAACAAAGGTTCCGGTGTATCGGTGCCGGGCTGATAGCTGAGGCTGAAGGTGTCCAGGGCGTTGAGCGCGTCTTCAACGACTTGATCTTCACGCAGCCAGAAAGCATCGAAGCCGCAGCGCGACATGTAGTACAGCTGATCGATCAGCACATCGCCGACCGCGCGAATCTGTCCCTGGTAACCGTAACGTTCTCGCAGCAGGCGTGCGAGGCTGTAGCCACGTCCATCGGTGAACTTGGGAAAGTCGATGGCGATCAGCGGTGCGTCCAGCAATTGCGTGGCGAGTTCGGGCGTGAGCTCGGTGTCGCTGGCGAGCAGCGGGGCGATATCGTCGCTGGGCGCTGCCTGCCACTCTGACAACGCCACGATGATACGTCCGTTCGCGGGGCGTGGCGCATCTTCCTCGAGAAGCTGTGTCCAGTCGTCTTCCACGACATGCCGACCGACGATCAGGGTGCGCTGCTCAGGCATAGACATGCTCCTTGAAGGGTTTCAGGCCGATGCGGCGATACGTGTCGAGAAAGGTCTCATCAGGCGTACGCTCGCCGACATAGACTTTCAATAGTTTGTCGATCACGTTGGTTACGTCTTCCCGGTAGAAAGACGGCCCCAGAATCTTGCCGAGTGACGACTCGTTGCCCTGACTCCCGCCCAGTGAAATCTGGTAATACTCTTCGCCCTTCTTGTCGACGCCGAGAATGCCGATATGACCCACGTGGTGGTGACCGCAGGCATTCATGCAACCCGAGATGTTGAGCTCCAGCGGCCCCAGATCATAGAGGAAGTCCAGATCTTCGAAGCGCTGCTGAATTTCCTGAGCGACCGGGATCGACTTGGCATTGGCCAGCGAGCAGTAATCACCTCCCGGGCAGCAGATCAAATCGGCCAGGGTACCCACGGTGGGGTTGGCCATGCCGAGTGTCTCGAGCCGTTGCCAGAGATCTTCCATACGGTCCACGGGCACATCGGTGAGCACCAGATTCTGCTCGTGAGTGACACGCACTTCGCCATAGCCGAACTCATCGGCGAGATCCGCCACGGCGGCCATGTCGTCGGAGGTCACGTCACCGGGCGAATGGTCGTGACGCTTGAGTGATAGCGTCACGGCCTTGTAACCGGGGACCTTATGATCGGTGACGTTGTTGGTGACGAAGCGCGCAAAGGCACGGTTCTCTCCGCGCAAGCGCTCGTAGGCCTGGATGGCATCTTCGGCAACGTCGCGACGCGGCGGCTCGACGAAGTGGTCGGCCACGGCGGAGATCGCTTCCTCGGTCAGCGTCTGCGGGCCATCCTTGAGATGGGCCCATTCGATCTCCGTGCGGCGCCGGAACTCGTCGATGCCCAGCGCCTTGACCAGGATCTTGATGCGCGCCTTGAACTTGTTGTCACGGCGACCGTATTGGTTATAGACGCGCAGGATGGCTTCGAGGTAAGTCAGCAGGTGCTGCCACGGCAGGTCCTCGCACATCACGGCGCCGATCATTGGTGTACGGCCCAGGCCGCCGCCGGCGAGTACCTTGACGCGGACATCGCCATCGCTGTTGCGCCAAAAACGCAGGCCCACGTCGTGCACCTGAATGGCGGCGCGGTCTTCCTCGGCACCGGTCACGGCGATCTTGAACTTGCGCGGCAGATAGGCGAACTCCGGGTGGAAGGTCGACCATTGACGAATCAGCTCGCACCAGGGACGCGGATCGACATCCTCGTCGGCGGCGATGCCCGAGAACTGATCGGTCGTGGTGTTGCGAATATCGTTGCCGCTGGTCTGAATGGCATGCATCTGCACGCTGGCCAGATCCGCCAGGATGTCAGGTACGTCCTCGAGCTTGGGCCAGTTCAGCTGCAGGTTGGTGCGCGTGGTGAAATGGCCATAGCCGCGATCGTAGCGTGCGGCGATCTCGCCCAGCTTGCGCAACTGGTAGGACGCCAGCATGCCATAAGGGATGGCGATGCGAAGCATCGGCGCATAACGCTGCACATAGAGGCCATTCTGCACGCGCAGCGGCAGAAATTCCTCGTCGCTTATCTTGCCCTCGAGGTAGCGGCGCATCTGGTCGCGGAATTGGGCGACGCGTTCGTCGACGAGTGTTTGGTCGTACGTGTCGTACCGGTACATACAGGCGGTGTCCTGCTAGTCACATGGATTGCCGTAGCAGGGCACCTTACCCTGCCTTCTATATTCTTTGAAAGAATAAATAATAATACTTTATTGTTTTTTGGTTATAATCTCTCACTCGGGATCGTAGGACAACACCGGCGACAACCAGCGCTCGAGCTCCTTCAATGGCATCTGCTTGCGCGCCGCCAGCGACGCGACCTGGTCACGCCCAATCTTGCCGGTGGAGAAATACTTCGAGCGCGGGTGCGAGAAGTACCAGCCGGAGACCGCCGCCGATGGCCACATGGCGTAACTGTCGGTCAGCTCGATCCCGGTCTTGACGGTGGCGTCCAGCAGCCGGAAGAGCGTGGCCTTTTCGGTGTGATCCGGGCAGGCGGGATAACCCGGCGCGGGGCGGATGCCCTGATACTGCTCGGCGATCAGCGCCTCGTTGTCCAGAGTCTCCTCAGGCACATAGGCCCAGAATTCCTTGCGTACGCGCTCATGCATGCGTTCGGCAAAGGCCTCGGCGAGGCGATCGGCCAAGGCCTTGACCATGATGGCGTTGTAATCGTCACCCGCCGCTTCGTACTGCTTCGCCAGTTCGTCCGCGCCATGCCCGGTGGTCACCGCGAAGCCGCCGATCCAATCCTGCTTGCCGTTGGGCTCGCCGCTCTCCCCATCACGCGGCGCGATGAAATCGGCGAGGCTCTGGCAAACACCGTCGCGGTTCTTGGTGGTCTGCTGGCGAATATGATGCAGACGCTCGATCACCTCGGTGCGCGAGGCGTCGGCATAGATCTCTAGGCTGTCGTCGTCGACGCTGTTGGCTGGCCACATGCCGATGACGCCGCGTGCGGTAATATGGCGCTCGTCGATCAACTTGCGCAGCATCGTCTGCGCATCGGCGAATAGGCTGCGAGCCGCTTCGCCAACCACCTTGTCCTCGAGAATCTTGGGATACTTGCCCGAGAGCTGCCAGCTCATGAAAAAGGGCGTCCAGTCGATACGCTCGACCAACTCTTCCAGGGGATAATCGTCGAAGACCTTGAGCCCGGTGAAGGCCGGTTCGGGCGGCGTGTAATCGGCCCAATCGAAGATAGGACGGCGCTCACGCGCCTCGGCATAGCTTAGATCGGCCGCCTTGGGACGGCGCTTGGCATTGCGCTCGCGGACCTTGTCGTATTCGTCGCTGATTTCCGCGACATAGCCCGGCTTGAGCGTCGGCGAAAGCAAACGGCTGGCGACGCCGACGGCGCGTGAGGCATCGCTGACATAGATGACCGGCTGGTCGTACTGTGGGGCGATCTTGACCGCCGTGTGGGCCTTGGAAGTCGTCGCGCCGCCGATGAGAAGGGGGATCGTAAAATCCTGGCGCTGCATTTCCTTGGCCACATGGACCATCTCGTCCAGCGACGGGGTGATCAGTCCGGACAGGCCGATGATGTCCGCATTGTGCTCGCGCGCGGCGGCGAAGATCTTCTCCGCCGGTACCATCACGCCGAGGTCGATGACCTCATAGTTGTTGCACTGCAAGACCACGCCGACGATGTTCTTGCCGATGTCGTGAACGTCCCCCTTGACCGTGGCCATGACGATCTTGCCCTTGGCCTGGGTGCCTTCGCTCTTCTCGGCTTCGATGTAGGGAATGAGATAGGCGACCGCCTGTTTCATGACCCGCGCCGATTTGACCACCTGAGGCAGGAACATCTTGCCATCGCCGAACAGGTCGCCGACCACGTTCATGCCGTCCATCAACGGGCCCTCGATGACCTCGATAGGGCGCTCGGCACGCTGCCGCGCGAGTTCGGTGTCGTCCTCGATGTAGGCCGTGATGCCCTTGATCAGGGCGTGTTCGATGCGCTTTTCGACTTCCCAGCTGCGCCATTCCAGATCTTCTTTCTTTTCGCTTCCGCCGCCATCGCCCTTGTACTTGTCGGCGATATCGAGCAGGCGCTCCGTGCCATCGTCGCGCCGGTTGAGCACCACGTCTTCGACGGCCTCGCGCAGTTCCTCGGGCAGGTCGTCGTAGACCGCCAGCTGGCCGGCGTTGACGATCCCCATGGTCAGCCCGGCCTTGATGGCGTGATAGAGGAAGACCGAGTGGATCGCCTCGCGTACCGCATTGTTGCCTCGGAAGGAGAACGATACGTTGGACACGCCGCCCGAGAGCATGGCGTGCGGCAGGTGCTCGCGAATCCACTGCGATGCCTCGATGAAGTCGACGGCGTAGTTGTTGTGCTCCTCGATGCCCGTGGCAATGGCGAAGATGTTGGGGTCGAAGATGATGTCCTCGGCGGGAAAGCCGATGTCGTCGACCAGCAGGCGATAGGCGCGTTCGCAGATTTCCGTCTTGCGCTGGAAGGTGTCCGCCTGCCCGTCCTCGTCGAAGGCCATGACCACGATGGCAGCCCCGTAACGGCGGCAGGCCAAGGCCTGTTGGCGAAAGGCGTCTTCGCCTTCCTTGAGGGAAATCGAGTTGACCACCGCCTTGCCCTGAACGCACTTGAGGCCTGCCTCGATGATCTCCCATTTCGAGGAGTCGAGCATGATCGGTACACGGGAGATATCCGGCTCCGAAGCGATCAGGTTCAAGAAGCGCACCATGGCTTCCTGTGACTCGAGCATGCCCTCGTCCATGTTGATGTCGATGACCTGGGCACCATTTTCGACCTGTTCGAGGGCCACCTCGAGCGCCGTGGTGTAGTCCTCCTCCTTGATCAAGCGCTTGAAGCGCGCCGATCCGGTCACGTTGGTGCGCTCGCCGACATTGACGAACAGGGAGTCCGCTTCGATGTTGAAGGGCTCAAGCCCTGAAAGGCGACAGGCCTTGGGGCGCTCGACGACCGGGCGCGGCGGCAGCTCGGCCACGGCATCGCGAATGGCGGCGATGTGCTCGGGCGCGGTCCCGCAACAGCCGCCGATGATGTTGACCATGCCGCTGTCGGCGAACTCGCGCACGATCGTGGCCATTTCCTCGGCGGTCTGGTCATATTCGCCGAATTCGTTAGGGAGCCCGGCGTTGGGGTGCGCCGAGACGTAGGTGTCGGCCTTGTGGGAAAGCTCTTCGAGATAGGGGCGTAGCTCCGCCGCGCCGAGGGCGCAGTTGAGGCCGACGGACAGCGGTTGAGCATGACGGATCGAGTTCCAGAACGCCTCGGTGGTCTGGCCGGACAGCGTGCGCCCGGAGGCGTCGGTGATGGTGCCGGAGATCATCACTGGCCAACGCGTGCCGCGTGCCTCGAACAGCCTCTCGAGCGCATAGATGGCCGCCTTGGCATTGAGGGTGTCGAAGATGGTCTCGATCATGAAGAGATCGACTCCTCCGTCGATCAGGGCATCGGCTGCCTCGTAGTAGTTGTCGAACAATTCATCGAAGGTCACGTTTCGCTTGGCGGGGTCATTGACATCCGGCGAGAGTGACGCCGTGCGCGAGGTGGGCCCCAATACGCCGGCGACATAGCGCGGTACACCGGTTTCCGAGCCCACCGCGTCGCAGACGTCCTTGGCCAGGCGCGCGGCTTCGCGATTGAGCTCGGGGACCAGGGACTGCATGCCGTAATCGGATTGCGACAACTGGGTGCTGTTGAAGGTGTTGGTCTCGATGATATCCGCGCCGGCCTCGAGGTAGGCGCGATGAATGTCACGCACCACATCAGGACGCGTCAGCACCAGCAGGTCATTGTTGCCCTTGAGGTCGCTGGGCCAGTCGGCGAAGCGTTGCCCCCGAAAGTCGTTTTCATCCAGTTCGTAGCTCTGCAGCATGGTGCCCATGCCACCATCGAGGATCATGATGCGCCGTGCCAGCTGATCGTGAAGCGACGAGAACGAAGCGGCGAGTGTTAATGACGAAGCGGTGGCGGCAGGCATGTCGGCGTATTACTCCAGCGGGATCCGAGCGGTAGGACGAGCGTCGGCGAGACCGGTACGAGACCGATGTCGCTCAGGCGATACACGAGGCGTGGATGTTACCAGAAGCTCCGCTAGGTGGGCAGTCGTCAAGACCCAGCAAAATACTCGGGATTGTGTCCGGCGATGCTTTTTCATACCATGAAGGCAACATCTCAGGTAGAGAGTAACGTTTTATGAGCCAGCCCATCCAGATTACCGACAACGCTCAGGAGTATCTTGCCGAGCTGTTGGCCAAGCAGAACGTCGAAGGCATTGCGGTGCGCATCTTCATCACACAGCCGGGCACGCCGTATGCCGAAACCTGCCTGGCTTACTGCCGGCCGGGTGAGGAAGAGCCCAGCGACGAGCGCCTCGACCTGGACAAGATCACGGTCTATCTCGAGAAAAACAGCATTGCATTCCTCGAAGAAGCGGTGGTCGACTTCAACCCGGATCGCATGGGCGGCCAACTGACCATCAAGGCCCCCAATGCCAAGATGCCCAAGGTCAATGCCGATAGCCCACTCGAAGATCGCGTCAACTACGTGCTCTATAGCGAAATCAACCCCGGCTTGGCGGCTCACGGCGGCGAAATCCGCCTCATGCAATTGACCGAAGAAAATGTCGCCGTGCTGCAGTTCGGCGGTGGTTGCCAGGGCTGTGCCGCGGTCGATATAACGCTCAAGGACGGGGTCGAGAAGACGCTGGTCGAGCGTGTGCCCGAACTGGCAGGTATCCGCGACGTGACCGATCATACCGACGATACCAATGCCTATTATCGTTGACCGTCATTGATCGCGACCGCTATCGGGCCGCGACAATTCATGGTCAGTATCGAAAGCCCGCCACGAGCGGGCTTTCTTTTTTCGAGGTCTGGCCCCCGAGTGTCGTCTTAGACGACGAAGGGGGGTAGCGGCAGACGCGCCAGCTTTTCGCGCAACTCGCGATTGATGGCGTGCTGTTGCTCGAGCTCACGCTCTGCGCGCCGGTTGTCGCTTTGCGTTTGCTCTAGTTGACCTTGGCTCTCCCGTAACTTGCTTTCCAATGCCTGGCGCTGCGAGGTTTCACTGCGAGCCTTTTCTTCCAGCGTCGTGTACTGACGGCGCTGCTCGGCGAGCTCGGATTGCATGCGCTCGAGTTTCTGCTCCAGGGACGCAGTACGTTTTTGGGCCTGCTTTTCGACATTCTGGCGCTCTTGACGCGCGTCATCGAGAAGCCCCATCAAGCGTGCTTCCGCTGCCTCGTGGCGTTGCTCTTCCTGCTTCAATTGGGTTTGATGCTCACGCCCGAGCTTTGCCATGGCCTCACGATGCTCGCTGCGCGCGGTTTCTAGCTGGCGCTGATGTTTCTGGCATTCCTCATCGAGTTGCTGCACGCGCCGTGCCTGCTGAGTTTCCTGCTGATGGGCCGCTTGCAGTTCGCTTTGCGCATTGGCCAGTTGCATTGTCTTTTCTTCCAGGCGCGCCTGGGCCTGTTCAAAGTGCGTGTTCAGCGCCGCGAGGCGTTCCTCGGCGTCCGCCGCCTTGCGCGCGGCGGCTTGGGCGTCGGCTTGCGCTTCTTCAATACGTTGATCGGCTTCTTGACGGTAATGCGCCAGGGACTCCGCCGCCAGCGCTTGGGCCTTTGCCCAGAGATCCGTCATCCATGCCTGTAACGCTTCCGGCGGTGCCTCGCTCGGGGTGACGTCGCGGTTCTGTTCCCGTCTTAGCCGCCATTCCCGCAAGTGATCGCTGATGGTCGTGAAGCTTCCCGTGCCCAGGATGTCGCGAATTTTCTGAACGGTCGGGGCCTCATCGTGACGCAGCAGCGTGTCGATCGCGCGCTGTACATCTTCGTATTGAATGCCGTTGCGGGCCATGTCGAGTCCTTTGTGCTGGGCGCCACGGGGGCGTGGGTGACGTCTTACAGCATACCTCGTTACTGGTGAATGGCAATATTACATTAAACATATTACGTAAAATACATTATCAAAGGCGGTAAAAATTCAAGATTACGCGCATTATCTTGAATTTATAGGCGTAATATTCGAGACTGCGTGGAATCGGAACCAGAGACGTCACAGGGGTGTCATGCAGGACGACAGGGGGCAGGTGCGTGAAGAAGAAATCGCAGCGATCGTCGCGCTCGAAACCGGGGCCGCCTCGAGAACGTCACAAACGTCAGGGGAGTTGGAGAAACCCGGCGCGAGGCGTGCAGTGCATATCTCGGCGCGCACCGATGTGGAAGCCGTTGCATCCTGGCTGAGCGAGTTTCAGTCGAGTCCTCAGACATGGCGCGCCTATCGCAAGGAAGCCGAGCGTCTGTTGCTGTGGCTTCAGCGGCGCAGTGAAGCATTAAGTGACGTCCGGCGTGACACGCTGGATGCCTATGAGCGCTTCCTGGCCGATCCGCAGCCGGCGGCGTTGTGGCAGGGGCCGTCACGGCCCCGGCATGCGTTAGAGTGGAGGCCGTTCCGCCAGCCGCTTTCGGCGTCCAGCCGGCGCCAGGCATTGGTCATTCTGCAAGGTATGTTCGCCTGGCTGGTCGAGGCAGGGTGGGTCGAGCATAACCCGTTTCGCTTGATCCGCGACAAGCGTCGACGCATGGACAATCGCAACGAACGTATCGAGCGTTATATCGAAAAGACGCTGTGGCAGCACTTCTGGGCATGGCTGCAAGTCCCGCCGTCTCCACAGTCAGGCAGCGGCGCCTATTATCGTTGGGCGCGGCGTCGCTTCTTGTTCGGCTTTGCCTATCTGCTGGCGCCCCGGATCAGCGAGATGGCCACTGCGCGGATGGGTGACTTCATACAGCGTGAAGGGCGCTGGTGGTGGCGGGTCGTGGGGAAGGGCGACAAGCTGTCCGAGGTGCCGGTGCCGCCGGATATGATGACGCTGCTCGCGGATTGGCGGATGACGCTGGGCATGTCGCCGCAGCCTGACCCCGACGATACCGCGCCGCTGCTACGGGCGTTGGATGGCCGGCGCGGGCTAGGTGACAACCAGCTTTATCGGATGATTCGCGAGACATTTCGTGCGGGCTATCATGCCCTTGACGACCTGTCGGAAGCCAAGCGTGCGCCGCTGCAACAGGCCACGCCTCATTGGTTGCGTCACACTGCGTTGACGCATCAGGCACAGGCCGGCGTGGAGTTACGCTACCTGGCGCGAACCGCGCGCCACGCGCGCCTGGATACCACGGCCCGCTATCTGCATGCGGAGGCCGAAGAGTGGTATCGTCAATTGACGCATCACCGGCTCACGGACGCCGACACGCATAGTGATGGCACGTTATAATGAGGCATCGATTTGCGAGGAGGGCGCATGACAGCACGCGAAGCACAAGCCGAACTGGCCGATGAGTTCGCCATGTTCGACAACTGGATGGATCGTTATCAGTACATCATCGACATGGGCAAACAGTTGCCCACATTCCCTGAGTCGTTGAAGAACGATGACACCAAGATTCAGGGCTGTCAGTCCAATGTCTGGATTCACGACCGCCTGGAGGATGGCCGACTGCACTTCGAGGCGACGTCCGATGCCGCCATCGTCTCGGGATTGATCGCCGTCCTGTTGCGGATCTACAACGACCGGCCGCCCAGCGAGATTCACGCGACGCCGCCGGATTTCCTGGCCGAGCTGGGGCTCGACAAGCATCTGTCACCGACGCGCAGCAATGGCTTGCATGCCATGCTTGATCGCATCTATGCGGTGGCAAAACAAGCGGCCTAGCGTGTCCTGAATGGTCCCCTAAGCGCCTGTTCTCCACACGCCACGCAGGGCCAGAGAGAGGACCTTCAGCGCGTGTGGGAGTGTTCGTGATCGGTGCAGGCGTCGCCATCGCCTGGTCCGGGCGGCACAGGATCGACGCCGCCGGGGTGGCCGGGGTGGCATTTTAGAATTCGTTTGAGCGCCAGCCAGCCGCCTTTCAGGGGGCCATGAATCTGGATGGCTTCTACGGCGTATTGCGAACAACTGGGCCAGAAGCGACAGCGAGGGCCGAGCAGGGGGCTGATCACGTACTGGTAGCCGCGCAACAGGCCGATCATGAGACCTGAAAAGCACTTGCCGAGAAGTCGCATGATTAGCGCTGGCCGTACAGTTCGGCAGGATCCATCAGTGGGGCGCTGACGATTTCCGCCATTTCCTCGCCCAGTGCCACGTAGAAGCAACTACGCCGCCCGGTGTGGCAAGCGGGGCCTTGCTGGTCGACGCTCAGCAGCAGGGTATCGCCGTCGCAGTCGACATGCGCCGCCATCAACCGTTGTACCTGCCCGGACGACTCACCCTTGCGCCAAGGTTTGCCGCGCGAGCGTGACCAGTAGCAGACGCGCCCCGTGGCGAGGGTTTCCTCCAGCGTGGCGCGGTTCATCCACGCCATCATCAGCACCTCGCCGCTGTCATGTTGCTGTGCAATGGCGGGCAGCAGCCCGTCATCGTTCCAGCGCGCGGCATCGAGCAGCGTGCTTATCGCTTTGCGCGTACCCTGTGTGGCCGGCTCGAGTTGCTTGAAGAGTTCGGTCATCGTGTGACGTCGCCTTGGCGGATGAATTAAGCGGATGCCTGCTTCGCCGTGCAAGACGCACATAGGCCCAGCAGCTCGATGGTTTGTCGCTCGATACGGTAGCCTTGTTGACGGGCTACCTGAGTCAGTTGTTCGTTGACGTCGTCGAGGTGCAATTCTTCGACGCGCCCACAGGAACGGCATATCAGTAGCTGGAAGCCATGCGCGTGTTCGGGACAGGGACAGGCCACATAGGCATTGAGCGACTCGATACGATGCACCAGGCCGTGCTCGATGAGGAACTCCAGCGCGCGATAGATGGTCGGTGGGCGCGCCGAAGCATGCTCCGTGGCGAGACGATCGAGTAGGTCATAGGCCTTGAGGCCGCCAGGTGAGGTGGCGATCATTTCCAGGACACGCCGCCGTATCGGCGTGAAGCGCGCACCGTGCTTGTGGCACTGGCGTTCCGCCTGCGTCAGTAGCGTATGGGAATCGAGCATCGCAACACCATCGTTCTCGGTAGTGCGGGACATTCTACGCCGTTGCCCGGGATGGAGCCAGATGCGCACCGCATCACAGGGTGTGTATTTAACATAATATATATTATGCGAACTTCCGGGTCGTCATGGTCAGGGCATCATTCTCATTCTAGAGATATGCGTGCTATCTATCATCTGCTCGATCATTCCCCATATAAAAGAAAACGCTGCCATTACTAGGCAGCGTTTTCACGGGTCATATCAGACTTGGTCGATCACTCATCGACCGGCGCGTAGGAACCATCTTCACGGTGCACTTCGCGCCCGGTCAAGGCGGGATTGAATACGCACGCGACGGTCATGCCTTTCTCCTTGCCACGCAGCAAATGTTCATCATGCTGGTCGAGAAGATACATGTCGCCAGCCTTGATGGGATGAATCTTGCCGTCAGCCAGCGTTTCGACTTCACCTTCACCTTCGTAGCAGAAAACCGCCTCGAAGTGATGCTTGTAGTGGATGTGCGTCTCGGTACCCGGATGAATACGGGTGATGTTGAACGAGAAACCGACGTTGTCGTCGGCCAGCACCAGGCGCGTGCTATCCCAATTGCCGTTTTCGGCTTCGACGAAGCGCTCCGTCTTGCGGCACTCTTCCAGGTTACGAACGATCATGAGGCGACATCCTCTATAGGCTCAATACAAGGCCCGCGAGCTCGCGGGCCACATCCCGTGTCCACTGTAGCGCATGGACGCTTATGAGTTAACGCGCTAAAAAGAGCGCCGTCAGGCTTTACCCAAGACTTCTTTGACGCTTCGCTCCAGGATATCCAACCCTTCGTGCAGGTCTTCATCGGAGATAGTCAACGGGCACAGGCATTTGACGACCTGACCGGAATGCCCAGATGTCTCGATGACCAGCCCATTTTGGAAGGCCTGGGCCGTGATGTCATCGGCCATGTCGCCATCGACGACATCCAGGCCACGCATCAGGCCACGACCACGCTCGCTGGCTTGATGCCCATGTTCGGTCATGAACGCGGCGATCTTCTGGAAGCGCTCTTCGACGATGCCCCCTTTGCGCTGCACATCACGCTCGAGCGTATCGTTACTCCAGAAGTGCCGCATGGCAGCGGCGGCGGTTACCAGCGCAAGGCTGAACCCACGGAATGTTCCGTTGTACTGGCCGGGCTTCCAGATATCCAGTTCCGGGCGCATCAACACGTGAGCGAACGGCAGCCCGTAGCCTGAAAGCGACTTGGAATTGGTGACGATATCCGGCTTGATATCGGCATGCTCGAAACTGAAGAACTTGCCGGTACGACCGCAACCGGCTTGGATATCGTCGACGATCAGCAGTATGTCGTGGGCACGACAGATTCTTTCCAGGCGTTGCAGCCACGGAATACTGGCCGGATTGATACCGCCCTCGCCCTGCACCGTCTCGACGATGACTGCGGCGGGAATATCGAGACCGCTGGAGTTATCGCCCAGCAGCTTTTCGAAATACCCCAGGGTATCGGTGCCCTCGCCCATATAGCCATCGAAAGGCATGAAGCTTCCGCCTTGCATCGGAATGCCGCCGGTGGCTTCACGGAACTTGCGATTACCGGTGGTGGCCAGGGCCCCCATGGTGACTCCGTGGAAGCCATTGGTGAAGGCGACGATGTTATGCCGTCCTTTGGCGTTGCGCGCTATACGGATGGCGGCTTCGACGGCATTGGTACCTGTCGGTCCCGGTAGCTGGACTTTGTAATCCAGCCCACGCGGCTTGAGGATTATCTCCTCGAGCGTTTCCAGGTACTCGCGCTTGGCCTTGCTCCACATGTCGAGACCATGCACGATGCCATCGGATGCGATGTAATCGACCAGCGCTTGTTTGATGTGAGGGTTGTTGTGGCCATAGTTCAGCGTGCCGGCGCCCGCGAGGAAGTCGATGTACTGCTTGCCGTCTTCAGAGTGCAGACGCGCACCCTTGGCTTCGGTGAAGACGGTGGGAAACGAACGCGAATAGGTCCGAACGTCGGATTCCATACGTTCGAGAATATCGGTCTGCATAGATTGCCTCTTTAAGCGGGTCAAATTCGTTGCGGCTCGAACGGGCCGATTCGGACGAGATTTTCCGGATCGTGCTCGCCACCCAGCTGCCCCGTGGAGAAATACTCACGGCTGTTCAACGGTGCCTGCCAACGGTCGGCAAGGCGTTTGAACAGCCCCCACGATGCCTCATTATCGGGTGTGATGGTAGTTTCGAGGTGGCGAACGTCACTCATCCCCGAACGCATCAGGACGGCTTCGACCAGGCGCCGTGCCAGGCCCGTTCCTCGGGCTTTCTCACCCACGGCCACTTGCCACAGGAAGTAGGTGTCCGGCGCGTTGCGCTTCACGTATCCGGACACGAAACCGACGATCTCCCCTTCTTCGTCCGTGGCCACGGCGCAGGTATCACGAAACTGTGTGGCGAGCAGGAGGTAGGCATAGCCCGAGTTGACATCCAAGGGGGGACACGCCTTGACGAGCTCGTAGATTCCCCACCCATCGTCGGTCGTGGGCTTGCGGATGAAAAGAGTCTTCTGTGGACTGCCAATCACGGTGTCCGCGACGCTCGGACGCGCCAGATCGGCAGAAGGCGTGAAGTTCTCGGTCGTGGGTGTCATATCCATGTTTCGCTAATGGCGAATGTGTTTGCAATAATAACAGCGGCTTATGAATTGATCAAATGATTCATTATCGTCAAGCCGCCATCACATAAACACACATTATAACTTGATATGCGTATATAGCCGCGCGTTACCAAGCTGTGCTCATGCAATGCGACTGCTCTCAGTCTAGTCAATGATGAGCCGCGTGCATGGGTCATGTCATCTAGGGAGCGATTCCTTCTCGTCGGGTACCAATGCAAACGGGCCACTCACGTGGCCCGTTTGCAACCGAAACGGCACCACATCACTAGCGACGTGACAAGGAGCGCATGGTGACGAACTCTTCGGCGCTGGTGGGGTGAATGCCTACCGTGGCGTCGAAGTCGGTCTTGGTCAGGCGCGCGCGTACGGCGATGGCGATGCCCTGAATGAGCTCGCCGGCATCGTCGCCCACCATGTGAGCACCCACCACCCGATCGCTGGCGTCGTCCACGACCAGCTTCATCAGGCAACGTTCTTGACTTCCCGAAAGCGTGTGCTTCATGGGACGGAAATCGGCGCGATAGATGCGTACGCCCGACTCGCACTGCTCGCGGGCTTCCTCTTCGCTGAGGCCGACAGTGCCGATATTGGGATGACAGAACACGGCCGTGGCAATGTCCTGGTAATCCAAGGGGCCCGGCGTGGCATCCCCATAATGGTGCTGCACGAGGTGCATGGCCTCGGCAAGCGCCACGGGGGTGAGCTCGGGGCCACCGGTCACGTCGCCCAGCGCCAGGATCGAGGGCTCCGAGGTTTGATAACGCTCGTCAACCTTGATCGTGCCATTGGGATTGAGCTCGATGTCCAGCGCGTCGAGTCCCAGGCCGGTGAGATTGGGACGGCGACCGGTAGCGGCCAGCACGACATCCACCTCCAGCGTTTCGCCATTGGTCAGGCTGACGCGGTACGCATCACCGACAGGTTCGATACGCTCGATGGTGGTTTCGAAATGCAGATTGACGCCCTTCTTCTGCATCTCGTCGCGGGTGAATTCACGCACTTCACGGTCGAAGCCGCGCAAGAACAGTTCGCCACGATAGACCAAGTGCGCGTCACTGCCGAGCCCATTGAAGATGCTGGCGAACTCGACCGCGATATAGCCACCGCCCAGCACCAAAAAGCGCTCGGGAAAGGTGTCCAGGTCGAAGACGCGGTTGGAATCCACGGCGTGTTCCGCGCCTTCTATATCGGGAACCCAGGGCCAGCCGCCGGTCGCGACCAGAATCTTTTCGGCGGATAGCGTCTCGCCGTTGATTTCGACGCTATGCGCGCCGGTAATGGTGGCGCGACCATTGATGAGCTTGACATCGGCACCTTCGAGTAACCGCCCGTAGATGCCATTGAGACGCTTGATCTCCTCGATCTTGTTATCGCGCAGCGTCGCCCAGTCGAAGCGCGGTGCTTCGGGCAACGTCCAGCCGAAGCCAGCGCTATCTTCGAAAGCATCGTGAAAATGCGCTGCATAGGAATAGAGCTTCTTGGGCACGCAACCGACATTGACGCAGGTACCGCCCAAATAGCGATCCTCGGCAATGGCGACGCGCGCGCCCGTGGCCGCTGCTGTGCGTGCAGCGCGTACCCCACCGGAGCCCGCGCCGATGACAAATAGGTCGTAATCGTACTGAACCACGTCAATCTCCTGACTTTTCGATGTTGCAAATGATAACAGCCTAGGGAACGCTCAGGGAGGGGCCTGATTGACGCTTCGAGACAGAGAAGGTAAAAGTTGTTCGGATCCCCTGCTTGCATGAAGAGATTTACATGAGCGATATCAAGAAGCTGCTGGAACAAAATCGTGAATGGGCCGCAGCTGTTCGTGAACGTGACCCAGAATTCTTCGAACGCTTGTCGCATCAGCAGAACCCCGATTATCTGTGGATCGGGTGTTCGGATAGTCGAGTACCGGCCAACCAGATCGTCGATTTGCCGCCGGGAGAGGTGTTCGTGCATCGCAACGTGGCGAACCTGCTGTACCACAATGACATGAACGCCTTGTCGGTGGTGCAGTTCGCCGTTGATGTACTTCAGGTCGAGCACATCATGGTGGTCGGTCATTATGGCTGCGGTGGGGTACGGGCCGCGATCGCCGACGGTGACAACGGCATGATCGATTACTGGCTGCACAGCGTCCGCGAATTGTACAGCGTCAACCGTGAGGCACTCGCGCCGTTATCGTTCGATGAGAAAGTCGACCGGATGTGCGAGCTCAATGTGCGTGCGCAAGTGGCCAACCTGTGTCGTACCAAGGTCGTGCAGCGCGCTTGGCAGCGCGGGCAGAAGCTATCGGTGCATGGCTGGGTCTATGGCTTGGCCGACGGCTGCGTGACCGATCTTGAATGCACGGTATCGCAACTCGACGAGGCCTCGCACATCCATCGTTTCGACCCTGTGGCGGGTTGATGTCCACCGTCTAGCGCAAGCCCACCAGACGGCATTATTCATCTAACGAATGGCGGCCATCAAGATTTCGATTGTCGTCTTCGTCCAAAGCTCTTTATGTTGAGGCCGGCGATTCTATTCGCATAACAATACACAATAGGGCTTCAACATGATTAACAAGAAGACTCTCCTGGCGGCGTTGCTCGGCGCTTGTGTCGCGCTTCCCCTGCCTGTGCTGGCGCAAGACTCGTCCAGCGATAACGACCCCGTGACATTGCGTGTAGCTTACGACGCCGACCCGGTGTCGTTGGATATCCATGAACAACTTTCCGGCGGAATACTGCAACTCTCGCACCTGGTTTTCGACCCGTTGGTGCGCTGGACCCAAGACTTCGAATTCGAGCCGCGGCTGGCCACTAGCTGGGAGCAGATCGACGATACCACGCTGCAGATGAAGCTGCGCAAAGGCGTCGAGTTCCATAGTGGCAACGCATTTACCGCCAAGGATGTTGCCTGGACCGTCGAGCGTCTCAAGCGCAGCGCCGACTTCAAGGCGATTTTCGAGCCGATCGATCGCGTCGAAGTGGTCGATGAACACACCGTCAAGTTCCATACCAAGAAGCCTTACCCGCTGCTGCTCAACCTGTCGACTTACATCTTTCCCATGGATAGCGAGTTCTATTCCGGCGAGACGGCGGATGGCAAGAACAAGAGTGCAATCGTCAAGAACGGCAACTCCTTCGCGTCGCGTCACGTCTCCGGCACCGGCCCCTATCGCGTCACCGAGCGGCAACAGGGTGTCAGAGTCGAGTTCGAGCGTTTCGACAACTATTGGGATGAGCAGTCGCCGGGCAACGTCGATCGCATCGTGCTGACCCCGATCAGCGAGAATGCCACCCGCGTGGCCGCCCTGCTCTCCGGTGACGTCGATTTCATCGCGCCGGTGCCCCCCAACGATCTGCAGCGGGTCCGCGCGGCCAAAGACGTCAAGCTCGTCACCATGTCAGGCACGCGCATCATCATGCTGCAGATGAACCAGAAGCGTGTCGACGCCTTCAAGAATCCCAAGGTTCGTCAGGCGTTTGCCTATGCCATCAACCAGGAAGCCATTGCCGATCGGCTGATGAAAGGCTTCGCGACGCCGGCCGCCCAGCTCTCGCCGAAAGGTTATGCCGGACACAACCCGACCCTGGAACCACGGTATAACCTGGAGAAAGCCAAGCAACTGATGAAGGAAGCCGGTTATGGGGATGGTTTCAGCATCACCATGATGGCGCCCAACAACCGCTACGTGAACGATGCACAGATCGCTCAGGCGGTCGCGGCGATGCTGGCGCGAATCAACGTCACGGTGGATCTCAAGACGCTGCCCAAGGCTCAGTACTGGACCGAATTCGACAATCGGGCCGCCGATGTGATGATGATTGGCTGGCACGCCGACACCGAGGATTCGGCCAACTTCTTCCAGTACCTCACCGAGTGCCCCAACCCCGACACCGGCGCCGGCCAGTACAACGCAGGCAACTACTGCAATCCGGCGCTCGATGAGAAGGTCGCGGCGGCCAACCTCGAGACCGACCGCGAGAAGCGCGCGAAGATGCTCCAGGCAGTGGAAAAGGCTCTCTATGACGATGCCGCATTCATTCCGCTGCACTGGCAGGACCTGGCCTGGGCCGCCGATGACAACGTTCAGATCGAGCCGGTGCTCAACGTCATGAACTTCCCCTACCTGGGGGACGTGGTCGTCAAGCCGGAATAAGTCGTACCTACCCTCCCCCCGCCGGTGCCAAGCCGGCGGAGGGATCCGTCGTTTCGAATTTCAAACCAAGCAAGCGCGTCCTGGCGGTCGGTGGTCGCTCAGGCGCCTTCGTTTGCCAACGGGGGCCGCAATCCATGATTGCTTTTCTGATCAAGCGCCTGTTTCACGCTTTCCTGGTGATGTTCATCATCAGCGTGATCAGCTTCGCCATCCAGGACAACCTCGGCGACCCCATCCAGCAGATGGTCGGTCAGTCGGTACCGGATAGTGAACGCGCCGAACTGCGTGAGGAACTGGGGCTGAATGATCCGTTCATGGTGCAGTATCTGCGCTTCGCCAAGAATGCCATGCATTTTGACTTTGGCTATTCCTACTTTTATGGCGAACCGACCATCGAGGTCGTGTTACGCCATTTGCCGGCGACCCTGGAGCTGGTGTTCGCCACGACAGTATTGATCATGCTGTTCTCGGTGCCGATCGGCGTCTATAGCGCCATCAAGCCGCGTTCGCCGTTGTCGCGATTGTTCATGGGCGTCTCGATCGTGGGCATTTCGATACCGGTGTTCCTCACCGCCATCGTGCTGATCCAGATATTCGCCATCGGCGTACAGTTCACCCCATTCCCAGTCGATACCGGTTGGGGCAGTTGGCTCAACGGCTTGCTGTCCACCGACGGCGGTATGCCGGCCTACGGGCGCGGTGACGTGGTACACGTGGTGGGTACCTGGAGCACTAACTTCGCCTCGCTTGAAGGCTTGAGTTACCTGGTGTTGCCGTCGATATCACTGGCCTCGATCATGCTACCGCTCTTCATACGCTTGATCCGCGCCGAAATGCTCGAGGTCTTGCAGTCCGACTACGTCAAGTTTGCCAAGGCCAAGGGGATCAGCATGCGTCGCATTTACTTCGTGCACGCGTTGAAGAACACCATGCTGCCGGTGATCACCGTAGGCGGTGTGCAGATCGGTACGCTGGTCGCCTATACCATTCTCACTGAGACGGTCTTCCAGTGGCCGGGCGTGGGACTGATGTTCCTCGATGCCATCGAACGCTCCGACATCCCGCTGATCGTCACCTATTTGATGATCGTCGGCTTGATCTTCGTGATCACCAATACGCTGGTCGATCTGATCTACGGTCTGGTCAACCCCACCGTGAAACTCACAGGGAAGCCCGCATGACTATCGCTCCGACGTCGTCTTCCACTACCTCGCCGTCCTCGCGCTGGGCGCGCTTTCGAAGCTCTTACCTGTTGTACAGCTTCAAGCGTGACTGGATCGCCCAGGTCTGTTTCGCCGTCTTTGTCCTGCTGGTGGCAGCGGCCATTCTGGCGCCCTGGCTGGCGTCGATGAATCCCTATGACCTGGCCCAGATCCGTATCCTGGACTCGGAACTGCCGCCGTTCTGGATCGATGGCAGCGACCCGCAATATCTGCTGGGTACCGATGCGCAGGGGCGTGACCTGCTATCGACGATTCTCTATGGCGCCCGAGTGTCATTGATCATTGGCTTCGGAGCGGTGATGCTGCAGGCCCTCCTCGGGGTGACCTTCGGCCTGCTCGCCGGCTATCTCGGCGGCCGCGTCGATGCCTTTCTGATGCGCATGGCCGACATTCAGCTGTCGTTCTCCACGCTGATGGTGGCGATCATCGTCGGTGCAGTGATCAAGGCCACCTTCGGTGGCGCCGTCTACAGCGAGTATGCGGTGTTCATCCTGGTGCTGATCATCGGTCTCGCCGAGTGGCCGCAGTATGCGCGTACCGTGCGCGCCTCGGTGCTCGCCGAGCGCAGCAAGGAGTATGTCGATGCCGCGCGGGTGATGGGGTTTCGCGCCAAGCGCATCATGTTCCGGCACATTCTGCCCAATACGCTGTCGCCGATCTTCGTCATCTCCACCGTGCAGATCGCCAACGCCATCATCTCGGAAGCGGCGCTATCGTTTCTCGGTCTGGGGATGCCTGAAACCCAGCCGTCACTGGGCTCGCTGATCAAGTCGGGCTTCGATTATCTGCAGTCGGGTTCCTGGTGGATCACTCTGATTCCCGGCGCCGTGCTGATCGTGCTGGTGCTGGTCATCAATTTGCTCGGTGACTGGCTGCGCGACGTCATGAACCCGCGACTCTACAAGGGCTGATCGCATGGCTTTACTCGAAGTTTCCAATCTCGACGTGCGTTTTGCCCTGCGTCAGGGCGACGTCAAGGCGCTGCGCGATGTCAGCTTCACGCTGGACCGTGGCGAGCGTCTCGGCATTGTCGGCGAGTCCGGGGCCGGCAAGTCGGTGGCGGCGTTCACTATCCTCAACCTGATTGCCAAACCGGGCTACATCGCTGACGGCAGCATCCGCTTCGATGGGCGTGAATTGACCACCATGAAGCCGCGCCAGCTGCAGCAGATACGCGGCAACAAGGTATCGATGATCTTCCAGGACCCGATGATGACGCTCAATCCGGTGTTGACCATCGGCGAGCAGATGATCGAATGCCTCAAGGCGCATCGCCGCATCCGCCGTCGCGATGCGCGCGAGATCGCGCTCAACAAGCTGCACCAGGTCTATATTCCCTCCCCCGAGCGGCGTCTGGATCAGTACCCGCATGAGCTTTCCGGGGGAATGCGTCAACGCATCATCATCGCCATCGCCCTGTTGCTCGATCCCGACGTGATCGTCGCCGACGAGCCGACCACGGCGCTCGATGTGACCATCCAGGCGGAAATCATGGAACTGTTGCTGGAGTTGTGCGAGAAGCACAACGTGGCGCTGATCCTGATCACTCACGACCTGGGCGTGGTCAGCCAGGTCACTCAGCGCATGCTGGTGATGTATGCCGGTCGCGTCATTGAACAGGGGCCGACCCGGGAAATCATCAACGACGCGGAGCACCCCTACACTCAGGGGTTGATCAACGCTCTGCCGCAGATGGCGACCCCCGGGCAGCGTCTCAACCAGATTCCCGGCTCGATGCCCAGTCTTGCCAATACCCCGCCGGGTTGCGCCTTTCATCCACGCTGCAGTTTCTCGGTCGACGCCAACGGCGAACGTCGGCGTGACTGTCGCGAGGTGATCCCGACATTCGTGCGCTCGGGGAACTGTGATGTGGCCTGCCACATGGTGCGTGAGCTCGTCGAGCGTCACTCGCCCGAGCATGATGCGAGCGACAACGGCCCGAGCGAAAAACGGGAGGCTTTATGAGCAAGGTGCGACAACAACCCCAGTATCCTCAAGAGAGTGAGTCGGCGCAGGCCGGCGACACGCTACTCCAGGTTCGTGGGCTCGAGAAGCGCTTCCCGCTTTCCGGCGACTTTCTCGAACAGCTCCGTTTCGAGGGCGGCAAGCTGAAGCGCCGTCAGGCGTTCGTCCACGCCATCAACGGTGTCGACATCGATGTCAAGCGCGGCGAAACGTTGTGTGTCGTCGGCGAGTCCGGCTGCGGCAAGTCCACGGTGGCGCGGATGGTGATGGGCCTTCTGCACCCCACTGCCGGGGAGATCCGCTATGACGACCGGCGCATCGATCATCTCAGCGCACGCCAGTTGCTGCCCTATCGGCGGCGCATGCAGATGATCTTCCAGAACCCCTATGCGTCGCTGAATCCACGCATGAGCATTCAGCAGACACTCGAGGAGCCGCTGCGTTTCCATCATCCGGATTGGAGTCGCCAACAGATCCTCGACAAGATTGGCGAGGTGATGGTGTCGGTGGGCATCGATCCGGAATGGGGCAAGCGTTTCGGCCATGAGTTCTCGGGCGGTCAGCGCCAACGCATTGCCATCGCCAGGGCGCTGGCAGTGGAGCCTGAGTTCATCGTCGCCGACGAGCCGATCTCGGCGCTCGACGTGTCGATTCAGGCGCAGGTACTCAATCTGCTGATGGATGCCCAGGAGAGACACCATCTGACCTACCTGTTCATCACCCATGACTTGGCCGTCGTCGAGCACTTCGGTACCCGGGTGGTGGTGATGTACCTGGGGCGGGTCTGCGAGGTAGCCGAGACGCGTACTCTGTTCGATCGTCCGCGCCACCCCTATACTCAAGCGCTGATGTCGGCGATACCGCGTCTCGACGATGATGGCCCCGCGCATATCAAACTGCCCGGCGAAGTGCCCACGCCGGTCAACCTGCCCTCGGGGTGTGTCTTTCATGGACGCTGCCCACATGCCAATGACCGATGCCGGCATGAGATACCGCAGTTGATCGAGACCCAGGGCAGTCAGGTGGCGTGTCATGCGATCGAGGAAGGCCGTCTCTGAGAGCCTCGTGGAAACATGAAATGGCCTCGCCTGGGGCTCACCTGCGTCGTGATGGAACGATGACATGCGACGCCGCCTGCGGGCGGCGTCAATGATGATGGATGGCGTCTGAGGATGGAAATTCGCTGGCTCGAAGACTTTATCGTGCTGGCCAGGGAACGCCATTTTTCCCGGGCCGCCGATGCCCAGAACGTGACGCAACCCACCTTCTCGCGGCGCATCAAGCTGCTCGAGGAAGAAATGGGGACCACGTTGATCAACCGTCAAACACTGCCGTTGAGCTTGACGCCTGCCGGAGAGGAGTTTCTGGCGCTCTGCGAACAGATCACCGAGCGTGTGCGTTTGACACGTGATCGCTTGCAATCGATCGCCGCCGATGAGGCCAGGCGCATCCTGTTGGCTGCGCCGCAGAGCCTGGTCTCGAACTTCTTGCCCGGCTGGCTCGACCAGCATGCCCTGACGCCACTGGTAGCGCCCTACTTGCGGGCCACGAGCTGGTTGATCGGCGATTATCTGCATGGGTTGGAGCGAGGTGAATGCGATCTGGCCTTGTTGTATTGGCCGCGTGGGCGGATCGCACTCGATCTCGAGATGAATGAGCTGACCTTTCTGACCTTGGGGGAAGAGCGGCTGGTGCCAGTGAGCGCGCCCGATGCCCAGGGGCGTCCGCGTTTCTCGTTGCCGGGAACGCGCCGCCAGCCCCAACCGTTGATCGCCTTTCATCCGCGAGGCTTGATGGCGGCGGCGCTCGAAGCGCACCTTGGCCGTATGCCCGCTCCCACCTACCTCACCTCACTCAACGAAAGCATACAGGCCACCAATATTCGTGAGCTGGTCGTCCAAGGTTATGGTCTTGGGTGGCTGCCCTGGCGTAGCGTGATCACGCCCATGGCCAACGGCGAGCTGGTACGCGCCGGCGATGAGCAATGGGATGTGCCCTTCGACCTGCGTCTGTATGCGCGCAAGGATTCACGCCATCCCGGTTTGCCCGACGTATGGCAACGTCTCGAGGCAGCACACGGCATCGTTTGATGGCACTTGCCGAGCAAGCGCAACGCGTTAAGCTAAAGACAGATTCGCAAGAGCTACACTAATGTCACGCACGCTTTTTCCTGCCGATTTCCGCGCGCCACGGGGATTGGGTAATCGCCATGTGCAAACCCTGTTACCCCGTTTTCGCCGCTTGCCTCCGCTAGCGCGTGAAACGGAAATCCTCAATCTGCCCGATGGCGACTTCGTCGAGCTGGCCTGGTCTCAGCCGGCGCCCGCACGGGCCGATGCGCCGGTATTCGTGCTGTTTCATGGCTTGGAAGGGTCGGTCGACTCTCCTTATGCACGCGAGTTGATGCGTGCAGCCAGCGCATTGGGGTGGCGGGCGGTGCTGATGCATTTTCGCGGCTGTGGGCAGGCGCCCAATCGGCTTGCTCGAGCCTATCACTCGGGCGATACGGCGGATGCCTACTGGGTCATCGGGCAGTTGGCACGGCGGTATCCGCATGCCATCAAGGTGGCGGCAGGCGTGTCGCTGGGCGGTAACATGCTTCTCAAGCTGGTGGCCGAACAAGGCGGTGACGGGCTCGATCTGGCCGGGGCCATCGCTATCAGCGCGCCTCTCGACCTGGCGGCCAGCGCCGATGCGCTCAATCGGGGGTTTGCGCGCGTCTATCAACGCTATCTGCTCGACGCTCTCAAGCGCAAAATCGCCACCAAACTGGCAGCCGGCCCTTTGCCGATTGCACTCAATGTGCGCCAGCTGGCGGGCCTGGAAACGTTCTGGGCATACGACAACGCCGTGACGGCGCCACTGCACGGCTTTCAATCGGCCAGCGACTACTATTGTCGCGCGTCCGCCGGCCGTCTGCTCGGCGATATCGAACTGCCGACCCTGATTCTGCATGCCGAGGACGACCCTTTCATGCCGGCCGACTTGTTCTCTCGGCTACCGCCGCCGGCCGATGCCGTTCATCTGGAAATTGCCCGACAAGGCGGTCATGTCGGCTTTATCGAGTCACGCCACGGGCGACTGAACTCCTGGTTGGCGCGGCGCGTCGCCTTGCAGCTGGAAGGCTGGGCCGAACATTTGGCGCCCCATCGCTCGCTGGCGGCGGGGCCCAATGGTTGATGGCGTAGGCACGCGGGTCTGGCGCTTTACGTCACCGGGCAGGCCACGCCTGTCCCCTTGAGGCCGCAGTACCCTGCCGGGTTCTTGGCAAGGTACTGCTGGTGGTACTCTTCGGCATAATAAAAAGCCTCGAGCGGTGCCACTTCCGTGGTGACATGTCCTAGTTCCTGCTGGCGCAGGGCTTGGTCGTATTCCTGCAAGCTCTTGTCGACCAGCGGACGCTGTAGCTCATCGGTGGTGTAGATGACGCTCCGATATTGGCTGCCGATATCGTTGCCCTGGCGCATGCCTTGGGTCGGATCGTGTGCCTCCCAGAAGGCGCGCAGCAATTCAGGCAACCCGATTTCGATGGGGTCGAACACGACGTGGACCACTTCGGCGTGTCCGGTACGCCCGGTGCAGGTTTCCTCGTAAGTGGGATGGGGCGTATGGCCACCGGCATAACCCACCGCCGTTACATAGACCCCGGGCATCTCCCAGAACAAACGCTCGGCACCCCAGAAACATCCCAGCCCCAGCACGATCTCCTCGTGCCCTTCCGGAAAGGGCGGCAACATCGAGCGACCGTTGACATAATGCAAGCCGCTGATACGTATAGGCGTATCACGTCCTTCGAGGGCCGTTGCCGGCGTGGGTAGCTCCAGCGATTCTTGTGACAACATAGGAACAATCTCGCATGACGATGAATAAAAAAGCGCTTGATACCTGCCCTTGTGGGCAGCCAGAGCGTTTCGAAAAATGCTGTGCGCCGATCCATGGGGATCCGCGCCGCGCCAAGACACCCGAAGCGCTGATGCGAGCACGCTACAGTGCTTTCGCGCGCGAGGCATACGGTGTATTGATCGCTACCTGGGATCCCGTGACATGCCCGCCGCGCGAGGCATTGGCCACGAGCGGAGCTCGCTGGCTGAAGCTGACGGTCCATGACAGCACACAACGAGGCGAAAACGGCACGGTGACGTTCAGCGCCGACTTCATCGATACCCATGGCTTTCAGCGTCTTACCGAAACCAGTCGCTTTCGGTTTTCGCCCCAGGCTGGCCAATGGCTCTATGTCGACGGCGATGCCCAGTGGCATCGCCTCGATATCGGTCGCAATGCCGCGTGTCCCTGCGGCAGTGGCCTCAAGGTGAAGCGCTGCTGCGCCCGAGGCTGAAGGTATAGATCACGTCGAGCGCCTGAGCCGCGCCGGATACAGCCTCCAAATACAGGTTTTGAATCAGGCGGTAGCGAAGTGTCAACTCGGCGATGGGTGAGAAAATGCCAACACCATAGCTAACTTTCAAGTCATCGAAGACATAGCCGCTGACCACGACCTGACTATCCTCGCCTGCGCCCGCGGTGTCGAGGCTTAAATCGTCGACCCCAAATGCCTGGCCAAGCTGGCCCACGGCACGGCCGCTCTGCGACAGCGAGAGTCCGATCAGCGCCGAGGTCAGCGCGCCATCGCCGCCGCCTTCTCCAGGCGCCCTACCTCTAAGCAGATAGGAAAGCGCTCGGCTTTCCGGCATCGCGGGTTCCGAAAAGATGCTCAACTGAGGATTCTGCGCGGGCCCGGTGACGCGCAATCCCGCCGTGACATCATCCTCGATGGTATCGGGATTGCGAATCGCCTCGAACTGCAGGCGTGGCTGCGATGCCGGCCCGCTGAACAGGATTTGCCCCTGACGAATCAGCAAATCCTGTCCAAATGCAGTGTAGGATCCATCGATGAGTCGCACATTGCCGAACAGCTGTACCGGTCCGCTTTCCTGACGGACTTCGAGTTCGCCTTCCAGTTGTGTTTCCAGGCCATACGCCTCCAAGGTAATGTCCGGTCCCAGGTCGAGCGTGATTCTGACATCCAGTGCCATGCCGGCCTCGGAGAGCGCCTGGGCGGTTGCCTCTCCCTGTTTGCCCGATGCCTCGGCTTGTTGCCGGGCAGCATCCTCTTCGCGGGTGATGATGACCTCGTCGCTACTGGGCGCGACGGCGGACGGCGGAATCTGGCCCACTTCCAGACGTCCCCAGGGTATCCTCACGTCGCCACGTACGCGCAGGAGATCCGGGCTGGCGTCGAGGCTGAGATCCGGCGCAACGCGCAGGCGTCCGAACTGTGGCAAGTCCACTCGGAGAGGATCCGTCTGTCCCTCGATTTCCAGATGGGCACGCCATGCCGTGGGGTCTTGCCAGTCTACCTCACCGCCCAGATTCAGCCGCCCTTGTTCACCGGCCACAAACCCGTCGACCCGTCCGCCCTGCCCTGTGAGATCGAGCGCCAAGCGGGCATCGGTTATCGCCACCGGCGTCGCCGCACCGCGGATGGAGACCTCATCGACGACCAACCGACCTTGCACGTCAGGGGTGCGTATGGTGCCGCCCAGCGTCACATCGCCATTGAGAACGCCATGTAGTTCGGTAAGTCCCTCGACGAGCGGACGGTAGGGCGAAAAGGCGATATCGTCGACTCGTAGACGCCCTTCCAGAGCGCCTTCGCCAAGCGGCTCATCGATCCCCAGGGTGAGGTCCAGCTGGCCCGCATCTCCTTGATCGAGTGTGAGTTGCATATCGGCACGCGTCGGCGTGGCATCGAAACGTAGTGACAGGCGGCTATCGGGAAGATGCCATGGGTTGCCGTTGGCATCCTCGCCGGTGACCGTCAACTGGCTGTTGAGTTGTCCTTTGGCGCTCCAGAACTGACCCGCATGACGCCATCTCAGCACAGCATCACCTTGGGTGTCTCCCCCCAGACGCCACCCCGGGGGCAACCGGTCGGCGAACAACGCCATGGGCATGTCACGCAATGCCAGGGCGATCTCACCCTTCGCGGCGGAAAGGCGTGCACGCTCGGTGAGGCATACTCGACCGCCTTGCTCGCGGACCAGGCAAAACGGCGATAATATCACTTGGCTGGCGGCCAGATCGGCGTTAATGCTCAAGCGATCATCGAGGGAAAAGTCACCGTACTCGGTGGCCAGCTCAAGCGGGGCCAACACGCCTTGGTAGTGTTGCGTCGTCCGCTGGTACCCACCCTCGAGAGTGAGGGCCGCGCGAGACACTGGCATCCCGGCTCCCAGCTCGGCTTGGATATCCAGCATGTGCTGAGATAAGCGCCCTTCGAGCGTGGCAGCCAGGGTATCGACACGTTGTCCGCCAGCCTCGAGTCCAGCGAGACTCACTTGGGCGTCCACGCGTGGATCTTCGAGTCCTTCGCTATGGGCCGTGAGTGACAGCGACTGGAGTTGCTGTGTCCGATAGTGCAAGGCATCGCCGCTCAGCGTGAGATCGATACGTGGCGATGCGAGAGCGCCCTGGGCATCGAGTTCGCCCTGCAAGGCGCCACCGAGACCGGGCCATAGAGTGGCGAGTTGCGGTGCCTCGATACGCGCCTGCAAGGACAGGCGTTTTCCGATTTGGCCCTCGGCGGTGATGCGGTTATCGCCCTGGCGCAGGTCTAGCTGATCGATCATCCACTGCATCTGGCTGTTGCCCTGGAGCTTGGCATTCAAGCGCAAGGCCCTGTCCTGCAGAGTGCCGTCGATAGCCAATTGAGGGATACGCAGCTGCCATCCCTGGGGGGTCATGTTGAAGCCGATGCGTGCCTTGCCGTTGAGCGTTCCGTCGACGACATCGGTGAACGCGCCGACAGGCAGTTTGTCGAGCTGAAGATCGCTCTCCACCGCCAGCGCCGACGACCAATCCACGTGCCCGCGTCCGGTGAGCGTGCCTCCTTCGGCGTTCAATGTCAGTGGTGACCAGGCAAATCGCGTCCTGTCGCCGTGTCCCTCGAGTGTCAGATGGCTGGCAGGTAGTCCCTGGCCCCTGACGGCGAGGTCAAGGGCGACGCGATAGCTATCCAGTGAGCCCTCGGCGTCGAGATCCAACGTATCGAGGCGATACATGGCGGGCGGGCGCGTCAAACGTTGCGACGCTGCCAGTACGCCCGGCTTGAAACTTGCCAATGAAGACAGCTCGCCCATCCCGGACAAGGGCCAGACGATATCGCGTGCGGTGAGCGAGAGGGAAAATGGCCGCTCGGGGGCTAGCGCGTCGAGCGTCGCCTCCAGGTCTGCAGTAACCGGACCGCTGGCGTCGAGTTCGAGCGCCAGGTCGGCCAAGGAACCCGCCAGCGTCAACGATAACCGCTGACCGGCCAACGGCGTGCGCGCGATATGTGTTTGCAGGCTGCCGCGGAGCGGATAATCGCCACTCAGCGTGGCCTTCAAGGCCAGCTCCGCCTCACCGTCATCGCTACGCACATGTAGCCGGTGGATGGCGACCTGACTGTCGTGAGCAGACAATGCTAACGAAGCGCGCTGGATGTGATACGGCGTCGCGCCTTGAAGTTCGAAATCCGTCACCACCACACTGGGTGCACGAATATCGAGTGGCACATCGATCTCGGGCAATGTCAGGCGGTTGTTGGCACCGGGTGTCTCTGTAGGGGACGCAGGCGTCTCACCGGTCACCGCGGAGCCATCGTTCGCCAGCCCTTCTGCAGAGGCACCAGGCCTACTCCTTGAGGCTTGTGAGGCCGCATCGATCGTACCTGCCGGGATGGCGGGCGAGGCCATCTCCTGGGTCAGACGTTGTCCTTCACTCATCGGCAGAGATAACGCCGCCCCCGCCAGGTGCGTCGGGAGCAAGGTGAGCTCATTGCCGGCAATACGCGCGCCAGTGGTGAACTTCTTCCATTGCAGTTGCGTGCCATCGCCTAGATCGACGCGTACATCCTCGAGCGCGAGGGCGCGTATTTCGATGGGAAACGGAAACCAGAGCGCGGGCATTCCTCCGCTGCCGGATGAGGCGTCCGCTTGGGACTCACTGACGTCACTGGAAGCCAGGGCAATGTGTGCCCCCTTGACTTGCAGTCCCTGCAGGCAGAGCTTGCCGTCGAGCAAGCAGTCGTCGGCCCAGCTCAGATGCAGCCGGTCGATATCGAGGGTGAGCGTGCCAATATCGAGATGCAGGCCACGCAATGTCAAGGTGTCCAGCGGTGCTCCAGTGACCTCGTCGACCTCATACCAGCCGCGTGCCTGGCCTTGATCCGCCAGCCACTCAGTTCCCCAGGGCGACAACGCCACCCCGAGCAACATCATCACCAGCCCCAATAGCCACAGTGGTACATAAATCAGTGCGCGGATCAGAATTCCGGCCCGATGGAGAAGTGCAGACGCCACGCGTCCTCCTGATTGTCGAACGGATGGGCGATATCGAAACGCACGGGACCCACGGGGGAAATCCACCGTACGCCGATGCCGGCACCGGTCTTGAGTTCCTGGGGCCACCATTCATTGAAGGCATTGCCGGTATCGATGAAGGTCGCCCCCCACCAGTTGCCGGTGACCCGTCGTTGATATTCGGCGCTGGCGGTCAGCATATGTTGACCACCCAGCAACTCGCCGTCTTGATTTTCCGGCGACAGGCTCTCATAGCCGTAACCGCGCACGCTTTGGTCGCCCCCGGCGAAAAAGCGCAGTGACGGTGGAACCTTATCGAAGGTGTCGGTGGCCATGGCGCCACCGCTCAGGCGCCCGATGAAACGGTTATCCTGGCCCAGCGAGCGAATCCATTGCGAGTCGAACGTCGAGCGCACGAAGCGTGCATCCGACCCCCAGCTGGGATCGGAGATCTCTAGCGTCAATCGCTGCCGATCGCCCCACATGGGGAAGCTAGGCTGCCGTGTGCGAGTACGGCTCCAACTGATGCCCGGGTAAAGCAGCAGGACTTGATCGTTCTGGTCCGCCTGGGTGAAATCCTCGTATGTGGTACGCAGATAGACTTCTTGCGCCCAGTCGTTGTCGAACTCCCAGCGTCTTGCCAACTCGACCGAACTCTCCAGACTCTGCGTATCCTCGTTGTCGAGTTTGCGCAGACCATAGCTGAGGCGGTAACTATCGCGCAGCGGATCTTCCAACGGGATCAGATACTCACCGTTGAAGCGTTGCTCGGGGCCCGAGAGATACAAGGCGTTGGTCAGGCTGTGGCCACGGTCGTTGAGCCACGGCATCTGCCAACTGAATTGAACGCGGGGCCCCACGTCGGTGGCATAGCCAATGCCTGTTTCGAACTGGTGACGGTCGGCGGGAATCAGGTCGACATCGACCGGCACGGCGGTGCGCTGCTGGCCATGGACCTGTCGTGCAGCGGCAACGCCTGGTCCACTGATCAGCGCGGGCGCGCGCCCGGTGGCTTCTTGCCACCATTGCCCAGTGTTCGCGCCGCGTCCTTCGCTGTCGATGGTCGGTCGTACGGCGATGCCGCGAAACCAGCCGGTTTCGCCCAGACGCTGGTTGTATTCGGCGAGTTGCCCGGCCAGATAGGGATCACCTTCTGCAAACGGCAGCATTTGGCGTAGACGTGCTTCTTCGATCTGACTTCCCGAGAAATGAATCGCGCCAAAATGATAACGTGGCCCGCTGTTCATCCTCAGGAAAATACGGGCACTGGCTTCCCAGGGACGCACTTCCATGCGCTGTTGCGTAAAGTTGGCATCGAAATAGCCGCGTTCCAGTGCCAGCGTGGAGAAACGACTCTTGGTGCTTTCATAACGAGCATGGCGTAATGCGTCGCCTTCCTCGAGCGGCATGTGGTCGCGTGCGCGCTCGAAGGCAGGATCATCAGCGGCATCGCCATCGATGCCCACGTCGAGTTCAATGATATGCGTCAGGGGACCGGGGTCGATGGTGACCACGACGCCGGCAGCGAAGGTGCCATCGGGATATGCCGTATCAATCTGGGGTGAATAATAGCCGAAGGCACGCAACGCACGTTGAGTGCGATGGCGCACCTCGCTATCCAATCGTTCCCTGCTGATCCCTTGGCTATCGACCGGACGCAGGAAGGTAACGACATTCTCGGCGGCAGGCCCTTCCAGCCCTTTCACCGTTGCATCCAGCGCATGGGCACCGGACGCGACGAGGCTCAGTGTCGCCCCACACAGGAAGCGTCGTATCATGGAGGGACGCATCGACATCAACCTTTCCGGTGATGCAGATCGGCAACGTCTAGTCGCGACGGGGCAATGAACCTCGGGATTTGCACTCGGCTGCTTTTCACTGACTCAATCCTTGTCGTGAGATCGCGTGGCGGGATTATTGAGAAGAAAGCGCTTCAACACTGGCATTGAGAGCCACTTGTCCTTGACGAAGTTCCCTGAGGCTACGCTTTACGTCAGCGATCTCGCTCGCCACTGTGTCATGATTGCCGGATAGCGAGGCGAGACGCGCGCTCAGATCGTCGAGATTCTGTTGCAGCGCGTCAAGCGTTTCACGCTGCTTGGATAGCCGCGCAGCGTATTCTTGCTGGCGTGTTGAAAGCGATTCCAGGCGTGATGATAAGGTAGCGCGCGAATCCTCACTGGTACTTTCCAGGGCCTTGAGCGAGGCTTGCAAGGCGCCGATGAGCGTTTGCTGCATGTCTTGGGTGTCACGCAGCGACGCCAAGGCATCGCGCGTGCCCGCGCCCTCCTCCAGTGTGTTCACCTTGTTTTCCAGGTTGCCGATCACGGCGCGAGAAGCGTCAAGTTCAGACCTCAATCGGTCCAGTTCGGAACGCAAGCTATCACCGGAAGCATCCAAGGAGCTACCGGTGGCCTCGAGACGGTCCATGAATGTGCTCTGACGTGCTTCGAGATTGGAAAGTCGGGCCTGCCAGGCCTGGCGGTCCTGCCAATAAATCCTGATGACGCCGGCCAGGGCAATGATGAGAAGTAGCGTCAAACACCATAGCGGCCAAACACGCGAACGGCGGCGACGCGTGCCGCTACTGCGACGGCGTGGACGATCGTCGAGGCGTCCCTCGTCGATGGGATCGGTATCGCGTTCGGGCACGATACGCGGTTCCTGGCGTGTTCCTTCGGATCGTTCAGACATGCTCGGCTCTCGTCTCACTACGTTATTTGTCAAAACCCAAGGCGCATCACACGAGCGTGGCGAAATTGGCGCTTACCGGGGCCGGTGCTAGGATATCGGGCGCCGTTGAGGACGCAGGTACTCGGTATTGTAAGGTTTCCCACGCTACAAGGAGAACACCATGGCATTTGAACTGCCTGCCCTTCCGTATGAAAAAAATGCGCTCGAACCGCATATCTCCGCCGAAACCCTGGCGTATCATTACGGCAAGCATCACCGAGCCTACATCGACAAGCTCAACGAACTCACCCAAGGCAGCTGTCACGAAAACACGTCACTCGAAGAGATCATTCAATCGAGTTCCGGCGTCATATTCAATCAGGCGGCCCAGGTATGGAACCATACATTCTATTGGCATTGCCTTTCCCCCCAAGGGGGCGGCGAGCCCAAGGGCGCGTTGGGTGATGCGATCAAGGCAGCGTTCGGTTCCTTCGAGCGGTTCAAGGAAGCGTTCAATGCCAAAGCCGTGGGTAATTTCGGCTCTGGCTGGACCTGGCTGATCAAGACCGCCGAGGGTGGCGTGGCCATCAGCAACACCGACGATGCCGACTGCCCTATCGCGCATGGCCAGACCCCGCTATTGGCCATCGATGTCTGGGAGCACGCCTACTACATCGACTATCGCAATGCTCGCCAGCGCTATCTGGATGCCGTGTGGAACGTCATCAACTGGGACTTCATTGCTCAGAACTTCGATGACTGAGCGCGGGCCGCAAGCTAAACGGTGATCGTGACGCTTTGCAAGCACGCCCCGCCATGACGGGGCGTGCGTCGCTCAGGTATGCGTGGGATCCGCCCGCCGGCCGATGCCGCGATAGATCAAACCGCGCGCCGCGACATAATCGGGATCGAAGATATTGCGCCCATCAAGAATCAGCGGCGTGGCCATCAGCTCGCTCAAGCGACGCCAATTGGGGTTCCAGTAGCATTTCCATTCGGTCACCAGCATCAGGGCATCGGCCCCCTCGCACGCGGCATAGAAATCATCGTCGCAGAAGCGAACACGAGGATGTTGTTCGTAGAGCTCACGCAGCGCCGGCAACGCCTCGGGGTCGTGAATGCTGACATGGACACCTTGCGCCAGCAATGCATCGAGCAAGGTCAGCACGGGGGCCTGATCGATACGGGTCGTACCGGGTTTGAACGCCGCTCCCCAGATTGCCACGCGGCGCTCGAAAAGCTGGCCATGGAAGTGATGCCAGAATTTTCGGAACAGCGTCTCTTTTTTCTGCTCATTGATGTCGAGGACATGCTCGAGCAGGAGTGACTCACGACCGGAGGCATGCTGGACATCGGCCAGCCGCATGAGGTCGCGCGAAAAGCTGGGCCCGCCAAATCCACAACCAGGGTACAGATATTCGAAACCGATGCGGCTATCGGCCCCCATCCCCAGGCGTACATGTTCGACATCGACATCCAGCGAATCGGCCAATCCCGCCAACTCGTTCATGTAACTGATGCGTGTCGCCAACATGCCGATGATCGCCAACTTGGTGAGTTCCGCGGCACGTCGCGGCATGAGCTGGAACACATCCCGGCGGCGATTGAAGGCGCGCAGCAGCTCGCGTACCTGCGCGGTGGCCTGGCTATCTTCGCTGCCGAGCAACCATCGTGCCGGTCGAGTGAAGGTCTCCCAGGCGCGGCCTTCTTCCAGCATGTCGGGCAAGGCGACGGCCGACTGGGCGGCGTGGCCGAGCAACGCCTCGAGGCGTTCGGTATGGCCAACCGGGAACGTGGAATTGTTGATGATGACCAGCGGGGTGCTTTGCGCGGCAGGAATATCGGCTACATAGGCTTCGGCGGCATCGCGTTGATCAGGGGCCAGCGCCAGCCAATGAATGTCGACATCTTCTCCTTTGGGGGTACTGACCAGGCGCAGCAGACCCGAGCGACATCCCGCATCGATCTGGGACTTGAGTCCCGGCTCGCGAAGCAGCCATTCGGCGTTTTCCAGGCGTTGCCAAGGCATCTCGGGATGCGGGCACCAGTCGACCTGGTGTCCCACCGAGGAGAGCGCTGCCGCCGCCACGGCCGCCGATAGCTCGCTTCCATACACGTTCACGCGCATGGTCTCAGCCCTCGTTTGCGTAACGGCTCAACAGGGAGCGAAACCCATCGCCATACTGGGGGTGGCGCTTGGCAAGGGCCAGCGTGGCTTCCAGGTAGCCTAACTGATGACCGCAATCATAGGTATTGCCGCGCATGCGATAGGCCTCGGCGCCCTGCTGTTGCCGCAAGGATTCGAGGGCGTCGGTAAGCTGGATCTCATTGCCTGCGCCGGGCTTGGTGTCGGCGAGCAGCGGGAAAATCGCCGCGGGCAGCAGGTAGCGTCCGATCACCGCGAGGCTGGAGGGCGCCTCCTCCACCTTGGGTTTTTCAACCATGCCTGCCAGCGGGGCGCTATGGCCGGGCGCCGGTGATTCGCCTTCGAGCGCGACGATGCCATACTTGTGGGTCATGTCTGGCGGCACGTTCTCGACCATGATTTGTGCCTGACCGCTCCGCTCGTAGGCGGCGACCATGCCGGCAAGATCGTTCTGCGGCAGGTCGACGGCATCCACCAGCACATCCGGCAGCAGGACGGCAAACGGGTCGTCGCCGATCACCGACCGAGCGCACAGCACAGCATGCCCTAGGCCCAGGGCGACCGGTTGGCGTACGGCAATGATGCTGACGTCCTCGGGAACGATGCTGCGTACTTCCGCCAACAACTCGTCCTTGCCTTTGGCTTCGAGCATCGCTTCCAACTCGAAGTTCTTGTCGAAGTGGTTCTCGATGGCGCTCTTGCTGGAGTGCGTGACCAGCACGATTTCCTTGATGCCGGCGGCCACCGCCTCTTCGACGACGTACTGAATGACCGGCTTGTCGACGATAGTGATCATTTCCTTGGGAATGGCCTTGGAGGCTGGTAGGCAACGCGTGCCGAGTCCAGCGACGGGGAGTACGGCCTTCTTGATCATGCGGAATCCTTCCTTAGCGTTCTAGGGTCGAGTGTCGGCAGTATGCCATAGTGAAAAGCACGACGGCGCCACCGATTCGGCATTCCTTTGATGGTCTTCAGGCAAAGAGGTTCGAGTCGCCTTGCCTGTCGGGTCCAATGGAACGCGTCGCGCAACACTCTCAACATCCGGGCATAACCTTGTAGAATACGCATCATGGACGTGCCGAGACGCGACGTCACATATAGACATCCAGATGTCGAGACGCGTGCCGCGGCATCGGTTCGATCATCTCTCCAAGAGGACACCCCATGAGCGAGACGTTCGGTAACAACGTGGATCATGCCGAAATCGCCAAATTCGAAGCGCTCGCCAGCCGCTGGTGGGACCCTGAAAGTGAGTTCAAGCCGCTGCATCAGATCAATCCGCTGCGCCTGAACTTCATTGATGAACAGGCCAACCTGGCGGGCAAGACCGCCATCGACGTGGGATGTGGCGGCGGACTTCTTAGCGAGGCGATGGCCCATCGCGGCGCCCGGGTCACGGGCATCGATATGGGGGAAGCACCGCTTGCCGTGGCGCGCCTGCATCAGCAGGAAAGCGACGTGTCGGTCGACTACCGCCAGATCAGCGCCGAGGAAATGGCGGCCCAGCACCCGGGTGAGTTCGATGTCGTCACCTGCCTGGAAATGCTCGAGCATGTGCCCGATCCGGCAGCGGTCGTGCGTGCGTGCGCGACCCTGGTCAAACCCGGTGGCCATGTGTTCTTCTCGACCATCAATCGCAATCCCAAGGCGTACATGTTCGCCATTCTCGGCGCCGAGTACCTCTTGCAGCTATTGCCTCGCGGTACGCATACCTACGCCAAGTTCATTCGCCCGGCGGAGTTGTCGGCTTGGTGCCGTGACGCCGGGCTGCGTGTGAGCCGTCAGACCGGGCTGACCTACAATCCCATGACCAAGCGCTATCGCCTCGTGGCCAATGATGTCTCGGTGAATTACATGATGCATTGCACGCCGGAATGGACGGGCACTGGAGAGACACTATGAGTCATGCCCGACCGGCGGCGTTGCTTTTCGATCTCGATGGCACGCTCGTCGACACGGCTCCCGATCTGGCACATGCCACCAATGCCTTGCGAGCGCATCACGGGCTCGCGCCCCTGGCCTATGACAGCATACGGGCACAAGTCTCCAACGGGGGGAGCGCCTTGGTCGAACTGGCGCTAGGCTGGCCTCCCACGCATGCGGAGCACGGCGAGGCAAGGCGCTTCCTGCTCGAGGTTTACGGGCGCGATGTGGCCCGACACAGCCGGGTATTTCCAGGGCTTGAGCCATTGCTGAACGCCTGGGATCACGCACATCGCCCCTGGGGGATCGTGACCAATAAACCCCGTCTTTATGCAGAGCCGCTGGTCGAGGCACTGAATCTGACGCATGGCGTCTTGCTTGCCGCAGATGACCTACCGCTCAAGAAGCCCGATCCGGCGCCGCTGCTCGAGGCGGCACGGCGACTTGGCGTGGCCCCCGCCAACTGCTGGTACATTGGTGACCATCTGCGTGACATGCAGGCGGCACGCGCTGCGGGCATGTCCGCCATCGCGGTACGCTATGGCTATATCGGCGTCGACGAAACGCCCGATAGCTGGCCGGTGGATCACTGGTTCGAGACGCCGGAAAGCTTGACGCAAGCACTATGGCCCGGCACAGACGACGCGCTGCTACAGTCGAGTTGAGAAACCGGTTACGCGGATGTCGGCGCGCCTCCCCTGGGCGGCTGAGCATCGAAGGCCTGGCCCGTACGCCCACGACTGGCGGGGCCCATCAGCCACAGGTAAGTCGGCATGATGTCCAATGGCGTGCGCAGCGTTGCCGGGTTCTCGTCAGGATACGCCCGCTGCCGCATGGCGGTGCGTGTTGCTCCGGGGTTGAGGGTATTCACGCGTATCGACGACGAAGGCTCGAGTTCATCGGCCAGCACCTGCATGAAGCCTTCCGTGGCGAACTTCGACACCGAATAGGCCCCCCAGCATGCGCGCCCCTTGCGTCCGACGCTCGAGGACGTCAGCACGACCGAAGCGTCGCGTGATTTTTCGAGCAATGGCAATAACGCCTGAGTCATCCATAGGGGACCGGTGAGATTGACGTGCATTACTCGCTCCCAGAGCTCCGGATCGTACTCCGCAAAGGGCGTCAACTCGCCGAGCAGACCGGCGTTGTGAAGGAGTCCATCGAGGCGGCCGAATTCACGTTCCAGCGTCTCGGCCAGATCGTGATATTCCTTGAGTGTCGCCCCTTCGAAGTTGAGCGGAAAAATCGCGGGTTGGGGGCCACCGGCGGTTTCGATTTCATCATAAACCGCTTCGAGCTTGGTCAGCGTGCGTCCGACCAGGATCAGCGTGGCACCGTGTTCGGCAAAGGACCGTGCGGCGGCGCGCCCGATGCCCGCTCCCGCACCGGTGACGAGGATGACACGCCCTTCAAGCAGGTTCGCGGGCGGATGATAATCGATATGACATTCCATGAGTCATCCTCCCTCTTGTCGTCGCATCAAGTGCCCGATTGATTGAGAAAATCTTGAGCCATGTCAGCCGCGTTGCTATCAGGATAGTCGTTACGGACGCGATTCAGAAGGTTCTTGCTTTCATCGGGGTGCCCTTGGCGTGCCTTGAGCAATCCCAGCTTGTAGAGCGCATCGGCGACCTTATTGCTGTCGGGATAGTCATCGATGACTGTCTGAAAGGCTTGGGCGGCCGCATCCAACTGTGACTGTGCCGAATACAATTCGCCTAACCAATAGTGCGCATTGGGGCGCAGATCGGAATTCGGATACGCAGTGATGAAATCTTGGAAGGCTTGTATGGCGGCATCGAAATCGCGTGCCTGCACTTTTTGGAAGGCAGCTTGATAAGCATCGCGACCTTGAATACCTGCTTGATTACTGGAGCTGCCATTATCAGCAGAGGCGCCAGTGACCGATTGAGCGGCGTCGCTATCGACGCTTGCCTCGGGGGGGCGTGACGCCATGGCCTCAAGGCGCTTCTCGAGATTCAGGTAGCGCTCTTGCGACAGTTTCTTCTGTTGCTCGAGTTGATAGCGCAACTCTTCGATCTGTCCTCGCAACCGCTTGATGTCGCGTTGGTTGTCCTGCAACTGATTGAACAAGGCCAGATTGCCGCCGCCGCTCGGTTCTTGCTGAACGGCGGTTTGGCTATAGAGACTATTGGACTGAGCGGTCAAGTCCTCGACCGCGGGCTGAGCCCACACGGACAACGGGAGCACCAAGGCTCCCGTGCCGCACAGTCTTTTCAGACTGTGTTTCATATCTGACTCCGGGGACGTTTAGTAGTCAAAGACGACACGACGATTCTTGGCGTATGACGCTTCATTGTGACCACGTACCGCTGGGCGTTCTTCACCATAGCTGACGATTTCGACCTGTGCGGACGGAACGCCTTCCACGCTGAGATATTGCTTGACGGCTTGCGCACGACGCTCGCCCAGCCCGAGGTTGTATTCCCGGGTGCCGCGTTCGTCGGCATGCCCTTCCAGGACGACCTGGGTATTGGGATGGCGCTTGAGGTATTGAGCATGCGCTTCGAGTATCGGTTCAAACTCGGGACGGATGTTATTGCGATCGAACGCAAAATAGATGGTGCGCTGTTCGGGAATGGCATTACGATCGCTCATTTCACTACCCGAAACGCCTTGCCCGCTATCCATTCCTTGACTGGAGGCTGCGCCACTGCCCGTCCCTGCCCCCATTCCAGAGGTGCCGTCCATGCTGCCATCCTGAGTGCCCCCGGTAGTGGAGCAACCCGCCAGAACGGCGAGTGAAACGGCGACGGCAAGCCCTTGGGCATATGGTTTGAATTGCATTTTTCTCTCCTTGCTTGGAAGTCACATGACGCTAATGCGTTGTTAGTTCAGAAAAGGCGACCATGCGGGTGAGCGCACATCACCTTCCGGAGATGGCAAGCGGAAGGAGGCACTACCATCCGCCGATACCAATCCCAGTACACCTCGATTCCCTTCTTGCGTGGCGAAGATTACCATGGTGCCATTCGGCGCGACACTGGGTGATTCATCCCAATTGGACTCGGTGAGAATCGTCATACGGTCCGTCTCCAGGTTCTGGCGCGCAATGTGAAAGCCCTGCTCATCGCGTGTCACCATGAAGATCGTGTCGCCGTACGGGCTGAAGCGCCCACGAGAATTGTAGCTGCCGGTGAAGGTGATTCGCTGGGCCTGTTCAGCACTCAGGTTATAACGGTAAATCTGTGGGTTGCCACTGCGGTCCGAGGTAAAAATCAGGCTATCCCCATTCGGTGCCCAGTCCGGCTCGGTGTCGATCGCCTCACTGTGTGTCAGACGCGTGATATCACGCGAGGCGAGATCCATGACGTAGATTTCAGGTTGACCCTCCTTGGAGAGCGACATCGCCAACTTGCGCCCGTCCGGCGACCAAGCCGGCGCGCCATTGATACCTTCAAAGGATGTCAAGCGCACACGCTGTCCGGTGGCGATGTTTTGGACGTAAATGGCGGAGCGGCCCGTTTCGAATGAGACATAGGCCAGCTTCTTGCCGTCCGGCGACCAGGCTGGTGACAAGATGGGCTCGTCCGAGGTCAGAATCACCTGATTGTTGTGGCCATCGGCGTCGGCAATATTCAAGGTATACTTGATGTTGTCACCGACGCCATTGGCTCTGACATAGGCGATGTTCGTCAAGAAAGCACCGCGGATACCGGTGATGGACTCGAAGATCTGGTTGCTGATGTAGTGGGCACTGTCACGCAATTCTTCGGGCGAGGATGTCACGACTTCGCCGAGCATGCGGTCTTCGCCATTGACGTTGAGAAGCTCGTACTGGATGCGATACTGGCCATTCTGGTTCTCGACCCTGCCCACGACCAGGTAATCGCTACCCAACTGTTGCCAGTCCTGATAGTAGACATCCTCGCTGCTGCTGGGAGTCGAAATCAGCGATTCACGCGGCAATGGCTCGAAACGACCGCTTCGCTCCAGGTCATTGCCAATGATCCGTGACACCTTTTCCGGTAGCGCCTCTCCTCCTGCCATGGGCACGATGGCAATGGGAATGGCCTGATCGCTCCCCTTGGTAATTTCGATGGTCAGCTCGGCATGCGCCATGCTGGCGCCTAACATCAGCAGCAATGCAGCTGCCCAAAGATTGAGTCGTTTCATCAGCGGATGTCCTCTGGGTTGAAGTCCAGATTGAATTCACGGAACTGGTCTCTGACCGACGCGTCAAGCTTGCTCATCTCGCGGAAGGGAGACGCTTTTTCGATGGCATTGATAGCGGAACGATCGAACGTGGAATTGCCACTGCTTTGTAGAATCGTAGCGCTTACCAGCTCGCCTGTCGGCAGTAATTGAATTTGCACGATGGCGCGTAAGTCCGACGAGATGTTCGAAGGCAGATTCCAGCTTTGCTCGACGTAACGCCGCACCAGGTTCTTGAAGCCATTGGCAGCTTCGCTGGCCTGTTCGGCATTGGCAATGGATTGCTGCTCCTCGCTGATCAATTCATCGAGGGACGAAGCATTGGCCTGCGCCGCCCGTTCGGCGAGTGCTGCCAGGCGTTTCTGCTCGGCCTCGGCTTGGGCCTGGCGTTTCTGCTCGGCCTCGGCTTGGGCCTGGCGCTTCCGCTCGGCCTCGGCTTGGGCCTGGCGTTTCCGCTCCGCCTCGGCTTGGGCTTGGCGCTTTCGCTCGGCCTCGGCTTGGGCTTGGCGTTGGGCTGCTTCTTTCTGACGCTGCCGTTCCGCCTCGGCCCGCTGCTGAGCTGCACGCCGGGCTTCTTCCTGCAAACGCTGCGCTTGGGCTTTGGCTTCTTCCACTACCTCATCCGGTATCTGAACGTCGCTCTCGGCTGTTGGTTGATCGGATGGTTCAGGAGGCGGCGATGCCGCGGGTTGCGAGGCATCTTCCTGATCTTTCGGCTGTGATGTCGCCGGTGGAGTAGCGTCCTTTGTCTGCTGAGGCTGATTCGTTGCCGTTTCCGCCCGCACCAGCGTCGCCTGAACCACCGATGAAGAGGTTGGATCAGGAGTGCTTTCAGGCCATTTGATGACGGTGAGCATCAACGCTGCGATATGCACGCCAATGGCCAGCAGTACTGGCCAACCATAGCCTACGCGGCGTTCACGTTTCGCCATGTCGGGACCTCACTCTTCACCGCCGGAAGGGGGTTCGGAGATCAGTCCGACGTTACCCACTCCCGAGCCTTGCAAGGTGCTCATCAATGTGACGACCTGACCATAAGCAACATTGCGATCACCACGCACCATGACCGGGGTGTTGGGGTTGCGGCTCAACATGGCCTGGACCTTTGCGCCGAGCGCATCAAGGGCAACGGGGGTCTCCTCATCTCCCAGGGAGATGTAATATTGCCCTTCACGATCCACCGACACGATCAGTGGCTCTTGCTCATCGGTATCGATGGGCTCGGACGACACCTGCGGCAACTCGACATTGACCCCTTGATTGAGCATCGGCGCCGTAATCATGAAGATCACCAGTAGCACGAGCATCACATCGATGAACGGGACGACATTGATCTCGCCCATCGGCTTGCGCCGTTGGCGATGATGATAGGATCCGTACATGATTTCTCTCCCTCAGGATGCTGCGCGTTCGCTACGCCCCTGCAGGTTACGGTGCAGGATGGCGTGGAATTCCTCGGCGAAGTTTTCGTATTTGCCGAGCAAGCGTCCCGCATGGGCGGATAGTCGATTGTAAAAGATCACGGCGGGGATGGCGGCAAACAGCCCCATGGCCGTGGCGACCAGTGCCTCCGCGATCCAGGGCGCGACGGTAGATAGCGTCGCCTGCTGAGCCATCGACAAGCTCTGGAACGACCCCATGATGCCCCATACAGTACCGAACAGGCCGATATAGGGGCTGGCCGACGCGACGGTGGCCAGGAAGGTAAGGTGAAGCTGCAGGCGGTCTTCCTCACGCGACAGCGCGACGCGCTGGCCCCGCTGCACGCCTTCGAGCACGGCATCGACGCTGCCGGTTTTAGCCATCAGGCGATTGAATTCGCGAAAGCCGGAGCGGAAGACATGCTCCGCACCAAGCGATTCATGTTCGGCGGGCAAGTCACGATAGAGTTCATTGAGATCGACGCCGGACCAAAAGCGATCCTCGAAATCCCGATACGCTTTTTCGGCGCGGCGCAGCGCGATGCCACGTTGAAAAATAATGATCCAGGAGGCTATGGAGGCCGCCAGGAGCAAGAGCATGACCAACTGAACGATCAGGCTGGCGTTCATGATCAGATGCGGAATGGACATGGAGTCGTTCACGGCAGTCCTCGTGTCGCTTGAGAGTTCGTTTCGCTTGGGTTATCCGTGCATGAGAGGATGCAGTGCATCCGGCCAACGCACGGGCTTAAGCCGAGCAGCCTCGAGGCAGACGATGTCTACTCGGGCCTCGCACAGTCGTTCCCCGCGACGTGTCACTGTCTGGGCGAATGTCGCACGGCAGGCAGTGGATTCGACGACGTCGGCAGTGATGTGCAGTTCGTCGTCGAGGTGGGCGGGCTTGGCATAACGGCAATCCAACCGATGCACGACCAGTTGGATACCCTGCGCGAGCAAGTCGCGTTGGGTCAGGCCGTAATGATTTAGCCATTCGCTGCGTGCCCGCTCCATATATTTGAGATAATTGACGTAATAAACGATGCCGCCGGCATCCGTGTCTTCGATGTAGACCTTGACCGAATGCGTGAAGCCGCTCATGCATCGCCCTCCCGGCGCTTATCGTCAAGCGACGGTACCGAAGCGACGGCGTCGCTCGGCGTCAGGCCGAAGTGTTCGTAAGCCAGACGGGTGACCACACGTCCGCGGGCGGTGCGCATCATGAACCCCTGCTGAATCAGGTACGGTTCTAGGACATCTTCGATCGTGTCGCGTTCCTCGCTGATCGCAGCCGCCAGGCTGTCGACGCCAACCGGACCGCCATCGAACTTTTCGATCATCGCCATCAACAGGCGTCGGTCCATGTGGTCGAGGCCATGACGGTCGACATGCAGCATGTTGAGGGCTTGATCGGCAATGTCTTCGCTCAGGCGACCATCGCCACGCACTTCGGCGAAGTCACGCACGCGTCGCAGCAGACGATTGGCGATACGCGGCGTGCCACGCGCGCGGCGGGCGATTTCGGCTGCACCGTCACGGTCAGCCTCGACACCCAGCAAATGCGCCGAGCGCACGACGATCTCGGTGAGTTCCTCGACAGCATAGAATTCTAAGCGCTGCACGATGCCGAAACGGTCGCGCAGCGGTGACGTGAGCAACCCTGCGCGCGTGGTGGCGCCCACCAGGGTGAACGCCGGCAGATCGAGCTTGATGGAGCGCGCCGCTGGGCCCTCGCCGATCATGATATCGAGCTGATAATCCTCCATCGCCGGATACAGCACCTCTTCCACTGAGGCGGGAAGACGATGGATCTCGTCGATGAACAACACATCACCGGCTTGCAGGTTGGTCAGCATGGCGGCGAGATCGCCGGCACGTTCGAGTACAGGACCGGATGTCGACTTGATATCGACGTCCATCTCGGCGGCGATGATGTTGGCCAGCGTGGTCTTGCCCAGGCCGGGCGGCCCGAAGATCAGGGTATGATCGAGGCTGTCACCGCGCTGGCGAGCCGCGCTGATGAAGATATCCAACTGCTCGCGAACACGCGGCTGGCCGATGTACTCGGTGAGGCGCTGTGGGCGGATGGCATGATCCACGTGCACCTCGCTTCCCTGAGGTTGCGCCGCGATTAGACGGTCAGTATCGATCATTCGCGGTCCCTAGCCTGCCATCTTGCGTGTCAGGGCGGCTTTGATCAGGCCTTCCGTGGAGAGGCCATCGTCCAGCCCGGACAGCATGCGCGCGGCTTCGGTGGGTTTGTAGCCCAAGGCGACGAGAGCCGATTCCGCATCGGCGAAGGGGTCGGCCGCAGGGGCTGCGGGCGAGGCACCCAGCTCGAGCGCATGGAGTCCGTTTTCCTGCTCGAGCTGCCAATGGGGGAAACGGTCACGCATTTCCACGACCAGGCGATCGGCGGTTTTCTTGCCGACCCCGGGTAGGCGTGTCAGCGCTTTGCTGTCGTCTTCCATGATGCAGCGAATGAAGGCCTCCTGATCCATGCCCGAGAGAATCGCCAAGGCGAGCTTGGGCCCTACCCCATTGACTTTGATCAGGGCACGAAACAATTGACGTTCCTCGCCGCGAGCGAAGCCATACAGCAAATGCGCGTCCTCGCGCACCGCCATATGCGTGTGGAGTTGAACCTCTTCGCCCACCGCCGGCAATGCCAGCAAGGTGGTCATGGAAGTTTCCAGCTCATAGCCGACGCCGCCGACGTCGACGACGATCCACGGCGGTTGCTTTTCCAGCAGGGTGCCACGCAAGCGTCCAATCATGCACATCGAGTCCTTCGATTGACTGGGTTGACACTATACTGATCCGCCTCGCGACTGACCAGCACTCGACACGCCGCGCCTCAGTCGGGCCGGAAATCCCGCCAACGCTGACGGGAACCACCGCGCCGGCGCCCGCGCGCGGCTGACAGCGAGCGCCCTTGGCGCGCATAGGCATGTGTCAGAGCGATCGCCAGTGCGTCGGCGGCATCGGCCTGTGGCGTGCCGTCGAGCCCCAGAATCGATGTGATCATATGCTGAACCTGGCTCTTGGTCGCCGCGCCGGTACCGGTCACCGCCTGCTTGATCTGGGTAGGCGCGTACTCGAACACCTCCAGGCCATGATTGGCGGCGCAGACGATGGCGGTGCCGCGTGCCTGCCCCAGCTTGAGCGCGGAGTCGGCATTCTTGGACATGAAAACCTGTTCGATGGCGATTTCATGCGGACGATGCACACCAATCAACTCGCCGATCCCGGCATATACCTGGGCGAGCTTCTGGGCGAGCTGGTCACTCTTGATACGGATGCAGCCGCTGGCAACGTAACGCGGCGTCGCCGAGGCGACATCGACGACACCGTAACCGGTGATGCGCGACCCGGGATCGATCCCCAGCAGGATCATCGACGCGTCACTCCTGCCCCGTCCGTCACCCGAGCTCCGCCATGACGGCCTCGGAAAAATCGGCGTTGGAGTAGACGTTCTGCACGTCGTCGAGGTCTTCGAGCATGTCGAACAACTTGAGGACCTTGCGCGCCGTTTCGACATCGTCGATGGGGGAATAGGTATCCGGATAGGACCCGACATCGCTCGCGGTGGGCTCGAGGCCTGCCTCGACTAGCGCGTCCTTGACCGCACCAAAGCCTTCCACGGAGGTCACGATCTCGAGCGTGCCATCGTCCAGGGTAACGATATCGTCGGGCTCGGCAGCGAGCGTCGCTTCCATGGCCGCTTCTTCCGAGGTGCCCGCCGGCAGCGTCAATCGCCCTTGCTTATGGAACATGAAGGCGACGGATCCGGAGGTGCCCAAATTACCGCCGTTCTTGTTGAAAGCGTGACGCACTTCGGACACGGTGCGATTGCGATTGTCGGTCATGCATTCGACCATCACGGCGACGCCTTCGGGGCCGTACCCCTCGTAGACGGTTTCCTCCATCTCGTCGCCGTCGGTATTGCCGGCGCCGCGCTCGATGGCACGCTGGATGGTGTCCTTGGTCATGTTATTGGCCAGTGCCTTGTCGATGGCGGCACGCAGGCGTGGGTTATCCGCCACTTCGCCACCTCCCTGGCGGGAGGCAACGGTCAGCTCGCGAATGAGCTTGCTGAAAATCTTGCCGCGTTTGGCATCCTGGGCGGCCTTGCGGTGCTTGATGTTCGCCCATTTACTATGGCCTGCCATGTCGACGTCACTCCTTGAAAAAACAGGCGTTCGCGTTTGCAGGACACCCGGCGCCGAGGCGACGCCGGGAAAGCGATAAGAACGTGGGACAAGCGGCGCACGTCACGCCTCGCCGTTGCCACCTTGCTGTGCCTTCTGACGCAAGCGAATGTTGAGTTCCTTGAGCTGTTCGGCGCTGACCTCGCCCGGGGCGTCGGTCATCAGGCAAGCGGCACTCTGCGTCTTGGGGAAGGCGATCACTTCGCGGATCGTCTTGGCGCCGCTCATCAGCATGACCAGACGGTCGAGACCGAAGGCCAGCCCGCCGTGGGGCGGTGCGCCGAACTTGAGGGCGTCGAGCAGGAAGCCGAACTTCTCATCGGCTTCTGCCTCGCCGATGCCCAGCACCTCGAAGACCGCGCGTTGCATGGCCTGATCGTGGATACGGATGGAGCCGCCCCCCAGCTCGGTGCCGTTCAAGACCATATCGTAGGCCCGCGACAGCGCACTGGCGGGGTCTGCCTTGAAGGCTTCCGGCGAGCACGACGGCGCGGTGAACGGATGGTGCAAGGCGGCCAGGCGACCGTTGTCGTCGGTTTCGAACATGGGGAAATCGACGACCCACAACGGCGCCCACGCCTGCGTATAGAGATCGAGATCTTCGCCCAGCTTGACGCGCAGTGCCCCTAACGCCTCATTGACGATGCGGGCCTTGTCGGCACCGAAGAAGATGATATCGCCGTCCTCGGCGCCCACGCGATCGAGCAGCTCGTCGACGATGCCTTCCATGAACTTGACGATGGGCGACTGCAGGCCCTCGATGCCTTTGGCACGCTCGTTGACCTTGATCCAGGCCAATCCCTTGGCACCGTAGATGTTGACGAAATCGGTGTAGGCATCGATTTCCTTGCGCGACAGCTTGGCGCCACCAGTGACCTTGAGCGCTGCAACGCGCCCGTCATCGGCCTTGGCCGGACCGGAGAACACCTTGAAGTCGACATCACGCATCAGGTCATTGACATCGACCAGCTCGAGCGGAATGCGCAGATCGGGCTTGTCCGATCCGTAACGGTTCATCGCTTCGCTGTACGGCATCTTGGGGAATGCCGGCAAATTGACATCGAGCACGTCCTGGAACAGTTGACGGATCATGTCTTCGGTCAACGACATGATGTCGCTTTCCTCGACGAACGAGGCCTCCAGATCGATCTGGGTGAATTCTGGCTGGCGATCGGCACGCAGGTCTTCGTCACGGAAGCACTTGGCGATCTGGTAATAACGATCGAACCCGGACACCATCAATAACTGCTTGAATAGCTGCGGTGACTGCGGCAAGGCGAAGAACTCGCCCGGATGCGTACGGCTCGGCACCAGGTAATCGCGGGCACCTTCCGGTGTGGCGCGTGTCAGGATCGGTGTCTCGATATCCAGGAAACCCTGGGCTTCGAGATGCGCGCGCACGCTGTGCGTGATCCGCGAACGCAAGCGTAGCTTGTCGATCATCTCCGGACGACGCAGATCGATGTAGCGATGCTTGAGACGAATCTCCTCGCCGACCTTGCCATGCTCATCGAGCTGGAATGGTGGCGTGGCCGCCGTGTTGAGCACTTCGACGTTTGATGCCAGCACCTCGATCATGCCGGTGGGCATGTTGGGGTTCTGGGTTCCTTCGGGGCGCAGACGAATGCGTCCGCGAATGCGCAGTACAAACTCGTTGCGGGCCCGATCGGCATTGGCGAACGCCTCGGGCGTATCGGGGTCGACGACGACCTGGGCGATACCATCGCGATCGCGCAAATCGAGGAAGATCACTCCCCCGTGGTCGCGCCGCCGATGTACCCAGCCGCAGAGTGCGACTTCCTGATCCACCTGGGTTTCGTTCAATTGACCGCAATAGTGACTGCGCATGTCTTATCCTGTTTCGTTGCGTGTTTCATGGGGCTATGCGGCGCCACGCGAACGGCGCCGCATACGTCAGGCGGGCGTCTTGCCGCCGGTCTCGGTAGACGTGGAGGGCGGCGCCCCCCCTTCTCCCGCGAGATTGCGTTTTTGCCCCGATTTGAAGTCGGTTTCATACCATCCGCCGCCCGCCAGGCGAAAGCCCGCCGCGGAGACTAGACGCGATAACTCCGCGCGCTCGCAGCGTGGACAATCGGTCAACGCTGCCGCACTGACTTTTTGCAGCTTTTCCAGGCGATGGCCGCAGGCCTTGCACTCATACTCGTAGATGGGCATGGTTCTCACCATTCATGTCATCAAGAAGCGCCCGCGCGATTCGCGCACGGTGGCAGGGATATAGGGCCGGAGATCGCACTTTCCAAGCCTTTTCCGAAAGCCGGTCATTATAGCGCGTTGCGCCACCCGGCGGGCAAGCGTATCGGGACTTGATAGTCATGTACCTCGTCGTCGCGATGCCAGTCCCGCCCCATTTCGTCAACAGATAAAGGACGTCACATGAAAGCCGTGATTCTCGATGCCGCCAGCCTCGGTGACGATATTGATCTCTCGCCATTGCGCGCAGCGGTCGATCAGCTCGAGGTCCATGCGCATACCGCCGTCGACAAACGCCAGGAGCGTCTCGTCGGCGCGGATATTGCGATCACTAATAAGGTGGTGCTTGACGGCGAACTGCTCGCGTCCCTGCCTGATCTGAAGTTGATCTGCGTGCTGGCGACAGGCACCAACAATATCGATATGGAAACGGCCCGAGCTCGAGGCATCGAGGTGCGCAACGTGGCCGCCTACGGCACGGCGAGTGTGGCGCAGCATACCCTGATGTTGATGCTCTCCCTCGCCAATCGCTTGCCGCTTTACATGCGTGATGTTGCCGCCGGTCGCTGGAACGATAGCGCATTATTCTGCCTGCTCGATCATCGCACGTTGCAACTGGCTGGCAAGCATCTCGTCATCGTCGGGCATGGCGAGCTTGGCCAGGCGGTGTCTCGCTTGGCCGAGGCCTTCGGCATGCGCGTCACCTTTGCCGCGCGCCCCGGCAACGAGGCGCAGGATTCGCGCCCGTCCCTGGCGTCCCTGGCAAGCGAGCTCGATGTGCTGAGTCTGCATTGCCCGCTAACCGACCAGACGCGCCATCTCGTCGACGCCGAGATGCTGGGCCGTTTCAAACCCGGTGCGTTGCTGATCAATTGCGCGCGGGGCGGTATCATCGACGAACAGGCAGCGTTGGACGCGCTTCGCGGCGGTGCTCTCGGTGGGCTCGGTGTCGATAGCCTGCCCGAGGAACCGCCACGTCAGGGACACGCGTTGATTGAGGCCATGAATGCGTCACTCAACCTCATCGTGACACCGCACAGCGCATGGATCACACCGGAAGCCCGCGCCAACGTTGTCGCCCTGACGCGTGACAACCTGCATCAATGGCTCGCCTCGCGCGCTTAACATATGAGTTTCAAAGCCGGGAGCTTGCATGCTTTATAACTACGGTTCCATCAATATCGATTACGTCTACCGCGTGACTCATCTGGTGCGCCCCGGCGAGACATTGTCCAGCCAGAGCTTTACTCAGGTACTCGGTGGCAAAGGTGCCAACCAGTCCTTGGCGATGGCCCGTGCCGGCGGTGACGTCACGCATTGGGGACGCGTATCACAGCACGACCGCTGGGTTCTGGAAATCCTCGCTCAGGCGGGCGTCAATACGTCCTTGATCGAACTCACTGCCGATGCCAGTGGGCATGCCATCATTCAGGTCGACGATCATGCCGAGAACGCCATCATTCTCAGCCCCGGGGCCAATCATGGCTTTAGCGAGCGTCATCTCGACGCGCTAATGACCTCGGTGAGTCCTGACGATTGGCTGCTGTTGCAAAACGAGTGCAATGCGCTCGAGACCGTCATGACGCTGGCCGCGCGCCACGGCATGCAGATCGCGTTCAATCCCGCGCCCCTCGGCGCCAATGTGCATGCGTTGCCGCTGGAGCTGTGCCAGGTGCTGTTTCTCAATCGTGGCGAGGCGGCGGCGTTGGCGGGGCTCGAGGAAAATGCCGAGGCCGAGGCACTGCTGGATGTGTTGTCTCGGCGGCTGCCCGATGTCGAGCTGGTGCTGACCCTGGGACGCGATGGCGTCTGCTATCAATGGGGCGAGCAACGTCTGGCACTACCCGCCCTGCCGGTCGACGCGGTCGACACGACCGCCGCCGGCGATACCTTCATCGGTTACTTCATGGCGGCCCGCCAGCGCAACGAGCGCATCGAGACATGCCTGCAAGAAGCCAGCGCCGCTGCTGCGCTGTGCGTGCAACGAGCCGGCGCCGCACCCAGTATTCCGCTGGCGAGTGACGTCGCGGCCTTTTTTCCCTGAGTGATGGACAAGACATTGCGTCATCCCCTCTCAGCCCTTGCCGCCCCTTGTACAGCACCTACAGAAAAAGGATTCGCATGACCGTTCCACTGATTTTCGATACCGACCCCGGCGTCGACGACGCCCAAGCCATTGCCATTGCCCTGGCGCATCCCGACATCGAGTTGCTCGGGATGACCACGACCTACGGCAATGTCGATATCGATACCGCCACCGCCAACGCCTTGCTGCTGGCCGAGTTAGCCGACCAGCGTATTCCCGTCGCGCAAGGGGCTGCGGCTCCGCTGGTCAAGCCAAAGCATCCGGCGCCGACGCACATCCATGGCGACAACGGACTCGGTAACCATGTGCTGCCCGACGTGCAGGGCCGCGCCGAAGCGGTCTGCGCCGCCCAGTTCATCGTCGACCAGGTCAATGCACGCCCTGGCGAGATCACGCTGGTCGCCGTCGGCCCTCTGGGCAACCTCGCGGCCGCACTGCAGCTCGATCCGAGCATCGTCGAGCGCGTCAAGCAGGTCGTGGTCATGGGCGGCTCGATTCGCGAGGGCGGCAATGTCACCCCCGTTGCCGAGGCCAATATCTTCAACGATCCGCATGCCGCCGCACGGGTATTGACCGCGAATTGGCCGCTGACGCTGGTGGGTCTGGATGCCACGCACCGCTGCGTGCTGGGGCCTGCGCACATGGACAAAATCGCCGCCGCGCAAGGCAGACTCGGGGAGGTACTGGCGGGCAGTTATGCATTCTATCGTGCGTTTTATCGCAACGCGCTGGATATCGACGGATGCTGCCCGCATGACAGCTGTGCCTTGGCGTGGTTAATGCGTCCGGAACTCTTCACGAGCGTGCCAGGACATTTGAATGTCGTCACCGATGGCGACGCCGAAGGCCAGACACTGTTCGCGCCTCAGGCGCGTGCTTTCATCGATTCACGCTGGTCGCGCACACCGCTCGTCGAGGTGTGCATGAACGCCGACGGCGACGCCGTTGTGGACTGGATCGTCGAGACGCTGACACGTTGAGAGCCGTGCCCTCTCCTTGCGCCGGCTCGTCTCAGCCGAGGTCGAAGGTGGCCGGCGGCAGCTCGTCGGCCTCTTCGCATTCGACGTGGGTGACGCGCGAGGCTGGCGGCCCTTGCCATAGCCAGCGTACGACACGATCCACCGCCGACGACTCACCACACAGGAGCACTTCGACACGGCCATCGGGGAGATTTCGGGCGTAGCCGGTTACGCCAGCGGTCAACGCTTGGTCACGGGTGGCCGCGCGGAATCCCACGCCTTGCACACGGCCGGTGACCCAGGCCTTGAGGCAATGTTCATGCATGCTCTTCTCCTTTGCTTGCGGGTGCCGTACGGGTAGCCATATCCGGATCAATCCACGAATTCGCGCTTGACCAACACCGCAGAATTACGCGGCACGATACGCTTGCCACGCGCCTCGAGATGGGTTCGAGTGAAGGCTGCGCCGTAAAGTAGAATCAGTGAGCTGTAGTACACCCACAGCAACACCAGCACGACCGACCCTGCCGCGCCATACGTCGACGCCGTGGCGGTATAGGCTAAATAAGCGGCGATGGCGTAGCGCCCGATGGCAAATAGAACCGCCGTGACGATCGCACCGACCATAACATCTCGCCAACTGACCACGACATCCGGTAACACCTTGAAGATGGCGGCAAAAAACAGCGCGATCACGGCCAACGAGACGAGGAATTCGGCACCGCCGAGAAGTGCATTGATACCCGGCAGCCAGTCGCTGGCATAGCGGAAAAAAGCCTGGAGCATGACACTCAGCACCAGCGAGACCATCAGGATGAAGCCCACCGCCAGCACCACCGTCAGCGACAGCAGGCGTTTCTTAATGAACAGTAAAAGGCTATTGCGATCGGGGCGTGCCGTCACACCCCACAGGGTATTGAGAGAGAACTGCATCTGTGCGAAGACGGTCGTTGCCCCTACCACCAGCGCGCCGACGCCGAGCAAGGTCGGCAAGATGCCGGAACTTTCTATGCGCGACTGAGCCACTGCTTGCTGGATGGCCATAGCGGCATCTTGCCCCATGGTGTCTTGCAATTGTGCGACGATCTGGCCCTGCGCGGCATCTTCCCCGAGCACCAGGCCGATGACGGTAACGGCGATGATGATCGTCGGCGCCAATGAAAACAGTGTGTAAAACGCCAAGGAGCCCGCGAAGCTGAACGCATTATGCTCGAGCCACAGGGTTGCGGCGTTGACGACGATTCGATACCAATAACGGGGTGAAAAATTGCTCACGGACGCTCCTTGTCAGGCATGATGATGGCCGGCTTTATGTCGATGGCGTTCAGGATAGCGTAGATCCCCCACCCAATGCGTATATTGCAGAGCCTCGTACGGCTGCTCATAATGGCGCCGCCCTGCTGATGGAGCCTCCATGTCCAACGCCATTACGCCTCCCTCGTCTCTCGACAAGCCCTATGAGTTCGACTGCCTGGTCTTCATCGGGCGTTTCCAGCCGCCGCATTCGGGGCATCTCGCGGTCATACACGAGGCATTGCAGCAGGCACGGCAAGTGATCGTCATGGTGGGATCCGCCTGGCAAGCCCGGTCGCTGCGTAATCCCTGGCGTTTCGAGGAACGTCGAGACATGCTACGCGCATGCTTCGATGACGACGACAATGCACGACTCGATATCACGCCCTTGCTGGATGCCCTCTACAACAATGATGTCTGGGTGCGTGATGTGCAGCGTCACGTGCGTGATGCCATCGTTCCTCAGCAGGGCCGGTTCCCTCGGATCGGCTTGATCGGTGCCAGTCGCGGTCAATCGAGCTACTACCTAACGCTTTTCCCCCAATGGGAATCGGTCAGTGTGTCATTGGTCAGCGATGTCTCGGCCAGCCGAATTCGCGAGGCACTGTTCGGGGAGCCCGCCGTGGCAGACGAGTACTTGGCACGCGAGGAAAGCAGCGGACTGCCGGCGCCGGTCTCTGATGCACTACGCCGCTTCCTTGCAACCCCTGAATGCGCGCAATTATGGGAAGAGCAACACTTGCTCGAACAGTATCGTGAGGCCTGGGCACAGGCGCCCTATCCACCGGTGTTCGTGACCGTCGATGCCGTCGTGGTGCAATCCGGGCATGTACTGCTGGTCGAGCGTCGCGCGGCGCCCGGCAAGGGCCTGCTCGCCTTGCCGGGAGGCTTCATTCAACCTCAGGAGCGCTTGCTGGACGCCTGCTTGCGCGAGCTGCGCGAGCGGGTACGTCTGAAGATCCCCGAGGCCGTGCTCAAAGGCTCGTTACGTGGCCAGCGCTTGTTCGATGAGCCTCATCGCAGCTGGCGCGGGCGTACCCTGGCACAAGCCTTCTATTTCGCTCTGCGGCCCGAACAGCAACTCCCCCAACTCAAGCCTTCGCGTAGTGGTGAGCAGGCTCATTGGGTGGCGCTGGCCGACCTCAACCCCGAGGCACTGTTCGAAGATCACTTCTTCATCATTCAGAATTTCCTCGGATTACCGGCCGGGATGGCCACCCCAGATGCATGATCGGGGATGTCATGCCTGCAAGAAATCGCGTGGCAGTTTCATCATTTGTCGCCAGAGCTTCTCGACGCCGGGCTTATGTACCAGCGAACACCGATAAAGACGTATCTCGAGTGGAATGTCCCATTGCGGATCTCCCGCGCGAACCAAGCGTCCCGCAGCGAGCTCTTCGCGTATGCAGAAGTCGGGAATCCAGGCCATGCCGACGCCTTGCAGGGCCATGCCCTTGAGACCTTCCGCCATGGCCGTCTCATAGACGGTCTTGAGGCGCATGCGCAGCGGATCGTTCTTGAGCAGCATACGTACGCTGCGACCTAGAAAAGCGCCTTGGGTATAGGCGAGAAACGGCACTCCCGCGTCGTTGTCCAGTGCAAAGCGGGGAGAACCATCGGCATTGGGGACGCACACCGGCAGCATGTTCACTTGCCCGATGGAAAACGAAGGGAACGCCTCGGCATCGAGCTGCATGCTGGCATAGGGATCATAATACGCCAGCATCAGGTCGCAGTTGCCTTCGCGCAACACATGAATGGCGTCCCCAACGTTCATTGCCACCAGCCGCGTGGGAAGTTCACCCACCCCCTTTTGCAAGCGCGAAATCCAGTGTGGGAAAAACGTCAGCGCCAATGAGTGTGCGGCGACGATATCGAGCGCTTCGTTGGCCATCGACAGACCACGCAAATGGGCAAGACATTCACTCAACTGCTCGACCATGCTGCGTGCCGTGACCAGAAACAACTGCCCTTCCGGCGTCAGCCCGATAGGGGTCGTGGAACGATCGACCAAGGTGGCGCCCACGGCTTGCTCCAGGGAGCGAATGCGTCGGCTGAAAGCAGGCTGCGTGACGTGCCGTTGCCTGGCCGATGCAGAGAAGCTGCGTGTATTCGCGAGGGCAACGAAATCTTCGAGCCACTTGGTTTCAAGATTCACCGGCACTCCTGATGGTCACACTGTACATATTCGACAACCGCCAGCATGTGGGCGTCGTTCTACATGCCATGGGCGTCATTGTATCGGCGCTAGCAGATATGCAGCACGGGAGACGAGCTTGCGCCAGATGGGACGATTGTTGAGCTCATCCAGCGACACCTCACGGCATGCCGCAAAATCCCGACGCAACATGCCCTCTACCTGACCGGCAAACGCCGTATCGGGCACATAGGCAGTAATCTCGAAATTAAGACGAAACGAGCGGTTATCGAGATTGACCGAGCCGACCAGCGCCGTTTCATCGTCGACCAAGACGACCTTTTGGTGCAAAAACCCAGGCTGATAGCGAAAAATACGCACGCCGTGGCGGATCATCTCGGGCAAGAAGGAAAAGGCGGAGAGAAAGACCAGCAGATGGTCGGGACGCTCGGGGATCATCACTCTTACGTCGACGCCGCGCAACGCCGCGAGTTTCAGCGCGTCCTGCACGCCCTGGTCGGGGACGAAATAGGGGCTGGTCACCCATAGCCGCTCACGGGCACCGTGTATGGCATGTTGAATCAGCAAACTTGCCGTCTCGCAGCGGTCGGCCGGTCCCGAGGGTACGATCACCACATGCTGGCATTCGTCACAGGTAACCGAGGGCTCCCAGTTCAGTGGCAGGATCTCTTCGGTGGCCCAGTACCAATCTTCCCAGAAAGCTTCCTGCAACCCCATGACGCTGGGGCCGGTGAGCTTGATATGGGTGTCGCGCCATGGACCATATCGCGCGACGCGTCCCAGGTATTCATCGGCCACGTTGAAGCCCCCCGTCCACCCCTCGCGACCGTCGACGACCAGCACCTTGCGATGGTTGCGGAAGTTGATCTGGAAACGATGCCGCCAGCCGCGTGACGAGTTGAAGGCCGTGACCTCGATGCCTGCGCTCGATAACTCGTGCAAGTAATCATTCGGTAAACTACGGCTCCCGATTTCGTCGTAGAGAAGGCAAACCCGCACGCCCTGCTCCGCTCGACGCATCAAGTGCTGCTTGAATAAGGTGCCGATTTCATCGGCACGGAAAATGAAGAACTGTACGAGGATATATTCGCGGGCGGCATCGATGCCGTCCAGCAGACTCCGGAAGGTGTCTTCCCCATCGATAAGCAGTTCGGCTCGATTGCCCGTGCTCATGGGCATCATGGCCAGGCGCTCGACGGCCTGAATGCGCGTGGTGTCAAACGAAGGACGGGAGAAGAACGGCTCGAGCCGAGGCCTGAAGCGCAAGAGCACCTGGCGTAGTACGGTGTCGCGTTCGCCTCGAGCGGAGGTATATCCGTAGAAGCGCGGGCGTCCGAAGATCCAGTAGATAGGGACCGCCAGATAGGGAAAGGTCAGCAGGGTCACGATCCAGGCGACGGCCCCTTGCGAAGTACGACTCGACATCAATGCCATGATGGAAGACAACGCGCCCAGCACATGGATCGTCACGATCAGGATACCGATCAGCCCGGATGTCATGTCGGTTCCTCCCTGAAACCTTCGAAACACTCGCTGGTTAAAACGCAGGCCCCGCATGAACGGGGCCTGAGGTGACGATCATCGCATGATCATGCACTCGCGGCGATAATCTCTTTCCATTTTGCCGGTCCGATCTGATGAACCGATTCGCCTCGACTATCGACGGCAACGGTCACCGGCATGTCCTCGACATCGAATTCGTAGATTGCTTCCATGCCGAGATCCTCGAAAGCGATGACGCGGGATTTCTTGATCGCTTGTGCCACCAGATACGCAGCACCGCCCACGGCCATCAGGTAAACGGCCCGGTTGTCACGAATCGCTTCGATGGCCATCGGCCCGCGTTCGGCTTTGCCGACCATTCCCTGAAGCCCGGTTTCCTCGAGCATGGTTCGCGTAAACTTATCCATGCGCGTGGCCGTCGTGGGGCCTGCCGGCCCCACGACTTCGTCGCCGACAGGATCGACGGGCCCGACGTAATAAATGAAACGCCCACGCAGATCGACCGGCAGGGACTCGCCCTTCGACAGCATATCGACCATGCGCTTGTGCGCAGCATCACGACCGGTCAATAGTTTTCCGTTGAGAAGTAGCGTATCTCCCGGCTGCCAGGAGGCGGCTTCTTCGGCCGTTACCGTATCCAGGTTGATGCGCTTGACGTTATCGCCCGTTTCGCGAGTGATCTCTGGCCAGTCCTCCAACGTGGGGACGGGAAGCGATGCCGCGCCACTACCGTCCAGCGTGAAATGGACGTGCCGCGTGGCCGCGCAATTGGGAATGATGGCCACCGGCTTGTTGGCCGCGTGAGTGGGATAATCCTTGACCTTTATATCGAGCACGGTGGTCAATCCCCCCAACCCTTGCGCGCCGATGCCAGTGCGATTGACTTGCTCGAAGAGCGCGAGGCGCAGTTCCTCGGCACGAGTGGTGGCTCCACGACGCTTGAGATCCTGAATGTCGATAGGGTCGAGCAAGGCCTCCTTGGCCAATGCCATGGCCTTCTCGGCGGTGCCACCGATGCCGATTCCCAACATGCCCGGTGGGCACCACCCTGCGCCCATCTTGGGCAACTGTTCCAGGACCCACTCGGCGACATCATCGGAAGGGTTGAGCATGGCGAACTTGGATTTAGCCTCGCTGCCCCCACCTTTTGCCGCGACATGGATCTCGAGATTATCGCCAGGCACGAGCTTGTGATGAATGACGGCGGGCGTATTGTCGCGGGTGTTGGTGCGCTTGCCGTCGGGGTCGGCCAATACTGAGGCGCGCAAGACATTATCGGGAAGCTGATATGCCTGCCGGACGCCTTCGTTGATCATGTCGTCCAACCCCATGTCGGCTTCCCACTGAACGTTCATGCCGATGTCGACAAAGACCGTCACGATGCCGGTATCCTGACAGATGGGTCGATGCCCCTCCGCACACATGCGTGAGTTGATCAAGATCTGCGCGATAGCGTCACGAGCGGCGGGGTTCTCCTCACGCTGATACGCCTCATGCATGGCATCGATGAAATCTTTAGGGTGGTAATAAGAAATGAACTGCAAGGCATCGGCCACGCTCTGGATCACATCGCCTTGGCGTATCACGGTCATGAAAAGGCTCCTTATGATGGGTCCCCTCTCGCGAAGTGCGGTCAGGAAAGCAACGCGAGAGACACGAGCGCAGGATTATACCGAAAATGAGCGATCAACTCCCGACACCGGAGATGACCGCACATGGTTTCTTATTTTTTCCCGAATTTTCATTAAAAATGATAACGGTATAACCCTTGTATCTGCTATTAGCCTAACTCCAGTAGTCGAGCCTTCAAGGATTGCAATTGATCACGCCGCCTTGCCGCTTCCTCGAAGTCGAGGTTCTGTGCGGCTTCGTGCATGGCATCTTCCAGCTTGCTGATTTCCCGTGTGAGGCCAGATGCATCCAGTTGATTGAGCTGCTCCGCGCTGTAATCGCCAGGCGCCTCGGCAACACGCTTGTCGGGACGCTTATGGCCTACTTTCTTACCTGGCGTTTGTGCCCCTTCCATGATGTCGGCGACCGACTTCGTCACCGTCTTGGGGGTGATGCCATGTTCCTCGTTGAACGCTATCTGCTTGTGACGGCGGCGTTCGGTCTCATCCATCGCCCGCCGCATCGAGTCCGTGACGCGATCTCCATAGAGAATGGCCTTGCCATGAGCATTGCGTGCCGCACGCCCGATGGTCTGAATCAAAGAACGTTCAGCGCGCAGAAAGCCCTCCTTGTCGGCATCGAGGATGGCTACCAGCGAAACTTCCGGGATATCGAGCCCCTCACGCAGCAGGTTGATGCCCACGAGGACATCGAATTTACCCAGGCGCAAGTCACGAATGATTTCGATACGTTCAACGGTGTCGATATCGGAATGTAGATAGCGCACCCGAATATCGTGCTCGTCGAAATACTCGGTGAGATCTTCGGCCATGCGCTTGGTCAGCGTCGTGACCAGCACGCGCTCTCCCACGTCGGTACGCAACCGAATCTCGGAGAGCAAATCGTCTACCTGCGTCCCCGCCGGACGCACTTCGATTTCGGGATCGACCAGGCCGGTAGGACGCACGACCTGTTCGACGACCTGGCCGGCATGTTCTGCCTCATACTTACCCGGCGTCGCCGAAACGAAAGTTGCCTGCGGACAGACACGCTCCCATTCCTCGAACTTCATAGGTCGATTGTCCAACGCCGACGGTAGTCGGAAACCGTATTCGACCAGCGTTTCTTTGCGGGAACGGTCTCCCTTGTACATACCGCCTACCTGCGGAACGCTGACGTGAGATTCATCGATGAACAAAAGCGCGTCATCCGGGAGGTAATCGAAGAAAGTCGGAGGCGGCTCACCCGGCGCGCGGCCCGAGAGATAGCGCGAGTAATTCTCGATGCCGTTGCAGTATCCCAGCTCGAGCATCATTTCAATATCATAAAGCGTACGCTGCTCAAGACGCTGAGCTTCCACGAGCTTGTCGTTCTTGCGCAACCACTCCAGCTGCTCGGCCAGTTCGGCCTTGATGTTGTCCACCGCACCGAGAATCGTCTCGCGCGGTGTCACATAGTGGCTTTTGGGATAGATCGTCATCCGCGGCACCTTGCCGCGCACTTCGCCGGTCAGTGGATCGAACAGGCTGATGGTCTCGATTTCGTCGTCGAACAGCTCCACCCTCACCGCTTCATCTTCGGCATCCGCCGGGAAGATATCGATGACATCGCCCCGCACACGATAGGTACCACGGCGGAAGTCCATGTCATTGCGGGTATATTGCAGCTCGGCGAGACGCCGCAGGAAAGTACGCTGATCGATTAACTCGCCACGGTTGAAGTGCAAGCGCATCTTCAGATATTGATCGGGGTCACCCAAGCCATAGATAGCCGAGACGGATACCACGATCAGCGAGTCACGACGCTCCAGGAGCGCCTTGGTGGCCGAAAGACGCATCTGCTCGATATGATCGTTGACCGCAGCATCCTTCTCGATGAAGGTGTCCGACGAAGGGACATAGGCTTCCGGCTGATAGTAGTCGTAATACGAAACGAAATACTCGACGGCGTTATCGGGGAAAAAACTCTTGAACTCGCCGTAAAGCTGGGCAGCCAGCGTCTTGTTCGGGGCCATGACGATGGTTGGACGCTGCAGGCGTTCCACCACGTTGGCCATGGTGAATGTTTTTCCCGACCCGGTGACACCGAGCAGGGTTTGATGCGCAAGCCCGGCGTTGTAGCCATGTATCAAGCCTTCAATGGCTGTTGGCTGATCGCCAGCGGGCTGAAATTGCGACTGAATGCGAAAGGGTTTGCTCATGAATCTCACATAAGGGCGAGGTAAGCGCCGTTCAAGCCTCTGACCGCACTCGCTGGTCAGGCCTGACGCGTGGTGATGTCCACGTCGCTGACGGTCATCAGGCGCTGTATTGGGCAGCGGTCGGCAATCTCGAGCAGTCGGTTCAGTGTTTCAGGGTCGTCGATGCCCTGGAACGCCAGCGTCACGATGAGTCGATAATGGCCACGCGCCTCATCGCTTGCGTCGCGCTCAACGGTTGCAGTAATGGTCTCCACGGGCCATTGCTTGCGCCGGGCGTACATCAGGGCCGTCATGGCCTTGCATGCGCCGAGCGACAGATCGAAATAGTCGTGCGGATCAGGGGCGCTTTCGCTTCCGCCCACCTCTCGCGGTGCATCCACCGCGAGCGCCTCAAAGTCGCTGACCGTGGCCTGCTGGCGAAGCGAGCCGTCGCGCCGTGTCATGACCGTGATCGTCATAGCTACCCTCTCGTGTGGCAATCAGTGTGCCTTGTAGCCTAGCGCTTGGACGGTTCGAAGCAATGCTTCGCGACGCACGCGCCCTTCCACTTCGGCACCATGGCGACCGACCTCAACTTCCTCGACGCCGTCCGTCTCCATCAGCGCCGTGGTGATGCGATTGACATCCTCGGCGCTGTCGACTTGCTCGAAGGTCAGTGCTATACGCGACATGGGGCTTCTCCATCCGTTCATTCATTTCCCGTGGGGAGTTTATCATGGCGCGACGGCAACGCTGCGATGGTTGGAAAATCCCTTGTCCGCCCTGATATTCGAGTATGACATTTGAATGCGGTCGAGCGACCGTTGCGTTCGCGATACGGAGTTATTCCATGAATGATTGGACCAGGCATCTTGAAACGCAAGGGCTAGTGCACGCAGCGGAGAATGAGTGGCACTTCGGCGAGGCGATGTCCCAGGCTCGCGTGCCCTTGTCGTCCACGGCAATTGCGCCGTTGCCGCAATACTCGATCATGGACATTGCCGGTCCCGATGCCGAGCGTTTTCTCCAAGGCCAAACCAGCGCTCAGGTGGCGCTTGCCGACGGTGAGTTTGCGCCTTTGACGGCGTTTTGTTCTCCCAAGGGGCGCGTGCTGGCCAACGGCCAATTGATGCGCGTGGATGAGACACGCTATTGGCTCGTGTTGGATGTCGGTGTGGCCGACCCATTGCACGCACACCTCGCGAAATACGCCCCCTTTTACAAGGTCGAGATCACGCGGCCGGAAGTGCGAGTATTCGGTGTACTAGGCAAAGACGCAGCTGCTCAGGTCGAGGCTCAGCTCGATGTGACCGCCCCTGCCACATGGGCGATGGCTCAGAGCCATGCAACGGTGATCCTGCACCATCCAGGCCCGATCCCCAGGTTCATGGTCATTGCCCCGGAGGATGCAGCCCTGTCTGCTTGGAAGGCTTGCGAAAGCACCGCAACGCCCGTCGGCAACGCAGTATGGCGTCTTCATGATATCCAGGCTGGTCTCGCGTGGCTGGGGGATGCGCAACGTGACAGTTATCTTCCCCAGATGATCAATTGGGAAGCCTTGGGCGGTATCAGTTTCCGCAAGGGGTGTTACACCGGGCAAGAAGTGGTCGCGCGGGCGCATTTCCGTGGACAGGTCAAGAAACGTCTGCTGCGTGCTCAGTTGGAGAACGACACGCTACCAGCGCTGGGGACACCCGTGCATGACGCCAACGGCAAGTCTCAAGGCGACGTCGTGTGCGCTGCACTGAACGCTGATGGAAAAGCCGAAGTACTCGCCATCATCACGCAGCGCGATGAACCCCGCGAGCTCAACATCGATGGCGTTCCGCTCAAGCGCCTGTCGCTTCCCTATGCGATCGAACGCGTCGACCCCGAAAGCATGTCTCTTCAGGATTGATGTGACGCCAATCCGAATAAGCGGCGCGCGGTGGCCGTACTCTGCGTTGCCACCGCAGCATAGGATTGTTTTCGGAGCTCGGCCACGGTTTCACAGACAGCATGAACCCGTGATGGCTCGTTGCGTTGTCCCTGCGCACCGGATAGCGGCATATCCGGACTATCGGTCTCGAGGACATAACCATCGTCGGGTAGCGAACGTATGGCACGATGAAGACGCTTGGCGCGCGTATAGGTCGCTGCTCCGCCAAAACCCAAGACGAAGCCTAGGTCCAAGAACCCTCGAGCCTGTTCAGGACTTCCAGAGAACGCGTGTATCAAACCGCCGGCAGGCAACGCGAGCTGACGCAATCGCTTTGCTACCTGGTCGTTGGCCTGGACACAGTGAATCACTACCGGCAAGTGACGCTGCTTCGCGATACGCAATTGGGCATCGAAGAGTTGCCATTGGCGATTTAGATCCTCGAGACGTGCATCGATGCCACATTCGCCGAGAGCGACGGCTTCCGGATGAGCATCGAGCTGGACTTCAAGCGCCGCGGTATCTTCCAGTGCATGTGCCTGAAGAAAGTAAGGATGCAGCCCAAAGCAGACACTGATCTGCCGACGGCGCCCAAGATCGGCCACCTGCGGCCAACGCTCACGCGTCGTCCCGGGGACGATACAATGCCCCACTCCAGCCGTGGCCGCACGCGCCAGAACAGCGTCGCGATCTTCATCGAAGACGTCGAAGTCGAGGTGGCAATGGGCATCGATCAGAGTCGAGGACATGGAGTACCTTTTTCGCCGACGCATCCGGTAGCAATGCGCCGACGACGAAACGCTAAAGAGACTTAGTGCTCACGCGTAGCACGGAACTCAATATCCGGCCAACGCTCCTGTGTCATCTGCAGGTTGACGCGCGTCGGTGCCAGGTAGGTGAGATAGTCGCCACCGTCCCAGGCAAGGTTAGTGCTGGCCTTGCGCTTGAACTCGTCGAGCATCTTGGCATCGTTGCAATACACCCAGCGCGCCGTTTGCACGTTGACCGGCTCATACAGACAATCGACCTTGTATTCCTGCTTCAGCCGATGCGCGACGACATCGAACTGCAGCGACCCGACGGCACCAACGATCAAGTCGTTGTTGTCCATCGGCATGAATACCTGCGTCGCGCCTTCCTCCGAAAGCTGCTTCAGCCCCTTTTGCAGGGCCTTCATCTTGAGGGGATCACGCAACCGCACGCGTTTGAACAATTCGGGGGCAAAGTGCGGAATGCCCGTGAAGCGCATATCCTCGTTCAAGGTGAACGTATCGCCGATTTGAATCGTGCCATGGTTGTGCAAGCCAATGATGTCGCCGGGCCAGGCCTCTTCGACATGCGAGCGATCGGAGGCCATGAAAGTCAGTGCATCGGCAATCTTGACGTCTTTACCAATGCGGACATGACGCATCTTCATATTCTTGTCGTACTTGCCCGAGCACACTCGCAGGAAGGCAACACGGTCACGATGCTTGGGATCCATATTGGCCTGTATCTTGAAGACGAAACCGGTGAAACGTTCGTCGCTTGCCTCCACCGTGCGCTTGTCGGTATCGCGTGCTAACGGCGAGGGCGCGTATTCGACGAAACCATTGAGCATTTCGCGCACCCCGAAATTCCCCATGGCCGTGCCAAAGTACACTGGAGTGAGGTCGCCACGGCGATATGCGTCAAGATCAAATGTGTGGGACGCACCACGGACCAGTTCGACTTCCGCACGGAGTTCCTCCGCAGCATCCTGCCCCAGTGTTTCCTCGACCTCGGAGCTGTCGAGCCCTTCGATACGCAGATCTTCCGGGATCCGGTTGCCCTGGCCCTGCTTGTAAAGATGGATGACATCGTCGTAGAGATGATAGACACCACGAAAATGGCGGCCCATCCCCACCGGCCACGTCATCGGCGCACATTGAATGTTGAGTACCGTTTCGACTTCATCCATGACTTCGACCGGATCACGGATATCACGATCCATCTTGTTGATGAAGGTCAGGATCGGTGTCGTCCGCAAACGACAGACATCCATCAGCTTGATGGTGCGGTCCTCGACGCCCTTGGCGCCATCGATCACCATCAGCGCCGAGTCCACGGCCGTCAGCGTACGATAAGTGTCCTCGGAGAAGTCTTCGTGGCCAGGCGTATCGAGCAGATTGACAATCCGCCCATTATACGGGAACTGCATCACCGAGGTCGTTACCGAGATACCACGCTCCTGCTCCATCTTCATCCAGTCAGAAGTCGCATGACGCTCATCACGCTTGCTCTTGACCGAACCTGCGAGCTGAATCGCGTTGCCAAACAGCAGCATTTTCTCGGTAATGGTGGTCTTGCCGGCGTCGGGGTGGGAGATGATGGCGAATGTCCGGCGTAGATCCGCTTCTTTAGCCACTTGGGTGTCTGACATCAATATACTTCGCTGATTGGCGGCAGTCCGATGCAATCAAGCATGTGACTGAAAAAAATGAGTTCTTAACGTAAATTGTACTGCTTAGACGTGCATGAGGGTAGAGCCCCATAAACGAGAAAACCCCCGCTGGCCTGTGCCAACGAGGGTTTCCGGGATAAATGCCTGACGAGAGCCAGTGGGAGGCCCCCAAACGAGTGAACCCCGACCAAGTGGCCGGGGTTCGGAAGAAATGCCTGACGATGTCCCGGGCGGCGTTCCGCTACTCTCGCATGGGGGTGAGACCGCCCGGCCCTTCGTGGCACCGC
>NZ_SOBR01000002.1 GCF_004364315.1 Chromohalobacter marismortui | reverse complement strand
GCGGTGCCACGAAGGGCCGGGCGGTCTCACCCCCATGCGAGAGTAGCGGAACGCCGCCCGGGACATCGTCAGGCATTTCTTCCGAACCCCGGCCATTTGGTCGGGGGTCACTCGTTTGGGCCTCCCCTGGAGAGCACCTTTACCCAACACTGAGCGCTGCCGCACACGGTCGTGAGCGACGAACTTGTGCCGGCAAAGCCCCGATCTCGCACGAGGTCGGGGCTTTTTTATGTCCGACGAGCGGAAAAGTGGCCCTCTCGGCCGGCCGAGGAAAAACTTTAGTCTCGTGAAGACCCGGAATCATGAGCTTTTTAGGCGCTATTTTCTCCCCTGATGTGTTATTGATTTGCTAGGGTGAGCACAGACATCGGCAGATATCAGCTTGCGATGAAACGCATCTAAAAGAGGAAGAGGCAGTATGGCTTCCATCTCGTCACTAGGCGTTGGCTCCGGCCTGGATCTCAACGGGCTCCTTGATCAGCTTAAGAATGCCGAGCAACAAAAGCTTGTGCCCATCCAGCAGCAGCAGGCCGATCAACAAGCGAAAATATCCGCGTATGGCAAACTGCAGAGTGCCTTGTCGAAAGTGCAGTCTTCAGCGAGCGACCTTACTGATCCCGAACTCTTCAACAGCGTGACCAGCAATGTCGAGGGCGAGAGCGTGAGTGCCGCCGCGACGCCGGATGCGCCGCCGGGGCGTTATACGGTAAATGTCGAGAGTATGGCGACGGCATCCAGTGTCGCGACCCTGGGAGTGGATGAAGAAGCCATTCTCAATGCCGGCGCCGAAGCGAGTCTGGACGTTGCGCTCAAAGATGGCTCGTCAACCAATATCAAGGTCGCAGCCGATAGTACGTTGAGTGATGTGCGCGATGCGATCAATGAAAGTGACGCTGGGGTTTCCGCCTCGATTGTGTTCGACGGCAATCAGCATCGGCTAGCGTTGGCTTCGGAAGAGACCGGGCAACAGGCCGCGATCGATACTGTTGCGTTTAATGGGCTCGATAGCCTGACGCTCGATGCCGCGACGAAAGTCGCAGGGCAAGATGCCCAACTGAATGTCAATGGCATCGATATCACCAGCGCCAGCAATCAGGTCGAAGAAGCCATTCAGGGCACGACGCTGAGCCTGACGGGCACCGGTGAATCCACGGTGACGGTGGCGCGTGACGAGGGATCGATCCGTGGCGCCATTACGGGATTCGTCGATAGCTACAACAGCATGAAGTCCACCACGAGTGAGTTGACGAGCTTCAGCTCCGAAGGCGGTGAAACGCAAGCCGGCGAGTTGTTGGGGGACAGCACGACGCGCATGGCGGAGTCCCGTCTGCGGAGTACGATGACCGAAAGTGTCGGCGAGGGTTCTTTGCAGACGTTGAATGAAATCGGCATCTCGATGAATGTCGATGGCGAGTTGGAAATCGATGACGAGAAACTCGACGAGGCGCTCTCGACTCAGCCCGGCGCTGTTCAGACGCTGTTCACGGGGACTGAAGATAGCCAGGGAATTGCCGGCAAGGTCGAGGAAGAACTGGATACCATGCTAGGCGAGGACGGTATGGTGGAAGGTGCCGTGACCGGTGCCGAAAACCAGATGGATCGTCTTGAAGAGCGTTATTCTTCGATGGAAGATAGCATCGCGACCACCGTGGACCGCTATCGCACGCAGTTCCAGGAACTCGACAGCATGGTGGCCGAGATGAATCGAACGAGCAGTTATCTTACCCAGCAGTTGTCCGCCCTGGGCTAAGCTTAAGCCGTTGCATCACGCATTTCAGAATCTCGTTCGGTCCGGCGCCCGCCCTGAGTGCGGGCGCCTTGGTATGCGTAAGATGCCCGTGTGGCGGCTAACGGGCCGCTGCTGGGGTTAGCGACACACAGCCTCTAGCGCTTCCACGAGGCTCGTCATTTCGTCATCCGTGCCGATGCTGATGCGCAAGAAGTCGCTCAGCGCCTCCTTGTTGAAATGACGCACCAGAATGCCCCGCTCGCGCAAGGCATCGAAAAGCATGTTCCCCTGATAGGCGTCGTGCCGTACGAACAGGAAGTTGGTCTGGGAGGGCAGGACTTCGAAGCCAAGTGTTTCGAGTTGTCGCCGTGTCCACTCGCGCGTTGTGATGACGCGTTCGCGGCAGGCGTCGAAGTACGCACGATCCCGCAGCGCGGCGATGCCCGCCTTGATGGTGATGCTATCGATAGGGAAGGAGTTGAAGGAGTCCTTGACGCGCTCCAGCCCCTCGATCAGTTCGCGCGAACCGATGGCAAAGCCCAGGCGTAGCCCTGCCAGGCTGCGCGACTTGGAGAATGTGCCGGTCACCAGCAGGTTCGGAAAACGCTCGACCAGAGGGATCGCGCTTTCGCCTCCGAAGTCCACATAGGCTTCATCGACCAGTACCACGCTCTCGGTATTACGCTCCAGTAAGGCAGCAATCGCCTTGCGCGGGTGCCCGTGGCCGGTCGGTGCGTTGGGGTTGGCGAAGACGATGCCGCCATTGTTGGTATCGAAGGCCGTTAGTGGCACGCGCCACTGGTCGTCCAGTGCTACGCTTCGGTAGGCCACATCGTAGAGCTTGCAATAGACCGGATAGAAGCTATAGGAAATCGCCGGCATCAGCAGCGGGCGCGGCTGACGAAAGAACGCCTGGAAGGCCAGTGCCAGTACCTCGTCGGAGCCGTTGCCGACGAATACCTGCTCGGTCGCGACGCCGTATTCCTCGGCCAGTGCCTCGCGGAGCGCCGTAGCGCTAGGGTCTGGGTAGAGGCGCAGATGATCGGCTGGAAAATCGCGCAGCGTTTGCTCTACGCCCGGTGCGGGCGGATAGGGATTCTCGTTGGTATTGAGTTTGACAAGGCGCTCGCGCGGCTGCTCTCCCGGCACATAAGGAGTGAGCTCACGCACGGCGGGACTCCAGAACTTGCTCATGAAAGCTCGCACAGGCAGTGATGAGGTGAGCATCCATGGTGACGCGACGCCCATGCATGCGCAAGGCCTAGCGTGTTTCTCGTTGCTGTGTCATCAGTGTGTCATGTCCCTGCCCTTGATTAGTGTTCTAACGACCTCATCTAGAGGAAATCGATATGACTTAAAGTGCTTACCAAGGAGGCGACATGGCCTACGACAGACTCCTTTCTCCGCTCACCATGGGCAAGCTGACGCTTCCCAATCGTGTCCTCATGGCACCACTGACCCGCGCTCGCACGCCGGATCTTGTCCCCAGGACGTTGCAGCAAACGTATTATGCGCAGCGTGCCGATGCCGGCTTGATCATCAGCGAGGCAACGAACATTTCTCCCACCGCGCGTGGCTATGTCTATACGCCGGGCATTTATACCGATGAGCAGGAAGCCGGTTGGCGTGGCGTCGTGGATAGCGTGCATCGTGCCGGCGGGCGGATGGCCTTGCAGTTATGGCACGTTGGGCGGATCTCGCACCACAAGATCCAGCCGGGTGGCCAGTCACCTGTGGCGCCGAGCGCGCTTCGGGCCGAAGGCGCCAACTGCTTCCTCGAATTCGAGGACGGCAGCTCGGGCCAGCATCCCACCAGCACGCCACGCGCGCTCGAGACCGAGGAAATCCCCGCGCTGATCGACGACTACCGCCAGGCCGCCAAACGCGCCAAGCGCGCCGGGTTCGACATGGTCGAGGTGCATGCGGCGAATGCGTACCTGCTGCAGCAGTTCATGGCGACCGGTTCGAATAAGCGTACCGACCGCTATGGTGGCAACCTGGTCAACCGGGCGCGCTTGGTGCTGGAAGTCGTCGATGCCGTCAGCGAGGTCATGGGTGCCGATCGAGTCGGAATTCGTATCTCGCCGTTCATCGAGATCTTCGGTTTGAGCGACGACGAATCGGAGGCGATGGCCTACTACCTGGCTGAACAATTGACGCGGCGTGGCATCGCCTACTTGCATGTCAACGAACCCGACTGGACCGGGGAGGGGCCGCAGTTGACCGATGCCTTCCGTCGCGAGCTGCGCCAGCGCTTCCCGGGGACCCTGATCTACTGCGGGCACTACACCGCGGAGCGTACCGAGGCGATGATCCGCGATGGCTTGGGTGACGCGGCGGCCTTTGGACGTCCCTATATCGCCAACCCCGACCTTGTCGAACGTTTTCGTCGCGATAGCGCGCTCAACGAGCCTGACCCGGCGACCTTCTACGGTGGGGATGCCGAGGGGTACACGGATTATCCGACATTATCATGAGGTCTAAGTCCGCAAAGGGTGTCCGATGCCGTCACATGACGCTATGCTGTGATCCACGGGGCCGCGGGAGCGGCCCAGGACCCATTGGTTAGGAGGACTAACATGCAGATCAGGACGTTGCTCGCCGGTTCCGCCATGCTCGCCATACTCACTGGTTGTGCCACGGGCACTTCGCAGCAAGGGGGGGCTAGTGAGTCGCCGCAAGCCGCACAACCGGTTGTCTATAGCGGTACCTTGCCATGCCGCAGCTGCGACGGTATCGACCTCGAAGTGCAACTGATGGGGGGTGAACAGGCGCCGGCCAGCGAGCGGACATTCGATCTTCGAGCCGAGTACCTCAATCATCCGGAGAACCCGCCGGCTGAAGAATACGAAGGTCAGTGGGAGGTCATCGATGGCACTGCGAAAGATCCCAAGGCGACCGTCTACGAGCTGACGCCGAATGGTGAAGGGCAGATCTACTACTTCCTCAAGCTCGATCCCGACACGCTGGAGCTGATCGATCCGCAACTGCGTCGCTTCGAGAACGGTGAAACACTGCGTCTGCAACGTCAGCCGTAATCGCGTTCTGGTATCACCGAAAAGGCGGCCTACGGGCCGTCTTTTGCATGTCCGGCCCACCGATGCTGACGTGACTGGCGAGGCGGCACCGGGCGCGATGGTAGAATGTCGGTGATCAGCAAGGAGCGACGACATGGCCAAGGCGAAGAGTGCCTTCGTGTGCACCGAATGCGGTGCCGAGTACAGCAAATGGCAAGGACAGTGTTCGAGCTGCCGCGAGTGGAACACGCTCAGCGAAGTGCGCCTGGGCAGTGCTCGCTCTCACGCGTCGTCACCGTCGACGACGGGACGTAGCGGCTATGCAGGGCTGGTCTCGCGCGACGTGGTCGACCTGGGGTCGGTCGACCTCACGGAAGTGCCGCGTTTCTCGTCGTCTTTCGGTGAGTTCGATCGTGTGCTGGGCGGTGGTCTCGTTCCCGGATCGGCCGTGCTATTGGGAGGCGAGCCTGGTGCCGGCAAGTCGACGTTGCTGCTGCAGACCGCCTGCAAGCTGGCCCAGTCCCACAAGGTGGTGTATGTCACCGGTGAAGAATCGCTCTCTCAGGTAGCCATGCGTGCGCACCGGCTGCAGCTACCGGTCAAGGGGCTCAACATGCTCGCCGAGACGAGCATCGAAACGCTGCTCGCGGTCGCCGAGCGTGAAAAGCCCGACGTATTGATCATCGACTCGATCCAGACCATGCACCTCGAGGATATCAGCTCGGCACCCGGGGGCGTGGCGCAGGTGCGCGAATCCTCGGCGGCGTTGACGCGTTTCGCCAAACAGTCGAATACCGTGCTGATGCTGGTCGGCCATGTCACCAAGGACGGTACGCTGGCCGGCCCCAAGGTGCTGGAGCACATGATCGATGCGTCGTTGCTGCTCGAGGGCGGGGCGGACTCGCGATTCCGTACCCTGCGCGGGCAGAAGAACCGCTTCGGTGCGGTCAACGAGCTGGGTGTGTTCGCGATGCTCGAGCATGGTCTCAAGGAGGTCAAAAATCCCAGCGCCATCTTTTTATCGCGTGCCGAGGAACAAGCGCCCGGCAGCTTGGTGATGGTGGTCTGGGAGGGCACGCGTCCGATTCTCGTCGAGGTCCAGGCGTTGCTCGACGACTCGGCCCTGGGCAATCCGCGCCGCATTGCCGTGGGGCTCGACCAGAACCGTCTGGCCATGCTGTTGGCGGTACTGCACAAGCACGGTGGCTTGTTCACGGGTGATCAGGATGTCTTCCTCAATGTGGTCGGTGGGGTCAAGGTGCTCGAGACCAGCGCCGACCTGGCCGTGCTGCTGGCCGTCGTTTCCAGTCTGCAGAACCGCAATTTGCCACGTGAGCTGGTGGTCTTCGGCGAGGTCGGCCTGTCGGGCGAGATTCGCCCCGTCCCCAGCGGCCAGGAACGTATCGTCGAGGCCGCCAAGCACGGTTTTACGCGTGCCATCGTGCCGCGTGCCAACGCTCCCAGACAGGCGCCCCAGGGCATGGAGGTGATCGCCGTCGATAAACTCGCCGATGCCCTGGAAGCCTTGTAAACGCTGGCGCGCCGGTGATGTAGAATGGAGCCAACGCTTGCCAAGGAGTGCCCAATGAGTGCCATTCGCCTGACGCAATACAGCCACGGCGCCGGTTGTGGCTGCAAGATCGCCCCCGACGTGCTGGACAGCATCCTGTCCAAGGCGGGACCCGGTGCCACCGATAAGCGCTTGATCGTGGGTAACCAGGGCCGCGAGGACGCTGCCGTTTACGACCTCGGCGACGGTCGCGGTCTTATCTCGACCACCGACTTCTTCATGCCCATCGTCGACGATCCCTTCGATTTCGGACGCATCGCCGCCATCAATGCCATCAGCGATGTTTATGCCATGGGGGGAACCCCGATCATGGCACTGGGCATTCTCGGCTGGCCGCTCGACAAGCTGTCTGCCGAAATCGCCGGTGACGTGGTCGGCGGTGCGCAGTCGATCTGCCGTGAGCTGGGGCTGGCCTTGGCCGGCGGGCACTCCATCGATGCCCCCGAGCCGATCTTCGGTCTGGCGGTGAACGGGTTGGTGGATCTCGAGCATCTCAAGCTCAACAGCCATGCCAAGGCAGGCGACTTGCTGTATCTGACCAAGCCGCTGGGGGTGGGGCTGCTGACCACGGCCGAAAAACATGGTTGGCTGGAATCCGGCCACCAGGGGCTGGCGCGCCGCACGATGCTGAAGGCCAACCGCATCGGGATCGAGATGGCCAAGGTTCAGGGCGTGCATGCCATGACTGATGTCACCGGTTTTGGCTTGGCGGGTCACCTCAGTGAGGTCTGCCAGGCGAGTGGGCTCAAGGCCCGGATTGATTTCGCCAAGCTGCCGCGTCTCGCCGAGGCCGAGGCCTATCGGCGGCGCGGTGCGGTGCCCGGCGGCACGCAGCGCAACCGCCAGGCCTTGGGCGAGGCTTTGCCCGATATGGATGCGGCGCATTGGCAGTGGCTGTGTGATCCGCAGACGTCAGGTGGCCTGCTATTGAGCGTCGACCCGGCTTGGGCGGATGACGTCGAGCGCATCGGCCGTCAACACGGCCTCACGCTGGAAGCCTTCGGCGAAATGCGCCCCGCGAGTGGCACTAGTGTGATCGAGGTGCGTGGGTGAGCCTACCGCAGGTCGCACCTGGATTGGCGCTGCTCGAGCGCCCGTTGATCGATGTGCGTGCCCCGGTGGAGTTCGATCAGGGAGCTTTGCCGGGCGCCGTCAACCTGCCGTTGATGGACGATGCCGAGCGTCAGGCGGTGGGAACTCGCTACAAGGAGGCCGGTCAGGCCGCCGCCATCGACTTGGGCTCGCAACTGGTGGGCGGCGACCTCAAGCGGCGTCGTGTGGCGGCGTGGCAGGCATTTGCCGCGCGTCACCCTCAGGCGCTGATCTATTGCTTCAGGGGCGGGTTGCGTTCGCAAATCGCGCAGCAGTGGTTGCAGGAGGCAGGCATCACGCTGCCGCGTATCCAGGGTGGTTGGAAGGCGATGCGCCAGCGCTTGAGCGCTGAGGTTACCTCGGCGGCGGCACGGCCGGTACTGGTCGTGGCCGGTCTTACCGGCAGTGCCAAGACCGAATTGATCCAACGTCTCGATACTGGCGTCGACCTCGAAGGACATGCGCGGCACAAAGGTTCGGCGTTCGGGCGTCATCCCTTGCGGGGGCCATCGCAGATCGACTTCGAACATGCGCTGGGCGTGGCGCTGTCGCGGAGGCCACTTGGCTGTGTGGTGGAGGATGAGTCACGGATGATCGGGCAGTTGGATATCCCCTTGCCCTTCTGGCGGACCATGGAGGCAGCGCCGCGAATTCGCGTGGAAATGCCGTTGGACTGGCGGCTCGAGCAGATTCGCAAGGATTATATCGAGACCCTGTGGCAGACCTACCGTGGCCATTACGGTGAGTGGTTGGGCTGGGCGTTGATGCGCAAGCAGCTTTCCAGTGCGCTCAAGCGCGTACGCAAACGCTTGGGCAGCGCGCGCTTTCAGCGTCTACAACGCTTGCAGGCGCTGGCCTTTCGCGAACACCAGCGGGGCAATACGCAAGCGCACGAGGCCTGGCTCGCGCCGCTGATGCTCGAATACTACGATCCCATGTACCGCTATCAGCTTGAGCAGTCTCCTCACGCGGCGCTGCATGTCGGCGACTGGGAGAGCTGCCTGGCCTTTGCTCAGGACTGGTCGGCGTCACTGGCGCGCTGATGACTCATTCGTCTCGCGCCTTGAATATCATGGTCGACGGCCGTGACGTAGCCAGTCGAGCATGACGCGGTCGAGCAAGGCGGCCAGGCGGTCGAAACGTCGAGGTTCCTCCATGACCGTCTCGCGGGGTTGCAGATACGGCCCTTCGGCAGCCTTGAGCCGCGCGCCGAATGCGTCCAGGTGATCGTAAAGGGCGCTGACCGAGGCGGCGGTGGCCTCCAGGTGGCATTGCAACGCGACGACTCGGCCGCCGTCCCAGGCGAAGCCCTGCAACGGGCTGGCGGTACTGCCACCTAGAGGCAGGGCCTCGTCGGGTAGGCCAAAGACATCGTGATGCCAAGTGAATGCTTCGAAGCGCTCGGGCAGGTCGAAGGGGCTCTCATCGGCGAGCGTGACAGGTTGCCAGCCGCGCTCGGCATAGGTCCCCCGGGAGACGATGGCACCCAGCGCCTCGGCGATCAGTTGCGCACCGACCCCGACCCCGAGCAGCGGTTTGCCGCTTTTGAGCATACGCACGATCAACTTGCGCTCGCGCTTGAGCCACATCGGTGCCGCGTCTTCATGGAGACCGAACGGCGCATCGAGCACGATCAAGGCATCGAGGTCGTCGAAACGTGGCAGCGTCTCGTCCGCGTACAAATGGCAGGTATTATGGCTGTGGCCCATGCCCGTCAGCCAATCGGCGAAGCGCGCCGGCCCAAGATAATCTGCGTGCTGAAGAAAGTAGATATGCATGATGCGCTCATGATGGTAAAGCCGTCCTCCCGCAGCAAGTGGGGGTAAACGAGGAGACCTAGCATGCCGCGAGCCGAGGTGCTTGAACAGATTTATACCATCGTTGCCCAGATTCCCGAGGGGCGCGTGACCACATATGGGCGGATCGCGAACATGACCGATGGCGCTACGGCGCGGATGGTGGGGAGTGCCATGCGCCACCTGCCTAGTGGTCACGCACTGCCTTGGCATCGCGTCATCAATGCCAGCCGACGTGTGACCGAGCATACCGGCGCCGTGCGCCAACACGAGAAGCTGCGCGCCGAAGGGATCGTGTTCGATGCCCGTGGTCGCGTTCCCCAGGACATGCTCTGGCCATGACGTACCACAATGCCCATTGACGCCATGCAGTGCTACTTCATTTGCCTGGTTCGCTTGCCCGTTTTGTAAACATCCTCTGAGGAGTAATGGATATGACAGCGTCCACCGACGGCTTTCATGCCCGTTTGGATCGGTTGCCGGCGCGTGCTCGGCAAGCCTTCATGGCAGCCTTGATCGAGCGCCTGTGGCCCAATTACGTGCTGTATGCCGAAATGAGCGGCATTGGCGACGCGCAGGTGCTGCGCAATGTGCTCGACCTGGCGTGGGAAGCGTTGGCCGTGAAGGAGGCAGCCATCGATTTCGACAAGCAGGCCGAGAAACTCGCCGAACAGGAGCCGCCGGAAACCGATGACAGCTTCGGCGCGCGGCGGGCGGTTGAAGTGGTGATGGCCTTGGCGGCACTGCTTGATGCCTTGCGTGGAGAAGCGCCCGAGTCGCCGCGTGACGTGAGCCGCCTGTCACGCGACGGCGTGCATGCCTACATCGAGATGACCGATGGCGCGGACGATGATGATGCCGCGCGGCTGGCGGCTCGCGTGCGTGAGCATCCGTTGATGGACGACGAGCACGGTTTCCAGGAAGCGGTGCTCGAGCACGTCGAAGCGCCGCTGACGCGTGATGCCCTCAAGTCGTTGCGGCGTCTGGGACGTAACGAGGGCGTGAGCAACCTGGGACTCAGCGCCGACGCCTAGGAGGGTGCGGATCGGGGCATGAAAGCCCCGTGCGGGCTTTGCAGCGGGGCTACAGGCGCATCTCGATGCCGTGTTCGGCCATGTAGCGTTTGGCGTCGGGGATGGTGTACTCGCCGAAGTGAAAGATGCTGGCGGCAAGCACGGCATCCGCGCCGCCTTCCTTGACGCCCGCGACCAAGTGGTCGAGGTGGCCGACGCCGCCGGAGGCGATGATCGGGACGCTGACGGCATCGGCGATGGCACGGGTCACGCCCAGATCGAAACCGGCCTTGGTACCGTCGCGGTCCATGCTGGTCAGGAGCAATTCGCCCGCGCCGAGCTCGACCATCTTGCATGCCCATTCCACGGCATCGAGCCCGGTGGGCTTGCGTCCGCCGTGGGTGAAGATCTCCCAGCGCGGCGGCTCGCCCTCGCCAGAGACCCGCTTGGCATCGATGGCGACGACGATGCACTGGCTGCCGAAACGCTCCGCTGCTTCATGCACGAAATCGGGGTTGGTCACTGCGGCGGTATTGATCGATACCTTGTCGGCACCGGCGTTGAGCATGGTGCGGATGTCGTCGCAGGTGCGAATGCCACCGCCCACCGTCAACGGGATGAAGACCTCGCCGGCGATGCGTTCGACCATTTCCACCGTGGTGCCACGATCCTCGTGGCTGGCGGTGATGTCGAGGAAGGTGATTTCGTCGGCGCCCTGCTGGTTGTAGCGCTTGGCGACCTCGACCGGGTCGCCGGCGTCGCGGATGCCGACGAAATTGACGCCCTTGACCACGCGGCCGGCATCGACGTCGAGACAGGGGATGATGCGCTTGGCGAGTGCCATGATCAGCTTCTCCGTGTGGCTGGCGCGGCGTCGCACAGGCGCTGGGCCTCGGCGACGTCGAGTTTGCCTTCGTAGATGGCGCGTCCGGTGATGGCACCGAGGATGCCGTCGTGTTCTACCTCGAGGAGTTCCTCGATGTCGCCCAGATGGGTGACGCCGCCGGAGGCGATGACCGGTAGACCGCCTTCGCGGGCCAGGGCGGCGGTCGCGGCGATATTGACGCCTTGCATCATGCCGTCGCGGGCGATGTCCGTGTACACGATCGAGGTCACGCCATCGTCGGCAAAACGCTTGGCCAGGTCCACGGCCTTGAGTGTCGAGACCTCGGCCCAGCCATCGGTGGCCACAAAACCGTCTCGGGCGTCGAGCCCCACGATGACGCGGCCCGGAAAGGCGCGGCACATCTCGGTGACGAACGCCGGGTCTTTGACGGCTTGGGTGCCGATGATGACGTAAGACACGCCTGCCTCGAGGTAGGCCTCGATGGTGGCGGCGGTACGAATGCCGCCCCCGATCTGGATCGGCAGCTCGGGATAGGCGCGGGCGATGGCGGTTACCGCCTCGGCATTCACCGGCTTGCCCTCGAAGGCGCCGTTGAGGTCCACCAGGTGCAGGCGGCGGGCACCGGTCTCGACCCAGCGCGCCGCCATGGCCACCGGATCGTCACCGTAGGTGGTCGAGTCGTCCATACGCCCCTGCTTGAGGCGGACGCACTGGCCGTCCTTGAGATCGATGGCGGGAATCACCAGCATGACGTGTCCTCTCGGTATGCGTGTGGTGCCGCCAGTGAAAGGCGGCATGTCCGGCCTGGACGCTCAGGGTGTCCAGGTGACGAAGTTTTCGAGCAAGCGTAACCCGTCACGCGCGCTTTTCTCGGGATGGAATTGCACGGCGAAGACCGGGCCGCGGCCGGTGGCGACATGCGCGGTATGTCCGCCATATTCGGTGGTGCCGAAAATGTCAGCGTCTTCCTGAGCCTCGACGTAATAGCTGTGCACGAAATAAAAGCGTGCGTCGTCGTCGATGCCCGCCCAGAGTGGATGAGGGTGGTGCTGAGTAACCCGGTTCCAGCCCATGTGAGGTACCTTCAAGCGCTGGTCCCAGGCGTCACGAAGATCGCGTCCGAAGTGGCGCACGCGCCCTGGAAGGTGGCCGAGACAGGTCACGCCGCCGTTTTCCTCGCTTTCCTCCATCAGCATCTGTTGCCCGACGCAAATGCCCAGCAATGGCTTGGCCTGGGCACGCAACACCTCGTGAACCACACCCTGCAGGTCGTTGCGCTGCAACTCCCCCATGCAGTCGCGAATCGCACCTTGACCGGGCAGTACCAAGCGACTGGCGCCACGAATGCTGCGCGAATCGTCGGTGATGACCACGTTTTCATGCGTGACGTGCTCCAGCGCCTTGGCGACGGAGTGAAGGTTACCCATGCCGTAATCGATGACCGCAATCGTCATGCTCGCTCCTTAGCGCGTCGTGAGGGCCTCACAGGCTACCTTTGGTGGAGGGCATCCGCCCGGTCATGCGGGGATCGAGCTCCACCGCCATGCGCAGTGCGCGGCCGAAGGCCTTGAAGATGGTCTCCGCCTGGTGATGGGCATTGAAGCCCTTGAGGTTGTCGATGTGCAGCGTCACCTGGGCGTGATTGACGAACCCCTGGAAGAACTCCCAGAACAGCTGCGTGTCGAATCGACCGATGTTCGCGCGTGTGAATTCGACATCCATGCTCAGTCCTGGGCGGCCCGAGAAGTCTACCACGACACGGGAGAGCGCTTCGTCCAATGGCACATAGGCATGGCCGTAGCGCCGGATGCCGCGCTTGTCGCCGATGGCCTGGGCAAAGGCCTGGCCCAGGGTGATGCCGAGATCCTCGACGGTATGGTGGGCGTCGATGTGCAGGTCGCCCTGGGCGTTGATTTCCAGGTCGATCAGGCCGTGGCGTGCCACCTGGTCGAGCATGTGATCGAGAAACGCGACGCCCGTCTCGGATTGAAAATGGCCTTCGCCGTCGAGATTGATACGGACCTGAATCTGGGTCTCGTGGGTGTCGCGGGACACGGTGGCGACGCGCTCGGCCATGGGGAGTCTCCAGCACTTCGGACGTGAACGGGGCGCGCGACGAGGACGTGGGTACGCAAGGTTCGCGGCGCCATGGAAGGCTCATTATAGAGAATCGTCCCGGCCATCCGCTACAATGCCAAGAGTTCAGGGGCAATTCCCATGTTCCATCATCAACGCTCGAGGGTCCGTGACAGGGGCCAGGGAGACCGTCCAGGGAGAGCAGGCATGCCGGTGACCTTGCAGGAAATCGACCGCGCCCAATGGGAACAGGAAGTTCAGGTGGCGCAGGATCTCACGCGCATTTATCGCGATGCGCCCGCCGAGCGTCTGCCTGCGCCCGTCGAGCGCTTCATCGACGATCATTTCACTCAGGGCGGTACGTTCTGCTGCGCGTTATTCAACGCACGGCGTCTGGGAGCAGTCGCCGTGCGTCGTGAAACTCGCGTATGGTGGTTGTCACATTTCTGCGTACGTACCGAAACACGGCACCGTGGTGTCGGCTCGCGCTTGTTGACGCTGATTGCCGAACGGGCGCATGAGGAGTCATGCATGCCGCGCGTACCCACTTCCGTGCTGATGATGGGGGACCAGTTGCTATTGACGCGGCTTGGCTATCATCCCGCCGCCGATGGGACGTATTACGAACTTCATTCATTAGCGTCACAGGGAGGGCGCCGATGAGAGCGCTGCTGAGAGCATTGCTGGCGGTGGTCGGGGTGTTGGCCTTGATCGTGGTCGGCGCCGTGGTCTATATCACCACTTTCTTCGATCCCAACGACCTCAAGCCCCGGCTTGTCGAGGCGGTGCGCGAACAGAGCGGCCTGGAACTCGACCTGGATGGCCCCTTGTCGTGGTCCTTCTATCCGCGTCTGGGCTTCAGTGTCGAGCAGGCCGAGGCCTGGCTGCCCGAGCAATCCCATGAAAACGCGCCATTTGCGGCGTTCGATCGCGCCGAGGTCAGCGTGGCGTTCGCGCCGCTGCTTTCCGGCGAGGTGGCCGTGGAAGGGCTGACGCTGGATGGCATGCGCCTCAATCTGGCACGCGACGCGCAAGGTCAGGGCAACTGGAATGTCTTGCTCGATCATATGGAAGATAACGGTGAGCAGGCCGAGGCGGCCTTGGCACCGGCATCGGCGGGGCCGGGGCTGGAGCAGAACCCCGGCAGCCTTCCCGTGGCGCTGGATATCGCCAGCATAAAAGTGCGGGATAGCCAGGTACGTTATCGCGACGCACAGCGCAACCTGGACCTGACGCTGAAAGACCTTGGCTTGGACGCCAGCAACGTCAGTCCCGACGCAGCCTTTCCCTTGCAGATGGCGTTCGATCTCGTCAGCCAAACGCCCGCGTTAACCAGCGAGATAACGTTCAAGAGTCGAGTGCGGCTTGGTTTGAGCGATGGTCGTTACGAGTTGAATAAAATGACGCTGGAGACCAGTACGCAATGGCCGGCGCTTTCCGAGAAAGCTCAGGGCATCAACCTGCAGGTCGGACATGTGCTCGCCGAGACCCCGCAACAGCATTATCGTTTCGACGGGGTCAAACTCGATACACGCCTGCACCATCCCGCAGTGACGGGCAAGCCGCTCGGGTTGAGTCTGGGATTCGATGGCGAAGCCGACCTCGCTGACCAGACCGCGCAACTGCGTGATATCGCGCTGAGCGGCGATGATGGCCTGAATCTCACGGGGACGCTGAGCTTTACAGAGCTGCTCACGACTCCGCAATACACCGGACAGCTCAAGCTCGCGCCGCTGTCATTGCGAGACTGGCTCAAGCGTTTCGATGCCTTGCCGAACACCGCCAGCGACGAAGCGCTGAGCGAAGTGGCGTTGACCAGTCCGGTGCATGGGGACCTTCAGCGCATCAACTTCGCGGACCTGAGCTTGCTGCTCGATGGTGAAACTTTCACTGGCGAGCTGGGGGCCGGCTTCGGCGGCCAGTGGCTGAGCTTCGATCTGCAAGGCGAACGCCTCGACCTGGATGCTTATCTGCCCCCCGCCGATAGCCAAGGGGAGAACAGTGCAGCAGATACCGAGGACACGGCGGCGATTCTCGAAGCGCTAGGCGTCTCCCCAGCATATGCCGCCGCCGAGGGAGCGGGATTGCTGCCCGTCGATTGGCTCTCCGGCTTGACCCTCGATGGCCGCCTGGCACTCGACACCCTGACGGCCAAGGGGATGACGCTGACCGATGTCGCGCTACGCGTGACCGGTGAAGATGGCCGTCAGCGTCTGGAGTCCCTCTCGGCCAAGCTCTACGGCGGCACGCTCGATGCTCAGGGGAGCCTGGATGTCAGCGCGTCACCGTTGCGCATGGCCGTCACTGAGTCACTCTCCAATGTGCAGATTGCGCCGCTTTACGCGGATGTCACCGGCAAGGAGTCGCCACTGCGTGGCCAGCTCTACCTGAAGAGTGACGTGACCTCGCGGACCAATCGACTCGCGTCGCTCAAGCGCCATCTCAACGGCACGGCCGCGCTACGCATCGACGATGGCGCGATGCTCGACGTCAATGTCTCGCGTCAACTATGCACCGCCGCCGCGATTCTGGACGGCGAGCAGTCGGATCGCGAATGGAGCGACGACACCCCCTTCGACACGCTCTCGGCGAGTCTTGATATCACCAATGGCGTGGCGCGTAACGAGGACCTCACGATTCGCATTCCCGGCATCGAGATGACCGGTGCGGGCATGTTCAACATTCCCACCGAGCGCTTTGCTTACGACCTCAAGGCGCGCTTCATCGATACCGCTGACCAGAGCGCCTGCCGGGTGACGTCGCGTTTGCAGCAGGTAAGCCTGCCGGTGCACTGCGAAGGGCAACTGGGCGGCAAGCCGGGCGAATGGTGCCGCTTCGATCGCGAAGCCTTCCAGGACACATTGGAAGAACTGGCCAAGGACAAGGCCAAGCGCGAAGCCAGCGAGAAACTAGGTGAGGTGCTCGAAGATAAGCTCGACAGTGATACCGTGCGCAAGATCGACGAAACGCTCGGAGAAGGCGCTGCCCAGGAACTTGGCGACAAGTTGCGTGGTCTATTCAAATGAGCAAAGCCCAAAGCCAGTCCCTGCGCCGACCTATGTCGGCGCTTTTTTTGGGATGTCCTGCACGCCGGACTCCCATCGCTTGACGATCTCTGCGCCCTTTGGACGATAATGCATATGCAGGACATTCCGCTTACCGCCGAGGACTTTCGGCAGCGACTTTTTGCATGGTTCGACGTGCATGGGCGCAAGACGCTGCCCTGGCAATTCGACAAGACGCCCTATCGTGTCTGGGTCTCGGAGATCATGCTGCAGCAGACGCAGGTCGCCACGGTGATTCCGTACTATCAGCGCTTCATGGAGCGCTTTCCCGATGTCGCCGCCTTGGCGCGAGCGCCGCAAGACGAGGTGCTGCACCTCTGGACGGGGCTCGGGTATTACGCGCGGGCGCGAAACCTGCACAAGGCGGCCCAGGTGGTGATGGACGAACATGGCGGCGAGTTCCCGATGGACAGCGTCGAGACGCTTTCCGAGCTGCCCGGTATCGGGCGTTCCACGGCCGGCGCGATCATCAGCATCAGCAGCGGTCGGCGTGCGCCGATTCTCGATGGCAACGTCAAGCGTGTGCTGACCCGTCTGCACGCCGTGGAAGGCTGGCCCGGCCGTCCTGCCGTGGAGCGTGAGCTATGGGCGCTGGCGGAGCGTTACACGCCCGATGAGCGTCTGGCCGACTATACCCAGGCGATGATGGACCTGGGGGCGACGTTGTGTACGCGCAGCAAGCCGGCATGCCTGCTATGCCCCTTCGACGATGTCTGCGTGGCGCATGCGCGTAGCGAAGAAACGCGCTTCCCCGAATCCAAGCCGCGCAAGACATTGCCTGAGCGCGCCACAAGGATGCTGGTATTGCGTGACCCACTGGGACGCGTCTTCCTCCAGCAGCGCCCCGCCAGCGGCCTGTGGGGCGGCCTGTGGAGCCTGCCACAGTTCGATGATGAGCAAGCGCTAAGCGCCTGGCTCGATCAGCGCTTTCCCGATGCACAGCGCGAGGCGGATGGCGAGGTGTTCACGCATACCTTCAGCCATTTTCGTTTGAAGATCACGCCCTCGCCGGCACGCTTGAACGAGCTGCCTTTCGAGGTCGGCGAGTCAGGAGGGCTATGGTACGACGCCAAGGCACCCGCTAGTGTAGGATTGGCGGCGCCGGTCAAGACACTACTCGACCAGGATGTTTCGTGATTTTGTGTCATGACGAACCGCAATACGTTAGGAGTAAGCGCCATGAGCCAGACCGTCTTTTGCCGTAAATACCAACAGGAACTCGAGGCCCTGCCGTTTCCGCCGTTGCCTGGTGCCAAGGGGCAGGAGATTCAGCAGACGGTTTCCAAGCAAGCCTGGGATGAGTGGCAAGCGCTGCAGACCCGTCTGATCAACGAAAAGCATCTCAGCCTGCTGGATCCCGACGCGCGTACTTATCTCATGGACCAGATGGAGCGCTTCCTCGACAACCGGGAGACCGATCATGCCGAAGGGTACGTGCCGCCTAGCCAGTAGAGCAGGCTCGGCGGTCAGCATCTTTTTGAATTAAAAGGCTTGACCCGCACCGAAGAATTCGGTTTAATGCGTCCCCGTTGGCAAGGGCCAGATAGCTCAGTCGGTAGAGCAGTGGATTGAAAATCCTCGTGTCGGCGGTTCGATTCCGTCTCTGGCCACCACATTGCTGGGGTATAGCCAAGTGGTAAGGCACCGGTTTTTGGTATCGGCATTCGCAGGTTCGAGTCCTGCTACCCCAGCCATCGCCAACATCTCTATGCTATGCCGACATAGCTCAGTTGGTAGAGCAACTGACTTGTAATCAGTAGGTCCCGGGTTCGACTCCTGGTGTCGGCACCATAGCTTAGAGCTTGATTTGAAAGGCTTTTTTGGCCTTGAAAGAAACCGCCTCTCAGGGCGGTTTTTTTGTATGTGTCCACATTTTGTCCACGGCGCTCGTTCAAGCCTTACAGATTCTGCACCCGGAAATCCACTGCGCGATCGACGTCGTCGCCGGCGACCATGAAGCGGCCGTGACCGCGATAATGCAGTGTGCGGGGAAGGGCGATCGAGGTGTCGACATGGGCCTTGACGATTTCCCAGATGAACAGCTCGTGGCGATCTATCTGACTGTCGTCGGCCAGGCGGCACTCGAAGCTGGCATAGCATTCCTCCACGAGCGGAGCGGATACGCTCTTGCCCGGTGTCGGTGTCAGCCCGAAGGCGTCGAACTTATCGAGTGCGTCACCATCGCTATTGCCTACTCCGACCACGGCGTCGACCAGCTCAAGTGTCGGTATGTTGATCGTACATTCGCGGCTTTCGCGCACGAGGCGATGGCTGTAATTGGCGGCGCTGATAAGACATCCAAAGTGTGCCGGTGTGAAGCCGAGCATCATGTGCCAGCCCATCACCATCAGGTTGCGCTCTGATTGGCATTGCGAGCCCACCAATACGATGGGGCCGGTTTCCAGATGGCAGCGGCATTGATCGAGTGGGAAGTCGGTCTTGCGTGGTGTCATACCTTCTCCTTGCAACGATGGCACGCCGGCTAGAATAGACCATTGCGGCAGAGGAAGGCGTTGGCGAGGTCCAGACACAAATAAGCCCGACCGAGGCCGGGCTGTGGACGATTGCGTCACTGCATTGTCCTGTCGAGCTCCTTGCGACTTGCCGCACGTCCTTGTGCGCGATGCTTGAGCATCGACGTCGCCTCCCTGCTCGACGCCGCCCACGGTGTCATAGTCAGCAGGCCGCTAGATTGATCTGAGTTAAATAGCTGACAATTTTACTCGGATATTGATGCCGTCTGGATAAGCCTTGTTGGAGCGCACGTCAATGCTGACACATTGCGTCGGCATTGGCTTACTAAAAAAGTATTGAATGGAGGTAAACGAGGCGTCTCTAATGTGTTATTTTCTGTAAGTGTGAGCCATGGATGGCCAGGAACCTCCAAGGATGTCCGATTCCATCGCGTAGTGGCTCGCACTGCGTACTACGTTTTAGCCCTCCCATCGGTGGAGGGCTTTTTTCTGCCTGGAAGACAGGAAATCAGGCCTTCCAGTGCTTTTCCTGTCTCTGAACGAAGCAGGCCCATGCACGGGGCATGGGCCTGTTCTGACGCTTTTACGATACGGGACCAAGTGTGGCCCGGCGGAAAGCGCTTAACGCTTCTTAAGGGCGTCCAGAGCGGCGTTCAGCGTGGCGCTGGGGCGCATGACCTGGCTGGTCAGGTCATGATCGGGATGGTAGTAGCCGTGGATGTCTACCGGCTTGCCCTGCACCTCATTGAGCTCTTTGACGACCTTGGCTTCGTCGGCTTCGAGGGATTTGGCCAGCTCGCTGAACTGCGCCTTCAGCTCGGCATCCTCGTCCTGGGCGGCCAGCGCCTGAGACCAGTAAAGCGAGAGGTAGAAGTGGCTGCCGCGGTTATCCAGTTCGCCGACCTTGCGCTTGGGGGACTTGTCTGCGTTGAGGAATTCACCGTTGGCTTGATCCAGTGTCTTGGCGAGCACCTTGGCCTTGGCATTGTCATACGTCTTGGCGAGATGCTCGAGTGACGCGGCCAAGGCCAGGAACTCACCCAGTGAATCCCAGCGCATGTGGTTCTGTTCCAGGAGTTGCTCGACATGCTTGGGCGCGCTGCCGCCGGCGCCGGTCTCGAACAAGCCGCCGCCCTGCATCAGCGGGACGATGGACAGCATCTTGGCGCTGGTGCCGAGCTCCATGATCGGGAACAGGTCGGTCAGGTAGTCGCGCAGCACGTTACCGGTGACGGAAATGGTGTCTTCGCCCTTGCGTGTGCGTTCCAGCGTGACGCGCATGGCGTTTTCCGGCGCCATGATACGGATATCCAGGCCGCTGGTGTCGTGATTCTTGAGGTAGGTTTCGACCTTCTCGATCAATTGCGCATCATGCGCACGGTTGGCGTCCAGCCAGAAGATGGCAGGCGTGGCGCTGTCGCGGGCACGGGTGACGGCCAGCTTGACCCAGTCCTGAATCGGCGCGTCCTTGGTCTGGCACATGCGCCAGATGTCGCCGGCTTCCACGGCGTGGCTGAACAGCTGATGACCGTTCTCGTCGGTGACGACGATGGTGCCGTCCGCTGCGGCCTGAAAGGTCTTGTCATGCGAGCCGTATTCTTCGGCTTTCTGCGCCATCAGGCCGACATTGGGCACGCTGCCCATGGTGGTTGGATCGAAGGCGCCATTCTTTTTGCAGTCGTCGATGGTGACCTGGTAGATGCCGGCGTAGCAGCGGTCCGGGATCACGGCCTTGGCATCGTGCAGTGCATCGTCGGCGCCCCACATCTTGCCGGAATCGCGAATCATCGCCGGCATGGACGCATCGATGATCACATCAGAGGGCACGTGCAGGTTGGTGATGCCCTTGTGCGAGTTGACCATCGCCATCGGCGGACGCTCCTTGTAGAGCGCGTCGATGTCGCCCTTGATCGCGTCCTGCTGTTCGCTGGGCAGTGATCCGATCGCGCTGTACAGATCGCCGATCCCGCTGTTGGGGTTGAAACCGGCCAGATCGAGGGCGTCGGCGTGCTTCTCGAGCACCTCCTTGTAGAACTCCTCGACCACCATGCCAAACATGATCGGGTCGGAAACCTTCATCATGGTGGCTTTCAGGTGTAGCGAGAACAGCACGCCACGCTTCTTGGCATCCTTGATCTCGCTGTCGATGAAGTTGCGCAGCCGACGGCTGCTCATGCATGCGGCGTCGACGACTTCGCCTTCCTGAACCGCCAGGCCTTCCTTGAGGACGCTGGTAGTACCGTCTTTCTGCTTGAGTTCGATCTTGAGCTTGCTGGCTTTTTCGATGGTGGCGGATTGTTCGCTGCCGTAGAAGTCACCTTCGCTCATGTGCGCGACATGCGACTGGGAGTCAGCGCTCCACTCGCCCATGCGGTGCGGGTACTTGCGTACGTAGTTCTTGACCGACTGCGGTGCGCGGCGGTCGGAGTTGCCTTCGCGCAGTACCGGGTTGACCGCGCTGCCCTTGGCCTTGTCGAAAGCGGCCTTGATCGCCTTCTCTTCGTCGTTTTTCGGCTCGTCCGGATAATCCGGCAGCGGATAGCCCTGGCTCTGCAGTTCCTTGATCGCGGCCTTGAGCTGCGGACCGGAAGCGCTGATGTTGGGCAGCTTGATGATGTTGGCTTCCGGCGTCTTGGCCAGTTCACCGAGTTCAGTCAGATCGTCGTTGACACGCTGCTCGTCACTGAGCAGGTCCGGAAATTGCGCCAGGATGCGGCCGGCCAGCGAGATATCGCGGGTTTCGACGGTGATCCCGGCAGTGCTTGTATAAGCAGCGATGATCGGGAGCAGGGAATGGGTCGCCAGCGCGGGAGCTTCATCGGTGAGTGTGTAGATGATCTTCGGCGTGTTGGACATTGGGATATTGACCTCTCTTGTCACAGCGGTTGCACGAATCTTGAGCGGTGCGGATTGGCTTGGGGCGATAGCAGTGCTTGCCGGCTAACTTTGGGCAGTTCCGCTCGTCCGGCGATGATGCCGTCTCCGCGAAAGCGCTTGAATCATCATGCAGATAGTGAATTCGGTTGGCCCGTCATGGTGCCGGCGACCCAGCGGTCGTGCCAGATTATACCAGTGGAGTGTTTGTTGCGCATATACACTGTCGACAATCTTGTGGCCAGGCGGCATGCGCTTGTCGAACCCAGCGACCGCTGCGAGACTCGTGGGCGTTGCGTCATGATAGTCGTGCATTGCCGGACGATGGAGGCGATATGACATTTCTAATCGGCGTGGTCATTCCATTGCTGGTGCTGGTAGGCGTCTGGTGGGGCGCACGGATAGCGCTCAAGCATCTTGTCGCACGGGACAAGGCGACACGAGAGCGCATGGCCTGGGCCATCGCCGCGGTGGTGGCGGCGCTGATTGCGGTGTATCTGTGGCTGCTGCTGACCATGCCGGTGTTGCCTGAGTAGCGTCGTCCTAAGTGCGTGGGCCTTGTCGAGTGACGCTATCCTGACTACCATTTTGTGCCGCTGCCGGTGTAGCTCAGTCGGAAGAGCAACGCACTCGTAATGCGTAGGTCGGTGGTTCGAGTCCACTCACCGGCACCAAGATAAATATCTGCAGACCGCCGTCACGGTGTTTCCGGGCGGCGGTCTTGCGTTCCTGTGCCATATGCTCGGCATTTCATGCCTGATCCTCTGGCATCATGCTCCGTTTCTCTGAAGTTAGCGCCCTAGCTTTGCGGCTATCCGACGCTTCTCCTAACGTTAAGGTTGGCCGAACCGCCTGACACGGTTTTCGGCCCGCAGACTATTTTACGTCGGTGGGCGTGCACCGATGCCCGGTAATCGCTCGCCGAAGACGGCCCCCAGCCCCTGGCTGGCGAATGGTGAGGATACGACATGGATGACCGCGAACGTCTCGAGGCCGAGGTCTCGTATTATGATCCCGCGCGACAACCGGCATCGCCGTCGCGGCGCCGCTTCCTGCAGACTGCAGGCGCTTCCGGGTTGGCGGTAGCCGCCGCGCCGGCGTTGTCGTCGGTGAGTTACGCCGGCTCGCCGGACGACCCCGACACGCAGACCGATGCACCGCCCGCCGAGGGGAAACGGCGCATCACCCTGACCGTCAATGGACGTCGCCATCAGCTCGATGTCACACCCAACGTGATTCTGCTCGACGCGCTGCGCCACGGTCTCGGTCTCACCGGCACCAAGAAGGGCTGCGACCACGGCCAGTGTGGCGCCTGCACGATCCTGGTCAACGGCACGTCCATCAATTCCTGCTTGAGCCTCGCCGTGACCCACGACGGTGACGAGATCACCACCGTCGAAGGGCTCGAGAAGGACGGCCAGCAGCATCCGTTGCAGCAGGCGTTTCTCGCACATGACGCCTATCAGTGCGGTTACTGCACGGCGGGTCAGATGATGAGCGCGCTGGCGATCCTGCAGGATGACGACATTGGTACCCGTGACGCCGACGTGCGCGAGGCGATGAGCGGCAATATCTGCCGTTGCGGTGCCTACAAGAACATCGTCGCGGCGATACAGTCAGCTCGAGGCGCCGTCCAGGGAGACAAGACATGAGACATTTCGATTACGCCCGCGCCGAAAGCCCGCAGCAGGCGATTGCGGCGCATGGCAGCGATCGCGATGCCGCCTTTCTGGCAGGCGGCACCACACTGCTGGACCTGGTCAAGCTCGACGTGATGCAGCCGCAGACGGTGGTCGATATCAACGGCGTCGATCTCACGACCATCGAGCGCCTCGACGACGGGCGGCTGCGTATCGGCGCGATGGTGACCAATACCACGCTGGCGCGGGACGCGCGTGTGGTCGAGGATTATGCCGTGCTGTCCCAGGCCCTGCTGGCGGGTGCCTCGACACAACTGCGCAACAAGGCCACCACCGGTGGCAACATCATGCAGCGGGTGCGCTGTCCCTATTTCCGCGATGGCGTCTCCGCCTGCAACAAGCGCGACCCCGGTAGCGGCTGCGCGGCGATCGGCGGCGTCAATCGCAGCGTGCATGCGGTGCTCGGCACCAGCGACAGCTGCATCGCCACGCATCCCTCGGACATGTGCGTGGCGATGGCCGCGATCGGCGCCACGGTCGAGGTGCAGGGGCCGGAGGGCACCCGCGAGATCGACTTCGGCGATTTCCACCTGTTGCCCGGTGACACCCCGGCCCGCGAGCACGCCCTCGAGCCTGGCGAGCTGATCACTCATGTGATTCTCGAGGCGCCGATCCACGGAAGCCGGTCGGCCTATCTCAAGCTGCGCGATCGCCAGTCCTATCAGTTTGCGCTCGCCTCCAGCGCGGTGATCGTGCGCATGGACGGCAACACCATTCGTGAGGCCCGGGTCGCCATGGGCGGTGTCGGCACCAAGCCCTGGCGCGCCCCGGAGGTGGAAGCGGCGCTCAAGGGCAAGGCCGCCAGCGAAGCCGTGTTTGCCGACGCCGCAAAGCTCGCTTTCGAGAATGCCATCGCCTATGCCCACAACGGCTACAAGATTCCGCTCGGCCAGCAGGCCATCGTGCGCAATCTTTCCGACCTGACCGCCGCCTGATCGCCCGCGAGGAGAACCGACCATGAGCGACAAACAGCACAGCATCATCGGCGCGGGCGTGCCGCGCATCGACGGCCCGGACAAGCTCGCCGGGCGTGCCAACTATGCCGCCGACAATCTGCCGCCCAACCTGGCTTACGGCTACGGCGTTTTCAGCACCATTGCCAGCGGCAAGGTCTCACAGTTGAGCGTCGACGAGGCTCGCAGGATGCCGGGCGTCATCGATATTTTCCATCATGGACATTTCCCGTCGCTGTACCGGACGCCGTCGAGCTTCGTGCAGGGCAACAAGGTGGAAGAAACCCGGCTGCCGTTCGAGGACGAGCGTGTGTATTACGAGGGCCAGTTCGTGGCGCTGGTGGTTGCCGACAGCTTCGAGAACGCCAGAGCGGCGGCGCGCCGGGTCAAGGTGACGTACTCGGCCGACCAGGCCGTGGCCAATCTCGACCAGGGCGTCGAGGCCAACGGCACCCGGGCGGGCAGCGGCAATCACTCTCGGGGAGATGCGCCCGGAGCGTTCGAAGACGCGGCAGCGAGCATCGACGTCACCTACCGCACGCCGGTGGAAACCCATAACCCGATGGAGATGCATGCCTCCGTGGCGTACTGGGACGCGCAGGGCAATCTGACCATCTATGATGCCTCGCAAGGGGTCGTGGTCGAGCGCAATGCACTGTCCAAGATCTTCGCCATACCGCCGGAGCGAATCACCGTGCATGCGCCCTATATCGGCTCCGGCTTCGGCAGCAAGCTATGGACCTGGCCGCACGCCATCGCCACGGCGGCGGTTTCGCGTGAGCTGGGCCGACCGGTGCAGCTCGTCGTGCCGCGTCAGCAGATGTTCACGACCACCGGGCACCGGCCGGAAACCCGCCAGCGCATGCGCCTGGCCACCGACGGCAACGGCAAGCTGGTGTCGCTGCGTCACGAGGCGATCAACACCACCTCGTTCACCGATCAGTACGTGGAAACCTGCGGCAGCGTGACCAAAAGCCTCTACAGCTGTCCCAACCTCACGGTCAGTCACGAAACCACCCAGGTGAATCGCGGCACGCCGACCTCGATGCGCGCGCCGGGCGCCGCGCCGGGCCTGTTCGCGCTGGAGTCGGCGATCGACGAGATGGCCCTGGCGGCAGGTGTCGACCCGCTTCAGTTCCGGCTCGACAACTACGCTGAGCGCGACGAAAGCCTGGATCTGGACTTCTCCAGCAACCATATCGTCGAAGCGACGAAGCGGGCGGCGGAGACCTTCGGCTGGGCCGACCGCAACCCCGAGATCGGCAGCATGCGCGAAGGACGCGAGATCGTCGGCTACGGCATGGCCGCGTGCAACTGGGAAGCGCTGAAACGCCCCTGCGATGCGCGGGTCTCGATCCGTGCCGACGGCACGGTGTTTGCCTCCTGCGCGACACAGGATATCGGCACCGGCACCTACACCATCGTCGCCCAGGCGGTCAGCGACGTGACCGGCATTGCGCTGGATCGCATCACCGTCAAGCTGGGCGATTCCTCCTACCCGGAAGGTCCTATCTCCGGCGGCTCCTGGGCCACGGCGACGACACTCCCGGCCATCGCCGGGGCGGCGCGCAAGGCGCTTGATGAACTCAAGCGTTACGCCACCGGTGGCAATGGCATCTTCGCCGGGGCCCACGCGGATGATCTGAGCGTGGTCGATGGTGCCCTGCGTTATGACGGCAAGCAGGCGAGTTTCACCGAGGTCCTCGATGCCGCGCGTTACGGCAGTGCCGACGGCGAAGCGCATACCGAGGCCGCCGACTCGAAATACTCCTATCGCTCCTTCGGTGCGCATTTCGTCGAGGTACGTTGGGACCCGGGCATCTCGCACCTGCGTGTGTCGCGCGTGGTCAGTGCCATCGATGTAGGCAAGGTGATCAACGCAACCACGGCGCGCAACCAGGTCGAAGGCGCGGTCGTCATGGGCGTGGGCATGGGGCTATTCGAAGCCACCGAGTACGACACGCGTAACGGTCGTCCCGTGAACAACGACTACGCCGAGTACGTGGTGCCGGTACACGCCGATCAGCCGGAGATCGACGTCATCCTGCTCGACTATCCGGATCTGGCGTTCAACGAGTACGGCGCACGCGGTATCGGCGAGATCGGCATCACCGGGCTTGCCGCCGCCATCGGCAATGCGGTGCACCATGCCACCGGCAAGCGCATCCGCGAACTGCCCATCACTCTCGACAAGCTGATGGACGACGTCCCCCAGGCGCAAAGTGCCTGAGGCGCGTCGGCTGACCTCAGCGCCTCGCGCCGTCGTCCGGCGAGGGTGGGCTGCGTACCGTAATTTAATGATCTAAATGGAATATGGCTGGCTAGTATTGTGGTTACTTGCGGGCAGATTGATAGTCCGCTTCCTTTGGAGGAAAAACGAACTGGCTGGTAAGAGCGATGACTCCAATCGTTATTACCAGCACCATCAGAGCGAGGGGCAGCGTCAGGAAGTGGGTCAGGCCGCCGATGAAGGCTGGCCCCAGTAGGAATCCCGTATAGCCGAATGTAGCCGCCATGGCGATGCCCTGAGAAGTCTTCGCTGTAACCTGCCCTGCCATGCTAAAAGTCATCGGTACCACGTTGCTCATGCCCTGCCCGGTCAGTAGGAAACAGATGCAAGCCGTGCCAAGCGATGGTGCCCACAATACATAGGCCATGGCCAGACCGGCGATGAGAGCACCAAGCGATCCCACCCTCAGCCGACCATAACGCGTCACCGCCCGGTCGCCGCCAAGCCGGCCGACCGACATGCCGGCGGAGAAGGCGAAGAAGCCGATGGCGAAGCCGCTTTCCAGTACGCCTTGTAGGTAAATGCTGCTCCAGTCGGCGATGGCGCCTTCGGTGAACAGGGCGCAGAACGCCAGCAGGCACAGCCCGGCGAGTCGGGGATCTAGCTGCCGCCGTTTGCCGCAAGATGACGAGCACTCGTTGGCCAGCGGCGCCGGTGGCTGGTAGGCGCCTGACGAGGCGGCCAGCGATACGGCGACGAAGAGGGCGGCGATCGATAGCACTATGACTGGACCGAAACCGAAACCAGTGAGCACACCGGCCAACGCAGCGCCGGCGGCCCCACCAATACTCCAGGCGGCATGGAAGGACGACATTATCGGGCGATCATAGCGGTTTTCGATCAAGCTACCGCGGGTGTTCATAGCGACATCAAGGGCGCCGTTGGTGGCCCCCAGCAGGATCAGCGTGATCACCAACGTACCGATGTCCCGGGCTAGGCAGGGCAGGAACAAGGCCACAGCGAAGGCCAGCCCCAGAACTCCGCAGACCCGGTTAATCGGCCAGCGGTCACTCATGCGGGCTCCTACCCGCATCCCCAGTAGGGCGGCTGCCGCGAAACCAAACAGAGCCAGTCCCAAGACGGCTTCTGAGATCCCGACAATCAGCCTTACCGGGGCGATTTCTATCGACCAGACGCCAATGCCAAAGCCGTTGCTGAGAAACGTTAGCGTGTTACGAAAGCGCATCTGATGCAGGTGGGCTTCGGTGGCCATGGTATCTCTCCGGAGCGTTGCCAGTTGATATTGTTTTCGTATTTTGCACGAACGTGCAAAATAGCGCATTATCAGGCAAAATATATTCGACGAGGGTCTTATGCTAAAGGCTGAACGACATGCCTATCTCCTCCAACAGCTGAGTAAACACGGTCGGTTGAGTGCTATCGATGAGGCTGAGCAGCTGGGTATTTCCGAGGATACCTTGCGTCGGGACCTGCGCGAATTGGACGCTGCAGGAAGTTTGCAGCGTGTGCATGGTGGTGCAATTCCCAAGCCACCTGTTCCTGCAAGCTACGCTGAACGTCGAGGATGCGATCAGGCTCGAAAGTCGTCTCTTGCGCGTGTTGCGGCATCGCTCGTGAGTGATGGGGAAGTATTTTTCCTTGACGGGGGGACGACTGCCCTATGTATTGCTGAATCACTGCCTGTGAATCTTAGAGCTACCATCGTCACTAATGCGCCGGCCATCGCTGCGGCGCTCACAGACCATCCCGGGGTGGACGTATACATGGCTGGTGGCGCGGTGGCTAAGCGATCTGCCGTCACTATCGGGGCCGAAGCTACGGACTTTCTGCGTCGTTTCCGGGCCAGCCTGAGCTTCATTGGTGTTTGTGCTTTGTCGGCGGATACTGGTCTGACTATCCCTTTTCCGGAGGAATCGAGTACCAAGCGAGTGATGATCGAACAAGCGACGCGGGTCGTCGCGTTGGCCAGCAACGATAAGCTGGATATTGCCTATCCGTACATTGTGGCGCCGACGACAGCCATCACTGACTTGGTGACAGACTGTGCGGCCACGGAAGACCGACTTGCTCCCTATAAGCTGCGTGGAATCGTGATCCATCGCGGTGCTTGAGAGAAATTAGTATGTTGGATCCCGGCTCGGCGGGAGCCTGATGTCGATTCCGTCGCGTGACTGAGTTGGTCGCTTCGGGCGCGGCAGAGCCTGTCGTGGGGTGTGGTTCTGAGCCAGGCGAGGCGATATGGGGGGTTAGGAATTATTGGCCGCCCTCGAGCCCACGTTTGAACATGGTTAGCCAGTGTAGGCACTCGTCGACGCTTTCTGGGATGCCAAGGCTCATGTCGGTCGCCAGGTCTTCGAGAGTGAGACGGGGAAGGCTGTCGTTTAGCAACGCCGAGACGTGTGCGAGCGTATCGGGCGCGGCAATCAGGCGAGCCCGCTCACCGAGTAGCTGCATGGCGGTAAGGGTGATGTCGTAGCCATTTTCCTCTAGTACTGCTGCCCACTTGCCTTCATAAAGCGTCCCCCTGTCCCAGTCCACACGACTGTAATGCTGGAAGAGATAGGCAATGTCCGCGGCATCCTTGCGACGGGTATCGGGTATGCGTTCCGTCCAGGCGACGAGCTTCAATAGCGCTTGGCTCTCTAGATTGGCTACTTTGATCTTGAGTGATGCTTGGTCGGTCAGGTGAACGCGATAGGCTGTGTTGCAGGCTTCTTCGAAACCCATCACCGACATCTCGATCACACCTTCGGGTGGCCAGCCGATGTTGACGTCCTCGTCAGTGACGCCACCAAAGGGGATGATATCGACGACGCAGCCGTTGAGAGATCGCAATTCATGTGGGGCGCGTCCTTGCTGATAACCTCTGTCGAGCAGAGCCGCGTGGATCCGTCGAAACTCTTCCCAACCCTGCACGTAGATGGCGAAGTCGATATCGGCGGTGGCACGACGTACTGGTGCCCCGTAATGGTGATGAAGGATGAGATCCCGAGCTTTGGCGCCGATCAAGACGTAATCGATGCCGAACTGCTTGGCCAGAGCACTGACATCGTTCAGCGCGGTATGAGCCACCTCATCAATAGGCGCTGAAATGGTCAGCGAGATAGCGTTCATCCAGAATCCTTGCGATTTCGGCATTGCGGGGATCGCCACTGCGGATCAAGTCCGCATAGGCGAGCAAAGGGTGGGCCATGGCGAGCTCTTCGTCGTCTGCCCTCCAAAAGCGTTCCATGATTCGAACATTGGCTTCGACACCTGCTGGGGGCTTCCTCAACCGATATTGTTGCATCAGCTGGGGTAGATTTTCTCTGGGCAGAAAGAGTGTGGCCACTTGCGGCGTCAAGTGACCACTGAAAAAGGCTCCGGCAATTTCCCCGCCCCATGCCGCGGCGAAACGATCTATGTCGCGCTCTCCCCACCAATCAGCGGTCTCGCCGTGGAATTCGCCGATCAGTATCTTGGGGGCGAGTTTTTCGCAGTAGCCGACGACCCAGCGCTCCATGAGCTTTCTTGGTTCGATGATCTTGCGTCTGCTACGACCCATCGTCGCCACTAAGCCCCCGGCTTCGAGTGCCTGGAGGACGTTGGCGACGGTGCCATGAGAAACGCCCGTTCGCTCGGCGATTGCGCGCACCGAGGCGTTCATCAGATCGGGAACGATCAGCAGATGATAGACAACGATGAGACCTTGGCGTTGAAAGGCTCGCTGGGCTGCATGCGATTCTTCCTCCCTTGCGAATATCGCTGGGCGATTGTTACCTCGAATCAAAATCTTAAAGTCAGGCCGGTCAATGAAGGCATTGCCAGCCGTATCGATGAATTGGATGCCTTGGGCTTGCAGCTTCTTGGCAGCGCTGGCGTTGAGGTAGTCGGCGATCAGGAGGCGACCGGGGTTGCCAGCTAAGTGGTATGAAAGCGCCGGTATCAGGTGAGCCGCCCAGCGTTTTACCTCGCCGGGGAAGTGCTGGCCACCCAGTTCGACATTGAGGCCCTCTTCTTGTGGGCCGTTTGGGACGGAGCTGAGTGAGGCGCTCAGCCCTGTTTCGCGTTGGAAGGCGGCAATGGCCGCTTCTGCGATCTCCCACTCCAATGAAGTTGTCATTTTGTCCAATAATCTGCGATGTCTATTAATAATGTACGCTTGTAAAAATTGGACAGCAAGACGCTTATTATTGGTTAATACGGCACTTGGGCGTCAGTGTTGCGAATCTCGAACTGCAGGTCAGCGGGCGTATCGACGTCCAGCAGAATGCCGGGATCATCGACCTCGATCGTCCGGCAGCGTTCGGGGTGCTGGCGGATAAGTCGCCGCGCCCCGGCGTCGCCGTCCAGGCGTGTGAGTGCTGGCCAGAACGCGCGCCCGAATAGCACCGGGTGGCCGGGATGACTGGCGTGACAGGGGCGTAGGATGTGTGCGGTGTCGGCGGCGTGCTGCAAGCGCCGCAGCGTGTCGACGCGAATGGCGGGCATGTCGCCGAGCAGTATCGCGGCCGCCTGAACCTCGGCGAGTGACGGGTCCCCGGCGAGCGTCGCGAAGGCCTCGGCCAGGCTGGTACCCAGTCCGCGGTCGGCGTGTGCGACACCGATCACGGATGCGTGCTCGGCCAGGCCGAGAGGTGCTGGCGTCTCGGTGTCGCGCAGCACCACGCGACAGTGAGTGAAGGCCTCGACCGCACGCGCGAAGGAGGCATTCAGCAGCGTCTCGCCCCCCGCCAGCAGGGCGCGGCGCTTGTCCTGCTCGCCGAAACGCCGCGAGCTTCCGGCGGCCATGATCACGGCGACCACGCGCTTACAGGGCATCGCGTGCCTTGCCGCGTCGCACGCGCACGATATCGGCCATGACCGCCAGCGCGATTTCGGCGGGTGTCTTGCTCCCGAGAGCCAAGCCGATGGGCATGTGCAGACGGGCGATCTCTTCCTCGCTGAGCCCGCCGGTGCGTGCCAGGCGCTCGGCACGGGCCGTCGAGGTGCGTTGCGAGCCCATGACCCCGATGTAGAACGCCGGCGTGCGCACGGCCTCGACCATGGTCAGGTCATCCAGGCGCGGGTCGTGGGTCAGGGCGACGATGGCCGTCGCCGCGTGGCTCGCGCCCGAGGCAATGAAGGCGCTGGGCAGCTCGCGTCGCGTGCGTACCTCGGGAAGCGCCACGTCTTCCCATGCCTCTTCGCGCGGGTCGCAGACGATGACCTCGAAGCCCAGCGAGCGCGCGAATTCAGCGCAGGCGATCGAGACCGGCGAGAGACCGGCCACGATCAAGCGCGCCACCGGCCCCAGGCGCATTTGGGCTTGGCGCTCATCAAGCGTTAGCCGCGGACCTTCGTTGTCGTCATTGGCAAGCGTTGCGAACCCAGTGGCGAGATCGACCTCGCGAATGGCCGGGCGCTGCCCACGCAGAACGTCGTACAAGGCCTCGAGATGCGAGACATTTTCACGCGTCGGTGGCAGTCGCTCGATCAGGACATCGAGAATGCCATCGCAGGGCAGCGTCACCGACGGTCCGTCGGCATGCCCGTCGCCGTAGCGCAGCGTGGTGATCGGCGCCCCGAAGGCGCCCTGGGTCAGGCGCTCGAGGAAATCCTCCTCGATGCAACCGCCCGACAAGGAACCTGCATGGCGGCCGTCCCCGCGCGCGACGAACAGCGAGCCCGGCTCGCGGGGCGACGAGCCGAACGTCGCCAGCACCGTGCACAGCCAGACCGTTTCACCGTCGCGGGCCCATTCGAGCGCTCGCTCGATGACCTGCAAATCCAAGTGTTGCATGCTCAAGACGCTCACTCATACCTGTGTTGTCATGCCCGCCAGGTGGTCGTTGACGCTCGCCCTGGCGCTACCTGGTATTCATTTCACGGACCTACTATACCGCGCATCACGTGCCTTGTGGGGGATCGTCTTAGGCTAGCCGGGCAGCAGGCGTCGGCGCTTGGGCGCGGCGGGGCGCGCGCCGGGAAAACGCTGCTCGATGAGGCGCATCACGCTGGTGAGCACCAGGGTCAGGGCGAGATAGATCCCGGCGATGAGCAGCAGTGGCTCGTACACCAGGAAGGTTTCGTCGCGGACCATGTTGGCGGCCTTGAGCAGATCCATCAGCGCGATGGTCGAGACCAGCGGCACCGACTTGAGCAGCAGGATCAGCTCGCCGGTCAGGGTGGGCAGGCACATCTGGATGGCGCGCGGCAGCCACAGCCGATAGAGAATCTGCCAACGGTTCAGGCCGAAGGCGCGTCCCGCGGCCAGCTCCCCCTCGGGTACGCTCAAGAGCGCGCCGCGCAGGACCTCGCCCGTGTAGGCGCCGACGCTCAGCGTGAAGGTCAAAGCGCCGTAGAAGAACGGGTCCCGCAGTAGCGGCCAGATCAAGCTCTCGCGCACGCCGGGAATTTCCGGCAACAAACGCCCGACCCCGTCGTAGAAAAAGAACAGTTGCACGAGCAAGGGCGTGCCACGTATCACCGTGGTTACACCGGTGACCAGCATGGCCAGCGGACGGGGGCCGCGCAGACGGGTCACGGCAAACACCACCGCCAGCGCGAAACCGCAGACGGCCGACGCGGCGACCAGCCACAAGGTGTTGACGAAGCCGGTCCACAGGGCCTTTTGATAGAACGGATCGCTCAACCAGGAAAAGTCCATGTCTGGGTGCTCCTTAGGTGCTGGGCTGGCCGCGCCGGACGTAGCGCTCCGCGCGGGCGAACAAGGCATTGGAGCCCAGCGTCATGACCAGGTAAAGCGCCCCGGCGAGGGCGTAGAACAGGGCATAGTCGCGGGTGCTGGCGGCCGCCTGCTGGGCGGTGAAGAACAGTTCCTCGAAACCGATCACGCTGATCAACGCGGTGTCCTTGACCAGGATCAGCCACAGGTTGGACATCCCGGGCAGGGCGTTGGGCAGCATGCCGGGCAGCACGATGCGGTAAAAGCGGGTCGAGCGCGAAAAGCCGTAGGCATCGGCGGCTTCAAGCTGCCCGCGCGGTATCGCCTGGATGGCACCGCGGAAGACTTCGGTCATGTAGGCACCCTGCACGAAGGCGAGCACGCCCACGGCGGTGACGAAACCGCTGATCTCGATGTGCATGTCGCCGCCGAGTTCGGCGAGCAGAGCGTTGAGCGCCTGGCTGCCGGCGTAATACAGCAGGATGATCAACAGCAGTTCGGGAATGGCGCGCACCAGGGTGGAGTACACCGTCCCCAGGGCACGCAGGGGGCGCCAGGGGCTGAGTCGGGCCGTGGCGCCGACGAGCCCCAGGCCGAGCCCGATGGCATAAGCCAGCAAGGCGATTTCCAGGGTTACCAGGGCACCTTGCAGGATCGGGCCGAGCCATTCCAGCAGGCCATCGCTATGATCGCTTGGCATAGTCGAATCTCGCAGTGTCTGAACGGGGCCGGCCGGGCAGGCCCGGCCGGAGGGTCGCGAGGCGGATCAACTGCCGCAGATGTCGGTACCGAAGTACTGCTGGGAGAGCTCGGTGCAGCGGCCGTTGTCGAGCACGCGGGCGATCGCGGTGTTGAGTTTCTTGCGCAGGACATCGTCGTCCTGACGCAGACCAATGCCCACGCCGTCGCCGAAGGCATCGTCACGCGGTGCGATGGCGCGAATCTCGAAGTCCTGCGCTGAATCGCGCTCGACGAATTCCGTCATGGCAACTTTGTCGGCGAGAATGACATCCACACGTCCGGCGAGCAGGTCACGGTTGGCTTGTTCCTGACGGTCGTAGACGTTGAGCTCGACCCCGGTATCGGCCAGCGAGCGACGTGCGAAGGTGGCGTTGGTGGTCGACCCTTGAACCCCCAGGATCTTGCCATCCAGATCCTCGGGGATTTGCATGTCGTTGGCCTTGGCGGTGACGTATGCCGAGGGCGTGAAGTAGTACGGATCGCTGAAGGCGATGACCCGCTTGCGCTTCTCGGTGATCGACAGCGAATTCATGATCATGTCGATCTTGCCGCTATTGAGGGCAGGGAAGATCCCGCTCCAGCCCGTCGGGGTGATTTCACAGGCGGCGTCCATCTGCGCGCAGATCGCCTGGCCCAGCTCGACTTCGAAGCCGGTCCAGCTGCCGTCGGCATCCTTGTAGGTGAACGGCGGGTAGGGCTCCGCGGAGATGCCGATCTTGAGCGGTTCATCCGCCATCGCCGAGGTGGCGCTCAGGGCCAGCAAGGCAATGCCCGTGGCCTGCATCAGGGTCGCTTTCAGTTGCTTGATCATCATGGTTCCCCATCGTTGTTGTATCGGGCCGGTGCGGCCCGGGATGATATGGCGCCCTGGGGGGCGCCACGTGAAAGGCTCAGGCCACGCTCGAGACGAACTGGCGGCAGCGCTCGCTGGTTGCGTTCTCGAAGACATCATGCGGCGTGCCGATTTCCTCGACGCAGCCCTGGTGCAGGAACGCCACCTGGTGCGAGACGTCGCGTGCGAAGCCCATCTCGTGGGTGACCAGCAGCATGGTGCGGCCTTCCTCGGCGAGGCTCTGGATGACCGCGAGCACGTCGCCGACCAGTTCCGGGTCGAGCGCCGAGGTAGGTTCGTCGAACAGCAGTACGCGCGGCTCCATGGCCAGGGCCCGGGCGATGGCCACGCGCTGCTGTTGTCCGCCGGAGAGGTAGGCGGGGTACTGATCGCGCTTGTCGGCCATGCCCACGCGTGCCAGGTAATGGTCGGCGAGGGATGTGGCGTCGCGCCTGCTCAGGCCGCGCACGCGCATGGGCGCCTCGATCACGTTGCCGAGCACGCTCAAGTGTGGCCATAGATTGAATTGCTGAAAGACCATGCTGACCTGCGTGCGCAGGCGTTGCAGCTGGCGCCGGTCGGGCCGGTGGTGGCGAGCGTGCGAGAAGGCCAGCGACTCGCCGGCGATGGTCAGGTCGCCGCTGTCGGGCGTCTCGAGAAGGTTCATGCAGCGCAGCAAGGTGCTCTTGCCGGAACCGCTGGAGCCGATGATCGAGGCCACGTGGCCCTCGCGCACGTCGAGCGAGACGTCCTTGATGACTTCCAGCTCGGCGTAGCGCTTGACCAGGTGGCGGGCCTCGATGGCCAGGTTATCGTGATTAGCCATACCCCTCCTGCAGTGAGTGGAAAGATAGCGGCCCGGGCATCGTCACCGGGCCGCGCGTGCGGTCATGCCTCGGCCGTCGTGCGGCACGCGGCGGCGCAGCGTGCCAGGCGCCGGCAGGCCTCGCGCAGGCGGTCGGCATCCACCGTCAAGCTCAAGCGCACGAAGCCGGACGCCGACGGGCCGAAGGCATCCCCCGCGAGTACCGAGACGCCCTGGGTATCGAGCAAGCGGTCGGCGAAGGCCTGTGCCGACAGCCCGGTGCGGCGAATGTCGACCATCATGAACATGCCGGCCGCGGGACGCAGCGCCTCGACGGTCTCGTCGTCGGCGAGGGCCTCGAGCACGCTGTCGCGGCGCATCCGGTAGGTGCGACGCATCTCGTCGAGCGCTGCAGGCGGGTGGGCCAGGGCTTCGCAGGCGGCCTCCTGGATGAAGTCGGGGCTGCCGTAGAGCATGCACAGCGCCAGGTGGGTCAGGTGCTGGATCAAGGGCTCGGGCCCGATCACCCAGCCCAGACGCCAGCCGGTCATGGCGTGCGACTTGGACAGGCTATTGACGATGGCGGTGCGCTCACGCATGCCCGCGAGGCTATCCGGCGAGAGATGTTCGCCATCGTGGATCAACTCGGCATAGACTTCGTCGGAGAGCAGCCACAGATCGTGCTCGCGGCACAATGCGGCCAGTGCCGCCCAGTGGTCGCGGCTCAGCACCTGACCGGTGGGGTTGTGCGGACTGTTGAGCAGCAATGCACGGGTGCGCGGCGTGACCGCGGCGGCGAACTCCGCAGGGTCGGGCTGGAACGCATTCGCCGCACGCAACGGCACGCGCACCAGGGTCGCCCCCGCGGCCTGCAGAGCCGCCTCGTAGGTGACGTACATCGGCTCGGGCACGATCACCTCGTCGCCGGGGTCGAGCACGCACTGTGCCACTGCATACAGGCCGCACTGCGCACCGGCCATGACCGCGACATTGTCGGCCCGGGTCTCCGGCGCGCCGCCGGTTTGGCGGTGCCGACGCGCGATCAACTCGCGCAGCCGCGCCTTGCCCTGTACGTCGGCATAGTGCGTGGCGCCGGCGCGCAGGCTGTCGACCGCGCTGTCGACGATCGGCGTCGGCGTGGCGAAATCCGGATCGCCCACCGAGAGGATGATGACGTCGTCGCCCTCGGCCTGACGCGCCAGGGCCCGGTAGTGGATGTCCCAGGCGGCGGCGCCTTCACCGGCGATGCGCTGGGTCAGTCGGGAATAGTGCATGCAGTGTCCTCGTTAGCGTCGTCGGTGCGGTTATAGGCTAGCCTTGATCGCTTCCAGGCCCGGTTCGCCGTCACGCGTGGTGACGCCTTCCAGAAAGTCGGCCAGTTCATCGGGGTGCGCTTGCAGCCATTCGCGGGCCACCGTCTCGAGCTCGCGCTCTGCCAGGCCGTATTCGCGAATGAAGTCGCTTTGTTGCTCGGCGCTCAGCACGAATTGGTCGAGCAGGCGCATGAGGTTGGGGTTGGCCTCGCTGAAGGGCTTGGCGACGATGGTGCGCACATCGCTGCGGCCCTGGTTCTCGCCATAGATGCCTGCAGGGTCGTCGAGGATATGCATGTCGAATTCCGGCACCATCCAGTGCGGCGTCCAGCCGTAGAAGGCGACCCAGCGCTTCTCGTCGTAGGCGCTGCGCACGGCGCTGAGCATGCCGGGAGTCGAGGACTCCAGCAGCTCCCAGTCGCCCAGGCCGTAGGTGTCGTGGCGCTTGGCGGCATGGATGAAGTCGCTGACCGTCGAGCCGGTCTCGATGGAATAGTAACGCCCCCCGAAACGCTTACGATTCTCGGGATCGTCGAGCTGCTCGGCACTGGTCACGCCGGCATCGAAGACGTAACCGGGGACCGCGAAGCCCATGCGCGCGCCGGTGACGTTGTTGCCCAGATCGACGATGGTGCCGTCGTCCATCGCGGCGTCGTAGCTGCTCTGCTGAGCAGGAAGCCAGCCGGCGAGGAAGACGTCGCTGTCGCCGGTTTGCAAGGTCGTGTAGCCCACCGTGCTGCTGAGCGCCTGGCGCTCGCTGCTGTAGCCCAGTGGCTCGAGGATTTGCGCCATGATCTCGGTCTTGACCGTGACCCCGGGCCACGGCGGAGTGACGAAGGAGACCTGGGTGGCGTCGTCGGTGGCAAAGGCGTGGGCCGCCAGGGGCAGCAGGGCAAGGGCGGCCATCAGTCGCGTGGTGGTGCGTCGCATGATGTCTCCTGGTGGATACGATGAATTCAAGCGGACCATCTGTCGGCCTCGACGTCGATCAGGGTCGGCCCAGGGGCCTGTCGCGAGGCCTGCAGAGCCTGGTGCAGCGCGGCACGCGTCGAGACGCGCACGCCGTAACAGTCGAGCGACTTGGCCAGCGTCACGAAGTCCGGCGCGGCAAGATCGACGCCGAGACGTGGCACGTCCTGGGCGTCCATGTAGCGGCGGATCTCGCCATAGCCGGCGTTGTTCCAGATCACGATCGCCAGAGGCACACCGGCCTCGCGCGCGGTGGCGATTTCAGCGAGGGTGAACATCAGCCCGCCGTCGCCGACCAGCGCGATCACCGGCCGCTCGGGCACGCCCAGGGCCGCGCCCAGGGCAGCGGGCAGGCCGTAGCCGAGCGTGCCGTAGCCGGTGGCGGCATTGAACCAGCGGCGTGGCGCGGGCATCTCGGCGATGAAGTTGCCGGCATACACCGGTCCGGTGGAGTCGCCGACGATGGTGGCGTCGGGCAATGCCTCGCGCAGGGTGTCGAGAAAGTCGGCATAGGGCGCGACATCGTCGGCGTCGCGCAGTGCCAGCGCCGCCCGGGTGTCGGCGACGCGGGCGGCGCCCTCGCGCGCGGCCTGAGGGGGCAGGCGTTCGAGCAATCCCAGGGCCGCTTCGCCGGTGTCGGCCAGCAGGGCGAGGTCGGTGGCGTGGTTGCGCGCCAGTTGCTGGGCATCGATGTCCACGCGGATCAGCCGGCCATCGAGCCGGAAGCCGCCATCGAAGGTCAGGTCGTAGTCAGTCTCACCGAGTTCGGTGCCCAGTGCCAGTACCACATCGGCGTGGCGGGCGAGTTTACGGCCGGCGGGCAGGCTCGCGCAGGCGCCGAGGTCGAGCGGATGCCCGCATCCCAGCACGCCCTTGGCGTTGATGGTGGTCATGGCGGGAGCGTCGAGGCGTTCGACCAGGGTGCGTACCGCGTCGCCGGCAGCGACGCAGCCCCCCCCCAGCAGCACCAGCGGACGTTCGGCGTCGGCGAGCCAGTCGGCGGCCCAGGCCAGGGCGGCATCGGGGGCCGTCGGCGGAAAGACCTCGGCGATGCGCGGCCGGTGCTCGGGCGCGGGCAAGGCCATCACGTCGAGCGGGATTTCGATGTGCACGGGGCCGGGGCGGGCGCTCTTGAAGACGGCAAAGGCGCGTCCCAGCACCTCGGGCAGGGCCTCGGGCGTCTGCAGGGTATGGCTGAACACGCTGACCCCGGACAGGGTGCGTTGCTGATCGGGCAGTTCGTGCAGGCGGCCCTGGCCACGACCCAGGGTGTCGCGCCGATTGACGCTGGAAATCACCAGCATGGGCACCGAGTCGGCGAGTGCCTGGCCCATGGCGGTGGCGATGTTGGTCATGCCCGGACCGCTGATGATGAAGCAGGCGGCCGGCTTGCCGGTCGCGCGGGCGTAACCGTCGGCCATGAAGCCGGCCCCTTGCTCGTGGCGCGGGGTCACGTGGCGCAGACCGCTGTCGGGCAGACCGCGATACAGCTCGACGGTATGCACGCCGGGGATGCCGAAGACGGTCTCGATGCCGTGAGCGACGAGCAGCTCGAGAAGGCGATGGGCGCACTGGGTCATGCCGGGTCCTCGACGCTGGTGGTTTCGCCGAATGGCGGGCGTGACATGACACGCTCGACCATGGGGATGAAGTCCTCGAGAGGCCGCGTGGGGTAGTCGGGGTCGAAGGCGCACTGGTCCCACTCGTCGCAGAAGCGCACGGTGCGCGCGTAGGCAGGGTGATCGCGATAGGCCTCGCGCGCATGGGGATCCATGCCGTAGAAGGCGCGGTAGTGATAGCCCTGGAACAGTTCGTGATGGCGAATCATCCACACATTGAGCGGATCGATGAAGGGTTCGAGGATCGCCGCGGCGATTTCCGCATGATTGGCGGGCGCCAGGTCGTCGCCGATGTCGTGGAGCAGGGCGCAGACCACGGTCTCCTCGTCGGCGCCCGCTTCCAGCGCGCGGGTGGCGGTTTGCAGGCAATGTTCGTAACGGTCGATGGGATAGCCGTGGGTATCGCCCTTGAGGCGCAGCAGGTGCTCGAGCACGCGTCGGCTGGCATCGTTCTGGTAGTGCTGGAAATGCGCGTCGATCAATGCCCAGTCGGCGCGGGTGCTTTCATCGAAACGGGTGAAGGTCGCCTGGTTCATGGGGTGACTCCTTGAGCGGTATGCGATGCGCCAGGCCGCGCGTTTCCGGCGAGCTGGGCGCCGAGCACGCGGCGCCGGCTGGCGGTACTGTCGCGATCCACATAGCCCTGGCGCAGGTGACGCACGCCCCCCTCGAGCTGGTACGCGGTGCGGCCGTGCAGCAGCCGATAGTTGTCCATGATCAGCATGTCGCCCGGCCCGAGCTTGAGGTGCACGGTCAATGCCTCGTCGGTGATCAGACGATAGAACCGCTGACGCGCGGCGTAGTAACGCTCGAGCAGCGCCGCGTCGTGGGCCGCGATGCGCTCGGTGCGATTGGAGTAGCGCACGCGCGCCAGACGTCCTCGGCTGTCGAGTTCGATCAGCGGTCCCTCGCTTTCCAGGTCGGTGGTGGCGTCGGTGTAGCGGAAGCGTGGCGAGAGACGCGTCAGACATGCGAAGTCCTCGGGCGCCTCGACCTTGAGACGCTGCGCCGCCATGAAGCCATCGGTGAGTGTGCTGTCGCCCCCGGCGGCGGCGTTGCTCAGGCAGTGCAGCCAGATATAGCCGGGGATCGGGTCGCGATAGGGGTTGTCGGTATGCGGCTCGAGGCCGCGTTGCGTCATGGTGAGGTCAAACGCGTTGGCCAGCGACTTGACGTCGGCGATGCCGCCCCAGTTGGTGCGGCGCAACGGGCCGATACGGTCGATCAACGGCTGCATGCCGTCTGCCTCGCAGGGCACGCCGCTGACCTTGACGAAGCCGTAGCAGTGCAGATCCTCGAGCATGGCCAGCAGGGCACCGTCGTCCTCGAGCGCCGCCGCGAAGGTCGCCTGGGGCAGCGCGTCGAGGCCGGCATCCCACAGGCGCAGACCGGGCTCGACCTCGGCGCGATCGGCGTCGGTGTCGAGGAGCAGGTCATTCAGGGCATAGGCCGTGGCGTGACCGTCGCTGAAGCGTACGTGCAGCGTGTCTGCCTCGCAGCTTGCGGTCTCGGCGCGCAACGTCAGGGGCAGTTGTGCGGCCTCGATCAGGCGCTGTCCGGTGCGGGTGTCGAGCGTGGTGTCGTCCGGCGCCCGCTCGCGGAGCCAGAGGGCGGCGAATTCGCGCCGCTGACCGGCGGCATGCAGGATCAGGCGGCGCCCCTCGTCCTTGAGTTCGACGTCGGCGGAAATGGACATGAACGGTGCTCTCCACTGCTGGCATGGATTCGTAACCGCTTGGCTCGCGGGCCAAGACATTTCCCTACCCTAGGCGGGTTGCAAGCAGGGTATTTGCACTAAATCGTCATTTAATAGATGATTTTCGCCATGAGTGAGCTCTCGACCACCGACTGGCCCTATCCACGCCCCGAGCAACCACCGGTCCCTCGGCCTGGCGAAGCGGCGCATACCGTGGATGTCTGGGTCGTGCCCAATTTCTCGATGCTGACATTGTTCTGCCTGCTCGAACCGCTGCGCGTGGCCAATCGGTTCGGGCGCACGCTCTTCGCATGGCGGTTGTTGTCGGCGGACGGCGAGGCGGTGGTGGCCAGCAACGGGGTGCGCATCGAGGTGGACGGCCCCCTGGAGGCGCATTGCCACGGCGAGCTGCTGATGGTGATCTCGTCCTATCAGCCGGAAGTCAGCGTGACCAGCGCCGAGCGCGCGGTGCTGCGCCACGTCGCGGCCCATGGCGGGCGTGTCGGCGGTCTCGATACGGCGCCTTTCATCCTGGCGCGGGCAGGGCTGCTCGATCACCATCGCGTGGCACTGCACTGGGAGAGCGTGCCGGCGTTCCGGGCGGAGTTTCCCCACATCGCCGTCAGCGAGGCGCGCTTCGAGTTCGCCGGACAGCGCCTGACCGGCTCGGGCGGGGCGGCAGGCATCGACATGATGCTGCAATGGATCGAGCACGATTACGGGCCGGCGCTGGCCAATGCCGTGGGACGTCAGCTGGTGCACCAGCGCGTCTCCGAAGAAGAAGCCTGGAAGGCCGGCGCCGCGCGCACCCTGGAGGACTTGCCGCGCAGCGTGGTGCGGGCGCTGGCGGTGATGGAGGCCCACCTCGACCAGGTACTGCCGATGCCCGAGATCTGCCGCCTGGCGGGACAGTCGCAGCGTCAGTTGACGCGTCTCTTCGTGGCACATTTCGGAGAAACCCCCAAGCAATGCTACCTGGGCATGCGCCTGGACTATGCGCGACGCCTGCTCGCCGATAGCCGCTGCCGTGTCACCGAGGCTGCGCTGAGCAGCGGCTTCGTGCACCTGGCACACTTCTCGCGTGTCTACCAGGCCCGCTTCGGCGAGCGCCCCAGCGTGACGGCCGAGCGCGGTACCGTGTGAAGCGTTGGCGGTCGCGTTAGACTCGAGTCTTCGCGCCACGGCGCTTTTTGATTGCCAAGGAGTCTGCATGTCCATCCCGGCCCAACCGTTCGTGACTCGCCTGGCCGATGGCGGTGTCTTTCCCCATATGCTGGGCAAGATCGTCTGCGTGGGGCGCAACTACGCCGAGCACGCCCGCGAACTCGACAACCCGGTGCCCAGCGCGCCGCTGCTATTCATCAAGCCTGCCACCAGCGCGGTGCCCATGGCCCATGACATCGCCGCGCCATTCACGCGTGGCGAGGTGCATTTCGAGACGGAGCTGGCGCTGCTGATCGGCAAGCGTCTGAGCGCGGCGAGTGCCGAAGCCGCGCAGCAAGCGGTCGCGGGTCTCGGGCTGGCGCTGGACCTGACGCTGCGCGACGTGCAGTCGCAATTGAAGGAAAAGGGGCACCCCTGGGAAATCGCCAAGGCCTTCGACGGGGCCTGTCCGCTGTCACCGTTCGTGGCGTTGCACGAGGTGCCCGACTGGGCGGATTTGCGCTTCACGCTGGATATCGACGGCGCGCGTCGTCAGACCGGCGAGACGCGTGACATGCTGTTCGCGATTCCCGAGTTGCTGGCCGAGATGTCGCGCCACTTCACGTTGCAGCCCGGTGATGTCGTGCTCACCGGGACGCCGGCGGGCGTGGGCCCCTTGCCGCGCAACGCGCGCTTGTCGCTGCAGGCCTCGTTCGGGCTGGAGGTCACCACCCGAACGCGTTGAACACCTGCTCATTCCAGATAGGTGTAGCCTTCCAGGCCGGCGGCGAGATCGCGCATGAAGTCGTCGCGCTGGGCGTCGCTCAGGGCGCTGTCCCGGAGCTGGCGTGACAGGCGCTGGCTGAGTTCGTCGGCGTCGAAGTTCACGTAACGCAGTACGTCGGCGACGGTATCGCCCTGTTGGTGATTGCTGAGCCGCCAGTGGCCGTCGGTGTCCAGCGTGGCGTCCACGGCGTCGGTATCGCCGAACAGGTTGTGCAGGTCGCCGAGGATTTCCTGGTAGGCGCCAACCAGGAACAGTCCCAGCAGCTTGTCCTCGCCGTCCTGCCACTCCGGAAGCGGCAACGTCGCTTCCAGGCCCTGGCCGTCGACGTAGCAGTCGATGCGCCCGTCGCTGTCGCAGGTGATGTCCTGGATCACGCCACGCCGCGTGGGCGGACGGTCGAGACCGGTGAGCGGCAGCACCGGGAACACCTGGTCGATGCCCCACACATCGGGCACTGACTGGAACAGCGAGAAGTTGACGAAGAGCTTGTCGGCGAGCTTCTCGGCCAGTTCGTCGGCGATCTCGCGATGGGCGCGGTTGCGCGGATCCAGCTGTGCGCTCAGGCGCCGGCAGGCGGCGAAGTAGACCGTCTCGCCTTCGGCGCGGGCGTCGAGGGTGGCCAGGCCCAGCACGAAGCGGTCCTGCAGTTCGCCGATGGCCTGTACCACGTCGTGGTAGGCCTCGGCGAGGCCGCGCGGCTCCTGCGCGGTATCCAGCTTGGCATAGACGCGCCATAACTCGTCGAGCTCGGCGTCGCCTTCCAGGCGGCGTTCGGGGGGCGTGTCGCTGAGACGCTCCTCGCCGATGACGTTGGTGATCAGCACGGCGTGGTGCGCGGTCAATGCACGTCCCGATTCGGAGATCAGGTGCGGATGCGGCAAGCCTTCGGCGTCGCAGGCCTGACGGAAGGCCCAGACCACGTTGCTGGCGTATTCGTGCATCGAGTAGTTGATCGAGCAGAAGCTGCGCGAGCGGGTGCCTTCGTAATCGACGCCCAGGCCGCCACCGACATCGACGGTGTCCACCGGGGCGCCCAGGGCGCGCAGGCTCTGGTAGAACCGGGCGCATTCGCGCAGGCCGCGCTGGATATCGCGGATGTTAGCGATCTGCGAACCGAGATGGAAATGCACCAGCTGCAGACTGGCTAGGGCATCGGCGTTGCGCAGGCGTTCGACCACGTCGAGGATCTGGCTGGCGGTGAGCCCGAACTTGGACTTCTCACCGCCCGAGTTCTGCCACTTGCCCTTGCCCACCGAGGCCAGCCGTGCACGCAGGCCGATGCGCGGCGTCACGTCGAGCCGCCGGGCCTCCTCGAGGATCAGGGTGAGCTCGGAGTGCTTTTCGACCACCAGATAGACGCGGTGGCCGAGCTTCTCGCCCATCAGCGCCAGACGCACGTATTCGCGATCCTTGTAGCCGTTGCAGACGATCAGCGAGGGGCCGTCGCCGGAGAGCGCGAGTACCGCGAGCAGTTCCGGCTTGCTGCCGGCCTCGAGCCCGACGCGGCCATGGCCGCGTGCCTGGGTGGCGAGGATTTCCTCGACCACGCGACGCTGCTGGTTGACCTTGATGGGATACACGGCGGTGTAGCCGCCATGATAAGCCTCGTCGTGCATGGCACTGTCGAAGGCGCCGCACAGCCGTTCGACCCGGTCATGCAGGATGTCGGTGAAACGCACCAGCACCGGCAGGCGCAGGCCGGCACGACGCAATTCCTCGACCAGGGCATTGAGCGGCAGGGCGGGGCCGCCGCGCTCGTCGCCGCGAGGGCACACGACGGCATGGCCGGCATCGTCGACATCGAAGTAGCCGCTGCCCCACTGATCGATGTTGTAGGTGCGGCGGGCCTGAATGGCGGGCGAGGTCATGGCGCACTCCTGGGCGGGCCGACGCGGCCCGGTGAACGAACGGGCTGGCATTATGCCGCCCGCGTGCGGGGCTGCAAAGAGGCGCCGACGTGCTCAGTGAAGGAGACACAGCACCATCAGAGTGCTGGCGCTGGCCATGCCGAGGGTCGCCAGCGTCTCGCCGTTCAAGGCGTCGACCCAGGGTCTTGCGCGGCAGGACTCGGTAGCCGGGAACGTCTCGTCGTCGCCGGGACGGCAGGCACGCCCCAGCAAGCCCGTGCCCAGGGCAAAGATGACGAGCAGGGCGATCACGGGGCCCTGCAACATCAAGGCCAGGCTGGCGAACGCCAGGGCCAGCGAGGCACCCGCCTGGCATATGCCATGCAGAAGGCTCGACATGCCGTTGCGGGCGGGCGAGACAGCGGTGAGGCGGCGGATGAAGGTCGACATAAGGAGACTCCCTCGGTGGACGCGGCGGCGTGCCCCGCCTTCGATGACGCCTCTACCTTATGCCGGGTTTCTTAAAGAATGCTTACGCTGGCGTCATGACGGCGATACCGGCGCCGGCAGGGGCGGTGCGCCATGCGCGAGCCGGGTCAGCAGGAGCCGACGATACTCGCCGGGATCCTTGGGCGTCAGGTCGTGCGCGGGCGGATCGACATAGACCACCAGCAGTCGCGACAGCCAGTATCGCAGTGCCGTCATGCGCAGCATCATCGGCCACAGCTCGCGCTCGGTGTCGGTCAGCGGGCGGCGCGCCTGGTAGGCCGCGAGCAGGGCCGTGTAGCGTTCCCGGTCGAGGTGACCGCCCGCATCGCTGGCCCAGTCGTTGACGACGATGGCGAGGTCGAAGAGCAGATCGCCCGTGCAGCCGTTGTAGAAATCGATGATGCCGCCCAGCCGGTCGCCGTCGAACAGGGTGTTGTCGCGAAACAGGTCGCCATGGATCGCGCCCTGGGGGAGCGGCGAGGCATCGCCGAACGCGACCTGGTAGGCGTCGATCTCGTCGCCCATCAGGCGCTGGTCGTCCGCGGCGAGATAGCTCATGACCTTGTGCTGCGCGCTGGCCAACCAGTGCAGGTCACGGGGGTTGGGGCGCTGGCCCTCGAAACGCTGGGACACCTTGTGCATGCGCCCTAGCGCGTCGCCGAGGGCATGGCACTGGGCGAGCGTGGGCGCTTCGGGATGACGCCCGGGCAGGCGCGGGAACAGCAGGGCCGGGCGTTCGGCGAGTCGCTGCAGGGCGACGCCGTCGCGGTCGTGAACGGGTCCCGGTACGGGCAGGCGGTGCTCGGCGAGATAGTCGAGCAGCGCCACGAAGAAGGGCAGCTCGTCGCTTTCCCCTTGTTCGAAGAGCGTGAGCACGAAGCGGTCGCGGTCGGTGGTGACGAAGAAGGTGGAGTTCTCCGTGCCGCTGGGAACGCCTTCCAGCGCGCGTAACGTGCCCACGTCGAAGCGCTCGAGAAAGCTCGCGACCTGTGTCTCGGTCAAAGGAGTGAATACGGCCATGTGTCTCTCGCCCGGGTTGCCAAGCGCGCTATTGTAGCGGCTTGGCGCAGGCAGTCCTACCGCCGTTGACGTGGTGGCGTCGTGCGGCCGGCGACCTCATTCGCCGCCGCTGACCCAGTCGGGCACCTCGACGTGCGACGTCTCGTTGCGCTCGAAGTTGCCATCGCCATCATCGTCGACCAGAAAATAACGGGTGCCTTGTCGGGGTATGACCTCGATGGCATAGAGCTCGCCGTTGATGCGGTATTCCTTGATGGTGCGCGCTTCTGCCTGGTGTACGGTGATGTCGGGGGACGGTTGCGCGATAGCAAGCGATGCACTGATGCTGATAATGAGGCCGAACCCCAAACGGAGAATGATCGGTAAGCGTTGCATGGCGGTCTCCTCGGCGGGCGGGGCCACTAGGGTGGCATTGCGCCGCGTGCCTTGAGGTAATGAACGGTCATTATCCCACATCATGCAGGCTCGGCACATGCAAAGCGGGTTTCGCCTGACGCTGCGCAACGCCTTGCGTATCATGGTGGCATCGCGAATTTCCAATGGATGCTGATGTCATGGCCAATACGCCCCCCATCGTTCTCGTCGACGGCTCGTCGTATCTGTATCGGGCTTTTCATGCCTTGCCGCCGCTGACCACGTCCAAGGGGAACCCCACCGGGGCGGTGAAGGGCGTGCTCAACATGCTCAAGAGCCTGATCAAGCAGTATCCACAAAGTCCCATGGCGGTGGTCTTCGATGCCAAGGGCAAGACCTTCCGCGACGATATCTACGCCGAGTACAAGGCGCACCGTCCGCCGATGCCCGACGATCTGCGCCCGCAGGTCGAGCCCCTGCACGACTGTATTCGCGCGCTGGGCCTGCCGCTGTTGTGCATCGAGGGCGTCGAGGCCGACGACGTGATCGGCACCCTGGCACGCCAGGCCACCGAGGCGGGGCGCGATGCGGTGATTTCCACCGGTGACAAGGACATGGCGCAGCTCGTCAATGCCCACATCACGCTGGTCAACACCATGAAGGGCGAGACCCTCGACGTGGCCGGCGTCGAGGAAAAATTCGGCATTCCGCCGTCGCTGGTCATCGACTTCCTGGCCCTGATGGGCGACAAGGTCGACAACATCCCCGGCGTGCCCGGCGTCGGCGAGAAGACGGCGCTCGGCCTGCTGCAAGGCATGCAGGGCGGGCTGGACACCCTCTACGCCGATCTCGAGCGTGTCACCACGCTGTCGTTTCGCGGCGCCAAGACGATGCCCAAGAAGCTCGAGGCCAACCGTGAGCAGGCCTTCCTGTCGTATCAATTGGCCACCATCAAGACCGACTGCGAGCTGCCGGTGGGGCTCGATGACCTGGATATCGCGCACCCCGACCGCGAGGCGCTCAAGACGCTGTACACCGAGCTGGAATTCAAGAACTGGCTGAACGAGCTGCTCGAGGGGCGCGACGAGGGCGTCGACGATGTCGGTTCGGGCGATGCGGTGGATGCCGCGCAGGGGCCCGTGGCGAGTACTGCCGAGGCGACGTCACGTTCGGATCACGTCATCGCCACCGGCGAGGCCCTCGATGCCTGGCTTGCGCGCCTGGGCGAGGCGGACATCTTCTGCTTCGACCTGGAAACCACCAGCCTCAATTACATGGAGGCCGATATCGTGGGAATCGGTCTGTCGCTGGACGCCGGCGAAGCGGCCTACATCCCGGTGGCGCACCGCTATCTCGACGCCCCCGAGCAGCTCGATCGCGACGCGGTGCTGGCCGCGCTCAAGCCGCTCTGGGAAGATCCCGCCAAGGCCAAGATCGGCCAGAACCTCAAGTACGACATTTCCGTCCTGGCGCGCTACGACATCGAGGTCGCGGGACGGCTCGAGGACACCATGCTGGCATCCTACGTGCTCAATGCCACGGCGACGCGGCACGACATGGACTCGCTGGCGCTGAAGTATCTTGGCGAGAAGACCATTTCCTTCGAGGAGATCGCCGGCAAGGGTGTCAAGCAGCTGACCTTCGACCAGATCGCACTCGAAGAAGCCGCCCCCTACGCCTGCGAGGACGTCGACATCACCTTGCGGCTGCACCGGGAACTGCGCCCGCGCGTGGATGGCGAGGGCCGGCTGGCGGCGGTACTGGACGACATCGAACTGCCCCTGGTGCCGGTGCTCTCGCGCATGGAGCGCAACGGCGTGGCACTGGATGCCGAACGCCTGCACGTGCAGAGTCGCGAGCTGGACAAGCGCCTGCGGGAACTGGAAACCCGCGCCTATGAACTGGCCGGCCGCGAGTTCAATCTCGGCTCGCCCAAGCAGCTCGGCGAGATTCTCTTCGATGAGTTGAAGATCCCGGTGCTCAAGAAGACGCCCAAGGGCGCGCCCAGTACCGCCGAGGCGGTGCTCGAGGAACTGGCGCTGGATTACCCCTTGCCCAAGGTGATCATCGAACATCGCGGCTTCGCCAAGTTGAAATCGACCTATACCGACAAGCTGCCGCAACTGGTCAATGCCACCACGCGGCGGCTGCACACCAGTTATCACCAGGCCGTGACGGCCACCGGGCGGTTGTCATCGTCGGACCCCAACCTGCAGAACATTCCCATCCGTACCGAAGAAGGCCGCAAGATTCGTCAAGCCTTCGTCGCACGCCCCGGTTACCGCATCGTCGCTGCCGACTATTCGCAGATCGAGCTGCGCATCATGGCGCATCTTTCCGGCGACCAGGGACTGCTCGAGGCCTTCGCCGAGGGGCGCGACATCCATACCGCCACCGCGGCGGAAGTGTTCGGCGTGGCGCTCGATGCCGTCAGCGGCGAGCAACGGCGCAGCGCCAAGGCCATCAACTTCGGTCTGATCTACGGCATGAGCGCCTGGGGACTGGGGCGCCAGCTGCATATCGAGCGCCATCAGGCGCAGACCTACATCGATCGCTACTTCGATCGTTACCCCGGCGTGGCGCGCTTCATGGAACGCATTCGTGCCCAGGCCGCCGACGACGGTTACGTCGAGACGGTCTTCGGCCGTCGCCTCTATCTGCCCGAGATCAATGCCCAGAACCGGACCCGGCGTCAGGCTGCCGAGCGCACCGCCATCAATGCGCCGATGCAGGGGACCGCCGCCGATATCATCAAGCTGGCGATGATCGATGTCGACCGCTGGCTGTCGCCCACCAGCGGCGACGGCGACTTCGATGCCTGGATGGTGATGCAGGTGCACGACGAACTGGTCTTCGAGGTCAAGGAGACGCAGGTCGATGCCTTCACCGACGCCGTTCGCCAGCGCATGGAAGGCGCCGCCAAGCTCGACGTGCCGCTGACCGTCGAAGCCAACGCCGGCGACAACTGGGACGAAGCGCATTGAGAACGGGCCCGCGGCGATGCCGGGGCCCGGTGTTGGCAGGTCGCGACGCGGGGCTCAACGCCAGCCGACGCGATCGAAGATGCGGATGGCCTCGGGGTTGTGTTCGCCCAGGGCGTTGATGTTGAGGGCGTCTCGCTTGAAGTCGCCCCATGTCGCGAGGGGGCCGTCGACCTCGACGCCGTCGACGACAGGGAACTCGTGATTGCCGGCGGCGAACAGGCGCTGGGCCTCGTCGGAAGCGAGGAACTCCAGGAAACGGATGGCGTTGTCCCGATTGGGCGCGTCCGCCACCACGCCGGCGCCGCCGACGTTGACGTGGGCGCCGCGTCCGTCCTGGTTGGGCAGCAGGATCTCGACGCTCTCGGCGGCCTCGCGGTCACTGGCGTCATCGGACTCGAGCAAGCGCACATAATAGTAGTGGTTGGCGACGGCGATATCACACTCACCGCTGGCCACGCCGCGAATCTGATCGGTATCGCCGCCCACGGGGTCGCGCGCCATGTTGTCGACCACGCCCTGGGCCCAGGCCTCGGCGTCGTCCATGCCGTGGTGGGCGATCATCGAGGCGAGCAGGGACTGGTTGTAGATGTTGTTCGATGAGCGAATGCAGATATCGCCCTCGAAACGCGGGTCGGCGAGATCCTCGTAACTTTTCAGATTCGCCGGATCGACATCGTCGGGATCGTAGAAGATCGCTCGCACGCGCTGGCTGAAGCCGAACCACTTGCCTTCCGGATGACGCATGGCGTCGGGCAGTCGCTCGTTCAGCACATCGGACTCGATGCCCTGGAAAACGCCTGCCTGTTCGGCGCGCCACAGGCGGCCGGCGTCGACGGTCAGCATGATGTCCGCGGGGCTGGCGGCGCCTTCGCGACGGATCCGCTCGATGAGCTGGTCCGAATCCCCTTCGAGTATGTTGACGTCGATGCCGGTTTTCTCGGTAAAGGCATCGTAGAGGGCCTGGTCGGAATCGTAATGGCGCGCGGAGTAGATGTTGACCTCTTCGGCCAGAGCATCCCCGGTGAAGATGGCGCCGACGAGCAGTGCGGTAGCCGGTAAGGCGAGTGGGCGTTGCGGCATGCGGTATCCCCTTGTGGTATGATTATTAATGATAATAAGTCGTATTGGCGTGTGTATTGAAGCCCAATCGGATGGCGGCGTCAATTCACAGTGTTTAATCATCGTTTAACGACAGGTGGTGGCCGATTGCGTCAGCCCCATGTGGTTGCCGGTCGTCCCATCGCTTGCCGTGCCTGGGCCCTTGACCATGAATCAACCGTTCAATGCCTCCCGCACATGCACTGCCGCGTCGGTTTCTCCTCGTCTGGACGTGCGCCGGTTGCACCATCGTTATGCCGAGCATGTCGCCGTGGAAGAGGTCAGTCTCGAGGTGATGCCGGGCGAAGTGGTGTGCCTGCTGGGGCCGTCGGGCTGCGGCAAGACAACGGTGCTGCGCCTCGTGGCCGGTCTCGAACGTTTGCAGCATGGCGAACTCTACCTGGGAGGCGAGGCGCTCAGCATGGCCGGTGGCCGTCATGTGCCTCCCGAGAAGCGCAGCGTCGGCCTGGCGTTTCAGGAAGCGGCGCTGTTTCCTCACCTCAGTGTGCTGGACAACGTCGCCTTCGGCCTGGATGGCCTGCCGGCGTCGCAGCGGCGCGCCCGCGCCCGCCACTGGCTCGATCAGCTGGGCATGGCGGCCCGCGCCGAAAGCTATCCGCACCAGTTGTCGGGCGGACAGCAGCAGCGCGTGGCCCTGGCCCGCGCCCTGGCGCCGTCGCCGCAGCTGATGCTGCTGGACGAGCCGTTCTCCAGTCTCGATGCGCGCCTGCGCGAACAGATTCGCGACGATACCCTGCATGCGCTCAAGCAGGGAGAAGCCGGGACGCTGCTGGTGACGCACGACCCCGAGGAGGCAATGTTCATGGCGGATCGCATCGCCCTGATGCGCGAGGGGCGCGTGGTGCAGTGGGGGACGCCCTATCAGTTGTACTGCCAGCCGCAGGACCCTTTCGTGGTGACGTTTTTCGGTGCCGTCAACGAGTGGTCAGGCGACGTCCGCAACGGTGCCGTGGCGACACCGGCGGGTGCGGTGGCGGCGCCGACGCTTGCCGAGGGGGCGCGGGCGCGCGTGATGATTCGCCCGGAGGCGATCCGTGTGACGCCGCTCGCTCATGCCGGCGACACTGTGGAGACGTCTGCGCCCCGGCAGGCTCGCGTGGTCATGGTCAAGCTTCTGGGACGCAGCAGCCTGCTGCACTTGGCCGCAGCCGATGGCGGGGGTGGCGAGGTGCATCTGCACGCTCAGGTGCCCGACGTTTTCCTGCCGGATGTCGGCACGTCGCTGGCCTTGGAACTGGATGCTTCACAGTGCTTCGCGTTTCCCGCCTGAGGCCCCGGGGCGCGCGTGGCGAATCGCGCGACTGAGCAGGATGACGGGAATGACGCCGACCAGGACGATGGCCAACGATGACGAGGCGGCCTCCGCCAGGCGCTCGTCGGCGGCCAGATTGTGCGCGCGCACCGCCAGGGTGTCGAAATCGAAGGGGCGCAGGATCACCGTTGCGGGCAATTCCTTCATGACATCGACGAAGACCAGCAGCAAGGCCGCCCACAGGCTGCCTCTCATGAGCGGGGTATGAACGCGCCGGAGGGTGCCGCCGGCGGTCTGGCCCAGCGTGCGGGACGCCGCATCCATGCCGGGGGTGACCTTGGCCAGGCTCGCTTCCACGGTATTGAACGATACCGCCAGAAAGCGCACGACATAGGCATATATCAAGACGAAGGCCGTTCCGCTCAGTATCAGACCGGTCTCAATGCCGAGCTGACCGTTCAACCAGGCATAGAGGTGGCGGTCGACCCAGGTGAGAGGAATCAGAATCCCCACCGCGACGACCGAGCCGGGCAGGGCATAGCCCATGGCTGCGATGCGCGTGGCCGTCCGGGTGGTGCGGCCGGGATGCAGGCGCACGCCATAGCTGAGCACGAGCGCGAGGCCCACGGCGGCCAGCGCCGCGAGTGCCGCGAGCATGAGGCTGTTGCCGGCGTAGTCCAGGAACCGGGCGCCGAGAACGTCATCGCCCGTCTCCAGGGCGAGGTCGGCGAGAATGGCGCCGGGCAGCACGAAGCCGATGCCGATGGGCAAGGCACAGGCGAGGCAGGCGCCCCAGGCATGCCAGCCGCGGAGGGTGAACTCCGGCAATTGGCGATAGCGGCCGGTAGTGTGGAAGTATCGGCGGCGGCCGCGCGAGAGGCGTTCCAGGGCGACCACGATGATCACGAAGGCCAGCAGGCAGGCAGCCAGCTGTGCGGCGGCGACGGGTTCACCCATGCCGAACCAGGTGCGATAGATCCCCGTGGTGAAGGTGTCCACGCCGAAGTATTGTACCGCGCCGAACTCGTTGAGCGTTTCCATCAAGACCAGGGAGACGCCGCCGATGATCGCCGGCCGCGCCAGTGGCACGGCCACCGTCGTGAACAGCCGCCAAGGGCCACGCCCCAGCGTGCGCCCCACATCCAGCACGCAGGCCGACTGTTCGAGGAATGCCGCACGGGTGAGCAGGTAGACGTAGGGATAGAGCACCAGGGTGATCAGCAGCGTGGCGCCGCCCAGCGAGCGGATGTTGGGAAAGACGTAGTCCCCGTGGCCCCAGCCGAAGAGCGCGCGCAGCTCGCTTTGCAGGGGGCCGGCGTACTGCAGGAAGTCGGTATAGGCGTAGGCGATGACGTAAGTGGGCACGGCCAGGGGCAACAGCAGTGCCCACTCGAAGACGCGGCGGCCTGGAAAGCGACACATGGCGATCAGCCAGGCGGTGCCGGTCCCGATGGCGGTCGTGCCGATGCCGACGCCCAGCGCCAGCCAGAGAGTGTTGGTGAGGTATCCGGTGAGCACGGTATCCGCGAGATGCGCCCAGATCGCCCGCGAGGGGATCAGCACGTGCACCAGGACCGTGATGACCGGCAGGGCCACGCTCAGCGCAACGCCGAGTGTCATCAGAGTCCAGGGGTCGACATGTCGACGGTGTCGGGAACGGAAGAAGAAGGCCGGTCGGCTACCGAAGAGTGGCATGTCACGTTCCTTTGGCGGGCGGCGATGAGATGCGGGTGAGACTTTCTGGCAACCGCGAATGCTATCATCTTCGCTGCATGGCGACATCGCCCATCGGGCGCGGAGGCATCGTTTCGTCGTCGTGTCCTCAAGCGTCGTCGGGGAAAATTAGTGTATCCTACATGACCTCTGTAGGCCGTCCGGTGAACGGGTAATATGAAAATCAAGAAGCGACTTTATACGGCGCTGGCATTGATCGTGTTGATGCTGGCGCTCCTTGCCTGGGGGATCCATTGGTGGCAGACCGGGCGTTACTTCGAGGAGACCGATAACGCTTACGTGCATGCCGACAGTGTCGCGCTACGGGCCGAGATGACGGGGCGTGTCGCCGACGTGGCCGTCGCCAACAACCAGCGGGTCGAGGCCGGCGATGTCCTGGTCAAGCTCGATCCCAGCGATGCCCAGTCCCAGTTGGCTCAGGCCAAGGCGGCGCTGGCCGTTGCGCAGGCCAATGCCGTCAGTGCTGACCGCCAGGTCGCGCAGCAACGCGCGTCGATTGACGAAGCCAAGGCGCAAGTGACCTCGGCGCAGGCGGATCTCGAACAGGCACGCTTGCATCTCAAACGCTCGAAGCGACTGGCCGAGCAAAACTACGCGTCTCAACAGGCCTACCAGGATGATCAAGCGGCGGTGCAGGTCGCGGAAGCGACACTCGCCGCACGGCGCGCCATGCTGGCGTCGTCGCGCAAGCAGCTCGCTGTACTCGAGGCCGAACGCGACAGCGCCGAGGCGAATATCGAATCCGCACGGGCCGATGTCGACAACGCACGCCACCAACTCGACAAGACGCGCCTGACGGCGCCGGTGGATGGCGTTATCGGCAACAAGACGGTCGAGGTCGGTACGCTGGCCCAGCCGTCGTTGACCTTGATGCAACTGGTGCCGATTCGCTCGGCCTATGTCGTCGCCAATTACAAGGAAACCCAGATCGCACGCATGCGGCCGGGGCAGCCGGTGTCGTTGCATGTCGATGCCTATCCCGATATCGAATTCGAGGGCGTCGTCGATAGCCTGGCACCTGCCACGGGCTCGCGATTCAGTCTGTTGCCGCAAGACAATGCCACCGGCAACTTCAACAAGATCGTTCAGCGCGTGCCGGTGCGTATCCGCGTGACGGGGCCCGACGATGCCCTGGAACGCTTGCGCGACGGCCTTTCGGTGGTGCCCTCGGTCGATACGCGCGATCTCCACCCGGGCGCCGAGGATGACGGCTAGATGGCCGAGGCGACCGCAACCGACTCGGCGAGTCCGCAGGAGGTACCTTCACGACGTACCCAATTGGGTTTCGTGGCCGCCGTGTTCGGCATGTTCATGGCGATTCTGGATATCCAGATCGTCGCCAGTTCCCTCAACGAGATTCAGGCCGGGGTCTCGGCCAGCGCCGACGAGATTTCCTGGGTCCAGACGTCGTACCTGATCGCCGAGATCATCATGATTCCGTTGTCGGGGATGCTGACACGGATTCTCTCCACTCGCGTGGCATTCGTGGTCTCGTGTCTGGGCTTCACATTGGCGAGTCTGGGCTGTGCCATGGCCAATTCCATCGAGGCGCTGATCGTGCTGCGCGCGATTCAGGGCTTCATGGGGGGAGCGATGATCCCCATTGCCTATGCCATCAGCTTCAGCGTTTTTCCCCGGCGCATGATGGGCTCGGTGCAAGCGGTCATGGGGTTGGTGGCAACCCTGGCGCCCTCGATCGGGCCGACCGTGGGGGGGTATATCACCGAGTTTGCGAGCTGGCATTGGCTGTTCCTCGCCAACCTCGTCCCCGGTGTGCTGGTGTCGGTGGCGGTGTGGCGGCTTCTGGATATCGACCGCCCCGACCATCGCGCGCTGCGCCATCTGGATCTCATCGGGCTGGCGCTTTTGGCGCTGTTTCTGGGGACGCTGGAGTTTTCTCTCGAAGAAGGCCCTGGCGAGGACTGGTTCGCCAGCCGCACGATCCTGATCGCCGCGTTGGTCTGCGCGCTGACCTCGGTGGGGTTCTTCTGGCGTACCTTGCGCCACCGTCATCCCATCGTCGATCTGCGCGCCTTTGCCAATCTCAACTTCGCCGTGGGCGCATGCCTGGGGTTCGTGGTGGGGATCGGGCTCTATGGCCTGGTTTATCTGCTGCCGCTGTTCCTGGGCAACGTGCGAGGCTACTCGGCGCTGCAGATCGGCGAGGTCATGATCGTGACCGGGATGGCGATGTTCATGACGGCCCCGCTGGTCGGGCGAGCCTCGGACAAGGTCGACCTGCGGATCCTGTTGCTTCTCGGCATGTTGTTGACCGGCATCGGCACGGTGATGAATGCCAACCTGACCGCCGAAGCGGGATTCGATGCGTTCTTCTGGCCGCAGGTGGTGCGCGGCATGGGCTTGGTGATGTGCTTGATCCCGACCTCGCGCATCGCCTTCGGTACCTTGCCGCCAAGCGAGGTCGGCAATGCCAGTGGCCTGTTCAACGTGATGCGCAATCTCGGTGGGGCGGTGGGCCTGGCGTTGCTGGACACGATTCGCGACTGGCGCGAGGATTATCATTGGAATCAGCTGATCCCCGCCATCGACAATGGGCGTGAGGTGGTCAATGCGACCCAGGCGCAGTATCAACAGCTGCTGGCCTCGACCGGCGACCCTCAGACAGCCGCGGTGGAAATGATGGCGCGGACCCTGCTCGAGCAGGCCATGGTCATGGCCTACAACGATATCTTCCTGTGGCTGGGCATGCTGTACCTGCTGGTGGCACCCTTGATTCTGTTGCTCAAAAAGCCCCAGCACGCCTGAGTCGTGTGCCTTCGGCTGCGGCATCGGTCACTCAGTAGTGCGGTGGGACCTCGTCGCTAGGCGCTGGAGTGGAGTCATCATCGCTCATGTGGTCGATGCTGTGGCGCAGGTGCTGCAGGCGTTCGCGCAGCATGTCATTGGTGCGTTCGAGCTGGGCCACGCGACGGTCTTGCGCAGCCAGGGCGTGATCGAGCGTATCCAGCCAGTCTTCCTGATAGGCGAGTCGGGTTTCCAGTGCATCGAGGCGGTCGCGCGTGGTGTCTTCGGTCATGCTAGAATCGTTCGGCGGTGTGTCACCGTTCATTTTCTGGCACCTTATGCAGTGTGTTCAAAAGCATTGTATTCATAAGTTGTGTTCATAGCGTTGCGCAGTCTCTGCGCAACCCCTGTCGGCTCCGCACGCGCTCAGGCGCCGCGGAGCGTTTCTATCGGACAACAAGAGATATCGAGGTCCATGAATCGTAAGATATTCCTACGTTGTAGTCTCATCAGTGTCCTGTTGGCCATTCCGTCTCCCTTGCTGATCGCGCTGTTCGTGACGCTGAGCGGCAGCGTGCTGGAGTTTTCCCTGCTGCTCGAAGCCGATGGCATTGCCATCGCTTATAGCGCCACGGCCCTGGCCGTGTTCTTGCTGCTATTGTTGGGAACGCTGAGCACGCAGGCGTTGGCCCCACGCTCGAGTCAGCTGGCGCATCTTGCCGAACTGGAGAACGACGACCGCGAGATCGGGGAGGTGAAGTGGTTCAACGTCAATAAAGGATACGGCTTCATCACCCGCGATAGTGGCGAGGACGTGTTCGTGCACTTCCGCGCCATTCGTGGCAAGGGGCATCGCACGCTCGCGGAGGGCCAGAAGGTGCGCTATCACGTGATCGAGAACGAGCGTGGCCTGCAGGCCGACGATGTGACCGTGATTTCCTGATCGCAGGCCTTGCCACTGGCACGACAACGCCCCGTCCGGTTGTACCGGACGGGGCGTTTAACGTCATGCGTCGCGTTATTGTCCCGAGTCCGGCCAGTCGATAGCGCCTTCCTCACCGTCCGCACGGACCCGCCAGAAGCGGTCCGGCTCGTCACCCGGCTGCCAGCCGCCCAGCGAGCAACGCACCTCGCAGCCGAGCGTTCGCGCGGCATCGCGCGCGCAGTCGACGTCGCGTGGCCAGGGTGTATGCGGACTGTCGAACCACAGGCTGGCGAAGCCGTCGGCGGCATGCGTGACCAGCAGAATGGGGACCTCGCTATCGGCATGGCGCGCCAGGGTTCGCCACTGGCGCTTGCCGCGCTTGACCAGTGCGGGCAGTTCGTCGAAATGTGCAGAGAGCCAGCGTTGCACGGCCTCGATGTCGGCGTCGGCCAGATAGATCTCGATGTCGGGGTAGTGCTCCACGGCGAACCTCAGGTAAGCAAGCGTTGCATGATGGTCGCATAGAGACGACTCAGCGTCTCCAGATCGGCGGCGCGTATGCGTTCGTCGACCTTGTGTATCGTGGCGTTGGCCGGGCCCAGTTCGATGACTTGCGCGCCCAGCGTGGCGACGAAGCGGCCATCCGAGGTGCCGCCGCCGGTCGATAGCTGCGGCCGATAGCCCAGCATGTCTTCCACGCTGGCCATCGTGGCATCGACCAGCGCCCCCCCGGCGGTGAGGAAGGGCTCGCCATTGAGCGTCCAGTCGAGCGTGTACTCGAGCGCAAAATCATCCAGGATCTCGGCGGTGCGTGCCTTCAATGCCTCGGCGGTCACCTGCGTGGAGAAGCGAAAGTTGAAGACCACCTCGAGTTGACCGGGAATCACGTTGGTCGCCCCGGTGCCGGCCTGGAGATTGGAGATCTGGAAACTGGTGGCGGGGAAGAAGTCGTTACCCGTATCCCAGCGCTCGGCGGCCAGCGCGGCCAATGCCGGGGCCGCCTCGTGCACGGGGTTGCGCGCCAGATGCGGGTAGGCGACATGGCCCTGGATCCCCTTGACGTGCAGCACGCCGCCCAGGGAGCCGCGACGCCCGTTCTTGAGCGTGTCGCCCACGCGTTCGCTGGACGAAGGCTCGCCGACGATGCAGTAATCCGGGGCGATGCCACGTTCGCGCAGGTGTTCGACCACGGCTCGGGTTCCGTGAACGGCGGGGCCTTCCTCGTCGGCGGTGATCAGAAAGCCGAGCCGGCCGGGATGCGTCGGGTGCGCGGCCAGGAAGTCTTCCACGGCGGTGATCATCGCCGCCAGGCTGCCTTTCATGTCCGCGGCACCGCGTCCACACAACATGCCCTCGGCGTCGATGCATGGCTCGAAGGGTGGGTGTTCCCAGTCGTTTTCAGGACCGGTGGGCACGACATCGGTATGCCCGGCGAAGACCAGCATGGGGCCGCTATCGCCGCGTGTGGCCCAGAAATTATCGACCTCGCCGATACGCAAGCGTTCGACATGAAATCCCAGCCGTTCCAGGCGTGCGATCATCAGCGCCTGACAGCCGGCGTCGTCCGGGGTCACCGAACGACGCCGCAGCAACTCGAAGGCCAGCGCCAGGGTCGGCGACGCTGGCGTGGTGCGATCAGTTGTGGGCATGCAGTGCCTCGTTGAGCGCCACGGCGCTCTTGTTGGTCAGGCACTCGATGCGGCCGTTCTGCGAGTTGCGACGCAGCAGCAGGTCGCTCTGGTTGGCCAGGTCGCGGCCGTTGACGGTACGCACCAGCTCGCCCTGATCGTCGAGCACGGCGATCTTGGCACCGGCCGTGACGTAAAGACCGGCTTCCACCGTGCAGCGGTCGCCCAGCGGGATGCCGATACCGGCGTTGGCGCCGATCAGGCAACCTTCGCCGATGGCGATGATGATGTTGCCGCCGCCGGAGAGGGTGCCCATGGTCGAGCAGCCGCCGCCCAGGTCGGAGCCCTTGCCGATCACCACGCCGGCGGAGATGCGGCCTTCGACCATGCCCGGGCCTTCGGTGCCGGCATTGAAGTTGCAGAAGCCTTCATGCATGACGGTGGTGCCCTCGCCGAGATAGGCGCCCAGGCGCACGCGCGCGGTGTCGCCGATGCGTATGCCCTTGGGTACCACGTAGTCGGCCATCTTGGGGAACTTGTCGACGCAATCGACCGTGAGCGGACGACCTTCGAGGCGCGCCTTGAGGCGCCGCGCACCAAGTTCGTCGATGTCGATGGGGCCTTCGCTGGTCCAGGCGATGTTCTTGAGCAGGCCGAACATGCCATCGAGCTTGATGCCATGCGGCTTGACCAGGCGATGCGAGAGCAGATGCAGCTTGAGGTAGACCTCGGGCACGCTGGCCGGGGCGCTGTCCTCATCGAGGAAGGTCGCGACGAGCGGGCGCTGGGCGGTGGCGAAGGCCTCGGCCAGTTCGGCTTGGTCGGTAGCGCCGGCCTGGCGCAGTGCCGCGGCCAGCGCCTGGCAGTGTTCGGGCAGGAAGCTGACCACGGCATTGCCCGCCGGTGCATTCAATGCGTCACGCGCTGCCGCGATCAGGGCGGCGTCGGGATTCAGCAGGGGCGCCGGATAGTAGACGTCCAGCCACTCGCCTTGGGTGTTCTGATGGCCGATTCCGAGAGCGAAGCTCAGCATGGGGAAATCCTCGAGGATTGGATGAAGAAGATGAGTGATACGTGTCGTGCCGGTGGGCGACTAGGGCGCCTGAAGGGCGCGATAGGCGTCGGCCTTGAACCCCACCAGGAAATGATTCGGCGTTTCCAGCACGGGACGCTTGAGCAGCGTCGGGTGCGCCAGCAACAGCGAGCGGGCCCGGTCGGCGTCGAGATCGCGCTTGTCGGCATCGTCCAGTCCGCGCCAGGTCGTGCTGCGCGTGTTGAGCAGCGTTTTCCAGTCGCTGCGTGCCAGCAAGGCATCGAGCCGTGCGGCATCGAGGCCGTCTGTGCGCAGGTCGTGATAACGATACGCGATGCCCAGGTCGTCGAGTGTGCGGCGTGCCTTGCGGCAGGTGTCGCAGGTCTTGATGCCGTAGAGCGTGACCATGACGGCCTCCTCATGAGTGAATGGCGATGTGCCGCGATGGCTCAGGGGCGGCGCGCGATGAAGCGTCGGATGCGCCATGCGGCTTCCACGGTGGCGTCGAGCTCGGCGACCAGCGCCAGGCGTACGCGGCCGGCGCCGGGATTGCCTCGGGCGCCGTCGCGCGACATGTAGCGTCCGGGCAGCACGGTGACGTGCTCCTCGGAAAACAGGTCGCGGGCGAAGGCTTCATCGTCGCCGCCGGGCACCGCCGGCCACAGATAGAAGCTGGCGCGCGGCGTGGGAAAATCCATGACCGGCGCCAGAATCTCGCCCACCGCGCTGAATTTCTCGCGGTAGGCATCGCGGTTAGCGTGCACATGCGCTTCGTCCTCCCAGGCGACGATCGAAGCATGCTGGGTCGTCAGCGGCATCGCGCAGCCGTGATAGGTGCGGTAGCGCTTGAAGGGGGCGATCAGCTCGGCATCGCCGGCCACGAAGCCCGAACGCAGCCCGGGTAAATTGGAGCGCTTGGACAGCGAGTGAAAGACCAGGCAGCGGCGGTAGTCGTCGCGTCCCAGCGAGCGGCAGGCCTCGAGTAGTCCCGGTGGCGGTGCGGCCTCATCGAGATAGAGCTCCGAGTAGCATTCATCGGAGGCGATGATGAAATCGTGCTCGTCGGCCAGGGCGATCAGTTTTCGATACTCGGCCAGCGGCGTGACGGCACCGGTGGGATTGCCGGGCGAACAGACGAAGACCAGCTGCACGTCGCGCCAGGTAGCGGCGGGGACGGCCTCGAGATCGGGCAGGCAGCCGTTTTCGGGGGCGCAATCGAGATACAACGGCTCGCCACCGGCCAGCAGGGTCGCGCCTTCGTAGATCTGATAGAACGGGTTGGGCATCGCCACCTTGGCAGGTCGCGTGCGGTCCAGCGCGGCCTGGACGAAAGCGAAGATCGCCTCGCGGGTGCCGTTGACCGGCAGCACGTGGTGCTCGGGGGCGAGCGAACCGGGGCTCAGCGCGTAACGTTGCGTCGCCCACTGCGCGATGGCGTTGCGTAGCTCGAAGAGTCCCGCCGTGGCCGGATAGCGCGCGACCTCGCCCTCGAAGCGACGCATCGCGTCGAGCACCGCAGCAGGCGGCGCATGGCGCGGCTCGCCGATGGACAGCGCGATGGGCGATGGCGTGGGCGGCGTTGCCTCGGCCTTGAGGGCGGCAAGCTTCTCGAAAGGGTAGGGCTTGAGGGCGTCGAGATCGGGATTCATCGGCAATCCAGCAGCGAGTCCGGCGTCGCGGACATGGCGTTGTTATGAAGGCGCGCGGCGCCATCGGAAGGGCCCGATTATAGGCAAGCGGGCCCGGGGCCTCAAATGAGGCCGGTTCAGACGTCGAGCGTGTCGCACAGACGTTCGCGCAGTTGCGCTTGGCGGTCGGGGTCGGTGAGCGGTTCGCCGGCTTTGTCGGTGATGAAGAAGACGTCCTCGACACGCTCGCCCAGGGTGGCGATCTTGGCCGCCGAGAGGGCGATGTCCTGTTCCATGAAGATACGGCCGACGCGGGCCAGCAGCCCGGGGCGGTCGGGGGCGATGAGCTCGACGATGGTGCGGGCGTTGGCTTCGTCCTGCTCGATCATTACCCGGGTGGGGACCTTGAAGTGCTTGAGCTGTCGCGAGGTGTGGCGAGTGACGATGCGCGGATAGTCGGCCGGATCGTCGAGTTCTTCCACCAGGTGGTGACGGATTTCCTCGAGGCGCTGCGGATCGCGAATCGGTTCGCCGTCGTCGTCGAGCACGATGAAGGTGTTGAGCGTCCAGTCGTTGCTGGAGGTGGCGATGCGGGCATCGTGGATCGAGAGCCCCAGTTGTTCCATGGCGGCGGCGGTGGCGGCGAACAGGTCGTTGACCGAGCGGGTATGGATGAACACCTTGGTACCGCCTTCGGCCATGTCCTCGGTGGGTGCGTTGGCGAGGATCAGCGGCAGCTCCGAGGGCTGGTGCTCGAGGATGCCCTGCGTCTGCCAAACGATCTCGCTGGGCGCGTATTGCAGGAAATAATCATCGCCGAACGATGCCCACAAGGCATCCGCACGGGGGATGTCGATACCCACCGTGCCGAGCAGGCTGCGTGCTTCATCGCGTGACTCGCGGGCCCATTCTTCGCGGTCGATGGCATGGTCCAGGCCGCGCCGCAGGGCACGTTTGGTTTCGGTATGCAGCTGACGCAACAGGGCGGCGCGCCAGCCGTTCCATAGCGAGGGGTTGGTGGCGGTGATGTCGGCCACGGTGAGTACGTAGAGATAGTCGAGATGGACCTCGTCGCGCATCGCCAACGCGAATTCATGAATGACGTCGGGGTCGGAAATATCGCGTTTCTGAGCCGTCTTGGACATCAGCAAGTGATGTTCGACCAGCCAGGCGACCAGCCGGGTATCGCGTGGCGACAGGCCGTGGCGCTCGCAGAAGGCGGTGGCATCGATGGCGCCGAGTTCGGAATGATCGCCGCCGCGCCCCTTGCCGATATCGTGGTAGAGCCCGGCGATCCACAGCAGTTCGAGCTTGGGCAACTGATGCACCAGGGTCGCGGCGACGGGGAAGTCTTCGTGACCGTCGGGTTCGCGGAAGCGCTGCACGAACTTCAGTAGACGCAATGTGTGGGCATCGACGGTGTACAGGTGGAACAAGTCGTGCTGCATCAGCCCCACGGCTTGACCGAACTCGGGCAGGTACTTGCCGAGGATGCCGTAGCGGTTCATGCGCCGCAGCTGGCGCGGAATGTTCCCCCCGCTGCGCAGCAGTTCCATGAACAGGCTCTGATGACGCAGGTCGTCGCGAAAGCTTTCGTCGATCAGGTGGCGATGGTCGCGGATGAGACGGATGGTTTCGGCGCGCACGCCCTCTATCTCGGGATGCTGGGCCATCAGCAGGAATAGCTCGAGCAGGGCGCCGGGACGGTGGCGAAAGACGTTGGCGTGGCGCACCTGTATATAGCCGCCGAGAACCTCGAAGCGCGCGTTGAGGGGGGTGACGTCCGGGGTCTCGTGGGCGCGCAGAATGACCTCGTCGAAGTGCTGCAGCAGCATGTCGTTGAGCCCGGCCAGCGCAGTGACATGACGGTAGTAGCGCTTCATGAACTGCTCGATGGCAAGGCGCTCAGGCGTGTCGCGATAGCCGAATAGCTCGGCGATGGCGCGTTGATGGTCGAACAGCAGGCGATCCTCGGCGCGGCCATTGAGCATGTGCAACGCATAGCGAACCTGCCACAAGAAGGCCTGCCCCTGGCTGAGGATGCGCAGCTCGGCATCGTTCATGAATCCCTGGGCGACGACATCCTCGTAGCGCAGCTCGCCGAAGTGGCGCTTGGCCACCCAGCCGATCATCTGAATGTCGCGTAGTCCGCCCGGCGAGCTCTTGATGTTGGGTTCGAGGTGATATTCGGAGTTGTTGAAGCGATAGTGGCGCGCGATCTGCTCCTGCCATTTGGCCTCGAAAAAGGCATCGCTCGGCCACATCGCCTCGTTGGAGAGGCGTCCACGCATCGTCTCGCGTAGCTGCTCGGGGCCGGCCAGGGTGCGCGATTCCAGCAGGTTGGTGATGACCGTCAGGTCGGCGTGTGCCTCGCGCTCGCAATCGGTCAGTGAGCGCACGCTATGCCCGATTTCCAGGCCGATGTCCCACAAAAAGGTGATGAAGCCGGTCAGGCCTTCGCGGTAGGGCGTGTCGTCGTCGTGTTCGAGCAGCAGCAACAGGTCGATGTCGGAATGCGGGTGCAGCTCGCCCCGGCCATAGCCGCCGACGGCGAGCAATGCAATGCCGTCGTCGGGCCAGTCATAGCGTTCCCAGGCAATGGCCAGTAGCTGGTCCAGGCACCAGGCGCGGCCATGGACCAGGTCGCGAATGTCGCTGCCGGCACGAAAGCGTGCGTCCAGCCGCGTCTGCAGCTCGCGTAGCGCCTCCTTGAAGACGACGATCGGCGTGCGGCTGGCGGCTAGCGCTTCGCGAAAAGCGGACGTATCGAGCAACGTCTCGTCGGGCACGAAGCGGTAGTGATGAAGCAGCATTCGCGTGGCACTCCTTCGCGCGGATATCGCGCAAGCGATTGAGCGGGTGACGGGCGTGACGCTTACGTCCCGAGGAAGCTCAGGTCCTCGTCGCCGCGCGCGGTAAGTACGTCGACACCGGTCGCAGTGACCAGCAGCGTGTGCTCCCACTGGGCGGATAAGCTCTTGTCCTTGGTCACCGCCGTCCAGCCGTCACGCAACACCTTGGTGCGATAGTCGCCGACGTTGAGCATGGGCTCGATGGTGAAGCACATGCCTTCGGCCAGCGCGATATCGGCATGGGGTTCGTAACCGTCGTAATGCAGGAACTGCGGGTCCTCGTGAAAGCCGGCGCCGATACCGTGACCGCAGAAATCGCGCACCACCGAGTAGCCGTTACTCTCGGCATGCTGCTGGATCGTGCGTGCCAGTTCGGAGAGGTGAACGCCGGGCTGGACCTGGGCGATGCTCTTGTACAGGCACTCCTGGGTGATCCGCGAGAGACGACCGCCCTGGATGCTGTCCCCGATCACGAACATCATGCTGGAATCGCCGTGGTAGCCGTCGGCGGTCTTGACCGTGATGTCGAGATTCATGATGTCGCCGTTCTTGAGCTTCTTGGCGGTATCGGGCATGCCATGGCAGACGACGTGGTTGATCGAGGTACAGGTGGCGTAGGGAAAGCCATGATAGTTGAGCGGTGCCGGCGTGGAGCCCAATTCGTTGACGATGTACTCGTGGCACAACCGGTTGACCTCGCCGGTGCTGATACCGGCCACCACGTGGGGAGTGATCATTTCCAGTACCGAAGCGGCCTGGCGGCCGGCTTCGCGCATTTTCTCGATTTCGTCGGCGGTCTTGATGGGAATGTTCATGCGATCTCGAATTCGGAGGGTTCGGGTCTGGCGTTGGAATGGCTCCTGGCCTATAGTCTCGGCGCCCCGGCCAGGCTGGGGCGAGACGCGACACAAGCATGCAGTCACCAAGTGCGGCGACCGGGAGCGACTTCATCTTAGAATCGATCTATGGTATAAAGCCGCGCGCCTTACTGCAATCGCCGCCTAGTGCGGTGAGGCAAGAGGGCGAAATGATAACGCCTTGAAAACACACATGCACCGTCACATGGTCCCGGGTGCCGGGACGGCAACAGTGCCGTCGTGGTCGGATCCATGGGGTGTATGGAGGCCTAACCCGATTCAGGAGTCATCCATGGCACAAGTCAATATGCGTGACCTGCTCAAGGCAGGCGCTCACTTCGGTCACCAGACCCGTTACTGGAACCCGAAGATGAGCAAGTACATCTTCGGCGCACGCAACAAGATCCACATCATCAACCTCGAACACACGCTGCCGGCGCTGAATGATGCGCTCGCCGTGATCGAGAAGATGGTGGCATCCAATAACAAGATCCTGTTCGTCGGCACCAAGCGCGCCGCCAGCAAGATCGTCAAGGAAGAAGCGCGTCGCGCCGGCCAGCCGTTCGTCAACCATCGCTGGTTGGGCGGCATGCTGACCAACTTCAAGACCATTCGCGTCTCGATCAAGCGCCTGCGCGAACTTGAAGCCATGCACGAAGATGGCACGTTCGAGAAGCTGACCAAGAAAGAAGTCCTGATGGCGACCCGCGAGCAAGACAAGCTCGAGCGCAGCGTCGGCGGTATCAAGGACATGGGCGGCCTTCCCGACGCGCTGTTCGTGATCGATGTCGATCATGAGCGCATCGCGATCAACGAAGCCAACAAGTTGGGCATTCCGGTCATCGGTGTCGTCGATACCAACTCCAATCCGGACGGTGTCGACTATGTGATCCCGGGCAACGACGACTCCATTCGTGCGCTCCAGATCTACACGCAGGCCGTCGCCGACGCCTGCGTGCAGGCCAAGGGCAACAGCGCCAGCGAGTTCGTCGAAGTGACCGACGAGGCAAGCGAAGCGAACGAAGCCGCCGCCGAGTGATGGTGGCGTGTCCGTGCTGACGCTCGCTTGCGGGCGACGAAGAACCAGGCAGCCCGTGGTCGCGGGTCGGCGCGGACAGAAAGGGGGCTATGAGCCCCCTTTTCACCGTTCGGATGCACGGACGGTGAACCCTGAAGACATTCTTCATTCAAAGGGAATGCTGGTCGGGTGTCGCGCGTGCATGTCACGCCAAGCCACGCCTAAGCCGTGTCGGCGACGAGACAGCGTTTCCACCAGACGTCGAACCACATTCAGAGGTATTTACCATGGCAGCTATCAGCGCATCTCTGGTCAAGGAACTGCGCGAGCGCACCGGCCTTGGCATGATGGAGTGCAAGAAAGCCCTTACCGAAGCGGACGGTGACATCGAAACCGCCATCGAAAACCTGCGCAAGAACTCTGGCCTGAAAGCGGCCAAGAAAGCCGATCGTACGGCCGCCGAAGGGGCTGTGGTGACGCGTGTCGCCGACGACGGCTCTTACGCGGTCATGCTCGAGGTCAACTCTGAGACCGATTTCGTGGCCCGCGATGACAACTTCATCGCCTTCGCCGATCAGGTCGTCGCGCGGGTCTTCGAGACCAAGAGCGATGACGTGGCCAGCCTGATGGAAGGCGGGCTGGAAGAAGCGCGTGAGCAGCTGGTGCAGAAGATCGGCGAAAACATCAGCGTGCGTCGCGCGGTGGTCGTCGATGCGCCGGCAGGCGGTGTCGTGGGTGCCTATGTGCACGGTAGCCGCATCGGTGTGCTGACCGTTCTCAGCGGCGGCAATGCCGAGGTGGCCAAGGACATTGCCATGCACGTCGCGGCGATCAATCCGAGTGTGTCGCATCCCGAAGACATGCCGCAAGCAGAGCTGGACAGCGAAAAGGCGATCATCCTGGCGCAGCCGGACATGGCCGGCAAGCCGGCGGAAATCGCCGAGAAGATGGTCCAGGGTCGCCTGAAGAAGTACCTGGCCGAGAACAGCCTGACCCAACAGCCCTTCGTCAAGGATCCTAACCAGACCGTGGCCGAATACGTGAAGGCCGCAGGTGGCGAAATGGTCAGCTTCACTCGTTTCGAAGTGGGCGAGGGCATCGAGAAGGAAGAAGTCGACTTCGCTCAGGAAGTCATGGAACAGGCGCGTCGCAGCTAAGCTGCCATGTGTCTGTGCCGTCGATGGCGTGCGCACCCGCGCACGCCATCGCGTATCCGGCCGCCGCTAGGCCGAGTCGTTCCCACCGCCGATACAGTCCGCTGAGACGAGGAGAGTCGAATGTCTGTTCCCACCGATCGTAACGCCACTTCCCAGGTGCGTAACGAGAAGTCGAAGTACAAGCGCATTCTGTTGAAACTGTCCGGCGAAGCCCTGACGGGCGAGCATGACTTCGGGATCGATCCCAAGGTGCTCGACCGCATGGCGCTGGAAATCGGCCAGCTGGTCGGGATCGGTGTCCAGGTGGGAATCGTGGTGGGCGGCGGCAATCTGTTCCGTGGGGCAGCGCTACACGCGGCGGGCATGGAACGTGTCACCGGCGATCACATGGGGATGCTGGCGACGGTCATGAATGCCTTGGCCATGCGTGATGCCCTGGAGCGCTCCAACATTCGTTCGCGCGTGATGTCGGCGATCCCCATGAGCGGCGTCGTCGAGCATTACGATCGGCGTACCGCCATTCGTTACCTGACGTCGGGCGACGTGGTGATTTTCTCTGCCGGCACCGGCAACCCGTTTTTCACCACCGACTCTGCGGCGTGCCTGCGCGGCATCGAGATCGATGCCAATGTCGTGCTCAAGGCCACCAAGGTCGATGGTGTCTACGACAAGGATCCGGTCAAGCATGGCGATGCCGCCAAGTATGAGCGCCTGACCTATGATGAAGTGCTCGATCAGAAGCTCGGCGTGATGGATTTGACCGCTATCTGTTTGGTGCGGGACCATGACATGCCGGTGCGCGTGTTCGATATGACCAAGCCGGGTGCCTTGCTTAATCTCGTTGTCGGGGGCAAGGAAGGAACGTTGGTAGATAGAGGCTGAAACCGTGATCAAAGACATCAAGAAAGACGCCGACGCGCGCATGAAGAAAAGCGTCGAGTCGCTGAACGCCAATTTCCACAAGATTCGTACCGGGCGCGCTCATCCTAGCCTGCTGGATGCGGTTCACGTGGAATACTACGGTGCTGACATGCCACTCAATCAGGTGGCCAGTGTCAATGTGGAAGATGCGCGGACCCTGGCAGTGGTGCCATGGGAGAAGAGCATGGTACCCAAGGTCGAGAAGGCCATCATGACCTCCGATCTGGGGCTCAATCCGGCGGCCGCCGGCAATGTGATTCGCGTCCCTCTGCCGCCATTGACCGAGGAAACGCGTCGCAATTACATCAAGCAGGCGCGTAGCGAGGCGGAAAATGCGCGCGTCGCGATTCGCAACGTGCGTCGCGATGCCAACGGCGATCTCAAGGCGCTCCTCAAGGAGAAAGAGATCACCGAAGACGATGAACATCAGGCCATCGATGAGATCCAGAAGCTGACCGACAAGTATGTCGCCGAGATCGATAAGCTTCTGGAAACCAAGGAACATGACCTGCTGCAGGTCTGAGAGGTGAGCGGCGGGATGCGCTCCCGTCGATCTCTCCATGATACGGGATCCCATGACCTCACAGCCGTTTTCTCCACCCAGTGCGGGCGGACTGCCACGCCATGTGGCGGTCATCATGGACGGTAACAATCGCTGGGCGCGTGCGCGTGGACTGTCCGGGATTCGCGGACATCGCGCGGGCGTCGAGTCGGTGCGCGCAGTGATCCGTCGGGCTGCCGAGCGTGACATCGATACACTGACCTTGTTCGCCTTCTCCAGCGAGAATTGGAAACGCCCCGCTGCCGAGGTCAATGCACTGATGGAGCTGTTTCTGATCGCTCTCAAGCGTGAGGTGAAAAAGCTTCATAGCCACGGCATTCGCCTGTCGGTCATCGGTCGCCGCGAAGAATTCTCTGCGTCCATCCAGCAATACATCGAGCGTGCCGAAGCCATGACCCGAGACAACCAGGGCCTGCACCTGGTGGTCGCGGCCAATTATGGCGGTCGCTGGGACATTACCAGTGCCGCGCGACGGTTGGCACAGCAGGTCTCGGCGGGAGAGTTGGCGCCCGAGGCGATCGACGAGGAAACGCTCGGGGCTGAAATCAGCCTGGCCGATGAAGCCCCCGTCGACCTGTGCATTCGCACCAGTGGCGAGCAGCGGATTTCCAACTTCTTGTTGTGGCAGCTGGCCTACGCGGAGTTCTATTTCACCCCCGAACTATGGCCGGATTTCGGTGCCGAGGCATTCGATGCTGCACTGGACGCCTACAAAGCGCGCCAGCGCCGTTTCGGCATGTCCCCGGAGCAAGTCGAGGCGCATGGTGCTTAGACAACGTATTCTCACGGCGTTGGTCCTGGCGCCATTGGCGCTGCTCGGGTTGTTTGGGCTCACCGGTCTCCCTTTTGCCTTGTTCACGGGCGTGGTCGTGCTGATCGGGGCCTGGGAGTGGGCCAATCTGGCCGGTTTCGAGCGCCAGATGCCGCGTTTTGCCTTCGTCGCCGCCTGCGCCGCGGCGATGCTTCTTCTATGGCTTAGCGATGCTGTGCATCAGCCCTGGCCGTTGTGGCTGGGGATGCTGGGGTGGCTGGCCAATCTCTACTGGGTGGTTAGTTACCCTCGGCGCCATGAGCAGTGGCAAAGCTGCAAGGTGCGTCTGGGCATGGGGCTGTGGGTGCTGTTACCGTGCTGGATCGGTTTCGTGCAGTTGCGCGGCGATGGTGCAGCGTGGCTGCTTTTCGTGCTGTTGCTGGTCTGGGTGGCGGATATCGGCGCCTACTTCGCGGGGCGTGCATTCGGGCGCCGCAAGCTGGCCATACACGTTAGTCCCGGGAAATCCTGGGAAGGTGTGTACGGCGGTATGGTGGCGGTGGCAGCGCTGGCCCTGGTCTTCGCGCAGTGGCAGGAAGCGGCGAGCAGTGACGCACTGTGGTTGATGATCCTGACACTGCCGGTGGTGCTGATATCGGTGCTGGGCGACTTGCTCGAAAGCATGCTCAAGCGCCAGCGCGGATTGAAGGATTCGAGCCACCTGCTCCCCGGTCATGGGGGGGTGCTCGATCGCATCGACAGCTTGACCGCCGCGATTCCGCTTTTCGTATTGTTGCGCCCATGGTTGGGCTGAGGTGACGCATGGAATATGCCGATTGCGCTCGGATACAGCGTGTGACCGTGCTCGGAGCCACCGGCTCCATCGGCAAGAGCACTCTCGATGTCATTGCCCGTCATCCCCAACGTTATCGGCTGCATGCCTTGACTGCTTACCGCTCGCGCGAGGTGTTGCGCGATCAATGCCTGGTTCATCGGCCCGATGTCGCGGTACTGGGTGAGGAGCGCGACGCCGCCTGGCTGCGTGAGGCGCTCGCCGAGGCCGGCATCGATACCCAGGTGCGCGCCGGCGAAGCGGCGCTATCGGAGGTGGCAGGCAGTGCCGACAGCGACGTGGTAATGGCCGCCATCATGGGAGCGGCGGGCTTGATGCCGACACTGGCGGCGGTGCGTGCCGGCAAGCGCGTGCTGCTCGCCAACAAGGAAGCCCTGGTGATGTCCGGCGCACTGTTCATGGACGCCGTCGAACGTCATGGCGCGGTCTTGTTGCCCATCGATTCTGAACATAATGCCATTTATCAGTGTCTACCCACCGAGCACCGTGGTGGGTTGGCACGCCAGGGCGTGACCCAGTTACTGTTGACCGCTTCAGGGGGGCCTTTTCGTGACTGGTCGCAAGCCCAGCTCCAGGCGGTGACCCCGGCGCAGGCGTGTGCGCATCCCAATTGGTCGATGGGCCGCAAGATCTCGGTGGATAGCGCCACGCTGATGAACAAGGGGCTCGAGCTGATCGAGGCATGCTGGTTGTTCGATGCTCAGCCGCAACAGATACAGGTCGTGGTGCATCCACAAAGCGTGGTGCACTCCATGGCCGCGTATAGCGACGGCTCGGTGATTGCGCAGTTGGGTAATCCCGATATGCGTACGCCGATCGCCTATGGGTTGGCCTGGCCCGAACGCATCGATGCCGGTGTCGCACCGCTGGACTTGTTTCAGGTGGCACGGCTCGATTTCGAGGCGCCCGATGAAGCGCGCTTTCCTTGTCTGCGTCTTGCCCGTGAGGCGATGGCCGCCGGCGGTACCGCCCCGGCGACGCTCAATGCCGCCAATGAAGTGGCGGTAGAGGCGTTTCTCGATGCCCGGCTAGGGTTCGCGGATATTCCACGTCTCGTGGCGGCGGTCTGCGAGGCCTGCGAAATACACTCGGCGCATGAGTTAAGTGCGGTGCTGGCCGCGGACGCGGCGGCGCGGCGTGAGGCCGCACGGCAATTGACGCGGTTCGCGTCTTGATGCGCGGGCTTGGCAAGCCGCAGGAAGGAGGGCGACCCTCATGGGCGTGATTGAGAATCTGCTGGCGGTCATCGTGGTGCTGGGGGTGTTGATCACCTTCCACGAGTACGGTCATTTCTGGGTCGCGCGGCGTTGTGGCGTCAAGGTGCTGCGTTTCTCGGTGGGTTTCGGCAAGCCGTTGTGGTCGCGTTTCGATCGCCATGGCACGGAGTTCGCCGTGGCCGCGATTCCGCTGGGCGGCTATGTCAAGATGCTCGATGAGCGTGAGGGGCCGGTCGCGCCGGATGAGCAAGCACAGGCCTTCAATCGCCAGAGTGTCTGGGCGCGCATCGCCATTGTCTCGGCCGGGCCGTTGGCGAATTTCCTGCTCGCCTTCGTGGCCTATTGGGCACTGTTCGTCTATGGCACGACCACGGTGGCACCGGTGATCGGCGATATCGCGGCGGACTCGCCGGCCGCGCGGGGCGGCTTGCAGTCCGGCCAGGAAATCGTGTCCGTCGAGGGCGCGCGCACGCCTTCCTGGAACGCGGTCAATCTCGAATTGATAGCGGCCATTGGCGCCAATGGCGAACTGGCTGTCACCACGCGGACGTCCGAGGGCGCTACGCCGCAGCAGCATCAGATCCCGGTCGGCGATTGGTTGGTGGGGCAGAGTCCACCGCGGCCTATCGCCTCATTGGGGGTGACGCCGTGGCGTCCCGAGCTGCCTGCCGTGCTGGGGAAGGTGCTGGATGACGGCCGTGCCCGACAGGCCGGGCTGCAGCGTGGCGACCGCATCGTCAGCGTCGACGGTGTGGCTGTCGATGACTGGATGGCGTTCGTCGAGCGTGTGCGCGCCAATCCGGGGACGCCTCTGACCCTGCAGGTGATGCGCGATGGCGAGCGGCGCGATATCACGCTGACGCCCGCCGTGCGCGAACAGGAGGATGGCGCGACCATCGGTTACATCGGCGCCGGCGTGCAAGCCGCCGAGTGGCCGGAGCGTTATCGCCGCGAGATCCGTTTCGGCCCATTGGCCGCCGTCGGCGAAGCGGTCAGCAAGACGGGTGAGATGAGCTTGCTCACGCTGGACTCGATCCGCAAGATGTTGGTGGGGCTGATCTCGCCTTCCAATCTATCGGGACCGGTGACGATCGCGCGTATCGCGGGGGATTCGGCGCGCGCGGGCGTGGAAAGTTTCATCAACTTCCTGGCCTATTTGTCGATCAGTCTGGGAGTGCTCAACCTGTTGCCGATTCCCGTGCTCGATGGCGGTCATCTGGTTTATTACTTGATCGAGGCGGTACGGGGGCGGCCGGTGCCCGAGGCGGTGCAAGCCTTCGGATTGCGCATCGGCGTTGCCTTGGTCGGCTCGTTGATGTTGATGGCGCTGTATTTCGATTTGATGCGCCTTTAGAGCGGCCGGCGGCCGCAAGAATGAGCGACCCGGGTGTGACTGCGAAGCGGGGTACGACCTTGCCAGTCGCCCAGGGAAATGTATAAGGTGCCTGTTCAATGAGCGGGCGGACTCGAGAGAAGCGAATCGACTGCATGAAGATCAAGACCATCGGATTGGCGGCCCTGCTGATGACCGCAGCTCCCGCAGCACTGGCGGCCCCCTTCGAGATTTCAGACATTCGCGTGGAGGGGCTGCAGCGCGTTTCGCCGGCATCGGTATTCAATGCCTTTCCGGTGAGTGCCCATGAGACGGTCGATGACCGAGAGCTGGCTGAGGCATCGCAACAGCTCTTCGACACCGGCCTGTTCGACGATATCGAACTTTTACGCGATGGCGATGTTTTGATCGTCAATGTGGTCGAGCGCCCCACGATCGCCTCCATCGAGCTGGAGGGCAACTCGCAGGTATCCGATGAAGACCTGCGCAAAGGCATGCGCGACGCAGGCCTTGATGAAGGGCAGGTGCTACAGCGCTCGACACTCGATGAAGTGCAGCGTCAGCTGGAGCGGCTCTACCAATCCCAGGGGCGTTATAGTGCGAGCATCGATACGCGTATCGAGAAGCTCGACAACAACCGCGTAACGGTCCATATCGAGATCAATGAAGGGGCCGTTGCCAAGATTCACAAGATCAACTTCGTCGGTAACCAGGATTTCGATGACGAAACCTTGCGCGAACTGTTCGCCCTGGAAGACAAGCCGGGCTGGTTCTTTGGCTGGTTTTCCGACGATGAATACTCGCGTGACAAGCTTTCGGGCGATTTGGAGACATTACGTTCCTACTACCTGGACCGAGGCTATGTGAACTTCGATATCACCTCGTCTCAGGTATCGATCAGCCCTGACAAGTCCGATATCTTCATCACCATCAACATGGATGAGGGCAAGCGTTACAAGCTGGATGAGATCCGCTTCGCCGGCGACTTGAAGATTCCCGAGAGCGAGGCGCGCGAGCTGGTGACCGCCAACCCCGGCGAGTATTACTCGCAAAGCGTGATGACCGCCTCCGCCGAAGCCTTGCGCAAGCGGCTCGGAGCCGAAGGCTTCGCCTTCGCCGAGGTCAATAGCGTCCCCGAGGTCGAGCCCGGCGGTGATACCGTTGACGTGACCTTCCAGGTGAAGCCTGGGCGGCGTGCCTATGTGCGGCGGATCAATTTCGAAGGCAATACGACGACCCAGGATGAAGTGCTGCGCCGTGAGATGGTGCAGATGGAGGGGGCTCCGGCGTCCACGGAGCAGATCAGCCAGTCGCGTGAGCGCCTCCAGCGTCTCGGGTTCTTCCGTACGGTCGATGTCGAAACGCGGCCCGTCGCCGATCACCCCGATCAGCTCGATGTCACCTATACCGTCGAGGAGCAGCCCTCCGGTTCGGTCTCGGCCAGTCTGGGGTACTCGCAAAGTGCCGGTGTCATCTACGGAGCCGCCTTGTCCCAGAAAAATTTCCTGGGCACTGGCAATCGTGTCAACATCAACGCGCAGAAGGGTGATTACTTCACCAACCTCAACTTCGGATATACCGATCCCTACTGGACGCTGGATGGCATTTCGCGGGGGTATAACGTCTACTACCGTGAAACCAATTATGAAGATTTCGATGATGTGTCGACGTATTCTTCCGACAAGCTCGGCGGCAGCATCAACTTCGGGTATCCGATCAACGAGCTCTCGCGTCTCAACTTCGGTGTCGGTGTCGAGGATCTGTCGCTGGACACCTATCGCGATACGCCGGCCGAAATCATCCAGTACACGGAAGACGAGGGCGAAGACTTCCTGAACTACAAGCTCACCGCGAGCTGGACGCGCAATAACCTCAATCGCGGTATCATGCCTACGGCCGGTAGCTATCAGAGCCTGTCACTGGAAACGGCTGTTCCGGGCAGCGATACGCAGTACTACAAGGCACGTTATGAAGGCCAGAAGCTGTTTGAGTTCCGGCCGGGCTGGTCGTTGAAGTTCAGTACCAATCTTGGCTATGCCAATACGGTCGGCGACGATGCCTACCCTTTTTATGAAAACTTCTACGCGGGTGGCCTGGGCTCGGTACGAGGCTTCTCCAGCAACACGCTGGGGCCGGATACCACACCGCGTAACGGGGGCGACGACGATACTCTGGGCGGTAACGTGCTCGTCGAGGGCTCGGCCGAGCTGATCTATCCGTTCCCCTGGGTCGAGGATCGTCGTTCGTTGCAGACCAGTGTCTTCTTCGATGCCGGCAATACCTATCTGACCGACTGCTACGATGTGCCGGATGACTATAGTTCTAGCTGCAGCAGCGGCGTGGATATGGGGACCTTGCGTTACAGCGTCGGCCTGGGCTTGTCCTGGCTGACCCCGGTGGGGCCGTTGACCTTCAGTGTCGCCAAGCCGCTCAGCGATGAAGACGGCGACGATACGCAGGTCTTTCAATTCTCGTTGGGTCAGACCTTCTAACGTGGGTCGACGTAGCGGCATGTGCTCGACGCGGTGACAAGATCGCGTCGAGCAACCATAACGAATCAAGGAGAGGGTGTGATGCGCAAATTGACAGGGGCCCTATGTCTTGGGGTGATGAGTGTATTGTCCATGCCGGCCATGGCGACCGAGGTCGGCGTGCTTGACTGGCGTCAGGCGCTGTTGAATTCGGACGCCGCGCAGCGTTCGATGAACGAGCTCAAGAACCAGATCAGCGCCCAGCAGCAGCGTGCGCAGTCACTGAGCCAGGAACTTCGGCAGCTGCAGCAAACGCTCCAGCAGGATGGCGCGGTGATGTCCGAGTCCGAGCGCACCAGTACACAGCAAGAATTGCGTCAGAAAGGCGCTGAGTTCCAGCGGCTGCGTCAGCAGATTCAGCGCACACAGCAGCAAAAGGAACAGGCGTTCATGAAGTCGGCCAAGCCCAAGCTTGACAAAGCCATCGAGCAGGTCGTCGAGCAGCATGACTTGGATCTCGTGGTCGATCGCGATGCGGTGGTGTATTCAAAGGATGGCCTCGACGTGACCAAGGAAGTCACCCGCATCTTCAACTCGCTCAACTGAGCCCATGGGGCGTCGATGGCGCCCGATGGCTAGCGGCTCCAAGTGCACATGAAGACCCTTACCCCCTGTGCCTTCACGCTCGGCGAACTGGCCGAGCGTCTCAAGGCCCGCTTGGTCGGCGACAGTAATCATCGCGTCACCGGTCTGGCCACGTTGCTCGATGCAGGCCCGAACGATATTACGTTCCTGGCCAACAAGACCTATCTCAAGCACTTGCCTGAGACGCGTGCGGCTGCCGTGCTGGTGCATCCTGCGCACGGTGCCGATGCGCCCTGCGCGCGCCTCGAGCTCGAGAATCCCTATCTTGGCTATGCTGAGCTGTCACGCTTGTTCGACCCCTTGGCTGGGCAAGCCACGGAAGGCGTGCATCCCAGCGCGGTGGTCGCCGAGAGTGCGCATCTCGGCGCCCGCGTATCGGTCGGTCCCCAGTGCGTGATCGAGTCCGGCGCCGTCATCGGTGATGGCTGCGTCATTGGTGCCGGCTGCATCGTCGGAGCGGACAGCGAGATCGGCGCCGATACCCGACTCCATGCGCATGTCACGCTCTATCACGGCGTGAGCGTCGGGCGACGCGGCATCCTGCACAGCGGTTGCGTGATCGGCGCCGATGGCTTCGGTTTCGCCCACGATGGCCATGGCTGGCACAAGATCGCTCAGCTCGGCGGTGTCATCCTGGGTGACGACGTTGAAATCGGCAGTTGCTCGAGCATCGATCGAGGGGCGCTGGGCGATACCCTGATTGGCAATGACGTCAAGATCGATAGCCAGGTGCAAATCGCGCACAACGTGCAGATTGGCGACCACAGTGCCCTGGCGGGATGCGTGGGGATCGCGGGGTCGACCCGCGTGGGACGTCATTGCATGCTGGGCGGTGGCGTGGGGCTTTCGGGCCATTTGACGATTTGCGATGGTGTTCAGGTCACCGGTATGAGCCTCGTCACCAACTCCATCCATGAGCCCGGCGTCTATTCCTCGGGAACAGGGGCCATGCCCAATGCGTTATGGCGCAAGAACGCGGTGCGCTTCAAGCAGCTCGACGATCTCGCCAAGCGTCTGACGCGCCTGGAGCGGGAGACCTCGGATGCGGGTAAAAGCTGAAGGCTGCCAGCGCAGGGCCGGGTCTGTATAATTCTCGCCCCATCCAGGTAGGCGGAGTACTCCGCCCTTGTGTGCCTGCCTTCACGGCAGGCACTTCGTTATTTCAGAGGTTGTATCGATGGTAATGGACATCAACGAGATCCGTGAGTATCTGCCGCATCGTTATCCGTTTTTGCTGGTGGATCGCGTCATGGAGATCACGGTTGGCGAATCGATCGTCGCGTACAAGAATGTCAGCATCAACGAGCCATTTTTTACTGGGCATTTCCCGCATCACCCGATCATGCCCGGCGTGCTGATTATCGAGGCGATGGCGCAGGCCTGCGGGATCCTGGGCTTCAAGACCGTCAACAAGATGCCTGCCGACGGTTATGTCTATTACCTGGTAGGAAGTGATAACGTGCGCTTCAAACGTCCGGTGATGCCGGGCGACCAACTGCGTCTGGAGGCCGACGTTATCAGAGGTAAGCGTGGGATCTGGAAATTCGCCTGCCGTGCGACGGTCGATGGCGAGTTGGCCTGCGAAGCCGAGATCATCTGTGCCGAGAGGAAAGTCGCTTGATTCATTCCACCGCCATCGTCGACCCCAGTGCGCGCGTGTCCGATGACGTCGACATTGGCCCGTTCTCCGTGATCGGCCCTGAGGTTGAAATCGGGGACGGAACGGTCATCGGCCCGCATGTGGTGATCAAGGGACCCACGCGTCTGGGAAAGCGCAACCGGATCTTTCAGTTCGCCTCCGTGGGCGAGGATTGCCAGGACAAGAAGTACGCCGGCGAGGCCACGCGCCTGGAGATGGGTGACGATAACGTCGTGCGCGAAGGCGTCACCCTGCATCGAGGCACGGTACAGGACAAGGAAGTGACCATCATCGGCTCGCGCAACCTCTTCATGGCCTATGCGCACGTCGGTCATGACTGTGTGATCGGCGATGACTGTATCCTCGCCAATCAAGCCACGTTGGCAGGGCACGTCACGCTTGGCAACTTCGCCATCCTGGGGGGATTGTCGGCGATTCATCAGTTCTGCCATATGGGAGAACATGCCATGGCGGGGGGTGGGTCGATCATCACCAAGGATGTCCCGGCCTACATCATCGTCAATGGCAATCCGGCGCAGGCTCATGGGCTCAATCTGGTGGGGCTCAAGCGTCGTGGCTTCTCGCGCGAAGCCCTGCGCGCGCTGGGCGATGCCTATCGCGCCGTCTACCGCCAGGGCTTGACCATGGAGCAGGCGCTGCAGCGTCTGGAGAACGATTTCGACGGTCCGGAAGTCGCGACGTTCCTGGCATCGTTGAAGAACTCCCAGCGTGGCATCACGCGCTGAACGAGACACGCCATGCGTATCTACCTGGTCGCGGGAGAACTGTCGGGCGATATCCTCGGTGCCGGGCTGATGCAGGCGCTGAAACGTCGCCACCCCGGTGCCGAGTTTCGCGGTATCGGCGGGCCGCGCATGCTGGCCGAGGGCCTGCAGTCACTTTATCCGTTGGAAACGCTGTCGGTCATGGGGCTGGTCGAGGTGCTCAAGCATCTACCGAGGCTGGTCAAGGTCCGCCGTCATCTGCGGCGTGACGCCCTGGCCTGGCAGCCGGACGTGATGATCGGCATCGATGCCCCGGACTTCAATCTGGGGCTCGAGCGCCAGCTGCGCGTCACCGGCATGCCTACTGTCCACTATGTCAGTCCCTCGGTATGGGCCTGGCGCCAGGGACGCGTGAAGACCATCGCCGAGTCGGTCGACGCCATGCTCACCTTTCTGCCCTTCGAGGCGGCCTTTTATGCGCGCCATGCAGTGCCGGTGGCCTTTGTCGGGCATCCGCTGGCCGATGAGCTGCCGCTGGTCAACGACCGTCAGGCGGCGCGCACGGCATTGGGCTTGTCGGCCACTGCACCGCTACTGGCCGTGCTGCCGGGGTCGCGTGGCAACGAGATCCGCTTTCTGGGACCGACTTTCCTGGACAGTGCCGTCTGGTTGCGCGAGCGTTTGCCGGGCCTGCAGGTGGTGATTCCCGCAGCCTCTCCGGCACGTCGACAGGAACTCGAGGTCTTGCTCGCTACGCATCCGGCCCGCGAGTTCGTGCATCTGCGCGACGGCGAGTCGCGCCAGGCAATGACCGCGGCCGATGCCGTGCTGTTGGCGTCCGGCACCGCGGCGCTCGAAGCCATGCTCTGTCATCGTCCCATGGTGGTGGCCTACAAGATGGCGGCTGCGACGCACTGGCTGGCCAAACGCATGGTCAAGACCGAGTGGATCTCGCTGCCCAATCTGATCGCCCAGGAGACGCTGGTGCCCGAGCTGGTGCAGCAAGACGCGTCCTGTGAGGCGATTGGCGAGGCCCTGCTGACGTGGCTGGGCGACGACGCGCACCGCCAGGCCACGGAAGCGCGTTTTGCCGACTTGCACGCCACGCTTCAAAGAGGTGCCAGCGAACGTGCCGCCGAGGCCATCGACCGCCTGGTGGCACACGGACGCTTGCCTGAGGAGCCGATAGCATGACGGACTTTCCGCCCCTGATGATCGACTATCACGGCGCGCGCTTGGCGGGCGTCGATGAAGTCGGCCGTGGTCCCTTGGTGGGCAGCGTGGTCGCGGCAGCGGTGATTCTCGACCCGGCCCATCCCATCGAGGGGCTGGCCGACTCCAAGACGCTCAGCGAAAAGCGCCGTTTGGCATTGGCCGACGCCATTCGCCAATACGCGCTGGCCTTCGCGGTAGGTGAAGCGTCGCCCATCGAGATCGATACGCTCAATATCTACCACGCGACGCATCTTGCCATGCGGCGTGCCATCGACGCGCTGCCGGTGGCGGCAGACTATCTGCTGGTGGACGGCAACCGGATGCCGGGGCACCATGTGCCGGGGCAATCCGTGGTCAAGGGTGATCAACGTCATGCCGCCATCGGGGCCGCCTCGATCCTCGCCAAGGTGACGCGCGATGCCCAGATGCGTGCCCTGCACGAGCGTCATCCCGGCTATGGCTTCGCGCGCCACAAGGGCTATCCTACCCGTGAGCACCGCGAGGCGCTCGAGCGCCTGGGGCCGCTCGAGGAGCATCGTCGTTCGTTTGCGCCGGTCAAGCAGTTGCCACTGGTATAGCGTCCCATTACGTCGTTACCCAATTCATTCAGGAGGATGCCGTCCGGGCGGCATCGTTCGTTTCGTCTCAAGAGCTCGTCATGACTACGCCTTTCGTTCATCTGCGCGTGCACAGTGAATATTCCCTGATCGATGGCCTGGTACGCTTGAAGCCGCTGATCGAAGCGACGGCTGCGAGCGGCATGCCCGCCGTGGCCGTGACCGACGATTCCAATCTGTTCGGCCTGGTCAAGGCTTACAAGGGGACGCAAGGCGCGGGACTCAAGCCGATCATCGGCGCCGATCTGTGGATGGAGAATCCCCATGACGAGTCGCATCCCTATCGTGTGACGCTGCTGGCGATGGACAACGACGGCTATCGCCATCTGACCGAGCTGATCTCGCAGGGCTGGAGCGAAGGCCAGCAGCGCGGCCAGGGGATCCTCAAGAAGGAGTGGATCTTTGCCCGTAGTGCGGGTCTGATCGCGCTTTCCGGGGCCCGCGACGGCGAGATCGGCCGGTACCTGCTCGCCGAGCACGGCCAGGCGGCGCGCGAGCTGTGCCAGGGCTGGAAGGCGGCCTTTCCGGGGCGGTTCTATCTGGAGCTCCAGCGGACCGGTCGCGAGCATGACGAGGAGTGCCTGCATCTGTCGGTGGCCCTGGCGGCCGAGACCGAGACGCCGGTGGTGGCGACCAACGATGTGCGCTTTCTGACCCGTGAGGACTACTGGGCCCACGAGACGCGGGTGGCGATCGGCGAAGGCAAGGCACTCGACGACCCCAGGCGCGAGCGCCGCTACAGCGAAGAGCAGTACCTCAAGACCCCGCAGGAGATGGCGGAACTGTTCTCGGACCTGCCCGAGGCATTGGAAAACAGCGTGATGATCGCCGCGCGCTGCAACGTCGATGTGCCGTTGGGGGAAATCTTCCTGCCCGAGTACCCGGTGCCGGACGGCATGAGCATGGACGGTTTCTTCCGCAAGATTTCCCATGACGGCCTCACCGAGCGGCTCGACAAGCTGTTCTCCGGCGAGCGACCGATCTACCCCGGCCGCGACCTGGCCGAGTACGAGCCGACCTACCGCGAGCGCCTCGACTTCGAGCTCGACATCATCCTCGAGATGGGCTTTCCCGGGTACTTCCTGATCGTCATGGACTTCATCCAGTGGGCCAAGGACAACGACATTCCGGTGGGCCCCGGGCGCGGGTCCGGGGCCGGGTCGCTGGTGGCCTATGCCCTCAAGATCACCGACCTCGACCCGCTCGAGTACGATCTGCTGTTCGAGCGCTTCCTCAACCCCGAGCGTGTGTCGATGCCCGACTTCGACGTCGATTTCTGCATGGAGAAGCGCGACCGGGTCATCGAGTACGTGGCGAGTCGCTACGGGCGTGACGCCGTCTCGCAGATCGTGACCTTCGGTACCATGGCCGCCAAGGCCGTGGTGCGCGACGTGGCGCGCGCCCAGGGCAAGCCGTACTCGATGGGCGACAAGCTCTCCAAGCTGATCCCCTTCGAGGTCGGCATGACCCTGTCCAAGGCCATCGAGCAGGAACCGGCTCTCAAGGAGTATCTGGACAGCGACGAGGAGTCCCAGGAAATCTGGGACATGGCCCTCAAGCTCGAAGGCATCACGCGCGGCACCGGCAAACACGCCGGCGGGGTGGTGATCGCGCCCACCAAGCTCACCGACTTCTCGCCGCTGCTGTGCGATGAGGACGGCAGTGGCCTGGTCGTGCAGTACGACAAGAACGACATCGAGGAAGCCGGGCTGGTCAAGTTCGACTTCCTGGGGCTGCGCACGCTGACCATCATCGACTGGGCGCTGGAAATGGTCGACACGGTACGCGCCCGCGAAGGCCAGGGGCCGCTGGACATCGCCTCGATTCCGCTGGATGACGTGCCCACCTTCGACATGCTCAAGAAGGCTGAGACCACGGCGGTCTTTCAGTTGGAATCGCGCGGCATGAAGGAGTTGATCAAGCGCCTGCAGCCCGACTCGCTGGAGGACATGATCGCCCTGGTGGCACTGTTCCGTCCGGGGCCGCTGCAATCCGGCATGGTCGATGACTTCATCAACCGCAAGCACGGTCGCGCCGAGGTGGCCTATCCTCACCCGGATTACCAGCATGAGCTGCTCAAACCCGTGCTCGGGCCCACCTATGGCATCATCCTCTATCAGGAGCAGGTGATGCAGATCGCCCAGGTGATGGCGGGTTATAGCCTGGGGCAGGCCGACATGCTGCGTCGTGCCATGGGCAAGAAGAAGCCCGAGGAGATGGCCAAGCAGCGTGCCGGCTTCATGGAGGGCTGCGCGGCCAATGGCATCGACAAGGACCTGGCCGGTAACCTCTTCGACCTGGTGGAAAAATTCGCCGGCTATGGCTTCAACAAGTCGCACTCGGCGGCCTACGGCCTGGTCTCGTACCAGACGGCGTGGCTCAAGGCGCATTATCCCGCGCCCTTCATGGCGGCGGTGCTGTCCACCGAAATGGACAACCTCGACAAGGTCGTGCCATTGATCGAGGAATGCCGCAATCAAGGGCTTACGGTGACGCCGCCGGACGTCAACATGGGGAGCTACAAGTTTACCGTCGATGAACGAAACCGTGTCGTCTATGGGCTGGGTGCGATTCGCGGCGTGGGCGAGGGGCCCATCGGGGCGATCGTCGAGGCGCGCGAGGCGGACGGTGCCTTCAGCGACCTGTTCGACTTCTGCCGCCGGGTCGATGCCAAACGCCTCAACAAGCGCACCCTGGAGGCGTTGATTCGCTCCGGCGCGCTGGACAATCTCGGCCCCACCCGCGCGGTGCTGATGGCCTCGCTGGAGGCGGCGCTCAAGGCCGCCGCGCAGAGCACCACCAATGCCAATCTGGGCATGATGGACATGTTCGGCGAAGCGTTCAGCGAGCCCGAGGCCGGCGATGCCTACGCCGACTATCGCGGGGTGCGCGAGTGGACCGACAAGGAGCGCCTGGCCGGCGAGAAAGAGACGCTGGGTCTGTATTTGACCGGCCACCCCATCGACGAATACGAGAGCGAGCTCAAGCGCTTCGTGTCGACGCGCATCGTCGACCTGAAGCCCCAGCGCGGCGAATCGCAGCGGGTCGCGGGGCTGGTGGTGGCCATGCGCACCATGAAATCCAAGCGCGGCGATACCATGGCCTTCATCACCCTGGACGACCGTACCGGACGCATCGAGGCCTCGCTGTTCGGTGAGATGTACGATCAGATGCGTGGCAAGCTCGGCGCCGACGACGTGCTGATCATCGAAGGCGAAGTGAGCACCGACGATTACTCGGGCGGGTTGCGCCTGCGTGGCAAGGAGGTGACCCCGATGGTCGATGCACGCACGCGCTATGGCGAGGCCGTGGAACTTTCCGTCGACGGCGCACGTCTCAATGGGCGTTTCGCCCGTAGCCTGCACGATAGCCTGACGCAGTGGCGCGACCCTCAGGGCCTCCCGGTGCGTGTGCGCTACCGCAATCCCCAGGCTCGCGGCATCGTGGAACTGGGGGAGGCCTGGCGCGTGGCGCCTAGTGACGACCTGCTCATTGCTCTGCGTGAGGTAGAGGGCCAGGAGTCGGTGACGCTGCGCTATCGGGGCGGGGCGTGAGCGTGCTGATGGGGTTCCCTGGCACTGAGTGTCTTGCGTGATGCGTTCAGGGTGCGATAATGCCGGATTACGGCCGGTTGGCGCCATGCCCTGTCCGTCACAGCGTCGCCTCGCGCGGCATCGGACGTGCGGCCCCGGGCTGCCCAAGACCACAAAGTAGACGTTCTATGAATCCCAACTACCTGGACTTTGAACAACCGATCGCCGAGCTGGAAGCCAAGATCGATGAGCTACGCCTGGTCGGTAACGACAGCCGTATCAGCTTGAGCGACGAAATCGGCAAGCTTGAAGAAAAGAATCGCAAGCTCACCGAATCGATTTTTCGCGATCTCAGCGCCTGGCAGGTATCGCAGCTCTCGCGTCACCCCCAGCGTCCTTACACGCTGGATTACCTCGACAGCCTGTTCGAGGACTTCGACGAGCTGCACGGCGATCGTCATTTCGCCGATGACGCCGCCATCGTGGGTGGCGTGGCGCGTCTCGACGACAAACCGGTGATGGTCATCGGTCATCAGAAGGGGCGTGACGTCAAGGAGAAGGTGCGGCGCAACTTCGGCATGCCGCGCCCGGAAGGCTATCGCAAGGCATGCCGGCTGATGGAAATGGCCGAGCGCTTCAAGATGCCGGTCTTGACCTTCATCGATACCCCGGGCGCTTATCCGGGGATCGACGCCGAGGAGCGCGGCCAGAGCGAGGCCATCGCCTACAATCTGGCGGTCATGTCGCGCCTCAAGACGCCGATCATCTCCACCGTCGTGGGCGAGGGCGGCTCCGGCGGGGCGCTGGCGATCGGCGTCTGCGACGAGCTGCAGATGCTGCAGTATTCGACCTATGCGGTGATCTCCCCGGAAGGCTGCGCCTCGATTCTGTGGAAGAGCGCCGAAAAGGCCTCCGAGGCAGCGCAGGCCATGGGTATCACCGCCGAGCGCCTCAAGGAGCTGGGCTTCGTCGATACCTTGATCAAGGAGCCGTTGGGGGGCGCGCACCGCAACCCGCAGAAGATGGCCGATAGCATCAAGGACGCCCTCGGCGCCAGCCTCGAGCGGCTGGAAGCCATGGAGACGGATGACCTGCTGTCGCGTCGCTATGATCGTCTGATGAGCTATGGCGCGCCCCAATAACGCGCGGTCGACCCCCGAAGCCCTTGTCGACGACGCCCTGGCGATGATCTCGCCGGGGCGTCGTGTTTGGGTGGCGCTCTCCGGTGGGCTGGATTCGTCGCTGCTGCTGACACTCGCGGTGGCCGCCTGCCGCCGCCATCCGCGCCCGCTGTATGCCTTGCACGTCAATCATGGCCTGCAGGATGCCGCTGCCGCGTTCGAAGACCATGCGCGATGGTTGTGCGGGCGTCTCGGGGTGCCGTTGTTCGTAGAGCGTGCCACGGTCGAACGCGGCGCACGGGGCCTTGAGGCTCACGCCCGTGACGCTCGCCTGGCGGCGTTCGCCCGACGTGTCGCACCGGGAGACACATTGCTGCTGGCCCAGCATGCCGACGATCAGGCCGAAGGTCTGTTGCTGGCGGGTTTACGCGGTAGTGGTTTGCGTGGCATGGCCGGCATGCCCGAGAGCCGCGAGTGGCAAGGGCGTTTCATGGTCCGGCCATGGCTGTCCGTGACGCGGGCGGCGCTGGAGTGTGAGGCCGAGAAACGAGGCCTGCGTTGGATCGACGACCCGAGCAACGCAGACCAAGGCTTCGATCGCAACTATCTACGCCACACGGTCATGCCGGCGCTGGCGGCGCGCTGGCCGAGTGCGGCGGCATCGCTGGCACGCACCGCCGAGCAACTGGGCGAGAGCGATGCGCTGTTGGAGGAGTTGGCCGAAGAAACCTTGCAGGCCTTGGGCGGCGCTGCGGCCTGTTTGTCGGTGGCGGATGTCCTGGCGCTCTCCCGCCCCCGTCAGCGGCTTCTCGTGCGCCATGCCTGTCGGCAACTCGCTCTGCCTACGCCGCCGCGCGCGCGCCTCGAAAGCTTGCTCGACCAATTACAGGCCCGCGGCGACGCACAGGTCCATCTCGCCTGGCCGGGTGGAGAGGCCCGGCGCTGGCAAGGGCACCTCCATCTGCTGGCGCCGTGCGCCCCTGTCGATGTCGACTGGGAGGCCGCGTGGGATGGCGTCACCCCTCTGGAAACGCCGTCGGGTCCCTTGAACTGGCAACTGCTACCCGAGCCGCCGCGTGATGTTTATCTCACGCTGGGCAGGCGTCGGGGCGGCGAGACGCTGCGCGTGGCGGGACGCGGCCGGCGCGACGTCAAACGGCTCCTGCAGGAGGCCGGGGTACCGCCCTGGCAACGCGAGCGTGTGTGGCTGGTCTGGGAGGGAGACACTCTGGTCGGGGTGCTGGGCATCGCCGCCGCCGAAGGCTGGCGGCTGCGGGCGATGGCCGCTAAGGGGAATTAAAAGTCCCTCTCGCCATCCGAGGGACGAGGGGGGTTGGTGTCCAAGCCTGTGCGCGGGCCTAGGGATGACTGTTAACTCGCCATGAGTATCAAAGAAAAAACAAACACCAAAACAAGAGAAATTACCGTTCCACAGACTATCGTTTGCGCGGAATTTCCCGTGCCGCAGTAGTAGGTTTCCAACACTACGATATTGGCTGCTGGAGGGAGAAGAGGCAATAAAGCAAGCGCCCAGATACTGTCTGGAAAGGGGTCGTAACCTAAGCTTCGGCAGCCTCCGATAAACAGGGCGACCACGTTGGTTCCCACCACGGCTCTGACAATGGCATGCGGAATTGATGCTCGTAAACTCTGCAGTGTAACCTTGGAACTGTATAGCCAGATCCCTAAAATACCCATGCCAGCCATGGACATCAATTGCTTGGCAATATCATAGAGGACGCTGAGCTGTTCATTTTGCACCAGGCGTAGCGGCAAGACATGCAACACGAGACCCACTATAACGGCTATTACTGGCGGCATTTTGAGTAAGCGGTAGCTTAATCCGCGCCACGTCATACCAGACTGTAGCGCAAAGGACGCCGCAATGTTTCCGAAGATAGAGCTTCCCACGTAGGCTGCAATTATAATGCGACTGGCCCCGTCGCCAAAAAGAGCTATGGCAATCGGCAGACCGAGCCAACCTACATTGAGATAACTCAATGTCAGGGCCGTCAACCGATCCTTCCAAACCACATAGCCACACACAAACAGTAGCGAACAAAAGGCCACGCTGAATAGCGCCAGCGTTGCCGTACCGGGCTGATAGGCTAAAAGGTTGTAGATGATGATGAACGGGATGAGAACTGTAGTCAGCGTGATAGCTAAGGCATTTTTTATATCGGGCAACAATCGGCCTAGCAGGATACCGCTAAGTAAATAGGCCAGAGGCGCAAGAAGTGACATCAGGCTATAACCCCCCTGCGCGGCTCAAGGCGAATTTCGATGGCCAGGTAATAGGCCAGCTGGGAGGCGCACTGCGCATTGAACCAGAAGGCATTGGTAGAAAAAAGCGCTCCTTTGGCCAATGGCCCAAGACAATAGATTCCTGTGGATCGAGTGTCGTTCTCTAATCCATAGGTTAGGGAGTCGACTCTCAGGCCGCCGCAGGGATGAGCAATCGCCAACTGTTTGTTCAACAAATTTCGGACAAGTGGAGAAGAGACTTGCTGCATGTCGCCTGAGCCACCGGTTCCATCGATCAGGATGTTGGCAAGTATGCGCGTGTCTTTGGTCTCAAGTATATACTGCCCTCTTTGGCGTTTGATGGGCGCCACCGGGCGATGCAAATGCAAACGACCCTCTTTTGCGTACTGCTGAAGCTCTCTGACAATATCGGCAGGTATCGGATGCCGCCAGCATGCCCAGAACGACCCGAAGCTACGTTGAAAGTCCTGACGCTCTCGTTCTCCAAGCTTGCGCCAAATCTTGTGGGCATAGAATCGAGTCGAGCCTAACGTATCCTGAAAGGGGAGATCGGCGTTGTCAGCGCGTGATAACAGGTAACCCCAATAGGACTTGAGATTCCCCTTCAACAGGAACCTGTTGGCTCGAGGGACTTCCGGATTAGGCATCTGTTTTATCTCGGCTTTGAGCAATTTAATAACACTGGGCAGCCGCGTCTCACGAGGATGCTGGTTCAACTCGGCCTTTAACTTGTCCCAGATGAAGTGCTCAGGGTGGTAGGACACGCCTTTCGAGATTACCGTGGGCGCAAACCCGCTACGTGAAAACATGTGTATTGACTGGGTTCCCAGTCGAGCCAGCGATCGGACACAGTCCACTGCCGTTAGCCCTGTCCCTGCGACCAACGCGCATTCGGGGGCCCGCGTATAGGCAATCTCTCTGGGTTGTACCGGATTCATGCCCGAGGCAGTGTTGAATGTTGGTGCGGAAATAGACCCTAGAGCAAGCACGGTCCTTCGCGTCATGACCTCGCGCCCATCGTTAAGCCGAATAACTTGGTAGGCAGTATGTGTATCGATATCGCTGGCGTGGGTGTGAAACTCAGTGATTGCAAGTTTGTCGCCGGCCAAGGTCCGATAGATATACTTCAGGTAATCTGAATACGTCACGCGTGGTGGGTACGGGTCCTCCTGTCCTCTCTGCTGACGCATCCACGTGGCAAACCCTTGTGGGTCTTCTGGGTCGATTCCCATTAGCTCGGGTGGCGTGTTCACCTTGTGAAAATATTCAGCCTGTCCAAAGGCTAGCCCAGACGAAAAGCTTTCCTCAGGCGAAACCAGGGCAACACGGATCGGATCTAAATCCTGCTCATACAAATGGGAATGCAGCTGGCGGAGGAAACTGACCCCAGTCGCACCAAAACCAACGATTGCAACATCATGCATCAGCCTAATCCTTTTTCGGCTGCACGAGGGCAACCTGCCTGTTTATGGGACAGGTCGCCTAGTTCACGGCTGCGGTTCATTCTTCGGCGTCTTGACGATGCCGCCGAAGGCACTGGGGATCAGGCAATGGATGCGCACTGCTCCAGAGTCGGGTAGTCGGTATAGCCTCGGGCACCTCCCCCATAGAAGGTAGTTTCATCCACGCTGTTTAATGGAGCTGACAGGCGAATCCGAGAGACCAGGTCTGGGTTGGCCAGGAATAGGGCGCCGAAGCAGACCCCGTCGGCGAGGTCCGTATCGAAGAGGGTTTTTAGTATGCTTGGAGTGGCCGGCCAGGCGGTGGCATCCGCATGCGGGTTCAGGATGAGCGGACCGCGCCACATCGCCCTGATGGCCTCTGTCTGCGGCCGGTTATTGGCTTCCATAATATGTAGGTAAGCCAGGTCCTCCGGTATACGCTCCAGGAGCGCCTTGTAGAGTTCTGGGGTATTTCCTTCAATGATGTCGTTAAAAGGATTATATGGGGAAATTCTTACCCCAACACGCCTGGCGCCGATGGCCTGAACGCAAGCGTCAATCACCTCCAGGGCAAAGCGAACACGCCCCTTAATGCCGCGACCATAGCCATCAGTGCGCTGATTGCAGTTTTCTGCCATGAATTGATGGATTAGAAAGCCATTACCGGCATGGATCTCAATGCCGTCGAAGCCTGCCTCCATGGCATTTCGGGCAGCCTGGGCATGCTCAGCGATCGCCTGATTGATATCAGCCTCAGACATGGCACGAGGCGTCGGGTAATCCTTGGGACCTTCGGGAGTGAAGGCCTGTCCTTGTGCAGCAATCGCTGAGGGCGCAATTGAAGCATGTCGGTCAGGGTAGAGGGAGGGATGCCCAATGCGTCCAGCGTGCATCAGCTGAACAACAATCTTGCCTCCCTTGGCATGGACGGCCTCGGTCACCTGACGCCACGCTGTTATTTGCGCTTCACTATGCAGGCCTGGTGTATTCATGAACCCTTGTCCTACGGCGCTGGGCTGTACACCCTCGGTCACGATCAAGCCTGCCGTGGCCCTCTGGGCGTAATATTCGGCCATCAATGGCGTTGCAAGGCCCTCGGGTGTGGCACGATTGCGTGACATGGGAGCCATGACAAATCGGTTTGCAACGTCTATCGCACCGAAGCGTGCCGGGGTGAAAGCGATTGAACGGGTCATCTTGGATCCTTAAACAAAGGTAGATTCGCGTTGTAGTGAGGCGGCGACTTCGCCGGCAAGCTCAGCCGTACTAACCAGCACGGCGGCATTGGCCTGGGCAGAGCGTCCTTCTGTTGCCTGCTCAATGGCACGCATCAGGAACTTCGTCAGGCCATTGCCGGAAATCTGCTCAGTTTCAGCACGCTGAAGTGCATCGGTGATAACGCTTTCGACCTCGGCGCGAGGCAGTGCATCCTCGGGGCGAGGTGGTGTCGTGATGACGGGGCCACCCGGGGCGCCGCTGGCCCAATGAGCCAGGATTGCACGGGCTAGGGTGGGTAGGTCATCTATACGGTTGGGGCTACGCAAGCCACTGCTGTCGCAAAAGAAAGCGGGGAAATCATCCGAGCGGTAAGAGAGCAACGGCACGCAATGTGTTTCGAGAAACTCAAGCGTTAACTCCAGGTCCAGTATGCTTTTGGCGCCGGCACAGACCACGGCGACACGCGAGCGCGTGAACTGCACCAGATCTGCTGAGATATCCATGCTGCGTTCTGCGCCGCGGTGCACACCGCCGATGCCCGCTGAGGAAAACACTTCGACCCCCGCCAGTTCCGCACAGACCAGGGAAGAGGCGACCGTGGTAGCACCGGGCCCGCCTTTAGCAAGCGCGACAGGCAGGTCGCGGCTTGATACCTTCGGCACGGACTCAAGGGAAGCGAATCGTTCAATCCGATCCTGATCAGACCCTACCAGGATCTTACCTTCATCGATGAAAATCGTTGCTGGAACAGCCCCACCCCGTCTAACCGCATTCTCCACGGCCAGGGCCGTCTCTATGTTCAGTGGATATCGCAAACCGTGGGTAATGACGTTGGATTCCAACGCCACGACAGGACGATTACCGGCCAGCGCGTCAGCGACTTCTTCATTGAACGTTAATGGGATATCGCCATGTGTGGTCACGTAACGCATGTTCATTCCTTAATGGGGTAGTTCGGTTTCTTGATAAGCCGACTCCCGGCAGGTAGCAGCCTCGGAGCGATCACTCGGTCATGCCACTGCTCGGGCGTGACTGGCTCCAGGGCAATCGACACTACGGACGAGGGTGTTTTAAGCCTGTCGCACACCACCCGTGTTAGATCTTTGGCCAAGGCCTCTTTTTCTGCGTGAGTGAGCTCGACCGGGAAGTGGCTCAGTTCAATGTGCGGCATGGCTTACCTCCCGCTGTGAAGCCGAGGTTGTGGAGGTTTCCTCGAAACCCTGCGGGGGTTGGCCTGCGCGGGTGAGCATGCCGGCAAGCTCACGAACAGGGCCATCTCGAAGGATTTGGTAATGGTCGCTTGCCGAATACAGGACGCGCGGGGCCGCCGCGGCATAACTGCTGGCATTTTCCAGAAACGAGTAGTCGTCCCCTTGGGCTTTCACGATATCGATGGGTGCCGACACCCGGTGGACTTTGAGTTCAGCGAAGTTATACTCAAACTCATAGGTCTCACAGACGAGCTGGGTAATGCGCCTCACGGTATCTACGCCTACTTCAGGGCGTCGTGTGTGCACGTAACGGATGAAGGCCTCAAGGTTGGCACACTGAGCCATACAGCGCTTGGTCTCTTCGATGTCGACCTTGCCAAAGAAGACAGATAGGAGAATCGCAGCGAAGCCCAGATTGCTCAGATTCGCATCACGTTGTTCTGTCACCACCCCGGTATCAACATGAGGGTTCCCTGGGCAGATCAGGACCAGGTGGTCAATTTGTCTGCCTGCTTGTTCCAGCTGCCAAGCAGCCTCGAATGCCAGCCGGGCGCCGAAAGAATACCCCCATAGCGTTATGGGACCGCTCGGCTGCTTATGCTGGATTTCCTCGACATCCGCCCGGGCCATCTCTGCGATCGTTGAGTAAGGTGTCTCACCCTCATTGAGTCCATAACACTGGATACCGATGAATGGACGGGCCTGAGTTTGGGCCAGTGGGCGAAGGTTCATCGGATACCCGCCCAACCCAGGCCAGCAGAATATGGGGTAGGCGTCTGTTTTATCGTTCAGCGGAATCAGGCGCGAAGATGGGGTGGCCATACCCTCATCAATGCGAGTCGCTAGTTCACTTAGCTTCGGGCACTCGAAAACCACCTGGGCGGGGAGGTTCAGACCGAAATGCTTATTGATCGAGGCAAGCATCGATATCGCAACCAGGGAATTGCCACCCGACAGGAAGAACTCGTCCTCACGCGAAACGGGATCAAAATCCAACAAGTCGGACCAAAGGGTTGCTAGCCAGCGCTCGGTCGGTGAATCAGGCTCCTTATAGGGTTTAGCAGCGACGGCCTCGCGTAACTGATCCGAGGCGGCGACTGCTTTGTGATCGACTTTCCCGTTGGCCGAGAGGGGGAGCCTGTCAAAGACGAGAACTCTGTCGGGTATCATATAATCAGGGAGGCTTCTCGCCAGTTCATCGCGGATCATCTCTGCGGGGCCTTGCATGTGAACGCTGTCTTCATGCATGCCTTCGCTAAGCCGCTGTGCCTCGCTGACCTTGCCGCCTATGAAGAAGTACATCGGGCCAGATTCGATGCCCGCTTCGTGAAGAATCCCGTCAAATCGGCGAGCAGCGGGTAATGGGTTGCCCGATTTAGAACTGTAGCCCGATGACATGAAGCCAAAGCCGTGCTCATTACGCTGGAACTTGTGCAGTGCATAGCCCAGCGCCACATAGCCTAATGACGCATCCTGTTCGCGGCTCAGGATCGATAGGCCGACGCTTGAGCGATTGAAAACTTGCTGGTTGATTGCGATGACGTCTCGTGACGCAATGGCATTGTTCGAAATCAGCTTCCGCTTGTTTCTCATGATCTTCCAGGTCCCGGGCTCTAGGCCCTCTGTCCCAAGGCCCGTCGACTGGACATATAACTCGACATTCGGCCTCCAACCTCGTCCTGCTGGGACACAGGCAAAACTTCCAAGGTCAAAGTCGTCACGTTGGAGACCAAGGTGCGCTAACAGATATTCATGGCGAGGCGCGGGCGTAACACTGTGACCATCCTTGATCAGTACTTCATCGAGCAGTCCCAGCATGTGTCCCGTTTCGATCTCCAGGACTTCTCTAATGTTGTTCTTGTAGACCGGCTCTATGGCCTTTCGCTTGCCCGCGAAGTGGAAACGTAGCTGACGAGGCCCGTCTTCCTGAATGGCCGAGAAAGGGCTGGCCACACGAATCAGGGTGTGTCGTAAGGGATGATAGTAGTGGATTCCATCCTCAACATCTGGGATGCCGGCACACTCTACGTAGAGCTGAGTTGCGTATAGCGCTCCCGGGGATGCATAGGCATATTTGGGGAGAAGTCGGGCTTCACTCTGGAAGCTGCCGAACCAACGAAGCAGGTCGCTCAACAGGACGATATCCCATTCACGGGGTAGCTGCATGTCCTTGGGGCTCGCCATCTGGCGTTGCCAGTCGCTGATCAACTCTGCCAGCTCGTCTCGGGTCGTGATGCCGCCGTCATAGAAACGATAGGTTTTCCGGGCGAAGACCTTCCGTCGTTGCTCGTCGAAGGGCTGTGAGCCGGGCAGCGATGTAACCGCTGATGAGGCGAGAGAAAGATCATCACGAAGGCCCGGGTTGGCCAGCTGAGCCTTCACCTGAAGTTTGTTCGCCTTGGATTGGTGGTGACTGCCGGCGACCCCTTGGTCCATCAATGCAGCTTCTTTATCGTTCAGCTCGATGCAAGCCGTCAGCGATTGCCCCTTGGTTCGCTCGTCTTCAAGGACCACCACCGACGCATGGCGGACCCAGAGATGAGCTTCGATTGCTACGATGATTTCCTCAAGTTCAACGCGATAACCCCGCAGCTTTACCTGATGATCAGAACGCCCAGCAAAGCGTAGGGTGCCGTCGGCTTGCCGGGAACAGATATCCCCCGTCCGGTACAAACGTTGCTGTGGAGCCCCGGGTAGAAAAACAAAGCGTTCCCGGGTTAGTTCGGTACTGTTGCGATACCCTTTGGCTAGCTGAATCCCGCCAAGATAGAGCTCACCTTCCTCTCCGTCGGGAACGTGATTCATCTGCGAATCCAGGATATGGCAAGTTACCCCATCGACGGGTGTGCCGATTGATACCGCGCAGGACAGGTCGGTTAATTCATCTACACAGACATGATGCGATGTCGCATTGATCGTGCATTCCGTCGGTCCATACAGATTGACAAGATCGACGTGAGGCATCGAGGTGAGCACCTTGCGTGCGAGCTTCTGAGAAAGTGCTTCGCCACCGGAAAACAGTGTCGAGAGGCTTGTACAGCTCAAGAATGTCTCGTCTTCGACAAGCGCACTGAGCAGGGTGGGAACGCATTGGAGATTGGTCACACTGTGACGCTGGATACTGGAGATGATGGCATGCGCGTCACGGAACATACCTGGTCGGCCTGACACCACCGCTGCACCGACGGCTGGCGCGAGTAATTCCCACTGTGCAGCATCGAAGCTGACCGGTGTTTTTTGCAGGATTCTGACGCCAGGTCTTAGGTAAGCTTGACGGGACAGCCAACGCAACTGGTTGACCACTGCCTCTTGGCTGATCATGACACCTTTCGGCTTACCTGTACTTCCGGACGTGTAAATTACGTAGCCAAGGTCCTCCAAAGTGCATGTCGCAGCCTCACTCGCTGGTTCTCGCAGGAGTTCTTCGAGCACCAGTACCTGGGTAGTGTGCGGCACCATCCTTTGTAGCTGGGCTTTTAGATGCGCCTGGGTGAGGATGGTGTTGCTACCGCTGTGCTCGACGATGTAACGAATACGTTCCTCAGGGTATTCAACGGCCAGCGGAAGATAGGCACGGCTGGCCCAGAGAATACCCCAGAGACCAGAGATCATTTCCGGCGAAGGATCGGCATAGAGACCCAGACACTCGCTGACGCCTGGCGCGCTAGAGAGAATCCCCTTGGCAATACTGCCCGCGGTCGAAGCGAGATCGGCCATGCTTACCTGGGTATCGTCAGAGATCACCGCTGGCGCGTCCGGCCTTGTACGGGCCTGCCAGGCAAGCATGCCGGAAAGCGTGTCCAAGGTTGTAGGAATGTCATGGGAAGGAAGCTGCGTGTTCAAAGCCATAGGAATACCCTTGCTGATCGGTTTAAAGACGTGGGCAGATGGGGTTCAGGCCTCTCCGTGCCTCGGACGTTGAAAACGGGCAAAAAGGTTTATATTGGGCTGCGCGAGGAATACCGCACCGAGCACCCCGACACCTCCCAGCAATTGCAACCAATTCAATTGCTCATTGAGGAACCAGTACCCCAGCAATGTCGCGGAGAGGGGGCTCAGGAGAGAGATGAAAGACACGGATAAAGCCGGCAGGCGCTCAATGCCACGGAACCACAGCGCATAGGCGGCGAGAGCTCCAAACAACCCGAGGTAACCCAGACCCAGCCAGTTACGTACTGTGAGGACCGGAGGGAGGCCTTCATAGACGAGGGCGATCGGCAGTAATGCGGCGCCTCCGAAGGCCAGTTGCCAGCCTGTGAACGTTAATAGGCTGGTTCCGGCGGGACGGCCCCAGCGCTTAGTAAGGACGATGCCCGTCGCCATGGACAATGCCCCCCCAAGGCCAGCTGTTACGCCAACGACGTTCAATTCAGCTTCAGGCCTGAGCACCACTAGAGCCACACCGACTGCCGCCAGCACACAGGCCAGTACCTGCGTGGCAGTAATGGCGTTGCCAAACAGTACTACTCCATAAAGCAGTACAATGATTGGCTGGATGGACATGATCAGTGCAGCTACCCCTCCAGGGAGGTGATAGGCTGCGACGAACAAAAAATAGAAGAAGGCTCCTATGTTCAGTACGCCCAACAGTGCCGCCCGGACCCACCAGCCACCTGTCGGCAGCTGGCGCCCGAAAGCAATGAGGATGAGGCCGGCCGGTAACGCGCGAAGCACCGCAGCTAGCAAAGGCGCATCGGGAGGCAAAAACTCCGTGGTCACCAGATATGTGCTGCCCCAGACAATAGGAACCAATGAGGTCAAAAAGATATTCAGGACAATGTTATGCCTGTCCATGAGCGGCCCCTTGTCTCGTTGTGCCAAAGTACCTGTCACCAAAGTCCCCAATGCCCGGTACCATAAAGGCCTCTTCGTTCAGTCGTTTCTCGACCGAAGAAGTCACGATAGTCAGGTTTGGATAGGTTGACTCGAGTCTCGCTAACCCTTCTGGTGAGGTAAGAACGTTCGCAAAAATGATGTTATGTTCTGGGACGCCACGTTCAAGGAGTTCACGCACAGCCATTATCGCCGATCCCCCTGTGGCTAGCATGGGTTCCAAAAGAAGCACATATCGATCAGCAATATCTTCAGGAAAAGCGGCGTAGTAGAGGTGAGGAAGCTTTGTCACCTTATTCCGCTGGATTAAGATCTTCCCGATAGGAAAGCCCGCCAGAATCGATGAAAGGGCATATTCCATGCTCTCTCCCGCTCTAACGACAGAAACAGCACAAAGAGGCTTGCTAAATTGTTGTCCTTCGTACAGTTCGCCGATAGGCGTTCTTACCTCGTAAGGCCGATAGGGTAAAAGCTCAAAACATTTTTCCAATATCAAACGAATCAGCCGATTCGCCTGGAAGACAAACAGTGAATGACTGGTATCACGGTGGCGTATCACCGAATGTATGGCTTTTAAGGACTTAGTCTGGTTCAAAACATGAACTGGCATGATTAAGCCTCCGTTACACTAGGGTTGTTGCACCAATTTCATCAAAAGCTGCACGTGCCTCTGAAACGAAGCGGCGGATCTTGTTTCGGTCCTTGCGCCCGTCAGGCCCTTCCAATAGCGAGTGTGCGTCGATGGCAGCAGGCTGAACCTCTCGTATAGCCTCACCAATATTTTCGGGAGAAAGACCACCAGCCATCATTAATGGGCGCTCAGAATGACGTACCAATTCCTTGCTCACTGACCAGTCATGTGTAATACCAGTGGCACCTTTAGCCCCGGTTATAGGGTCGAAAGTATCAGTTATATACATGTCTACCCATTCGGAGCTGTCATCAATAAGCTGGAGGAGACCGTTCATGTTATCTGAGCGAACAACGAGGCTTTTGAGCAAATAAAGGTCCGGGCGGGCCTCACGCAGCTTGGCTAACTCCTTCATGGAAATATCGCCATGCAGCTGTACAGCATCCAGACAGAGCTGGTCACAGAAGCGGGATACTTCGTCAGCCTCAGTCATATAGCTAATCAGAACGCCCCTGTGTGGTTTAGGCAATGACTGTAAAATAGAGGTAGCTTCAGATTCGCTGATATCGTCACGCCCTGAAGGAAGACGTAGCGGAAAACCTAGCCAATCCACACCTTCATTGATCAGCATGTCAGCTTCTTTGGCGTCGATGATTCCTGCAACCTGGATAATGCTCATGTCTGTCTCTTACCTTGTGTTCGACTATGGAAAAACAGCGTATTGCTGCGTTACAAGACGTTACTAGACTGAGAAATGATAGGATAGATATATTTGAGTGCGAACTGTGTTTACCGACAGTGCACAACATGAGGAGAGGCGAAGAATATAAAAAAAGCCCGCACAATTACGCTGCGGGCTTAATGAAGAAATATGTCTGAAAAATCTATGTAAAGTTTATGTGATACCGATGTGATTAGGTGTGGAAGGAAGCGTGTTCATTGAAAAATTATCTGCTAAAAAGTCAATAAATACGCGTAGCCTATTTGGTATAAAAGAGGTTTGTGAGTAAATTACCCAAATTCCTGAAGTTGGAAGCGACCAGTCTTGGAGCAAGGGAACCAAGTGCCCCTTCTCCAAGTCATCTCTGACATAGATCTCAGGTATGCGAAGAATTCCTTTTCCTGCGATAGCTGCTTGTCTCAAGGCGAGACTGTTATTTGATCGATACCTTCCAGAGACTTGTACGATGCACTCATCTGGATCGTCATTGGTAGGGCTGTCGAACTTCCAGCGATCAGGGGTCGCGACTTCCGTATAAATAAGTACGTCATGACGTCGAAGGTCACTTGGACACATGGGGGCAGTGCATCTAGCCAAATAATCGGGCGAAGCACATATGGTGTGAGTAAATTCGCCAATCAGTCGTGACCTAGTGCACGAGTCTTCCAAACGTTTTATACCCCGTATAGCAAGATCAAAACCTTCTTGGAGAAGGTCGACTTTGCTATCTGTTAGCACTACCTCTACTGAGATGTCGGGGTATCGCTCAAGGAACGTTGGTAGTAAGGGTGTGATGTACAACAGACCCAGGGAAAGTGGCACAGATACCCGTAGGTTTCCGCATGGGGTCGTACTGGATTGTCGTACCTCATCGTCAGCACCTTTCATGCTGGTCAGCATCCGACTGACTTTTTCGTAATAGTTGGCGCCAGCCTCAGTCACACTGATACCGCGTGTACTGCGCTGTATCAACGTGACGCCTAAATACTCTTCCAGTTCACGTATGTTCTTACTCACAGCCGAGCGAGACAGGCAAATGTCATTCGCCGCACGCGAAAAGCTTTGAGCCTCCACAGCTGCGCAGAACGTTTTCAAAGCAGTGAAGCGATCCATGGTTTGTGGCGTCCCAAGTTTGCGTCTATTGAACTTGCTCTTCACAGCCAATTTATATGGTTGTCATTGTCATCCGAGTGTGGGGTATCCGACACTGGTGTATCTAAGCCTGCAAAATTCTGGTTGTTTAGTAAATGTTGCGGATAGTGTAATTGGGTGGCTGAACGCTTTATCCTGCATAGACGTCAGATGTTTGCTTTGTTCCAAGAAGTCACTATGAAGGCTATGAGTACGAGGCTTTTACAGCTACGCTTGATGTCATACCGAGACCATCGGTTTTAGCTTGGCAGATTAATGTTAAGCTAATGTGAATATATCTTAACATCAAGGTGCACGGTTGCAAGAAGAAGCTGGTGTACCTGTGCAAGCGACGGTGCTAGGAATTTTCCAGACTAACCAGGACTGCCCTCTGTTAGCCTAGGGATGCTCTGTATGCAAAAAAGCCGCACAGTGGGTGCGGCAAGGCGGGACTTCTTATCTCTTACCTCATCACGTGTGAGTAATGAACGACTCTTTCGGCCAGCGCACCTTCTTAAGCGAAGTCATGGAATCATTACTCTCATCTCGCTCGCCTATGGCCATCACCACCACGCTGCGTAGCCCCTGGGCTTTCAGGTCCAAGAGCTCATCCAGAGCCTCAGGAGAGAAGCCTTCCATTGGTGTCGCGTCGACATGTTCTGTTGCCGCAGCGGCTAGCGCCATCCCGAGAGCAATGTATGCCTGCTTCGAGGCCCAATGCTCACGTTCCACTTGCGTTGGGTACTTTCGAAGGGTGCTCTTGATCGCATCTGTGTAGCCTGCAAGAGACGATAGTGGTAAGTCACGCTCTGAAGCGACGTGCTCTATAAACCTTTCCACGCTAGCCTCGTCGATAGTCGTCCAGGTGGCAAAAACTAATAGGTGGGATCCTTCCGTAACCTGTGGCTGAGGTACCGCTAACCCTCGAATCTTGTTCCTAAGTGCGGCATCGCTGACTACAGCCACGCTGTAGGGTTGCAATCCATATGAGGAAGGGGCCAAGCGTGCCGCTTCGAGGATCGTATCCAGCTTTTCCTGAGGGACTGTGTGTCCGTTCATGCGTTTCGTCGCATAGCGCCAGTTCAAGGCTTCCAAAAATGACATGCTACAAGCTCCTTATTTGACAGATGGGAAATGGCTGTGGGTTTAGGTCGTGGTCGCGCTGGGCTTGGTACGTCGTAGTCTTGCGCCGCGATGAAAAAGTATCGTGCCTAGCCCGATCAGAGCTGCAGCGGGGCCTAGATAGTTTGGCAGGGTCTCACCCAGGGCAAGGATGGCGATCCCTGAGCCGACCAGAGCGGCGACCGTCCCGATCTGACTGAAGTAGACAGGGCCGGCCAGTCGTTGCAGTAGGAAAAAGAATAGATAGAGGACGGTATATACGGCGATCAGCTCCAGAACGAGCCAAGCAGACGTCTTCGTGGCAATCAGCGAAACCGCTCGTCCGGATTCGAACACGGTTGCAAATGGAAGTAGCGAAGCGCCAGCACCGAGCAACATCAAAGCAGCAAGAAAGACTGGCTCGGCCTGGGACCGCCAGCGTAGCGTACGGTAAACATTGCCAAAAGCGATGACAGCGGGCATGGCCAAAACAATGGCAGCCCACCCCCAACTACCCTCTATTCCGCTGGCCTTTCCCAGGGTGAGCAGCACCCCACCGGCCAGGCCAAACAGCACGCCCAGCAAGCGATTCTTGATTAGCGGTTCTAGCCTCAGCATGACGACGAGCAGCCAAGTGATGAGAATAGGGAAGGCCAGGCTAAGCGAGACGAACCCAGCTCCTACATGCCTGATAGCCAGAAAGCCCATGGCATTTGGAAAGGCTAAAAGCATGCCAGAAACAAGGGCGTATTCGCAGAGGCGCGGGGATAGCTGAGAAGTCCGATGCTGTAGACGTGCGATTCCCAGCAATACGAGACCCGCGCCCGCCATGGATACAACAAGGAGGTGAAGCTTTGGCATACCGCTCGCTTCGGCCTGTTTGGCGACCACATATGACATTGCCAACAGGGTGCCGACAAGCAATAGGCAACCTAAGGCACGCCACTCGGGCAGAAACGTCCCCTTGCGCTGTAGTGCTGAACACGCCATGATCACTCCTGGCCATAGGAATTCATAAAGAATCTTTTCTTTAATTATCTTAGTGCAAAGGCAAATGGGAGTGCAATGGACAATGTCGAAAAGGCCACTCGACAGTGGTCGGAAGAGATGCCGGAGTTAAACCTCTTGGTAATGGCTGTGATCGGGAGGCTTAAGGTGGTCACTCGTCTGGTCCACCGCGACTATCTTGACCCTTTTTTCAAAAACCATGACCTTCAAGCAGGTGAGTTCGATGTCTTGGCCTCGTTGCGACGTGCAGGAGCGCCCTATGCTTTAGGTCCAACGAAGCTCTATGAAGCGCTTATGATCACTTCGGGGGGGATGACCAATCGTCTCGATCGGTTGGAAAAGGCAGGTTTGATTGCTCGATCACCCAACCCTGAAGATCGTCGTGGCACCCTAGTCTCATTAACCGATGCGGGGCTTGAGATGATAAATCGCATCGTCCCCCTGCACGTAGAGAATGAAGCGGTGGCCCTTTCAGGCCTTACGACGGACGAGCAAAACACCTTGAATGAGCTGCTTCGCAAGCTAATCGATGGGGTTGAGGCTGGCAGCCGCCAGCCTCGGCAAGATTAACAATTGAGTCAGGAACTCGTTTGGACTTCGTCCATCAACGGGCCCACTATCAGCGAAAACCCGGCGTTGCGCTGATAGAGCGCTTCCTGTTCCAGGTCGGCGCTCAGCAGGGGCTGATCGCTGGCCTGATCGAGGTACACGTATAGGGTCTCGCCATCGGCCTGGAGGCGGGCGTCGAGGACGGGTGCCTCAGGGCGCGAATGATTCAGGGCCACCGCCAGGCGCAGCAGTCGCGCCAGCCGTGCATAGGTGGATCGCGTGGCGGCGGGGAGGGTATCGAGTTCCTTGGCGGGAAACTTGCGTCGATGGGCACGTACTAAAAAGGCCAGGGACTGTTGCTCGGGACGCGAAAAGCCGGCCAGGTCGGAGTTTTCCAGTAGATAGGCGCCGTGGCGGTGAAACTGGCTGTGCGAGATCGCCAGGCCGATTTCGTGCAGCTCGGCGGCCCAGGCCAGAAACTGGCGCTGCTCCTGGCTCAGGGGCCAGACGTCGGCGACATGCGCGCAGAGGTGCTCGGCGGTGGTGCGTACGTTGCTGGCCTGACGCATGTCGACGTCGAAGCGTCGGCGCAGCGTGAGAAGCGCCGACGCGCGGGAGTCCTCGGCGGTATTGCGGCCGAGGAGATCGTAGAGCACGCCATCGCGCAGGGCGCCTTCCGAGTAACGCATGCGCTCGAGCTCGAAGGCTTCGAAGATGGCGCACAGAATCGCCACGCCGGCCGGAAACACTCGGGCTCGGTCGCTTTTCAGCCCCGTCATGCTCACCTTGTCGAGCCGTTTGCACTTGATCAACCGACGCCGCAGGGCCATGAGCCCCTGTCGGGTCACGATGCCTTCCGGGCCGTCGCCATAGGCGGCCTGGACGGCGGCGATGGCTTTGATGGTGCCGCTCGAGCCGACGGGATCCTGCCAGCCGAGCGCCTGATAGGGGCGTCGAATGTTGGCGAGTTCCGAGAGTGCGGCGAGTTCGGCCTTGCGAAAAGCCTTTTCGGTGATCTCTTCATTGGCGAAGAAGCGTTGCGTATAGGCCACGCAGCCCATGTGCAGGCTTTCCAGGGCGAGCGGCTCGAAACGTTCGCCGATGATGAATTCGGTGGAGCCGCCGCCGATATCGACGATGAGGCGGCGGCCGTGGACCTCGGCCAGCGCATGCGCGGCGCCAAGATAAATCAGACGCGCCTCCTCGCGGCCGGCGATGATCTCGATAGGGTGGCCGATCAAGGCTTCGGCACGGTCGATCAGCGTCTGGCGGTTGTGTGCCGCGCGCAGCGCATTGGTGCCGACAATGCGCACGTCACCGGGGTCGAGGTCACTCAAATAAGGCGCGAAACGCTCCAGGCAGGCGAGGGCACGCTGCATGGCAGCTTCGTCGAGGATATCGTCGTCGTCGAGACCCGCGGCCAGTTGTACTTTTTCACCCTGCTTGGCGACCACCTGCAGATCGCCGCCGACTTGATTGGCGACCAGCAGGTGGAAGCTATTCGAGCCTAGGTCGATAGCGGCAAGACGCCGTGGTGCCGGGTGGCGGCTGCTCATGCGAGGATCCTTTTGACAGAAGTATGGCAAGGTTGCGTGGCTGTCCGGTGCTTGTCAATTGTCGCCTTGCGGCGTCCAATAAGGCACCATTCATTGGCCGAACGTTCAGGGAGAAAGCGCATGTCCGAACGTATTGTCGAGGTGACGGATGACACCTTCGAGGGTCGCGTGCTGGAAGCAGCCACCCCCACGCTGGTGGCCTTCATGGCGTCATGGTGCGGCCCTTGTCTCGAATTGCGGCCGCGTCTGTCTGCCTTGGCCAGTGCGCGTGAGACGACGCTGCAGGTGGCGCTGTGCGATGTCGACCTCAACACCGCCACGGCGCATAAGTACGGTGTGCGCGGTATGCCGACCCTGGCGCTGTTTACCGATGCGGGGCTGGATACGACGCGCGTGGGGGCGTTGTCGACTGCGCAACTCGAGGCGTGGCTCGATCATCAGCTCACGCCCTGAGCCCCGGATCATGACGAAAAGCGCCTCTCTTAAAAGGTAAGGCGTGGCGCCGGGGTCTCATGCATGAGTAAAGTGGGGTTGCGTTTGGCGGGCGCCTTGACTACCATCGAGACGTTCGCCTGTTCCGAATGCTTCCTGACCGTTCACGCGGCATTGCCGTCGCGGTCCTTCAAGTCGTCAGATCGCCCCAAGTATTCTTGTCTCGCCAGGTCTCCCGATCAGGAGTCAGGCATGGCGCCAGGCGACGCGAACCGAATCTCTCAATACCGTTTTTCGCCAATCCCTCGCGCGGCGATGCCTTGAGGCATGAATGCGATGAGTGGAACGGATTTCCTGGGGCCCTCTGAACGCACCGCGCGGCGCATGACCGCCTCCTGTCTTTTGTCCGGCAATCCCATTGCCTCGCCGACACGAGCAACCTCTGACGAAACCGATGAATCTTACCGAACTCAAGCAAAAAACCGTTCCCGAACTGCTGGATATTGCCCGGGAAATGGGCATCGACAATCTGGCACGTTCGCGTAAACAAGACATCATCTTTGCCATTCTCAAGAAGCATGCGAAAAGTGGCGAAGACATTTATGGCGATGGTGTGCTGGAAATCCTGCAGGATGGCTTCGGCTTTCTTCGCAGCGCCGACAGCTCCTATCTGGCTGGCCCCGATGACATCTATGTCTCGCCGTCGCAGATCCGTCGCTTCAATTTGCGCAAGGGCGATAGCATCGCCGGCAAGATTCGGCCGCCGAAGGAAGGGGAGCGTTATTTCGCGCTGCTCAAGGTTAGTCAGATCAACTTCGACCGGCCCGAAAACGCCAAGCACAAGATCCTGTTCGAGAACCTCACTCCCTTGTTCCCGCAGGAACGCATGGTGATGGAAGTCGGCAATGGCTCGACGGAGGATCTGACCTCACGCGTGATCGATCTCACGTCGCCCATCGGCAAGGGCCAGCGTGGTCTGCTCGTGTCGCCGCCCAAGGCGGGCAAGACGCTGATGCTGCAGAACATCGCCACGTCGATCACGCGCAACAATCCCGAGTGTCATCTGATCGTGCTGCTGATCGACGAGCGTCCCGAGGAGGTCACCGAGATGTCGCGCACGGTGCGTGGCGAAGTGGTCGCCTCGACCTTCGACGAGCCGCCCGCGCGCCACGTTCAGGTCGCCGAGATGGTGATCGAGAAGGCCAAGCGCCTGGTGGAGCACAAGAAGGATGTGGTCATCCTGCTCGACTCCATCACCCGCCTGGCGCGCGCCTACAACACCGTGGTGCCGTCGTCCGGCAAGGTGCTGACCGGTGGTGTCGACGCCCACGCACTGGAGAAGCCCAAGCGGTTCTTCGGGGCCGCGCGCAACATCGAGGAAGGCGGCAGCCTGACCATCATCGCCACGGCACTGGTGGATACCGGTTCCAAGATGGACGAAGTGATCTTCGAGGAGTTCAAGGGGACCGGCAACATGGAGGCGCATCTCGATCGCAAGCTGGCCGAGAAACGTGTCTATCCGGCGCTCAATATCCGTCGCAGCGGCACGCGCCGCGAGGATCTCATCGCCTCCGAAGAAGAGATGCAGCGTATGTGGATCCTGCGCAAGCTGCTCAACCCCATGGATGATGTGGCGGCGACGGAGTTCTTGATCGATCGTCTGAAGGATACCAAGACTAATCTGGAATTCTTCGAGGCCATGAAAAGGCGTTGATTCTGGCCTGCTCGCTCGGCAACACGGCGTTGAACGCCGGCTCGCCATGCTCATGTACTAAAGTACACTCCGCTGGTTCGCCGGAGTTCGCCTTGTTTTGCCTTTGCTCGCTGCGGCCAGCTCTCAACGCTTGATAATATGCTGAGGCGAGTGGCGCGCCCAGGGTTGGGGGCATAGCGCCTCCGGAAAGGCTGCCTCGGCTGACGCGTCAAGATATCGCCGGGCTGCAGACCGATGGGCGGTCAATGAAAGGGGCGGCATGTTATGCTGCCCTTTTCGCGTTTTGGCACGGAAAACCACATGAAGTATCGGGACTTGCGCGATTTCATCGCGGCGCTGGAGGAGCGTGGCGAGCTCCAGCGAATCACGGCGGAGGTCGATCCTTATCTGGAGATCACCGAGATCTGTGATCGCACGCTACGTGCGGGTGGGCCGGCGCTCTTGTTCGAGAACGTCAAGGGTCACGCCATGCCGCTGCTGGGCAACCTGTTCGGGACACCGGAGCGGGTCGCGCTGGGCATGGGCCAGGAGTCGATCGCTGCGCTGCGCGAGGTCGGCGAACTGCTGGCGTTTCTCAAGGAGCCGGAGCCGCCCAAGGGGTTCCGAGATGCCTGGGAAAAGCTGCCGATCTTCAAGCAAGTGATGAGCATGGGGCCCAAGACGTTACGCAAGGCGCCCTGTCAGGAAGTGGTCCACGAAGGCGATGAGGTCGACCTCGACCAGTTGCCGATCCAGCATTGCTGGCCGGGCGACGTGGCGCCGCTGGTGACCTGGTCGCTGGTGGTGACCAAGGGACCGCACAAGGAACGCCAGAATCTGGGCATCTATCGCCAGCAGAAGCTGGGCAAGAACCGCCTGATCATGCGCTGGCTCTCGCACCGCGGCGGGGCGTTGGACTTCCAGGAATGGCAACGCGCGCATCCCGGCGAGCCGTTTCCGGTTGCCGTCGCCTTGGGGGCCGATCCAGCGACCATCCTGGGGGCGGTGACACCGGTGCCCGACAGCCTCTCCGAGTATGCCTTCGCAGGCCTGTTGCGCGGGTCACGCACCGAGCTGGTCAAGTGTGGCCATGCCGATCTCGAGGTGCCGGCCTCCAGCGAGATCGTGCTCGAGGGCTATCTCTATCCCGACGATACGGCCCCGGAAGGTCCTTATGGCGACCACACCGGCTACTATAACGAAGTCGAGACGTTCCCGGTCTTTACCGTGGAGCGGATGACCCATCGCCGCGACCCCCTTTACCATTCCACCTATACGGGGCGCCCGCCGGACGAGCCCGCCATCCTGGGCCTGGCGCTCAACGAAGTGTTCGTGCCGATCCTGCGCAAGCAGTTTCCCGAGATCGTCGATTTCTACCTGCCGCCGGAAGGCTGTTCCTACCGCATGGCGGTAGTGACCATGAAAAAGCAGTACCCCGGCCACGCCAAGCGCGTGATGATGGGGGTCTGGAGTTTCCTGCGCCAGTTCATGTACACCAAGTTCGTGATCGTGCTCGACGACGATGTCGACGCGCGCAACTGGGAAGACGTGATCTGGGCGATCACCACGCGCATGGATCCGGCACGTGATACGGTCATGGTCGAGAATACGCCGATCGACTATCTCGATTTCGCTTCTCCGGTGGCGGGGCTGGGCTCGAAAATGGGGTTCGATGCCACCACCAAATGGGCGGGTGAAACCGACCGCGAGTGGGGTACGCCCATCGTCATGGACGCTGCCGTCAAGCGGCGTGTCGACGCGCGCTGGGAAGAATACGGTATCGCGACGCCGCCACCGGCCCCCCGCCATTCGCCCCCGAGCGACGAACGAGGACACGATGACGCCTAAGACGCTGACTTGCCATGTCGAATCGGTAGAAGACCTGACGCCCGATGTATTTCGCGTCCATCTGGCTGGGCGCCGCGAAGCCATCGCCCACGCGCCGGGACAGTACCTGGAGCTCAAGCTCGATGAAGAGACCTGGGTGCCGTTTTCCATCGCCAACGCGCACGCTGATGATGGCATCATCGAATTGCATGTCCAGCATTGGCCGGAACGCAGCAACTCGGCTCGTCTGCGCGAGATCCTCGTGCATGCCGCCCAGTTGACGGTGCGCCTGCCCAATGGCGGCTGCGTGTTGGATACGCACAGCCGGCGGCCGCTGACACTGATCGCGGCGGGTACCGGATTCGCGCAGATGAAGGCCATCGTCGAGGCGGCGCTGGCCAACGATCATCCGGGGCCGATTCGGCTGTGGTGGGCGGTCAAGTCGCCGCGCGATCTGTATCTGGAAAGCCTGGCGTTACACTGGGCCGCTCAGCATGCACACATCGAAGTGCACACCGTGGCCGAGGAGAGTACGACCGTGACGAGCACGCCTCCCGGGGTGACCCGCCATGTCGGGCGTATCGATGCGGTGCTCGCCGAGACCCTGGGAGATGTCGCCGGCGACGATGTCTATCTGTCCGGCTCGCCGGGCATGGTGTACGCCTGCATCGACACGCTGGTGCCGCTGGGGCTCGACCCCGAGCGCGTGTTTTCCGATGTCTTCGCCTATGCCCCGCGCGTGCCGTTGATTCCGTTGCCGGACGACGCGCCCGAATCGGCCCCGCTGTCACCCGGTGAGCGGCGCTTGGAGGACGATGCATGAGTCAATCGCCGATTCTCGTGACCGGAGGTGCCCAGCGCCTCGGGCGTCATTGCGTGGAGCGTCTGCTCGATGACGGCCAGCCGGTCATCCTGAGCTACCGTCGCGAGCGCGACGCCCTCGAGGCATTGCGTCGGCGGGGCGCGGTGACCCTGGGGGCGGATTTTTCCAGCGAAGCGGGTATCCTCGATTTCATCGCCCGACTCAAGGCGCAGACATCGTCGTTGCGCGCCATCGTCCACAACGCCAGCGACTGGGCGCCGGACAGCCTCGACGACGATGCCGGCGCCAATTTCGAGCGTCTGTTTCGCGTGCACATGCAGGCGCCGTACTTGATCAACCTGCATGCCCGCGAGCTGCTCGACGCCTGCCAGGAACCTCAGCGCGACATCATCCACATGACCGATTACGTCAGCCAGAAAGGATCGCGCAAGCATGCCGCCTACGCGGCGACCAAGGCAGGGCTGGACAACCTGACCCTGTCGTTCGCCGCGATGTATGCGCCAGACATTCAGGTCAACGCCATTGCACCGGCCTTGATCATGCTGGGCGCCGCCGACGACGAGGCCTACGCCGAGAAGGCCAAGGCCAAGTCGTTGATGGCCAAGGTGCCGGGGCCGGGCGTGATCTATCAGACGCTGCGTTATCTGCTCGACAATGATTTCGTGACCGGTGCGATCCTGCCCGTGGACGGCGGGCGGCACTTGCGCTGAGGGGCATCGGCCGGCGTGGACTTGTCAAATGACGACAGCCGTGTAGGATGAGGGCATGTTCAGGAGTCAACCGATGTCGATAGCCCCCATGATCGCAAGCATGCATTCCCTGCCGATTCAGGCAGTGGATGCTGCTCTGCGTGCGTTCTTTGGGTTCAGCTATTGGTATTGGTTTAGCCCCGGCGTGCCCGGCGATAGGGTCACATGACCTGATGCGCCACGAGGCACGCCCCATCCCGGGTTGCCTCCTGCGTCTTAGAACCCCCGGTCGGCAACCCGATCGGGGGTTCTTGCGTTTAATCCACCCCTTTTTTGATGAATGACACAGGAGCGGGACATGTTTGAGATCGGCAGCGCATGGCAGAGCCCCCAGGCACTATATTATTGGCGATTTAGCGACGTCCGGTCGGCTCTAGCGGCCACCTCCGACCGTGAAACGCTGGGTGGCGTCCACCGAACACGACGTTCCGCTGTCCACTCGTGATGGACAGCCCCAACTAGAGACTCGACATGAACGCACCCCTGACGATGCCCCAACGCCCCGACGTCGCCACGGCACCTTCTCATCAGCCCTTGCCCACGCCGGATGAACTCAAGCAGCGCCTGCCGCTGGGTGACACCCTCGAAGCACAGGTCGAACGTCAACGTGGCGAGATTCAGGCCATTCTTGATGGCCGTGACGACCGTCTGCTGGTCGTGGTGGGCCCATGTTCGATCCACGATCCCCGTGCGGCGCTGGAATACGCCGAAAAGCTCAGCGCACTTGCCGCGCACCTTGATGATCGGCTATTGCTCGTCATGCGTGTATACGTTGAAAAGCCACGTACCACCGTAGGCTGGAAGGGGCTCGCCTATGACCCGCACCTGGATGGCAGCGACGACATGGCGCACGGCCTGGAAGTGTCGCGGCGTCTGATGCGCGACATCGTCGCGTTGGGCATGCCCGTGGCCACCGAGCTGCTGCAGCCGATGGCGGCGCCCTACCTCGAGGACCTGCTCAGTTGGGTCGCTATCGGCGCGCGTACTACCGAGTCACAGGTCCATCGCGAACTGGCCAGTGGCCTGCGTGCCGCGGTGGGGTTCAAGAACGGCACCGACGGTAGCGTCGATGTCGCCGTCGCTGCGATGCAATCGGCCGCGCATCCGCATCGTCATTTCGCCATTGACGATGCCGGGCGTCCGGCGATGCGTGAAACGCAAGGTAACCCGCACACGCATGTCGTGTTGCGCGGCGGCCACGGCCAGCCCAACTACGATGAGGCGTCGGTGCACGCGTGTCGCCGGGACTTGCAGGCGGCCGGCATCACATCGCGTCTGATGGTCGATTGCAGCCATGCCAATTCGCGCAAGGACCACCGCCGCCAGGCCGAGGTCATGCTGGACGTGCTCGAACAACGGCTGGTCGGCAACCATGACCTGGTCGGCGTGATGCTCGAAAGCCACCTGCACGAGGGCAAGCAGCCGCTCACGCCGGGCGCGTTGCGTTATGGCGTCTCCGTGACCGATGCCTGTCTCGGCTGGGAAGGCACCGAACACCTGCTTACGGTGGTTGCCGAGCGATTGCGTGATGCATGCGCCTGAAGCGTACTTCATGGCACTGTCATATAGGTGGTTCAAGATATGACCTCATAACATGTCCCGACACGATGGGGTGTCGGTCGACCGTCGTGAGGAGAGACCATGAGCCAGGAAATCGAGAATCACAGCAATCTGAATCCGAGTACTAATGAGCCGTTCTCATCGGTGATGGCGCGTCGTGTGTCGCGACGCGACATCATGCGTGGTGGCCTGAGTCTGGCCGCGCTGGGCATGCTGGGCGGTATCGGTGGCCTCAATATGGCCCGGGCGCAGGAAAGCGGCGCCCAGAAGACGCCGCTGACGCTGGCCTTCGAGTCGTTGCGCGGCGCGCGTACCGATGCCGTGGTGGTCCCCGAGGGGTACACCGCTCAGGTACTGGTGCCTTGGGGTACGCCGCTCGATCAGCAGGGCATGGCCTGGAATCCAGAGCAAGAAATGACCGCCGAGGCACAGGCGCACAGCGTGGGGATGCATCACGATGGCATGCATGCCTTCTCGCTGGATGAGCAGAACGCCTCGCGTGACTTCCTGTTGGCCCTCAACAACGAGTACATCGACCAGAAAGCGCTCTGGGCACCGCGTGGCGGGCCGACGAACGCCGATACTGGCCAACGCCCGGCCGACGAGGTGCGCACCGAGATCAACGCGCATGGCGTGACCATCGTGCGAGTGCGCAAGCACAGCGATGGCACCTGGTCGCATGTACCCGGCGATGCCCACAATCGCCGTTTTACCAGCGCCACGCCGATGGCCCTGGCGGGGCCGGTGGCCGGCAGCGAATACGTCAGCACGCCCTATTCCCCGGACGGCACCAGGACGCGTGGTACCAACAACAACTGTGCCAATGGGTACACGCCTTGGGGCACCTACCTGACCTGTGAAGAGAACTGGCCCGAGGTCTTCGTCAATACCGGCGAGCGTCACGCCGACGATGCGCGCCTGGGGCTGCCCGCCGAGCGCGGGCGCTACGGCTGGGAAACCGCCGCCGGTAATGCCAGCGAGCGTGACAGTGAATTCGCGCGTTTCGATGTCACCCCGCGTGGAGATGGGCCGCGCGATGATTACCGCAACGAGACGCGGACCTTCGGTTATATCGTGGAAATCGATCCCTACGATGGCCAGTCCCAAGCCGTCAAGCGTACCGCCATGGGGCGCTTTCGCCACGAGGGCTGCTGGCCGGGCAAGCTGGTTGCCGGTGAGCCCGTCGTCTTCTATTCCGGGCATGATTCGCGCAACGAGTACATCTACAAGTTCGTTTCCGACGCCAAGTGGGATCCCGCGGATGCCAATCGACCCGGTGAAGATTACGATCGTCTTGCCATCGGCGCCAAGTACATGGATCGAGGCACGCTTTATGCCGCACGCTTCGACGCTGATGGCGGTGGTGAGTGGTTGCCGTTGACGCCGGAGGCGAAAACGCCCGAGGGCCGCACCTTGGCCAGTGCATTGGGCCTTGATGCCGATGATCGGGCCGGGGTGATCGTGCACACCTGCAGTGCGGCTGACGTGATGGGCGCGACCCCGATGGATCGCCCGGAATGGGGCACCGTCGACCCGGTCTCCGGCGAGGTCTACATGACCTTGACCAACAACTCCGACCGCACGGCCGAGAATACCGAGCCGACTTACACCAATGGCGGCGACTCCATTGAGGCGGTTCCGGCCGGATACGCCACGGCCCCCACCGATGCGGCCAATCCGCGCCCCCGCAATGAGGGCGGGCAGGTAATCCGCTGGCGTGAGTCGGCTCATTCGCCTACCGATTTCGAGTGGGAGATTTTCGTCTTCGGTGCCGCCGCAGACGACACGGTCAACCTCTCCGGGCTCACCGAGGCGAATCAGTTCGCCAGCCCTGATGGCTTGTGGTACGACGAGCGTGGCGATGGCCAGGGGATTCTTTGGATTCAGACCGATAACGGTTATGCCGGGGTGGCGGAATACACCAACAACCAGGTGCTGGCCGTGGTGCCCTCGTCGGTGAGTCGAGGCAATAACGATGCGTCGGTCATCAGCGCCGATGATCAGACCCAACTCAAGCGGTTCGCGATCGGGCCCAATGATTGCGAGGTGACGGGGATCTTTGCCACGCCCGACAAGACGGCGCTTTTCATCAACATTCAGCATCCCGGCAATTGGCCTGCGGACCCTGCCGTCGCGATTCAGGATGCGACGCGCACCGCTTCCGGAAGCGTGCGTCCGCGAGCGGCTACGGTGGTGATCCAGAAAGCCGATGGTGGCCAGGTCGGGGTGTAACCGCACGCTGGAAGTCTGCCGCTGCGCGGCTGGAAGTTGCAAGAGAAAACCGCTGAAAGAGAAAACCGCCTCCGTCGTCTGAGCTTGCAACGGAGGCGGTGTGGGTTAGGCTGCCTTAGAGCTTCGAGCTTCGAGCTTCGAGCTTCGAGCTTCGAGCTTCGAGCTTCGAGCTTCGAGCTCAGGGCTTGACGGCGTAGGCGTAGAGCAGGGTTTCCTGTGTGCTGATCGGTTCGGCATCCCCTGCCTCGAGGAGACGGTAGCGACCGTCGGTCTGCAGCTCCCAGCTTTGGCAGTTGTCGACCATGTAAGTTGCCAGGTCCTTGCGCACGCGCTGGGCGAGCTTCTTGTCGAGGAGCGGGAAGCAGGTCTCCACGCGGCGGAACATGTTGCGTTCCATGAAATCTGCGCTGGAGCACCAGGTCTCGGGCTTGCCGCCGTTGTGGAAGTGAAACACGCGGGTGTGCTCCAGGAAGCGACCGATGATCGAGCGTACCCGGATGTTCTCGGAGATTCCCTCGACCCCGGGACGCAGGCAACACATGCCGCGAATGATGAGATCGCACTGCACCCCGGCCCGCGAGGCGCGATACAGCGCGCGGATCAGTTGTGGCTCGGTGAGCGAGTTGCACTTGATGATCAGCTGTGCCTTTTGGCCCTTTTGGGCATGGCGTGCCTCGCGGTCGATCATCGACACCAGGCGGTCGTGCAGCACGAACGGTGCGTGCAGCAGTGTATCGATTTGACGTGGCTTGCCCATCCCCGAGAGCTGCTGGAAGACCTTGTGAACGTCTTCGCAGAGCGTTTCATTGGCAGTGAGCAGGCTGTAGTCGGTATACAGTTTGGCGGTCTTGGAGTGGTAATTGCCGGTGCCCAGATGCGCATAGTAGCGTAACGCCCCACGTTCGCGACGGACCACGTGGAGCATCTTGGCGTGGGTCTTGTAGGCCATGACGCCGTAGATGACGATGGCGCCGGCTTCCTGCAATCGAGATGCCAGGGCCAGGTTGTCGGCCTCGTCGAAACGCGCGCGCAACTCGATGACGACGGTGACCTCCTTGCCGTTGCGTGCGGCGTTGACCAGGGCGCCGACGATGGGGGAGTCCGCACCGGTTCGGTAGAGGGTCTGCTTGATCGCCAGCACGTCAGGATCGTCGGCCGCTTCTTGAAGCCAGTCCTCGATCAACGAAAATGATTGAAAGGGATGGTGCAGCAGAATGTCGTTCTGGGCGATCTGCGTGAACAGGCTGATATCACTCTTGATCTGACGCGGCAGGCCCGGCGTAAAGGCACGATACAGCAGGTCGGGGCGGTCGATATCGCTGAGAACCGACATCAAGCGCGTCAGATTGACCGGGCCGGATACGCGGTACAGATCCGCCTCTTCGAGCTCGAATTGGGTGAGCAGGAAGTGCGCCAGCCGGTCGGGGCAATTATCGGCCACCTCGAGGCGCACGCCGCTGCCGTAGCGCCGTGCCAACAGCTCGCCGCGCAGGGCCGAGGCGAGATCCGAGACGTCCTCGGGGTCGACGGCCAGGTCGGCATTGCGGGTCAGGCGAAACTGATAGCAACCACGCACTTCCATGCCGGGAAAGACCTCTTGGGCATGCGCGTGGATCATCGAGGAGAGAAACACGTACTCGGTATAGCCGGGCTCGCTCAACTCGCTTGGCAGGCGTATCAAGCGTGGCAGTGAGCGTGGTGCGGGCAGGATGGCCATGCCGCCTTCGCGACCGAAGGCATCGGTGCCCTCGAGCTCGACGATGAAGTTCAAGCTCTTGTTGACCAGGCGCGGAAAGGGATGCGAAGGATCCAGCCCGATGGGACTGATCACCGGCATGATCTCTTCGGCGAAATACTTGCTCACCCAGGCGGCCTGGCTGTCGGTCCACTGCGTGCGGCGGCGGAACCGCAAGCGTTGCTCTTCGAGCGCGGGAATCAAGGTCTCGTTGAGGATGCGGTATTGTCGCTCGACCTGCTCGTGGGCGATGCGTGATATTTCGGCCAGCACCTGGTGAGGTGGCATGCCATCGGCGCCGCTTTCCTCGCGGGCCAAGGCGATCTGATGCTTGAGACCGGCCACGCGAATCTCGAAGAACTCGTCCAGGTTGGAAGAGAAGATCAGCAGGAACATCAGCCGGTTGAGCAGCGGATGCGATGGATCCAGCGCCTGTTCGAGGACACGAATGTTGAACTGCAAGTGGGATAATTCGCGATTGAAATACAACGACGGGTCGTCGAGATCGGCTTCGGGAGATGGCGCGGGCTTGGCGTGAATGCCCGTACGCGTGCGGTTGACGCGAAGCGGAGGCGCTTCACCGCTCTCCTGGGGGGCTGCATTGTCATTACCGAGGGGGGCGTCGGAAGAGCGCGTACCGTCCATCATGAGCTCCCTAGCGTTGCTGGTGATCAACCGCAGGCTCAAAAGCCTGACACGCCTGCGTGACAGGAATGTGACAAGAGTGACCGCGCCTTGTCAGTATATGCATGAAACGGCGGGCATCACGAGCCCGCTCGCGGTGATGGCACCGGGGCGCGTGAGGCAGAGAGCCCCTTTCCAGGCTCTCTGCGATGACGGGCGTCGTGTTATCGGGCACACGCGCTTGAGAAAAGCATCCTAGCCTTCTCGGGCTGCGTCGGTGTCTCGACGGTGACGTGGCACCAGGCGGCCGAAGATGATGCCGACCTCGAACAGCAGCCACATGGGAATGGCCAGGAGGCTTTGAGAGACCACATCCGGAGGTGTCATCATCATGCCGATCACAAAGCAGCCGACGATCACGTAGGGGCGCTTCTTGCCCAGGCTTTCGACGCTGGTCGCACCGGTCCAGATGAGGAGAAAGGTGGCGATGGGAATCTCGAAGGCCGCGCCGAAGGCGAAGAACAGCTTGAGCACGAAATTGAGATATTGATTGATGTCGGTCATCACCGTGACATTCTCCGGTCCGGTGTGGACGAAGAAGTCGAACAGCAGTGGAAAGACCGCGAAATAGGCGAAGGCCACGCCGCCATAGAAGAGCAGGATGCTCGAGGCCAGCAGGGGAAATGCCAGGGCCTTCTCGTGCCGGTAAAGCCCCGGCGCGATAAACGCCCAGGCTTGGTAGAGCACGAAGGGAACGGCAATGAAAAAGGCCGTGAACAATGTCAGCTTGAAGGGCGCCAGGAACGGCGAGGCCACTTCGGTGGCGATCATCTGCGAGCCTGCAGGCAATAGCGCCATCAGCGGTTCGGCGACGAAGCTATAGATATCGTTGGAGAAGGCGTAAAGCGCGGCGAAGATGAGCACGATCACCGCCACTGCCTTGACCAGCCGCGAGCGCAGCTCGACCAAGTGTTCGATCAATGGCGTCTGAGCGTGCTCTTCCGTATCGGGTGACGGTGTATCGCTCATGGCGTGCTGGAATCCTTGGCGGACGAGGCGTCGGATGGTGTCCGGGAGGCACTGGAGGTCGACGTCGGGGCGTCATCATCTGCTTCAGGCGTCGCCGTGGGCCGCTGCGATCCGGCATGATGCGTGTCGGCGTCGGCGTCGGCGTGGCGTTCGACCCCATCGCGGACCTTGTGCAGGCCGGCGTCGAGCTTGCGCTGCTGTTCGTTGAGCTTCTGGCGCAGCTCCTCGGCTTCCAGTTGCGCGTTGATTTCGCGCTGCATGCCGGACACCGTGCGCTTGATTTTGCCTACCCACAGGCCCACGGTGCGTGCCGCCGCGGGCAGGCGTTCCGGCCCCAGCACCAACAGGGCCACGACACCGATGAGCATCAGCTCGAGAAAGCCCATATCGAACATGACGGCTTACTTCCGCTCGGTATTGTCGTCGACCTTGGACGCTTGCGAGGCGTTCGCCTGGGTGTCGAGCGTTTCGTCGTTGGCGTCATGCGCGACGCGCTGTTGCGTCGTGTCCTCGTCGTCGTGCGACGTTTTCTTTTCCTCTTCGCCGACGGCGCTCTTGAACCCTTTCACCGCACCGCCAAGGTCACTGCCCAGGTTACGCAACTTCTTGGTACCGAAGATCAGGATGACGATGCCGAGAACGATCAGCAGCTGCCAGATACTGATTCCACCTAACATGGAAGATCTCCTTCATACTCGGACATGGCCGAGCCGATTAGGGTGATTGGCGTGATGCCTTTTCTTCCAGCCCGGACGTTCCGAAACGCCGGGCCAGCTCATCCAGCACCGCCTGATGGTCGATGTCCAGATGCGAGAGCATCACCAAGCTATGAAACCACAGGTCGGCGGTTTCGGCGACCAATGCTTGACGCCTTTTATCGTCGCCGTGTTCGGCGTCCTTGGCGGCCAGCAAGGTTTCGGTCGCCTCCTCGCCGACTTTTTCCAGGATCTTGTTGAGACCCTGGGCATGGAGCTTGGCAACGTATGAGCTGTCGGGGTCGGCATGGCGGCGTGCGGCCAGAACGTCCGAAAGCTGGGAAAGCGTATCATTCATGATGTGACGGTTCCGAGACAAAGAGAATGGTGGGTGAATGATAGCAGCAACATCGCGCCCTGATGGATTAACGCCAGGCAATCAATAGCAGGCCGAGCGCGGCGGCGGCGAGCACCGGCCAAGGCTGGGATTGCGACCACTCCCATAGGGGTTGCCAGGCCAGGGCCAGGGCCAGCAGCAAGGCGCCGAAGCGCAAGCGCCGCGCCCGGGCGCCGGTCCCGCGCAGTCGGCGGCGCAAGGCATTGAGGGCCTCGGTCTGCTGGCGATGCTGGCGGTGGCTGTCTTCGCTGCGCGCGAGCGCCTGATGTGCCAGCACCGGCAGCTCGGGCAATTGCCGCGAGAGTTCCGGGGCATGCTTGGTCAGCGCGTCCCAGAAGCCGCGGGGCCCTGCGCGTTCCTTCATCCAGCGTTCCAGATAGGGCTTGGCGGTGCTCCACAGATCCAGGTCCGGATAGAGCTGGCGACCCAGCCCCTCGATGTTGAGCAGGGTTTTCTGCAGCAGCACCAGCTGCGGCTGAACCTCCATGTTGAAGCGTCGCGCGGTCTGGAAGAGTCCCAGCAGGACCTGACCGAAGGAAATGTCCTTGAGCGGTTTCTCGAGTATCGGTTCGCAGACGGCGCGAATGGCGGCGGCAAACTCGTTGGCACGGGTGTCCTCGCCGACCCAGCCCGATTCGATGTGCAACACGGCGACTTCGTAGTAGTCCTGGCGGAAGAAGGCGAGCAGGTTGCGGGCCAGGTAATCCTGATCCTCGCGGGTAAGACTGCCGACGATCCCGCAGTCGATGGCGATGTACTGCGGATCGTGAGGGGTCTCGGTCGACACGAAGATGTTGCCGGGATGCATGTCGGCGTGGAAGAAATTATCGCGGAACACCTGGGTGAAGAAGATCTCCACGCCGCGCTCGGCGAGTCGGCGCAAGTCGATGCCGGCGGCCTGCAAGGCGTCCATGTCGGCCACTGGCATGCCATGGATACGTTCCTGGACCATCACCTGCTTGCGTGTCAGCGACCAGTGGATCGCCGGCACGTAAAGCAGCGGCGAATCGCGGAAGTTGCGCTTGAGTTGCGAGGTGTTGGCGGCTTCCTTGTGCAGGTCAAGTTCATCGAAAAGCGTGGCCTCGTAGTCGGCCACCACCTCGACGGGGCGTAGTCGCCTGGCTTCGGGAACGCGTTTGAGCAGGCGCGCGAACGTATACAACAGCCCGATGTCCTTGCGCATCACGCCATCGATGTTGGGGCGGATGATCTTGACTACCACGTCTTCGCCGCTGTGCAGGCGTGCGCCGTGGACCTGGGCGATGGAAGCCGAGGCGAGCGGCTCGCGGGTGAAGTCGGCGAAGGCGGCGTCGATGTCCATGCCGAGCTCTTCCTCGACCAGTGCGCGGGCCTGTTCGCCGGGGAATGGTGGCACCTGGTCCTGCAGGCGTCGGAGTTCATCGGCGATGTCCGGCGGCAGCAGATCGCGCCGCGTGGAGAGCATCTGGCCGAACTTGACGAAGATCGGTCCGAGCGCCTCGAGTGCCAAGCGCAGGCGCTTGCCACGCGTGTTGGGGCCGGTGGGCAGGAGGCGTAGCGGCGAGAGCTTCATCGAGAACCGCAGAACCCCGGGCAGGCGATCGGCAGGAATCAACGTGTCGAGGCGAAAGCGCGCGATGACCCAGGCGATGCGAAACAGCCGCAAACTCACGACGTGTGCTCCTCCTGTCGGCGACGCTCGATCTCGCGGACTAGCCGGTCCAGGCGTGCTTCGAGCCGATCGGTGGCCAGGCTCAACTGCGTCAGGTGCTCGCGGGCGATTTCCCATTGCGTACGGCTGGGCAGTAGCCGCGCTTCCTCGGTCAGGTATTCATGCACGTCGCGTTGCAATTCGCCGCGCGTGCGCAGGCCGAATTTATTCAGGCGCCGCAGGCCCTGCGAAAGGCTATGTGCCGGCATATCGCCCAGCCAGTTCGCCAGTTCGGCTTCCCAGTCGATCTCCAGATCGCTGAGCAATTGACTGGCGCGTTCCAGTACATGGGTGCGGCCGCGTACCGACAGGCGCCCGGCAAACATCAGTGCCTCGACGCGTTCGCCACCCAGCAGGGCGCCCAGCGTCTCGGTGTCCAGTTCGACGACCACGTCGCTATCGGCTTCAGCAGGGTCGTGCTGGGTGAGCAGGGTGATGCCGTGGCTGTCGAAATGCACCAGTACGGCCAGCGCCGGACGCTCCAGGCGCAGTGATACGCGTTGTCCGGCAAGGCGCGCCAATCGTGAGGGCGATGCGGGATCGTGCGCGAGCAGCCCGTTGATCAGCGTTTCCGCACTGGCCAGCAGGGAAGTGAACATCACCGGCATGACGGCCTCATAGTTTGATGCCACGATGCAGGGCGACAACGCCCCCGGTCATGTTGGTGTACTCGACACGTTCGAGCCCCGCGCCTTCCATCATCGCCTTGAGGGTTTCCTGGTCGGGATGCATGCGGATCGATTCGGCCAGGTAGCGATAACTCTCGCCGTCCTGGGCGACCCATTCGCCCATGCGTGGCAAGACGCGGAAGGAATATTCGTCGTAGAGACGCGAGAGCACGGCACTCGCCGGCTTGGAAAACTCCAGCACCAGCAGACGACCGCCGGGCTTGAGCACGCGCGCCATGGAGTGCAGTGCAGCCTCCTTGTCGGTAACGTTGCGCAGGCCGAAGGCGATGGTGATGCAGTCGAAGCTATTGTCGGCGAAGGGCAGCGTTTCGGCGTTGGCCTGCACGTAGTCGACATTGTCGCCGACGCCATTGTCGAGCAGCTTGTCGCGGCCCACACGCAGCATCGAGGCGTTGATGTCGGCCAGCACCACGCGACCGCGGGGACCCACCAGGCGCGAGAACTTGAGCGCCAGATCGCCGGTGCCACCGGCGATGTCGAGCACGTGATGACCGGGGCGGACGCCGGCGCGCTCGAGGGTCAGGCGTTTCCAGAGGCGATGCACGCCGAACGACATGAGATCGTTCATGACGTCATAGCGGGCGGCGACCGAGTGGAAGACTTGCGCCACCCGGTCGGCTTTTTCCTCGACCGGAACTTCCTGATAACCGAAGTGGGTCGTGCGCTTGTCCATGACCTTTCCTTGGGCAGGCGTGGAATGCCCGCGCGGTGCGTGGAAGTGGGGCTGCATTGTAACGTCGCCCCCGGCGTTTGTCGCCACGCCTGGTGGCCTTATAACTCCTTGATGGTGATGGTGGTAGGCTCGCGCGAGGCGCCCGCCTCCTCGAGACGGCGCAGGTAATCGGCCCACCACTGTTCTTGATGGCGGGCCATTTCATAGAGGTAGTCCCAGCTGTACAGACCGCTGTCATGGCCGTCATCGAAGTGCAGCTTGAGGGCATAACGCCCGGCCTGGGTGATGTTCTTGAGGCCGACATCCTTCTTGCCAACCTGCAGGACGGCGGTGTCCGGGCCGTGGCCGCGAACCTCGGCGGAGGGCGAGAACACGCGCAACAGCTCCGCCGGCAAGCGGTAGGACGTGCCATCGGCATAGCCGAGCTCGAGCTCGCGGGCCTTCTGATGATAGTGAATGCGCGTGGGAACGGGTGCGGACATAAACACCTCCGGTGAGCTTGAAGCTGGAAGAGCGCCGCTGCGCGGCTGGATGCATGAGCAAAACGCTTAACTCAAGCGTGGAGAGCAGCATGCTGATTGTCGAGCTTCGAGCTTCGAGCTTCGAGCTTCGAGCTTCGAGCTTCGAGCTTCGAGCTTCGAGCGGCTCGTGGCCCGAAGCCCGAAGCACACGTCTTAGAGAATGTACCGCGACAGATCTTCGTCGGTGGCCAGTTCGCCGAGTTGCTCGTCGACATAGGCGGCGTCGATGGTCAGCGGGCTGGCCATGTCGCCGCCCTGGAAAGACGGTTCTTCGAGCAGGCGCTCCATCACCGTATGCAGGCGCCGGGCGCCGATGTTCTCGGTGCCTTCGTTGACCTGCCAGGCAATCTCGGCGATGCGGGTGATGCCTTCCTCGGTGAAATTCACGTCCAGCCCGTCGGTGGCGAGCAGTGCCTGGTACTGCTTGGTCAGTGCCGCAGACGGTTCGGTGAGGATACGCTTGAAGTCGGCCGGTGTCAGGGCCTGCAGCTCGACACGGATCGGCAGGCGACCCTGCAGTTCGGGGATCAGATCCGAGGGCTTGGAAAGGTGGAACGCCCCTGACGCGATGAACAGAATATGATCGGTGTTGACCATGCCGTGCTTGGTGGACACCGTCGACCCCTCGATCAGCGGCAGCAGATCGCGCTGCACGCCTTCGCGCGAGACATCGCCGCCGCTGCCTGAGTCACCGCGCTTGGCGACCTTGTCGATCTCATCGAGAAAGACGATCCCGTTCTGCTCCACCGCCTCGATGGCGCGGTGCTTGATCTGCTCCTCGTTGACCAGCTTGGCGGCTTCTTCATCGTGCAGCAGGTGCCGGGCTTCCTTGACGGTCACACGGCGCGACTCAGACTTCTGCTTGCCCATGTTGGAAAACATGCTTTGCAGTTGGCTGGTCATCTCTTCCATGCCCGGCGGCGCGGAGATGTCGAAGCTGCCCCCTTGGGGCGTGACCTCGATGTCGATCTCCTTGTCGTCGAGCTGACCTTCGCGCAGTTTCTTGCGAAAGGTCTGGCGCGTCGACGAGTCGTCACGGGCATGGTCGTACTCGCTGCCGCGCGGACGAGGCAGAAGCGCGTCGAGGATACGCTCTTCGATGGCATCCTCGGCCTTGTGGGCGACTTCTTCCTTGGCCTGTTCGCGGACCATCTTCATGGCCATCTCGACCAGATCGCGGACGATCGATTCGACATCACGGCCGACATAGCCCACTTCGGTGAACTTGGTCGCTTCGATCTTGATGAACGGCGCGCCGGCCAGCTTGGCCAGGCGACGGGCGATCTCGGTCTTGCCGACCCCGGTGGGCCCGATCATCAGAATGTTCTTGGGGACGACCTCGTTGCGCAGGCTGTCGTCGAGCTGCATGCGACGCCAGCGGTTGCGCAGCGCGATGGCGACGGAGCGCTTGGCTTCCTGTTGGCCGATGATGTACTGGTCCAGTGCGTGGACGATCTCGCGGGGAGTCATCTGTGTCATGACGGAGCCCTATGCTGCCCGGGCGCGGTGAGCGTGGCTCACAGCTCCTCGAGGGTGATGTTTTGATTGGTGAAGACGCAGATATCGCCGGCGATTTCGAGCGACTTCTCGGTGATGGTGCGCGCGTCGAGATCGGTGTTCTCGAGCAGGGCGCGTGCGGAGGCCTGGGCGTAATGGCCGCCGGAGCCGATGGCGATGATGCCGCGCTCGGGTTCGACGACATCGCCGTTACCGGTGAGAATCAGTGAGGCATTCTTGTCGGCCACGGCAAGCATCGCTTCCAGACGCCGCAGGGCACGGTCGGTGCGCCACTCCTTGGAAAGCTCGACGGCGGCCTTGACCAGATGCCCCTGGTATTTGTCCAACTGGGCCTCGAAGCGTTCGAACAAGGTGAAGGCATCGGCCGTGCCACCGGCGAAACCGGCCAGCACCTTGCCGTGGTGAATGCGGCGTACCTTGCTGGCGTTACCTTTCATCACCGTGTTGCCGAGCGAGACCTGGCCGTCGCCGGCGAGGGCGACATGTTCGCCGCGACGTACGGATACGATCGTGGTCATGGATGGAAACTCCTTGTGGGGTGTCGGACACCCGCTGACTTGATGGCCGAGGCGCTCGTGGCCGCCCAGGCGATAAAACGGCGGCGACGAAGGCCATGATGCCCACGGTAATGCGGGCGGCATGCAGGGAAATCAAGCCACACGGACACCCCGTCAGTCCTGCAGTTTGATCAGCAATGGTTCGATGCCCTGCGTCACCATCAAGTCCTGGGCGCGCGTCAGTTCATGTGTGTCTTGGTAAGGGCCGACTTGTACACGATGCCAGATTTCGTCGCTGGCGGTCTGGACCGTGGTGATCTTGGCGATCAGCCCGAGGTCCTGTAACCGGCTCGCCAGACGCTTGGCATCGGCGACGTTGCGGAACGAGGCCGCCTGCAGCATGTACTTGAGCCCATCGGCGGACGGATCGGCGACCACGTCGTCGGCACGCTTGTCGTCTGAGGCCGCCGCGTCCTCGCCGCTGCTACTGGGGGGCGCCGTGGTGCGATCCACCTTGGGCGCGATGACTTCCGATTCCGGCAACAAGGTATAGAATTCGAAGGTCGGCATGCGCGGCTCGGAAGCGCCCGACGCAGCCTGGCCGGTGGCGTCGTCGGAAGCCCCCTTGCGGCTGGTGCCATCGCTCGGCGCAGCGCTTCTGGAAGGCTTGGGCACGATCGTGGCCACCGGCGATGGGGCCGTCTGCTGGAAATACTGGGCAAGCACGAAGCCGGCGATCAAGCCGACCACCCCCCACAACCAGGCCGGCAACCCCGCGCGCGAGGACTTGGTCTGACGCTTGCGGCTGGTGGCGCCGCGTGATGCAGGGCGGCGACTGCCTTGAGCTTTCTGATTCTGGGCGGGACGACGAGCCATGCTTACATCTCCTCGGGTGCGCTGACGCCCATGAGGTCGAGGCCGTTGCGCAGCACCTGGCGCGTGGCCAGCCCTAGTGCCATCCGCGCATTGCGCAGTTCAGCGTCGTCGACCATGACCTTGACGGCGTTGTAGCAGGTGTGGAAATCGGCGGCCAGATCTATCAGATACTGGGCGACCTGCTGCGGTTCGCGAGTCCGGGCGGCGCGTTCGACGACCTCTGGATAGCGTGCCAGGCGATTCATCAGATCCTTTTCCTGCTCGGCGTCGAGTCGACTCAGGTGGTGCATGCTCAGGGCATGGTCGAAGGGTTTTTCATCGGCTTCGGCACGCCGCACCATGCTGCACACGCGCGCATGCGCATACTGGATGTAGTAGACCGGATTGTCGTTGGACTGCGAGCGGGCCAGGTCGATGTCGAAGGTCAACTGCGAATCGGCACGCCGGGCGGCGAGGAAGAAACGCGTGGCATCGCGGCCGACTTCGTCGATGAGATCGCGCAGCGTCACGTAGCTACCGGCGCGCTTGGAGAGTTTGACCTCGACGCCGGAACGCGTGACCAGCACCATCTGGTGCAGCACGTAGTCCGGCCATCCTTGGGGGATGCCGGTTTCCAGCGCTTGTAGGCCGGCGCGGACGCGGGTGACCGTGGAGTGGTGGTCGGCACCCTGCTCATTGATCACGGTGGTGAAGCCGCGCTGCCATTTGTCGAGGTGATAAGCGACGTCCGGCAGGAAATAGGTGTAGCCGCCGTCCTTCTTGCGCATCACCCGGTCCTTGTCGTCACCGAAATCGGTGGTGCGCAGCCAAATGGCGCCGTCCTCTTCATAGGTGTGGCCGCCGTCGACGAGTGCCTGCACCGTGGCCTCGACCTTGCCGTCGTCGTAGAGCGAAGACTCCAGGAAATAGACGTCGAAGGTCACGCCAAAGGCCTTGAGGTCGAGATCTTGCTCGCGACGTAGGTAGGCGACGGCGAAATCGCGGATGGCGTCGCGGTCGTCGGGGTCGCCTTTGCCGGTGACTTCGCGGTCATCGGCGGTGATCGTCTCGCCGGCCAGGTATGCGTTGGCGACATCGATGATGTAGTCGCCGCGATAACCGTCTTCGGGCCACTCGGCGGCCTCCGGCGTGAGGCCTTTGACGCGGGCCTGCACCGAGTGCGCGAGGTTGTGGATCTGGGCACCGGCGTCGTTGTAGTAGAACTCGCGGGTGACCTCGAAGCCGGTGGCCTCCAGCAGTCGACACAGGCAGTCGCCGATGGCGGCGCCCCGACCATGGCCGACATGCAGCGGCCCGGTGGGGTTGGCGGAAACGAATTCCACCTGCACCTTCTGGCCCTGGCCGCTCAGGCTGCGTCCGTAGGTATCGCCGGCGTCGAGAATGCTGGGCACGATCTGCGCCACGGCGTCGGTGGCGGCGAAGAAGTTGATGAACCCGGGGCCGGCGATGTCGACCTGGCGCAGGGCGGTGCTTTCCGGAAGTGCCGCCACCAGTGCCTCGGCCAGCTCGCGAGGCTTGCGGCCGGCCGGCTTGGCCAGGGTCAGGGCGAGGTTGCTGGCGTAGTCGCCATGGGCCTTGTCCTTGGTGGGCTCGACCTTGATGTCCAGCGGTGTGTCGTGGGGCAGAATGCCTTGCTGCTTGAGCTGCGTACCGGCCGCGTCGAGCAGTGCGATGATCGTCTCTTTCATGAAATTCCGATGTCCTGTGTCTGGCGCGCGACAGGCCGGCGAGCGCCAGGCTGCGCTAAGAGCGTTGGGTGGTCCATTATCGGCGATTGGCCGTCGCCTTTAAACCCAGCGATGCCATGTGTCTGTGGCTGTCGCTGGTGACGGTGGGGCGGCGTGACGCCCTGTGGCAGGGATCACGTCAGTGTCTTGGGGTCGATGTCCAGCGAGGCGCGTACGCGGCGACTATCGGGATGGCTCTCTAGCCATTGCACGAGCCAGGCGCAGGCGCGGTGCAGGGCACTACGCCGTATGTCGGCGAGCATCAGCTGCATGTGGTAGCGGTTCTGGCGCCGCTCCATGGGGGCCGGCACCGGCCCCAGACAGGTAACCGAGGCGTCCTGGGTGGTGAGCCATTCGCGTAGTGCCTCGGCGGCAGCAGTGGCGAATTCGGCGACGTGTTCCTCGCGCGCGGCCTCGAAGCGCGCCAGGGCCAGGTGACGATAGGGCGGCAGGCCGGCCAGGCGCCGTTCTTCCAGCAATTGACCGGCGAGCGCTTCATAGCCGCGGTCGGCGAGCAGGCGCAGATTGGGGTCGTCGGGATGCAGGGTCTGGACCAGTACGCGGCCCGGATGCTCGGCACGGCCGGCGCGACCGGCGACTTGCACCAGCAGTTGGGCACTGTGCTCGAGGGCGCGGAAGTCGCTGGCGTAGAGGCCGGCGTCGGCGTTGACGACGACCACCAGCGTGACATGCGGCAGATGGTGGCCCTTGGCGAGCATCTGGGTGCCGACCAGCAGGCTGGGCTCGCCGCGGCGAATCTCGCGTAGAATATCCTCGAAGGCTTGTTTGCGACGCGTGCTGTCGCGGTCGATTCGATGTACGGGTGTCTCGGGAAAGAGGGCGGCCAGCGTTTCTTCGGTACGTTCGGTGCCGCTGCCCAAGGGGCGCAGGTCGCCGCTGTCGCACTCCGGGCAGGCGTCGGGCAGTGCTCGGTGGAAGTCGCAATGATGGCAGACCAGTTCCTGGGGCTGGCGGTGCAGCGTCATGCGGGCATCGCAATGCCGGCACTCGGCCAGCCAGCCACAGGCGTGGCACGCCAGGGTGGGCGCGAAACCGCGCCGGTTGATGAAGACGAGGACCTGGTTGCCCGCGTTCAGGGTCTGCCGGATTGTCTCGATGGCAGGGGCGATCAAGCCGCCCTGGCGGTGACGTCCACGCAGATCGGTCAGCTCCAGGCGTGCTGGCGCGTGCCGGTTGGCGCGTTGCGTCAGGCGCAGATGCCGGTAACGGCCGCTGCGTGCCTGGGCGAGCGTCTCGAGTGCCGGTGTGGCGCTGCCCAGCACGATGGGAATGTTGTCGCGGTGGGCACGGGCGATGGCCAGGTCACGGGCGTGGTAGCGCAGGCCTTCCTGTTGTTTGAAGGAGCCGTCGTGTTCCTCATCGATGACGATCACCCCGGCAGCGGCCAGGGGGGTAAAGACCGCCGAGCGCGTGCCGATGACGATCGGCGCCCGGCCGGTGCGTGCGGCATCCCAGGCATCCAGACGCTCGAGGTCGGTGAGTCCTGAATGCAGGGCCACTACCGGGACCCGAAAGCGTTGCCGGAAACGGGTCAGCGTTTGCGGTGTCAGGCCGATCTCCGGTACTAGCACCAGCGCCTGGCGACCCCGCGCAAGCACCGCTTCGATGAGTTGCAGGTAGACTTCGGTCTTGCCGCTGCCGGTGACGCCATGCAGAAGGCATGGATGATAGCGCTCGAGACCTTCGTGAATCTCGGCAAGGACGCTTGCCTGCTCACGGTTGAGCGGTAGCGAGGGCTCGGCGAGCCGCGAGCCGGATTCTTCCTCGGTGGCCGTCAGGCGTTCTTCGTGGCGCTCGACGAGATGCTTGGCCTGCAGGCCTTCGAGCTGCGCGCGGGTGAAGCCTTGCGCGGTGATCGCGCGCGTCATCAAACCACGCGGATGCTGGCGCAGCATCGCCAACAGCTCGGCCTGTCGGGGCGCACGCTCGAGGGTGGGAGTGGCGGCATCGCGCGCTATCCAGCGTTCCTGGTGGCGCGCCTGCAAGGGACGCCCCTGGCGCAAGGCGACGGGCAGTGCCTGGGCGATGGTGTCGCCGAGTGGATGCTGGTAGTAGCGCGCGGTAAAGCGGCACAACCACCACCAGTCGTCGGGCAGGGGGGCCTCGTCGAGACACGCCAGCACGGACTTGAGCTGCGCGTCCGGTACGTCGCTGCGCTCGGGGCACTCGACCACCACGCCGATCAACTGGCGGCGCCCGAATGGCACCTTGACGCGAATTCCCGGGCGCCATCCGCAGGCGGGCGCCTCGCGACAGGGGCGATAGTCGAAGAGGCGTCGCAAGGGCGTGGGCAGGGCGACCCTGAGTAGGCGTGGCGTATGGTCGGTGCTCGACAAGAGTCCTCCGAAAAGGCGGTGACACATGGCGTTGCAGGCGCCACGCGTCTTTTCAGCGATATCATGGCACTGCTATAATGCGCGGCCCTTCGGCGTTGGGCCCTGGCGAGTATCGTCGGGGTCGCATGCCGAATCAATCGGTTGCATCTTTATCAACCCGTGTGCGGTGCCTGGCATCGACCAGGTGGCGGCGCACCATAGCGTGAGGCGGCAAAATGAAACAAGCGATCCATCCCGAATACAAGAAGGTCACTGCCACGTGTTCTTGTGGCGCGACCTTCTCTCTGGGCTCCACGGCCAAAGACGACTTCTACCTTGATGTCTGCTCACAGTGCCACCCGTTCTATACCGGCAAGCAGAAGCAGGCGACCACGGGGGGGCGTGTCGAGCGCTTCAACAAGCGTTTCGGTGCAGCGCTCAAGCGCAACTGAGACCAGCAAGAACCGATATGCCGGTGATGCATCGGCATTCGAGAAAACCCGCTCCGGCGGGTTTTTTTATTTTTGGAAGTCGAAAAGAGCGCTCCGATAAGGTTTGTTTTATGCCTGCTCAATCAGGCATAAGTTTCGGCAAATGGCTGTTAATTGCTTCAAACGGTCGCTTAAAAGCCTTTACTGTCGCGAACTTGGGTTAAGTTGTTTGGCGGAATCTTTTTCTATATTCTGGCGATCATGCCTCCATGCAGATGACTGGAAAAAGCTCATGAGTGACGAAAAAAGACAGGCAGCGCTGGACTATCATGCCAAGCCGATTCCCGGCAAATTATCCGTCGAACTGACCAAGCCTACCGAAACGTCGAAACATCTGGCCCTGGCCTATAGCCCGGGGGTAGCCGAACCGTGTCGCGAGATCGCCAAGGATGTGGAAAACGCGTATCTGTATACCGGCAAGGGCAACCTGGTGGCCGTGGTCTCCGACGGCAGCGCGATCCTCGGCTTGGGCAACCTCGGTCCGTTGGCAAGCAAGCCAGTCATGGAAGGCAAGGGCGTGCTGTTCAAGCGCTTCGCGGGGATCAACTCCGTGGATATCGAGGTCGACGCCGAAAGCCCGCAGGCCTTCATCGACACCGTGGCTCGCATCGCCGATACCTGGGGCGGTATCAACCTCGAGGACATCAAGGCGCCGGAATGCTTCGAGATCGAGCAGGCGCTGATCGAGCAGTGCAACATTCCGGTCTTCCACGATGATCAGCATGGTACGGCCATCGTCACGGCGGCAGGGCTGCTCAATGCGCTGGATATCGCCGGCAAGCGTCTCGAAGAAGCCAAGATCGTTTGCCTGGGCGCAGGCGCGGCCGCCATCGCCTGCATGAAGCTGCTGGTCTCGTGCGGTGCGCGCGCCGAGAATATCTTCATGCTCGATCGCAAGGGCGTGGTGCACAGCGAGCGCGACGACCTCAATCAGTACAAGGCGATGTTCGCCACCGAAACCACGCGCCGCACGCTGGATGACGCCATCGACGGAGCCGATGTTTTCGTGGGGCTCTCCGGGCCCAACTTGCTCAAGCCCGAGCAGCTTCAGAGGATGGCAGCGAATCCGGTGGTCTTTGCCTGCTCCAATCCGGATCCGGAAATTCATCCGGACGTGGCGAACGAGACGCGCGATGACGTGATCATGGCCACTGGGCGTTCCGATTATCCTAATCAGGTCAATAACGTCTTGGGCTTTCCGTTCATCTTTCGCGGGGCGCTGGACGTGCGCGCTACGCGTATCAATCAAGAAATGAAAGTGGCGGCCGTGCATGCCTTGAAGGACTTGGCCCGTGAGCCGGTGACGCGCGAAGTGCTGGATGGCTACGGTATCGCGTCGCTGGCGTTCGGGCGCGGCTACATCATTCCTACGCCGCTGGATTCACGTCTGCTTGATCGAGTCGCCTCGGCAGTGGCACAAGCGGCGGTGGATACCGGCGTGGCGCGCAAGCCTTATCCGGCTCACTATCCGTTGACCAGCATCAAGGACGTTTACGGCCCACTATAGGTGCGTCGAACGGGCATGATGTTCGAGGAAGGGCCGCTCCGGGAGCGGCCCTTTTTAGGTCGTGGACAGGCGCATGCTGGACTTACCAGCTATAAAGCAGTGACATCGAGGTGGTGCGATCGGTATTGGCTGACGCGTCGTCCGGCGGGTCCGTGTTGTTCTTGATCTCATAGGACATCTTGAGCGCCAGGTGTGAATTGAGTTGGGCGGTCAACGACGAGATCGAGCGCGTCGTGGTGTTGGGGGCAGCCGCCTCGGTAGAGATCGCCTGCTCGAAGTAAGCGTTCTCCGAGATGTTCCAGCGATAGTCGAACGCGGCATAGGCCAGGCCGAGGTCGGCGTCCTTGCCATCCTGATAGGCATCGTGACGATAGCCCGGGCCGAATTCCGTCGACAACATATGCGTCGGACCATCGAGCCACTGACGACCATAGCCGCCGATGGTGGTGAACTGGTAGTCGTAACCGCTGAAGCGGTCCTTCTCCCAGCGCCCGAAGCCGAACAGGTAATGTGGGCCTTGCAGCTCGTAACGCGTGCGGCCGGCCGCCATGTACTGTTCGGTGCTTGTATCGTCGTTTTCCTGCACGCTGCGTGTCTCGCCGCGCAGGGTGTACGTATGGCGCCCTCTCAGCCAGGTGAGGCGCCCCTTGGCGAGTAGTGTCTGACTGTTGCTGTTGCCGGAGAGGTGGGTATAGCCGAGTTCGGCCTCGCCACTCATCCTGGGGGTGTCTTCTTGCGGTGCGGGGGGCGCGTAGAACAGGCCGGCATGGGCCGGGAGCGCGCCGCCGAGCAGCATGACGAGCAATAACCATGGCGAGCCTCGCGACACGAGCATGGGGGACTCCCTTCAATAACGGTTCGCGGTCAGTGGTGTGGGAGCTGGCGCGCTCATGGGGTGGCCTGCGTGGCCACCCATGGAGAGTCGCTTAGAAAATGGCATCGTAGGTGCCGGTGCCCTGCGAGCCGCTGCTGTCCTCGAGTTCGGGCTGAATCGAGCGTGGCTTGTAGTCGGGCAGGTTGTTCTCGCGGAAGATTTCCTGCATGCCGCCCGGCTGATCGTTATGCAGGCGTAGCCCGGTCGCGGGGTCGATGCGCACCTTGACGATATCATCGGGACGCGAGGGCATGCTTTCGGGCCGGCCTTGAAGCGCCTGGCCCATGAACGACTTCCAGATCGGCAGGGCGGCTTGCGAACCGTATTCCCCGGTCGTGGTGTTGTCGTCCTTGCCGACCCAGACGGTGGCCACCAGATCGCTGTTGAAGCCCGAGAACCAGGCATCGCGCTGGTCGTTGGTGGTCCCCGTCTTGCCGACGATATCGGCACGGTTGAGATCCAAGGCGCCGCGCCCGGTGCCTTTCTCGATGACGTCACGCATCATGTCGCGGATGATGTACATCTCTTCGGGGTTGGCGACGCGCTCGGCGATGCGGCGGGTTTCACCGTTGAGGGCGACGGTCTCCTGGTCGGGGGCGCATTCCCTGCAGGCCACCACCGGGTTGGCTTCCTCGACCAGCTTGTTCTGGCTGCCTTTGGTGACGGATTGAATGTACCAGGGCGAGACCTTGAAGCCCCCATTGGCCAGCACGGCATAGGCATTGGCCATCTCCAACGGCGTCAGCGAGGCACTGCCCAGCGCCAAGGAAAGACCATGCGGCAGTTGTTGCTTGCTGAAGCCGAACTTCTCCAGGAACGTCAACGTATTGTCCAGCCCCAGCGACTGCAGGACACGGATGGTCACCAGGTTGCGTGACTCATAGAGCCCGACGCGCAAGCGGGTGGGGCCGCGGAACTCGCCCTCGGCATTTTCCGGGCGCCATTTGCCGCCCATGTCCGACATCACCACCGGGGCATCGTTGATGATGGTCGCGGCGCTCATGCCGTTGTGCAGCGCGGCAAGATAGATGAACGGCTTGAAGATCGAGCCGGCCTGGCGCTTGGCCTGAATGGCGCGGTTGAACTTGCTGGCGGAGAAGTTGAAGCCGCCCTGCAGGCCGCGAATGGCGCCCGTCTGCGGATCCATGATGACGATGGCGGCCTGGGCGCCGGGGATCTGGGAAAGGCGCCAGTCGCCGTCATCGGTCTGCATCACGCGAACCAGATCGCCGCGTTGCGCGATGGCGCTGGCATTGGCCGGCACCTTGCCGCGCCATTCGGCACTGTGATACTCCCGCGCCCAGTCGAGGCCGTCCCAACCGAGTGTGACCACGCCCTCATCGCGGGTGAGTACTCGCATCTGGCGACCGTCCGTGCTCACCACGATACCCGGCTTCAAGGGGCCGAGCGTGGGGGTGCGATCGAGCACCTTGAGCCAGTTGCTGACATCGCCATCGACACCTTCGATTGTCTGCTCGCTGCTTTTAGCGGCCTGGCGTGCGGTCTTCATGACCTCGGGGGATTCGGAGAGTTCTTTCTCGAGACCCCGGGAAGTGGTGTTTTCCTGAGCTTCCACCAGGCTCGAAGGAATATCGGTTTTTTCCGGGCCGCGCCAGCCATGCCGTGTGTCATATTCGATCAGGCCGTTCACGAGGGCGTTTCTAGCGAGGGTTTGCAGACGGCTGTCGATGGTCGTCGTGATCTTGATGTTGTCGGTATAGGCGTTATCGCCGAAGCGATTCACGGCGTATTGACGCGCCATTTCGGCGACATAGGGCGCATTGACTTCATATTGCGAGTGCGCCTGATTTGCCGTGATCGGCGCCTTGACGGCAGCCTGGTACTGAATGGGGTCGATGAAGCCCAGTTCGCGCATGCGCAGCAAGACCCAATTGCGGCGGATCAGCGAGCGCTCGGGGTTGCTCAAGGGGTTGAGCGCAGAGGGCGCCTTGGGGAGTCCCGCCAGCATGGCCAATTGCGGCAGATCGAGTTGTGCGAGCGGCTTGTCGTAATAGCTCTTGGCAGCGGCACCGATACCGTAGGCGCCATTGCCCAGGTAGATCTTGTTGACGTAGAGCTCGAGGATGTCCTGCTTGCTGAGCACCTGTTCCATTTGCAGCGACAGCAGGATTTCGCGGATCTTGCGCGTGAACGTTTGATCCAGCGTGAGCAGGTAGTTGCGCGCCACCTGCATGGTGATGGTACTGCCCCCTGACTGAATGCTGCCGGTGGTGGCCAGCTCCAGGGCCGCCCTGGCGAGTCCCTTGGGATCGATGCCGGGGTGCTCGAAGAAACTGGCATCCTCGGCGGCCAACAGGGCGTTGACATAAGACTGGGGGATGTCGTCGTAGCTGACGGGCATACGGCGTTGAGCGCCGAACTCGCCGATCAGCTTGTCGTCACGCGTGTAAACGCGCAGTGGGGTCTGCAGTTCGAAGCCCTGCAGTTGGCGAACGTCGGGCAACCCCGGCGCGAAGTAGATACCGGCGCCGATAGTGGCCAGTACGCAGCCCAGCCCCAAGGACACTATTAGCAATAGGATGGACGTTAACAAGCGTTTGAAAAGCTTCATGAAAAGGCGTTTTCCGTCGTCTCGGGTGGCGGTCTGGCCGCAATGAGTGGTGCAATCCGTTGCCGTCGGTATTATAAGAACGCAGCTGCATGGGGGCTAGCGTTGATGCGAATTGACTGTCACGGCAGTATGCATAATGTAACCTTGCGCAATGTGGCATGCCTCATACGATAGTGTGGCATGCTGACAATAAAACGGCTTGCCCAGCAGTGGGGCAGCGGGTTGACTCGGCGCATGACGAGACCGAGCGCCGTGCCATGCCGATGAATCTCGCAGGGGTATGACATTGTGGCGGTTTAAAAAGTCCCAGCCAGGTCTCGTGGGGGTGGATATCACCTCGGCCACCGTCAAGCTGATCGAGCTCGAACGCGCGGGGATGGGCCAGCGCATCGCCAGCTATGCCGTTCGTCCGTTGCGCGAAGGCGCGGTAGTGGAACGGCGCATTCGAGACCTCGACGAGGTGGCCGCGACGCTCAAGCGCGCGGTCGAGCATGCGCGTCCCCATTCGCGGCGTGCGGTGGCGGCGGTGCCTGCCAGTGCCACTATCACCAAGACGCTGACGTACCCGGTCACCTTGAGTGACGACGAAATCGAGGCCCGCATTCAGCTCGAGTCCGAGCGCCATATCCCGTTCCCGCTCAATGAGGTGGCCTTCGACTTCCAGCGCCTGGGGCTCAACGCGCGTTATCCTGATCAGCAAGATATCCTGCTGGTGGCGTGCCGTTTGCAGGACGTCGACCACCTGGCCGACGTTCTTCGCCGCGCCGGTCTCGAGCCCGCCGCCGTCGATGTGGAGTCCTTCGCCATGGAGCGTGCGGCCAGCGAACTGCTGCGTCACGAGGCGCCATCCGGCCAGGCGGGCGCGTGTGTTGCCTTGGTCGATATCGGCGCCAACATGAACGCTTTCCATGTATTGATCGACGGCCGCATTGCCTACACCCGCGATAACGTGCTGGGCGGGCGTCACCTGACCGAGGAAATCCGCAAACGCTATGGCTTGAGTCTTGAGGAGGCGGGGCTGGCCAAGAAGCGTGGCGGCTTGCCCGAGGATTATGAGCATGAAGTCCTGATGCCATTCATCGACATGCTGATTCAGCAAGTCGGCCGCTCGCTACAGCTTTATCATACCTCGGGTAAGCCCCGTGACATTCAACGCCTGGTGCTGGCGGGTGGTTCGAGTGTCATCCCGGGGCTGCGTGAACGGCTTGCGGCACAAAGCGGACTAGAGGTGGTGATGGCCAATCCGTTCGAGCGCATGCGCGTGGCGTCACGCGTCGATGTGCAGGCGCTCGCCAGTGATGCGCCGGCCATGCTCACCGCGTGCGGCCTGGCGATGAGGGGGCGGCGATGAGCATCGAAATCAACCTGTTGCCGTGGCGAGAGGCGCATCGGCAGCGACGCACGCGGCGTTTCTATATCGGACTGCTGAGTGTGGCGGTATTGGCGCTGATGTGCGCCTTGGGAGTAGCGCGCTGGTATCAGGCCGGTATCGATGCCGAGCGTGGCCGCCTGGCGCTGATCGAGCGTCGCATGCAAGCCCTCGAGCAGGACATCGCCACGGTCAAGGACTATCGCGCATTGCGCGCGCGGATGCTTGAACAGATTGGCCTGATTCGTGAGTTGCAATTCAGTCGTCCGCAGACGGTGCGCATCTTCGACCAACTGGCGGCGACGCTGGTCGATGGCGTGTATTACGAGCGTCTGGTCCGCAAGGGGGATCGACTCGAGCTCAGTGGCCTGGCACGCTCCAACCGCCGTGTCTCCGAGCAGCTTCGGCAACTTGCGGCGTCGCCGGTGTTTGGCACGCCGGCGCTTTCCAGCGTGCAGTCGAGCGAGGGGGATGCTGCGGTGAAGCGTTTCCAGCTAAGCGTCGAGGCGCAAACGCCACGTCGTGATGCACAGGAGGCGCCATGAGTCTGCGCTCACAGTGGCGACAATTACGCGAGGTCGAATGGCGCGACCTGGACCTCAAGGAGGCCGGTACGTGGCCGGCGTTGCTGCAGGCGATATGCCTGGTGGCACTGTTTGTGGCCGTCTTCTGGGTTGCCCAGTGGTTCTTCGCCGCGCCTAGCCAGGCGACTCTCGAGAGCTTGCAGGCACGCGAAGATCAGTTGCTCCAGGAATACGAGAGCCGCGCTTATCAGGCCGCGAACCTAGAGCAGATGCGCATGCAGATGGCGGAGCTCGATGCGCGCATGCAGACGTTGCTGGAGATGCTGCCCACCGATACGGAGGTGCCCGCGTTGCTCGACGACATCAGCGATGCGGCGCAAGACCACCAGCTCGCCATCGAGTCGATCAAGCTGCGCTCTCCGGTGCCCAAAGACTTCTACGTCGAACAGCCCTTCGATATCCAGGTGCGGGGCGCTTATCACGATATCGCCGCCTTCCTGGCCAACGTGTCAGCCTTGCCGCGCATCGTCACCCTGCATGACTTCTCGCTAGTGCCCGTTGACGATGGCGATACGCTGCGCCTGTCGTTGCTGGCGCGCACCTACAGCTATCACCAAGACACCGCCCCCAAGGCAGGGGGAGGTGGCGATGAGTGAGTGGTCGACGATGTGGCGGCGATGGCGTGGTCCGCTGATCGGGCTGATGGCCTTGGCGATGCTGAGCGGCTGCCGTGATGCCGATCTGAATGCCTTGGACGCGCGCCTGGATAATCTGCGTCAGCGTCCTGAAGGAAGCATCGAGGCACTGCCGCCTTCACCCACGTATCGTACGGCGCATTACACGCAGGCTCAGCAGCGGAGTCCTTTCAACGCCGAACGCCGTATGCAGGCGGAGAGTGCGCTTTCATCTCAGGATAACGGTCCCGATCGTCAGCGTCCTCGCGACCCCTTGGAACGCTTCCCGCTGGAGCAACTCGAGCTGGTGGGGATATTGACGGTGGATGGGCAACCCTCGGCCTTGATTCGCGCGCCGGATGGCAACGTCTATCGTCTGTTCGAGGGGGATCATCTGGGAACCGATTACGGGCGTATCACGGCGATTAATGACGCCAGCATCGAACTGGTCGAGCGGGTGCGGGACGGCGGCGACGCCTGGCGTCAGCGGCGTCGCACCCTGGCATTCAACGAATCATCGCAAGCCGCCGAGTGATGGCGGCCACGTAAAGGCAGGAGAACCACATGATGCGGACGTTGCGCGACTGGCTGATCGGCGGGTTCTTCCTCGCCGGGCTGGTCGTCTGTGCCCACGTACAGGCGGCGGCGTTGACGTCGCTTGAATTCGTCCAGCGTGGGGACGGCGGGATCAATGCGCTGCTGGCATTCGATGGACCGGCGCCCCAGCCAAATGGCTATCGCAACGCATCGCCGCCGCGAGTCGTACTCGACCTGCCGGAGACGAGCAGTCGGCTCGAACGACAACGCTTCGAGGTGGGGCAAGGCGGTTTGCAGGAAGTGCGGGTGGCCGAGACACCTGCGCGAACGCGTCTGGTCTTCGATCTCGAGGAGCCTCAGTCTTATTCGGTCCAGCGTCAGGGGCAGCGTCTGCGTGTACGCCTGGGGGGCGAGGCCGGTATGCAGGGCGGCGCGGCACCGCGCATCCGCGATTTCGACTTCCGGCGCGGCGAGAGCGGTGGCGGGCGTTTGGTGGTCACACTCAATCAGGGCGGCGTGACGCCGCAAACGAATACCGAGGGCGACACCTTGACGGTCACGTTGCCCGGCGTACGTCTGCCCGAAGAATTGAACAATATCCTCGACGTGAGTGATTTCGATACCCCGGTATCGCGCATCGTGCCCGATGAGACCGAGAAGGGGGTGACGTTGACGTTCGACAATCGCGAGGACGTTCAGCATCTGGTCACGCAGCGCGGCGACAAGCTGATCGTGGAGGTGCAGCCAGGCGATGAGCAGGCGTCAACGTCAGTGAACGGCGTACCGCAATACGATGGCAAACCGATCAGCCTCAACTTCCAGAACATCAAGGTGCGCGAAGTGTTGTCGGTGCTGTCCAATTTTAGCGGGGTCAATATCGTTGCCAGCGATAGCGTCACGGGCAGCGTGACGCTCAACCTCGATCAGGTGCCCTGGGATCAGGCGCTGGCCTTGATTCTCAAGAGCCATGGGCTGGCGAGCCGGCGCCAGGGCAATGTCATCATGGTGGCGCCCGCCGCCGAGCTGGCTCAGATGGAGCAGCAGACGCAGGAAAGCCTGGAGCAGGCGCCTCTGGAGACCGAATACGTCAAGGTGCGCTACGCCAAGGCCGCCAATCTGGCAGAAATGCTGCGTGGCAGTGAAGGGGTTGGCTTGCTGTCGAAGCGCGGGCGAGTGGTGGTCGACGAGCGAACCAACACCTTGTTGTTGCGCGATACCCCCGAGCAGCTGGCCAGCATCCGTAATATGCTTGCCAAGCTCGATGTGCCGGTCCGTCAGGTTCAGATCGAAGCGCGCATCGTCATCGCCCGCGATACCGCCTCCCAGGAGTTGGGTATCAATTGGGGCGTTTCGCAACGCGAAGGGGTCAGCTTCAACGAGAATGGCGTGGGCAGCGTGGTCGATCGCAACCCCAGTGGCGCCAATCAAGCTTCCGCCGGCCTGTCCGTCGACCTGGGCGATAGCGATGGCAGCGGCTCCACCTTCAGTTTTGGGTATCTCTCCGGCGATGTCCTGCTCGACCTGGAGTTGCGTGCCCTGGAAAGCGAAGGCAAGAGCCAGACCATCTCCCAGCCCAAGGTGATCACCGCCAACCAGAAGACGGCGATCATCAAGCAGGGGCAGGAGATTCCCTATCAGGAGTCGACGTCTTCGGGGGCCACCAACGTGGAGTTCAAGGAAGCGGTGCTCGAGCTCAATGTCACGCCCCAGATCACGCCTGATGGCAGCATCGTCATGGATCTCAAGATCAACAATGATACTGTCGCCGACAACAGCTTTGCCGGTGCCCCGGCGATCGATACCAATTCCATCGAGACCCAGGTGCTGGTGGATGATGGCGAAACGGTGGTGTTGGGCGGCATACTGACCTCCGAACAATTGCGCAATCTCTATAAAACGCCAGTGCTCGGCGATTTGCCGTTCATCGGTTCGTTGTTCCGCTATACCCAGGAATCCAGTGAAAAGGTAGAATTGTTAATCTTCATCACCCCCAAGATCATCGGAGACGAACAGGCGAATCGCTGATGCAGGGTCTGCCCACGATTATTCTCGTCGGCCCCATGGGCGCGGGGAAAAGTACCATCGGACGCCTGCTGGCAGCCGAGTTGAAGCGTGCGTTCTTCGATAGCGATCACGAAATCGAGGCGCGCTGTGGCGCCAATATTGCCTGGATTTTCGATGTCGAAGGCGAGCGCGGTTTTCGCGATCGCGAAACGGCCATGCTGCGTGAGCTGGCAGGCCGCGAAGCCATCGTCCTTGCGACCGGTGGCGGTGCGGTGCTGCGCGAAGATAACCGCCAGGCGCTGCGTGAGCGTGGCACGGTGGTGTACTTGGCAACGTCCGTCGAGCAGCAGATTCGGCGCACGGCCCGCGATCGCAACCGTCCGCTGTTGCGCCATGGCGATCCCGAGCAGGTGCTGCGCGAGCTGTTCGCCAAGCGCGATCCGCTTTATCGCGCCACCGCCGACCTGACGGTACGCACCGATCGGCGCGGCCCACGGGCGGTGGTCAACGAGATCATTCGCCGTACCAAGCGTTTGTCCGATCCACTCGATCTAAAGGCTTGATCATGACCGCCTCGTCTGCATTGCCTTATCAACGTCTGCATGTCGAACTCGATGCGCGGCGCTATCCGATTCATGTCGGGCCGGGGCTGCTCGACGACCCGGACATGCTGGTGCCCTATCTTGCCGGCCAGCAAGTGATGATCGTCACCAGCGAAACGGTGGCGCCGTTGTACCTGGAGCGTCTCAAGCATGCGTTGAGCGGTGATGGTCGTGACGTGCGGGAGATCGTGCTGCCCGATGGCGAGCACACCAAGACACTGGCCAGTGTCGAGCGCATCTGGGATGCGCTGCTCGCTGCCGGCTTCAATCGTCGCTGCACGCTGGTGGCACTCGGCGGTGGCGTGATCGGCGATATGGCAGGCTTCGCCGCGGCGTGCTATCAGCGCGGTGTGGCTTTCGTGCAGGTTCCCACCACGCTGTTGTCGCAGGTGGATTCTTCGGTGGGCGGCAAGACTGGCGTCAATCATCCGCGTGGCAAGAACATGCTCGGTGCCTTCTGGCAGCCGCGGGCGGTCGTGATCGACACCCGGACGCTCACCACGCTGCCGGCCAGAGAGTTATCCGCCGGGCTCGCCGAGGTCATCAAATACGGCCTGATACAGGATGTCGACTTCATCGCCTGGCTGGAGGCGCGCATGTCGGCATTGCGGGCGCTCGACGCCGACGCGCTCACCGACGCCATCCTCAGAAGCTGTGCGATCAAGGCAGAGATCGTCGCCGCCGACGAAACCGAGCAGGGGCAGCGAGCGCTGCTCAACCTGGGGCATACCTTCGGTCACGCCATCGAGTCGCATCAGGGTTACGGTAACTGGTTGCACGGCGAGGCCGTAGGGGCGGGCATGTTGATGGCCGCTGCGTTATCGCAGCGGCTCGGCTGGCTCGAGCCTGACGAGGTGCTACGCGTCGAGGCGCTCATTGCGCATGCCGGTCTGCCAGTGACGGCGCCGGCGTCGATGAGCGGCGACGACTTTCTCTCCATCATGCGGCTGGACAAGAAAAACATCGATGCGCGGTTACGCCTGGTATTGCTGTCACGACTGGGTGACGCCTGTATTCACGATGCGACGCCCTCCGACATGCTCGACGCGCTGCTCACGGACTTCCCGCGTCGCTGATCCTGCCTGGACCTGAACGATGAACGACCATGACGCCTGCCACCTTCGGCAGGCGTTTTTGCTGGTGGCGCAGCGAGGGTCCGCACGTTTGTGCACAGGGGAATTTCGCGCGACAATATTTCCATATCGGCATGCCTCATGCGTAATCGGCATGGGGTGGCGTAAAATATTCGACTAAAGTCGCATGGTGGCGCTTTCTCACGCGTTTTTTACGTAACTAACTGATAAAAGGGTGTTTTTTGGGGAGGGTGCGAGTTGGATCCGCGATGTCGCACGGTTTTGGAGGGGCGTGGTAGGCACTGGAATTGCTTGAGTGGGGGGCAGGGGCTATGCTGATTGGCCTTTTTCACCCCAAAGCGCCACCGAATGATGTGCTTTTCGACCTTCAAAAATAAAAGATAACCGTTAAGCATAACACGATTATTTCTGGACACAAGTTTTCAAAAATTGTGAGGCACGCCCATGATGAGAGGCCTTCACCAGCCTGGCGAGTTCCGTGACAACTGCGGCTTCGGCCTGATTGCGCATATGGAAGGGCAGGCGAGTCATGACCTGCTCAAGACCGCGATCGAGTCCCTGACTTGCATGACCCACCGTGGTGGTATCGCCGCCGACGGCAAGACCGGCGATGGCTGCGGTCTGCTATTCAAGATGCCTAGCGATTTCATGCGCATCGTGGCTCGCGAGGAATTGGCCATCGAACTTGGCGAGCGCTTCGCCGTGGGGAGTGTGTTTCTACCCGATGACGATGCGCGTGAGGCGCATGCGCGCGAGGTGCTGGAGACGCAACTGACGGCGCGCGGTCTGCGTGTCAGCGGCTGGCGCGAGGTGCCCACCGACGCGTCGGTCTGTGGTCCCATGGCGCTGGAATGTCTGCCGCGCATTCGCCAGGTCTTCGTCGAGGCGGACGACGCGCGCGACACCCAGGCGTTCAATGTCGATCTGTTCATGGCGCGGCGTTATGCCGAGCAAGCGCTCAAGACAGAAGAAGACTTCTATATCTGCTCGTTGTCTTCCGAGGTGGTGTCCTATAAGGGACTGATGATGCCGGCGGACCTGCCCACCTTCTATCGCGATCTGGGTGACGAGCGACTGCACACGGCGATCTGCGTCTTCCATCAGCGCTTCTCCACCAATACCGCGCCACGTTGGCCGCTGGCGCAGCCCTTTCGCTTCCTGGCGCACAATGGGGAGATCAATACGGTCGAGGCCAACCGTGGCTGGGCCAATGCGCGCAAGGAAAACTTCCTGTCGCCGTTGTTGCCGGAGATCACCGAGCTCGACGAGATCGTCAATACCTCGGGCTCCGACTCCTCGAGCATGGATAACATGCTCGAGGTATTGCTGACCGGGGGCATGGACCTTTACAACGCGGTGCGCATGATGGTGCCGCCGGCGTGGCAGAACGTCGAAACCATGGATGGCGATTTGCGCGCCTTCTACGAGTACAACTCCATGCACATGGAGCCCTGGGACGGCCCGGCCGGCCTGGTGATGACCGATGGTCGCCACGCAGTGTGCATGCTCGATCGCAATGGGCTGCGTCCGGCGCGTTGGGTGATCACCGAGAACGGCTACATCACGCTTTCCTCCGAGATCGGCGTCTACGATTACAAGCCCGAGGATGTCGTCGCCAAGGGGCGCGTGGGGCCGGGACAGATTCTCGCGGTGGACACCCAGACCGGCGAACTCCTGCACACGCCTGACGTCGATGAACGCCTGCGCTCGGCGTATCCCTATCGGCGCTGGCTGAAGCAGCATGCGCATTATCTGGAGTCGGCACTCACCGAGCTGGCACGCTTCCAGCCTATGGCGCGCGATGAACTCAACGTCTATCAGAAGATGTTTCAGGTGACGTCCGAGGAGCGCGGTCAATTGCTGCGACCCTTGGCCGAAGGCGGCCAAGAGGCGGTGGGGTCGATGGGCGACGACACGCCGATGGCGGTGCTCTCGCGTCATGGACGCCTGCTGACAGATTATTTTCGGCAGAAGTTCGCTCAGGTCACCAATCCAGCGATCGATCCGCTGCGTGAAGCGATCGTGATGTCGCTGGAAACCTGTTGCGGCGCCGAGCTCAACGTCTTCGAGGCGACGCCCGAGCATGCGCACCGCCTGATTCTGACCACGCCGGTGCTCTCGCCGCGCAAGTTCACCGCGCTGGTGACGCAGGACGATCCGGCGTTCACGAGCCACACGCTGAGCCTGGGATACGACCCCGAGCACGACACGCTCAAGCAGGCGCTGCTCGCCCTATGTCAGCGGGCCGAGGATGCCGCCCGCGACGGCAAGGTGATTCTGGTGCTGTCGGATGCCGATCTGACGCGCGGCAAGCTGCCGATTCACCCTGCGCTGGCGGTGGGCGCGGTCCATCATCACCTGGGCCGCAAGACCCTGCGGCCGCGCGTCAACCTGGTGGTCGAGACGGGCTATGCCCGCGATGCCCACCAGATGGCGGTACTGTTCGGCGTGGGGGCCACGGCGGTGTATCCGTACCTGGCTTATCAGGTCATGGCCGACATGCATAACACCGGCGAGCTGACCGGCAACCCGGCGGACGCCCGCGAGAATTACCGCAAGGGCCTGCAGAAGGGGCTCTACAAGATCCTCTCCAAGATGGGGATCTCGACGCTGGCATCGTACCGCGGGTCGCAGTTGTTCGAGGCCGTGGGGCTGTCCTCCGAGGTCATGGACATGTGTTTCACCGGCATGGCCTCGCGCATCGAGGGCGCCGGTTTCGCCGAGCTGCAGCTCCAGCAGGAACTGCTGGCCCGCGATGCCTGGATCCCACGCAAGGGCATCCGTCAGGGCGGTCTGGTGAAGTACGTGCACGACCATGAATACCACGCCTATAACCCCGACGTGGTCATGCAATTGCAAGGTGCGGTGCAAAGCGGCGATTACGCCAAGTGGAAGCAGTTCGCACAGACCGTCAACGAGCGCTCGGTGGCGACCCTTCGCGACCTGCTGATGCTCAAGCCGGCCCCCGAGCCGTTGCCGCTCGACGAGGTGGAACCGGTCGAGAACCTGCTGCCGCGCTTCGACAGCGCCGGCATGTCGCTCGGGGCGTTGTCGCCGGAAGCCCACGAGGCACTGGCGCAGGCCATGAACGAGACCGGCGGACGCTCCAACTCCGGCGAGGGCGGCGAGGACCCGGCCCGCTACGGTACCGTTCGCTCCTCGAAGATCAAGCAGATCGCCTCCGGGCGTTTCGGTGTGACACCGGCCTATCTGGTCAATGCCGAGGTGCTGCAGATCAAGGTCGCGCAGGGTGCCAAGCCCGGCGAGGGCGGCCAGTTGCCCGGCGGCAAGGTCAACGAACTGATCGCACGGTTGCGCTACGCCGTGCCGGGCGTGACGCTGATCTCGCCGCCGCCGCATCACGATATCTACTCCATCGAGGATCTGGCCCAGCTGATCTTCGATTTGAAGCAGGTCAACCCGGCCGCCCAGGTGTCGGTGAAGCTGGTCTCCGAGCCCGGCATCGGCACCATCGCCACCGGCGTGGCCAAGGCCTACGCCGACCTGATCACCGTCTCCGGCTATGATGGCGGTACCGCGGCGAGTCCGCTGACCTCGATCAAGCATGCCGGCAGCCCGTGGGAACTGGGGCTGCCCGAGGTGCATCAGGCGCTGCGCATCAACAGTCTGCGCGACAAGATTCGCCTGCAGACCGACGGCGGCCTGAAGACCGGTCTCGATGTGGTCAAGGCGGCGATCCTGGGCGCCGAGAGCTTCGGTTTCGGCACCGCGCCGATGGTGGCGCTGGGCTGCAAGTACCTGCGCATCTGCCACCTCAACAACTGCGCCACCGGCGTCGCGACCCAGCACCAGCATCTGCGCGACGAGCATTTCCGCGGCACCGTGGACATGGTCAAGCACTACTTCCGCTTCATCGCCGAGGAAGTACGCGAGCTTATGGCACTGCTGGGCGTGCGCCAGTTGACCGACCTGATCGGGCGTACCGACCTGCTCGAGATCCTCGAGGGTGAGACGGCGTCGCAGCGCAAGCTCGACTTGATGCCGTTACTGCAGAACGATCATGTGCCCAAGGGGGCGCCGCAATTTTGCCAGGTCGGTCGCAACGAGCCGCACGATCCCGGTGCCAAGAATCAGGAAGTGCTGGAGGCGTTGCTGCCGGCCATCGAAGCCAAGTCGGGCGGGGAGTTCAGCTTCCGGATCACCAACTGCGACCGCAGCGTGGGTGCCCGGGTGTCCGGCGCGATCGCCAAGCGCTATGGCGAAGCGGGGCTCGAAGACGCGCCGATTACCGCGCGCTTCTCCGGCGTGGCCGGGCAGAGCTTCGGCGTGTGGAACGCGCGTGGCCTGCAGCTCTATCTCGAAGGCGATGCCAACGACTATGTCGGCAAGGGCATGAACGGTGGCAAGGTCGTCATCGTGCCCCCCCGCGAGAGCCGCTTCGAAAGCCACAAGACGGCGATCATCGGCAATACCTGCCTGTACGGTGCGACCGGCGGCAAATTGTTCGCGGCAGGCACGGCGGGTGAGCGCTTCGCGGTGCGCAACTCCGGGGTGCACGCGGTCATCGAAGGCGCCGGCGATCACTGCTGCGAATACATGACCGGTGGCCTGGTCGCGGTGCTTGGCGAGACCGGCATCAACTTCGGGGCGGGCATGACCGGCGGGTTCGCGTATGTGCTCGACGAAGATCGCACCTTCGTCGATAAGTACAACCACGAACTGGTCGAGATCCACCGCATCAATACCGAGGTCATGGAAGCCTACCGGCGCCATCTGCGGGAGATGATCGAGGACTACGTCGCCGAAACCGGCTCTGCACGGGGGCAGGCGATCCTCGAGGATTTCTCCGACTTCATCCGCCATTTCTGGCTGGTGAAGCCCAAGGCGGCAAGCCTCAACGGCCTGCTGGCGCAATCTCGGCGTCAGCCGGAATAAGCGCCGTCGGCGGCCTGAGTAGCGCCTGCTACTCGCTGAATAACAGGAGAGACGATCATGGCAACCCGTCTGAATAACGATTTCCAGTTCATCGATGTCGGTCGGCAAGATCCGCAGAAGAAGGACGCGCGTGCCCGCGCCCGCGAATTCGCCGAGATCTACGAGCCCTACAAGCCCGGCGAGGCGGCCAGCCAGGCGCATCGCTGCCTGGATTGCGGCAACCCTTATTGCGAGTGGAAGTGCCCGGTCCACAATTACATTCCCAACTGGCTGAAGCTGGTCAGTGAGGGCAACATCCTCGCCGCCGCCGAGCTATCGCACAGCACCAACTCGCTGCCCGAGGTGTGCGGTCGTGTATGCCCGCAGGATCGCCTCTGCGAGGGTGACTGTACGCTGAACGATGGCTTCGGTGCGGTCACCATCGGCTCGGTGGAGAAGTACATCACCGACACCGCCTTCGCCATGGGCTGGCGGCCGGACATGTCCAAGGTCGAGTGGACCGACAAGCGCGTCGCGGTGATCGGCGCCGGGCCGGCGGGATTGGGCTGTGCCGATATCCTGGTGCGCAACGGCGTCAAGCCGGTGGTGTTCGACAAGCATCCCGAGATCGGCGGGCTGCTGACCTTCGGCATTCCCGAGTTCAAGCTCGAGAAGAACGTCATGAAGCGTCGCCGCGCGGTCTTCGAGGAGATGGGGATCGAATTCCGTCTGGGCGTGGAAATTGGCGCCGACGTGTCGCATGAGGTGTTGCTCGACGAATTCGATGCCGTGTTCATGGGCATGGGCACCTACAAGTACATGGAGGGCGGCTTCCCCGGCGAGGATCTGCCCGGCGTGCACAAGGCGCTGGATTTCCTGGTCGCCAACGTCAACCATTGCCTGGGCTTCGAGAAGACGCCCGACGATTACGTGTCACTCGAGGGCCAGCGCGTGGTAGTGCTGGGCGGCGGCGATACGGCGATGGACTGCAATCGCACCTCGATTCGCCAAGGTGCGACCAGCGTGACCTGCGCCTACCGTCGCGACGAGGACAACATGCCTGGGTCGCGCAAGGAAGTGGCCAATGCTCGCGAGGAAGGCGTGGAGTTCCTGTTCAATCGCCAGCCGGTGGCCATCGTCGGCGAGGACAAGGTCGAGGGCGTCAAGCTGGTGCGCACGCGTCTCGGCGAGCCGGATGCCAATGGGCGTCAGCGGCCCGAGGTAGTGCCGGGATCGGAAGAAGTGTTCGCCGCCGACGCGGTGATCATCGCCTTCGGTTTCCAGCCCAACCCTGCCGATTGGTTCGACACGGTGGGCATCGACCTCGACGAACGCGGTCGCGTCAAGGCGCCGGCACAGCGTGACTTCGAGCGTGGCTTTGCCTTCCAGACCAGCCATGAGAAAGTCTTCGCCGGTGGTGACATGGTGCGTGGCTCTGACCTGGTGGTCACCGCCGTCTATGAAGGCCGTCAGGCGGGCGAGGGCATCCTCGACTACCTCGGCGTGTAACGCTTGATGGGGCAAGGCTACCGGTGTCGGTAGCTTTGCTCTACTGGCTTCTTCGGCAACGGGTCTACGCGGGGGCTGTAAATACATCCCTGGCGCGCTACTTTTGTCCTCCCTGGCAAAAGCCCCTTGCGACGACCTGTTCCCTTGTACCGCTTTCGATATGCTTCCGCTCGAAGCTCAAATTGAGCGCTCGTGGGGAATCTGCTATTCTGGCGTCCCATCCAGGCCCGGTTCTCTCCACGGCCTTCAGATCACGTTTCGACAGGTTTTCCATGACGCGATATATCTTCGTGACCGGCGGTGTTGTGTCCTCACTCGGCAAGGGCATTGCCTCCGCTTCCCTCGCGGCGATCCTCGAGGCGCGCGGCCTCAAGGTCACCATTCTCAAGCTGGATCCGTACATCAATGTCGATCCCGGCACGATGAGTCCGTTCCAGCACGGCGAGGTGTTCGTCACCGAAGATGGCGCCGAGACCGATCTCGACCTGGGCCATTACGAACGCTTCATCCGCACCAAGATGACGCAGGGCAACAACTTCACCACCGGCCGCGTCTACGAGCACGTGCTGCGCAAGGAGCGTCGCGGCGATTATCTCGGCGGCACCGTGCAGGTGATTCCGCATATCACCGACGAGATCAAGCGCCGGGTCTATGAAGGCGGGGATGGGTTCGATGTCGCGCTGGTGGAAATCGGCGGCACGGTGGGCGATATCGAATCGCTGCCGTTTCTCGAGGCGACGCGTCAGATTCGTAGCGAGAAGGGCGCCAGCCAGGCACTCTTCATGCACCTCACGCTGGTGCCTTATATCAAGACCGCCGGCGAAACCAAGACCAAGCCGACCCAGCACAGCGTCAAGGAACTGCGCTCCATCGGCATTCAGCCGGATATTCTCATCTGCCGCAGCGAAGTCGAGCTGGAGGAAAGCGAGCGACGCAAGATCGCGCTGTTCACCAACGTCGAGGAACGCGCGGTGGTGCCCTTGCAGGACGCCGATACCATCTATCGCATCCCGTTGATGCTGCACGAGCATGGCCTGGACGACATCATCTGCGACAAGCTGCGTATCGAGGCCGACGAGGTCGATCTCGCCGAGTGGGTGCGGGTGCTGGATGCCAAGCTGAATCCGCTTAAGTCGGTCAACATCGCCATGGTCGGCAAGTACATGGAGCTGCTCGACGCCTACAAGTCGCTCAACGAGGCGTTGATCCATGCCGGTATCCAGGGGCGGGTCAAGGTCAACATCGACTACATCGACTCCGAGGACATCGAACACCACGGCACCGAGCGTCTGGCCGGCAAGGACGCCATCCTGGTGCCGGGCGGCTTCGGCGAGCGAGGCGTGGAAGGCAAGATCGCCACCGCGCGTTATGCCCGCGAGAACGGCGTGCCCTATCTGGGGATCTGTCTGGGCATGCAGGTGGCGGTCATCGAATATGCCCGTCATGTCGCGGGCTGGGCGGATGCCAATTCCACCGAGTTCACTCATGATACCCAGCACCCGGTGGTGGGGCTGATCACCGAGTGGGTCAACGCCGAAGGCAAGATCGAGCTGCGCGATGCGGCCTCGGATCTGGGCGGTACCATGCGGCTCGGTGGCCAGATATGCCATCTCAAACCGGGCACGCGGGCACATGCGGCCTATGGTCTGGAGGACATCACCGAGCGCCATCGGCATCGCTTCGAGGTCAACAACCAGTTCGTCGATGCCCTGGAAGACGCCGGCCTCGTGATTTCCGGCAAGAGCGCCGACCACTCCTTGGTCGAAATGGTCGAGCTGCCTGATCATCCCTGGTACGTGGCCTGCCAGTTCCACCCGGAATTCACCTCCACGCCGCGCGATGGGCATCCTTTGTTCTCCGGTTTCGTCAACGCCGCGCTGGAGTATAAAGCTGCGGCCGCGCGGGCACGTGCACAACAGCAGAGCTGAGGAAGCACTATGGCCGAGATATCCAAGCAGATTGAGTTTGCCGGCCTGAGGGCCGGCAATTCATTGCCGCTGACGCTGTTCGGCGGCATGAACGTACTCGAATCCCGCGAGATGGCCCTGGAAGTAGCCGAGGCGTATGTCGAGGTCACCGGACGCCTGGGCATGCCCTATGTCTTCAAGTCCAGCTTCGACAAGGCCAATCGCAGCTCGATCCACTCGTATCGTGGCCCGGGCCTGGAGAAGGGGCTCGAATGGCTGGCCGAGATCAAGGAACGCTTCAACGTGCCGGTGATCACCGACGTGCACGAGCCCTGGCAGGCGAAGCCCGTCGCCGAGGTGGCCGACGTGATTCAGCTGCCGGCCTTCCTGGCCCGCCAGACCGATCTGGTGGTGGCGATGGCCGAGACCGGCGCAGCGATCAATATCAAGAAGCCGCAATTCATCGCCCCGCATGAGATGCGTCATATCATCCGCAAGTGCGAGGAAGCCGGCAATTCGCGGCTGATACTCTGCGAGCGTGGTGCCAGCTTCGGTTACAACAATCTGGTGGTCGACATGCTGGGCTTCGGGGAAATGAAAAAGACGGGCTACCCGGTCTTCTTCGATGTCACCCATGCGCTGCAGCAGCCTGGTGGCCGTGCCGACAGTGCCGATGGGCGTCGTGCGCAGGTCGCCGAGCTGGCACGCGCGGGCGTCGCAGTAGGGCTGGCAGGGCTGTTCCTCGAGGCGCATCCCGACCCCGATAACGCCAAGTGCGACGGTCCATGCGCGCTGCCCCTGAACCGACTCGAAGGGTTCCTGAGTCAGCTCAAGTCGATCGACGACCTGGTCAAGGGATTCGCGCCCCTGGAAATCGACTGAGACACCGACGCATGCGATAGTCGAGTACACGACGAGCGGAGCCGCCCGTAGCGGTCAACGCGACCGCTACCCTCTCGATATGCTGAAACGACCCATCGTTAACACGAGGATGACTCGCAATGGCTGAGATCAAAGATATCCACGCGCTCGAAGTGCTGGACTCCCGCGGCAACCCGACCGTTCAGGCCGATGTCGTGCTGGCGAGTGGCGTGCGTGGCACGGCGTGCGCGCCGAGCGGCGCTTCCACCGGCTCCCGCGAAGCGCTGGAATTGCGTGACGGAGACAAGTCGCGCTATCTGGGCAAGGGTGTGCTCAAGGCAGTCGACGCCGTCAATGGCAGGATACGCGGCGCCCTGGTGGGCAAGGACGCGCTCGACCAGCGTGGCCTGGACAACGCCATGCTCGAGCTGGATGGCACTGACAATAAAGCGGGACTCGGCGCCAACGCCATCCTCGCTGTATCGCTCGCGGCCGCCAAGGCCGCCGCCATCGAGAAGGGCGTACCGCTCTATGCGCACGTTGCCGAGCTTTACGGCCAGCCGGGTCAGTTCCGCATGCCGGTACCGATGATGAATATCCTCAATGGCGGTGAGCATGCCGATAACAATGTCGATATTCAGGAATTCATGATTCAACCGGTGGGCGCGCCCGACTTTCGCGAAGCGCTGCGCATGGGTGCCGAGGTCTTCCATACCCTCAAGAAGGTGCTCGCCGCGCGCGGTCTGTCGACCTCGGTGGGCGACGAGGGCGGCTTCGCGCCCAATCTGGCATCCAACGCCGAGGCGCTGGCGGTCATCCAGGAGGCCGTGGAAAAGGCCGGCTATACCCTGGGCAAGGAGGTGACCCTGGCCCTGGACTGCGCCGCCTCGGAATTCTATCAGGACGGCCAGTACATCCTCTCGGGCGAAGACAAGTCCTATGACGCGGCCGGCTTCGTCGATTACCTCGCGGCACTCTGCGATCAGTATCCGATCGTCTCCATCGAGGATGGCATGGACGAGTCCGACTGGGCGGGCTGGAAGGCTCTGACCGAGAAGCTGGGCGACAAGGTGCAGCTGGTCGGCGATGATCTGTTCGTGACCAACACGCGCATCCTCAAGCGCGGCATCGACGAGCACATCGGCAACTCCATCCTCATCAAGTTCAACCAGATCGGCTCGCTCTCCGAGACGCTGGACGCCATCAAGATGGCGCAGGACGCCGGTTTCACCGCGGTCATTTCGCACCGTAGCGGTGAGACCGAAGATACCACCATCGCCGACCTGGCCGTGGGCACGTCCGCCGGTCAGATCAAGACCGGATCGCTCTGCCGCAGCGACCGTGTGGCCAAGTACAACCGCCTGCTGGTCATCGAGCAGGCGCTGGAAGGCCAGGCCGTGTATCCGGGGCTGGCGGCGATCAAGGGACAGGGCTGATACCGGTACACTACTCGTCCTTATGACATGACGTTTGCAGCTTCGCGGCGGCCACAGGGCCGCCGTTTTGTTTGATGCCTCGTGCGGGCGGTGCTCTGCGGGAAGTGTGTAAGTTTGGGATTCTTTGTTTGTAAGACATTTCGTACAAAGAATGCCATCCATCGGCGATAAACAAGAGCAATAGGTGCGATAAACGTTCCTTGTTTATTTTAGTTCGTTGTTTTTAAAAGGTTTTTATATTCCCTGCCCGACGCTCTCGGGGAAACGTCAGGGGATGGGCCCGGTTGAGGCCTGCCACGGCTTCCGCAACAATGCGTCTGCACAGGATGAGCAAAGGCATTGCTTACCTGGAGGCAGATTGGGATGCAGCAGGGTGCGCCTGTCGTGGAGGGAGCCCATGGCAGGCATGGAGCGCACTCAGAGAGTCGAGCGGAGGGACCCGCTCAGGGATGAATGGGATGCAGCGGCCTTCGGGCCGCTTTTTTTGTGTGTGCTTTTCTGACGGGTCGAAAAACGCCGGCCTCGTCGAGAGGCCGGCGTTGCGTGGCGCGCCGAGGATGTTGCGACCCGATCAGCGTTCGAGGTATTGCAGCTTGTCAGCGCTACCGTCCCATTGCTCAGCGTCGGGAAGCGGGTCCTTCTTCTCGCTGATATTGGGCCAGACTTCGGAAAGTTCGGCGTTGAGCTCGATAAAAGACGTCTGGTCGTCGGGTAATTCGTCTTCCGAATAGATCGCTTCGGCGGGGCATTCCGGCTCGCACAGTGCGCAGTCGATGCACTCGTCGGGGTGGATCACCAGAAAATTGGGGCCTTCGTAGAAGCAGTCCACCGGACAGACTTCGACGCAGTCGGTGTATTTACAGCGAATGCAGTTTTCGGTGACGACGAATGTCATGGGGGGTCTCCTGAATCTCGGTCGCGGCGGTGCCCGGAACTGACAGCAAGGTTATAAACGAGGCAGCGATTTATAATGGCATATTCTAATGGCGCCACATTTTAGTCGCGCGCCCGGCGTGCGGGCAAGCCGGTGCCGCAAACGTTTTGGAATGGCCTCATAGCCAAACGCCCCCTCAGCATTGTTCGCGCCACTCATAGAGCAAGGCCATGGCCTGACGCGGGGATATCTCGTCGAGGTCGAGCTTTTCCAGTGCCTCGACGACCGGATGTGGCGCGCTGGCGAACAGGTCCGCCTGCTGTGGCGTGGCAGCGTCGCTGTCACCCATGCCGCCACGCGTGCCGGCTTGATGCACTTCCTGTTGTTCCAGGGTGGCGAGTTTTTCACGTGCCCGGGCGACGACCCGAGGCGGCACGCCGGCGAGCTGTGCCACCTGCAGCCCGTAGCTCTGGCTCGCCGGCCCTTCCTCGACGCGGTGCATGAAGACGATGCCATCGCGGTGCTCGGCGGCGGTCAAATGCACGTTGGCCACGCCGTCATAGGGCTCCGTCAACGCGGTCATTTCGAAGTAGTGCGTGGCGAAGAGCGTGAAGGCGCGCCGTTCGACCAGATGCTCGGCGCTGGCCCAGGCCAGCGAGAGGCCGTCGAAGGTACTGGTGCCGCGCCCGATCTCGTCCATCAGCACCAGGCTATGTTCGGTGGCATTGTGCAGGATGGTGGCGGTCTCGGTCATCTCCACCATGAAGGTCGAGCGGCCGCCGGCGAGATCGTCGCTGGAACCGATGCGCGTGAAGATCCGGTCCACGGGACCGATCTCTGCCTCGTCGGCGGGCACGCAACTGCCGGTATGCGCGAGCAGCGCGATCAAGGCCGCCTGGCGCATGTAGGTGGACTTGCCGCCCATGTTGGGCCCGGTGATGACCAACAGGCGCCGCGTTTCATCGAGCATCAGGTCGTTGGGCACGAACGGGTGATCGCTGACATGTTCGACCACCGGATGACGCCCTCCGCGAATGCGCAGCCCGGGCTGATCGCTCAGGCGGGGGCGTACGAAATCCAGCGCCAAGGCACGTTCGGCGAAACATGCCAGCACGTCGAGGGTCGCCAGGGCGCGTGCGGTGCCTTGGAGTGCTTGGAGGTCGACGTTGAGCGTTTCCAGCAAGCCGTCGTAGAGCAGCTTTTCGCGGGCCAGTGCGCGCGACTTGGCCGACAGTGCCTTGTCCTCGAACTCCTTGAGCTCGGGGATGATGAAGCGCTCGGCGTTTTTCAACGTCTGGCGGCGGATGTACTCGGCTGGGGCCTCGCGGGCCTGGGCACGCGGAATCTCGATGTAGTAGCCATGCACCCGGTTGTAGCCGACCTTGAGACCGGCCAGGCCGGTGCGTTCGCGCTCACGGGTCTCGAGCTCGACCAGATAGTCCCCGGCGTGCTCGGCCAGGCCACGATATTCGTCGAGTTCCTCGTCGAAGCCGGTGGCGATGACGCCGCCGTCGCGGATCACCACGGGCGGATTGTCGACCAGCGCCTGGGTCAGCGTCTCGGCGAGTTCGGGGTACGGCTGGATGTGGCGCTTGAGTTCGTCGATGGCGGTGCCGTCGTCGAGCTCGGCCAAGTCGCGCTCCAGCGCGGGCAGGGCGTTGAGGGCATCGCGCAGACGGGCCAGGTCGCGCGGCCGGGCGCTGTAGAGCGCTACCCGGGCGAGAATGCGTTCGATGTCACCGATGGCCTTGAGGGGGTCGCGCAGGGCGGCATGACGCTCGCCGTCGATGAGACATTGTACCGCTGCCTGGCGCGCCTGAATCTGAACGGTATCGCGCAGCGGCCGGTTGAGCCAGCGCTTCAACTGACGCGAGCCCATGGCGGTGGCGGTGGTATCCAGCACACTGGCCAGCGTATTCTCGAAGCCGCCACCGAGATTGATGTCGATCTCGAGGTTGCGGCGGCTGGCGGCATCGATCACCACGGCTTCGTCGCGTGTCTCCACGGCGATGCCGGTGACATGTGGCAAGCGCGAGCGCTGGGTGTCGCGGGCATAGTCGATGAGCACGCCGGCAGCGGTCAGCGCGGTGGTGAGATGTGCGCAACCGAAGCCGCGCAAGTCGGCTACGCCGAATTGATCGCACAACAAGCGCTGAGCGCTCTCCAGATCGAACAGCCAGTCGCCTTGGCGGCGAAAACCGGGACGCTCCACCAGGCTGGGCGGTAGTGACAGACTTTCCGCGGCGAGCAGTTCGGCGGGATCGAGGCGCTGTATCTCGGAGAGCATATCGCTCTCGCCATCGACTTCGAGCACGCTGAAATGGCCGCTGGAAAGCTCTAGCCAGGCCATGCCCCAGCGTTCTCCGTGGGGATGCACGGCCAGCACGAGATTGTCACGGCGTGCGTCGAGCAAGGCTTCGTCATGCAGGGTGCCGGGCGTGACGATGCGCACGACCTGGCGATCCACGGGGCCCTTGGCGGTACTGGGATCGCTCATCTGCTCGCAGATGGCCACCGACTCTCCCGACTTGACCAGTCGTGCCAGGTAACTCTCGGCGCTATGATAGGGCACGCCGGCCATGGGAATCGGCTGGCCGGCGGATTGACCGCGCTGGGTCAGAGTGATGTCGAGCAATTGCGCGGCGCGCTTGGCGTCGTCGTAGAACAGCTCGTAGAAATCGCCCATGCGATAGAAGAGCAGCACCTCGGGATGCTCGCGCTTGATCTTCAGGTACTGGACCATCATCGGGGTATGTTGGGCAGACGCCTGGCTCATGCGAATCCTTGTCGTGCCGGTGGCTGATGTTGCCAAATGGGAGTGAGACGACGCAGCGTTGGATGTGCCTGCAAACGTTCGCCAAAGCCTCTATTCTACGCATTCGGGTGGGTGGCGTCAGCGTTATGCTACTCACCATGACGACTGGGAGATGCGACATGGCGGTGACGCTGACAGCATGGCAAGCCTTTTCACTCGCGGCATTGGCCGAGCGCCTGGGGCACGCATGCCTGGCGGTGCATGCCAGCGTGACGGCGGCGGAGTCCTGCACCGGAGGCGGTGTGGCCAGTGCCATTACCGAGATCGCGGGTAGCTCCGCGTATTTCGAGACCGGCTACGTGACCTATGCCAATGGCGCCAAGCAGCGTCTACTCGGGGTGCGCGATGCAACCCTTGCCGAGCATGGCGCGGTCAGCGCCGAGACCGTGCGCGAGATGGTCGCCGGGGCGTGTCGCGATAGCGGCGCCACGCTGGGGGTGGCGATCAGCGGTATCGCGGGGCCTGACGGCGGCAGTCCCGCCAAGCCCGTGGGCACGGTCTGGTTCGCCTGGGGCGATGCGCAAACGCAGGAAAGCGAGTGTCATTCTTTGACGGGCAGACGTGACATCGTGCGTGAGAAAGCGGTGCGCGTGGCCCTGATCGGGCTGATCGAGAGGCTTGAAAAGACACTATCGCCGACGTGAGACCGGGTCGTAAACAGAGGTAGGCGGCGAGAAATTTTTTCGTCATACTACTGTCTGGTCATACAGTATTTTGCGGTCGGTGCCGACATGCGTCGGCACCGCCGTGCGAGCTTCGACGTCCTTCGATAGGAGATCTTCATGGCACAGGACGACAACCGTTCCAAGGCGCTCAACGCAGCGCTTTCCCAGATCGAGCGCCAGTTCGGCAAGGGCGCCGTGATGCGTCTTGGCGATACGCCGCGCGTGGCTATTCCCGCCGTGTCCACGGGGTCGCTGGGGCTGGATATCGCGCTTGGCGTGGGCGGCCTGCCGATGGGCCGCGTGGTCGAGATCTTCGGCCCCGAGTCCTCGGGCAAGACCACGATGACACTGTCGGTCATCGCCCAGGCGCAGAAACAGGGCAAGACCTGTGCCTTCATCGATGCCGAGCACGCGCTGGATCCGAGTTACGCCGAAAAGTTGGGCATCAATCTCGATGATTTGTTGGTCTCGCAGCCGGATACCGGCGAACAGGCACTGGAAATCTGCGACATGCTGGTCCGTTCGGGCGGTGTCGATGTCATCGTTGTCGACTCGGTCGCGGCGCTCACGCCGCGCGCCGAGATCGAAGGCGAGATGGGAGACTCCCACGTCGGCCTGCAAGCTCGGTTGATGTCTCAGGCGCTGCGCAAGGTGACCGGCAACATCAAGAACGCCAACTGCATGGTGATGTTCGTCAACCAGATTCGCATGAAGATCGGCGTGATGTTCGGTAGCCCCGAAACCACCACCGGCGGCAACGCACTGAAATTCTACTCCAGTGTGCGCCTCGATATCCGCCGGACTGGCTCGGTCAAGCAGGGCGACGAGGTGACCGGTAACGAGACCCGCGTCAAGGTGGTCAAGAACAAGGTGGCCCCGCCGTTTCGCCAGGCAGAGTTCCAGATCCTCTATGGCAAGGGGATCTATCATGCGGGTGAGGTCATTGACCTTGGGGTGCAGCAAGGCTTGGTCGACAAGGCCGGCGCCTGGTACAGCTATCAGGGCAACAAGATCGGTCAGGGCAAGGCCAATGCGGCGCAGTTCCTCGAGGACAATCCGGCGATCATGGACGAGATCGAAAGCGAGATTCGCGCGCGGTTGTTGTCCACGCCCAAGACAGAGGACGACAAGCCGGCGGAAGACGCAAGCAAGGATAAGGCCGCGGCGACTCAGGACGACGATAGCCTGCTGTAACCATGGATAAGCACGAGACGACACCTCGCGACGATGCCATCCGCTTGTTGGCTCGTCGCGACTATTCGCGGGCTGAGCTGGTGTCGCGACTGGCGGCGCGTGGGCATGAGCGTGCCGACATCGCGTTGGCGCTGGATGCGCTGGCCGAGGAGGGTTTGCAGTCCGATGCGCGCTTCGCCGAGCAGTTCGTCCGCTCGCGTTTGTTTCGTGGCCAAGGGGAAATGAAGATTCGCGCCGAGTTGAGCGCGCGGGGTGTCAGCGACGAGATGGCGCGCGAGGCGCTCGAAAGCGAGTCCCCCGATTGGCATCGCCTGGCACGCGAAGCCTTGGCCAAACGCTTCGACTCACCCGGCCGCGAGCCGCGAGAACGCGCCAAGCGCGAGCGGTTTCTGGCGTCACGCGGGTTCGGTTTCGATCAGGTGCGTCATGCCATGGCGCATGCTTGGGAGGATACTCGCTAGGCCTTCGCGGGGCGCACGCCATGCATGACCTCCCTTCCTGCTGCTGTCGCGGCACCTCTTTAGTCCCCCGTCGAACGCGTTATACTAGTGCGCCTTGCGATGGTTCGGGGCGACTCGTTTTCCGTCATTCGCCGACTTTCGCGTTTCTCGCCCACCGCTTGTCCGGTCGGGCCGCGCGTGCCCGCAGCGCCTAACGCACACCGCCACGGAATTTCTATGAAAAGCGCAGACATCAGACAAGCCTTTCTGACGTTCTTCGAGGAGCACGGCCATACCATCGTGCCGTCGAGTTCACTCGTGCCCAGCAACGACCCGACGTTGCTGTTCACCAATGCCGGCATGGTGCCGTTCAAGGACGTCTTCCTGGGACGCGATCCGCGCCCCTACGTACGCGCCACCTCGCCGCAGCGTTGCGTGCGTGCCGGGGGCAAGCACAACGACTTGGATAACGTCGGCTACACCGCGCGTCACCACACCTTCTTCGAAATGCTGGGGAACTTCAGCTTCGGGGATTACTTCAAGCGTGACGCCATTCGCTTTGCCTGGACATTTCTGACCGAGCGTCTGGGGCTGCCGGCCGAGAAGCTTTGGGTCACCGTTCACGTCAGTGACGACGAAGCCGAGAACATCTGGAAAGAGGAAATCGGCGTCGATCCGGCGCGCTTCTCCAAGCTCGACGAGGACAACTTCTGGCAGATGGGCGATACCGGCCCCTGTGGCCCGTCCTCGGAGATCTTCTACGATCATGGGCCCGAGGTTGCGGGTGGCCCGCCGGGAAGCCCCGACGAGGACGGCGATCGCTACATCGAGATCTGGAATCTGGTGTTCATGCAGTTCGACCGCGATAGTGCGGGCACGCTGAATCCGTTGCCCAAGCCGTCCATCGACACCGGCATGGGCCTGGAACGTGTCGCGGCGGTGATGCAGGGCGTGCATTCCAATTACGAGATCGACCTGTTCCAGAATCTGCTCGATGCCGCGGCACAAGCCACGGGCTATGCGGACACCAGTGCGCCGTCACTGCGCGTGATCGCCGATCATATCCGTTCCTGTGCTTTCTTGATCACCGACGACGTATTGCCGTCCAACGAAGGGCGCGGTTACGTGTTGCGGCGCATCATCCGTCGCGCCATCCGCCATGGCCATAAGCTCGGTACGCGCGCGCCGTTCTTCCATAAGCTGGTGGCAGCGCTGGATGCCGAAATGGGCGATGCCTACCCGGAACTGCGCAAGACCCGCGTACAGATCGAGAAGGTACTGCTCAAGGAAGAAGAGCAGTTCGCGCGGACACTGGATCACGGCATGGGCCTGTTGACGGATGCGTTGGATACGCTCGAAGGCGACGTGCTGCCGGGCGAAACCGTCTTCAAACTCTACGATACCTATGGATTTCCGTTCGACCTGACGGCGGATGTCTGCCGTGAGCGTGGCGTGACGCCGGATGAAGTCGGCTTTCAGCGTGAGCTCGAGGCGCAACGCGAGCGTGCCCGTGCAGCCAGCCAGTTCGGCGCCGACTATACGGCGGCGCTCGACCTGGAGGGTGAGACGGCGTTCACCGGCTATGAGCGGCTGGAAGACGAGGCCCGTGTCACCGCCCTGGTGGATCGCCAAGGCAATGCCCTGGCGGCGCTCGAAGCTGGGCAGCAGGGTGTCGTGGTGCTGGATCGTACGCCGTTCTATGGCGAGTCGGGTGGACAGGCCGGCGACACCGGTTACTTGAACGCCAACGGCACGCGTTTCCAGGTGACCGATACCCAGAAGCAGGGCGGTCATCATTTGCATCATGGGGTGCTCGTCGAGGGATGCCTCGAAGTGGGCGACAGCGTCACGCCGCAGGTCGATGCCGATCTGCGGGCGGCGACCATGCGCAATCATTCGGCGACGCACTTGCTGCACGAGGCGCTCAAGCAAGTATTGGGCGAGCACGTACAGCAGAAGGGCTCGTTGGTGACGGCGGAGCGCCTGCGCTTCGACTTCAGCCACTTCGAGGCGATGACGCCGACACAGCTCGAGGAGGTCGAGCGTATCGTCAATGCCCAGATCCTCGCCAACGCCGACACGCGTATCGAGCAAATGACCCTCGACGAGGCCAAGGCGAAGGGCGCTGCAGCGCTCTTCGAGGCCAAATATGCCGATAATGTGCGCGTGCTGACCATCGGGGCCGACGATTTCTCCATCGAGCTGTGTGGCGGCACACACGTGGCACGCAGCGGCGATATAGGGTGTTTCCACATTCTCAGCGAGGCGGGGGTCGCCGCGGGCGTGCGCCGCGTCGAAGCCGTGACCGGCGAAGGCGCGCTGGCGTATTTCCGCGATCAGGAAGCCAAGGTCCTGCGTGTCGCCGAGCAGCTCAAGGCAAAACCCGAGCAGGTGGAGGCGCGTCTCGACGCCACGCTCGAGCGCAATCGCAGCCTGGAAAAGGAACTCGAGCGGCTCAAGGCCAAGCTGGCGAGTGCCGCGAGCGGCGATATGCTGGCCGAGGTGCGCGAGGTGGCGGGCGTCAAGGTGCTCGCCAAGCAGGTCGAAGGTATCGGTGGCAAGGAACTGCGCGGCCTGCTCGATCAGCTCAAGAACAAGCTGGGCTCGGGCGTCATCGTGCTGGGCGTGGCCGGCGACGAGAAGGTCAGCCTGATCGCCGGCATCACCGATGATCTGACCGCGCGCCTCAAGGCCGGCGATCTGGTCAAGCATGTCGCCGAGCAGGTCGGCGGCAAGGGCGGTGGCCGGGCCGACATGGCCCAGGCGGGCGGCTCGCGGCCACAGGCATTGCCCGATGCCCTGGCGAGTGTGCCGCGTTGGGTCGAGGCTCGGCTCGGCGAGTAAGATCGTGTGAAAAGGGTCGTGCGCATGGCGCCGGCCCTTTTCTTCATTCATGCTTGGGAAAACCACCACGGATAGGCAGCCATGGCGCTATACGTACAGAAGTTCGGGGGGACCTCGGTGGGCTCGGTGGAGCGCATCAAGGCCGTCGCCGAAAAAGTGAAGCGATTCCGCGACGAGGGCCACCAAGTGGTCGTCGTGGTGTCGGCAATGAGCGGGGAAACCAACCGGCTGATCGATCTGGCGAGCCAGATCAATGATGAGCCCACGCCGCGCGAGATGGATATGCTGGTGTCCACCGGCGAGCAGGTCACCAGCTCGCTGCTGGCCATGGCCTTGCATAAGCTGGAGGTGGCGGCGACGTCCTATACCGGCGGTCAGGTCGGCATCCAGACCGACAGTGCCTACACCAGGGCGCGTATCCAGCGTATCGAGACCGACGACATTCAGGCCGATCTCGACGACGGTCAGGTCGTGGTCGTGGCCGGCTTCCAGGGTGTCGACGACGAGGGCAACATCACCACGTTGGGGCGCGGCGGTTCGGATACCACGGGTGTGGCCCTGGCGGCGGCGCTCAAGGCCGATGAATGCCAGATCTACACCGATGTGGACGGCGTTTATACCACCGACCCGCGGGTCTGCTCCAAGGCTCGGCGCTTGTCCTCCATCACCGTCGAGGAAATGCTCGAGCTGGCCAGCCTGGGCTCCAAGGTATTGCAGATTCGCGCCGTCGAGTTTGCAGGTAAATACAATGTACCGTTGCGTGTGCTGTCCAGTTTCGAGGACGGCCCCGGTACCCTGATCGTCGCTGAAGAAGAAGAGGCCTCCATGGAAGAACCGCTGATCTCCGGTATTGCCTTCACCTCCAGTGAAGCCAAGCTGACGTTGCTCAACACCCCCGATGTGCCGGGCGTGGCGTCCAAGATCCTGGGGCCCATTGCCGATGCCAACATCGAAATCGACATGATCGTGCAGAACGTGGCCCCGGCCGGTGACTACACCGACTTCACGTTTACCGTGGCCAAAAGCGATTTCAAACAGACGCACAGCATCCTGCAAGATCAGGTGATCCCGGCGCTGGGCGGTGGCGAGTTGCGTGGCGACGAGAATATCGCCAAGGTCTCGCTGGTCGGCGTGGGCATGCGCTCGCATGCCGGTGTGGCGTCCAAGATGTTCCGTGTGCTGGCCGAGGAAAACATCAATATCCGCATGGTCTCCACCTCGGAGATCAAGATTTCCGTGGTGATCGATGAGAAGCAGATGGAACTGGCCGTGCGCGCGCTACACACTGCTTTCGGGCTCGATAAAGACAGCATACAGGGCGAATAAAAAAAGAAATTTGGCCTTCTCGGCTCATCGGCTTCTACGCTGAGAGTTGCGTCAGGACGACGCCGGAAGGCCATATGGCATCTTCCGTTCAGTGCGCTCTTGGATGCGTGCTCGCGTGATTGGCTCTCGGGGCGTCTATGAAGCATAATTTACCCCCGTACTGTCGCTTGGCGGTGCATGCATCCCGTTGGAAGAAAGCCTGAGAAGGAGATCAGACATGCTCATCCTGACCCGTCGCGTCGGTGAAACACTGATGATTGGCGACGACATTACCGTTACGGTCCTAGGAGTGAAAGGAAATCAGGTCCGTATCGGTGTCAATGCACCCAAGGACGTAGCCGTACATCGCGAAGAGATTTACCAGCGCATTCAGCGCGAGAAAACCGATGGTGAAGACGGCGGTTCAAGCGTTTGAAGTGGTGCATGCGTGAGACCGTCTGAGCTGGTGAAGTCGTCCCCTTTATCGGCTCGGGCTTATGTATGTCAGGCATGCCTTCTAGATTGAGCAGTTTGTCACTCGCCCAGCGCGATCAGCGAGCCGCTCGCCAAGCAAGCAGTTGCGGTATGGATTGATATCAAAAGATTTTCAATCCTCTCTAGACAAGACCCCAGTATAATCGGTAACATACGCGCCGTGTTGATGAGGGAGAGATGGCCGAGTGGCTGAAGGCGCTCCCCTGCTAAGGGAGTATGGGGTTTGTAGCCCCATCGAGGGTTCGAATCCCTCTCTCTCCGCCATTCAACCCGATGCATTGCATCGAAGTTTCGCGCCCGTAGCTCAGCTGGATAGAGTACCTGACTACGAATCAGGTGGTCGGAGGTTCGAATCCTCCCGGGCGCGCCACTTTATGTTGGCGGAATCGTCACACAGCAATGCGAGAGCAAGTCGCTCTCTATGCGAAACAACGGTCGTCGACCGTCATCGCGTTTAGCGCCCGTAGCTCAGCTGGATAGAGTACCTGACTACGAATCAGGTGGTCGGAGGTTCGAATCCTCCCGGGCGCGCCAAATTCCAAGCCCGCCCCTCATACGGGGGCGGGCTTTTTCGTCTCGGTGCATGTTTTCCCTTCCTTGACGGCTATACCTGTGCGTGTCGACAGGCAAGCAGTCGTTTCTGGCACGCCTGGCGTGCCATTTTTTTGTCCCGTGACGCCTGAATGTTCGCAGGCGACGAGAGACGCCGCTTTGGAACACACGCTCAGTCGTCGGACTTGACCCGATAATCGCCTTCGAGCACATGAGACGAATGTGCGTCGTCTCGCGTCTGTGTGCCGTCCTGCGCGCCGCTGCCACCGACCGGGCGCGCATGCTCGGCGCGAAAGGTCTCGGCACGCTTTTTCATGCGGTGGCGCAGAAACGGTAGCATCGCCCAGCCGACGATCAGGAAAAACAGGCCGAGCAGAGTGCCGACGATCATCATGACGCCGACCACTAACCAGGTGGCGAGCAACTTGAGCCCTCCCGCCCCCTGTGAGGGACGCGACTGACGCGCCCGTTCTCGCCATTGCTGCGCCGCCTGCCAGGCGGCATTGTGCTGTCGATCAGTCATGTTCCACTCCGGTGATGGTGAGGCCGTCGCGTTCGAGGCGAAGGTCCAGCTCACTATTCTGGGTGTCGTAGCCTTCTATATCCACATGCCCTCTCCCATCGACATCCAATTCGGCAAAGCGTTTCATGCCGGCGTCCCGGGCATTGTCCAGTGCCTGGCGCAATTCGGCGCTGTTCAGGCTCCAGTCGGGAATGGTGTCCTGGTGACGTTTCTCGTGCACCAGACTGCCGTCCTTGACCAGCATGTCGATATCGAGCTGCCAGCCATCGTCACGCCAGCCTTCCACCTCGAGACGATTATTGTCATCGATGGCGATTTCGTCGTAATGGGTGACGCCATAGGCGTCGGCATCGTTGAGCAGTGACTCGAGCTCGCTGGGCGTTAGGCTGCCATCATTGGCGAATGCGGCGGTGGATAGGCCGCCCGTGAGAACCATCGGCATCATCAGCATATGCATCGTTTTCATGATCACTCCTCACTGTCGTCTCAAAGCCGGTATGTCGATACCGCGATTGCGCTCAGAGGTACGCTAACGCCGTCTACCTTGCAGTCACCTGAAAACGATGTTCATCTTTCATTCATGTTACCGAGTGCCGGGCATGTTCGACGGTTAAAAGGCATCCGGCGCCGAGTCCGTGAATTATTCATGCTGCATTCATGTCGGCTGAGGCAAACTTGTGCCCATGAAACGCTTCAATCGCTGTATCAAAGCGCTGACGCTGGTGGCAGTGGGGCTCATGGCCTGCCAGTCGCTGGTGGCGGCAGACGATGACGAATGGCGCTCTCTGCACCGTGAGGTGGAACAGGGGCACGTGGTGGCGTTGTCCGAGGTGCTCGACTGGCTCGAGCGCCACTACATCGGCCAGGTGCTGGAAGTGGAGCTTGCGCGCGACGCTGATCTCCCGCGCTATGAAATCGAGATGATCGGCCCGCAAGGGCAGGTGGTGGCGTTCGAATTCGATGCCACGACCGGCGAGATGTTGGGCATCGAAGGGGTCAACATCGATGGGATGACGCGTCCATGAAAGTGTTGCTGATCGAGGATGATACGGCGCTCGCGCAGGCGCTCGGTGAGGCACTCGGTGAAGCGGGGTTGCTGTGGGAGCATGCTGCGACCGGCGAAAACGCTGATTATCTGGTGCGTGTCGAATCCTATGACGCCGTGATACTCGACCTGGGGCTGCCCGATGGTGACGGTACGCGTTGGCTCTCAGCCTGGCGCGAGGATGGCATCGATCTGCCGGTGTTGGTGCTCACGGCGCGCGAGCGCTGGTCGGACAAGGCCGCCGGTTTTTCCGCCGGCGCCGATGACTACGTCACCAAACCCTTCGAGACTGCCGAGGTGTTGTTTCGTCTGCGTGCCCTGGTGCGACGTAGCCATGGACACGCTCATCCCATTCTCCGGCTGGGCGAGTTGGCGCTGGACACGCATGCCGGCAGTGTCACGCTGGCAGGACGCCCGATCACGCTGACGGCCCAGGAATCGCGATTGCTGGCGTACCTGTTGCACGCCGCGCCGCGCATCGTGACCCGCACCGAACTGTCCGAACATGTCTATGATCGCGATCACGAGCCCGATTCCAACGTCATCGACGTGCAAGTCAGCCGTTTGCGCCGCAAGCTCGGCAACCAGCGCATCGTGACCTTGCGCGGGCAAGGTTATCGGCTCGTGGCACCCGAGGGTGAGCAATGAGGCGACGCGCCTGGCGCCAACGTCTTGCCCGTACCTCGATCCGTGCCCGGCTACTGATCACGTCACTATTGCTGGTCATGGTGGCGCTGCCGCTGGCGGGTGCGGGGCTGGCTTATAACTTCCGCGATGCCGTCACCACTGCCTTCGATGCCCGTCTCGAATCATGGCTCAATGTCTTGCTGGCGGGGGTGCAGCTCGACGCTCAGAACAACGACCTGCGCATGACGCGCTCGCTGGGTGATCCACGCTTCGAGCGTGTTTTTTCGGGCTGGTACTGGCAGGTTCGCGACGGGACCGGTAACACGCTGACCTCGCGCTCGTTGTGGGATCAACGACTCGCGGTGGATAACGTCTCGGGACTCAACGTCAGGAACGTGGAAGGGCCGCGGGGCAAGCACTTGCGTGTCATCGAACGTGACATTCGTCTACCGGGGCATGCCGCGCCATTGCATGTCAGTGTGGCGGCCCCTCGCGAGGAACTGAATACGGAAGTGGCGCGTTTCGAGTGGCTGCTGGGATTGTCGCTGCTCGCGCTTGGGGCGTTGCTGCTCATGGGGCTGGCGATTCAGGTTCGCTGGGGACTGGCGCCATTGCGCCGCATGCACGCCAATCTGCGTGCGGTCGAATCCGGTGACGCCGATGGCCTCGAGACGCATTTTCTGCCCGACGAGCTGGCCCGCCTAGCGCGTGCGATGAACGGGGTGCTGGAACGCGACAAGCACTTGATGGAGCGTGGGCGTCACGCGGCCGGCAACCTGGCGCATGCGCTCAAGACGCCGGTCAGCGTGCTCACTACCCTCGCTGAGCGCTTTCCGCCGGATACACGGGATCGGGTGCGTGGTGAGTTGGGGCGCATCGATGATGCCGTGCGCCATCATCTCGCCCGTGCCTCGGCGGCCGGGGGTGGCGTGCTTACCTATAAGATCGATGCCGCGCAAGCCCTGACGCCGGTGCTCGAAGGCTTGACGCGTATGGGACAGCGGCGGGGTATCCAGTTGACGCAATCGGTGTCCGACGACCTCAAGGTGCGCATGGAAGCACAAGACTTGCAGGAAGTGGTCGGCAACCTGCTGGAGAATGCGATGCGCTGGGCCGACCGTCGGGTCACGCTGCGCTTTTATCCGCAGGCCGGCGGCGCCGAGCTGCTGATCGAGGATGACGGCCCGGGCATGAGTGAGCAGCAGCGTGATGCCGCCCTGACCCGCGGCATGCGTCTCGATGAGCAGCGTTCCGGCGCCGGCCTGGGGTTATCCATTGTCGAGGACCTGATGACCTTGTACGGCGGTCGGCTCTCGCTGTCACGTGCCTCGCTTGGCGGTCTTGCCGCGCGTGTCTGGTTGCCTGGATCTCCGCTGGCCCCCAGTGACGCCGAGGCCTGATCGTCGTGCGTGGCGATAATGGCATCGCCGGGGGCGTATTGTGCGCGTCGCGGGCGATTGCGATGATGACGAGATTTCCCCTTCCGGTCAGGAGTTGCGGTGATGGACAAGTACGAACTCAAGCGCGAGCAGGCGGCACGCGCGGCTTGGCTATCCTATGTGGGCGGGCGTACCCAGGACGATATCGCACGCCTGCTGGGTGTCTCGCGTCCTGGCGTCCAGCGCTTGTTGGCCCTGGCGCGTCAGGAGGGGTTGGTCAAAGTGCATGTCGATCATCCCATTTCCAATTGCATGGCGATGGGCGAGGCGATCCTCACGCATTTTGGGCTGGATTATTGCGATGTGGTGCCCAGTGACCCCGAGATGCCGGAGAGCAGTCCACGCTTTCTCGCCCAGGCGGGGGCAGAGCGTCTGAGCGGGGTCCTCGATCGTCAGCAAGCGCTGACGCTCTCGTTGGGCACCGGGCGATCGGTGCGCGCCACGGTGGAGGCGCTGAGTCGTTTGGATCGTTCGCAGCATCGTATCGTCTCGCTGGTGGGTAATGTGGCCCGCGACGGCTCCGCCAACCGTTACGATGGGGTGATGGTCCTGGCCGACAAGACCGGGGCGGAGCGTTTCTTGCTGCCGGCACCGGTGGTGGCCGCCTCGGTGGCCGAAAAGGAAGCGCTGCTTGGCCAGCAGCTTGTGCAGGCGGTGTTTCGTGTCGCGCGAGAAGCCGAGGTCGGCGTCATCGGCATTGGGCGTATCGATCCGCGTGCGACCCTGTTTCAGGATCATTTCATCAGCGAAGCCGAGCTCAATGAGCTGCTCGAGGCCGGCGCGGTGGGGGAGCTGCTCGGCTGGCCACTGGATGCTGAAGGACGGCTCATCGATTGTCCCATCACGCGCCGTATCACCAGCTTGCCGCTGTCGGCATTGGGGGGACAGCGCCTGATGGGGTTGGCGGGCGGGCGCGACAAGGGGCCCGCGATTTTGAGCGCGCTGCGGGGCAACTGGCTCAGAGGGCTGGTCACCGACGAAGCGGCGGCACGCTATGTGGTGGCGAATCTGGCGCATGGTTAGGCCAAAGTATAAGCCTGCAAGGTTTGCTTTTTTTGGCGCTTCAAATGATCATTTGAATACTCAATGAGTAGATTGATCAAAACAAATTCAATGATCTTCTTCCAGGAGCTCGCCATGCGTCTCACCCACGTTTTACCCCTGGCCGGGGCCGCAACGCTGGCCTCGTTCGCCGCTCAAGCCGAGACCGTCACCGTGGCCACGGTGAACAACGATGACATGATCATCATGCAAAGTCTGACCGAGGCATTCGAAAAGTCGCATCCCGATATCAACCTGGAATGGGTGGTCTTGGAAGAGAATGTCTTGCGTCAGCGCCTGACCACCGATGTCGCGACGCAGGGCGGTCAGTTCGATGTCATGACCGTCGGCACCTATGAAGTGCCCATCTGGGCGGAATATGGCTGGCTGACGCCGCTCGATGATCTGCCCGCGTCCTACGACAAGGATGATCTGCTCAAGCCGATTCGTCAGGCGCTGAGCTACAAGGATTCTCTCTATGCGTTGCCGTTCTACGGTGAGAGTTCGATGCTCTATTACCGTAAGGACTTGTTCAAGAAAGCGGGCATCACCATGCCCGAGCAGCCGAGTTGGCAGCAGGTCGAGGCGTGGGCGAGCAAGCTCAACGATCCCGACAATGGTGTCTATGGCATTTGCCTGCGTGGCAAGCCGGGGTGGGGCGAGAACATGGCTTTCGTGTCGACGCTGGTCAATACCTATGGCGGCCGTTGGTTCGATGAAGACTGGAAACCGACGATCGACTCGCCGGCCTGGCACAAGGCGATCAATTTCTATGTCGATCTGATGAACCAGTATGGCCCGCCGGGCGCGACCTCCAACGGTTTCAACGAGAACCTGGCGCTGTTCGCCGGTGGCAAGTGCGGCATGTGGGTGGATGCCACGTCCGCGGCCGGTAAGCTATACGATACCGACCAGTCACAGGTGGCCGACACGGTAGGCTTTGCGCCGGCGCCGGTCGCCGAGACACCGAAAGGCGCGAATTGGCTGTGGGCCTGGTCGCTGGCCGTTCCGTCTTCCTCCGATGCCAAGCCGGCCGCCAAGACGTTCATTACCTGGGCCACTTCCAAAGACTACGTGAAGCTGGTGGGGCAACAAGAAGGCTGGACCAACGTGCCGCCGGGAACGCGTCACTCCACCTATGAGAACCCCAATTATCAGCAGGCCGCACCATTCGCTGATTTCGTGCTCAATGCCATTCAGACGGCGGATCCCAACGATCCCAGCGCCAAGCCGGTCCCCTATACCGGGGTGCAGTATGTCGGCATTCCCGAGTTCCAGGCCATCGGCACCCAGGTGGGACAGATGATCGCCGCCGCTCTTGCCGGGCAGCGCAGCGTCGATCAAGCCCTCAGTGCCGCCCAACGCGCCGCCGAGCGCACCATGCGTCAGGCCGGTTACTACGACTGAGACGCGTCTCGCGACGGCCGGGTCGTCATGATCCGGCCGCTTCGACCGACTCCTCCGATCTGAATGGGTATCCCCATGCGCGAAAGAACGTCCGGACGAACCGTCGGCGGTTTCCGCAACCTGTTCCTGCAGGGCCCGGCGGTCACGTTATTACTGCTATGGATGCTCGTACCGCTGGGCATGACCATCTGGTTCTCTTTCCAGCGTTACAACCTGATGATGCCCAGCGTCTCGGGCTTCGCGGGTTGGGAAAATTACTACTATCTGGTCACCGACCCGGCGCTGTGGACGGCGATGGGCAACACCCTGCTGCTGGTCGGGTCGGTACTGGCGATCAGCGTGATCGGCGGCACCTTGTTGGCGGTGCTGTTCCAGCAGGAATTCTTCGGGCGAGGAATCGCTCGGTTATTGGTCATTGCGCCGTTCTTCGTCATGCCGACGGTCAGTGCACTGATCTGGCAGAACATGATGATGCACCCGGTCTATGGGGTGTTCGCCTGGCTGAGCAAGTTGCTCGGTCTGCCGGTGATCGACTGGTTCTCGGCCATGCCATTGATCTCGATCATCATCATCGTGGCCTGGCACTGGATGCCTTTTGCTCTGCTGATCCTGCTTACCGCCATCCAGTCCCTGGATGACGACCAGGTCGAAGCGGCACGCATGGACGGCGCCGGCCCGCTGGCCATCTTCTGGTTCATCACCCTGCCGCACCTGAAGCGGGCGATCAGCGTGGTGATCATGATCGAGATGATCTTCCTGCTCACCGTGTTCGCCGAGATCTTCGTGACGACCTCCGGCGGTCCGGGATTGGCCTCGACCAATCTGGCTTACTTCATCTATATCCGCGCGTTGCTGGATTTCGACGTGGGCGCGGCGTCGGCGGGGGGTGTCATTGCCATCATCCTCGCCAATATCGTGGCGATCTTCCTGGTTCGCACCGTGGCCAAGAATCTCGAAACCTGAGGCGCATTGCATGAACCCTACGACGACCAAGAAACTGCTGCTCACGCTGCTCGCCTGGGGCATCGCGGTGATCGTGTTCTTTCCGATCTTCTGGATGGTGGTGACCGGCTTCAAGACCGAGGTCCAGGCCATTGCGCCGCCGACGCTGATTTTCGATCCGACCCTGGCGGGTTATAACACCGTCATAGAGCGTGCCGATTACTTGAAGTTTGCCCTGAACAGCATCGTGATCGCGTTCGGTTCGACGCTGCTGGCGTTGCTGGTGGCGATTCCCGCGGCCTATTCGATGGCGTTCCTGCCCACCAAGCGTACCCGCGGTACATTGCTGTGGATGCTCTCCACCAAGATGCTGCCGCCGGTGGGCGTGCTGATGCCGATCTACTTGCTTTCCCGCGATCTGGGACTGCTCGACACACGTACTGGCCTGATCATCATCTACATGCTGATGAACCTGCCGATCGTGGTGTGGATGCTCTACACCTTCTTCAAGGACGTGCCCAAGGACATCCTCGAAGCGGGTCGCATGGATGGCGCCAGGACGTTCCAGGAAGTCGTCTATCTGCTGCTGCCGCTGACCTTGCCGGGGATCGCCTCCACCGGGCTGCTGGCGGTCATCCTGAGTTGGAACGAGGCGTTCTGGAGCCTCAACCTGACGACCTCGGATGCTGCTCCGCTGACGACGTTCATCGCCTCCTTCTCGAGTCCCGAAGGGCTGTTCTGGGCCAAGCTCTCCGCTGCCTCGACGCTGGCCATCGCGCCGATCCTGATCTTCGGCTGGATGACCCAGAAACAGATGGTTCGCGGTCTCACCTTCGGCGCCGTCAAATAAGGAAACCGTCATGGCAACGCTACACCTCAACAACATCGTCAAGGACTTCGGCGGCACCCAGGTCATCAAGGGCGTCGATCTCGAGGTCAAGGACCGCGAATTCGTGGTCTTCGTCGGCCCCTCGGGCTGCGGCAAGTCGACCCTGATGCGGATGATCGCCGGGCTCGAGAGCACCACCAGCGGCGAGATCGCCATCGACGGCGAGCGCGTCAACGAGGTCGGACCCGCCGACCGCGGCCTGGCAATGGTCTTCCAGAGCTACGCGCTCTACCCGCACATGAGCGTCGAGGACAACATGGGCTTCAGCCTGCGCTTGGCCAAGGTGCCCAAGGCCGAGCGCCGCGAGAAGGTGCTCGCCGCCGCGCGCATCCTGCAGCTCGAGCCCCTGCTCGACCGCAAGCCCAAGGCACTGTCCGGCGGCCAGCGTCAGCGCGTGGCCATCGGGCGGGCGATCGTGCGCAACCCGAGCATCTTTTTGTTCGACGAGCCGCTCTCCAACCTGGACGCGGCGCTGCGCGTGCAGATGCGCATCGAACTGGCGCAGCTGCACGAAGAACTCGACGCCACGATGATCTATGTCACCCACGACCAGATCGAGGCCATGACCATGGCCGACAAGATCGTCGTGCTGCAGGACGGCGTGGTCGAGCAGATCGGCTCGCCGATGGAACTCTATCATCACCCGCGCAACCGCTTCGTGGCCGGTTTCATCGGTTCGCCGAAGATGAACTTCCTGGAGGTCGAGGTGCGCGGCGCCGACGCCGAGGGGGTCGAGGTGGCGCTGCCCGGCGGCGACTGCCGGGTGCCGGTCGCGGGCGACGGCGTCAGCGCTGGCGATGTCGTGACGCTTGGCATCCGTCCCGAGCATCTGGCGCTCGATGAGCAAGGTCCGTTGACGGGGCAGATCCAGGTCATCGAACGCCTCGGTGGCGTCACCTCGCTGTATCTCGAGCACGGTGACAGCGAGTGGATCCTGGTCGCCGACGGCGATGTCGCGCATCGCGTTCGTGACCATGTGCGTTTCACCTTCGATCCCGCCCGTGCGCATCTCTTCACTGCCGATGGCCTGGCGCTGGCACATCTGGAACGGCATCCATTGGTCGACATCGATCGCAAGGAAAATCGTGCGTCCTCCGCGTCGGGCGGTCAGCGATGACGTCGCCCAAGGAGTTGCTGATCTTCGATTGCGACGGCGTGCTGGTCGATAGCGAAGTGATCGCCGAGCTGGTGCTGCGTGAACGGCTGGCGGCTTGGCTACCCGATCTGGCGATCGGTGACGAGTTACACCGCGCGCTGGGCATGACCACCCAGGCGATTCTCGATCACCTCTGCGCCCGTAGTGCCAACGCCTTGCCCGACGCTGCCCTGACCCACATCGAGGCGGCGATCGAGCGGCGCCTGGGCGAGGAGCTCGAGGCCATGGCCGGCGTGGAGGAAGCCATCGAAGCGCTCGAGTTGCCACTGGCGATCGTGTCCAACAGTAGCCGGCGACGCGTCATTGCGTCACTGGCCAATACCGGGCTCGATGCGCAATTCGGCAAGGCGCCGATGTTTACCGCCGAGCAGGTGGCGCATCCCAAGCCGGCGCCGGATGTCTATCGGCTGGCGGCGGAGAGCCTGGAGATCGCGCCTAGCGACTGTCTGGTGGTCGAGGATAGCGTCTCCGGCGTCAGTGCGGCCTGTGCCGCCGGCATGACAGTGATCGGTTTCACCGGCGCTAGCCATATCGGCCCCGGTCATGGGGCCCGACTGCGTGACGCTGGCGCCTGGCAGGTCATCGCGCATATGGCGGAACTCGGGGCCTTGGTACAGCGCTGGCGCAGCGAGCGGCACGCCATGCGCTGAAGGTGCGTGCCTCTTGCTGACGATTTCACCCGGACAAGGAGCCTCAGTGATGAAACTCGACAAACGCACGGCCGTGGTGACCGGTGGGGCACGCGGCATCGGCTTGGCGATCGTCAAGCGCTATGTGCAGGAAGGCGCGCGCGTGGCGATCGCCGACATCGACATCGTCGCGGCGGAACAGGCGGTCGCCGAGATTCAAGCCGAGATCGAGGCGGCGCCGGTCATGGCGGTACGGCTCGACGTGGCCGATGCCGTCTCGCGGCAGGCGATGATCGCGACCGTCGAGGCGCGTTTCGGCGGCATCGACATCCTGGTCAACAACGCGGCGATATTCGACATGGCGCCGGTACTCGAGGTCAGCGAAGCGAGCTATGACACGCAGTTCGGCATCAACGTCAAAGGCACCTTCTTTACCTTGCAGGCGGTCGCCGCACACATGGTCGCGCGCGGTGAGGGCGGCAAGATCATCAACATGGCCTCGCAGGCCGGGCGTCGCGGCGAGGCGCTGGTCAGCATGTACTGTGCCTCCAAGGCCGCGGTGATCAGCCTCACCCAGTCCTGCGGCCTCGACCTGATCAAGCATCGTATCAATGTCAACGGCATCGCGCCTGGCGTGGTGGACACACCGATGTGGGAGGAGGTCGATGCCTTGTTCGCGCGCTACGAGAACCGTCCCACCGGCGAGAAGAAGCGCCTGGTCGGCGAGGCGGTGCCCTATGGCCGCATGGGGCGACCCGAGGATCACACGGGAGCGGCGGTCTTCCTGGCGTCCGATGACAGCGACTACGTCGTGGCGCAGACGTTGAATGTCGACGGTGGCAACTGGATGAGCTGAAAGATGCCCATGCGCCGTGCCTCTTGCGCGTCGTCTGGGATGCCGAGGCCGTGCGGCGAATTTTTGACCAAGCGAGGACAACAGTGACGCCGACTATCGACGAGATGACGACGCGGTTGCTCGCGGCGGCGGATCAACACCGCCAACGCTTCATCGTGGCGCTGGCGGGACCGCCGGCGGCCGGCAAATCCTTTCTCTCGGAGGCGTTGTGTCACGAGCTCAACGCGCGCCGGGAAGGTGGGGCCGTAGTGGTCCCGATGGACGGCTACCACTACGACAACGCGGTGCTCGAGCCTCGGGGACTGCTCGCCACGAAAGGGGCTCCTGAGACCTTCGATTGCGATGGCCTCAAGCACGACCTGAGGCGTATACGCCGCGCTGAGCGCAGCGTCGCAGTGCCGGTATTCGACCGCCCGCTCGACCTGGCCCGCGCCGGGGGGCGAATGGTGACGCCGCAGCACCGGCTGATCATCGTCGAGGGCAACTACCTCTTGCTGGATCGGTCACCGTGGCATGAGTTGCGCCCCTTGTTCGATATGACGCTGTTCATCGAGGTGCCCGATGAGGTGCTCGAAGCACGTCTCATCCAACGCTGGGGAGAGATGGGGTGGGATCCTGCCGGTGCGTTCGATCGTGCGCGCAACAAGGACATGCTCAATGCCCGCTTGATCAAGACCGACTCCGTCGCTGCCGATCTGCGCTGGTCCGTAAGCGACTGACCCTTTCAAGACCTTCAGGCGAAGCACTCGCCGTCTACGGCAGGAGAGACCCATGACGCGACTCAATAACGACACCCTGCACCACTTGACATCCGATATTGCCGTGCCCGCCTATGATCGCGATAGCGTGACGCCGGGCATCGTGCACATCGGTGTCGGCGGGTTCCACCGTGCTCATCAGGCCATGTATCTCGATACGCTCATGAACCGTGGCGAGGCACTGGACTGGGGGATCATCGGCGTGGGTTTGATGCCGGGCGATGTGCGTATGCGCGATGCGCTGGCGGCGCAGGACCACCTCTACACGCTGATGGTCAAGCACCCCGACGGGCAGTACGATGCGCGGGTGATCGGCTCGCTCATCGATTATCTGTACGCGCCCGAGGCCCCTGACGTGGTCATCGAGGCCATGAGTGACCCGGCGATTCGCATTGTCTCGTTGACGGTGACCGAAGGCGGTTACAACGTCGATCACGTCACCGGCGAGTATGATCTGACGACCCCCGAGGTACGCCAGGATCTGGCGACCCCCGAGGTGCCACGCACCACGTTCGGGCTGGTCGTCGCGGCACTCAAGCGACGTCGCGAGCGCGGTATCGCGCCGTTCACGGTGATGTCCTGCGATAACATCGAAGGCAATGGCGATGTCGCCCGCAAGATGTTCACGGCCCATGCGCGTGCCCTGGATAGCGAGCTGGGCAACTGGGTCGAGACCGACGTATGCTTCCCCAATGCCATGGTCGATCGCATCACGCCGGTGACGACCCCCGGTGATATCGCCGCGCTCGCTACACGTTTCGGTGTCGAGGACCAATGGCCGGTAGTCTGCGAGCCCTTCACTCAATGGGTGCTTGAGGATCGCTTCCCGGAAGGACGTCCGCCCTACGAACGCGTCGACGTGCAGATGGTCGACGACGTGGTGCCCTATGAACTGATGAAGCTGCGCTTGCTCAACGCCAGCCATCAGGCGCTGACCTATTTCGGTTACCTCGCCGGCTATCGTTACGCCCATGAGGTATGCCAGGACCCGCTGTTCGTCGACTTTCTGCTCGCTTACATGAACCGTGAGGCCACGCCGACGCTGGCGCCGGTACCGGGGGTAGACCTTGCCGCTTACAAGCACACGCTGATCGAGCGCTTCGCCAATCCCGAGATCAAGGACACCCTGGCGCGGCTGTGTGCGGAAAGCTCGGACCGCATTCCCAAGTGGCTGCTGCCGGTGATTCGCGAACAACTCGAGCGAGGCGGTGAGATCCAGCGTAGTGCTGCCGTAGTGGCCAGCTGGGCGCGCTATGCAGAAGGCGTCGACGAGCAGGGCCAGCCGATCGAGATCGTCGATCGGCTCAAGGAGCGTTTGATGGCGGTCGCCGGCAACCATCGCGACCATCCAGCGGCGTTCATCGAGCAGCACGCCCTGTTCGGCGATCTGGCGAAAGAGGCACGTTTCCGCGACGCTTATCTCCAGGCGCTGGCGTCCTTGCATGCCGATGGAGCACGCGCGACCTTGCATGCCTTGGTCGAGGGGCGTATGTCATGACATGACCAAGGGGAGATACGCGATCCCCCGTCGGAGAATGCGGTGCAGCCGAAGGAGAGAGCATGTACGTTGGCGTGGATTGTGGAACGCAGAGCACCAAGGTCGTGGTGGTCGATATCGATCAGGCGGCGATTCTGGGTGAGGCGAGTCGCCCGCATCATTTGATCGAAGGCGACAACGGCAAACGAGAGCAGGACGTGAGTGAATGGATCGCGGCGTTGACCGAGGCGTTCCATGAGGCGGTAGGCGAGGCACGCATCGATGCGCGCGAGATTCGCGCGATTGGCGTCTCGGGGCAACAGCACGGCATGGTCGCGCTGGATGCCGACGGCCAGCCGCTGCATCCCGCCAAGCTGTGGTGCGATACCGAAACGGCGCTGCACAACGAGGCGTTGATCGAGCGCCTGGGCGGTCGGGTAGGCTGCCTGGACAAGCTGGGCCTGGTGCTGCAAACCGGCTATACGGCGTCGAAGGTTGCCTGGTTGCGTGATACGCACCCGGACGCCTACCAGCGTATCGCCACGTTGCTGCTGCCTCACGATTATCTGAATTTCTGGCTGACCGGGGAGCGCGTCGCCGAATGTGGCGATGCTTCCGGCACCGGGTATTTCGATACCCGTACGCGCAGCTGGCGTCATGACGTGTTCCAAGCCATGGCGCCCGAACTCTCGCCGGAGGCGGTATTGCCGCGTTTGATCGACTCTCATGCGCCGGTGGGCACGGTACGCTCCGACGTCGCACGCCTGCTGGGTCTCGGCGATGACGTGCTAGTGTCCAGCGGTGGTGGCGACAATATGATGGCGGCCATCGGCACCGGCAACATCGCGCCCGGCATGGTGACTCTGAGCCTGGGCACCTCGGGCACTGTATACGCACATTCAGACGTCCCGATGGAGGCTGAAGACGCTCAGGTCGCCAATTTCTGCGCCAGTCACGGCGGGTGGTTGCCGCTCATCTGCACCATGAACGTGACCTCGGCGACGACCAAGGTGCGCGAGTTGTTCGGTTTCGATCTGACGACTTTCGGCGAGCGAGTGGCCAGCGCCCCGCTGGGCGCCGAGGGCATCATGGCGTTGCCTTTTTTCAATGGCGAGCGGGTGCCGGCGCTGCCGCATGCGACGGCCAGCTTCGAGGGCATGACGAGCCTCAACACGACCGCGGACAATCTGTGTCGCGCGGTAGTCGAAGGGACGACGTTCGGGCTACGCTATGGGTTCGAACGCTTGGGCGAGCTGGCATCACAGGCGAGTCAGGTTCGTCTGGTCGGCGGTGGCGCCAAGAGCTCGGTATGGCGACAGATCGTTGCCGATGTGCTGGATGTCGATGTGATCTGCCCACGGCTCACCGAAGCCGCCGCTCTGGGCGGGGCGATTCAGGCTGCCTGGTGCGATACCCAGACGCGTGGGCGGGGTGAATCGTTGGCGGCATTGACCGAACGGCTCGTCGAAGTGGATCTCGACACCCTGACTCGCCCCCGTGGTGAGCCGGTGCGCCGTTACCAGGAACTCTACCAGCGTTACCGTCAGGCGCTGGCCGAACGCTACGACGTCGCGCCATGAGCCGCGACCCATGACCCTTTTCGTTACAGGATATTTGCCATGACGCAACTCGAGGCTCTCAAGCAACTTTCGATGGTGGTCGCCGATACCGGCGATCTCGAGGCGATCAGGCGCTATCAGCCGCACGATGCCACGACCAATCCTTCACTGATCCTCAAGGCCTTCGAGCTGCCCGGCTATCAAACGCTGATCGACGAGACGCTGGCGCAGGTCAAGGCCGATATCGCCGACCCCCAGGCCCGTGTCGACGAAGCGGTGGATCGGTTATCCGTCGCCATTGGTAGCGAGATCACGCAACTGATCCCCGGGCGCGTGTCCACGGAAGTGGCTGCCAAGCTGTCCTTCGATCGCGAGGCGAGCATCAAGAAGGCGCATCGTCTCATCGAGCTTTACGAGCAGCACGGGATCGGCCGTGAACGCGTGCTGATCAAGCTGGCCTCCACCTGGGAGGGCATCCGTGCCGCCGAACAGCTCGAGCAAGAAGGCATTCAGTGTAATCTGACGCTGTTGTTCTCCAAGGCGCAGGCCCGGGCCTGTTTCGACGCCGGGGTGTATCTCATCTCGCCCTTCGTGGGCCGCGTCACCGACTGGTACAAGCAGAAAACCGGGCAGGAGTACGCACCGGAGGAAGATCCGGGCGTGGTGTTCGTGCGTGAGGTATGCGACATCGCCAGCCGCTACCGCTACGACACGGTGGTCATGGGCGCCAGCTTCCGTACCCAAGGGCAGATCCTGGGACTGGCCGGCTGCAACCGCCTGACCATTTCACCGGCGCTGCTCGAGGAACTCGAGAGCCAGGAAGGCGACATCGAACGCAAGATCAGCGATGTCGGGGACGCCCGTGAGCGCCTCGCGCCGATCGATGAAGCCGAGTTCCGTTGGGGGCTCAATCAGGACGCCATGGCCACCGAGAAGCTCGCCGAAGGTATTCGCCGTTTCGCCGACGATCAGGCGACGCTGGAGGAAAAACTCGCCGCACGGCTGGGGTGAGCATCAAAATACCTTCACAGCGCGTGAATGCCAAAGGCCGGCGAATGCCGGCCTTTGGCGTTTGGGGAGGCGGGGACGTGAGATTCAGCCTTTCCAGACATCGGCGAGAATTTCATACGAACGGCGACGGTCTTCATGGTCGTAGAAATCGCCGTTGATCATCAATTCGTCGGCCTGGGTGTGCGCGAGCAGGTTCTCGAGTTCGTCCCGGATCGTCTCGGGACCGCCGACGATTGAGGCGCCGAGATTCTGGCTGACCATGGCGCGTTCCTGCGGCGACCAGTCGAGCGACTCGACAGGCGGCAGGGTGCGCGTGCTCTTGCCGCGTATCAGGTTGAGGAACTTCTGCTGCTGGGTGGTGGCCAGGTAGTGCGCATGGGCGTCGTTGTCGGCGGCGACCAGGGGGATGCCGAGCATCACGTAGGGGGCGTCCAGTACCTCGGAAGGCTGGAACGTCTGCCGATAGAGGTTCACGGCTTCCAACATGTAGCCGGGGGCGAACTGGCCGGCGAAGGCGAACGGCAGCCCCAGCTGCGCGGCGAGCCGGGCGCTGAAGTCGCTGGAGCCCAGCAGCCAGATCGGCACGTGCGTTCCCTGGCCGGGAATCGCCTTGACACGCTGATCGGGCAGGGCGTCGGCGAGGTAGCCACGCAGTTCGGCCAGGCGGTCGGGAAAGTCGTTGACCCCGGCACGTGGGTTGCGACGCATGGCCTGCATGGTCACGCCGTCGGAACCGGGGGCACGTCCCAGGCCGAGATCGATGCGTCCGGGATAGAGCGTTTCCAGGGTGCCGAACTGTTCGGCAACCACCAGCGGTGGATGGTTGGGCAGCATGATGCCGCCGGAGCCCACGCGGATGCGCTGTGTCTTCCCGGCGACATGACCGATCAGCAACGAGGTGGCGGCACTGGCGATGCCGTCGATGTTGTGATGCTCGGCCAGCCAGTAGCGATTGTAGCCCAGGGTATCGGCGAGCTGGGCGAGATCGACCGTGCGCTCGAACGTCTCGGCGGCGGTACCGTCGCGGGTGATCGGCGCCAGATCGAGAACGGAGAGAGGGATTTGCGAGAGTCGGCTCATGGGAACCTCGAGGGAGAAATGAGTGAGTCGTTAGTCGGCTCAATATTCATCCACTCTTGGGGCACGGACGAGACAACTCAACCCCGGCCACACTGCGGTCATTCCAGCGCGTCGAGACGTTGACGGATCTGCTCGCGCCGTCCCTGGTCGGCGGTCTCCCGGCCGGGTCGGGACGGGGCTTTCATGGCCTTCTCCAGCGCCTGGCGGGCTGCGGCGTCGTGGCCCTGCGCGTGCAGGAAGTCGCCCCACAAATAGAGCGGGTCGATGCCGTCGGGGTCGATGGTCAGGGCCTTTTGCAGCATGGCTCTCGCCTTGTCGTCGTCACCGAAGCCGATCGGCCAGCCGGGGACCTGATAGTAGAGCGCCCCGAGACTGGTATAGGCCGAGCCGTCGAGGGCGGTATCGTCCATTGCCAATGCCTTCTCCAGGTCGCTCTTGGCCTCCTTGGCCAGTGACAGCGCGCCCAGTCCGCCCTTGGCGCCGGCTTCGCTGCTGCGGATGATCCCCGCCCAGATGTAGAGTTCGGCGGCCTCGGGGTGGGCGTCGATCAACGCCCGGGCGCGTTGGTAGAGCTGGTCGAAGCCGTCGGCACGTCGGCGCTCCGGCGTCTGGTACTGGATCTGCGCCCAGCGGCTCTGCAGTTCGTGGACACCGCCGGCGACGGCACCGCTCATCGCCGACGCGGTGGACGAGAGCGTCGATGTCAGGCCGATGAGGAAGATGATGGTCGCATAGCGACGCGCGTGACGGGCCATTCGGGAAGTCGCGGACATGAGCGGTCTCCGGGAGTTGTTGCCGCGCGTCAGGCGCGGTCGGCGAAGCGTTGGATGGTGGCAAGCTGGCGCCGCAGTGCCCGGTCGACGACGCCGGGTACCACGGCATTGAGACGCACGAAGAGTCGCTCCGGCCAGCCCAGGTGGCGCTCGACGGCACGCCGCTCGACCGCGCGGAGGACTGCGTCGGCGACCTGCGCCGGGCTGTCCATGGCGTTGCCCAGTTCGGCGTTGAGGGCATCGACCGTGACGTCGTTCATCGCCGTGCGGGTGGCCCGCGGAGCGACGTAGTGCACGTGGACCCGTGTGTCGGCGAGCTCGCGACGCAGGGCCTGCGAGAAACCGCGCAGTGCGGCCTTGCTGGTGCAGTAGCTTGCGTAGCCGGGGTAGCCGATGGCGCCGAAGGTCGAGCCGAGATTGACGATCCAAGCCTCGTCGGCGACCTTGAGCAACGGCAGCATGGCCTGGGTGAGCTGCAGGGTGGCGGTCACGTTGAGCGCGATCAGCTCGCTCACGCTCTCTGGAGACTGAGCGTCGAACAATCCGAAGTGATTGACGCCGGCGGCGTTGATCAGCATGTCGATGTCGAGCTCGCGGGCGGCTTCGACCAGGCGCTGGCGGGCGTCGGTATCGCACAGGTCGATGGCTCGCCACTCGGCGGGCACCGGCAGCGCGTCGGCCAGTGCCTGCAGTGCCACCGGCTTGCGACCTGCCAGCAGCAGTCGCGCGCCCCGGCGCGCCAGGGCCAGCGCCAGGGCACGGCCGATCCCGCCGCTGGCTCCCGTGAGAAGGATGCGCCGTTCAGACCAGTGCATGGGCGAATGCCTCCGTGGCAGGGCCTTCGCTGGTCTCCAGCCCGCGAAACATCGCCCCGTAAAGCTGGTAGACCATGTGGGCGGTGTCGATCACCGCCTGCAGATCGGCCTCGTCGTCGAGACGATCGATCAGGCCCTCGAAGAACGCCAGATGGCCGATATCGAGATCGCCGTGGGACTCGAGATAATGAAACGCGTCCTGGGACAGCCCGAGGCCTTCGCGGATCGCCCCTGCGGCGCGGGTGGCCAGTGCGGTGCTGGTGCCCTCGAGAACGAAGACCATGCCGAAGAACCCCACCGGATTGTCGTGGCCGATGACATCGCGCACGTAACGCACCATCAGCTCGGTGGCCGGCGCCGGTCGGCTGGCGGCGGCGCGTTCGGGATCGCCGCCGGCGGCGTGAATGTCGTCGAGGATCCAGCGCTGATGGCCGTACTCCTCTTCGATGTACTCGACCAGGGCGCCGCGCAGCCACTCAAGGCGCTCGGGAAGCCGCGCACCGCAGGCCATCATCAGCGGCACGGTGTGCTTGACGTGGTGGTACGCCTGACCGAGAAAGGCCAGGTATTCGTCGCGACTGATGCGCCCGTCCAGGGCGCGCTGGATGATCGGGGTGTCGAGCAGCCAGGTGCGCGACTCGGCGGTGGCCTGCTGGAGATGGCGATAGGCGCTCATGGTGTCTCCTTCGGGGAGTGATGGATGGGAACGGGGGTGGCGATACTGTCGAGCGGGGCCTCGAGCCAGTCGCGATGGCGCGCCGCCAGCGCCTCGCGACGCAGCCGGCCATTGGCGGTGGTCAGGCCCTCGGGGGCAGTGAAGGGGGCGGCACGGCGCCAGTGCGTGATGCGCGCGTAGTCGGGCAAGCGGGCATTGGCGGCGGCGACGGCATCCTCGAGTTGCGCAGCGTCGCTATCGGCATGCGCCGGCACCAGCAGGGCGCGGTTGGCGGGCAGTGCCTCGCCGTGGACCCAGGCCTGGGCGATGGCCGGCTCGGCGGTGAGTTCAGCCTCGACCCAGGCGGGGTCGACGTTGCGCCCATAGGCGGTAATGAAGCGTTGATGGCGTCGCCCGGTCAGGACCAGACGTCCGTCTTCCCAGCGCCCCAGGTCGCCGGTGGGCCAGAGCGTGGGGGGCGGCGCGGCATCGCCGAGATAACCGAGCATCGTTGTGCCGGCGACATGGATCTCGCCATCCGCGTCGAGCGTCAGGCGCGCATGGGGCAGCGGTCGGCCCACACTGCCGGGGCGGTTGTCGCCGGGGCGATTGAGGGTCACCACCGAGGCGCACTCGGAGAGGCCGTACCCTTCGTAGACCGGCCAGCCGGCGTCGTGCGAGGCCTCGAGAAGATGCGGCGAGACCCGGGCGCCGCCCACGGCGATGAAACGCGCCTCTGGAGGCGGGGAAAGGCGTGAGGTGGCGAGCAGCGCTTCCAGCAACCGTGGCACCAGGATCAGACTGTGGGGCCGGTATGCCTCGAGCTGGCATCGGGCCCGGGCGACATCGAAACCGCTGGCGCCCTGCCAGCCGAGCGCGGTCAGCCCGGGCAGTACGCTGTGCCCGCCCAGCCACAGCGGCGCGTAGAGACCGCCGATGTTTTCCAGCAGGGTGGCCAGCGGCAGTATGGCGAGATGGCGCGTCACACCGCATCCGGCGGCGACCTCGGCCAGACTTTCGGCGGTACGCAGTTGCACCTCGGCGTTCAGGCAGACGCCCTTGGGGGTACCACTGGTCCCCGAAGTGAAGGTGATCTTGGCGGTGCCGTCTGGCACCGGCGGTGCGCTGTCGATGCGTCGGTGCCACAGCGTCGCGTCCGGCCCGCGATCAAAGCCCAGCGCCTGACCGAGTTCGGGGGGGCCGATCAGCGCATCAAGCCCGGCGCGCTCGACGATGTGTGCCTGTTGCGATGCCGAGAAGAACCCGGGTAGCGGGACGTTGATGCTGCCGGCGAACAGCAGTGCCAAGTCCCACAGCGCCCAGTCGATACCGTTGTCCAGCGCCAGGCCGACGCGCCTGGCGCCCACGGCACGCAGTCGGCTGGCACGGCTCTCGACTGCATCATGCAAGTCGGCATAGGTGAGTCGTTGTTGTGCGTTTTCCAGGGCCACTGGTGACGGCCATGAGTGCGCCAGGGTCGCCAGGTGACGATGAAAGCGTTCCGTCATGGTCGCGTTCATCCCCGTGCCTGCGCGATGGAGACGGACGTCTCGCCCGAGCGCATGCCTGTCCAGCGTGCCGGGGGTGGCGTCACGATGGCCTGGTTGGGCGCGCCACTGCCGAGCAGTTGCCAGGCCCGACGCAGATCACCGCCCATGACCTGCGGTGCGTGGGTGTAATAACGGCCCCAGGCGTGACGTTGCTGGCCCAGTCGCGCCGGGTCGGCCTCGGCCAGCGGCCACGCTTCCAGGCCGAGCCGGTGAAACGCATTGCGGACTTGTATGGTGGCGGTAAAGGTCAGCCACTGCATCCCTTCGTCGATCAGGGTGCCGATCAGCATGACGATCAGCGGACGCAGCAGGCCGGGGCGTAGCGTGACGAGGTTGCCGACTTCGATCACTTGGTGACGTGCGATGCAGGGGACGCCCGCTACCTCGGCGAGGCGCCGTTCGATGGGGGCCTCGAGGTAGCGCTCCAGGAAGAGCGAGGCATGGCCGGCATGGCAGAGCCCCAGTGCGGCCTGGAGCTCCTCGTCGCACCAGAGGCCGAAAAGGCGCGGCTGAAAGTGGGTCAGGGTGGCGCCATGCTGGCGGGCATAGCCATCGGCGATGAAGGCCTCCAGCGTGGTGCGCTCGGCGATATCGGCCTCGCGCCAGACGTGGGGCGGTCGCGCGACGCTGGTGAAACGGGGGCTGCGTGGTTCGTGCATCACTTTCTACCCTCGACGAAGGAAGTCGAGGGTAGCGTTGCATCGTCACGCTTAACGCTTGCTTAACACCATGTACGATTTTCCGGCATCGAAGGGCATTTATGCCGCGACCTGCAGGAAGGCCCAGACGCCGAAGAGCGCCACCCCCAGCAAGCCGATGGGGCGCGCATGGCGTTGCCATAGAGACAGGGCCGCGTCGCCGGCGAGATGCACCAGTACAGCAAGGCCGAAATAGCGCACGCTGCGTGCAAAAAAGGACGCCAGTAGAAACAAGGGAAAAGGATACCCCGTCGATCCGGCAGCGAGCATGGCGATCTGAAAGGGAATGGGGATGATGCCCACCGCGAGTACCGCCATGAAACCGTCGCTGGCCATGCGTGCCTGAAAGGCGTTATAGGCGTCCTGGCCACCGAACAAGGGAATGAGCGTCGTCCCCCAGGTATTCAACGCCCATGCACCCAGTACGTAGCCGAGGCAGGCAGCAGCCAGGTTACCGGCTAGCGCCACCCCTGCCAGTCGCCATTTGCGACGCGGCTGAGCCAGCATCCAGGGAATCAGGATGGTTTCGATGGGAATGGGTACCAGTAGCGTTTCCATCACCGAGGCGAAAAACAAAAGCGTCAGGGCGTGTCGCGAATGCGAAAGTCGCTCGAGCCAAGCGGTGGCGGATGCCAGGCGGGTTGGTGGTGGCATAGAGGGATCTTTGTGAAATTTAATGATTGAACTGCTTAAATATAAAACACGGTTATAGCCATGCGGGCATGATTCTGTCACTGTTATCGATTGGTCTCATGTCACGGGCTTTGGTTCCCTGGATCATTGCAGACATGCCGAGCTCGGTGATAAGAACCCGGGAGGTGCATGAGGCACCGTATCGTCGGAGACTAAGAGGGATAGCTGCATGGCCAATATTGGAAGGCAATACGTATTTATCGTCTCCGCCCTGATCGTTGCGGTTCTGGTCGCCATTGGCGCGGCCTTCCCCAATCAGTTCGGTGAGGCGGCATCGGCGGCATTATCCACCATTTCACACTACTTTGGGTGGTTCTACCTATTCTCGGTCTTCGGATTCGTCGTGTTCTTGCTGACGCTAGCCTTTAGCAAGTACGGCAAGATTCGTCTGGGGCCCCAAGATAGTTCACCCTCCTACAGTTTCTTCTCGTGGGTCAGTATGTTGCTGGCGGCGGGGTTTGGCGTCGGTCTGGTGTTCTATGGCATGGCCGAGCCCATGACGCACTTCTTGAAACCGCCTTACGGTGATATTGAAGGCGGCACCGAAGAGGCGGCACGCTACGCCATCCAATACAGTTTCTTCAACTGGGGAATCCACCAGTGGGCGGCGTTCTCCGTGGTCGGTCTGATCATCGCCTATTACCAGTTTCGCAAGGGCCAGGCGGGATTGGTTTCCAATGTGTTGTCGAGCATGACCGCCAAGCGGCCCAAGTTGCGCAAGGTGGGGCCGGCGCTGGATGTGTTCGCCGTGGTCGCTACCGTGATGGGGGTGGCGACGTCCATCGGTTTGGCGGTCTTGCAGATCAATGGCGGCCTGCATGAGGTGTTCGGCGTCGAGAAAGGCGTCAAGTGGCAATTCATCATCATGGGCGCCATGTTCCTGTGTTACATGGCCTCCACCTGGTCGGGACTGGACAAGGGCATCAAGCGCCTTTCCAATCTCAACATGGTGCTATGCTTCGCGCTGATGTTTTACGTGCTGTTCACGGGGCCCACCATTGCCATTCTCGAAACCATCACCTTGGGCATCGGCGATTATCTGCAGAATATCGTGGGCATGAGCCTGCGGGTCGCGCCCTATAGCGACAGCACCTGGGCCAGCAACTGGACGATCTTCTACTGGGCCTGGGTCATCGCCTGGTCGCCGTTCGTGGGGACCTTCGTGGCACGTGTCTCGCGTGGCCGCACGATCAAGGAATACGTGTTCGGGGTGCTGATCGTGCCCCCGTTACTGGCCTGCCTGTGGATCGGCGTGTTCGGCGGCGCGGCGCTCAATATGGAGCTGACCGGCGATGTCGGCCTGGCCCAGGCGACGGCCGATAACATCACCGGTGCACTGTTCCAGATGTTCAATCTGATGCCATTCTCCAATGTGCTGTCGGTGGTGGCGCTGTTTCTGATTTTCATCTTCCTGGTGACGTCCGCGGACTCGGCGACGTACATCGTGTCACAGATGACCGATGGCGGCTCGTTGAACCCGCCGCTGTTAAAACGGATCATCTGGGGTGTGTTGATCGCCGCGATCTGTCTCACCTTGCTGGTTGCCGGAGGTTTGAACGGGTTGCAATCCGCTGCAGTGCTGTCGGCATTGCCGTTCACCTTCATTCTCTACGGCATGATCATCGTGCTGGTGAAGGAATTACGGGCGGACCGCAAGGCCATGCTGACGTCGCTTTATCACCGTCATGGTGAAACCCCGGTCGGTGCCGACGCCTTCGAAGCGGAAACGCTGGCAGAAGCCGAGCGTTATCGGCGTGCCCCGAACGTGGTCAACCGGCGCATCAATACACGTGAAGGCGGATAGCGTCTCACGTGACGCTAGGTGTAACGCCCGGTCTCGGCCGGGCGTTTTGCGTTGACGCTGGTGGAAATGCGCGTCACCCCTTATGGTAAGCGATATTGCATGCACGGGAGTGAGGAATGCCCCAAGTGGCCAAAGCCATCAGACGACAACGTCAAGGTGCCACGCGTCGCCGGAGAGCGGCCCCTGCGAGCCGCTCCAGACGCCGTGTCGATATCTGGCTGGATCGGCTGGTGAGTGTCGCTGTGCTCACCGCCTTGAGCGTAGGGGCCTTGGCCTTGCTGGTGACCCTGCTATGGGGTTGATGACGTCGGTCGCGACGCGGTCTTCCAGAGCCCGAAGCAGCGTGCGAAGACCCAGAAACCGATCCCCCAGGCGCCATTGACCAGGAAGCCGATGGGAAACCCGGCGAGGTTGAGGCCGCGTCCCTTGAGCGGAAAAACGATGAACAGTGCCACGAGTGTCAAGGCGATACCGCCGAACACTATGCTTTTCCACCATAGCCCGGTCGTGACGTGGAAACGTGTGAATACCCACAGCATGACGATCCCCCATACACCCCCCCAGAAGCTTGCCGACAGCCACTGAGGGACCCCCAGGGGGGGAACGGGTGACGTGCCATAGGGGGCGAACGGGATGATGGCGTAGGCATGCAGCAAGCCCGCCATGGGTTGATGAAAGCACAGGACGGCGAAGAAGCCAGCGATGAAGGCGAGCGGGATCCAGCGTGGCATGATGATTCTCCTTTCGGATCGAGGGTGCGTACAGTATCGGTCAAATTCACATTCCTCACAGGAGGATCGGCCCTTCACGGCTGATGTTCGCGACCGATGCTGGACGCCGTTGGTCCTATGCGCATCGGCTCATGAATGTGCCAAACTCAGGAACGTGCCATCTTCACTACGTTTTATCAGGAGAAAGCCGCATGCGCATCGACGTGCAGGACGTCATCGAGGGGGGCCCCATCCCCGAACGCTTTGCGTTCGCCGTTTCCGATTCCCAGCAACATCTGCGTTTCAGCGACAACCGTAATCCGTGTGTGCGGTGGAATGATGTCCCCGTCGGGACGCGCAGCCTTGCGCTGTTGGTGGTCGATGTGGATGCACCCACGGACCCCAGCGACGTCAATCAGGAAGGCCGCAGCGTGCCCGCCGACCTGCCGCGCGCCGATTTCTATCACTGGGTATTGATCGATATCCCGGCGGACGTGAACGGCATCGACGAAGGTGAAGATGCTGACGGTGTCGTGCTCATGGGCAAGGCACCGGGTGAAACCGGCAAGGGAGTACGCGGCATCAATAGCTACACGGACTTCTTCGTCGACGACGAGCAACTCGAAGGTATCTACGGGGGCTATGATGGGCCATGCCCACCGTGGAACGATGCCTTGATACATCGCTACCACTTCACCGTCTATGCGCTGGATATCGCGTCACTGGGTTTGCAGGGCGAGTTCACCGGCGATGAGGTGCTCGACGCCATGCAGGGGCATATCATCGAGCAAGCCAGCGTGATGGGGACCTACACGCTCAATCCAGAACTTACGCGGTAAGTTCATGCATAAGGTGGCGCATGGAATGAGACATAAACGCATGGGATGGTGGCTGGCCCTGGTGGGGCTGATGCTGAGTGGCTGCGAGATGTTTCCTACGGGAGGGCCGACGCAGTCCGTCGAGATCGAGGAAGCCGGCCAAGATGCCTCGGTAGGCGCCGTCGAGCGCCAGGTCGCGTTTCCTGCCGAAGAATATGCCAAGCTGAACAAGCACGGCACCGCTGTCGTCAAGGGACGGCTACGATATGACTCATCGCAATATGGCATGGTGGCGGGCAAAGGGGAGACCGTGTCGATCGCGCCGGCGACGCGCTATTCCGCCGAAGCCGCCGAGGTTGCATTGGCGGGTAAGCGTATCGAGCCGGCGGATCCACGGGCCCGAGCATACACGCATTATGCCCAGACCGACGACAACGGGTATTTCGAGGCTACCGGCCTCCCTGCAGGCGTCTTCTATGTGGCCGGAAGCGTGCGCTTGCCGGATGGCTCGCGCAGCCCGCTGATCCTCAAGCAGATCGAGATCGGCGCCGGCCAGACGCGAGAAGTCAATCTGAGCCGTTGACGCGTGATGTATGCGTACCATGACAAACGCCCTGCCGATTGCAGAGCGTTCACGGTTTCTTGCATGACCCGCCAAGCGGGCGGGCGCGACCCAATCACCAGCGTCAGCGTGAGTGCGTGGGTGTCTTCTTGTAATGTCCAGGCACCGTCACGCGCTCGCCATTGGGCAGATCGCGGACGTAGGTCGGAACGTAGACACGTTTGATGACACTCTTGGCTTCCGCCATGATCCAGTCTCCTATGAATTCGACGCTTCCACGCTACGCCGGTTGCGGATTGGAATCAATCCTATCCCCATGGCCTTTCGTATGATGATGCCTCTTTACCGGACTACTGATCGAGCTTGCCATGACGCCATTCAAATCCCGCGCGCTTGAATATCTCGATGCTGTCGTATGCTATGGCTCGCTGCGTCGAGCCGCCTCGCACCTGGAGGTCAATCCGTCGGCACTTAGCAGACAACTACGCGCGCTCGAGGAAGAGCTGGGTGTCACGCTGCTGGTGCGTTCACCGCGGGTCGGTTTGACCCCTGCCGGTGAATTGATGCTGCGCCACTATCGCGATCGGCGTGCCGCCGAGCGGGCGACACTGTCTCAGTTGCAGGCCATGCAGAACCTCGAACACGGCGAGGTACACATCGCCGTCGGCGAGGGGTTCATCGCGGATCTGGTCTCGGCGCCCTTGCAGAATTTTCTGGCCACCTATCCGGGGTTGGAAATCGAAGTGCACATGGCTGGGCTCACCGATGCGATGGCACTGGTCAAGGACGGTACGGTCGACCTGGCACTGCTGTATGCGCCACCCGACGATCAGCAATTGGTATCGCACGTCGATCGCTGCCAACCGCTGGATCTGATCGTGCCTGCCGAACATGCGTTGGCGCGTGCGACGGCACCGCTGACGCTGACCGAGATCGGTGCGCACTCCTTGGCGCTGATCGATGGACAAACCGGCATGGGGCAGTTGGTCGATATGGCATTGCGGACGGCCACGCTGTCTTACCGACCGCGCATGAAGACCAATTCGGTATCGGTGCTCAAGAATTTCGTGCGCTCCGGGTTGGGGGTGACGTTCATGCCTGAGCTCAGTGTTCTGGAAGAAATCCATGAAGGGAGCATCGTCACGCGTGAGGTGGATGCCGAGGTACTGTGTCAGGCGCAGGCACGCATCGTCAGTCAGGCCGAACGGCCTTTGACGGTGGCTGCTCAAGCTTTCATCAAGCATTTGCGATACAGCATGCGTTTCTTCAGCGCCGACGCACCGCGCGTCTTGGATGCACGGACGTTGCCTTTAAGGCAACGCTAGTGCGCTTGAAAGGTCAACAGCGCAACGATTAGCGTCATGGGACGCCGCTTGAAACTTGTGACCAGGGAAACTTGCGATCGAGTAACAACGGCTGATCCTTGCGCGACTCGTCTCGCGTGCCGATAACAACAAGGAGCCTTTCATGCGTACTTCAATGTTGCGTCCCGTCTTGCTGGCCACCGTCGCGAGTGGCTTGCTGGCAATGACAAGCCTGGCGAATGCCGCCACCACCGTGAATCTGAGCTATAACGGACCGCCTGATGCCGACAAGAACGCGGTCCATCTGTTTGCGTCCAATCTCAAGCGGCTCGTCGAGCAGAAAACCGACGGCGATATCCAGCTCAAGCTGTATCCCAACTCCATGCTCGGCGAAGAACAGGCGCGTATGGAGCAGGTGATCAATACGCCGAGTTTGAACATCGCTTCGTTCGCCGGCTTGTCGCCGATCGTGCCTGAAATCTACGTCAGCGCGATCCCCTTCCTGTTCGACGACTATGAAGCCGCCCATCAGTTTTTCGACGAGGGCGATTATTGGAACAAGGTCGAGGATACTCTCAAGAAGCGTACCGGCGCCGAGCTGCTCGGGGTGGTCGAAGAGGGTGGTTTCCTGGATTTCACCAACTCGAAGCGTCCCATCAGTAACCCGGAAGATTTCGAGGGGTTGCGCTTTCGCGCCATGGACCCCAGCCAGGTGGCGCTCTACGAGGCTTTCGGCGCCTCCGGCACGCCGATCCCCTGGACCGATACCTACATGGCACTCAAGACCAACGTCGCCGATGGTCAGATGAACCCACCGATGTACATCATCATGGGTAGCCTCTACGAGGTGCAGAAGTATCTGACACTGGCCAATGTGCAGTACTCGGATCAGTTCCTGATCGCCAACGGCGATTGGTATGAGGGGCTTTCCGAGGAGAACCGCCAGGCGCTTGATGCGGCCGTGAAGAAGGCCAGTGAACTCAATCGTGAGAGTGTCGAAAAGCGGGTCGACGAGCGTATCCAGTTCCTTGCCGATAATGGCATGCAGGTGATCGAACCCTCCAGCGAGGACATGGCCGCTTTTCGTGAGCAGGGACAGCCGGCGTATATCGACTGGTTGCGCGAACAGGGCATCGGCGACGAGTGGATAAAGATGGCCCTCGAAGATGCCGGACAGAGCGATCTGCTCGCCGATTGAGCGCTCTTCATTCACTTGACGAGGCGTGTTTCATGGCCGGCATGCAGTCGGCCATGAGCATGATATGTCCATGTTTCGAGATACCCTGTTGACGCTGCTGGGGCGGCTTACCACCGGCCTCGGCGGCCTGGCGCTCATGATGACCCTGATCGACATCCTCTACGGCGTCGTTACCCGCTACCTGGTCGGGCAGGCGCCGATCTGGAGCGATGAACTTGCGCGTTACTGCTTGATCGCCTCGGCGTTGCTGATTGCCGGCAACGTCTGGGTGCGCGGCGAACACATGCGCGTGGCGCTGCTCGAGCGGCATCTCGGCGCGACCGCCCGGCGCGTGCTGCTGGCCTACCAGTGGCTGCTGACCCTGGGCCTGGCGTTGGCGATGACCTGGTGGAGCTGGCACTACGCTTTGTCGGTGAGTTATTTCACCTCCCAGGGGCTGGGCATCAGCCGTACCATCCCCATGCTGGCCATGCCCATTGGCTTCGGGTTGCTGGCACTGCAGGTGCTGATCTACGGACCACGCCCGCTGCCGCAGCCTGGTATCGATGATGCGGACACGGTGTCGGAGGCGTCATCATGATGGTTGCCGCGATGTTCGCGACCTTGCTGGTCAATACCTTACTGGGTATTCCACTTTTCTTGACGCTGACCGTGACCGCCCTGATGGGGTTCGCGTTCGTCGATCCTGGGATGATTGCGCGGATGATGCCGCAGCAGTTCTTCGGTGGTCTCAATAGCTTTTCGCTGATGGCGATTCCGTTGTTCATCCTCGCCGGTAATCTGATGAACGCCTGTGGTTTGACCGAGCGACTGATGCGCGTTGCGCGCCTTTTGGTCGGCCATCTGCGCGGTGGTATCGGGCACGTCAACGTGGTGGGAAGCGTGTTCATGTCCGGTATCAACGGCTCGGCAGCTGCCGATGCGTCGGCGATGGGGGCGTTGCTGGTACCGGCGATGACGCGCGAGGGCTATTCCACTGCCTTCGCTGCCGGGTTGACCGCCGGTAGTTCACTGATCGGCCCGATCATTCCGCCGAGCATCTTCATGATTCTCTATAGTGCGCAGACCAACACCTCGGTCGGGCAATTGTTCCTGGGCGGCGTGGTGCCGGGCCTGCTGCTGGCGCTGGCATTCATGACCATGAATGCCGTGCATGCCAGGCGTGCGGGCTTCGAGCGGCGTACCACCTTGCCGGCGAGAAGCGAGGTCTACGATGCGGTGCGTGGCGCGCTACCGGCCCTCGTCGCCCCGTTCATCATCGTCGCTGGGATCGTACTGGGGATCGTCACGCCGACCGAGTCCGCGGCCTTGACTGTCCTCTACGTCGCGGTATGTGGATGGCTCATGGGTGAGCTACGTCCGACGGCTTTCTGGCGAGCGGTGGTCGAGACCACTCGGTTGGCTGCCGCGATCTTCATGATCATCGGCATCTCCTCGGTGATCAGCTGGGAGCTGGCCTATGCCCAGGCGCCAGAGCGCTTCGCTGGACTGCTCGAGCCGTTCATCGGCTCGCCGGTGATTGTATTGCTGTTGCTCAGCGCGATCACCTTCGTCACCGGCATGTTCATGGAAGAGGTCTCGGCGCTGATGCTGCTCTCGCCAGTGTTTACACCGGTGGCGTTGGCGGCCGGCATCGACCCCGTGGCGCTTGGCATCATCATCACGCTGAATATCACCATCGCCTTGATAACGCCCCCCATGGGCGCTTGTCTGTTCATCGCCGCGGCGGTCAGTCGGTTGGATATCACCGTGCTTTTCCGCACCATCTGGCCGTTCATTCTGACGGCGATAGCGGTCTTGCTGGTACTGATCGCTTTTCCCGGCCTGATTACCTGGCTACCCAACACTCTGGGCTGACATGACCTTGGAAACGAACCCCTTGAACGTGACTGATTCGACGCTTTGTCCCATCGAACCCATCGCCGAGCCGCAATGGGAGACTATCGCCAGCATACCCATCGTCGACGATGGGTCGATGCTGCATGCGTTTAGCCTCGCGGCGCCGGCCTTGCGCGTGCACCCCATCTACCATGCGCTTGGCGTGCCTGGAGCGGTACCCGAGTGCTGGGCGCGGGAGGCGGTCTATCGACGGCTTCTCACGGTGGCTAGGCGCCTGCCGGACGGCCTGGGCTTGGTGGTGCTGGATGCCTGGCGGCCCTATGCCGTGCAGCGTTACCTGTATGACACTTTGCTGGGAATGGTGGAAGCGCGCTACGCGGATCTCGACGAATCGGATTTGCGTGCGATGACGCGGGCATTCGTCTCGCCGCCAAGCGATCGGTCAGAGTGCCCGAGCCCGCATCTCACCGGCGGGGCGGTGGATGTAGCACTCTGCGATGCTGATGGGATGCTGCTGGAAATGGGCTCGGCATTCGATGAAGCGCGGCCCGCCTCGCATACCGTCTACTTCGAGCATCATGCCGATAATGCCGAGTCGCGACTCTACCGCGACCGTCGGCGCATCCTCTACCACGCCATGCATGATGCCGGCTTTGCCAACCTGCCCTGCGAGTGGTGGCACTATAGCTATGGCGATCAGATGTGGGCCTGGTATCGGGGTTCGGCGCGGGCAGTCTTTGGAGCGACCAGCCCCGATAGCCTGGAGGCGCGTTGGCGGCGATCGCTGGGGCAAGATGCCTAGCGGACTGGCGGGATGCCCAGAGACGTCAGAGCGGCATCCAGAGAACTCCGCTCGCGTTCGGCATAGAGCGTCAGCTCGTCGGTCACCGGCGCGCCCAGTGCCTCCTCGAAGGCTTCGCGGTTGGCGTGGCCGGCATAGGCCTCGCTGCCGTCACCGCCGAGGTTCGATTGAAAGATGCCGGCCGCGCTGACCGGCAGGAAATCCTCGTAGGTGATCGGCCGGGCCGTGATCAGCCCCTGCTCGATCAACCGCTCGACCTCGACCTCGGTCTCGGCGATCGCGCCGGCCTCGCGTCCCGCTTCGGTCGTCCGGTATTCGAAGAAGGCCAGGCCCTGACGGCGCAGTTCGGCCTCGGTATCCGGGAAATCGGCGAAGACCTCGGCCAGCACGCGCTGGTGCGCCTCGTTGGTCAGGCCGGCGGTGCGTCGGCGCGACTCGCCGAGCAGCCGGTCGTAGAGAGCGCGTCCCTTGGCCGTCAGCGCCACGCCGCGCTGTTCGATCTCGCCGAAGCGTGCGGTATGGGTGCCCTGGCGATCGCCGGCGAAGCGGATCGGCTCCTCCAGGGCCTTGAAGCTGGTCTGGCGCAGCAGGATCGGGCAGGCGCGACGCGGGGGGCCTTCGATGACTTCCTTGGGGTTCATCCCCGCCGCCGGCATCCGCCGCTGGACCTCGTCGATGTCCAGGGTGCGCGGCGTCAGGTGATTGATGTGCGGCCCGCGGAAGCAGACCACGTCGGCGATCAGCCGGTGCTCGGCATGCAGCGCCTCGTAGGTGTCCAGATCCACCGTGGCGTCTCGGTGCCAGCGAAAGGTCTCCAGCGCCTCTTTCACGAAGCGCTCGGCCTGCTCGTCGCTCAGTCCCCCCTGTGTTTCATTGAGCGCGATCAGCTCGCGTGCGCCGGATGTGAAGATGTCGCGCGCGGCAAGAATGCCGGCGGCACGCTCGCGCAGCTCGGGGCTTTCGATCAGTTCCAGGCGCAGCAGGGACGTGAAGACACGGAAGGGATTGCGCGCCAGGGCTTCGTCGTCGATGGGACGGAAGGCGGTGGAATGTACCGGCACGCCGGCTTCGGAGAGATCGTAGTAGCCCACCGGGACCATGCCCATCACCGCGAACAACCGGCGCAGCATGGCGAGTTCCTCGGCGCTGCCGACACGAATGGCACCGTGCCGCTCGACGCCGAGACGATTCAGTTCGTCGTGGGTCGCGAGTCGCTCGGCCAGTTCGGGGTCGCGCTCGAGGGTCTCGCGGTTCACTTCCGCCACCAGGTCGAGCAGGGTTTCGTACTGTGGCACCTCGTCCTGATACATGGCCGACATGGCCTTGGAAAAACGGTCACGAATCTCGTGATGGGAAACGAGGGTTGTCATCGGAGGTACCTCTCAAGTCGAACAAGGGCCCAGCGCCGTTCGTGAGCGCGGTGTCCATCATGGAGGTGATGAGACCAGAGCTCCCATCGCATCGGCAAACGAAAAAAAGCGCGCTACCCATTCCTTTGACTCATGTATTACGCTTGAGTGCTTTAAATAAAGCCTGGGGCATGAGATTTCAGCATGAGCGTTGCGAATTCATTCCGTCGCGGAGAAGACGCATGACGGCACGCCACCTGCCCTCGACCATCACCATGCAGTGCTTCGAGGCGGCTGCACGGCATATGAGTTTCACACGTGCCGCCGACGAACTGAGCATTACCCAGAGCGCCATCAGCAAGCAAGTGGCGCAACTCGAAGCGTACCTGCAGCACAAGCTGTTCCGGCGTGTGCGCCGCACCCTGGTGCTGACGCCAGAGGGCGCGCTGTACCTTACTGAAGTACGCAAGATTCTGGCCCGGATCGAGATGTCAGCGAACGCGATCATGAGCTACAGCGGGCAGGACGAGGTGCTGCGGGTGGCCTGCCTGCCGACCTTCGGGGCCCGCTGGCTGGCCCGCCAGTTGCCCGACTTCCTGAACGCCAATCCGCACATCGACCTCAGCGTTAGCGACCATGTCGAGCCCTTCGACCTGGATCAGGCAGGTATCGACGTAGCCGTCTTCCACGGGCATGGTCGCTGGCCGAAACTGGAGTGCCACAACTTGTTCGACGAGGAGGTGGTCGCGGTCGGTGCACCGGACTACCTGGCCAGACGGCAACCGACGAGCGCCGCCGACCTGGCCGAGTGTCGCCTGCTGCACCTCTCCACGCGCCCGGATGCCTGGCACCGCTGGTTCGCCGACCAGGGCATCACCACCGAGCGCAGTTACCATGGCACTCGCTTCGAGACCTTCCAGATGCTGATCCGCACGGCGATGAGCGGCGGTGGTCTCGCCCTGGTACCGCGTTTCTTCGTCGACACCGAGCTGGCCGAAGGCCGCCTGTCCCTGGCCTGGCCGCACGTCCTCAAGGGACCCGACGCCTACTACCTGGTGCACCCCGAGCATCTCGGCGAGCTCATGCGTGTGCGCCGTTTCGTCACTCATGTGCTGACGTGTGCCGAGGTGGATGCGCCAGCCGGGGCGTCGCGCTAGTGCTGCCGCCGACGCTTCCGGCGGCAGGCGCCACGGCTTTCAATCAGCGCTCACTTCGGCGGTTCGACGTGGCCGCCGAAACCGAAGCGCATGGCGGAGAGCAGCCGGTTGGCGTAGGTGCTGTCCTTGCGCGAGTTGAAACGCGCGAACAGGGCGTTGGCCAGTACCGGGGTGGCGACGCCTTGCTCGACGGCGGCGTCGATGGTCCAGCGTCCCTCGCCGCTGTCGGCGACGGCGCCGGAGTAATGATCGAGCTTGGGGTCGCCGGTCAGGGCCTGGGCGGTGAGGTCGAGCAGCCAGGACGAGACCACGCTGCCGCGACGCCAGACTTCGGCCACGTCGGCGAGGTTGAGATCGAAGCGCTCGTCTTCCGGCAGGTCCGGCGACGACTTGCTCTGCATCAGCTCGAAACCTTCGGCGTAGGCTTGCATGAGGCCGTACTCGATGCCGTTGTGCACCATCTTCACGTAATGCCCGGCGCCCACCGGCCCGGCATGGATGTAACCGCGCTCGGCGCTGTCGTGCGGTGCGTTACGGCCGTGGGTGCGCTCCAGGTTGCCGTGACCGGGGGCCAGGGTATCGAACAGTGGATCGAGGTGCTCGAAGACATCGCGTTCGGCGCCGACCATCATGCAGTAGCCGCGCTCCAAGCCCCAGACGCCACCCGAGGTGCCCACGTCTACGTAGTGGATGCCCTTGAGCGCCAGCGCCTTGGCGCGCCGAATGTCGTCCTTGTAGAAGGTATTGCCACCGTCGATGATGATGTCGCCGGCAGCCATCCGCTCGGCGAGAGCGTTGATGGTATCTTCGGTGGGATCGCCGGCAGGCAGCATGACCCATACCACGCGCGGCGTTTGCAGTTGATCCACCAGCGCAGCCAGGGAGTCGGCCGGGGCGGCACCGTCCTCGATCAACGCCGAGGCGATGGATTGATCGCGGTCATGGGCGACGACGTCGTGGCCGCCGCGCATCAAGCGTCGGGCAATGTTGCCGCCCATGCGGCCGAGTCCGATGATACCGAGTTGCATGTTCGTACCTTTCGCGATGTCGGGTAGGGAGTGGGAACGGCGGCAAGCCTACCGATACCGAGTGCATGACGCAAAGCGGGCCATGTCGTATGACACGGCCCACCTCGCAACCTCACATGTGAGAGATCAATCCCAGCTCAGCGCGCCGCCGACCTGGTATTCGGTGACGCGGGTCTCGAAGAAGTTCTTCTCCTTGCGCAGGTCGATGATCTCGCTCATCCACGGGAAGGGGTTCTCCGCGCCGGGATACTGCTCCTTCAGGCCGATCTGCGCCAGGCGGCGGTTGCAGATGAAGTGCAGGTACTCCTCCATGATCGCCGCGTTCATGCCCAGCACGCCGCGCGGCATGGAATCGCGCGCATAGGCGATTTCCAGCTCGGTGCCCTCGATGATCATCTGCGTGACCTCGTCCTGGAATGCCGGCGTCCAGAGGTGCGGGTTCTCGATCTTGATCTGATTGATCATGTCGACGCCGAAGTTCAGATGCATCGACTCATCGCGCAGGATGTACTGGAACTGCTCGGCGACGCCGGTCATCTTGTTGCGCCGACCCATGGAGAGAATCTGGCTGAAGCCGCAGTAGAAGAAGATGCCTTCGGTCACGCAGTAGAAGGCGATCAGGTTGCGCAGCAGCTCCTGGTCGGTTTCCGGGGTGCCGGTGTGGAAGTCCGGTCGCGCCAGCGACTGGGTGTGCTTGAGGCTCCACGCCGACTTGGCGGCGACCGAGGGCACCTCGCGATACATGTTGAAGACTTCGCCTTCGTCCATGCCCAGCGATTCCACGCAGTACTGATAAGCGTGGGTGTGAATCGCTTCCTCGAACGCCTGGCGCAGCAGGTACTGACGGCACTCGGGATTGGTGATCAGGCGGTACAGCGCCAGCACCAGGTTGTTGGCGACCAGCGAGTCGGCGGTCGAGAAATAGCCCAGGCTACGCTCGACGATGCGGCGCTCGTCCTCGGTCAGGCCGTCATTGCTTTTCCACAGCGCAATGTCGGCGTTCATGTTCACTTCCTGCGGCATCCAGTGATTGGCGCTGCCATCCAGGTATTTCTGCCACGCCCACTCGTACTTGAAGGGCACCAGCTGGTTGAGGTCGGCACGGGCGTTGATCATCTTCTTGTCGTCGACCTCGATACGCGCCGCGCCCATTTCCAGCTCTTCCAGGCCGGCGGCGACATCGAGCTCGTCCAGGGACTTGCGGGCGCGCGCCAGCCGGTCTTCATCGGCCACCTGGTAGTGTGACGCGCTTTCGCGTACCTGCTCGGGTGCCGGCGCCTCGGGCGTGGCCTGCGGCGTCGGCGTGGTGGCCGGCGCGGGCTTTCGAGGCTTGGCGGCGGCACTCTCGTCATCAACCGTGTCTTCGTGGAATTCGTCCCAGTTCAGCATGTTCTTCCTCGTTCCTTGCTAGTGGCGTTATGTGTGACGCCAATGGCTAGACTGTGGTGAGCTTCGAGCTTCGAGCTTCGAGCTTCGAGCTTCGAGCGATTCGTGGCTCGCGACTCGAAGCCCGTCGCTGGCGCTAAGCGTCTATTGGCAGGCCTCGCAGCCGAGCTCGTCGATATCGCCTGCCGAAGGCGCTCGCGAGCCACTGCCGCTCTTGCCGGTCAGGAAGTCGTCGATGCCGCGTGCTTCGCCGGAAGCATTGCTCGCTGCCGGGCTGGGCGAGGGAGCCGCCGCGGGTTGCGGGCTGGCGGTGCCGCCGGTATTGCCCACGGCATTGAGATTGCCACGATCGACGGTGGATTTCTCCACCGAGGTGGCGCCCAGCGCACGCAGGTAATAAGTGGTCTTGAGCCCACGGAACCAGGCCATGCGGTAGGTGACATCGAGCTTCTTGCCCGAGACGCCGGCGATGTAGAGGTTCAGCGACTGGGCCTGATCGATCCACTTCTGGCGCCGCGCGGCGGCTTCCACCAGCCACTTGGGCTCGACCTCGAAGGCGCTGGCGTAACGTGCCTTGAGATCGTCCGGGATCCGGTCGATGGGCTGCACGCTACCGTCGTAGTACTTGAGATCGTTGATCATGACCTCGTCCCACAGGCCGCGTTCCTTGAGGTCGTTGACCATATAGGCGTTGACCACGGTGAACTCGCCCGACAGGTTCGATTTGACGAACAGGTTCTGGTAGGTCGGCTCGATGGATTGGGTGACGCCGCAGATATTGGAGATCGTCGCGGTCGGCGCGATCGCCATGACGTTGGAATTGCGCATGCCCTGGCGGGTGACCTTGTCGCGCAGACGCGCCCAGTCCTGGGTGGTGGAGGTGTCCACCTCGATATAGTCGGCACCGCGTTCCTCGGCCAGCTTGGCGATGGAGTCGATGGGCAGCACGCCCTTGCTCCACAGCGAGCCCTCGAAGCTCTGGTAGCGCCCGCGCTCGGCAGCCAGGTCGCTGGAGGCCTCGATGGCGTGATAGCTGATCAGCTCCATCGAGGTGTCGGAGAATTCAACGGCCTCCTGGGAGGCGTACGCGATCCCACGCTTGTAGAGCGCATCCTGAAAGCCCATCAAGCCCAGTCCCACCGGGCGGTGCTTGAAGTTGGAGCGCTCCGCCTGTGGTACAGCGTAGTAGTTGATGTCGATGACGTTATCGAGCATGCGCACGGCCGTCTTGACGGTCTTCTTCAGCTTGTCGCCATCCAGTTCACCGTCGACGATGTGCTGCGCCAGGTTGATCGAGCCCAGATTGCACACGGCGATCTCGTCCGCCGAGGTATTCAGCGTGATCTCCGTGCACAGGTTGGAGCTATGCACCACGCCGGCATGGTTCTGCGGGCTGCGCAGGTTGCAGGGATCCTTGAAGGTGATCCACGGATGGCCGGTTTCGAACAGCATGGACAGCATCTTGCGCCACAGGTCCTTGGCCTTGACCCGCTTGAACAGGGTCAGCTGTCCGTTGCGGGTCATCTCCTCGTATTCCTGATAGCGCTTCTCGAAGGCGGCACCGTACAGGTCGTGCAGGTCGGGGCAGGTGGACGGCGAGAACAACGTCCATTCTTCGTCGTCGAAGACGCGCTTCATGAACAGGTCCGGTACCCAGTTGGCGGTGTTCATGTCGTGCGTGCGGCGGCGGTCGTCGCCGGTGTTCTTGCGCAGTTCGAGGAATTCCTCGACGTCGAGGTGCCAGGTCTCGAGGTAGGCGCATACCGCCCCCTTGCGCTTGCCGCCCTGGTTGACGGCGACGGCGGTGTCGTTGACCACCTTGAGGAACGGCACCACGCCTTGCGACTTGCCGTTGGTGCCTTTGATGTAGGCGCCCAGCGCGCGCACCGGGGTCCAGTCGTTGCCCAATCCGCCGGCCCACTTTGAGAGCATGGCGTTGTCGCGAATCGCGCCGTAGATGCCATCGAGCTGATCGGGCACGGTGGTGAGATAACACGAAGAGAGCTGGCTCTTGACGGTGCCGGCATTGAACAGCGTCGGTGTGGAGGCCATGTAATCGAAACTCGAGAGCAGCTCGTAGAATTCGATGGCACGCGCCTCGCGATCGTCTTCGTTGAGCGCCAGCCCCATGGCGACACGCATGAACATGACCTGCGGCAGTTCGTAGCGGACGTCGTCGTGGTGCAGAAAGTAGCGGTCGTAAAGCGTCTGCAGGCCGAGGTAGGTGAACTGTGCATCGCGGGTGTGATCCAGCGCCGCACCGAGGCGCTCGAGGTCGAACTCGGCAAGCTGCGGATCGAGTTGATCGAATTCGATGCCCTTGGCGATATAGGCCTTGAAGGCGGGTGCGTAGAGGTCGGCCATCTCCTGGTAGGTCGCTTCGTCGGCGATATCCAGGAAAGAGAGCGCCTCGCGACGCAGGTTGTCCTGCAAGAGTCGCGCGGTGGCGTAGGTATAGTTGGGTTCTTTCTCGACCAGCGTGCGCGCCGTCATCGTCAGCGCTTGCGAGACACCATCGATGGATACGCCGTCATAGAGGTTCTTCAACGAGGCATCGACGATCTTCTGTGGCGCGACGTTGGCGAGCCCCTCGCAGGCATCGGCTACCAGGGTCTCGACCCGGCCCAGATCCAACGGACGCACGGTGCCGTCAGCCTGTGTGACGTTGAGGCTGGGGTGCGGCTTGGCGATATCGGCGCCTTGGGGCCGGCGTGCGCGTGCATGTTCCTCGCGATACAGCACGTAGGCGCGGGCCACCTTCTGTTCGCCGGCACGCATCAGGGCCAATTCCACCTGATCCTGAATGTCCTCGATATGCAGGGTGCCGCCGTCGGGCATGCGCCGCAGGAAGGTATCGACGATGCTCTGGGTGGCCTCGTGAACGAAGTCACGAATCCGTGACGATGCGGCGGCGTTGTCACCTTCGGTGGCGATGAACGCCTTGGTGATCGCCACCGAGATCTTGCTGCCATCGAAAGCCGCGACGTCACCGCCTCGCTTGATGACACGCAGTCGCTGCGGCGCGGTGATATCGACTGACGCCTTGTCAGGGGAAGAAAGAGTGGTATCCATACGCCTTCCTGTCGTTACGGGTCCAAGGGAAAAGTGTCGCCGCTCATGTCGCATCGCGAGTAACCGAGCTTTAAGGCGACGATGGCCGCATTAGCCGTCTTGTCTCGGCATTTCCGTGCCTGAAGCAGCCCACTCGGGACAAGCACGCGAAATACGGCAATCCCTATATATGGGGGAGGTCTTGATGATGAGCACAAGATAGAGCTGTTTCTCAGGGGTCGCAAGTGGATAACGTGTGGATAGTCTGTGTCTCTCCTGAGGGTTGTTCTTGCGCTTCGTCAAGGAACCTATAACTCGCTGCTACGCGACGATTTTTCAATCAGCATCGCGATGACTATGATACTCGACAGCTACGCGAGAGTGATTTCGGGTATCATTGCCCGCTATCCGCTATGGTAGGGAGTGGCAGCGCATACCCCTTTGCCGCGTTGCATAGTCCGGTGGGGTTTCCCGAGTACCGGGCGTGACGTAACGAATACAAAATAAAGACGAACGGACCTCGCACGAAATGGCCGAAGGTAGGCAGGGCTTCATGGCACTAAATGTAAAGGGATGGATGACAGCTTGGACAGCAGCAGACATCACGATCGTGTCCTGATCATAGAGGACGACGAGCGTCTCGCGCATCTGACGCGGGAATACCTCGAGGCCAATGAGTTTCAGGTCGACCTGGAATATGACGGCGCACGTGCCGTGGAACGCATCCTGGATGAACAACCGGACATGGTCATTCTCGATCTCATGTTGCCCGGTGAGGATGGTCTTTCCATCTGCCGCCGTGTGCGTGCCCAGTATGCCGGCCCCATTCTCATGTTGACCGCGCGTACCGACGACATGGACCAGGTGTTGGGGCTCGAAATGGGCGCCGACGACTATGTGCCCAAGCCGGTGCAGCCGCGCGTGTTGTTGGCGCGCATGCGTGCCTTGCTGCGCCGTGCCGATGCCTTGGACGCGACCAGCGGCGCTACCCGGTTGAACTTCGGCGACCTGCTCATCGACAGCGCCACGCGCGAGGCCTGGCTCAATGACGAGCGCATCGATTTGACCAGTGCCGAATTCGACCTGTTGTGGCTGTTGGCCGGCAATGCTGGCCGGGTGCTGACCCGCGAAGAAATCTTCTCGCAATTGCGGGGGATCAAGTACGACGGCCAGGATCGCTCCATCGATGTGCGCGTGTCGCGGATCCGCCCCAAGATCGGCGACGATCCCAATCAACCGCACCGCATCAAGACCGTACGCAGTAAAGGGTATCTGTTCGTCAAGGACAGCTGACGTTGATGCGACGAACTCTGTCGGACAGCACTTTCCTGCGTGTGTACGTCTTGCTGCTGATGGCCCTGGTGCTGACATTCGGACTCGCATTGCTGGGCTTCCTGGTGGTCGACCAGGTGCGCCAGGAGAATTATCGCGAGCGTCTGGCCAGCGGCCCCATGCAGGTGCTGGCGGAGTTGGTGGCCGAGCAACCGGACGCTAAGTGCGATGAATGGCTGGCATCGATGTCAGCGACGCTGGGCGTGTCCATGACGCTGCATCCCCTCGATGATGGGTCGCTGAGTTACTTCGATCGCTCACGGCTCGCTGAAGGCCGGCCATTGATTGAACGTCACGACGGGCAGTGGTTGGCGCTGCAACGCTTGCCGAATGCCCCCAGGCTGCTGGAAGTGCGTGTCGATGGACTTCAGGAGATGCAGCTACGCGGTGCGACCGAAGCACTGCGAACGTGGCTCAGCGGCGTTCCGGAAGATCAGAGCGCAGCACGGTTGGCCCGTTTGCAGCATGCCTTCAAGATTCCCCTGGAGGTATCGCTGACGCTTCCCCCGGGCATCGATCCCATCCAGCGAGCGCGTCTCGAGGGTGGCGAGGTCGTGGTGCGTCTCGAGCCGGGGCGCGGGGTCCTGTATGTGCATGCGCGGCTGGGAGCGGATCGTTGGCTCACTATCGGTCCCATTCCGTCCTTCGAGCCGATGCCGATCTCGTTGGCACTGGCGTTGCTGAGTATCATGTTGCTGGTACTGGCGGGCACCATCTACTTCGTGGTGCGCGGCGTGGAAGGGCGCGTGGAGCGCCTTGAGCGTGCCGCCACACGCATCGCGGGAGGGCACCTGGATACCCGGGTCAGGGTCGAAAGTAGCGACTTCCTCGGGCGGCTGGGGATGGCCTTCAATGGCATGGCGGCCCAGGTGCAATCGCTGTTGCGTACGCAGCAGGAAATGATCCGTGCCGTGTCCCATGAATTGCGGACCCCGGTGGCACGAATACGCTTTGCGGTGCAGATGGTCGAGGACATGACCGACGAACCCGTCGTGAGGCGCCAGTTGCAGGATATCGACGGCGACATCGAGGAGCTCGATCAACTCGTCGACGAGATCCTGACCTATGCCCGCCTGGGCAGCGACACCGCCCAAGGCATCCAGCTCGCCACCGAGACCACCGACTGTCGCGCCATGGCCCATCGCGTGGTCGATACCCTGGCACCGCTGCACGCGCATTTGCGCCTGCAGGTACTGGAAGGCGATGACGTCGACGTCGAGGCCGACTCGCGCTATCTGCAACGCGCGCTTTCCAACCTCGTGGCCAATGCCTGCCGCCATGCGGAAGGGCATGTGCAGGTGAGCGTGACGCGGGAAGCGCGCGCCGTGCGGCTGGACGTCGAGGACGACGGCGCCGGAGTGCCCGAAGCCGATCGCCTGCTGATCTTCAAGCCCTTCGCGCGCCTCGACGACAGCCGCACGCGGCGCTCAGGCGGTTACGGCCTGGGACTTTCCATCGTCCAGAAAATCATGGTCTGGCATGGCGGCAGCGTGGTGGTCGAGCGCAGCCAGCGGCTCGGCGGCGCACGCTTCAGTCTATTGCTGCCGACCCAGGATATGCTTCAGGGCGAGCCACGACATGCGCGAACGCGCCACCCCGGCGATGCCTGATCGCCCTTGAGGGCGACAGACGCCTGCATGCCACAAGCGCAGGCAGGGTGTCGTGTCTATGCCGGTTTGATGCCTTCCAGCACTGCAAAGGATGTCTCGCGTGCGGTGCGCAGGAAGTCCTCCATCCACGGCGCGTCACGACTCTCTTCGCGAATGGCCGCGAACAGCGTGCTCCATACCCCTTGCTCGCCGAGATGCAGCGCGCGCACATAGCCGCGTTCCAGGTACTCGGTGAGCGCCCAGTTGGGCAGGGCACAGACGCCTCGCCCGCTGGCGACCAATTGCATCATCATGATCGTCAACTCGGCGGTGCGCACCTCGGCCGGTGCATGACCCGCCGGCGTCAGGAACTGAGTGAAGACATCCAGGCGCGTGTGTTCCACCGGGTAGGTGATCAGCGTTTCGCGCGCCAGTTCCTCGGGCGTCACCCAGTCGCGTCGTGCCAGCGAATGCTGCTTGCCCACCGCGAGCAGCCCTTCATAGCGGAACAGAGGCTCGTAATGGATGCCGGCCAAGGGCTGGGGGTCGGCGGTAATCACCAGATCCAGCGATTCCCGAGCCAATGACGGCAAGGCATCGAAGCTGTAACCGCTGGGGATATCGACCTCGACTTCCGGCCAGTGATCGCGAAAGTGATCGATGGTCGGCATCAACCACTGAAAGCAGCTATGGCATTCGATGGCCATGTGCAAACGCCCTTGTTCATGGCCGGCCAGACGTGCCAGGTCGCGTTCCGCCATGCGAATCTGCGGCAGGATCTGTTCGGCCAGCGCGAGCAGGCGTTCGCCCGCCCGGGTGAAGGTGACCGGACGTGTCTTGCGCTGAAAAAGGGGCGTCTCCAAGCGCTCCTCGAGATCCTTGATCTGATGCGAGAGTGCCGATTGGGTGAGGTGCACGCGTTCGGCAGCCTCGACGAGCGAGCCGGCGTCACGTAGTGCGATCAAAGTGCGGAGATGGCGAAGCTCGATCATGGTGTATGAGGGCCGTTCATTTTAATGATTAGTTAATTTAGTTTGATTCACGCACTACTGCCAGCGAGACTGCCCGCCAGCACATCACGGCATCGCGACGCCGTGAATGTAAAGGCACGTATTCTAGCCGCATACTGCAAGGAGAACACGATGGCGCTGGCACACATTCTGGGCTATCCGCGCATTGGCGCTAACCGTGAGTTGAAAAAGGCCGTCGAGGCCTATTGGAAAGGCGATATCGACCAGGCCTCGCTAGAGCAATGCGGCAAGGCGTTGCGTGCCGCACACTGGCAAGCCAGTCGCGATGCAGGACTCGATCTCGTCACCGTGGGCGATTTCGCGTTCTATGACCAGGTGCTCAACGTCAGCGCGTTGGTGGGGGCGGTGCCGCCGCGTTTCGGGGCCGTCGAGGGCGACGTCGACCTGGATACGACGTTCCGCATGGCACGTGGCCGGGCGCCTACCGGCGAGCCGGCGGCGGCTTGCGAGATGACCAAGTATTTCGACACCAACTATCATTATCTGGTCCCTGAGCTGCATACCGGGCAACGTTTTCGGATAGCCTCTACGCGATTGTTCGACGAGGTCGCCGAAGCCCAGGCCGAAGGACACCCGGTCAAGGTGGCTCTGATGGGGCCGGTGAGCTGGTTGTGGCTGGCCAAGGAAAAAAGCGAGGGCCTCGACCGTCTGACCCTGCTCGATGCGTTGTTGCCGGTGTATGGCGAGATCCTCGAGCGTCTGGCCGCGCAGGGCGTGGCATGGGTGCAGCTCGACGAGCCGGCGCTGGTACAGGATTTGCCCCGTGACTGGCGTCAGGCCTTCGAGGCTGCCTACAACAAGTTGCAATCCGCGCGGGTCAAGCTTCTGGTGGCCACCTATTTCGGCGCCCTGGGTGACAACCTGGGCCTGGCCGTCGGCTTGCCGGTCGCCGGGCTGCATATCGATACGGTACGCGGACCCGAACAGCTCGACGCCGTTCTCGACCGTCTGCCTACCTACAAGGTGCTGTCCCTCGGCGCCATCGATGGACGTAACATCTGGCGCGCCGACTTGGCGGCACTGCGCGAGCGCTTGCAAGTCGCTCGTGCGCGTCTCGGTGAGCGTCTATGGATCTCGGCGTCCTGCTCGTTGCTGCACGTGCCGGTGGATCTCGAGGCGGAAACCGACCTCGATGCCGAACTCAAGAGTTGGCTGGCCTTCGCACGCCAGAAGCTCGATGAAATCGTCACCTTGGCACACCTGCTCGACGGGCGTGCCACTGCCGAGGAAACGGCACGCCTGGATGCCGCCACGCAAGCGCTGGAGGCGCGCCGCCATTCCCCACGCATCCACAAGCCCGCCGTGGGCGAGCGTCTGGCGGGCATCTCCGCCGCCGATGCCGAACGCACGAGCCCTTACGCTGCACGTGCCAAGGCGCAGCACCGTCACCTGGATCTGCCGCTGTTTCCGACCACCACCATCGGTTCGTTCCCGCAGACGCAGGACATCCGGGCCGCGCGCCGCGCCTTCAAGAATGGCGAGCTGAGCCGGGATGCCTACGAGACCCGCATGCGTGAGGAGATTGTCCATGCCGTCGAGCGCCAGCAAGCCCTGGAGATCGACGTGCCGGTCCACGGCGAACCCGAACGTAACGATATGGTCGAGTATTTCGGCGAACTGCTCGATGGCTTTGCCTTCACACGTTTCGGCTGGGTGCAGAGTTACGGCTCGCGCTGCGTGAAACCGCCGGTGATCTTCGGCGATGTAAGCCGTCCCGGACCGATGACGGTGCGCTGGAGCGAGTACGCGCAATCGCTGACCGACAAGCCCATGAAGGGCATGCTCACCGGGCCGGTGACGATCCTGCAGTGGTCCTTCGTGCGCGATGATCAACCACGCGATGCCACCTGCCGGCAGATTGCCTTGTCCCTGCGTGACGAAGTCGCGGATCTCGAGGCGGCGGGCATCAAGATCATCCAGATCGACGAGCCGGCACTGCGTGAAGGCCTGCCGCTGCGGCAGGGTGAATGGCAGCGCTACCTCGACTGGGCAGTGGAAAGCTTCAAGCTGAGTGCGGCGGTGGCCCGCGACGAGACGCAGATCCACACCCACATGTGCTACTCGGAGTTCAACGACATCATCGCAGCGATCGCGGCGCTGGATGCCGATGTGATCACCATCGAGACGTCGCGTTCGGACATGGAGCTGCTCGACGCCTTCCAAGACTTCGCCTACCCCAACGAGATCGGCCCTGGCGTGTATGACATCCACTCCCCGAACATTCCCGAGGTGGACTGGATGGTGCAACTGATGGAAAAAGCCGCCGAGAAGATTCCCGCCGAACGGCTCTGGGTCAACCCGGACTGCGGCCTGAAGACGCGTGGCTGGGCGGAAGTCGAGCCGGCGCTGGCCAACATGGTCGATGCGGCCAAGGAACTGCGTCGCCGCTACGCATAAGGCTGTTGCGTCGATGCCATGAACGCGCCGTCGAGCCAATGCTCGGCGGCGCGTTTCTCATGGAAGGGCGTTTCTCTCGGCATGAGGGCTGTTATGCTATCGGCCGTCATTGATTGAACGATATCGCATGGAACAGGGCTCACGTTGACGTGGGGTCGTGTTCTGGCCAGCAAGGCGCAAGGAGAAGCTGAATGTTCCCCAAGGTATCTCGGCGTGCATGGCACGTCTTGTCGGGTTTGGTATGCATGGCCGTGCTGGGTGGTTGCGCGAGCTCCGATGGCCCACCCCAGGTACGCGATGTGTCGGGCGATAGCCTCACTACGCCGCCGCGTCTTGAAGCACCGGATGCAACCTCCAGCGAGCCTGAATCGCCATTGCTGCCGAGTGCCTTCTTTGCCGACGGTGCGGAGGCATTCGTATCTTGGCGTTGCACACCGGCACAGGATCTCATTTCGGCCTCGCCCGGAGATAACCTGCGGTTGTGGTCGGGGCAGGGGTACTACGCGCTCGAACGTAGCGTTGTCGCCGAGGGCAAGCGTTACCGCAAGGGGACTCTGACGTTTGCGCAGCAGGGCGATGAAGCGCACGTCGAAAGCGACAACGGCCAACTGGCATGCCAGCAAGAGGCCCGTCGCGAGGCGACCACGCGCGCGCAAGCTCCGAATGTCATCTTCAAGGGACAGGGCAATGAACCGGGCTGGACGCTCGCACTCGCCCGGAAGGCACCGCGACTCACCCTGGTGACGCAGTATGGCGAGCAGCAGCGTACGCTGGATTATCGGGTCACCCAGCTCGAGAACGGCCATCAGGCGTCCATGACGCTCGAGGCCGGTGATGCCGGCTCGCCGATAATCATCGAGCTCGAGGCGCGCGCCTGTTTCGACAGCATGAGCGGCAAGCCATACCCCGTTCGCGTGCGTGTGGAGGAGGATGGCCGAACGCTGTTGGGCTGTGGCCAGGGCGTGGAGCGCAGCCATTGAAAGCGGCGTGACCGAGGCGACGATCAGGAAGATGCGTGATCATTCGTTTTTGTAGAACGATGTATGGGTTTTTTTGCGTTTTTCTTTTCAAAAAGGGCAACGAATAATACCCCTATTCGCAGCATATGCCCTGATTCAATGAGAGGAATTTCGCATGGCCGTTCGCAATATTTTGTTGGTGACCGCTTCCATCCTCGGCGAGCATGGTCAGTCACGCGCGCTGGCGACGCATTTCAAGGCGCAGCTCGGTGCGCGCGACGATATTCAACTCACCGAGCGTGATGTCGTCGCGCTCGACCTGCCGCATCTCGATGGTGCCGAAATGGCGAGCTGGATGACCGAGCCCGCCGCGCGTGATGCGGTCCAACGGGAGTTGGCGGCGCGCTCCGACACGCTGATCGAGGAACTCCTGGCGCACGATCTCATCGTGCTGGCGGTGCCGCTTTATAACCTGGGTATCCCGAGTCAGCTCAAGGCCTGGTTCGATCGTGTACTGCGTGCCGGCAAGACGTTCAAGTATACGGAGAACGGCCCGGTGGGGTTGGTCGAGGGCAAGCGTGCACTGGTACTGGCGGCACGTGGCGGCCAGTATGCCGGCACCGCGATGGATACCCAGACCGGCCACGTCAGCAGTCTGCTGGGCTTGATCGGCATTCGCGACATCGACTGGATCTATGCCGAAGGTCTGAACATGGGCGAAGCGGTACGAGACCAGGCCATGGGCGAAGCGCGTGAGGCGGTGACGAATTACACGGTGGAACGCCTCTGAGCCCGCGGCATGATAGTAGCGAAACCACGCCGAGGGCGGCTCATGATGAGCCGCCTTCTTTGTGTCAGGGCGGGGTTCTCGGGACGAGGCACTGCGCCTGGCGGTCTTCCAGCGATAGGCAGGTGCTGGCTTGCGGTTCGAACAGGCGCTGGAAGAGTGAGACGAAGGCGGTCCTGTCGGGACGTGCGCCGGCGACACGTTCGCTGTCGATGGGATACCAATCATCGCCGCGGCGCTCGGCCAGGGTGAAGTTGAACATGTGGTAGCCCGGAGTGCCCAGCCGCAGGTCGGTGGCGATCAGCTTGGCGGTGCCCTGGCGTTCCTCGGTGCGATAGCGCAGGAAAGGCCCGGCAAACCATTGCAGGCGTTGCCCGGCCGCCGTGGCGAGTGCCGTGTCTTCCCATTCGGCCCCCCGCGGCAGTTGGGTCAGTGCCAGCGGTGTCTGGCCGTCGAAGAGGCTCACGACCCCCTCGTAATAGGTGCCATCCTCGACCACCGTGACGCGCCACAGCAGGGTGTTGAACGGTGTCGGCTGAACCAGGCGCGGGGCCTCGTCGAGTCCCAGACTGGCGAGACTCGGGGCGATGCGTGCGGTGATCGTGTTCTGTGCGGCGACCGCGAAGGTCAGATAAAAGCAGGCGAGCGTCAGCCCCCAGCCCAACAGGCGTGGCGAATCGCCCTTGATCAGGGCCGCGACGATGCCTACCAGCAACGGCAGCGTGAAAAGCGGGTCGATGATGAAGATGCTGTGCCAGCTCACCGGGGGCGTGGCCAATGGCCACCAGAGCTGGGTGCCATAGGTAGTGAAGGCGTCCAGCAGGGGGTGCGTCAGCAGGCAGCCGCCGAACAGCAACCCCCAGCGCAGCGTACCGATGGGCGGCGTGACGCGTCGCCAGCGTTCTCCCGCCCTGGCCAGCAAGGTCAGCGACAATGCCAACGCCGCCAGTATGAACAGCGAATGGCTGAAACCGCGATGATAGGTATAGTCCGCCACGGCATCGCCATAATCGATGACCACATCGAGATCGGGTAGCGTGCCGAGTGCGGCGCCGGCGATGATCGCCTTGCGGCCGAGGCGGCGGCCCAGCACGGTGCCGCCGATGGCGGCGCCGAGGCAGGCCTGCGTCAGTGAATCCATGCGCTATGATCTCCCTTGACGGCAGCGTGTTTCCGGGGGGGCATTCATTCGGCGGTCAGCCACGGCGGCCGTTGTGCGCGTACCCGTTGTTGAATCGGACAGTCCTCGCGATGTGCCCCGGGCAGGTAGCCGGTACTCATCAAGAACTCGTTGACGATCTCCGGGCCGGTGAAACGGAAGGTCCGTTTGAAAAGCCGCACCCACTCGTCCAGCGAACGTGGATGATGCGCATCGAGCCAGGCGGCGAAGCTACCGTGAGATTCCTGCAAGGCGAGCACCACGTTGGCATTGTGAATCGCCGCGTCGATCTTGCGTCGATTGCGGATGATACCTGCATCGGCGAGTAGACGCGCCCTTTGTGTCTCGTCGTAGGCGGCGACGCGTGTCACGACGAAATCATCGAACGCCGCCGAGAACGCCTCGCGCTTCTTGAGCACCGTCAGCCAGGAAAGGCCCGCCTGGTTGATTTCCAGGATCAGGCGCTCGAACAACCGATCATCGTCGCGCACGGGAAACCCGTATTCGTGGTCATGATACGGGCCGTGGAACGGGTGGTCGGGAGCATGGTCGCAATACGTCGTCATCGAGGGCCTCGCGAAAGCATGAACAAAGCGATCCGGCGGTCCAACGTTCGCGGTGATCGCCGGGCTGGTTTACCATTGACGTTTAGCCTGCATAACATCAGAGGGAGATTACCATGCAGTACCTGCATACGATGGTGCGTGTCGCCGATCTCGACGCGTCGCTGCATTTCTATTGCGACCTGCTGGGCCTCAAGGAGGTTCGCCGCAAGGAGAACGAAAAGGGCCGCTTCACGCTGGTGTTCCTCGCCGCGCCCGACGACGAGCAGCGCTCGCAAGAGCTGAAGGCTCCCGAGCTGGAGCTCACCTACAACTGGGACCCCGAGACCTACACGGGCGGACGCAACTTCGGCCACCTGGCATATCGTGTCGATGACATCTACGCCCTGTGCCAATACCTGATGGACAATGGCGTGACCATCAACCGCCCGCCGCGTGATGGCCACATGGCCTTCGTCCGCTCGCCGGACGGCATCTCCGTGGAACTGCTGCAAAAAGGTGATGCGCTGCCCGCCCAAGAGCCCTGGGCATCGATGGAAAACACCGGTAGCTGGTAAGCCGTCCCATGTTGCGCCCCGTTCCCGCGGTGGGCGGGGCGCGACTACCGTGGGTGGCTGAATGCCACCTTGAGCTGGAAAGGATGCCAAGCATGTCACAAGACGTGACCCTCACCCCGACGCTGCGCGATGTATTTCGCCGTGAAGCCGACGCGCTCGAGGGCGTGGATCTCGACGTGTATCGCGCGCATGGCCGCGATCCGCGAGAGCCGATCATCGGCCTGGGCCCACGCAATGCGCCGCTCGGTTTTTTCGGGCGCGACCCCGGGCGCCGTGAAGTCGAATATGGTGCGCCCTTCGTGGGCAGCGGTGGCCAGAAAGTGCGTGCCGGGCTACATGAACATCTGCACGGGGAGACACTGCCCGATTTCCAGGCATCGCTCGACGTGGGGCGGCAGTATTTCTGGGCCAATACCGTGCCCTACAAGCCGCTCGGCAACAAGGCGTGGTCGATGGCGGTCAAGAAGCGCTTTCAGCCCTTGATGGCGGAACTTTTGATCGCACACTGGCAAGGCCGCACCCTGATTACCCTGGGGCGGGAGGCGTTTTTGTGGTTCGCCATTGCTCAGCCACGCGACATCAAACGCGAACTCGAGGCCTTCTGGGCCCGCGAGGACCGTTTCGAGGCGGTGCATACGACGCCGCTCTTCCTGCCTGACGGGCGCGGAGGTGAGTTTCGCCTGGCGCCGTTGCCGCACCCTTCGCCACTCAATCAAACCTGGTTCAAGCGCTTTCCGGCACTGCTGGCCGCGCGCCTGGCCGCTCTGGAGGGGGCATCCGAGTCCTGACGGAGCAGGCCGAAGACGGCGACTCAGTCGGGATGCATCGCCAAGCGTCCACTGCCCATGAACATGATCGCCAGGGCGCCGCACAGGAACATGCCCTGCAACTCCAGCGTCCAGCCGCCTTGCGCATCGAGTGTCAGCAACGCGTCGTGATGGACGAGTATAAACGCCACCAACATGTTGCCGGCCATCAGCAGGCCGCCGATGCGCGCTTGCCATCCCACGATGGCCATCAACGGCGCGACGATCTCGCCGATGAGTACTCCATACGCGAGGAAGACCGGGACGCCCATGGCGTCGAGCATGTTACCGATGCTCGTGATGCTGGCGGGAGACAAGAGCTTGTCGATGCCATGCAGCAGGATCAGCCCACCCACGGCCAGGCGTAGAATCAGTTTTCCCAGGTCGTCATGATGCAGCAAGCGTTGCATGGAGGTCGGCATCCTTCGGCATTAAGAACCGGCGTCTAGCCGGGCCAAGTATGTGAACTCTCGCATTTTCACTCGCTGCTCACCAGTCATGCCATTGCTTAACATTTATTTACGTTTCGTTCGCACTTTAGCGTGTATTGGCTAAGCTTTCTTCGACATACCGCTGGAAGCGGACCCTGGTACAGGCGTTGGCACCGAGACTGGCGGATAAGGCCGCTATAGGCCGGAGACACATATAACGATCCTTGCCCTGACAATTTGCAACGGCAGCGGAGGCGGGGACATTGCGTTGCGATTTACGCGACGGTGCGCGGGAAGAAAGGGACTCAAGATGACTTCAAGAGCCTTGCAGCGGCTCTGGACATGGTCGTGTGATACCCCGCCAGGGTTACCATTGGAGCGACGACGCGGTTACCAGGCAATGGCGCAGATCTTCTGGATTGCCAGCCTTGGACATGTCGTGTTTGCCGGCATTCTGGTGGCGATGCAGATCCCGGCAATGATCGTCCTGAGCGTCGTTTGCATCCTGGCCAACCTGGTGGCACTGGTCTTGCATCGGCGTTTGCAACTGAAGCAGGCGATGACCGTCAAGATGGCGGTCACGCTGCTGATGTTGTCGATAGGCATATGGTGGGTCGGCCCCGACGCCGGTTTCGAATATTATTTCTTCCTGTTGCTTTGTGAAATCCTGATCAGCGACCTGAGCGTGCGCTACAAGGTTGGCATGAGCGTTGCGATCGGTAGCGTCGCCTTGATGGCGATCATGCTGCCCTCCTATGGCATTCCATGGGTAACGCGCGATGCGAGCGTGTCTCGTGCACTGCAGGTCATCAATCTGATGATGGTCTTCCTGGTCCTGGGGGGCATCATGTGGCGACTGCATGCGATCACCGAACGCTGCGAACACCATTTCCGGCGTGATGCCACTCACGACTATCTCACCAAGGTGCCTAATCGGCGCGCCATCTTCCACGAAGCCGACATGCTCTGGCATCAACAGCGCCACTTCACGCTGCTGCTGCTCGATGCCGACCATTTCAAGCAAGTCAACGATACCTATGGCCATACGGTAGGCGACGAGGTCTTGCGCCATTTGGCGTATATAGTGCGCGGTGCTTTGCGCGAAGAAGACCGCCTCGGGCGGGTGGGGGGCGAGGAATTCCTGATCGTGTTTCCCGACAGTACCCGGGATGAAGCGTTAACGGTAGCATCGCGTATTCGCCGATGCCTTGAGGAGCAGCCGTGTTGTCTGGAAACGCTGACCCTGCCGGTGACATTCTCCATGGGGCTGGCTGCCTCCGACGAAGTCGCCTCCGTGCAGGAACTGATCGCCCTGGCCGATCGTCGCCTGTATCGCGCCAAGTCCGCCGGGCGCGATCAATTGGTCATGAGCGATCTGGAAATCGTAGGACCGGCGACGTTGTGAGATGTTCGGAAATCTCGTGTGGGGCCGTGTCATCTAAGGCGGATACCCTAGCGCAGAGAAGCGATCACATGGCATTTTGCTTATTTCGCGTTTGACGAATTTCATGCTGCGAAGCGGCTAAATTCATACACGAATCGTCCTTTCGATGCGCCGAGTACGGCTAACCTTGCTTAAGAGTCGATACAGGGCAAGGCCCGTCGCATGACGTGGCCTAACGCGATACAAAGGAATTCGTTCATCATGCCGTTACGTACCTATTTCCCGTGGGCAGGGCGAGGCACAGCGTTGCCTCCGTATTGCCCCTTGCCGCCGGAGTCCCGGCGCTATTTCGATACCTTCGCCCAACTGTACGGCATGGCGTTGGTGGCCTATATCGGTTTGATGTTGCCGTTGTTCGTCTGGCTGGGGCATCCCGGGCCGATATTGATCGTCCTGTTCAGCGTATTGATGACGTGCGGCGCGCGCGGACTGCACCACCGGGGGCACATGGCGTGGGGCGCGATCTTGCTTTGGGGCATGATGCTGGTGCTCATCGTCGAGGCCATCCGTCTTTACGGCACGGGTGTCGGCTTCGAATTCTACGTGGGGCTGGCGCTGTTGGTACTGCACACCAGTGCGATCCCGCGTAGCTACAAAATCGTGTTGTCGCTGTTGCTGCTGGGCGTGATCGGCGCATTGTTGATGCATATGCATCAGGGGGCGCCCTGGGTTGCGCTATCTCCGGCAGTGGCGACAGGGCTGTTGTGGGCCAATCTGGCGCTGACGGGGGGGTTGATCGGTAGCGTGCTGATGGGGTTCGAAGGCGTGACCGAACGGCTCGAGCGTGCCTATCGCCGCGAAGCCTTGCACGATATGCTGACCGGGGCCCTCAATCGGCGGGCAATCCTCGCCATTGCCGAACGCTGGCGGTGTGCCAAGCGACCTTTCGCCCTGGTGTTGCTGGATGTCGATCACTTCAAGCGGTTCAACGATCTGCATGGGCATGCCACGGGAGACGCGGCGCTCTGCCACTTGGTGAACTGCCTGCGCCAAGGACTGCGCGACGGCGATGTATTAGGGCGTTACGGCGGCGAAGAGTTCTTGTTGTTGCTTCCGGGGACGTCGCGTAGCGACGCCATGGCAGTCGCCGAACGCGTCGCGCTCGTCGTACGCGACCAGCCTCTGATGCTACCCGACAAATCGCTCGGCATGACCATCAGTCAAGGCATCGCGATTCACGACGAAGCAGCGACGCTCAGAGAACTGCTGGAATTGGCCGATCAGCGGCTATATGCCGCCAAGCGCGGGGGGCGTGATCGCGTCATGGCCTGGGAAATCTTCGATACGCTATCCCCCGTGCCGTCCCGGTATGTCGTCGAAGGCGCCGAGGCGTGTCCATTCGAATTGCCTCGGCGACATGACGATTCAGTGATCAAGGCGTGACCGTCTCGCGCGACGGTGATTGGGATGTCGCCGGGGCGTGTGCTTTCGAGGGCTCAAGCCCGGCAAGAAAATCCACCAGCTCGGTCCGTCGACGCAACGCAGCGAAACGCTGTGCTGCCTCGGCATCACGCCCACGCATTTGGTTGAGCCACTGCTTGAGCAGTGCGACCACGATCTTTTCCGGCAGGTGCATGCGCATGCGCCTGGCATAGGCCGTCAGCATGTCGGCGCGTGCTACCCAGGGAGTCTCCGGCAGGTGCTCGCCGGTGCATTGCCAACGCTTGATACGGCGTGCAAGCCAAGGGTCGGCGAGCATGCCGCGTCCCAGCATCACGTCCGTGCAGCCCGAGAGCGTGCGGGCCTTCCAGTAATCTTGCAGTGTCCAGATATCGCCGTTGGCAATGACTGGAATCGACAGCCGCGCCTGAATTTTGCCGATCCATTCCCAATGCGCGGGCGGTCGATAGCCTTCGCGGCGGGTGCGGGCATGCACGACCAGGTGTGCCGCGCCTCCGGCTTCGGCGGCCTCGGCGCAGGCGAGTGCCACTTGCTTGTCGTCAAATCCCAGGCGGATCTTGGCGGTCACGGCGATGCCCAAGGGCGCCAGCGCCTCGGCAACGGCGCGCACGACGGTATTCACGCGCTCGGGGTCGCGCAGCAGTGAGGCGCCGCCATCGTGACGGTTGACGGTCTTGGCCGGGCAGCCAAAGTTGAGATCGACCTGACGCGCGCCGAGTGCCTGGGCGCGGACCGCGTTGGCCGCCAAGGCGCCGGGATCGGAACCGAGAAGCTGTAGATGTACCGGCGTGCCGTGCGAGGTCGCACAAGCGTGGTGTTCGAGTTCGGGGCAGTGACGCAGGAATACGCGCGCCGGGAGGCGTGCGTCGACCACGCGCACGAATTCGGTCACCGTCCAGTCGAGTGCGCCGTCGGCGCTCAACAAGTCGCGCGTGACGACGTCGATCACGCCTTCCATCGGTGCCAGGCCGATACGTCCGTTGGCCACTTGCGTCATGTCGTCGCCATCACCTTGGGTGTCATTGCCAGATCCCCTGAATCGAGCAGGGCATTATGTCATTACTGCCGGACGATAAGGAAAACGCCTGTTGCCATGGAAGAAGGAGGGACCCATCGATCACGAGGCATCGAGCCGGGTCAGTCGCCCCTTGAGGCGCGAGGTCAGCTCGCTCAGATCGTGGTTGCGTTCGCGCGGCCAGGCGATGTCGAGCGTCACGCCGTCGGCACCGTAATCGGCGCTCTCGATGAGGGCATCCTGCAAGGCGAGCCACTCCCGGGCGATGGCTTCGCCGGCGAAATCGACGCGTACTCGCAACGGCCGGCGTTCTATGAAGGGGCGCCGGGGCAGGCCCTCGAGTGCCTGGACGACCGCCTGCGTATAGGCGCGAACCAAACCGCCGGTACCGAGCTTGGTGCCGCCGAAGTAACGAATCACCACGCAGCCGACCTGCCCCAGCCCCGACCCTTCCAATGCTTGATACATGGGGCGCCCGGCAGTGCCGCCGGGTTCGCCATCGTCGGAAAAACCGATGGCGTTCTGCTCACCCGGCGCACCGGCGATATAGGCCGTGCAGTGATGGCTGGCATTGGGATGAGCCGCACGCGCTTGTGCCAGCAATGCGTCGAAACTGGCAATATCGGGGATGAACGCCGTCCAGGTAATGAAGCGGCTTTTCTCGATCTCTATCTCATGGTAACGATGCTCGCCGGCCGCGAGGTCGGGAATCGGGTAACGCATCAGTGGCTCGTGGCGGCGTGGCGCATCACGCCCATCACCAGACCCAGTACTTGCACATCGTCGTTCTTGAGATAGATGGGCGGCATGTCATCGTTGGCAGGTTGCAGGCGCACGCCGGATTTCTCGATGAACAATCGCTTGAGCGTGACCTCCTGGTTGTTGATCAGCACCACGGCAGTTTCGCCGTTCTCGGCGGACTCGAAACGCTCGATGATGATGATGTCGCCATCGAAGATATTGCTGTCGACCATCGAGTCGCCTCGCACGCGCAAGGCATAGGTATTGCGTCGCACCATGCGCGACGGCACATGAATGGCCTCGTCATCGGGGCAGGCCTCCATGGGCAGTCCGGCGGCCACCACGCCCAGTAAGGGAATCTCGACGAAATCGGTGGCGTCGATCTCTTCCCAGGCGGCGTCCGACAGTGGCAGGTTCGGCAGGCGCTGCAGGTAGTGCGGCGTAACGTGCGACATGACCCTCTCCCTCGGATGATCCCCGGGCATCATAGCAAGGCGGGGCGAGGCGGCAAATCCCGCCGACACCTTGAACTGGAGTGATACTTCTGTGGTTCAGCCTGTGGTATCCGGCGTTCAAGGCGGATCCTGAGATGACACCAGGTCCGATACATCATTGGACGTGTTGGCCATCGCCAATCGCTCGAATGACTGCGCCGAGATGGGAGGGCTGAACCAGAACCCCTGGCCCCAGGTCTTGCCCGTTGAGGTCTCGATCAATAGCTGGCGCTGCTGATCGGTTTCGATGCCTTCAGCGATGGTGTGAAGATTGAGGCTGCTTGCCATCTGCTGAATGGTTGAAACGAGAGCACCACTTTTGCTGCCGGGCCGGCTCAGTTCGTGGACAAAACTGCGATCAATTTTCAGAGTCTGGATCGAGAGGTGTTGCAAACGACTCAGCGACGAATAGCCAGTACCGAAGTCGTCGATGGCGATCTGAAACCCCTGGTCGTGCAGCGCCTTGAGCAAAGCTGCCGTTTCTATCGGATCTTCCATGAGCGCATTTTCAGTGACTTCCAGATGTATCCAAGACGGGGCGATGTAGGGGGTCACCAGATCGGCAAAGTGTTTAGCATCGCCATTGGGGTAAAGCTGATTGATACTGAGATTGACCGCCATGCTGAGATATAAGCCTTGACGGTGCCAGTCACGCAACTGGGAAGCGGCCGTTTCCAGCACCCAGTCTCCCACAGGCTTGATCAGCCCTAGTTCTTCCACCAGTGGCATGAATACGCTTGGCGCCAGGACCTCTCCATCTTCTTGCGGCCAACGGATTAGCGCTTCCGCAGCGACGATGCGGCATGTATCGAGTTCAAATACCGGTTGGTAATAGAGTTCGAATTGCTTATGCTCCAACGCTTGGTGCAGCTGGGTTTCCATGGAGAAACGCTGCTGGCGATTGTTAGCCAGGTTGTTCGAAAACAGATAACTTTGTCCACCTCCCCGGCGCTTCGCCTCATACATGGCTTTGTCAGCGTTCTCGATCAGAAGGATGGGGGCACGGCCATGCTCGGGAACCAGACTGATACCCACGCTCGCACTCAAACGATGGGTATAGCCGCCCGCTGTCAGAGGTTCGCTCAAGTGGGCGATAATCCTGCTGGCGAGACGATGAGCCGTGTCGACAATGGTCGCAGGATCCCGTGGGGCGCCATCCCGGGGCGTACCGTCCATCACGACGAGAAATTCGTCGCCGCCCTGGCGGACCACGAGATCAGAGTCGCGTACTGCCGCTTGCAGGCGCTGGCCAAGTTGTCGTAGCACCTCGTCACCCACTTCATGGCCCAGGCCGTCGTTGATCAGCTTGAAGCCATCCAGGTCGATGAACAGGACGGCGTAATGGGCTTCTTGTGTCTTCAAAGCTGTCAGAATGCCGTTCAGATAGTCGATCAGGTGTCGTCGGTTGGGTAACCCGGTTAACTCATCCGTGTAAGCGAGGTAATGGATTTCGGCGGCTTGCTGTTCTCTTACAGTATGAGTACGTAACGAGTCCAGGCCGAACACGAGATTGGCGGCAAGACGTTCCAGCAACTGGCGTTCGCTGTGGTCAAAACGACCAGTTCGGCTCGAGTAGATGGCCAGGCAGCCTGCAGGCTCGGTTTCTGTATTCAAAGGCAACACGATGGCTGCAGTGAGCTGGTGAGCCTTGGCGATCTCACGCAACTGCGGTGACGATAAGGTATCGCCAATATCATTGACGATATGAGGTGTGTGGGCGCGAATGCTTTGGGAGACCATATCGAAGCAAGCGGCTTTCTGGACCATGGCCTGCTTCAGGTCGGGAATGAGTTCATGGGCCCGGCCGGCCCAGGTGCAGATATCCAGCGCGGAGTCGCCCTCGGTGCCTTGGAACCCAATCCAAGCCAAATTGTAGCCTTCTTCATCAACAATGGTTTGACACAGATCCTTGATCAACTCGCTCTCGGATTTTGAACGCACCACGATACTGTCGCAGGCACTAAGAGTTCGCAGAGCACTGACCACGCCCACCAGTTGTCGTCTGGCGTCGTCCTGCTTTCTCGCGAGAGTACGCAGGCGCAGCAGGTTGTAAATTCGGGCTTGCAGCTCCTCTCGAGTGGTGGGAATACGCAGAATGTCATCGACATTCTTGCCCAGTTCCTGGGTGGCGTGAGGATGGGGGCTTCCTCGGCTTTCGTCCACCAGCAAGACCGGTAGAACCATGGGGTTGGCGTTCCGCCGCAATTCACGGACCAACTTGTGATGGTGCCGCAAGCAAGCGACATCCAGTACCACCAGATCTACCTCTTGAGTATGGCGGTCATGGCTGTCGAAGAAGCCATGGTCGAGTTGAAACGTTTGGCCCAGCAACCTCTCTAGCAATTCCCCATTGAAGGGGTTTGCCAGCGCCACCGCGATGCGTGAAGGCGCTTGAGGGGGACCGGTAGAGGCCATCATGTGATGTTCTCTGAGCGGGTAGTGACTTCGGGAATACCGCCCAAGATGCCTCGCAGTCCGTGCAGTGGCTGACCGACTTTCAGTCCTGCAGGGGTCATGTCGAATTCGCGAAGCGTTTTCTCGAAGCCACCGGCACGTTTCTTCAACACACCGATCGATTTCCTCATCTCGCCGTCCAGCTCTAGGTAACGGAGCATGACGATATTGTCGGCAAGGTAACTCAGCCCGTCTTCGGTCACTTTGGCCTGCTCTCCAGTGATCGAGAAGACTTCGTTGACCAGTAGCACCGTGACGCCCATGTTGACCAGATAGCGGCACAGGGCATGAACGCGTTGCCGAAGATCGTCACCGCGCACCGATTGCTGATAACCGGAGAGACTATCGATCATCACCATGGTGGTACCACGTTCTTCAATCTCGATGCGTACCCGCGTGGCAAAGCTGTCCGGGCTGTAATGCAGTGGTTCGACTGCTTCAAAACTCAGGTGGCCCGTGGCGATCATTTCCTCCACGGGCAGGTTGACTTGTCGGCACCGGGCGAAGAATGTGGAAGCGCCTTCGTCAAAAGAGTAGATCACCGAGCGTTCTTGGCGCTTGGCGGCCTCACTCATCAATTGAGCACCGAGAGTGGTTTTGCCTACGCCGGTGGGTCCTGACAGCAGCGTTATTGTGCCTCGCTCAAGCCCCCCATGAGTGAGAGCATCGAATTCCGGCAGACCAGAGCTTAGTGGAGTGTGTTCCACCTGGCGGCCATGGTGGCTTGGAACCAGGCGCGGATACAGCGTTATACCGCCGTCGCCCAGACTGAAATCGTGCGGACCACTGGCAAATGCAGTGCCACGTAGCTTCGTCACTTGGCAATGTCGCCCGCTGGCAGTCTGTTCCAGCGTTATGACACCGTCGCTAAGGAATAGGAGAGAATCATCACTATCATCGCCTGGCCCTTGCTCCGAGGTGAACAAGACCGTTGCGCCTTCAGCCGTGAGCTTTCGTAGCAGGGACATGACCTGTTTGCGAAACAGGAATGTGTCGGCCGAGAGATAGCGCATCTGACTGAGAGAGTCGATCAATATGCGTTGCGGTTGATGCTTCTGAACATAGTCCAGAATACTGTCGTACAGGCTATTGCCTTCCACGTCCCAGCTTGTCAGCAAGGTGTAAGTGTCGCCGGATTCCTCTTGTCCTGGTGAAAGGTCCAGCACATCCACGCTCTCCATCGCTAGCCCGCTGCGCTTGGCGTTGTCGCGTAGCTGCTGTTCGGATTCGCCAAGGGTGACAAAAAGGCTGCCCGGGTGCGGTCCGTTGATCAGGAAGTGCAAGCCAAGCGTGGTTTTGCCGGAGCCAGGCCCGCCGCGTATCAGGTAAGTGCGCCGGGGAACTAGCCCACCCTGAAGAATTTCATCGAAGCCAAGGATGCCAGTGCGAATTCGTTTCTCGACCATAGGGGGCATAGCGCTCTCCTGTGTTGCAAGTCTCTGAGTTACTACCGGCAATTTGCACTACAGAAGGTAACTTTCCCTGATACACATCTTTCGCATGGCGCCGTCTGGTTGGTGTACGCGCTATGAGTACGACTCGAAATAGCGAAGAGCATTATTTTCTGAATCTTTCCCTGACGCTGAATTGTAAGTTTGGGTATCAGTCAATGTAAAACTTTGTGTTGTCGGGTGGCCGCGACCGTAGTGTGAATGAACTGCGGACCGGCAAGGGGAGGAGCAGACCACTGGAATCGTGGGCAATGGGTCTTGGGCCACGCCCGCGCCTCGGATAGACTGCGGGCTTTCATGCATGGCTCGAGCCTCGGGCCGCGATTCACCCTCAGGAACTTCGGCAGCGCATGCGCCTCACGTCCATCAAGCTGGTCGGCTTCAAGTCGTTCGTCGATGCGGTCAATGTGCCGTTCGCCGGCAACATGACCGCCATCGTCGGCCCCAATGGCTGCGGCAAATCGAACATCATCGATGCCGTGCGCTGGGTGATGGGTGAATCTTCCGCCAAGACGCTGCGCGGCGAGTCGATGACCGATGTCATCTTCAATGGCTCCACCGGGCGCTCACCGGTGGGACAGGCCTCCATCGAACTGGTCTTCGACAACAGCGATGGCACCATGGGCGGCGCCTATGCCCAGTACGCCGAGATCTCCGTCAAGCGTCAGGTCACCCGCGACAGCCAGTCCAATTACTTTTTCAATGGTCAGAAATGTCGCCGCCGCGATATTTCCGATCTCTTCCTGGGCACGGGGCTGGGGCCGCGCTCCTACGCCATCATCGGCCAGGGCATGATCTCGCGGCTGGTCGAGGCGCGCCCTGAAGAGCTGCGCTCGACCCTGGAGGAAGCGGCGGGCGTTTCCAAGTACAAGGAACGCCGTCGCGAAACCGAGAATCGCCTGCGCCGCACCCAGGAGAACCTCGACCGTCTCGACGATATTCGCGAAGAGCTCGATAAGCAGCTCGAGCGCCTGAAGCGTCAAGCCGATGCCGCGCGACGCTACCAGACCCTGAAGAACGAGGAGCACCGACTCAAGGGCGAGCTGGCGCTGCTGCGAGCACGGGCGTTTCGGACCCAGCAGCATACCCAGGAGCAGCACGTCCGCGAGCTGGAAAATCAGGTCGAGCAAGAAATTCTCGGCCAGCGCCAGTGCGAACGTCGTTTGGAAGAATCGCGGCTGGCGCACGATGAGATCGCCGCCGAGCTGGAAACCCATCAGGCCCGCTTCTATGAAACCGGTGCCGAGATAGCGCGCATCGAGCAGTCCATCGAGCATGCGCGTTCGCGCGATCAACAACTGGCGCAGGATATCGAGGAGGCGCGCCGCGAGCTGCGCGAACTCGAACAGTTGGGGGCTCAGGACGACGAGCGTCGTGCGGCCCTGGACGAACGCCTGGACAGCATCGCGCCCGAGCTCGAAGAGGCTCAGGAAACGCTGGAGATGCTTCAGGAGTCGCTGGACGCCGCTGACGAAGAAGCCACCACCGCGCAACAAGAGTGGGAGCGTTTCAACGAAAGTGACCGCAATGTGGCGCACGGCGCGGAGCGCGCCCAGGACGACGTGCGTCGCCTCGAAAACGCCATCGCCGAACTCGACGGTCAGATAGAGAAGCGCCGTCAGCAACGCCAGGAGCTGCCCGATGTCGAGGCGTTGCATGGTGAGCGCGGTGAACTGCGTGAGCAACTCGAGGCGCTGGATCTCGATCAGGAAGCGCTGGAAAGCCAGCGCGAGCACCTGCAGCGACAGCGCGAGGATGCCCAGGCACGTCTCGACGACGCGGCTGCCCAACGTGACACCCAACGCTCGCAACTCAGCCGCCTGCAGGGCGAACTGGCGTCGGTGGAGGCCTTGCTCGATGCCGCCCTGACCGATGACGATGCCACCCTGGAGTCGCATCTCGAGCGCCATGGCCTGGCCGAGGCACCGCGCCTGGCCGAGCGACTGGAGGTCGCTGCGCCCTGGGAGACGGTCGTGGCCTGGGCCCTGGCCCCTTGGCTAAAGGCACGCCTCGCGACGTCATCCGCCATGGTCGATATCGCCGCCGACGCGCCACCTGCTGAACTGGCCTTGCTGGGGGGCGATGACGTGGCGTCGGTTGCCGGCACCTTGGGAGAACACGTCGCAGGTGCCGGGGCGCTGGGCGCCTGGCTCAATGGCATTCACTGCGCCGTCGATGAAACTGCCGCCCGGACGATGCAGGCGCGCCTGGCAGCGGGCGAGAGTGTGATCACCCCTGACGGACTGTGGCTGGGACGGGATTGGGTGCGTCGGCGCGGCGCCTCGGCATCCGAGGATGGCGTGCTGGTCCAGCGCCGTCGACGCGAGACGCTGCAGGCCGATATCGCGGCGCTCGAGGCATCGCTCGAGCGCCTCGAGGAAACCTTGCAGACCGCGCGTGAAGCCGTGGAGCATGCGGCGGCGGACCTTGAATCGCTGCGTCTTCAGGAGCGCGACCTTGGGCAGCGTCGTCAGCAGTTGGCGTCGCGCGAGGCCGGTTTGGCGAGCCGTCTGGAGCAGCTCGACGCGCGTGCCCGCGAACTCGATGACGATGTGGCGCAGCTCGTCGAACGCCATGCCGAGCGACGCCTGGAGCTCGAGGAAACGCGTGAACGCTGGCAAGCGGCGATGAGTGAGGTAGACGCCAACAGCCAGACGCGCGAGGCACTCGAGCAACAACGTCGTGAGGCGCGTGAAAAAGCCCAGTCACTTCGTCAGCAGGTGGCGCCTGCGCGGGAACGTCAGCAACATCTGGCGATGGAGCGTCAGCGTTTGGAGACGGAGCGCACGGGGCTCGATCAGCAGCATGCACGTGCGCGCGATCAGCGTGAGCGTCTGGCCGAAAAGCTCGCCATGCTCGAAGAGCAGCGCGCGACCCTGCGTGAGCCGCAAGAGGAAACGCGCGAACGACTCGACGAATTGCTCGACCGGCGCAGTCGCGAGGAAGCGACGCTCAACGCTTCGCGCGATCGCGCCCACCAACTGGCCGAAGCGTTACGCGACACCGAAGCCAAGCGCCAGGAACACGAACGCAATCTCGATGGTCTACGCGGCAAGCTCGAAGAAGCGCGCATGCAGGTGCAGGCGCTGACACTGAAAGCCGATACGCAGGATTCACACCTCGAAGAACTCGGGCACGATGTCGACGCGTTGCGCGACGGGCTCGATCCCAACGCCACCGAATCGGCCTGGCAGACCCGGCTCGACGAGCTCGGCGATAAGATCCGTCGCCTCGGCGCCATCAACCTGGCGGCCATCGAGGAATACGACCAGCAGGCCGAGCGCCGCGATTATCTCGAAGCCCAGCATGCCGAATTGAGCGAAGCCATCGAGACCCTGGAAAAGGCGATTCGGCGCATCGATCAGGAAACGCGGACGCGTTTCAAGCAGACTTTCGATCAGGTCAATGCCGGCTTCGGCGAACTTTTTCCCAAGGTCTTCGGCGGCGGGGCCGCATGGTTGACGCTAACCGGCGACGATTTGCTGGAGACAGGGGTGGCGATCATGGCGCGCCCGCCGGGCAAGAAAAACACCACCATTCATCTCCTGTCGGGGGGAGAAAAAGCCCTGACGGCATTGTCGCTGGTATTTGCTATCTTTCAGCTCAACCCGGCACCATTCTGTATGCTGGACGAAGTCGATGCACCGTTGGATGATGCCAACGTGGGACGTTACGCCAAGCTGGTGAAGGAAATGTCCGAGAGTGTCCAGTTCATTTACATCACGCATAACAAGATTGCCATGGAAGCGGCCGAACGATTGATGGGCGTGACCATGCAGGAAGCCGGTGTCTCCCGGCTGGTATCGGTGGGAATCGACGAGGCGGCGACCCTGGCGGACGCATGAACGACTTGCAGAAAATCGCCAAAAGGGTTACCAACACTAATGTGTGAGCCTTGGCAGGGATATTGAAGGGTGATTGCTCTGAGCTAAGGGACCTACTTGACATTCAAAAAAAGTGGCCCTTTTTTTGTTAATCGCGCTATGCTTCTTCACGAACGAGTTTTAATCATGGCGCCAATAGCGAACAGGCAAGACGACCCATGGAACTAAGAGAGTGGCTAATCATCCTGGGGCTGGTGTTGGTGACGACCATCGTGATCGATGGTGTGCGTCGGCTCCAGCGCCAGCGCCGCGTTCCGCGCCTCGACCAGGCGACGCATGGTCAGGTATCCGAGGACAGGGACGCCGAGGAAGACGATCCGGACGAAGTGGCCCGCGAGGCTGAGCTTCGGCGGGAATTGCCCAATGGAGGGGCGCGTGTCGTGCGTGATGCCACCTTCGACCGTAGCGAGGAGCGTGAGCCGGTGCGCCCGGAATCGCCCTTGCGCCAGGAGCGCATTCCCGAAGAAAAGCTCAAGCCCAGTGTGCTCAAGCGTGCGCGTGACGAGGGGTATCGAAACGATTCGCCTCGGGACGAGGCGCAGGAGAGCAAGCGTTCCAGCATGCAGGGCATGAAAGATGCCATGCGTGCGGGCGCTCAGCGCATGAGCGCCTCGGCCCAGCGCTTCACGGCGTCCCGTGGTCACGATGACGAGCACCTGGCCGATGACGAGCCTTCGCATCACGAGCCGACGCTCGAGTCATCGTCGGCGCGTGAGTCTGCGCCCGAATCGGCATCGCGCCCGACAATGGACGCGACGGCGCGGCGTCGTGAAGAGGCGCCCATGCGGCGGACAATGTCCGATGAGCATCCGGCGGTTCGCGCCACGGATGAAGCGGCCGAGGAACCGCGGCGTTCGGCGCCTGCCGAAGACTCCCCCGCGCGCGCCGAAGAGAGCGTGCCGCGGCGTGAGGTGGTCACCGATCACCCGGCGATAGAGCGTGCCAAGCGTAACCCGGTACACGCCGATCGTGCACGCGAGGCGTTGTCCGACGCCGAGGAAGTCATCGTCATCAGCGTTCTGTCACGCGATGAAGCGGGATTCCAAGGCCCGGACCTGCTCAATCTGATGCTGGCCTGCGGGTTGCGGTACTGTCATGAGATGGGGGTTTTCCACCGTTTCGAGACCGAGTCGGATGCCAGCGCCTTGCAGTTCACGATGGTCAATGTGCTCAAGCCGGGTGTGTTCGATCTCGATGACATGGACGAGTTCGCGACGCCGGGGGTGACGTTCTTGATGCCGTTGCCGAGCGCGCATGACAGCTCGGCGGCGTTCGAGGCCATGTTCGAAACCGCCATGGTGCTGGTACGCAACCTCAGCGGTGAGTTGAAGGATGAAAACCGCAGCGTGATGACGGCGCAGACGGTGGAGTTCGCGCGGCAGCGTGTACAGGAATTCGAGCGCCGCCATCGCCTGCATCGCTATCAGGCGAACTGAGAGCGCGCGTCGCGATTCTTGCCTGTTCTCGACGATGCCCGTTCTTGAAGACGGTGGTTCTTGAAAACCAGCGGGGCCCTTCGGGGCCTCGTTTTTTTAGTCCACCGGCGGTCATGAAGGCGTGTGCTTGGTCGTGAGAAGCCCTTGCAGGGCACTGGTATCCAGGCAGCGGTAGGTGAACGAAGGTCGTCCCACCTGTCCGTAGTGGAAGGACTCCCCGAGATAACCGTGCTCGGTCAGGTATTTCAAATACTTGCGCACCGAGACGCGGGACATGCCGGTGGCCGGAATCAGGCTTTCGGTGGTGAAGGTTTCCTCATCGAGACTCAGGATGGCCTGGGCGATTTGTGCCAGCGAGGGTGTCGTCAGCCCCTTGGGCAGCCCATCGCTACGCGTCTGACGTGGCCTGGCGGGCTGGAAAAGCCGGTCGAGATCGCGTTGGTCGGCGTGTTCGGGCAGTCGCTCCAGAGTGGCGCGCACGCGTCGACAGGCATCGACGGCCACCTTGAAACGCTCGAACTCGAAAGGTTTGACCAGGTAGTCGCGCACGCCGAGACGTCGCGCGGCGCGCACGGTTTCGGTCTCGCTGGCGGCGGTGATCAGGATGACGTCGATGTCACGCCCCAGCCGCTGCAGGTAACGGACGATTTCCAGCCCGTTGCGGCCCCGCAGGTAGACATCGAGCAGAATGACGTCGACGGCTTCACGCTCCAGTACCTCCAGGGCACCGGGCACATCGCCGCATTGCGCGACCAGGGTGACGTCATTGAGCCGGTTGAGATATTCGACGTTGAGGCGCATGACCATGGGGTCATCCTCGACGATGAGTACTTGCAGTGGCGTATCGCTCATGCCGGCGGTCTCATTGCTCGCTCATTTCTCGGTGGTGGACGACGCGGGATAAGGCAGGGCGACTTCAATCAGCGTGCCACGCCCGGGTTCGGAATACAGTGCCAGGGTACCGTCATGTGCATTGACATGCTCGTGCACCATCGCCAGGCCGAGGCCGCGTTGGTTGCCCTTGGATGAGGTGCCGCTGGCGAAGACATGTTCCCGCATGGCGTCGGGAATGCCCGGGCCGGTGTCCTGCACATGCAGCGACAATAGATCGGCATCGACGCCCATGGCCAGCGTGACATGCCGTTCGTGCTGCTCGTCGACGGCGTCGAACGCATTCTCCAGCAGGTTGCCCAGCACGATGACCAGCGTATGGATCATGGCGGGATCGCAAGGGGCGGGGATGGCGTCCTCGACATCCACCGTCAAGGTGATGTCACGCTCGCGCGCCTCGCTCTGCTTGCCCAGCAAAAAACCTGCCAGCACCGGCTCACCGATGCCCTCGACCAGGGCGGCGCCCGGCGCGACGTGATGATCCGCCACCTCGCGGAGGTAGCGGCGCAACGCGACATATTCCTCCAATTGCACCAGGCCGAGCATGACATGCAGCTTGTTCTTGAACTCATGCGTCGCCGCGCGCAGGGCTTCGGCGTAACGTCGGACGCCGGTCAATTCCTCGGCGAGCAGGCGCACTTCACTCTTGTCGCGGAAGGTCGCCACCGCGCCGATCACCTGGCCGTGGTGACGAATCGGCATGCGGTTGGCAAGCAGAGCCTGGCCGTTGATGAAGACTTCCTGATCGAGCGCGGATTCGCCGTGTTGCAAGACCTCCGGCAACCTACTCTGCGGCAGGTACTCGGTAATCGATGTGCCCAGCGTCGGCGTGTTCAGGCCCGCCTGGTCGAGCAGGGCATGGGCGGCGGTATTGGCCAGGGTAATGCGCCCGGCGACATCCACCGCGAGAATACCTTCATGCACCGAGCCGAGAATGGCCTGGCGCTCTTCCACCAGACGCGTGATCTGATGCGGCTCGAGTCCCATCAGCACACGTTTGATGTAACGTGCCAGCCAGCTGGCGCCGAGGGTGCCGAGCACCATCAACAAGGCGATGCCCAGAACGACGCGCAAACGGTTGTCGGCCAGGCGGGCGCCCAGGGTATCCAGCGTGACCCCCACCGAGACGGCGCCGATCACCTCGCCGCTGGCATCGCGTACCGGGGCGAATCCACGAATACTGGTTCCCAGGGTGCCTTCGGCGCGCGATGCGTAATGTTCACCCTGCAGGGCGGGGCCTTCGTCGCCGCCCCGAAAGTGTTCGCCGATACGCGCCGGATCGGGGTGTGTCAGGCGAATGGCTCGCCGGTTCATCACCACGATGAAGTCGACCCCCAGACGCCGCCGCAAGGCATCGATCTCGCGTTGCAAGCTGCTGTCAGTAGAATAATCGCGCTTATCGCCTTTCGCCTGTAGTGCATTGACCACACGCCGACGGGAGGCCACGACCTGAGCGATATCCGTGACCCGGGCTGCCTGGGCTTTGGCCTGTGTATCGCGCAGCGTGGCATCGAACAGCCACAGCGCGACCCCCAATGTGACGATGACCGTGGCGGCCACCAGCAGCGAGATCCAGACGTTGAGGCGCACGGTCGGCAAGCGGAGCATGATTCATCGGGCCAATGGAGGGAGATTTTCGACCTTGGTGTAATATCCAAGCGCGGCGCGCTATGCAGGAAACAAGGTCGTCGTTTTCAATAATTTCAAAACGCTTTAATAAGTTGGCAAAACTTGGTTCACGGCATGTGCGGCTTATCCTCGGCAGCGTTCACGTACTCCGCCCATGCGGCGGATTCCAACACATGGGAGCACGCCAATGAATACCAGTGCCGCTACGCAAAACCTGGACGATACCCAGCACGCTTCGAGCGCGCTAGGGGCGTTGCGCATCTTCGGCATGCCACTGCCGATCTTTTTCATCGCGTTCGCCGTCATGGCCGTGGCCATGTTCACCGATACGCTGCCCACCGGCATGATCGGTGCCTTGCTGGTGATGATGATACTCGGTGAACTGCTGGGCTTCATCGGCGATCGACTGCCGATCGTCAAAAGCTATCTGGGCGGTGGCGCGATCCTGGCGATCTTCGGGGCGGCCACGCTGGTGTATGTTGGCTGGTTGCCTGCCGCTGTCACCGAGAATGTCACCACCTTCATGAAAAGCGGGGGCTTTCTCAACTTTTACATTGCCGCCTTGATCACCGGCAGCATTCTGGGCATGGACTCCAAGGTTCTGGTCAAGGTCGGCTCGCGTTACGCGCTGCCCTTGCTCTGCGCGGTGTTCTTCGCCGGCCTGTTCGCGGTGATCGTCGGCGCCTTGATGGGCTTTTCGGTACAAGATGCCCTGGTCGTCATTACCCTGCCGATCCTGGGCGGCGGCATGGGCGCGGGCGCGATTCCGTTGAGCCAGATCTATGAGCAGCTGCTCGGCCAGCCGGCGAGTTACTACATCTCGATTCTGGTACCGGCGCTGGCGCTGGGCAACGTCTTCGCGATCATCATTGCAGGGCTGCTCAACGGGTTGGCCAAGCGTTTTCCGGGACTGACCGGTAACGGCCAGATGATGCCGGGCGTGGAAATCGAGGAGCGCCAAAGCAGCTTCGATCTCTCCAAACTGGGCATCGGTGTCGTCGCTGCACTGACGTTCTTCACCGCCGGACAGATCCTGGGTGGCTTCATTCCGCTGCATCCCTATGCGTTGATGATCATCCTGGTCGCGGTGCTCAAGATCGCCAATGTGATGCCGGAAAGCGTCAATGAATCCGCCTCGCAGTGGTTCCAGTTCGTCGCCAAGAACTGGACCTTTGCGCTGTTGTTCGGGATCGGCATCGCCTATACCGATCTCGGCCAGGTGATCGATGCCATCACGCCGACCTATGTGCTGATCGTACTCGCCGTGGTCATCGGCGCCGCCTTCGGCGCCGGGCTGGTCGGCAAGCTGGTCGGCTTCTACCCGATCGAATCCGCCATTACCGCGGGGCTGTGCATGGCCAACATGGGCGGCACCGGTGATGTCGCGGTGCTCTCCGCCGCCAAGCGCATGCAATTGATGCCTTTCGCGCAGATCTCCTCGCGGCTGGGTGGCGCCTTGATCCTGCTGCTTTCCAGCATTCTCGTGCCGATGTTCTTCACCTGACACGCGGCTCGCCACGTGCACCGCGATGCCCAAGGGCGCCATTGTGTGGCGCCCTTTTTGCGTGGCAGGGACTGGCTATCCCTCTTCCTCGTCGTCGGCCAGTTGGCGTCCGAACGCCTGCCATTGGGCCAGCGTCATGACCTCGGTGGTCTCCGTTTGCAGGTCATGGGCGATCAGTAACTCACCGCGCTCGAGCTGGCCTTTGAGTTCACGGACCCAGGCCGGCATGCCTTCGCCTTCATCGGTGGTATCGTAGCCTTCGCGGGTGACGAAGCCCTCCAGCAATGCATCCAGCGTGTCGGCCGGCAGCATGCGGTAGGGCACTTCGATGAAACGTCCGCTCATGGGGTTTCCTCCGCGTTTTCCCACTCGATGAGTCGTTGCAGGAAGGTATTTTCGTCGAGCACTTCCACGTCGAGCTCGCGTGCCTTGTCGAGCTTGCTGCCCGCCGCCTCGCCGGCGACGAGCGCGGCGGTCTTCCTGGACACGCTGCCCGAGACCTTGGCGCCGAGCGCCTGCAGACGCGCCTTGCCGTCATCGCGGGTCATGCTTTCCAGGCTGCCGGTCAGCACCCAGGTCTGGCCGGCGAGCGGCTGAGGGCGATCGGCGATCTCGATTTCATCCCAAGTGAGGCCGACGGCGATCAGGTCGTCCAGGGTTTCCTGATTGTGGGGCTGACGGAAGAAGGTGTGGATATGCCGGGCCACGACCGGCCCCACGTCCTCGACGGCTTCCAGCGCCTCCAACGTGGCCTCGCGTAATGCCTGTAACGAGCCGAAATGGCGCGCCAGGCTCGCGGCGGTGGCCTCACCCACTTCACGAATGCCGATGGCGTAGATGAAGCGCGCCAGCGTGGTGCGCTTGGCGGCTTCCAGCGCGTTGACCAGGTTGTTGGCGGACTTTTCCGCCAGCCGAGGCAGTTCGGCAAGCCGCTCGGCCTCGAGCCGGAACAGGTCCGCCGGTGTCTGGACCCAGTCGCGTTCGACCAGCAGGTCGATCAGCTTCTCGCCCAGGCCGTCGATATCCAGCGCGCGGCGGCTGGCGAAGTGCTTCAACGCCTCCTTGCGCTGGGCCGGGCAGTAGAGCCCGCCGGAGCAGCGGGCGGCGACCTCGCCCTCGGTGCGCTCAATCTGCGATCCGCAGACCGGACACGCGGTCGGCATCTCGATGGTGCGAGTCTCGGCCGGGCGTTGCGTCTCGACGACGCCCACGATCTGCGGGATGACGTCACCGGCACGCCGCACGATGACGGTATCACCGATACGTACGCCGAGGCGCGCGACCTCATCCATGTTGTGCAGCGTGGCATTGGAGACGGTGACACCGGCCACCTGAACCGGCTCCAGCTTGGCCACCGGTGTCAGCGTGCCGACACGACCGACCTGGAACGCCACGTCGTTGAGTACCGTCATCTGCTCCTGGGCCGGGTACTTGTAGGCGATGGCCCAGCGCGGCGCACGAGCGACGAAGCCCAATTCGCGCTGATCGCGCAGGCTATCCACCTTGAGCACGGCGCCGTCGATGTCGTAGTCGAGGCCGTCGCGCTGCTCGCCCAGGCGATGGCAAAAGTCGATCACGCCGCGCTCGCCCTGGACCACGTCGAGCAATGGACTGGTGCGAAAGCCCAACGTCCTCAGGCGCTTGAGATAATCGGAATGCGAGCGAGCGTCATCCTCACCCTCCAGCCGGGCGACCTGGTAAGCACAGAACTCCAGTGGCCGTGCGGCGGCGATCGAGGAATCCAACTGGCGCAGGCTGCCGGCGGCGGCGTTGCGTGGGTTGGCGAACACCTTGTCGCCGTTTTCGCGGGCGCGTTCATTGAGCGCCTCGAACCCCGAGTGGCGCATGTAGACCTCGCCACGTACCTCGATCAGCGCGGGCACGGCGTCGCCGCGCAGCTTGAGCGGAATGGAGCGCACCGTGCGCAGGTTGAGTGTCACGTCCTCGCCGGTACGTCCGTCACCGCGTGTGGCCCCCTGGACCAGTTGGCCGTTCTCGTAGACCAGCGCCACGGCCAGGCCGTCGAGCTTGGGTTCGCAGCAGAACGCGAGCGTTTCGCCATCACGCTCGAGCTTGTCCGCGACGCGTTTGACGAAGGCCGCCAGCCCTGCATCGTCGAAGGCGTTGTCCAGCGACAGCATGGGCACGGCATGGGTCACTTCCTCGAAACGCTCGGCGGGAGCCGCGCCGACGCGTTGCGTGGGGGAATCCGGCGTTACCAGCTCGGGGTGCTCGGCTTCCAGTGACTGCAGCTCGCACAGCAGGGCATCGTATTCCGCATCGGTGATCTGCGGATCGTCCTCGACGTAGTACTGGTGGTTGGCGTCGTCCAGCTGCTGGTGCAGGGTGTCGGCCCGCTCGCGGACCGCTTGGGGAATCTGACTCATGGCGTCTCGGTGGTGGTCGGTGACGTCTGGGCATCATCGTTCGGCGATGACGTCGATAGTGTAGCGTTTTCGCGAGTCGCGTTTCCGCGAATGATATCGGCGATGAGACGGCGACCGGGATGCAGATGGTCGACCAGCTCGCGTTCCAGCGGCAGCGGCTCGTCGCACAGGCGGGAGGCGATGACCTCGGCGCACAGCGGCGCGCTGGCCAGCCCCCGCGAGCCATGCGCGGCACTGACCCACAGACCGGGGTGATGCTGCCCCGGCGTGTCGGGGACACGGCGCGCATCACTGCCGAGCACGGCGTAGTCGTCGAGCCAGGCCTCGCGCACGGGCACCGGCCCGGCGTAGGGCGACTTGTCGGGGCTGGCGGCGCGCAGGCTGGCGCGGCCCTCGCAGGCGGCCGGATCGAGCCTGACACCGGCGTCGCGCAGCGCCTCGGCGAAGGCGGGCAGAGTGGCCTCGAATTCAGCCAGATTGCGGGCGTGGTCGGCCGCGTGCACGGCGGTGTCGGTATCGCCGGGGGCGAAGGTCGCGCCGAGGCTGAGCACGCCGTCCATCGCCGGGGCGACATAGCCGCCCGCGCAGACCACGCGTGCCAATGACGGCGCATCGGCGGGCACCGGCACGTGGGTGAGCTGGCCGCGAATCGGCTTGAGCGGCAGGCCGGCCAGCGGCGTGAAGCGCGGTGTCTCGTGGGCGGTGGCGACGACCACATGATCGGCCATGAGCGTGCTGCCATCGGTCAGCGCGATGCGCCAGGCAGCGGCGTCGGCATCGAAGTCGAGATCGTGCGCCTCGCCGCACCGCTGGGTGATGCCAGGGCTTGCCGCCAGCTGCCGACACAGCCGGTCGGGACGCACCCACCCGGCCTGGGGATAGTCGAGTCCCGGGGCGTCGAGCGGTGTGCCGGCGGCCTGGCTCGCGGTGGCGGCGTCCACGCCGTGCACCACGCGCTCGGGCAGGGCGTGATGGGCCAGGAAGCGCTGCTGGCGGGTGGCTTCCTTGGCGCCGGGCGCCAGCTGCAGCACGCCGCAGTCCTGCCACAGGCGCTGCTCGGGGTCGAGGGTGGTCAGCCAGCGCCGCGTGTACAGCAGGCCGGCGAGATAGACACGGCTCTGCGGATTGGTCTCGGCGGCGAGCTTGACGTAGAGCGCGCCCTGGCGGTTACCGGAAGCGCCCGCGCCGGGGGCGTCGCGCTCGAGCAGCGTGACCGCGACCCCGCGGCGGGCCAGGGCGGCGGCCACGCTGGTGCCGGCGAGCCCCGCCCCGATGACCACCACCTGCCGAGCGGGGCGAGCGCGCGGTGGCGTGAACCAGGGCGTCGCCGCGCGTCGCCTGTCATCCGGCGGCGCGGCGATCTCGCCGCACAGCATCTCGCGCTTGCGGCCGAAGCCGGGTGTCTTGCGCCAGGTGAAGCCCGCAGCGCGCAGCCCGCGCTTGACCACCCCGGCGCAGGTGAAGGTAGCGAAGGTGGCGCCAGGACGGCTGACGTCAGCCATCGCCGCGAACAGCTCGGGTTGCCACATGTCGGGGTTCTTGGCCGGCGAGAAACCATCCAGGAACCAGGCGTCGACACGGCCATCGAGACGCGCCAGACGCTCGGCGGCATCGCCGAAGTGCAGATCCAGGGTGACGCGCTCGGAGAGCCATAGCCGGTGCACGCCGCTGAGCGGCTCGGGCCATTGGTCGAGCAGCGGGCGAGCCTGCGCGGCCAGGTCGGGCCAGATCGCCAGCGCCTGCGCCAGAGCGTCGCGCGGCAAGGGATATTTCTCGGTGGATACCAGGTGCAGGCGGGCCGCGGTGGGGGCATGGCGCTCGAAACACGCCCAGGCGCACAGCATGTTGAGGCCGGTGCCGAAGCCGGTTTCGCCGATCACGAACGCCCGTGTCTCGCGCCAGGCGGCGAAACGCTCGGGCAGGCGGTTGCCCTTCACGAAGACATGAGCGGTCTCGGCGCGGCCGTCGTGGCGCGAGAAATACACATCGTCGTAGACGCTGGAATAGGGCGCGTCACTGACATCGTCGGCGCGCCATTCCAGGTCGGGCGGCGCGAGGGCGGTCAGTGGCGGCAGGGGACGCGAAACGGCGGGCATGGCACTCGCTACCAGGTCAAAGTCTGGTCAAAAATTGATCGAAATCGGCAAGGCGGCGTGATAACGGCGATCTGGAAAGCCGTCCGCCGCCTCTTCACAGTTTTATCCACACCTGGTGTGCACAAAAGCGTGGCGCCCAGGTGTGGATAAGCGTGCGTTACGGCAAGACCTTCTTGAACGGCTTGACGGTGACCTTGGCGTAGACGCCGGCGATCACGAAGGGATCGGCGTCGGCCCACGCCTGGGCTTCCTGCAGGCTGTCGAACTCGGCGATCACCACGCTGCCGGTGAAGCCGGCTTCGCCCGGGTCCTCGGCATCCACGGCGGGGCTGGGCCCGGCGAGGACCAGGCGCCCTTCGTCGCGGAGTTTCTCGAGACGCGCCAGGTGGTCCGGGCGCGCCGCCTTGCGGCGTTCGAGGCTGTCTTGCACATCGTCGCTCACGATCGAGTAAAGCATCAGACGTCATCCTTCTGTTGGTCGTTTTGCGAAAGCGTATCGCGGGGCATGTGACGGGCCAGATAAATGCCCTGGCCGAGCACGAACAGCAGGGTCAGCCCCAGCATGCCGAACAGCTTGAAGTTGACCCAGGTGGCCTCGTCGTAGGTCTTGAAGACATACACATTGAGCGCGCCCAGCGCCATGAAGAAGAGCGCCCAGGCGAGGTTGAGGCGGCGCCAGGTGGCGGCGGGGAGCGTGATGGCCTTGCCTATCATGCGCTCCACGAGCGTCTTGCCACCGAACAGCGGCGCGAGCAGGAAGGCGAGGGCGAATAGCCAGTTGACCACGGTCGGCTTCCACTGGATGAATGCCGGGTTGTGAAACAGCACGGTCGCCCCGCCCATGACGACGACCAGTACCAGGGTCACCAGTTGCATCTTTTCCACACGGCGATAGCGCCACCACATGAAGGCGACCTGCAGTAGCGTGGCGGGAATCAGCACCAAGGTAGCGAGTAGAATATCGCCGCTGAAGTGATACACCGCGAAAAACAATACGATGGGCAGAAAATCCAAGAACATTTTCATCGGCGAGCATCCTGTGAGGTGCCGGCGTGGCACGGGAATTGACCCAGCGCAACGCAAGCGAGCACTATGGCGAGCCTATTCTGACAAAGACGCCGCACCGCGTCATGCCCATGAGCCAACCCTTACCGCCCCTGCCCGATACCTTCGATGCCGATCTCGGCCTCGACCTGCACATGCATTCGACCGCCTCCGATGGCGCGCTATCGCCGCAAGCGTTGACCGACGCCTGTCACGCCAAGGGCGTCACGCGTTTCTCCCTGACCGATCATGACACCGTGGCCGGTGTCGCCGAGGCCCAGCGCCATGCGCAAAGCCTGGGCATGCGTTGCCTGGCGGGCAGCGAGTTATCCACCTTGTGGCGGGGTATCGGCATTCACGTGGTGGCGTTGTTGCCCGAGGGGGCCAGTGGCGCCCTGATACCTGGGCTCGAGACGCAGGCCCAGGCCCGTGTGTCGCGAGCCCAGGAAATCGCCCGACGCCTGGAAAAGATCGGTCTCGACGACGCTCTGGCGCGGGCCCGCGAGCAGGCCGGCAGCGAGCGCCCTCTGGGGCGGCCGGATTTCGCCAAGGCCTTGGTGGCCGCGGGCGTGGTGCCGGACATGCCGACGGCCTTCAAGAAGTATCTGGGCGCCGGCAAGCCCGGTGACGTGAAGACCCATTGGCCGTATCTCAGCGAAGTCGTCGAATGGATTCGCGACAGTCAGGGCATTGCGGTACTCGCGCATCCGCTGCGCTATCGCCTTACGCATCGCAAGCGCAGCCAGCTGCTGGACAGCTTCCGCGAAGCCGGCGGGGAAGCCGCCGAATTGATCAGCGGGCATCAGAACGCCGACGTGGGGCGCGACCTGGCCCGCCAACTCGAAGCGCGCGATCTCATGGGATCGCAAGGCAGCGATTTTCACTATCCGGGCGGGCCGTTGGCGCCGGGCGTGATGAGTGCGCCACCGCGTTGCTCGGTGACGCCGGTATGGCGTCACCCCAAGCTGGCGAGATTCGCCGCGTAAGGCCAGGGCCTGGCGCCATTTGGCGCAGCAACGCGGTTCGCGTCGAAACGGCAACAGGCCCTATGCTGGGGACGAGGCACGTCGTGCGGCCCAGTGCCCTCGCTACACAGCACGTTCGGTCCTCGGTTCTTCCGGTTTGTTCTTCCGGCCCAAGGAGGCAGGCATGACCCAGTTCTTTCAGATTCATCCCGACAACCCGCAGAAACGTCTCATCGATCAGACGATCTCGTTGTTGCGCGGTGGTGGCGTGATCGCCTATCCCACCGATTCCGGCTATGCGCTCGGTTGCTGCCTGGGTGAGAAAAAAGCCATCGAGAAGATCAAGTGGCTACGCTCGCTGGATGACAAGCACAATTTCACGCTGGTGTGTTCCGACCTGTCCGAGATCGGTACTTACGCCAAGGTCGATAACGACGTGTTCCGCCTGCTCAAGGCGCATACGCCGGGGCCGTATACCTTCATTCTCAATGCCAGCAACGAGGTGCCACGTCTGCTGTTGCACCCCAAGCGGCGTTCCATCGGGGTACGCGTGCCGGACCATCGCATCAGCCATGCGTTGCTCGCGGCACTGGGCGAGCCGTTGATGAGCGTGACGCTGATTCCCGTCGACGACGACCTGCCGATGACCGACCCCGAGGCCATTCGTGAGCGTTTTGGCGCGCATCTCGAGGCCGTCATCGACGGCGGGGCCTGCCACCTGGACCCGACCACGGTGGTCGATCTCCGCGAGATGCCGCCGACCGTCGTCCGCGAGGGACGCGGAGATGTGGCACCGTTTCAGTAAGTACGAAGGATGAAAGAGTAGCAAGACGCGGTGACAAGCCTGCTCGAGCGCGCCATGCCCCTGCCTCGAGCGCTGCAGTCGTCATTCATGACGAACGCTCCTCGCGCCGACTTGTCACCGGCGGGGGTCTCTCACAAAGCGTCAACGACCATGCGGTCAGTGCCCCTCCTGTGAGGCGCCGTCCGTGTCATCTTTCAGGCGCGGATCGCGGGTTTCCTCGTCGAGCCAGGTGCCGCATTTGCGGCAGTACTTGGCGTCGCGTTCATGCCCTTCGTGCCCGCAGCCGGGGCAGGCTTCTTCGGAGTAACGTTCTGCGTGGATCGAGCGGATCACCTCCGCCGAGAAGACCCCGGTGGGCACGGCGATGATCGAGTACCCCAGGATCATCATGCACGCCGAGATGAATTGGCCCAGCGGGGTGATGGGAGTGATGTCGCCATACCCCACCGTGGTCAGCGTGACGATGGCCCAGTACATCGCACGCGGCATGCTGGTGAAGCCGGCCTCCGGTGGCTCGATCACGTAGATCAGCGCGCCGAAGATGGTAATGATCAGCAGCACCGTGAATAGAAACAGCATGACCTTGCGATAGCTGCGCGCCAGCGCCTGCGTCAGCATGCGGCCTTCGCCGACGAACTCCATCAGCCGCAACACGCGAAAGACACGTAACGCGCGTAGCACGCGCACGACGAGAAGCGTCTGAGCGCCGGGTATCAGCAGGCTGAGCCAGGTGGGCAGGATGGAGAGCAAATCGACGATGCCATAGAAGCTCTTCAAGTAGCGCAGCGGGCGCTCCAGGCAGTAAAGCCGTACCGCCAGCTCCAATGTGAAGAGCAGCGTGAAGCCCCATTCGAGCAGGTAGAACACCCCGCCGAAGCGGGCGTGAAGGCTCGGCACGCTGTCCACGAACACCACTGCCACGCTGAGTAGAATCAACGTGATGAGGAGGATGTCGAAGATCTTCGCGGCCCGCGTGTCGGACTCGAAGATGATGTGGAACAGTGTCTTGCGCAGACCTGTATCGGCGGGTTCGAAAGGCAGCGTCAACGATCGATCTCCTGTGGCGCATCGGTCAGGTGGTGGCGTGGTGCCAGGCGGCGAGCCAGTCGCGGCTCATCTCGGGCGTGAGCCAGGTATCGGGCCGCGCGTCGTCGGCGTGGCGCAAGGTGGTCGCCAGGCGTCGAGCGGCGTTACCGCCAAGTGCTTCCAGATGGCTGCCCGCGCGATGACGGTAGTCTGCATGCCCCGTGTCCTGCCAGGCATCCAGCGCTTCGAGCGCCGCGTTCCAGTGGCTCTGGGCATCTGCGGCGTGGTCGGGAAGCGTCCAGCCATCTTGCAGGGCGGCGCCGCGCTGGGCCTTGCTGGCGTTGGCGGGACGCAGCGCCACGCCGTCGGCGAGGGAGGCGGCCAATTGCCACAGGGCATCGGCGCTGCCTGTCTTGAGCTCGAGCTCGAGTTCGCGGATCGGCACTTGCCGGCCACCGGCGTGGATGGTGCCGATATCCAGCGCGACCTCGATGGTGGCATCCGCCTCGACGATGTCCCAGCGCTCGCGGGTGAAGTCGGTGGTGAAGCGTGGGACGAGACGGGCGAGAGCCGCGTCGTCGATGGTGTCCGGCGCATGCTGACGGATGCCGGCGACGTCCAGTTCGTCGCCATCGATCGGCCATTCCCATTCGCCGCGGGCATGGAGTCCGCCCTGGCCGCTGCCCGCTGTCTTGAGGGTTTGCAGATAACCGTCGGGCGTGTGGCGAATACGCAATGCGATGCGTGCGCGCTCCAGGGCGCGTTCGGGCGTGTCGTAATACGTGTTGGCCAGCCACGCGCGCTGCATGTCGTGGCCCGCGAGTCGCGGATGCTGACGCAGCGCATGTGGGCCGCTGGCGCCGAGGGCGAGCTTGAGTTCGATTTCTTGAGCCATGCCGGACCTATTGCGTTGATGACAAGATGATGAATTTTCGATGACGCGAAGGGGTGCAGTCACTATACTGACGCCGCCATTTCCAACGCATCGAATATGACATTATGGTGACTTCCAATCCGTTTTCGGCGTTGTTCGGGCGTTCGCCGTTCGAGCCCTTGCTGGCGCATATCGTCAAGACAAGCGAATGCGCCGAGCGACTCCTGCCGTTTTTCGATGCCACGCAGGCGGGCGACTGGGACGCCGCCGCCGCGCATCGCGAAGCGATTACCGCGCTCGAGCACGAGGCCGATACCCTCAAGACCGAGTTGCGCCTCAATCTTCCCAACAGCATGTTCCTGCCGGTCTCGCGCTCGGATCTGCTGGAGTTGATCAGCGTACAGGACAAGATCGCCAACAAGGCACGCGATATCACCGGCATCATGCTGGGTCGCCAAATGCAAGTGCCGGACGCGCTGGCACCGGCGATGCGCGCCTATCTCGACACCGCCATTGCCACCGTCGGTCAGGCACGCAAGGCGCTCGAAGAACTTCAGGAGCTGCTCGATTCCGGCTTCGGTCGCAACGTCTCGGATGTCATGCAGAACTTCATCCGTGACCTGCACGATCTCGAGCACCAGGCCGACGATCAACAGGTACAGATTCGCCGCCAGCTCTTCCAATTGGAAGCCGAGTTGCCACCGGTCGATGTGATGTTCCTTTACAAGATCATCGAATGGATCGGTGAGCTGTCCGACCGCGCCGAGCGCGTCGGCAGTCGTCTCCAGATTCTCACGGCCCGCTGAATGCGGGCCGTGTGATTTTCCGTCTCACGCCAGCCAGATAGAACTTGCCTATGTCCATCATTGCGCAATACGGCGATGTCTTCATCATTCTCGCCTGCATTTTCGGTTTCTTCATGGCCTGGGGGGTAGGGGCCAACGACGTGGCCAATGCCATGGGGACCTCGGTGGGGTCCAAGGCCATTACCATCCGTCAGGCGATTCTCATCGCCGTGGTGTTCGAGTTCCTCGGCGCGTGGCTGGCCGGGGGGCAGGTCACCGACACCATTCGTAAGGGCATCATCGACCCCAGCTTGTTGTCCGATGACCCGCAGTTGCTGGTCTACGGCATGCTGGCCTCGTTGCTGGCTGCCGGACTATGGCTACTCATCGCCTCCATACGCGGCTGGCCGGTGTCCACCACGCACTCCATCGTCGGCGCCATCGTCGGGTTCGCGGTCGCCGGGCTGGGGGTCGACTCCGTCGGCTGGCCCAAGGTCGCCCAGATCGCGGCGAGCTGGGTAGTGTCGCCGCTGTTGGCAGGCTCCATCGCCTTCGCGCTGTTCAAGTCGGTGCAGTTGCTGATCTTCGAAAACCACGATCCCTTCGCCGCCGCCAAGCGTTACGTGCCGGGGTATATCTTCCTGGTCGGCTTCATCGTGGCGATGGTCACCCTGGTCAAGGGGCTTTCGCATGTCGGGCTGCAAATGAGCTTCGGCGACAGCCTGTTGACTGCGATCGGCATCGGTCTGGTGGTGATGGTCATCGGTATCCTGATGGAAAATCGCGTCGATCGTACCAAGCGTCAACGCGGTGACTCGCCGTTCGATTTCAATAGCGTCGAACGCGTGTTCGGTGTGCTGATGATGTTCACCGCCTGCGCCATGGCCTTCGCCCACGGCTCCAACGATGTCGCCAACGCCGTGGGGCCGCTGGCGGCGGTCATCAGCGTCGTCGAGTCGAGCGGTGATGTCAGCGGTGCGGCCGCGTTGCCGTGGTGGGTACTGGTACTCGGCGGCGGCGGTATCGTCGTGGGTCTGGTCACCTATGGTCACCGGGTCATCGCCACGGTGGGCACGGGAATTACCGAGCTGACGCCGAGTCGCGGTTTCGCGGCGACCCTGGCGGCGGCGACGACCGTCGTCCTGGCCTCGGGGACCGGTTTGCCGGTCTCCACGACGCAGACGCTGGTCGGTGCGGTACTCGGGGTCGGCCTGGCACGCGGCATCACCGCACTCAATCTGCGCGTGCTGGGCACCATCGTGTTGTCCTGGGTGATTACGCTACCGGCCGGGGCGTTGCTGTCGATCATGTTCTTCTTCATGTTCAAGGGCATGTTCGGCTGACGAGCCACGAGCCACGAGCCACGAGCCACGAGCCACGGGCTAAAATGCTGTCGAAGCCCGAAGCCGCTCTTTACAGCGCCCCGAATCTGGCGCTCGAAGCCCGAAGCGAACGGCGGCACCCGAAAGGTGCCGCCGTTTTTGTGCCTCTGATATAGTCAGTGTCTCTTTCTTCCTGCAGCTGGAGCGCGGGCCTTGAACACTCGTTTTCCCTTCGCCGATTGGTTTCGCAATTCGTCTCCGTATATCAATGCGCATCGCGGGCGTACCTTCGTGGTGCTCATCGAAGGCGAGGCATTGGCATCCGAGCGATGGGAGCCGCTGCTTCAAGACCTGGCGTTGTTGAACACCCTGGGCGTGCGCCTGGTGATGGTGTTCGGCATTCGTCCGCAGGTCGGTGAGGCGTTGAGCGAAGCGGGGATCGAGCCGCGCCGGATCGACGGGCGCTGGGTGGCCGACGAGGCGATCATGCGCCATGTCGAACGCATCGCCGCCGAGCTGCGCCTCAAGATCGAAGCACGCCTGTCGCTGGGACTCCCCAATACGCCGCTGCACGGCGTCGAGCTGACGGTGGTCTCCGGCAATCTGGTGACCGCCAAGCCGTTGGGGGTGCGCGATGGCATCGATTTCCATCGCAGCGGCGAGGTGCGTCGCGTGCGCAGCAAGGCCATCGCCGAACTGCTGGCGAAGGAAACGCTGGTACTGGTGCCGCCGTTGGGCTATTCGAGTACCGGTGAAGTCTTCGATCTCGACGCCGCCGATGTCGCCCAGCACGTGGCCATGGGGTTGGGCGCCGACAAGCTGATTCTGCTCGGTGACGCGGCGGGGTTGCATGATGCCAGCGGCATGTTGCAGCGCCAGCTCACTCCCTTGGAGGCCGAGCCGTTACGGCGTCAGGCCGCACCGGGCAGCGAGCTGGCGCGTCACCTGGGCGCGGCGTGCGAAGCGGCGCGCCATGGCGTGGCACGCACGCACCTGCTGACCTGGCACGATCGCGACGCCCTGCTTGGCGAGCTGTTCACCCGCGATGGGGTGGGGACCATGATCACCCAGCACCGCTACGAGCAGTTGCGCCGTGCGACCCTGGAAGACGTGGGCGGCTTGCTCGAACTGCTGCGCCCGCTGGAGGAGCGCGGCATGCTGGTGGCGCGCTCGCGGGAGCGGCTCGAGCATCAGATCGAGGACTACTGGGTGATCGAGCGCGACGGCATGATCATCGGTTGCAGTGCCATGCATGCCTACCCCGAGGCGGAGATGGGGGAACTGGCCTGTGTCGCCGTGCATGGCGATTATCGCGGTGGCGCGCGCGGCGATCTGCTATTGGCCGAGGTCGAGCGTGAATCCCGCCGGCGCGGCTACAGCGCCTTGTTTGCACTCACTACCCACACCACGCACTGGTTTCTCGAGCGCGGCTTTCGTCTCGACGGGGTCGAGGCGTTACCGCACCTGCGGCGCGACTCCTATAACCATGCGCGCCAATCCAAGGTGTTGCTCAAACCCCTCGGTTGAGACCTTGCCCTGTGCCGCCCTGTGCCGCCGTGCGACGGCAAGGCGGCCCCCAGGCTCGCCCATTCGCCGGCATGCAGTGTCGCGTCCATCCGGCGGACTGTCTCCAAAGAGAGACATTTTAACTATCTGTTTTTATTGGTTTTTATGTATATCGGCGAAAGAGCGTTGGTCAGTGGCGACGTTATCGGCACCCTGATGCCCGTTAATCGCGCTGTCAGCGCCTGGCGTGCGCTGTTGGCGTGAAGAAGTGTTTTTCAAGTATCTGTTTTTAAATTGTTTTTTAAAAACTGGCACGGCAATCGCAATACATGGGGTGAGCAACGGGAAACGGTTCAACACGGCTCGAACCGTTTCTTGATCGACCAACCCAGGGCGTTTCGACCACCACCCTGTGCGTTGAGTCCAGGTTGGATCGATCAGTGTCTGCTCCACGCGATGTGTGACTTAGGTTGCGATGAGACGGGTACCGCCTTCGGGCATGGAAGGGTACCAAAAGGGCAAGGATGCCCAGGCATGGATGCCACCCCCTTCGGGGGCTAACATCGCCGCGCCGCCCCTTGGCGACGTGGCACACGAAACGAAGTGGCGGCTCTGCCGTCAACATGAGGGCCTTTTCCTGGCAATGTATGGACCTCATGGCTTCGTGGGCTTTCGAGCCCCTCGATCACTCTCGAGAGTTCAGCCAGGTGGATGTTCGAGAGTGTTCACTTGACCCTTCAGTTCCCTGCGTACCTTGGGCCGGTCTTTCCGGCCCACTTTTTTTGCGCGTCTTGCTGATGCCGTCGTGCATCGGGTGAATGTGGCGAGTGTGCATGGACTGGACGGGACGTTACCTTGCTGGGAAGGTTCCCTTGCTTCGAACCGGTGTAGTGATGCGAAGACCGGCATGCAAACGCAACTCTGTTATCCTATGCGGATAAGCTGACATGGCATCCACCCTACTTCTGCATAGAATCGCGCTCATGACCACTCGGGTCTCCCGCCGCTGGCGTCCTCGTTCGTTGTTGCAATTGGTATTGCTCGCCTTCGTGATGGTGATGCTGCCGATTGCCGTACTCATGTTCCAGGCCGGCCAGGCCCTTTCCGAGCTGTCGTCGTTGGCCGATGTCAGCGCGCGCCAGGCGGTGGAGCAAACTCGTCGCGCCCGCACCTTGAGCAATCTGGCCTTGGAAATGGAGCGCAGCGCTCGCCAATATGCGGTGCTCGAGCAGGCGGGATTGCTCAGCATCTACAACGAGAAGTCCCAGCGTTACGCGGAGTTGCTCGACACGCTTGCCCCCTTGCTGCCCGATAATCCCGACATTCCCCGCTTGCGTGAGCAATTGAACCAACTCAATGAACTGACGCAATTGCCGGCCGACGAATTCCACGCCCGATTGGCGATCTTCCGCGACTTCTCGGAACGTACGGAAAACGTGCGCCAGGCGATCAATACGCTCATCGATGCGCGCATCGAGAACATCCGTGAGCGTGCCAGCACCGTGCGCACGCAGCTATGGATGCAGACCGCCGCGTTGGTCTCGGTCAGCCTGGGACTGATGTTGATCTTCACCTGTCTGATCATTCGTCCCATCCGTCAGCTCGAGCGGCGGATATTGAGCCTGGGCAGCGGCATGGAACCGGCCTCGCCGCAGCATATCCAAGGGCCAGCGGAACTGGTCAGCCTGGGCGAGCGACTGACATGGCTCTCGGGGCGTCTCACCGAGCTGGAGGCCCAGAAGCAGCAGTTTCTACGCCATATGTCTCACGAGTTGAAGACACCGCTGGCCAGCGTGCGCGAAGGCACGGCCCTGCTCTCCGACGGAGTCGCCGGAGCATTGAGCGAGCGACAGCAGGAGATCGTCGGCTTGATCGATGTCAGTGGTCAGGAACTTCAGGCGCTGATCGAGCAGTTGCTCGACTATAATCTCATGCAGCACAGCCGTGGTCTCAACGTGACGCGTTTCGACCTGGTCACGGTGATCCAGGAAGTGCTCACCAAGCATCGCTTGGCGCTCGACAAGAAGGGCATGCACGTTGACTGGCCCCGGCATACGCCCTTGCCCTGGCGGGCGGACCGGGATCGCACGGCGCGGATTCTGGATAACCTGATTTCCAATGCCATTGCGTACGGTGAGGATAACGGCCATTTGGCGCTACGTGCCTGGCAACATGCGTCCTGGCTGGTGGTCGATGTCGCCAATAGCGGCGAGCCCATCGACGATGACGACCGTTCGCGTCTCTTCGAGGCGTTCTATCAAGGCCGCATGCGGCGCCAGGGCGCCCTCAAGGGATCCGGCATCGGCTTGTCTGTAGCGGCCGATTGCGCCAGGGTTCAAAATGGACGCCTGGAGTTGGTCGAGGATGAGACCTTCCCGGTCTGCTTTCGACTGACACTGCCCGACGTGACGCCGCCGGCGGAAGGAACCGATGGCGACGACGCCTCCATAACGACGCCGGCCACGACGACACCGGCGCTAGACGCAAGGAACTCGAACGCATGAACATCCGGATGCTGCTAGTGGCATTGTGCGCTGGCTCGCTGCTGACCGGGTGCCAGTGGATGACACAAGACACGTCCCCGCCGGCAGCCGCGATCACGTCCTGCAATGATGACATTCCCACGTTGGCGGATAACGTCTGCCTGATGGATGACTGGGTCGCCTTCGGGCTGGCGGCGCAACGCGGGGATGGCGAATGGCGCCAGATCATGCTGACGCGCCTGGACGGCGATATGCCGCATCTCAAGCTGGCGCGCGCCACGGTACTGGCGTGGGGGGAGCGCGATGGCTGGGAACAGGCATCAGAGCTTTACAAGGCGGAGATTTCGGCGGCGCCGAGCCGCCTGCAGCCCTTGCTGCAACAGTGGCTCAATGGTCTCGAGCGTCGCCGGGCCCTGGCCGCCGACTTGGTCAAGAGCGAATCGCGCCGCCAGGCGTTGATGCGAGAGCGCGATGAACTCGCCGAGAAACTCGACGCCCTGACGGCCATCGAACAGAGTATCAATTCGCGCCATGAGCAATCGCCATGACGGTGCGAGTGAGCCCAAGGAGAAAGACGTGAAGCACGCCGCTGCGCATATTCTGCTGGTCGATGACGACCCTAGCCTGCTCAAGTTGCTGGGCATGCGCCTGGAAAGTCGAGGTTACCGCGTGACCACCGCTGAAAGCGGACGCCAGGCACTGGATTGCCTGACCGAGGACCGTCCCGATCTGGTGCTCTCCGATTTGCGCATGGATGAAATGGACGGCATGGCACTGTTTCATGAACTGCAGCGCCGTGCGCCGGGCATGCCGGTGATCATTCTCACCGCGCATGGCTCGATCCCGGACGCGGTGAGTGCCACGCGTCAGGGGGTGTTCAGCTTCCTCACCAAGCCGGTGGACCGCGACGAACTGTTCGCCGCCATCGAGGAGGCCCTGTCACAGACGGCGAGCACGCATGGCGCCGGCGACGATGCCTGGCGTGCCGAGATCATCACCCGCAGCCCGCAGATGGAACGCATCCTCGAGCAGGCGCGCATGGTGGCGGCCTCCGATGTCAGCGTGCTGATCACCGGGGCCTCCGGCTCGGGCAAGGAACTGCTGGCCAATGCCATCCATCAGGCGAGCGGACGCGCCGACAAGCCCTTCGTGGCCATCAACTGCGGCGCGCTGCCCGAGCAGTTGCTGGAAAGCGAGCTGTTCGGCCACGCCAAGGGCGCCTTCACCGGCGCGGTGAGCCAGCACGAGGGGCTGTTTCTCGCCGCCAACGGCGGCAGCCTGTTCCTCGACGAGATCGGCGACATGCCGCTGTCCTTGCAGGTCAAGCTGCTGCGCGCGCTGCAGGAACGCCAGATCCGCCCGCTGGGCTCGACCACCTCGGTGCCCATCGACGTGCGCATCATCTCCGCCACGCACCGCGACCTCGACCGTGCCATGCATGAAGGCGACTTCCGCGAGGACCTTTATTACCGCCTCAACGTCGTCAACCTCAAGCTGCCGGCCCTCAAGGAGCGTGCCGAAGACGTGCCGCTACTGGCCAAGTACCTGGTGGGGCAGGCCGCCGAGCGCCACAAGCCCTTCGTCAAAGGCTTCTCGTCGGAGGCGCTCAACCTGCTGGCCTCCAGCGCCTGGCCGGGCAACGTGCGCCAGCTGGTCAACGTGGTCGAGCAGTGCGTGGCGCTGACCAGCTCGCCGATCATCCCCGAAGCCCTGGTGGCCCAGGCGCTGGCGGCCGAGGAAAACGCGCTGCCCTCGTTCAACGAGGCGCGCGCGGGCTTCGAACGCAGCTATCTGGTCAAGGTGCTGAAGATCACCGAGGGCAACGTCACCCAGGCCGCGCGCATCGCCGGGCGCAACCGTACCGACTTCTACAAGCTGCTGGCGCGCCACGATCTGGAACCCAGCAGCTTCAAGCCCAGTACCCACCCGCAGTCGGCGCAGAACGACGACACGCCATCGCGCCGCGCCCAGCGCTGAATTCACGCGGCGGCAGTTTTCAGACAGTGTCTAACGCTTGAAACGACGCTTCACCTCCACCTTCAACCGCCCCTCGCCGAGTCGCGCGGTGAGGGTCTGGCCGGGCTGGGTGTCATGGGCGTGACGCACGATATGGCGCTCGTCGTCCTCGAGAATGGCATAACCGCGACCCAGCACCGCCAGCGGGCTGACCGCATTGAGCTCGCGGGCCAGGGCCTCGAGGCGTTCCCGCGACTGCTCGAGGCGGCGCGGCAGGGCGGCATGCAGCTGACGTTCCAGTGTCGTCAGGCGTTGCCGATACGTCTCGATGGCAAGGCGCGGATCCTGGCGTTCCACGCGGCGCGTCAGCGTCTCGTGATGCTGATGCTCGCGGTCGAGTCGCCGCCGCATGGCAAGCCGCAGCCGCGTGTCCCAACTCTCCAGGCGCCGACGTTGCTCGGCCAGGCGTTCACCGGGATGCCGTAGCCGCGCCCGGGCATGATCGAGGCGCTGACCGTCGCGCTCCAGGCGTGCCTGCATGGCGCGTGCCAGGCCGCGTTCGGCGGCTTGCAGCTGCGCTCGCCACTCGCGCCAGTCGGGTACCAGTCGCTCGGCGGCGGCGGACGGCGTGGGGGCGCGCTCGTCGGCGGCGAAATCCGCCAGCGTGACATCCACTTCATGCCCCACCGCCGACATCACCGGCAGGCGGGAGTGATGGATCGCCCGCGCCAGGTGCTCATCGTTGAACGCCCACAGATCCTCCAGGCTGCCGCCGCCGCGGGTGACGAGCAATGCATCGACAGTATCGCCCGGCGACTGAGCGCGTTGATTGGCCTGGGCGATGGCACGAATGATCGCCGGCGGCGCCTCGCGCCCCTGCACCGGCACCGGCAGGATCGTCACCTCCAGCGACGGCCAACGGCGGCGTAACACCGCCAGCACGTCACGAATCGCCGCGCCGGTGGGCGAGGTGATGATGGCCAGGTGACGGGGCGGGCAGGGCAGCGGCCGCGCGTTGGCGAAGACGCCCTCGGCGGACAGCTTCGCCTTGAGCCGCTCGAACGCCGCCAGCAGTTCGCCTTCCCCGGATGCCTGCACCGCCTCGACGATCAACTGATAGTCGCCACGTGGCTCGAATACCGACACGCGCCCGCGCACCCGTAGCCGGTCGCCGTCCTTGAGCGGCGTCCGCATCAAGCGTGCCCGGTTGCGGAAGAACGCGCAGCGCAACTGGGCGCGGTCGTCCTTGAGCGTGAAATAGATATGCCCCGACGCCGGCCGCGCCACCCCCGAGACTTCCCCCTCCACCCAGCATTCTCCGAACCCCCGCTCCAGCATCAGGCGGGCCTGGCGGTTGAGTTCACTGACGGACAGGGCATTGGGCGTGACGGCGGACATGGCGACGAAGATGCTCCGATCATGGCGAAGCCCTCAGTCTAGCATTTTGCCGAGCCGCGACAGGAACACCCTCACCGGGGGGGGCGTCCGTCCCACGGGGCAAAGTCAGGGAACGGAGGAGCTCCAAGATGGATCGAGGCGTTCGTGGAAGAGCGGATCTGATTGCAATGAATGCAAATGAAAAATACTATCAATGACTTTCGCGTTGAGTGGGTGAGGGTGACCTCACACACTATGACGCAGTCCAAAAAACATAAGGCGATCCAAGCAGGTTGCCGAATCATCAAGGGACCCGAGCATGGCGAACGACAAGCAAGAACCGCGCATGGCAGGGGTACGTTGGCAGGGGACCACCACCGCACTGCTCTGCTGCGCGCCGCTGATGGCCTTTCCCGCAGGCGCCAACGCGCAAGAAACAGGTGCCGGCGATGGCGATGAGCAGGATTATCGCCTCGCGCCCGTTATCGTCAACGCGCAGGCCCTGCGTGACGACAATACGAGCACCATCGTGGCGCGGGAACTCTGGATGGGCGGCAAGGTCGCGACCAGCATCCAGGACACCCCCGCTTCCGTCTCGGTCATCACCGAAAAGGAGATCGAGCAACGCAACGCCACCACCACCGAGGACGTCCTGCAATACACGCCGGGCATCATGACCGGGTACTATGCCACCGACGACCGCAACGACTACTTCAAGATCCGTGGCTTCCAGGCCACCAGCTACCGCGATGGGCTGACGCTGGGCTCGATGCGCGGCGTTCGCGAGGAACCCTACGCCTATGAGCGCGTCGAGGTGCTGCGGGGTGCCAATTCCACCCTGTTCGGCCCGGCGGACCCGGGTGGGTCGGTCAACTTCGTGAGCAAGCGGCCGCGGTTCGAGTCATTCGGTGAAGGCTACGTGGGGTACGGCTCCTTCGCTCGCAAGGAGGTCGGCCTCGACGTGGGCGACACGCTGAACGACAGCCAGACCCTGGCGTACCGCATCACCGGCAAGGTCAAGGACAGCGAGCGTGAATACGATCACTCCCGGGACGACAGCGAGTTCCTGATGGGCGGGCTGACCTGGGAACCGACGGAGAGTACCTCGGCGACGCTGATCCTCGATTACCTGAACCGCGACAACACCCCCAACAGCGGCGGCTATCCGTTCGACCGGGAATACGATCGCAGCGAATTCTTCGGTGAGCCGGCCTACAACTTTCACGATGTCGAGCGGACCAGCGCCACCGGCATGCTCACTCATGATTTCGGCAACGGCCTGACCCTGCGGAGCAACCTGCGCTACAGCGACCTGACCGACGACTTCGGCTACGTCTATCTGACGGACAGCGTCGACCGTGTCGGCACGGTGGTGGACCGCAGTTATATCGGCACCGACAGCGACGCCCAGGAGCTGATCGGCAACGCCATCCTGCAATACGATGCCAGCTTCGACGTCATCGACAGCAGCACCCTGGCGGGGGTCGAGTATCGCGATGCGTCCAGCGAAGAGACCTCGGTTTACGCGCCGGCAAGCCCCATCGATATCGCGGACCCCGTCTACAGCGGTCCGCCGAGCAGTCTGAGCGTCTACAATGCCGAGCGACGCGACTACGAGACGCGGGCGGTCTTCGTGACCCAGAACCTGTCCTTCTACGACCGTGTCATCGTCACGGCGGGGGTGCGCAACGACCATCTCGAGCTTTCCAGCACCAACCTGCTCACCGACACCGCGTCTTCGGGTGACTTCTCGGAAATCTCCCTGCGAGGCGCATTGACCTATAAGGTCACCGACGAGGTTTCCTCCTATATCAGCTATGCGGAATCGGTCGCGCCCCCCGAGATCGGCGTGACGCCCGAACGTGGCGAGCAGTACGAACTCGGCGTGAAGTACGCGCCCTTCGGCATGAATGCGCTGTTCTCGGCGGCGGTCTACGAGCTGAACAAGGATGATGTCACCATCGCGGTCGTGCAGGACAACGGCACCATCGAGCGCGAAACCATCGGTGAATCGCGGGTACGCGGGCTGGATCTGGAAGCCAAGGCCGAGTTGACCGACAACCTCAGCTTGACCGGCGGCTATTCCTACATGGAATCAGAGGTACTGCGCGGTACGCTCCGCGACGGCACCTCGCTGGAAGGCAACGACTTCACCACCACGCCGAAGCACATGGCCTCGCTGTGGACGCATTACACATTGCCGGAACGCAACATGAGCTTCGGGCTTGGCGCCCGCTATCTCGGCGCCTACTACTTCGATGCCGCCAACACGGCAAAAAGCGAGGCAACGACGCTCTTCGATGCTTCCTTCAGCTACCAGTTCATCCGCGATACCGACCTGACCGTCCACGTCAGCAACCTGCTCGACGAGCAGCACGTGGTCGGTTCCGGCACGGCGGACTTCTACAACCAGGGCCGTGAGGTCATGGCCAAGGTGAGCTATCGCTGGTGAGGCAATACCGCCGCAAGGGAGGGACCTCGCCGATGGGCTAGGGCTCCCTCCCACACGTTCGTTCCCGCAAGGCCAGCTATGGGCAAAGCACCTGTGGGAGCGAACTTGTTCGCGATGAATAGGGCACCCAGGCTGCCGTGCCACCGCTATCGGGATTGCTTTTTCTCCTGGTACGACTCCAACAAATACAATCTCCCGCCAAGTCAGACTTCCACAAGGGCAACTACAATTGTGCCTCAGCGCTTAGCGCAGAGGCAGTTCTCAATAGCCAGCTCACCACGAGCGCCCCGACGAGTAGCGCGCCGCCGAAAAGCGGTAAGGCAATTGCATGCCCGACGCTATCGATCAGCGCGCCGGTGATGACGACGGGCAGGCTGAAGCCGGCGTAGGCGAGCAGGAAGAATCCGGCGCTGGCGCTTGATTGCCGCTCGCCGGCGACGGCGAGGACACCGCTCAAGCCGCCCAGGTAGACGAAGCCATAGCAGGCGCTGCTGGCGGCGAGAGTGCCGATGAGTACCGCCGCCAGCACGCCATTGAGCGCCCCCCAGGCGATCAAAGTATACGCCAACGGCAGGATGATCACGCCCAGTTGGGTCGAGGCATGAGGCGAAAGCCGCCGTGCCCAGGGCTGGAACAGCACACCGCAACTGCAGATACCGAAGGTGGCGAATCCCGACCAGGCGGCGAGCCCGTGCCGGGCCAGCGTCGAGGGCAGGATGGCGATAACCAGCCCGACCGTGGCCCAGGCCAGCAGGATCGCCAGTCCGAATGGGAGTGCGCCGGCCGGATAAGCCGGCAGCCTGAGCATCGCTGCCCGAGACCGGCGCGGTGCATCGTCGGCCAGGCCGATCACCAGCAACAGGGCCAGACTCGCGACTCCCAGATACAGCCAGAAACTAGGTGGGGTCAGGCTGGGGACATACAGGACGAAGAGGCTGGTTACCGCGGCCCCGAGCCCAAAACCCAGCGAAGTGCTGGCTGTGACCCAGTTCGCCGCCACACGCTTGTCGCGGTTCTGGAACAGCTCGAACATGTAGGCGGGGGCGACGGCCGAGGTAAGCGCGGTGCCCAGCCCCATCAAGAAGCGCGCAATGCCCAGCGTGATCAGCCCCGGGGCGAGCAGTGTCAGTGACGTTGCCACCAGGCACAGGCACAGCGCGGCGAGAATCAGGGGCCGTCGCCCGACGCGTTCCGGCAGGCCGTTTAGTGCCAGCAGGACCGGCATGATGCCAACCACGTAGCAGGCGAAAGCCACGCTGGTGGCGCCGACGCCCAACCCGTCCCGCGCGGCCAAGGCATCGTAGAGCGGTGCCTGCAGGTTGACCGCGGTCGTGATCGTGCAAAGTGCGAGCGCGAGGCGAAGGGGAGACGATCCTTTCATGCGATGGCTGCCAGTGTCGGTAGAGGGGCGACCAGCCTGGCACCGGCGCATCGGGCCGGTAAGGTACAATGCCGGCGAATAATCCATGCACTGTTCGTGATTATGGCGGAACGGTCGCTACCCGGAGGATCGCTGCGGTGAAACTGGAAATCGATCAAGACTCGAGCCTGCCGGTGGTGGCCCAGGTGACCGACGGCGTACGTGACTGGGTCGCTCGGCACGGTGCGGGCAGCCGTCTGCCTTCGATCCGGCGCCTGGCGCACGATTTGGGGGTCAGCCGCAATACCGCCATCGAAGCCTATGAACGGCTGGTGGCACAGGGCCTGGTGCGCTCCAGGCCAGGGGCGGGGTTCTATGTGGCCGATAGCGCGGCACGGGTGCTCGCCAGGGAGGATAGCGGCGCGGAAAACCTGGAAGACGTCACCGACGAGATGTGGCGCTTGTTCCAGACCCGCGAAGATAGCTTGAAGCTTGGCTGCGGGTGGTTGCCCACCGACTGGCGCGAAGGCGACGACCTGGCCCATGCCATCCGTCAGGTGACCCGGCAGGACCGCGCGGGCCTTTTCGACTACAGCACTCCGCTGGGTACGCCGGCGTTGCGCTCGCTCATCGAGGAGCGGATGCGGTTGCTGGACATCGAGGCTGATGCCAACCAGATCCTGCTGACCGGTGGTGGCAGCCATGCGCTCGACCTGCTCGTGCGGCTGACGCTCGACCCCGGCGACACGGTCTTCGTGGAATCACCGGGCTATTACAACCTGTTCGGCCTGCTGCGCCTGCAGCGGGTCAAGGTGATCGGTGTGCCACGGCTGAGCGGAGGGCCCGATGTCGAGCGGATGGAATTCCTGCTGAAAACGCACCGGCCCAAGCTGCTTTTCACCAATAGCGTGTTCCAGAACCCGACGGGCACGACGCTGGCGCCGACCGTGGCGCATCGCGTATTGCAACTCGCCGAGAAGCACGATTTTCGGATCGTCGAGGACGACATCTATGCGGACTTCCAGCGTGACCCGACCCTTCGACTGGCGGCGCTCGATGGCCTGAAGCGGGTTATCTATCTCGGTAGCTTCTCGAAGAGTCTGTCCTGTTCGCTGCGCGTGGGGTTCATCGCTGCCGAACCGGGGCTGGTCAAGCAATTGGTGGACGTCAAGATGCTAACCAGCATCGCCTCGTCGCGTTTTGCCGAGCAGGTGGTGACGACCATGCTGGAGAACGGCAGTTACCGAAAGCTGACCGAGCGCCTACGCGCCAAGCTTTCGGGGCAGATGGCCTCGGCCCTTGAGCTGGTCGGGGCGGCGGGCTGGGAGGTCTTCGCCGAGCCTACCGGGGGCATGTTCCTGTGGATACGCCATCCGACCGTGGAGTCGTCCGGCCAGCTTGTCGACCATGCTCGGCGTGCAGGAATCAGCCTGTCGCCGGGCGATGTTTTCCTGCCTGACGGCGGGCATTCGCCGTGGACCCGGATCAACGTGGCCTACACACGAGATCCTCGCGCGGTGCGCTTTCTTGGCAACCCAGGCATGCTATAGGGTCACCGCCATCGGGAATAAATTCTCTCAAGCTACAGGCCGGAATCGTGGGAGTCGTTCCCGTTCGAGTGCGAACAGGATGTCGAGATACAGCAGCTCTTTCTCGATGACCGGGCGCATAGCGGTTCGGCCGGGTTGTGCCATCGCGCGAGCGACCATTCATCGAAGTTGGCGCGTTCAGTGTGCAAAAAAACAAGCCCACGCATCTCGATGTCTGATGCGTGGGCTTGTTGCTTTGCCGTTTCAGACCTGGCTGTTCAGACCTGAACGTTTCAGGCCTTGCTGGTCCTGGCCTGCCACAGCTTGGGCAGCAGCCACGGCAGCACCAGCAAGGCAGCGGCAGCGATCCATAGTCCCAGCGAGATGCCGGATTGCCACAGGATGCCCAGGTCGCCGCCACTGATGGCCAAGGCGCGGCGAAGGTTGTTTTCCATCAAGCCGCCGAGCACGTAGCCGAGAATGATCGGCGCAAGCGAAAAGCCGAGCTTACGCAGCAGGTAGCCGAATATGCCGATGATCAGCATGAGGTAAATGGCCGTCAGGTCCGAATGCAACTGGAAGATGCCGACGAACGCCAGGATGGCAATGCTCGGTACGAGCACCCAGCGCGGGATGGTCAAGACACGGGCAAAGAGCCCTGCCAGCGGCAGGTTGAGCGCCAGTAGCATGATGTTGCCGATATACAACGAGGCAATCAGGCCGCCGGCCACCTCGGGACGCTCGGAAAACAGCATCGGCCCGGGCGTGATGTTGTAGAGCATCAGCGCGCCCAGCAGTACGGCAGTCGTGCCGGAGCCGGGAATGCCCAGTGTCAGCATGGGCACGAAAGAGCCCGCCGCCGAGGCGTTATTGGCCGCTTCCGGCGCTGCCAGGCCGCGCATGTTGCCGGTACCGAAGCTGCCGTCCTTGTCGGAAATGCGTTTTTCCGTGGTATAGGAAACGGCGCCACCAATGGAGGCGCCAGTGCCCGGCAATACGCCAACAATGAACCCTATTACGCCGCAACGCAGCATGGTCCATTTGCAGTAAGCGAGCTCCTTGAGGCTGATCATGACCCGTCCCAGCGGGGGCATTTCATCGTCTACATCCTGACGATTGGCGTGTTCCAGCATCAGCAATATCTCGCTGATCGCGAATAGACCGATGATCATCACCACGAAGTCGATGCCATCGTAGAGCTCCGCCATGCCGAAGGTGTAGCGCAGTACCCCGGTGCCGGAATCCACGCCCACCATCGCGACCATGACGCCGAGCACTGCACCAATGGCCGTCTTGATCGGGTCTTTCCCCATCATTACCGCCATGGAAGAGAAGGCAAACACCATCAGTGCGAAGAATTCGGCGGGGCCGAACATGATGGCCACCTGAGCCAGCAAGGGCGCGAAGAGCGTCAGGCCGATAATGGCAATGGTGGCCCCGACGAACGAGCTGACCGCCGACAGGCCGAGTGCCGGTCCCGCCAGCCCCTTCTTGGCCAGCGGGTGGCCGTCGAGGGTGGTCATCACGGCACCGGCATCGCCGGGGACGTTGAGCAGGATGCTCGACATGCGTCCGCCATATTCCGAGCCGGTATAAACGCTGGCCAAGAGAATCAGCGCTGACTCCGCAGGGAGACCAAGCGTGTAGGCCAGCGGCATGAGAATAGCGATACCGTTGATCGGCCCAATCCCCGGAAGCGCACCGAATAACGTGCCGAGCAGAGCCCCCAGAAAGGCGAGTCCCAGATTGAGGGGAGTCAGTGCGACACCGAAGCCATGAATCAGAAAATCGAACATGCCAGCTCCTTAGACGTAATCGGACAGCCAGTAGCCATCAGGCAAGGAAATCCCCAGCCCCTGGGTGAACAGGAAGTAACTGACAAGGACCATCAGGAAACTGGCGATCAGTGCTCTGCGCCAGGTAGCACCGAATAGCCGCGCGAGTACCAGGGCGGCGAAGAAGGTCGTGATGATGAACCCCAGCTTGGTGAACAAGATGGCATAGACGACCAGCGTGCCCAGCACTTGCAGCAGTTTTGCCAGTAGCGCCTTGTTGGGCCAATGGCCGTTCTCGCCCGGTCGAAAGATCAATACCAGCGACAAGGCGGCCAGTATGATCGAGAGGACGATGGGGAAGGCCTTCGGCCCCACCGGCTCATAACTGAAAGGGATCTGGAGTTGCCAGGCATGAATGGCGGCAAATGCCGCCAGACCGATCAAGGCAAATCCCAGGAGTCGGTCGGCGGCAATCTTCATTGCTTCAGCCCTACTTCTTCAGCGAGTTCCTTGAATTGCGCCACTTGGCCCTTGACGTAATTTTCGAAGTCATAGCCGAAGCGCGACATCGGGAACAGGCCGCGTGCCTTGCGCAACTCCGCGAACTTTTCCTTTTTCGATAGCGTTTGCAGCTTGTTGACCCACTCTTGATACGCCTTGTCGCTGACGTCCGGCCCCATGTAGTAGCCGCGCCAGATGGGCCACTGCACGTCGTAGCCTTGCTCGGCGGCCGTCGGAATCTCGGCGTAAGGTCCACCCATGCGCTCCTCGGACAAGGCCGCGAGAACACGGATCTTGCCGCTTTCCAGGTGCGAGCGCAGCTCCGACAGATCGCCGGTGAAGACCTGGATATGACCGCCGAGCAGCGCCGCCATCGACTCGCCGCCCCCTTCGAAGGCCACATAGCGCAAGTCACGCGGTGAAATATCGGCCGCCTTGGCGGTGAGCGCGGCCTTCATCCAGTCCTGGCTGCCCACGGTACCGCCGGCGCCGAAGACGATTTGACCTGGCTTGGTCTGGAGATCCTTCATGAGCTGGTCGAGGTTCTGCCAGGGCGCATCGGCCTTGACGACGATCGCGCCGTAATCCGCCCCCAGGGCGCCCAGCCAGCGGACGTCGTCGACGTCATATTGGCCAAACTTGCCAAGGGCCAGATTGACGGCCGCACCGGTGCTGGCTGCCACGATCAGGTTGGGGTCAGCGTTGCGAACGCCGTTGACATGGTTGTACGCCACCGCACCGATGCCGCCTGGCATATAGCTCACCATCATGGGCTGCTCGATCAGGCCGGTCTTCTGCAAGGCGTTGGCCGCCAGGCGACAGGTCAGATCGTAACCGCCGCCCGGTTTCGCCGGCGCGATACACTCGGGTGCCTCGGATTGTGCGTAAGTCGTGCCGGTTGCCAGCACACCGCTGAGTAGCAGTAGTGAGGACCAGTGCCGTAACATGGAATTGAATTTCATGGCGAACTCCTGTTCTCTTGTTTTGCGCTGCTTTGGAATAATGCCGATGGTGGCGGATGTCATCGCGCTGGATGACAGGTGTCGATGCTAGGGAGAGAACCTTTCATCAACCTGTCATTTCACGTTCGCCCACATGAGACATTGGTCGTATGCGCCTACTCGTCATCGAAGATGATTCCCTGATCGCACGCTCGCTGGAGCAAGCGCTCACCCCGCTAGGCAACACCGTCGACGTGTTCACGCATCACGCGCAGGCGCGCGAGGCCCTGCAGAGCGGGCACTTCGATCTGGTGCTGCTCGACCTGGGGCTGCCCGACGGCAACGGCCTGACGCTGCTGGCGGAACTGCGCCAGCGCGGCGACACCACGCCGGTGCTGATCCTCACTGCGCGTGACGGCATCGACGCGCGGGTGGAAGGGCTGGATCTCGGCGCCGACGACTACCTGGCCAAGCCGTTCTCGCTCGCCGAGCTGGAGGCCCGGGTGCGTGCCTTGCTGCGCCGTAGCCAGCAGCGCGCCGATAACCGCCTGACGTTCGGGCCGTTGGCCTTCGACGCCACCTCGGGCGTCGCCACGCTGAACGAGACGGTGCTCGATCTACCGCGCCGCGAGCTGCGCCTGCTGGAGAGTCTGCTGTTGCATGCCGGCAGCATCACCCCGCGCGAGACGCTGGAGAATCGTCTCTTCGGGTTCGGCGATGTCGGCTCCAACGCGCTGGAGGTGTACATCAGCCGTTTGCGCAAACGGCTCGACGGCAGCGGATTGCGCATTCGCACCTTTCGCGGCATGGGATATCGGCTCGAGGACGCCGCGCCGTGATCCAGGTGGAAGGCTCGCTGAAGGCCCGCCTGGCCGTGTGGCTGGTCGTGACCGTCAGCGCGCTCGGCGTGCTGCTGCTGGTCGAGGCCTATTTCAGCTCGCAACGTGCGGCCGAGCGCGCCTATGACAGCCAGCTCGAAGCCGCCGCGCTGACCATCGCCGAGGCCGTGCAATGGGAAGCGGGGCAGCCGGTGGTGGAGATCCCCTCGGCGGCGCTGCAGATCCTGGCGACGCGCCACCAGGAGCGGGTGTTCTACGCCGTGCTGGACGCCGAAGGCGATACGATTTCGGGCAATCTGGACATGGCGATTCCGCCCAGGTGGCGACACCAGGTCGCGACGCAGCCGGCATGGTTCAACGAGACGTATCGCGGTACGCCCTGGCGGCTTTATGGGCGGGAGCTCGACTCCGCCGGCTGGGAAACCCAGGACCCGGTGCAGATCTGGGTCGGCCACACGATGTCGGGGCGCGACGCCCTGACCGAGGCGCTCTTCGAGCAGGCGGTCACGCGCTTCGTGATCATGGTGCTGGTGGCGGGCATCCTGATGCTGCTGGCGATGCGCGTGGCGCTCGCCCCGATGCGCCGCCTGCGCCACCAGTTGCGCCAGCGCGATGCCGACGACATGCGCCCGCTGGAGGCTCGGGTGCCCGAGGAAATGCGCGAAATGGCGGAAACCCTGGATTCGCTCTTCACCCGGCAGCGCGAGAGCCGCGACGCCTTGCTGCGCTTTACCGCCGATGCCAGTCATCAGCTCAAGACGCCGCTCGCCGGCCTGCAGACCACCAGTGAACTGGCCTTGAAGAGCGAGAATCCCGAGGCCTGGCGGCAAGCTCTGGCCGACGTGCATGGCAGCGCCGGACGTACCAGTCGCCTGGCCGGTCAACTGTTGAGCCTGGCGCGCCTGCGGCATGCCGAGGAGCAGGGCACGGCCACGCGACTCGACGCGGTCTCGCTGCTGCGCGAGACTGCCTTCGACTGGGCGCAGCGCGATGCGGCGCAAGGGCACGACATCGGCCTGGCCGCCTTGCCCGAAGCGCCGCAATACATCTGCGGCGAGGCCTGGGCGCTGCAGGAATTGCTCGGCAACCTGATCGACAACGCCCTGCGTTATACACCGCCGGGCAGCGTGATTACCCTGGGCGCGGTGTGTCACGCGCAGACGCTGGAATGGTATGTCGAAGACGACGGCCCCGGTGTCTCGGCGGAGGTGATGGCGCGCCTGCACCGTCCCTTCGAGCGCGGTGGCCGGCAGGACACCGAGGGCTCCGGCCTGGGGCTGGCCATCGTGGACTCGATCGTGCGTCGTCACGAAGCGCGGATGCAGGTCGAGTCGGCGGAGAAGGGCGGGTTGAGAATCCGCCTGTTGTTTCCCTGTCTTACCCGACACGAGGAGGGGTGATGTCGATTCGTCGTGTGGCGCTCGTCTGGCTGCTGGGGGCTTTGGCGCCGAGTCTTGCCTGGGGCGCTACTCCGCTCATCGTCGAGGCCGCGCTCGACCGGCAGGTCGCGGCGCCTCTGCTGGACGCCTTCGAAGCGGCCTACCCGAATATCCAGTTGACCTTCCGCGATCATTCGACGTTGGAAGTCGACGCCCGCGTTGCCAACGAGGACAATCCGCCCGATGTCGTCATCAGCTCCGCCATGCCCTGGCAGATGGCGCGCGTCAACGAGGGCTATGCCCAGCCGCTCGAATCGCCGGCGGCCCGTGCGTGGCCGCAATGGGCCAAGTGGCGCAACGAGGTCTTCGGCTTCACCTTCGAGCCCATCGTCATGGCCTATCGGCTGGATCTCGCGCGTTACATGCTGCCGCCCAAGACCCATGCCGACCTGCATACCTTGCTGCGACGACACCGCGAGACATTACGTGGCAAAGTCACCACCTATTCGCCCTTGCGCAGTGGCGTCGGTTACTCGCTCTTCCAGCAGGATGCCCGCTACACCACTCGGTTCTGGGACCTGGTGGCCGCGATGGGCGCGGCCGACACGCACCTCGAGGCCAATACGCGGTCGATGCTCGAAGGACTCAGCGACGGCCGTTACTGGCTCGGCTACAACCTGCTCGGCTCCTACGCCATGCACTGGGCGCAGACGCACCCCGAGGTCATCGTGCAGATACCGCAGGACTATTCGCTGGTGATGATGCGCATGGCGTTCATTCATCGTGACGCCCCGCATCCCGCGGCGGCCCGGGCGTTTCTCGACTTCCTGCTCAGTCAGGAGGGGCAGCGTGTCATCGCCGGCGAGACGCCGCTGTTCAGCGTACGCCCGGGGGTGATCGGCCCTTACACCGCGCAGCGCCTGCGCGATCAGGCAGGGGATCGTCTATATCCTATTCCGCTGAACGCCTCCTTGCTCGCCTTCGTCGACCCCGCGCGGCGTGCCGCTTTCCTGGAGCGCTGGCAGCGGGAATTCCATCGCCTGTCGCATCCCGCCCCCGCCCAGACCCCGGCCGCCACCGAACCGCGCATTGACAAATCTTCTCAACGTTGAGAGGACGGGGATAGAGGTTTATAATGGCGGATTAATCTTTCCCGCACCCGCTTTCCCCACAGGTGTCGCAACATGCTACGTATAGCGCAAGAAGCTCTTACGTTCGATGATGTTTTACTCGTCCCCGGCTATTCCGACGTCCTGCCCAAAGACGTCAGCCTCAGATCCCGCCTGACTCGCGACCTTTACCTCAACATCCCGCTGCTTTCCTCCGCGATGGATACCGTGACCGGCGCCCGCCTGGCGATTGCCATGGCGCAGGAAGGCGGCATCGGGATCATTCACAAGAGCATGAGCATCGCCGCGCAGGCGGCGGAAGTGCGCAAGGTGAAGAAGCACGAGAGCGTGATCGTCAAGGACCCGGTGACCGTCAGCCCCAAGGCGAAGCTGGCCGATCTGCTCGAGATGGCCGACGAGTACGGCTACTCCGGGTTTCCGGTGGTCGAGGGCGACACCCTGATGGGCATCGTCACTGGGCGCGACATGCGCTTCCGTCCCGACAAGGGCGACAGCGTGGCGGAAATCATGACCCCGCGCGAGAAGCTGGTCACCGTGCCCGAAGGCACCTCGCTGGACATCATCAAGACCAAGCTGCAGGAACACCGCATCGAGAAGATCCTGGTGGTCGACGATCAGTTCCGCCTGCGTGGCCTGGTGACCGTGCGTGACATCGAGAAGGCACGCACCTACCCGCACGCCGCCAAGGACGGCGACGGCCGCCTGCTGGCCGGCGCCGCCGTGGGCACCGGGCCGGAAACGCCGGATCGCATCACCGCGCTGGCCGAGGCCGGGGTGGACGTGGTCGTGGTGGATACCGCGCATGGCCATTCCCAGGGTGTCATCGAGCGCGTGCGCTGGGTCAAGGAACATTATCCGCAGGTACAGGTGATCGGCGGCAACATTGCCACCGCCGCCGCCGCCAAGGCGCTGGCCGAAGCGGGCGCGGACGGCGTCAAGGTCGGCATCGGCCCCGGCTCCATCTGCACCACGCGCGTCGTCGCCGGCGTCGGCGTGCCGCAGATCTCCGCCGTCTCCGACGTGGCCGACGCGCTCAAGCCGTTCGACATCCCGCTCGTCGCCGATGGCGGCATCCGCTTCTCCGGCGACCTGGCCAAGGCCATCGCCGCCGGCGCCAGCACGGTGATGATCGGCGGGCTGCTGGCCGGCACCGAGGAAGCGCCGGGCGAGATCGAGCTCTACCAGGGCCGGACCTACAAGGCCTATCGCGGCATGGGTTCCATGGGCGCCATGTCTCAGACCCAGGGCTCCTCCGACCGCTACTTCCAGGACAAGAGCGCCGGGGTCGAGAAGCTGGTGCCGGAAGGCATCGAAGGCCGCGTGCCCTACAAGGGCCAGATGAGCGCCATCGTCCATCAGCTGATGGGCGGCCTGCGTGCCTCCATGGGCTACACCGGCTGCCACGATATCGACGAGATGCGTACCAAGCCGGAGTTCGTGAAGATCACCGGCGCGGGCTTCGCCGAATCCCACGTGCATGACGTGCAGATCACGAAAGAGGCCCCCAACTACCGGGCGGGCTAACTCAAGCTTGATGCCGGAAGCTTGAAGCTGGAAGTGGCCATGCCGCTTCCAGCTTTCGCATTTTCGGCCCTTGTTGCTTCTCAAAGGAACGCCAGATGACCGACATTCACGCCCACAAGATCCTGATTCTCGACTTCGGCTCCCAGTACACCCAGCTCATCGCACGCCGCGTGCGCGAGATCGGCGTCTACTCCGAAGTGCGCGCCTTCGACATCAGCGAGGAAGAGATCCGCGAGTACCGGCCCAACGGCATCATCCTCGCCGGCGGGCCGGAATCCGTCACCGAGCTGGCCTCGCCGCGCGCCCCGCAGTGCGTGTTCGAGATGGGCCTGCCGGTGCTGGGGATCTGCTATGGCATGCAGACCATGGCCGAGCAGCTGGGCGGCAAGGTCGAGGGCTCGCAGAAACAGGAATTCGGCTATGCGCAGGTGCGCATCGACGCCGACAACGCCCTGCTCACGGACATCAAGGACCATGTCGACCATGACACCGGGCGCGCGCTGCTCGACGTCTGGATGAGCCATGGCGACAAGGTCGCCCAGGTGCCGGAGACCTTCACCGTCACCGCCTCCACCCCGAGCTGCCCGATCGCCGCCATGGCGTGGGAAGACAAGCAGTTCTACGGCGTCCAGTTCCACCCCGAGGTGACCCACACCCAGCAGGGCCAGCGCATCCTCGAGCACTTCGTGCTGGATATCTGCCAGGCCGAGCGCCTGTGGACCCCGGCCCAGATCATCGACGACCTCTGCGTGCGCGTGCGCGAGCAGGTCGGCGACCGCCACGTGCTGCTGGGCCTCTCCGGCGGGGTGGATTCCTCCGTCGTCGCCGCGCTGCTGCACAAGGCCATCGGCGATCAGCTCACCTGCGTGTTCGTCGACAACGGCCTGCTGCGCAAGAACGAAGGCGACCAGGTGATGGAAACCTTCGCCAGCCACATGGGCGTGCGGGTGCTGCGTGTCGACGCCGAGGACGAGTTCCTCACCAAGCTGGAAGGCGAAAACGACCCCGAAGCCAAGCGCAAGATCATCGGCAACACCTTCATCGATGTCTTCGACCGTGAAGCCGCCAAGATCGACGGCGTCGACTTCCTCGCCCAGGGCACCATCTACCCGGACGTGATCGAATCCGCCGCCAGCAAGACCGGCAAGGCGCATGTCATCAAGTCGCATCACAACGTCGGCGGCCTGCCCGAGACCATGAAGCTCAAGCTGGTCGAACCGCTGCGCGAGCTGTTCAAGGACGAAGTGCGCAAGCTCGGTCTCGAACTCGGCCTGCCGTACGACATGGTCTACCGTCATCCCTTCCCGGGACCGGGCCTCGGCGTGCGCATCCTCGGCGAAGTGAAGAAAGAATACGCCGACATCCTGCGTGAAGCTGATGCTATCTTTATCGAGGAACTGCACAATGCCGACTGGTACCACAAGACCAGCCAGGCCTTCGCCGTCTTCCTCCCGGTGAAATCCGTCGGTGTCGTCGGCGATGGCCGCCGCTACGAATGGGTCATCGCCCTGCGCGCCGTCGAAACCATCGACTTCATGACCGCAAGATGGGCCCACCTGCCGTATGAGCTGCTGGAGAAGGTCTCCAACCGCATCATCAACGAGATCAGTGGCGTATCGCGGGTGACGTACGACGTCAGCAGCAAGCCGCCCGCGACGATTGAGTGGGAGTGATAAAGAGATATACTCTATCGAGAGCCCGCTTTCTGAGCGGGCTTGATATCATTAGTGAGCTAACTATAGCAAATGAAGGTGCTGCATAAGGCTATGTGATTTTTGTAAACTTCATATCGAGCAGGGAGGTATGCAGTGGATAATAAAACGTTAAGCGAACGTGATATCTGCACGAAATTCATCACTCCCGCTATCCAACAGGCTGGTTGGCAGCAAAGTGAGTTTCGCGAAGTGGTGAGACTCACCGATGTGGGCATCATGGTGCGAGGCAAGCTTGTGGCGCCTATCCGAGATATAGATGCCAAGGGTAGCCCAAAGCGAGCTGACTATGTGCTCTATGCGCGCCCGAACATGCCCATCGAGGTTATCGAAGCCAAACAGGCCCGCTTTTCAATCGGTCACGGTATGCAACAAGCGCTGGTCTACGCTGAAATGCTGAATGCACCATTCGCCCTCAGCTGCAATGGCGGGGGCTTCCCGTTGCACGATCGTATCGGTTTTTCCCGCCCCATAGAGCGCGAACTCAAGCTTGATCAGTTTCCCCAGTTAGCCGCGCTTTGGCGGCTGTATCAGGAGTGGAGAGGTTTCGCTGGACCCTGTTTGAGAAGTTTGCCGATCACGGCGTGTAGGACACCGAAGACGTCAAGGTATTGGAACTCCCGCCCTTCGACAAGTTCGACAGTAAGACACAAATCCCGCGTGGCATCTTCGGCGACGTTGAACAATACGCCCAGGCTGTATACGAGCTCGAACAAGTACTGTACGACCTCCAAGAGCACCAAGAAGCCTGAACAACCATTCGGGCCCGAGGATAAGTGAGACCTCAATGAATCTCAGCAGTACCATCAAGTCAATCCAGGACATCATGCGAAAGGACGATGGAGTCGACGGCGACGCCCAGCGCCTCGGCCAGCTCACCTGGATGCTATTCCTCAAGGTCTTGGATCAGCGCGAGGAAGAGTGGGAAGATGACAATCCCTGCTACCAGTCTCCCTTACCCAATGCTTTGCGCTGGCGCAACTGGGCCGCCTATGTAGCCAGCCCGGACGGCAAGAAAAAAAACCAGAATGCCGCCAGTGAGCTCATCAGCTTCGTCAACAACGAGCTGTTTCCCGAGCTTAAAGACCTGGATGCTAACCGGAGCCCCCTGCACAAGGTGATCCGTAGTGTCTTCGAAGATGCCAACAACTACATGAAATCCGGCACTCAGATGGTGGCGGTGATCGAGAAGCTGGAAGAAGCTATCAATTTCCACGACTTCAAGACCCGAGCCAACCTGGGAGATGTCTACGAGCAACTGCTCAACGATCTGCGCGGTGCGGGCAATGCAGGTGAATTCTATACCCCGCGCGCTATCACCGAGTTCATGGCGGATCGGGTGAGCCCGCGCCTCGATAAGCGCGAAACCGTGCTCGACCCGGCCTGCGGCACCGGCGGCTTCCTGACGGCGGTCATCGACCATTTCCGCCATCAACTCACAGCCAAGCCCTCCGCCTCCGACAAGCGCACGATTGAGGAGTTGGTTCGTGGCATCGAGAAGAAGCAGTTACCGCACCTGCTGTGCACCACCAATATGCTGCTGCACGGCATAGATGTGCCCAGTCGGATCGAGCATCGCAACACCCTGGCCATTGGATGGAACGAGTGGAGTACCTACGGTAAGGTTGATTGCTTGATCACCAATCCACCGTTTGGCGGCTATGAGGATGACGGCGTGGGTAGCGACTACCCGGCTGACCTGCGTACCCGCGAGACCGCTGATATGTTCGTGGCGCTGATCATCAAGAAACTACTGAAGGAGAACGGCCGCGCCGCCGTGGTGTTGCCCGACGGCTTTCTGTTCGGTGAGGGCATCAAGGCTACGCTGAAAGAGCTGCTGTTGCGCGACTGCAAGCTGCATACCATCGTCCGTCTGCCCAAGGGCGTCTTCGCCCCCTACACCAGCATCAAGACCAACCTGCTGTTCTTCACCAAGGGCGCAGCCATGGACGACGGCAGCGAGCACTTCCACACTGACACCATCTGGTTCTACGAACATCCCTATCCGCCGGGATACAAAAGCTATTCCAAGACCAAGCCAATCCGTTATGAAGAGTTTAAACAGGAGCAGGAGTGGTGGGGTAGCGAAGACAACGACTTCGCCGACAGGGTGGAAAACGAGTTTGCCTGGAAGCTAGATTTCAAAGCCAAGCGCGAGCAGGCCATGGTCGAGGCTCGGCCGCATTGGGAACGGGCGGAAGCGCTTAACAGCGAAGCCTCGGCACTGGAAAACCAGGTGCGCGACCTACGCGAATCTATCAAAGGCGTCAGCAGTCAGCAAAAGCGCAAGCCCATCGATGATGAAATAGCCGAGTTGCGCGACAAGGCCGACGTGCTGCGCCTGCAAGCGCGCGATGCCCAGGCCATCGGAGATCGTATTTACTGGCCGATCTACAATCTGGACCAGAAAAACCCTAACGCGCCGGAGGAGGAAACCCTCGATCCTGACGTACTGCTGGAGAAGTACAAAAACTTGCTCAGTGAAATCGAGGAAACCGAAAACCGCTTAAAAAGCGAGCTGGCGGCGGCCTTGGCACACCACTTTACGGCGGAGGAGGCCGAAGAATGAGCCTCGAACAGTTACCGAACCCTGCCGGCCGGCAACTGCTCGGCGATATCCGTCACCTGATCGAGCAAAGCCGCAGCGAGGTGGCCCTCTCCGTGTACAGCGTCCTGGCCTTGCTGTATTGGCATATTGGCCAGTGTATCCAGAGCGAGGTACTGCAAGGCGAGCGCGCGGCCTATGGCGAGCAGCTTGATTCCCCCTTGGCTAAACAGTTAGTAGCCAAATATGGCTGCGGCTTCTCCACCAAGGACCTGCGCCATATGCTGCGTTTTGCCAAAGCCTTCCCAGATGAAGAGATTGTCTCAGGGATGCTGAGGCAATTGAGTTTGCCCTATATCAAGGCCCTGCTCTACATCAACGACTCGCTCAAACGCGACTTCTATCTACAAATGTGCCAACTGAAATGTTGGAAAACCCGTGCCTTGCAGGCCAACCTACACATGCCCTTTGGACGCTCACGAGCACAGTTGGCACAGCGCGCGGTTGGCACCCGAGCGGAGAGCGCTTCCGAAGGAGCGGATGTTTGATGGACGCACAGCAGTTTTTGGCGGAATTTAAGCATATTGCCCATGCGCCCGAAGGCGTGGCTAAGTTGCGGGAAATGATTTATCAACTGGCTGTCACTGGCTCCCTTACCCCAAGAAGTGAAGCGGGGGATAACGCTGGTGATTTGCTTATTGGAATCGAAGTCACCAGGCAACGCCTGATCCTTGAAAAAAAATACAAGTGCATACCGAAGCTCGAGAACGAGCCAGTACAAGCGCCATCCGACGTCGAACTACCACAATCCTGGCGCTGGACGCGGCTGCTAGATATCGGAGAAATTAATCCACGCAACCAGGCTCCGGATGAAGAAGTTGCGGCATTTATTCCTATGAGAGGGATCCCCCAGTTTCACCACGATGCTCTTGTCGCAGAAACCAGAAAATGGGGAGAGATAAAAAGAGGGTATACCCATTTTGCCAACGGCGACGTAATTCTGGCGAAAATTACTCCGTGTTTCGAAAATGGAAAGTCGGCAGCTGTTTCAGATATTCCGGGCGACTTGGGGATTGGTGCCGGAACTACCGAGCTTCATGTATTTCGTCCTGTTCATGAAGGTGTTCTGCCGGACTATGTGTACATTTACCTTCGCTCCCCATTTTTCACCAATGAGGGAAAGAAGAGTATGACCGGGACAGCTGGCCAGAAACGACTTTCCGTAGACTACTTTGCTACCCGGGCATTTCCGCTACCGCCAACTGAAGAACAAGGCCGTATCGTTGCCAAGGTCGATGAACTAATGGCTTTGTGCGACAAGCTGGAAATGCAGAAGAAAGAATACCGGCGACTACAAAACGCCCTGCGCCAAGCGACCCTGAAAACCGTTTCCAGTGCCGGAAGCCCGCACGAGTTGCAGGAGTCCTGGGCAACGCTGGAGGAAAATTTCGAGCAGTTGTTCAGTGCGCCGGAAGATGTGAAACAGCTCAAGGGTACCCTTCTTGACTTGGCAGTTTCTGGTCGTTTATTCCCCAGGGAACGATGGAGAGAATGTTCAGGATTAGAACTTCTTGAGTCCATTTCTAATGCACGAAGACATTGGGCTGAATGCTCTGAGGGGCAGGAGTATAAAGAGGCCAAGTCCATGTTAAAGAAGCTACGTGCCCAACATGCAAATGTGCCTGCCTCTCAGTTACCTGAGCATTGGGCTTGGGCAACATTGCTTCAAGTTTCGCAAGCTGTTGTGGACTGCCACAATAAGACCGCACCATATGTGACAGATGGAATTCCTCTTGTCCGAACGACCGATATTTGTGATGGCCAGATGAATCTCTCCAATACCAAGAGAGTTTCCGAAGAAACCTATGCCTACTGGGCTAGGCGTATGCCCCCTAAATCGGGGGATATATTTTTCTCTCGTGAGGCTCCGATGGGCGAAGCAGCCATCGTACCGGAAGGGGAGAAAGTCTGTCTCGGTCAACGAATGATGCTAATTCGACTTTTCCCAAGCCTATTTAACAACCGCTTTTTGCTGTATGTCATTTTAAGCCCAAGCTTCCAGGAACAGATGCTTGGGACCGCTGTTGGGATGGCTGTAAAGCACCTACGTGTCGGAGGGGTAGAGGGCCTGATGGTACCTGTACCTCCAAAACCAGAGCAGGACCAGATTGTCGAAGCTGTAGACTACCTTTTCGAAATTTGTGATGCCTATACCGGTCAGTTGAATAGCAAGCAAAAGAAAGCCGAAACATTTGCAATGACCGCGGTTTCTACCCTAACCGGTATCACCACCGGACAAGAAGAGGAACAACCCGTGAAAGCTCCCCACACTGAACTGGTCGCTAAATTATGCTTGGGTCAGACACCAGACATCAAAACCCAGGCGCCACTTGCTACTGTCCTCGCCCGCCACGACGGTGAGATGAGTGCCAAGAATCTGTGGCAGCGCTTCGGCGGCGAGATCGATGCCTTCTACGCCCAATTGAAAACCGAGATCAGCCATGGCTGGATCCTGGAACCCGAGCCGGCCGAGGTACGAGAGGTCGGCAGCGAAGAGGATGGGGCCTGATATGCAGCTGTTGCGCCTCGAGATCCCACACTTTCGCAATCTGCAAGAGCTGGAGATGCGTTTTGCCACCCATCTGGAGTCGACACCCGGCAGTGACGACGGGCCGCACAAGTCCATTCGTAGCCATGCCCTGATCGGCCAGAACGGCACCGGAAAGTCGAACCTGATCGAAGCGCTAATCACCATCTTCCGCGACATCGACCTGGATCGGGATGCCGCCCTCGACTACACGCTGGAATATGCCATTCGTGGTCACCGGGTTCGCATTGAAACCGATATGAGCAAACAGAAGCGCCCCTTCGTGTGGGTAGATGGCAACTCCGAATCACAAGGATATCTGCTGAAAAACCGCGAGTTGCTGCCCTCGCACATTTTCGCCTACTACTCCGGTCGCAACGAGCGGATCGAGGCGCTGTTCCAAGAGCACCAGCGCCGCTTCAACCGTCGCCAGGAGGTCGTAGCCGAGGAGGTGATGCCCGCCGACCTGCTGCGCAATTTCACCGGCAGTGAGGCGGATATCCGAGCCGTTGAAGAGGTCAAGCGACGGGAACGCAGCCGCCTGCAGCAACTGGGCGACGACCGGCTGCGTCGCCTGTTCTACTGCCGGGGTGGGCACAGCCAGTTGGTCTTGCTGGCCTGCTTGCTGTCAGAGGACCCCGTGTTTCAAAAAGTGCTGGCGAATCTGCATATTGAATCTCTGGAATCGGCGCTTTTCGTGCTCAAAGAGCCATACCGCTTGCGTGAAAAGCGTCGGAGCGGTCGCTTTGACGAACAGGAGCTCAATGAGGGAGACCCACGCTTCTGGTACGCGCGCGGTAATGTGGTAAGCGAGTTTCTGGACAAGCTCTGGCAGGTGACCTGGGCACCCATCGAGCAGGAGGTTACCAAGCAGATCGATTTTCGTGGACGCACTGAAAAGCAGAAACAGCTCTATCTCTTTGTGCCCAGTCACGAAAAGCTCAAGCAATTGGGCGAACTTGTTGGTAGCCCTGACAGCTTCTTCCGTTACGCCGAAGGCGCCTATATCGGCGACTTGATCGATGAGATCCGCATCACGGTCAAGAAGCGTAATGAGAATGGCGGTAAGGTAAGCTTCAGGCAGTTATCCGAGGGCGAGCTGCAAATGCTCACCGTATTGGGGTTGATGCGAATCACCCGGGAGGATCACTGCTTGTTCCTGCTGGATGAGCCCGATACTCACCTGAACCCAATCTGGAAGCTGCGTTATTTCGACGATATTGAGGGTGTGCTGACCACCGATGCTGGCGCCCTTGGAGACTCGCAGTTACTGATTACCACACACGACCCAATAATGTTGGGCAGCTTGAGGCGCGAGCAGGTGCATATCTTGCGCCGCGAGGGCCGCCGTATCTTGGTGGATGAGCCAGACGAACATCCGCAAGGCATGGGTGTGACAGGGCTGCTCAAAAGTGAACTATTCGGACTGTCGTCCACGCTGGATGTGGAAACCGAGCGGCGACTATTCCGCCGTAACGAGTTGTATGTTAAATCCCCTCGTACACCGGAAGAGGATGCTGAGCTCAACCGCTTAAGCGCGGAACTGGCCGACCTAGGCTTCTCCACGTCGGACTTTCGCGATCCTGATTATGCTCTATTCGTGCGCAAGATGGCGCAGCATCGCCGGTTTCGAAAGCCTACGCTCACGCCCGAGGAGCAGAAGGAACAGGACCACATCGCCGATAGCATCATTGACGAGATCCTGCGGGAGGAGGAGGAACGTTGATTTGGATTGATCTGAAAAACAGACGGCCGACAGATACAGATATTCCCGGTTGGGAACCGTGGTCTCAAGCAGAATGGAACGCTTGGATGGCCAAGTCCAGAAAGCTTATCGATGAGTTGGCTGCGCTTGATGCTGTGGGTAAGCGTGGCGAGCGCAATGCCTTGATCGATGCCAACAGTGCCCATTGGGGCATCTTAAAGGAGTGGTTACTCGCCTTGTCCGCTGGGAAGTGCTGGTTTTCGGAAGTCCGTGAGCTTTATTCCCATTACGATGTGGAACATTTCCGCCCCAAAAAGGAAGCCCGAACACTGGATGGTAGCAAGCGCGATGGCTACTGGTGGCTGGCGTTCGATTACATGAACTTTCGCGCCTGCGGGAACGTTGGCAATCGCAAGAAAGGTGGATGGTTTCCCCTCAAGGACGGGTCTCTCTGCTCGACCTACGATGAACCCTGCGAGGAATCCGAAACTCGCTACCTGATTGACCCCATTGACGATGATGATGTGGGGCTGATCGCCTTCGACGAGGAAGGCAAGATAATTCCTGTGCCTGATATATCCCTTTGGGAACAAGAGCGAGTTACGGAGACTGTCAAACGTCTAAAACTCAATGAGCATGTAGCATTGGCGGAGGCCCGTCGCAAGGTATGGCAAAAACTGGACTTATTAATCGAGGATTTTCAGGCTGCAAAATACCGTTGCCGTACTGGAAACAATCCGGCGGCCAAAGCCAAACTGACCGAGGTGCGTGGACGTATTCGCGAGATGACGAACCCTACAGCCGAGCTTTCTTCTGTAGCCCGTTGGTGTTTGCTATTGCGTAACGACCCGCAGCTATCAAGAATGGTAACCTAACGTTTGTAAAGGGTTTGTTTATATCGATTTTCTGGAATTCTTGCGGCCTCAAGTTCCAAGGGCGACCCTACTGAAGGATGCTTGGACCCGCGACTGATGTCTTGAGCACCTCAGCGTAGCCTTCCAGGGATGCACGCCAGTACAGTGCCTTGCGAGACCGTGTATTCAGTGATTCGGCGATGACGTCGATAAGCAATCGGTGACAGGTCCTAATTTATCTCGGACGCAGGCTATCGCGCGGGCTGCCCGACCTTTACCAGCATAAGATGAATCCCATCAGAACCTGCCTCACGGCGGGTGTTTTTTTGCGTCTCGCGTGGCTTCCTGGCAACTTTACTATCTTTACCTTTTATTGATGGAGGAGGCTCCCATGATCGGCGGCTTGAGAGGACTACTGGATGGCATCGCCGCATTTGAAGTGACCCTCTCCTGAGCTTTACATACATAGTGCAGTCATCAGGAGGAAAGGGTGAGTGACGACAGCCCCATCAAGCGATGGCCCGAGGAGCGCAAAGCGTCCGTGGTCATGGACATCTTCAAGAGCAAGACCACGGTCGCTGAGGCCGCCCGACAGCATGATCTCACCGTCTCCGAGGTCGAAGGCTGATCGATGAAGCCCAGCGCAACATGGAGAACGGGTTCAAGGCCTGCCCCAAGGATATCCGTGAGCAATACAAGTCCGACTTGCGGGAAACCAAGGGGGCATTACAGAGTGGAGTGCGGGCATCACGCTTGTCTCCGGCGATGGCGGCTTCGATCTGCTGGCGCAGAAAATTCGTGAGGTGCATGGCAAGCGCGTCGAAGTCTATGGCGTGCCCAAGCTCACCGCCAATTTTCCTATCAACCCCGTGAGCCAGTTCATACTGATCGAGAGTGATCTGCTCTCGGGTAAAGCAGTTATGTGGTGTGGCGTCGAGGAGTCGCCGCCAAGCATTCTCGTGGCTCAAGGAACTGAAGCGAGGCTAACTATCCGGAAGTTCCGGATAGTTCGTGCGAAGTCTCAGTCAGGTTACGCATATCAGCGATCACCTGATCCCCGGCGATCTCCTCTATCAGCAATGGTGGGTAGCTCCTCCTCCTGACGGGTAGCCGCGCGAACAAAGGCGGTAGGGGATTGACAGAGCACCTTGCGAAACATGCTGGAGAAGGCGCCGGGACTGTCGTAGCCGAGCTCCAGCGCGGTTCGGGTAACGGAGCTACCGGAGAGTAGTCTGGGAACGGCGGCCATCAGGCAGGCTTGCTGACGCCATACGCCGAAGGACATGCCGGTCTGCTGACGGAACAGACGATTGAAGGTGCGTTGGCTGCGGTGCAGTTGCCGGGCCCAGTCCTCGGGCAGGCTATGGATATGCGGCCTCCCGAGAAAATCCCTGCACAGGCTTGCCAGTTGAGGGGCACGGGGCAAAGGCGCAAACAGCGGCAGCGATGGCGCCAGCTGCAGTTCGTACAGCAGGAGATGGGCGAGGGCACCATCGCGGCCATTCTCGTCATAGAGTGCGGGCATGTTGGCGTAAGCCAGCAGCAGGTGATGCAGCAGCGGCGACACGACCAGCACCTCGCAACTGGGAGAGAGGCGTGGCGCTGCAACGGGCTCGATGTACAGGCTGCGGGTACTGACGCCGTTCATCCGCACCCGGTGGCGCTTGCCCGCCGGCAACCAGACACCGCTGTAGGGCGGTACCATCCAGGTGCCGTCATCGGTGTCGACTTCCATCAAGCCCGTCATGCCGTAGAGAAACTGGGCACGGCGATGGCTGTGGAAGTCGAGCAGGGTACCGGGGCTGTAGTCGGTGCCGATGGCCACGATGGGCCGGGCCACATGATCCACGTCCGCCAGAGGAACATTGCGCATCGTCTTCAACCTGGCCGAAACACGACAATTATTGGCCAAGTGGCGAACGTCGGCCAGCCCCTGTCGGAATATCGTTCCTGTCGTTGAGTTCCACCAGGGGTGAGTTCACCAGGAGCGTTCCGGTGTATAGCATATTACTTCTCTGCGGCGGGTTGGCCGGAGTCACCACCGTGTTGTTCGGTTTCGGTGGTGGCTTCGTCGTCGTTCCCTTGATGTATACCCTGCTGATTGCCGTTCATGGGCCGGATAGTGCGGCCGGTCTGGCGGCCATGCATATTGCGGTTGCAACCTCGACCGCTCTGATGATCTTCGCTGCCTCCCTATCGACATGGCGTCATCACCGGCGGCGGACTGTGCAATGGCATCTGGTGCGTCCACTGATCGGTTATATCGCCATCGGAGCCGTGCTCGGCGCGGCCGCGGCGCTGTCGTTGAGTGGGGACTGGGTGCGCTGGGCGTTTATCGTCTATCTAGCGATTACCATTGCGGATGCCATCCTTAGGCCCGGTTTCCTGCATCAGGCGTATGGTGATGTGCGTCCCATGGGGCGTCTAGTGACAGCGATGACCGGTACCTTCATCGGTACTGTCGCCGCCTTTTTAGGTGTTGGCGGCAGCGTGATGACCGTGCCGCTGATGCGCCGCAGAGGGGCCAGCATGACGGCGGCCACGGCGATGGCCAATCCGCTGTCGCTGCCGATGGCGGTGAGTGGCACCGTGACCTATGTGCTGCTGTCGGCCAGCGATACCCCCCTGGGCGCCTGGTATGCGGGGTATGTGGACCTGCGCGCCTTGCTGGCGCTGGCGGCCGGCTCATGGCTCGGTATCCGCCTAGCGTCGCGGTGGATCGGGCGCATTCCCGATCGCGTTCATGCCGGGGTCTACCTGCTACTGTTGACGGTCGTGCTGGTGGTGATGGTCGTCATGAGCTGAGCCGTTTCAGACCTGCATGACGCCTCTCCGTATAACTACCGAATGTATTCAACACAACTCACTTTGACGTGCTGGCTCGGTCGCGTTGGACCTCGTCATGCAGCCATCGGCGGAAATGTGGAAAGCAGGAATGCATAGGGCGGTGCCGCGAACGAACCAGGTAGTGGCGCTTCGGCATTCTGATCCATTGGCTGGCGAGCGTGACCAAGTCGCCTCGCTCCAGCCAGGGAGCCACGTGCGTGTAGCGTCCGAGCACCACGCCCATGCCGTTGACCGCCGCTTCCGTCAGCGAGCTGGTGTCGTGTAGCTCTATGCTTGATCGCATAGCCTCGCCCATTACCTCGTCTCCAAACCAACTCGACCAGAGATCGTCAGGGTCGGGGAGGCGAGGCCACCGTGCCGGATCTTGAGCATTCAAGCCCATTTGTGCGACCACATCTGGGCTGGCTACGGGGATTACCCACTCGTCAAAGAGCGGTTCCACCTCGATATCCGGCCAGTCTCCCCGCCCAAATCTCAGTGCTGCCGTGACATGCCCATGAGCGAGATCGCTTAGCTGACTGCTGGTCTCGATGCGAATGCGTGCTTCGGGACAGCGCAACTGGAACCGTTTGAGGCGCGGCATCAGCCAGCTGGAAGCAAACCAGGGCATGACACTCACGGTAAGTGGCCCTTCTTGCCCTGTCTCCGGGCGCAACGCCATTTCAATGGCCTCGATCGGATCAGAGATGCGGTCCTTGAATCGCTGCCCTTCACCCGTCAGCGCCATGCCATGGGGTGTTCTGCGCAACAGCTTGGCCCCCAGACGCTGCTCCAACTGGCGAAGGCGGTGGCTCACGGCACTAGGAGTCACGTGCAGCTCTTCCGCTGCCAGCGTCAGGCTGCCCGTCCTGGCGACAGCCAAAAAGCTCTGTAAGTGCACAATTTCTTTCATGTTTTGAGCCTAGTTCAAAGCTGATTGAAAAACTCTCGGTTGTTCCATAAGGATACGTTTGTATATTTATAGATGCCACTTAAGAAGTTTCTGTATTTTCCGTTATTGTGCGCTTATGGGACGATTGTTATGAGTGAAATATTTTCAAGTTATGATGTGGGAGAGTCGTTCTTTCCTGATGCTTATGCTTCTGAAAGGTGGTGTGAAAGAGAGAAGGCTCGTTTGTTCAAGGAAAAATGGCTCATGGTGGGTAGAGAAGAGGATGCCCGTAATGACGGCGATTTTTTCTGCCTCGATATTTTGGGAGAAAGCATTTTTATAGCTAATTCAGATAACAATATACGTGCTTTTTATAATGTCTGCCCACATAGAGGAATGAAGCTTAGAGAAGGTCAGGGCAACAGTGCCAGCGTCGTTTGCCCATTTCATGGATGGGCTTTTTCCAACAACGGGGAAGTTTTCTCGCATCCCGGGGTTAGGGATGGTGAGGATGGTTTTGATAACTGTCTGCATGGTTTGAAGAAAATTCACTGTGAAGTTTCGGGAGGCTTCGTATGGGTTAATTTTTCGAAATTCCCTGCCCCTTTGAGAGATCAGATTGGTAGCCTTGAAGAGGATGTCTTGACACCTTTTGATACTGGTGGGCTGACTTGCTATAAGAAGAAAGAATCATTTCTTCAAGCCAATTGGAAGCTTTATTTGGAAGTGGGTATGGAGAATTTGCATATCCCATTTGTACATAGGGCATCGATAGGTAAACAGGCCCTTTCTCGCGTAAAGACTTCAGGAGAGTGGCAGTGCCTGGAAATGGAAGGTGCCGGAACAGCTTCTCTGCCGAGGCATCTAAGGGGTGAGCTAACGAATATCGAGTCGCTTGACCGTAAGGTGACAAGGTTTTGTCTTGTTTACCCCAACTTATTCATCGTCGCGACCATTGATTCAGTATGGTGGGCACAGACGTGGCCCGTATCGCCTGAAACGTGCGTCGTGAAATTCGGGTTTTGTGTACCTAAGATCTCTTTTGAACGTGATGATTTTGAAGACATCATAAAGCCCTATGAGCGCCACTGGTCTCAGGTGATAAGCGAAGACGAAGCCATCATTCAAAGGCATCAGAAAGGCCTCAAGCAAGCCAGTTCGGTTTTCTATACCCGCTATGAAAAAGAAGTGGAGAAATTTCATGGCTGGTTGAAAAGTTCCTTTGTCGAGCCCCAGTAGTTATAGAGGATCTATGGAGAAAACTAAATGGGTGTACACGTTTCTGGTAGTAGCGGTGCTGGCCATATCGACGACAGCGCCGCTGGTTAAACTGGCCGATGCCACTGCGCCGGTGATTGCCTTTTACCGGATGCTTTTCGCAACTTGTCTGGTAATGTTTCTCGCTGTATCCGGCCGAGACTCCCTGATGAAAATAGATGGGAAGCGATTGGCCTATTGCGCGGTGGCTGGCTTTCTCTTAGGGCTGCATTTCATTACTTGGTTTTCCTCTCTAGATTATACGTCGGTGGCTAGCTCGGTGACCCTTGCCACCATGCAGCCTCTTTTTGCCTTCATTATTGGATACTTTATTTACCAGGAACGCCTGAACCGTGGCGCCGCGCTGGGCGCGATGGTATCGGTACTGGGGGGTATCATTATCGGTTGGGGCGACTACCGGGTGTCGGGGATTGCATTATGGGGGAATTTGCTTGCTCTTTCTGCAGCGTTCCTTGCCACTGTCTATTTTTTCGTGGGTCAGCATGCGCTGAAAAGTGTCAGCCTCAATGTCTATACTTTCTATTGCTATGGTTTTGCCGCCATTGCCATTGCCTTGTACTGTTTGGTGACGGGGAATGCCCTTTCAGCCGTCAATCGAGATGACCTTCTCATCTTCTTTCTGCTCGCGCTGTTGCCGACCTTGCTCGGGCATTCCGTGCTCAATTATTGCACTCGGTTTATCAGCGTCTCTCTGGTCTCCATGGCGATGCTCTGCGAACCGGTTGGGGCTTCGGTACTGGCATGGCTGTTACTGGGCACATTGCCGACGGTGACTCAGCTTGTCGGTGGGGCGTTGACGGTTCTCGGAGTCCTGTACTTTCTCCGCAAACGCAGTAACTGAAATGCATGGCTTTGCTTAAGCGTGTCCTGTGGATCTAGGTTGATCAATTTCCATCGTACGCAGCGATAACGGCCGACCATCTTGAATCCTATAGGCAGCACTGAACGCCGCACGTTTGCGCAGCATCATGGTCACTTCAGGAAACCTGGCTACAGCAGTATTAAATCATTTAAAGCGTACGACCCAGCATCTCAACGAGCTGCCTGATTCGCTCTTCGTTGCGTCGGTAGTGGGTCCACTTGCCTACCCGGGTAGCGATCACCAGGTCCGCTCGCTCCAGCACGCTCATGAACGAGGAAACAGTTGACTGTGCAAGCTCGGTCTTCTCAGTGATATGGCTGACGCATACGCCAACCTCGTCGGGATCAGCAATGCCACGTTCGACGGGGAAATTCTTTCGTGGCTCACGAAGCCACTGCAGGATCTGGAGGCGAACCGGGTTCGACAGTGCCTTGAATACGTCCAATGCATCGTCGGCAGTTTCCGCGAGCGAGGTCTCGCCTCCTTGGGTGTTTTTGGTCATTGCGCTTGTATGCCCCTCCGAGACAGACCGTTTTATCGTGATATTACGATTTTACTCTATCAAGCCTTCCTTGGTTAGTCACTTGATAGCGGAGGCCTGGGCGTCTGCGTCACGCCACCCGACGGCTGGCCGCGCTGGACGGCATCAAGACCAACAACGCAGCTGTTGCTAGCCCCGCCCCAACCCATAGGGGAGATACGAATCCCAGGCCGGCCGCGATAGCGAGGCCGCCAAGCCATGTGCCAAATGCATTGCCGATATTGAGTGCGGCTATGTTCGCCCCGGATGCGACCGTCGGAGCGTCTCCTGCGAAGTGCATGATCCGTAGTTGTAGGCCGGGCGCCGTAGCGAAGCCTATTGCCCCTAAAAGGAACATCGCTACGAGAGCGGCCAAAGCATTTGTGACCATAAGCGCGAAGCCGCTCAGCACAGCTATGAGTACAACAAGAATCATCTGGAGGGAGCGATCCAAAGCCCGATCTGCAAGGCGTCCGCCAAGAAGATTGCCGATAAATGTCCCGACGCCGAACAACAACAAGAGCCCTGGAACTGCCTTTGCTTCAAAGCCGCTGATCTCAGTAAGAGTGAATGCGATATAGGTATAGGCACCAACAAGCCCCCCAAATGTCAGAATGCTAACCATTGCAGAGAGGAGAACCTGTGGACGACGTAATACACCGATTTCAGAACGGAGGCTACCTGCTTCCGGTGCTGGTGATCTCTGTACCAATAGCTGAATACCAAAGAAGGTAATCACACCGATGGCGGTGATAACCCAGAAAGTGGCACGCCAACCGAGTTGCTGTCCGATGAAGGTGCCGAAAGGAATACCTACAACATTGGCGACCGTAAGGCCTGCGAACATGAGCGAAATTGCTCCCGCCTTTCTATTCTCAGGCACCATGTTTGATGCCACGACAGCGCCCACACTGAAGAAGGCGCCGTGGCATAGGGCGGCGACGATCCGGCCTGTCAGCATCACCGCATAAGTCGGCGCCATTGCAGAGATGAGATTCCCCACAATGAAGAGAACTACGAGTCCGAGAAGGACTCGTTTACGTTCTACACGGGAGACCGCTGCGGTAAGGCCAATAGCACCTACGGCTACGCTCAGGGCATAGCCTGAAACGAGGTACCCAGCGACGCTCTCGCTTACATCAAAGTCTGCTGTGATCTCGGGTAGCAGACCGACTATCCCGAACTCCGTGAGCCCGATCCCGAACCCTCCCAAAGCCAAAGCGATCAGGCCCTTTGGCATAGCCTTCATCTGTTGGGTCATTGGTATCTCCTGTTATGCGTATATAAACACACCTTCATATCGAAGTATTTAGATATGTACGTCTGTTTGTCAAATAAATTTTTGCTGTTCCTCTGGATCGCGCTGATCCTCAGGGCATTCTGTCGAAATAGAGTGCGGATTCATGCAAGGCCACCGCGAGGTTGCCGTCACTTGGGCATCGTGGGCTTTTATCAGATCGTTGTTCTGGGGCTCCTGCAGTGCCCAGCCCACGGCACTCCACAGCACGATTGATTCAGGTGATGATCACCAACTGCCTGAGTAATGAGCATTTAAAGTTTCATCTCATGGCCTTGTGGGTACTAAGATGCTCATCTTCTTGCTATCTCATGCAGACCGCATCATAGTGAGTACTTTAATACTCACATGCTTTCTAATGAGTATTTAAATACCCAATCTGACGAGATGGCAATGAAACGGCCGCGCAGCTACTCCCGTGTCACCAAGCAGACACTCTCGATCCTCGGCAAGCTGATCAAGGCTGGCCGCTTGGAGCGGGAGCTCACCGCTGCCGAACTGTCTGAACGCGCCGGCATCTCGCGCAAGACCCTCCGCAACATCGAAAATGGCGAAGCCGGCACCGAGATCGGCATCGTCTTCGAGGTCGCCACACTCGTTGGCGTGCGGCTGTTCGATGTCGACGACCGGGCAGGTGCGATGCATAACGCCCATCTCGAGGAAAAACTGACGCTGCTGCCGAAGCGGATTCGCCCGAGCAGACAGGAGGTCGATGATGACTTCTAGGCTGGCGCAGCCACGAGAGGCCTATGTCTGGATCTGGCTGCCGGGAGAGACACAACCCGTGGTGGCCGGTCGCGTCACGCAGCACGGCGATCGCTACCGCTTCAACTATGGCGCCAGCTACCTGGCGCGTGATGGTGCGATCCCGATCTATGGCCCCGAACTGCCCCTGCGCCGCGGCTTGATCGAACCGACCGCTGGCCTGTCGATGGCCAGTTGCCTGCGCGACGCCTCGCCCGATGCCTGGGGGCGCCGGGTGATCATCAATCGTCTGATGGGGGGCAAGGCCGACGCCGCAGCTGACGACATCTCCGAACTCACCTATTGGCTCGAATCGGGGTCGGACCGGATCGGTGCCCTCGACTTTCAGCATTCCGCCACGGAATACGTGCCTCGCCTCAAAGCCGAGGCGTCTTATGAAGAGTTGCTGGAAGCGGCTGAACGGATCGAGAAGGGCGCTCCGCTGACGCCCGCCCTCGATCAGGCGTTGAACCACGGCACCTCGGTCGGCGGCGCCCGCCCGAAGGCCCTGATCGACCATGGCGACCGCAAAATGATCGCCAAATTCTCGTCGAGCACGGACATTTACAGCGTCGTGAAGGCGGAATTTATCGCCATGAAGCTGGCATCTGCATGTGAGCTCGATGTCGCCCCGGTCTTGTTGACCGCGGCGGCCGGCAAGGATGTGCTGCTCATCGACCGCTTTGATCGCATCAAATCAGAGGCTGGCTGGCAGCGCAAAGCGATGGTGTCGGCGTTGACGATGCTCGGCCTTGACGAAATGATGGCGCGCTATGCGTCTTACGAAGACCTTGCCGAAGTCATCCGTCATCGCTTCACCGACCCCAAGCAAACGCTGCGCGAGCTCTACGCTCGGATCGTCTTCAATATCCTGTGCGGCAACACGGACGATCATGCCCGCAACCATGCCGCGTTCTGGGACGGCAGGATGCTCTCGTTGACCCCGACCTATGACATCTGCCCGCAGGGGCGAACGGGCAACGAGGCGACGCAGGCGATGCTGATCAAGGGCGACAACCGTATGAGTACGCTGCATAGCTGCCTCGCGGCCGCCCCGGACTTCCTGCTCAATGACCAACAGGCCCAGGCCATCATCGAAAACCAACTCGTCACGATCGCCCGTGCATGGGACGGGGTCTGCGAGCAAGCCAAACTGACCGAGACCGACCGCAGGCTTTTCGCCGGCCGACAGTTTCTGAACAGCTACTGCGTCGAAGGCCTCGGGGCCGCGCATAGCACGATACTAGATGGCTTTGCGGCCGCACGCGCGCAGTTACTCGGCTAACAAGGTGGCGAGGGTCCCGCCGGCCCGCGCACAGCGACCAGCGCCATCTCGACGAGATGACCGTCTTTGGCAGCACCGAACGCCGCCCGATCGGCGGCGTTAGTACCACGGGGGCGAGTTCACGAATCGGGGCAGGCCACAGCGCGCGCACGGGCCTGCCTCATCAGCCATGCCTGCACGCCCACGCCTGATAGCGCCACGAGCCCGGCGGTGACGGAGAGCGCGTCGACAGGCATCTGCAGTGCCAGGGCGAGTCCGCCGAGCGAGGCGCCAAGGGCGCTGCCGAGATAGAGCGCGGATTCGTTCAGTGCCACTGCCAGGTTGCCGTCGCCCTGGGATTCGCGGGCTTTCATCAACTCGTTGTTCTGGGGCACCTGCAGCGCCCAGCCCACGGCGCCCCAGAGCGCAATCGGGATCAGCGCGAGCCAGGGGCTGATGCCGAGTAGCAGTGGCAGGGCGATCAGCGCGATACCCAGCAGCAGCATGATGGCGAAGGTGAGTCTAGGGCCCGAGAAGCGGTCGACCAGCGTGCCGATCAAGAAGCTGCCGAGCACGCCGCCTACGCCCCACACCCATAGATAGGGCGTTACCGAGCGCTCACCGTGCACATCGATCAGTGGCGCGATGAAGGTATACATGCCCAGGCTGGCGATGGCGGCCAGCAGGGAGATGCCGAGCAGACCGATGACCCGGCGGTCGGTCAGGATGGAAAGCTTGCGTCGCATCGGCACCACCTGGGTGGCGGGCATGGGCGGTAGGCGGAAGATCAGCCCAATCAGCGCCACCAGCCCGATCAATGCAATCAACCATAGGGCGGCCTGCCAGCCCCAGCGCTCTGCCAGCAGCAGGCCAAGCGGCACGCCGAGCACGGTGCCGCTCGCCATACCACCCATGATGATCGAGATCGTCTTGCCGCGAGCCCCCGCCGGCGCCACGCCAACGGCCGCCGCAATGCCGATGGCGAGATAGGTGCCCGCCGCCATGCCGGCCAGCACGCGCCAGGCCATCAGGGCGGCGAGACTGGTCGTCAGCGCGCTCGCTGCGTTGGCGATCACGAATAATCCCAGCATCAGAAACAGGCCGCCGCGTTGGCGATGCGCGGGCAACAGGGCGACACACAATGGCGAACCCAGTCCGTAAGCCAGCGTGAAGGCGGTGACTAACTGGGCGGCCACGGATACCGAGACCGCGAAGTCGGTCTGAATCATCGGGATCAGCCCGGCAGTGACGTAAGAGGCCATGCCCAACGCGAAGGCGCCGATGGCCACCAGATAGGTGGTGCTATGTGTTCCGCGTGTCATCTGTACTTTCCTCGAGATGTCGAATGGCAGTGCAGGGAAGTACGCGGAGTGTGCGGTTGGCTTTAGAGGGTTACAATTTAACTGTTTATGCTATTACTAGAGGCAACAGAATGGCCCAGGAGAGAACGCTAGACCGCACGCGCCAGGAACTCGCCGAATTTCTGCGTACCCGCCGTGAGCGGATATCGCCCGAGTCGGTAGGCCTCCCGGCGGGGACGCGTCGCCGCACGCCGGGGTTGCGGCGAGAGGAAGTTGCGGCGCTCTCGGGCGTGGGAGTGACCTGGTACACCTGGCTGGAGCAGGGGCGCGAGATCGGCGTATCGTCGACCTTTCTCGATAACCTGTCCCGCGCACTGCAACTGGACGCGGCGGAGCGGCGCCATCTGTTCCTGCTGACTCACCAGCGCCCGCCGATCGAGCCGGGCAAGACCTGGTGCCAGGTGCCGCCTCTGGTGAAGCGCCTGATGAATGACCTGACAACACGCCCCAGCTACGTACTGAATCTGCGCTGGGACGTGCTGGCCTGGAACGACGCGGCGGCGCGGGTATTCGGCTTCGACCGCCAACCAGCCGAGTATCGCAATCTGCTGTGGATGTTGTTCACCGATCCCGAGCTGCGCCGGGTGATCGCCGATTGGCCGACCCAGGCGCCACGCATTCTCTCCAGCTTTCGCCGCGACTATGCGCGGGCGGACGATGACCCTGCCATCGGCAACCTGGTGAAGGAGCTTTCAGCGCACTCCTCCGAATTTGGCCAATGGTGGCACCGCCACGAGGTGGACGCTCCTTGCCAAGGGGTACGCGCGCTCGAGCTCGATGGCCTGGGCGAGGTCGACTTCGAGCACACCAGCCTGATCGTCGACGAAGGTCGGCACTTGCGCCTGGTGGTCTACGTCGTGCAGGAAGACGATCCTCAGGCCGAGGCCTTCGCCCGCTGGGTGGCTGGCGAAGTCGGGGAATAGTCGAGTAGCCGTCGCGGCGGTTCAGCACCTCCCCGATTTGCCGACTTCCCGAATCTGCCGGTAAGTCCCATTGCAAAATGTTACCGAGCAAGGCTAAGTAGGGTTAACCCCCAGGGCTAGCGGCCGATAGGAAACAAAAGGAGAGCAACGCGTAGCGAGTCGCAGGGAAAGGATGATATCCCCGGACGGTAGCGTGGCTGGGTAAGGTAAAATTCCGCTTTCGACCCAAAGGAGACATGCCGGCAAAGGTAGCGAGCACGTTCATTGGTGTTATGTAGCCACGTCGACGAAAGTGCACATAAAAATCAATGGGTTGGTGTGGCGGTATAAGAATGTTGAACGCGCGTGCTCGTTCAAGTCAATAAACGAGCGCGCTGTCTAATACCTGTTAGCTTCAACTAAAGGTCCAGGGCCAAATGAAGATCAGGAAAATCACGCTTACGAGCGGAACAGAATTAGAGCTGGGAAAGTTCACGTTATTGGTTGGGCCGAACAATGTGGGCAAGTCACAAACGCTTAAGGATATTCATAAAAAGCTAATTCATGGTTCGGGAGCAGATACGACATTACTAGCAAGTGTTGATATCAGCCAGCCTGATACGTTCGAACGACTACTAGAAGACCTTGACGTACGAGTCGATGCAACCAATATCGGCCACCATACGATTGATGGAATCACATCAGGTTTTGAGCAGAACTCTATGGTACGTCTCAGGCTTGATCAGGCCCGACGCACGTTCGATTCAACGCCCGATGCAGACTTCACGTTTCACAAACTTGGAAAGTTTCGAGTTTTCTATATGGACTCGGAGTCAAGGCTAAAAATTGCAAGTACGTGTCAAAACTTCGTTCCCGAAGAAAGCTCACCCAAGACTTTACTTCAAGCAATGTACGGAAAATTTGGCGAGTTTGATAAAGTATTGGCTGATGCTTTTGAAACTACATTTGGCATGAAGGTTCGATTGGATTACAGCGCCGGGCTCAAACTTCGCTATGCGATCTCTAGCGATTTCGGCGATATTCCCGATGATCCAAGAGCAGCTTATCCGTTGATGAAAAAATTTCCGTCCTTAGAATCTCAAGGTGATGGATTTCGAAGCTTTGTTGCCGTCGTCTTGAGCTTGCTGCTATCGAAAGACAAAGTGGTGCTTCTTGACGAGCCTGAAGCGTTTCTTCATCCGGAGCAGGCTAGGCGACTTGGGCGCTGGATGGCCGACCATATTGATGCTTTTCCCTGTCAAGTCATCGTAGCAACTCATAATTCAAATTTCCTGGCAGGCGTGCTTTCGGGAAAGCAGCCCGCCGAGATTTTTCGCTTGAACCGAACTGGTAACAAGACTGAATATTGTCCAATCACGGCTGAGGCAACACAGGCTCTTTCATCATCTCCAATTCTTTCGAGCCAACGAGTTCTAGAAGGAATATTTGCCCGTGGCGCGGTTGTATGTGAGGCTGATTCGGACCGCATTGTTTATAGCGCGGTTGCAACGCATGTCCATGACAATCAAGAATTGCTTTTTGTTCATGCGCACAATAAGCAAACGATTAAGGACGTGGTGGCGCTTCTTAAACAGGCTGCTATCCCTGTTGCGGCGATAGTTGACATTGATCTACTCAATTCTGAGGCAGATCTAAGGCAGCTACTTCGGGCATTTGATGCAGACGCAGAGAATACTGAAACGATCCTGCTTCGTAACCGAGTTGCTGAGAGCGTCGAGGAACGCTCTGAAGCTGAAGTTCTCACTGCCACGCGAGAAGCTGTTGTCGAGTTGCTTGCCCAACTTGATCGGGGTGAGCACACGCTTTCAGGAGCAAAAGGCGCGTTGAGTCGAATTCGCAGTGAATCGAGCAAGTGGTCGTTGGTAAAAGCGTCTGGGGTTGCCGCTTTAGATACGGCAGTCCGGCCGGCAGCAGAGAAAATAATTGCAAACTGCAAGGCTTTTGGTTTGTTTCTCGTTCCGAAAGGAGAGTTGGAAGGTTGGATGAATCTTGGCGTTCGAAAAAATCGCTGGGTTGTTCCGGCTTTGGAACACATTGTCGCGGAGGATTGTCCTGAAGATCTATCGAATTTTGTCAGCGAGGTATCTAAATTTGTCTACGGGGCAGATGGTAGCTAACAATGCGCTGCACACGGATAAATTACTCACTTCGCTCCTAATTTACCGGTGAGCGCGGCGTTGGGCTGCAGAACAGTATGGTATCTATGGAAATAGCTCTGAATGATCTCTTGCGAATTGCTGATCCGAGCAAGTTCAAGCTGCATCTCGCGTGCAGAAACGAAGAGTATCAAGAGCCACTTGACGCTTACGTCGCTGATCCACGTGAATGGATAGGCTGGAACGAGTGGCGCGGTCGCCGAAACGATTGGACTAGGCCTTACATCCTTTCGTTCATGGACTTCTATCCGCGTTCTAATCAGTGGCTCTTTGGCGGTGCATTCGAAGTGCTGGAGAGGCTCAACGATCGTTATCGGTTAAAGGCTTTGTCAGAGTTTGATCAGTACGTGGGACGTGTTCTGGCGTCGTTCCACCGATATCAAGGAATGCGTGGGCGCGCCTATTACCTAGAAAGCTATATCGATAAATTTAAGGTTCGTGAAATTCTACCTAAACGCTACTCGGGTGAGGCATTCGATGGGTACGAAAATATAGAAAGTAGTTTCAGCGAACTGGAAGCTATTATTCGCGACGAAAAACCGGATTGGAAAGCCGCCCTCGAAAGCATCAAAGGCATTTATCTAATATCCGATGCGTCGAATGGCAAGAAGTATGTCGGCTCAGCCTATGGTGGCGCTGGTATATGGTCTAGGTGGGCTAGCTATATCGGAACAGGTCACGGTTGGAACGACGAGCTTGTGCGCTTAATAAGCCGAGAAGGAAAGCGATACGCTCGCGAAAATTTCCGGTTCGCAGTGTTGGAGGTGATGGCGAATTCTACACCGGACGATGTGGTTCACCAGCGAGAATCACATTGGAAGCGGGTACTTTTATCACGGGCGCATGGATATAACAGTAACTAAGCAGCCCAACAGGTCGCTGCAGTTGACCGCCTATAGCGCTGCCGCGCTTCGGCCGTCAACTGAGCTTTGGCGTTAGGCGACAAAGAGGTGCAATATTGAAGGCCATTTCCTCATACAGAGCCTTGGATCGCCTGGGCAGAGAGCGTCTCTCCCCCAATTTCTTCATGAGGGACTTTCTTTATAGTGAAATATCGAACTTCTATGGCGTACCGAACTTCCCGAGCGACCCCGAGCGAGCGTTGGAAGCAGGTCGCCACTTGTGCAGCCAGCTCCTAGAGCCGCTAAACGCGACGTTTGGGAGAGTAGAAGTGCGCTCGGCGTACCGTTCGGAGAGCGTGAACGCCCTTGGAAACGAGAAAGGGTTGAATTGCGCCAGCAACGAAAAGAACTATGCGGGCCATATTTGGGACGTTCCCGATGCTGACGGATACATCGGCGCCACAGCTTGCATCGTCATCCCGTGGTTCGCATCACGGTACGCTGCAGGCGCAGACTGGCGCTCCCTCGCTTACTGGATCCACGACCACCTGCCGTACAGCGAGCTGGAGTTTTTCGACGGCCAAAATATGTGCGCCTTCAACATCAACTGGCACGAGCGCCCGAAGAAAAACATCACTAGCTGGCTCAACCCGCGCACACTCATGAAGTCTGGCCATACTGCAGGTCCGTTCGAGGAGTGGTACGCCGGCTTCCCCAACCTCTCTGAAAGCCGATACGAGAAGCTTGGTGGGGCGACAACGATGGTCTAACCCGTGCGTTATACATTATAAAAATCTCAATGGCCGCTTCTGGCCGTTAGCTGACCGATAGTACGGCAAGGGTGGATGTTAGGCCCCGCGAAGTAATGGTCCGGATCGCGTTGAATCTCGGCCATTCCCGCCCCCCGTCAGACCATGAATATCACGCCGCTGTCACGCTGGCCCACGGCTCGTGAGCTGCCTCTGAAGGTTGGATACCAACCGATGCAGGGCGGTTCACGAGCCGGGGTTTTGCTTTTTTGGCCTTGCAAGCCACCGCAGTGCCCGGTGAGCGCAAGCGGACGCGCATTGGCGAAGTTGTCCGCAGCATCACTGGATGATGTGTGTGCCGCCGCTGGGCGTGCGGCGACGAAGGCGTCTGCGTTGGTTGAGTAAGTGACTGCTGTCTCCAGGTGATCCAAGGCTGTTACACGCCATATCGCCTCGCGGGCTTGATATCGATACCCCCATTGACTACTCCTAGCCAGCATGAAACGATGTCTCCCGTTGGTTAGCAAGTCGTATATGTCAGTTGTACTCGAATCGTTCGGTAGTCTGGTTATATCCCCTTGTTTGGCCCACTTCATCTGGGGTAGTACCCGGCAATTGTAGTAAAAGCGCTTTCGCGCTGAGGAATTCGAAAATGGCAACTGGCACAGTTAAGTGGTTTAACGACGCAAAAGGTTTTGGCTTCATTTCGCCCGCCGAAGGTGGTGACGATCTGTTCGTCCATTTCTCCGAAATTCAAGCTGAAGGCTTTAAATCCCTGCAGGATGGTCAAGAAGTCTCGTTTGACGTGACTCAGGGCAAGAAAGGCCTTCAGGCTTCAAACGTAAAGGCTCACTAACTTTGGGTTAGCCTGCGCTGTCGAGCCGCAAGGCTTCGAGCACCAAAGCCCGCTTCGGCGGGCTTTGGTGTTTCTGCGTGCCCAAAACGCGAGATTTCGCCTGACGTTGAGTTTCCAGCATCGCTATTTGCTACCTGCCTCGCCCACCTTTCACCGCACATGATGAACGTTCTTCCCTGACGCCAGGCCCCTGCTGATACTGGCTAGCGCCATGACTCAAGTGCCTTGATGATGAACCCCCCGGTGAGAAATGGTCAGCGGTGCCTTTGGGGAAAAGTGGTCATCCACCCCGGCAGCAGCCATGTGCTTTACTATCGTTACCTTTTATTGATGCAGGAGGCTTCCATGATCGGCGGCTTGATAGGACTACTGGATGACATCGCCGCATTGGCGAAGTTGTCCGCAGCATCACTGGATGATGTGAGTGCCGCCGCTGGGCGTGCGACGGCGAAGGCGGCCGGGGTGGTGGTCGATGATACGGCGGTGACCCCGCAGTACCTGCAGGGGGTAACGGCGGAGCGCGAACTCTCGATCGTAAAGAAGATCGCGCTGGGGTCGATCCGCAACAAGCTGATATTTATCCTGCCGGTGGCCTTGCTGCTGAATCACTTCTTGCCCGGGCTATTGCCGATCATCCTGATGGTGGGGGGTACCTATCTGGCTTTCGAGGGCGCGGAGAAGGTCTGGCACAAGCTCTCCGGGGAGCAGGATGACGACAAACCGTCGGTCGAAAAGGGGCCGGAAGCCGAGAAAAAGATCGTCAGCAGTGCCGTTCGGACCGACCTGATTCTGTCCGCCGAGATCATGGTGATCGCGCTTTCCGCCGTCTCCCATCAGGGATTCTGGTCGCAGCTGGCGAGCCTGGTGGTGGTCGCGTTTTTCATCACCATTCTGGTGTATGGCGTGGTGGCGCTGTTGATCAGGATGGACGATCTCGGCCTGAAACTCGCCCAGCGCGATAGCTCAGGCATTCAGACGCTGGGCCGTAGCCTGGTGACTGCCATGCCCAAGGTGCTGACGACCATCTCGGTCGTGGGAACCGTCGCCATGCTCTGGGTGGGCGGGCATATCCTGCTGGTCAACCTGGGTGCCGATGGCACGGGCTGGTTCAACGCGCCCTATGCGTGGGTCCACCATGTCGAGCAGGGCATCGCCGAGGCAACCGATGGCCTGGGCGGCATGCTGGGCTGGAGCTTCAATACGCTGTGCTCTGCGTTGATCGGCTTTCTGGTGGGCTCGGTCGTCGTGGGCGTGCTGCACTTCATCCCCTCCAGGAAGGCGCAGACCGAATAGGTACGCGCCGCGAAGGACGTATCAGGCCTCACATAGCCCGCCACTCGGCGGGCTTTTTGTGGTGTCGAGCTCTGTGCGAGCTACGCGTGGAACAGCCTGCCATATCCTTCAATATTCACTTTGGCACTAATGGAACGCAAGGCGTCCCAGAGTATGACTTGGTTACCGGTGAGCATTGATACACCGAGGGTCTTTTCTACGGCGTCGATAATGCCCACTGAGCGTTGGCCATTGCCACCGATAAAGACGGCGTCTGCATCCGATGCGTTGACTATCTTGGCGATCCAGTCATACAGGCTTTGTGGTGTGATGTACTTCTGGCCGCTGGGTAGCCCACACGGGGCATGGTGCACCACACGAAACCCAACTGCTTCGAAGTAGCTTGCTCCGAGTCCATCCAAGTCGGTGTCGAACCACGGCGGGTTGACTATCGCTAGCCTCTTGGCGCCCAGCTTGGCTAACGCTCGCTCTGCAGAAAGACAAGTAGAGACCAGAGGAAGGTCGCGAGCCCGGGGGCGTAGCCGCTCGATAAGGGCACGCTCTCCGTCGGGCCCGTGCTTGTAGGCTGAACTGGTGAAGGCCAGGCATACAGCATCGAGTGGCGAGGCGGCCAGGCTTTCTACTGCTTCATCGACATAGGGTGTCTCCGCAAACGAGGCCACTGGAGCATGAGGGATTTTTTCATCCATTTCACCGCCAGCTCGCATGGCTGAGAAATACAGGCGACTGCCATGGATGGTGATGTCCTCAGTGGCCATCGCCTGGATCTCTGCTTCCGGCCCAACATCGGCATGCGGGACCACGGTGCCAATACGAATCGAACGGTTCCATCCATCGGGGCGGGCAGGGCGGCAGTGTTGTTACCGGCCTGGGCCGGGCCCAGTGGGGTACTCACAGGAAACTCCTTTTTCTTCTCCAGAGGGTAAACGGCTCGAATGCCTGGGTAGTGGCGTGTTTGTGTACCTTCATCGGCCACTGGTTGGGGAAATGCGCCAGCATCTGGTACGAACCTCGGTAATCGAAGCCCGCTTCGGCGGCACCGTCCCGATCGACCGCATAGATCACCTCGTCGATACCTGCGAAGAGTGCGTTCAGGTAGCACATGGCACAGGGCTCGCCGGAAGCCAGGAGCGTCTTCCCCCGCAATTGGCTGGCGCCGACGTTACGACACGCGTCTCTGATTGCCTCGACCTCCGCATGGGCGGTCGGGTCGTGATGTTCAAGAACGCGGTTTACGCCACGTCCCAGAACCGTGCCGGAGTCATCAACGACAAAGGCCGTGAAGGGGATGCCGCCACTACGGACATGCTCAGTGGAGTAGGCAACGACATCATCCATGAGCTGCGAGAAGCGATCAGTTGGGCTGGTGGACATCAATGTCTCCCGACGGGGTGGATCTTCCACGAAAGGACAAATGGCTTGTGGCTGCTTGCCCTTTCGAGCGCGTTTGAGCATCGTTCAGGACGCTACGAGGCCTGATTCATCGGCTTGTAGCTTCGCGCTACTGGCCAGTTTCAGCCAGATGACACCAGCGATAATGACGGCGAGCCAAAAAGCTTGGGTCAGAGTCAGGGGCTGCTCGAAAAGCACGCTGCCGAAAATAGCCGAACCTACCGCGCCGATGCCTGCCCATACGGCGTAGCCAATCCCCACATCGATCGTCTTCAGGGCAACACTGAGCGCGTACAGCGTGAGAAGGAAGAAGACGATGGCCGATATCGACCAGCTCAGAACGGTAAAGGCTTCGCTACCGGCCACACTCAAGGCATAAACGATTTCGAAAGCGCCGGCGAGCAGTAGCGCGAGCCATGCACGACCGTTGTTGGCTTGAGGAGTAGATGTGTTAGTCATGTCGATTTCCTTTGATTTAGTGCTGATGTCATAGGTACCGCCATTGCGGCCACTGCTTGATTTGTCCTTACGCTGCTCCGCTCAGTCGAAGCCCAATGACACCGCCAATGACCATGGCGATACCCGAAAGCTTTCTTAGGTTGAGCCGTTCTTGGAAGAAAATCGCACCCAAGATGACGATCCCGACCCCGGCAACGGAGGTCCAAATTGAGTAGCCCACGCCGACGTCGAACTCGAGAAGAGCGAGGCTGAGAAAGAAGGTGGCAATGGCCCCGCTGACAAGCGTGGCGACCGTCCACCAAAGGCGGGTGAATCCCTGCGCGTTTCCTGCAGAGAAGGCGACGGAAATTTCAAAAAGGACGGCGACGCCGAGATATAGCCAACTGATCATGATGTCTACTCCTACGGTTGTTGAACATGCTGTTTGAACGTTGTGGTTGGCCCCGTTGATGTGGGCCTAGCGTGTGGTGCCTGCGACCGCAGGACTAGGTTGGTGCGGGTTGTGGTCGGCCTCGGTCTTGGCTTGGTCAAGAGCCCGGCGCAATTCTCCCGGTGACGGCACGCCCCGGAACACCTGCTTGCCCACCACAATGGTGGGTACGGATGTGATAGCCATGTCATCCCGGGCATGACGCAAGGCCTCCCGGTGACGCTCCCGGTAAGTGCCGTTGGCCAGTACGTTCAGTACGGCCTCCCGCTCGAGCCCTACCTCGGCCCCCAGATCGGCTAGCACCTCTGGATTACCGATATCTTTCTCCTCCTGGAAGAAGGCTTTCAAAGCGCGCATCGAAAACGCATGCCCCAGCCCCTGCTCGTCGGCCATAGCGAAAACCTCAAAGGCCTTGTCGGTGCGTGGCTGCGGCGAGATAGCCGGTAACTTGATCGGCACTCCCAAGCGCTCGGCCATCGGATAGACCGACTTATTCCAGACCTGCGGCAAGTACGGATCCTCGCCGCGCAGGGTCGGTACCGGTTCGGGCCGCAGCTCGTAGGGACGCCATTTGATCTCGACATCGAGCCCTTGGGTCGCTTCCTCGACGATGTGTTCTGCCAGCAGGCAGTACGGGCAGACGTAATCGGTGTAGATAGTGATTTGCGTAGACATGTGCTCCCCGGATGTTTGTGCATACATGTAATGATTATCAAGGCACCGTTTCTCAGGCCTTGGCTTGCGACGGCGGTTTGGGCGCCCCGTGGATTGGTAAGCTGACGGCGCATGTGTTTGCATGTGCAAGTACTTTCGAGGTTAGGGCGGGCACGCCTTGCTGTCAATATGCTTGCGCATGCAAATAAATTGAATGCTATGTTTCAGCCCCACTCAAGCCACGGTGGCATGGGTGGCTACAAACACAGAGGCGCAGACTGGCCTGTAGGCAGGAATTCAGATAATATATGCATGTACAAGTATTTGCGTTAATAGGATAACGACAGCTTTGACAGCTTAGGATGAGAACAGAGATGCCACCGAAATCGGTAGTTTGGCAGCAGGTGAGGAATGTCTTCGAGTCGGTCGAAAATCAGGTGGCGAAAGCGCTGCAACGTGAGCATGGGCTCGGCCTGACCGAGTATCGCGCCCTGCACTTGTTATCCACGGCGCCGGATTCGGAGCTTCGCATGCAAGAGTTGGCTAACCGCCTGGGGCTGAACCAGAGTTCCGTTACGCGCTTGGTCGAACGCATGGAGCGCAACCAGTATACGATCCGTGACATGTGTCCTGATGACAAGCGTGGGGTCTATACCGTAATTACTAGCCGAGGAAGGCAAATTCAAGAAGAAGCTGGCAAGAACTACGATGCGTTTCTCGAGGCCGCCCTTGACGAAGTCGGCAGCCAGACAGCCAACAGCGATATCGTCGCTTGTCTGCGAAAAATGATCCAAGAGGCGGCGGCTTAACCCATTGAAGCCTGGCACGCCTCGGCTTCAATGACCTGCCGTATTGCGTGAGCTTTAGCCAGCAAGTCGCTGAACGGTGGCCTTTTCGTTGATGAAATCCAACCAACCCTCCAGCCCTTCCCCTGAAGCCGAGCTCGGTTATCACGTATCATGCAGTCAAGCCAACGCTCGCCTTCCGGGGCTGGCGCCTCACTGCCTGCCGGGGATCTCCTTGCCATGACACGCGTCGCCATCTTCGTGGATACCCAAAACGTCTACTACACCGTGCGCGAAGCCTACGGCAAGCACTTCGATTATCGCCGGTTCTGGGCGAGGGCGACGGCGAATCGTGAGGTGCTGGCCGCGCGCTGCTATGCCACCGACAAGGGCGACGCGAAGCAGCGCGAGTTCCAGAATATTCTCCGCTCGATCGGCTTCGAGGTCAGGCTCAAGCCGTTCATCCAGCGCGCGGATGGCTCCGCCAAGGGCGATTGGGACGTGGGCATCACGCTGGATGCCATCGAATACGCGGCACATGCCGATGTGGTGGTGCTGGTCTCCGGCGATGGCGACTTCGATCTGCTGGCGCAGAAAATCCGTGAGGTGCATGGCAAGCGCGTCGAGGTCTACGGCGTGCCCAAGCTCACCGCCAATTCCCTTATCAATGCCGCGAGCCAGTTCATCCCCATCGAGGGCGAGCTGCTGCTGGGGTGAGGCGCTGATGCTGAGTTGCCGGATTCGTCGGAAAGGGCGTGCTATGGTCGGTTAATCTTGAACTCACTCGAACAAGCCCGACATGAGCGAACAACCGCAGATCCTGATCTACGAGGATGCCGATAAGGCGGTCGACGTGCGTCTGGACGAAGGCCGCGAGACCGTATGGCTGACGCAGCGGCAGATGGCCGAGCTCTTTGATAAAGACGTTCGTACGGTTAATGAGCACGTGCTGAACGTTTACGAGGAAGGCGAGTTGGAGAGAGAGCCAACTATCCGGAAATTCCGGATAGTTCGCCAAGAGGGCTCGCGACAGGTCATGCGAGCCATCGAGCACTACAACCTGGATGTGATCATTTCCGTTGGCTATCGCGTCAAGTCTCAAGCAGGCACTCGCTTTCGCCAATGGGCAACGCGCGTCCTTCGTGAGCATCTCATCCAGGGCTGGACGCTGCATCAACAGCGCTTTGAGGCGAATGCCCAGGAGCTGGAGGCGGCGATGGCGCTGGTGCGCAAGGCGGCGCACAGCCCGGCGCTGGATGTGTCGGGCAGTCGCGGGTTGGTGGATATCGTCGCGCGTTACGCGCAGACGTTTCTGCTGCTGCAGCGCTATGACGAAGGACTATTGAGCGATCCCGACGTGCAGGCGGGCGGTCAGTTGCCTTCGTTGGCAACGGCGAGAGCGGCGCTGGACGAGTTGAAAGCCGAATTGATAGGACGGGGAGAGGCCACCGACCTGTTTGCGCGGGATCGAAGCGATGGGCTGGCCTCACTGCTGGGCAATCTCGATCAGTCCGTCTTCGGCGAGCCGGCCTACCCGAGTATCGAGTCGAAAGCTGCGCACCTGCTCTATTTAGTGATCAAGAACCACCCGTTCGCCGATGGCAACAAGCGCAGTGCGGCGTTTCTGTTCGTCGACTTCCTGCACCGTAATGATCGCCTGCTGTCATCGACAGGGGAGCCCGTGATCAACGATGTCGGTTTGGCTGCGCTGACGCTGCTGGTGGCGGAGTCCGATCCTGCCAACAAGGAGACGATGATCCGGCTGATCATGAACATGCTCGCCGACGATGCAGCATCCTCTTGAATTTAGGAGCGACAAAGATCCAAGGTATCGATCCGTTCATTACGCATCCTTCTCTTTATCGCCACCAGGAATCACTTCGAAGAGAATTCTTCGGTATGGGGGCTACCTTCCCGGTCTTGTTTCTATGGGACAGGGGTACCGCTATGATAAAGAATGATGACTATCGCATCAGCGAGATGAGCCCCGCCCAGACCCCAGATAGCATGACTAGCGGCATATAGCCGGCAAACACCCATACACAGAGACGAACGAGCCATCTTGGCGCTTCTTCGACAGCACGTGATCGATCCTCTCGACCTTCAAATACGTTGCGGCGATACCATCCAACATTGCGCAGCGCGATGATCCGGCCATAGGTACTGAGTCGATGGAACGATAGAGGAAGCCCTTTGAAAAGGCTCTCATTCTCCGGCAGCAATACGCTGAGAGCATCGTCGGCTCGATGAATGATCATCGGTGCCAGAATCACCCCGATGATGATGAGAACAAATCCAAGAGCGAGAAATGTCGCTCCACTGAAAACGAAAATGATCCAAAGTATCGAACCGTTCACTCTGAGCCCTTCTCTTCTCCGCCGTATGTCACCTCATAGATCACCTCGCCAAAGGTAGTTCCGGCACGATTCCCAACTTCGACGCCGGCAAACCCACCTGCACCCATAGAAACGATACTGCAAGTGAGCACACCAGCAGGATTACCGATGCCAAGACAAACGAGTCGACTGGCGACCTTGCCACCCACAGCACCAATAAACGAAAAACCTGTTCGACCAGCTAAGGCGGAGTAGCCGACGATCTGCGCCTTTCGGCACTGCTTGGTCGTTGAGTAAGCCGTGCAGGAGGATTTGACCTTGAGTTGCGTGGCTGTCACATCCAGCGCGATGCCGAGATACGTTGCCGCGTCGAGCGTTTTGGCGACGGAGCTGGCTTTTCTGATGCCATCCATGACGGTTGGCACATTGAATGTTGGGAAACCCTCGAACGCCTGTGATGCCCGATGAACGAGCTTGTTGGTTTTCACACCCAGCTTGAGCTTGAGAGCCTGTGCCGTTTCCGCAAGCTCGAATGCGCCCGCCATGAAGGATTGCGCCTCCCCCTGTATCTTCGACAGCAGCTTCTCGCCATTCGCCTTCACGTATTCCTGTCCTTGATCCCAGGCGTTGGCCAGGTCGTCGACGGCGTCAGCCGCTTGTGCCTTGAGCGGTTCCAGCGCTGTTGCAGTGACGCCCATCTCGGTCGAGGCATCACTCAGTGATTCGGATAGCTCGAGCATCGCCTCCCAGTTCGTCATCATGATGTCGGCTTGAGAAGGTTTTAACTGCTGGACTGAGGCCTGAATCATCCGCGCCTGGTCCTGCAATTGTTGTTCTTCGGCCATGCACATCTGATTGTCGGGATCGCTCAGCACAACCATGGACCCCGGCAGGACGTAATCGGGCAAGTGGCTGTTCAGCCGGTAGAACATCGCATCTACGTCAGGTGACGGGGAGGGCAGCAACTGCTGCTTGATTTGATCACGATAGCCCGCCTTGCGCACGATATGGAACCCAGGCTCGAGACCATCTTTCTCTTCGTCACGATGTCTGGCGTCGGCAGCGGCAACTGGATCGCGATGCGTGGCCGGCGTTGCCCTGGGCGCCGGCGCAGCATTCTCGCTGCCCAGCATGTGATAGCCCTGCGCCATCGATATCAGCCTAGCGCCACAGGCCGTTCGGCATCCGTCAAACGCTACGGCTTTGCCGTTGATTCGGATCGTTGGATGCCCCTCAACAATAGTCGTCACGCCGTTATGGCCGTCCTGTGGGCACGTCACCTTGTCGCCAACACAGGCCACGGCGACTCCATCAACGATGTAATTCTGCTGCCCAGTGATGACCTTGCCGCCATGACTTGTCGGGTCACCCACCCGAATCATGCCGTCGCCGGGTTTGAACATGTGGACTCCGCTTCAATATTGGTAAATATGGTCGAGGGTCTACTTGATGAGATCAAGTATAAGTATGTAATAAATAGTTTATGTATTATGGGGCGTGATGGAAGAGTGCGGATGGCTCCGCCAAGGGCGATTGGGACGTGGGCATCACGCTGGATGCCATCGAGTACGCGGCGCAGGCGGATGTGGTGGTGCTGGTCTCCGGCGATGGCGACTTCGACCTGCTGGCGGAGAAGATCCGCGAGGTGCATGGCAAGCGCGTCGAGGTCTACGGCGTGCCCAAGCTCACCGCCAATTCCCTTATCAACGCCGCGAGCCAGTTCATCCCCATCGAGGGCGAGCTGCTGCTGGGGTGAGGCGGCCAGCCGGCCCGCACCATCCGGCTGGCCCAGCGTTGGTTCGATCAACCGGCTGCTGATTCCGGCAGCTTCGCGATTACCTTGATTTCAAAATCGAAGCCATAGAGCCAGGTGACACCCACGGCGGTCAGCGTCGGGTGCGGCGCGCTCCCCCAGAACTCCGGCACCACCTTCCAGGCCGTCTCGAAGGTCGACTCGGGGTCGACCATGAACACGGTGACATCGACCACGTCGTCGAAGGTGCACCCCGCGGCCTCCAGGATCGACGTCAGGTTGTGGAAGGCGAGCCGGACCTGCGCCTCCAGGTCCGGCTCTGGGGAGCCGTCCTCTCGGCTGCCCACCTGGCCCGAGACGAATAGAAATCCATTGGATCGAATCGCCGGTGAATAGCGGTTCCGCTCGTAGAGCGCCTGGCGACCGGCCGGGAAAACGACGTCACGCTTGGTCATGTGCTGTCTCCGTCAGTGGGCCGCAGCGACCCGTGTCAACGATGGTGATAATTTAAGAGGCGGGCGGGCGCGGATAAACGCGCCAGCCTGGTCATCACTGTTTGTCGAGCACGAACAATCTCGAGGCACCCGGGGGCGCCATTTCGGAATCTATTTGGGAAAGCCATGGACCGTTTCGATGCAATGCGGGCGTTTGCGCGGGTGGTGGAAACCGGCAGCTTCACCAAGGCCGCCGACACCCTGCACATGAGCAGGACCAGCGTCACGCAGCTCGTGCAGCAACTGGAGGCACGCTTGCGTGTCAGGCTGCTGAACCGCACCACGCGCAAGGTCAACGTGACCGCCGACGGGGCTGCCTACTATGAGCGCGTGCTGAGACTGCTGGCCGACCTGGACGATGCCGAGACGAGCCTTTCCGGCGCTGCGAGCGAGCCGCGAGGCCGGTTGCGGGTGGACGTTCCCAGCCCGCTGGCGCGCATGATCCTGATACCGGCGCTGCCTGAGTTCCATGCCCGCTACCCGGACATCCAGCTGGACCTGGGCGTCAGCGATCGCATGGTGGACATCATCGATGAGAAGGTGGATTGCGTCGTGCGCGGTGGCGAGCTGACCGACCAATCGCTGATGGCACGGCGCATCGGCGACCTGCCGCTAGGAGTCTATGCCTCGCCCCGCTATCTGGAACGCGCCGGCTCGCCCGCGCACCCCGGCGACCTGGAGAATACCCATCACCGCGTGGTGGGTTTCCTGGGGTCCCGGCTCGGCAAGCCCTTCGCCATGCATCGCCGGGAGGAGAGCATCAAGGTACAAGGCCGCTACGTCCTGTCGACGGACGATGGCAACAGCTACCTCGCGGCGGGGCTGGCCGGCCTGGGCATCCTGTGGCTGCCGGACTACATGGCTAGGGAGCATCTCGCCTCGGGTGAGCTGGTCGCTCTTTTCGAGGATTGGCGGCTCGACCCGATGCCGCTGTACCTGGCGTATCCGCCAAACCGGCATGTCAGCGCGAAGCTGCGCGTGTTCATCGAGTGGATCGCCGAGCTGATGGCGCGGCATTCACCTGTCATCCACCCATCTTTCTCACGATCCACTTGAAAAATATCTACGCTGAGGAAGAGTTGGTGGAGGAGGGAACTTGTAAGAAATTCTTACAAGTTCAGATTGAAGGTAGCAGAAAGGTCGAGCGTGCGAGACTGCACTACAATCTCGCTGCCATCATTTCCGTCGGCTATCGCGTCAATTCTCGGCGGGAAAAGCAAGCCGCCTGCTGCTATTGAGTGGGAGATTGAAGCACTGCCTGGCATTATCCAGTAGTTTTGAAAAGGCTAGTCGAGAAGTCGGGTGGCCTTTTGCCGATAAGAGGGATGCCTCGCACTTTTGGAGACGTGCATGGTCGACGAAGAAAAGATCATAGCCAATGCGGTTGTGTTTGCCAGGCGTAATAAGAAGCGGATCGCACGTGCACGAACGGACACGAGACGATACGAACCCGAAGAGCGGCCTATCTCAATCTTCATGGCGGGCTCACCCGGAGCGGGAAAGACCGAGATCGCCAAAGAATATGTTGCCGCGCTCGATGAGCTAAAGGCGGAAGGGGTCGACGGACTCGGTAACATACTGCGGATAGACCCGGATGATTTGCGGGAGGAACTGCCAGGCTATACCGGCGACAACTCTTGGCTGTTCCAGGGTGCCGTGTCGATCCTAGTGGAGAAAATCCACGATCTCATGCTGAAGCAGCGGCAGTCGTTCATACTGGATGGTACTCTGGCGAGCTTCGACATCGCGAGCAAGAACATCGCTCGTTCGTTGCAGAAAGCTCGGGATGTGCAGATATTCTATGTCTATCAACATCCTCGATTAGCGTGGCAGTTCGTGTGCAGCCGCGAAAAGGTCGAAGGGCGCCATATCCCGCTCGAAGGCTTCATCCGGCAATTTCTGGATGTTCAGGAAGTGGTGAGCCGGATCAAACGGGATTTTGGCGAGCAAGTCGTCCTGGACATGATCATAAAGAACACGGATGGCACGAATCAGCACTGGGAGTCAGATATCGACTTGATTGATGCTTACCTGCCTGAGCGCTACACTTGTGAGCAGTTGGAAAGCCTGCTGACAGGCGAGGATGAAACATGAAAGATCGAATCGCGAAATCGACCCCGTTGACACAGTTTGCGCGTCATACGACCGCTGAGCAGAAGCAGGCGATGCGCAAGAAGGTCATCGACAATGCCATTGCTCGTCAGAAGCGTGTCCTTGAGCAGGCGAAGGAGCAGCACTGACGGATGACGGACCATTGCGCTAGTCCCACCGTGAGATGAACACCATAGGAACTCGCCCGCTGGCGGGTTCTTTTTTTGGTGCGCCAGGCGGCGCATAGCCCCCGAGAATTTTGGTCGCGAGGCCGTGTCTCTTGTGCTCAACATAATCGACGATCAGGGTGACGCAGCGGACACGCATCGCATCATGCCCTCGAGCGGGTGGTACGAGAGAGCACGGTACAGGCGCTCGTTGTGGATCGAGACCGGTGTGGTCCAGCAGTGGCCTTGCTCGGTTAATCGTCAGTCCCGGGCGGTGTGCGGTCTCGTTCGTGACGCTCTTCGAGCGGAAACGGCGGCAGCCAGTGTTCACGCCGAAGGGTCCATAGCTCATAGGTCGGCATGAATCGATCGGGGGCATCGAGCGTCCCCAGGTGAACTTCGACCTCGTCATCGCTCATCGAGAAGACCGACGAGCCGCAGGTGGGACAAAAGTAGCGTCCCTGGTACTCGTGTGGCTCGCCTTCGATGGTCACCGCTTCCGGAAGGTAGTCGGCGGCGGCATAGAAGAGCGCGCCGTGATGCTTGCGGCAGTCCATGCAGTGGCAGATGCCGACTCGAAGTGGCTCGCCATGCGCAGTGACTCGGATCTTGCCGCACAGACAGCCGCCAGTTGATGATTTCATGGTCGATTATCCTGATGAATCAGAAACGTTGTCGCCTCTCGGCCCCCTGCTTGAATCACCGATGCACCCCGTCCAGGCGTTCGGACGCGTCCTGGGTGCAGTCTGCGTGGATGGGGGCATCATGGCATCGGGGTTTGAAATTTCTACATTACGCTCACTCATGGTGAACGAAAAATGCTTTTCGTAATCGTTTCTCTCGTGGCGCGCAGCGTGGTCAGCACTGCCGATTCGTGAAGTCCCGGCCGTGTCCGCCGGCATGGCGCCGGCGAACCGATCGCAGCCCTTTCAGGTACGTTTCACCTCGGGCGCTTGCCTGGCGCCATGCTTGTCCTTGAAGGTCACCAGGAAGAGCAGCAGGACGGCGAGAGCGAAGCACGCGGGGAACAGCCAGATGCCTTGCCAGTCATGACCGCCGGCGGTGGCGTAGTGCTCGGTGATCAGGCCGGCGACCCAGAAGCCGATCAACATGCCGACCCCGTAGGTGGCCAGCGTGATCATGCCCTGGGCGGCGCTCTGGAAGCGTTCGCCGGCGCGGGCATCGGTGTAGATCTGTCCCGAGACGAAGAAGAAGTCGTAGCACACGCCGTGCAGGGCGATACCGATCAGCAGCAGGTAGACGCCTTCACCGGCATCGCCGACGGCGAAAAGGGCGTAGCGCACGGCCCAGGCCAGCATGCCGACGATCAGCGTGATCTTGATGCCGAAGCGGTGGATGAAGACTGGCAGCAGCAGCATGAAGAGGACTTCCGAGACCTGCCCCAGGGTCATCTTGCCGGTGGGGTTGGCCACGCCGATCTCCGCCAGGAAGGGATTGGCGTTCTGGTAGTAGAAGGCCAGCGGAATGCAGATGAGTACCGAGGCGGCAAAGAAGATCGCGTAGTTGCGGTCATTGAGCAGTTTCAGTGCATCGAGCCCGAGGATCTCCTTCAGCCCGCTCTTGCGGTTGTTTGCCTTGGGGGGCGTGGCGGGCAGGCTGAAGCAGTAGAGGCCCAGTGCCAGCGAGGCGATGGCACACATCAGGAAGGTGTTGCGCAGCGCGCCGCCGGCGATGGCCTCGGCGCTGTCCCAGGAGAACAGGTAGCTGATCGCCAGTCCGGCGAGAATCCAGCCGATGGTGCCCCAGACTCGAATCCTGGCGAATTCCTGCGAGGGGTCGCGCATCTGGCGGAAGGAGACCGAGTTCACCAGCGCCAGGGTGGGCATGTAGAGGATCATGTAGACCAGCACCAGTGGATAGAAGGTGGTGAAGTCCTGGGCGCGGTAGAGGCCGAACATCAGGGCGGCGCCGGCCAGGTGCAGCACGCCCAGGATGCGTTCGGCGTTGAAGTAGCGGTCGGCGATCAGGCCGATGATGAAGGGCGCGATGATCGCGCCCCATGACTGGGTCGAGAAGGCCATGCCGATCTGGCCTCCGCTGGCGTCCAGGTTCCGGGAAAGAAAGGTGCCCAGGGTGACGAACCAGCCGCCCCAGATGAAGAACTGCAGAAACATCATGATGCCGAGCCGTGTGCGTAGCATGGCGAACCCTCGTTATTGTGTGTCGGGTGTCAGTGCGTCTCGTCGAGCCCCAGCAGGCGCCGGTTGCGCCCCGGGTCCGAGCCGGTATCGGCGAAGTCGTCGAAGGCCTTGTCGGCCCGCTGGATCAGGTGTCGGTCGATGAAGGGCGCGCCCTCGGCGGCGCCCTGGGCGGCGTCCTTGAGGCAGCATTCCCACTCGAGCACCGCCCAGCCGTCGTAGCCGTACTGGGTGAGCCGCGAGAAGATGCCCTTGAAGTCGACCTGGCCATCGCCCAGCGAGCGGAAGCGGCCGGGGCGGTCGACCCAACCCTGATAGCCGCCGTAGACCCCGCTGCGGGCGCTGGGCGTGAACTCGGCATCCTTGACGTGGAACATGCCGATCCGCTCGTGGTAGCGATCGATGAAGCCCAGGTAGTCGAGCTGCTGCAGCACCATGTGGCTGGGGTCGAAGAGGATCTTCGCCCGGGGGTGGTCGTCCACGGCGTCGAGGAAGCGTTCGAAGGTGGCGCCGTCGTGCAGGTCCTCCCCCGGGTGAATCTCGAAGCACAGATCGACGCCCTGCTCGTCGAAGACATCCAGGATCGGCCGCCAGCGACGGGCCAGTTCGGCGAAGCCTTCCTCGATCAGCCCCGCCGGCCGCTGCGGCCAGGGGTAGACGTAGGGCCACAGCAGGGCACCGGAGAAGGTGCCGTGTGCTGTCAGCCCCAGGCGCCGGCTGGCGCGGGCGGCGAGCTTGAGTTGCGCCTCGGCCCAGTGCCGGCGTGCGTCCGGCCGTCCATGCAGGTGTGGTGGGGCGAAGCCGTCGAAGAGTTCGTCGAAGGCGGGGTGCACCGCCACCAACTGGCCTTGCAGGTGGGTGGAAAGCTCGCTGATCGCCACACCGGCCTCGGCGCAGCGTCCGGTCAGTTCGTCGCAGTAATCCTGGCTGTCGGCGGCGAGTTCGAGATCGATCAGGCGTGGATCGACCGTCGGCATCTGGACGCCACGATAGCCGAGCGAGGCGGCCCAGCGGGTGATGGTGTCGAGATCGTCGAACGGCGGGCGGTCGTCGAGGAACTGGGCGAGAAAGAGCCCCGGCCCCTTGATGCCGCTGTCGTGCGTGCCTGTCATGTCGTTGCCTCTGCGTCATGCCGCTGGGAAATGTCAGCGAGCGAGGTCCACTTGGCGGTGCCGGCCTGGCTTTCCAGCAGGGCCTCGATGAAGGCCATGCCGCGCAGGCCCTCCTCCATGCCGGGGACGCCCGCGGCGGCGCCGCGTTCGCCACGCCGGACGGCGTCGGCGAAATCGCGATAGAGGTTGGCCAGGGCCTCCAGGTAACCCTCGGGATGGCCACCGGGCAGGCGCAGGCGCTGCAGGGCTTCCGGCGCCAGGCCGGGCTGGTCGATCCCCGCGCGCAGTACGCGCATGGGCTCATCGAGGCGCCGGTGGATCAGGGTGTTGGGCTCCATCTGCTGCCACTCCAGCGCGCCGCGATCGCCATACAGGCGGATCTTCAGGGCGTTCTCCTCGCCGGTGCAGACCTGGCTGGCCATCAGGGTGCCGCTGGCGCCTTCGGCGGTGCGGAACAGGGCGTCGCCGTCGTCGTCCAGGCGCCGCTGTTCGCCATGGATGCCGAGGGCGGCGCACAGCTCGGTGACGTGGTGTCCCGAGATGAACTCGGCGAGGCCGAAGGCGTGGGTGCCGATGTCGGCCATGCAGCCACTGGCACCGGCAATGGCGGGGTCGGTGCGCCATCCCGCCTGCTTGTTGCCGGTGCCCTCGAGGTTGGTGCCGAGCCAGCCCTGGGGGTATTCGACATGAATCTTGCGCAGGGTGCCGAGTTCGCCATCACTCACCAGACGGCGTGCCTGCCAGACCATGGGGTAGCCGAGGTAGGTGTGGGCGAGACCATAGAGGCCCTGGCACGCCTCGAGGGTGGCGGCGAGTCGGCGTGCGTCCGCCAGGGTGGTTGCCGCCGGCTTCTCGCAGAAGACATGGAAGCCCGCTTCGAGCGCGGCCTGGCTGATGGGCACGTGCAGGTGATTGGGCGTGACCACGACCAGCAGATCCATGCGCTGGTCGTCGGGGAGTCGGCGTTCGCCGTCGATCAGTGACTGCCAGTCGGGGTAGAGGCGCTGTGCCGACAGGCCGCAGGCCTCGCCGGTACGGGCGTTGTTGCCGGGGTCGCGGCTGAAGCTGGCGCAGACCAGTTCCAGCTCGCCATCCAGGGCGGCGGCCAGGCGATGCACCCGACCGATGAAGGCACCTTCGCCACCCCCGATCATGCCCATTCGCACGCGTCGTTTTGCTGTTGTCATGCATCCTCCACAGGAATCGTCTGGACCGGCTTGATCTGTTAATGTAACCGGTTACATTTCACCGAAAACTAGCCCGTGAACCGCTCGGGTTCAATGAGACCTAGGTCGCAGTGTGGCGGGCGGAAGTAGCGGTGAGCCAGGGGCGATGATGCAGTAGACTGGCGCGCATGATGAGGCCGAGGTAGGCGACGAGGGGAGGTAGACAGTCAGGCATGACCAATATTCGCAAGGTGGCCGAGTTGGCCGGTGTGTCGGTGGCGACGGTGTCGCGCGCCTTGAAGACCCCCGATGTCGTTGCGCCGGGAACGCGTGACAAAGTATTGGCCGCCGTCGAGCAGGCCGGCTATCGGCCGAATCTCACGGCGGTGCAGTTCCGCTCGCAACGCACCCGCAACCTGGTGGTGCTGGTGCCGACCATCGCCAACACCTTCTTTGCGCGGGTGATTGGCGGCATCCAGGAAGCGGCGCAGCGGCGGGGATACGGCATTCTGCTGTGCAATACCCTGGGCGATGAACGTACCGAACGGGCCTATGCCGGCATGGTATCGACCCGTCAGGCCGACGGCCTCATCCAGTTGCGCGCCTATGATCCCTTCACCGCCTCGGACGGCAAGGCGCGGCCACCGATGGTCAACGCCTGTGAGGTGCTCGACGCGGCGCCGTGCCCCACCGTCAGGCTCGACAACCGAGCCGCCGCCCGGGCGGTGACCGAGCATCTGCTGACATTGGGGCACCGCCGTATCGGCATGATCAAGGGGCCACGCAACAGCCCCTTGACCCGGGACCGTCTGCTGGGCTTTCAGGATGCCCTGGCCGTCGCCGGCCTGTTGCCGGACGAGAGCCTCGTGTGTCCCGGTGATTTCACGCCATCTTCCGGGTACCGGGCGGCGGGCGATCTGCTGTCGCGAGCCGATCCCCCCACGGCGATCTTCTGCGAGAACGATGAAATGGCCATGGGCGCCATGCGGCGCCTCAAGGAAGCGGGGCTGCGGGTGCCCGAGGACATCTCGGTGGCGGGATTCGACGATATCGCCTTCGCTTCCTTCTGCGATCCTCCCCTGACGACCATCGCCCAGCCCGCCGAGGAATTCGGCCGCGAGGCCGTGGCCCTGCTGCTCGATAGCATCGATGGTCGGGATGCCACAGCGGATGAGCACCGCATCATGCCTTTCGAGCTGGTGGTACGCGAGAGCACCGGGCCGGTCGCTTGATGCCGGAGGCACGAGACGAGTCGTGATGCATCACATCTGATGCCGAAACAGGCCCATCGTCTTGGCTTTTATCTTTCTGAAGAGGCCATGCCGGCGGAAATCCTCGGCACGCAGCTCCTCGGCGCGTGAGCAGTCCTCCTCGAAGTGGCGATCGAGCTCGCTCAGTACCGTCTCGTCCAGAATGAGCAAGGCAACTTCGTCGTCCTTGCTCATGGAGCGCTGATTGAAGTTGGCGGACCCGACGCAAGCGACCTCGTCGTCCACCGTGACGACTTTGGCATGCAGCATACTCGGCTGGTAAGCCCACATCCGCACCCCTGCCTTCATCAACGGCACATACTCATCCTCTTGCGCCAGTTGGGCCACGCGATGATCGTGATAAGGCCCCGGCACCAGTACCTGTACATCCACCCCGCGCTGCACCGTTTCCTGCAGAAGCTTCACCATGGCGGCGTTGGGTACGAAATAGGCGGTGGTGATACGTACTTTATGGCGCGCCATCGCAAGCAGGACGTGAAAGGTCGTGGCGATGGGGCTCCAGTTCACTGCCGCCGCCGTCTTCATCACGCGGATTCGGCTCTCGCCGGCCGGCTGGGGCGCTTGTGCACGGGCCATCCGGGCCACGTCGTCGCGCACTGCACGCCCCGATTCCACCCAATTGTCGATAAAGGCTGCCTGTAGCCCCTGGACCGCGGGCCCCTCGATCTGGAAGTGGGTATCCCGCCACTCGTTGGGGTCGCGTGCATCCCCTTCCCATTCCTTGGCAATGCCGACCCCGCCGGTGAAGGCGATGCGGTCATCGCAGACCAGTACCTTGCGGTGGGTGCGGTTATCCAGCTCCCAGAGTTTCCAGCGCACGGTGGGACGAAACCAGACGATATCCACACCTGCCGAGCGCATCTGCTCGACCAGGGCCTTCGGCATCTTCAAGGCGCCGATGGCGTCAAGGATGACCCGTACCCGAACGCCGGCCCGAGCGCGTTCGGTCAGCGCCTGGGAAAACTGCTCGGCGATGTCCCCTTGCCAGTAGATGAAGGTGAGAAGCTCCACGCTGACGCGTGCCTGACGGATCGCCTCGAGCATGGGCGGGAATATTTCGATGCCATTGCGGAGCACGCGTATGCGGTTGTTGCTGCTGAAGGGATCTCCCAGTGTCGCTTCAAGCACCTGTTGATAGTCGATCGAATCCGGTTCGGTATCTGCCGAGGGCTGGTCCAAGGCGGCCTCCATTGCATCTTTCCGTCACGTTTTAGCCACAAGCCAACCAGCCTGCCATGAGCAGATAAGCCACGGTACGGGGGTCAGAATGAGCGCTTAGGGGCCAAGGTTAGTTCACGACCGGACCGGCGGTCCATGTCGGCCGGTGCCGCCCATCTGGCCACTCCATCTCCACCTTGCGGTCCAGAGTGCTGTGGTTATGCTATGCATCCAAGGCTGACAGACACGGAGTTCGCATGCCCCACCACATCACGAATAGACGACGCAGCTACAAGACTGAAACGAAGAGCTTCTTCTGGGAGGGGCTGAATGCTTCGACCTACATCATCGGGGCACTGTGTTTCGTCGTGGGCAGCGTCTTTTTCCTGCCCATGTACCAACAGTATTCGGCGGCCGCCGCTTGGCTGTTCATCATTGGCTCGGCGGTCTATCTGATGGTCGTGGTGCATGATTTCATCGAGCTGACCATTCATTACCGGCGCAACAAGCGACACGGTCGCAAGACGATGCTGGAGTTTTTGACCTCGATAGGCTACGTCATTGCCAGTGTGCTTTTCCTGGTCGGCAGCGTCTGTTTCCTGCCCAGTGTGTTCAAGGAAGCCTGGGGGGCCTGGTGTTTCATCATCGGCAGCGCCCTGTTCGCCTTTGGGGCGGCGATCAGCGTGACGCAGATTACCCGCGCAGGCACGCTGATCGGGTTGCAACTCCTGAATGCCGTTGCCATCTGCTTCGTCATGGGATCGGTCTTGTTCTTGATCCCTTCCATTCCCTACCTTTGGCCCGATGATCATTCCAGGCTCGCCGAGAAGCTGTTTACTTACCTGGCCAGCCAGTTCATTTTCGCCAGTGTTTTGTTCCTTGGTGGAGGCGTGGCCAACTTCTATCGCGCCTATCGAATGCATCGCCATCATGCTTCTGACGGCCACGCTGACAGCCAGGCTGCCCATCAGGCCCGATGAGCAAGCCAGCAATGCATGCTAAGGCTCATTCCCGCGACCGGTAGTGGGCCTAGGTGTGTAGCGGCCTTGTTGACCAGCTCATTGATATTGGCCATGACGGTCTGTGGCCTGATGGACTGCACGGTCTACGGCGCTCAGTGCCAAGTTCAGACCACTGAGCGAGGCGCCGCGGGCGCTACACCGCACGCGTGATTCAGGTGATGACCACCACCTGCCTGAGAAATGAGTATTTAAAGTTTCATTTCATAGCCTTGTGGGTACTAAGATGCCCATCTTCTTGCTATCCCATGCAGGCCGCATCATAGCGAGCATTTGAGTACTCACAAGCCGTCTAATGAGTCTTGAAATGCCCAATTTGATGAGATGGCAATGAAGCGGCCGCGCAGCTACTCCCGCGTCACCAAGCAGACACTTTACTCACCGATGCACCCAGTCCAGGTGCTCGAACGCGCCCCGGGCGTGATCCTCGCGGAACATCTCGTGGTCTCGGTGCAGGCGGTCGGCGGCTTCGGTGGCGAATTCCACCATGTCCTCGGCGAACAATGCCGGCGGGCCGATGGCGTTGAGGATCGCGGGTTCGATGTCGTAGTCGAGCTTGCCGGATTCGTCGGAGAGGGCGTGCACGGTGGCAAGCACGCCGCCGCAGATATGGGCGTATTCCTTCCATTCACGCTTGGAAAGCTCGTCGAGGTCGATGTCGTCGCGGAACGGCGCGCGCTCGCGGGATAGATAGCTGTGCCCCTCGAAGGTGACGTGGCCATAGAAGACATCACCGCGTATCAGGTGCACGGCCTGGGCATGGCTGATGCGCTCGGCGAGGGTATCCATTTCGTAGGCGGAGGGTGGCACCAGGCCGGAAAGGGCCGAGCGCCGGGCCTGCTTGTACTCGATGATCAAGTCGTCCGTGCCGTCGCGCCGGGGGCCTTCGATCAGCACGTAATAGCGGTTGAGCCCCAGCGAGGCGGTGCCCTGACCGAGGCGGATCGCCACGTCCTTCACGTGCATGCCATGCTTGTCTCGCGCCTTGGCGCGTGCCGGCACCTCGATCTCGTTTTCCTCGATCAGCCGATCGGTGATCGCCTGGAATTCGTCACGGCGCGACGAGATCGGCACCAGCTTCTTGGTCGGGCGGAAGCCGCTTCGGGTCTCGTCGAGATAGTCGTCGGCGAGCCACTCGGCACGGTCTTCATCGGCGTCCTCGAACAGCTTGCGGATGAGCGACGGCGCGTTGTCGTGACGCATTTCTTCGTCTCGCTCGGTGCCTTCGTGGGCCAGCCGCTCCATCGTCTCGATGTAGCCCTGCACGAAGCGGCGCACGATCTTGACGCGATGCTTGTGCTTGAGCTCGCCCTCGGTTTCGGCGGCGATCATGAAGCCGACCGCGCCGCGTTTGATATCCCAGGTGAAGGGCGCGTAGTAGGCCTCGTCGAAATCGTTGACCGAGAAGATCGGCACGTTGTCCACGTTGGGCATGACGCCGAAGTTGCCGGGGTGAACGTCACCGAGCGCGAGCACGGTGGGCATCCAGGCGTCGTCGCCGGCCATGTCGCGGTAGAACAGCAGCCCTGTACCGCGAAAGAATGAAAACAGCGAGTCGGAGAGCTGGTCGAACTTGGCGCCGGCTTCCTCGCACCCTTCCGCGATGCGTGTCTGGTGGTCCTCGCGCAGCGTCTGGCGCACGTGCCGACGACGCTCGAACCCGGTCAGGACGCGCGGGCGCAGCACGAACTCGCCGGCCGCCACTGCCTCGGCCAGGCGCTTGAACGTCTGGTAGCGCGTCGCCACCACCGGCGCGGCGGACTCTTCGAACGGCTGACGCTCGAGCGCCGCCGCCAGTTCCGCCTTGCTCATCTTCGAGCGTCCCGCGACCTCTTGCTGTTGGGCTTGCTCGTAGAGTGCCTTGCGCGTCGGTTCCGATTCCTGGCTCATGCATCCCCCTTGCCTGTCCTGGCTACCGTGATGTCGTTAGATCTTTGCCTACCAGCATGCACGACTTGGGCGGAGGGTGCATGTTCGCTATGGTGATCCGGCCATCTTCGGGAGACGCCTTGATGCCGCATCGCAAACCTCACCTCCCCACCAAGATTTGCCCGGTGTGCCAGCGCCCCTTTGCCTGGCGCAAGAAGTGGGCGCGGGATTGGGAGCATGTCATCTACTGCTCGGCCCGATGTCGCCGCGAGAAGAAGGGATGTTGAGTTGTCATGATGCCTGGTTGAGTACCCTCGGCTGGCAGGGCACGCTTTGAATCGACCCAGCGCCCCCAGAAACCAGCGCTGGGCGATGTGCTCCTGCTCCAAGCGTAGTGCGGAAATCGTAGTCCATGAAGCGGGTGCCGAGGAACCAATGAACGTGTAGTTTCACAGAACCGGGCTGGCAGTGACAATAAAGGCAGGCCCTGCTTCAGATCCGCCTGATCGGCCCGGGGTAGCGAGCCACCATCTCATCGCGGGTCAGCAGTAGAATCCCTTCGTACTCCGCCTGGGCCACCAGGATCCGGTCGAAAGGGTCGCGATGGATGGGCGGCAGATGACTGATGGCGAGCGTATGGCTGCTGATGATCGGCAGCTCCTCATAGCCGTTTTCCACCAGCCCACGCCGGAAAAGGTGAGGGTCGACCTGGAAAGCGGGCTTGCCCAAACCGTTCTTGATCGTCACTTCCCAGATACTTGCCGCACTGAAAAACAACCGATTCTCCGTATCCTCGATCAGCGCTCGAGCCTCCACCGATAGGCGCTCGGGGAAACCCGCCGCCCACAGCAGCACATGCGTATCCAGTAGCAGGTTCATTCAAACCTCGAAGGAATCGGCAATGTCCGTTTCCCCGAGGCGGTCAAAGTCCTCCGGTACACGTATCTGCCCCTTGAGAAATCCCAGGCGACGACCCTTTACGGGCTCCGGCGCATCGATGGCGATCACCCGCGCCATTGGCTTGCCGGCCTTGGCGATGATGAAAGGCTCACCCTTCGCGGCCTTGTCCACCAACTGGGAGAGGCGCGTCTTGGCGTCGTGCATATTGATGATGTCCATGACACCTCCGGGCTTAGTCCAATTAGCTTAGTCTTGCCTGAAGGCCCAGGCAAATCACCACCATGCCAATCATAGTAAGGGTTAGGCCCAACCGGTATAGCTGAAGAACATACCAGTTTGAAAGCGTCCATCATTGTGCGGCTTCGTCATTCCAGCAGCAGCATGCCCTGCTCGATATCCGCGGCAATCGCCTCGCAGAACGACGCCAGGTCGCCGCGCCTGAGCGCCTGGGTCACTTCGCGATGATAGTCGTCGGCGATGCTCGATGCGCCCCAGCGCGTGCAGATATAGCGCATGCTGGGGCCGTATTGCAGCCAGAGTATCTCGACCAGTGGCAACAGCACCTGCGATTGGCTCAGGCGGTAGATATGGAAGTGAAACTGGTAATTGCCGCGCATGTAGCTGACCAGGTCGCCCTGGGCGATGGCGTCGTTGATCTGCTCGTCGATCCGTTCCAGGGCTTCGATATCGGCGACCCCGATATGGTCGAAGGCCTGGCGCGACACCTCGGTTTCCAGGTTCTTTCTGGCGAACAGGATTTCATGAAACCGGTCATGGCTCAGCTCGGGGACGATGATCTTGCGGCTGTCGGAGAAGATCAGCGCGCCCTCCGTCACCAGCCAGCGTATCGCTTCGCGGGCCGGCATGGTGCCGATGTCGTATTCCGCGGCGATGCGCCGAATCGAGATCACTTCACCGGGGGTGAAATCACCCTCGCAAAGACGCACGCGCAGGGCCCGGTGAAGCCGGGTCGAGGCGGTATCGGGCGAAAAAGCCGTACGACTGGCGGTTGATTCCGTGGTCATGCGATGTGCCAAAGCCTTTTACGAAATGAAAGTCCGAGCCAGGCGTTCCAGCTTAACGTAACTGGCGGGGGCAATCACGATACCGGCTCGCTTGTGGGGTCGATGGGGCTCTGCTAGTGTGATCACACATATGTGATCACACCGGACCATCACAAGATCGAGAGTCCCCTATGGCGCAGATATCGCAGGCTCCGTTTGCCCACAGCACCGATGCCCAACGCACCGACCGCCCTCACGAGGAAGCGGCCACCGACCGGGTCGACGTGTTGTGCATCGACATGAACGGCATTCCGCGCGGCAAGTGGGTGCCCGCCGACCAGCTCGACAAGGTGATGGAGGGGCAGGTGCGCCTGCCGCTCTCGACGCAGTCGCTGGATATCTGGAGCGAGGACAACGATGCGCTGACCGGGCTGTCGCAGTCGATCGGCGACCCCGACGGTGCCTGTCACGCAGACGAGCGCACCTTGACGCCACTGCCCTGGGCCAAGGGCCACCAGGTGCTCACCACCCTGCACGATCTGAACGGCACGCCGAGTTTCATGGACCCGCGCGCCATGCTCGCCGCGGTCGTCGAGCGCTTTCGTCGCCATGGCTGGACGCCGGTGGTCGCCATCGAGCTGGAGTTCTACCTGCTCGATGCCGAGGCGCGGCACGCGCTGAAGACCATGCCGCCCGCGCCGCTGTGTCCGGGTGGGGAGCCTCGGGGGCAGCAGCTCTACGAGCTCGAGACGATGGACGCGGTGGCGCCGGTCCTCGACACCATCCGCGCCTTCGCCCACGCCCAGAATATCCCGGCGGATACGCTGATCGCCGAGTTCGGGCCGGGGCAGTTCGAGGTCAATCTCTGGCACCGCCCGGATGCCCTGGCCGCCGCCGACGATGCGCTGTACTTCAAGCGTCTCGTGGCCCAGGCCGCCCGTCATCACGGCCTGGCGAGCACCTTCATGGCCAAGCCCTACACCGATCAGGCGGGATCGGGCATGCATCTGCACGTCAGTGTGCTCGACGAGGACGGCCACAATATCTTCGATCGCGACAACGGCGCCGGACATCTCGACGCGGCCATCGGCGGCGTGATGCATAGCTTGCTCGATGGTCAGGCGATCTTCGCGCCGCACGGCAATTCCTACCGGCGCTTTCAACCCGACAGCTTCGCACCGATCGAGTGCACCTGGGGGTGCGATCATCGCGGTGCGGCCGTGCGCGTGCCGGAATGGCAAGGCGCCGCGGCGCGTCTGGAACACCGCGTGGCCGGCGCCGATGCCAATCCTTATCTGGTCGCCACGGCGCTGCTGGGGGGCATTCTGCATGGGCTCGAGCAACGCATCGCGCCGCCCCCGGCCATCGAGGACGCAGCCCACGCGCGGCAGCGCCCCGAGCATCTCACCCATGACTGGCTCACCGCGCTCGATCGCTTCGCCGCCTCGCCTGCCATGGCCGATATCTTCGGCACGGCGTATCGCGATCTCTACGCCGGGATCAAGCGTCACGAGGCCCGAGAGCTCATGGCCCGGGTCACCGATGTCGACCGCCAGACGTATCTTTCCCGTCTTTAAGGAGCAGGCATGACCCAGCAACGCTGTGCTTCCTACTACACCGCATCGATCGTCCAGGAATCCGACTATCCGCGCCTGGAAGGCGAGCACCGGGTCGACGTGGCGATCGTCGGCGGCGGCTTCACCGGCGTGGCCACGGCGGTCGAGCTGGCCGAACGCGGCTATCGCGTGGCCCTCGTCGAGGCCAACCGGATCGGCTGGGGCGCCAGCGGCCGCAACGGCGGGCAGGTGACCGGGAGCCTCTCCGGCCAGGACGCCATGACCCGACAAATGCGCCACACGCTGGGCGATGACGCCGAACGCTTCGTCTGGAACCTGCGCTGGCGCGGGCATCGGATCATCAAGCAGCGGGTCGAAAAGTATGCGATCCCCTGCGACCTCAAGCACGGCCACCTGCAGGCGGCCTACAAGCCCAGCCACATCAAGGCGTTGCGACAGGATTTCGAGGAATCGCAACGCCATGCCATCGGCGAGCATGTGCACTGGCTGGATGCCAAGGCGGTGCGCGAGGTGGTCGGCACCGAGCTCTATCACGGGGCGATCCGCAACGATTACAACATGCACCTGCATCCGCTCAACCTGTGCCTCGGGGAGGCCCGCGCGGCAGCAAGCCTGGGGGCGCGGATCTTCGAGCATTCGCCGGTAGTGGATATCGAGCATGGCGATACGCCGGTGGTGGTCGGCGAGCACGGTCGGGTAACGGCCGACAGCGTGATCCTGGCCGGCAACGCCTATCACCGCCTCGAGCGCAAGCAGCTGAAGGGCAAGTTGTTTCCGGCATCGCTGGGCATCGTGACGACGGCGCCGCTATCGCCCGAACAGGTGCAGTCCATCGACCCCGAGGATCTGGCGGTCTATGACACGCGTTTCGTGCTCGATTACTACCGACTGACCGCCGACAAGCGGCTTCTCTTCGGTGGCGGTGCCAACTACTCGGGACGCGATTCACAAGACATCACCGCTGAGCTGCGGCCGCGCCTGGAGCACACCTTCCCGCAACTCAAGGGCGTTGCCATCGATTTTCAATGGCAAGGCATGGCGGGCATCGTGATCAACCGCATTCCTCAGCTCGGCAAGCTCTCGGACAACGTCTACTACGCCCAAGGCTACTCCGGCCACGGCATCGCTACCTCGCACATCGTCGGCGAGATCATGGCCAATGCCGTTTCCGGCACGCTCGAGGAATTCGATGCCTTCGCCAACGTGCGCCACATCCGCATCCCGCTCGATGACCGGCTCGGCAATGCACTGCTGGCGGCCGGCATGTGGTACTACCAATTACTCGAAAAACTCAAATAACCATTACGCGAAAAACTGCACTAGCGGCGCTTTGGCGCCTGACAATTCGGCTTCCCGTCATTCACGAAGGCACAACAACAACTCCGCTGAGGTGAGATACGATGGAATATGACAATCCCCTTGTCCTGCTGCCCACGGCAATCGTCCTGATACTGGCATTGTGGACTCGCCGGGCCCTCGAACCCCTGGTCCTGGGGGCCTTCATCGGTACCTTGATGATCGACCCCGGCAATGCCTTGAGCAGTCTCACCGAGGATCTGCTCACGGTGATGACCAATGCGGATGTCGCCTGGGTCATCATGGTCTGCGGCTTGATGGGCAGCATCATCGCGCTGCTGCTCAAGTCCGGTTCCTCCCGGGCATTCGCCGACAAGCTGATGCGCTATACCACCAACAAGCCTCGCGCGCTGCTGGGCTGCTGGATCATGGGCATCATCCTGTTCGTCGACGACTACCTGAACTCCCTGGCCGTCGGCACCTCGATGCGCAAGGTCACCGACCGCTTCAAGACCTCCCGGGAAATGCTGGCCTACGTGGTCGACTCCACCGCCGCGCCCATCAGCGTGTTGATCCCGATCTCGACCTGGGCGGTCTTCTTCGGTGCCCTGCTCGAGACCAACGGCGTCGCGGAAGATGGGCAGGGGGTGTGGACCTACATCCAGGCCATTCCTTTCATGTTCTACCCCTGGGTCGCGGTGATCCTGGTGCCGCTGTTCATCTTGCGCTGGATTCCTGCCTTCGGCCCGATGAAGAAGGCCGAGCAGCGTGCCGAAAAGCAAGGGCAGTGCGTGCCCCCCGGGGCCGAACACATCGATGATGAAATCGCTCACCTCGAAGCGGACACCCATGCGAAAGGCAGCATCTGGTCCTTTCTGCTGCCCATGGCGTCACTGGCCTTCTTTACCTGGTGGTTCGATCTGGATTTCCTGATGGGCATCTTCGTGACCCTGGCCGGCATGATCGTGGCCTTCATCGGGTTCAAGAAGCTGTCGCCCAGCCAGACCTTCGACAACATCCTGGAAGGCTTCAAGTCGATGCTGGATGCCCTGGCCGTGCTGGTGGCCGCCTTCCTCTTCAATGAGGTCAACACCTCACTGGGGCTCGCCGATTATGTCATCACCACGGTCGAGCCGCTGGTCAGCGCGGAAATGCTGCCCTTCATCATTTTCACCGTCATGGGCTTCGTGTCCTTTGCCACCGGGTCCAACTGGGGCGTGTTCGTGATCATCCTGCCGATCGTCGCCGTGCTGGGGCAGAACCTCGGGGCCGACATGACGCTGGTGATCGGTGCCACGCTCTCTGCCAGCACCTTCGGCAGCCATGCCTGCTTCTATTCCGATGCCACGGTGCTGACCGCCCAGGCCAGCGGCTGCACGCCCTTCCAGCACGCCTTCACCCAGTTGCCTTATGCGGCCCTCGCGGGCTGTATTGCCGCCGCGGGGTATCTGGTGCTGGGCTACATGTGATCTCGGACGAGCGAATACGCCATGCACACTGATGCGCTTAGCAACTTCTGGAGCACCACCCTGGACGAGCGGCCGGCGTCGCGCCCGCGCCTGACCGCGCATGTCCAGGCCGACGTTGTCATCGTCGGTGCCGGCTTCACCGGGCTATGGACCGCTTATTACCTGAAACGCCTTGCCCCCGAGCGGGCGATCGTCGTGCTCGAGGCCGAGCGTGTCGGTCATGGCGCGTCGGGGCGCAATGGCGGCTGGGTGGTGGGTAACCTCGCCGGGCTGGAGCGGCATATCGGGGACTTGCCATTGGCGGAACGGCAAACCTGTTGTGGCGTGGTGGCCGATAACGTCGATGAGGTCGGCCGGGTACTGGCGTTCGAGGGGATCGAGGCTGATTTCAACAAGGGCGGCGCGATCTATGCGGCGGCTCGCTACCGGGATCAGATCGCCATCCAGCGCGACTACCTGCAGCATCTGCATGAGCTGGGGCACAGCGAGGCGAACTGCTACTGGCTGGATGCCGAGCAACTCTCGGAGAAGGCCCGATTCAGAAACGGCTACGGCGGCATCTACCACCGCCAGGTCGCCACGCTGAACCCGGTCAAGCTGGTCACCGGCCTGGCCGAGTGCGTCGAGCGCCTGGGCGTGACGATCTACGAGCAGAGCCGTGCCGAGACCCTGGCGCACCACAAGGTGAGCACGCGCGAGGGTAGCGTCGAGTCACCGATGGTCGTGTGTGCGACCGAGGGGTACGCCGACCGGTTCCTCGATTTCAAGCGCCACGTGATTCCGGTGCAGAGCCTGGTGATCGCCACCGAGCCGCTGTCGGAGGCCCGCTGGCAGGAGATCGGCATGGCCGAGCGTCCCGCCTTCGCGGATGCCAGCCGGTTGATCAATTACGGTCATCGCACCGCCGACGGGCGCATCGTTTTCGGTGCGCGCGGCACCTATTATCTCGGCGCCCGGTCCAAGGCCGACCAGGCGATCGATGATGGGGCCATTCGCATGCGGCGGGACCTGCTGGTGGATCTCCTGCCCGCGCTGGAGGGTGTCAGGGTCGAGTATGGCTGGGGCGGTTCGCTGGGCTTGTCGCGCAACTTCCGCCCGCATGCGATCCTCGATCGCGCCAGCGGTCTTGCCACCGCGGGCGGCTACGCCGGCGAAGGGGTGGCCGCCTCGCACCTGTTCGGTCGCACCCTGGCGGAGATGATTCTCGCGCGCGATACCGAGCGGGTGCGCATGCCCTGGGCCTTCAACGACGCCAGTCATCGTCAGCTGATCAAACGCTGGGAAGTCGAGCCGCTACGCTGGCTCGCCGCGCAAGCGATCACCTACAGCTACGCCGGGGAAGAGGCGTTGATGCGTCGCGACCGGCCGGCGCCGCTGCTCAAGCCCGCACTCAGACGATTGAACGATCGCTTCGCCTCGATCATCGAGTAAACGCCGAGCGGGTCTCCATCCAGTCCCGTTGGAAATCGAAAAGCGTCATTTATCCCAGCACGGTTGTTGAACAAACAACCGCCCGTTGGCTAGTGTGTCTAGCGTGCTTGACGGGGTGCCGGGCGACCGGCTGAGAGATGCAGGTCCGTGAGCCGGACTAGCGCATTAACCCGTTGAACCTGATCCGGCGAATGCCTGCACGTGCAGGCGGGTACTGGCGTAGGGAATCAAGCGGGCCTGTGACAACACATCTGCCTGTCCCCTGTGGCCTGCCTCCGGATCCTACTTGCCAACGACCGGAGACGATCATGGCCTATCGTTTCGACGATCTCAAAAACGCGTGCGCGGCCGACTGGCAGGCGTATATCCAGCACGATTTCGTGCGCCGTCTAGGCACCGGTACGCTCGAGCCGGGTGCCTTTCGCTATTATCTCCAGCAGGACTATCTGTTTCTTCAGCATTTCGCGCGGGCCTATGCGCTGGCGATCTATAAAAGCCGCAATATGGCGGATCTGCGCCAAGCCTTTGACGGTCTCAAGGCCGTCGTCGATACCGAGCTGACGCTGCATGTCGACTACTGCCGGCAATGGGGCATCAGTGACCATGACTTGGCTCGATTACCAGAAGACCGGGCCACCATGGCCTACACGCGCTATGTGCTCGATGCCGGCAATCGGGGCGATCTACTCGATATGCACGTGGCGCTGGCCCCGTGCCTGGTGGGCTACGGGGAAATCGCCAATATGCTCAACAGCGAGTCCACGACGGTACGCGCCGATAACCCTTACGATGCCTGGATCGCGATGTACGAAAGCGATGCATTCCAAAGCGCCATGCACAGTGAAATCGAATGGCTGGACGAACGACTGGCCGGTGTGACCGAGCAGCGCTTCGAAGAGCTCGTGGGTATTTTTCGAGATGCGACCCGCCTTGAGATCGACTTTTGGCAAATGGGGCTCGACTGGCGATCTCGCAGTCAATAATGAGATCAGTTCATATCACGGCTCGTGCTGGCGATAGGCCTCTTGCGGTTGAAGATATAAGCGCTGTCGGCGCTGTTGCCGTAACAGCATGATGCCTCCGATCAGGGCAGCGATGACGCCGGCACTGGCGCCGACACTCATCGCCCAGCGGGGCCCGGCATGATCGGCAAGCCAGCCGACGAGGGGGGCGCCGAGCGGCGTGCCGCCCATGGTGATCGCCATCCGCAATGCCATGACGCGGCCACGCATCATCGGCTCCGTCGAGAGCTGAATCAGCGCATTGGATGCGGTCATGAAGGTCAGCGCGGCCAGGCCCGTCAGCATCAGGGCGGCGGCGAAGAGGTAGGCGTTGGGGGCGAGTGCCGCCAGGCCGCAGCAGACCCCGAACCCCAAGGTGGCGAAGCACAGTAGCCGCATGGGCGGACGCTCGCGCTTGGCTGCCAATAGCGCACCCGTGATCGAGCCGACGGCCAGGGATGAGGTCAGGAGCCCGTACTGGCTTGCCTCGCCGTGGAATACCTTCACCGACATGGTGGAAATATAGACCGCGAAGTTGAAGCCGAAGGTGCCGATCAAAAACAGCATGAGCAGGATGGCGAGCAGGTCGGGCCGTTGCCACACGTAGCGAAAGCCTTCCGTCAGTCCACCGGCGTCATGCCTTGGTCGGGCAATGGGGCGTAGCTCGTCGAGCCGCAGTCGACATAGTGCCCCGAGCACGGCGGCGAACGAGGCGGCGTTGAGCATGAAGACCCAGCCACTGCCGACAGCGCCGATCAACAACCCGGCGACGGCGGGGCCGATCATTCGGGCTGCGTTGAAGGACGTCGAGTTGAGGGCCACTGCGTTGGAAAGATGCTTCTCACCGACCAGGTCGTTGACGAAGGTCTGTCGTGCGGGGGCGTCGAAGGCCGTGACGCAGCCGAGTCCCAGGGCGAAGGCATAGACCTGCCACAGTGTCACTATGCCGGTGAGGGTGGCCAGACCCAGTCCCAGTGCCAGCAGACCGAGCAACGCCTGGGTCACGAGGATCAGCCGGCGGCGGTCGAAATGGTCGGCCGCGTACCCGGTGAGAGGCAGCAACAACAGCTGGGGGCCGAACTGCAAAGCGATGGTGATGCCCACGGCGCTGGCATCGTGGTCGGTGAGCACGGTCAGCACCAGCCAGTCCTGAGCGATGCGCTGCATCCAGGTGCCGATGTTGGAGACCAGGGCGCCGATGGCCCACACGCGGTAATTGTAAAAACGTAGCGAGCGAAAGAGGCGGGTATCGCTCATGCCACGCATGGCCGTTGGCGGGAGAAGCAGGGCGTACGGTTCGAGTTGCGGTGCATAGGCGTTTTGAACTGGGTTGCAAGATCGGGATGGCAGCGTGAATCCGCTGACGACCGTTGTACCATGGCCTGGTCTCACGCATGATTCAGACCATGGTGGCAACGCCCCGATTCGTTATTCCTGAGACGAGAGAACATCATGCCGCAATATGCCGTAGTGGCCTACGATTACGCCGACGATGATGCCCTGAATCGCCGCCTGGCCAACCGTGAGGCGCATCTGGATGGCGTGCGCACGCTCGCTCGTGAGGGCTGCTTCCTCAGCGGCGGGGCGATCCTGGATGACAGTGGCAAGATGATCGGTTCGAGTGCGCATCTCCAGTTCGCCGATCGTCGGGCGTTGGAAGCGTGGCTCGAGTCTGAGCCCTACATGACCGGTCGCGTGTGGGAGTATGTCGACATTCACGAAGTCAAATTGTTCGATCCGAGCGCCTGAGCGACACCATGTCCGATAGTTCGTTACCGCTTGTGGTCGCCGTGCGCGAAACGCTTGAAGCGGCGCCGCGAGAGAAGCTACCACTGACCTACCAGGACGTCGCCGACGCGCTCGGCTTGCAGCCACCGCGTACCATCCAGCGTGTCGCTCAGGCACTGGAGGCGTCGATGCGCGAGGATGCCGCCCAGGAATGCCCCTTCATCGCTGCGCTGGTCGTCAGTCGCCGCGCGCCGCACATGCCGGCACGCGGCTTCTTCGAATTGGCTGTTGAATTGGGACGGTTTCCCGCTGATTCCGCTTTGCATGACCAGGCGTGGCGGGACGAATATCAGCGCGCCCTGGCGGCACGTGAGTGAGTGACGTTGGCTTTTGTTTACCCAGAACTCGAGGCGTGCATGACATGACAGATAATACTCACGCACTATCACGACGTTGGCTGGACGCCGAAACGCATCATCACTGGCTGACCCGAGAGGGCTTGAAGCTGCTCGATTTCCACCGTCAGGCGCGGCTTGATACCGGCGGTTTCGCGCCGCTAGATGGCGATGGACGGATACCCAATGGTGCGGGCGCGGATACCATGATCACCGGTCGCATGGCGCACAGTTATGGATTGGCAGCGATGCAGGGCGTGCCCGGTGCGGCGTCGTTGGCCGAGCATGCCATACGCGCCTTGAGTGGTTTGCTGCGTGACACGCATGACGGTGGCTGGCTTGCGGGGGACCCTGCTGTGACAGCGGATCGCACCAAGCAGTGTTACCTGCACCATTTCGTCGCCCTGGGGGCCGCGACGGCGACCCAGGCGGGCATTCCCGGTGCGGCGGTGTTGCTCGACGAGGTGGTCGAGGTCATCGAGACGCGCTTCTGGTCGGAGAACGAGCAGGCCTTCGTCGAGAGCTACGCGCTAGGCTGGCGCGAGCTGGCGGACTATCGCGGCGGTAACAGCAACATGCATGGCGTCGAGTTGTGCCTGGCGTTGGCCGATGTACGCGACGAGCCGCATTGGTTGGATCGGGCGCTGGCCATCGTCGAGCGGTTGATTCACCGCCATGCCGCGCCACGCGACTATCGCATTCTCGAGCACTTTCACGGCGACTGGTCCGAATGGCCGGGGTTCAACGCCGAGCAGCCGCACCACGACTTCTATCCGTATGGCGCGACACCGGGACATGGCTTCGAATGGTCGCGACTGATGCTACATCTAGAGGCGGCGCTTGAGGTGCGTGGGCGGGAGGCGCCGGCTTGGTTGTTCGTGGATGCCGCCGCGCTGTTCGAGGCCAGCCTGCGTGATGGCTGGGCCAGCGACGGCGCGCCGGGGCTGGTGTATACCGTGGACTGGCAGGGTCAGCCGAGCTCGCGCCGTCGTCGCCACTGGACCCATGCCGAGGCACTGGCCGCCGCCGGTGCCTTCCTGCAACGCACGGGCGAGGCGCACTACGAGCGCTGGTACCGCCACTTGTGGGACTTCATCGACACCACCTTCATCGACCGAAAGCGCGGCGGCTGGCAGCAGGAACTGGATCATCGCCTCGACATCGACCCGGCGCAGGGCGACGTCAAACCCGACCTCTATCATGCCTACCAAGCCACTCTGCTGCCGCGTCTCCCCCTGGCGCCGGCACTGGCCGTGGCGGTAGAGCACCTGTAGATGCATGGTGTTGACGGTTGGTGGACACGTAGGCCCCGATCGGCTTGAACCACCCGCCTCGCGTCCCAATGATTATCAGACTACCTTTTCAGGCGACTGGATACGTCCCGCCGCTTGGTGAGGGGCGATCCGACGTACAGACAAGGAGGCTTCATGAGCCAAGCAAACGAGTACACGCCACCCAGAGTTTGGGAGCCGAAAGAGAGCGGCGGCAAGTTCGCGAGCATCAACCGCCCGGTCGCGGGGCCCACCCATGAGAAAGCACTTCCGGTGGGCAAGCATCCCTTCCAGCTGTATTCGCTGGCCACACCGAATGGCGTCAAGGCCGGGGTGATGTTCGAGGAATTGCTGGCGCTGGGGCATCGGGGCGCCGAGTACGACGCCTGGTTGATCGATATCGGCGAGGGCGATCAATTCGGCAGCGGTTTCGTCGAGGTCAACCCGAACTCGAAGATCCCGGCGCTCATGGACCACAGCACCGACACGCCGACGCGGGTATTCGAGTCCGGCTCGATCCTGCTGTACCTCGCCGAGAAGTTCGGGGAGTTCCTGCCCAAGGAGCATGCAGCACGCACCGAGGCGCTCAATTGGCTGTTCTGGCAGATGGGCAGCGCGCCGTTCCTCGGCGGTGGTTTCGGGCATTTCTACAGCTATGCGCCGGTCAAGCTCGAGTACCCCATCGACCGTTACGCCATGGAAACCAAGCGTCAGCTCGACGTGCTGAACCGGCACCTGGCGGAAAACCGCTATCTGGCCGGCGACGAGTACAGCATCGCCGACATCGCCAACTGGGCCTGGTACGGGCAATTGGTGCTGGGACGTCTCTACGATGCCGCCGAGTTCCTGCAAGTCCACGAGTACACGCATGTCGTGCGCTGGGCCGAGGAAATCGATGCGCGGCCGGCGGTGCTGCGTGGGCGCATGGTCAATCGTCCCTTCGGCGAGCCCGAGATGCAGCTGCACGAGCGTCACGATGCCAGCGACTTCGAGACCAATACGCAGGATAAACGCGAGTCATAACGCCCACGCCGTCAACGAGCGCTACTTCTCCAACAATTCCGCGACCGAGTCGATGACCTCGCGGGGACGGAAGGGGTAGCGCTCGAGGTCTTCACGTGTGGCGATGCCGGTCATCACCAGGACCGTGTGCAGCCCGGCCTCGATGCCGGCGATGACGTCGGTGTCCATGCGGTCGCCGATCATGCCGGTCCGTTCGGAGTGGGTGCCCAGCTTGTTCATGGCCGAGCGGAACATCATCGGGTTGGGCTTGCCGACGTAGTAGGGCTCGCGCTTGGTGGCGGCGGTGATCAAGGCCGCGACCGCGCCGGTGGCCGGCAAGGGGCCTTCGGGGCTGGGGCCGGTAACGTCGGGATTGGTGGCGATGAAGCGCGCCCCGGCATTGATCAGACGAATCGCCCGGGTGATGGCCTCGAACGAATAGCTGCGGGTTTCGCCGAGGACCACGAAGTCCGGCGCGACGTCGGTCATCACGAACCCGGCTTCGTGAATGGCCGTGGTCAAGCCGGCCTCGCCGATCACGAAGGCCGACCCGCCGGGCGTTTGATCGCGCAGGAAGGCGGCGGTGGCCAGGGCGGACGTCCACAGGCGGTCCTCGGGGACATTGATGCCCAGACGATTGAGCCTCGCGCTGAGATCGCGCGGGGTGTAGATGGAATTGTTGGTGAGCACGAGGAAGGGCGTGCCGTTGGCCCGCCATTGGTCGATCAATTCGACGGCGCCGGGAAGCGCGTGATCTTCGCCGATCAATACCCCATCCATGTCCGTCAACCAGCAGTCAATTGCGCGTTCGTTCATTGCCTCGTATCCCGTGTCCGAATCCATGCGCCCAGCATAATGGTAATATGACGCCGCCGCAGCCTTCGTGTCAGGCGTTGTGGCCGACATGGAGCGACACCATCATGGCCAAACACAAGGAGAAGGAGCGGTGAAAGCACTGTTGCATGCGTATTTGAATGCCTCGTTGATTCTGCGCGTCACGCTGGCGCTGATACTGGGGGTCGTGGTGGGCCTGGCAGGTGGCCAGAGCGTGGCCGACTGGCTGGCACCGTTCGGCGATCTCTTGCTGCGCCTGCTGAAGTTCCTGATCGTGCCGATCGTGCTGTTCACCCTGCTGGTGGGCATCAATCAGGCCAGCGCCGGGAGCATGGGGCGCGTCGGGCGCAAGGTGGTTGTCTATTATATCGGCACCTCGGCGCTGGCGATCGTCGTGGGGCTCACGGTGGCTTCGCTGTTTTCCCCGGGGAGTGGCATGACGCTGGATAGCAGCGCCAAGGTATCGGTGCCGGAGAATCCCGGCATTGCGCAGGTGCTGCTGGGGGTGGTGCCGGATAACATCATCGGGGCATTCGCCGAGCTGAATATGCTGGGCATCATCTTTACCGCCATCGTCTTCGGCATCGCGTTGTTGAAGCTCCGCACGTCCGAGACGCATGGGGCACTGGCCGAGCAACTCTACCGTGTGATCGAGGCGCTCAACGAGGTCACGCTCAAGGTGATGTCGGGGGTGCTGCATTACGTGCCGATCGGGGTGTTCGCCATCGTGGCCGGTACCGTGGCCGAGCAGGGCGTGGCAACGCTGTTGTCACTGGGCGACATGGTGCTGGTGCTGTACCTCGCGCTGGGCGTGCATGTCCTGCTGTATTGCGTCTTGATGGGGGCCTTCGGCGTCAAGCTGCGGGATTTCTTTCGCGAAGCGCGCACGCCGATGGCGACCGCCTTCGCCACCCAGAGCAGCTCCGGCACGCTGCCGCTGACGCTGGATGCGGCGCGGCGCATGGGACTGTCGCGTGGGGTCTACGGCTTCAGCCTGCCGCTGGGGGCGACCATCAACATGGATGGCGCCGCCATTCGCATCGCCATTTCCGCCGTGTTCGCGGCCAACGTGATCGGCGCGCCGCTGGATTTCACCAGCATGCTGGAAATCGTGCTGATCGGTACGCTGGTTTCCATCGGCACCGCCGGCGTGCCGGGTGCCGGCATCATCATGATCGCCACGGTGTTCTCCCAGGTGGGGCTGCCCATCGAGACGGTGGCGTTGCTGACCGCCATCGATGCCTTGGTGGGCATGGGCTGCACGGCGCTCAACGTCACCGGCGACATGGTAGGGGCGTCGATCATCGGGCGCAGCGAGCGGACGCGGAATGCCGAGTGCGTCGATGCGCCGCAAGCGTAGCGCCCCGCGAGCCGGCCGCATCCGTTATCCTCGTCATCTGAACGCCAGGCGCGCCCGGGAGAGACGTCATGCAGCATGAAGAACAGCTCGATGCGACCGACCAAGTGGTCGGCGAGGCACGACGCGACGTGGTGGTCGTCGGCGGTGGAGCCAGCGGTTTGGCGGCTGCCCGGGCGGCGTCCAGGCGCGGGCTCGCTGTCAGCGTGCTCGAGCGCGGACCGCACGCGGGAGGCAATCTGCGCACCCATCGCGACGGGGCGTGGCAGGTCGAGGTCGGTCCCAACACACTGGTGATGAAGCCGCCACTGCACACGCTGCTCGACGAGCTGGGACTGCTCGACGAGGCTCAGCCGGCCAATCCCGATGCGCGGCGTCGCTATATCGCCTTCCATGGGCGTCCGGTGGCCTTGCCCACCCATCTCCTCAAGGCGCCCGCCAACCCGTTGATCGGCCTGCGTGGCAGCTGGTCCGTGCTGCGCGAGCCCTTCCGAGCGAGGCCGCCACGCGACGAGGAAAGCCTGGCGGACTTCGTCGTGCGACGCCTGGGACGGCACGTGCTCGACCACCTGGTCGATCCCTTCGTTTCCGGCGTTTACGCCGGCGATCCCGCGCGGCTCTCCGCGCAGGCGGCGATGCCCCGGCTGGTGGCGCTGGAACGCGAGTACGGCTCGCTGGTACGTGGCGGGCTGCGTCGACTACGCCAGTCGCGTCGCGAACCGCCCGCTCTGCCACCTGAGTGGCGTGGCCAGTTGGTGAGTTTCCCCGCCGGGCTGCAACGCTTGGCCGAGCGACTGGCCGAGGACATCGCCGATCGGCCCGGAGCATCGGTACAGTGCGGATGCGAGGTCGTCGCCGTGGGCCGCGAGGCCGACGGTTGGCAGGTGGACACGGCCGCCGGCCAGCGCATTCGCACGCGGGAACTGGTGCTGGCAGTGCCGGCGCCCACGGCGGCGGCGCTGCTGGCCTCTCACGACGCGGCCCTGGCCGCGCCTCTGGAGGAAATCGCCTATCCGCCGGTCAATGCGGTCTCGGTAGGGTTTCGCCGAGCCGACATCGACCATCCTCTCGATGGCTTCGGCATGTTGATTCCCGGGGTCGAGCGGCGGCGTACGCTGGGGGCGCTGTTTTCCTCGACGCTGTTTCCCGGGCGCGCGCCGTCGGATCATGTGCTGCTGACGGCCTTTTTGGGAGGCCGGCGTCAGCCGGAGGCCGCCGCCGGCGATGACGACGCCCAGGTGGCGCAGGTCGCCGCCGATCTTCGAGACTTGTTGGGGATTCGCGGCGACCCTGTATGGCAGAGCGTGAGCCGCTGGCCACAGGCGATTCCGCAGTACGAGCGTGGGCACCTGGCGCGGATTGCCGCCCTCGACGCGGCGCTGGAAGCGCATCCCGGCCTCTCGTTGCTCGGCAACTGGCGTGATGGCATCGCAGTGGGAGATTGCCTGGAGAACGGACGGCGTCTCGGCGAGCGCATCGCCGAGACGCTGGGTGGGAGCTAACCGCGGGGCTTTACAGCCGGACCAGCATCTTGCCGGTGTTGCCGCCTTCGAAGAGCTTGAGGAAGGCATCCGGCGTGCGTTCGAGGCCTTCCTCGATGGTTTCCCGGTAGTCGATCTCGCCCCGCGCGACGAGCGGGCCGATCTCCTGCAGGAACTCGGGGTAGTGCTCCCAGTTTTCGGCGTCGAGGATGATGAAGCCTTCCATCCGCGCGCGGCGGATCAGCAACCGGGACAGATTGCTGGGGCCGGGCGTGGGCGTTTCTGCGTTATAGCTATCGATCAGGCCGCATACCGCGATTCGCGCACCGACCCGGATGTTGTCGAGTGCGGCCTCGAGACAATCGCCGCCGACGTTTTCGTAGTAGACATCGAACCCGTCGGGGCTGGCGGCCTCGAGGTCGGCGCTGAGCTGTTGCGCGTCTTTGCCGCGATAGCTGACCGCGCGCACGCCGAGCGATTCCAGCCATTCGAGTTTTTCCGGCGCGCCGGCGATCCCCACCACGTGGCAGCCCTTGGCCTTGGCCAGTTGCACGGCCAGGGAACCGACGGCGCCGCTCGCTGCACTGACCAGCACGCGTTCGCCTTCCTGGAGCCGAGCAATGCGGTTCAGGCCGACCCAGGCGGTCATGCCCGGCATGCCGAGCACACCGAGAAAGGTCTGCGGTGGCACATCGATATCGGGCAATGCCTGCAAGTCGTCGCCGGAAAGCTGCGCGACATCACGCCAGCCGCCCATGTGCACGACGCGGTCGCCGGGGGTGAAGCGTTCGTCGCGTGATTCGAGTACCTCGCCGATAGCGGCGCCTTCGAGCGGTTCGCCCAGGGTGAAAGGCGGTACGTACGTCGTCACGCCGTCCATGCGTCCGCGCATGTAGGGGTCGACCGAGAGCCAGAGGTTTTGCACGCGGACCTCGCCTGCCGCCAGCTCAGGCAGTGTCTGGGATTGCAACGCGAAGAAATCGCGCTTGGGCAAACCTTGGGGATGCGAGTGGATGGTGAAATAGCGTGATTCCATGATGTCTCCCGCTGTGATGACAGGCATGTTGGATGCGGCACACGCGACTGGGTGTGCATGTAGTCACTAGATGGGCATGATAGTGGCCGCACGCAAGGGGCGCTGCATGGCGACGGTCGGATATAGGCGGAGGCCGACACGACGTTGGTCTAGCGTGAGACTGGCATGCCATGGCGCACACGAGCGCATCGGTGGCGTTTCGTGCAGTGCTGATATCCATTAGGACATGAGGATGTCGTTACCCGGTTATTGGTGAGGGGAACTCGGTCCGGCTAGCGTGAAAGGGTGAAGCGTCGCATGGGGTGGCGCTGAGAGGCGTTACCGAGGGGCCGAGGATGATACGATTTCAGACGATTCCGCGATTGGCGTTGGGCATGGGAATGACATGCTTGGCGTTGAATGCGGCACAGGCAGGCGAGATGACTACACAGACACCTTCCGTCGAAAAGCAGCGCTTCGGTCAGCTTCCCGACGGCCGCAAGGTCGAGGCGTACCACCTGCGCAATGGCCATGGCATCGATATGACGGTGATCACCTATGGCGGCATCATTACCTCCCTGCGAACGCCGGATGCGCAGGGTAACGTCGATGACATCGTGCTGGGGTTCGATTCCCTGGAAGGCTACCGCTCCGACGCATATCGTCAATCCAATCCCTATTTCGGTGCCTTGATCGGGCGCTATGGCAACCGAATCGCCGAGGGGCGCTTCATGCTCGATGGCACGACCTACGAGCTGGCGACCAACGATGGCCCCCATCATCTCCACGGCGGCGATAAAGGCTTCGATAAGCGGCTTTGGCAGGCACATTCCTTCGAGAACGACACTGGCGTCGGTGTCGAACTGCGTTACACCAGCGAAGATGGCGAGGAAGGCTATCCCGGCAGGTTGGACACCCGCGTGACCTACACGCTGACCGCCGACGACGAGGTGATCATCGATTACCACGCCACCACCGACAAGGCCACGCCGGTCAATCTCACGCAGCATAGTTATTTCAACCTCGCGGGCGAGGGCAGCGGCTCGATCGTCGATCATCGGCTGATGCTCAATGCCGATGCCTTCACGCCGGTGGACGACACCTTGATCCCCACCGGAGAGCTGCGCGACGTGGCGGGCACACCGTTCGACTTCCGTGATGCTACCCCGATCGGCGCGCGCATTGGCGAGGAAAATACGCAACTGGTGTACGGGCAGGGCTACGATCACAATTTCGTGTTGGTGCGCGATGACGCGAGTGCCGGCGAATTGGTAACGGCCGCCCGCGTTGTAGCGCCACAGAGTGGCCGTGTACTGGAGATCGCTACGACCGAGCCTGGAATTCAATTCTATTCGGGGAATTTCCTCGATGGCACGCTGATCGGCAAGGGAGGCGACGCCTACGAAAAACGTAGTGGTTTTGCGCTGGAAACCCAGCATTTCCCTGACTCACCCAACCAGGCAGGTTTCCCGTCGACGATCCTCGCGCCCGGTGAGACGTATGAGTCGCGCACGGTATGGCGTTTTTCCACACAGCGTGATGACAACGCAAGCTGAGCGATGTCAGGGACGGGCGTGGCAGGATGCCCAGTCCAATGCTTCGTCGAGGGGCAAAGCAGGGCTATACAAGAAGCCTTGTCCCATGTCGCAGCCCATGTCGATGAGCTTTTCCTCAGTGGCACGATGCTCGACCCCTTCGGCGATCACGCGGCGGTTGAAGCTCTTGGATAGCGCGATGATCGCCTCGACGATCATTTCATCCTCGGGATCGTCCAGCATGCCGAGGATGAACGAGCGGTCGATCTTGATCTCGTTGGTCGAGAACTTGCGCAGGTAGCTCAACGATGAGAAACCGGTGCCGAAGTCATCGAGGGAGAGTTCCACGCCCAATGCCTGGCAGGCCTTGATGTTCGACGCCGCGAGACCGGCATCGTCGAGAGCCGTGCTTTCGAGAATCTCGAGCGTCAGGCGTTTGCGAAACGCCATGTCATAGCGACTCAGGGTGTTGTTCAGATGATCGAGGAACTCGTCATTGAGAAAATGAGAGGGGCTCAGGTTGATGCTCACGGTATAGGGTAAATTGCGTGCTCGGAATGTCTCGAGCGTCGATACCGCTTGGCTGATGACATGCTTGCCGAGCTCGATATCGAGCTTGGTATGCTCGATGTAGGGTAGAAAGCGCCCTGGGTAGACAAGCTTGCCCGATGGGTGGTGCCAGCGTATCAAGCCCTCGAATCCCGATACGTGACCGGTCTTGTAATGCAACTTGGGCTGATAGAAAAGCTCGAGTTGCCCCTCGTCCAGGGCATGCTGGACTTGCTCGCCAATGGCAAAGCGCTCTTGTTGGGAGTGATGACTCTCGATATCGAAGAAATGATAGCAGTTCTTTCCCGATTCCTTGGCCGTGTACATGGCCTGATCGGCATGCCTGAGCAGCAAATCGCTATCGGAGTCGTCGCTTGGGAAGCGGGTTATGCCCATGCTGGCGGACAGCTCGATGACATTCCCTTGTAGCGGCATGGGGTGCCGCAATTGATCGAGAATATGACGATAGGTTCTAGGATGGTCGACGTCACGGAGAATGACCACGAATTCATCGCCTCCCAGGCGAGCGATGACGTCGTGATGACGCACAGCGCTGCGGAGGCGGTCCGCCACGCATTTGAGCACATCGTCACCGACCGCATGGCCATGGCGGTCGTTGATCGCCTTGAAACCGTCCAGATCCAGAAAGCACACCGAAATCGATCCGCGCCTGTGCCGCGCGGCGACGAGTTCATCCTGAAACAGTTCATTGAGCAAACGTCGACTAGGCAAGCCTGTGAGGCCATCGATATTGACGGCCTCATTCAATAAGCGCTTTTTCTCCTGGTCGGTAGCGTTGAGGCGTTCACGCTCGAACAATGTTTCCACTGTTTGAAGAAGCGGTGACAATAAAGTTATCAGCGACGGTGGATAGCCCTCGCTACGATTGGCAATACCAATCAGTCCTATTTGCTCCTCCCCCGCGTGCAAGGGGATGCCCATGTAGGTATGAATACCAGGATAGTGGTCCGGAAAAAGCGGGGGCAGTTTAAGGGGCGCTTCGAACGTCCGGGTGACGGTATGTCGAGTGCGCAGAGGAAGCCCCAGGAGATCGTCGAGCTTGTCGATCGGAATGCCGTTTTTAGCGTTGGGATCGTCGGTGATGCTGGACGGTTGTCTGCGCGATATGCCGGAGAGGGCGGTCCTGTACAGGTGAGGTGTCGTATGTGCCTTGTCGTTAATCTCGCCCACGAATCCTATCTGACTGCCGGTTAAATGTAGCAGTTCCGAGAGCAAGGCTTCACATGCCACCGATCTTTCTTCGCTGGATGAGAAGGCATCTTGTACGCGCTGGATAGCGTGCGCCATCTTTTGAGTATATACATCATAATGGGCGTCGGCATCGGCGCATACGCGCTCGAGTTCTTCCTCCAGCATCGCCGCCAGGCTGCGCAAGATGCTGAAGTCCATGCGCGAGGCATCACGCGGGCGGGAGTCGATCATGCACAGGGTGCCGATATTGAAGCCCGTCGGGTCGCGCACGGGGATGCCTGCATAGAAGCGAATATGCGGTGTACCGGTAACCAAGGGGTTCCGGGAAAAAAGAAGGTCGTTGGCCGCATCCTCGACGACATAAATGCTGCTTTGCTGGATCGTGTAGTCGCAAAAGGCGTGTCGGCGGGGCGTCTCCTCCAGCCCCAGGTTTTGCTTTGACTTGAACCATTGACGCTTGGCATCGATGAGGGTGAAGAGCGCGGTATTGACTTGATAGTGCTGCTTGGCAATACGCGTCAAGCGATCGAAGCGTTCTTCCGGGGGCGTATCCAGAAGTCCGGTTTCAAGCAATGCATGGAGTCGACGCTGTTCATGTCGTTTTGGCGTCACAATACCGTCCCCCGATGTCAATGATCAGCAACCACTTGTTCGAATTCAATGTGACGTTGTGCGAGACGCTTAGTCGATCCATCTTCCCCCTGTATCATGGACGCCTCCAACCGGCCGTCCCAAGGCATAGAGGCTGAGTCATGAACCGTCCAATCAGCGTACTGAATGGATAATTCAATATTAAAGTGAATAACGATTCAACGCGAATTGAATCCTTGATTCAAATTCGGCGTATGAATGAAAAAACCATGTTCGCCGAACGCCTTCAGAAGGCCCTTGTTGCCGCAGGCTATGAGCCTCGCCCCTCGGTACTTGAACGCGAGTTCAATCTTCGCTACTGGGGAAAGCCTATTACATTCCAAGCGGTACGGCGTTGGCTTCGTGGTGACTCCATTCCTGCACAGGATAAACTTCAGGTGCTTGCCGAGTGGCTGCGTATCGAACCGCATGTACTGCGTTATGGAGACGAGAGTGAGCGCGCGCTTTATGCCATGCCCAGTGAGTTGGATGTCGTTGCTGTCTGTGGGGATGAAGCCGAAGTGTTAAAAATCTACCGTAGCCTGCCTAGCGCGCAGCGCAAGGTGCTGCGTCACGTCATCGCCACGTTCGCCAAGGCCTATGGGTCCGATGATAACGAGGGAACGTCGTGAGTGATAGCGATGCGGTAGCCGATGGATGAGGTGCTGCTCAGGATGTACGGTCGACAGCATGCCGCAATGGCCAGATCGTCGCATCCTGGAGGGCGACGTAACACCATGAAACTTATTGATGGTCTAGATTGTAATAGACTATCGGATGAAACCGTCTGATTGAGAGTCGCTCATGAAAACCCTTGCCACATGGGGGATTGGCGGGGCCGGCGTCCTCTCGGCGGCGTTGTCGGCCACCTCGTCAGCGGCGCCCGCCGCATCGGCATCGCCGGTGACGAGGTAGACAGTGATTAGGGTTGTTTCCTATACATGGAGTGGGGGAGACGGGAGGTCTCCCGGATAGAGGGCATCATCGCGCCAGCAGTTCGATCTTAAGGACCTGCGGTTCGATCCCATGGAAAGGGCGTGGCGACAGCTGTGCCACATACGAAAATGATGGGGAGATATCATCGTGACGCAAGACAATCGCAAGCCGACGACGACAGACGCCGGAATTCCGGTGGCCAGCGACGAACATTCGCTCTCCGTGGGGCCCGACGGCCCGCTCGTACTGCATGATCACTACCTCATCGAGCAGATGGCGAATTTCAATCGCGAGCGGATTCCCGAGCGTCAGCCGCATGCCAAGGGCAGTGGTGCATTCGGTCACTTCGAAGTGACCGAGGATGTCAGCCAGTACACCAAGGCAGCCGTCTTCCAGCCCGGCACCAAGACCGATGTGTTGATCCGCTTCTCCACGGTGGCCGGCGAACGCGGGAGCCCCGACACCTGGCGTGATCCGCGTGGGTTCTCGATCAAGTTCTACACCAGTGAAGGCAACTACGACATGGTGGGGAACAACACGCCGGTGTTCTTCATCCGAGACCCGATGAAGTTTCAGCACTTCATCCGCTCGCAGAAGCGTCGTGCCGATAACAATCTGCGCGACCACGATATGCAGTGGGACTTCTGGACGCTGTCGCCGGAATCCGCCCACCAGGTCACCTGGTTGATGGGGGATCGCGGCATTCCCAAGACCTGGCGCCACATGAACGGCTACTCCAGCCACACCTACATGTGGGCCAATGCTCAGGGCGAGAAGTTCTGGGTCAAGTATCACTTCAAGACAGACCAGGGCATCGAGTGCCTGACACAGGAAGAAGCCGATCGACTGGCCGGTGAAGACGGCGACTATCATACCCGTGATCTGTACGACGCCATCGGGCGCGGCGATTACCCGAGCTGGACGCTCTACATGCAGGTCATGCCGTTCGCGGATGCGGATACCTACCGCATCAACCCGTTCGATCTGACCAAGGTCTGGCCACACGACGATTATCCGCTGATCAAGGTCGGCAAGCTGCAGCTCAATCGCAATCCGACCGACAATCATGCCGAAATCGAGCAGGCGGCCTTCGAGCCCAACAACCTCGTGCCCGGCATCGGCATCAGCCCGGACAAGATGCTCGTCGGCCGTGTGTTCTCCTATGCCGATGCGCACCGCGCGCGTCTCGGGGTCAACTACAAGCAGATCCCGGTCAACGCGCCCAAGGCGCCTGTGCATAGCTACAGCAAGGACGGGGCGATGCGCATCAACAAGGTATCCGACCCGGTGTATGCGCCTAACTCCAAGGGCGGTCCGGCGGCGGATGGCGAACGTTATCCCACCGATTCCACCTGGGAAGCCAACGGCCAGATGGTGCGGGCGCCCTATGCCTTGCGCAAGGATGACGATGACTATAGCCAGGCCAACGACCTGATCAACAAGGTCATGGATGATGCCGCCCGCGATCGCCTGGTCAACAATGTGGTCGGCCATGTCTCCGACGGTGTCGAGGAACCGGTACTGTCGCGCGTGTTCGAGTACTGGAAGAACATCGACGCCGAGATCGGTCGCCGCATCGAAGAAGGGGTGAAAGCGAACAAGGCGGGATAACGATGTATCGCGCCTGATCCCCCTGGATCGACCACACGGCCCGCTTCTCTTCGGAGAAGCGGGCCGTACTTTTCTCCGGACCCTACCGGTCTGTCAGTTGGAACTTTCGCGAATGCTGGTGTCGTTCAACGCGTGGCGTCGGCCAGCTGTTGACGACGATAGTCGCCCTGACGCTCGAGCATCCAGCCGGGATACTCGGCAGGCAGTGCGCTGACGGCATCGAGCTCGGCGCGTTCCGCTTCGCTCAGGCGCACCCCGGTGGCGGCGATGTTATCGTCGAGCTGATCGGTACGTTTGGCGCCGATGATCACGCTGGTCACGGCGCGTTGATGCAATAGCCAGGCGAGCGCGATCTGGGCGACGGAAACACGCTTCGTCTCGGCCATGCGCTGCATCACGTCGATACAGTCGTAGGCACGCTCGACGTCGACCGGCGGAAAATCGAAGGTGGTACGACGGCTGCCTGCCTCGGCGTGCTTGTCGCGTCCGTACTTGCCACTCAGCAAGCCGCCGGCGAGGGGACTCCAGACCATCAGTCCCAACGTCTCGCTTTGCAGCAGGGGCACGATGTCGCGCTCCAGGTCACGCCCGGCCAGCGTGTAATACGCCTGCAGCGACTCGAACCGCGCCAGACCGTGACGCTCGGCGATACCCAAGGCCTTCATGATCTGCCAGGCGGCCCAGTTGGAAACGCCGACGTAGCGCACATGACCATGCTCGACCAGCGTATTGAGCGCACGGACGGTCTCCTCGATCGGCGTGGCCGGATCGAAGCCATGTACCTGGTAGAGATCGATATGATCGAGCTGCAGCCGCTTCAGGCTGGCCTTTACGCCCTCCATGATGTGGTAGCGCGTCAGGCCGCGAGCGTTGACGCCCGCGCCGGTCTCGCCGAACACCTTGGTGGCCACGACCACGTCATCGCGGGCGACGTTTAAATTCTTCAGCGCCTGGCCGGTGATCACTTCCGATTGGCCCTGGGAATAGACGTCGGCGGTATCGATGAAATTGATGCCGGCATCCAGGGCGCGGCCGATCAGGCGCTCGGCGTCGCTTTGCTGTAGATCGCCGATTTGGCTCCAGAGCTCGCCCTGGCCACCGAAGGTCATGGTGCCCAGGCACAGTTCTGAGACGAACAAACCGGTATTGCCGAATGGTTGATAACGCATGAAACACTCCTGGCGGTGAATTCGACCCTCGAAGGTAGCCGTCATCATGTCCCTTGGCGCCGTCAAGCGGCATGGGACGACACGGCTTCCTCTAGTATGGACCCTATGACAGCGGACAAAATGCGCGATTCTGTCGGGTTCATGCTCGATCCTGTCGTCGGCTCGTCGAGTCTGCCCGTTCGCTAAAGGCTAAACACGGCCAGTGGGGGCGTGCGCCGGCATCGCTGTGGATCGTCTATAGTGGGGCATGCGCCACGCAGGGGAACTGCGTCAGGAATAGTCGCCGGGATGATCCCGGCGTATCAGGGAGGAAGCATCGTGTTGTGTGAGACGAATATAGCGACCGCACGTCGTGTGGTGGGTGGTGGCATCATGTTGGGCGCCTTGGCAGTGCTCGGAGGTTGCCAAACATGGGCGACGGCACCGGCAGACGTGGATATCGAACATGTAGAGAAACGTTTCGTCGAGCGTGGTTGTCCGCCAGGGCGTTGTGCGACCGTCGAGGTCGACTCGCTACGTTTTCCCGGTGCGCCGGGACTGACGGAGCGGTTGCAGGATGAGTTGCTGGGCATGGGCACGGGGATCACCGACGGCGAAAGCGCGGTGACGGCAGCGTCCTGGAAAGCCTTCGCCCAGACGTTTTTCAGCGAGGCCAAGGTCGCCCGGGAGCGCGCCCCTGAATTGCCCGGTTACCAGGCTGTTTTCAAGGCGGAGGTCTATGACCGGCATGCCGATCTAACCACCGTCAAACTCGATAGTTACCTGTTCACCGGCGGTGCGCACGGCATGCCGCTGACCCAGTTCATGGTCATCGATGAGCGTGCACGACGTGTCGTGACGCTCGATGACATGCTGCGTGAGGGGCAGACGACGGCCTATCGCAAGGCGCTGTCGCGCGCGCATCTACGCTGGCTGGACACACAACGGGCGGAGATCGACTTTACCGACTCCTGGCCACTGAGCATGAACCGCAACGTGGCACCGCTCGCCGACGAATGGCGGGTAGGCTATAACGCCTATGACATCGCGCCCTACTCGTATGGGCAACCGGTGCTACGCATTCCTGCAAAGGCGCTCGAGGGTATCGTCAAACCGCGCTATCTGGAGCGCTGATTTTCCAGTGCTTGACGGTAACACCTAGCGTTCGCGCTGCTTGAGCTGTTCCTTCAGGGCGCCGGGCACTTGCTTGATGATCAGGCGATCGCGCTCGGCGTCGAATTCGATGCTGTTGCCCAGCAAGTGGGAGTCGAAACTGATCGAGACGCCGCTGGCGCGCCCCGTGAAGCGTCGAAACTGATTGAGCGTGCGCTTGTCGGGCGGAATCTCCTCGGAGAGGCCGTAATCCTGGTGGCGGATGTAGTCGTAGAACGCCTTGGGTTGCTGTTCATCGACGAGTTCAGACAGTTCGTCGAGGGTTACTTTTTCGCCGTGCTTGGCCTGGGTGCTGGCGTAATCGATCACGGCATCGGTCTTCTCGCGGCTCTCGTCGTCGGGCAAGTCTTGGCGTTCGACATAGTCGCTGAATGCCTTGAGCAAGGTCCTGGTTTCGCCGCTGGCATCCACGCCTTCCTCGACGCCGAGCAGTTCACGGAAGCCTTCGGCGAACTTCTTGCCGCCGCGATCCTTGATGAAGGATACATATTGCTGTGAATGACCGCCCTGCCATTGGGTGAGGTCGATGCGCACGGCGAGCATCAATTGGCCAAGGTTGAGCTGCGGCGTTTCGGTCACCTCGAGAGCATTGTCGATGGCAAAGCCTTGTCGATGGTGAAGCATGGCCATGCTCAGGTACTGCCGCTCGCCGTGCTGATAATGCACGAACAGCAGGTGCCCCCCCACCGAGAGGTGGGTATCGATCAAGGCATTGAGGCGCTCCGCCACCCGTGCGCTCCAGGTGACGAAATCGAGCGTTCCTGCCAAATACTCCGAGAGTCCCGCGGCGAAAGTGCTGCTGCCTGTCTCGCCGAAGTGGCCCCACGCCTTGGGCTTGGCATGAAAGCTGTCATTGACACTCGCCAGCAGCGCCTCGAGCGGCGCCGTCGATGACTGCGCATGTTCGGCGCGCGTCAGCGTGGCGGGCGTCTCGGTATCGGGGTTGTCGATGCGATGGATGGTGCTGTTCAGAATCGGCATGGCGGCATCTTGGTAAAAACGCAAATGGGCACGCTAACGCGCACTATGGGCCAATTTTCAAGGCTCGGGGACTGTCTGAAAATGCCTAGGGCTTGATGTTGTAGCCGGTTTTGAAGATCCACCCGACAAGCGCCAGACACAGGCTAAGAAAGACCAGGATCATGAGCAGGCTGGCGCCGACACTCACATCACTGATGCCGTAGAAACTCCAGCGAAAGCCACTGACCAGATACACCACCGGGTTGAACAGCGTCACCGTCTGCCATACAGGGGGCAGCATGTCGATGGAGTAGAAGCTGCCGCCAAGGAAGGTCAGTGGCGTGATGATCAACAGCGGTACGAGTTGCAGCTTCTCGAAACCTTCCGCCCAGATCCCGATGATGAAGCCCAGCAGGCTGAAGGTGAGCGCGGTAAGGATCAAGAACAGCAACATCCACAGCGGATGGTCGATACGCAAGGGGACGAAGAAACTGGCGGTGACGAGGATGATCAACCCCAGGATGAGGGATTTGGTGGCCGCCGCTCCCACATACCCGAGGACGATCTCGACGTATGAGACCGGCGCCGAGAGCACTTCGTAGATGGTGCCGGTGAACTTGGGGAAGAAGATTCCGAACGAGGCGTTGGAGACGCTTTGGGTGAGTAGCATCAACATGATCAGTCCGGGCACGATGAAGGCGCCGTAGCTGACGCCTTCGACTTCTTGAATGCGCGAACCGATAGCGGCGCCGAAGACCACGAAATACAGCGATGTGGAGATCACTGGCGAGACCAGGCTTTGCAGCAGCGTGCGCCACGCGCGTGCCAATTCGAAATGGTAAATGGTGCCGACTGCGCGGAAATTCATGCGTCCTTCCTCACCAGATTGACGAAAATTTCCTCCAGCGAGCTTTGCTCGGTGTGGAGGTCCTTGAAGCGGACGCCTGCCGCTTCGATATCGTTGAGCAGGGCGCTGATGCTCGCCGGTTGCGAGTGCTCGTCAGATGACGCGGCGTAGGTATAGACCAGCACGTGGCCGTCATCGGCGAGGCTCAAGGGGTAGTGGGCCAGCGCCTCGGGAATGGTCGCCAGTGGTGTCTGCAGATCGAGCCGCAGCCGCTTGCGGCCTAGCTGGTGCATCAGGGCGGTTTTCTCTTCGACGAGCACGATCTCCCCATCGTTGATCACGCCGATGCGATCGGCCATCTCCTCGGCCTCTTCGATGTAGTGCGTGGTCAGGATGACGGTAACGCCTTGATCGCGCAGTTGTCGCACGACGTTCCACATGTCGCGGCGCAGTTCGACATCGACCCCGGCGGTAGGCTCGTCGAGAAACAGGATCTGCGGCTCGTGCGCCAGCGCCTTGGCGATCAGTACTCGGCGCTTCATGCCCCCCGAGAGCGTGATCATCTTGTTGCGCCGCTTGTCCCATAGCGACAACGACCTGAGCACACGCTCGATGTGGGCGTCGTCGGCGCGCTTGCCGAACAGGCCGCGACTGAAACTGACCGTGTTCCATACCGTGGCGAAGGCGTCACTGGTCAACTCCTGCGGCACCAGGCCGATCTGCTCGCGCGCGGCACGGTAGTCGTCGACGATATCGTGGCCGTTGACACGAACCTGACCGTCGCTGGCGTTGACCAGTCCGCAAATGATGCTGATCAGGGTGGTCTTGCCGGCGCCGTTGGGGCCGAGCAGGGCGAAGATTTCACCTCGCTGGATATCCAGGTCGATGCGCTTGAGTGCCTCGAAGCCGGAGGCATAACGCTTGGTCAACCCCTGGACGGCGATCATCGTCGGCGTGGCTTGCAAGGTGTGGGCACGCGCGTCGCTGCGAGCGTCGGTGGCAGTGGCAGTGGCGTCTGCTATGTCATGACTCATGCGATACCGGGCTCCCGTGGAAAAGGGACGGTCTGTATAGGCCCACGCCGGCCTGTCGTGGTTGGCGTGCGCCTGTTCGATAAGTGCATCGTCGGCGAATGTATCGTCGGCGAGGCCGAGTCAGTCTTGCCGCTCGGCGCTATGATAAATGTTCTGAACGTCGTCGAGATCGTTGAGGGTGGCGAGCAGCTTGTCGAGCATGGCCACGTCATCCCCGGCGACGGGGGTCGTGGTCTGCGGCAAGAACTGAATCTCGTCGGCCTCGAAGTCGAGTTCACCGAAGGCCTCGGCGAGGGCCTCTTTGGTCTTGGCATAGTCGGTGTGGGGCGCAAACACCGTAATGCGGTCGGCGTCGCTTTCGATGTCGGTAACGTCGACATCGGCCTCCATCAAGGCTTCCAGGACTGTCTCCTCGTCGCGGCCCTCGAAGGCGAGGATCGCGCAGTGATCGAACATGTGGCTGACGCTGCCCGGGGTGCCTAGCTTGCCCTTGGCCTTGTTGAAGCAGGCGCGTACATCGCCGAAGGTGCGGTTGGGGTTATCGGTCAGGCATTCGACGATGATCATGCAGCTGCCCGGGCCGAAACCCTCGTAGCGCGCGAGGGAGTAGTCCTCGCCGCCTCCGCCCTTGGCCTTGTCCAGCGCCTTGTCGATGACGTGCGACGGGACCTGATCCTTCTTGGCGCGTTCGATCAAGCCACGCAGGGCGAGATTGCCCGCGGGGTCGACGCCGCCGTTTTTGGCGCAGACGTAAATCTCGCGCCCGTATTTGCTGTACACCTTGGTCTTGGCGTCGGCCGTCTTGGCCATGGATTCCTTGCGGTTCTGGAAAGCCCTACCCATGTCATGCCCTTTCAAGTTATTCGCAACGTCGAGAATTCTACGCAACATCGGCGTATGAGGCAGGTTTAATTTTGCGGCGTCTGGCACGCGCAGGAAATACGGTCTCGGCGCAGACGCGACTATGCATGCTGCATGTCCCCCTGTAAGTTGGGGACTCCATCTTCGCACTCATCACTGGAAAACACGTATGCTGCCGCGACCCATGCCCATGCCGCTCACTTCCCGCGCCGTCGTTCAGGTTACGCTGTGGCTGTGCCTTGCCCTGACGCTGACGGGCTGCGGTATCAACAACCTCCCCACGCTGGACGAGAAAGTGAAGGCGGCGTGGGCGCAAGTGGAGAATCAGTATCAGCGGCGCGCTGACCTGGTGCCCAACCTGGTGGAAACCGTCAAGGGCTTCGCCAACCAGGAACAGGAAACACTCACCGCCGTCATCGAAGCGCGTGCCAAGGCGACTTCGATCAACATCGATGCCGACTCGCTGGATGATCCCGCGAAGCTGCAACAATTCCAGCAAGCGCAGAGCCAGTTGACCGGCGCGCTGAGTCGCCTGATGGCGGTGTCCGAACGTTATCCGGCGTTGAAGTCGAATCAGAACTTCCTGGCGCTGCAGTCACAGTTGGAAGGCACCGAGAATCGCATCGCCGTGGCACGCCGCGACTTCATCCAGGCGGTCGAGCAGTACAATACCGAGATTCGCACCTTCCCCGGGCGACTCTGGCATGCCTTGCTGTATAGCGACATGTCGGTTCGCGAAAATTTCGAAGCCACGGCCGAGAACGCCGACCAGGCGCCTGAGGTGGAGTTCCAATGAAGCATTGCATTCGTCTGACAGGCTTGTTGCTGCTGTGGGCCGTTGCCTTCAGTGTCCAGGCGCAGGACATCGAGTTTCCCGAGTTGACCGGGCGGGTGGTCGATCAGGCCGACTTGCTGGACGCTTCGACCGAGAAGGAATTGAGCGGCATGCTCGCGGCGCACGAGGACGCCTCCAGCGAGCAGGTGGTCGTGGTCACGCTGCCGGACTTGCAGGGCGTGCCGATCGAGCAATATGGCTATCAACTGGGCCGCCACTGGGGCATCGGCCAGCAAGGCGAGGACAACGGTGCGTTGCTGATCGTCTCCATGGCGGATCGCGACGTGCGTATCGAGGTCGGCTACGGCCTCGAAGGGCGGCTGACCGACGCGCAGTCCTCGGCGATCATCACGCAGACGATCATCCCGGCATTTCGTGAAGGCGATTACGCGACCGGTATCATCCAGGGCACTAAGGCGATCATCAAGGTTCTCGGCGGTGACCCGATGGCCGATGCGCCTGCCGTCGGTGCGGCCCCCGAACATGACAAAGCGCGCGATGTCGGCGGTGCATCGGTGGCGTTCTTCGTCATGCTGATGATCGTCATGGCCATCGTGCGCGGCATCGGTGGCGGGGGACGCGGCGGACGTCGTCGCGGACGCGGTGGCCTGCTCGGTGGTGTTCTGCTCGGCGGCGCCATGGGCGGCGGTGTCGGAGGCGGCGGTGGCGGCCTCGGCGGCGGCGGCTTCGGTGGCGGCGGTGGTGGTTTCGGCGGGGGCGGTGCCTCCGGTGACTGGTAGATCAACGCAAGGGACAGCACCATGGCATTATTGAGTGACAGCGAGCAGCAGCAGGTGCGTGATGCCATCACGCATATCGAGCACGGTACCGACGCCGAACTGGTGACCGTGCTCGCGCCGCAGGCCGACGATTACACCTATATCCCATTGCTTTGGGCGGGCATTCTGGCCCTGTTGATTCCGGGAGCGATCAATTACTTTCCCCAATGGCTGGACGCCTCGGAGCTTTTGATCGTGCAGTGGGCGTGCTTCGCGGTGCTGGCGATCGTGTTTCGGTTGCCGGCGGTGACGACACGGCTGATCCCGCGTCGCGTGCGCCTCTGGCGAGCCGCCAACCTGGCGCGACGGCAATTTCTCGAGCAGAACCTGCACCATACGCAAGACGGCACGGGCATGCTGATCTTCGTCTCCGAAGCCGAGCGTTACGTGGAGATCCTCGTCGATCGCGGCATTTCCAGCCGCCTCGATGACGAAATCTGGCAGGGGATAGTCTCGGCCTTTACACAGCAGGTGAAGCAAGGCCAGACGCTGCAGGGCTTCCTCACCTGCATCGAAGCATGCGGCGAGCACCTTCGAGAGAACGTGCCCGCCACGCACGAACGCAATGAACTGCCCAATCGTTTGGTCGTGCTGGAATGACATGCCCGACGGCACGCCTCATGGCGTGTCGTCGCCTGTTTCTCCTTCCCAGTAGACGACCGTATCGCAGTGACGCATGAAGCGTGTCAGGGGGTGTTTATCGGTGTCGCCGCCCGGCGCACTGCCGGTAAAAATCCCGAGTTTGTCTGAATCAGGATATTCGAGGATATCCGGCTCGCGCATCGAACTGACGGCCAAGTAGCGAAGCGGTATCGGACTATCCGGCGATGCGATCAACTGGTGTGCGCTCTCCTTGCCTCCCGCCGGGCAGACCACGACGTCGCCGCTGGTGACGGGATGGCGGTTCTCTCCCCAGCGCAATTCGCCCGTGCCGGCGAGAATCACGAAGAGTTCGTCGTTGGCGTGATGGGCGTGGTGAGGCCAGGCACGTTTGCCGGGGGGCACCTCGACGAGCCGGGCGCCCAGGTGCGTCGCCCCGGCGGCGGCCGCGAAGGCGGCCTGCGCGGCCTCGAAATGTGTGCCATGGGTGTGCCGTTCGAGCACGAGCTGATCGAGGGGAATGACCGGGGAGCGGGGCATGAAGGTATCCTGATGGGCGATGAGCCACTATGCCGCGCCAAGCGGGCACCGGCAATCCCGCGATGCACCGACGCATGGACCGTGACGAGGGCGGCAACGTCACGGTCGCCCTTGCCTCGTGGCCAATCGTCACCATCATGAAAGAAAGACATTCGCGATGCCATGTCATGGCGTGGTGTCGTGGGAACGCTGCATGGTCGTAAGGAGAGTGCAATGAACGTCGTTACATTACGTAGTCCGGGCGGGCTGGATAAGCTCGATGTTCACGAACGCGAAGCGCCGGGCGAGCCGGGGCCGGGCGAGGTGCGTGTGCGGGTGCATGCCAGCTCGCTCAATTACCATGACTACGGTGTCGTCGCCGGGGCCATGCCCACCGAAGACGGTCGTATCCCCATGTCGGACGGTGCCGGTGTCGTCGACGCGGTGGGCGCAGGTGTCGAGGACTTCACCGTGGGGGATCGGGTGGTATCGACTTTCTTCCCCGAGTGGCTCGAAGGGCCGGCACGGATCGGCGACTTCACCACCACGCCTGGTGATGGCGTCGATGGTTACGCCCGCGAGCAGGTCGTGCGTCCCGCGACCTGGTTCACCCATGCGCCGCGTGATTACGACCATGCCGAAGCCGCCACCTTGACCACCGCCGGCTTGACCGCCTGGCGAGCGCTGGTGGTGGATGGCAACCTCAAGGCGGGTGACACGGTGCTGGTGCTCGGCACCGGCGGCGTGTCCATCTTCGCCTTGCAGTTCGCCAAGCTGATGGGCGCCACCGTGATCGCGACCTCGTCCTCGGACGAGAAGATCGCACGGCTCAAGGAGCTGGGGGCCGATCACACGCTCAACTACAAGACCGAGCCGGCGTGGGGCAAGCGCGTCAAGGCACTCACCGATGGCCGAGGCGTGGATCACGTCATCGAGGTCGGAGGGCCGGCCACGCTACCGCAATCCATCGACGCCGTGCGCATCGGCGGTCACATCTCGTTGATCGGCGTGCTCACCGGGCGCGGCGGCGAGATCCCCACGGCCAAGTTGATGGCCAAGCAGGCGCGTCTGCAGGGCTTGATCGTGGGCAGCCGGCGCGACCAGATCGAGATGATCCGCGCCATCGACGCCAGTGATATGCGACCGGTCATCGACCGCCGATTCGCCCTCGATGAGATCGCCGAGGCGTTTCGCCACCAGGAGGCGGGGCGTCACTTCGGCAAGATCTGCCTGGAGTTCTGAGCGTCGCGAAGCGGGTTCACCCGCTGGCTTGGCCGGGCCATGCGCATTGTTGGCCCGGCCATGCAAGGCGTTATAGCCGCGCGTCGGGTCGCAGGTCGTAGTCGAAGTACTTTTCCATCAGCTCGACGAAGGTGCCGTCGGCGTAGACGCTGTCCAGCGCCTGGTTGAACGAGGCGGCGAGCGCTTCGTCGCGCGGCCGCACGGCGATGGCGTTACCCTTGCCAAAGATCGACTCGGGGCTGTTGATGCGCGGTCCGACCTGCACGAATTGGGCGTCGCTCGCGCCGATGTTCAGGGTGTCGAGCGCCACCGGATAGTTGATGAAGGCCAGGTCGATGCGCTCGGCTTGCAGATCCAGCGCCACGTCGGCGGCGGTGTTGTAGCGGCGAATGTCCAGGCTGTCACTGTAGCGCTGGGTGACGTAGTTGTCCTGGGTGGTGCCACGTTGAATGCCCACCGACAGGCCGGAGAGTGACTGCGGATCATCGAGCGAGATGTCGTGGCCAGTATGCGCCACCCATACCTTGGGTGACATGGCGTAGGGGTCGGTGAAGCGGACCTGCCGCTCGCGGGCGGGAGTGATGCGCATTGACGACAGGATGGCGTCGTACTTGCGTGCCAAGAGTCCAGGAATGATCCCGTCCCAGCCCTGTACGACCCATTCGCAGTCCAGCTTGGCGCGCCGGCAAAGCGCGTTGCCCAGCTCGATCTCGAAACCCGCCAGCTCGCCGTTGGCCTTGCGGTATTCGAAGGGCGGATAGGGCACGTCGACCGCGATGCGTACGGAGCGCCTGTCGGTGGAAGGGGTGTCGTCGGCCAGCACAGAGGTGGCGCCAGTCAGGCTGACGCCGACGAGCAGGCCGGCGATGGCCAGCTTGAGCGGTGCGGCCACGGTCGCATGACAGTCCAGCAAGCGGGAAGGTGACATGGGCGAATTCCTTGTTGTCATCGATGAGGTGTCGAAGCGGCCCCCGAGGAGGCCGGATCAGGCGGTCTGCTCGCTGCGGCGCTGGCGCAGCCGATGACGAATCGCAAAGGCGACCGACACCGCGGCGAGGATCAACAGTGTCAGCGAGATCGGCCGGGTGAAGAACAGCGTCCAGTCCTCGTCGGTCATCAGCGCGCGGCGCAGGTTGGTCTCGGCGATCGGTCCGAGAATCACCCCGAGTACCAGCGGCGCCAGCGGGTAGTCGAGCTTGCTGAGGATATAGCCGAAGATCCCCACGCCGAGCAGCAGGTAGATGTCGGTGATGCGATTGTTGAGGGCGAAGGCGCCGACCACGCAACACACCAGCACCACCGGTACGATCACCGAGCGTGGCACGTCGGTGACACGCAGAAACAGGCGCATGCTGAACAGGCACACCACCAGCACCATGAATGCGGCCAGCAGCATGGCCATGAACATGCCGTAGACCAGGTCGCCGTGATCGAGGATCAGCCGCGGGCCGATGCCGATGCCATGCACCATCAGTGAGGCCATCAGGACTGCGTCGACGGCGCTGCCCGGAATGCCCAATGCGATCATCGGGATCAGCCCGCCGCCGGACGTCGCCGAGTTGCCGGATTCCGAGGCGATCACCCCCTCGGGCGTGCCGGTGCCAAACGTCTCGGGTGTTTTGGAAGCACGCTTGGCCTGATCGTAGGCCAGCAGGTTGGCGATGCTGCCCCCGGCGCCGGGGACCGCGCCGATGAACACCCCGACCAGCGACGAACGGATCAGGTTGATCGGGTAGGTCAGCGTTTCGCGCAGCGCATCCAATGGCTTGAAGGCGACGTTGGCAGGAATCAACTGCTTGCCGTGCTGGGTCTGTTCAGCGTCCTCGACCTCCTGAAGCAACTGGCTGACGGCGAAGATACCGATCAGTACCACCAAAAAGGGAAAGCCATTGGCAAGCAGATCGAAATCGAAGGTGAAGCGTGCCACGCCCATCATCGGATCGGCGCCGACGGTGGCGATGAACAGTCCCAGCATGCCGGTCATCAGTCCCTTGAGCATCGACTTGCCGACCAGGCTGGCGACTACCGTCATGGCGAAGATGATCAGCGAGAAATACTCCCATGCGCCCAGTTTGACGGCGATCATCGCCAGTGGTGGAGCGGCGATGATCAGGATGATGGCGCTGACCAGGGCGCCGAAGAACGATGCCCAGATACCCAGCGCCAGGGCGCGACCGGGCTGGCCGCTGCGCGCCATCGGGAAGGCATCGAAGGTAGTGGCCACCGACGAGGGCGTGCCCGGGATGCCCAGCAGGGCCGCACTGATCAGCCCGCCCGAATAGCCGCCGACATAGACCGCGAGCATGGTTGCCACGCCCTGCAGCGGGTCCATGGTGAAGGTCAGCGGCAGGGTCAAGACGATGGCCATGGTGATGGTGAAGCCGGGAATCGCCGAGGCGATGACGCCAGCGACCACGCCGAGCAGCATGGTGGCCATGGTCGGCAGCGTGAACAACTGGTCCATGCCGGCGAACAGCGCTTCCGTCATGTTGTGTCTCCTCTCGAGGACAGCCGCGAGGCCGTGGTGTCAGCCAATGTTCAGCCGAAGGGGCCGCGGGGAAGGCTGATGATGAAGACATCCCGGAACAGCCAGTCGAGGCCGAACGAGAACGTCACGGCGATGACGGCGGCGATCGCCAGGCTGCGTGGGCGGCGTACGCCGAGCGCGAGTTGAGCCAGGGTCAGGAAGAGTAGCGAGGCCAGGCGAAAGCCCAGCGCCGGGACGCCGACGATGTACAGGGCGAACAGCGCGAGGACACCGAACGCCAGCCGGTGGCGCCACAGCCAGCGCCTGACCAACCCCGGCTCGGCACTCGATGCCCCACGGAAGTGTCGCCATTCCTGGGCCATGATGCCCAGGTTGATCACGACCAGAACGGCCAGTACCAGGCGTGGAAAGCTCCCCGCCCCCAGCGGTTCCCACATCGACGCGGGCAGCGCCCCGGCTTTGATGAACAGCGCGCCGAACAGCACCACCAGCACGCCGTTCAGCAGCAGATGGGCGAGTGCGTTGGCGCGCCGGGTGCCTGCGTCGGCGACCCGGTCCGATGACCGGGTCTGCTGCGAGGGAGCCTGCGAGCTCATTTGGCCAGCTTCCCGGAGAGCCGTTCGATGGTCTTGTCGGTGGTCTCGAGGTAGTCAGCGAATGCATCAGGACCTTCGAAATGCACCTGGGCGCCGGCGTTATGCACCGCCTGGATGAACTGCTCATCCCGGGAGAGTTCCTGCATGGCATCGGCGAGTACCTTGACCTTATCCTCTGGCGTACCCTTGGGAGCGATCAGGCCGCGCACGATGTTGAGGCTGAGCGAGTCGTAACCGAGTTCCTTGAAGGTGGGCACGTCTGGCGTCTCTTCCTGACGCTCAGTACTGCCCACCGCCAGGAAACGCAGGTCGCCATTCTTGACGAACTCGCCACTCGAGGCGATATCCCCAATCGCCGCGTCGATATGCCCGCCCACGAGGGCACGGATGCGAGCACCGGTGCCCTCGAAACCGACATAGCGGAACGACAGGTTCGCGGCATCTTCCATCATCGCCGCGTGGACATGGGGAATCCCGCCAAGCGTCACGCCGACACGGATCTCGCCCGGGTTGTCCTGGGCATAGTCGACGAATTCGTCGAAGGTCTGCCAGGGGCTGTCGGCGTTGACCGTCAGGTACTGCGGCGAGGCGGTCATCGCGGCCACCGGCGTGAAGTCGTTCCAGTTGAGGTCGGTCAATCCGGTATGGTGGGCGACCAGCAGGCCTTCGTGGATCTGGCCCACCGTGTAGCCGTCGGGGTCGCGCTCAGCCAGTGCCTCGAGCCCCGTGGTGCCGCTGACACCGGGCATGTTGATCACCGGCATCGGTTGGCCCAGATAGGGTTCGACATGATTGGAGATCACGCGCATCAAGGTGTCGCTGCCACCGCCCGGTGACCACGGCACGATGAATTCCACCGGTTTGTTGGGATAGGCCTCGGCTTGGGCCAGCGCGGTGGTACTGGCACCGAGCGTCGTTCCCAGCATCAGCCCGGCGATGAGCAGTGTGGAACGGAAGGAACGGCGTTTTGGAAGCCGCGTGTTGTTCTGCTGAGAAGTAAATGACATGGCTATATTGTCCTTGTTGGTCATCGTATTCATGCATTGCTTGCTTACCGGCTCGTCAGAGCCTTGTTGGATTCGCGCGGTACATCGCCGAATCCGCGAACGGGCAGGTCATGGCGCTCGCTACCCGAGCAGCAGCGCGCCGTAGCCGAGCCCGAAACACACCACGAACGCCGGGTGTACCCGGGTCGCCAGGAGTAATACGCCGGCCACGCCGCCGATGATCGCGGTGTGCACTGCGCCGGCGGTGTCCAGCCCTTCGGCGAGAAAGCGCCACGTCAGATAGGCCATCAGCGTCATCACCACCGGGCGGACCCACTGGCTCATCGACTTGACCTTGATCGAGTCGCGGTAGCGATACAGCGTGCCCAGCGCGGCCAGCATCAGTAATAGCGAGGGCGCGACGGTGGCGAAGGTGGCGATCAGCGAGCCGGGCACGCCGGCGACGTCGTAGCCGATGTAGCCGGCCATCTTGGTAGCGATCGGGCTGGGCAGGGCGTTGCCCAGCGCCAGGGTCTCGGCGAAGTCTTGGGAGCTCATCCAGCCATAGCGGCCGACCACCTCGTTCTCGATCAAGGGGATGATCGCCGGGCCGCCGCCGTAACCGACGATATTGGGAATGAAGAAGGCCAGGAACAGCTGCCAATAGATCATTTGTTCGTCTCGCCGGTGGTTTGCTGTCGCTCGGGGCGGAGCAGCGCGGCCAGCAGGATCGCCCCGATCACCAGCCCCGGATGCACGTCGAGCCAGTAGATCAAGCCACCGGCGACGGCGCCCATGGTCAGCGTCACGAGCCAGCCGAGGCTGGCCCGCGACTTGGCGAAGAAGTCCCAGGTCAGCTTGGCCATCATCACCATCACCACCGGCACCACGCCCTGGCCCATGCCCTGTACCCAGCGCTGGCCGCCGTGTCGGGCGTAGAGGCTGAGCAGCGCGATCATCGCCACGATGATCGGCACGATCACCGCGACCACGGCGTTGAGCGCGCCCGGCATGCCGCCGACCCGGTAGCCGATGTAACCGGCCATCTTGGTGGCGATCGGCCCAGGCAGGGTATTGCCGATCGCCAGCACGTCGGCGAATGCGTCGTCGTCCATCCAGGCGTGGCGCTTGACGACCTCCTGATGGACCAGCGGGATCATCGACGGGCCGCCGCCGAAACCGAACAGGCCGATGCGCAGGAAGGCCATGAATAGCTGGGCTTGAGTACGCAGCATGATCACAGCACCGCGATGCTGGCGTCGGTGCGCGGCTCGGTGCCGCCGCAATAGATGCCGCTCTCGGGATCGCGGATGATCACCTGACCGCGGCCGAAGCCGCGCGGATCGTGATCGACGTGCATGTCATGACCGCGCTCGGCCATCTCGCGCACCAGCGGCGCCGGGTAGCCGTGCTCGATGCCGATGCGCTTGCCGCCCATCCACTGCCAGCGTGGTGCGTCGAGCGCGGCCTGGGGGTTGAGACCGAAATCGACCAGGTTCATGACCACCTGGACATGGCCCTGAGGCTGCATGAAGCCGCCCATCACGCCGAACGGCCCGAGCGGCGTACCATCGCCGCGGGTCAGAAAGCCCGGAATGATGGTGTGGAAGGTCTTCTTGCCCGGCGCGAGCACGTTGGCGTGGCTCGGGTCGAGGCTGAAGTTGTGGCCGCGATTCTGCATCGCGATGCCGGTACCCGGTACCACTACGCCGGCGCCGAAGCCGTGGTAGTTGCTCTGGATGAACGACACCATGTTGCCATCGTCATCGGCGGTGGCCAGGTAGACGGTGCCGCCGGCCTGCGGGGTGCCCGGGGTCGGCTCGAGTGCGCGCTCGCCGATCAGCGCGCGGCGCTCGCGGGTGTAGGCGTCGCCGAGCAGCGCCTCGACGCTATGGGGCATGTGTTCGGGTTGGGTGATATGGGCCTGGCCGTCGCTGAACGCCAGCTTCATCGCCTCGAGCTGGCGGTGCAGCACTTCGGGATCGTCGCGGCTGTCGACCTCGAAGCCCTCGAGGATGCGCAGCGCCATCAGCGCGACCAGCCCCTGGCCGTTGGGCGGGATCTCCCAGACCTTGTGACCGCGGTAGTCGGCGGCGATCGGCGCGACCCACTCCGGCTGGTAGCCGGCGAGGTCCGCGGCGCGCAGGTAGCCGCCGGTCGCCCGGGAGAAGGCATCGATGCGCGCGGCCAGTTCGCCGCGGTAGAAGCTCTCGGAGCGGGTCTCGGCGATGGCTTCCAGGGTCTGCGCCTGGTCCTCGCAGCGGTGCCACTCGCCGGCGCGCGGGGCGCGCCCGGTCGGCGTGAAGGTCTCGAACCAGCCGGCGGTGGCGGCATCGGTTAGGTGCTCGCGGAAGGTCGACTCGGCGCGCTGCCACAGGCTGGCGATCACCGGCGAGACTGGAAAGCCCTCGCGGGCCAGGCGGATCGCCGGGGCGAGCAGCGTCTGGAAGTCGAGCTTGCCGAAGCGCCGCGACAGCTCGGCCCAGGCCGCGGGGATACCGGGCACGGTGACCGGCGTCCAGCCATACAGCGGCATGGTCTCGAAGCCGGCCCCGGCGACCGCCTCCGGGGTCAAGGCGGCGGGGGCGGTACCGCTGGCATTGAGGCCGTGGAGGTTGCCCGTACCGCCATTGTCATCGGCGATCCACACCAGTGCGAAGGCATCGCCGCCGATCCCGCAGCCGGTGGGCTCGACCACGGTCAACGCTGCGGCGGTGGCGATGGCGGCGTCCACTGCGTTGCCGCCCTGGGCGAGGATGTCACGGCCGATCTGGCTGGCTTGGGGCTGCGAGACGGCGACCATGCCGTGCTTGGCATAGGTGGCGCTGCGCTGGGAGGGGTAGGGCGTTGCCGGGGAAAAGGGCGTCAACATGCCGTCTCCGATCGATTGTTGTGTTATAAATCGTTTTGAGTAAAAAAATCGATTTTGTTGAGATGACTATGGCGCGCGATTTTATTAACGTCAATATGGGATTTGGCAAAGTGTCTCCTGCACCGAGGCAATCCGTTGCTTGCCGAGTCGGCAATACGCATCGCCGGCCATCACCTTTGAACTGGATAAGAGAACCACGCCATGACCGCATCGCCATCCGCTAGTCGCGACATGGCCTCGAGCCGGATCTTCGAGACGCTCAAGCAGGACCTGATTCGCGGGCGTTTCGTGGCGGGCGAGAAGCTCGCCATCAGTGCCTTGAAGGATCACTATCAAGTCGGACTCAGCCCGCTGCGCGAGGCGCTCAATCGGCTGGCGGCCTACGGCCTGCTCGAGCAGGTCAATCAGCGCGGCTTTCGGGTGCCGGCGATGCACCTCGAGGAGCTCGATGACATCGCGGGACTGCGTGCCCAGCTTGAATGCATGGCGTTGACGCAGGCGTTTCAGGCGGGAGATTCGGAATGGGAATCACAGGTATTGGCGGCGCACCATCGATTGCGGCGTGCCGACGAGCATCCTGAGCGGGTGGAAGAGTGGGAACAGGCACACTTGCGCTTTCACCGCGCGCTACTCGCCTCGTGCGGCTCCCATTGGTTGCTGCGCTTCATCGAACAACTCCACGACCAGTTCGACCGCTACCGGCGTCTGGCGCCGCCCAATCCGGCGGTGCGAAAGGCGCTTGATCGCCAACATGGCGAGCTGGTCGAACTGGCGCTGAGCCGCGATATCGCGGCGGCACGGGCGCTGCTGGACGATCACATCCGGCTGTCTCACAGCGTTGCCCGCGGTTGTTGCGCGTCATCGGCACCCGATGAGGGCACGTGAGCCGTTGACGGGATATCGCCGCGACTCACGGGCGACGTGGCTTATGCCCCGCCTTGGGTGCCGTTACCGCGACCTCGACCGCCGCGACGGCGGCGCGGGCGATTCTCGCCGCCATTGCGGTCGCGGGAGGCATTGCCGTTGCGTGCGTCGTGACCGCCTGAGTTGCCACCGCGACGTTGGCCGTTGTCGCGACCGTTACCGTTGCGCTGGCCCCCACCGTTGCCACCGCGCGCAGGGCTGGTGCCCTGGCCGCTGACGAGTGCCTCGCTGGGCTCGAAGCCGGCGATGGTTTGGCGTTCCAGCGTCTGGCGAATCAGGCGTTCGATGCCCGCGAGCTCCTTGCCTTCCTCGGGGCTGACCAGTGATACCGCGTGGCCGCTGGCGCCTGCACGCCCGGTCCGCCCGATACGGTGGACGTAGTCCTCGGCGACATTGGGCAGCTCGAAGTTGACCACCTGCGGGAGCTGGTCGATGTCGAGGCCGCGGGCGGCGATATCGGTGGCCACCAGCACACGAATCTCGCCGCTCTTGAAGCCGTCGAGGGCCTTGGTGCGCGCATTCTGGCTCTTGTTGCCGTGAATCGCCGCCGCCTCGATGCCGGCGTCTTCGAGCTGGCGGCTCAGGCGGTTGGCGCCGTGCTTGGTGCGCATGAAGACCAGCACTTGCTGCCACTGATTCTCGTGGATCAGGTGTGTGAGCAGTGCCGGCTTGCGGGTCTTGTCCACCGGATGGATCCACTGCGTGACCGTCTCGGCGGTGGTGTTGCGCGGTGTGACCGAGATTTCCACCGGGTCATTGACCATGCCCTTGGCGAGCGTGCGGATCTCTTGCGAGAAAGTCGCCGAGAACATCAGGTTCTGACGCTTGGCGGGCAGGGTCTTGAGGATCCGACGGATATCGTGAATGAAGCCCATGTCGAGCATGCGGTCGGCTTCGTCCAGCACCAGCACCTCCAAGGCATCGAAGCTGACGGCCTTCTGGCCATACAGATCCAGCAATCGACCCGGCGTCGCCACCAGGATGTCGACCCCGCCACGTAGCTTGGCGATCTGCGGGTTGATTTTCACGCCGCCGAAGACCACCGCGCTACGCAGCGGCAGGTGTTTGCCGTATGCCTCGATATTGGCGCCGATCTGAGCGGCCAGCTCGCGGGTCGGGGTGAGAATCAGCGCGCGCACCTGCTTGGCGGGCGCGCGCGTGCCGGTGGACAGGCGCTGGAGGATCGGCAGTGTGAAACCGGCGGTCTTGCCGGTGCCGGTCTGCGCGGCGGCCATGACGTCGCGCCCGTCGAGGACGGCGGGGATCGCCTTGGCCTGAATCGGTGAGGGCGTCTCGTAGCCTTGCTCGGCCACGGCATCCAGAATAGGGGCGGAAAGCCCCAAGGAGGTAAAGCTCATGAAGTCGTCTCGGTGGCTGCGAAGTGGGCCAGAGTAGGCGGGCAGCGGGCGTGCAGCTTACCGGATATGGGCCAGGCGTGCCACTTTGGGCGTATGGGCGCCGGCGCTGCTCAAGCCGTGTTCAGTACCCAGGCCCGGAATGCGCGCATGGGGTCGGTCAGGTGGCGATGTTGCGGGGTGAGCAATGACAGCCGTCCCCGGCTGGGTAGCGTATGCGGTAGCACCTGCACCAGGTTGCGCTGTGCCAGGTCCGCAGCAAGCAGGCGTGTCCAGCCCAGCGTCACGCCTTGCCCCGCCAGGGTGGCATTCATCAGCAATTGGAAGCTGTTGGCGCGCAGGCTGTGCTCCGGAGCATGCCAGTGCAGCCCCTGTGCCTGGTACCAACCTTCCCAGGTCAACCAGTCGTGATAATGATCTTCGACGACCATCAGCGTGTGACGCGCGAGCAGGTCGTCGGCATCGCGGATGTCGCCGTGTCGGGCCAGGTAGGCCGGGCTGCACACGGCGGCGACCTCCTCGTGGGAGAAGATCGCCTCGGCATCGAGGCCGGGCGGATCGACTTCATGCGGGACGTGATAGTAGATGCCGAGGTCGAACTCGGCGAGGTCCAGGCGGTGAGGGTCCTCGACCGTCAGGATGCGGATCTCGATATGCGGATGCGCACGCTGAAAGTCGGGAAGCTGCCGCGCCAGCCAGATCGCGGCGATGGTGGGACTGGAGGCCAACGTCAACTGACGGTCGTCCCCGCGACGCCGCAGGCGTGCGGTTTCGTCACGCAGATCGCGCAACAGGCGCTGCACCACGCCGAAGTAGCGTTCGCCGGCGGGTGTCAGGCGCAAGCCTTCGTAATGACGCTCGAACAGCGGCCGACCCAGATCGTCCTCGAGCCGCTTGATCTGACGGCTGACGGCGCTCTGGGTCAGGCTGAGTTCATTGCCGGCTTGCGTGAAACTGGCATGCCGTGCGGCGGCCTCGAAGGCACGCAGGCACGCCAGCGGCGGTAGCGCATCACGGGAAGACATAGACGTATCCGGGGCCATGAAACGACCCCGGAGCATAACATGCACGCCGCTGCTCAAATGGCCGTGCGTGGAATCTCGCGCTGCCACGACTTCTCGCTGATCAACGTCTCGCCCTCGTGGGCGATTTGCTCGGCGTTGAGGTAGAAGGTGTCTGCGTCGCAATGCAGGTGGTAGCGACTGGTCACCTCGACGGCGAACTGGCCGTCGCCTTCATCGCGGCTGGCGCGGTAGACCCACTCGATATCGGCACGTGTCCGTGTGGCGTCGGTCGGGTGACTGCTGTAGACCTCTTTTGCTTTTTGCTCGACACGTAAGCCGTGATCCTCGAAGCGAATGTCGCCCATGTCGTCTTCCACGGTGACGGTCACCTCGCCGCTGCCGACGTCCTCGCTGATCGTGCGCTTGGGCTGACCGGCACGCAGCGTTTCCACGCGACAGGGCGGCGCGCTCTCCGGCGCTGCGAACGGCATCGGCAGATAGCTCGCCTTGCAGACGGGCAGTTCCAGCGTCGGTGTCCCGGCCTGAAGCGTGAGATCCGCGCGCTTTTGCGGCGACCACACCAGCGGAAAGCTGGCGCTGGAGAGCGCCACGCGCAGGCGGTGTCCCGGGGGCAGGCGATAGCCGATCAGATCCAGCGGCACGCGAACGTCCAGCGGCTCGCCCGGTACCGGTGGCGTCATCGTGCCGGGGTCGTCACGCAGAGTGAGATTGAGCGTGCCATAGGTGATCAGCGCGCTTTCGCCGTTCGGGGCCACGTCGCATAGGCGCACATGCAGTTGGCCGCACGCTTCGGTGCTGGTGACCGACACTGCAAGTCTCGGTTGGCCGAGAATATCGAGCCCTTCGATGTAGGGCACCGAGTCGAAGGTCAACGACAGGCCATCGTCACGGCGCTGGTCCGGCGGAAAGTCGGCGCCGAACCACAGTGGAATGTATTCGCCCTGCAGCGCGCCTGCGGTCAGCGGCGAGGCGATTTGCCGGTCGTTGCTCAAGCGGCCGTTGGACGCCAATCCCTGGTCGCCGAGCACCAGTAACTGCGTCTCGACCTCGTCGCTGGGCGCGGGCCAATGGGAGGTCTGCACCCATTTCCCGGGACGCTCGAGATACTTGGGCGCCGGCGGCACGCCATCCTGCAGATAGAAGGTGCAGGGTGGCTCGTCCATGATGCCGGTGTCGGTATCCTTGAGCCAGTAATCCCACCAGCGCAGCGCCTCCTGCAGAAAACCGATGGCCGGGTCGGGGATCGCGAAATGGGGGTACTTGTGCATCCAGGGCCCGATCAGCGCCTTCTTCGGGCATGAGAGATTGTCCATCATCCGCGGGATTGTGTTGATGTACGAATCGGCCCAGCCGCTGACCATATAGACAGCCGCTTCGATGCCGCCTAGCGCTTGGTGATAGTTCTCGCAGATCGAACCGTGTTTCCAGTAGGCGTCGCGATGCTGGTGCTCGAGCCAGGTTTCCGCCAGCAGCGGCATGTTGTCGAGACGGTGTTTCCACATCTCGCGCCAGCGATCGCCGACCAGCGCCGGATCGGGCACGGCGGCCGAGAAACTGAGCATGGTCGCCGCCCAGCCGAGATTCTCGAGCAGCATGTTGCCGCCCTTGTAATGGATATCGTCGGCATAGCGGTCGTCGGTGGAGCACAGCGTGATGATCGCCTTGAGCGGCTCGGGGCGCAGGGCGGCGAGTTGCAGGCTGTTGAAGCCGCCCCAGGAGATGCCCATCATGCCGAGCTTGCCGTCGCACCAGGGCTGGCCGGTGATCCAGTCGATCACCTCCAGTGCATCACGCTGTTCCTGGGGGGCATACTCGTCCTCCATCAGCCCATCGGACTCGCCATTGCCGCGCATATCGACCCGAATGCAGGCGTAACCGTGGCCGGCGAAGTAGGGATGAGTCAGCTCGTCGCGCACCGCCGTGCCGTCGCGTTTGCGATAGGGCAGGTATTCGAGGATCGCCGGTACCGGATTCGATTCGGCATCCTCGGGTAACCAGATGCGGGCCGCCAGGCGCGTGCCGTCGGCGAGCACGATCCATTGGTTCTCGATCTCGCGCACGCGGTATGGAAAGTCGTGTTTGATGTTCATGCGTCGTCCTTGGAGGCGTGGGAAGAGAGAGGCGGTGCCGCGAGACGCTCGGGATTCTTCAACCAGCGCCATAGCGAGCCGGTGGCGAGCAGCACGATGATCAGCGCCGGCAGGCCGCCGAGGTTGGAGAGCATCTTGATGCCGTCGATGCCCACGAAGCTGACCATGACCCAGGACACGATGCCGACGATGACGCCCCACAGGACCTTCATCGACACGCCGGTGTTGAGATCCGAGTCGGCGGTCAGGCCGCGTGTGCACAGATTGCCGATGGCATCGGTCTGCGAGTCCGCCGCCGTGACGTAGGAGATGTAGGCGATGAACAGCAGCAAGGGAATCCAGACACCGGCGAAAGGCAGTTGACGGAACAGCTCGTAGAGCACGTTCTCGACGCCGCGATCATTGAGAATGGCATGCAGATCGACACCGGTACGGGCCTGAAAATAAAGCGCCGCGCCGGAGAAGATGATGACCCAGGCGGAGGCGAAAAGGGCTGGGTAGAAGAGATTGACCCGCAGGAACTCACGAACCGTGTAGCCGCGTGAAATCTTGCCCAAAAACAGCGCCGCCATGGGTGCCCAGGCGAACCACACCGCCCAGTAGAAGATCGACCACCACTGTGGCCACGGGTCTTCGCCGGCGGCGCCGGTGAACAGGCTCTTGGTGAAGAAGTTGTCGAGATAGACGCCGAAGGATTCCACGCCCAGCGAGAGCATGAAGCTCGTCGGCCCCACCACGAAGATGAACACGCCGAGAATCAACAGCAGGATGGCGTTCAGCGACGATAGCCGCGCGATGCCTTTCTGCAGGCCGCTGGCCGCGGAAATCACGAAGGTCACCACGATCAAGGCGATGACCACGCCCAGACGCAGCGGACTGGTCTCGCCACCCAGATACTGCCCCGCGCCGCCGGCCAACGTCAGCGCGCCGGTGCCCAGCGACGAGGCCATGCCGGCCACCAGGGCGTAGAGCGAGACGGCGTCGATCAAGCCGCCGAAACGCTTGACCCTGGGTCCGAACACCGGCTCCAGCATGCTCGAGATCGAGAAGCGCAAACGCAGGTTATAAAACGCCAGCGCGAAGATCAGTGCCGGCACGGCGTAGATGGCATAGGGCGTGAACGACCAGTGCAGGAACATGGTCGACATCGCGAACAGCATGGCATCGCTGGAACCGGCCTCCAGACCCAGCGACGCGGGCGGCCCCATGAAGTGATACAGCGGCTCGGCGGTGGTCCAGAACAGCACCCCCACAGCCAGCGTGGTGCACAGCGTGATCGAGAACCAGCGCAGTCGCGACAGCATGGGCGTTGCCTGTTCGCCACCGATACGTAGTTTACCCAGCGGCGAGAAATAGACGATGACGGCCAGTACCAGCAGGTACAGGCTGCCCAGGCTGAAGAGCCACGCGAAGTTATCCAGGATGGCAGCGTTGAGCGCGCTGGCGGTGGCCAGGAAGGCGTCGAGATTGACGTAGCTGGCGATCACCGCCGCCAGCAGTACCAGGAAGGTTGGCCAGAAAACCAAGGGCCGTAGCGATGTTTGCATCACCCAGTCTCCGTTTGTCGTTATCGTGTGGCGCCATGCGCCAATGGCAGGGCCTGCCACTCTACCGACACACGGGGCACTATGCTCAAACGCTACTTGGTAATGGGGGTATGCGTGCGACGCATGGCATGCGCGCCATGGCGACGCGTGTCGACGCGTCCGTTAGCATGGTCGCCTGGACCGTTACGCGAGAAGCGCCGCCATGACCCCTGACGATTTGCAAAAGCTCGCCACCCGCACGATGCCTTTCGGTAAATACGAAGGCCGACTCATCGCTGACCTCCCCGGCCCTTATCTTGCCTGGTTCGCCCGGCAGGGCTTCCCGCAGGGGGAGATCGGGCGGCTGCTCGCCCTGATGCATGAAATCGACCACAACGGCCTCAACGCGCTGCTAGAGCCGTTGCGCTGAGGATTATTCGGCGGCGGTGGCCTTGGCCTGTGCGATCCGCTGTCGCGTGTTGCTCAGATAAATCAGCACCAGGGCAGCGGCGAGCAGGGCCAGGGCGGTATAGCGCGAGGCGTCCAGCGGCATGCGGGCGTTGCCCAGCCAGCCGAAGTTGTCGATCAATACGCTCATCAGCAACTGGCCGGAGATCGTCGCGACCGTGGCCGCGGCGGTACCGACGCGGGGCACGGCGAAGACGATGACGATCATGTAGACCACGCCGAACAAGGCACCGATCAACTGCCATTTGGGTACCGTGAACAACGTCTCCTGGTGCGCGGGCTCGAAGAAGAACATCAACAAGAAGGTGATCAAGGCACCCGAGGCAAAGGTCAGCCAGGCGCTTTCCAGCACGCCGACATTGGCGCCGAGGCGGCCGTTGATCGACGATTGCGCGGCGAGGGCCGCGCCGCCGATGAGAAGCACGAGAAAGATGAGTGGCAATAGCATGAGAGTCTCCTTACTGCATGAGCCAGAGGGCGGCGATGATCAATAGCAGGGCGAGCAGCCGGTAGCCGTCGACGCCGCGGCGCTCGCTGCCCAGCAGGCCGAAATGGTCGATGACCAGGCTGGCGGCGACCTGGCCGCTGAGAATGCCGATCATGGTCGTGCCCACGCCCACGAAGGGCGTGGCGATGGTGAGCACGACGACGTACACCGGCCCGAGAATGCCACCGGTCAGGAGCCAACGAGGCTGTTGGAACAGTTGCCCGAGCCGGGGTCGGCTGAAGATCAGTGCCAGGGTCAATAGCAACCCGCCGACGAGAAAGATCGACAGGGTCGCCGAGAAGTGGCCGATCTCCTTTCCCAAGGGGCCGAGTAGACCGGCTTCCATGGACAGGCCCATGCCTGCCAGGAGGACGGCCAGCAATAGGATGATGGTTTTCATGGGGTAACCTCCGTAAAAGGAAGGCGACGATAGCGCCTTGCTTTTAACGCTACAATGAGGTGGTTTGGCATAGGTGAATTGCATTATGAGCAACTCGATGTCGTTGGTGGCATTGCGCTTGTTCGTTCGGGTCGCGGCCACCGGGAGCTTTGCGGCGGCGGCGCGCCAGCAGGGGTTGCCGGCCTCCTCGGTGTCGCGTCATATCGCGGCGCTGGAGAAGGCATTGGGCCAGCGGCTGCTCTATCGGCATACGCGCGCGGTGCGGCTGACGGAAGTGGGGGAGCGGTATTATCAGGAAGTGCGCGAGATCCTGGATTCACTGGATATCGCCACGGAACAGGCGGCGGGCACGGCTTCGCAGCCGCAGGGGCTGTTGCGCATCAACGCCCCGGTGGCTTTCGGGCGACGGCATATCGCGCCACGCCTGGCGAGTTTTCAGGCCAGGTATACGCGGCTCGAGACGGAGCTGACGCTCAGCGATGCCTTCATCGATCCGGTACAGGAAGGCGTCGATGTCGTGGTGCGGGTGGGGGCCCTGAATGATTCCAGTCTGGTCGCGCGGCAGTTGGCCCGGCAACACTTCGTGGTGTGCGCTGCGCCTGGCTATCTTGAACGCTGGGGCATGCCGGCGACGCCGGACGCGTTATCCGAGCACAACTGCTTGATCTACAAGGGCACGCGTGGCGTTCAGCCGTGGTATTTCCGTGATCCCGGCGCCCGTAAGTACCGAGTCAGGGAGGTGCGTGGCAACCTGCGCAGCAACAATGCGGAAAGCTTGCTGGAAGCGGCCTTGCAGGGACAGGGCATCGTGCTGTTCCCGACCTGGCTGATCCATGCGGAGCTCAAGGCCGGGCGGCTGACGCCGGTGCTGTCCGAGTGGGAGGCCTCCGGCGAGCCTGCCCCGCAAGGCATTCATGCGATCTTTCCGGAAAACCGCTTGCGCTCCTCCAAGGTGGCGGCGTTCCTGGGCGACTTGCAGACGACGATCGGCGAGCCGCCGTATTGGGATGCTTGAGGCTGGAATCTGCCTCACGCCGGTGGAAGGTTCTCCGGCCCGAAGGAGTCGGGCAGTAACTGCTCCATGGTGTAGTGCTTGAGCGGCGTGCCGTCGCCATCGAGGACGACGATCACGGTGTCCGGCGTGGCGAATTCGCGAATGCGCTGGCGGCAGTCGCCACAGGGCGTGCATAGATGCTCGCCGGGGCCGATGACGTACAGCGTGACGATCTCGCGCTCGCCCTGAGCGCTCATCGCGCTGATGGCGCCGGCTTCGGCGCATAGGCCCTTGAAGTTGGCGCTTTCCACGTTGCAGCCCAGATAATGCCGGCCGCTCTCGGCGATCAGCAGTGCCCCCACCGGGTGCCGGGAGTAGGGCGCATAGGCGCTGTCGCGCACCGCGATCAGTGCCTGACGTGAGGCCTCGGAAAGAGGCGTGAAACGCGGCTCAGTCATGGGCGGTGTCCTCGTCGTCGCGGAGCAGGCCCTCGAGGGTGATGGCCATCATCTCGTGAAAGCCGGTCTGGCGCGTCTGTGCGTCGAGGGCTTCGCCTTTCAGGATATGATCGGAGACCGTGCACACGGTCAAGGCGCGGGCGCCGAACTCGGCGGCGACGCCATACAGCCCGGCGGCTTCCATCTCGACGCCGAGAATGCCGTGGCGCTTCATGACGTCGAACATGGCGTCGTCGGGCGAGTAGAAAAGATCCGCCGAGAACAGGTTGCCGACCTTGGCCTGGATGCCACGTGCGCGCGCGGCGTCGACGGCGTGACGGGTCAGATCGAAGTCGGCGATGGCGGCGAAATCGTGGCCCTTGAAGCGCGTACGGTTGACGCCGGAATCGGTACACGCGCCCATGCCCACGACGATGTCGTTGACCGCCACGTCATCGCGCACCGCGCCGCAGGAGCCTACGCGTACCAGGCGCCTGGCGCCGTACTCGGTGATCAGCTCCTTGGCATAGATCGAGATCGAGGGAATGCCCATGCCACTGCCCATCACCGAGATCCTGCGGCCGCGATAGGTGCCGGTGAAACCGAGCATGTTGCGCACCCGGTTGACGCACTCGACGTCGTCGAGAAAGGTCTCGGCGATGAACTGGGCGCGCAGCGGATCGCCGGGCATGAGCACGGTGTCGGCGAAGGCACCGGCGGGGGCATCGATATGCGGGGTCGACATAGCGTCAGTCTCCTGTTGTCGTCGTGGAGGCGGCGGCGGGCGCCGGGCTCAGGAAGTCACTGCCGTGGGCCATGGGCGCGAGACCGAAGTGTGTCGCCAGGCTCTGGCCGATATCGGCGAAGGTCGTCAGACGGCCGGCCTCGTCGCCCAACGGTCCCGCCGCCAAACGCGCGCCGCTGGCAAGCACGGGGACTTGTTCGCGCGTGTGGTCGGTCCCTGTCCAGGTCGGGTCGTTGCCGTGATCGGCGGTGAGAATGAGCAAATCCTCGGGACCGAGCGCCGCCAGTATTTCCGGCAGGCGCCGGTCGAAGGCTTCCAGCGCCTCGGCGTAGCCGTCCGGATCGCGCCGGTGGCCGTACAGCGTGTCGAAGTCGACGAAGTTGGTCATTACCAGCGTTCGATCGCCTGCTTCATCGATGGCTTCGAGCGTGGCATCGAACAGCGCGTCATGGCCGTGGGCCTTGAACACTCTGGAGACGCCGCAATGCGCATAGATATCGCCGATCTTGCCCACGCCCAATACCGTACCGCCGCCGTCGTGCAGCTTTTGGAGTACGGTCGGGGTGGGGGGCTCGATGGCGTAGTCGCGACGGTTGCCGGTGCGCTCGAAGGCGTCCAGCGTCTCGCCGACGAAGGGGCGGGCGATGACGCGACCGATGTTGTAGGGCATCAGCAGCTCGCGGGCAATCTCGCACAGCGCATACAAGCGGTCCAGGCCGAAATGGGTCTCGTGAGCGGCGATCTGGAACACCGAGTCCGCCGAGGTATAGACGATGGGCTTGCCAGTGGCGATATGTTCTTCGCCCAGTGCCTCGAGGATCGGCATGCCGGACGCATGGCAGTTGCCCAACACGCCGGGCAGGTCGGCGCGCTCGATCAGCGCTTCCAAAAGATCGGGCGGGAAGCTCTGCGTCTTGTCGAGGAAGTAACCCCATTCGAACAGTGCCGGCACGCCGGCGATCTCCCAATGCCCGGAGGGCGTGTCCTTGCCCGAGGAAATCTCGGATGCCGCCGCGTAGGCGCCGTCGAGCGTCTCGGGGGGCGTGATGCCCGCGGCCCACTCGCCGGTGGCAAGGTGATGCGCGTGATAGAGCCCCAGCTTTGCCAGGTTGGGCAACGCGAGCGGTCGGCCGGCAGCGGCCCGGTGACGCGCGATATGGCCTAGCGTATCCGCGCCGGCATCGCCGAACGCGGCGGCATCCGGGGCATTGCCGATGCCGAAGGAATCGAGGACGAGCAGGATGGCGCGGATCATGACGATGTCTCCTGACGCAGGGTGGCATGGATCAACGACGTCGGCACGGCGGGATCCGGTTCGCCCAGGGTGAACGCCTCGCGCAGACGCCGAGAGACTGCATCGGCGTCGGTTTGGCTGGCGGCGTGAAGGCGCAACAGCGGTTGCCCGGCCTCGACGCGCTCGCCGAGCGGGGTGATATGCGAGAGGCCGACGCGAGGGTCGATGGCATCCCCGGCGTTGCGGCGTCCGCCGCCCAGTTCGACGACGCCGAGCCCCAGCGCGCGGGTGTCGATGGCGTTGACGGTGCCGGCCCGAGGCGCGACGACCTCGGTCGTGCAGGGGGCGGGTGCTAAATAGTGCGCGGGGCGTTCGGCCAGATCGCTCGGCCCGCCGAGGCCGTGCACCATGCGCGCGAAGCGTTCCAGTGCCTCGCCGGAGGCCAGGGCGGTTTCCAGACGTATCGCGGCGTCGTCGGCATCGGTGGCGAGACCGGCTTGCACGAGCATTTCCGTGGCCAGGGCATGGGTGACCCGATAGAGGCGGCTATCGCGACCTTCCCCTCTCAGAAGACGCAACGCTTCGTGCACTTCCAGGGCATTGCCGGCGCAGTCGGCGAGCGGCTGATTCATGTCGGTCAACAGCACGCTGGTGGGCGTGCCGGCGCTGCTGCCGATGGCGACGATGGCCTCGGCCAGTTCCCGGGAGGCCTCGGCGGTGGGCATGAAGGCGCCGTTGCCGACCTTGACGTCCATGACCAGGGTGTCGAGCCCGCAGGCCAGCTTCTTGCCCAGAATCGAGGCCACGATCAGCGGCAGCGACTCGACCGTGGCGGTCACGTCGCGCACGCCGTACAGGCGCTTGTCGGCAGGGGCGAGGGTGCCGGTCTGCCCGATGATCGCCACGCCGACGTCCTTGACCAGGCGGCGGAAGCGAGCGTCGTCGGGGGTGACGTCATAGCCGGGAATAGCTTCGAGTTTGTCCAGCGTGCCACCGGTGTGGCCGAGCCCGCGCCCCGAGATCATGGGCACATGGCCGCCGCAGGCGGCGATCCACGGCCCCAGCACCAGCGATACCAGATCGCCCACGCCGCCGGTGGAGTGCTTGTCGAGCACCGGGCCGTCGAGGTGCAGGTCGTGCCAGCGCAGGACCTGGCCGGAGTCGCGGGTGGCCTCGGTCAGCGCGATGGCTTCGTCGCGGTTCATGCCGTTGAGCACGACCGCCATGGCGAAGGCGCCGATCTGGGCGTCGCCTACGCTGCCATCGGCGACGCCGCGCATGAAGGTGTGGATGGCGTCGGCGTCGAGGGCTTCGGCGTCGCGCTTACGGCGGAGGATGTCTTGAATCAGCATGACGATAACCGTGTTGTTGTTTGTCGTTGCTTGTCGATGTCTGCCGTTGAATGTCGATAGCGGCCGGTGAGCGCTCAGTAACCCTCTTGGGGCGCCTTGGTCTCGCCGACTTCCAGCGTGGCGAGCAGGGCATCGAGCAGCCCCGAGGCGCCGAAGCGGAAGTGCGCGGGGCTGATCCATGCCTCGCCCATGATCCGTGCGGCCAGCTCGAGATAGGCCTTGGCATCCTCGCTCGTGCGAATGCCGCCGGCGGCCTTGAAGCCGACGTCGCGGCCGCTGTCGCGAATCGTCTCGAGCATGATCTCGGCGGCCTCGAGGGTGGCGTTGACGGCCACCTTGCCGGTGGAGGTCTTGATGAAGTCGGCGCCAGCGGCGATGGCGATCTCGGCCGCCTGACGAATCAGCGTGGGATCCTGAAGTTCACCGGTTTCCAGGATGACCTTCAAGGTCGCGCCACCACAGGCCTCGCGGCAAGCCTCGACGAGCAAGCGGCCGACATCGGGCGCGCCGTCGAGCAGTGCCCGGTAGGGGAAGACCACGTCGACTTCGTCGGCGCCGGCGGCCACGGCGAGGCGTGTCTCGCGCGCGGCACGCTCGGCGTTGGGCGCGCCGTCGGGGAAGTTGGTCACCGTGGCGATGCGCACGCGCTGGATCAGACCGAGGGCGTCGAGTTCGCGCTGGGCGTCCTCGATGAAGGCTGGATACAGGCACAGCGCGGCGGGATGGCCGACGGGCGTGTCGGCACGGCGGCATAGCGCCTGTATACGGGCGCTGTCGTCATCGTCGTTGAGTGAGGTGAGATCCATCAGGGCCAAGGCCTGACGGGCGATGGGCTTGAGATCGGTCATGGGCGTGAGTCCCCGAGTGGCATGCGTCCGGTCGCGGCCGGGGCATGGAGCGATGAGTCGGTCGTACTGCCGCCCGTTGAGCCGGACGGCGCGCAAGAAGACGCTGGCATGGTAATGTCCTTGTCTTTATTGTTGGGATACTTTTGTTATTTTTTTAACAGAAATTTTGTGCCTAAGCTAACAAAAATGTGCCGGGGAATGGCGAGTGATGCTCGTCGACCGGCGTGCCGAGGGAGATGTGACATGAACAGCCGCAGTGCGGCACGCCTTCAATGGCTGCAGGACACCCTGCGTGCAGAAGGCATGCTGCCGATCGCCGAGGCCGCTCAACGCTGCCAAGTGTCGGAGATGACCATACGCCGTGACATCGCCGCCAGCCAGGACACCATCGTCTCGCTGGGCGGGCGCTTGCTGCTGGCCGAGCATCCGCAGGTATCCACCGGCTATGATTTCGCTGCCCAGCAGGACAGTTTCGCCCAGGCCAAGCAGCGCATGTGCGACGAGGCGGCGCGCATGGTCGAGGCCGATGACACGATCTTCGTGGACTGCGGCACGACGCTGATTCCGCTGTTCGCCCAGCTCGACCCCGAGCTGCCGCTGACGGTGGTGACCTATGCTCTCAATGTCGCCAACGCCATCGAGCAACTCGCCTTGCCTCACGTGCGGCTGGTGTTGCTGGGCGGTCTCTATTATCCGGTGTCGCAATCCTTCGGTGGTGAGGAGCTGATCACCGCGATTCGTCGCCTGGGTATCAACAAGGCGTTCATTTCCGCCGCCGGCGTCCACGTCGACAAGGGCGTGAGCTGCTTTCACTTCCATGAGGTGGTGCCCAAGCAGGTAGCGCTGGAGGCTGCCGTGCTATGCATCCTCGTCGCCGACGAGAGCAAGCTCGACCGGGTGCGGCCGGCGTTTTTCGCCGATCTCGAAGCCTTTGATGTGATGCTGACCAGCGGTGCGGCGGGCGAGGCGCTGCGTGATACCTTGATGGCGCGGCCGGGGCACGCTTGGCCGACGCTCAAGGTGGTGTGAGGCGAGGCGTGCGCATGTGGGCTGATGAACAGCCGTTACGGGGCGATTCGGGGCGGCGATGACGTTTGTTCTTTCTCTGATGCTGCTCGGCGTGGTGTTCTTTGCCTCGGCATTGTCCGGCGTCTTCGGCATGGCAGGCGGCTTGATCCTGATGGGCTTTCTGCTGGCCTGGATGCCGGCCACGACGGCCATCGCCGTGCACGGCATCATCCAGATGGGCGCCAACGCTTCGCGGGCCTGGCTATCGCGGCATTACATCGATTGGCGCATCGTGGCGTGGATCGTGCTGGGCGTGATCATGGCGGCGCTGCTGCTGGCAAGCGTTCGTTATACTCCCAGCGAGAATGTCGTGCTGCTTTTGATCGGGGTCATGCCGATTCTGGTGTGGTTGCCGCGTCGCTGGTTCCGGTTCGATGTCTCGCGGCCCGTCGATGCCATCCTGTGCGGGCTGGTCGCCGGCGGCCTGACGATCGCCGCCGGCGTGTCGGGGCCGACCATCGATATCGGCTTCGTGCGCACGCGGCTCGACAGGCGCACGGTGGTGGCCTCCAAGGCGGCGATTCAAGTCATCGCGCATACCATCAAGGTCGTGTTTTATTTCCAGGCGGTACTGGCATTGGAGCGCGGGCAGTGGGGCTGGATAGCGTTGGCGATTCCGTTGAGTTTCCTGGGGACTCGCGCCGGGAATGCCATCCTGCGACGCTTGACGGATGCGAGCTTTCGCGGCTGGACGCGCTGGCTGGTCACTCTGGTGGGCGGATACTACGCCGTGCGTGGCATGATGGGGCTGACCTGAGTGACCTGAGTGACCTGCGCTAGGCATAGGGTGCGTAGGAGGGGGTGATGAGCGCCTCGAAGTCCTCGGCGGGGCCGGGACGTCCGTAGTAATAGCCTTGGTAATGATGACACCCGAGCCGCGCGAGGAAATCGCGTTGGGTCAGGGTTTCCACGCCTTCGGCCACGGTCTTGAGTTGCAAGCTGTCGGCCAGCGCGATAATGGTCTTGACGATGGCGGCGTCGTTGGCGTCGACGAGGACGTCGCGGACGAACGAAATATCGATCTTCAGGGCGTTGAAGGGCAGGCGTTTGAGATAGGCCAGCGACGAATAGCCGGTGCCGAAGTCATCCAGGGAAAAACTGACGCCATGATGCTTGAGCTGCATCATCTTCTCGATGACGCTCTCGACATTGGCGAGTAGCAGGCTCTCGGTCAGTTCCAGGGTCAACCGCTCGGGCGGTGCCTGATAGTCGGCGAGTGCGGCCAGTACCTGGGCGACGAAGTCGTGTTGCTGGAATTGGTGCACGCTGACGTTGACGGATAGCTGCAGGTGAGCCAGCGCCGGGTCGGTGGCCCAGCGGGCGAGCCGTTCGCACGCCTCGGCCAGTACCCAATGCCCCATGGGCACGATCAGTCCGGTTTCCTCGGCAAGGGGAATGAAAGCGCCCGGCGATATCATGCCGCGTTCAGGATGCTGCCAGCGGATCAATGCTTCGGCCCCGATGATCGTGCCCTCGGCATCGACCTGGGGTTGGTAGAGCAAGCGCATCTGAGCGTCTTGAAGGCCCTTGCGCAGCTCGGCTTCCAACCATACGCGGTCATGCAGGGCGGCTTCCAGCTCAGGATGGAAGACGTGACACGCGTTGCCCCCGTCCTGCTTGGCCCGCGAAAGCGCCAGGCTGGCACGCTTGACGAGCTCCTCCGTGGCGATGTCCTCGGCGTGGAACCAAACACCGCCCAGGCTGTGCGTCGTGGTGTGCGAAAAGCCGTCGAGATCGTACACGCCACCGACGGCTTGTTGCACGGTGGACAAGCGGTGTTGCAACTCGACGGTGGCGGCGTCGCGGTCGGATGGCAAGTCGGTCACCACCAGGGCGAATTCGTTGCCGCCCAGGCGTGCCAGGTCGTGTTCGTGGAGAGCGAAACGCGCGAGGCGTCGTGTCACATGGCGCAGCAGCATATCGCCGGCGGCATTGCCTCGTGAGTCGTTGAGCGCCTTGAAGTTGTCGATATCGAGCATGATCAACGCGCCGCTCTGTCCCCGCGTGTGACATCTTGCCTGCATGGCGCCAAGGCGCCTATGAAGCGTCTGGCGGTTGGGCAGATCGGTCAAGGGGTCGTGATGGGCGAGGCGATGAATCTTCGCTTCCGCTTCACGGTGGGCGCTCAGGTCATGAAGCGTGGCGACGAAGTGATGGGCGTTGCCGTGGCTGTAATCGACGCGATTGACGCTGACGCGTACAGGAAATGCCTCGCCGTTCTTGCGTCGCGCCTCGATCTCGCCTTGCCATTGGCCATGCTGGGCGACGAAACGTTGGATGTCTCGGTGCGCCTGAGCGCTTTCATGTGAGTATTCGAGAATCGATAAAGGCTGGTTGTGGATTTCGGCGGGGGTATAGCCGGTCAGCGTCGAGAACGTACGGTTGCTGAGCACGATCCGGCCTTGGTCATCGAAGAGTAAGAAAGCGTCGTTGATGGCGGCGATCACCTCCATGAGTTGCTCGCGCGACATGACGGATTGGCGCTGATGGCGCTGCAGACGCCGAGCGATGAATACCCAGAGGCCGGCAATCATCAACAGGAAGGTGACGATACCGCTGACGCTGACACCCAGCCAGGAGGCAGGCGCCACCGCTTGTTGAGGCACGGGCGTCGCCGTGGGCAGATAATAGGTGGCCGACATGGCGGTATAGTGCATGCCGCTGATGGCCAGCGAGATACAGGCGGCGACCCCGAACAGTCGGCGGTCGAGGTGTGCCAGGCGTCGATGACGAACGCAGTAGCGATGGGCCAGCATGGCCACCATGCCGAGTACCAGCGCAACGCCGAGCGATATGAAGAAAAGGGTCGCGTCATAGCGTACGGCGACGGGCATGCGCATGGCTTCCATGCCCAGGTAGTGCATGATGCCGATACCCATGCCGAGCACGATGCCGCCGACCAGGGAATAGCTCAGGTGGGGCCGGGGCATCGCCATGATCCGCAGGGCATAGCCGCTGCCGAGCATGGCAGGCAAGAGGGATAGCAGTGTCAGGCCCACATCGTACTGCATGGGCAGCGGCAGGCGCAGGGCCAGCATGCCGGTGAAATGCATGCTCCATACGCCGAGTCCCATCATGCCGGCACCGGCCAGCAGCCAACCCTGGCGTCGCCAATTGCCGTTGGCTTCCTGCATGCGGTCGCCGATGAGCAGGCCCAGGCCTGCCGCCACCCAGGCCACGAGACAAGACAAGGCAATGAGTTTGACGTCCCACTCTCCCTGAATGGCGTCTGGCAGGCCTTGCGATGTCAGAAATAGGGCCATGTCGTGCTTTCCTTGCCATGTCGTGCCTGAATGCCATCCATTCGCCAATCTGATGGTGATGGGAATGTTATCGGCATGTCGGGGCCGCAACTTCAGTGTATTTCACACCGAGTTCATGGCAAGTGGCTAATCCGGGACTGACGATCATCCAGGGGACTTTGCCCGAAATAGCGTTTGTAATCGCGACTGAACTGCGAGGCGCTCTGATAGCCGACCTGGCTGCCCGCCTGCGCCACCTGGTAGCCTTGCTGGGTGAGCAGCAGGCGTGCCTTGAGTAGCCGCAAGCGCTTGAGATACTGCATTGGTGCGAGTTGCGTCGTGCGCTTGAAGTGATGGTGAAAGTGCGAGGCGCTCATGTTGACGCGCTGGGCGAGGCTTTCCACGTTCAAGGGCTGGGTATATTGCTGATGCAGGAAAGTCAGCGCCTCGGCGATGCGGGAATATTGACCGTGATGGGCCACCAGCTGGCGCAGTGAGGCGCCCTGGGGACCGCGCAGTGCGGCGAACAGCACCTCGCGGATGCGGCCGTCGCCCAGCGCTGCGGCTTGTTCGTGATCGTGCAGGCAGTCGATCAGCCGCATGACGCTATCGCCCATGTCCGCGTCCATGTCGACGGCGGCCATGGGGGCGGGCATGCGCGTGGGAGGCGTCGAGGGCAGGCGCCTGACCATCTCGCCGAGCATGGCCATGTCGAGACTCACCGAAAGCCCCAACAAGGGCGCCGTATCGCTGGCATGGGTCTCGCATTCGAAGGGCAGCGGCATGGCCTGAATCAGATAGTGGCCGGCACCGTAGTGGATGATGCGATCCTCGAGGTAGCCGGTCTTGTTGCCTTGCACGATGATCACCAGGCTCGGTTCGTACATCAGCGGTGTGCGCGCGTGCCCGCAGTGCGAAGTGATCAGCTGTACGCCGGGCAGGGAAGTGGCGGCGAAGCCTTCCTGGGTCGCCAGCGGCGCCAGGCGTGCTGCGAGACGTTCTTCCAGCGTATGCTCGACGGCAGCATGCGTGGGGCTCGGGGGGGGCGGGTGTAGCAGGGTCATCGGCGTCTCCTCGGCGATAGCGAACGCCGTCATAGGATAACATCGTGCATGAAATTTGCCGTCTGGCATGATTATCGTGTGGGTGGCGAGCAGTATCTGGCAAACATTGCATAGAATCGGGCATGGTCGAGACGGCCTGTCATGCCCACACTGTCGGCGTTCGTGATCGAGGCTCGGTGATCGCTCGTACATGACGCCGAGCCGTTACGCGATTGCACTCACCATTGAAAGGATATTCGCTATGCCACAAGCGACGGGCTATGCCATGCACTCTGCGGAGTCGGCACTCGAGCCGTTTGCCTTCGAGCGCCGTGAACCGCGCCCGGATGATGTCGCCATCGAGATTCTTTACTGCGGCGTATGCCACAGCGATCTGCACTTCGCGCGCGACGACTGGGGGATGGCGCAGTATCCGATCGTGCCCGGTCACGAGATCGTCGGTCGGGTCACCTCCGTCGGCAGCGAGGTCAGCAATTTCAAGGCAGGTGACGTGGTCGGCGTGGGCTGCATGGTCGATTCCTGCCGTCATTGCCAGGCGTGCGGCGATGGCCTGGAGCAGTATTGTGCCGAAGGTTTCACCATGACCTACGGCAGCCCCGATCGCCATGACGGCAGCCTTACTCAGGGCGGCTATTCCGATCGGGTCACGGTCAGCGAACGATTCGTGCTGCGCATGCCGGAAGGTATCGATCTGAAGTCCGCCGCGCCGCTGCTGTGCGCTGGTATCACCACTTATTCGCCGCTCGTGCATTACGGCGTCAAGCCGGGGCATAAGGTCGGCGTCATCGGCATGGGCGGTCTGGGCCACATGGGCGTCAAGCTGGCCCAGGCGCTGGGCGCCGAGGTCACGCTGTTCACGCGCTCCGAGAGCAAGGTGGAAGAGGCCAAGTCGAACGGCGCCGATCACGTGGTGGTCTCCACTGACGAGGCGCAGATGGCGGCGGTCACCGAAACCTTCGACTTCATGCTCGATACCGTGCCCAATGAGCACGACCTGAACCCGTACCTGCAAGCCTTGAAGTATGACGGCACGCATATTCTGGTCGGCCAGATGCAGCCCCTGGAGCCTGGCGTGGCGGGTGCCAACCTGATCTTCCGGCGCCGGGTGCTGGCCGGCTCGTTGATCGGCGGCATTCCCGAGACGCAGGAATTGCTGGATTTCTGCGCCGAGAAGGGCATTACCTGCGATGTCGAGATGATCGATATCCAGAACATCAACGAAGCCTGGGACCGCATGCAGAAAGGCGATGTACGTTATCGCTTCGTCATCGACATGGCATCGATGAAGAACGACTGAGCAGTCCAGTACGGCTTACTCAGTGATCGTGTCAGGCGCGGGCCATGTCCCGCGCCTTTTCATTGATGCCTCCGCCCTCATCCGTGTCGGGTGTCCCTGCCCGCGCATGTCGCCTCTCCTGAGCGTGGCTCAGTCGCGCAGTCGCGTCAGCCCTTCCTGTGCCACCGACGCCACCAAGCGTCCTTGTCGGTCGTAGACGCTGCCGCGCGCGAATCCGCGAGCTCCGCCGGCCCAGGGGCTTTCCATGTCATACAGTAACCAGTCGTTGATGGCCGCCTCGTCATGGAACCATAAGGCATGATCGAGACTCGCGATCTGCAGTCGAGGATCGCCGAAAAAGGTGTCGTGCGAGACGAGGCTGGTGGTCAGCAGGTTGAAATCAGAGCTGTAGGCGAGCAGGTTGCGATGCAATGAGCCGTCGTTGGGCAACTCGCCGGCCAGGCGGAACCAGAGTCGTTTGCGTGGCATGTCAGTGGTGGTATCCGGGAAATGCAGGAACTCGATGGGGTGGCCGTCGAAACGTTGCACCTCGGCCCCCGCGTCGAGCAGTGCTTGGGGCGAGTCGAGTTCGGGCATCACGCGCTGATGGATGAAGCCGGGTTCTTCACCCTGGAACGAGGCACTGCAGAAGAAGATGGTCTTGCCGTTCTGGATGGCGCTGACCCGGCGGGTGGTGAAACTGCCGCCGTCGCGTACGCGGTCGACCTGATACACTACGGGGCGTTTGGCATCGCCGGGGCGCAGAAAATAGCCATGCAGCGAATGGGCCCGACGGGTCGCTTCCACCGTGCGGGTGGCGGCGGAGAGTGCTTGGCCGAGGACCTGGCCGCCAAACAACTGGGGAAGACCGAGGTCCTGACTGCGACCGCGAAACAGGTTTTCCTCCAGGGGTTCAAGGCCTAGTAGGTCGACGAGGGTGGCGAGGGGGTGCGTCATGCCGGCATCCTTCTGATGGCTCGTTTTCATACGACTGTTCCAATTCTACCAGCATACCGGAGTGCCTTCGTGATGCGCAGCGATACCTTCTACATGCACCGTGCGCTGGATCAAGCGCGCATGGGGTTGGAGGCAGGCGAGGTGCCGGTGGGCGCGGTGGTGGTCGAGCCCGGTGGCGAGATCGTGGGCGCCGGGTTCAACGCCCCGGTGTCGTGTCATGACCCGAGCGGGCATGCCGAGGTACGCGCCTTGCGCGACGCCGCCGCGCATCTGGGAAATTACCGGCTGGATAGCTGCACGCTCTTCGTCACCTTGGAACCCTGCATGATGTGCGCCGGCGCACTCATTCATGCGCGTGTAGGCCGAGTCGTGTATGGCGCTGCCGAACCCAAGAGCGGCATGGTCGAGTCACGGGCCAACCTGTTTGCCCAGCCGTGGTTCAATCATCGTGTCGAGGTGGAAGGTGGGGTGCTGGCCTCGCGCGCCACGCAATTGCTCAAGGCATTCTTTGCGGCGCGGCGCGAATGATGCACGAAACCATATCGTGGCGATCGCCTACAGCACCGGTGGGACGGTATTGAAGGGCGTTTGGGGGAAGGTGTCGTCGCTTTTGCCGAGCTGGTGGAATTGACGGCGACTGCGGTCCACGTACTTGAGGATTTCGTAGTAACGGCGAATGTTGCGCACGTAGATCACCGGTTCGCCGCCGCGCGCATAGCCGTGACGCACCTGGCTGTACCATTTGCGCTTCTGCAGCAGCGGTAGTGCCTTGCGGACGTCGGCCCAACTGTAGGGATCGCCACCCCGCATCTCGGCGATCTTCTGGGCATCGTAGAGATGCCCCAAGCCGACGTTATAGGCCGCCAGGGCCATCCAGGTGCGATCCGGCTCGGTGATCTCTTCCTGCAGCCGACCCTTCACATGCTTGAGATAGGTGGCGCCGCCTCTGATGCTCTGTTCGGGGTCGAGACGGTTGCTCACGCCGACTTCGCCGGCGGTGGCATTGGTCAGCATCATGAGCCCCCGCACGCCGGTCGGCGATGTGGCACGCGGTTTCCAATGCGATTCCTGATAGCCCAATGCGGCAAGCAATTTCCAGTCGAAGCCGGTTCGACGAGCGGCTTTCTTGAAGGCATCCTCGTATTTCGGCAAGCGCTTTTGGGTATGGCGAATGAAAATGCTTGCCCCTACGTATTCCAGATAATTGTCATGACCGAAGTACTGGTCGATCAATGCACGCAACTTGCCATTGTGCTGCATGCGCGCGATAAGCCGATTGGCCGCTTGCAGGAGGGCGACACCGTTGCTCTTGGGAAACGCCCATACCAGGCTTTGTGGCTTGCCCAACGCGAAACCACGCTCGACGTCGGGAAAGAACAGACGGTTGATCTTGAATTGATGCGCGTAGACGACGGCGGCATCGAGTTCGCCTTTCTCGACCATCTCGATGAGGTCGGTGACCTCCAGCTCATCGGTTTCCTGCCAACTCAGCTTGGGAAACTTTTCTTGCAGCGCTCGCAGGGCGCGGCTAGTGCCCGAGTTCTTGATCACAGCGATTTTCAGGCCCAGCAAGTCCTGCGGCGTTTCAGGCGTCGCGATGTCCGGGCCATGGATCACCAGGGGCTGCATCGCCATGATCGGGCGACTGTAGAGGATGCCAGGCTCGATAGGATCGAGCGCCAGATTGGCGGCGCCGAAGTCGGCACGGCCGTCGCGCACGGCATCGAGCACATCGTCGATATTGCCTTGGCTATCGACCGTGAGGCTGACGCCGAGCATTGCGGCGAATTGTTGCACCAGCTCGTATTCGAACCCTGTGGGGCCGTGGCGACCTTCGTAATACGTGGTCGGGGTGTTGCGGGTGGCGACCTCAATGAAGCCACGCGAGGAAATCGCCGACAAGGCCGCATCCCGTTCGAGGAAGAGGCGATTGTCGGGCGTCAGCAGCGCGAGCAGGGCGAAGAAAGTTGCCGCCACAGGGCGCATGTAACGAAGCAGAGCATCGAGCATACCGGTTCTGGTCAGCGATGAGAGGGGATACCTTATCGGGCGTTGCCTCTCATGTCACCCGGTGCCGATTCCACGCGTGTCGCTATCCTGCAATGGGTGGTTTCGCCCGTGAGCGGCTTTTCCATTATCATGGGGGCTCATTGGCCGCCGCCCGCGGCATCGTCTACCTGTTGTCCCAGAGGCTTATTCGACATGCTCGAACTGCGAGGAGCGCCCGCCCTTTCCGCTTTCCGCCATGCCAAGCTGTTAGCCGCGTTGCGTGATGCCGTGCCCGAGGTCGAGGCGTTGCACGCCGATTACGTGCACTTCGTCGACCACCAAGACGAGCTTGACGACACGGCGCGCGAGATCCTGGCGCAACTGCTGACCTACGGTCCCGTGCGCGAGGGCGCGGACGCCGAGCCCCAGGGGCAGTTGTTCCTGGTCGTGCCCCGCCTGGGCACGTTGTCGCCGTGGTCCTCCAAGGCCACCGACATCGCCCACAATTGCGGCCTGGCTCAGGTGCGGCGCATCGAGCGCGGCATCGCGTATCGCGTGACGCTGGCGGGCAAGCTCGACGAAGCGACGTTCGCGGCGCTCGTCGCGGTGCTGCACGACCCCATGACCGAAACGGTACTGGCCAATTCGAGTGATGCCGTCAAGCTGTTCGAGCAGCACGAGCCGGCGCCGCTGGGGCGAATCGATGTACTCGGAGGCGGACGCGACGCGCTGGTGGATGCCAACGATGGGCTGGGTCTGGCGCTGGCCGATGACGAAATCGATTATCTGCTCGAGGCCTTTCGCTCGCTCGCTCGCAATCCCACCGACGTCGAATTGATGATGTTCGCGCAGGCCAATTCCGAGCACTGCCGGCACAAGATATTCAACGCCGACTGGACCATCGATGGCGAGGCCCAGCCGCATTCGCTGTTCAAGATGATCAAGAACACCCATGCGTGTTCCAGCGACGATATCCTTTCGGCCTACAGCGACAATGCTGCCGTGATTCGTGGTACTGAGGCCGGGCGCTTCTTTGCCGCCCCCTGGTTGCCGGGTCACGAGCAGGAAGCGCGCTATGCAGCGACACAAGAACCCATCCACATTCTGATGAAGGTGGAGACCCATAACCATCCGACGGCCATCGCGCCGCACCCCGGCGCGGCGACCGGGGCCGGCGGCGAGATTCGCGACGAAGGCGCGACCGGCGTCGGCGGCAAGCCCAAGGCGGGGCTCACCGGGTTCGCGGTGTCCAACCTGCGTATCCCCGAGTTCGTGCAGCCCTGGGAAGCCTTCGACTACGGCAAGCCCGCGCGCATTCAGTCGGCACTCGACATCATGCTCGAGGCGCCCATCGGCGGGGCGGCGTTCAACAACGAGTTCGGACGCCCCAACCTGAGCGGCTTTTTCCGCACCTACGAGCAGGACGCGGTCGGCGCGGCCGGGATCGAGCGGCGCGGCTATCACAAGCCGGTGATGCTCGCCGGCGGCTACGGCAATATTCGCGACGGCCATGTCGCCAAGGGCGATATACCGGTCGGTGGCAAGCTGATCGTGATGGGGGGGCCGTCGATGAAGATTGGCCTCGGCGGCGGGGCGGCGTCGAGCATGGCCTCGGGCGCCTCCAGCGAGGATCTCGATTTCGCCTCCGTACAACGTGACAACGCGGAGATCGAACGCCGCGTCCAGGAAGTCATCGACCGGTGCTGGGCGCTGGGCGACGACAATCCCATCTGCTTCATTCACGACGTGGGCGCCGGCGGGCTGTCCAATGCGCTGCCGGAGCTGGTCAAGGACGGCGAGCGGGGCGGGCGTTTCGAGCTGCGCGACATCCCCAATGCCGAGCCGGGCATGAGCCCGCTGGCCATCTGGTGCAACGAGGCCCAGGAGCGCTACGTGCTGGCGGTGGCGCCGGACGACCTGGAGGCCTTCGACGCGCTGTGCCGGCGCGAGCGTTGCCCCTATGCCGTGGTCGGCGAGGCGACCGAGGCTCACCATCTGTCGGTCCACGATGGTCACTTCGATACGCGTCCCGTCGACCTGCCGATGAACGTGCTGTTCGGCAAGCCGCCCAAGATGTCGCGGGCCTTCGAGCGACGCACGCTGACGATGCCCAGCCTGGGGCTCGACAATCTCGATCTGCGTGAGGCGCTGGATCGGGTGCTGCGGCTGCCGGCCGTGGCGTCCAAGAGCTTTCTGATCACCATCGGCGACCGTTCGATCACCGGTCAGGTGGCGCGCGACCAGATGGTCGGGCCCTGGCAGGTACCCGTGGCGGACTGCGCGGTGACCACAGCCAGTTTCGATACGCATGCCGGCGAGGCCATGGCCCTCGGCGAGCGTCCGCCGGTGGCACTGGTCGACCCGGCGGCCAGCGCCCGCCTGGCGGTGGCCGAGGCCATCACCAACCTGGCGGCGGCGCCGATCGCCAAGCTTTCCGACATCAAGCTCTCCGCCAACTGGATGAGCGCCGCCGAGCATGACGGCGAGAACCAGGCCCTGTATGACGCCGTGCATGCCGTGGGCATGGACCTCTGCCCGCAGCTGGGCATCGCCATTCCGGTGGGCAAGGACTCGATGTCCATGCGCACCGCCTGGCGGGAAGAAACCGCCGAGGGCGAACACGAAGACAAGAGCGTGACAGCGCCGCTGACGCTCGATATCACCGGTTTCGCGCCGGTCACCGATGCCATGCGCACCCTGACCCCGCAGTTGCGCCTGGATCAGGACGAGAGCGACTTGATTCTCATCGACCTGGGCCAGGGGCAGAACCGTCTTGGTGGGTCGGCGTTGGCCCAGGTATACGGACAGGTCGGTGATGCGTGTCCCGATCTCGAGGATGCCGAGGATCTCAAGGCCTTTTTCGCCGTCATTCAAGGACTCAATGCTGACGGCAAGTTGCTTGCCTACCATGATCGCAGCGACGGCGGTCTGCTGGTGACCCTGCTGGAAATGGCCTTTGCGGCGCGCGGCGGACTGGAGGTCAAGCTCGACTGGTTGATCGATGACGCCTACGAGGCCTTCGATGCCTTGTTCGCCGAAGAACTGGGCGCAGTGATTCAGGTCAATCGCCGCGATACCGAGTTCGTGCTCGCCCAACTGGCGGCGGCGGGTCTCGAGACCTGCGGGGTGGTGGCGCGGCCGCGTTACGACGATCAGGTGCGTGTCACCTTGTTCGAGGAGCCGCTGCTGGAAACCACGCGGGCCATCGCCCAGCGCACCTGGACCGAGACCAGCTACCGCATGCAGGCGCTGCGCGACAATCCGCAGTGTGCCAAGTCCGAATTCGATGCCTTGCTCGACCTGCGCGACCCCGGTCTCTCGGCACAGCCCAGCTTCGATGTCGACGAGGACATCGCTGCGCCCTACATCGGACGCGGCGCACAACCCCGTGTGGCGATATTACGCGAGCAGGGTGTCAACGGGCATGTCGAGATGGCGGCGGCCTTCGACCATGCCGGCTTCGCGGCCATCGACGTGCACATGAGCGATATCCTCGAAGGGCGCGTCGATCTGGCGACCATGAAGGGGCTGGTCGCCTGTGGCGGCTTCTCGTACGGCGACGTGCTCGGCGCCGGCGGCGGCTGGGCCAAGTCGGTGCTGTTCAATGATCGCGCGCGCGATGCCTTCGCCGGCTTCTTCCAGCGTGATGACAGCTTCTCGCTGGGGGTGTGCAACGGCTGCCAGATGCTCTCGCAGCTCAAGTCGTTGATCCCCGGGGCCGAGAACTGGCCGCGTTTCGTGCGCAACGAGTCCGAGCAGTTCGAGGCGCGCGTGAGCATGGTGCAGGTCGAGAAGAGCCCGTCGATCCTGCTGGCCGGCATGGAAGGGTCGCGCCTGCCGATCGCCGTGGCCCACGGCGAGGGGCGCGCCGAGTTCCGTGACAGCGGCCACTTGCGCAGCATGCAGACCAGCGACCAGATCGCCCTGCGCTATGTGGACAACTACGGCCAGGTGACGACGCGCTATCCCGCCAACCCCAATGGCTCTTCTGCGGGCATCACGGGGCTGACCACGCCGGATGGCCGCGTGACGATCATGATGCCGCACCCCGAGCGTGTGGCCCGCGCGGTCACCAACTCCTGGCGTCCCGACGAATGGCGGCAGGACGGTGCCTGGATGCGGATGTTCCGCAACGCCCGGGTGTGGGTGGACTGATCGCGCCCTCTCGCCATGCAACGACGGGGGCACGAGGACGCCTGTGGGTCCTCGCATGACCCACAGGCGCTTCGAAATGCGTTAGCTTGCGCAGGTATGTTGCATTCATGGACCCGTCAATGACACACGACTCTCACTCCGAACGGCACGGAGGCTTTTCTCATGCGGGTGTCGCGGACTCGCACATGGGCCCTGCGCGGCTCAGCGACAAGGTCTATGGCGATATCGTCGAGCGCATCCTGCAAGGGGAGTACGACGAGGGGCATCGGCTGCCCTCCGAGGCCAGGCTGGCTGAGATGAATCAGGTATCACGTCCGGTCGTTCGCCAGGCGCTGTCACGTTTGAGGGAAGATGGCGTAGTACGCTCTCAGCGCGGCGCAGGGAGTTACGTGATGCGCCGTCCGGACCGTGCCATGCTGGACTTCGCCCCGCTGGACAGCCTGGCGGACATGCAGCGTTGTTTCGAGTTCCGTGCGGCGCTCGAGGGCGAGTCGGCACGTGCCGCCACGCACTATGCCTCGTCGTCGTCGCTCAAGGACATCGAGAAGGCGCTGCAGCGTCTGGAAGCCTGTATTCAAGGGGGCGAACTTGGCGTGGATGCCGATTTCGGCTTTCACCTCGCGGTGGCCTATGCCACCAACAACCGGTTTTTCAGCGATACCCTCCTGTCCCTCAAGACACAGATCAATTTCGGCCAGAATCTGGCGCGCAACCTCGGTCTGCGTCGTCCGGGGCTGCATTTGCCGGAAGTCCAGGATGAGCATGTGCGAATCTTCGAGGCCATTCGTGCGGGCGATGCCGAACTGGCCTGCCAGCGGATGCGCGAGCACATCGGCAATTCGCGTCGCCGGGTATTCGAAGGGTAACGGCGGCGTCTGACAACGTGTGACAGCATTCCTTGAACAACTCAGGCAACGTCGGCCCTCCCCTTTTTTAAAAAAGATTTTTATCTGACAAGTATTTGTTTTTGTTGTATTTGTTTTATTCTCTCCATGCTGAGAAACACGTTTTACTGCGTGACCAGACTAAGGTCTACCTCCTGTTAGTGGACAGATTTTACAAGTTGGCTAGCTTCAAAGGTGCGGTATGCATTTCCCCGACATGAAATGCGTATGACGTTTCATTCGTTCTGCCATGACGGTGACAAGAACAAGCGAGCGGGAAACGTCGCCCGACCACAACAAGACCAAGGAGTACGCCAATGACACGCGCCACGACACGCTGGGCAGGCTCGCTGACCCTGATGGTTGCCCTGGGCATGCCGGGCATCGCCCTCGCCGAGTACCCCGAACAACCCATTACCTACACGATTCCGTTCGATCCGGGTGGTGAGTCCGATGTCACCGCACGCTTCCAGGAGCCTCATCTGGAAGAAATCCTGGGGGTCGATGTCAACGTCAACCACCGTCCCGGCGGCGGGGGCGCCGTCGGCTGGAGCGAGTTCCAGAACACGGCCGAGCCCACGGGCTACGAGATGATCGGGGTCAATATCCCGCATATCATCGCGCAGCCCATCATGCGCGAGAATGCCGGTTACGAGACCGATGGTTGGAAGATCGTGACCTTCTTTCATACCACGCCCAACGCCTTGATCGTCCCCAAGGACAGCCAATTCAAGACGCTTGACGACCTGGTCCAGTATGCCAAGAAGAATCCGCAGGCGGTGACGCTGGGCGGCAGCGGGACCTTCAGCGCCAACCATCTGGGCGCCTTGCGTCTGGAACGTGAGGCGGGTATCGATGTGACCTACATTCCGTTCACCGGTACGGGGCCGTTGCCGGCGGCGGTCCAGGGCAATCACGTCTCGGGCATCTTCAACTATTCGATGCTCGGCGTGCAGATGCAGGACAACGCCCGCGTGCTGGCCGTGGCCTCGGAAGAACGCGTCCCCGCGCTACCGGATGTGCCGACGTTCAAGGAGCTGGGCTATGACATCGTCGGCGGTGCCTATCGCGGCGTGGCCGTGCCCAAGGGAACGCCGGACGCCATCGTCAACAAGCTGGAGGATGCGTTTGCCAAGACCAATGAGCGCATCGCCGAAAAGCAGGAGCCGCTCGGCTTCGTCATGACCGATATTACCGATGGCGAAGTGGACGAGGTCATGCAGCAACTCAAGACGGCCTACCAGCCGATCCTCGAAGAAGCCAAAGCCAACCAATAACGCGACGTGATGCGTCACCCGCGCCTGCGATCTTTCTGGACGCAGGCGCGGGTGGCGGCCGTTCATCCGACGCGACCCATCATGCGAAAAGGGGAGTTGGCTCATGGACATGTTACTGGAAGCCCTGTTTTCGATCCTGACCCTCGAAGGCCTCGTCACCATCCTGTGCGGGGTGACGGCGGGGTTGTTCATCGGCGCCTTGCCGGGGTTGACGGCGACCATGGCGCTGGCGGTGCTGCTGCCGTTCACCTTCACGATGTCGCCTCTGCAGGGCCTGATGGCGCTGGGGGCGGTCTATATGGGCGCCATCTACGGCGGCGCTTTTACCGCCATTCTGATCAACACACCCGGAACGCCGTCGTCCATTGCCACGACCTTCGATGGCTATCCCATGGCGCGCCAGGGGCGTGCCTACGAAGCCCTGGCGGCGGCGACTATTGCCTCGGTGGTCGGCGGCATCGTCGGGGTGGCGTTCCTATTGTTGCTGGCGCCGCCATTGGCGCGACTCGCCGTGGTGTTCGGCCCGGCCGAGATGTTCTGGGTCGCCCTACTGGGGCTGACGCTGGTGGCCAGCCTCTCGAGTGGCTCGCTGCTCAAGGGGTTGCTCGGCGGTTGCATCGGCATGCTGCTGAGCACCATCGGCGTTTCGCCGATCGGCGGCGAAACCCGTTTCATCTTCGGCATTCCGGCGCTGCAGGGCGGCATCGCGCTGATCGTTGCCCTGATCGGACTGTTCGTGGTGCCCGAGCTGATCTCGATGGCCGCTCAGGGGCGGGGCGCCCTGCCGGAGAGCGGCAAGCTCCAGGGCGGCGCGGGGTCGGCCATCGGGCGCATGGGTAGGCATATCTTCGGCAAGCCCATCAATCTGATCCGCTCCTGCATCATCGGCCAGATCATCGCCATCATCCCGGGCGCGGGGGGTAACGTCACCAGTTTGGTGGCCTACAACGAGGCCCGCCGTTTCTCCAGGGATCCGGCGTCGTTCGGCAAGGGCAACGTCGATGGTGTGATCGCCTCGGAATCGAGCAACAACGTCATGGTGGCCGGCAGCATGGTGCCGCTGCTGACCCTGGGCATTCCCGGTGCGCCACCGGATGCCATCATTCTCGGGGTATTGCTCATGCATGGCCTGCGCCCGGGGCTGGATCTGTTCACCGAAACCGGGGTGCTGACCAATGGCTTCATTCTGTCGATGGGCTTCGCGGCGATGTTCCTGCTGCCGGTGGGCCTGCTGGGCGGGCGCCTGATTCACCGCGTGGTGGTCAAGACGCCGTTTTACTTCCTGCTGCCGAGCATCGCCATGGTCACCATCCTGGGCACCTACGCGCTGCGCAACAGCATGATCGACGTGTTCATCATGTTGTTGCTGGGCACGGCGGGGTATTTCCTGCGCCTGATCGGCATCCAGGCGGCGCCCATCGTGCTGGGCATGATACTGGGCGTCATCGCCGAGAAGGGCTATGTGCAGACCATGCTGGTGGCCGTGGTGGACCCGATCCCCTGGCTACGACTGGTGGCCAATCCGCTCTCCATCGTTCTCGCCTGCCTGGTGGTGCTGAGTGTCGCGACGACGCTGTTGCCGGGGTGGCTGGAGCGTAGCGGCCGCATGGCCAAGGTCGACTCGGACGAGGAGAAATCGCCATGACTCTGCGACTCAATACCGACTTCGCCGCGGGGCTCTTTGGCTTGCTGTTCGCCGCCATCCTGTGGTTCCCGCGCGAGAGCATGGGCCGGCTGAGCATCATCTTTCCCCGCGCCATCCTGGTGATCACGGTCGCGTTGTCCCTGGCGCTGATCGTCAAGGCATTCACCAAGCCGGCGGCGCGCGAGGTCACCATCGAAGGCAATCCACGCCGCCTGTTGATGATGATCGCCGTCCTGTTCGCCTGGTGGTACGCCATCGACCTGCTGGGCTTTCTGCTGGCGACGGCCATCGTTTTCTTCGGCCTGACCTGGTACCTGGCGAACGTCGAAGGCGCCGTATCGGGCCGGCGACTCGTGCAGTGGGTGCCCATCGTCGCGGTGCTGATCGGGGTCTTCTATCTGGCCTTTACGGAAGTCCTGAGCGTGAGACTGCCGACCGGTATCTGGTCGTGATCGTTCCACAACGGCGCTGGCCGCGAGACAAGGAGTGAACATGCGAATTACCGACATCAAGGAGGCGCGGGTGTCGATCGCTTCCGACATTGCCAACGCCTATATCTCGTTCGCCAGGATGGATGTCTCCATCCTGGCGGTCTACACCGACGCCAGGGTCGATGGCCGCCAGGTCGTGGGCTATGGCTTCAACTCGAACGGACGCTATGCCCAGAGCGGCCTGCTGCGGGAGCGTTTCCTGCCCCGCCTGGAGGAAGCGGATCCGGCGTCGTTGCTCGATGACAGTGGCCACAATCTCGACCCGTTCAAGGTCTGGGCGACGCTGATGGCCAATGAGAAGCCGGGCGGCCACGGCGAACGCTCGGTGGCGGTGGGGGTCATCGACATGGCGATCTGGGACATCGTGGCCAAGGTCGAGAACAAGCCGCTGGCGCAGCTGTTGGCCGAGCGTTTCGGGGACGGTGAGGTGGATCGCCACGTCTCGGTCTATGCCGCCGGCGGCTATTACCATCCCGGCAAGGAAATCCAGGGGCTTCAGGAAGAGATGCGCGATTACCTGGAGATGGGCTACGTGGCCACCAAGATGAAGATCGGCGGCGTGCCGCTCGCCGAAGACCTGCAACGGGTCGAGGCGGCACTGGAGGTCGTGGGCGAGGCGTCGCACCTGGCGGTGGATGCCAATGGCCGTTTCGGTCTGCAGGACACGCTGGCCTTCGCCGATGGCCTGGCCCCCTACGGGGTGCGCTGGTACGAGGAGGCCGGCGATCCGCTCGACTACGCCCTGCAGCGCCAGCTATGCGAGCACTATGCCGGCCCGACCGCCACGGGGGAGAACCTGTTCTCGCATCAGGACGTGCGCAATCTGCTGCGTCATGGCGGCATGCGACCCGATCGCGACATCCTGCAGATGGACCCGGTGCTGTCCTACGGTCTGGTCGAGTACCTGCGCATGCTCGACGAGCTGCGCATTCGCGGCTGGTCGCCCCGCCAGTGCATCCCGCACGGTGGGCACCAGTTCGCCCTCAATATCGCTGCCGGTCTCAAGCTGGGCGGCAATGAATCCTACCCGCGGGTCTTTGCGCCCTTCGGCGGCTTCGCCGACTCCACACCGATCGAGAACGGCTACGTGGCGATTCCGGCCATGCCGGGGATCGGCTTCGAGGACAAGGCCGAGTTGATGAAGGTTTTTCACGCCCACCTGTAGAGCTTGGGCCACTTGCCGTCGAGTACGTCGATATGTCAAGACCGCGGCGCTCGGCGTCGCGGTCTTGTCTGGCGAGGGACCATCACGCGGGACGAGTGGCCGTGTAGAAGAAGCGTACCGACGGCTCATCGACGAGCAAGGGGGCGCTACCTTCCTTGAACGGCGCGTAGTGGGGCATCTGCATGTGATGCTCGAAAGCGTCGCGGTCACGATAGACCTCATGCAGTACGACCAGGTTGTCGCTGCCTTCCGGCGTCAGCACGTCGAATGCCAGGCAGCCTTCCTCATTGGCCAGTGATTCGTTGGCGTCGTTGTGGGCCAGGGCGAGGAAGGCCGGCACCTGGCCTTCCTTGATCCGGAACTCGGCGAGCACGACGAAATGCGCTGTATTCGAAGACATGTGACCTCCGCTGGAAAAGAAGATGATGAATGACGGATGGGCACGGAATCAGGCGTCTCGCGAGGCACCGGGGGAGGTCTCGAGATGCGACTCCAGTTCTTCGAGAGCATGACGATAGTCCGCGACGAGGCGGTCGTAGCGTCCGAAGTCATGACCGCAATCCTCGCAGAAGACATGGTACTGCCCTTCGCGGCCGGGCGGGAATCGCTTGGCGCGGCTGCCGCATTCGGGACAATCGGGGCTGGTGGGGGCTTGCATGGGACCTCCTGAGAGTTGGTGTTGCCGTGATTCGAGATCATCGTGACATTGCGTTGTACTTATCAAGTCGGGGCGCCCGGCACCAAGATCAAGGCATTGATCGACCCCGTGGCCTTGTCGGCGATGCTAACATTCGCCTTTTGCCCGTGGATGTCCCGCATGAGCGCGCCCTCGCTTCGCCCCTACCAGCATCAGGCCGTCGATAACGTCATCGCGCATTTCCGGCGCGGCGACGATCCCGCCGTGGTGGTGCTGCCCACCGGCAGCGGCAAGTCGCTGGTCATCGCCGAGCTGGCACGGCTGGCACGCGGCCGGGTCCTGGTGCTGGCGCACGTTCGGGAGCTGGTCGAGCAGAACCATGCCAAGTACCGCGCCTATGGACTGGAGGCGGACCTGTTCAGTGCCGGTCTGGGGCGCAAGGAGAGCGAGCGTCAGGTGGTCTTCGGTTCGGTGCAGTCCGTGGTCAGGAGCCTGGCACGTTTCGAGGCCCACGACGCGTGGGGCGCGTTCACTCTGCTGGTCATCGACGAGTGCCACCGCATTCCGCCGGGGGCGTCGGCGGGCAAGGTCCGGGAGGACAAGGGCGCGTCGAGTTATCATCAGGTGATCGCACACCTGCGGCGCCACAACCCGCATCTCAAGGTGCTGGGCCTGACGGCGACGCCGTATCGTCTGGGACAAGGCTTCATCTACCACCGTCATCACCACGGCATGGTGTGCGGCGATGCGGATTGCTTCTTTCAGGACTGCGTGTTCGAGCAGCCACTGCGGCTGATGGTCAAGCAGGGGTATCTGGCGCCGCCCCGGCGCGTGGATGCCGCACTGTATGCCGAAGATGGCGAGCAGACCCGGTATGACTTCTCGCGGCTGTCGCCGGGTCGCGGCGGCGGCTTCGAGGAAGAGGCACTGAACCGCGTCGTGCAGGGGCACCGGGCGACGCCGGGTATCATCGCCGAGGTCGTCGAGCAGGCCCGCGAGCGGCGCGGCGTGATGATCTTCGCGGCCACGGTGGCGCACGCGCGTGAAATCATGGGGTATCTGCCGGCGCAGCAGGCGGCGCTGATCGTGGGCGCGACGCCGGGGCGGGAGCGCGAAGCGCTGATCGAGGACTTCAAGGCGCAGCGGTTGAAGTATCTCGTCAACGTGGCGGTCCTCACCACCGGTTTCGATGCCCCGCACGTGGATCTGATCGCGATCCTGAGGCCCACGGAGTCCGTCAGCCTGTATCAGCAGATCGTCGGGCGCGGCTTGCGCCTGGCGCCGGGCAAGCAGGACTGCCTGATCCTCGATTATGCGGGCAATCCCTGGGACCTGTATGCGCCGGAGGTCGGCGAGCCCCGGCCCGATTCCGATGCCGAACCGGTGCAGGTCGAATGTCCGGCATGCGGGCATGCCAATCTGTTCTGGGGCAAGCGCGATGGCGAGTTGGTCATCGAACATTACGGCCGTCGCTGCCAAGGCCTGCTGGAAGACACGGACGGACGGCGCCGGCAGTGCGACTTTCGTTTTCGCTTCAAGGTCTGCGATCAGTGCGGCGCGGAAAACGACATCGCCGCGCGCGCCTGCCATCAATGCGACGAGCGACTGGTCGATCCCGACGACAAGCTCAAGGCTGCGCTGCGCCTCAAGGAAGCCAAGGTGCTGCGCGTCTCGGGGATGCAGTTACAGGCGGTAACCAATGGCCGCGGGCTGCCGCGCCTGAAAGTGACCTACCATGACGAAGACGGTGCCACGCTCGACGAATGGTTCGCGCTGGAAACTGCCGCGCAGCGTCGCGCCTTCACGCTGGCCTTTCTGCGCCATCACCTGCGGGCGCCGGGCAGCGACTGGCGGCCGGATTCGCCCGAGGCGGTGATCGCCGACGAGCGGCGTCTCAAGGCCCCGGACTTCGTGATCGGTCGCAAGGTGGGGCGTTACTGGCAGATCCGCGACAAGCTCTTCGACTACGCGGGGCGCTATCGCAAGGCCGATGATGCGAGCTAAGGGCTTAAGCTTGACGATTCAAAGCGAACTTGTCTGTACGCGCTGGAGAGCACTTTTACGGCTTCCTGGATCTGGGTGTTGTCGAGGGCACCATACCCGAGCCGGAATGCACGCGGTGGCATGACATCCACGGTGAAATATTCTCCTGGAGTAACGGATAACCCCTGTTGCTCAGCTTCATGTGCCAAGCTACATATGTCGACGTCGCGGGGAAGACGCAGCCAGATGGCCAGGCCACCTGTAGGAAGATTGAAGTCTATTGTTTTGCCGAATGCAGCATGAAGATTATCGGCCATTATATCTCTGCGGGCACGGTACAGCTGGCGACTCTTTCTCGTATGGCGTGCCAGCTCACCATTCGCCATTAGCTCGGCAATCGCCATTTCAAGGGGGATGTCACCCTGACGGTCAATGATTGACCTCACTTCCAGCATGGGATCTAGTAGATTGGGTGGTGCATGGACGTACCCCACCCTGATTCCCGGGCTGAGTAATTTGGAAAGAGACCCTATATAAATGATTTGCTCGTTCTCGTTGGCCATGGAGGCTATTGGGTGAACCGGGCGTCCTTCAAAATGATACTCGTGATCGTAGTCATCCTCTATCAAAACAAGGTCGTATCGCCGGGCTAGCTCTAAAAGCCTAAGGCGTCTGGCAGCTCCCAAGGTCACCGTCGTGGGATATTGATGGTGTGGCGTGATATAGACCGCGCGTATTTCAGGATTAGCGTTCAAAGCGTGCTCCAACGACTCAATGCAGATCCCCTTATCGTCAACCGGTATACCGATAACGCGTGCACCTGTGGCGAGAAAAGCTTCTCGAGCCTGCGGATAGCCAGGATCTTCCATAGCGATGGCGTCGTCCTGCGACAGAAGTGTTCTAGCCGATAAATAAAGGGCCATTTGGCTACCGCGGGTCACTAGGATGTGGTCGGCGGCATAATGCTTACCTCGATGTGAGGTCAAGTAATCGGACAGTGCTTGGCGCAAGGCTGCATTACCCATCCCATCTTGGTAATCCGAACGCTGTTGGAAGTCAGGGCGTATCACGGCGCGCCGGAATGCCCGCGCCAATGCCTTCGATGGCACCAACCGTGTATCGGGAGCGCCATCATTGAATGAGAGAGAAGGCGTCGGTGATGAGACGGAAGCATTCTGCGTAGCCTGTACTGAATGAGATGGTTCAGGTGGCTCGCTGCTCTGCGGCAGATCCCGCGAGATGTAAGTTCCACTAGCGGGGAGAGTCTCGGCCCAGCCTTGAGCGATTAATTCCTGATAAGCGGCATCGACAGTATTGCGGTTAACTGCTAGTTGACGTGCTAGCGTCCGTGTCCCGGGAAGTCGTGTTTGAGGTGGCAGGCGTCCACTCCGGATATCACGGATAACCGCCTTGGCAATGACTAGGAAAAGAGGTGCTTGGCTATTGCCGTCTAAGTCTAATGAAAAGGTGATAGTCGACATACGATCTCGGCATCTGGCCTAGTGAAAATTTGAAAACTGGCACTTATCATCAGGCCAGATGCCTCCTAGACTCAACGCAAATTCGCAATGGATCGCTTCCATGTCTCGCACTGCACTCATACTGCGCCATGTCTCATTCGAGGATCTTGGGCACTGGAAAAGTGTTCTTGAGTCTGCCGACTATACCTTGGAATACATAGATAACGGCGTTGTCGAGCTTGATAATCGCGACCCCTTGGCTCCGGACTTGGTGATAGTTCTAGGTGGCCCAATCAGTGTTAACGATACGCTGGGTTATCCTTTCCTTTGCGAAACCCAGCGATTCTTGCGTAAGCGTTTGGAGCTGGGCATGCCTACGCTCGGAATTTGTCTAGGAGCGCAGCTGATGGCTCAAGCTTTAGGTGGAGAAGTCCTGCCTCAGCCACGAGTGGAAATTGGCTTCAAGACGCTTTCACTTTCATCTGCCGGTTACTTAGGGCCGTTGAAGCATCTTGAGGGGGTGCCAGTACTTCACTGGCATGGTGAGCGCTTTACGTTGCCTGAGGGGGCAACGGTTCTGGCTGCGACGGATGTTTGCTCGGTTCAGGGATTTAGCGTGGGGAATACGCTGATGGGCTTACAGTTTCATCCGGAAGTGGAGGCAGATGGCTTCGAGCGGTGGTTGATCGGCCATACGCTTGAGCTGGCAAGAGCGAATATCTCACCTCAAAATCTGCGTCAGCAAGCTCTTCTAAGTGCTTCTCTGCTCAAAGAGGCGGGGCAGAAGCTACTACGAGATTGGCTAGCAGGACTCTCTTCATGACTCAGGTAACTGTTCTGACAGGTCGTGCTACGTTATTAAGTGGCAGCGACAAAACCAGTGCCATTGCCAAAACGCCCATGACAGATGCCTGCTACTTGGGTTGGGAAGGATTCGAGGTTGATGAACAAGCTGATCGTCGGCTTCATGGCGGCGTAGAGAAAGCGGTTCATCATTATCCATTTGAACACTACGCTACTTGGCAACACGAACTCGGCAACCTATCTGTGTTGCGCTCAGCGGGAGCTTTTGGTGAGAACTTATCCACAATAGGCTTACTGGAACATACGGTCGCTGTTGGTGATATTTTTCGTCTTGGTGAGGCGACTTTGCAAGTTTCACAGGGGCGGCAACCCTGTTGGAAGCTGAATTTACGCTTTGGCGTCTCGGATATGGCGTTGCGACTGCAGAACTCCGGTCGTACGGGATGGTACTACAGAGTGCTTGAGCCGGGGATGGTGGGGTGTAGTGATACGCTGATCAAGCTGGATAGCCCAAGCCCAGAATGGACATTATACCGTATCTGGCATTCACTTTATGTCGATACTCTCAATTTTGATGTTCTGAGTGTCATTGCCGGTCTCGAAGGCTTATCCGACTCGTGGCGCAAGATCGCGTCGAAAAGGCTGCAAAAGCGCCAAGTCGAAAACTGGAACCCCCGCCTCTATAGTCGGTAGTCAGCTATGCTTAGCTCGATGTTGCCTGCCACGTGGATAGGAGTGGCCATGCCATTCATTGGCAGATCCGCGATAAGCTCTTCGACTACGCGGGACGCTACCGCAAGGCCGATGATGCAGCGGACAATGGCTAGTTGAAGATGCGCTAATCACGCTAACGGTTTATGATGGAACGGTGACATTCACCCTGATGGAGAGACGGAAATGGCCTGGATGACCCCGGAAGTGACGGAAATCTGCATCGCGCTGGAAATCAACGACTACATGCCCGCCGAATTCTGAGGCGGCGTTGTATATCCATGTACTCGGGGCGGCCGCCGGTGGCGGCCTCCCTCAGTGGAACTGTCGTTGCGATGTATGCCGGCTGGCGTGGGCGGGCGATCCACGCGTCACGCCGCGAACCCAATCCTCCCTGGCCGTGAGCGCCGATGGCCGCTCGTGGGCCTTGATCAACTGCGCCCCCGAGGTGCTCACCCAGATACGCGGGACCCCGGCGCTGTTTCCGCGTCAGGGGAAGCGTGACACGCCGATCGCCTCGATCTTGCTGACCAACGGCGATGTCGATCATGTCGGCGGTCTGCTGAGTCTGCGTGAAAGTTCGCCCTATCGTCTTCACGCGACGTCGGAGATTCATGCCGCGTTGCGCGACAGTCCGGTCTTCAACGTTCTCGCTCCCGATCATGTCGAACGTGTCGAAGTGGCACTGGAAGAGACTCTGACGCTCGCCGAGGGGCTCGAGGCGCGCATATTCGCGGTGCCCGGCAAGGCGGCGCTGTATCTGGAGGGCGAAAACCCCGACATCGGCAGCGAAGGCGAGGCCACCGTGGGCGTGGAGTTTCGCGTCGGCGCGCGGCGTGCCTATTACATTCCCGGTTGTGCCGCGATGAACGAACGCCTGGCGGCACGTCTCGAGGGCGCCGATCTGTTGCTGTTCGACGGTACGCTGTGGCGTGACGACGAGATGATTCGCGCCGGTGTCGGCCACAAGACGGGAAGCCGCATGGGGCACATGTCGATGTCCGGCGAGACGGGCAGCATGGCCGCGTTGTCGTCGCTGAACATCGGACGACGTGTCTTCGTTCACATCAACAACACCAACCCGGTCTTGATCGACGGCTCCCCGGAGCGCCGGGAGGCCAGGCGTCACGGGTGGGAGATCGCCCACGACGGCATGGAACTGGAATGCTGATGAGTGATATTGAAACCCCGATCCACGAGGCGATGAGCGCGGACGAGCTGGAAGCACGATTACGAGCGATCGGCGAGCAGCGTTACCATCATCGCCATTCCTTCCAGCTCATGCTGCAAAACGGCGAACTGAATCGCCGTCAGGTCCAGGCATGGGCCCTCAATCGCTATTACTACCAGTCGATGATCCCGCTCAAGGACGCCTCGCTGATCGCGCGTCTCGACGATCCGGCGCTGCGCCGCGCGTGGCGCACCCGGCTGGTGGATCACGACGGTGAAGTCGAGGGCGAGGGTGGTATCGCGCGCTGGCTGAAGCTCACCGACGGGCTGGAACTGGATCGCGAAATGGTGGTCTCGGCCCGACGGGTTCTGCCGGCCACGCGCTTTGCGGTGGAGGCTTACCTTCATTTCGTGCGCGAGCGCAGTGTACTGGAGGCCATTGCCTCGTCGTTGACCGAGCTGTTTTCACCGCTGGTGATCGGTCAGCGGGTCAGCGGCATGCTCAAGCACTACAACTTCGTCTCCGCCGAGACGCTGGCCTATTTCGAGCCACGTCTGACTCAGGCGCCGCGGGATGCGGAGATGGCGCTCGACTACGTCAAGCGCCATGCCGAACGTCCGGATCAGCAGCAGGCGGTGCTCGAGGCATTGATATTCAAATGCCAGGTGCTGTGGACCCAACTGGACGCCTTGCATCACGCCTATGTCGCGCCCGGCCACGTGCCGCCCGGAGCCTGGGATGGCGACGCGCAAACGGGAACGTCATGACGGCAATTCAGGAAAGCAACATCGTGCGCCTGCCGCGCGGCGTCAGGCTGCGTGAAGATAAACGGCGGGGCGGCTGGGTATTGCTGGCGCCCGAGCGCGTCTTCCAGCTCGATGGTATCGCGCAGGCCGTGGTCGGCCAGGTGGATGGCGAACGCAGCGTCGGCACGATCATCGATCGGCTGTGCGAGACCTATCAGGCGCCGCGCGAACGCATCGCCCAGGACGTCACGGCCATGTTCGCTGGGTTGGTCGAGAAACGTGTCCTGGAGGTTGCATGACACATTCGCAAGCGCATGACGTGCAGCCGCCCATGGGGATGCTGGCGGAATTGACGCATCGCTGTCCCCTGCAGTGCCCGTACTGTTCCAATCCGGTGGCCCTGGAGCGCCGCCGCCACGAGCTGGATACCGCGACCTGGCGACGGGTCTTCGCCGAAGCCGCCGAGCTCGGCGTGCTGCAGGTCCATCTATCGGGCGGCGAGCCCGCGCTGCGTCCCGACTTGCCCGAGCTGGTGGCGGCCTGCGTGGACGCGGGCTTGTATTCCAACCTGATCACCGCGGGCGTCAATATCGACCGTGCCCGGCTGGAGACCCTGGCGGAGGCGGGCCTCGATCACGTCCAGCTGTCGTTTCAGGGCGCTACGCCCGAGGTGACCGATCACGTCGCCAACATGACCGGCGCTCATGCGCGCAAGCGGGCCTTCGCCGCCGAGGTGACGGCCGTCGGACTGCCGCTGACGCTGAACGCGGTGATCCACCGCATCAACCTGCATCAGATCGACGACTTCGTGGACCTGGCCGTGGAACTGGGAGCGCGGCGGCTGGAGATCGCCCATGCGCAGTACTATGGCTGGGCACTGGTCAATCGCGCCGCCCTGATGCCGAGTCGCGAGCAGGTCATGGAGGCTGTCGAGCGGGTTGAGGCTGGGCGTGAGCGCCTGCAAGGGCGTCTGGTCATCGACGCCGTGGTCCCGGATTACCACGCGCGCCTACCCAAGCCCTGCATGAACGGCTGGGGGCGCCAATCCCTCAATGTGACGCCCTCGGGTAAGGTGTTGCCGTGCCATGCGGCGGAGACGATTCCGCACCTGGCGTTCTGGAATGTTGCAGATCACGCGCTGGGCGATATCTGGTACGACAGTCCGGCCTTCAACGCCTATCGCGGCACGGACTGGATGCCCGAGATCTGCCAGAGCTGCGAGCGCAAGGAAATCGACTGGGCCGGCTGCCGTTGTCAGGCGCTGATGCTCACCGGTGATGCCGCGCAGATGGACCCAGTGTGCGAAAAATCGCCCTACCATGACGAGGTGCAGACCTTGGCGGTGCGCGATGCCTTGGGCGTGCCCGACTTTACCTACCGGCGTTTTGCGCGTACGACCGAGGGCGCCTGACGATCCATCGACATATCTTGCATGACGGGGGCGTGTTCGCTCCCCGGCGGGCTTGCTACACTGCGCGTTTGTCGAAGGTCGCGCCGTGAGGCGCAGTCGAGGAGAGCGTTACGCGTGAGTGATACCGCCGAGCCCGTGAGTGCCGATACCGCGTCGGTCGCGTCCCAAGCGGCGGTGTTGGCGCGCCTGCACGATCAGCCCATCACCGAGTTGCCGGAAGATCTCTACATTCCGCCCGAGGCGTTGCGCGTCTTTCTCGAGACCTTCGAGGGGCCGCTGGATCTGTTGCTGTACCTGATCCGGCGCCAGAATCTCGACATCCTGGGCATCGACGTAGCGGCGATCACGCATCAGTACATCGAATACGTCGAACTGATGCGGGCGCTGGAGATCGATCTGGCCGGTGAGTATTTGCTGATGGCGGCCATGCTGGCGGAGATCAAGTCGCGTACCTTGTTACCGCGTCCGCCCAAGAGCGAAGATGAGGAGGCCGAAGATCCGCGTGCCGAGTTGATCCGCCGCCTGCAGGAATACGAGCAGTTGAAATTGGCCGCCGAAGGGCTGGATGAACTGCCGCGCGCTGGGCGTGATTGGGTGGCGGCGCAGGCCGCGCTGCCGACCCTGGAGACGCGTGTGATCCATCCCGACGTCGAGCTGGACGAACTCTTGCATGCCCTGTCGGACCTGCTCAAGCGCGCCGACTTTCAGCAATCGCACCAGATCAGCCGCGAGGTGCTGTCTACACGCGAGCGCATGCTTAGGATCATGGAGCAACTGGACGGCCAGCGTTACGTGCCCTTCGAGGCGCTGTTCACGCTCGAGGAGGGGCGCGCGGGGGTGGTGGTGACTTTCATGGCGATTCTCGAGCTGGCCAAAGAGGCGATGATCGAGATCGCGCAGAACGCGCCGCTGTCGCCGATTCATGTGCGTGCCCGGCTGGCGGCCGAGGCGGTCGATGACACCGCCGGCACGGAGGGTGACGAGGGCGGGGAAAGCGCCTTTGCCGATGTCGAAGAGGACCCCCGATGAACGAGACGTCTACGTCTCTCGACGAAGTCTGCGAAGCGGCGTTGCTGGCCGCCGGCGAACCGTTGACCGCCGAGCGCCTGGAGAGTCTGTTCGACGCGCGAGAGCGCCCTTCGCGCGGTGAGCTGCGCGATGCCTTGGCGCGTCTCGGTGAGCGCCTCGAGCACACTGCCCTGGAGCTCATCGAGACTGCCTCGGGTTTTCAGGTGCGCATCCGTGCGCGCTTTTCACCGTGGATCTCGCGACTCTGGGACGAAAGGCCGCAACGTTATTCGCGCGCGCTACTGGAGACCTTGGCGCTGATCGCCTATCGTCAACCCGTCACGCGTGGCGATATCGAAGAAGTGCGCGGGGTCTCGGTCAGCAGCTCGATCATGCGTACCTTGACCGAGCGGGGATGGATTCGCGTGGTGGGGCAGCGTGATGTGCCGGGACGTCCCTCGGTCTATGCCACCACGCGTGCCTTTCTCGATGACTTCGGCCTCAAGACGCTCGATGCCTTGCCGCCGATGCACGAGCTCAAAGAATTCGAGACGCGTTTCGAACAAGCGTTGGGAGGCGAAGAGGCGGAGCACTCATCGGTTCGTGACAGTCACGCCGACAACGCCGAGAATACGGCATCGACCGAGGAGGCGTCGCAGGTAATGTCGCCATCCGAGGGCGAGCCAGATGCGATAGAAACAACGACGGCCGGGACGGCCGACGATCAGCACGCCGGGAAGGCGTCCGAGCGGTCGGGCGTGAGCTTTGCAGAACTCGAAGCTCGCCTGGCCGAACGCGCCCGCCGACGCGAAGAAGAAGCCGAGACGTCGCCTGACGAGGGCGACGCCCACGCTTTTGACGCGGCGGACGCGGAACATTCAACAGACGAGACCACGTTCGATTCATGAACACGCCTACCGAAAAATTGCAGAAGGTGCTGGCCCGCGCAGGCTTCGGCTCGCGCCGCGAGATGGAAACCGCCATCACCGATGGCCGCGTCAAGGTCAACGGCCAGGTCGCCACATTGGGTGATCGCATCGAGACGCGTGACCGGGTCACCTTCGATGAGCGTCCCGTCAATCTGCGCGACGCTGATGAAGTGCCGCGGCGCGTCATCATGTACAACAAGCCCGAGGGCGAGTTATGCACGCGTCGCGACCCGGAGGGGCGGCGTACTGTCTTCGATCGTTTGCCGCGCCTCAAGGGCGAGCGCTGGATCGCTATCGGGCGTCTGGATATCAATACCAGCGGGTTGCTGCTGTTCACCACCGACGGTGAACTCGCCAACCGCTTGATGCATCCTGCCACGCAGGTCGAGCGCGAATACGCCGTGCGCGTGATGGGTACCGTTCGCCAAGAGCACGTGACCGCCATGACCGAGGGGGTGATACTCGAAGATGGCCCGGCACGCTTCACCGATGTGCAAGAATTCGGCGGCGAAGGCATCAACACCTGGTTTCACGTGGTGATTCTCGAGGGGCGCAACCGCGAGGTACGTCGTCTTTGGGAGTCGCAAGAGCTCACGGTGAGCCGCCTCAAGCGAGTTCGCTATGGCAATATCTTCCTCGACAAGCGTGCCAAGGCGGGTGAATGGGTCGAGCTGTCCCAGGAAGAGATCGACGATCTGTCTCAATTGGCGGGTCTGCCGGCGCGCAAGGTGCCCGAGTTGACGCCCGACGAGCAGAACCGTTGGAGCCGAGACAAGAACAAGCGTCGTCCGGTCAATGCCATGCGCAAGCCGAAGAACTCTCGACGCTCGCGGTGAGCGGCTTCCCGGCAAAAAAATCTTGTCAATGTCGAGCGTTATCAGTACTATGTGCGCCCTGTCGGGACGGGTCGTTAGCTCAGTGGTAGAGCAGTTGGCTTTTAACCAATTGGTCGTAGGTTCGAATCCTACACGACCCACCATCGACGCACGTCATTGAATGACGTGGTGCGATGGTCTGTCTCGAAGACCCGGCGGCGGGTCGTTAGCTCAGTGGTAGAGCAGTTGGCTTTTAACCAATTGGTCGTAGGTTCGAATCCTACACGACCCACCATTGCCGCCTTAGACTGCCCACGTGGGCAGATTATGGGTCGTTAGCTCAGTGGTAGAGCAGTTGGCTTTTAACCAATTGGTCGTAGGTTCGAATCCTACACGACCCACCAGCATTCAACCCCGTCTCGCTCGAGGCGGGGTTTTTGCGTTCTGGTGCCCCTTTTGCATGGCACCTCATGGCGGTATCGACGTGGCCACGATGCTGGAAAGCAGGTGCTGACGAGCAGTACCATGACCTCGGGTGCGATGCGTCCGCGAAGAGATCGCGGCGCGACGCTTCTCGTTATGCAGGGGGAGCCCCTGCCAGTCACAGTGGTAGACACGATGACGATCATGACACCAAAAACGACCGCAGCGGCCTCGCCGCTGGCTCGGGCGTATTCTCCGGCCGCCCCTAGCGCCTCGGTGCTTGCGCAGACTGAAACGATCAAGCGTTTACTGAGTGAGCGCCATGCCACCTTGGTGGCGCATTATTATACCGATGATGCCATTCAGCAGTTGGCCGAGGAAAGCGGCGGGTGCGTGGCCGATTCCCTGGAGATGGCGCGCTTCGGTGCCCGGCATCCGGCGACGACGCTGGTGGTGGCCGGGGTGCGCTTCATGGGGGAGACGGCCAAGATCCTGTCCCCCGAAAAACGCGTGCTGATGCCCACGCTGGCGGCGACCTGCTCGTTGGATGACGGCTGTCCAGCGGATGAATTCGCGGCTTTTTGCGACGCGCATCCCGAGCGTACGGTCGTGGTTTATGCGAATACCTCGGCGGCGGTCAAGGCGCGCGCGGATTGGGTGGTGACCTCGTCGATCGCGGTCGAGGTCATCGAGCACCTTCAGGCTCGCGGCGAAAAGATCCTGTGGGCGCCGGACAAGCATCTGGGGCGCTACATCCGTGAACGCACCGGCGCCGACATGCTGCTCTGGGATGGCGCCTGTATCGTGCACGAGGAGTTCAAGGCCCAGGGCGTGAAGGATCTCAAGAAAGTCCATCCCGACGCCGCGTTACTGGTGCATCCCGAGTCGCCGGCGGGAGTGATCGAACTGGCCGATGTGGTCGGATCGACCTCGCAGCTGATCAAGGCGGCACAAGCGCTCGATCAGTCGCGACTGATCGTGGCCACCGATCGCGGTATTTTCTACAAGATGCAGCAAGCGGTGCCGGACAAGACGCTGTTCGAGGCGCCCACGGCAGGCAATGGCGCGACCTGCCGGAGCTGCGCGCACTGCCCGTGGATGGCGATGAATGATCTGGACCGCCTCGAGCGTGTCTTGAGTGACGGCGGTGGTGAGATTCACATCGAGGCGGCGTTGCGCCAGCAGGCCCTCAAGCCTCTGGAACGAATGCTTGCCTTCGGACGTTGAATGATGCGGCCGCCACGCAGGTGGTCAGCGTGTCTCGGTACGCACCACGCGCATCGAGAGATCGACGGCCTCGAGGTCCTTGGTCAACGCGCCGATAGAGATGCTGTCGACCCCGGTATCGGCGATATCGCGCAGCGTTGCTTCGCTGACATTGCCGGAGGCTTCCAGGCGGCTGCGTCCGGCCGTGCGTGCGACTGCCTCGCGTAGCGTCTCGAGATCGAAGTTATCGAGCATGATGGTGTCGGCGCCAGCCTCGAGTGCGGCGTCCAGCTCGTCGAGCGACTCCACTTCCACTTCCACCGGCAGGTCGCTGGCGATGCGGCGCGCCGCGGTGACGGCTTTGACGATGCCGCCGCAGGCGGCGATATGGTTTTCCTTGATCAGGAAGGCGTCGTGCAGCCCGAGGCGGTGATTATGGCCGCCGCCGCAGGTGACGGCGTATTTCTGTGCCAGGCGTAGTCCGGGCAGGGTCTTGCGCGTATCCAGCAATGCCACGCCGGTGTCTGCCACCTGCGCGATGTAATGACGCGTGCGCGTCGCCGTTCCCGAGAGTGTCTGCAGCAGGTTGAGGGCCGCGCGTTCGCCGGTCATCAGGCTGCGGGCGGGGCCTTCCAGTTCGAGGAAGACCTGATCCGGCGCGAGGGCATCGCCATCGGCGGCGTGCCAGGTGAGCTTGACGCTCGGATCGAGGCGCCGATAAAGCTCATCGACCCACGCCACCCCGCACAGCACTGCGTCTTCACGTGCCACGACGCGTGCCCAGGCCCACTGCTTGGCAGGGATCAACTGTGCGGTGATGTCGCCGGGGCCGACATCCTCTGCCAGCAGACGGGCAGCACTGGTGCGGATCTCCTCCGCGAGGGCTTCGCGATATTGCATGTCGGGCGCCTTTCTTTGATGTGCGACAATAGGGGGATTATATCCGGTTCATGGGGCGTCGGTCAGGGGTGGGCTCGTTATCCGAACGCGTTGCGAAGCGTACGCCCCGACAAGTACGCCCCGACAAGTACGTCCCAAAGAGACAGGAGTCGTCATGCGGGTCGACAATCATTGGCTGGCGTCAGCGCGACACCTCGAATCGCCCAATCACAATAGACGCCCCGAAGGCGAAGTGTCGGCACTGGTGCTGCACTCCATCAGTCTGCCCCCGGGACGTTTCGGCGGCGATGCCATCGAACGGTTGTTCACCAACTGTCTCGATCCGGCCGCGCATCCCTACTTTGCTACGCTTCACTCTCTGCGGGTCTCGGCCCACGTGCTGATTCGTCGCGACGGTGACATCGTGCAGTTCGTGGGGTTCGACAAGCGTGCCTGGCACGCAGGCCGCTCGCGCTGGTGGGATGGTCAGCGCGAGCGCCGTGAGCTCAATGACTTCAGTATCGGCATCGAGCTGGAAGGCGATGAGGTTCATGCCTACCGCGACGCACAGTATCGGTGCTTGGCACGTGTGTTTATGGCGTTGCGTGAGCACTATCCGGCCTTGAGTCTCGAACGCGTGACCAGTCACGCGCATGTCGCGCCGCTGCGCAAGACCGATCCGGGGCCGGCCTTCGATTGGGCCTATTTTCGTCGCTGCCTGGATGCCCTGCCATACGCAACGTCATGACGCGCGTCGTGCGTGTAAATTCACTACATCATGTCAACCTTTGTCCTATACCCCTGATCCTGGTCATGGCGGCATGGGCCATAAGCATTTTGCAGGCCGCTTGCGACCTATCGAATTGGCAGCAGACAACGTTTGCGGTATCTTCGTGGCTGAATTCGTGCGTCTTGCACGCCCCGCTGTAAGGAAATTACAGAAAGTTTTCCCCGGAGACACGACCCAAAGAAGGTCGCGCCCGCACTGAAGAGCGCCACAGGCCCCATCGCGATGCGTAGACGGGCCATGACCGACATACAATCTTCATTCGGAGAGACGTCTATGAGTCTGGAGGCAAGAAACGATCTCGATCCGATCGAAACCACGGAATGGCTGGATTCCTTGGCCTCGGTCATCGAGCATGAGGGCGAAGAGCGCGCTCGGTATATCATGAGCCGCTTGGCGGATCGTCTGCGTCGCGATGGCTCTTCACCTCCCTTTTCCGGGACCACGCCGCATCGCAACACGATCCCGATGCATCGTGAAGCCAAGATGCCCGGTGACATGTTCATCGAGCGCAAGATTCGCTCGGCCATCCGCTGGAATGCGATGGTGCAGGTGCTGCGCGCCAACAAGAAGCACAAGGGCCTGGGCGGTCATATCGCCAGTTATCAGTCCAGTGCCACCTTGTACGAAGTGGGCTTCAACCACTTCTTCCGTGCGGATAACGGCGACCATAAGGGCGACCTGCTGTATATCCAGGGGCACGTCACGCCAGGTATCTATGCGCGTTCCTTCCTCGAGGGCCGTCTGAGCGAAGAACAGATGGACAACTTCCGTCAGGAAGTCGATGGCAACGCGCTGCCTTCTTATCCGCACCCGTACCTGATGCCGGATTATTGGCAGTTCCCTACGGTTTCCATGGGACTGGGGCCGATCCAGGCGATCTATCAGGCCCACGTGATGAAATACCTGCATTCGCGCGAGCTCGAGGACATGCAGGATCGCAAGGTCTGGGCATTCCTGGGGGACGGTGAGTGCGACGAGCCCGAAACCCTCGGCGCGCTACACCTGGCGAGCCGGGAGAAGCTCGACAATCTGATTTTCGTCATCAACTGCAACCTGCAGCGTCTCGACGGTCCGGTACGCGGCAATTCGCGCATCATCGACGAGCTGGAAGGTGTCTTCCGCGGTGCCGGCTGGAATGTGATCAAGGTCGTGTGGGGCGGTCAGTGGGACCCGCTGTTCGAGCAAGACGCCAACGGCATGCTGCAAAAACGCATGGACGAGGCGGTCGACGGCGAGTACCAGAATTACAAGGCGCAGGGCGGTGCCTATACCCGCGAGCACTTCTTCGGCAAGTACGAAGAAACCGCGGCGATGGTCAAGGACTACTCCGACGAGCAGATCTTCCGTCTCAACCGGGGTGGCCACGACCCGCAGAAGGTCTATGCGGCCTACCATGAAGCGGTCAACAACGCGGGCAACCGACCCACCGTGATCCTGGCGCACACCGTCAAGGGCTATGGCATGGGCGGCGGCAGCGGCGAAGCCGACATGGAAGCCCACCAGATCAAGTCGATGGATACCGACGCTCTCAAGGCGTTCCGCGACCGGTTCGGCATTCCGATCTCCGACAAGCAGATCGACAGCGGGGACATTCCGTACTACAAGCCGGACGACGACAGCCCGGAGATGAAGTATCTGCATCTCCAGCGCGAGAAGCTCGGCGGCTTCTTGCCGGCGCGCAAGAACGACTTCGACGCGCTCGAGATTCCCGGGCTCGACGACAAGATGTTCGCTACGCAGCTCAAGGGCTCCGGCGACCGCGAAGTGTCCAGCACCATGTCCTTCGTGCGCGTATTGAACGGATTGGTCAAGAACAAGCAGCTTGGCCCGCGTGTGGTGCCGATCATTCCCGACGAAGCGCGTACCTTCGGCATGGAAGGCATGTTCCGTCAGCTCGGCATCTATGCCGCCGAAGGGCAGAAGTACGAGCCCATGGATGCCGGCCAGATCATGTACTACCGCGAGGATCAGAAAGGCCAGATCCTCGAGGAAGGCATTACTGAAGCCGGTTCCATCTCCGCATGGATCGCGGCGGCAACGGCGTATGCCAACCACCATCTGCCGCTGATTCCGTTCTACGTCTATTACTCGATGTTCGGCTATCAGCGTGTCGGCGACCTGGTCTGGGCCGCCGGTGATCTGCAGGCACGTGGCTTCATGATCGGCGGTACCGCCGGGCGCACCACCATCAACGGCGAAGGCCTGCAGCACCAGGACGGTCACAGCCATATCCTGATGTCGACCGTGCCGACCTGCCGTGCCTACGACCCGTGCTATGGCCACGAGGTGGCGGTCATCCTGCAGGACGGGCTGAAGCGGATGTTCCAGGACAAGGAAAACTGCTTCTACTACCTGACCGTGATGAACGAGAACTACCCGCACCCGGAGATGCCGGAGGGCAGCGAGGAAGGCATCGTTCGCGGCATGTACTTGCTGCAGGAAGGCAAGAAGGACGGTCGCAAGAAACAGCCACGCGTCCAGCTCATGGGCAGCGGCACGATTCTGCGCGAAGTCGAGGCCGCCGCCGAGATGCTGGCGGAAGAGCACGACGTGGTCGCCGACGTGTGGAGCGTGACCAGTTTCAACGAGCTACGTCGCGAAGCGCTCGAGTACGACCGGCTACAGTTCCTCGACTACGATGAAAAGCGTGAGAAGCCGTGGGTGTCACAGCAACTCTCGGGCGTCGAGGGGCCGGTCATCGCATCGACCGATTACATGAAGCTCTACGCCGATCAGATTCGTGCGTGGGTACCGAGTGACTTCCATGTACTGGGAACCGATGGTTTCGGCCGTTCCGACACGCGTGAAGCGTTGCGGCGTTTCTTTGAAGTCGATCGCTACTACGTGACCATCCAGGCGTTGCGTGCGCTGGCCAACCGCGGTGAGGTCGACGCCAAGGTCGTCAACGATGCCATGAAGAAATACGGCATCGATCCGGCCAAGCCCAGCCCGCTGGTGTCTTGAGCCGCTGATGTCTTGGGCCTGAGGGTCCCATCAAGGTGCCGCCACCGTTTGGAGACGGTGGCGGTCATGGCCAGATTGCTTGGTTCGGCCAGGTTGCCTGGACGCAATGTCCCGACAACATGGCCGGACTGCCAGATTGGAAAGGAGCGCGACCTTGAGTAGCGAAATCATCAAAGTTCCCGATATCGGCGGTAGCGAAGGCGTCGAGATCATCGAGGTGGCGGTGTCCGAGGGGGATGTCATTGCCGCCGAAGACACCATGATCACGCTGGAGTCCGACAAGGCCAGCATGGATGTCCCGGCACCCAAGGGCGGCAAGGTCGTCAAGGTGCTGGTCAAGGAAGGCGACAGCGTCTCCGAGGGCGACGATATTCTCGAGCTCGAAGCGGAAGGCGGTGGTGACGACGATGCTAATGATGCTCCGTCGCAGGAAAGCAGTGCATCAAACGATCGCGACGAAGATCAAGACGACGCCAAGCCCGAAAAGGCGGCGCCGAAGAAGAAGTCTTCCGGTGGCGGCAAGCGCACCGTCGAGATCAAGGTGCCGGACATCGGTGGCAGCGAAGGCGTCGAAATCATCGAGGTGCCGGTCAGTGAAGGCGATGAGGTCAGCGCGGAAGACTCGCTGATCACGCTGGAATCCGACAAGGCCTCCATGGACGTGCCGAGCCCCTACAGCGGCAAGCTCGTCTCGCTGGCGGTCAAGGAAGGCGACAGCGTCTCCGAGGGTGACCTGATCGGCAGCATGGAGATCGCCGGCGAAGGTGACGACGAAGACGACGATACCGACGAAGCACCGGCGGAAGGCGGTTCCGACAGTGCCGAGCCGGACGCGGACGCCGGGGGGCAAGACGCCGACGAGGATGCCGAAGAAGGCGCCGATGAGGGTGGCCGCAAGGAACTCCGTGTTCCGGATATCGGCGGCAGCGAGAACGTGCCGATCATCGAGCTGGCGATCAGCGAAGGCGACGAGATCGATGCGGAAGACACGCTGATCACGCTGGAATCCGACAAAGCGTCCATGGACGTGCCCAGCCCCTACAAGGGCAAGGTGGTCGAGGTCTCGGTCAAGGAAGGCGACAGCGTTTCCGAGGGCGACTTGATCGGCTATGTAGAAGTGGTCGGTAGCAAGAAGCCGGCCAAGAAAGCCGATAGCGGCAAGAAACCGGGTGCCGATAAAGCCGACGCTGGTCAGCAACAGGCGAGCGCTGAAAAGTCGGCCCCGTCTGCCAAGCGACCCACGGGCGAGCCGAGTCCGGAGGCACGGCATAAGCACGGTGACGAAAAAACCGCCGGGGCGCACGTTCATGCCGGGCCGGCGGTGCGCATGCTGGCGCGTGAACTGGGTGTCGATCTGGCCCAGGTCACACCCACCGGGCCCAAGAACCGCGTGCTGAAGGAAGACGTGCAAGGCTACGTCAAGCACGCCCTTCAGCAGCGCGCCAGTGGTGCCGGAAGCAGTGCCGCGCCAGCGGGCGGTGCGGGTATCCCGGCGGTGCCGGACATCGACTTCAGCCAGTTCGGCGAAGTCGAGGAAAAGCCCATGGGCCGCCTGATGAAGGCGGGCGCGGCCAACCTGCATCGCAGCTGGCTCAACGTGCCGCACGTGACCCAGTTCGACGAAGCGGACATCACCGAGCTCGAAGCCTTCCGCAAGTCGATGAAGGACGAGGCCGCCAAGCAGGACGCCAAGCTCACGCCGCTGCCGTTCATGATCAAGGCCTGTGCCTATGCCTTGCAGAAGTTCCCGCAGTTCAACGTCAGCCTGAAGAGCGACGGCGAGACCCTGGTGCAGAAGCACTACGTGCACATCGGTATCGCCGTGGACACGCCGGACGGCCTGATGGTGCCGGTGATCCGCAACGCCGATCAGAAATCGCTGATCGAGCTGGCCAAGGAATCGGTCGAGCTGGCCGGCAAGGCGCAGTCGAAGAAGCTCAAGCGCGAAGAGATGACCGGTGGCTGCTTCACCATCTCCAGCTTGGGCTCCATCGGCGGGACGGCCTTCACGCCTATCGTCAACGCGCCGGAAGTCGCCATCCTCGGCGTTTCCAAGGCGCAGACGAAACCGGTGTGGGACGGCGCCGAGTTCGCCCCAAGGCTGATGATGCCGCTGTCGTTGTCCTACGACCACCGCGCGGTCAACGGTGCGGATGCGGCGCGCTTCACGGCCTTCCTGGCCCAGGCGCTGAGCGATATTCGTCGCCTGCTGATGTGATCCAGGCACATGGATGACGTGATAGAAGCGGCCTCTTCGGAGGCCGCTTTTTTCATTGTGGGCTGAATGCGCACCGCTTCCCAGGTGCGCGACGAAAGTGCAAAGCGGTAGGCAAGTCACTGAAAATAAGTGAATTATCGTGGTTCATGTGCCGCCGAGGTGCGGTGAGTGTGCTTGTGCCGGTTGAGCCGTGCAGGTATCGTCATGGGCCATTCTCACAGCGATGGCATGCGCTTCATGGCGCATGGCATGGCCGACAACGAACATGTGATGACTCGTTCAAGGAGCACTATCGATGCGTTTGATCTTGTTGGGCGCCCCGGGCGCAGGCAAGGGCACCCAGGCCCAATTCATCTGCGAGCATTTCGACATTCCGCAGATCTCCACCGGCGACATGTTGCGTGCGGCGGTCAAGGAGGAAAGTGAACTGGGGCTCAAGGTCAAGGAGATCATGAACAGCGGCGGACTGGTGTCCGACGATATCATCATCTCGCTGGTCAAGGAGCGTATCGCCCAGCCGGATTGCGCCAACGGCTTCTTGTTCGATGGCTTTCCGCGCACGATTCCCCAAGCCGATGCCATGAAAGAGGCCAACGTCAAGCTGGACCATGTGCTGGAAGTCGCCGTCGATGATGAGGAAATCGTCAAGCGTCTGGCAGGGCGTCGGGTGCACCCGGGCTCGGGCCGTGTCTATCACGTCGAGTACCAACCGCCCAAGGAAGAGGGCAAGGACGATGTCACCGGCGAAGCACTGATCCAGCGTGACGATGACCGCGAGGCCACCGTGCGCAACCGCTTGTCCGTTTACCATGAACAGACCGAGCCGCTGGTGCAGTACTATCGCGAGTGGGCGCAGCAAGAGCCGCAAAGTGCTCCGGCCTACCACCGCGTGGAAGGCACCGGCAGCGTCGAGTCGATCCGTCAGCAGGTACTGACAGCGCTCGAAGGATAAGTTTCCTCTCGCCGCGCGGTGTCTCCGGCGCCGCGCAATGACGACCTGCGTCAAGCATCGCTGCGGGTGATGCGCCGGCATTTTGCCAATGGCCGGTGGCACGTTTATAGTGCGGGCTCACCCGTTGCTCGATGATCGCCGATGCCCACTCTGCTGGCCCTGGATGCCTCTACTAGCGCCTGCTCTTGCGCCTTGTGGCGCGATGGCCATGTCGTTTCCCGTTACCGTGATGCTCCACGTCAACACACCCACCTGTTGATGCCGATGGTCGATGACGTATTGGCCGAGGCGGGCATAGGGCTTGCCGATCTGGATGCACTGGCTTATGGCCGTGGGCCGGGCTCGTTCACCGGCTTGCGGATCGCCGCCGGTACCGCGCAAGGGTTGGCCTTCGCGCTCGAGTGTCCTCTGATCGGAGTCTCCACCCTGGAAGCCCTGGCGCTGGCCGCACATCGACGTCTGCATGCGCGTTACGTGGCGGCGGCGCTGGATGCGCGCATGGACGAGATATACGCGGCTGCCTACCGCTGTCATGACGGCGTTCTAGAGCCGCTCATGACGGAGTCCGTGTTGGCACCGGAGCGGCTGCGCCTCCCTGTGGCCGCCCACGATGTCGACTGGGTCGGCATCGGCTCGGGCTGGACCTTGCGCGAGCGCATGTCCGTTGAAGTACAGTCGGCGCTCGGCCAGTGCCTGAGCGAACCGCAACCGGCTGCCGAGGACATGGTCCAGTTGGCCGTGCAGGCGTGGCAAGCGGGCGAGCGACCAACGCCCGACGCGGCGGTGCCGGTATATCTGCGCAATGAGGTGGCGTGGCAACGCGGCTAAGCGTTTTTTAAAGCGCCAGTGAATAAAAGCGTGCTTGCACGCTCGTACGCAGCGTCATGCTGTTCGTCGTTTCAAGGACAATCTCATGGATTGGTTACACGTCGTTGCGCTGGCCATCATTCAGGGCCTGACCGAATTCCTGCCCATTTCGTCATCTGCTCACCTGATTCTTCCCTCACAGTTGCTGGGGTGGCCCGATCAGGGACTGGCCTTCGATGTCGCCGTGCATGTCGGATCACTCGCCGCGGTCGTCTTGACCTTTCATCGTGAGGTGGCGCACATCCTGCGCGATTGGGTAGCCCAATGCCGGGGGGGGCCGGCAACGCCGGAAAGCCGCCTGGGCTGGGCGGTGATCGTGGGCACCCTGCCGGCCGTGGTGATGGGTTTCCTGTTGGAAAACGTCATCGAGTCATATCTTCGCGCCTCGCTGGTCATCGCCATCACCACCTTGGTCTTCGGGCTGCTCCTGTGGTGGGCGGATGTGCGCGGTAGCCGCCGACACGCGTTGACGGCGATGTCGCTACGCAGTGCGCTGATCATCGGACTCGCCCAGGCCTTGGCATTGATCCCCGGGACGTCGCGTTCGGGCATCACGATCACGGCGGCCTTGCTGCTGGGCTTCACCCGTCAGGCCGCCGCGCGTTTCTCATTCCTGCTGTCGATTCCCTTGATTCTCGCCGCCGGCTCGCTCAAGGGCCTCGAGCTCATCGAGGCGGGCGAAGGCGTGGCCTGGGGCACCATCATCGCCGGGACACTGATGTCGTTCGCCGCCGCGTGGCTATGCATCAAGTTGTTTCTGGCCGCGCTGGATCGTATCGGCATGCTGCCGTTCGTCATCTATCGCCTGATTCTAGGGATCGTGCTCTTGGTTTGGGTGGCATGAGCGAGCGCGTCGTGGCGATCGGCGAGCCGGTGCGTGCGTTGGCCGCAAGGCTGGGCCTCCCCTGGCAGGCCGAAGGCGAGGCCGATGCCACTTTGTGTCTGTCCATGTGCGACGAGGGGCTCGCGCTATCCGGCGACACGCGCCGCTATGGCGCGCCGATTCGGATCGATTTCATGGCCGGCAAGGTGGCGCACCGCCGACGTTTCGGTGGTGGGCGTGGGCAATTGATCGCCAAGGCATGCGGCTTGGCGCATGGCGTGACGCCGAGCATCGTCGATGCCACGGCGGGACTGGGCCGAGACGCCTTCGTGCTGGCGACCCTGGGGGCCGAGGTGTTGTTGATCGAGCGTGTGGCGGCGATCTACGCCTTGCTCGAGGATGGCCTCGACCGCGCGAGCGCGAATGCCGGGACCGCCGAGATCGTGGCACGCATGCGGGTGGCGCATGGTGACGCGACGCGAGAACTGGCGACACTGGTGGCGCGGCACGGCGTGGCACCGCAGGTGGTACACCTCGATCCCATGTTTCCGCATCGCGACAAGAGTGCGCTGGTCAAGAAGGAGATGCGCGTCTTTCGTGAACTGGCCGGTCACGATGATGACGCGTCGTGTCTGCTGGAAGCCGCACTGGAGGTCGCCACGCATCGGGTGGTAGTCAAGCGTCCACGTCGTGCGCCGCCGCTCGACGGTCGCGTGCCGGATCACACCCTCGAAGGCAAGACCAGCCGCTATGACCTCTATGTGCATCGCAGCCTGAAGCCTGCATGACGCGGCCCAGTGCCTCAAGGCGTCTGACGGTACACGAGTTGGGTCAGGCGATGGCGCAGACTGGGATCGAAGAGCGCCTGGCCACGACGCTGAGCGTGTTCGAGTGAGGCGTCGTAGCATAACGTATTATCTTCCTGCCATAACCAACCCTGCGCTTCGAGGGTGTCGAGCAAGCCGCTAAAGAGGCGTTTGTCGAAGAATTCCGGCGCGTTGAGCCCGGAGAGCAGCGTCAGACGTTCGGCCAACTGACGGCTTTGTTCCTCCAGCGCTTCACGGGTCAATGTGCCGCTTCCCGCGCGCAGCAGCACGGCCAACAGCAGGTAACCGCGTTCCAGGGTCGGTTGTACCAGCCGCCCCAGCAGGCGCAGGTGTTCGCTGCTGGCGAGGTGCCCTGCCGGGCGCTCCCAAGCGTGTGCGGTCTCGATCAGCAGTCCTTGCGCGGCGAGCGCGGCGAGGGCGCGTTCCAGGCGCGGCGCGAAGCTCTCGGCGGACAGGTGGAACTCATGCGCGAGTACCGGCCAGATGGGACCCAGCAGCGTGAGCAACTCCTCTGTATTGAAGCGGGCATTATGCCGATACGCGAAGGCGACCAGTGCCATGTCGATGAACAGGTGCAAGACGTTGTTGCGGTACCACGTCAACAAAGTGGCCTGTTCAGGTGTGGCGAGGACGAGTTCACCGAGTGCCTGTGGACGACGTTCGATGAATCCCAACTGAGCGGTATGGGCGATCCACGCTCGAGGCTCGCCATCGGGTAGTGTGATGCGCTCATTGCCCGGGAGATGCCGTCTCAGATCCACCAACAAGCGCATGTGGCGCTCGAGCAGGTCGGTCTCGATGGCATGGTGCGAATTGGCCAGCAGCCCCAGGGCAACCAGCGACACCGGCGTGATGGCCGCGGCGGCATTGATGCGCTGGGCCAGGGTAGCGCCCAGCGCGGGGACGGCCTGGTTAAGCCAGGCGGGACGCATTTGACGACGGTTGTCCCGCCAATCGGGCACCTGGTGGTCGAGAAAGCCGCTGAGCATGAGGGGCGCCCCGATATTGACCGTGACATGCCCATGCGGTTGCCGCAGGCGATGCACGATGCGCAACAGGTCGACGGGGGATTCTTTCTTCTTCTGGCCGCCGCGCAGTTCCTTGAGATAGCTGCCGCTTTCCAGCACCTTCTCGTAGCCGATATAGATGGGGATGAAGGCCACCTCGCGACGGGGATCGCGGGCGAAGGAGCGTAGGGTCATGGCGAGCATGCCCGGGCGTGGCGCCAGCATTCGCCCGGTACGCGAGCGTCCCCCCTCGATGAAGTATTCCAGCGGATGACCGCGTGAGATCAGGCGATGCACGTATTCGTTGAACACGGCCGCATAGAGACGGTTGTCACGGAAGCTGCGACGCAGGAAGAACGCCCCGCCACGACGTAACAGCGCACCGATCACCGGCATGTCGAGGTTGCGACCCGCCGCGATATGCGGCGGCATCAGCCCCTCGCGAGACAGGGCGTATGAGAGCAGCAGGTAGTCGATATGGCTGCGGTGGCAGGGGACGTAGATCAGCTCGTGATCGCCCGCCAGCGCCTTGACATCGTCGAGCCCATTGACGGTGACGCCGCCGTAGAGACGATTCCAGAGCCGACGCAGCAACTGGTAGAGGAAGCGCAGCACCGGGAATGACGTGTTGGAGGCGATCTCGCGTCCGTAGCGTAGCGCACGGCGTGTTTCGCGTTCGAGGCTGGTGTTGCGGGCGGTGGCTGCATCGGCGATCGCTTGTCGCACTTGCGGACTCTCGACCACGCCGCGAATAAGCGTATTGCGGTGAGAGAGGTCGGGGCCCAACACGCGGACGCGCACGCGACGAAAGTGCACGCGCAGCACGCGTGCCGTCTGACGCTGGGCGATCGGCAGTGGGCGCCTCTCGACCAGGGAGCGCAGTTGCAACGGGGCGCCGATGTGCATCTGAACGTGCTTGCCGTTGACGATCATCGACAAGAGTCGGCGCAGGCGTCCGCTCCATTGCCAGCTATCCGCCGCGAGCAGTTTCCAGAAACCGAAATCCTTGCCGGGCGCGCGTCCCCAGAACACGCTGACGGGCACTAATTGGACATTCTGCTCTGGGTTATCCGCCAAGCTTGCCAGCAAGGTGTCAAGGTGCGGCGAGCGTCGCCCGCGCACCTTCGTCAGCCCACGACTGAGGCGGGGCAGGGCGATGCAGGCGGGAAGACGCGTCTCGCCGAGCGCGACGTTGCCTTGTGCGCCGGGGAGGCCCTCGCGGCGTGTCATCGACTCGAGTGCCAACCTGTCCGAGAAAGCGGGGTGGGGCAGCACGTAGAGTGTCGGACACGTGGCATCGAGTGCGGGGCGTGGCGCGTCGACATGACGGTAGTCGAGCCAGCGATCGAGCAGTGCGCGGCACAGGGCGCGCAAGGGAGCGAGGAGAGAGCGTGAAACAGCCATCCATTAGCCTTGAAGAGACGCGGTGTCGCAGTATAGCCAGCCGGAGCGACGAGGCCCAAGGTCGGCGCTTTTCAGCGTCACTACAAACATGCGTCAATGACGTCTTGTCAGGCAGCCGGCAGGCGGTGAATCGAGGAGATACCATGCGCGGACGTTGGCACATAGGCAACCGTTTTATCTTGTTGCCGGAGGGCAAACGCTTTCTTCCTGCCTTGTTTGCAGCCATCGATGAGGCACGCACCACGCTGTATCTCGAGTTGTATTTGATGGAGTCGGGGACGCTTGCCACACGCTTGATCGATGCCTTGTGCGCGGCGGCCGAGCGAGGCGTCTCGGTGCGACTGCTGCTGGATGGCTATGGCTCGATGAAGCTCTCGCATGCGGATCGCGAGCGCTTGCGCGAGGGCGGCGTAGCGCTGCGTTTCTTCAATCCGCTGGCGTGGCATCGATTGGGCAAGAACCTGTCGCGCGACCACCGCAAGTTATTGATCGTCGACGAACGACTGGCGTTTACCGGCGGTTTCGGTGCGGTCGATGCCTTCGTCGATGCCTGGTATGAAGTGGCCGTGCGCATCGAAGGCCCGGTTGTCGCGGACTGGGTCGGCCTGTTCGCGGCGCTGTGGGAATCGCCTGTGACGCGTCGTCAAACGCCGCCGCGTCGGTGGCCGCGGCTGGCGCCCATCGCGCCACTCGCTGGCGGCATGCGCGGGCGCATGATCAGTGGACGTGGACACCGTTATCAGGCGATCCGGTATTCGCTTCATCAGCGTATTGCCACTGCCGAGCGTCGCATGTGGCTATGTACGCCGTACTTCGTGCCGACCTTCAGCCTGCGGCGACGTCTTATCCGTGCGGCGCGGCAGGGGCTCGACGTACGGTTGTTGCTGCCGGGGTCGCGTCACGATCACCCGGGAATTCGTTATGCCGGCCAGCGTTTTTACGCACGGCTCCTGCGGGCCGGGGTACGCATCTACGAGTTCCAGCCGAGCTTTATCCACGCCAAGTTCGTGCTGGTCGACGACTGGACGTCGATCGGCTCGTGCAATTTCGACCACTGGAGCCTGCAATGGAACCTGGAGGCCAACCAGGAAGTCGAGGACACCCGTTTTGCCAACGACGTGGCGGCGTTATTCGAGCGCAACTTTGCCACCAGTGACGAAATCCATTGGGCGCAATGGCAGCGGCGTCCGTGGACACAACGCTGCCGTGAATGGGTGTTCGGGACTCTCAACGGGTGGATGACGCGGTTGCGGTGAGCACACGTCTAGCGCCGCCCCTTGCCGCCTGGACGTCCGGCAGGTTTCTTCTTGCGCGGCGTGGGCTTGGGTTTTTCCTCGGGGACGCGGTAATGCAGATAAAGATCGAGGATCAGCTCGGGGAGCTGCTTGACGAGTGCCTCGGCGCGGGTGCTGTCGGCGATCAGCTCGTGCATGTCGGGCTCGTCGTCGAATAGTCCCGATAATGCCATGAAAGGCAGCAGCAGTTCGGCGACCCGGGCTTCGTCGTGTTCGAACCAGGCCACTTCGTTGAGGAATACGCCTTCCATGAACCCCGCGCACCAATCGCCAATGGGCGTTTCTTCCGGGGCAATGTCACCCAGCTCGAGGTCGAACGGCAATTCGGGCAGGTGACCGTGCTCAAGCGCCTCGATGGCATTTTGCTTGAGGGTCTCGCAGAACCCGAGGATCTGTTCGCGCTGCGCGGCGTCTGCGAACTGGGGGTCGCCATGGAACAGCTCGGCGATCCAGGTCGTGGCCGGCGTTTCGATCGGTGCGATCGCCAGTGCGACGAGAAAGCCGTGGGTACCGATCAAGTCGAGCGCTTCGGGGTCGACCTTGTCGGATGCGAGGAAATCGTCGAGGGTGTCGAGCGCTTCGTCATCGAGCAGGGGCATGGGGGGCGACGTCTCGGACATGATGGGCCTCTTGCAGGGAGCGGTCGTTGAGTGGTGGACGCCTGACGCGTTGCGCGGCATTCTAGCATCCCATGATGTCCGTCACCTTGCCCTCTCCCGATAACGATTGGCTGGCGTCGCTCGACGAGCCTGCCCTCCACGAGGCGCTGCGCGCGCACGTCGAGGCGGCCTGGCGTGTCGCCCTCGAGGTTCATCCCTCACTGCCGCGTCCCAAGGTATGGCTGGACATGCGCGGCAAGGGCGCCGGTCAGGCGCACTTCGCCCGTGGCGGCCTGCGCTTCAATCCGGTCCTGCTGCGCGAGAATCGCCAAGCGTTCATGGACGACGTCGTGCCGCACGAGATGGCGCATTGGGTGGTCTTTCATCTCGAGGGGCCACCGGCGCGTCCGCATGGCCACGAATGGCGCACCGTCATGCAAAAGCTCTACGGGTTGCCGCCACGAACAACGCACCGTTTCGATGTGACGCGTGCCAGTCCCGCGCCATATCGCTATCGGTGTGGCTGCGATACCGAGCATCGATTTTCCGCGCGGCGCCATGCGCGGGCGCAACGCGGCACTGCCTATCACTGCCGATATTGTCGACAGTGCTTGCGCTACGTGGCGAAATTTGATGTAACTCAATGAATTAAAAAGAGAAATTGATAATACCAAGGTCTAATAGGGAGCCAGGGGGGCTACGGGTATATGCTGGGCAGACACTATTGGACGGTCACGTTGCCCATCAGGTGGCCGATCATCCATTTCTCGATTCTTGCGAGGCAGCCATGACCGAACAGCAGAAAGTCTACCCGGTGGCGGAGGATTTCGCCGCCAATGCCTGGGCGGATAACGAGACGTACCTGAGCCTCTATCAGCGTTCCGTCGACGATCCCGAAGGCTTCTGGGCGGAACAGGCCGAGTCTCTGGATTGGTTCAAGGCGCCGACCAAGGTCAAGAACACCTCGTTTGCCGCTTCCAACGTGGATATCCGTTGGTTCGAGGATGGTGAGCTCAACGCTGCCTACAATTGCCTTGATCGTCATCTTGAGACGCGTGGCGATCAGCCGGCCATCATTTGGGAAGGTGACGATCCGGGACAGGACAAGACCCTCACCTACCGTGAACTGCATGCCGAGGTATGCCGCTTGAGCAATGCGCTCAAGGAGATGGGCGTCACCAAGGGGGATACCGTCACGCTCTACATGCCGATGATTCCCGAGGCATCGGTGGCCATGCTGGCGTGCGCGCGTATCGGTGCGATCCATTCGGTGGTTTTCGGTGGCTTCTCGCCGGATGCATTGGCACAGCGCGTGGTCGATGCTCAGTCGCGCGTAGTGATCACCGCCGACGAGTCGGTACGTGGCGGCAAGCATGTGCCCCTCAAGGACAACGTCGATGCCGCGCTGACCCGCGACGGTACCGAGATCGTCGACAAGGTGCTGGTGGTCCGGCGCACCGGGGGTGACATCGAATGGCACGACGGTCGCGACGTCTGGTACCACGAGTGGGTCGAGGGGCAGTCGAGCGACTGCCCGGCCGAGCCGATGAATGCCGAGGATGCCTTGTTCATCCTCTATACGTCTGGCTCCACTGGGCGCCCCAAGGGCCTGAAGCACACCACCGGCGGCTATCTTCTCTATGCGGCGCTGACCCATCGCTATGTGTTCGATTACCACGAAGGCGAGGTGTACTGGTGCAGCGCCGACGTCGGCTGGGTCACTGGACATAGCTACATCGTCTACGGTCCGTTGGCCAACGGCGCGACCACCCTGATGTTCGAGGGCGTGCCGAGCTATCCTTCGCACGGGCGTCTTGGCGAAATCATCGACAAGCATCAGGTGTCGATTCTGTATACATCGCCGACCGCTATCCGCGCCCTGATGGCGCATGGCGAGAACATCATGGATTCCAGTCGACGCGAGAGTCTGCGCGTGCTGGGCTCAGTGGGCGAGCCGATCAACCCCGAAGCGTGGAGCTGGTTCTACCGCGTGATCGGCAATTCGCGCTGCCCGATCGTCGATACCTGGTGGCAAACCGAGACCGGTGGCATCATGATTACGCCGTTGCCGGGGGCCACCGATCTCAAACCGGGATCCGCCACGCGGCCTTTCTTCGGCGTCCGGCCGGCGTTGCTCGACAACGATGGCAACGTGCTCGAAGGGGCCACCTCGGGTAACCTGGTGCTCCTCGATTCCTGGCCCGGTCAGGCGCGCACCATCTGGAACGATCACGAACGATTCGTGCAGACGTACTTCTCTCCCTATGAAGGCGTCTACTTCACGGGCGATGGCTGCCGTCGCGACGAGGATGGCTACTACTGGATCACCGGCCGCATCGATGATGTGCTCAATGTCTCCGGGCACCGCATGGGGACCGCCGAGATCGAATCGTCCTTGGTGGCCCACAGTAGCGTGGCCGAAGCTGCCGTGGTGGGATATCCGCACGATATCAAGGGACAGGGCATCTATATTTATGTCACCCTGAGCGATGATGCCGAACCCAGCGAAGAGCTGCGCAAGGAACTGACGCAATGGGTGCGTAAGGATATCGGACCGATTGCGACGCCGGATGTCATTCAGTGGGCGCCAGGGTTACCGAAGACGCGTTCCGGCAAGATCATGCGGCGTATCCTGCGCAAGATCGCTGCCAATGAGTGCGAGGGCCTGGGCGACACCAGTACGCTGGCTGATCCGAGCGTGGTAGACGAGTTGATCGAGCATCGCGTCAATCGTTGACACGTGTTGAGGCGGGTATCCAGTGTCGGTTCGTTCGACACGGGGCGGCATGCCAGCTCGCCTCGGGTGCCTGCCCGACTTTCGCCGGCCGATGGCCGGCTTTTTCGTGCCACCAGGAACGTTCGGGGTGCGTCGACGCAAGGCTTGGGTATTGTCTACAGCATGGGGTAACATGCTGAAAACAAGAAGTGAACCTGATGCTTGCCGATGACAATCGCGGCACGACCGTTCGCTCCAGGGGGATCCGGAGGAGACACAATGGCTTTTGCCCAGAAATTCATCGTCGCCGATGACCACCCGCTGTTTCGTGCCGCGCTCAACCAGGCGTTGCGCCAAGTAGCGCCACAGGCGGAGATCGTCGAAGCCGATACCATGGAAGCGACCACCGACATGGTGATGCGCCATCCCGACGCTGATCTCATTTTGCTCGACTTGCACATGCCGGGCGCGCATGGCTTTTCGGGGCTGATCCAACTGCGTGGTCAGTCACCCGAAGTGCCCGTGGTCGTCATCTCGGGTAGCGAGGAACCGCCGGTGGTTCGTCGTGCCATCGACTACGGCGCGTCGGGGTTCATCCCCAAGTCCTCATCACTGGATGTGATCGCCGAAGCGATCCGCGAGGTGCTCCAAGGAGAGGTCTGGTTGCCCGAGGAGATGGCCGATGTGCTCGGGGAGTCTAACGAAGATGAAGCGCGCTTCGCCGAAGCCATCGCGTCGTTGACACCTCAACAGTTTCGAGTGCTCAACATGTTGAACGAAGGTCTGCTCAACAAGCAGATCGCTTATGAACTCAACGTGTCGGAGGCGACCATCAAGGCGCACGTCACGGCGATTCTACGCAAGCTGGGGGTGCATTCGCGCACTCAGGCCGTTATCGCCGCGCAGAAGCTCGAGGTCGAGCCGCCCAAGGTCGAGTCCTAAGCCGCATTCGGTGGCGATCCACAAGGCTGCGTGACAGACAAGAAGCCGTTTCCGTGCTAGCGGGAGCGGCTTCTGCGATTCTGTGTGTCGTCGCTCTCGGGCAAGGCGACGGTTTATGAACGCGGCTGACGCTGCAGGAAGTCGCGCATGGCGTTGACGGTTTCTTCACTGCAGTGATGCTCGATGCCTTCGGAATCGGCGCGCGCGACTTCCTCGGGGACGCCGAGTGCTCGCAAGGCATCCAGAACGACGCGGTGACGCGCCATGACACGCTTGGCAAGCGCATCCCCTTCGTCGGTCAGGAAGATCCCCCGGTAGGGGCGAGCGACGGCGAGCCCGTCGCGTTTCAAGCGCGCGATGACTTTTGATACCGCCGCTGCGCTGACGCCGAAACATTCGGCGAGATCGCTGGCACGAGCTTCGCCCAGCTGTTTATGCAGGTGCGCAATTTCCTCGACATAATCCTCGACCAATTCGGTCTGGTGATCCTGCCGGACGCGTTTGAAATATTCGTGCTTGGGCTGAGACTTCATGCAACCCCTGCTTTCAGTGTCCCGTGAACGTAGAAAATAGCACGTACGCGTTGAGGAGGACGATCAACGTGCACACGATACCGCCCACTACGGTTACCGATTTGTGATTGACCAGGTTGCCCATGATACGGCGATTGGCGGTGAAGAAAAGCAGCGGGATAAGCGCGAATGGAATCCCGAAGCTGAGAATCACCTGACTGCCGACCAGGGCCTTCTGCTCGGACACGCCGAGCATGATGATCACCAACGCCGGCAACATGGTCACCAGGCGGCGCAGCCAGAGAGGGATCGTGAAGGCCACGAAGCCTTGCATGATCACCTGCCCTGAGAGTGTGCCGACGATGGACGACGACAGCCCGGCGAGCAGCAAGGCGGCGCCGAAGACATGACTTGCCGTGACCTGCCCCAGCATTGGTGCCAGCAATTTGTAGCTATCGCTGATGGTGGCGACATCGAGGCGTCCATTGGCATGGAAGACTGCTGCCGCCATGGCCAGCATGCTGAGGTTGACCACGCCAGCGATGGCCATGCCGATGATGACATCAAGACGATAGTAACGCATCAAGCGCATGCGATGGGCGTCGTCTTTTACCTGGATGCGTTGCTGTGAGAGTGCCGAATGCAGGTAGATGACATGTGGCATGACCGTGGCGCCGAGTATGCCGGCTGCCAGGTAAAGTGAATAGCCATCCGGGAAGCCGGGGATCAGGAGTCCTTTCAGCAGGGGCGCCGGTTGCGGCTGGCTTAGCACCAGCTCGAGGATGAAGCCGCATGCCACGGCCAGGATCATCGCGCCGATGACGATCTCCATGAGCCTGAAACCGTAACGGTAGAGGTGCAGCGCCAGGTAGGTGATCGCGCCGGTGAGCAATGCGCCTTCCATCAGCGATAGCCCGAACAAGAGATTGAAGGCCAGCGCCGCGCCGAGGAACTCGGCGAGATCGGTGGCAATGGCCACGATCTCCGCCTGTATCCAGAAACACCAGACCACCGGGCGCGGGTAGCGCGCGCGAATGACTTGGGGCAAGTTGCGTCCGGTGGCGAGTCCCAGGCGTGCCGAGAGGGTCTGGATCAGCATGGCCATCAGGTTGGCGACGAGCACGACCCACAGCAGGGTATAGCCGTAGCGTGACCCTGCTTCGATATTGGTAGCGAAATTGCCGGGGTCGATATAGGCCACCGCCGCGATCAGCGCGGGACCGAAGAAGGCGGTCCACCCCCAGCGTTGTGCCTTGCCGTTGAGCGTCGATGCCGCTTGCTCGCGTACTGCGCTATCAGAAAATGTACTCAGCATGGTAGCGACTCTAAGTTAACCATGGTTAATCGGGTGTCTGAAGGTTAACTTAGAGACCCTGGGTTGGCCAATAGCGGTTGGGTCGAGAGGTCATTGGTTTTGACTATTAATCTCGCCCCGGGACTATCTTGCGTCAGCGTTAGCGGTCCTGACGAGCGGCGCGATTGGCTTGCAGGGTGCGGGTCAAGAGCGCTCGCAAGGCGGCAGGGCGTACCGGCTTGAGCAGTAGCTGATAACCATTACGGCGAATTTCCTCAGCGACCTCGTCGGTGCGGTCGGCGGTGATCACGATACCCGGCACGGGACCTGCGCAGAGTTCCTCGAGTGCCTCCAAGGCCATCAAGCCGGTCACCTCGTTGTCCAGATGGTAGTCGGCGAGAATGGCTTCGGGGTCACTGTCCAGGTGGCGCAACACCGATTTGGCGCCGCCGATGGACGTGGCGGTGAAGACTTCGCATTCCCAGCCTTCGAGCATCGCCTTCATGCCCTCGAGGATCAGCGTCTCGTTATCGATACACAAAATCCTGGCGCCCGCGAGTTTGTTGCCGGGACGACGCGTCGGCGTGTCCTCGGCGCTTTTTTCCTGCTGACGCCCCGCGACCCTGGGCACCGAGACCGAGAAGACGGTGCCAACGTTTTCCCAGGACCGGATCTTGATGGGATGCTCGAGCACCCGACTCATGCGGTCAGCGATGGACAGCCCCAGGCCGAGGCCTTTCTCGCTTTCCTTGTGGCGAGAGGCTTGGTCGAGACGACGGAACTCCTGGAAAATTTCCGCCTGCTTGGCCTCCGGAATGCCAGGGCCGGTATCCCAGACCTCGATGCTCAGGTGTTCGCCTTGACGCCGGCATCCCAGCAGCACCCGTCCTTGCTGTGTATAGCGCAGTGCGTTGGAGAGAAAATTCTGCACGATGCGGCGTAGCATCTGAGCGTCGCTATCTACCCAGGTGCCGGTCGCGACGACATCCAGATCGAGCCCGCGGTCCGCGGCCATGACCTCGAACTCGGCCCGCAGTGGGCGCAGGATATCGGTCAGCGGGAACTGCGTGCGGCGTGGGGTGAGCGCCCCGGCGTCCAGTTTGGAAATGTCGAGTAGCGTGCTCAAGAGCTCCTCGGCGGCCTGCAGCGAGTTGTCGATATGGCTGATGGTGTGACGCAGATCGTCGGCGTCGACCTGTTGCCCCAGCGCCGAGGTGAACAGGCGCGCAGCGTTGAGTGGCTGGAGCAGATCGTGGCTGGCGGCGGCCAGAAAGCGTGTCTTGGAAGCGTTGGCTTCTTCGGCGACCTGCTTGGCCTGACGCAGCGCCGACTCGGCTTCGGCGCGTACGCGGTTTTCCTGGCGCAAGGCCGCGTTGGCCTCCGACAGCGCCTGGGTGCGCTCGCGGACGCGTTCCTCGAGGTTTTCGTTGGTCTCGCGCAGGGCGATTTCGGCCAGGCGTCGCTCGGTGATGTCCTGGTAGAGGGCGAAGAACCCGAGCACGCTCTCGCCTTCGCCGAAGTGAGGCGTATAGGTCACCAGCATGTACCGCACGCCACCGTCGCCGTCGTCCTGAGAGATCTCGAAGCTCACCCGCTCGCCGGCCAGGGCGCGATGCATCCAAGGCGAACGCTCGCGAATCACCTGGGCGGGCATGACATGATCGAAGCGCTCGCCGATCGCCTCGTTGCGGTCGATGCCCATCGCGGCCTCATAGGCGCGGTTGGTGAAGAGGTAGCGGCATTCCTTGTCGAAATAGGCGATCAGCGCCGGTACGTTGTCGGTATAGATGCGAATGTTGTTTTCGGAGCGGATCAGCGCCTCTTCAGTGCGCTTCTGCTGGGTGATGTCCTGATAGGTATAGACGAAGCCGCCGCCGGGCATGGGATTGCCCTGAACCTCGAGCACCGTGCCGTCCTGGCGGTAACGCACGTAGCGGTGCGGTTGCCCTTGACGGATGTTGTCCATCAACAACTCGACGTGTTCCTCGGGGTCGCCGGGACCGTATTCGCCGTTATGCGCGTTGTAACGCAGGATCTTGTCGAACGGCGCATTGACGCGGATCAGGTTATCGGGGAAGCGAAACAGTTCCAGGTAGCGCTGATTCCACACCACCAGGCGCGCATTCTGGTCGACCACGCTGATGCCCTGGTTGATGTTCTCGATGGTGGCTTGCAGCAAGGCGCGGTTGAATTCCAGTACCTGTGACGCTTCGTCGACGATCGAGATGACATCGGAAATGCCGATGCCGCGCCCTTGCAGCGCCGAATTGACCACGATGCGTGCCGACGATGCCCCCAGCACGGATGACAACAAACGTTCGGTGAACTGGATGACATCGATCGAAGCGCGGGTGTTGTCGTCCACGGATTGGCCGCCGCGGCGGGAATAGTCCTCGAAAGCCCGCTGCACCTGGCCGGTGCCCAGGAAGCGCTCGCAAAGGACCTTGAGATCACCCACCGTCGTGGCCCCCGTCCAGGGACGGTTGACCGAGGTCTGGCGGGTCTCGATGCTATCCACGAACAGCGATGCCTGGATGCGCTCGACGACGCGTTGCGGCGTCACCTGCGAGACAAAGATGTAGCAGAACAGGTTGAGGCCCAGCGAGAGCATCACCCCATGGGTGAAGCTGTCACCGACGTTGAGCCCGAACAGATGCGTCGGGGCGAGCCAGTCGAGTCCGAGTGGTCCGCTGGTCAGCCAGGTCATCGGCAGCAATTCGGCCTGGACCAGGGCTGGCAGCAGCAGGGTGTAAGCCCATACCGCGAAGCCGACGTTCATGCCGGCGATCACGCCGAGACGATTGCCGCGTTTCCAGTACAAACCGCCCAGCAACGCCGGGGCGAATTGCGCCGCTGCAGCGAACGACAGCATGCCGGTGGAGGCCAGCGTGCTGTACTCGGCGATCAGGCGATAGAAAATGTAGGCGAGCAGCAGGATGACGACGATGGTCGCGCGACGCGCGCGGAGTACCAGTTTGCCGTAATCGCCCTCGGTGACGAACCAGCGCAGGCGGAACAAGAGTGGAATGATGATCTCGTTGGAGATCATGATCGATACCGCCACCGCGGCCATGATGACCATGCCGGTGGCGGCCGAGAGCCCCCCGATGAAGGTCAGCAGTCCCAGCCATTCGCTGCCTCCTGCCATGGGCAGTGCCAGCACGAAGGTGTCGGGGTTGACGTTGCCCTCGGGGAACAGCGTGAGGCCCGCCGCCGCGATCGGCAGCACGAAGAAGCCGATCGCGGCCAGATACAGCGGGAACAGCCAACGCGCGCGTTTGGCATCGTCCGCATGCGTGTTTTCCACCACGGCGAGGTGGAACTGGCGAGGCAGGCAGAAGATCGCCAGCATCGCGAGCAGGGTCTGTGCCCAGAAACCGTGGCCGAAATCCTGTTCGGTCAGTTGACGTTGCAGTTCCAGGTAGGTATCGGCACGCCCGAAGAGGTCGCCGAGGCCGTCGAACATGCCCCAGGTGACGTAGGCACCGAGGACCAGAAACGCCACCAGCTTGACCAATGACTCGAAAGCGATGGCATGGATGAGCCCCTCGTGGTGCTCAGTGGCGTCGGTGTGGCGTGTGCCGAACAGAATCGCGAACAGCGCCATGACCGCGGCGATATAAAATGCCGTGTCGCCCAGAAAGGGCGTGCGCGTGACATCGGTGCTGTCGGTGAGCACCGTAAAGGCCGAGGCCACGGCCTTGAGCTGCAGGGCAATGTAGGGGAGCGTGCCGATCAAGGCCACCAGGCTGGCGAAGGCGGCGAGCGACTGGGTCTTGCCATAGCGCGAGGCGATGAAATCGGCGATCGAGGTCACGTTCTGACGTTTGGCGACGCGAATCATCTTGGCCAGTACGGGCCAGAACAGCAGGAAGGTCAGAATCGGGCCGACGAAGATGCTGGCGAACGACCAGCCTGCCGTGGCCGCTTCGCCCACCGCGCCATAGAACGTCCATGAAGTGCAATAGACCGCCAGCGCGAGGCTGTAGACGATGGGGCGTCGCCTGCCCGGTCCATGGCGTCTGGCCTGGCTGTCGCCACGCCAGGCGATGGCGAACAATACGGCAATGTAGACGAGTGATACGACGATCAGTAACCAGCCAGCGAACATGCCCCCTCCCTATGTCTGCGGCCATTCTAGGGTAATCGACTGGCTCGCGTCAGTTGTCCGTACGCTCAGGATGTTTTACACAAGGCCTGGTAAAGCGGGGCATCGGCACCCATCTCGCGCAGTGCGGCGGTATCCGGTTGACGTTCATCGCCGATGAGGGGCACCCATTGTCGTTTGCTGCAATTCATCAGATAGGCTTGATGGCTCACGCGGTCGGTGACCTCTTTCTTGAAACGATAGAGGATGAATTCCACCATGCGTTGGCCGTTGGCCTCGGTGGTGCGTAAATGGTCGCGATCGATCACCTCGAAGGCGACGGGGAGGGGGTACAGATACGTCCAGGGACGCCAAAACATCGAATCGTATTCGACATCCACGACCTCGGCGGAGTCGGGTAATTGTTGCTGTTTGGCGGTCAGCCAATTGTATTCGTAGTAGATCTGATAGCCGAGCATTCCCACGCCGGCCAGGGCCGGGACTATCCAGCGGGGTAGGCGCTTACCGCTGAGCTGTCTCAGGATCAACCCGATCCCTGCCGCGCCGAGGCCGGCAAATATCGCCGCGATCAATTGCCAAATCATAATCTCTCCCTGCAACGAAATCGGGCCTCCCCGTGGGAAGCCCGATGGTGTGATCCCGTGACCCGGACCCGCCGAGCCAGTGGGTATTATGGCTTAGTGGTTGACGGCACCACCAGCACCTTTGGGATAGCGCACGCTTTCCACCAGCTCCTGGATCTCCCGCGGCGGTTCCTCGGACGATTTGGACACCAGGTAGGCGACCGCGAAGTTGATGATCGCACCCACCGCGCCGATGGAGAGCGGAGAGATACCGAGTACCCAATTGTCCGGCGTATCCGCCAGGTTGTTGGTGCCGGGGATGAAGAACCAGCCTTTGTAGACGAAGATGTAGACCAAGGTGAAGGTCAGCCCTGACAACATCCCCGCGATGGCGCCCTTGTTGTTCACCCGCTTGGAGAAGATCCCCATCATCAGCACCGGGAAGAGCGATGCCGCGGCGATACCGAAGGCCAATGCCACGACCTGGGCTGCAAATCCGGGGGGGTTGGCACCCAGGTAAGTGGCGACCAGGATGGCGACCGACATCGAAATGCGTGCCGCTTTCAATTCCCCGCGTTCCGTGATGTTGGGATTGATGGCTCCTTTTATCAGGTCATGACTGATGGCCGACGAGATGGCCAATAGCAGGCCGGCTGCCGTGGAGAGTGCCGCCGCCAGGCCACCGGCGGCGATCAGCCCGATGACCCAGGAGGGCAGGTTGGCGATCTCCGGATTGGCCAGTACCAGGATGTCGTTGTTGACGGTCAACTCGTTGCCTTGCCAACCGCGCTCGGAAAAGTCGGCGCTGTTGTTGTAGAACTGGATGTTGCCGTCGTTGTTCTTGTCCTCGAACGTGATCAGGCCTGTCTCTTCCCAGGTGCGGATCCAATCGGGACGTTCGCTGTAAGCGATGGGGTTGGTGGCGGCGGCGTCGTAATTCTCGACCTGGCCGGCCATGTCGGGGTAGATGGTGGTCATCAGGTTCAAGCGTGCCATGGAGGCCACGGCGGGCGCCGTCAGATAGAGCAAGCCGATGAATACCAGTGCCCAGCCCGCTGACCAGCGCGCGTCCGCCACCTTGGGGACGGTGAAGAAGCGCATGATCACGTGCGGGAGGCCGGCGGTCCCGATCATCAATGACAGCGTGAACAGCACCATGTTGAGCTTGTTGTCCACCATCGCCGTATAGGCATCGAAGCCCAGCGCGGTGACGACTTCGTTGAGCTTGGCCAACAGCGGTTGGCCCGAGGCACTATGGTCGGAAAACAGGCCTAGCGGAGGAAGCGGGTTGCCGGTGAGTTCCAGTGAAATGAAAACCGCCGGAATGGTGTAGGCGATGATCAGAACGATGTACTGAGCCACCTGCGTATAGGTGATGCCTTTCATGCCGCCCAAGACGGAATAGAAGAACACCACGACGGCGGCGATGAGCAGGCCGGTGGTCGCATCGACTTCGAGAAAGCGCGAGAACGCCACGCCGGCCCCTGCCATCTGACCGATGACGTAGGTCAAGGACGCCACGATCAGGCACACGACGGCCACCATGCGTGCCGTGCGGCTGTAGAAGCGATCGCCGATGAACTCGGGCACCGTGAACTTGCCGAATTTCCTCAGGTAAGGCGCCAACAGCAAGGCCAGCAGTACATAACCGCCGGTCCAGCCCATCAGGAAGGTGGGGTTGGCATACCCCCCTGCGGCGATGAGACCCGCCATGGAAATGAAGGAGGCGGCGGACATCCAGTCAGCCCCGATCGCCATGCCGTTGGTGATGGGGTGTACGCCCCCACCGGCGACGTAGAAATCTTTGGTGGATCCCGCCTTGGCCCAGATCGCGATACCAATGTATAGAGCGAAGGACGCGCCGACGAACAGTATATTGATGGCAAATTGACTCATGCTGACTTACTCCTCGAGTCCGTATTGCTTGTCCAGCTGGTTCATCTTCCAGGCATAGAAGAAGATCAGGCCAATGAACGTCAGAATGGAGCCCTGTTGAGCAAACCAGAAGCCTAGGTCAGTGCCACCGACGGGAATGCCGGATAACAAGGGGCGAAGCAGGATCGCGCACCCGTAAGAAACCAGTGCCCAGACGATCAGGCAACCGGTTATTAGGCGCACGTTGGCTTTCCAGTAAGCTTCGGCATTGGATTTTTCATCTGCCATGGTGTCGCTCTCCACTGGTAATGATATGTGGGTGTCGTGATGAGAGTGTGCAAGACGCTTCAAAGCAATCGCAGGTATAGAACACTCTGTAGGGTGACGTCATTGATACGATAGTGGCGCTAGACTTTTATCGATAATGACGGGCCCATCGACCTCGTGTTAACTACCTGGGATTGCCTTGAATGGCCATGCTGGTGATAGTGGCCAATGATGGGAAAAAAAGAACCCCATACTTTGGTATCAAGCCATTAGTTTAAAGAGTGATTTTTTGAATTCTCATTTTTTTCATGAGGTTGTGAGGGTTCTTAGGATTTGTAGCAGGCTTATAAAAAAGAGGTAGTTGAGCCTTGCAGGATGCAAGTCAGCCGCTTTTTTGGGGCGATCTCAGGGGTAGAACGATAGTCTATGTGTCGTGATAAAAGTCGGATTTGCTATTCTGGAGCGCGTAATATGGTAAGCATCTTTCGGCCGTGTTACCGAAAAGTATAAGGAACATGAAGCGGTAATGATGACACCAAGTCGTGCCAGGGCCGGCACGGGACGAGGGTACTACCATGGTCGATATCAATCTCTCGCAGCCGCCGTTCAATCTGCTCGATGAACGAGGGAGACAGCGCGTCAGGGACGGGGTCGATCTTGCCTATTTCAATGAGGGCGAGGTCATGCTCGATGCCGGCCAGCGCGGTGAGCATGTGTTCCTGATCCACAAGGGCGAAGTCGCCGAACTCGACCTCAATGCCAGTGACGGGGAGCGTCGCATCGGTCATTACACGGCGGGCGATCTGTTCGGTGCGATCAGCATCCTCAATGGCACGAGTCGTTATAGGTTTCAGGTCGAACAGGAATGCCTGTGCTATTTGTTGCCTCGAGCGCTTTTCGAAGACATCTGTCACTCCTATCCCGACTTCGATGACTTCTTTCGTCAGCATCTGGCGGAAAAGGCGCATCATGTGCTCCAGCGGCAAGCGGAAAGCGGCATGAGCATGGCGCGCTTCATGCTGGCCCGGGTAGCGGAATGCATGCGCGAACCCGTGGTCGTCGATGGGCGTACCACGATTGCCGAGGCCGTCACGCACTTGCGTGAGCGCCATGCCGATAGCCTGCTGGTCAGTCATGCGGGACGCTGCGGTATGGTCACCAAGACCGACCTTCTCGATGCGCTGGTTCACCAAGGCTTGTCGCATTCCGCCGAGGTGTTCGGCATCGCGCATTTTACGTTGGTCACGTCGCATGCCGATGACTATCTCTTTAGCGCATTGGTGAGCATGACGCGTCATGAAGTGGCGCGTGTCGTGGTGATGGAAGGAACGCAGGCGGTGGGCGTCGTCGAGTTGACCGATGTGCTGGGCTATTTTTCGAGCCGTGCCCATGTCGTCAGCCTGCAGATAGAGCAAGCCGAAGATATCGAGAGCTTGGCACTTGCCAGCGCACGGCTACCTCAGCTGATTCAGGCACTGATGGCGCAAGGGGTGAAGCTGCGTTTCGTCATGGAGCTTTTGGCGGCACTCAACGGACGCATTATCCATAAGGCGTTTCGCTTCCTGATACCCGAAACGCACCAGGTGCAATCGTGCCTACTGGTCATGGGCAGCGAAGGGCGCGGCGAGCAGATCCTCAAGACCGATCAGGACAATGCGTTGATCCTGGCCGATGGCAGTGACTGGCCCGGCATCGCAGATGCCATGGGTAGCTTGACCGACACGCTGGGCAGGCTCGGCTATCCGCCTTGTCCGGGCAACATCATGGTCTCCAATCCGCAGTGGGTGGCGAGCGAATCGGCATGGCGTGGCAAGATCGCCCGCTGGGCCTCGAGCCGCGACCCGCAGGCATTGATGAACCTCGCCATCATGCTCGACGCTCACGCCATCGCCGGCAACGCGAGCTTGCTCGAAGGGTTGCGTGAGCATCTGTTCGCGCGAGGTTCCCATGATGAGCTGTTGCTGTCGTACTTTGCTCGGGGCGTATTGCGCTATTCCACACCGTTGACCCTGTTTGGCTCGCTCAAGCGCCCGGAGCACGGCATCGATATCAAGAAAGGTGGGCTGTTCCCCATCGTGCATGGCGTGCGCACGCTGGCACTGGAACGCCGTATCGCCGCCACTTCGACGTTTGCGCGTCTCGATGCCCTGGTCGATGACGGGCGTCTCGACCGGCCGTTCGCTGACGACCTGGGCGAAGCCATGGCGTTGTTCTCCGAACTGCGACTGCGCCAGCAATTGGACAGCCTCGACAATAATGAGGCGTCACAGGAGCCCAATCACGTGATCGTGCAGCGTCTCAGCGGTTTCGAGCGTGACTTGTTGCGCGAGGCGTTGCATACGGTCAAGGAATTCAAGCAACGCTTGTCGCAGCGCTTTCATCTCGAGTACTGAGACCGCGCTGGGCGTGGCGGCGAGGGGCCGAACGAGGCGCGGACTAACGTCTTCCGCATGGAGAAGTCGCGATGATAAAGGCATTACGGCGTGCCGGCGATCGGCGTCGCCAACTGGGTGGGCATCACGCTTGGCGCTTCGAGCCGTATTGCGGCAGTGAGGTCATCGCGCTGGACTGCGAAACGACCGATCTTGATCCGCGACGCGCGGAGTTGGTGGCGCTGGCGGCGGTCAAGATACGCGATGGGCGTGTCCTGACCAGCGAGTCGCTGGATCTGCGTCTGCAGCGACCTGAAAGCCTATCGGGTGACTCGATTCGCATTCATGGCCTGCGCGGCGTCGATCTATGGGGCGGCGAGGCGTTGGGTGACGCACTCGATCGTTTGCTCGACTTCATCGGCAATCGCCCGTTGCTGGGTTGGTGCATCGATTACGATGTGGCGGTCATCAATCGTCACCTTCGCCCGCGTACCGGATTCGACCTGCCCAATCGCACGCTGGATATCTGCCGCCTGTATGCGCGTGAACGTCAGCGAATCCAGCCGGGCAGCGAGCCGGATATACGTTTCGAGGCCATGAGCGAGGCGCTGGGCGTGCCGGTCATGGGACGTCATACGGCGTTGGGTGATGCCGTGACCACGGCGTTGATGTATCTGCGCCTGTGCCATGGACGAGCGGTCAGTGCCTGAGCGGCGGGAGCCTGGCACTTCGTCGTGATGGCCTGCGATGGTAGGATGAGAGGCTTCACTCACTACGGCAGGCCAAAGCGCTATCGTCATGCACGCACTCACCGGTCAAGACAAACTGGCATTCAACAAGTTGCAAAAACGCCTGCGGCGCCAGGTGGGAAACGCCATCGTCGACTACGGGATGATCCGCGACGGCGACAAGGTCATGGTATGCCTCTCAGGGGGCAAGGATTCCTACACCATGTTGGATATCCTTATGAACCTGCAGCGTAATGCGCCGGTCGCATTCGAGCTGGTGGCCGTCAATCTCGACCAGAAGCAGCCGGGATTCCCGGAGCACGTGTTGCCCGACTACCTGGATGGCGTGGGCGTGCCTTACCACATCGTCGAGCGTGATACCTATTCGGTGGTCAAGGAAAAGACCCCGGAAGGCAAGACCACCTGCGCGCTTTGCTCGCGACTTCGGCGTGGCACGCTCTATGGCTTCGCCGAAGAGATTGGTGCCAACAAGATCGCCTTGGGCCATCACCGCGAAGACATGCTGGAGACATTGTTTCTCAATATGTTCTTCGGTGGCACGCTCAAGTCGATGCCGCCCAAGCTACTCTCCGACGACAATAAGAATGTCGTCATCAGGCCCTTGGCGTATTGCCGTGAGGCCGATATCGCCGAGTATGCCGAGTGGCGGGCGTTTCCGATCATTCCCTGCAATCTGTGCGGTTCGCAGCCCAATCTTCAGCGCCAGGTGGTCAAGGAAATGCTCGCGGACTGGGAAGAGAAGCACCCAGGGCGCCTGGAAGCGATGTTCAAATCGATCACCAATGTGGCGCCGTCGCAGTTGGCCGACCGCGACCTCTTCGATTTCGTGGGGCTGGAAGACAAGCAACGCGAATTCCAGAGCAAGCGTATCGAGGCACTCGATGTGCTGACCCGCGAGGCATGATGCTCACTCATGAAGCGGTGTCTCGCCGCGTGCCACGGCAGCGAGGCGCGCGTACTCGAGCAGCGTGATCTCGCGGCGCGCTGCGCGGAGCAACCCGGCCTGCTGAAAGCGACCCATCAGACGGCTGATGGTTTCCACGGCTAGGCCGAGATGACTGCCGATATCGGCCCGTGCCATGGGCAGGCGAAAGCGCGTGGGAGAAAGACCGCAGCGCTGGAAGCGATGCGACAGGTCGATGATGAAGCTGGCGAGGCGTGCTTCGGCCGTGTGGCCGGCGAGTCGACACAGCCAGTATCGGTCGTCGTGCAGCTCGCGGCTCATGCTGCGGTAGAGCGCATGGCGCAACTCGGGCAGCTCGCCGGAGAGGCGGTCCAGTTGAGCGAAGGGAATCGCGCATACGGCCGTGGTTTCGAGTGCTTGGATGAGCCCTGGATGGCCGCCGCTGGCGAGGCCATCCAGACCGACGAGCTCGCCGGGCAGGTAGAAGTGCGTGATGCGTTCCTCGCCGTGGGCTTGTGTGACGCTTTGCTTGAGGCTGCCGCAGCGCACCGCGAAGAGATGTGTAAAAGGCGTCGTGGCATCGAAAAGCGCTTCACCTCGCTTGAGAGGTGCGCGCCGCCGGATGATGGCGTCGAAGTCGTCAAGCGCGTCAAGCCCCAATGCCAGCGGAAGACACAAGGAGTTGAGCCGACATGTCTGACAATGCGCTTGCATCGGCGAGGCCGGGGTGGCGGTATCGACGGTCATGGCGTTTTCTCCTGAGACGCGCCTACCTTAGGGTAGCGCGTGTCCCCCGTCAAAGCTGCATAGCGACGCACCCTGCCACTCGATGAGACCCGACCGACATGAGCTTCGAACATGCCTATGCCGCGATGCCACGTTCGCTGGCGTCACTGCGCGACAGTGGCGTGATGCCCGCCGTCGCGGCGCAACATTATTATCTGGATGGATGGGGCCCCCTGGAAGTGTGTGGCATGCCACGCGCGGGGCGCTTGTTATTGACCCATGGCGCTGGAGCAGGGCAGACATCGCGCTTCATGCAGCGCTTGCGCGAGTCGTTGGTGCAGCATGGGGTGCAGGTCTGGGCCATCGATTTCGCCTACATGCAGCGAGTATGGCATGAAAACCGTCGGCGTCCACCGCCGCGTGTCGAGCGTCTGGTCGACGAACTGGCGGCATGGCGAGACGCCTTGGCACCGCTCGCCGGCGCACCGTCAGCGCCGCTGTGGCTGGGCGGTAAGTCGATGGGCGGGCGCGTGGCGAGCCTGCTGGCAGCGCGTGACGAGGCGCCGGGCCTGGCGCTATTCGGTTATCCGTTTCATCCCCCGGGCAAGCCAGAGCGTACGCGGCTGGCGCATTGGCCGACACTGACCTGCCCCACCTGGGTGTTGCAAGGGACGCGGGACCCGTTCGGGAATGAGAGCGACGTTCGAGAATATGCCTTGCCGGCGACGGCGCACGTGCATTTTCTCGACGATGGCGATCATGATTGGCAACCGCGGCGGCGCGCTGGGCATGATCAGGCGGCATTGATCGACGCAGCCGCGCGTGTCGTGGCCGATGCCATGCAGGCAAGTAAATGAATCGGATGAATGTAATCGGTTGACTTTCCACGGTCTGTCTGTAGAATGCAGCGCCACGTGACCACGGGTGGTTAGCTCAGTTGGAAGAGCACCAGCCTTACAAGCTGGGGGTCACTGGTTCGAGCCCAGTACCACCCACCATCACGCGAAATGTGTTTCGAATGATGGGGACACGTAAAGAAGAATGCAGCGGACCGGTAGTTCAGTTGGTTAGAATGCCGGCCTGTCACGCCGGAGGTCGCGGGTTCGAGTCCCGTCCGGTCCGCCAGTTCTTCATCGGAAATCCGACAATGCGTGGTCAGCATTGTATTCAGCGGACCGGTAGTTCAGTTGGTTAGAATGCCGGCCTGTCACGCCGGAGGTCGCGGGTTCGAGTCCCGTCCGGTCCGCCATGATTTCCTTGCCGATGCGTCAGTGACGACGAGGCACGCAACAGCAACATGCAGTATCAAGCAGTATGCGATCCGGGTGGTTAGCTCAGCTGGTTAGAGCACCAGCCTCACATGCTGGGGGTCACAGGTTCGAGTCCTGTACCACCCACCAATCCGAATCACATCGGATAATGCGGACCGGTAGTTCAGTTGGTTAGAATGCCGGCCTGTCACGCCGGAGGTCGCGGGTTCGAGTCCCGTCCGGTCCGCCACGATCGCCATCGGCCAACCCCGAGTCATTGACTTGGGGTTTTGTCGTTTGGGCCCTTCTTTTTCATGCGCGGATGCCGTTGTCGCGCTGCTTCCTAAGTGTCTTCCTCGACCGAGACCGCGTCGCCCTGATGTGCCTGACACCAAGCGAGTGCCTGTGGGTAAACGTCTGCAACGGCGTCGGGGTGGGTCAGCATGTCCAGATGGCCGTAGTCTCGGCCTTGACCGTGCTCGCGTCCCAGTATGCGCAATGCATGACGATGCGGGCCGCATTCCTCGATGAAGCGTGCCACGTCGCGAGGATGTCCCAGCGCTTGGTCGCGAAGGCCCGCCAAATGCAATGTGGGGGGAAGTCCGCCCTGCGACAGGGCGGTGGCATAATCGAAGCCATCCTCAGGATCCCGCCACGCCGTCTCGCGCACCCAGGTGACGCTGTCCGCGTGGCTGGTGGCGTATTCGTCGTCACTTCCCCAGCGTAGCGTGCGAGCCGGCAGATACCCGCACATACGCCGCGCCAGCGGTGCGAGCCCTTTCCAGACCAGGTCGATATAGAGCCACTTGCTGGGATTCTGGACCCGCACTCGGCGCTTGGTGCCAAAATAGACCTGGCTGGCGATATGCCCACGGCTACCGGGAATGCGCGCCAGGTGCGCGGCGATCAAGACGCCGCCCCAGGAATGCGCCATGATGTGGCAGCGCGATTGCCCGCTCAGGCTCAAGCAGGCGGCCAGTGCGGCGTCGACTTCATCGGTAATGACCTCACGCTGTGAAAATGAGACGCCGCGTGCCGGACGCGGCAGGGCATCCTGGCGACCGCGTTGATCGATCACCATGACCTCGTGGCCCTGCCGAGCGAGCCAGGGCGCCAATCCCTTGCCGCTACGACTGTGGAAGATGCGCCCCGATTCGATGGCGCCATGCCAGCACAGGATAGGCAAGCCGTGAATGCGTTCGGGCTGGAAGCGGGTGAGATGCAGCCCACCGCCGGTGGCGATGGGAACGTGGTGTTGGGAGGTCTGGTAGTTCATTCACGGCTCACCTGTCAGAAGTAATGCGGCAATGAGGCTTGCGCCCTTGGTCGGGATTGTCTCCCGCGACGCCTTCGCTACACTGTTCATACAGTTGTTTGAAAATGTATGGTGGTTTAAAGCCGAGTGCAAGCGAGGACGCGCCGTGACTCAGTATCCGCATCTCTTCCGCCCGCTGACCGTGGGGCCCGTGACGCTCGAAAACCGCATTTTGATGGGGTCGATGCATACCAATCTGGAGGAGGCGCCCGATGGCTTCGCGCGGCTGGCGGCGTTCTATGCCGAGCGCGCACGCGCAGGCGTCTCGTTGATCGTCACTGGCGGCATCGCGCCGTCTTCCGAGGGGGCGGTGTTCGCGGGCGCCGCCCAATTGACCGTGCCCAAAGAAGTCGAGGCGCATCGGCAGGTGACTCAGGCGGTACACGCCGAGGGCGGCCACATCTGCCTGCAGATCCTCCACGCCGGGCGTTATGCCTTTTCGTCCGCCTTGGTGGCCCCCTCGGCGCTCAAGGCACCGATCAATCCTTATACCCCCCGGGCGTTGAGCGGTGGCGAGGTGACGGAACTGATCGAGGCCTATGTCAATTGCGCTCACCTGGCCCGCGAGGCGGGTTACGACGGCGTCGAGATCATGGGGTCGGAAGGCTATCTGATCAATCAGTTCCTGTGTCGGCGTACCAATCACCGCGACGACGAGTGGGGTGGAACCTTTGAAAACCGCATGCGCTTTGCGGTGGAGATCGTACGCCGGATTCGCCAGGCACTGGGCAATGACTTCCTGATCATCTTTCGTCTATCGATGATCGACCTGGTCGAGGAAGGCAGTCGTCATGAGGAGGTGGTGGCCCTGGGGCAGGCGATCGAGGCGGCGGGCGCCGATCTGATCAATACCGGCATCGGCTGGCACGAGGCGCGGGTACCGACCATCGTCACCAGCGTGCCGCGGGCGGCCTTCACGGATGTGACGCGACGGCTGCGCGGCGAACTCGGGGTGCCACTGATTGCCACCAACCGCATCAACATGCCCGATGTCGCCGAGCGCGTGCTGGCCGAGGGCCATGCCGACATGGTGTCGATGGCGCGCCCTTTCCTGGCCGATCCCGAGTGGGTGAGCAAGGCGCGTGACGGACAGGCAATGTTCATCAATACCTGCATCGCCTGCAATCAGGCCTGCCTTGATCATACCTTCCAGGGCAAGCTGACGTCGTGTCTGGTCAATCCGCGCGCCTGTCACGAGACAGAAGTGACGCTCGCGCCGGTGGCGACCCCACGCGAGATTGCGGTGGTCGGCGCCGGGCCGGCGGGGCTGGCGACCGCCGTGTCGGCGGCGCAGCGTGGTCACCAGGTCACGCTGTTCGAGCGTGAGGCGGAGATCGGTGGCCAGTTTCGCTATGCCCAGCGCATTCCCGGCAAGGAGGAATTCAGCGAGACGTTGCGCTATTACCGCAGCATGCTCGAGGTGTTGGGCGTCACGCTATGCCTGAATACCACGGCCGAGACACAACGCTTGTTGGCCTTCGATGCCGTGGTGCTGGCATCGGGAGTCGCGCCCCGGGCGTTGTCGCTGCCCGGCAGCGAGCATCCTCGCGTGCTGAGCTATCCGGCGGCGATCATGCACCCTGAACGCGTGGGCACGCGCGTGGCGATCATCGGGGCGGGGGGAATAGGCTTCGATGTGGCAGAGCTCTTGACCCATGAGGGGCATCCCGCGCTGGACCGCGAGGCGTGGTGTGCCGAGTGGGGCGTCGACCTGTCGTTGTCGGCGCGGGGTGGGCTCGTGAGGCGTCGAGCGCCCAGGGTGCCGCGTGAGGTGACGCTGCTCCAGCGCAAGACCAGCAAGCCCGGCAAGGGGTTGGGCGCGACCTCCGGCTGGGTGCATCGCGCCACGCTGCGCCAGCGAGGAGTCCGTATGCTCAGCGGTTGTGATTATCTCGGCATCGACGATGCAGGGTTGCATATCGTGCGTGACGGACAACAGGAATGCCTGGCGGTGGAGACGGTCGTGGTGTGTGTCGGCCAGGTATCGGTGGCGGATCTCGAGGCGCCGCTGTCGGCGGCGGGGCGCGAGGTGCATGTCATCGGCGGCGCACAGGAAGCGGCGGAGCTCGATGCCAAGCGGGCCATCGATCAGGGCACCCGTTTAGCGGCAACCCTGTAACGACGTGCGTGCAGGGGGCGGTGCGCACCGACGGGCTTCCGGTGAGAGGCGGCGATGAGTAGACTGGCTCGAGACGCAATTTTTTGCAGGTTAACGGCAGGCGTTGGCACCCGGCGCCTGGCGTTGTGTTTGATGCGTCTCTACTTCTCGCCACCTATGAGGACAACAAGGCATGGAATCCGACTGTACGCCGCGTTTTCTGGCTAGCGACAACACCTCCGGCATCTGTCCCGAGGCGCTCGACTACCTGTTGCGCGCCAATGCCAGCGATGATCTTGCCTATGGCAACGATGCCTGGACCCAGAAGGCCGCCGACCGCTTTCGTCGTTTCTTCGACTATGACTGCGACGTGTTTTTCGTCTTCAACGGCACCGCTGCCAACTCGCTGACACTCGCTTCGATGGGGCAAAGCTATCACAGTGTCATTTGTCACGAACTGGCGCATATCGAGACCGATGAATGTGGCGGCCCGGAATTCTTCTCCAACGGTGCCAAGCTGCTGACGTGTTCCGGTGCGGATGGCAAGCTGACGCCCGAAGGCATCGAGTCGCTGGTCACCCGGCGCAGCGATATCCACTATCCCAAACCGCGCACGATCTCGCTGACGCAGGCCACCGAGGTGGGCACCGTGTATACCCGCGATGAGCTGATGGCGATTCGTGCCATGGCGGATAAACATGGTTTGCACGTGCATATGGATGGGGCGCGCTTCGCCAATGCCTGTGCATCGCTCGAGGCGACGCCGGCAGAGCTCACCTGGCAGGTTGGCGTCGATGCACTATGCTTTTCAGGGACCAAGAACGGCTTGCCGATGGGCGAGGCGGTGGTGTTTTTCAATAGCGCCCTGGCGGAGGACTTTGACTATCGCTGCAAGCAGGCCGGGCAGCTGGCCTCCAAGATGCGTTTCATCACCGCACCTTGGCTAGGGATGCTGGAAAGCGGCGCCTGGCTGCGTAACGCCGAGCATGCCAATGCCATGGCGCGTTATCTCGCGGAAGGGTTCGCGGCCATGCCGGGTGCCGAATTGATGTTTCCCGCCCAGGCCAACAGTGTCTTCGTGACGTTGCCCGTCGCGGTCCTCGACGCACTGCGCCAACGCGACTGGACGTTTTATACCTTCATCGGCGCGGGCGGCGCGCGCTTCGTCTGCGCCTGGAACACGACCCAGGCACTGCTCGATCAGTTGCTCGATGACGTGCGCGACGCACTGTCTGCCGCTTGAGCGAGATGCCAGGGCGAGGACACCACGCGGCCGTTGCCCTGGCATCCTGTGCAACTTTCAACGAACCAATGACCGTGCGTGGGCTCTACATGTCCAGGGGCGTGTCGCTGCGTTGAAAGGAAAAACGTTTCGAATCACGCCTTTTCTCTCCATCCGTCTACGCTGATACATAGACAGTCCAGAATCCGATGAGCGACCCAGGTCGTGAAAGGAGGCGTTTGATGAGTATCTTCGATCATGTTCAGAACCGTTACGAGCGCGTTCGGCAAGAGGAGATGAGTCTTCAGGAGTATCTGGAACTCTGCCGGCGGGAGCCCAGCGTCTATGCCAGCGCACCGGAGCGCATGCTCGAGGCGATCGGCGAGCCGGAAGTCATCGACACCGCCAAGGATTCGCGGCTGTCGCGTATCTTCAGCAACAAGGTCATCCGCCGTTATCCGGCGTTTTCCGAATTCTACGGCATGGAAGAGGCCATCGAGCAGATCGTGGCGTATTTCCGGCATGCCGCGCAGGGGCTGGAAGAGAAGAAACAGATTCTGTATCTGCTGGGGCCGGTGGGTGGCGGCAAATCCTCGCTGGCTGAACGGCTCAAGCTGTTGATGGAATACGTGCCGTTCTATGCCATCAAGGGCTCGCCAGTGTTCGAGTCGCCGCTGGGCTTGTTCTCGCCGGAAGAGGACGGCGAGCTGCTGGAGAAGGAATATGGCATTGCACCGCGCCACCTGCGGTCGGTGATGTCGCCCTGGGCTGCCAAGCGGCTCAAGGAATACGGCGGCGATATCTCGCAGTTTCGCGTCGTGCGGCTCTATCCCTCGCGACTCAACCAGATTGCGGTGTCCAAGACCGAGCCCGGGGACGAGAACAATCAGGACATTTCGTCGCTGGTGGGCAAGGTCGACATTCGCCAGCTGGAGCTCTATTCCCAGGACGATCCCGATGCCTACAGCTTCTCCGGCGGCCTGTGCAAGGCCAATCAGGGGCTGATGGAATTCGTCGAGATGTTCAAGGCGCCGATCAAGGTGCTGCACCCCTTGCTGACGGCGACGCAAGAGGGCAACTACAATCCCACCGAGGGCATGGGCGCCATTCCCTTCGACGGCATCGTGCTGGCCCACTCCAACGAGAGCGAATGGCAGACGTTTCGCAACAACCGCAACAACGAGGCCTTCCTGGATCGTGTCTACATCGTCAAGGTGCCGTACTGCCTGCGGGTGACCGAAGAAATCAACATCTACAAGAAGTTGCTCGAGCATTCCTCGCTGAATGCCGCGCCCTGCGCGCCGGACACGCTGCGCATGCTGGCGCAGTTCTCGGTACTTTCGCGTCTCAAGGAGCCCGAGAATTCGAGCATCTATTCCAAGATGCGGGTCTATGACGGCGCGAACTTGAAGGACACCGACCCCAAGGCCAAGTCGCTACAGGAATATCGCGATGCGGCCGGCGTCGACGAGGGGATGGATGGCCTGTCGACACGCTTCGCCTTCAAGATTCTCTCCAAGGTCTTCAATTTCGATACCCACGAAGTCGCGGCCAACCCGGTGCATCTGCTGTATGTGCTCGAACAGCGGCTCGAGCAAGAGCAACTGCCCAAGGAAACCTTCGAGCGCTATCTACGCTTCATCAAGGAGTATCTGGCGCCGCGCTATGTCGATTTCATCGGCAAGGAAATCCAGACTGCCTATCTCGAATCGTACAGCGAGTACGGGCAAAACATCTTCGATCGTTACGTGACCTATGCCGACTTCTGGATCCAGGATCAGGAGTACCGCGATCCCGAGACCGGCGAGCTCTTCAATCGCCAGGCCCTCAACGAAGAACTCGAAAAGATCGAGAAGCCGGCCGGGATTTCCAATCCCAAGGACTTTCGTCACGAGGTGGTCAACTTCGTGCTGCGTGCCCGGGCCCAGAACAATGGCATGAACCCCAGCTGGCAGTCCTATGAAAAGCTCAAGGGGGTGATCGAGAAGAAGATGTTCGCCAACACCGAGGAGTTGTTGCCGGTCATTTCCTTCAATGCCAAGGCCTCGACCGCGGATCGGAAGAAGCACGAGGATTTCGTGGCGCGCATGGTGGACCGGGGATATACCGAGAAGCAGGTACGCTTGCTGTCCGAGTGGTATTTGCGGGTGCGCAAGTCGCAGTAGTCGCCCGCGTATCCCGGGTCTTCTGCGGCGCCGGCGGAACCAGGCTGCTATCGAGACTGAGCATAGGAGGTCGGCATGACCTACTTCATTGATCGACGCGCCAACGCCAGGCACAAGAGCGCCGTCAACCGTCAACGCTTCCTGCAGCGCTATCGCACCCATATCAAGCGCTCGGTGGAGGACGCGGTCAATCGACGCTCGATCACCGACATGGAGCGTGGCGAGCAGGTGTCGATTCCCGCCAAGGATATATCCGAGCCGGTCTTTCAGCATGGCCCTGGCGGCACGCGGACCATCGTCAGCCCGGGCAACAAGGAGTTCGTCGAAGGCGACCGCTTGCGGCGTCCGAGTGGCGATGGGGCGGGCGGCACGGGGGAGGGGGGCGCCGCCCATCAGGGGGAGGGGGTGGATGAGTTCGCCTTCACTCTGAGCCGTGAGGAATTTCTCGATTTCGTCTTTGACGGTCTGGCGTTGCCACATCTCGAACGCAAGCAGTTGCGCGATCTTGATGAGGTGCGTCCGGTGCGCGCCGGGGTAACGCGTGACGGTGTGCCGTCACGGATCAACATCGTACGTTCGATGCGTGAAGCACAGGCGCGGCGTATCGGCATGCGCGCGCCCATCAAGCGTGCCCTGCGCGAAGCCGAGGAAGCGCTGGAGGGGGAGGAGCGCAAGGACCCGGTGCTGCGCAACCCGACGCGTATCCATGAGCTCAAGGCCGAGATCGAACGTCTGGAGAAGCGTCTGGAGGCGGTACCGTTCATCGATACCTACGACCTGCGCTACAACAACCTCGTCGACCAACCCCAGCCCTCCAACAAGGCGGTGATGTTCTGCATCATGGATGTCTCAGGGTCCATGACCCAGGGACACAAGGACATCGCCAAACGTTTCTTTCTGTTGCTGTATCTCTTCCTGGAGCGCAACTACGAGAAGGTCGAGCTGGTCTTCATTCGTCATCACACTGCGGCCAAGGAAGTCGATGAGGAAGAGTTCTTCTACTCGCGGGAAACCGGGGGGACCATCGTGTCGAGTGCATTGACGCTCGTCGATGAGATCATCGCCAAGCGCTATTCGCCCGCGCAATGGAATCTCTACGTTGCCCAGGCCTCCGACGGTGACAACTGGGATGACGATTCGACGACCTGCCGTGATCTGCTCATGTCGTCGCTGATGGCCAAGCTCCAGTACTACACCTATGTGGAGATCACGCCGCATTCACATCAGGCCTTGTGGGAAGAATATGAGCGTGTGCAGGCACGTCACCCTGAGCGCTTCGCGATGCAGCAGATCGTCGAGTCGGGCGATATCTATCCGGTCTTCCGCAAGCTTTTCCGCAAGCGCACCGCGCAATGAGGCGCCGCGCCGAGGAGGTGACATGAGTACCCCATCGACCCCCATCGCCACCGGTTCGGACTGGAATTTCGAGATTTTGACGGCCTATGAACGCGAGATCGCTCGGTTCGCCAAGGACTACCGTCTGGATATTTATCCCAATCAAATCGAGATCATTACCTCCGAGCAAATGATGGATGCCTACGCCAGCGTGGGCATGCCGGTGGGCTATCATCATTGGTCCTTCGGCAAGCAGTTCCTGTCCGTCGAGCAGGCCTATCGGCGTGGCCAGATGGGGCTGGCCTACGAACTGGTCATCAACTCCGATCCCTGCATTGCCTATCTCATGGAAGAGAACACCCTGATGATGCAGATTCTGGTCATGGCGCATGCGTGCTACGGCCACAACTCGTTCTTCAAGGGCAATTACCTGTTTCGAACCTGGACCGATGCCTCGGCGATCGTCGATTACCTGGTGTTCGCGCGCAAGTACATCGCCGAATGCGAACAGCGCCATGGCATCACGGCGGTGGAGCAGCTCCTTGATGCCTGTCATGCGCTACAGAACTATGGGGTCGATCGCTACAAGCGCCCCTCGCCGATTTCCTCGGAGGAAGAGGCGCGCCGCCAACAGGAGCGTGAAGCCTATCTCCAGGCGCAGGTGAACGCCTTGTGGCGGACGATTCCGGGGACGTCGCCACACTCTGAGTCGGAGACCTTCGTGGCGGACGACGACGATCCGCTGGGACTCCATCAGCACGGACGCTATCCCCCCGAGCCGCAAGAAAATCTGTTGTATTTTCTGGAAAAGAACGCCCCGCTTCTCGAGTCGTGGCAGCGGGAAATCGTCCGCATCGTGCGTAAACTGGCGCAGTATTTTTATCCCCAGCGCCAGACCCAGGTGATGAACGAGGGGTGGGCGACATTCTGGCACTATACGCTGATGAATCGGCTCTATGATGAAGGACTGATCGATGAGGGCATGATCCTCGAGTTCCTGCATTCGCATACCGCCGTCGTGCAGCAGCCAGGATTCGACAGCCCCCATTTCAGCGGAATCAATCCTTATGCCTTGGGATTTGCGATGTTCTCGGACATCCGTCGCATCTGCGAGTCTCCCAGCGGGGAAGACTACGAATGGTTCCCGGAGATCGCCGGCAGCGATTGGCTGGAGACGGTGCATTTCGCGATGCACAACTTCAAGGACGAGTCGTTCATTCAGCAGTTTCTGTCGCCCAAGGTGATTCGCGATCTCAAGCTGTTCAGCCTCGTCGATGACGATCGCGACGAGATGCTCACCATCAGTGCCATTCATGATGAGCGTGGCTATCTTCGCGTCCGCGAGGCACTGTCCGCGCAATATGCCCTGTCGCTTCGCGAGCCCAATATCCAGGTCTGGGAGGCCGATATTCGTGGCGACCGTTCGCTGACCTTGCGCCATGTCCAGGATCAACGCCGGCCATTGGGCAAGACGCTGTATCCGGTGTTGCGCCACCTGCACCAGCTATGGGGGTTTACGGTCAAGCTCGAATCGGTGGAGGACGGCGAGGTCGTGCGTCGTTATCAATGGCCGCTGCCCGGCGATGGCGAGACGGCGGCTGAAATGCGTCGCTAGCCGCGGCGCGCAAGGCTGATATACTGGCCGCGCGCCGCCGGCAAAGTGCCGTGTCGGTGCGTTCTGAGCGTGCCGGTGGTAAATCCGGTGCAGTGCCCCGAGTGAAGGTAGGCAGTAGGAGAGTGTCATGCAAAGCGCGGTGATTCTGATCGACGTGGAAAAGGGGCAGACCAATGGGGTCGCCCAGCGACTGGCCGAACTGGAAGGGATCAGCGAGGTATTTTCCACCTGCGGCCGCTATGATTTGGTCGCGATTGCGCGCACGCGTGATTTCGAATCCCTGGCTCAGCTCGTGACAGAGCGCCTGATGCAGGTCGAGGGCATCCATGATACCGAGACCCTCAATGCCATGCAGGTCCATTCCCGCCACGACCTTGAAACCATGTTTTCATTGGGGTGGTAGCAGCGCTCGTCGTGTGCGCCCTTCTCCCGCATTCAACGTTTCGTTTTCGCAAGACAAGGATACACCGCCGGCATGATCGCCGTTATTTCCTATCAGCTGCGGCGCTTGGTGCGTGGCACGGGCATTGCCTTGATCTTCGCCGTGGTCGGGTCCGGGCTGTGGTATTGGCAGGAGCGCGAGGTTCGAGAGCGACTCAGTTGGATGGGCGTGCCTGAGTGGCAAACGACCAGCTGGCAGGGGTTCAACCGGGTGCTGCGCAACGATGGTTTTCTGGTCGGGTGGTCGGATATTCGGGTCAGCCCGCTGTGGGTCAGTTACGTGCTACAGGAGACGGCGGATGGTCCCATCGGCGAGCGGCCGAACGGGTTTGCACGCGATTGGCGTTCTCTATGGCCGGTGACCTCGGGTCAGTATACGCGCAGTGGTTACGATCGCGGCCATCTGGCCCCTAACTACGCCATTGCCCGCGTGTACGGTCGTGATGCGCAGCTCGATACCTTTCGCATGACCAATATTACCCCCCAGCGCCCTGATTTGAATCGGCGCGTATGGCAGCGTCTGGAGGAAGTCGTCATGGACGACTTCCTGCCGCGTTTCGGGCAGCTCCAGGTAGTGACAGGGCCGGTCTTCGACGCTCGGTTTCTGCATCGCATCGGGTTCACCCAGGTGCCCGCGGCGTTCTACAAGATCATCGTCGTACCCGGCGAGCATCCTCGGGCGCTGGCGTTTCTCGTGCCGCAAACGGTGCATGGCGATGAGCCGCTGGACCGCTTTCTGGTGAGCATCGACGAGCTCGAGGCGCGGACGCGCCTCGATTTCTTCCCGCGTCTTGCCGATGAAGTCGAGACGCCGCTGGAATCACAGATCAAGACACGAGGCTGGGCGCTGGAGCGTGTCGCACGACAGCCCGGACGTTATCACTGATTCGGGCGATGGACCCCCGAGGAAGCGTTCAACTGCCGGCACAGGAAAGCGGCGGCCAGATCCAGTATGTGCGCAGCGGCGGAGACGACGCCTGCCATCTCGATGAAGCCATGCACCATTCGGGGAACCTCCTCGTACACGACCGGTACCCCGGCTGCCTCCAGCGCATAGCGATAGCGACGCCCTTCGTCAAGCAGGGCATCGTACTCTGCGGTCACGATCAATGCCGGTGGCAGGCCGCTGAAGTCGGTGGCGCGCAGCGGTGATACCCGCAGATCGGTGGTGTCGTAGCCGCCGATGAAGGGCTCGGCGAGGGCGTGCATCAAGTCGGTGGTCAGCGGCGGCACGTTGCCGTTGCGCTGACGTGACGGGAAGTCGTCCGAGTCAGGAGTGAGATCGACGCCGGGATAGAACAACACCTGCGTGCACAGCGCCACCTCGCTGCCGCGCAACTGCTGACACGCCATCGCCGCGAGTCCGCCGCCGGCACTGTCGCCTGCTACTGCCAGGCGCGATGCATCCAGACCCAGCGCGCCGGCATGGGCAGCTATCCAGCGGATCGCCGCAAGAACGTCTTCGGGACCGGCCGGTGCCGGGTGTTCCGGGGCCAACCGATAGTCGACGGCGATCACTGCCCCGCCCGAGCCGTGGGCGAGACGTCGGCAGATCTTGTCGTGACTCTCCAGGTCGCCGATCGTCCAGCCGCCGCCATGGAGATAGATGGTGGCGGGCTGGGGCGTGTCGCCAACGGCGCGCGGTCGATACAGGCGCAGTGGAATCGAGCCCAGTGGGCCGTCGGCCTCGAGGCCCCGAGTCTCGTGCATCGGCTTGGCCTCGCCACCAAGACGGTCGCCCTGCGTGCGGTAGACCTCGCGCATCTGCGCGATCGGCAGAGTTTCCAGCGGTGGCAGGGATTGGGCGGCCATCTCGCGGAGTACTGCCTGGACCTCGGGGTCGAGGCGGGTGATATCGAAGCTGTTGGGTGTCATCGTCTGTTCTCCCTTGGTAGGTGCGCGTGAGTCCGCATGCGACTGCACATGTCGCGGGCGAGCAAGGCGGTCGGCAGTATTTCAACGTCCCTATGCGTATCGAGACAGAGTATCGACGAGTGTTCAGCGAGTGTGAATAATGATTATGTATGATAACTAATGGATGCCGTACGTGATTCGATGCGCAGAGCGATGGGCGGGGGGTGTCAAAGTGCTGGCGAGAATATAAGGGCGGGATGAGACGCCGCGTGGTTGTGCGGTCTTGCCCATAAGACATCGATGGCGACGCCACAGAGGGCTATGCTGGCATGCGGATTTGGCATGCGAAGAAGTACGGTGGGGACAGGCGACAAACGGCTGGGGATTGCGGGATACATGACACGATGGTGCCCAGGAGAGGACTTGAACCTCCACGTCCATACGGACACTAGCACCTGAAGCTAGCGCGTCTACCAATTCCGCCACCTGGGCGCGTCATGAAGCTGCATCGAGACTGATGGTGCCCGGAAGAGGACTTGAACCTCCACGTCCATACGGACACTAGCACCTGAAGCTAGCGCGTCTACCAATTCCGCCATCCGGGCTTTGCCTGACGACGATCTCAAGGGAGATCGATGGTGCCCAGGAGAGGACTTGAACCTCCACGTCCATACGGACACTAGCACCTGAAGCTAGCGCGTCTACCAATTCCGCCACCTGGGCAAGGCGCGATGTATAATACCCATTTTGAGCGCGAATGCAAGCCGCGTCGCGATGCGTCATGTCTTGTTTTGCGAAAGGCAGTCATCGCCATGGTTGGGTCGTCCGGCTGTGCCCGCTATACTGGCGGCATGATTGAATTTCATAACAACGCCAGCGGCGCACTACGTCTGCTTGCCACTTCGCCTGTAAGGAAGTCATTACCATGAATCATTGGACACTCAGTGACGATCCGCATGCGGAACGTGAAGCGAGTAAGTACGACAATCCGGTTCCCAGTCGCGAATATCTGTTTGCCCGACTGGAAGAATACGGCAAGCCCATTACCCCCGAAGACCTCAGCCGCATGCTGGCAGTGGACGACGAAGAGCGCTTGGAAGGCGTGCGACGTCGGCTTGCCGCCATGGAGCGCGAGGGACAGATTCTGCGCAATCGGCGTGGCGCCTATGCGTTGATCGACAAGCTCGACCTTATCAAGGGGCGTGTCCAGGGGCATCGTGACGGCATGGGCTTCTTGATCCGGGAAGACGGCAAGAAGCCCGATCTGGTGGTCCCGCCACGTCAGATGCGGCGCGTCTTCGATGGCGACCAGGTGCTGGTGCGCGTCAGCGGCCGTGACCGCCGCGGGCGTGACGAAGCGACCATCGTCGAGGTCATCGCGCGTAACACCCAGTCCCTGGTGGGGATCTACCGCCAGAACACCGCCGAGTTCGGCGTGCTGATTCCCGAGAATTCACGCATCGCCCAGGAAGTCATCATCCCGCACAGTGTCAGTGGCGGCGCGCGTGATGGGCAGATCGTCTCGGTACGCATTACCCAGCAGCCGGCGACGCGCGTACAGCCGGTGGGCGAGGTCACGGAAGTACTCGGCGAACGCATGGACCCGGGGATGGAAATCGACATTGCCATCCGTAGTTACGAGATTCCCGCCGAATTTCCCCCCGAGGTGCATGCGCAGATCGCGGACATGTCCACATCCGTGGACGAGGCCGACAAGGCGCATCGTATTGACTTGCGTGATGTGCCGTTGGTGACCATCGATGATGAGTCCGCCAAGGATTTCGACGATGCCGTCTGTGCCTGGAAGACCAAGTCCGGTAGCTGGAAGTTGCTGGTGGCCATTGCCGACGTGTCGCATTACGTGCGTCCGGGCAGCGCCTTGGATCAGGAAGCGTTGACGCGGGGTACGTCGGTCTACTTCCCCGGCCAGGTCGTGCCGATGCTGCCGGAGTTGCTCTCCAACGGATTGTGCTCGCTCAATCCCGAGGTCGATCGTCTGGCACTGGTTTGCGAGATGAACATTTCGCCGAACGGTGCGATCAGCCGCTATCGTTTCTACGAAGCGGTCTTTCAGTCTCATGCGCGACTGACCTATAACAAGGTTGCCTCGATCCTCGACGACGAAGGACCGGAAGGCGATGCCTTGCGTGAGCAGTATCGCGACCTCGTGCCGTCGCTCAAGAATCTCAAGAGCCTTTATACGACGCTGCGCGAAGCCCGCGAGGCGCGTGGTGCCATCGACTTCGAGACCACCGAGACGGAAATCGTTTTCAACGACGCGCGCAAGATCGAGAAGATCGTGCCGCGTTCGCGCAACGATGCACACAAGATCATCGAGGAGTGCATGCTGGCGGCCAATGTGGCCACGGCACGCTTTCTCGACAAGCATGACCTGCCGGCACTGTATCGCATCCACGAGAAACCCTCGCCGGAACGCCTCGACAAGTTGCGCCTATTCCTCAATGAGTTGGGTCTGTCGCTGGGCGGAGGTGACGACCCCTCGCCGCAGGACTACCGCGATCTCGCCGAGGCGATCAAGGGCCGACCCGATGCCGATGTCATTCAGACGGTGATGCTGCGTTCGATGAGTCGCGCGGTCTATTCGCCGCAGAACGACGGTCACTTCGGTCTGGCGTATCCGGCGTATGCGCATTTTACCTCACCCATTCGCCGCTATCCGGACCTGCTCGTGCACCGCGCCATCCGCTCGGTCATTCGCGGACCGCGCCAGACCAATACGGTGCTGCGCGCCGAGGGGGCGCCGGTGGAAGCGCCCAGTACATGGGCACCGTACAGCTTCGAGCAAATGCTCGAACTCGGCGAGCATTGCTCGATGACGGAACGGCGTGCCGACGATGCCACGCGAGACGTGGAAGATTGGCTGAAGTGCGAATTCATGTCGGACAAGCTCGGTGAAGTCTTCGAGGGCACCATCGCCTCGGTAACGCAGTTCGGTGTATTCGTGCGCCTGGACGACGTCTATGTCGAGGGCCTGGTTCACGTGACCTCGCTGCCGTCCGATTATTATCATTACGAAGCCGAGAAGCATCGCCTCAAGGGCGAGCGCAGCGGCATGTCCTACCGGCTGGGTGACGGCGTGACCGTGCAGGTGGCGCGCGTCGATCTGGATGACCGCAAGATCGATTTCGAGCTGGCCGACGAAAAACCGCGTCCGCAGCGCCCTGTCCGGCGCAAGAAAGCCGATGGCGGTGCGGAGCATGCCAAGCAGGGCGCGGGACAACCCGGCAACGCGAACAAGAAAGAGCGCGATGGCAACAAGCCGCGTCGCCGTTCGCGAGGCGGCAAGGGCGGCGGCAACAAAGGCGATAAGCGTTGACCAGGCGTCGAGGGGCGGACAAGCAAGGCACCATGAAAGCGTCATCGTCACGCCGGCGTATCACGACCCCCGAAGGGCTAGACGCCGTTTATGGCGTGCACGCCGTGCGGGCATTGTTCGAGCGCGGTCAGCCGCCGCGCGAACTGTGGGTCCAGGAGGGGCGTGCCGAGGCGCGCCTGGATAGCCTGCTGGAGCATGCCCGCCTGGCGGGAGTCAAGTGCACAGGCGTTGCGCGCGACACGCTCGACGGTGTGGCCAAAGGTGCCGTGCATCAAGGCGTGATCGCCTTTGCGCCTCCACTGCAGGCTGAGAGCGAGGAAGCGCTTTGGTTCCGCCTTGGCGCCTGGCAGCAGCCGTCCCCACCGTTGCTGGTGATCCTCGACGGGGTGACCGATCCGCATAACGTCGGCGCCTGCCTGCGCAGTGCCGATGCGGCGGGCGCGCATGGCGTCATCGTGTCCAAGGACAAGGCCGCGCCCCTCAACGCCACGGTGCGAAAGGTGGCTTGTGGCGCCGCCGATGTCATGCCCGTCTACCAGGTGACCAACTTGTCGCGGGCCATGTCACGCCTCAAGACGCATGGTGTCTGGATCGTCGGGACGGCGGGGGAGTCGGCGCAGCATCTTTATCAGGTGGACCTGTCGGGCCCAGTGGCCATCGTCATGGGCGCCGAAGGCAAAGGAATGCGCCGGCTCACCCGTGAGGGCTGCGACTTGCTCGCCAAGTTGCCCATGGCGGGCAGCGTGTCGAGTCTCAATGTGTCGGTTGCCACCGGCGTGTGTCTGTTCGAAGCCGTGCGCCAGCGTCACGCTTATTGATGGGGTCGCGGCAAGTTGCAAGAAGGCTGGACGATCACTACAATTGGTCGGCTTTCCGGGCGTCATGTCGTGAGCTTGGAAACATAGAGACTTTCTCTCCTTGCTTCTCGCGGCCCTGTAGTCCTTGTACTTGGTACTTGTGAATGACAGGCCTCGTGGAAGCTGTCAAACCGTAAGGAGCTATCATGCGTCATTACGAAATCGTGTTCATGGTCCACCCGGATCAGAGCGAGCAGGTGCCGGCCATGGTCGAGCGCTATACCGGGCTCGTGACCGACAACGGCGGTACCGTGCATCGCCTGGAAGATTGGGGCCGCCGTCACTTGGCCTACCCGATCAACAAGATCCACAAGGCCCACTATGTGTTGATGAACATCGAGTGCAGCGGCGAGACCCTCGACGAAATCGAGAATATCTTCCGCTTCAACGATGCCATCATCCGTAGCCTGGTGGTGCGTTGCAAAGAGGCGGTCACCGAAGCGTCTCCGATGATGAAGCCGGCCGAAGACAAGCCGCGTCGTCGTGAAGAGAAAAGCGAGCGTCCGAACGTCGAACGTTCCGACTCGCCCGCTGACGCCGAAGCTGAAGCCAACTGATTCGTACCTCTGGAGGATAACCCATGGCACGCTTTTTCCGTCGCCGTAAGTTTTGCCGCTTCACCGCCGAAGGCGTGAAGTACATCGATTACAAGGATCTGGACACACTCAAGTCCTACATCACTGAAACCGGTAAGATCGTGCCTAGCCGCATTACCGGCACCAAGGCTCGTTATCAGCGTCAGCTGTCCACGGCCATCAAGCGCGCTCGTTACTTGGCGCTGCTGCCCTATACCGACAGCCACCAGTAAGACAAGGCGACTGGCGTAATGCAGGCACTCGCCCGTTGGGTAATGCGCGGTACGCCGCAGGCGACCATCACGGCCCTGATAGCGGCGCTGATTCCCTGGCTTTTCTGGTTGGGTGCCGCCGTCGCGGGCTTGGTCACGCTAAGGCGTGGCCTGGGGCCGGGCCTGCCCGTCGTGATCGCCGCGGCGTTGCCGGCCGGTTGGTGGTGGGTGCAGGGCGATGCCGTCCCACTCGCCAGCGTACTGCTGGTCACCTTGATGGCCACCATACTGCGCGCCCGAATGCGCTGGAACGACACGCTGATCGTCGGCACATTGGTGTGTGCGGCGATGGTGCAGTCAGGCATTTTCCTGCCACCGGGCGGCGCTGGGCCGTTGCTTGAGCAGGTGCGTCAGAATTCGGCGGAAGTCGATACCATGCTCACCGAGCTCAGTGCTCAGGGCGTCTCCAGCGAACAGCTGGCGGGCATGCTGATTGGCGGCATTACCGGGCTGGTGGTGTTGCTCGCTGCAGTGGCTTGCCTGGCATTGGCGCGTAGCTGGCAAGCGGGGTTGTACAACCCGGGTGGCTTTCGGGACGAGTTCCACGCACTGCGCTTGACTATCAAGGAGCTGTTGCTGCTGGTCGGCGTGGGGGTGCTGGGCGTCGTGGTATCCATGCCGATGGCAACGATGCTGGCGTGGGTGCCGATACTCGTGGCAGGCATTGCGCTGGTGCATGGTTGGATTGGATTGAAGGGGATGAGCGGGTTCTGGTTGGTTGGCTTCTATGCACTGTTGCTGACGACCTGGCCCACGATTCTGGTTGTGCTGTTGCTGGCCGTTATCGACATTTTCGCGGATTTCCGCGCTCGCTTGGCCGGCAACCACTGATGAGAGGTTAACGAGATGGACGTCATTCTGCTCGACAAGATTGGCAAGCTGGGCAACTTGGGCGATCAAGTCGCCGTCAAGGCCGGTTACGGCCGTAACTACTTGGTGCCCTATGGTCTGGCCGTGCCGGCCACCAAGGAAAACGTTGCCGCATTCGAAGCGCAACGTGCAGAACTCGAGGCGCAAGCCGCCGAACGCAAGGCCGAAGCCGAGGCACGTGCCGAGCAACTGTCTGAAATCGAGCTGTCGTTGGTCGCCAAGGCCGGTGACGAAGGCAAGCTGTTCGGCTCCATCGGTCCGCGCGATTTGGCCGATGCGCTGACACAGGCGGGGCTCGACGTGGTCAAGAGCGAAGTCCGCATGCCGGAAGGCCCGATTCGCCGGACTGGCGAATACGACATTACGCTGCAACTGCATGCGGAAGTCACTTCCAGCGTTCGCGTCGTGGTCGTGGCCGAGTAATCGACCCACTGCCAGGCGATATGCCGGAATGGGGCGCGGAGGGAAACCTTCGCGCCCTTTTTGTGCCGGGGCGGCCATGACGGATGCGCTCTCGAGAGTGCAACGGCCATGTTGTCGCGGCATCATATCAGTGGCCGAGGCGGTGTGCGTATCCCGTTCGCCGGCCTTCGATATCGACCGGTCAGGAAACGAGCATGAGTGAATACGTCGAACACGATCAGGAAACCGCGGCCCTCAAGGTGCCGCCGCACTCGCTGGAGGCCGAACAGTCGGTGCTCGGTGGACTGATGCTGGAAAACAGCGCCTGGGATACCGTCTCCGAGCGTCTGACCGCCGACGATTTCTATCGTTACGAGCATCGCCTGATCTTCAATGCGATGGGGCAACTTTCCGATGCGGGCCATCCGCTCGATGTGGTCACGCTCTCGGAAGCGCTGGAAAATCGCGACCAGTTGGAAAGCGTCGGTGGCTTGGCGTACCTGGCCGAGCTGGCGCGCAACACGCCGTCGGCGAGCAACATCCGCGCCTATACCGATATCGTGCGTGAGCGGGCCACCCTGCGCAAATTGATTCAAGCCGCCCATCAGATTGCCGATGGTGCATTCGCGCCACAGGGGCGTCCTTCCGACGAGCTGGTCAACGAAGCCGAACGCCTGGTGTTTCAGATCAGCGAGGACCGCCCCAAGACCGGGGGCGCAATCGGCATGAGCGATCTGCTCAGCAAGGCCGTCGATCGCATCGACGAGCTGTTCAACATGCAGGGCGAGATGACCGGCCTGTCCACCGGCTTTCGCGATCTGGACGAAATGACCTCTGGGCTGCAGCCTTCGGATATGGTGATCATCGCCGGCCGGCCATCGATGGGCAAGACGACATTCGCCATGAACGTGGTCGAACATGCAGTCATCTCCAGTGATAAGCCGGTGGTGGTATTTTCCATGGAGATGCCCGCCGATGCCTTGATGCTGCGCATGCTGTCGTCGTTGGGGCGTATCGATCAGACGCGCGTGCGCACCGGTCAACTGGAAGACGAAGACTGGCCACGTTTGACCTCGGCGGTCAACCTGCTCAAGGACAAGCAGCTGTTCATCGACGATACGGCGGGCCTCTCGCCCAACGAGATGCGCGCGCGGACGCGGCGCCTGGCGCGTGAGCATGGCAACATCGGGCTGATCATGATCGATTACCTTCAGCTCATGCAGATTCCCGGTTTTTCCGAGAACCGGACCGGTGAAATTTCCGAAATCTCACGCTCGCTCAAGGCGCTGGCCAAGGAGTTCAACTGTCCGGTGGTTGCACTATCGCAGCTCAACCGCTCGCTCGAGCAGCGACCCAACAAGCGCCCAGTGATGTCGGACCTGCGTGAGTCCGGGGCCATCGAGCAGGACGCGGATGTCATCGCGTTCGTCTATCGCGATGAGGTCTATAATCCTGACAACCCCGACAATCATGGCTTGGCCGAATTGATCATCGGCAAGCAGCGTAACGGGCCGATCGGGACCGTGCACATGGCTTTCATCGGGAAGTACACCCGTTTTGAGGATCTCGCCCCCGATAGTTACGGCCAGCATATGGGCGAGTGACGACGAGGCAAACAGGCCGGTGTTGCCTTATAATGCCGGCTCGCAAGTGAACAGGAGGGGAGATGGCGAGCGGATTTCAACGTGGCAAAAAGCGAACCCCCAAGCTCGAGGGACGTGGCCAACTGGAAAGCGTCGAACGGGAAGGGCCCTTCAAGGAATGGCTGGGGATGCCCGATCTCTACCGCTATACCTTGATCGTCGACGGTGACACCTACAGCTATCAGACCGAGGACGCAGAGCTGCCCGTCTCGGTCGGCGATCGTGTGGTCTTCCGCTACAAGGAAACCCGCGCGGGCAACTGGGTCGATCGCAACTCGCTCGGCGTGGCGATCGACCCGTCTACCTATCAGCGCGATTCTTGAGGCGCTAGTACTGCTGATTGTCGAGGCTGCGCTACTGAGGTGCGTCTCGCTGTGGCCAATGTCATATGAACGTCATGTGGCATTGGCCTAATGGCAGGATGTCTCATTCGTCTTCTACAACCTGCATTACTGAGACGACCGACGAGGCGTTGTCGACCATCGTGCGGGAAGGACGTATCGACGTCCACTTCCAGCCGATCGTGGCCATCCGCTCGGGGCGTGTCTTTGCCTACGAAGCCTTGTCGCGTGGTCCGCAAGATACTGTCTACGCGTCCCCGTTGACCATGTTCGAGGAGGCGCGCGAGCAGTCGCTGCTCGCACCACTCGACGCCGTCTGCCGTCAGCGAGCGATCACGGCTTGGGCCGGCGAAGGGCTCGATGAACTGCTGTTCATCAATGTGTCCCCGGAGGTGCTGCTCGACCCACAGCATCGCAGCGGTGAGACGCTGCGCCTGCTGAAGCGACTGAATATCCCCCCGCACCGCCTGGTGATAGAGCTTACCGAGCAGTCGCCGGGCATTGATCCCGACCTGATGGCGGATGCCGTCCGCCATTATCAATCGATGGGGTTTACGATCGCGCTGGACGACCTGGGCGAGGGGTACGCCAGTTTGCGCCTGTGGTCACAGATTCGTCCTGACTTCGTCAAACTTGACCGACACTTCGTCAGCGAACTGGATCACGATCATGTCAAGCGTCGGTTCGTGCGCGCGTTTCTGGACGTCGCCCATGGCATGGGATCGCGTGTCATCGCGGAAGGCGTGGAGCGGGAGGAAGAACTCGATTGTCTCCACGCGCTGGGAGCGGATTACTACCAAGGCTGGCTGTTCGCCCGGCCCTCGCCGGCGCCGAAAAAACAACGTGCCGATCTGGATGCGCGCCTTGTACGACTGGCTGCACGACAGGAGAGTCCGCTGCAGGAATGCGTGGCGCGACACGTCTGTAAAAGCCATCCCGCGCTGGCCATGACGGTAAGCGTCGCCGAGGCGAGCGAGCGTTTCAGTGCTGCACCGGATGTGGGGGCGATGGCCGTCGTGGATGCCCAGGCAACGCCTATCGGCGTGTTGACGCGCGAAGCGGTGATGGCCTTGGTGGGAAAACGCTTCGGCTTCGATCTGCATGGGCGCGAACCGGTGACCAAGGTAATGCGTGTGGCGCCGTTGTGCGTCGAAGTCACGGAGCCCCTCGATCAGGTGTCGCGCAAGGTCACGGGGCGCGATAGCGATCAACGCGCCGAGCCTTTCGTGGTGACGCAGCGTGGGCGTTACGTGGGCATGGGGTTGATCGTGGCATTGCTGCAGCAGATCACCGAGCAGAAGGTGGCGATCGCGCGTCAGGCCAACCCCTTGACCCAATTGCCGGGTAACGCGCCGGTTCGTGCGGCGCTGGATGCCTTCGTCGAGGCGCAGCAACCTTTCGTTGCCTGTTATCTCGACCTCGACCACTTCAAGCCATTCAATGACCGTTTCGGATATGCGCTGGGCGACCACGTATTGCTGGACGTCGCCGACACCTTGAACGAAGCCGCGGGACCGGATGATTTTGTGGGGCATGTAGGCGGTGATGACTTCGTGTTGTTACTGCAGCCACGAGCGCAACTGCAGCATTTTCTGGCGGCACTGCAGAAGGCATTCTTGGCACGCGTCGAAGCTCGCTTGCCGGCCACCGTCGTGGAGGAAGGCGGGTTCACGGCGCTGGATCGCTTCGGACACAAGCGGTTCTTCCTGCTGCCGCGTCTTTCAGTGGCGGCCTTGTGCGTGTCGAGCGGCTTGGCGCCGAAGAGTTTCGGCGATTGCTGGGGGCCGCTCAAGCAAAGTGCCAAACGTGCTGCCAATGGCCGCTTGGTGGTGCGCATGCACTAAGAAACCTTCTCGTCGCGATGAGGTCCAAGTTTGCATAGCGCGCATGTACGTCAAGGTTTTTGCCCCTTACGCGTGCGTGGTGAGACGTACATTCCTTTCCCGCTCTATACTTGCTGCAACATTCTTGTCATTCGCTCGAGGCAAGCTGGGCATGCGCTGCGATAAGCAGTGAATGTCTCGGTAATCTTCATTCTCTCAAGGAGAACATTATGGAAATAAGTGAACTCAAACGCTTCGTGGATGCGGAGCATGACTTCGAAATTCGCGTCATCAGTCACGCGGGTAGTCGTATGTACCGGGTCGAGGTAGAAGACCTCGAAGGTCAGCGCTATCCACTGATGCGACGTGGAAAACCGATGCTGTTCCGGGCGCTGGATGATGTCTACTCCGAACTCAAGCGTGCGGGTATTCATCGTGCCTATCTCGTGCAGTGGGTCGCCCACGACGAGGTCGTCGGACGCGAACCGCATTACCAGTCGCCATTGACCTCACGCATGCCGCTGGTGTTTTGAACCACTGAATGGCTGCAATTCACGCGGTCGTTGCGACGGCTATCCTTCACTCCACATTGCGTTTCCACTATTCGCCCGGCGACATGCCGGGGCCTGGGTGCCGAGGCACCGGGCATTTTCCTCCCCACGAAGTTCACTCGCCGTAGTCGCTTGCATGCTGGCCCTGCCCGTAAGGCGGCGTCCATGTCAGCGAGTCGAGAAACGTGTCCGCCTGTTGGCGTAACGCCTGACGCTTGTGCGCCGACATCTTGTCGAGCGTGCCGTATATGACCCGCATGCGCGGATTGTCGGCGAGTTGGTCGGCATGACGCTCCAGGAAGCGCCAGTACAAAGCGTTGAACGGGCAGGCGTTCTCGCCCACGCTCTGGCGCGGATCGTAGCGACATTGGGCGCAATGATCCGACATGCGGTCGATGTACTTGCCCGAGGCGCAATAGGGCTTGGAGCCCAGGTAGCCGCCGTCGGCGTGCAGGACCATGCCCAGCGTATTGGGCAGCTCGACCCATTCGCAGGCGTCGGCGTAGACCGCGAGGTACCAATCGCACAAGGCGGCAGGGCGAACATCGCAGAGCAGTGCGAAGTTGCCCGTGACCATCAAGCGCTGGATATGATGCGCATAGGCATTGTCGTGGGTCATTTCGATGGCGCGCTGCAGGCAGCGCAAGTCGGTATCGCCGTCCCAGTAGCATTGGGGAAGTCCACGGGTGGCACCGAGCTGATTCTCGCGCTTGTAGGCGGGCATGCGGTGCCAATAGATGCCGCGAACGTATTCCCGCCACCCGAGTATCTGGCGAATGAAGCCCTCGACGGCATTGAGTGGCGCCTCGCCGCGTTGCCAGGCGTCCTGCGCTGCCTCGCATACCTCGCCGGGGGACAGCAGGCCGATATTGAGCGCAGCGGAGAGTCTGGAGTGAAAGAGATAGGGTGCCGTATCGCTGATGGCATCCTGGTAGGTGCCGAACGCGGGCAAGGCCTGGGCGACGAAGTGGCGCAGATCGGCCAGGGCCTGGCGTCGGGTGACGGGCCAGTTGAAGCCCTCCAGGCGACCGACGTGATCGGCGAAACGTCTTTCGACGAGTGCCAGCACCTCCCGGGTGACGGCGTCCTGACGATGACGAGGCAGCGAGGGTGGGGGCGGTGCGTCATCGATGGGGGCACGATTGTCGCGGTCGAAATTCCACTGTCCGCCGATCGGTGCGTTGCCGTCCATCAGCAGCCCGGTGCGTCGGCGAAGCAGGCGGTAGAAGTCTTCCATGCGTGGCCGCTTGCGGCCTTCCATCCAGGCCTCGAAATCGCGGTGGGAACAAAAGAAGCGGGTGTCTTCGACGATATGCCAGCGTGGGGGGTGGAGCTGTGCCTGTCGTGCCTCCATGGCCTTCAGCAGACGCCATTCTCCCGGTCGGGTCACGTGGATCTCGTCGCAGCCGTGGCGTCTTGCCAGACGCTCCGCCTCGGCGATCAGTGAGTGTCGGTTGTCGGGGTCGTCGAGAGTCGAATAATGCACGCGATACCCCCGCTGGCGCAGATCGGCGGCGAAATGTCGCATCGCGGCGAGCATCATGGCGATCTTCTGCGGGTGGTGGGGGACGTAGCGTCCCTCTTCCTCGACCTCGCAGAGCGCGATCGTTGCCCCTGGCGGTGCATTCTGCAGTATGGGCAGCGTCAGGCTGAGTTGGTCACCGAGGACGAGTCGCAATGACTTGGACATAAGTTATCCAGATGTTGTACAAATCGTCTTCATAGTATAACGCGATAAGCGTAATATGCCTTTAGCTTGTTACACTGTCCGACACGGTTTCTTATAGGAGAGGTTTCATGGGGTCAGCACCCTTTGGTGTCATGCTCGTCAATCTTGGCACGCCCGAGGCCCCCACCACGTCGGCGGTGCGCCGCTATCTGGCGGAGTTTTTGGGTGACCCGCGCGTCATCGATCTGCCGCGCATCAAATGGTTGCCGATCCTGCACGGGATCATTCTACGCATAAGGCCGCCGCGCGTGGCCAAGGCCTATGCGTCCGTGTGGCAGGACGAAGGCTCGCCGCTGCTCGCCATCGGGCGTCGCCAGCAACGCGCCTTGAAGGAGAGATTGGCAGCGCGCATGGGTGCCGACATTCCCGTTGAATTGGCGATGACCTACGGCAAGCCGAGCATGGAGGAGGCCGGCCTGGCGTTGCGCGATGCCGGTGTCGAGCGCATCCTGGTGTTGCCGTTGTATCCGCAGTACTCCGCCACGACGACCGGTGCCGTCTTCGATCGCCTGGCGCGTGCCTTGTCGCCCTGTCCGCATCTGCCGGAGCTACGTTTCGTGCGCGATTACCACGCTCATCCGGCCTACATCGAGGCATTGGCGGACAGCATTCGCGAGCATTGGGCGGCGCATGGGCGACAACCACGGCTGCTGTTTTCCTATCATGGCATTCCCAAGCGCTATGCCGAGGCGGGCGATCCTTACCCGCGTCACTGCGAGACGACCAGTCGACTGGTCGCCGAGGCGTTGGGACTCGAGCCCGAGGCATGGCAGCAGACCTATCAATCGCGCTTCGGGCGCGAGGAGTGGCTCAAGCCGTATACCGACGATACGCTGAAAGCCTGGGGCGCCGAGGGACTCGAAGGTGTCGACGTGATCAGTCCGGCGTTCGCTGCCGACTGTCTGGAAACACTGGAAGAGCTGGAAGTCGAGAACCGCGATTACTTCACCGAGGCGGGCGGTGGCCACTATCGCTATATCCCCGCACTCAATGACCGCGCCGCGCATATCGATATGCTGGCCTCGCTCGTCGAGCAACATACCCAAGGCTGGTAAGTCAGGCGACTGCCCAAGCACCTGGGGGCTTGGGCACTTTTGTGCGCTCTGGAGGCGCCTCAGGGGAGTTTTGAATCGCCCTGGGGCGCTTCTTCAACGCTGTGCTCGTGGTCTTCCTGAAACTCCTCGGGGTCGCCGCGCGTGCGCGGGTCGCGTGCGAGCTTCTGATGCAGTGCGCTCTTGCTCAGCATGTGTGCCGACACCGGGGCCGTAATGAACAGGAAGATGGTGATCAATAACTCGCGCAAGCTGGGACCGCCGTCGAGCAGGCTGAAGTAGGTGATCGAGGCGAGCAGCACACAGCCAACGCCCAAGGTAGAGATCTTCGAAGGGCCGTGCAGGCGCATGTAGAAATCCTTCATGCGCGTCAGGCCCAGTGAACCGATCAGGGCGAAGATGCTACCGGCAATCAGGAAGAAAGCGATGACGCCTTCCATCAGGGTGTATAACGCGATCATGATCTCTCCACTATTCGATGATATCGCCGCGCAGCAGATACTTGCAGACCGCCACGGTGCTCACGAAACCGAGCATGGCGATCAGTAGCGCCGCTTCGAAGTAGGTGCGATCTCCCAGCCAAATGCCGAACAGTACGATCAAGGCGATGGAGTTCACGTACATGGTGTCCAGTGCCAGGATGCGATCAGGCAGGCTGGGGCCGACCGCCAGGCGGTAGAGGTTGAGGACGATCGCGATCGTGAACAGCGTCACGCTGATCTTGAGAGCAATATCTAGCATTCGAAGATCTCCTTGAGCGGACGCTCGTAGCGCTCATGGATATGACGCTTCATGTCGTCGATATCACCGACATCCAGCACATGGATCAATAGTGTCTTGCCGTCCATGCGCAAATGTGCCGACACCGTGCCGGGCGTGAGAGTGATGGTACTGGCCAGCATGGTGATCGCGAAATTCTCCTGCAGCTCGAGCGGATACTCGACGAAGGCAGGGCGCGCCCGGCCGCGTGGATCAAGTATGACCTTGGACGCTTCCAGGTTGGCGATGACGATATCGATCAAGACCCGAAAGAAATAGCGCACCATGAGCCAAGGCCGTTTGATCCTGGGTTGCGCCTCCCAGAAGGGCTCGGTGATCAGCGGAATGACAATGGCCAGGAAGCCGCCGAGTAGCCAATGGCCCAGGGCGATGCTGTTCATCAGCAGCAGCCACACGATCAGCAACAAGACGGACAACAATGGCATCGGCAGCCATTTGCGAGGACGAATCATGCGTCACCTCCCGTGTCGCCCCGCGCGATGATCGCCTGCACATAGGCATCGCGGTCGAGCAATTGAGCGGCGGTCGCTTGGGTGAATGCGGTGATGGGGCCGGCAAAGGCGACGATGAGCGGAGCGCAACCGATCAGCATTAACGCGCCGGCAGCGCGCAAGGGGCCTAGTGTGGTACCGGTTTTCTCGCCCGAGGCCCGCCAGAAGATGGTCGACCCGGTTCGCGACAGAGCGATCAAGGCGGCCAGCCCGCTGGTCAGAAGGATGGGCCACAGCCAATACTGCTGCACCGTCGTCGCCGCCTGAAGAAGCAGTGCCTTGCCGAAGGCGCCGGATAAAGGTGGCAAACCGGCGATGGCGATCATCCCGGCGAAGAACATCAGCCCCAGCATGGTGGGCTGCGTCAACGTGCGAGACTGTACGATGCGTGCGCCGGCCTTGCCGCGTTGTTGCGCGATGGCATCCACCAGCAGGAATAAACCGCCACTCACCAGCGTCGTATGGATCAGGTAAAACAACAACGCACTCAGTGCGGCCTCGCTCCCCATACCGATGCCCGCCAAGAGGGTACCCACCGAGATCAGAATCAGGTACGCCACTTGGGTGCGCATGTCGCGCGCGGAGAGGACGCCCACGGCCGCAAGCGCGAGCGTGGCCAAGCCTAACCACCACACCCACGGTTGGGCGAGATTGGCCAAAGGACCGGCCTGTTCGCCGAAAATCAGCGTGTAGACACGAATGATCGAATAGATGCCGACCTTGGTCATGATCGCGAACAACGCCGCTACCGGCGCGGGTGCGGCGGCATAGGCGCGTGGCAGCCAGAAATACAGTGGCAGCATGGCCGCCTTGAGTCCAAACACGATCAGCAGCAGCAGGGCGCCCGCCTTGACGAGCCCGAGATCGACGGGACTCAGGCTCGGAATGGCCATCGATATATCGACCATGTTGAGGGTTCCCGTCGTCCCATAGATCACACCGAGCGCGATCAGAAACAGCATCGACCCGAGCAGATTGAGTGCCACGTAATGAAAGCCGGCATGTGTCCGTGCCTTGCCGCCGCCGTGCATCAGCAGTGCATAGGAGGCAATGAGCAATACTTCGAAGAAGACGAACAGGTTGAAGATATCGCCGGTCAGGAAGGCCCCGTTGATGCCCATCAATTGCAGCTGAAAGAGTCCGTGAAAATTGGAGCCTTGCTCGTCATCACCGGCGCAGGCGTATAGCAGACTACCCAATGCCAGTACCGACGTCAGCATCACCATCAATGCAGAGAGGCGGTCGAGCACCAGGATGATACCGAACGGCGGTTGCCAATCGCCCAGCGCGTAATAGCGGATGGTATCGTCGGTGCTTTCGGCGACCAGCAAGATGCCCACCACGACCAGTGCGATCGTCGAGAGGACGTTGGCTGTGCGGCGCAAGGTCAGCGCGCCGCCACGATGGATCAGCAATGCCACGCCGGTGAAGAGTGGCAGCAGAACCGGCAGAATGATCAAGTGCTGCATCAGGACTTGTCCTCTCGCGGCTCGTCGATGCGATTGCCGTTGACGTGATCGCTCCCCACGTCACCGCGCACGCGCATGGCAAGAATGACCGAAAAGGCGGTCATGGCGAAGCCGATGACGATGGCGGTGAGTACCAAGGCCTGCGGTAGCGGGTCGGTGTACTCGCCCGCATCGCCGCTGATGACGGCTGCCTTGCCGGTGGTCAGTCCGCCGGTGGAGAACAGGAACAGGTTGACGGCGTAGGACAACAACGTCAGACCCACGACCACGGGGAAGGTACGTCCGCGTAGCGCCAGATACAGTCCACTGGCGGCCAGGATGCCCGTGGTGGTCGCGAATAGCGCTTCCATCACGCTTTCTCCTTCTGCTTGGAGGGACGGTGAGGCGTGGTCACCTTGCCGAGGTTGGCAAGGATCATCAGCGTGGCACCGACCACGGTGAGGTAGACACCAAGATCGAAGAGCATGGCGGTGGCCAGCTCCACGTTACCGATCAACGGGATATGGAAATGACCGAAGGCTGACGTCAAGAACGGATGTCCGAAGGCCCAGCTGCCGATGCCGGTCAGTGCCGCAATGGTGACGCCGGAGACGGCGATCGGCTGATACTGGAACGACAAGCGTTGCTGCGCCCATTCCACCCCATGGGCGATATACATCAGGATCAATGCCACTGCCGTCACGAGTCCGGCAATAAAGCCCCCACCGGGCGCGTTATGGCCGCGCAGGAAGATGAAGACCGAGACCAGTAGCGCCATCGGCAGCAGGGTCTGTGAGACCGATGCCAGGATCGTCGGGTAGCGATCCGGCGACCAGGGCCGCCCTTCGCTGTCACTGGAGGGCATGAACAGGCGTAGGCGATTGAGCAGCTTGTAGATACCGATCCCGGCGATGCATAGCACCGTGATTTCGCCCAGGGTATCGAAGCCACGGAAGTCGACCAGAATCACGTTGACCACGTTGTGGCCGCCCCCTTGGGGAACGCTATTTTCGAGGAAGAAATCCGAAATCGAATTCAACGGACGCGTCAGTAGTGCGTAGTTGAGACTCGCCACCACCCCACCAAAGCCTGCGGACAACAGGACATCGCGCACGATGCGCGACGCACTCGACTCCTTGGGTGTCTTCTGTGGCAAGAAGAACAGTGCCAACATCAGCAGGATCACGGTAACGACCTCGACCGCCAGCTGGGTCAATGCCAGGTCGGGCGCCGAGAAACGCGCAAAGATCAGCGAGGCCATCAAACCGACCACCGAGAGCATGATCAGCGAAATCAGGCGACGGCGATGGAGAAAGGCCGTTGCCAGGCCGGCGAAGCAGGTGATCGCGGCGCCGACGATGACCAAGGGACTGGCCTCTTGAATGGCCAGCTCGCCTTTCAACGTTTCGATGCCGGTGAGGCTGATACCGGCGACTGCCAGGGCACTGATCACCACCCACAGCATGTAGCGTTGCAGCGAGCCGTTCTCGAGGGTGTCGATGCCCCACTGCGAGAAGCGTACCAGCCGCTGAACGGCCCCTTCGAAGATCGCCAGCGAGTCGCGCGCCGGGAACTGGCGATGGAAGGTGAAGAGATGCTGGCGCAACAAATACACTATCAGGCCCCCGGCCAGCGCGATCGCGCTCATCAGCAGGGGCAGGTTGAATCCATGCCAGATGCTGAGGTGGAGCTCGGGAGCGGTCGTCGTCAAGGCTGAATTGGCGGCGGCCGTCAACAGCGCTGTGGTGGTCAGCGCCGGGAAGATACCGACGACCACGCAGACGATGGCCAGTACCAGGACCGGTAGACGCATGGGAAACGGTGCTTCATGCGGTGTTTTCTTGAGCTCGCGCGGCTGGCCGTCGAAGAAGGTATTGCGCACGTAACGCAGCGAATATGAAACGGATAAAATGCTCCCCAGGGTGGCCAGGGCCGGAATCAACCAGGCCAAGCCGCCAAGGAGCTGCGTATTCAGCGTCTCGGCGAGCATCATCTCCTTGGATAAAAACCCGCTGAACAGCGGTAGACCGGCCATCGAGGCGGCGGTGGCGGCGGCCAGGGCAGTGGTCATTGGCATGTAGCGCCACAGGCCCTTGAGCTTGCGAATGTCGCGCGTGCCGCATTCATGATCGACGATGCCGGCGGTCATGAACAGTGCCGCCTTGAAAGTGGCATGGTTAAGAATATGAAAGATCCCGGCGACCACCGCCATCTGGCTGTTGAGCCCGAACAGCATGGTGATCAGCCCCAGGTGGCTGACCGTCGAGTACGCCAGAATCGTTTTGAGATCGAGCTTGGTCAGTGCGAAATAGGCACCATAAAGCATGGTCACAAGGCCGGTCAGGCTAACCAGATACAACCATGCCTGTGACCCGGCCAATGCCGGATGCAGACGGGCCAACAGGAAGACGCCGGCCTTGACCATGGTCGCCGAGTGCAGGAAGGCCGATACCGGCGTCGGTGCCGCCATGGCCTGGGGAAGCCAGAACTGGAATGGAAACTGGGCCGACTTGGTGAACGCGCCGAGAAGGATCAAGAGCAATGCCGGCAAATAGCGCGGATCCGCCAGGATGACATCGCGGCTATCGAGCACCGTCTGCATGTCGAAGGTGCCGACGATCTGGCCGATCAGGATGAGGCCGGCGAGCAATGCCAGCCCGCCCATCCCGGTAACGGCCAGCGCCATGCGAGCGCCCTTGCGTGCAGCTGATTGATGGCTCCAGAAGCCGATCAGCAAAAACGACGACAGGCTGGTCAATTCCCAGAACATCCATAGCAGGATGAGGTTGTCGGCCATCACGATGCCCAGCATCGAGGTCATGAAGAGCATCAGGTACGCATAGAAGCGCGGCATGTTGTCCGTTTCGGACAGGTAGTGGCGTGCATAGAGGATGATCAGCAGCCCGATCCCCAGGATCAGCAGCACGAACAACAGCGAGAGACCGTCGAGGCGAAAGGCGAGGTCCAGGCCCAGTGCCGGCACCCACGAAAGCGCCAGGCGCGGCACCTCGCCGGCGAGAATGCCGGGGGTTTCGCGTAATGTGACCAGCAGTGCGACGAGTGGCATCGCAGCGGTCAACAGCGCGCATTGATGGCGTCGCTGGTTTGAACTCAGCAATGGCAACAGACTGCCGAGCAGCGGCAACAGCACGATCAGTAGCAATGACATGCAACTTGCTCTTGTCGTTTAACGTTTGAGAGTACCCGAGCTCATCCGGGCGGAGACTCGGATACGAGTATGGACGGCAGCGGCGCGAACGTCAGTCGCAGACGGTGGGAGGATCCGTCAGATAAGGCCGTCTGATACCTCGTGGTGCCAGCATCCAAGCAGGGGTGCGGTCGGTTGCATCGCCGGCTGGCATGAGTGACAGACGATGGGCACCGTAATGGCAGGGCATGCGCAGCGGCAGGCAGCCGGGCAGGGAGTGTCCTGTCATGGTGTCTCTCCTCCTTCGGGACGCTTCGGCGCGAAGCTGTGCGTACAGCGGCTTGTATCGACTGATTATTTGCTACGTCGAGCGCCAAAACGAGATGGTCGATCGAATGTACCACGCACCTTCCTGGCCTCGCTATAGCATGGGCGGCGAAAGATGCAGCGGTGCATGCTTTATCTGGGCATGCCAACTCTGGTGGCAGCGTTGTCGGCTAGGTAGCATGGCCCCTGCGCGGCAGCTGTGCCTGTCGGCCTGATCCGCCCCGCGTCGCTCGGCGCTTGGCCCTCATCGTCGTCATTGACAAGGAACGACACATGAAACGACCCATTTTCGGCCTCGCATTGGGACTTTACTTGGCAGGATGCCAAGGTATGGCGACCAGCGATACCGCTGCTTCAACGGCTTCGGTCGACAGCTCATCGGCGCAGGCCTCAAGTGCCAGTACCCATGACACGCAGGGCGGCGAGCAGACGTACCGCGACTTCGCCGCCTGGGTCGCGGCGTTTCGCCAAGAGGCTGCGAACGCCGGCATCGACGAGGTCACGCTTGCGGCTGCCTTCGACCAGGTGAGTTTTCAGCCGCGCATCATCGAACTCGACCGTTCTCAACCGGAGTTCTCCAGGCCGGTGTGGGCATATCTGGACACGGCGGTCTCCGAGCAGCGCGTTCGCCAGGGGCGTGCCAAGCTCGACGCCCATCGTGATGCCGCCATCCGCGCGGAAAACCGCTATGCGGTGCCGGCTGAGATATTGACGGCAATCTGGGGCGTGGAAAGCAACTACGGCAGCTATTTTGGCCACTTTTCGACCATCAACGCGCTGGCCACGCTGGGGTTCGAGGGGCGGCGCCAGGACTTCGCCCGTCACGAGTTGCTCGCGGCCTTGAAAATTCTACAAAGCGGCGATATCGACCGCGACCACATGCGCGGTTCCTGGGCCGGCGCCATGGGACACACGCAGTTTCTGCCGTCGAGCTTCCTCGCCTATGCCGTTGACGCCGACGGTGACGGTCGCCGCGATATCTGGGGCAGCATCGACGATGTGATGGCCTCGACCGCGCATTACCTCGAGGAAGCCGGTTGGCAGGCCGGGCAACCCTGGGGCACGGAGGTCATCTTGCCCGATGATTTCGACTACTCGCAGACCGAACTGGCGGTACGTCATTCCAGTGCTGCCTGGCGAGCACAGGGCGTGACCGCCCGTGAAGGAACCTTGCCGACGTTCGACGCGGCCTCGGTGATTGCGCCAGCGGGCGCGCGCGGGCCGGCGTTTCTGGTGGGCCCCAATTTCCGTGCCATCATGCGCTACAACGCGTCGACCAGCTATGCCCTGGCGGTCGTGACGCTGGCCGAGCGCATCGCGGGCGGCGACGGCATTCAAGGCGACTGGCCGCGTGAGGTCGAGCCGCTGTCACGTACCCAGGTCAAGGACATGCAAGGTCGTCTCAACGCCTTGGGTTTTTCCACCGGCGGACCGCCGGATGGCATCGTGGGGCCCAATACCCGCAAGGGCCTGCGCGCCTTCCAGCGCAGCCAAGGCATGACGGCGGATGGCTTTCCCACGCCTGCACTGCTCGACAGCGTGCGCGAGGCATCCGCGCGGTAAGCGTATCGCTCAGGCGGTTGCGGGGAGGGAGGCCGCGGTCGCCTGCCGCGACGCATGGGGCGCTTGCGGCGCATCTCGTTGATCGTCGTCCAGCGTCGCGGAGAAACGCTCGATGGCGGCGACCACTTCATTGGCTCCCTGGCGAATGCGCTCAATCGTCTCGCCGGCGCCTTCCGCATGTCTGACCCCGCTTTCCACACCACTCAGGCAGTCACGCATTCCGGCATCGGCTCGTTGGGTCAACTCGCGCAGGGTGCCGGTCGTCGACACGATATCGCGAGTGGCGTGGGCCGTGCGGGTCGAGAGCTCGCGTACCTCGCGAGCGACCACCGCGAACCCTCGGCCATGCTCGCCTGCGCGTGCTGCTTCGATGGCGGCATTGAGTGCCAGCAGGTTGGTTTGCTCGGTGATCTGCTGGATGTTCTCGATGACCGCATTGATATCCTGCGAACGTTGCGTGAGTTCGTCGATGATGGTGGATGTCTGTCGAATCCGCGTCTCGATGTGGCGGATCTCTTCGATGGCCTCGCCAATGATACGCGCGCCGTCGGTGGCGCTGACGTCGGTGTCGGTGGAAATGCGATACGCCATGCGGGCGCTGTCTGATTCCGCCCGATGGCGTTCGACGCGTTGAGTGATGTCGGTGGCGAACTTGATGATTTTGTACAAGTTGCCGTGATTATCGAAAACCGGGTTGTACGTGGCTTCTAGCCACAGTGGCCGCCCCTGGCTATCGAGGCGCTTGAACTCGCCGGCAATGAATTCACCGGCGTTGAGGCGTGCCCAGAAGTCACGGTATGCCTGACTGTTGGCATACTCGGCTTCGCAGAAAAGCTGGTGATGGGCCCCGGCCACGTCCTCGAGACGATATCCCACGGTCGCCAGGAAGTTGGTGTTGGCGGTCAGGATATCGCCTGTAGGGGTGAATTCGATGACGGCGGTGGAGCGATCCAGAGCGTCGAGGCGGCTGCGCATGTCGTTTTCGGCTTGCACCTTGTCGGTGATGTCACTGGCGGTCTTGACCACGCGCTTGACCCGTCCAGATCGCCCGAGTATCGGCATGTACGATGCTTCGAGCCAGAGGGGCCGTCCCCCTTTGCCGAGGCGCTTGTAGCGCCCGGTCATGGACTCGCCATGCGCCAGGCGACGCCAGAAGTCGCGGTACGCGTCGCTTTGTGCGTGAGCCGGTTCGCACAACAGGCGGTGGTGTCGTCCTTGAAGCTCGTCTAGACGGTATCCCGTTACTTCCAGGAAGTTCGCATTGGCATCGAGCACCGTCCCGTCGGGATGAAAGTGGACGATGGCGGTGGCACGATCGAGTGCCTCGAGCGTGGCGGCGTGGCGGCGCTGCTGGCGGAAACGGACCATGGAATCTCCATGTCGGAGGTGGTGACAGATTCGCTATTGAATGTTTCTTTTCGTTGTCAGTGTGCTTCGGCTGTAGCCTGAAAGTGAGCAAATGTAACATGTACAATGATTGTACATTTAACTCCCTGTGTCCAGCTTTTGTATGGAAGAGCATCATCGATCCATCACACGGTGGTGATGGTAGCGGTGATCTCTCGGCACTTGAGGAGGGGGTATCGGGTGCCGTCGCAGCCCGCGAGAGGTCACCGAGAAGCCATGCAAGCCGACGGAAAGTGAGCCACGGAGGCGTTACGACATGGCGAAGAAGAAGGGCGAGAAGGGGATGTGCAGCAGGTCTAGAAAAGCCGCGCTAGCAGTGCGGTCACGGCGGTTTCGACGCGTAGTATGCGTTCACCGAGGTGCACGCCTTCGAAGCCGAGCGCCTCGAAGCGCTCGACTTCATAAGGCACGAAGCCGCCCTCGGGGCCGATCGCCAGTGTGACGGGTTCCTCCAGGCCGCGTGGGCAGGTCGTGGCCATGCCGGGATGCGCGATCAGGGCACGCCGGCCACTCAGGTGTGCTGGCAGGCGGTCTTCGATGAAGGGCTTGAAGCGTGGTTCGAAGGTCACGCATGGCAGATGCGTATCGCGTGCCTGCTCGAGCCCGAGGCGTAGATGGTGGCGAATCTTCTCGGGGGACAGTTCCGGCGACTGCCAATAGCTTTTTTCGACGCGGCGGGTATGCAGCAGGGTGAGCCGTTTTACCCCTAGTGCGGTGACGTGCTCGAGGGTGCGCGCCAGCATGCGCGGGCGCGGCAACGCCAGCAGCAAATGGACCGGCAGGGGCGCGGGAGGCTCGCGATCCAGGGTTACCGTGAAGATGGCGCCCGTGTCGTCCAGCGATTGCAGCCGCCCGCGTCCCAGCGCGCCGCCGACCAGGCCCACGCTCAACTCGTCGCCGGGTGTCGCATGGTGTACCTCGCGCAGGTGGCGCAGGCGCACGGGGTCGCGCAGATGCATGCGCTGGGCATCGAGACGGTCGTTATCGTCGAAGAGAATGAGGTTCATGAAGGCTCCGCGAATGACGCGCGTAGTCTACTATCACACCGCTGCCCTGTCGCGGGTGGCTTGCGCTGCTCGAATGTCGGTGCACAATGCAATGAAAGCCTCAGCAAGGACTGCGCCGTGCGCGTAATACGCAAATATGCCAATCGTCGTCTCTACGATACTCAGCAGAGTCATTATGTGACGCTGGAAGACTTGCGTCGTCTGGTACTCGACGAGGTCCCGTTTCGCGTCGAGGATGCCAAGAGCGGTGAGGATCTGACCCGGCCTATCCTGTTGTCGATCATCACTGAGCAGGAACAGCGTGACGATAACCAAGCTGACGTTTTTTCCAATGCCTTGCTCGAGCAGTTGATCCGTATTTACGCCATGGCGCAGCCTCTGCCACTGGCCCGTTATCTCGAACAGGGCACGCAGTTGATGCTCGAGCAGCAGCGCCGTATGCAGGATCAATGGCAGCAGGCGATGCGTCACTCGCCAGTGGAGACCATGCACGAATTGGCGGAGGAGAACCTGCGCTTTTGGCAGCGCATGATGCGCCAGAACCAAGCGCAGGATGATGATGCGCCGGAACGCTGACGCCTGGCTCTGTCGTGGCGCATGCTTTCTGCCATAATGGGTCGATCTTTTTTCGTCATAGTTTCATAAGGTCTTATCCAGATGAAGGTTTTGATCATCGGCGGCGGTGGCCGCGAGCACGCACTCGCCTGGAAGGCAGCCCAATCCCCACAGGTCGATGCTGTCTTCGTGGCGCCGGGGAACGCCGGCACGGCGCGCGAGTCGAAGCTCACCAACGTGGATATCGCCGCCACCGATTTGGTGGGTTTGGAGCTCTTTGCGCGTGACAACGGCATAGAGCTGACCATCGTCGGCCCCGAAGCGCCATTGGTCGAGGGGGTGGTCGATCGTTTCCAGGCGGCGGGATTGGCGGTCTTCGGTCCCACCCAGGCCGCCGCCCAGTTGGAGGGCTCCAAGGCCTTCGCCAAGGACTTTCTTGCTCGGCATGCGATTCCCACTGCGGCCTACGCTACCTTCAGCGACGTCGAGCCGGCGCTGGCCTATGTGCGCGAACAGGGGGCGCCGATCGTCGTCAAGGCCGATGGCCTTGCCGCCGGCAAAGGGGTGATCGTCGCCATGACGCTGGAAGAAGCCGACGCGGCGGTACGCGATATCCTGGCTGGCAATGCCTTCGGTGATGCCGGCGCGCGGGTGGTGATCGAAGAGTTTCTGGAAGGCGAGGAAGCCAGCTTCATCGTCATGGTGGATGGCGAGGATGTGTTGCCGATGGCCACCAGCCAGGACCACAAGCGTGCCGGCGATGGCGATACCGGCCCCAATACCGGCGGTATGGGGGCCTATTCGCCGGCACCCGTGGTGACGCCGGCAGTCGAGCAGCGCATCATGCGGGAGGTCATCCTGCCCACCGTGCACGGCATGGCGATCGAAGGGCGCCCCTATACCGGCTTCTTGTATGCAGGGCTGATGATCTCACCGCAAGGCGCGCCCAAGGTGATCGAGTACAACTGCCGCTTCGGTGATCCGGAAACCCAGCCGATTCTGCTGCGCTTGAAGTCAGACCTGGTAGGGCTGTGTCTGGCGGCGACTCGTGGTCAGCTTGCGGTCCAGCAATGCGAGTGGGACACCCGCGCGGCAGTGGGCGTGGTCATGGCGGCGGGCGGCTATCCCGACGCGTATCGCAAGGGGGACGTCATCGACGGCCTCGACGGGGCCGAGGCCGTGGGATGCAAGGTCTTCCACGCCGGGACCGCCCTGCGCGACGATGGTCGAGTCGTGACCAGCGGTGGCCGCGTGCTATGTGTAACGGCGCTGGGGGCACGTGTCACGGTGGCGCGCGAGCATGCCTATGAAGGCGTGGCAGCGATCGATTGGCCGGATGCGTTGTATCGCCGTGACATCGCTCATCTTGCCGTGGCGCGCGAGCGCGATGCCGGCGCATGAGACGTTCGACGCCTCGCCCTACCAAACGATAAGCGACGAGCAGGGTAACGCGACATGAAAGCTGTACGATCGAGCAGAGCCGACCGCGCGGCGAGCATGTGCCGGGTGATGAGAATTTCGCGAGCCGGAGAGATGCGTCATGTCGCGTGAATACCCGATCATTGCGGTGACCGGCTCCTCGGGTGCCGGTACCACGACCGTCAAGCGGACGTTCGAGCGCATGTTCGCGCGTGAAGACATTCATGCGGCGTTCGTCGACGGCGATGCTTTCCACCGCTACACGCGCGATGAGTTGGCACGCATCTTCGAGGAAGAGCCCAACCGCAAGTCCGAACTGTCACATTTCGCGGTGGAGGCCAACCTGCTCGATCGTCTCGAAGGCCTGTTCCAAGAGTACGGTGATCTGGGCATGGGCATGCACCGTCATTATATCCATGCCGAGGACAAGCAGCATATCGAGGCTGGGTACCAGGTCGGCACGTTCACCGAGTGGGAGCCGGTGCCCGGCGGCACCGACCTGCTGTTCTACGAAGGCTTGCATGGCGGTCTGGTCACGCACGAATACGATATTGCCAAGCATGTCGATCTGCTGGTCGGCGTGGCGCCGACGATGAATCTCGAGTGGATCCAGAAGATTCATCGCGATACCAATCTGCGCGGCCATTCTCAGGAGTCGGTGATCGATACCATCCTGAGTCGCATGCACGATTACGTGCGTTACATTCAGCCGCAGTTTTCGCGCAGTCATATCAACTTCCAGCGTGTGCCGACGGTGGATACGTCCAACCCCTTCGAGGTGCAGGACATTCCCACCGATGCCGAGTCCATGGTGGTGATCCGCTTCCGCGATCCGCATGTGGTGGATTTTCCGTATCTACTGACCATGATTCGCGACTCTTTCATGACGCGTCCGCATACGCTGGTAGTGCCGGGGGCACGCATGTCGTTGGCCATGGATCTGATCCTGGCACCGCTGGTGACGCAGTTGTTGGATCAGCGTCGCTTCCGCTAGACAGTCATTTCTACATCGACGCGAGGAGAAAGGCTCATGGATTGTCTGTTCTGCAAGATGGTGAAAGGCGATATCGAGCCGGATATCGCCTACGAGGATGATCACGTGTTGGCGTTTCACGACGTCAACCCTCAGGCACCCACGCATATTTTGATCATCCCCAAGAAGCACATCGCCACGCTCAACGATATCGAAGAGGGCGATCTGGCGTTGGTCGGGCGGTTACAGCATACCGCCGCACGCTTGGCGCGGGATCTCGGTTTTGCCGAGGACGGTTATCGCGTGGTGATGAATTGCAATGACCATGGCGGCCAGTCGGTCTATCATGTGCATATGCATTTGATGGGCGGTCGTCGCTTCACTTGGCCAGCGGGCTGACCGTAACGCGCCAGCGGCTTGCGCGTTTCTTCCCAGCGATGGACGCATCGATGCTGCCGGGTCGCTCCTCGAGCGGCCCGGTTTTACGATGCTCGTGCTTTTACACTCCGCTTCGTTGCATGGAGACTTCCACATGTCGCGTCAGCTTTCCCGCACCGACAACCTGATCCAGCAGTTCGATACCATCCTGCGTACGCTCGTGCCGCATGCCGCCAGTGCGTCGCGTGCCAATCCTGCGGTGGGGACGCAGGATGCCGAGATGACCGACGCCGAACGCCGTCATGCCGCAGGACTGATGCGCATCAATCATACCGGTGAGGTGTGCGCCCAGGCGCTCTATCAGGGACAGGGAGCCACCGCCAAGCTGCACGAGACGCGTGCTCAGATGGAGCAGGCGGCGTCCGAAGAGATCGACCACCTCGCGTGGTGCGATGAACGCTTGCGCGAGCTCGATGGTCGGACCAGCTATCTCAATCCTGCCTTCTATGCGGCCTCGTTTGGCATGGGCGCGCTGGCCGGCAAGTTGGGCGACAACATCAGCCTGGGGTTCGTGGCCGCCACCGAAGAGCAGGTCGGCCGGCATCTTGACGACCACATGCACAAGCTGCCGATGGGCGATCGCCGCTCGCGGGCGGTGCTCGAGCAGATGCGCACCGACGAGGCGCATCACGAACGCTGGGCGCTGGAGGCGGGCGGTGCGCGCTTTCCCATGCCGGTCAAACTGGGCATGCGCTTGATGTCCAGGGTGATGACTAAATCGGTTTATCAGTTATGAGCGCATTCTGGCGATAAGCCGGAAGCTGCAAGGAACATCAAGACAGCCCCCTGTCGGCTTTAACCGGCAGGGGGCTTTCGGTCTTCAACGGGCGCTGTGCCGCTCAGCCGCGAGGTGGTGGGTCAGTCGAGGTTGCGCGAGTAGAAGATTTCCAGCATTTCCTTGCGCAGTCGGTCTTCGATGTTGCGGGCCTCTTCGAAAGTGAGGTCGCGGCGTGTGCTGCCAAACAGGTAGTTATCGAGTTCGAAGTCTTTCAGCAACATCTTGGTATGAAACATGTTTTCCTGATAGACGTTGACGTCGACCATCTGGTAGGCGCGCTTGGTGTCCTCCGCCAGGTAATCCTGAATGGAGGTGATGTCGTGGTCGATGAACAGCTTGCGGCCGTCGACATCGCGGGTGAAGCCGCGCACGCGATAATCCGTGGTCACGATATCGGAATCGAAACTGTGGATGAGATAATTCAGTGCCTTGAGCGGGCTGATCATGCCGCAGGTCGACACGTCGATATCCAGGCGAAAGGTGCTGATGCCGTTGTCGGGGTGCGATTCTGGGTAGGTATGCACCGTGACGTGGCTCTTGTCGAGGTGCCCGACGACGGTTTCGGGTAGCGGCCCTGGCCCCGGTTCGATATGCTCCGGGTCGTGTTCGTCGAGCTCATGCTCAGCGATGAGGATGGTCACGCTGGCGCCGTGCGGCTCGTAATCCTGACGCGATATATTGAGCACGTGCGCGCCGATGATGTTGGTGACGTCCTTGAGGATCTGCGTCAGGCGTTCGGCATTGTAAAGCTCGTCGATGTAATCGATGTACGCCTTGCGCTGCTGTTCCGTCTTGGCGTAGCAGATGTCGTAGATGTTGAAGCTCAGCGAGCTGGTCAGGTTGTTGAACCCGTGGAGTCGGAGATTATCGGTCACGTCCGAGCCTCCCAATTGGCAGGTTGGTACTGAACCCGACGAACAGGCGCCGGAACTCGAGCAGAAGCGTATGCAGGAAGGCGCGTATTATGCACATCCACCGTGACCGGCGCACCTGTCGAGTGCAATTTCTTTCGCGCCACCATGCGGCTCATGTCGTCACGCACACGCCGCGTGGGCGTGTCACGCGTCGACGATCTCGTAGGAATGCGTCATCTCGACGCCGCCACGCGCGAGCATGATGGACGCGCTGCAATACTTGTCGGCGGAAAGCTCCACGGCGCGCTTGACCTGGGCTTCCTTGAGGCTGTGGCCGGTCACCGTGAAATGCACGTGAATCTTGGTAAACACCGCGGGTGTGCCTTCGGCACGCTCGGCCTCGACGCTGGCCACGCAGTCCGTTACCGGCGCCCGGGACTTGTCGAGGATCTGCATGACATCGAACGAGGTGCAGCCGCCGAGGCCCATGAGCATCATTTCCATGGGGCGGGGGCCGGTATTGCGACCGCCGTTTTCCGGGTTGCCGTCGATCACGACGCTGTGTCCACTGCCGGCCTCGGCGACGAATTGGCGACCGTCGGTCCATTTGATGCTGGCTTTCATGGGCTGGGATTCCTCATCTGTCTGCATGTGCCGTGCGCCTGAGGCGTGGCCTCGAAAGGATGCATGGTAACGGGGTTGGCATGTTTGTGTCGCCTTTCCGTAGGGGCGTCGGTTCAATGTGGGGATGTCAGGAGCCAATCTCAAATGCCGCGCAGGTGGGCGTCCAATGCGGCGAGGCGTTCGGGGGTGCCCACATCCACCCAGCCGCCGCGATGATGGGTGCCACTCACATGCCCCGCTGCGATGGCCTCGCGTAGCAGGGGCGCCAGCTTTGCCGGGACGTCGTCCGGCAATCCGGCGACCAGCGCGGGGGCGAGTATCGCCAGCCCCGCGTAGGTCAGCCGGGGCGTGCTGTCGAGCCGCACGCGTCCTGCATCGTCGAGGGCAAAGTCGCCCTCGGCGTGATGGTCGGGATTGTCGACCAGGATCAGGTGGGCGAGGTCGTCGCCAAGGCCGGGAAGCGTCGCCAGAGGGATATCGCACCAGACATCGCCATTGATGACGAGAAAGGGAGCCTCGCCCAGCAAGGGCAATGCGTGGCGCAGGCCGCCTGCCGTCTCGAGGGGCGTCGTTTCGTGGCTGAAGACGAGCGATACGCCGAAACGTTGGCCGTCGCCGAGTGCCTCGACGATCTGCTCGGCGCGGTAGCTGACGTTGATCACGATATCGGTGACGCCGGCCGCCGCCAGACGCTCCAGGTGATGCTCGATCAGTGGCTTGCCTGCGATCGGCAGCAGCGGTTTGGGGCAATGGTCGGTGAGGGGGCGCATCCGCGTCCCCAGTCCGGCGGCAAGTATCATGGCCTTCATGAAGCGCTCGCTTGCAAGGAGTGGGCGATGCCCCGGCGGTCGAGTTCACGACACAACGCGGGGATGAAGGCGGTATCTATCCAGGTGAGGAATTCGCCGTGCGCCGGCAGTGCCGCGAGCCCTTGCCGCAAATGCGCGAGGAAGTGCGGCAGGCGCTCCAGATAGCGGGGCTTGGCATCGCGCAGTGCCAATCGGCAGAAGATCCCCAGCACCTTGAGCGAGCGTTGCACGCCCATGGCTTCCGCTTGGCACACGAAAGTAGCGACATCGCTGTCGGCGGGAAGTCGGCCATCGGCTTGTGCCCGCTGGTGAAACGTGCCGATAAAGGCGTCCATGCACTCGCGCGACCACAGCCGATAGCGCCCCCGCAACAGCGAGACGAGATCGTAGCTGAGGGGGCCTTGTACCGCGTCCTGAAAGTCGATCAGCCATAGCGTGTCATCGCGCACCATCAGGTTCATGGCATCGAAGTCGCGATGGACAGCGACCTGGGGCTGGGTGATGGCGTTGTCGATGAGTGCCTCGCGCAGCATGGGCCATGCGGGCGGTGCGGGAATCTCGAGCAGGCGCGACAGGCACCAGTCTGGAAACAGGTCCAGTTCGCGCGCTAGTAGAGCGCGGTCGTAGGCGGGCAAGGTCGAGCTCGGCGCCAGGCGCTGCACGCGTTCGAGCAGTTGCAGGGCGCGCTCGAACCAGGCACTGGCCGCTGCCTCGGTCGTCAGATGGTGATGCATGACGTCGTCGCCGAGATCCTCGAGTTCGACGAAACCGGCCGCCAGGTCCATGGCATACAGCGTGGGCATGGGAAGTCCGGCCGCACGCCAGTCACGTGCAATAGCCACGAACGCCTGGTTGTTCTCGTGCTCGGGCGGCGCATCCATGAGCACCCGTGGGGTGCCATCGGGCAGGTGCAAGCGGTAATACTGGCGGAAGCTGGCATCGCCGGCGACTTGCTCCAGGCGGCAGTCGCCGAGGGGCAGGTCGTGTTGCTGGGCGATCCAGCGTTGAAGGGTCTCCGCGCGCTGGTTCATGCGGGCTCCTCGTGGGTTGCGTGTTGACGGGCCTGGTTCGCCGCAGCATGCTGGTCGACAACTCCCTGGCACGTCCATTGTCTTGTTGCGTATCGCTGACGATCGAGGCGTTGCGTAGTATCGTCGTGCCACGTTACTCATCTAACGCGCCCTTGCGAGGCAGACGCACGCGACAGGGGCTGTATAATACCGATTCCACTCGGCAAGGACACAGAGGACCATGGGCAAGCGACTCTTCTGGACTGCCCTCTCAGGCTTGATGGTAAGCGCTGCCCACGCGGCGCCTCCCGCGCCCCTGCCTGCGCAGCAGCTCGATTGGCAACCCTGGGGCGACCAAGCGCCGAATGGCGCACTTTGCAGTGGGCGCTACATTGAGCCGGGCTATCAGTTGTCCGCCGGTGACACTCCCCGGCAAGTTCGTAGTGTTTCCGCCACCGCTGCCTATGGCGATGGCGGGGCCACCATCCTGTCCGGCGAAGTGGTACTGCGGCGTGATGATACCCAGCTCGAAGCGCCGCGTGTACGTGTCAACGCGGCGCGTGATCGGGCGTTCGCCGAAGGCCCGACGGCGGTTCGTTATCCTGGCTTGCTAGTGCGGGGCGGCGACGCGAGCATGTCGCTGGAGAGTGACGCCGCACACGTCAACAGGGCGCACTATGTGATCCACGACCAGCGCGTGCGCGGCGATGCCGTCGAACTGCGGCGCTTGCCGGATGGCCGCTACCGTCTCGAAGAAGCCAGCTTCACCACCTGTGAGCCAGGCAACGGCTTGTGGCGCATGGTGGGTAGCGACGTGACGCTGAACCGTGCCGAAGGCTTTGGTACGGCGACCCATGCGCGCCTGGAGATGGGCGATGTGCCGGTCTTCTACTGGCCATGGTTACGCTTTCCCATCGATGATCGTCGCCAGAGTGGCTTTCTATGGCCGACGCTCGGTTTTTCGAGTGCTGGACTGGACTATACGCAGCCTTACTATCTCAACCTGGCCCCCAATTACGATGCCACCCTCTCGCCGCGCTGGATGAGTGAGCATGGCGCCATGTTGGGCGGTGAGTTCCGTTATCTATTCGGTAGCGACCAGGGCACCCTCGAGGGGGCGTACCTGGCCAGTGACCGCGGCGGGGCAAGCGACAATCCGAATGATCCCGACGATGCCTTCGAGGGTGAATCGCGTTGGTACATCGATTATCGACACGCGGGACGTTTTTCGCCGCGCCTGGATTACCAGCTGGCCTACGGGGCGGCGAGCGATGGCCGTTACTTCGATGATTTCGGGCGTAATTTTGCCGAGCAGGATACCGATCATTTGCTGCGTCTGGCACGCACGACTTACCGGGGCGATACCTGGCGGCTGGATGCCCGTGCTCAAGGTTATCAGAAACTCGACTACCCGCTCGCCGAGAATGACAAGCCGTTCTACCGTCTGCCCAGTCTGACCGCCGATGCGCGCTGGCGACAGGACAGTGGCTTCTATCAGGAGTGGAACTCCAACGTGACCTACTTCTGGCGGGACGTCGACGAGCAGGAAGTGCCTCTGCGCGAGGCGGCGACCGGCTCTCGCGTGCACTTGGCGCCGGCGCTGGGGTGGCGCACCAGCCCCAGCTGGGGCTTCTTCGAGCCACGCGCCCAGCTCTGGCAAACGAGCTATGAGCTCGACTACGGCAACCGGCAAACCGACCGCGATGAAAACCCGTCGCTGACGGCGCCGGTTCTGTCGGTGGACTCGGGGCTGATCTTCGAGCGCGAGACCACATTGTTTGGTAATGATTGGCGTCAGACACTGGAACCACGGCTCTATTATGCGTACGTGCCTGAGCGTGACCAGACCGGTTTTCCTGACTTCGACACCAGCGAACGGGCCGTGTCCTGGGGGCAGTTATGGTCACCTTACAGGTTCACCGGCGCCGATCGTCTGGGGGATGTCAACAAGCTATCCTATGGCGCGTCCACGCGCTTTCTGGAAGACGAGACGGGGCGCGAGCGGTTGTCTCTATCGGTGGGACAGAGCAGTTACTTTTCCAATCGCAACATCGATATGAACGGCAATCCCGACACCCTCCCGGATCGCGAGTTGAACTATCAGGACTGGTATGACGCCACACGCGACCGCTCGCCGGTCATTACTCAACTGGAATGGCAGATGAGCGAGCGCTGGCGAAGCCGGTATACCTGGTTCTACGATCCCGACCGCAGCATGACCGAGAAAGCCTCGGCGTATTTGCAATACCGGGATCCCGCCGGCCATGTGTTGAACCTGGGGTACACTTGGCAAGTCGAAGGATTCGAGCCGGCGGACGACGCCGAGGATCGCCTGGGCTACAACCGTGAGGACTATGATGTGTCCTTCGCGTATCAGGCGCTGCCGAGCCTGGACCTGATTGGCCGCTTCTTGTATGACAACACCAACGACCGTGCCCTGGAAGAGTTGGCGGGCGTGCAGTTCAATGACTGCTGTGCGGCGGTACAGCTCGTCTGGCGTAAATGGATCGAGGATAACGACACCGCCAATACCATCGCAGACGACTACACGAACCGTGGCGTCTTCTTGCGCTTCGTGTTCAAGGGGTTGGGCGGCATTGGCCAGGGCGCCGACAGCTACTTCGAGGAAGCGATCCCCGGTTATCAGGCGACGCGCTTCTAAACCCGCTTGCAAATTTTCACCGTCGGCAGTCGCGTCGGCGATAAGACAGTAACGTAGAGAGGACTTCATGCGCTTGAGATCGTTCGCCTTACTAGGCTTCATGCTACTGCTGGCGCTGGTGCCACTGGTGGCGTCAGCGCAGCCCCAGCCGCTGGACCGCATCGTCGCGGTCGTCAACAAGGACGCGATCATGCAGAGTCAGCTCGAGGATCGTGTCGCCCAGGTAAGAAAGCAGATGGCCAGTCGCGATATACCCGTGCCGTCTCGGGACGAGCTGCGCCGCCAGGTGCTCGATCGCATGGTCGTCGAGCAGATTCAGTTGCAGATGGCCGAACGCGCTAATGTGAGCGTCGACGACACACAGCTCAATGCCGCCGTGCGCAAGATCGCCGAGAACAATGGCATGTCGCTGGATGAATTCGCCGACTCGCTCGAGAAAAACGGTATGTCGTTGGCCACGGTACGCGAGCAAGTACGTCGTGAAATGTTGCTGCGTCAAGTGCAGCAGAGCCAGGTCGCTAGCCGTGTCAACGTCACCGACAGCGAAGTGGACCGCTATCTCGATCAGCAAGGCAGCACCTCCGATACGGCCTATCATCTAGGGCACTTGCTGGTGTCGTTGCCGCAATCGCCTTCCCCCGAGCAGGTCGAACAGGCTCGCGCCAAAGCGCGAGAGTTGTACCGTCAGTTGCAGAATGGCGCCGATTTTCAGCAACTCGCCAGAGCCGAATCCGACGGTGAGCAGGCGAGTGCCGGCGGTGATCTGGGCTGGCGCCGTGGCGACCGGTTGCCGACGATCTTTGCCGATGTGGTACCGCAGCTTGCCGATGGCGAGGTCAGTGAGCCGGTGCGTAGCGCCAGTGGCTTCCACTTGGTCAAGCGCATCGACACGCGCGGTGGCCAGAGTGAGCAGAAGATAGTCGTCACCGAGAACCGCGTACGCCATATCCTGATCGGCACCAATCCAAACCGTAACGACGAGCAGGCCCAGGCGCTGGCCCAGGACATTCGTCAGCGGATCGCGGAGGGCGCAAGCTTCGCCGCGATGGCTCAGCAGTACAGCGATGACGATGGTACGGCGCTCGACGGCGGTGAACTTGGCTGGGTGCGCCCCGGGCAGATGGTGCCGGCCTTCGAAGATGCCGTGAACCGGATGACGGTCGGAGAGTTGTCGCAGCCGGTCCGCTCACGCTTCGGTTATCATGTGATCAAGCTCGAGGACCGCCGCAAGAAAGATGTGACGCGTGAAGCGCAGCGCGAGCAGATTCGCCAGACGCTGTTCCAGCGCAAGGTCAACAATGAAATGGAAGCCTGGTTGCAGGAGATTCGCGCCGACGCCTATATCGATATCCGGCTGGAGGATGGCCAGCAGTGATGGGGATCACCCCGTTACTGGTCGTGACCACAGGGGAGCCGGCGGGGATCGGACCGGACTTGACGCTGGCCTTGGCCGCGTCCTGGGGCCCGCTCGAGGCACGTGTCGTGGCGGTCGGCGACCCTGAGTTACTGGCTGCGCGCGCCGCGCGTCTGTCGCTTGCGGTACGCATCGTGCCGCTGGCCGATGGTGAGGCCGTGCCGGCGTGTCGCGATGGTGTCTTGCCGGTGTGGTCAGTGCCACTGCGAGCACCCACCGAGGCCGGTCGGCTCGACCCCGGCAACGCCGCCTACGTGCTGGAAACGCTCGATGTCGCCATCGTGGCGTGTCGCCAAGGGCGCGCCGATGCCATGGTGACGGCGCCCCTGCACAAAGGGGCCATCATCGAGGGCGGCTATCCCGACTTTACCGGCCATACCGAGTATTTGCGCGATGCCTGCGGTGTCGACGAGGTGGTCATGCTGCTGGCCACCGAACGCACCGACCCGGCATTGCGCGTGGCGTTGGCCACGACGCACCTCCCCTTGCGGGCCGTGGCCGATGCCATCGATGCCGGTGGTTTGCGGCGCGTGATTACCATCCTGGCGGCGGACTTGCAGCGTCATTTCGGTATCGCGCGACCACGTATCCTGGTCTGTGGTCTCAATCCGCATGCCGGGGAGGACGGCCATCTGGGCGTTGAAGAGCGTGATATCATCGCGCCGACACTCGCGGCAATGCGCGACGAGGGGGTGGATCTCGTCGGCCCCCTGCCTGCCGATACCCTGTTCACGCCGCGTCACCTGGCCGACGCCGATGCCGTGTTGGCCATGTACCACGATCAGGGCCTGCCAGTGCTGAAATACGCCGGCTTTGGCGAAGCCGTCAACGTGACGTTGGGGCTGCCCTTGATTCGCACCTCGGTCGATCATGGCACGGCGCTCGAGTTGGCCGCGAGTGGTCAGGCAGACGCCGGTAGTCTGCGGGTGGCGCTGAATGTCGCTGCCAGAATGGCTCGCGATGGTGCGCCTCGCGCCTGAATGCTCGATTTTCCCAAGGAATACGCAACGCTCATGTCCAATCGCCCACCGGTCCACCAGGCCCGTAAACGTTTCGGCCAGAATTTTTTGCGCGATGCTGGCGTGATTGATCGAATCGTGCGTGCCATCGCGCCGCAATCCGGTCAGCGCCTGATCGAAATCGGCCCCGGGCAAGGCGCCTTGACCGAGCCATTGCTGGACGCCGCCGGTGCGCTGGAAGTCATCGAACTCGATCGCGACCTGATTCCCGGGCTGCGTGTACAGTTCTTCAATTACCCGGCGTTCGTCATTCACGAGGGGGACGCGCTGAAGTTCGACTTCGCTGCGCTCGCCGCGCAAGGAGACACGCCAGGCAAGAAATTGCGCGTCATCGGTAATCTGCCCTACAACATTTCCACCCCGCTGATCTTTCATCTGTTGACGGCGCGCGGCGCCATCGCCGACATGCATTTCATGCTGCAAAGGGAAGTCGTCGAGCGTTTGGCGGCGACGCCGGGCAGTTCGGCATGGGGACGCCTGTCGGCCATGGCGCAGTATTATTGTCGGGTGGACAATCTGTTCGTGGTCCCGCCGGAAGCCTTCACGCCGCGTCCCAAGGTGGAGTCGGCGATCGTGCGTCTGGTGCCGCATGTCGCGCCACCCCATGTCGCGCATGACGAAGCGCTGTTCGCCGAGATCGTGCGCGAGGCCTTTGGCCAGCGCCGCAAGACACTGCGCAACAACTTCAAGGGGCGTCTCGACGACGCGGCCTGGAACGCACTGGAGATCGACGCGGGGCGTCGCCCGCAGACCCTGAGCGTCGCAGAGCTGGTGCGTATTGCCAACCATGTCGCGGGGGCGACACACCATGAGTGAAGTGGCGTCCGATGTAGAGGTCGAGGTCGAGCCCGTCTACCAGGCAGGTGAGTCCGCTCCCGCCGAGCAGCGTTATGTATTCAGTTATACGATTACCGTGCATAACCGCTCGATGCGCTCGATCCAGCTGCTGGCACGTCATTGGCAGATCACGCAGAGCAGCGGTCAGGTGCAGGAGGTGCGCGGCAAGGGGGTCGTGGGGCAGCAGCCATTGATTGGCCCCGGTCAGCGTTTTCGCTACACCAGCCGCGCAGTGCTCGATGGTCCGGTGGGCGTCATGGAAGGGAGTTACACCTGCCTGGACACGACCGAGCAGCGTGCCTTCGAGGTTCCCATCGCGGCCTTCCGTCTTGCGGGGCCTAATCAGATACACTGAGTAGGGCGGGGAGAAGATATGTCGACATATGCCATCGGCGACTTGCAAGGCTGCCATGCGGAGTTCGCGGCGTTGCTCGAGCGGATCGCCTTCGATCCACGCCATGATCGCCTGTGGTTAGTGGGCGATCTGGTCAATCGCGGCCCCGGGTCGCTCGATTGTCTGCGTGCGGTGAAGGCGCTGGGCGACAGCACTCGGGTCGTGCTGGGCAATCACGACTTGCACTTACTGGCGGTGGCCTGGGCCGATGCGCCGCTCAAACGTTCCGATACCCTGCAACCGATCCTCGACGCCGATGACCGCGACGCGTTGCTCGATTGGCTGCGTCGCCAGCCGCTGCTGGTGCAGGATGCTGCGCTAGATGCCGTCATGGTGCATGCCGGATTGCCGCCGCATTGGTCCGTGGCCCAGGCGGCCGAGCATGCCGCCGAGGCTGAGGCGGTGCTGCGTGGCGATGCGGTGGGTGACTTCCTGGCGGCGATGTATGGCAACTCGCCGGCGCGCTGGTCGGAGAACCTTGAGGGGATCGAGCGCCTCCGGGTGATCGTCAATACCTTCACACGCATGCGCTTCATCGCCGCCGACGGTACGCTCGACTTCGCCGCCAAGGAAGGGTTGGATAGCGGACCAGAGGGCTTCGCCCCCTGGTTCACCTATCCACGTCAGGATGACCCGCGCATTGTCTTCGGCCACTGGGCGGCGCTTCAAGGTGAGACCCCCGACGCCCGCGTGCGTGCCCTGGCGCTGGACACCGGTTGCGTCTGGGGGAGCGAGCTGACCGCGATCGATCTGGAAAGCGGCGAACGCTACGTCGAACCGGCTCATTCGCGGCACTGAGCCATTCCGTCAAGGAGAGATTCCATGCCCCTCGAGACAAGCTTTACCCATCTCGCCCCGGCCACCCTGGCTCAATGGCTCGAGAGCGACCGTGAGCTGACGCTGGTCGATATCCGCGATCCTTTGAGTTACTCACAGGGTCATATCCCCGGCAGCTATCATCTCGACAACGCCAGTGTGGCGGAACTGTTCGAGCGAGCGCCGCGTGAGTGCCCCATGGTGGTCGTCTGCTATCACGGTCATTCCAGCCAGCAGGCGGCTACCTGGCTGGCGGCCCAGGGCTTCAGCGATGTCTATAGCCTCGACGGCGGCTTCACTGACTGGGCCGCGCGTCATCCCGAGCGGGTCGAGAACTGAGCCCATGGACGAGCCGCGCGATGTGCTCGAGGGTTTTGCCGTCTACCGGGTCGGCGGGGCGGTGCGCGATGCGCGTCTTGGCTGGCCGGTCACCGATGAAGACTGGGTGGTGGTTGGTGCCACGCCGGAAGAGCTCACTGCGCGAGGTTTCATCCCGGTAGGGCGTGACTTCCCGGTCTTTCTGCACCCGGTGACCCACGCGGAATATGCCCTGGCGCGTACCGAGCGCAAGCAGGGCCACGGCTATACCGGGTTCGTGGTTCACGCCAGCCCCGAGGTAACCCTTGAAGAAGACCTGGCGCGCCGTGACCTGACCATCAACGCCATGGCGGAAGACCCCGAGGGGCATCTGGTCGATCCTTTCCAGGGTGCGGAGGATCTCGATGCCCGCGTGCTGCGCCATGTCTCCGAAGCGTTCGTCGAAGACCCGTTGCGTGTGCTGCGCACGGCGCGCTTTTGGGCGCGCTACCGGGATCTGGGCTTCGTCATCGCCGCTGACACGAAGCGCCTGATGCGTCGGCTATGCGATAGCGGCGAAATCGGCCACCTCGTCGCCGAGCGTGTCTGGCAGGAGACCGTCAAGGCGCTGGCGGAGCCGCGTCCCATCGCTTACTTCCAGGCACTGCAAGCGTGCGGGGCCCTGGCCGTATGGATGCCTGAACTGGATGCCGACGCTGCGCTCGACCTTGGCGAACAAGCCATGGCGACACTGCCTGTCAGCGACGATCCTGCGATGTGGCGTTGGGCGCGGTTACTCGAAGCGCTGGCCGACGAGTCGCGCGAGGCCTTGTGCGAGCGCCTGCGCGTGCCCAATGCGTGGCGCGAGCTGGCCCGTCAGGTGGCGCGGACTCGGGCGTTGCGGCAGAAGTACGACAATGCCGGGTTGACGGGAGCCGACGTGATGGCCTGGTTCGATGCCATCGATGCGTGGCGGCGGTCCGAACGCATCGCGCCGCTGCAGCGTTACCTGGCCTTGGCAGCGCCGGCGCTGAGTACATGCGTCGATGAAGCCTGGCAGGCCGCCAGCGCGATCCAGCCACGGGCGTTGCTCGAGGAGGGCTATCGCGGCAAGGCATTAGGCGAAGCGCTGGCGCAACGTCGCCTGGACAGCATCGAGAATGCGCTCAGGCGGTAAGCCTTGGCCGAGAGGTGTGCGACGCCAAGCGAGAAGCCGCGATATGCCAGCAGCAGGGGCCATTCAGGCCCCTGCTGCGTTTCCAGTGATGCCCAGTTACACGAACAGCCCAATGATCAGGGCGACCACCAGACCCACCAGCCCGATCAATGTCTCCATTACCGTCCAGCTTTTCAGGGTCTGTGCCTCGGTCAGGCCGAAGTAACGGTTGACCAGCCAGAAACCGGAGTCATTGACGTGGCTGAGCACCGTGGCGCCGGAGGCGATGGCGATCACGATCAGGCCGAGTACCGGCCCTTCCAGGCCCAGCGTGGAGATCAGCGGCGCCATCAGCCCCGCGGCGGTGATCATGGCCACGGTGGCGGAGCCTTGTACCACGCGCACGGCAGTGGAGATCAGGAAGGCGAGCAGAATCGGCGGCAGGGCGCTGTCGGCCATCATCTGGCCCATGACTTCGCCGACGCCGGAGTCGATCAACATCTGTTTGAAGACGCCGCCGGCACCGGTGACGAGGATGATGATGCCGGCCGGTTCGAGCGCCTTGGTAGCGACCTCCATGACATTCTCGCGGCTCATGCCACGCCGCGTGCCGAGAAACACGAACGACAACAGCGTCGCCAGGGTGAGCGCCACGAAGGGATGCCCCACGAACGCCAGGGCGGCGACGATCGGGCTATCGTCGGGCAATATCGCACCGGAGACGGTGTTGAGCACGATCAAAACCAATGGCAGCAGAATGATCGAGAGAATGAGCGTGAAGCTCGGCAGGCCGCTGCTGTCGATCTCGTCCTTGGGCAGTTCCATGTAATCCGGAATGCCAGCGTCGATATGCTGGGCGATATAGCGTCCGAAGAGGGGGCCCGCGATGACCATGGCGGGCAGGCCTGCCATGGCGCCAAAGAGAATGACGTAGCCCAGGTCGGCGCCGATCAGTTCCGCCACGGCAATCGGTCCCGGCGTCGGCGGAATGAACGAATGGGTAACTGCAAGGCCGGCGAGAAGCGGGATACCATAATAAAGCAGTGAGCGTCCGGTGCGACGTGTCAGGGCATAGATCAGCGGCACCAGAATGATGAAGGCGACATCCAGAAACACCGGGATGGCCACCAGGAAGCCGGTCACCCCCATGGCCCATTGCGAACGGTCTTCGCCAAAACGATCGAGCAACGTGCTGGCCAACCGATCGACCCCGCCAGAGACTTCCAGCATCTTGCCGAACATTGCACCAAGCCCGACGACGGTCGCCACGAAGCCAAGTGAGCCCCCCATACCGTCCTGCACGGATTGTAGAATGGCCGCGAGATCCATTCCCGTGGTGAGACCCACGATCAGGCTGACGGTCAAGAGCGCGACGAACGCATGCAGGCGCAGGCGCATGACAAGGTACAAAAGCAAGATGATGCCGCCCAGCGCGGAAAGGAGCAGGGGAGTAGCGTTATCCATGTGAACGAAACCTTTAGTGGAGGCGCGACCGGCAACGGGAGATGCGGCGATGGTCGCGTTGTGTCTTGGCGTCGGATTTAGGAAAATGAATGTTACCGGTAACATCACATGCATAACAATGCGTTGAAAAGCGAATAGAGAAACGAGGAAAGGTGGGTATGAGCGAAGCGACGGGCAGCACGCGGCGGATCATCGTCATGGGCGTGTCGGGGTGCGGCAAGACCTCTGTCGGTGAGCGTCTGGCCGAGGCGCTCGACGGACGCTTCATCGATGGTGATCACTATCATTCGGCGACCAGCGTAGAGAAGATGTCACGCGGCGAGCCGCTCAATGACGACGACCGCGCCGGTTGGCTGGCACGCTTGGCCGAACTCGTACGCGAAGGGCGCGACAACCGCGAAACCTTGGTGATCGGTTGTTCGGCGCTCAAGCGCGAGTATCGCGAGGTGTTGCGTGATGGAGACGACGCGCTGTGTTTCGTTCATTTGGCCGGTACGCGCGAGGTACTGCTGGAACGCTTGAAGGCGCGTCAAGATCACTTCTTCAAGGGCGAGGCCATGCTCGATAGCCAATTGGCCACCCTCGAGGCGCCGGGAGCAGACGAAGCGGTGACCGTCGATATCGATGCCTCGTTGGAGGACGTCGTCGCTCTCAGCGTGCAAGGCGTGTCGCGTCTCGGTGCCGACCACGCCTCGTGAGCGAGGCGTGGTCTCACGTACTGTGACGCAGTGCGATCTCGAAGCCCATGTCATGGCGGGAAGGAACGTGTGGTGCGCCCTGCAAGCGCTCGATGAGCAGGCGTGCGGCCTGTTCGCCAATGAGACGACGCGGCGTGATCACGGTAGTGAGCGCCGGGCAGGTCGCGTCGGTGATATCCAGGCCGTTGAAGCCCGCCAGGGCCAGCTGCCCGGGCACATCGAGACGCCGTCGCTGGCATTCGAACAAGGCGCCCGCCGCCAGGTCGTCGTTGCAGCAGAACACGGCATCCATATCCGGCCAGCGTTCGAGCATGGCCGATAGCAGGTCCCCGCCCAAGCGATAGGACGAAGGGCGCGGCGTCGTCTGGCAGCGCTGTGTCGATAGTCCCCTTGCTTTCAGTGCATCTTCCCAGCCGGCCAAGCGCTGCTGAACGCGATAGTCGAGTCGCGCGCCGCAAAATCCGATGCGCCGATAACCGGCGTCGATCAGGGCCTCCCCGATGGCGCGACCGGCCGCGCGTTGATCAAGGCCGACATTGACGTCGAGTGGCGTATCGGTCAGCTCCATGGTCTCGACTACCGGCAGGCGCGCCCGGCTCAACAGGCGCCGGGCGTAGTCGGTGTGCCGAGTGCTGGAGAGTACGAACGCGTCGACGCCATAGGCGAGGAAGGTATCGATCAGCCGTTCTTCCTCGAGAATCGAGTAGCCGGTATGCCCCATGAGTACCTGATAACCCGCCTCGCGGAGCCCTTCATCGACACCGCGCTGGACTTCGGAGAAAACCGAGTTGGAGATCGACGGTACCAGCAGTGCCACGCTCAGGCTGCGTCCGCTGGAGAGTGCGCCAGCCTGGAGATTGGGGATGTAATCCAGCGCTTCGGCGGCCTCCTCGATACGCAGCCTGAGCGTTTCAGAAACGCGGTGAGGTTCACGTAAGGCACGCGAGACCGTGATTTTGCTGACGCCGACGCGTTCGGCGATATCCTGCAGCGTGACGCGGCCCGACGAACGACGCGGCATGTGTCTCCCCATCCCCTTGTTATGTCATGCCGCAATGTTAGCGGTAACGTTCCAGAAGATTAGCATCTCGTGCGAGACATGACTGTTGGGCCATGGTCGCAAGGCGGGCGCGTCGGAAAGGCGTCAAAAAGACAGCAGCAGCAGGATCAAGGGCGGTGAGAGCAGCGACAGCAAGAAGCCATTGACGATGGCGATGGGCACGCAGGCCACGCCGCCGTGCTGCTGGATGACCGGCAGGGTGAAATCCATGGACGTGGCGCCGCCGTAGCCGATGGCCAACGGCGTGGCGCGATGGATGACCAGCGGAATGAGCAGAAAGGCGAAGAGCTCTCGTGCAAGGTCGTTGAAGAAGGCGACGCCGCCGAGCACGGGGCCGAGCTGGTCGCCGATGAGAATCCCGGAGAGCGAATACCAACCGAAACCAGCCGCCATGGCGAGGCCTTCGTTCCAGCGCAGATCGAGCAGCGGAGCGGCCAGCAAGCCGCCGAGCAGCGAGCTGAGTGCGACGCAGATCGCGATGACCAGGCCGTGGCGGTTGAGCAGGATCTGCTTGAGCGGCATCCCCGAATTACGCAGTTGGCAGCCGATCAATGCCAGCAGCAGGTAGAGGGTCCATTCCGCGAGTGGCTCCGCCCAGGCATGCACGAACCGAAGCTCCCAGTGACCAGCGGCCGCCCCGCACAGCGTGCCCAGGACCACCACGCCGGCGAGCGACAACGAGCCGGCCAGCGCCGCGCCGGTACTGGTCGGTGCGTCGGCGACGCGCGGCGACGCACCGGCGCGCAGACGGCTACGGCGCGATAGCCACGCCAGCGCGAGCAGATTGAGCGGCGTGATGATCGCGAACAGGGTCGCGGCCTGGCCGCTCATGCGTGATAACTGGCCCAGCAGATCCTCGAGGCCGGCGAGGCTGACGCCCATCAAGAACAGGATGATGTAGACCGAAGCGTTTACGCCGCGCTCGATCAGGGCCAGGGCACCGCGATGGTGAACCGGAATGAGGTAGCCTACGATCAAAGGCAACAAGATCAACAGCAATCCGGCCAGCATGCTCGCTCCAGGAAGAAATCTGCAAAAGCTCGCCACTCTATGCGAGCGTTCGCGGAGACGCAAAAGCTTTTGCTTATGGGCGGTTAGCGCATTTCATCCCGCTCCAGGTCGGCGACTGCCAGGCGGCTTGTCAGTGCGCCGTGATGGCCGTGTTCTGTGCCATTACACAGCCGACCTGTGACGCCGCCCTGATGTGCAGCGTGGCATGCGAAGCACTATGCTGAAGCAGCAAGCGCCAATCCGTTTCCCAACTGCCCGAAGGAGTCTGATGCATGGCCAGTATACTGTTGATCGCCGGGGATTTCGTCGAAGACTACGAGATCATGGTGCCGTTTCAAGCGTTGCAAGCGATGGGGCACGGCGTCGAGGCCGTCTGCCCGGACAAGAAAAAGGGCGACAGCATCAAGACGGCGATTCATGACTTCGAGGGCGATCAGACCTATTCCGAGAAACCCGGCCATCATTTCAGCTTGAATGCCAGTTTCGCCGATATCGAGGCTTCGCACTACGACGCCCTGGTCATTCCGGGCGGGCGTGCCCCCGAATACCTGCGCCTCGACGAGCGTGTCCTGGCGCTGGTGCGCCATTTCATGGAAGCCGACAAGCCCGTGGCCGCCATCTGCCACGGCGCGCAGTTGCTCGCCGCCGCGGTATCACTGAGCGGTCGGCGCGTCTCCGCCTATCCAGCTTGTGCGCCCGAGGTACGGCTGGCGGGCGGTGACTTCGCCGAGATCGGGGCCGATCAGGCGATTACCTGCGGACGCCTGGTATCGGCCCCGGCATGGCCCGCGCATCCCGAATGGCTGAAGCAGTTCAATGCCTTGCTTTAAGTTCTACGCCCTTTCGCAGCGCAACACTAACGGTTCGACATGCCCGTTGTAGTGCTCCCGTAGGGGAGGCGACGAGCGCCCTTAACGGGCGCTCGTCGTGCTTCAGTGCCTGGTATCGAGGCAGCTCTTTGTCGCGTGCCGCCCCCTCTCAAAGACTTCTGTGACTTCTGTGCGCGAACCTCCTCATCGGCGTGGGTCGCTCTGGTACGGAGTAGTGACATGGGGCAAGGGGTAACGTCTTGAATTTCAAAAGCTGTTGAAAACGTGTCTGCTCCTTTGGCAGGCGCTTAATGGTAGTGAGTATGAGAAATGTAGTTTGTTTTTTAAAGGTAACGGATTGCTTTTCTGAGATCTTTTTTTTAAGTATTTGGGTCTTTTGTCGTTTGACGCTTTTTTACATTGAGGCAAGAATTGTTATCGAGCGTGAAGATAGTGTTTCGAACATTATCAATTGCTCGTGAGTGAGTCTGGGATCAGGGGTCCAGGGCTCTGAGGGTTATAATAATTGTTGCAGAGGTGAATGAAATGAAGAAATTGATTCTGGCTGCAGGTATTCTGTCCGTCATGAGCGGCTATGCCATTGCCGACAGCAACGAAGTCTATATGAACCAGGTGGGAGCTCATAACTCCTTCAATACCACGCAAGAAGGCGATGGCAACGATATTGCCACGAATGGGAATCGCGCCATTCAGCATGGTGGCTTCAATAAGGCTAATCTGACGCAGAAAGGGGACAACAACTTTGTCAACAAGGCAGAGCAGTACGGTTTTGGCAACAGGATGACAGGGTTGCAAGACGGTAATCATAACACCATGTCTTACCAACAGGGTGGCTTTGGTAATACTGGTATTGCACGGCAGTACGGAGATTATAACGTCACCGTGCACTCTCAGCATGGGTATGGCAATTCCTTCAACGCACTTCAGAAGAACTAACGTCGGCTGAGCGTGTTGATCCCCGGGCGCTGGTAGTGGCCCGGGGAGCTTGATCGGTAAGTCATGTTAAGCACTGTGAGAGCGCCATGATATCCTGCAAAGTAAAGCAATTACTATGCGCCTGCGTGCTTTTTTATCCGCTTGCCAGTGAGGGGCAGCAGGTGTTCAACCAGCTGTATTGCCGGATAGCGGTAGAGCAGCAGGGCGATATCGTGACGGCAGTGGGTATTATCGAAAGTGTCAAACCGACGCGTGCGGACTATGTTCTGAAAACGCTAAAGATTGACCCGGGGGGCTCGGGCACGATCGAGCAATCCGGTTCTCAACGGCTTCAGCCGGGTGAACAAGCGATCACGTCTCGCGTGCAGTTTCGTCTGGCACCGGCCGGTTGGTTGGAGTTTCACTTGGAGGTGACCGAGCGGCTTACGGGTTCCACTTGTGAAGCAGAAGAAGTCGTGAGTCCTATCTAGGCACAATGCCTGAGGCTTGCATGGTGACATGGGAGAGAGATCATGAAACATCCCGCAGTGCTTGGCTTCCTTGTACTAGTGGCCATGATACCGGTGTTGCCCGCGGCCATGGGGCAAGGGTCCCTGGCCTTCGTGGAGCAGATATCCGAGGCCGAGCGGACGACCTATGACAATGAGCGTCAGGTTGCCAGCTTCTCTACCCCGGGTGAAGGATTGATCAATGCCATCGAGTCAGGATACTTCGATGACCTTTCTCTTTCCGCTCCCGAGAAGAGTAATGTGACCTACTCCCTGCAATACGGGAATCGCAACAGGGCCGTGGTGAGTTCACAGGGAGACCGGAATCTAACCTACCAACGCCAGGTGGGAGATGATCTTGAGTCGCATATAAGTTTGACAGGTCGACGCAATGCCATTGTCGTCGATCAGAAAGGAAGCCTTCTCACCTCTGATATTTTCGTGGTGGGAGGTAATAAAAAGATCCTGCATTTGCAGCGAGGCGAGAATATCCAGAACCGTCCCCCCTTGGTTTTTTCCGGCAGTGAGCATGAGGCTTCCGTGGTACTGGACACGCCGCGCGGGCGTATCAGTAAAGCGATTCCTCAATAACATCCGATATGCAGGGAGAGTGTCATGATGCGTCGAGTGAATTTTCGTCTTTGCCTGGGCGGAGTGTTATTGGCAACGCTTGGTGTCGCCCCCGGGGCGTGGGCCGGCGATCTCGTATACCAACCTATCAATCCTGCATTTGGAGGAGATCCGTTTTATATAAATTATCTCCTGCAGACGGCAGACGTGCAGAATCAATACAAGGATGATGGCGATGAATACTCCTCTTTGTTCGAGGAAGAGACGACCGCCGACAAGTTTGCGGATGCCATACGCAATACCATGATCGCCGGTTCGGCGAGTCAACTTTCGGAGGCGATTTTTCAGGATGGCGCTCCACCCTCGGGTAACTTTTCATTGGACGGTGCCATGGTCTCTTACGAGACAGTGGGTGACAGAGTTGTCGTGAATATTTCGGATGGCATCAACACCAATGTTGTGAATATTCCCAGGTCATCCGTGGGTCAGTAAAGCTCATTCAATAAATTATATATTATAAAAACTCAAGGGTGGGGTATGAATATTATCAAGGGACTTATTGGGTTGAGCGCGTTGCTGCTGATGGGCGGGTGTGTGTCTGGCCAGATGATGCCATCGGAACCCGCTGGCTTCGTGCAGGAAACCAAGACATCATCGTTGCTCGAACAACTGCCGGCTGCCGCGCGGCCGATCGATATAGCCGTGTATGAGTTTTCCGATTTGACGGGGCAATACAAGCCGAATGATAACTTCGCGGAATATTCACGGGCGGTGACGCAAGGCGCAGACGCTATCATGGTGGACGTCTTGGAAAAAGCGGGAAAAGGCCAATGGTTCAATGTCATGGAGCGTCGAGGGCTGCCCAATCTGCTTAGAGAGCGGCAAGTCATTCAATCCACTCGTCAGCAGTTCAACGGTGCATCGGCCACGCCGTTACCTCCTTTGACATTTGCCGGTGTCATCGTGGAAGGCGGGATCATCGCCTATGAAACGAATCTCACCACGGGCGGCGTTGGCGCCCGCTATCTAGGCATCGGCGCCAATACCGAATACCGCAGCGATCTGGTGACGGTCAACATGCGCCTCGTCAGTGTGAAGACCGGGCGCGTGTTGAATAGCGTTACCACTACGAAGAAGATCTACTCCTTTCTGGTGCAGGGATCGATATTCCGCTATGTCGCTGTCGATGAGCTTTTCGAACTGGAAGCAGGGTTTACTCGCAATGACCCACCACAGCTAGCTGTCCGAGAAGCGATTGAGCTGGCCGTTTACACCACTATTATCGAAGGGGCTGAAAAGGACACCTGGTCATTTGCTGATGCCGAGAAAGGCAGGCAGGCGATCAAGACATATTACGACCGGGTTCAGACACTGGAAGATGATCTGGACGCAGTGAATGCGAATAAAGCCGTTGCCGCGTCATTGTAGGGAACGGCATCGTGGATATCCCGCATGCCCGGGGATGTGAGACGACCAGCATGGCGAGCGCCCGAGGTGGGCGCTCGACGTGTTTCAATACATGGCGTCGAGATCGTCGCGGGTGGGCAATGCCGAGTAGGCACCTGGCCGCGTCACGGCGAAGGCGCCACAACGGCAGGCGAGCTCGACGGCGTGGCGCAGGCGGGCTTCGTCTTGACACCAGTCGCCAAGCGTGGCGGCGTTGACATCGTGCTCGGCCAGTTGTGCCAGCAGACCGCCCACGAAGGCATCGCCCCCGGCGGTGGTGTCCACGGCCGTCACGTCGGGGGGAATGACGTCAATCACCTTGCCCAGCCGATGCACGATGACCGGCGCTGCCCCATCGGTAATCACGATCATCCGCACGCCGGCTGCCAGGCGCCATTGCAACCAGGAATCGACGTCATGATCGCCGCGCAGCAGCTCGAGTTCGTCGCGGGAGAGCTTGAGCAAGTGCGCGTGGTCGAGCAAGGCCGTGACACGGCCTATATCGACGCGATTGTCGGGCCACAGGTTGGTACGCAGATTGGCATCGACACTGATCAGGGTACCGCCACGCCGCGCGATATCGGCGATGCTCAGCGTGGTCTCGGCGATCGCTTCATCGGTGAGACTGTTACTGCACAGATGCAGGATCGCCGGCTCGGCGAAGACACCTGTGGGAAGATGCTCGAGGCGATAAAGAAGGTCGGCTGCGGGGGGGCGGTAGAAGTCGAAACGTCGTTCGCCATGGGCATCGCGCGAGACGAACGCCAGGGCCGTGCGGGCCTCGCGCGTGCGGCAAATGTTCTCGACCGAGACACCATGGCGCGCGAGCTCCTCGACGAGAAAATCGCCGAAGCGATCGTCGCCGACCATGCCCAAGAAACGGCTCGGCAGTCCCAGTCGGGCGCAGGCCACGGCGACATTGGCCGGGGCGCCGCCGGCATAGGGCGTGAACGTTTCCGGGAGATCGTCGGCGGCGCCATCCAGGCGGTTGGAGAGCATGTCGACCAGCGCTTCGCCGAAGGCAATGAGCGGTGTCATGACGTTTTTCCTCCTGGTTTCCGGCCGCTTGGTTTCTTGGCGTCCGGCGTCGATGTGGCCTGAGGCGAGGGGAAGTGCTCTCGTACCAGCGACAGCAGCCCTTGCGTAGACACATCGAAATCCGCGGCGTTGGTATCGATGCGTTCGCTGATCTCGCCGGCGATACGCTTGCCGAGCTGCACGCCCCATTGGTCGAAGGAGTTGATGTTCCAGATCACGCCCTGGACGAAGACTTTATGTTCGTACAAGGCGATCAACGCGCCCAGATTCTTGGGTGTCAACTCATCGAGCAGTAGTGTGCTCGAGGGGCGGTTGCCTGGGCAGCTGTAGGGGTCGAGCTGGCCCCCGTCCTGGCTGCCTTCCATGAAGGCGTTGGCCTGCGCCAGCATGTTGGTGAGCAGCGCGAAATGGTGATCCTCGAATTCCGGCTCGGGCTTGAGCGAGGCGATGAAGTCGATGGGCACGTAGCGCGTGCCCTGGTGGAGCAGCTGGAAAAACGCATGCTGCCCGTTGGAGCCCGTCTGTCCCCAGACGATGGGGCCGGTCTTGTAATTCACCGGCTGACCGAAAATATCCACCGACTTACCGTTGGACTCCATGTCGAGCTGCTGGAGAAACGACGGTAGCTGATGCAAGGCCTGATCGTAAGGCACGATGGCATGCGTTTCGGCACCGATGAAGTTGATGTACCAGATGCCGATCAACGCCATGAGTACCGGCATGTTCTTCTCGAACGGCGCCTCGATGAAGTGCTGGTCCATCTCGTAGGCCCCTTCGAGGAGTTCCATGAAGCCGTCGTAGCCGATGGATAACGCGATGGGGAGGCCGATCGACGACCACATCGAGTAGCGCCCGCCGACCCAGGCCCAGAATTCGAAGACGTTTTCCTCGCGGATGCCGAATTCCATCGCCGCCTTGCGATTGGTCGAGGCAGCGATGAAGTGCGCGCCGACATCGGCATCTTCGCCGGCATTGTCGAGGAACCAGCGCCGCGCGGTCTTGGCGTTGAGCAGCGTCTCTTGGGTGGAAAAGGTCTTGGTCGAGACGATGAATAGCGTGGTCGCCGGGTCGAGCGCTCTCAGCACTTTCTGAATGTGTGCGCCGTCGACGTTGGAGACGAAGTGAAAATTGAGTTCGCCGTTGCGGTGTTTGAGCAGCGCGCGGCAGGCCATGTTAGGCCCCAGGTCGGAGCCGCCGATGCCGATGTTGACGACGTCCTTGATGCGTTCGCCGCTGTAGCCCTTCCACTCGCCGCTGCGTACTTCTTCCGAGAAGCGCCTGATCTGCTCGCGCGTGCTCTGAATCTCGGGCATGACGTTCTTGCCATCGGCGTAGACCGGCTCGTCGCCCAGATGACGCAAGGCGGTGTGCAGGACCGGGCGGTCCTCGGTAACGTTGATGATGTCGCCGGAAAACATCTGCGCGCGGCGTTGCACCAGCGCCGAGTGATCGGCGAGTTCGATCAGTTTGGCGAGCACGGCATCGGAGACATGATGCTTGGAGTAATCCAGGAACAGGCCACCGACACGCAGGCTCATCTTCTCGAAGCGTTGGGGATCGGCGGCGAAGTAATCACTGATGCGATCATTGGCGGTCTCGCGGTGGAGACGTTCGAGAGCGCGCCAGGTGACGCTGCGCGTGAGTTGGAACATGGCGTCATCCTTCTTCATGAATCGGGCGGCATGACCACGCGGGTCGATTGGATGAATCGTGTCAGCTTGTCGGCGGGTCGACAATGCTCATTCGACGAAAGCCGCATGCGGAACACCGGCTAGGCCACACGGTGACTACGCGCCTCTTCGAGCAGCGCGAACCAGGTGGCCCGGTCCAGCGTCAGGTTGCTGTCGCGATGCAATGCCTGAATATGGCTTTCCTTGAGGGTCCCGATAACGGGCGCGGGATGTCCCGGAAGGCGTCTGAGCCAGGCGAGTGCCAAACCCGCGGTACTCGACTCGAATGTCTCGGCGAAGTGTTCCAGCGCACTGCCCAGCACATCCTCGAAGACCAGGCCGCCCCCTAGCGGCGACCAGGCCATGGGCGCGAGACCATCGGCGATCACGGCATCGTAGAAGCCATCGAACAGCACGTCCGGGCGGGCCAGCGACAGCTCGAACTGATGCGCGCCAAGCGGGTGGCGCATGGCGGCCTGCAGGCGCCGCCATTGCTCGGGCAAGAAGTTGGAAACGCCCACGGCACCGATCTTGCCGGCGTCGATGGCGGCGTCCAGGGCGGCGGCGGTCGCGTCGGCATCGAGCAGGGGGTCGGGGCGATGTAGCAGGAAATGATCGAGGCGCTCGAGGCCGAGTTGTTCCAGCGAGGTATCGATCCGCGCGTTGAGGTAGTCGGGCGAGGTATCGTAATGCTTGACCCCGAAACGCGACACGTCACGTGCGGGGAGTACGATATCCGCCTTGGTGATGACGTTGACGCGGGCCTTGAGCGCCGGGCGCCGTGACAAGGCCTCGCCGAACAGTCGCTCGCACTCGCGATTGCCGTAGATATCGGCATGATCGAACCAGTCGAGTCCTTCGTCGAGGCGTGCCTCGATCCAGTCGGCCAAATGGGTGGCATCGGCCAGTTCAGGACGCTCGTGGAGGCGCATCATGCCGAGGACGAAAGGGACATCGAACGTCAGCTCATCGCTCATTGGAGTGTCTCCTCTCGGGTCAGGGTGGTGGCCAGGAGGTGCTGGGCGCCGGGTACCAGCCATACGGGATCGACGCGGGTGCAGGCGGCTTCGACACACAGGAAACCATGGCTGACATCGGCGGGTGTGTCGCTGGGCAATTCGCTCCCTGGGTGCCAGACGACCGTGGAATCGCTGCCTTGCTTGGCGATCTTGATGCGACGCTCGCCGTCGTCGAGCACCAGCGGGCGATTGGACTCGTAGATGCGATCCAGTGGGCCGCGCACGCCGAGTTCGCCCTGTTGATGCGCTTCGGAAAAGTCCTGGCGCTTGTCCAGATAGCGAGCGCCGGCGAGCCCCTCTAGACGACATTGGTGGGCGTGCGCAACGGCGAAATAGGTATGCAAGGCCGCCGTCAGTTTCACCGGTTTTTCGCCGCGATGCTCGGTGATCAACTCGACATGCAGGCGCCGGGCGCTGGCATGGATCATCACGCGAGGGGTGAGCTGTTCGTCGAGGCGTGTCGTCGGTGACAGGTGCACCTCGACCCCTTCGTCCTCGTCGTCGACACCGTCAAGCCGCCACTCGGCCTGGCGGGCAGTGCCGTGCATGGGGCCGCGGCCATCGGGGGATTCATCGGCGAACCACGGCCAGCACACCGGGATACCGCCGCGGATCGTGCCGGGTAGCGTCTGCGGTGAAGGCGTGACCCACAGCCAGCCATTCTCCGTGCCGGGCGCCGGTTGGGTGCCTACGGCTTGCTTGGCTTCGGGGCCGCAAGGCAAATAGTGCAGCACCTGGCCCCCTGTAGGGACACCGCCAATTCGCCCCAGTCGGCATTGATCAGCAATACGCGACGCCCTTGCCATTCGGCGTCGCGCTGCCCCTGGGTCGCGTCGAGCAATTGACGCAGGGAATCGGGAATCATGCCACCTCCTCGTTGTGTAATGCTTCGCAGGCGCCCAGCAGCCCATTCCACGGCGCCGTGACCACCCACACGGGAATCTGAGCAGTGTACGCGTGCATGCGTCCTTTGTCGGCGAAGGCGTCACGGAAATGGCTATGAGGCAGCCAATCGAGAAGGCGTGGCAGGATGCCGCCACACAAATAGACGCCGCCGCGCGCGCCGAGCATCAAGGCGGCATCGCCGCTGACATCGCCGAGTATCTTGAGGAAGCGTTCCAGCGACTGACGCGCCAGCGGGTCACCGGCACGGGCCGCACCGGTGACCTCGGCGGGCGTGTTGTAGTGGGAAATCTGCTTGGCCAGATGCGCGTGTGCGCGATACAGATCCAGCAAGCCTTGTCCGCAGAGAATACGTTCCACCGAGACGCGCCCATAGTGCTGATGAAAGTACGCCAGAAGCTTGCGTTCATGTGCATCGGTGGGCGCGAAGGAGACATGACCGCCTTCGGTGGGGAGCGGGATCCAGTCGTGTTGACCGGGAAAGAGGCCCGCCATGCCCAGGCCGGTGCCAGGGCCGAAGATCAATCTGGCGCTGCCGGGTGCGGCCTCGCCTTCCCCCAGCGGGACCAGGTCGTCGGCCTCCACATGGGGGACGCCGAGGGCTTGCGCGGTGAAGTCGTTGATGACCTTGAAAAGCTCGAAACCGAACTCCTCGGTGACCTGGCGCTTGGAGAAGCACCAGGCGTTGTTGGTCATGCGGACTTCATCGTTGTGCACGGGGCAGGCGAAGGCGAGGCAGGCCTCGTGGGGGACGTCCGCACCTACCTCATCGAGATAGGCGCGGATCGCCTCGGAGAGTGTCGGGTAGTGCGCGCACGGGAGCGTTCGAATGGCCTGAAGGTCGAACTTCCCCGGCGTCACCAAGGCGAAACGGGCATTGGTGCCGCCGATGTCACCGATCAAGGCAGGTCGACTCATTCACGCGTCCTCGCCATGCGTTCGGGGCGCTTGGCGCTGGAGGTAGGCTGCCTCGAAGCCACCCAGCACGCTGCAACCTTCCTCGCCGCGCATGGCGAGCTGGCGGAAGCCGCTGAAGAGCTCGCGTCCCAGTCCCATGTGATAGTGGTCGAGATCACCGCTGAGCTGCTCGCGTTGCGCCCAGGTCTGCGGGTCGATTTTTACTTCCAGGCTGCCGTTGTCGGCGTCGAGGCGAACGATATCGCCGTCGCGTAATTTGCCCAACGGGCCACCGTCGAGGGCTTCGGGCGTCATGTGAATCGCGGCGGGGACCTTGCCCGAGGCGCCGGACATACGGCCGTCGGTCACCAGGGCGACCTTGTAGCCGCGGTCCTGCAGGACCCCGAGATAGGGCGTGAGCTTGTGCAGTTCGGGCATGCCGTTGGCCTGGGGACCCTGAAAGCGGACGACGGCAATGACATCACGATCGAGTTCGCCCGCTTCGAAGGCGCTCTGAAGATCATTCTGGTCCTCGAAGATCCGAATCGGTGCCTCGACCAAGCGATGTTCCTGCTTCACGGCGGAGATCTTGATCACACCGCGCCCCAGGTTGCCATCGAGCACCGTCAGGCCGCCGGTCGGGGAGAAGGGATTCGACACCGGGCGCAGGACGTCCTCGTCGAGGCTTTGCTCGGGGCCTTCGCGCCAGATCAGCTCGCCGTCCTCGAGGAAGGGTTCTTGAGTGTAGGCCGTCAGGTCGGTGCCGAATGCGGTCGGGATATCACTATGGACGAGCCCGGCCCCGATCAACTCGCGGAAGAGGAAACTCATGCCGCCGGCCGCCTGGAAGTGATTGATATCTGCCTGGCCGTTGGGATAGACGTGCATCAGACTCGGCGTCACCGCCGACAGGTCGGTGAAGTCATCCCATGTCAGTGTCAGTCCCGCCGCCGCGGCCATGGCCACCAGGTGCAGGGTATGGTTGGTGGAGCCGCCCGAGGCGAGCAGGCCGACGATGGCGTTGACGATGGCACGGGCGTCGACCTGCTTGTAGAAGGGCCGGTAATCGCCACCCGGTTCGGTATTGCGAATCGTCTGCTGGGTGGCGAACTGGGTCAGCGCTTCGCGCATCTCGGTGCCGGGGTTGACGAATGAGGTGCCTGGCAGATGCAGGCCCATCATTTCCATCATCAACTGGTTGGAGTTGGCGGTGCCGTAAAAGGTGCAGGTACCGGGGCTGTGGTAAGACTGTGACTCTGCTTCCAGCAGGTCTTCACGCGTTGCCTTGCCCTCGGCAAACAGCTGGCGGACCCGGGCCTTTTCCTTGTTGGGCAGGCCGCTGGGCATCGGGCCGGCGGGCACGAAGGTGGCCGGCAGGTGGCCGAAGCGCGCGGCCGCAATGAACAGCCCCGGCACGATCTTGTCACACACCCCGAGATAGAGGGCGCCATCGAACATGTTATGCGACAGGCCCACTGCCGTGGCCATGGCGATGACATCACGCGAGAACAGCGACAGCTCCATGCCGGGTTGACCCTGGGTCACGCCGTCGCACATGGCGGGGACGCCACCGGCGAACTGGGCGGTCGAGCCCATTTGTCGAGCGGCGTCCTTGATGGTGGCGGGAAAGGTTTCCAGGGGCTGGTGCGCCGACAGCATGTCGTTGTAGGCCGATATGATGCCCAGGTTGGCAGAGTTCATCAGCTTGAGCTGGTTCTTGTCCTGGCTGCCGCAGGCGGCAACGCCATGGGCCAGGTTGCCGCAACTGAGCTCGCCGCGATGCACGCCGCGCTTGTATTGATCGTGCATGTTCTTTTCATAGAGCGCACGGCGCTCCTTGGAGCGTTCTTCGATGCGGCGAGTAACGTCGGCAACGGTCTGATTCAGTGGCATGTCAGGACCTCATCAAGTGCGGTGGGTGGTCATGTAAGTAAATTTAGCAAAAAATACCTTGATGGTCGTGCGTCTTTTGGCCAAATTGAGGGGATGGTTGTAGTATTCTTCCAAAAGGTTCTTATCGTATCCTTGGGTTCACGCCAATCAAAGTGCCAATCAAAGAGAGGAAGCCATCATGACGCTGCGTATTGCAATCAATGGGTTTGGGCGTATCGGCCGTAACGTCCTGCGGGCTCTCTACGAAAACGGTTATCGCGACCGCGTCGAGGTCGTGGCCATCAATGATCTGGGTGACCCGTTGCTCAACGCCCATCTCCTCAAGCATGATAGCGTGCATGGGCACTTCATGTTCGAGGTGGGGCACGACGATGAGTCATTGACTGTCGATGGCGACCGCATCCGCATATTGTCCGAGCGAGATCCGGCCGCCTTGCCCTGGACATCGCTGAATGTCGACCTGGTCATGGAGTGTACCGGGCTATTTACCGCGCGTGATGCGGCCGCCAAGCATCTCGAGGCCGGCGCCGAGCGGGTGTTGATCTCTGCGCCCAGCGGCGATGCCGATGCCATGGTGGTGTTCGGTGTCAACGAAGACGTGCTGACTCGCGAACATCGCGTGGTGTCCAACGCTTCTTGCACCACCAACTGCCTGGCACCGGTCGCCAAGGCGCTCAATGATGCGGTAGGCATCGAGAACGGCCTGATGACAACCGTGCATGCCTACACGAATGACCAGAACCTCTCCGATGTCTACCACAAGGATCCGTACCGTGCGCGCAGCGCCACCCAGTCGATGATTCCTACCAAGACGGGTGCCGCTGCGGCGGTGGGTCGGGTGCTGCCAGAACTCGAGGGCAAGTTCGATGGCTTGGCGGTTCGCGTGCCGGTGATCAACGTCTCGCTGGTGGATCTGACCTTTACCGCAGGTCGTGATACGACGCGGGATGAAATCAACACCATCGTCGAAAAGGCGGCCGAGAATTCCCCGGTATTGGCAGCCAACGCCCAGCCATTGGTGTCCATCGATTTCAATCATGATGCGAATTCATCCACCTTCGATGCCAACCACACGCGTGTCAACGGCCGGCTGGTCAAGGTGATGGCGTGGTACGACAACGAATGGGGTTTCTCCAACCGTATGCTGGATACGGCACTGGCCATGCACGCGGCCAAGTAAGGCCATCGTCGGTGACGTAACCACCCCGTGTGGGAGCGTCCGGATACACGTCTCGCGCACTCACGGCTCCGCTCGATCGTTGTCCGTTCGCTCTCGCTTCCTATCGGGTATCCCCGATACCCGCGACATCAGGCGCCTCAGGGCGCCTTTTTTCTGGGCAAATACTCAAGGTCCGGTCATGCCTGGCCGATGTTCAGGGTAAGGCAACACCGCATGGCCATGGAGACATTGCCACTTTTGCGACGATGCCTAAGCTCCTGTAGAGAATGACGTCGTGTCGTAGCGAGTCCTTCGTCTCGTCTGGGTCGGGTTTATAGCCGGCCTGTGATAGACTGAAAAGGCATGCATCATTTCTCATCAACGGAACGGGCATCATGCGCGATTTTGTGCAACAGGCTCATCGGCTGGTCGGTGTCATGCTGCGCGACGGACACCGCAATCGCCAAGGCAGAATCACAGGTGTCGATCAATCGCGCGACACGCCTGCCGTCTACGTCGCTTGGTCGGGTCAGTCCCGCTGCGAGCGTGTGGCGCTGAGCGTTGAAGAGCTGCGCACCCTGGTGTCGGCCTATCTCGAGACGCATGATCGCCGACCCGTTGAACAAACCGAGCCGGAGACCGCCCCGGTGCCGCCACAGCGACGAACCGGGGTGCGATAATCCCGTTGGGCGCCTTCGTCGAGTCAGCGGTCGTGTGAATTCGTCACGAAGCCTGTGAAGTGGGGCTATGACTCATTATGGATATACCGGCCGCAAAGGGGTTCTCCACACTGCTCAGCGATGTCGATGCAGTACTGGAGAGCTCTCCCGCCATCCTTTATGCGACCGGCCCCGGTTGGTGGCGCAATGACGTGCACTATGTCAGCCATAATCTCGCGGCGCTGATCGGCGTCACACGGGTACAGCTTCAGTCATCCCCTGCCTTGTGGCTGGATCGTGTGCGCGATGTGTCGGCGGTCGAGGCCCATCTATTCGCCGCGTTGGCGGCGGGTGAATCACGCCTTCGCCTTTATTATTGCATCGTGGGCACCGACGAAGAGCCCGTGCGTCATGTGCAAGACGATATCGTCGTCCAGCGTGATTCGGCAGGCGACGTGGTCGAGTTGGTCGGTTCTCTGGCCGATATCAGCGAGACTCAGGCCGCCTTGACGCGCCTTGAAGCGTTAGCCGAACACGAGCGCCGTTATCGGGCCATCGTCGAAAATGTCAGCGATGCCATTGTGCTCTTGGATGCCGAGGGCGAATGCCGATTCGCCTCGCCGTCGATTCGTGACCTGCTCGGGCACCGTCCCGAAACGCTTTACGGACGGGGAGTGCTGGCGCTGTTGCCGCCGGATGATGCGCCGCGTGTGCAGCGCCTGATCCATGACGCTTCGCGGCATGGCGAACCGGTGTGCATGGAGCTTCGTGTGCGTCATCGGCTCGGCCATTATGTGTGGTTGGAGACCTGCTGCTCGCCTTATTTGAATCCTGCCAGCGAATGCCATGAATGGGTCGTCGCGGTGGCGCGCGACATCACCGATCGCAAGCATCGTGAGCATCGCCTGCATGAGCTTTCGACGACTGATAGTCTCACCGGGGCACTCAATAGAGGGACCTATCTGAGTTGCTTGCGTAGCGGCCTGGAAGCCGCCGATCATGTCGTCCAGCGTGTGTCCCTGGTCATTTTCGATATCGACCATTTCAAGACGGTCAACGATACTTGGGGGCATGCGGCTGGGGATCTGGTGCTGGCATGCGTGGGCGAAATGTGCCGTACCGCGTTGCGAGATCACGATGTATTCGGGCGCATCGGTGGTGAGGAATTCTCGCTGATGCTGGCCGGTCAGTCGCTCAACGATGCGGTGTTGCTGGCAGAGCGACTGCGCAAGAAATTCGAAAGCGTTCGGGTGGAATGTCACGGCGAGTGGCTGAGTTTCACGGTCAGTTTCGGCGTGGCGGAGCGTTACGCCCACGAGGGGGTGGAGTCGCTGCTGCACCGCGCTGACATGGGGCTCTATGTCGCCAAGCGCAACGGCCGCAATCGTGTGCAGCAGGCGCCGCTATCTCCCACTTGAGCAGGTGATGCAATCATTGGGTACTCATATGCCGTATCGGCGAGCTTTACCTGGACACGATGCAAGGATCAAGGAGAAAAACATGCTGCGAATTCTGTTGGCCTGCTTGCTGGGCATGCTGAGCGTCGGGGCCTGGGCCGAGGCCGTGCAAGGCCCGAAGGTCGTCGGCGAGACGTTCGAATACGCCACTGGTGGCGAGGTGTACAAGGGGTATCTGGCGCGTAACGTCAACGACGATGAGCCGCGTCCGGCCGTATTGTTGGTGCACGAATGGTGGGGGCTCAACGATTACGCCAAGTCACGGGCCGATCAGTTGGCGGCACTCGGCTTCGTCGCCCTGGCGGTGGATATGTATGGCAACGGCAAGACAGCGGCGCATCCGCAGGATGCCAAGGCGTTTTCCCAGCGTGTCATGAGCGATTGGCCGACGGCGCGCGCGAGTCTCGAGGCGGCCATGGCGAAGCTTCGCCAGCAGCCGTATGTCAGCGATGGAGGCATGGCCGCGATCGGCTATTGCTTCGGCGGCGGCATCGTCATGAACATGGCGCTGGCGGGCATGCCCATCGAAGCGGCGATCAGCTTTCATGGGAGTCCCACCCAGGCGGTATCCAATCCGCAACCCTTCGATGGCATCGTGCAGATCCACAATGGTGCGGACGATCCGTTGGTGAAAACGCAGGCATTGGAGTCGATGGCGGCCACGTTGAGCGAGCAAGGCGCCGAGGTTAGGGTGGTTCAATACCCCGGTGCCAAGCATGGCTTCAGCAATCCGGCATCCGATGCCCAAGCCAAGGAGTTCGAGTTGCCCCTGGCCTATGACGCCGCCGCCGACGCGGCATCCTGGCAGGCCGCGTTGGTCGCCTTGGATCGCGCACTCAACAAGGACTGATAAGCAACCTGACGGCGGGACGTATCAGGCTCGCCGGGAGAGGGCTAGCACGCGTTTGGCGAGCTCGATCATGTCGGCGTCACCGGTGTTCTTGTCAGGAACGTCCGAGAGCTTGATGACGGGGATCCAGTGCTGGCCCTCAGGGCGTGCCTCGGTCATCTTGATGACCATGTTCATGGGCGTGACGCCGACATCGTTGGTGAAGTTGGTACCGATGCCAAATGCGGTGGTGATGCGGCCACGACAGAAGTTGTCGATGCGCTCCACGCGTTCGGGGGTCAGGGCGTCGGAGAAGATGATCGTCTTGGTGCGCGGGTCGATGCCCATGCGTTGGTAATGCGCGATGGTGGCGGCCGCAAATTCGAGTGGATCGCCGCTGTCGTGACGCACGCCATCGAAGAGCTTGGCGAACTTCTTGTCGAAGCTGTCGAAGAAGGTGGCCGAGGTAAAGGTGTCGGTCAGCGCGATGCCCAGGTCGCCGCGATAGACATCCACCCAATGCTCCAAGGCCAGGCTGGTGGCCATCTTGAACCCGAAGCGCGCGCCGTGAAACATGAACCACTCGTGGGCATGGGTGCCGATCGGCTTGACGCCATGACGCATGGCCAAATGCACGTTGCTCGAACCGGAAAAGGTGTCGCCGCCGTGGTGGCGCAGCGATGCCACGACGCGGTCGTGTACGTCGTAGGAGTAGCGTCGACGCGTACCGAATTCGGCAATCTTGAGGCCCAGGCGCTTGTAATGCTCGATCTTGTCGCGTGTACGGGCGTCGATGATTTCATCGGTATCGCGCTGACCATCCCCCATCTGATACCAGATCTCGCTGATCAGTGCCATCAGGGGCACTTCCCAAAGAATGGTGCGATACCAGAGGCCTTCGATGCGTAGCGTAAAGTGCCCGCCTTCCTGAAAGATCTCGACCTCGCCGGGGTCGTAGTGGAACCCCGAAAGAAAATCGAGGTAGGTCGGGTCGAGGTAGGGGCAAGTACGTTCCAGGTAACGCTTTTCCTCGAGCGTCAGCGACAGATTCGCCATGGCGTCCACTGCTTCACGCAGTCGTTCGGCAAAACCAGGAGGAAAGGCGTGGTCGCCCCGGTTGATGAACGCATAGCGAGCTCGCGCGTAAGGAAAGCGCTTGATGACGGCGCTCTGCATGGTGAACTTGTAAAAATCGTTGTCGAGGAGCGAATCCAGCATCGTGCATCCTATACTGCGAGGTTCCGGAACAGGAGCGCCAGCTTAGCGCAGCTACGCAATGGGCACCACTGCTGCCAGTCCGGAGATCGTTGGTGCACTGTTCACATGAAGCTCATGACACCGAACATGGTGATCATGACACCGCCAAACACTAACAAGCCTGCGATGGACAGCAGAAGCAGCAAATAGCCGAGAATGAGGGCCGCCAGCGCCCAGGCGTCGCCTTGTTCGCCGGTGCGACGGATTTGTCGGCGCGCCAGATGGCCGCAGACGACACCCCCCAAGGCACTGGGCAGCACGAAGATTCCCAGCACGCTGAGCGCAAAAGCGACCAGCGCCATGCTATTGAACTGTGGAGTGGGAGGCGGCTTGGAAGGCACGGGCGTGACGCGGGGCATCGCTTGCTCCAAAAGTGGGTTGGCCTCACCCTAGCATGAGCCGTGATGTTCGGGAATCCGCTTCGGGAGGCGTGATGATGGGCTTGACGATACGGGAACTGCCGCGCGTAGCCGAGGTCCCGCTCGACACATGGAACGCATTGGTGGGGAGCCGCTATCCTTTCCTGCGGCACGAGTTTCTGGATGCGCTGGAAAGTACCGGCTGTGTAGACGCCGAGAGTGGCTGGTCGCCTCGCCATCTCTCGCTGTGGCAGGACGCACGTCTGGTGGGTGTGTTACCGCATTATCTCAAGACGCATTCCTTCGGCGAATATGTCTTCGATTGGAGCTGGGCCGATGCCTGGGAGCGTGCCGGCGGACGGTATTACCCCAAGCGGTTGAGCGCCATTCCCTTCACGCCTGCTGTCGGTCCACGCCTGATCGTGGCATCCGACATCTCGCGTGCCCAGGCCATGCAAGCGGTGGCGGCCTTTCTGGAGGAACGGGGCAACGACGTGTCGAGCTGGCATCTGCTGTTTGCCGATGAGCAGGAAGTCACTCAGTGGCAAGCACAGTGGCCGGCCTTGCTGCGACGTGAGGCGGTGCGTTTCGAGTGGCGCGATGCCCACTACGGTGATTTCGAGGGCTTTCTGGCGTCGATGGTGGGGAAGCGGCGCAAGGAGATTCGCCGCGAACGGCGCAAGGTCGCCGAACAAGGGGTGAGCCTGCATCGCCTGAGTGGGAACGATATCGATGCCGCCGCGTTGGCACATTTCTATCGCTGTTACCGTATCACCTATCTCGAGCGCGGACAGCTGCCCTATCTCAGTGAAGCATTCTTTACCCGGCTGCGCGCGACGATGGGCGAAGCCCTCATGCTGGTGCAAGCGCGACAGGGGGATACGCCTGTCGCCGCGGCGCTCTATCTGCAGGGCGGTGATACGTTGTTTGGACGCTATTGGGGCAGTGAAGTCATGGCCGACTGTCTACACTTCGAAGCATGCTATTACCAAGGCATCGAATATTGCCTGGAACAGGGCCTGCAACGCTTCGATCCCGGTACCCAGGGTGAGCACAAGTTGCTGCGTGGCTTCTCGCCCGAACGGAGTACTTCGCTTCATTACTTGCCACATGCCGGATTTCGCGAGGCGGTAGCGCGGTTCTGCGTCGAGGAGCGCCAGGCCATGGCCCACTATCGCCTGGCATGCCGAGAGCGCTTGCCGTTTCGCACGTATAATGAGTAGCAGCTGTCAGTCGAACACCTACCGCGGTGCGATCACGGAAAGCGTATATGAGGAACGCTAGCGCATGAATTTTTTCTATGAAGCAGCGGTGCTGCTGGGTGTATCCATCATCGCCGTGCCGCTGTTTCAACGCCTGGGGCTGGGCTCGATACTCGGCTATCTGGCCGTGGGGCTGCTGCTGGGGCCGTCCGTGCTCGGTTTCATTGCCGAGCCTGAAGAGGTGTTGCATTTCTCCGAGTTCGGCGTGGTGATGCTGTTGTTCCTCATCGGTCTCGAAATGGAGCCCGCGCGATTGTGGGGCATGCGCAAGCACCTGTTCGGCTTGGGGATCCTGCAATTGCTGGCATGTGGCATGCTGTTGACGCCCATCGGGTGGGCGTTGGGGCTGTCATGGGAACTCGCGGTATTGCTGGGGTTGATCCTGGCGCTGTCCTCCACGGCATTCGCCCTGCAGCTGCTCAATGAGCAGCACCGTCTGGCGACACCTCACGGTCAGACGGCGTTCTCCATCCTGCTCTTCCAGGATCTGGCGGTCATTCCGCTACTCGCCCTGCTGCCATTATTCGCGGGCGATCTGAGTGGTCACGGTGGAGCGATGTGGGGCGACATCGGCAAGGCCGTGGGCATGGTGCTGGCGGCGATCGTCTTCGGGCGCCTGGTCTTTCCTCGCGTTCTGGCGCTCATCGCGCGCAGCGGGGTGCATGAAGTATTCACTGCTGCGGCGTTGTTCATGGTGCTCACCATGGCGCTGGTCATGGAGTGGGCCGGCTTGTCCATGGCGCTGGGGGCCTTCCTCGGTGGTGTCATGCTGGCGGATACAGCGTATCGGCATGAATTGGAAGCCAATATCGAGCCCTTCAAGGGCATCCTGCTGGGGCTGTTCTTCATTGCCGTAGGCATGTCGGTCGACTTGGCGCTGGTGTTCGACAATGTATGGTGGGTGCTGGGCATCACCCTCGGGTTACTGGCGGCCAAGCTGATCGTCATTACACTGGTGGGAGTGGTGGCGCGCCTGCCACGCCAGGAGATCCCGCGCTTGGCGACGGTGATTGCCCAGGGCGGCGAGTTCGACTTCGTGCTGCTTAGCGCGGCGGTGGGCGCGGGGGTATTCGATCAGCGAATCGCCAGCTTGTGCATCGCGGCGGTGACCTTGAGCATGGCGCTAACGCCCTTCCTCTATCGTGGCGGTGATCGGCTTGCTCTGTGGATGAAAGAGAGCCGCCCCTATGACAAGGACTTCGGCGACGAGACACCGTCGGTCCTGATCGCGGGGCTGGGACGCTTCGGGCAAATGGTGGCGCGCGTGCTCAAGTTGCAGGGCATCAACTTCACCGCGCTCGACCCCAATATCGCCCAAGTAGAGTTCATTCGCCGTTTCGGTTCGCGTATCTATTATGCCGACGCCGCGCGTCTCGATGTCTTGCGCTCGGCGGGCCTCCCTCAAGCCAAGATGTTGGTGATCGCCGTCGACGACGAGGAGGCGGCACTCACCATTGCGAGGATGGTGCGCAGTCATTATCCGCAAGTCAAAATCTTCGCCCGCGCGCGTAATCGCCATCATGCCTGGCAGTTGATGGAGCTCGGCGTCGATACCGTCGTACGCGAGACGTTTGCCTCGAGCATGGAGATGAGCGTGGAAGTACTCAAGGGCCTCGGCTACCCTGGCTCCAATGCGCTGGAAGCCGTACGCACCTTCCGTGACTTCGATAACCAATTACTGGCATCGTCCTACGAACATCGTCATGATTTAGAAACCTTGAGAAAGACCGAGCATGAAGCCATCGCTGAGTTTCAGGCGCTGTTCCAGCAAGAGTTGAAGCAGCGGCGCGTCAAGGAGGCTGGCGATGCCGCGTCGCCATCAGGTACGACGAGCACATCCGTGCCGGAGGAGCGCTGAACACGCCGCGGGGCATGCAAGGCAAGCAGCAATCGAGAGGGAGGCCAATATGCAGGAGTCGCTGCGTGCCGTGCTGGCATCGCAACACCTGGTCGCTCGAGGAGAGCCTCGAGCGCTTGCGGGAGGCGATATCGCCGATGTCGCCTGGCTGGAAACCGATCAGGGGGCGGTGGTGGTCAAGCGCGACGCTCCCGTGGCCCTGGCTGCCGAAGCCGAAGGCTTGCGTGCCTTGCACCGAGCGAACACAGCGTTGAAAGTGCCGGCGGTGATCGCCCAGGAGGGAGAGTGGTTGGTCATGGAGGCATTGACGCCGGGCGGCAAGCGCAATGCGGCGAAGCTGGGCGAAGGACTACGCGAGTTGCACGCGGTGCACGGCGAGCGTCACGGGTGGCCCCGCGATAATCGCTGCGGGCCAACGGCGCAGCGCAATACGCCCTGCGACGATGGTCGTGTGTTTCAACGCGAGCATCGGCTGATGCCGCTGGGCACGGCCTGTGTCGAACGGGGCTTGCTGCCTGCAGCGATGCTGGATGCGCTGGGAGATGTCGCCGATCAGCTCGAGACATGGTTGCCGCAGGTGTCGCCAAGCCTCGTGCATGGCGACCTATGGTCCGGCAATGTGCTCGCCACGCCCGAGGGGCCGGCCATCATCGATCCCGCCGTCTACTATCATTATCCAGAGGTCGATCTGGGGATGCTGACACTGTTTGGCTCACCGGGTGAGGCATTCTTCGAGGCTTACTGGGATGGCGACCGTCCCGACGATTGGGATCGTCGTGAAACATTGTTCCAGCTGTACCCATTGCTCAACCACCTGCTGCTGTTCGGTGGCGCTTACCGTGCGGGTGTCGAAAGGGCCATCGCACGCCTGCAAGCAGCCTAGACCTGAGCGTGACGCGTAATGAGATAGAACAAGTTGTCGATCGCTTCGCCGCCGTGTGCGCTGAGCGAATAGTTGTCGGGCGTCCGGAGCCAGTCGTGCACCAGACCGCCGATCATTGAATGCAGCATCAGTGTGGCGACATCGGGTGTGACCTCGTCGATCAGCAGACCTTCGTCATGCGCCTGCTGAAAACAGCGCCGCACGACTTCACGGCAATCCGATGCCAAACGGTTCTGGAGTTCCACGGGGTTGATGTCGCTGATGAATTCGCAGCGGTGAATCAAGATGGTATGCACACGGCATGAGCGTGGGCGCTCGAGCATTTCGAAGGCATGCAGCGTGGCAAGGCGCAGCGTGTTCAGTGGCCCTGACGCCTGACGCTCGGCGGTGATGTCGTCGATGATCTGCTGGAGCGGCATCTTGACCCGATCGAGCATGGCATGGAACAGGTCGGCCTTGTTCTTGAAGTGCCAATACACGGCGCCTCGCGTCATGCCGGCATGGCGAGCGATATGCTCGAGGGAAGTGCGTGAGACGCCCTTTTCGAGGAAAACGTCTTCGGCGGCATCGAGCAAGGCTTCTCGCGTGGCTTCGGCTTCGGCTTTGGTTCTGCGGGGCATGGCGTGATCTCGTTGATGAATCCGGCTAGACGATGGCGATGGACACCGAAAGGCAAGACTTTTCTGCCATCATACCCCAAGTGAATGGCATTTACATTCATGTATGTATGCGTGTAGTCTTAGCCATCATTGATCTCGATCAAACAAGGTAAAACACCGATGGTATCCACGACAGGGAATGAGCGCCGGGGCTTTTTGGCCGTGGCGTTGGCGGGTGCTCTGCTGATGGGGTGCAGCGGCGGCGATGACGCCGGCCAACAGCAGGCGCAGAGTGCTGCTCCCCCGCCCACGAAGGCTCAGGTCATGGAAATGGCCAAGCGCGATATCGAACTCGACAAGTCCTACCCCGCGATGCTGCGTAGCGATCACGATGTCACCGTCGCGGCACGCGTGAGCGGGATGCTGGAGGAACGCCACTTCGAGCCTGGGCAACGAGTGGAGAAGGGCCAGACGCTTTACACGATTGAGCCTGAAGTCTACGAGGCCATCGTGCGCCAGCGTGAGGCGGACCTGGCGAGCGCCAGGGCCAACGCCGAGTTGGCGCAAGCCAATGCGAACCGCTATCAACGCTTGCTGAAGCAGAACTCGGTCAGTGTCCAACAGCGTGATCAGGCACTCGCCGACCTGAAAGTCGCGCGCGCCAATGTCGCGCAAGCCCAGGCAGCCCTGGATAGCGCACGTATCGATCTCGATTACACGACTATTGAAGCGCCGACATCGGGCATGATCAGTCTTAGCGAGGTCAATCTCGGCAATCTCGTCAACGATGGCACCGAGCTGGCCACGATTACGCCGCTCGATCCTCTCGAGGTGCGTTTTCAGCTTCCTCAAGAGGAAGCCTTCCAGTTGCGTCGTCAACGGCAAGAAAATGATCAGCAAACGATTACCGCCAACCTGCAGATTCCCGGGTCACCGAAAGATAGCCTGACCGGACGCATCCAGTTTTTGGGCTCTCGCGTCGATGAGAACACCAGTACCGTCCAGGCCAATGCCTTTTTCGATAACCCCGATGGGTTCTACCTGCCCGGTCAGTTCGTGCGCGTCAAGCTGGAAGGGCTGAAGCGTTACGATGTGTACGCGGTGCCGGAAATTGCCGTGACGCAGGGATTGATGGGCCCGCAGGTCTATGTGCTGAGCAAGGAAAATAAGGTGCGCACGCGTACTGTCCAGTTGGGTGATACCGCCGGGGCGTGGATGATCGTCAAGTCCGGCCTCGACACCGGGGATCGTGTCGTGGTGAGTGATATTGGCAACCTTAGCCCGGGGGCGGTCGTCGAGCCTCAGCCTTTCGATGGCAAGGCGGAGGCGGTCCCCGGGGCGCGTGACGCGCCGCCGGCGGCTCAGCAAACGTCGAGTGCCGAACCATCGTCCTCGACGCGCCAAGCCAAGCAGGCGAGTGGAGCCTGACGGATGAATATTTCCAACTTCTTCATCAAGCGACCGATCTTCGCCACGGTCATCTCGATCGTCATCATCGTGATCGGGGCGATGGCGATGCGTGTCTTGCCCATCGAGCAATATCCTAGTGTGGTGCCGCCAACGGTATCGGTACAGGCGACCTATCCGGGGGCCGATGCCGAGACGGTGTCGAAGACCGTTGCCGCACCGCTCGCCGAGGCGATCAATGGCGTCGAGAACATGATCTACATGACCTCGACCAGCGCCGACAATGGCTCGATGCAGATGGACGTCTCGTTCCGGATCGGCACCGATGGCGATATCAACACCATCAATGTCAACAACCGCGTTCAGCAGGCATTGTCCCAGTTGCCCGAGTCGGTGCAGTCGCAAGGGGTCACGGTCGAGCTGAGTTCGAGCAGCATCCTGATGCTGGTGGCCCTGACCTCGCCGAGCGGCGAGTACGGCAGCATCTTCATGCAGAACTATGCCACGCTCAATATCCTCAACGAGTTGCGTCAGGTCCCGGGCGTGGGGTCGGCCGAGGTGCTGGGCGGCGGCGAATTCGCGATGCGTATCTGGCTGCAGCCGGGTAAGTTGGCGCAATACGACCTCACCACCGCCGAAGTTACCAGCGCCATTCGTGCACAGAATACCGCGACTCCGGCGGGCGCCTTGTCGCAGGCGCCCCAGGATGATCCGCGTGCCTATACCTATACAGTGACGGCGCCGGGTCGGCTCTCTTCTGCGGATGAATTCCGCAATATCATCCTGCGCACCAATCCCGATGGCTCGACGTTGCGCCTGAATGATGTGGCTCGTGTCGAACTGGGCGCATCGTCCTATGCGATCAATGCCAACATGAACGGCAACACCATGACGCCGATCATGATCAATCAGCAGCCGGGCGCCAATGCGCTGGAAACCGCCGAAGCCGTCAAGAACAAGATGGACGAGCTTGCCAAGCGTTTCCCGCCGGGGCTCAAGTATGAAGTCCCCTACGACACGACATTGTTCATCAGTGCGTCAGTGGATTCGGTATTCCATACGTTTCTCGAAGCCTTGTTGATCGTGGCGGTCATCGTGTTCATTTTCCTGCAGAACTGGCGCACCACGGTCATTGCCATGTCGGTGGTACCGGTCTCGGTGGTGGGGACCTTCGCCGGCCTCTATATGTTCGGCTTCTCGATCAACCTGCTGTCGCTGTTCGCCATGGTGTTGGCGATCGGTATCGTGGTCGATGATGCGATACTGGTAGTGGAAAACGTCGAGCGATTATTGGAGGAAGACCCCGATATCTCCATTCGCAAGGCGGCCATTACAGCCATGAAAGAAGTCAGTGGCCCGGTTATTGCGACCTCGTTCATCATGGCGGCGGTATTCATTCCCGTGGCGTTCCTGGGCGGCTTCACGGGGCAGATCTATCAGCAGTTCGCGTTGACGATCGCGATTTCCGTGGCCATTTCGGCCGTCGTGGCGTTGACCTTTACACCGGCGATGAGTGCGCTTTTCGTCAAGCACAAATCGGGGTTGGGCAGTTCCAAGGTAGCACGTGCCGCTGCGACGCCCTTTCGCTTGTTCGACCGCTTCTTCGAGTGGGTAACGCGAGGCTATATGGCCGTCGTGCGTTTGCTGGTGAAGGCCTGGGCGCTGACGCTGGTATTGACGGCACTCATTATCGGTGCGTCTTATTGGATGTATCAAAGCAACCCGTCGACACTGGTGCCCGAAACGGACCAGGGGATCGCCATTGCCAGTGTGAATCTGCCGGCAGGGGCCTCCTTGGCGCGAACGACGGCCTTCATGGAGAAACTGAGCGCTAAGATCGAGCAGGATCCGGCAGTGGCCTATTCCACCGCGGTCGCGGGCTATGATTTATTGACCAGTGCGGTCAATACGTCGAAAGGCGTGATGTTCATCACCATGAAGCCCTGGGGCGAGCGTCAGGAAACCGTCACGGAAATGATCGCCAAGATCAATCGGATCGCTGCCGGTCTGGAAGGCGGTACCGCCAGGGCCTTCAACATGCCGCCGATCATCGGGCTCTCGACGACCGGTGGTTTCACGGCCTATCTGCAGTCCTACGGTGGCGCCGATTCCAAGCAGCTGATGCAGGCGGCGGGCAAGATCATGCAAGCCGCCAATCAGCGGCCGGAGCTGGCCCGTGTGTTTACCACATTCAGCGCCTCTACACCGGTGTATCGCGCTAAAGTGAACAGAGAGAAGGTGCTTAGTTACGGCGTGTCCCTCAGCGATCTCAATACGACGTTGTCGAATACGCTGGGCAGTGGTTTCGTGAACTATTTCACGTATCAGAACCGTAATTTCCAGGTTTACATGCAAAACGAGGACGAATATCGCCAGACACCCGATGATCTCGATCAAATCTTCGTGCGCGGTGGCGATGGGCAACGTATTCCAATCTCCGAGTTCGTGACCCTGGAACGGCAATCGGCGGCATCGGTGGTAACGCGTTACGGTGTGTATCCGTCGGCACAATTCCAGGGCCAACCCGCGCCGGGGTATAGCTCGGGCCAAGCGATAGCCGCGATGCAGGAAGTGGTGCAGCAACAGCTTGGCAACGAATGGGGGATGGGCTGGACAGGCACCTCCTTCCAGGAAGTCAATGCCGGCAATGCCGCCTTGATTGCCATTACCTTCGGCATTCTGATGGTCTTTTTGATCCTGGCGGCGCAGTACGAAAGCTGGGCGCTGCCGCTGGCGGTCATCACTGCCGTGCCATTCGCCTTCATCGGGGCCATTGGTGGGATCGTGCTGCGTGGGCTGGATACCAGTGTCTATGTCCAGGTGGGCATGCTGGTCGTGGTCGGGTTGGCGGCCAAGAACGCTATCCTGATCGTCGAGTTCGCCGAGCTGCAGCGCCGCGAATACGCCAAGTCGATCCGCGACGCGGCGATTACCGCCTCCGAGCTACGCTTCCGGCCGATCGTGATGACCTCGCTGGCCTTCATCTTCGGTACGCTGCCGTTGGCCATCGCGAGTGGCGCCAACGATACCAACAGCCATCACATCGGTACCACGGTGGCAATGGGGATGGTGTCGGTGGCCGTGTTGGCAAGCTTCTTCGTGCCGGCGTTCTACGCCATGATCGCCCATGTGCAGGCATGGCTGCAGCGCAAGCGGGGTGTATCCTCCCATCACGAGGATGACGACGAGGCAGCGGCGGTATCCGAGCCTCCGACCAGCCGTCACTGACCCTCGAGTGGATCGGATTATGGCCAGGGCCTCGTGCCCTGGCTTTTTATTTGGAAGCGCTCCTGCGTGCGTCTACCGGTTGGTTGCAGCGCGCGGCTAGGGCACGCTGTGTCGATGAGACGTCGAGATGAGGTGAGCATGGACAAGAGAGCGGCGCATTGGGGCCGATGGCTCGTTTTGTTGTGTGCGCTACTGGTGTTTTCCAGTGCTGCGTGGGGGCAGATTGCATCGCCGATGGCGGCATTGTCCGGCGCAGGTGGTAGCCAAGGCGCGCAGGCACCATCGAATGAGCAGGCACGTGAATCATTGGATAGTGTCATCGCCATGCTTGAAGACCAGCAGCGCCGAGACGCCTTGCTCACCCAGCTACGCGCCTTGCGAGCCTCGCTGGAAGGCGCCGATGCTAAGGCCGAATCGCCGAGTGGGTTGCTGGGAGCCATTGCGGAGTCGCTGACCTCGCTGAGCGATGCCGGGGACGTCGTGACGCCTCTCGAGTATTGGCGGCGCCTGAGCGCGCGAGCAGGCGATACCCTGATGCAACGATTCACATCGCTGGAGTCGCTTGTGCATCTCGTCGGCGATTTTGCCTGGGTGCTGGGATTGTGGGGGGGCAGCGCGGCGTTGATGGTGTTCGGCGGGCGCAGTTTGGCCAAACGCTTGAATATGCAGCTCACGCTCAGCGCTGAGCCGAGCACTTGGATGCTGATACGTCACATGCTGCGTCGCTTGCTCCCCTGGGGGCTCGCGTTCGGGATGACGCTGGGCGTGGTGCATGGCATGACGTCCACGCTGGGGAAGACATTGGCGATGGTGATCGCTTACATCACCCTGTGCGGTATTTTGTTCACCGCCGTTTGCGAGGTCGTTTTTTCGCTTTTCGCCAATGGTCATCGACGGGTTGCCTTGCGCATTCTGCATCGTCGCGCCGCGCGTTGGCTATTCGTCATCGGTGCGCTAGTCGCGTTGGGCGACGCCGCGAATGCCTCGGAACTGCGCTCGACCCTGGGGGCCTCACTGGCGGAGGTGGTCTCCATGCTGGCCAACGTCACGGCGGCCTTGTTGACGGGGGCGTTCGCCCTCCGGTTCAAGCGTCCCATCAAGCACCTGATCCGCAATCGTCCCTATCGTTACCGGCGCGATAAGCGTGCCAGCAGTGAGTTGATTCAAGTGGTGGGAACGGTATGGCATATGCCGGTTCTGCTCATGGTCGTGGTCTCGCTGATCGCCATCCTGACCTCCGAAGGTGACTCGCGCAGTGCGTTCGCCAAGGCCATCGTCACCGCCGGGTTGTTGGTGGTGACCTTGATCGTCAATGGTTTGATTCACCGCCATGCCGAGCAGCCTTCCAAGGTGCGTCGCCAATCACAGTATCGACGGCGCCTGGTACGCTTCGGCTACACCCTGGCGCACTTGATGAGTTGGGTGGTCTTCGCCGAGTTGGCGATGCGTGTCTGGGGCTTGTCGCTGTTGGTTTTTGGTAGCGACGAAGGCATCAGCCAGCGCATCGGCCAGTCGTTGATCAGTATCGGCATGACGCTGCTGCTGGCGTGGCTGGTCTGGATTCTCGCCGATACCGCGATCGAGCGGGCGTTGTTATCTTCCAAGCGGGGACGTAGCGGGCGCGCGCAGAGCACGCGGGCACAGACCATTACACCGCTGATTCGCAATGTGGTCTTCGCGACCATCGTGATCATTGCCTTCATCGTGGCGTTGGCCAACCTGGGGGTCAACGTGACGCCGCTGCTGGCCGGGGCCGGGGTGATCGGTCTGGCGGTGGGATTTGGTGCCCAGACGCTGGTCCAGGATTTGATCACGGGGCTTTTCATCCTCATCGAAGACTCGTTGGCCATCGACGACTTCGTTGACCTGAGCGGCCATATGGGGACGGTCGAGGGGTTGAGTCTACGCACCGTGCGCCTGCGTGACCTGGATGGCATCGTGCATACGATCCCTTTTAGCCAGATCAAGGGGATCCAGAATTTCTCACGTGAATTCGGGGTCGCGCTGCTGCGCATTCGCGTGGCGCACCATATGCAGATCGACGATGCGATTGCCATCGTGAGGGAGGTGGCCGAAGAGCTGCGTCGCGATCCGATGATGCGACACTATATTTGGTCGCCGTTGGAGCTTCAGGGCGTGGAAAGTTTCGATGCCGGCGCGGCGATCCTGCGCGTGCGTATGCGCACGGCTCCGGTCATGCAGTGGGACGTGGCACGGGCTTTCAACTTGCGTCTCAAGCGGCGTTTCGATGAATTGGGCGTGGAACTCGCGATGCCACGCATGAGCGTGAGCCTCGAACAGGCATCGGATGCGTCGGGACGTTTGCCGGCCGCGGCCGAGCAGGCGCCATCGACCAGTGGCGTGGCGAGCGACGCGCCAGCGGATACGAGCTGATCGTCGCTGTGAAAGCGATGATCGGGTAAGGGCGAGTGACCCATGTCATGGTGTCACCGCTAAAGCTATGCAGACAGCGGCCGATTCATCATAGGATATGGCGATTACCCATAATAAATGACCCGAAAGCCAGGAGCTGGCATGGCATCATCGCGTTTTACGCCTTTCGAGCGCTTGTTGCTCAGCAGTCGTAACGAGGCCGATACGGCTGCGTTGTTGTTGCTGGCATGGTTGGCAATGAGCGACGGACAGGATGCCTTGAGCGACCGCAAGCGGGCCTTGCTCGACGACCTCACCGGGGATTTCCGCCACGACCATGGCCATCAGTTGATCGTTGATTTGGCGAGTACGCCGGATTTCGTGGCCTTGCAGCTCGCGGCGGAAGTGTTGCAGCGCTATTATCGTGGTCCGCGCCGGGAAACCTTTCTTCGCCAGGCGATTCACGTGGCGACCCATGAAGGAGCCTTGGCGGCCGGTCAGCACCATGTATTGAGGTTTCTGGCCGATCTGCTGGGCGTGGCGCCGGAAAGGTTCGAGGTCTTGTTTCGGGATGTTGCCGGTTATCCGTTAGCGGCGCCTGAGGACCCTAGTGCCGTCGATCATTGGCAAGCACGCGAAGGAGCCGAGCCTGGGGGTGGGGCTCGAAAAAAACGTCGCGGCGCGGATGGCGAGCGTTTTCGAGCGCATGCCGATGATCAGGAAAGCAGCGATCAGGGGGCTCGAGCGGGACGTCGACAAGAACGCCAGCATCGCCGAAATGAGCATGCCAAGGAAGAACGTGAAGAAAACCGTCAGCGCCGTTGGCGCTGGCGGCGTGATGATACCGGGCATCATGAACGCTCTCGAGGGGGCCAGCGCTCTGGGGAGGGTAAACGTCACCATGAGGGGTTTTCTCATGAAGGTTTTTCCCATGAAAGTGGGCGTACCGGCGGGTATGCCAATGGCAATGAAAAAGCCCAACGGGCGCTGGCGGTGCTGGGATTGATGGAAAACGCCCAGAAGAGCGATATCAAGCGTGCCTATCGACGCTTGGCACAGAAATACCATCCCGATCGCTACCATGCGCAGAGCCAGGAGGCGATGGTCACGGCGTCGCTGCGTTTCCAGCGAATCAAGAATGCCTACGATTATTTGATGCGCCAGCATGCGTGATATTTATCGACGATTGGACATCCACGTGTCGGCGAGTGACGCGGATATTGCGCGAGCCATTGCGCGTTGCGAGAACCAGGCCGTCAAGTCGGCCGCCGAACACATCCTGTGTGTCGAATCGCGCAAGCGTGAATATGACCAGCTCTACGGCACCTTGACGGGCATCGGTCTGCTGCGTGCACGCATGGGGCTGAGTCATGCGCCTTATTGGCGCGGTAACGTGGCCAATGATTTCTCGATCAGTGCCGATGACGAGTATGCCCGTTATGCGGAACTCAAGGCTAAAGTAGCGCGTGCCGTACGCGTCCATGATACCTGGCAGCAAGTGCGTCGGGTCCTGCTCTGGGGCGCCGGACTCTCGCTGGCCACGAGCGTTGGCATGGCGCTGATGGTGTTCGCGCCCGAGCTTTTCTGATGCCTGGCGATGAGATCGTTGAGGCGCGCTGCGCTACCCCCTACAATCGTAGGCGCACCTGCCCGGACGAGAGGCGTGGGGTGTGACACGACTGCGGCAAATGGTCGCTTCTATTTCACCTGATTTTGCTTCAGAATGCCGCCCCGTCGGCCTTCCCTGCTTGCGATCTATCGGCTAATGGCGGTATTGCAGGCAGGTCAGGGACGCAAGGGCGTAAGCGATGCATGCGCACCGATGGCGAAGCCCCATGTCATCTCCTAGCATGCGCGGTATGCCCAACCTTTAGAGTGCATAATACTCGTGTTATTGGCAGCTGGGATTCGGCAGCATGCCGGGATGCAAATCATTGGGCGTGTCCAAGCGGTCAGGCCGTCATACATGACCGCTCGGACACACTGCAAGTCGCTCGTGTTCCGCCGGCGAATTTGCCATCCCTCCTGACTGTCGAGTTCAACGGGTCGCTAGCGGAGGAAAGCATTCAATGAGCAAGCGCTGCAACGTCTTCCCATGCTTGAGTGAGGCCATGCAATGAGAATGAAGAAGAACCTGGGATGGCTCGGTGTCCTACCTTTGATCGCAGTGTTGCTGAGTGGTTGTGACGCGGCGCTGGTGGACCCGAAAGGCCTGATCGGGGAACAGCTGAAGTCGCTGATCATCACGGCCTTCTGGTTGATGATGATCGTGGTGATCCCGGTCATCGTCATGACCGTGGTCTTTGCCTGGAAGTATCGGCATAGCAACCATGCCGCCAAATACCTGCCGGATTGGGCGCACTCCAACAAGATCGAAGTGGTGGTGTGGCTCGTGCCCTGCATCATCATCCTGTTTCTGGGGATCATTACCTGGAAGACTTCACACTCGTTGGATCCGCACAAGCCGCTCGCGCCAGCGAGCGAGACCATGGAGGTCCAGGTCGTCGCCCTGGACTGGAAATGGCTGTTCATCTATCCCAAGCAAGGGATTGCCACGGTCAACCAAGTCGCCATGCCCGTCGATGTGCCGGTGCACTTCCGTGTGACCTCGGCCTCGGTCATGAATTCTTTCTTCATTCCTACCCTGGGTAGCCAAATCTACGCCATGGCCGGCATGGACAACGACGTGTACCTGGTGGCGAACGAGACTGGCGTCTTCGCCGGCAAGTCGTCCAACTACAGTGGCAGAGGCTTCTCGGAGATGACGTTCGATGCGCTCGCCTTGTCCAAGGACGACTTCGAAGACTGGGTCGACAAGGTCGGCCAAGCACCCCAGACGCTTTCTTTCAAAGGGAGCTATCAGGAGTTGGCGGAACCCTCCACGGATCACCCGGTGGAATATTTCTCCGACGTAACGCCTAACCTTTACCGCAATATCATCCAGAGCTTCAAAGGTGGCAGCGGGCAAAGCGGGCACGGCGAAGGCCATGGCGAGAAGGCCATGAGCGCAGAGGCAGCGGAGTAACATTATGTTCGGAAAACTTGGACTTGACGATATTCCCTATCACGAGCCGATCATCGTCGTGACGGCTATCGTGATGGCCCTCGGTGGCTTGGCCATCGTCGGTTTGCTGACGTATTTCAAGAAGTGGAAATGGCTGTGGACGGAATGGCTCACATCCATTGACCATAAAAAACTGGGCATCATGTATTTCATCGTGGCCCTGGTCATGCTGCTGCGTGGCTTCGCCGACGCCATCATGATGCGTACCCAGCAGGCTCTGGCCGCCGGCGGAGCCGAGGGCTACCTTCCCCCCGAGCACTACGATCAGATCTTCACCGCCCACGGTGTGATCATGATCTTCTTCGTGGCCATGCCCATGGTCATCGGTCTGATGAACCTGGTCGTGCCGCTGCAGATCGGTGCGCGTGACGTGGCCTTCCCGTTCATGAACAACCTGAGTTTCTGGCTGTTCATGGCCGGTGTCATATTGACCATGGTGTCGCTGGTCATCGGTGAGTATGGCAAGACCGGTTGGCTGGCCTATGCACCATTATCGGGAATCAAGTACAGTCCCGGCGTGGGGGTCGATTACTGGATATGGGGACTGCAGATATCGGGGATCGGGACCACCCTGACCGGTATCAACTTCTTCGTCACCATCCTGAAGATGCGTACCAAGGGCATGACGCTGTTCCGTATGCCGATCTTCACCTGGACGTCGCTGTGCGCGAACATCCTCATCATTGCCTCTTTCCCGATTCTGACCGCGACCATCGCGCTGCTGACGCTCGATCGTTACCTGGGGATGCATTTCTTCACCAACGATATGGGCGGCAACATGATGATGTACGTCAACCTCATCTGGGCCTGGGGCCATCCTGAGGTGTACATTCTCATCCTGCCGGCGTTCGGGGTGTTCTCCGAGGTCATCGCGACCTTCGCCAAGAAGCGGTTGTTCGGCTACAACACCATGGTCTGGGCGACGGCGTGTATTACGGTCCTGTCGTTCGTCGTCTGGTTGCACCACTTCTTCACCATGGGGGCGGGCGCCAACGTCAACGCCTTCTTCGGGATCGCGACGATGATCATCGCCATTCCCACCGGCGTGAAGATCTTCAACTGGCTGTTCACCATGTACCGTGGGCGTCTGGAGTTCACGTCGCCGGTACTGTGGACGCTGGGCTTCATCATCACCTTTACCATCGGTGGCATGACCGGTGTGATGCTGGCGGTCCCCGGTGCAAACTTCGTGCTGCACAACAGCCTGTTCGTCATCGCCCACTTCCACAACGTCATCATCGGCGGCGTGGTGTTCGGCATGCTGGCGGGCCTGACCTACTGGTTCCCGAAAGCGTTTGGCTTCAAGCTCGATGAGAAGTGGGGCAAGCGCTCCTTCTGGTTCTGGATCGTCGGCTTTTACCTGGCCTTCATGCCGCTTTATATCCTGAGCTTCATGGGGGCGGTACGCCGTATGCAGTCGTATGCCAACCCTGAGTGGCAGCCGTTCATGATCGTGGCGTGGGTCGGTGCCGTGTGTATCCTGTGCGGTATCGCCAGCACCGTGATTCAGTTCATCGTCAGCATTCGCGATCGCGAGAAAAACGCCGACATCACGGGCGATCCATGGGACGCGCGTACCCTGGAGTGGTCCACGTCGTCGCCGGCGCCGTTCTACAACTTCGCGCATCTTCCTCATGTCGGCTCCGTGGATGCCTTCTGGGAAGCGAAGAAAGAGAAGGGCATGGCAGCGGACAAGCCGACGCAGTACGAAGATATTCATATGCCCAAGAACACCGTGGCGGGGCCAATCATCGGTCTGATCAGCATTGTGTTCGGGTTCGCATTGGTCTGGCACATCTGGTGGCTTGCCGGTGTTAGCGCGGTTGGCATGTTCGTGGCCTTCATGTTCCGGATCTTCAATGACGATATCGACTACTACGTCCCGGCGGCGGAAGTCGAACGTATTGAGCGCGAGCACCATAAACGGCTGGAGATGCAGGCGTAATCATGACGACGCAAACCTTGAATCAGCATGACGCTCATGCCCACGACGGGCATGAGCACCACGATGCCTCGGAAATGAAGTTGTTCGGTTTCTGGGTCTATCTGATGAGCGACCTGGTCATCTTCGGAAGCCTGTTCGCGACCTATGCCGTGCTCATGAATGGCACGGCGGGAGGCCCCACGGGAAAGGAGATCTTCGAACTTCCTTTCATCCTGGTCGAGACCTTCCTGCTGCTGTTCAGTAGTTTCACCTATGGCATGGCCGTGCTGGCCATGCACAAGGACAGCCTGTCACAGGTCCGGGCCTGGCTGATCGTCACCTTCATTCTGGGGGTGGGCTTCGTGAGCATGGAACTCTATGAGTTCCATCACCTGATCGTGGAAGGCTTCGGTCCGGATCGCAGTGCCTTCCTGTCGGCGTTCTTTACGCTGGTCGGGACCCATGGTCTGCACGTGACCTTCGGTTTGATCTGGATGCTGGTGATGATCGTGCAGCTGTCCACGAAGGGACTCAACGACATGACACGCCCGCGCATCATGTGCCTCAGCCTGTTCTGGCACTTCCTGGATATCGTGTGGATCTGTGTCTTTACCTTCGTCTATCTGATGGGAGTTCTGTAAATGAGCGATGCACATGCGTCCCACGATGGTGGCAATCACGGTAGCGTCAAGTCCTATGTGACTGGCTTGATCCTGTCCATCGTGCTGACGATCATCCCGTTCGGGATGGTCATGAGTGGCGGCTTCAGCACGATGACCGTTTTCGTGACGATTTCCATCATGGCCATCTTGCAAGTCCTGGTGCAGCTGGTGATGTTCATGCACCTGGACTTCAAGACCGAAGAAGGCTGGAATGTAGGGTCTTTCGCTTTTACGGCGTTGATTCTAGGGATCCTGGTGGGCGGCTCGATTTGGATCATGCAAAACCTGCATGCCAATATGATGCTCGGTGGGTGAGTCGCCTCGCGTGATGCTCAAACTCTTCGTGTCCATCACCAAGCCGGGGATCATCTTCGGCAACCTGATTTCCGTGGCCGGGGGCTTCTTCCTCGCTTCCCAAGGGAGCGTGGATGGCGGGCTCTTCCTGGCCACGGTCATCGGGATTGCGCTGGTGATCGCGTCCGGATGCGTATTCAATAATTACATCGATCGTGACATCGATCGGCTCATGGAGCGCACTCGGGAACGCGCCACGGTACAGGGCTTGATCCCGCCCGGGGTCACGCTGGCCTATGGCGGTGCGTTGGGGATCGCGGGCTTCTCTGTGCTGTGGTTCGGTACCAATGCGTTGGCGACGCTGTTTGCCTTGCTCGGTTTCGTCGTCTATGTCGGGCTTTATAGTCTGTATCTCAAACGACATTCCATCTATGGCACGTTGGTGGGCAGCTTGTCCGGCGCATCGCCTCCGGTGGTGGGTTATTGCGCCGTCAGTGGTCAGTTCGATCTTGGTGCGCTGACACTGCTGCTGATCTTCTGCCTGTGGCAAATGCCACATTCGTATGCCATCGCCATCTTTCGCTATCATGACTACCGCGCGGCATCGATTCCCGTGCTGCCGGTCGAGCGTGGTGTGCGGGCGGCGAAGCATCATATCTTTTGGTACATCCTGGCGTTTCTGGGGGCGACCCTGATGCTCACGCTGGGCGGCTACGCCGGATATGGCTACTTCGCGGTTGCGGCGGTCATGGGACTTTACTGGCTCGTCATGGCGCTGCGCGGTTACCGTGCCGGCGACGACCGTGTATGGGCCAAGAAGGTGTTCATCTTCTCGATCTTCACCATCACGGCACTGAGTATCATGATGTCGATCGACTTTCAGGTCACGGACAACGAAGTGCTGATGACCTCGCTACGCTGATCTTGCGCCCCTTGCCCGCCATGCCAAGCCACGCTAACGAAAGCGTGGCTTTTTTCGTCCCGGGCGCGTGTCAGACCGTGTGCTCATCCTGGCATGCCCATGCGGTGGCTGAGGCGAGCCCCAGGTTGAACTGGTCCCCGGAATATGGCGAGGCGTGACCGAAGCAGCAAGGCGCGATGTCGATAGGGCGGACCGAGACCTAGCGCGTGTAATCACGCACGCCACGCAGGATCCAGGGGTCATCGCCGAGGTCGTGATGCTCGCCGTAAAGTACGTTGATGTTGCCGGCGCCTTCCATGACCATCGCCTGCACTTGGCGGGGATCAGAGACATTGGCGCGGCGCATGTGGGCGCGTAGATCATCCTCGGTGACGCGCGCCACACGCAGATTGGCGTGCTTGATCTCGCCGCCCGGCCCCATGAGCAGAATGGGCCGATTGTCGGTCGCCTTCTCAAACACGGAAAAACGCGAACGTAGGCGCGACACGAAAAGCTGCAGCACGTACAGCGTCGCCACGGCCGCCACTCCCTGCAGCAGAGGCGGCTCCTTGGACACCACCACGCTGGCGATCATCGAGCCGAGTGCGATCGTGACCACGATATCGAACGTCGACAACTCGGCGAAGCTACGCACCCCCGACCACCGTGCCAGAGCCACCACGACCAGATACAGCACGGCCGTGCACAAGACCACCCAGATCAGATTGGATGGATGGGATACGAACCAGTCGTTGAGCATATCGACACTCCTGTCTGCCATGATCATCGATCGCCGACTGCGATCGAAGGATCATCCAGTTTAAGCGTCATCTGGGGGTCACGCATCCAGCCACGCCATGCAGCGTGGCTGTCCCGGGTGCATGGTCAGACCTCGCGATATAAGTGACCTCCCTGTGCGCGGAAACGTTCGGCCTGTTCTTCCATGCCTCGCTCGATCGTCTCTCTATCGCTTTCGAGGCCAGGGTTGTCGGCCTCGTCCTTGAAAACGGCGGCGCGCACTTCGTGGCTGATCTTCATCGAGCAGAACTTCGGCCCGCACATCGAGCAGAAGTGAGCCACCTTGGCCGAGTCCTTGGGCAGCGTCTCGTCGTGGTATTCACGCGCGGTATCGGGATCGAGGCCGAGATTGAACTGGTCTTCCCAGCGGAATTCGAAGCGCGCCTTGGACAGCGCATTGTCGCGGCGCTGGGCGGCCGGGTGGCCCTTGGCCAGGTCGGCGGCATGGGCGGCGATCTTGTAGGTGATGATGCCGGTCTTGACGTCGTCCTTGTTGGGCAGGCCCAGATGCTCCTTGGGCGTCACGTAGCAGAGCATGGCGCAGCCGTACCAGCCGATCATCGCTGCGCCTATCCCTGAGGTGATGTGGTCATAGCCGGGGGCGATGTCGGTGGTCAGCGGCCCCAGGGTGTAGAAGGGCGCCTCGTCGCACTCGGCGAGCTGCTTGTCCATGTTCTCCTTGATCAGGTGCATCGGCACGTGGCCGGGGCCCTCGATCATCGCCTGGACGTCGTGCTGCCAGGCGATGCGGGTCAGCTCGCCCAGGGTCTCGAGCTCGGCGAACTGGGCCTCGTCGTTGGCGTCGGCCACCGAGCCGGGGCGCAGGCCGTCGCCCAGCGAGAAGGCGACATCATACTGCTTGCAGATCTCGCAGATGTCCTCGAAGTGCTCGTAGAGGAAGCTCTCGCGGTGGTGGTAGAGGCACCACTTGGCCATGATCGAGCCGCCGCGGGAGACGATGCCGGTGACCCGTTTGGCGGTCAGCGGCACATAGCGCAGCAGCACGCCGGCGTGGATGGTGAAGTAGTCCACACCCTGTTCGGCCTGCTCGATCAGGGTGTCGCGGAAGATCTCCCAGGTCAGGTTCTCGGCGACGCCGCCCACCTTCTCCAACGCCTGATAGATCGGCACGGTACCGATCGGCACCGGGGCGTTGCGCACGATCCACTCGCGGGTTTCGTGGATGTTCTGCCCGGTGGAGAGATCCATGATGGTGTCCGCGCCCCAACGAATGCCCCAGGTCATCTTGTCGACTTCCTCCTCGATGGACGAGCTCACCGCCGAGTTGCCCAGGTTGCCGTTGATCTTCACCAGGAAGTTGCGGCCGATGATCATCGGCTCGGATTCGGGGTGATTGATGTTACAGGGAATGATCGCGCGGCCCTCGGCGACCTCGCGGCGCACGAACTCCGGGGTGATCTCATCAATCAGCCGCGTGCCGAACCCCTGGCCGGGGTGCTGGTGGCCGAGGATCCGCTCCACCTCTTCGGACCCGAGGGCTTGCCGACGTTGATTCTCGCGAATGGCGATGAATTCCATTTCGGGGGTGACGATGCCCTGGCGGGCGTAGTGCAGCTGCGTGACGTTCTTGCCTGTTTTCGCGCGTCTTGGGGTGCGGGCCAGGTCGAAGCGCAACGGGGCGAGCAGAGGGTCGTTGGCGCGGCGTCGGCCGTATTCCGATGACGGGCCGTCGAGGAAGTCGGTATCGCCGCGTCCCTCGATCCAGCCGCGACGCAGCTCGGGCAGGCCGCGGCGCAGGTCGATCTCGGCCTCGGGGTCGGTATAGGGACCGGAAGTATCGTAGACCAGCAGGGGTGGATTCTCTTCGGTGACGCCGGAGGTCGTGGTCGGCGACAGGACGATTTCACGGAAAGGGACGCGGATATCCGCGTGTGAGCCTTCCACATAGACCTTGCGCGAGCCGGGTAATGTCTGAAGGGCGGCCGCGTCGACGCGGGCGGTAGCGGACAGAAATGGCGCTGTTGTCATATGTGCTCCAGGTCATGACACAAGTCAGGCCGGCGCACAGCGTAGGCGGGAGAAGTAAGCAACGATGAACGCTGTCCAAGCGCTGCGCACTCCGCTTGATCCCTACGCCGGTACTAGCCGGATCAGGTTCGTCGGGATCCGTCGTGGCTCCGCGATGATGTGAAACGCGAAGCAGGACGATCTCAGCCGGTTCCACCGGCACCCCGTCAAGCTGTCGTCTCGAGTCTAGCAAGGTATCGCCCAAATGAAATCCCCCATGCGATGTGTGCGACGACCGGGGCGTCAAATCCTTGTTTGCGTGCTAATGTTCAGGGGAGCCACCAAAGGAGAGTTGGATATGAACATTGGATTCATTGGCCTGGGGGCCATGGGACGTGGCATGGCGCAGCAATTGCTCGAGGCAGGGCATGAGGTCACGGTATGGAATCGTTCCCCTGAGGCTTCCGAGGCGCTCGCCGAGCAGGGCGCCAAGGTCGCCAAGAAACCGGCCGACGCGGCACGCCACGAGGTGCTGGTCAGCATGCTGGCGGACGACCAGGCGGCGCATCAAGTGCTCGTCGAGAGCAAGGCCGTCGAGGCGATGAAAAAGGGCAGCGTGCATATCAACATGGCCACGGTATCGGTGGCCTTTGCGCGCGGCATGGCGGCACTGCACGACCGCCTGGGCGTGGCCTACATCGCCGCGCCGGTGCTCGGACGTCCGGACGTGGCGGCGGCGGGCAAGCTCAATATCATCGCTGCCGGTGATCCGGCGCAGATCGAGCGGGTCAGGCCCGTGCTCGACGCCATGGGCCAAGCCGTATGGCCCTTGGGCGAATCGCCGGAGCGCGCCAACGTGGCCAAGATCGCGGCGAATTTCATGCTCGCCACCGCCATCGAGTCGATGGCCGAGGCGTCGACGCTGACCCGCGCATACGGCATCGAGGCCAGCGATTTTCTCGATGTCGTCACCAACACGCTCTTCGCCTCGCCGGCGTATCAGGGCTACGGGAAGATGATTGCCGACGCGCGCTTCGAGCCCGCCGGCTTCACGATGCGCCTGGGCCACAAGGATGTCGGTCTGGCCCTGCGCGCGGGCGACGAACAGCATGTCGCCTTGCCATTGGGTAGTGCGGTGCGAGATCGGCTGCTCGATGCCCTGGCGCACGGTGATGGTGAAAAGGACTGGTCGGGACTTGCCGAGGTTGCCGCGCGCCAGGCGCATCTGGATAAGCGCTAGACGTTGTCAGTTCACGGCGTCAGGCGGTACAGCCCGGTATCACCGTCGTCGGCGGTGAAATATAACGCTCCGTCGTGGTAGGCGACGCCGGCGGGGCGTGCCCAGCGTTCGCCGTTTGCCGCCTGAAAACCGCTGACCAGGTCGACCATCTGGCCTTGACGGCCGTCGTCATCGAGTCGGATGCCGACGATCTTGGGGGGCCGGCGAGTAGCACGCCCCCCGGATGCTTGCGTGGCCCAACTGCCATGGATGGCGCTGACCATGTCCACCTGCCAAGGGTTATCCTCAGGCAGGAAGGTAAGACCGATGGGGGCGCTACGCGCGGCGAAGGTGGCCACCGGCGGTGCCAGGGTGTCACGTCCGGCAGGCGGTGCCGAGTCGATGCATGTGTCGCGTTGCCACTCGTCGTCATTCCATTGATACCACGGCATGCCGTGGAAGCTCCCTGATTCGGCACGCACCAGCAGTTCGGGCGGCGCCTCGTATCCCCAATGGTCGGGGCCGTTATTGTTGAGGTATAGAATGCCTTGTGGACTCCAGGCCATGCCGATGGGATTGCGCAACCCGCTGACATAGGGCGTCCATCCGGGGGTCTCGTGCGTCGGATCGAGCGCCATCACGCCGCCACGCCGGTCCTCGAACGCGACGTCGTCGGCGAGGCGTTGCGCCGAGCAGTTGCCTTGTAGGCCGAGCGCGACATAAAGCCTGCCATCGGGGCCGACCGATAACGAACGCGAGGCATGGCCGCCACCGCCGGGCAAGTCGGCGACGCCCTCGAAGTCCACCTCGGTGACGTCCTGTCCCGGTGTATAGGCCGTGCGATAGAGATGATCGGTGGTCGCCACGTACAGGTAGCCGTCGTGCACCACCGCGCTGTGCGGGTAACCGGACAACGGAATTTCCGCATCGATACGATCATAGGGCGGTTGCAGACGGTACAGACGTCCCGCCTGGGAACCGATGAACATCTCGTCCTCGGGGCCAAAGCTGATCAGTCGAGGCGCGCGCAGCGCGAGCCGTTTTTCGAGCGTGGCACCGTCGGGCACGTTGGCCCGTGCCGCGTTGCCGACGACTTCCACGGGGGGGAGCGCCTGGGCCTGACCGGCAGCGATCATCATGGCGCCCAGCCAGAGGCCGGCAAGCGTCGGCGCGCTTCGTCTTAGTGCCTGGGTCGTGTGGTGAGCGATCATGCATGGCGCCTCGCGAAATGCTCTGGAGCAGTGTAGGCAACAATCGGCGGCGCGTCGCAGGTTCAGTAGATTCGAAAGCGTTTGAAGTCGGGGTGCTGAGCGGCTTGTTGCGGCGTCTTGCGGAAGCGCTTGTATTCCCACTGATACTGGGCGGGATCCAGGGCGATGGCGTGTTCCACGCTGGCGTTGACGCCGGTGGCCGAGAGCGCCTCGTCGCGTGAGTAGACGCGCTCGTCGGCGGCGAGGAAGTGCAGCGCGAAGCCATTGCCGTCGGGGAGACGTCGCGCCACGCCGGTGACGACCCGCGCTTCGGTGCGCGCTACCAGCTTGGGCAGCAGGGTGGCGGTATAGGCCGGGCGCTGGAAGAAGTCGGCAAAGACGCCGCTTCCCCAGCTCGGTTCCTGATCGGGGAGGATCCCCACCGCCTCGCAGCGCTTGAGCGCCTTGAGCAGCGAGGCGACACCGCGTGGATTGGTGGGCACCAGCTGGGCCCCCATGCGCTCGCGGCCATGCCGAATCACCGGGTCGAGCGCGTCGATCTTGGGTGGTTCGTACATGGCCGTGAACGGAAAATGACTGGACAGCCAGAAATTGAGGACTTCCCAGTTGCCGAAATGCGGCGCCAGCACGATCACGCCACGCCCCTGGGCGCGGGCATCGTCGAGCAGCTCGCGGCCATGCACGGCACGGATCGAATCTTCGACGCGTTGCGGGGCGGCCATCCAGGCAAACCCCAGCTCGAGCATGGTCGCCGACGAGTGCGTCAGGCTGTCTCGTGTCAGGCGTCGTTGCTGGCGTGACGCCATGTCCGGATAGACGTGTCTGAGATTGACGCGTGTCACGTCGCGTTCGCGGCGGCTGAAGGCGAGAATCAGCGGGCCGATCAGGCGGGCAAGCTGCCACAGCCGGTGGGGTTTCAAGCGTGCCAGAGTGCGCCACAACAGGGCGATGGCGCGTGCGCGTAAAGGTGCGGAAACGTCTTCGGACATCGAGCTCATGGCATCATCGGTTACGGCGGACGATAGGGCTTGTATTATACAGATCGCGCAGCGTATGCCCGCCTGCGCGGGTATACGCTATTATCTTGTCAGCGGCGCCGGGGGCGCGAAATTTCGATCGGATTGCCATCCGGGTCGCGTACATGAAGCCTGTCGGTGGCGTCTGACTCTCGGTCCAGCGGTACTCCGAGTACTTCTAGATGCGTCTTGACTTCCGCCAGCGGCAGAGCACTGCGAAAGCCCAGGGCCTGATTGCCTGGCATGGCAGGTTGCGTGTTGTCGGCCGTGGCTTGAACGGTGCATAGGCGCAAGGCGAAATCGTCCAGGTAGAGATCGGCGCGTGTCGCATCATGGTAGCGTGCCTCGAGTCCCAATACGCGGGTATAGAAGTCGATGCTACGTTCGAGGTCGGTGACGTTCACCACTAAATGGTCGATGGCATTGAGCATGGCGGATTGTCCAAAAAGTGACGGTCGGCCCCAAGGGGGGAAGGACATCATGCACGCTCGAGGTAGTTCTTATCCAGTCGAAAGATGCGCGCGTGTCGCCTTGTCGACGCGTCAGGCAGATCACTCATCCCCGTCATGCAAGGCCCCATGACAGAGAGCACCATATCACCGACCGCGGCCCCGCCATGTCCGCTATGCGCGGCGTCGTGCAGTGTGCCCTCGTCGGGCGCGCCGCCACGCAGCTATTATCGCTGCCCGGTGTGCGCCTTGATCTTCGTCGCTCCCGGAGAGCGCCCGACGGCCGAAGAAGAGCGTGCGGTCTATGATCTGCACGAGAATTCGCCCGACGACCCAGGTTATCGCCGCTTTTTGGCACGTCTGTGCGACCCCTTGCTGGCGCGGCTGTCGCCGGCCTCGCAAGGACTCGACTTCGGTTGCGGACCGGGACCGACATTGTCGGTCATGCTCGAGGAAGCCGGGCATTGCATGACGGTATTCGATCCTTTCTATGCGCCGTACCCCGAACGCTTGACGCGGGCGTACGACGTCATCACCGCCACCGAGGTGGTCGAGCACTTGCATGCACCGGGACGGGTGCTTCACGAGCTGGTCGAACGTCTACGTCCTGGCGGCTGGCTGGGCATCATGACCCAACGCAGCGATGCCGTCACCGACCTCAGCCGTTGGCGGTACATGCGCGACCCGACCCATGTGAGCTTCTTTGCTGAGCGCAGCTTTCACTATCTCGCCGAGCGGTACGGGCTCACGGTGACCTTCCCGCGTGATGATGTGGTGCTCTTGCAGCGGGTATCGTGAGGTTTCGGTGACGAAAAGAACTAGGAACTCAAGTATAAGAAAATCTCTTGCTTGTGCTCAAAGGGAGCAGAGGGAGCGGTGGTTTCAATGCTCCATTAAGCGCCATAAGCAGTAAAAACGACTGCATTATGATTTTTTGGGGCATATAGGTTTCGGCTATAGGCGCGATTGCCAAATCTGTTATTGCGTTCATTGTTAGCTTGCTATATATTTTACTCAACGTTCGCAAGCGAACATGAACACGCAAGGAGATCCATCATGCAAGTACGTACCCTGATTGCCGCCGTCGCACTCACCGCTCTGCCGGTGGCTGCTCAAGCTAGCGTCGCCTCCTCGGAAGCCATGCAGGTCAATCATGAATCACTGCAGACCGGCCAGAACGTCGAACAGTTAGACGTGAGCTTCAAGGAGCTAGATACCTCGGGCGCCGACAGTGTGGCCGTTGCCAAGGCTCGGCACTACATTTCAGTACACAACACCAAGCACACCAACCTGCCCAGCGATACGCAGGAGCAACAGCAGATCGGCCATAGCGCAGACTGGTAAAATGCCGATTGACGGCGTCGACAAGGCGCCGTCTGAGCGGGCATGCCAAAGCCATCCGCCTTTCGAGGCGGGTGGCTTTTCATTGTGTCGGCGGGAGCGAGTTTCAAGCGCTGGTGTGTCGCCGTCATGTCTCGCGTCAGGCGATCCGGCCAGGCTGGCAGTGCAGCAGCGACGTCACTGACCGCAATGCGACGCTGGCTGCTTTGGCAGGCATCACGCGGCCCGGTATCGAGGCGTCAATCCGGGTGCGAAATCGTGCGGCCACGCCAGGTGAAGGTCACGGGCCACAGGGGTTGGTCGGCGCTGGTGAATCGCGCCCACAGCTCGGCATAAGGATGTCCCGTCTCGGGATGCGGCGTTTGCGGTAGCAACTCGGCGAGTGGCAGCAGCACGAAGGCATGCTTGAGGATCTCGTCACGCGGGAGATCGACGCCTTCGATATGGCCGCATCGATCGCCCACCGTGAGCAGATCGATATCCAGGGTGCGGGGGCTGAACTTGGGACTGTCTGGCAGACGCCCGTTGTCGGCCTCGACCTGCTTGCACCAAGCTTGCAGCTCGCCGACCGAAAGAGACGAGTGGAACGCGGCGACGAGGTTGTAAAAATTGCGCCCATCCTCGAAGCCGACCGGCTCGCTTTCGAAAATTCGCGACACACGCACATCCTCGAACGTGTCGGCGAGTGCGTCGAGACAGGCAAGGACGTGTCGTTCACGGTCGATATTGCTGCCGATGCTGACGGTGACGTGTGTCATGCCTGCCCCCGCGTAATGCGTACGCCCACGCTGGCGGCATTGGCGACCGCGCCGGGTTTGCGGACGGTCAGGCAGAGCCAGGCGATGGCGAATTCCTGACGCAGGGTCTCGGCCAAGCGCTCGGCAAAGGTTTCGACAAGCGCGAACTGATGGGCCTCGGCGAATGCGCCGATACGCTCGCTGATGGCGGCGTAATCGAGCGTCAGGTGGATATCGTCTCGCTGTGCGGCGGGGCGAATGTCGGTGGCCAGTTCGAGATCCAGCCGCAGCCGCTGGCGAAGGGTGCGCTCCCAGTCGTAAACACCGATGACGGTGTCCACTTCCAGTGCCTCGATCAGCACGTGATCCACGGCGTATCCTCATTAGGTCAGGTGTTCATGCGGCGAAGCCTGGTCAGCGTTTCACCACATTGCAAACCTTAGATTGTACGTCATGGAAGTGGCAGAATCATGGGCGGGCCCATGCACTGGTGTGCCCACGCTACAAGGGAGTCCCAACCATGTCGCCAGCCCTGCCCGTCGCTGCCTTGATGATCGTCGGTTATTTGAGTGGTTCGCTGCTCGGGGCCGTCTGGGTGTGTCGTGCACTGGGGCGGCGTGATCCGCGTTACGTGGGATCGTGCAACCCTGGTTTTTCGAATGTTCTGCGTGTGCATGGGGCGTTACCGGCGGCCCTGACATTGACGGTCGATGCGGTCAAATCCATGCCGGTGTTGTGGGTGGCACAGCGCGAGGCATTGCCACTATGGATACAGGGTGCCATAGGCCTGTCGGTGCTGGTGGGGCACAGCTATCCCGCATGGCATCGCGGGCGTGGCGGCAAGGCCGTGGCGAGTGCCTTCGGTGTGCTGCTGATGATCGCGACACCCGTGGCCTGGGTCTGCGCCCTGTGCTGGGGGGTGCTGGCCTGGCGTTCGCGCACTGCGGCGGTGGCATCATTGGCCGCGGCCTTGCTCGCTCCCTTGGCCAGCTATTGGCTGGCGCGCGAGGCGACGCTGGTGGTCAGCGCCTTTTCGGCCCTGGTGCTGATTCGCCATGCCTGGAACATTCGCCGTCTGGGGCAGGGCAGTGAACCCGGCTTGAAACGTGAGAAAGGGGTCAAGCCGCCGGCGGATTGAGCGACGCCAGCGGCCAGCGTGGCGTGGCCTGCATCGTCATGTCGTCGCGTTCACCGGCGAGCAGGCGTTGGGCGCCGACGTACGCGATCATCGCGCCGTTGTCGGTGCAGAAACGTCCACGCGGATAGAAGGCCTGCGCCTGGCGCTTGGCGGTTTCATGGTCGAGACGTTCGCGCAGGCGTTGGTTGGCGCTGACCCCGCCGGCCACCACGAGACGCTTGAGCCCCGTGGCGTCGAGGGCGCGGCGGCACTTGATGACCAGCGTATCGACGACGGCGTCCTCGAAGGCGCGGGCGATGTCGGCGCGGTCCTGGTTGCTGAGCGAGCCGGCTTCCTGGAGCTTTCTGGTGGTGGTCAGCGTGTGCGTCTTGAGCCCCGAGAAGCTGAAGTCGAGTCCCGGTCGGTCGGTCATCGGGCGCGGGAAGCGAAACCGCTTGGGATCGCCGTGTGCGGCCAGCTTGGCCACTTGCGGGCCACCCGGATAGCCCAATTCGAGCATCTTGGCGGCCTTGTCGAAGGCCTCGCCCGCGGCGTCGTCGACCGACTCGCCCAGCAGGCGATAGCGTCCCAGGCCATGCACTTCCACGAGCTGCGTGTGCCCGCCCGAGACCAGCAAGGCCACGAATGGGAAGTCAGGGGAGGCCTCCTCGAGCATCGGTGCCAGCAGGTGGCCTTCCATGTGATGCACGCCGAGCACCGGGATGTTCCAGGCGCGGGCCAAGCCGTGCGCGGTCGAAGCGCCGACCATCAGGGCGCCGATCAGCCCGGGCCCGGCCGTGTAGGCGATGGCGTCGAGCTGGTTGCCGTCCAGCGCGGCCTCGTCGAGGACCTGGCGAATCAGTGGCAGCAGCTTGCGCGTATGATCGCGTGAGGCGAGTTCCGGCACCACGCCGCCGAATTCGGCGTGCATCGCCATCTGGCTATGCAGCGCATCGGCGATCAGGCCACGCTCGGTATCGTAGATGGCGACGCCGGTTTCGTCGCAAGAGGTCTCGATGCCCAGTACCCGCATGTGTCTTGGTTTCCCGCTATCCCGTGAAGCGCATCATTCTACGCCTTTCGCGGCGGGCATGGCAGGGGCTGAAGGTAAAGGCTTTGCAAAGCGCGCGCACGACGACTAGAATACTGTGTTCTGCAAGACTGGGTCGTGCACCCGTCATGCCGTTCGGCATTTGCTGAACACGTGCTGACCAAGGTGTGCGTTCAATCCAAACTCATCTTTCTCCAAGGTAGGTGATTGGTTAATGCCTTCTGTAAAAGTACGTGACAACGAGCCGTTCGACGTCGCCCTGCGGCGTTTCAAACGTTCTTGCGAAAAAGGCGGCGTTCTTTCCGAAGTCCGTCGTCGTGAAACTTATGAAAAACCCACTGCAGTGCGCAAGCGCAAGGCTGCTGCGGCGGTCAAGCGTCATGCCAAGAAACTGCAGCGTGAGCGCAAGCGTTTCGAACGGTTGTATTGATCCGTACTAGAGGTGGCCACGGCCGCCTTTTAGAGGGACGCCAAGCGGCTGCCATCGGGTGGCCGCTTGTTTTTCCCGCCCTGCTGTTTCCGCGATGCCAGGCTCCGTGATTTCCGCGATACAGACAACGTTTCGTCGAGCGCCTCCCCGCCATGGCTGGACAGATACCCCAACGCTTCATCGATGATTTGCTGGCGCGTACCGACGTGGTCGAGATCGTCGGCGAGCGCGTTAAGCTCAAGAAGGCTGGTCGCAACTACGCCGGCCTATGTCCTTTTCATCAGGAAAAGTCGCCGTCTTTCACCGTCAGTGCCGAGAAGCAGTTCTATCACTGTTTCGGCTGCGGCATGCACGGCAATGCGCTGCGCTTCTTGATGGCGTTCGATCATCTGCGATTTCCCGAGGCGGTCGAGCAGTTGGCATCGCGCTTGGGGTTGGACGTGCCCCGTGAAGGTGGCGACGATCCACGTGCCCAGGAGCGTGAGCAGCGTCGGGAGGAAGCGGTCAATCTGCTCGAGCTGTCGGCGAGTTTCTTCCGTGAGCGTCTGGCGGTGGCGGAAGGCAGCGAGGCACGCGCGTATCTCGAGCGTCGCGGATTGTCGCCGGACGTCGTGCGCGAGTTCGGTATCGGCTTCGCTCCGGACAAGTGGGAAGCGCTCAAGCGACACTTGGCGGAACGAGGGATCAGCGATGCAGTACAGATCGAATACGGGCTGCTGGTGCACCGTGAGGACTCTGGGCGCAGCTACGACCGCTTTCGCAATCGGGTGATGTTTCCAATCCGTGATTGGAAAGGGCGCACGATTGCGTTCGGCGGGCGCGTGCTTGGAGATGCCAAGCCCAAGTACCTGAATTCGCCCGAGACGCCAGTGTTCCACAAGGGGCGCGAGCTGTACGGCCTCTACGAGGCGCGTCAAGCCAATGCGCGGCTGGAGCGCATGCTGGTGGTCGAGGGGTACATGGATGTCGTGGCGTTGGCGCAATTCGGGGTGCGCAACGCCTGTGCGACCCTGGGAACCTCGCTTAGCGAAGACCATTTGCAGCGTCTGTTTCGCCTGGTGGGCGAGGTCGTGTTTTGTTTCGACGGCGATCAGGCAGGACGGCAGGCCGCGCGTCGCGCGCTGGAAACGGTGCTGCCGTCGATGATCGATGGGCGCCAGGTGCGTTTCCTGTTTCTTCCCGAAGGCGAAGATCCGGACACCCTGATCCGGCGCGAAGGCGCCGAGGCCTTCGAGAACCGTGTGTTATGCGCCGCCCCGCTTTCGGAATTTCTTTTCGATCAGGCGGCCGAAGGGCGCGATCTCAAGCACATCGAAGAGCGTGAGCGTTTCGTCACGACGGTCTTGCGCGCCTTGGAGCGCCTGCCTGAGGGCGTTTTGAAATCGCTGTTGCTGCGCGAACTCTCGCAGCGCACCGGCGTCGAGCAGGCGCACTTTCAGACATTGCTGGCGCGTGCCGATAAGGTATCAGAAGGTCAGGCGCTTGCGTCTCCCGACACGGGACCCCCGTCGTGGGAAAAGGCGCCCTCCCGAGGTGTTTCATCGGGTGGTGGGTATGGGGCGTTGGGCCTCGTGGGTCGCTTGCTGCATTTGTTGGTGCACGAGCCTGGCTTGGTGAATCGCCTGCCCGAGTCGCTCGATTGGTGCCCTGATGACGAGGGCGATGGCGCGCTGTGTCACGAAGTGGTGCGCTTGATTCGCGCGGGAGGCTATCGCAACGCACAGGTCTTGCTGGCGCACTTTCACGGTACGCCCGAAGGCGAGCGGCTCGCCTGGCTGGCGCGTCGGGAATTGTTGATGCCTCGCGACGCACGCGGCGCCGAGGTGGAAGGCCTGGTCGACGGCTTGCGTCAGCGCCATTCGCAGCGCTCGCCGCAGGAGGCCATCGATGCTTTGCTGGCGCGCGAGCGGCAGGGGGAGCGTCTCTCCCGTGAAGAGCGGGCACGGCTGATGACGTTACTGACGGAGTTGAAGGGCGGTGCTCCTCCAGCATGACGGTCGTGGAGAAGATGCCTGCCGCGACGGGTTGAATTGGCGCAAAACGTCGCCATTTACTAGGCAATATCTAAAGGATAGCCGAACACACTAGCACACCTGGATGACAAGACAAATACGATACTGGCAGTAAAATGCCCTTAGCGGCTATACTGGCAGGCTTAGCAGCGTTTCGATCCGTTCGCTTCCAGGTGCTCCATTGTCGAGATAGGGTTTCTATGGCTGGAAATACGCAGCAGTCACGTCTGAAGGAGTTGATCGCCCAGGGTAAGGAGCAAGGCTTCCTGACCTACGCGGAGGTCAACGACCATCTTCCCGAGGATATCGCCGATCCCGATCAGGTGGAAGACATCATCGCGATGATCAACGACATGGGTATCAGCGTCGTCGAGGAGGCACCTGACGAAGATACCCTGATGATGTCCGATCAGTCCGCCGACGAGTCGGCGGCGGAAGAAGCCGTTGCCGCCTTGGCCGCGGTCGAGAGCGACGTCGGGCGTACCACCGACCCCGTGCGCATGTACATGCGCGAGATGGGAACGGTGGGGTTGTTGACGCGCGAAGGCGAGATCGAAATCGCCAAGCGCATCGAAGAAGGCACCCGCGAGGTGATGTCCTCGCTGGCGTATCTGCCGGGCGCCGTGGATTCCGTGCTGGAGGCCTATGATGCCACTCAGGACGAGGAAGCGCCGGGGCGGCTGTCCGATTTGTTCTCGGGCTTCATCGACCCCGACGAGGGAATTCCCGGTGTGGCCGAGGCGGACGTTGCGGAGCCCGAGCCCGAGCGTAATGCCCTGGACGGCGAGGCGTCCGAAGAGGAAGACGACGCCGAGGAAGAAGAAACCGGCGGCGGCCCTGATCCCGAAGAAGCGCGGGCGCGTTTCGAGCAGATTCGCGAACAGAACGAGCGTGCCAAGGCCGCGATCGACAAGCATGGCCTGGGGTCCTCGGAGGCGAATCAAGAGCAGGCGCGTCTTGCCGAACTGTTCTCGCCGATCAAGCTGGTGCCCAAGCACTTCGAGCGCTTGGTGGGGCAGGTGCGCATCAGCATCGAGCAGATTCGTGGTCAGGAAAAGGCCATCATGCAGGTCTTCGTGAAGCAGGCCAAAGTGCCGCGCAAGACGTTCATCGGCTCTTTTCCCGGCGCCGAGTCCGACCTTGAATGGCTGGACCGTTTCAAAGCCAAGCATGCCAAGTACGCCGAGCGGGTCGAGCCGTTCCGTGCCGATATCCTGCGTGCCCAGCGCAAGATCGGCTTCGAGGAAGAAATGGTGCGCTTGCCGGTCACGAACATCAAAGAAGTCAATCGGCGGTTGTCGATTGGCGAGGCCAAGGCGCGTCGTGCCAAGAAAGAAATGGTCGAGGCCAACCTGCGCCTGGTGATCTCGATCGCCAAGAAATACACCAATCGTGGCCTGCAGTTCCTGGATCTCATTCAGGAGGGCAACATCGGTTTGATGAAGGCGGTGGACAAGTTCGAATACCGCCGTGGCTACAAGTTCTCGACCTATGCCACCTGGTGGATTCGCCAGGCGATCACGCGCTCCATTGCCGACCAGGCACGCACCATTCGTATTCCGGTGCACATGATCGAGACCATCAACAAGCTCAATCGCGTCTCGCGCCAGATGCTGCAGGAAATGGGCCGTGAGCCGACGCCGGAAGAGCTGGGCGAGCGCCTCGAAATGCCGGAAGACAAGGTTCGCAAGGTGCTCAAGATCGCCAAGGAACCGATCTCCATGGAAACGCCGATCGGTGACGACGACGACTCGCATCTCGGTGATTTCATCGAGGATGGCACTATGCTGCTGCCGATCGACTTGGCCACCGGTGAAGGCCTGATCGAGGCGACCCGCAACGTGCTGGGCGGCTTGACGGCGCGTGAAGCCAAGGTGCTGCGCATGCGCTTCGGGATCGACATGAATACCGATCACACGCTGGAAGAGGTCGGTAAGCAGTTCGATGTAACGCGTGAGCGCATTCGTCAGATCGAGGCCAAGGCGCTACGCAAGCTTCGCCATCCGTCGCGTTCCGAACCGCTGCGGACTTTCCTCGACGAGTAAGTCGGGCAAGGGCGCAAGCCGGGTATGAAAAAACCCGCGAGGTCATCCTCGCGGGTTTTTTGTGGCCGGTCGTGCATGCTTCGTCAGGCGGCGCGGGCGCGACGTTGCAGCAGGAGCACCAGCTCGATGCAGGCGAAAAAGAGCAGCATGTAGCCGGCCAGTTCGGTGACTTCCTCGGCGGCGTCCTTGATGACGCGCTGGTAATGGTCGCCCAACATGGCTTCCCAGAATGCCGAACGACCGTAAAGCCGCGAGAAAACGTAGGTGGTGAGAAAGCCGGCGGTGAACATGCCGAGTCCCAGGCTGTTGGAAATCGACTTGAATTCGGCGACGAAGGCGTGGCGTTGACGGATGACCACGAACAGCGCCGGTAGCACGACCAGGATCACGATCACCTGCCAGGCGCCGTCGAAGACATAGCGGTCCAGCCAGTAGTCGTTTTCACGCACATAGGAGGCGAACAGAAACGCGCCCATCAACAGGCTGACATGAGGGATGGCCGACGGTCTGCGATGGAGGTAGCCCATCATCAGGGCGCTGATCAAGAGCAGGGTCGACTGCATGAGCTCGGTCAAAGAAGACTCGGTGAAGCGGTCGACGCCCGACTGGGCATCGAGCATGACGAGTTGCATGGCGCCAGCGACGCACAGGGTATAGCAAAATGCGCGAACGCAAAGGGCCTTGAAGCTGATGGTGGCTTCGGCGGGGGGTGGCAAATGAGGCATACGGCGTCTCTGGCGTGCATCCAAGTGGCGACATGGCGAGTGTTAAGCAATGCTTAATTTTAGCAAGAAAACTAATTATAAGAAACGCCGTTTCCTATCTTGTAGGTAGACCTTTACAGAGTCTGGCGAGAAACTCAGACTAGCTAGATTGCCCTGCCACTGTCCGAGAGCATTGCATGCAAGCAGAATTGCTGGAAGTTCGTCAGCACATGGCGCAGTACCCGCCTTTCGAGCAACTATCCGACGACTTGCTCGATGAGCTGGCCGGTCAGGTCGAGGTGGGCTACTTTCAGGCCGAGACCGATATTTATCGCCATGGCGATGCCGTTGAGTATCTTCACTACATTCGCAGTGGGGCGATCGATCTGTATCGACGTAACGGCGATCTCTACAACCGTCTCAGCGAAGGCGATATATTCGGCCAGTTCGACCTGCTTCGCGATCAACGGGTGCGCTTCCCGGCGCGCGCGATCGAAGACACGCTGATCTATTTCATTCCCCATGCGGTGTTCCAGCACTTGTGCGAAGCGGACGACAGCTTCGCCGATTTCGTCGAGGTCGAGCGGCCGCGCCTGGAAGCAACCGTCGACCAGCAGCGCAAGGGGCACGAGATGCTGGTCACCAAGGTGCGTAAGCTTGCCTCGCGAGCCCCGGTGATGGTGGAAAGTGAGGCGACAGTACAAGAGGCGGCCCAGCGCATGGGAGGGCATAATGCCTCTTCGGTGTTGGTGCTGGCGGCGCCGCAGGCGTCCGACGACGCGCACGCCTTTTCGTACGGAGAAGGGCAACGACGCCGCATGGTGGGGATACTCACCGACCACGACCTGCGTAACCGAGTGCTTGCCGAAGGACTGCCAGCGAGCACCCAGGTAGGGCAGTTGATCAACGAGCGGCCGATCACCATTCAGTCCGACGAGTCGGTCTATGAGGCGATGCTGCGCATGCTGCGCAACAACATCCACCATTTGCCGGTGCTTCATCGCCGTCGACCGATCGGCGTGTTGCATTTGTCCGATATCGTGCGCTATGAGACCAATAGCAGCCTGTATCTGGTGGACAATATCTTTCGCCAGCCGAATGTCGAAAGCCTCGCCGCGATGAAAAGCGACGTGCGTGCGGCCTTCGTGCGCATGGTCACCGAAGATGACAACTCGCAAATGGTCGGCAGCTCGCTGTCGAGCATCGGGCGTGCTTTCACGCGACGCCTGCTGGAATTGGCCGAAGAAGAACTCGGACCACCGCCGGTACCGTATTGCTTCATGGCGCTGGGATCGATGGCGCGTAACGAACAATCCATCGTCACCGATCAGGACAACGCCTTGGTGCTGGATGATCGCTTCGATCCCCAGCAGCACGACGCCTATTTCCTGGCCTTGGCGCAACGCGTGAGCGATGGCCTGGCGGCTTGCGGTTATAGCTATTGCAAGGGCGACATCATGGCTACCAACCCACGTTGGCGTCAGCCCTTGAAAGTATGGCAGCAATATTTTCGCGATTGGATCGACGATCCCAGCGCTGAGCGCTTGCTGCATAGCTCTATTTTCTTCGATCTCGATAGCGTCTATGGGGAAGAAGTGTTCGCCGAACGCTTGCAGGACCTGGTCGCCGAGCGTGCCTCCCAGCGGCCACGCTTTTTGGCCGCGATGGCGCGTAATGCGCTGAACCGCACGCCCCCGCTGGGTTTTTTCCGTACCTTCGTGATGGAAAAGGATGGCGAGCAGAACAATACGATCAATCTCAAGCGGCGCGGCACGGCGCCTTTGGTTGATCTGATTCGTGTGCATGCGCTGGCCTGCGGCTCAAGGGCGCAGAACTCCTTCGAGCGCCTCGAGGAGATCAATAAGACCCGCTTGCTCGCGGGGCATTCCGGGGAACGTATTCGCTACGCCCTGGAATTCATCGCCATGGTACGTATTCGTCACCAGGTCATCGATATCCAGGAAGAGCGTGAACCGGACAATAATATCGAGCCGGAAAACGTCTCGGATAACGAGCGTCACAATCTCAAGGACGCCTTCCAGGTCCTGAGTAATGCCCAGAAGTTTCTGAGGTTCCGTTACCCTATGCCTTCCAACAAGCGCTGATAGTCGCATGAAGCCACTGCTTTCACGTCGCTCTCAGGCGCCGACCTGGGCGAGCTACTTCATGGCACGTCGCGAGCAAACGCGCGATACGGCCTTGGAGCGTTACTTCGATGTCGCCATGCCGGGGCCGGAGACGCCCATCGGTGACGTGCCGATGCTGGCCATGGACATGGAAACCACCGGCCTCGATGAGCAGCGTCATGCGATCGTCAGTATCGGCGTGGTGCCATTCGATCTACGGCGCATTCGGCTTGCCGAACGGCGCTACTGGATCGTGAGGCCGCCGCGTCCTCTCAATGAGCGCTCGATTACCTTTCACCATATTACTCATAGCGAGATCGAGCAGGCCCCTGACCTTGATGATGTTCTCGATGAGCTATTGGCCGTAATGGCTGGGCGTATCGTCGTGGTGCATTACCGACATATCGAACGTACCTTCCTTGATGCTGCCGTCAAGGCACGCCGTGGTGAGGGCATTCACTTCCCGGTGATCGATACCATGTCGCTGGAAGCCCGCCTGCACCGTCAGCCCTTGTGGGCGCGCTTTCGGCGTTGGCTGGGACGTCCACCGGCCTCGATCCGGCTGCCCGATAGTCGCACGCGCTATGGCCTGCCGCCTTATCAGGCACACCATGCCCTGATCGACGCCCTCGCCACCGCGGAGCTGCTGCAGGCACAGATTGCGCATCACTATCGTCCTGAGACGCCGTTGAGCGAGGTATGGAACTGAACGCGGCAGGCGCTTGGCGAGACGGTGTTTGACGAGATGACAGCCGGGCGAAGTCGCGGACCGACGTCGCAACGCAAGAAGGCGGCCCCCAGGGGCCGCCTTCTGCATGGTGCGAGTGGAATGCTCGCGTCAGGTGCCGCGTGGTTCGCTCATCAAGCCTTTGACGATGGCGTAGCAGGCCACCAGCAGAACCAGCGTAAAGGGCAGGCCCGTGGTGATGACCGCTGTCTGCAGCGCGGTGAGGCCACCCCCCAGCAGCAGGGCGATGGCGATCGCGCCTTCGATCAAGGCCCAGAAGATACGCTGAGGCTTGGGCGCATCGACCTTGCCGCCGGCAGTGATCGAGTCGATGACCAGCGAGCCGGAATCCGATGAGGTGATGAAGAAGACCATCACCAGCACGATGCCCACGAACGAAGTGATCGCGGTCAGCGGCAGTTGGCCGAGCATGGTAAACAGTTGCAATTCCAGCGCGGCATTCTTGACGCCTTCGAAGCCTTGGTTGATGTACTGGTCGATGGCGGTACTGCCGAAGGCCGTCATCCACAGGACCGAGACCAGGGTCGGTACCACCAGCACGGCGATCAGGAATTCGCGGACGGTGCGACCACGGCTGACACGCGCGATGAACATGCCCACGAACGGTGACCAGGAGATCCACCAGGCCCAGTAGTAGGCCGTCCAGCCTTGCGTGAAGCCGGTGTCCTCACGTCCAAAGGGATTGGAAAGGGCGGGGAGGTTCTTGGCATAACCCCACAGGTTCTCGAAAAAGCCGGTGGCGATCAGCAGTGTCGGGCCGACGAAAATCACGAACAGCAGCAGCAGGAAGGCCAACGCCATGTTGAGCTGAGAAAGGCGCTGTACACCCTTGTCGACCCCGGCAAGCACCGAGCCCAGTGCCACCAGCGTGATACCAAAGATCAACAGCACCATGGTGGTATTGGTGTTGGGCGTATCGAACAGATAGTGCAGCCCCGCCGAAGCCTGGGACGCACCCAGCCCGAGAGAGGTGGCCAGGCCGAAGAGCGTGGCGAAGACCGCCAGAATGTCGATGACATGACCCGGCCATCCCCAGATGCGCTCCCCCAGAATCGGGTAGAAGATCGAGCGCATGGTCAGCGGGAGGCCCTTGTTGTAGGCAAACAGGGCCAGCGACAGTGCGACAATGGCGTAAACGCCCCAAGGGTGAAGCCCCCAGTGGAAAATCGTCGCGGACATGGCGAGTTGTATGGCGGCTTGCTCATTGCCAGGGGCGCCGCCCAAGGGCGCGCTCGATGCACCCTGCATCGAGGTGCTGAAATGCGTCATCGGCTCGGAGACGCCGTAGAACATCAAGCCGATGCCCATCCCCGCCGCGAACAGCATGGCGAACCAGCCGGCATAGCTGAAGTCCGGCGTGGCGTGAGCGCCGCCGATACGCACCTTGCTCAAAGGCGTGAAGATCAACACGATGGCAAGTATCACGAAAATATTGGCAGCCAGGAGAAAGAACCAATCCATGTTGCCCGTCAAGAACGAGAACATGGCATTGAAGATCGGCTCCACCTGGTTCTGGAACGCCAGTGTCACGATGACGAAGAATAAGATCATCAACGACGAGATCGTGAAGACCTTGCCGTGAAGGTCGAAATCGATGCCGAACTTCGTCGAGGTGATGTTGTCTTGACCTATGACGTAGTCGGTATCGATCAGGTTGGCCGGCCCATCCGGAGCCGGTACGCCCTCGGAGCCCGCATTCGGCTCTTGCGTATCGTCCTGCGAACGTTTGTCCATGAGAATTCTCCGTCTCAGGTAAGCGTAGATGCGTCATTGACGCGAGAATGCCGTGTTGGCAATTAGCGTATTGTGCTTAAAAGCTATTGTACTCAATAAGTTTGCAGAGTTGAGTCGTTTTTGCCATCGAGACCTTAAACGTTTTGTGCGGTGTTTCGCAAAAAAATGCATTCTCGGCGGAATCGACCTGGCATTCAATGGCCATGGCCGCGTGCCGCTTCCTCGACGATCCAGTCATGCACGGCACGCACTCGGCGATCGTCCAGTGCGCCGGGATGATAGACCAGGCCATAGGTCTTGCCGGTGGCCACGGCGCCAGCGAACGGTGCTATCAATGCCCCGGTGTCCAGCTCATCGGTAATCAGCGTGCGCCGCGCGATCGCCACGCCCATGCCGGCGATGGCCGCCTCTACCGTCAGGTGGTTGCGGTTGAAGGTATAACCTCGCCGCACATTGACGGAACCGGCGTCCAGGGCGTTCAGATAATGTTCCCACTCGGCGTAATCATGACTGCCGCGCCATGCGGTAACGTCATGCAATAGCGGGTAATAGCCCAGGTCCTCGGGACGCACCAGCGGCGGACGGCGTCGCAACAGTTGTGGCGAGCATACCGCAAAGATTTCCTCATCCATCAGCGGCGTGATCTGGAAACCCGCATAGCGCCCGTCATTCAGGTCGATGGCCAGCTCGAACTCGCCCTCGCGCAGTGACAGGTTGCTGTCCTCGGAGGCGACATGCAACTCGATGTCGGGAAAGCGTGCCTGCAAGCGCGTCAGTCTTGGCATCAACCATTTGGCGAGAAAGGAAGGCACGCAACGCAGGCGCAGGACACCGCTCATGACCCCCGTGCGCAGACGACGTACCTCCATGCCGACCGCATCGTAGGCTTGATCGACCACGGCAGCCAGGCGTTGGCCTTCGTCAGTGAGCTCCAGGCGTCGTGGCAGGCGCCGGAAGAGCTTGAAGCCCAGGCGTTCCTCGAGCTGTTTGATCTGCTGGCTGACCGCACCGGTCGTCACATGCAGCTCTTCCGCGGCCCGCGTAAAGGAAAGGTGTCGGGCACTGATGGTGAAGACTTTCAGCCAGGCATGGGTTTGGGCGTGCAGGGTGCGGCTCATGGTTTAGTGATTCTAAAGCTTTGTCGAATTATTCTCCGTTGCCCGGCGTTCAGGCTGGCACCAAGCTAGAATCAAATCGAGTGGCTGACAAGCTCGTTTAGAAAATTTGATTCATGAAGACGGCTCGAGGTGTCACGCATGGCAATTAGTGTGTTCGATCTATTCAAGGTGGGAATTGGCCCCTCCAGTTCGCATACGGTCGGTCCCATGCGTGCGGCCTGCGACTTCATCGATGTGTTGCGCGTGCATGACTGGCTGACGCGTGTCACGCGCATCGAAGTGCATCTGCATGGTTCGCTGTGTGCCACTGGCGAAGGGCATGGCACGGACCAGGCCGTGATCATGGGACTCATGGGCGAGCGTCCCGAGACCATCGATCCCGAGATCATGCCCGCCTGCATGGAGGAGCTACGTGAATCGCAGACCTTGCTGCTGGCGGGTCAACACCCTATCTCGTTTCCCTGGAAGCGCGACATGCAGTGGTATGACGCGCCGCTCGCCTACCATCCCAATGCGTTGCGCCTCATCGCGCATGCTCATGATGAAGAACTTTACCGCAATACCTATTACTCCGTGGGCGGCGGTTTCGTCATCGACGAGGCCCAGGCCGCCAACGGTGCGCTGGATACCGACACCACAACCTTGCCCTACGACTTTGCGACGGCGGATGAATTGCTGGCGCTGTGCCGCACCCATGGGCTGCGCATCTCCGAGTTGATGCTCGAGAACGAGAAGGCTTGGCGCGACGAGGACAGCGTCCGCGATGCGCTGTGGCATATCTGGGTGGCGATGAAAGACTGCGTCGACAACGGCCTGCGTCATGATGGCGTCCTGCCTGGTGGGCTCAACGTCAAGCGTCGTGCAAGTATCTTGCATCGGCGCTTGCAGGCAGCCAGCGACAATACCAGCGTCATCGCCTCGACCTTTTCGGCCATGGATTGGGTCAATGTCTTCGCCCTGGCCGTCAACGAGGAAAACGCCGCCGGCGGGCGCATGGTGACCGCGCCGACCAACGGTGCGGCGGGCATTGTGCCGGCGGTACTGCACTACTATATGCAGTTTCAACCGGATGCCAGTGAACGCGATGTCGTGGATTTTCTGCTGGCGGCCGGTGCCATCGGTATCCTGTGCAAGAAGAATGCCTCGATTTCTGGCGCCGAGGTCGGTTGCCAAGGGGAGGTCGGCTCGGCCTGCGCCATGGCCGCCGCCGGGCTTGCCGACGTAATGGGCGGTACGCCCGCGCAGGTCGAGAATGCCGCCGAGATCGGTCTCGAGCACAACCTGGGATTGACCTGCGACCCCATCGGCGGCCTGGTGCAGGTGCCCTGCATCGAGCGCAACGCCATCGCCTCGGTGAAGGCCATCAACGCTGCGCAGATGGCGTTGGGCGGCGACGGCGAGCATTTCGTATCCCTCGACCGGGTCATTCGCACCATGCGCGATACCGGCGCCGACATGCAGGACAAATACAAGGAAACTTCGCGTGGTGGCCTGGCGGTGAATGCCATCGAATGCTGACGTCGAATCACTCGATCAACCCTTTGGGACACCTTGATGGTGTCCTTTTTTTGATTCGGGATCGCACCGTGTGGCCTTCTATGGTTTTATTTCGTCGTGAATAGTGCGCTTGGCGTTGCCGGGATAGGCTCAGCGCACTGTCTCCAGGACTCCCGACGGAATACGAAAGATCATGAGCGAGAACGATAGCTGTATCATCCGCCATTTCAGGCATTACGCGAACCTTACCGAGAGTGACGAAGCCCTGCTGGACTCGCTCGAACGCGAGCCGCGCGAGGTAGAGCGGGGGGAGGCGTTGTGGCAAACCGACGATCCAGCGGGGCGCTTCTGCACGCTTTCCAAGGGGTGGGCGTATTCCTTTCGTGACATGGAAGACGGCTCGCGCCAGATCCTCGAAATCTACCTGCCGGGGGATGTCATCGGCCTGCGCGAATTCGCCTTTCAAGAGCGTCTGGCGGGTGTGATGATGATCGACGACGGCATCGTCTGCGATTTTCCTCATCGCCGCTTGCTCGAGGTGTTTCGCGAGTCCTTCACGCTGTCGATGATTTTCTTCGCGGTCTCCTCCCAGCAGCAAGCCTTGCTGACCGAGCGCCTGGTCAATCTGGCGCGGCGCAGCGCACGTCAGAAAGTGGCACATCTCATCTATGAGATGTATATGCGCTTGCAGCGCACTATGCCGCATGCTACGCGGCGTTTCCGTCTGCCATTGTCACAGCAACAACTGGGCGACGCGCTGGGCCTCACGTCGGTGCATATCAGCCGGACGCTGAGTGGATTTCGCGAGGATGGCCTGTTGCTCCGCGAGCGTCAGTGGGTCGAGCTGCTCGATCCTGATGCGCTGGCCCGTGAGGCCGAGTTCGCAGGCCGCTATTTGCGCGACGGATTGGGGCCAATGGCGGGAGAGTAAGGATCAGCCCTGTAACGCGACCGGTAGACGCGCGACCAGAAAGTCGACGAACTGGCGCACCTTGGGTGACAAGTGACGGTGGCGCGGGTAAATGGCCCATACGGCGGTGTCGGTGAACTGATAAGCCGTCAGCACCGGCACCAGCTCGCCCGTGGCCAGATAGGGCGCGATATAGTAGTCAGGCAGTTGCGCCAGTCCTAAGCCCTTCAATACCGCGTCGAGCAATGCCGGCCCAGAATTGGCGCGCCAGCGGCCTTCGATACGCACTTCCCGGCGCCGGCCACTGACCTCGAACAGCCAGCTGTCGCGTGATCCGCGCAGGCAATTGTGATGGGGCAGCTCAGCCAGCGAGTGCGGTGGTGCGGCGCGTTCGAAGTAGGCCGGCGACCCCACCACATACTCACGGCGTTCGCACAGCCGCCGGGCGATCAGGCTGGAATTACGTAGCACGCCCATGCGGATGGCGACATCGAACCCCTCCTCGATCAGCTCGACTTGGCGGTTGGTGAAGTTCATGTCGATTTCGAGCTGTGGATGCAAGCACTGGAAGTCATTGACCAGCGGGGCGATGTAGCGCTCGCCGAACGTGGTGGCGCAGGTCAGCCGCAGCGTGCCCTTGGGGCGCGACTGGAAGTCGACGATGGCCTCTTCGGCCTCGCGAAAACCGTCGAATAGATGCCGACAATGTCGGTAGTAGAGTGCGCCGGCATCGGTGAGGCGCGTCTGGCGCGTGGTGCGATACAAGAGCGTCGTGCCGAGTTGGCTCTCGAGTTGCCCGATCAGGCGGCTCACATGGGACGTGGACACCTGCAGATGGCGGGCGGCGCCGGAAAACGTACCCAAGCGGGCGACTTCGATGAAAGCTTCGATGCGATCCCAGCGCTGCATTGTTGCTCCATGGCAATAATGTTGTGACGTCGTAAGCATTTATCCAAGCGTGCCGACTGCCTAGACTGGTGGGGTTAACCACGCGCGCCTAGACTGCCTTTGCTGGCGCAGTGGGCGCCGCCACGATCGACGAAGGAGAATGCCTGATGAAATCACGCGCCGCCATTGCTTGGGAAGCCGGCAAGCCGCTGGAACTCGCCGAGATCGACGTCGAAGGGCCCAAGGCCGGCGAAGTCATGGTTCAGATCAAGGCGACCAGCGTCTGCCATACCGACGCTTACACGTTGTCCGGCGCCGATCCCGAGGGCAACTTCCCGGCGGTGCTGGGCCATGAAGGGGCCGGCGTCGTCCAGGAAGTCGGCGAGGGCGTCACCAGCCTCAAGCCCGGCGATCACGTCATTCCGCTGTACACCGCCGAATGCGGCCAGTGCAAGTTCTGTCTCTCCGGCAAGACCAACCTGTGCAGCTCGGTGCGCGCCACGCAGGGCAAGGGCGTGATGCCCGACGGGACCTCGCGCTTCTCCAAGGATGGACAATCGCTGCATCACTACATGGGCTGCTCGACGTTCAGCGAGTACACCGTGCTGCCGGAAGTCTCGCTGGCCAAGGTCTCGCCTGAAGCGCCGCTGGACAAGATCTGCCTGCTGGGCTGTGGGGTGACCACGGGCATCGGCGCGGTCATGAACACCGCCAAGGTCGAGCCGGGGGCCACCGTCGCCGTGTTCGGTCTCGGTGCCATCGGCCTGGCCGTCATCCAGGGCGCGCAGATGGCCAAGGCGAGCCGGATCATCGCCATCGACGTCAATCCCGACAAGTTCGACCTGGCGCGTCAGTTCGGTGCCACTGACTTCGTCAATCCGAAGGATTATTCGGACCCCATCCAGCAGGTCATCGTCGACTTGACCGACGGCGGTGTCGATTACTCTTTCGAGTGCATCGGCAACGTCAATGTCATGCGTTCGGCGCTGGAGTGCTGTCACAAGGGCTGGGGCGAGTCGATCATCATCGGTGTGGCCGGCGCCGGCGAGGAAATCTCCACGCGGCCGTTCCAGCTGGTCACCGGGCGCGTCTGGAAGGGATCCGCCTTCGGTGGCGTCAAGGGCCGCAGCGAGCTGCCGGGCTATGTCGACGACTACATGAACGGCAAACTCAAGATCGATGAATTCGTCACCCAAGATATGGCGTTCGAGGAGATCAACGAGGCGTTCGAGCTGCTGCACGCCGGCAAGAGCATCCGCACCGTGCTGCACTATTGACACGCGCCCGAAGCCGCGCGACACGCGCCCGAAGCCGCGCGACAGGCGCTTGACACGCGCCTTTGGTGATTCATCGCGCCCGGGCGCGTTCCGACGTCGTTCCATCCGCCGGCGGCTCGATGCCGTCGGTTTCTCAGGGAGAGCACCATGACCATGTCCGAATCGCTGGAGCTGGTTTCCGCCACCAAGTCGTTCGGCGGTTGGCTGAAGCGTTACAAGCATCACTCGCGGGCGCTCGATTGCGAGATGATCTTCTCCATTTATCTTCCGCCCCAGGCGGAAACCGACAAGGTGCCGCTGTTGTGGTGGCTGTCGGGTCTGACCTGCAATGATGAAAACTTCATGCAGAAGGCAGGGGCGCAGCGCGTGGCCGCCGAGCTGGGCATGGCCATCGTCTGCCCGGATACCAGCCCGCGCGGCACCGAGCTGCCCGGCGAGCATGACAGCTACGACTTCGGGTCGGGAGCGGGATTCTACGTCAATGCCATCCAGGCGCCGTGGTCCAAGCATTATCGCATGTACGACTACGTCACCGAGGAACTACCCTCGGTGGTGCGCCAGCATTTTCCGCTCAATGGGCGTGAAGCCATCAGTGGCCACTCCATGGGCGGTCATGGCGCGCTGGTATTGGCCTTGCGTCAACCCGGTCGTTATGCATCCGTCTCGGCATTCGCGCCGGTGGTCAACCCCATTGTCTCGCCTTGGGGGCAGAAGGCCTTCACCGCCTATCTCGGCGAGGACCACGGCAAGTGGACGCAATACGACGCCTGCGAGCTGATTGCCAAGGGCGCCTCGCGCCAGCCGCTGTTCATCGATCAGGGCGAGGCCGATAATTTTCTCGATGAACAGCTCATGCCGGAGCGCATCGAAGCCACGTGCGAGAAACACGATCATCCGCTGACGCTGCGCCGTCAGCCGGGCTACGATCATAGCTATTTCTTCATCGCGACCTTCATCGAAGAGCATTTGCATTATCACGCCAAGCATTTACAGCGAAAGCGTTAGTCCCACGCCGTTGCGTTGCCGACAGCTCGCGCGATGTCGTGTTGCCTCCATGCCTCGCCCCAATGAACGGGGGCGAGGCATTTTCTTGAAAACGTCAAAGCATGTCGTTTTTGATAGCGCTGGATGACGCTTTTAGATACGTTGAGGGGGCGCCTTCTCGTCACACTCGAGGCGTTGTACCTGACTTCCTACAATGACAATATCCCCCTGGTGAAGCATTACCAGTGGCTCCGAACGTGACATGGAGGAGAACCGCTGATGACCCGCTCGAGCGATCGCCCCGCGACGCCGGACGTCCCCAAGACGCCCATGCGTCTGGGCTTCTTGTTGATGGATAATTTCACGCTGATCTCGTTGGCCTCGGCGGTGGAGCCGTTGCGCATGGCTAACCAGTTGGCGGGGCGTGAACTCTACCAATGGACCACGCTGAGTACCGATGGCGAGGCCGTGCGGGCCAGCGATGGCTTGCTGATCACGCCGGATAACGGCATGCATGAGCCGTTGGCGCTCGACATGGTGTTCGTGTGTGGCGGTGTCGGTATCCAGCGTCATGTCACGCGTGAACACGTGCTGTGGCTGCAGGCTCAGGCGCGCCAGTCGCGGCGCATTGGCGCGCTGTGTACCGGCAGTTGGGCGCTGGCCAAGGCGGGGCTGCTGGATGGCTACGAATGCAGCATTCACTGGGAATTCCAGGCCGCTGCGCAGGAAGCCTATCCGCGCGCTACCTTGACGACGCGATTGTTTTCGATCGACCGCGATCGCGCCACGGCCTCCGGTGGGACGGCGCCGATGGACATGATGCTGACGTTGATCGCCCGTGATCACGGCCGTGAGTTATCGGCGGCGATCTCCGACATGTTCATTTGCGACCGTATGCGTGGCGAACAAGATCAGCAGCGCGTGCCGTTGCGACACGTGCTGGGAACTAGCCAGCCCAAGTTGCTCGAAATCGTGGCGCTGATGGAGGCCAATCTGGAGGAGCCCATTGCCCTCGACGAGCTGGCGAACTACGTGAACGTCTCGCGTCGCCAACTCGAGCGCCTATTCCAGAAATACTTGAGTTGCTCGCCGTCGCGCTATTACCTCAAGCTGCGACTGACCCGGGCTCGACAGTTGCTGCGCCAGACGTCGATGTCGATCATCGAAATCGCCTCGGTGTGCGGGTTCGTTTCCACACCGCATTTTTCCAAGTGCTATCGGGAATACTTCGGCACGCCGCCGCGCGACGAACGCCAGATGCGTCTGGCGAGCGCCAGCGTGGCACTGACGCCCGCCACGCAGCCCGCGGGCAGTGAAGACGACGCTTATGTCGCGCCACGCACCTCCAGTGCCATGCAGGCCCTGGCCCAGGCGCAAGGCGAACCCACCTATGCGAGCGTGCATTTGCGATAGTGCGGCGCAAAGCGTGATTTCTCCACCGGGGCCGTCCGATCATCGGGCGGCCCCGGTGCGTTAAGAGTTCTTCCCCTGCCTTCGCATTCCCCCGGCGTCCACCATCATCGAGGTTTGGAAATGAGCTCAAAGGCCGATTCCAAGGCGTGACGCATTTGGAATTTTCCTCGTCGCTTCCAAGCGTCGGCGGTCTCGAGGACGGGGCTAAGCTGGCCGACATGACGCCATTCCGGGAGCGAGACTCATGACCGCGCAAGCACTGCACGACGACGCCATCGTCATCGATGGCCTGATTATCGCCAAGTGGAACCGTGACCTACTCGAAGACATGCGTCGGGGTGGCTTGACCGCCGCCAATTGTACCGTCTCGGTATGGGAAGGGTTTCAGGCCACCGTCGACAATATCGTTCAGACCAACGCACTCCTCGCGGCGTGCGACGACCTGGTGCGGCCCGTGCATACCACCGCCGATATCACCCGCGCCAAGGAAGAAGGCAAGACCGGCATCATCTACGGTTTCCAGAACGCCCACGCCTTCGAGGATCAGATCGGCTACGTCGAAGTCTTCAAGAAGCTCGGCGTAGGCATCGTACAGATGTGCTACAACACCCAGAACCTGGTGGGCACCGGCTGCTACGAACGCGACGGCGGGCTCTCCGGTTTCGGTCGCGAGATCGTCGCCGAGATGAACCGCGTGGGCATGATGTGTGACCTGTCCCACGTTGGCGAGACCACGTCCCGCGAGGTCATCGAGGCCTCCGAGAAACCGGTCTGCTATTCCCATTGCCTGCCATCCGGTCTCAAGGAACACCCGCGCAACAAGTCCGATGCGGAACTCCGGTTCATCGCCGAGCATGGCGGTTTCGTCGGCGTGACCATGTTCACGCCCTTCCTGCGTGCCGGGGTCGACGCCACCGTCGACGACTACGTCGAGGCGATCGAATACGTGATGAACATCGTCGGCGAGGACGCCATCGGTATCGGTACCGACTTCACCCAGGGCCAGGACCAGGCCTTCTTCGAATGGCTCACCCACGACAAGGGCTACGCTCGGCGACTGACCAACTTCGGGACCATCATCAATCCCGAGGGCATCCGCACCATCGGCGAGTTCGGCAATCTTACCGAGGCGCTCTTGCGACGCGGCATGAGCGAGCGTCAGGTGCGCAAGATCATGGGCGAGAACTGGGTGCGCTTGCTACGCGACGTCTGGGGAAGCTAACGCGAGACAGAAGAAAGAAGAGGAAAGAAGGAAGAAGCTTCCCTTACCTCTTATCCCTTCCTTCTGCATAACGACAATTCGAGGAATACGACCGTGACCAAGATGGCCCCCGAACTGCCCATCGAGGTGGATAGAGAAACCGGCGTGTGGACCACCGATGCCCTGCCGATGCTCTACGTGCCTCGCCACTTCTTCATCAACAACCACGTCGCGGTGGAAGAGGCGCTGGGCGTGGAGACCTACGCGGATATCCTCTATCACGCCGGCTACAAGAGCGCCTGGCACTGGTGCGAGAAAGAGGCCGAGCTGCACGGCCTGGAGGGCGAGGCGGTGTTCGAACACTACATGACACGGCTCTCCCAGCGCGGCTGGGGGCTGTTCATCACCGAAGACATCGACCTCGATGCGGGCACCGCCCAGGTACGTCTCGAGCACAGCGCCTTCGTCTATCAGCTCGGCAAGGTCGGGCGCAAGGTCGAGTACATGTTCACCGGCTGGTTCGCCGGTGCCATGGATCTGATTCTCGAGGCCCGGGACAGCGACCTGCGCACCATCGCCGAGCAGACCCAGAGCGCCGCCGAGGAAGGCTGCGACGTCGGCCGCTTCACGGTCGTTCCCCGTCATACCCTGGCAGGTTGAGGTTTCCGAGATGGCATTCGATGCGTTGTTCAAGCCGATCGAGATCGGCAATCTCACCATACGCAACCGCGTGGTCAGCACTGCCCATGCCGAGGTCCACGCGACCGATGGCGGCATGACCACCGAACGTTATGTCAAGTACTACGAGGAGAAGGCCAAGGGCGGTTGTGGATTGTGCATCTGCGGTGGCTCCTCGCCGGTATCGATCGACAGCCCCCAGGCCTGGTGGAGTTCGGTGAACGTCTCCACCGACCGGATCATTCCGCACTTCCAGAATCTGGCGGACGCCGTGCACAAGCATGGCGGCAAGATCATGATCCAGATCACCCATATGGGCCGCCGGTCGCGCTGGGATGGCTTCGACTGGCCGACGCTGCTATCGCCGTCGGGCATTCGCGAGCCGGTACACCGCTCGACCTGCAAGACCATCGAGGAAGAAGAAATCTGGCGCGTCATCGACGATTTCGCCCAGGGGGCACGTCGCGTCAAGGAGGGCGGCCTCGACGGCATCGAGTTGTCGGCCGTGCACCAGCACCTGATCGACCAGTTCTGGAGTCCGCGTGTCAACAAGCGCGAGGACCAGTGGGGCGGCAGCTTCGAGAATCGCATGCGCTTCGGTCTGGAAGTCCTCAAGGCGGTACGCGCCGAAGTCGGCGACGACTTCGTGGTCGGCCTGCGCATCTGCGGCGACGAGTTCCATCCCGACGGTCTGACCCACGACGACATGAAACGGATCGCCACCTACTACGATGCCACCGGCATGGTCGATTTCTTCGGCGTGGTCGGCTCGGGATGCGACACGCACAACACCCTGGCCAACGTGATTCCCAACATGTCCTACCCGCCGGAGCCGTTCCTGCACCTGGCGGCGGGCGTCAAGGACGTGGTCAGCGTGCCGGTGATCCATGCCCAGAACATCAAGGATCCCAACCAGGCCAGTCGTATTCTCGAGGGCGGCTACGTCGATCTGGTCGGCATGACCCGGGCACACATCGCCGACCCGCATCTGATCGCCAAGATCCAGATGGATCAGACCGACCGGATTCGGCAGTGCGTCGGTGCCAACTACTGCATCGATCGTCAATACCAGGGGCTCGACGTGCTGTGCATCCAGAACGCCGCCACTTCGCGCGAGTACCTGGGCCTGCCCCACGAGATCGCCCCCAGCGACGGGCCGAAGCGCAGGGTGGTGGTGGTCGGTGGTGGTCCGGGCGGCATGGAGGCGGCGCGCGTCGCCGCCGAGCGCGGCCACGAGGTCACGCTGTTCGAGGCCGCGGACCAGATCGGCGGTCAGATCACGCTCGCCGCCAAGGCCCCTCAGCGCGACCAGATCGCCGGCATCACCCGCTGGTACCAGCTCGAACTGACACGGCTCAAGGTCGACCTGCGCCTGGGCACCCGTGCCGACGACGCGACCATCGCCGATCTGCGGCCGGACATCGTGGTGCTCGCCACCGGCGGCCAGCCCTTCCTGTCGCAGGTGCCCGAATGGGGCTATGCCGAGGACCGCGAACGGAGCCTGGTCGTCAGCACCTGGGACATTCTCAGCGGGGCCGTCGAGCCCGGCAAGAACGTACTGATCTTCGACTCCATCTGCGAGTTCGCCGGCGTTTCGGCGGCGGATTACCTGGCCGACAAGGGCGCCCAGGTCGAGATCGTCACCGACGACATCAAGCCCGGCGCGGCGGTTGGTGGCACCACCTTCCCGACCTATTACCGCAGTCTCTACGAGAAGGAGGTGATCATGACCTCCGACCTGGCGCTGCACAGGGTCTATCGCGAGGGCGATGCCCTGGTCGCGGTACTCGAGAACGAGTACACCGGCGCCCAGGAAGAGCGGGTGGTCGACCAGGTGGTGGTCGAAAATGGCGTGCGACCCGACGAGGCGCTCTATTACGCCCTCAAGGATCAGTCGCGCAACAAGGGGCAGGTCGATATCGAAGCGCTCTATGCCATCCAGCCCCAGCCCGCGCTGGCGACGCTGGACGACGATGCCGATGCCGGCTTCGTGCTGTTCCGACTGGGCGATTGCACGGCGCCGCGCAATACGCATGCGGCGATCTATGATGCCCTGCGGATCTGCAAGGACTTTTAACCCCTAGCTGGAAGCCTGAAGCTTGAAGCTGGAAGGACCCTCTGCGCTTTGCGCCCTTTCTTTCAGCTTCCGGCTTTCAGCTTCCAGCTCGCCGATGAGGTGAGCCATCATGCTCGATACCCTCCTGCCGATCCTGATCTTTTCCGCCCTGGCGCTGGCGGCGGTCGGCGCCGTGCGGCGCATTCGTCTGTGGGGGCAGGGGCGGCCGTCGCCGGTGCCCGTGCTCCGCGGTCTGGCAGCGATGCCGCGCCGTTATCTGGTCGACCTGCACCACGTGGTGGCGCGCGACAAGGTGATCGCCAACACCCACGTCGCCACCGCCGGCGGCTTTGTCGCCGCCATGGCGCTGGCGATCGTCGTCCATGGCCTGGGCCTCGGCTCTGGCTGGGTTAGCGGTGTCCTGGGCTGGTTGCTGCTGGCAGCGAGCGCGACGATGTTCGCGGGCAGCCTGTTCGTCGCCCGGCGTCGGCGGAATCCGCCGGCGCGCCTGTCGAAGGGGCCCTGGATGCGTTTGCCCAAGAGTCTGATGGCGTTCTCGCTGGGCATCTTCGTGGTGACCCTGCCGGCGGTGGGCGTGCTGCCCGCCGACGCCGGCGGCTGGCTGGTCGCGCTGGTGCTGGCCGCCGTGGTGGCCTGGGGGCTGGCCGAGCTGGTGTTCGGCATGACATGGGGCGGGCCGATGAAGCACGCCTTTGCCGGCGCCCTGCACCTGGCCTTCCATCGTCGTCCCGAGCGCTTTTCGGACAAGCGGGGGGGCGAAGGCCGCTCGACCGGGCTCAAGGCCCTCGATCTCGAGGATGATCAGGCCCCGCTCGGCGTCGAGACACCCGCCGATTTCACCTGGAACCAGTTGCTGGGCTTCGACGCCTGCGTGCAGTGCGGCCGTTGTGAAGCGGTCTGTCCGGCCTTCGCGGCGGGACAGCCGCTCAATCCCAAGAAACTGATCCAGGACATGGTGGTCGGCATGGCCGGCGGCAGTGACGCCCATTACGCTGGCTCTCCCTATCCCTCCCCCGAGCGTGGAGAACAGCCGGTCGGCGAGCACCAAGGCTCACCGCATGGCCCCATCGTCGCGCCGGCTGCGACAAAAGATGGCAAGGCGCTGGTCGACGCCGAAACGCTGTGGTCGTGCACCACCTGTCGTGCCTGCGTCGAGGAATGCCCGATGATGATCGAGCATGTCGATGCCATCGTCGACATGCGCCGCCACCTGACCCTGGAAGAAGGCGCGACGCCCGGCAAGGGCGCCGAGGTCATCGACAACCTGATCGCCACCGACAACCCGGGCGGTTTCGATCCCGGGGGACGCCTCAACTGGGCGGCGGATCTCGAACTACCGCTGATGGCCGATGTGGAACGCGCCGAGGTGTTGCTGTGGCTGGGCGATGGCGTCTTCGACATGCGCAATCAGCGCACGCTGCGAGCCTTGATCAAGGTGCTGCGTGCTGCCGGCGTCGACTTCGCGGTGCTCGGCAATGAAGAGCGCGACAGCGGCGATGTGGCTCGTCGGCTGGGAGACGAAGCCACCTTTCAGTCGCTGGCACGGCGCAATATCGCCACGCTGTCGCGGTATCGCTTCGAGTGTATCGTCACCTGCGATCCGCACAGCTTCCACGTGCTCAAGAACGAATACGGTGCCTTCTATCCGCCTGGGCAGGAAGCCGATTACCCGGTCTGGCATCACAGCACGTTCATCCATCAGTTGATCGAGTCCGGCCGGCTGCGATTGGCGCCGGGGCAAAGGGCGCGCGTGACCTACCATGATCCGTGCTACCTGGGCCGCTACAACGGTGAATACGAGGCACCCCGTGCGGTACTGCAAGCGCTGGGCGTCGAGCTGGTCGAGATGCAGCGTTCGGGCTACCGCTCGCGTTGCTGCGGCGGTGGCGGCGGTGCACCGATCACCGACGTCCCCGGCAAGCAACGCATCCCTGACATGCGCATGGGCGACGTGCGCGAGACCCAGGCCGAGCAGGTGGTCGTGGGCTGCCCGCAATGCACCGCCATGCTCGAAGGCGTCGTCCCGTCAGCGAATGACGAAGAGGTCGCGGTCAAGGACATCGCCGAGATGGTCGCCGCCGCGCTGGATACCACGCCGGCGGCGACACCCGTGCCGCGTGATGCCTCGACCCCGCAGGCTGCCGAGGAGGTACTGTCATGAGCGACTTACCGCGTCGCGATCCGCGCCTGGAATGGATCGCCCGCAATCGCCTTCATCCTCGCCACGAGGAGGTGCTCGTCGCGCTGGGACAGGGGGCGGCCAGCGAATGGCCGGGGCCCAATGGCCTGGTGCGCAAGAATCCGCATCGAGTGGGGTTCATCGGTCCTCACGGTGTGAAGCGTATCGACCGCAGCGGTACGCAGCAGGGGGCGATGGGCGGCAAAGCGTCGACGCCCGTCGCCGATCGCAAGCCCTTGATCGAGATCGCCGAGCCGGCTTTCCTGGTGGCGGTGGTGCCGGATATGGCCGGCGGTCGCCTGAGCGGGCATGACAAGGACCTGCTCGGCCTGGCCCGCCGGCTCGCCGATGCCGACCCTGCGGCACAAGGGGCGGTGGTGGCCGTGATTTTCGGTCCCCACAAGGAGACCCGCTTCGGTGAGGCGGGCATCGACCGCCTGCTGCATCTCGATTCGCCGGAAGTCACAGGCTATGCCCCCGAGGCGCGCCTGGGAGCGCTGGTCATGGCAGAGCAGGCCTGGGCGCCACGCCATTGGCTGTTGCCGGATTCCAAGTTGGGCGGCGGCGAACTGGGAAGGCGCCTGGCCGCGCGTCTCGACGAGCGGCCGGCGACGGGCATCTGGCAGCTCGAAGCAGATGCCGAGGCGGCGACCGGCTGGCAGTGCACGGCACGGGGCGCGGCCGGGTCGCTGGATATTCGGCGCCCCCTGCCGCGCATCGCCCTGGCCTTGGCCGAATGTGCCGAGCCGGTCAGCGAAACGCGCCACACTGCCGCCGAACTGGCCTTGCCTCAGCCGTTGCCGTCGACCTTGTCGCGTATTCAGGATCTGGGGCAGGTGAGTGTCGATCCCGCCAGCGTCGCCTTGTCCGAGGCCGAATTCATTCTCTCTGCCGGTAATGGCGTCAAGGATTGGCAAGGCTTTCACCATGCTGCCGAGCTCCTGGGCGCCACCGAAGGCGCGTCCCGCGTGGCGGTGGATGATGGCTTCATGGCCCGCGATCGTCAGGTGGGCGCCACCGGCACCTGGGTCACGGCGCGGGTCTATGTGGCCGTGGGCATTAGTGGCGCCATCCAGCACCTGCAGGGGATCCAGACCTGCGACAAGGTGGTGGCGATCAACATGGATCCTGGTTGCGACATGATCAAGCGTGCGGATCTCGCGGTGATCGGGGATTCGACCCAGATACTTGAAGCGCTGGTCACCTTGGTGACGCAAGCGCGGGAGGAGAAACGCGATGCAGCCTGAATCTGCCATGACGCCAGGACTCGATGTGACGGTGCTGGTCTCCGTCGGGCGTCATCCGCTGACCGGCCGGGTACGGCGTGCCGATCAGGATGCTCGAGGCGTGGAACTGGCACGTTCCTTGGCGAATGCCGAGGTTCGCTTGCTGCATGCCGGTGAACGCAACGAAAGCAGCGACGCGGCATTGCGTGGCTATCTGGGCATGGGATTCTCCGAACTGGCGTTGCTCGAGCAACCCGAGGGTGCCGATGTGTTGCCCGCGCTGGCGGAAGCGCTGGATGCGACATCGCCACATCTGGTGATCACCGGAGAGCGTGCCGAGCGGGGCGAGGGATCGGGCCTGTTGCCCTATCTGCTTGCCGAGCGTCTTGGCTGGCCGCTGGTGAGTAGCCTGGCGGCGGTGGAAAGCGTCGAGAACGGCGTGGCGACCTTGCTGCAAGCCCTGCCGCGGGGGCAGCGGCGGCGACTCAGCGTCCGCCTGCCGGCCATCGTTACCGTCGATGACGCGGCCCCGGCGCCGCGCCAGAGCGCCTATGGCCCGGCGCGACGCGGCACGTTAGAGGCCTCGATGGGGCCGGTGAGCAATGACGAAGAATGGGCCAAATGGCAGGTTCAACCCGCACGTCCACGCCCCAAGCGCCTCAAGATCGTCAAGGCGACGTCTGCGCGGGACCGCTTCAAGGCCGCCGCCGCCAAGTCCGACGGTGGTGGCGGGCAGGTGCTCACGGATGTGACCCCGACCCAGGGCGCCGAAGCGATTCTGACGTTATTGCGCGAGGAGAACGTCTTGCAGTGAGGGCACATCGTCGAGGGGGCGAGCGCTCTCAATGAGAACGCATGAAAGACGCTTGGTGCGTATTTTTTGTCGCTTGATGGTAATGGTTTTCGGCGAGGTGGCGCAGAGTAGGGAAAACCTAAACGACCATGGAGTCCTCTCATGCGCAAGAGTCTGTTTCGTTCCTCGCTTGCCTCGTTAACGCTGGCATGGCTTGCTGCCGCCGGACCGGCACAAGCCGAGCTCGATACCGTGCGCTTCGGTGTGCCGCCGTGGCCGGGGGTGACGGTCAAGTCGGAGATTGCCGCGCAACTGCTCGAGGCGATGGGTTACAAGACCGAGCAGAGTCAACTGGCAGTGGGGGTCATCCTCAATGGTCTCGCCAGCGACGACCTCGAGGTCTATCTCGGGGGCTGGTATCCCATCGAGGAAGAGATGATCGAACCGCTGATCGCCGATGATAAGGTGGCAAAGGTCGCACGCAACATCAGTAACGCCAATTCCGGGCTGGTGGTGCCCGAATACGTCCACGAAGCCGGGGTCGACAGCGTCGCCGATCTCGATCAATACCGCGAGCGTTTCGCTGGCCAGATTCAGGGTATCGAGGCAGGCACCGGCATCAACGACGCCATTCTGGCCGCCATCGACGCAAATAAAGCAGGGCTTGGTGACTGGGAACTGCGCGAGAGTTCGACCACGGCGATGCTGGCCTACGCCGAACAGAAGATCGCCAATCAGGAGTGGGTGACCTTCGTCGGTTGGGAACCGCACTGGATGAACGTCAGCTACGATCTTTATTACGTGAAGGACGCCGACGACAGCGGCGTCGCCGAGATCAAGAGCACGGTCTGGACCGTGGTACCGGCCGAGCTTCAATCGGAAGATGCCAACCTCTATCGCTTCCTGTCGCAGTATCGGGTCTCGATCGAAGACCAGAACGCCTGGGTCTACGAATACAGCCACGAGGAACGTCCCGCCGACGAGGTCGCCAGCGAGTGGATCCGCCATCACTACGCGACCGTGGCGAAGTGGCTCGAGGGCGTGACCACCAAGGCGGGCGAGCCGGCCATCGACGCCGTCAAGGCACAACTGGGAAGCTGACAGTCGTGCGAGGTTTCTTATAGGGACTAGGCGTCGCCCAGGCGCTTATGCATGGCCTGGCAGAAGTCCTGCCAGGCGGCGGCCATGTCCGGCAATTCGGCATGACCGTGGAGGGCCGAATGCACCATGTTCGGCGCGCAGCGGTAACCGACCGCGGCGCCTGCCGCACGCCAGCGCTCGATGGCCTGTTCCAATGGCCGCGTCAGCGGGTCATGCTCCACGGCCAGTGCTTCGATGAGGGTGACGGGGGGATGGTGCGGATCGAGCGCCGGCACATCGTCGGCGGCCATCTCCCACAACGAGAGAATATCCGCGCGCGACAGCAGCGGGGCGTCCGCGCCCAGATTTGTGGGTGTCGGCGTCCCCACCACCGGGTAGATCACGCCCAGCATGCCTTTCCACTGGCTCGTGCCCGCCATGTCGAGCGCCAGTCGACCACCGGCGCTGTCACCGATCACGGCGACGGGGTCGAGCGCTTCCACCACCATGCGGCAATCGTCCAGCGCCTCAGCGTAGTGCGCTTCCGGCAGCAAGCGGTAGTCGACGCTGATGACCTCGCGTTCGAGTCGCTCGGCGAGATCGGCGGTGATCCCGTGATGACTCCTCGGTGACCCCAGGTTCCAACCGCCGCCGTGCACATAAACGATGCACTCGCTCAAGGGCCGTGCCGGCAGGAAGCGACGCACGGCGACACCGGCCACAATGTCGTCGTCGACCTGCATGCCTTCCGGATCGGTCGGACGGTGTTCGGCATGCAGGGCGTCATAGAGGCGTCGTCGTTCGCCGAGTGGGGCATTGGCATGATCGCCGAGCGGCGTCAGGCGTTGAATGAACGACTCGATCTGCATTCGCAAGCTCCTCGGCAATGTCAGGGTACCGACACAGTCTGGTACGCGCCTGTCTCTTCGCTCAAGATGTGCCTGAGCGCGGAGTCGTTTCCCGGTGCTCGGGCAGGCCACTGGCGAGCAAGATGCTGATCACGCCACCGCCCAGGGCGATCCACAACGGTGCCGCGGGTGCCCACAGCGCGGCAACCGGTCCCAGCAGCATCACGCCCAGCGCGGCCAGGGCATTGGCGAGTCCCAGTGCCATGCCCGATCCCAGCGAGCGGTTCTCGGGCAGGATGTCCTGAGCGATGAGGATGCCCAGCGGCAGGGTCGCGAACAGGCTGATGCCCAGCACGCCGAGCACGATCCACAGCCAGAGACCTTCGGCCAGCAGGAAGGCGGCGAGCATGATCACCGAGATGCTCATGGCGGCGATCAGTACCGGGCGGCGGCCGAAATGATCCGAGAGCCGTCCGCCGCCGAGATTGCCGATCACGCCGACGACCAGCAGAACGGTGATGAAGCTGGCGCCGGTGGTGAGATCGCCCCCCGCCTGGGTCCACATCAGCGGCACATAGGTCACCACCGAGAGAATCATCAGCGAGCGCAGCGTGGAAAACGCCACCAGACGCGACAGGGGGCCGGCGTGGCGGCGCCAGGCGATGGGAGTGGCATGCGTGTTGCGGGGCGGCAAGCGCGGTGCCCAGCGCAGCATGAACGGCAGCGTCGCGAGTGCCGGCAGAGCGAGCAGCCATAGATAGTCCAGGCCCCAGTGCACCACTACCCAGCTCGCCACGGCCGGCCATACGCCGCGCCCCACCTCGCCGCCGACCATGAACACCGACATGGCGGTACCGGGCCGTTCGCCGCCCAGTTGACGGATGCCGGCCAGCGCCTGGGGGTGAAAGAAGGCGTTGGCAATGCCGATCATCACCAGAATGCCGATCAGCGACCAGAAGCCGGAGGCGAAGCCTATCAGCGCGCCACCCAGCGACGAGCCAGCCAGCCCCAGAGCCACCATGACGCGACCGCCGACACGGTCGGCGAAGAGCCCCACCAACGGTTGCAAGGCCTGGCCCATCAACAGGGCGGCCATGATCGTGCCCGCCAGGGCTACCGAGAGATTGAGCGAGATCAGAATCGCCGGCAGCACGCCCGGCAGGTAATTGGCGGCGCCGTCGTTGAGAAAATGCGCCCAGCTCATGCCGGTCAGGCGAGCGGGCTGGGAACGAGACGCGGTGATGGTGGGCGAGACCTCCATGGCGGACTCCGATGTGGTGGGCGACAACGCCCCGAGGCGAGACGTATTTTGCTCATTGCTTGGATACCATGCCCCTGGTGTGGGAACAAGTCGCGCTTACGATAAGCCGACGAAGGATTGCTTCGCCAAAGAGCCACTGGCCTTCACGGGCGGAAAATGTCTCTTTTGAGCATGGCGATGACTCGTTGGGAACAGTCCGCACCAGCAAGAGGGCTATGGTCGAAGAGTGGCGTTGACGCCACGACGCCTCTCACCACGAATCAAAGGACAATAGCCATGAGTGCAGCCAACCGCGGCGTGATCTACATGGGCGCCGGCCACGTCGAAGTTCAACCGATAGCCTTTCCCGAGCTGGCGCTGGGAGATCGCAAGTGCCAGCACGGTGTGATACTCAAGGTCGTCACCACCAACATATGCGGCAGTGACCAGCACATGGTGCGCGGGCGTACCACCGCGCCTGCCGGCATGGTGCTGGGACACGAGATCACCGGCGAGGTCATCGAGTGCGGGCGCGACGTCGAGTTCGTCAGTGTCGGCGATATCGTTTCGGTCCCTTTCAACATTGCCTGTGGACGTTGCCGCAACTGCAAGGAGGGGCAGACGGGCATCTGCCTCAACGTCAATCCAGCTCGCCCGGGTGCCGCTTACGGATATGTCGACATGGGCGGCTGGGTCGGTGGCCAGTCCGAATACGTCATGGTGCCCTATGCGGACTTCAACCTGCTGAAGTTCCCCGACCGTGACATCGCCATGGACAAGATCCGCGATTTGACGTTGCTCTCCGATATCTTTCCTACCGGCTTCCACGGTTGCGCCACCGCCGGTGTCGGCCCCGGCAGCACCGTTTATATCGCCGGTGCCGGCCCCGTGGGACTGGCCGCAGCGGTCTCCGCCCAACTGCTGGGGGCTGCCTGTGTCATCGTCGGCGATATGAACCCGCAGCGTCTCGACCAAGCCAAGAGTTTCGGTTGCGAGACCCTGGACCTGCGCCAGGACACGCCCATGCCCGACATGCTGGAGTCGATCCTCGGCGAACGCGAAGTGGACAGTGCAGTGGATGCGGTCGGCTTCGAGGCGCGCTGTCATGGTCACAATCATGCGCATGAGCAGCCCGCCACGGTGCTCAATGCCTGCATGGACGTCACCCGGGCCGGCGGCCAGATCGGCATCCCCGGGTTGTACGTCACCGAAGACCCCGGTGCCGAGAGCCAGGAAGCCCAGCACGGCAACCTCTCGATGCGCCTCGGGCAGGGCTGGGCCAAGTCTCATTCTTTCCATACCGGTCAGTGCCCGGTGATGAAATATCACCGGCAGCTGATGCAGGCGATCCTGTTCGACAAGGTGAACCTCGCCGATGCGGTCAACGTCGAGATCATCTCCCTGGACGAAGCGCCGCGTGGGTATGCGGACTTCGACGGCGGCGTGGCCAAGAAATTCGTCATCGACCCACATGGCAGCGTGGCCGCCTGAGCGGTGTGAATGGCCCCGGCACGCGACCGGGGCTAACCTGCAACGAGGCGCCTGTCTCAGGACAGGGTGGCCGATATCCGGGGGCCGTTGTCGATGGCGGTCCGTCCCGCCGTCCAGCACGTCCCCGGGCAAGTGCCTATCGATAATAACGAGCACGCCATGACCGTCGAGACTCTCACTCCCAAGCGTCGTTTCCGCAACAAGCTCCGTGGCCGTGATCTGCCCCCCGTCGCGCTGGCGGCGCTTCGCCAACTCCTCGGCGATGAACGCGAGGACGATGAACGGCGCCGCCGCGACCTCCTGATCGAGCATCTGCACACCCTCCAGGATGCCCAGGGCCACCTCTCGCTGGTGATGCTTCGCGCGCTTGCCACCTACATGAATCTGCCCATGGCCGCGATCTATGAGACGGCGACCTTTTACGCGCATTTCGACGTGGTCCATGACGATCAGTCGCCACCCCCCGAGGTGACGGTGCGGGTCTGCGATTCGCTGTCCTGCCGGCTGGCCGGTGCCGAGGCGCTCAAGGCAAAGCTGGCGGCCGGCGTCGATCCGGAAGCGGTCCGGGTGGTGCGAGCCCCTTGCATGGGGCGCTGCGATACCGCGCCGGTGGTGGAAGTGGGGCATCATCACGTGTGCTTCGCTACCCATGAAGGGGTGGCCTCGGTGATCGATACCGGTCATTACCATCCCGAGGCGATTCTTTGGCAGCGGCTGGCGGATTATCGCGCCGAGGGTGGCCATGCGTTGCTCGCCGACTGCCACGCGGGACGCGTCACGGTCGAGGCGCTGATGCAGGCGCTGGAAACCGCCAATCTGCGCGGCCTGGGCGGCGCCGGCTTTCCCACCTTCAAGAAATGGACCTTCGTGCGCCAGGAAGCGGGGCCGCGCTACTGTGCCATCAACGCCGACGAAGGCGAGCCCGGCACCTTCAAGGATCGCATCTATCTGGAGCGCGCGCCGCACCGCTTCCTCGAGGGCGCCCTGGTCAGCGCCTGGGCGGTGGAGGCCGAGGCGCTCTACATTTACCTGCGCGACGAGTATCCGGGCCTGCACCGCGTATTGCGCGAGGCGATCGCCGAGCTCGAGGACGAGGGCCTGGTGACGCCGGGCTATATCGTGCTGCGGCGCGGCGCCGGTGCCTATATCTGCGGCGAGGAGTCGGCGATGATCGAGTCGCTGGAGGGCAAGCCCGGCAAGCCTCGCCATCGGCCGCCCTTCGTCGCCCAGAGAGGGTTGTTCGATCGTCCCACGCTGGTCAACAACGTGGAAACCGTCTACTGGATTCCGCTGATCTGGCAGCGCGGCGCCGAGGCCTTCGCGCGCCAGGGCCGCCACGGGCGGGTGGGGCTGCGCAGCTTCTCGGTCTCCGGCCGGGTCAAGCACCCCGGCGTGCACCTGGCCCCGGCGGGCATCACCCTCGAGGAGTTGATCGAGGAATATTGCGGTGGCATGGCCGAGGGCCACCGCTTGGCTGCTTATCTACCCGGCGGCGCCTCCGGCGGCATTCTGCCGGCGTCCAAGGCGAACGTGCCGCTGGACTTCGACACCCTCCAGGCGCATGGCGGCTTCATCGGCTCGGCGGCGGTGATCGTGTTGTCCGACCGGGACGATCTGCGTGGCGTCGCCACCAATCTGCTGGCCTTCTTCGCCGACGAGTCCTGCGGTCAGTGCACCCCTTGTCGGGTAGGCACCGAGAAGATGCTGACCCTGCTCGAGGGCGACGAATGGGATGCCGCGACCCTGACGCGCCTCTCGCAGGTGATGATGGATGCCTCCATCTGCGGCCTCGGCCAGGCGGCGCCCAATCCGGTGCTGGGGCTGCTCAAGGACTTCCGCGGTGAACTCGCCGCCCAGAACGTGATCGTCAAGGGATAAGGGAGACATGGCATGAGCAAGCAACGCTCGAACACAAGCTTCACCCTGACCCTGGACGGAGTGGCCGTCAGCGCCACTGCCGGGGAGACGCTCTGGCAGGTGGCCAAGCGTGCCGGCGAGAGCATTCCTCACCTGTGCTTCAAGGATGCCAGTGGCTACCGCGCCGACGGCAATTGCCGCGCCTGCATGGTGGAGATCGAGGGCGAGCGTGCCCTGGCCGCCAGTTGCCTGCGCGAGGCCGTCCCCGGCATGGTGGTCAAGAGCGCCAGTTCAGAGCGGGCCCGCACGGCGCGGGAAGGCGTCATGGAGCTGCTGCTGGTCGACCAGCCGGCGCGTGACGACAGCCCTGACCGTTCCAGCCACTTCTGGGCCATGGCCGATCAGCTGGCCATCGATGCCACGGCGGTGCGCCGACGGCTACCGGCGCGGGCCGAGCGAGCGTCGGCCACCGTACACCATGTGCACCTTCCCGAGCATTCGCGGCGCGCCTCGTCGACCCATGACGCCAGCCATTCGGCCATGAACGTCAACCTCGACGCCTGCATCGGGTGCAATCTCTGCGTGCGTGCCTGTCGCGAGGTCCAGGGCAATGACGTCATCGGCATGGCCCATCGCGGTGCGGCAGCCAAGGTCGTCTTCGATTTCGACGACCCCATGGGTGATAGCACCTGCGTGGCCTGCGGCGAGTGCGTCCAGGCCTGCCCGACCGGGGCCCTGATGCCGGCGACCCTGGTCGACGAAGCGGGGCGCGGCGATTCCCGGGTGGCCGACCGCAGCGTCGATTCCGTGTGCCCCTACTGCGGCGTGGGCTGTCAGCTCACCTACCATGTCAAGGACGACGCGATTCTCTTCGTCGAAGGGCGCGAGGGCCCTTCCAACCAGAACCGGTTATGCGTCAAGGGCCGCTTCGGCTTCGATTATCCGCGTCACCCGTCACGCTTGACCACGCCACTGATCCGCAAACCGGGGGTGCCCAAGGGGCTCGATCCCGGCTTCGATCCGGCTCAACCGCTGACCCACTTCTTTGAAGCGAGCTGGGACGAGGCACTGGAGCTTGCCGCCGGCGGACTTTCTGCGCTCAAGGCAGCCCACGGTCCCGATGCCCTGGCCGGCTTCGGCAGCGCCAAATGCTCCAACGAGGAAGCCTGGCTGTTCCAGAAGCTGGTACGCACCGGCTTCGGTTCCAACCATGTGGACCATTGCACCCGGCTGTGCCATGCCAGCTCGGTGGCGGCACTGATGGAGTGCATCGGCTCGGGCGCGGTGACCGCCTCCTTCATGCAGGCGCTAGAGGCCGATGTCGTGATCCTCACCGGCTGCAATCCGACGATCAACCATCCCGTGGCGGCCACCTACTTCAAGCAGGCGGCCAGAAACGGCACCAAACTGATCGTCCTCGATCCACGCGGCCAGGCACTGGATGCCTACGCGCATCGCAGTGTGCGTTTCACGCCCGGTGGCGATGTCTCGCTCTACAACGCCATGCTCAACGTCATCATCGGCGAGGCGCTCTATGATCAGGCCTATATCGATGCCCATACCGAGGGCTTCGAGGCCCTCAAGGCCCATGTGCGTGACATGACGCCCGAAGCGATGTCGCCCGCCTGCGGCGTCGAGCCCGAGCGGATTCGCGAGCTTGCACGGCTGTATGCCCAGGCCGAGCGGGCGATGATCTTCTGGGGCATGGGCATTTCCCAGCACGTGCATGGCACCGACAACGCCCGCTGCCTGATCTCGCTGGCGCTGGCCTGCGGCCAGACCGGCCGTCCCGGGACCGGCTTGCATCCGCTGCGCGGCCAGAACAACGTCCAGGGCGCCTCCGATGCCGGCCTGATTCCCATGGTGTTGCCAGACTATCAACCGGTGGGCGACGCCCAGATGCGCAGTGCCTTCGAGGAACTGTGGAACTCGCCGCTGGATGCGACGCCAGGCCTCACGGTGGTGGAGATCATGCATGCCATCGCTACCGGTACCATCAAGGGGATGTACATCCTCGGCGAGAATCCCGCGATGTCCGACCCGGACCTCGATCACGCCCGGGCAGCGCTGGCCAAGCTCGAGCATCTGGTGGTGCAGGATCTGTTCGTCACCGAGACCGCGCAGTTCGCCGATGTGATCCTGCCGGCCTCGAGCTGGCCGGAAAAAGACGGCAGCGTGACCAACACCAACCGTCAGGTGCAGCTCGGTCGCGCTGCGGTGCCGCTACCCGGTGAGGCGAAGCCCGACTGGTGGATCATCCAGCAGCTCGCCAATCGCCTGGGCCTGGACTGGCATTACACGCATCCGCGCGAGGTGTTCGACGAGATGAAGCAGGGCATGGCGTCGCTCGATCACATTTCGTGGGCCCGGCTGGAACGCGAGAGCTCGGTGACCTATCCCTGCCCCGCCGAGGATGCCTCCGGCTTTGATGTGGTGTTCTCCGACGCCTTCCCCACCGGGAGCGGGCGGGCGACGTTCACGCCGACCCGGCCACTGCCGCCGGATGAGCCCATCGATGACGACTATCCCACGGTGTTGATCACCGGGCGCCAACTGGAACATTGGCACACCGGCTCCATGACCCGGCGTACTCGGGTCCTCGATGAGCTCGAGCCCGAAGCGGTGGCCAGCCTCGCGCCGTCGGAGCTGGGCCGCCTGCGGCTATCGCCGGGCGAGCCGATCACCATTACCACTCGTCGCGGCAGCATCACCCTGAAAACGCGCGCCGATCCCTTGATGCAGTCAGGCATGGTGTTCGTACCGTTCTGCTATCTGGAGGCGGCGGCCAATATCCTGACCAATCCGGTGCTCGATCCGTTCGGCAAGATCCCCGAGTTCAAGTACGCCGCCAGCCGGTTGCAGCGTGGCGAGGTGGCGACGGCGCTCGAGGGGTGATCGCACTGACGTGTCGCAAACGCATCCGGGCATGACGTTTGCGAGTACCCGGCGCCCAGGAGGACGGGGCTACCATCGTGGCAGACACAGACACGTCGTCGTGCCATGACAGCGCACGGGGATAGCGCAGGAGAGGTGCCATGCAACGTTATTCAGGCTTCGGGCTCGTCAAGCACGCGTTACGTCACCACGAGGATTGGCAACGCCAATGGCGCAATCCCACGCCCAAGCCGGGCTATGACGTGATCATCGTCGGCGGTGGGGGACATGGTCTGGCCACGGCGTACTACCTGGCCAAGGAACACGGCATTACCAACGTGGCGGTACTCGAGAAAGGCTGGCTGGGCGGGGGTAATACCGCGCGCAACACCACCATCGTGCGTTCCAACTACTTGTGGGACGAGTCGGCGGCGCTCTACGAGCATGCCATGAAGCATTGGGAAGGGCTCTCGCAGGAGCTCAACTACAACGTCATGTTCTCCCAGCGTGGCGTGTTGAACCTGGGCCATACCCTGCAGGACATGCGCGACATTCAGCGCCGGGTCAATGCCAATCGCCTCAACGGCATCGATGGCGAGGTGCTGGATGCCGAAGGGGTGCAGTCGCTGGTGCCGATCATGGACTGCTCGAAGCGTGCTCGATACCCGGTCATGGGGGCGTCCTGGCAACCGCGTGCCGGGGTGGCGCGTCACGATGCCGTGGCCTGGGGGTATGCCCGTGCCGCCGACGCACTGGGCGTCGACCTGCTGCAGAACACCGAGGTCACCGGCTTCAAGATTCGCGATGGGCGGATCCTGGGCGTGCACACCAACCGCGGCGATATCGAGGCCAAGACCGTGGGCTGTGTCACGGCGGGCAATTCCAGCGTGCTGGCCGGCATGGCCGGCCTCAACTTGCCGCTGGAGTCGCATCCCTTGCAGGCACTGGTCTCCGAGCCGCTCAAGCCGGTGCTGGACACTGTGGTGATGTCCAATCACGTGCACGGTTACATCAGTCAGTCCGACAAGGGTGACCTGGTCATCGGCGCGGGCATCGACGGCTACAACGGCTATGGCCAGCGGGGCAGCTATCCCACCGTCGAGCACACCTTGCAGGCCATCGTCGAGATGTTCCCGATCTTCTCCCGGGTGCGCATGAACCGGCAGTGGGGCGGCATCGTCGATACCTGCCCGGATGCCTGCCCGATCCTTTCCAAGACCAAGGTCAAGGGACTCTATTTCAACTGTGGCTGGGGCACGGGCGGTTTCAAGGCGACACCGGGCTCGGGGCATGTCTTCGCGGCCAGTCTGGCCAAGGGGGAGATGCATCCCATCGCCGCGCCGTTTTCCATCGACCGCTTCCACAGCGGCGCGTTGATCGACGAGCACGGCGCCGCTGGCGTCGCGCACTAAGGGAGAGCCACCATGTTCCATATCTACTGCCCCTATTGCGAAGAACATCGCGAGGAAGAGGAATTTCATCCCAAGGGCCAGGCGCACATCGCCCGTCCCGAGGACCCGGATGCCTGCAGCGATGAGGCGTGGGGCGACTATCTGTTCTTCCGCGACAATCCGCGCGGCATCCATCACGAGATGTGGCTGCATGCCGTTGGGTGTCGCAAGTTCTTCAATATCACGCGCCATACCGTGAGTTACGAGATTCTCGAAACCTACAAGATGGGCGAACAGCCGACGGTGGGCGCCGAGCATCTGGCGCGTGAGGAAAAAACCGCGCGTGAGGGGAAAACCGATAGCGTGCAGGTCGCCGAGGGTGGCCAGCAGGCCGTAGGTGCCAGCGACGCCGCTCTGGCGTCGGTCAAGGGAGCGCAGGCATGAGCCAGACAGCAGCACAGCCCAACCGCCTGGCGCAAGGCGGTCAGGTCGACCGTACGCAAGCGTTGACCTTTACCTTCAATGGCCACTCATACACCGGCCATCCCGGCGATACTCTAGCCTCGGCCTTGTTGGCCAACGGCGTCGACCTGGTCAATCGCAGCTTCAAGTACTCGCGCCCACGCGGCATCGTGGCGGCAGGTGCGGAAGAGCCCAATGCGGTGGTGCAATTGGGTGCGACGGAGGCGACTCAGGTGCCCAACGTGCGCGCTACCCAGCAGGCGCTGTATGACGGCCTGGTCGCGAGTAGCACCAATGGTTGGCCCGACGTGCAGCGCGACATCATGCGCTGGGTGGGGAAGCTGGGCAGTCCCTTCATGCCGCCGGGGTTCTACTACAAGACCTTCATGGCACCGGCCTCGATGTGGATGACCTACGAGAAATACATCCGCAAGACCGCCGGCCTGGGGCGCAGCCCGACACAGCCCGATCCGGATATCTACGATCACATGCATCGGCATTGCGATCTGCTCGTCGTCGGTGCTGGCCCCGCGGGCTTGAGCGCGGCACTCACGGCGGCGCGTGCCGGGGCTCGCGTGATCCTGTGCGATGAGCAGGAGACGATGGGCGGCTCGTTGCTCGATACGCGCGAGACGCTGGACGATCGACCCGCCGCTCATTGGCTGCAGGCGACACTGGCGGCGCTGGCGGAATACGATAACGTCACCTTGCTGCCGCGCACCACCGCGCATGGTTATCACGATCATCATTTCGTGACGCTTCACGAGCGCCGCACCGAGCACCTGGGCGATAGTGCGCCGTCTCGGGCCGGCCATCGCCAGTCGCGCTCACGACTGCACCGGGTACGTGCCGGCCAGGTGGTGCTGGCGACCGGCGCGCATGAGCGCCCCCTGGTGTATGCCAACAACGATGTCCCCGGCAATCTGCTGGCCGGGGCGGTGTCGACCTACATCCGCCGCTACGGCGTGGTGCCCGGCCGGAAGCTGGTCCTCTCCACCAGCAATGATCACGCTTACCGCGCCGCATTGGATTGGCAGGAGGCCGGACGTGAGGTGGCAGCCATCGTCGATGCCCGCACCGCGCCGGAGGGCGACCTCGTCGCGCAGGCCAAGGCCGCGGGCATCCGCGTCATCACCGGCAGCGCGGTGATCGAGGCCAAGGGCGCGCAGCGCGTCTCGTCGGCCCGCGTGGCGGCCATCGACGTGGACGCCTTCACGGTCACCGGAAAAGTCGAGACGCTCGAGTGTGACACCATCGCCAGCTCCGGCGGCTACAGTCCGGTCATCCATCTGGCTTCGCATACCGGCGCGCGTCCGGTATGGAGCGATGACATCATAGGCTTCGTGCCGACCACCGTGGCGGGCGTCACGGCGGCGGGCGGTGCTCATGGCGTCTATCCGCTGGGCGAGGTGCTGGCGGATGGCGTCGAGGCCGGTGCCAATGCAGTGACGGCGCTCGGATTCGCCACCACCGTGAACGACGCGGACTTGCCGCGTGTCGCGCCGCGTCATGAAGGCCCTGCCTGCGCACTGTTCCAGGTGCCGCATGAGAAAGCTACGCTGCGTGCGCCCAAGCAGTTCGTCGATCTGCAGAATGACGTCACTGCCGCCGCCATCGAAGTGGCAACGCTCGAAGGGTTCGAATCCATCGAACACGTCAAGCGTTATACCGCCATGGGCTTCGGCACCGACCAGGGCAAGCTGGGCAATATCAATGGCATGGCGGTCGCCGCACGCTGCCTGGGGCAGAGCATTCCCGAAACCGGTACTACGGTCTTCAGGCCCAACTACACGCCGGTGACCTTCGGTGCCGTGGTCGGACGCCACTGCCGCGAGCTCTTCGATCCCGAACGCTACACGCCGATGCAGGCCTGGCACGTTGCCCAGGGCGCCGAATTCGAGGACGTCGGCCAGTGGAAGCGACCCTGGTACTATCCACGCAAGCGCGCCGGTGGCGAACTCGAAACCATGGCGGAAGCGGTGGCCCGTGAATGCCGTGCGGTTCGCGAGGGGGTGGGCATTCTCGACGCCTCGACACTGGGCAAGATCGATATTCAGGGGCCGGATGCGCGTGAGTTCCTGGGCCGCATCTACACCAACAAATGGCAGAAGCTGGCACCGGGACGCGTGCGCTATGGACTGATGTGCGGCGACGACGGCATGGTGATGGATGACGGCACCACCAGTTGCCTGGCCGAGAATCACTTCCTGATGACCACTACGACCGGCAACGCCGCGCCGGTGCTGGAATGGCTCGAACTCTGGCACCAGACCGAATGGCCGGAACTCGACGTATATTTCACCTCGGTCACCGACCACTGGGCGACGATGACCGTGACCGGCCCCGAAGCGCGCAAGCTGCTCACCGACATGACCGATATCGACCTCGACCGTGAGGCATTCAAGTTCATGGACTGGCGCGAGGGGCACGTGGCCGGCGTGCCGGCGCGGGTGTTCCGGATCTCCTTCACCGGGGAGCTGGCCTTCGAAATCAACGTTCAGGCGCATTACGCCATGCACGTTTGGGAAGCCTTGTTCGAACGCGGCAAGCATTTCGACTTGACCCCCTACGGCACGGAAACCATGCACGTTCTGCGCGCCGAAAAGGGCTTCATCATCGTCGGTCAGGATACCGACGGTTCGGTGACGCCCGAGGATCTGGGCATGCACTGGGCCATCGGTTACGACAAGCCCTTCCCCTGGATCGGCAAGCGAGCGCTGACGCGTTCCGATACGCGCCGCGAAAATCGCAAGCAGCTGGTGGGGCTGCGCCCCAAGGACCCTTCGGTCGTGCTGGAGGAAGGCGCCCAGATCGTTTTCGATCCCAACCACGCGATTCCCATGCCCATGGTGGGCCACGTGACGTCCAGCTATTACAGCCCGACGCTGGAAAGCGGCTTCGCCCTGGCGGTGGTCAAGGGTGGCCATCAGCGCATGGGCGAGAGCGTCTACTTGCCGATGGCCGATGGCCGTATACATGAAGCCGACATCGTCGGTACTCAATTCGTCGATCCCCAGGGAGAGCGCCAGCATGTCTAACACCGTTCATGTCTACGATGCCCGCGCCGATCATGCTACCGTCACGGCCGAGTCGCCGCTGGCGTACTCCTTCCAGCGCAGCGGTATGCCCGCGCCTGGAGAGGCGTCTGGCGAGGAAAGCCGGGCAGTGATCGGCGAACGGGCGTTCCTGGGACACCTGATCCTGCGCGGCGGGGCCATCGTGCTCGACGAGGCGCTGCGTGAGGTGCTCGGCATTGGTCTGCCCGGGCGTCCCAATTCACTGACCGTAGATGCCGATGGCCAGCGCTCCGTGCAGTGGTTGTCGCCCGACGAATGGCTGCTGATCGTGCCCGGCGACGAGACCTTCGGCCTCGAGACACGGTTGCGTGCCCATCTCGGCGGGTCGCATGTCGCCATCGTCGATGTCAGCGCGGGGCAGACGCTGATCGAACTCTCCGGGGAGGCGGCGCACGAGGTCCTGATGAAGTCGACGGTCTATGATGTCGACCCGCATGCGTTCACGGTGGGCAAGGGCGTGACCACGCTCTTCGCCAAGACCAGCGTGATCTTGCGTCGCCCCGATGAGTCGCGTTGGGAGCTCATCGTCCGGCGCAGTTTCGCCGACTACGTGTATCGCTGGCTGCTGGATGCAGGGGCGGAATATGGCATCGGTGTCGTTCGAGAAGATCGCCATGAGTCGCAATGACGATACGTGGATCCTCGCCGCACAGTGCCCGAGCCGCCTGGGCACTGTGGATGTCGTGACGCGCTTCCTCAAGGAGCGCGATTGCTACATCACCGAGCAGCAGTCGTTCGATGACCGCCTGGGCGAGCGTTTCTTCATTCGTACCGAATTTCGACCCTTGGCCTCCGACTTCGATGCCGAGATGTTTCAGGCCGATTTCGCGACCCGGGCCTTCGAATTCGAGATGGATTTCGAACTGACCCCGCCCGGGCGCCGCACGCCGGTGGTGATCATGGTCTCCAAGGCCGATCATTGCCTCCACGATCTGTTGTATCGCTACCGCACCGGGCAGTTGCCGCTGGATATTCGTGCGGTGATTTCCAATCACCCCGATCTCGAATCGTTGGTAACCGGGCACGGCTTGGCATATCACCATTTTCCGATCACGCCCGAGACCAAGGCAGCGCAGGAAGCTCGCGTCCTGGACGTGATCGAGTCCACCGGCGCCGAGCTGGTGATCCTGGCGCGTTACATGCAAGTACTTTCCAGTGAGATGTGCGCGCGTCTCAGCGGGCGCGCGATCAACATTCATCACTCGTTGTTGCCGGGGTTCAAAGGGGCCAAGCCGTATCACCAGGCCTACGAAAAAGGCGTCAAACTGGTCGGGGCCACCGCGCATTACATCAACGACGATCTCGATGAAGGCCCCATCATCACCCAAGGGGTGGAGCCGGTCAGTCATGCCGATTATCCCGAGGACCTGGTGGTCAAGGGGCGAGACATCGAGTGCTTGACCTTGGCGCGGGCCGTATCGCTTCATCTGGAGCGCAGGGTGTTTTTGCATGCCAAGCGCACCGTGGTATTCACACGTTGATGCGGCGACAGCGGGAATTTTTTCGACATTCTCCTAATCTAAATAGGCCCGTGCGGTAAACACTCGAACACGACAATCACAAGCACGACCTCCAGATGGCGCCGCCTTATGGAGATCTTTATCAAGAGGAGGGTGAGCCATGATGATCGCGGATTTGATCGACGGCGACGACTTCCGCCAGCGCCTGCAGGCTCTGGGCGTACGCATCCCCGACGGGGCCTGCCCCGAAACCTGTGCCCGCATGGCCGCCTGCAAGTACAACGAAGTCGGGGTGCCAGGATTGCCCGAGGCCATTCACGACATGATGCAGCACAGCGATGAAATGCTGCCCTCGGTACGCCAGGCGATCGACACTCATCTGCGGCCTCGCCTGCGCGCGAACGAATAAGCAGCGCTTGCGACGTCCATCGACACGCCGAGACGGGTGCGGTGTGGGCGTGTCATGCGGGAGCGCCAGAGATGACGCCATTGGTTCTCGGCTGGGATTCGCTTAATGAACCAGCGGCCGGTTAAGCGCTTTCAGGACGCGATGCTACGCTTCGTTTTCAGGGGTAGGTGAACCGATGGAAAAGGCCGGTGACCGTTATTACCTACTCGATGTGTTCACGGATACGCCGTTTGCGGGTAATCCGTTGGCCGTTTTTACGGAAGCGTCGGGCATATGCGCCGAGCGGATGCAGGCTATCGCGACGGAATTGAATCTCTCGGAGACGGTTTTCGTCGGTAAGCAGACAGCCGATAACCGCTTCCCGATCCGCATCTTTACCCCTGGCACTGAATTGCCCTTCGCCGGCCACCCGGTCATCGGAACGGCTCATTTGCTGGCCTCACTCGATTTAGCCGATCGCCGGTCGCTACTCGTGTTGCAAGCCGGTGTGGGAAATCTGGAAGTGCATTTCGACGAGGGCATGGCCCGTTTCAAGACCGCCCGGCCAGTCGACGTACAGCCAAGCTCGCTGGATAGTGCCATGGCTGCCGAGCTGCTGGGGTTGTCGGCCTCTCAGGTAGTCGATGAGCCGGAAATTGCCTCTTGTGGCCTTGCCTACCATCTCATCGAACTGGATAGCCTCGATGCCCTGGAGCAGGCGCGACCGTCGGCGGCATCATGGGGCCGGAGTGTGTCGCCGAGCGGCATCGAGCAGATCTACCTGCATGTTCGTACCGGCGACGAGGCCCGGCGCGCGCGCATGTTTTCCACCACAATCGGCAGTCTCCGTGAGGACCCGGCGACTGGCAGTGCCGCCTCGGCATTGGCTGGCTATCTGGCGGTTCGGGAACCGGACGTGGGGCCGCGGTACTGGCAGATCGATCAGGGTATCGAAATGGGCCGCCCCAGTCGTATTCATGCCTGGGTCGAACGTGACGATGCCATGACCATTCTTATTGGAGGCCGAGCCCACACCGTAGGCGAGGGCAAGCTCTATCATTGATCCCGCGCCGACATCGGCGCGGGATACTACATCATGCCTTTCAGTACCTACCGTCAGGCGTCAGCCTTGCACGACCTGCAGCGAAGGCGTCTCCGATTCCAGATACGAGAGCATCGTCTCGCTGTACCAGTCGACGAAGTCGATCACGCCGAATTCGTAGGTCTCGGAGTAGGGACCGGGCTGGTAGGCGATGGAGTTGATGCCGCGCTGGTTCTCCTCGGCCAGTTGCCGATCCTGATCGTTGGTGGCATCCCAGACCTTGCGGAGCCATTGCGGATCGTAATCGACGCCTTCCTGGGCGTCCCGGCGGACGAGCCACTTGGTGGTTACCAGGGTCTGTTGCGGGCCCAGTGGCAGGACACGGAAGACCACGGCATGATCGCCCATGAAATGGTTCCAGGAATTGGGCAGGTGCAGAATGCGCAGCGAGCCCAGATCGGGGCTCGTGAGGCTTCCCATCAGTTTCCTGCAGCCGGGCTTGCCGTCCATGGTCATCGACATGACGCCGTCGATCATCGGCGTGCGAGTCAGACGGTTGCGCTTGCCGAAGTGCTTGAGCGCCCAGGGCACCTGTAGGCGTTCCCAGTGGGCCTGCTGGCGAGCGACCAGGTCGCGATAGGCGGGCGTGGCGCGGGGGTCGTCGGTGTCGTCGAACTCGATCAGCGAGTTGAGCAGCTCCGGATGCGCGCCGTTGCAGTGATAACACTCGCGGTTGTTCTCGAGGACCAGCTTCCAGTTGGCCTGCTCGACGATGTTCGATTCTGCCGCGACCTTGACGTTATCCATCTCGTAGGGCGCCAGGTACTCATCGAGTGTCGCCAGGAAGTCGTCGATGGCCGGTGGCTGTTCGGCGAGACTGATGAAGATGAAACCGCCGGCACTCTTCACCGCTACCGGCTTGAGGCCATGCGCGGAAAGGTCGAAATCCTCGCCCATGTCCTGCCCGGCGAACAGCAAGCGGCCATCGAGTTCGTAGGTCCATTGATGATAGGGACAGACCAGCTTGGCGACCTTGCCTTTCTCCTGCGTGCACAGCCGCGACCCGCGATGTCGGCAGACGTTGTGGAAGGCATGCAGTGTGCCCTGGTCGCCGCGCACCACGATGATGGGGTTGTCGCCGATCTGCGCGGTCAGGTAATTGCCCTTGGCGGGGAGTTCGCAGGTCATGCCGACGAACAGCCACTCGTGGGAAAAGATTTCCTGCATATCCAGCGCGAACACGCGCGGATCATTATAGAAGGGTTGCGGCAGCGAATACGTGCGCCGACGCTGGCGAAGCATGTCGGCGGTCGCGTCACGCGCGGCGGCCAAGGGATCGTCGAGTACGGATGTGGCGATCAGATCCATGAAGGCATCCTCTTCGTGCGCCGTGTCGGGTAACGGATGGCGCCATGACATTGAGTGAGTTTTTGCGTGAGAGGCGTGAGTGACACGCAGTGTGATGCATTGCCACCAGTGGGGATTGTCTGCCCGCGACATCCGCCGATGCCGTGACGACGCTTGTCTCGAATGGGCGCCAGGATGGCGGCCAGAGCAGGCATGCGCGTGTCGTTGGCAGGCAAGTGGCCGCTGCAGAGGGCACCCACAATGCGCCTGACAATTAGATATCGCCGCGCGACCAGGTAGCCATCTCATGACCTTGAACTTCTTCAATCCCGTCACTACCCAGACCTGGACCAATGGGCGCCATAACGTGCGTTGCGTGAAGATCATCCAGGAAACCTGGGACGTTCGCACCTTCTGCTTCATGGCCGATCAGCCAGTATTGTTCTTCTTCAAGCCCGGACAATTCGTGACGCTGGAGCTGGAGATCGATGGCGAGCCGATCATGCGCTCCTACACGATTTCCAGTTCGCCCTCGGTGCCCTATAGCTTCTCTATCACAGTCAAGCGGCTTCCCGATGGGCGCGTTTCCAACTGGCTGCATGACAACCTGCAGGTCGGCAGCGAGCTTGTCGTTCACGGTCCGGTGGGGGACTTCAACGTCATCGATTACCCCGCCGACAAGGTGCTCATGCTCTCCGGCGGGGTCGGCGTCACGCCGTTGATGTCGATGACGCGCTGGTTCTTCGACACCAACGCCAACGTCGATCTGCAGTTCGTGCACAGCGCGCGGACGCCGCGCGATATCATTTTCCATCGCGAGCTCGAGCACATCTTCTCGCGGATTCCCGACTTCCGGTTGCATATCGTCTGCGAACGCGGTGACGAAAGCGGCGAGGCCTGGGCGGGATTCCGCGGCTATCTGGCGCAGGCGATGCTCGAGTTGATGGTGCCGGATTACCTGGAGCGTGAAATCTTCTGCTGCGGACCCACGCCGTACATGAAGGCGGTCAAGCAGGTGCTGAAGAGCAACGGCTTCGACATGAGCCACTACCACGAGGAATCGTTCGGAGCCACGCCCGCCGATGTCCGAGCGGATGTGGAGGAGCTTGCCGAGCAAGCCGAGGCGGAGCTGGAGGCCGTCGATACCGCCGACATGCTGCAGGTCGAGTTCAGCAACAGCGGCAAGAGTATTCGCATCATGCCCGAGGAGACCGTGCATGCCGCTGCTGCCAAGCTGGGCCTGCACATCCCCAAGGCCTGCGGCATGGGCATCTGCGGCACCTGCAAGGTCAAGAAGCTCTCGGGTGACGTCAACATGGAGCACAACGGCGGCATCACCGAGGACGACGAAGCGGACGGCTACATTCTGAGCTGCTGCAGCACGCCCAGGAGCCATGTCGCCATCGAGTTTTGAGACGAGTCCCCAACCGGCTTGATGAGAGGCCCCGGCGAGTGCCGGGGCGCTACTTGTGGTGATGAAGTGCTTGTGGTGGCAAAGTGCTCAATGCGAAGACCCGGCACTGACCGTTTCGGACCGCGCCATCTCGTGCGCCTGGCGGAGTTCACCGCGCGCCTGACGGGCGATCTTCCAGCCGCCGGAGAGCGATAGAAAGGCGAACACGCCGCCCACGATCAAGTCGGGCAGGGCGGTGCCGCTGCCGAACACACCCAGCGCAGCGAGCAGCACCGCGCCGTTGCCGATGACATCATTACGGGTGCAGATCCACACGCTCTGCATGTTGCTGTCGCCCTCGCGATAGCGCATCAACAGCACCAGCACTGCCAGGTTGGCGAGCAGTGCCAAGAACCCTACCGCGCCCATGGTCGGCGCATCCGGGTAGCTCCCCACCAACAGGTTGTGCAACGTCACGCCCAGCACCACGACACCGAAGCCAGCCAGCGTTGCCGCCTTGATCAGCGAGGCTCGGGCGCGCCACATCAGTCCCATGCCCAGCACCCCGAGGCTGATGGCGTAGTTCGCTGCATCGCCCAGGAAGTCGAGCGAGTCGGCCATCAACGAGGTTGAATCGGCCTTCATCCCTGCCAGCATCTCGACCCCGAACATCACCGCGTTGACCAGCAGCGCGATCCACAGCACGCGTCGGTAGCGTGGCGTCGATTGCGGTGAAGAAGATGAAGGACCGCAGCAGCATGCCATAAGACACCTCGTGTCGTGCGTCGAAAGTTATTTCCTGATTCTACAACCCTGGAGCGCACTCCAGGGCAAGCATCCTGCAAATATGACAGTAATTTGAACGTATAATGAAAATTCTGAATAATGGAAAAGAGAAGCTTGGATAACAAATCAACATCAGAGGGATCTCATGACATATTCAAGATGGAGCCTGATGCCGCTGGCGGCGCTTGCCTTGAGCGCGGCCTCGCTGGCGCAGGCCGATGTCAGCGTCACGCGCGGCGCGACTAATATTCCGGATGGCGAGGCTATCAACGCCCAGGATCTCACCGTCGCCAACGATAAGCTGGCCTTTGCACTGGCCATCGAATCAAGTCCGCCCTGGGGTGTGCCGCGAGGCACCCTGGTCGACCTGGCGGCGGTCAAGGAGGGGGAAGTCGATCTGGATCGGATTGCCTTCGCCGATTTCATCCCCGATAACTGGTCCGCCTGGCCCAACGACGGCAAGAAGATCGAGGTCGTCGAGAAGTCGCCCGAGCGTGCGGTGATCCGCGTCAGCCGCAATTTTGGCGAAGCGATGGTCACCACCACCTACACATTGGAAGCCGGCAGCGACCGCGTGCATCTGGAAACCGTGCTCGATAACCGAGGTGATGCGCCGCTGCAGAACATCCGCTCCGGTTTCACGCTATGGCCGGATACCGGTTACCTGTTCGGTGTTCCCGGCCTGGGCGATGCCAAGGAAACCGAAGCCAGCGCCGCCTTGACCGATCGGGTGGTGGCATACGATCAGGACTGGGCCTTCGCCCTGCATGCGCCGTATTTCGATCGCATCAACTATCAAGGTAAGGACATGTACCTGGAGCACAGTCTGAAGGCGGGCGAGTCGCGCCGCTTCGAGGGCTGGCTGCAGGTCGTGCCGGCGGGCGATCTGGCCCCGGTGGTGGCCAACGAGATCGAGCGCAAGAACCTGGAGAGCGGCGACATCCACGGCCAGCTGCGCAATGGCAGTGGCCAGGCACCGCATAACGGGCTGGTGGTGATCGAGAAGCATGGGGTGCCGTATGCCTGGACTCTGGCCGACGAGGGTGCGTTCTCGATGCCGCTGCCGGTAGGCGAGTACCAGGCTTACGCCACGGCGGAAGGCTTCGCCAATTCCGAGTCGGTCGAACTGAATGTCACCGCCGACAGCGAACGCACACTGACCTTCAGCGACATGCAAGGCCCCGGCACGCTGAGCCTCGATATCCGCAGCGAGGAAGGCGACATGCCGCGTGATGCACGCTTGACCATTCTCGAGGGTCAGCAGCCGCTGGTGGAATTCCTCGGCAAACAGACCTTCTTCACCGCGCTGGACCCGGCCGGGCATGCCGAGCTCAAGCTGGCGCCCGGCGATTACCGCTTGGGCATCAATGCCGGCGCCGGCTTCACGGCCCGCGAGGAAACGTTGCACGTTAGCCTCGAGACCGGGGAAGCGCTCGATAAGACGGTCGAGATCGAGCGCCTCGTCGAGCCCAACGACGCACATTGGTACGGTGCTGACCTGCACCATCACGCCAACGTACTGGAAGGGACCACACCGCCGGATGTCGTGGTGCGTGCGCAATTGGCTACGGACCTTGACCTGACCTTCATCAGCGATCACGACTCCACTGCCAACCACGACACCTTCCGCAAGCTCTCTGCCGCACGCGGGATGCCGTTCATTCCGTCCATCGAGATTTCACCTTCGTGGGGCCACATGAATCCGTTCCCCATCGAGATGAGCGGCGAACTCAAGGTCGATCCCGGCACCGCTGACGTGCAGGACATCATCGCCGATGCGCGCCGCCTGGGCGCCGAGGTGATTCCCCTCAACCACCCGTACAATGCCTACGGTTACCTGCAAAACCTGGGGGACGGCAAGGTGCCCGGCGGCTTTACGCCGCACTTCGACCTGCTCGAACTCAACGCCGAGGTGGATAACGCGGCCACGCTGAAAGCCGCGCACCGTCTGTGGGACCAGGGGACGCGGGTTTACTTCACCGCAGGGACGGATACGCATGATGCCTGGAATGACCTTACCGGTCGCATTCGCATGATGGCCCACGTGCCCGGTGAGCTGACCCCGGACGCGTTCGCCCGTGCCCTCAAGGATGGCCACGGTTACGCCACCCAAGGGCCGCTGCTGTTCCCCGAGGAGCATCTGTTCGGCGACACCCTGCGCTTGATCGAGGACGCCAAGGGCGAATGGACGGTGAACGCTACTGCCGTCAACGGCCTCAAGGAAGCGCGCCTGATCGGTCAGGGCGGCGAGGTGCTCGCTACCCAATCGCTCGACGGCACCGACGCGACATTGACTTTCGAGATCCCCGGCGATGCCAAGGGCTGGGTCGCGCTGGAAGTCGATGATGCCGATGGCGATACCGCCTGGACGAACCCGCTGTGGCTCGAACGCTCCAGCAAGGCCGATTACCTCGGCAACGAGGGGACTAACGGCGGCGATGACGAGGAAGGCGCTTGATCCTGTGATCCGGCCATCGTCACCATAACCACGATAACGCGCCGCCAAGCCCCTCGATCAAAGGGGCTTCAAGGGAATGCCACGCCTTCTGGCGTGGCTTTTTTGTGGGCGGTGGGCAGAAACTGTGTCAGGGTTTCTCCGAAGGCAGCGGCGTTGCGTAATGGGGCGCCTGGGGCAGCGTCGTCAGTGATCACTGGAGGAGCCAGGGAATGAACGCAAGCAAGATACTGCAGCAGTTGATGCAACAGGCCGGTGGCAGTCAGAAGAGCAGCGGTGTCGATGTGAAGGGGATGCTGGATGGCCTCTCGAAACAGCTGGGCGGGAGTGCCTCACACGGCAAGTCCAGTGGCGGCAGCTCGGGTGGTTTCGATATGAAGAGCCTGCTCGGCGGCGGTGCCATGGGCATGCTGGTCGGCTCCAAGCGCGGTCGCAAGATGGGCGGTAAAGCACTCAAGTACGGCGCGATCGCCGGTGTCGGCGTACTGGCCTGGAAAGCCTGGCAAAGCGCTCAAAACAAAAACTCGGGTAGCGAGCCACAAGACGCTGGGGAAGGCGAGCGTGTCGAGGCGCTCGATGGCGAGTATCAGGAGCGGCGGAGCCTGGAACTCCTGCAGGCGATGATCATGGCGGCCCGAGCCGATGGCCATATCGATGAGCAAGAACAGACGCTGATCAGCGAACAGATCGACGCGCTGGGGGCCGATGACGAAATGCATCGCTGGGTCGAACAGCAATTGAAGGCGCCATTGGATGCCCAGGTTCTGGCCCGTGAGGCGGACTCGCCCCAGGCGGCGCGGGAAATGTACTTGATCAGTGTCGCCGTGATCGATGAGCAGAACCCGATGGAACGCGCCTGGCTCGATCAATTGGCCAGCGCTCTTGATTTATCCCAAGAGATGACCGCCGAGCTTGAACGCCAGGCACAGCAGGCCGAGGCCGGTTGAGGCTTGCCCCTTTCAGCGATGCGACGCCGCCAAGGCGCGCCAGTCGCATCTACACGATGACAGCGTCCAGCAATATCACAGGGCTTGGAGATCGACCTTCGTCGGGCATAGAGTGAGAGAGGTGCCACGCGTCGGCGTGGCGATCGTGTTTACGCGCCCCTTGAGGGCGCCGATGCGGAGGGAATCGCATGAGTCGTCACAGTAACGTGGCCGAGATCATCGTCGAGACACTGGCGGACGCGGGCGCCAGGCGCTGTTACGGCGTCGTCGGCGACACCATCAATCACTTCACCGATGCCATTCGGCGCAGTGATGCCCTGGAATGGGTGCATGTGCGTCATGAGGAAGTCGGCGGCTTCGCCGCGGGGGGCGAGGCCTACATGACCCGCGAGCTGGCGCTGTGTGCCGGTACCTGCGGACCCGGGAGCCTGCATTTCGTGAATGGGCTGTTCGAGGCGCATCGCAGTGGTTCGCCGGTGGTGTTGATCGCCTCTCAGGTCGCCACCGGGGATACCGGCATCGGCTTCCCTCAGGATGTCGACCCCAAGGCGGTCTACTCACAGTACAGCGTGTTCTGCGAATCGATCGTCAACCCCGACCAGGCACGCCGCATGACCGCGTTGGCCGCCCAGGCGGCACTGGCCAATAACGGGGTGGCGGTGCTCGTCGTGCACGGCGATATCTTCACGCAGACACCGAGTCAGGACCTGCCGTTTCGCGCGCATCGCTTCGACCCCATCGTGCGGCCCAATGCCGAGGAATTCGTGCCCGCCGTCAAACAGCTCAACCAGGGTGGCAAGATATCCATCTTCGCCGGATTTGGCTGTGAGCACGCGCGCAGCGAGGTCATGGCACTGGCGGCCAAGCTCAATGCGCCGATCGCCTGGACCTCGCGCGCCAAGGACTTCATCGAACCCGACAATCCCTACCAGGTGGGCATGACCGGTATCTTCGGCCTGGCGGGCGGCTATCATGCCGTGGCCGAATGCGACACGCTCCTGCTGCTGGGCTGCAACTTCGCCTGGGGGCAGTTCTATCCCGAGAAGGCGACCATCATTCAGGTGGATATCGACCCGCAGCAGATCGGCAAGCGTCATCCGGTGGACATCGGCCTGGTCGGCAGCGTGCGCGATACCTGCCTGGCGCTGGCCAAGATGGTCGACGAGCAGACCGATACCCGATGGCTGGATGGCTGCCGCAAGCAGTATCTGGAGGCGCTGGCGCATGATGCCCATGCATCCAACGACGACACCCTCATCCACCCCCAGGCGCTGACCCTGGCACTCGATGAGCAGGGCGCCGACGATGCCATCTTCACGGCGGATGGCGGTAGTCCCATGGTCTGGATGTTGCGTCACATTCATGCCAACGGCTGGCGGCGCACGCTTTCCAGCCTCGTCCACGGCACCATGGCCAACGCTTATCCACAGGCGATCGGCATTCAGAAGGCCTTTCCCGAGCGGCAAGTCATTGCCATGTGCGGCGATGGCGGCCTGACCATGCTGATGGGCGACCTCCTCACCCTCAAGCAGGAGAAGGTGCCGCTCAAGATCGTCGTCTACAACAACAGTTCGCTGGGCTTCGTCGAACTGGAACAGAAGGTCGAGGGCCTGCTTGACAGCTATACCGATCTCGAGAATCCCGAGTTCGACAAACTGGCCCAGGTCATGGGCATTTGGGGCAAACGCGTCGAGGAGGTCCATGCGCTCAAGCCCGCGATAACCGAGTGGCTCAATCACGACGGTCCGGCGTTGCTCGACGTCAAGGTCAACCGCATGGAACTCGTCATGCCGCCCAAGGTGGAAGCCGGACAAGTCGCCTCCACCGCGCTCTACTCCACCAAAGCCGTTCTCAACGGGCGCATGGAGGATGTCGTCGACCTCGTCAAGAGCAACTTCTTCAAGCGCTGAACGCGTGGCCAAGTCAATGCTCACTCACGACCGGGCGCCGCCAGGTGCCCGGTTTTTATTGACTGAGCGACGATGAGGCACCTTTAAAGTGAGTCATTACCCACCTGGCCTCGACCCATGACCTCGACCACACTCATGCCACGCGCCAACATGAGGGAGGGGGACGGATGATGCTACCGGGGTTTCTGTGTGCGACATGCGGGGTGCAGTATCCTGCGGGCGAGGCGCCGCCGTTGCGGTGTCCGGTATGCGAGGACGAGCGCCAGTACGTGCCGGTATCGGGCCAGCAGTGGACGACGCCGACGGCGCTGGCGGCGGGGCATACCAATACCTTTCGCGAGATGGTCCCGGGGCTTCTGGCGCTGGGCACGGTGCCGACGTTCGCCATCGGCCAGCGGGCGTTCTTGCTGCGCACGTCCCACGGCAATGTGTTGTGGGATTGCCTGAGTCTGCTGGATGCGGCCACGGTCACCCTGATCGAGGCGCTGGGCGGGCTCGAGGCCATCGTCATGTCGCACCCGCATTTCTACAGCAGCATGGCGTCCTGGGGGCGTACTTTCGAGTGCCCGGTGTACGTGCACGCAGCGGATCGCGAGTGGATCATGGCGCCTGATGAAGCGCTCACTCCGTGGGAGGGCGAGACGCTGGAGGTGTTGCCCGGCGTGACGGCGCACCGGCTGGGCGGGCATTTCCCCGGCGCCAGCGTGCTGCATTGGGAAGCGCGCGGTACGCTGTTGAGCGGGGATACGCTGCTGGTCACGCCGGACCGCATGGCATCCTTCATGTGGTCATACCCCAACAACATTCCGCTGCCCGCCAGTGAGGTGGCACGTATCGGCGAGCGCTTGCAGCGTCTCGACTTCGAGGCCGTCTACGCGGCATTCTGGCACAGTGAGATCACTACCGACGCGGGGCCGGTCGTGGCACTATCGGTGGCGCGCCATTGCCAGGCACTGGAAGGCGGCGGGACGACGTGAGCGCCCACTCGGATGGCGACGATGGCCCCCCATGAACGGAGACGATGTCATGAAGTTGTATCTCAAGCCGGGCAGCTGTGCGATGGCGGTACATATCGCGCTGGAAGAGGCGGAGTTGACCTGCGAGATCGAGACGGTGGATCTGGCCACCAAGCAGACGGCCAGCGGCGAGGATTATCTGACCATCAATCCCAACGGCTACGTTCCCGCCCTGGTGCTGGATGACGGCGAGGTAATGACCGAGGCGGTCGCGATCCTGCTGTATATCGCCAGCCTCGCGCCGGAGGCCGAATTGGCGCCATCGCCGGGCAGCAAGGCCTATTTCGAGCTGTTGAGCCATCTGGTATTCATTACCACCGAGCTGCACAAGAACTTCAGCCCGTTCTTCAAGCCCAACAGCGGCGAGACGTGGCGCGGCATCGCGCAGAAAAACCTCAACGCGCGGCTGTCGCTGATGAACGAGCACCTGGCCACACGCGATTACGTGGCGGGCGAGCGTTTCAGCGTGGCGGACGCCTACCTGTTCACGGTACTCAGCTGGTCACGGGTGGTGCATGTTTCGCTGTCGCCGTGGCCTCACCTGGAGCGCTTCGTGGCGCGCATTGCCGAGCGCGAATCGGTCCAGCGCGCCATGCAGGCGGAAGGCTTGAAGTGAGCGATCGCTTGCGCGCTCGGCCCGCTGCGTTTAGCCCTGAATGCGCGGCTCGGCGCCGCTGACGTCGATATCCACCTCGACCATCATGCCCGGGCCGATCAACTCGGTCGGTCCATCGTCGAATTGGATGCGTACCGGCAGGCGCTGGGTGATCTTGGTGAAGTTGCCGGAGGGGTTGGGGTCCGGTAGTAGGGCAAACTGGCTGGTGGCAGCGCGGCCGATGACGCTGATGTGACCCTTGAAGGTGGCGTCGGGAAAAGCATCGACGGTGATCGCCACCGGCTGACCGACGCGTAATTCGGCGATGTCGGTTTCCTTGATATTGGCCTCGACCCACAGGTGGTCGGGATCGTGCATCATCAGGATCGGCTGCCCGGCACTGATGTATTCGCCTTGATCGGCCAGCGTCTTGTTGATAATGCCGTCGCTGGGGCTGGTGATGCTCAGGTCGTTCAGACGCAGGCGTTCTTCGTCGCGTTTGGCTTGGGCGATGGCAAGATTCTGTTCGGCGATGCGCACTTGCTTTTTCAACACGTCGGGATTGGGCAGTGGCATCTGCGAGCCGTTGATGAAGCCTACCTGGGCGTTATCGGCCAGGGCTTGGCTGACTTCCACTTCCTGCTGTGCCTGGGCGTGCTCGGCAAGCGCGGCCTGATAGGCGTAGTAATCTTGATCGCGACGCTGTTCGGAGACCGACCCCTTCTTGTACAGCGCATCGGCGCGCTTGAACTCGCGTTTGGCTTCGGTCAATCGTGCCTGGGCGGCTTTTTCAGCGGCCTTGCTGGCTTCGAGTTCCTGATGGGTCAGGTTCATACCGCCCTCGAGCTGCTTTTCGGCCATCGCCAGCCGTGCTTTCTCGTAGTCAAGATGGGCGCGCTGTACAGCGACGTTGGCCTCGAGCGATGTCATCTTGCGCTCGTCGGGTTTGCGATACAGTGTCGCCACGGTGTCGCCTTTCTCAAGCCTATCGCCCTCGGTGAGCGTGAAGTCGGTGACCCGGCCACTCAGACGGCTGCTGACCGTGATCTGGTTGGCCATTACGCGGGCGTCCTGGGCGCTGACATGGGTCACACGGTGTGCGATGGCGAAGCCCAGCCACACCAGACAGAGCACGACGATGATGGCGAGAAGCAGCCATTTGGCTGTGCGTGGCAGGTGTTGGCGGGATGTCGGAGGTGTTGTCGTATTGTCGGTCATGGTGGTGTCTTGGGGCATGACAGTGTCCTTGGTCGAAACGGACGTCGCATGGACGTCCTGGTCACGTGAGCTGCGTTCACCCGGGTGACGTGGTGCGCCAGCGACTGAGGAGCAGCGATGGAATCGCGACGATGAAGAGGCTCCCAGTGAGCACCCAGAAGCCGTCTTGATAAGCGAGAATCGATGCCCAGATCGTCTCGATGCGTTCCATGAGATACCCGGCCATGGCGCTTTGCTGGGTGGCGGCGGTGCCCAGATGTCCGGCCAACTCTGCGAGTTTGTCGAGCTGGAGGTTGGCGAGCGCGTTATCGGCATTGACCCCGGCATTCAGCGATTGACCGTGCTGGACTGTTCGTCGGTCGAGCAGAATGACCAACGCGGCCGTGCCCAGTGCGCCGCCGAGTTGCAACGCGAAATTGATCGCCCCGGAGCCGTGGCCGGTCAGGTGCCTGGGCAGGCCGGCAATGGCGTTGGAGAGTGTCGGTGGCGGGAACGCGGCCATCCCGATGGACAGAGTGCCCATTGCCGTCGCCAGGTACGCGAACGAGGTGTTCCAGTCCATCTGCGCCATCAGCCACACCGCATACATGGCGCAGCCCAGCCCCGGCATAGTGAGTCGATGCGGTGGGTGGCGGTCGCTCAGCCAGCCGACCAGGGGTACCAGCACCCCCAGCACGGCGGTGGAAGGCAGAAAGATCTGCCCAGCAGTAATCGGGCTGTAATGCAGTACCGACTGCACGAACTGCGGCAGCAAATACATGATGCCGTAGAAGGTGCCGCCGAACAGGAACATCGCCAGAGTGCCGACCACGAACACGCGATTGCGGAAGATCGCCAGGTCCATCAACGGGTGAACGGTACGATTCTGCCAGACCACGAACGCGGTGCCACAGACGAGGGCGATGAGGATCAGGCCCGGCACGCGCGGGTCGTACCAGCCCCAGCGCTGGCCGTTGGAAAGCGCCGCGAGTAGTGAGAACACCGAGACGAATAACAGCACGACGCCGGCCCAGTCGAAGGGCGGGCGCGGGCCCTTCTGCTCCCGCGAAGGCAGGAAGAAATAGCCCATCACCGCCGCTGCCACGCAGATCGGCAGGGTCACGAAGAAGACGTATCGCCAGGTGAAATGCTCGACCAGCCAGCCGCCGATCACCGTGGCCAGCGTCAGCGGCAGACCCAGACACATGCCGTACATCGCCGTCGCCATGCCGCGCCCCTCGGGCGGGTAAGCCGCGAATAGCGCCTGCATCGCCACCGGGCGTATCAGGCCCGTCATACCGCCCTGGATGACGCGCGCGGCGACGAGCATACCCATGCCTTGCCCCAGGCCGCCGAGAAACGAGGCGGCGATGAACACGACCAGCAAACCAATGAAGGTGGCGCGCTGACCGACGGCGGAGACCAGCCACGGCGCGACGAGCAGCGAGACGGTCGTCGAGGCCAGAAAGCCGGTCGATAGCCATTGCACCTGGGAATCGCTCATGCCGAACGCCCCTTTTATGTAAGGCACCGCCACATTGACGATGGTGATCGACATGCCCAGGGCGACGAGTCCCAGCATCACGGTCAGGGTGACCCACAGACGATAGCGGGGGCCGTAGCGTTCGAAGAGCCGATCGACCTGCGTCATGCGTGACCACCGACGCAGAGGGAGCGATGGCACGGAGGAGCGAATGCCAGCGAGAGAGAATGCAAAGCCTTGTCCTTGTGTGTCGTGAGCGTTACTCATGCCAAGCTTGCTGTCATGCAAATCGCAAGCATGCGAATCGATAACGTGACGATATTTTGTTAGCTAAGGGATTATGACGGCTTTGCAAGTCGTCTTTCAACGGGCCGCGCGTCGGAGGCGGCCCGGGGCATGCTCAAAACGAAGCCAGCGCCTGGAGTCGTGCCAGCGTCTCGTCGCCCAGTCGCCGGGTGAGGGTCTCGGCGTCGCCGTGGGGGGCCAGTGCCGCTGCCTGGCCGGCCCACAGCGATGAGAAGTCGCCACGCCCTTGGGCTTCGGCGGCTTGCTTGAGCGGGGCAAGCGCGCCACCGGCGGTGGGAAAGGGCGGAGCGTCCGGCGAGAGAGGGCCGAGTTCGCGAATCACTCGATTGACGAGGCTGCGCGCAGGGCGGCCGGAGAACAGGCGGGTGACGACGGTGTTGTCGTCGCGGGCCTCGGCCAGGGCGGTGCGATGAATGTCGCTGATCAGACTTTCCGGCGTGGCCAGGTAGTAGGTGCCGAGCTGCACGCCGCAGGCACCCAGCGCGAAGGCGGCGGCGACGCCGCGTGCGTCGCCGATGCCCCCGGCGGCGATGACGGGCCGATCGATGGCATCGACGAGCTGCGGTACCAGCGCGAAGGTGCCGGGCTGGCGGGCCATGGCGTCGGCCACCGTGTCCGCGCGGGTATCCTCGAGAAACGCGCCGCGGTGCCCGCCGGCTTCGAGCCCCTGGGCGATGATGATGTCCGCGCCGTGGGTGACCAGCCAGCGTCCCTCTGCAACGCTGGTGGCACTGGCCATGACCGTGGTGCCGGTGGCTTTCACGCGGGCCAGCAAGGCCGCGTCCGGCAAGCCGAAGTGAAAGCTCACGACCTCGGGACGCAGACGTTCGACCAGCGCGCACTGGACGTCGTCGAAGGGCGTGCGCTGGGCGGCCGGAGCGGCATCCTCGGGATCGAGTCCCGCCTCGCGGTAGAACGGTGCCAGGCGTTCGCGCCAGGCGGTTTCGGCGCTGGGGTCGGGCGGTGACGGCAAGTGGCAGAAGAAGTTGAGGTTGAGCGGGCCGGTGGCGTGCTCGCGAAACCGTGCGACTTCCTGCTCGATGCGCTCGGGGGCGAGCGTGGCGCAAGGAATGGAGCCCAGCGCGCCCCCTCGACTGGCGGCGATGGCCAGTGTCGCGTCGTTGGCGCCGGCCATGGGGGCCTGGACGATGGGCAGGTCGATGGCGAAGCGGTCGAGCAGTTCACGTTGCGGCCACATGGCAAAGCTCCCTGGGATCACGGTGAAGGGCGGCGACCCTGGTATCAGGACCGGCACGACCCATGATCGAATGAGCGAGGCGAGGTTGCAAGCACACTAATATGAAGATCATGCCGCAATACTTTGGTATGACGCCTTTGGCCCTGGATGTGCAGGGTGGCGTCCGATGATCAAGGTACCGAGCAGTTCGATATATAAAGACGTATCGAATACCCCGAACATTGGCATTGGCTGACCATGAGAACACGCAGTAGGTTGGCATCGATCATGTAGACATCTGTTAACGAGCAGGCCTGATATACTCTGTCGTCATGATGCTGCGACCCCATAAGGCTAACGCATGACGCGGGATTGGTTGCGCAGGGGACTGCGCTTTTTGCTGTTCGCGATGCTCGGTTTCGTCGGGCTATCGGTATTGCTGGTGCTGGTATTTCGCGTGGTGCCGGTTTTCGGCTCGATGGTGATGCTGGAGCGCAAGGTCGAATCCTGGATGAGTGATGAACCGATCTCGATCCAGCAACAGTGGCGGCCGTGGAAGGCGCTATCCGACAATGCCAAGCTGGCGGTGATCGCGTCGGAGGATCAGCGTTTTCCGATGCATTACGGTTTCGACTTCAACCAGATGCAAAAGGCGCTCAATGCCTGGTTCAACGGCGACAGCCTGCGCGGTGCCAGCACCATCAGCCAGCAGACCGCCAAGAACCTGTTCCTGTGGACCAACCGCAGTTGGCTTCGCAAGGGCCTGGAAGCATGGTTCACGGTGCTGATCGAGTTATTGTGGCCCAAGGAGCGCATCCTCGAGGTCTACCTCAATATCGTCGAATGGGATCGCGGCGTGTTCGGCCTGGAAGCCGCCGCCCAGCACTATTTCGGCGTTGGTGCTGATCGGCTATCGGTATTACAGGCCAGCCGCTTGGCAGCGATTTTGCCCAACCCGCGTGAGTGGAGTGCGTCGCGGCCGTCGGCATACATTCAGCAACGCAGCCAGTGGATTCGCCAGCAAATGCGTCAGCTAGGCGGCAGCGCCTACCTCGAGCGCCTATGAGCGTGGGCGAGGGCCTTGCCTCGTCCTTGCGGTTGCCAGATCAGAAAAGGAGCCCTCATGTCCCCCACCTCCATCGCCATCGTCGGGGTCGGCAAAATCGCCCGCGACCAGCACGTGCCCGCCCTACGCGGCAACGCTGCGTTCTCGCTCGACGCCGTGGCCAGTCGCAATGCCTCGTTGGAGGGCGTCGCGCATTTTCGCGATACTCAGACGCTGCTCGACGAGCGACCGGACATCCAGGCCGTGTCGCTGTGCGCGCCGCCGCAGGTGCGCTACCGCCAGGCGTGTGCGGCCATCGCGGCGGGCAAGCATGTGATGCTGGAGAAGCCGCCTGGGGCGACGCTCAGCGAAGTGGAAGATCTGCGCGCCCAGGCCGAACGCGCCGGCGTGACGTTGTTCGCGACCTGGCACTCACGGTACGCCGCCGCCGTTGCCCAGGCGCGCGATTGGCTGCGTGAGCGTCACGTCACTGCCGTCGAGGTGCAATGGAAGGAAGATGTGCGGCGCTGGCACCCTGGCCAGGAATGGATCTGGGAAGCCGGCGGGCTGGGTGTGTTCGACCCCGGTATCAACGCGCTATCGATCATCACCGCGATTCTGCCGGAGGCGTTCTTTCTCACCCAGGGCGAACTGGCGGTGCCGGCCAATCGGCAGGGGCCGATCGCCGCCACCTTGGCCTTCAGCGACCGCCGGGGCGCCGCGATTCGTGCCGAGTTCGACTGGCGCCAGACCGGGCCGCAAACCTGGGACATTCATGTCGAGACCGATGCCGGGCCGTTGGCGCTGACCCAGGGTGGCAGCTGCCTGACCCTCGGCGACGACGTCGTGCTGGAAGGGGGCGACGTCGAATATCCCGGGCTCTACGCGCGCTTCGCCGAACTCATTGCCCGGGGCGAGAGCGACGTCGACGTGGCACCGCTACGGCATGTCGCCGATGCCTTCCTGCTCGGCAAGCGTGTCGAGGTCGAGGCCTTTCACGAGTGAGCGTCTCGTTGTTCGCGAATGAGGTCGCGCAGGGTCGACATCAACGCCGCCGCGCCGGGCGATAGCCGTTGCTCGCGCAGGCTGACCAGCCCGTAGGGCTGCACGCTCAGCGCCTCGGGGAAGGGCAGGATGCAAAAGCGCGGCTGGTCGCAGAGTAACTCGGCGACTTGCCGCGTGGTCACGGTCACGGTGTCCGACTTGTCGACCATGGCCAGCGCCACGAGGATGTCCGGCGTGTCGACGATCTGGCGCGGCAACGCCACGCCGTGATGCAGGAACAGGTGATCGACCCGTTGACGCATCAGCGCGCCCGGCGGTTGCAGGACCCACGGATACTCGACCATGGCCTCGAGATTGAGCGACGTACGGTCGGCCAGCGGGTGCTCGGCGCGACACACGAAGCACAAGGCCTCCTCGCCGATCTCCTCGAAAACGAAGTCACCTGCCGGCAGCGTCGAGGGAATCCGGGCGATGGCAAAATCGAACTCGCCTTCCATGAGGCGCGGAATCAGCGCGTGGCTGACATCGACATCGATGCTGACCTTGAGGTTGGGACGGTCGCGATGTACGCGTTCCACCGCACTGGTCAATAGTGTGACGGCCGGCGCCATGACCGTTCCCACCGAGACGCTCCCCGCGCTACCTGCATGCAAGGCATTCAGCTCATCACCGGCCTGATGGAGCGACGACAGGATGCCGCGTGCGTGGCGAATCACCGTTTCGCCGTACCAGTTGGGTGCAATGCCGCGCGGGTGTCGATCGAACAGCACCAGGCCGAGCTGACTCTCCAGTTCTCCGAGTAGCTTCGATGCCGCGGGCTGGCTCATGCCCAGGCGTTCGGCGGCACGATGCAGGTTGCGCAGCTCGTCCAGCGCGATGAACAGCTGCAAATGGCGCAACTTTAGTCGCACCTTCATGAACCAGTCGGAGGGCAAGGAGCTCATGGTGTCTGGCCTCAGGCGAAAGTAATAACAAAATATATATCGTTTTTTCTGTCAAGTGGCATTAGTAGGTTATTTCGCAGATGCCTATTGTTCAGACTATTAAGCAACCTGTTTCGCAACACAACAACAACCCCCGCGAGGGTACAGGAGGACGCCGAATGTCATTCAAGATACCGATGACACGCACGTTATTGGGAATGGCCGTGGGCCTGGCGCTGAGCGTTGGACCGTTGACGGCACAAGCCCAGAGCGACGATGACGTCACGATGGGGTTCATCGTCAAGAAACCCGAACAGGCATGGTTCATCAACGAACAAGACGCTGCGACCAAGCTGGGAGAGGAAAAAGGCTTCGAGGTGGTGCGCTTGTCGGGTGAGGACGGTCAGCAGGTGCTCAGTGCCATCGATAATCTCCATTCACAAGGAGCGCAGGGGTTCGTGATCTGTCCGCCGGACGTGCGTCTGGGGCCGGCGATCATGCACCGCGCCAAGCAGTACGGTATGAAGGTCGTCACCGTCGATGACCGCTTCGTGGGAACCGATGGCGAGCCGATGGAGAACGTGCCGCACTTGGGGATGTCCGGTTACAAGATCGGCCAGCAGGTCGGTAACGCCATCGCCGCGGAGATGGAACGTCGCGGCTGGGATCCCGAGAACGTGGCCGCATTGCGCATCACCAATTACGAGTTGCCCACCGCCAAGGCACGCACCGATGGGGCTACCGATGCGTTGCTCGAGTCCGGTTTCAAAAAGGACAACATCTTCGATGCCCCGCAGCAGAATACCGATACCAGCAGTGCCTTTGCGGCGGCTTCGCCGGTGTTTGCCAAACGTGGCGATTTCGAGCACTGGGTGATCTATGCCCTCAACGAAGAAAGCGTGCTGGGTGGGGTGCGCGCCAGCGAACAGTACGGACTGTCCGCCGATCAGGTGATCGGCGTGGGCATCAACGGCTCAGGGGCAGCCTTTGCCGAGTTCTCGCGCGAGAAGCCCACTGGCTTCCATGGCACCGTTGCCGTGAGCTCGACCATGCATGGACGCCAGTCAGCGGCCAATCTCTATAAGTGGATCACCGAGGGGGAGAAACCGCCGGCCAATACCGAGACGACCGGCACGTTAATGACGCGGGATAACTGGAAAGACGTACGGGAAGAGTTGGGCTTGTAAGACCGATGCCCGCGCCTGAGCGCGCGGGCACGCTTTTTTCTTCAGGAGTACCGTATGTCCGAGGCTTTTCTCCGTTTCGACGAGATTACTGTCGAGTTTCCCGGTGTGAGGGCGCTCGATGGTGTGAGTTTTACTGCGAAGGCCGGTGAGGTGCATGCCTTGATGGGCGAAAACGGCGCCGGGAAGTCGACGTTGCTCAAGGTACTCAGCGGCGTCAATCGTCCCTCTTCGGGCCAGTTGTGGATCAACGATCAATCGTATGTCTTTGCCAACGCCCGCGAGGCGTTGGCTCACGGCATCGCGATCATCTATCAAGAGCTGACGCTGTCACCCAACTTGTCGGTAGCCGAGAACCTGCTGCTGGGGCAGTTGCCGGAACGTCGAGGATTCATCGACCGACGCACCATGAAGGCACGTGCCCGGGAGATTCTCGAAGAGCTCGGCGAGGGGGACATCGACCCGGCCACCAAGGTGCGGGAACTCTCCATCGGGCAGCAGCAGATGATCGAGATCGGCCGTGCACTGTTGCGCGACGCTCAGATCATCGCCTTCGACGAACCCACGAGCAGCCTGTCCGTGCAGGAAACACGGCAGCTCAAGCGCATCGTCGCGCGGCTGCGCGAGGAAGGGCGCGTGGTGCTCTACGTCACGCACCGCATGGAAGAAGTCTTCGAGATGTGCGATGCGCTGACGGTATTCCGTGATGGGCGCCATATTCGCACGCATGAAACACTCGAAGGCGTGGATCAGGACACCCTGGTCGGCGAGATGGTCGGGCGCCAGATCGACGATGTGTATGGCTTCCGCCAACGCGCCATGGGTGAGGTGTTGATGCGCATCGATGCCTTGCAGGGCCGCGGGGTGCGCAAGCCGGTGAGTCTTGAGGTCAAGCGTGGCGAGGTGCTGGGCTTGTTCGGTCTGGTCGGCGCCGGACGCAGCGAGTTGATGCGTGTGGTGTGCGGCGTGGAAAAGGCAAGCCAGGGTCAGGTGACGTTTCGCGGCAAAAGCGGTGTCTTCACCTCGCCGCAAGAGGCGATTCGCGCGGGCATCGCCATGTGTCCCGAGGACCGCAAGTCTCAGGGGATCTTCCCCGTGGCCAGCGTCTCCGACAACCTGAATATCAGTTGTCGACGCTTTTTCCGTCGCTGGGGCATGTTCCGGCATGTTGCGCGCGAGACCGACAACGCCAAGACCTATATCCAGCGCTTGAGCATCAAGACACCGAGCCATCGGACGCCGATCAATACTCTCTCCGGGGGAAATCAGCAGAAGGTGATTCTCGGGCGCTGGCTGGCGGAGGAGATCGATTTGTTCGTGATGGACGAGCCCACGCGCGGCATCGACGTGGGCGCGCGACGCGATATCTATACCCTGTTGTATGACCTGGCGGATCAAGGGAAGGGGGTGATCGTGATCTCCAGCGACCTCGCCGAAGTCAGCTCGATCTGCGACCGCATCGGTGTCATGCGCGATGGCGCTCTGGTCGACATCGTACCGCGCGAGCAGGCGACCCAAGAGCGCCTGCTGGGATTGGCACTGCCGGCGTGAGCCCGACCAATCACGATGCTCACCGCTAACAACATGAAGAGACTGACGACATGAGCACAGACAAACTGGCCGCTTCCGACACCTCGCCGGCGGCGCCAAAACCGCGGGTCAAGGCATTGCGCACGTTGCTTGATACCTCCGGGTTGATTGCGATCTTTTTCGTACTCTTCATCGCCTTGTCGATCTTCGTACCGGACTTTCTGACCGGCCGCAATATCGTTGGACTGCTGCTCTCGGTCACCCTGATCGGGACCATCGCGACCACCATGATGATGGTGCTGGCACTCGGTGAAGTGGATCTGTCGGTCGCCTCCATCGTCGCCTTTGCGGGCGTGGTGGCCGCTGTCGTGACGTCGACTTCGGGCAGTGTCTTCATCGGCGTTCTCGTCGGGGTAGGTGCCGGCGGTGCGGTGGGGGCCTTCAATGGCTTCGTGGTGTCCAAGTTCGGCATCAATTCGTTGATTGCCACGTTGGCGGCGATGGAGTTCGTGCGTGGATTGGCCTATATCACCTCCGGCGGCGATGCGGTCATGGTCACGGTGCCGGGCTTCTTCGACCTGGGCAGCGCCTCGTTCCTGGGGCTGACGCTGCCGGTGTGGACCATGATCGCCTGCTTCGTGGTCTTCGGTATCGTGCTCAACATGACGGCCTTCGGCCGCAATACCCTGGCAACCGGCGGCAATGCCGAGGCGGCGAGCCTGGCGGGTGTCAATGTGCGGCGTCTCAAGATTACCGTATTCGCCCTGCAAGGCGTCGTCGCGGGGATCGCTGGGGTCTTGTTGGCCTCGCGCATGGGACTGGGCGACCCCAATACCTCGATGGGGCTGGAGCTGGCGGTGATTTCCGCCTGTGTGCTGGGCGGCGTGTCGTTGTCCGGCGGGGTCGCCTCGATTACCGGCGTATTGGTCGGCGTACTGATCATGGGCTGCGTGCAGAACGCCATGGGACTACTCAACGTACCGACCTTCTATCAGTATCTGGTGCGTGGGGCGATCTTGTTGCTGGCGGTGATGTTCGACCGCTGGAAGCAGGCCCGGCGCGCCAAGGGATGACCTTTTTACAACGTTAGCTAGTGGTCAAGGTTAGCTAGTAATCTTCGGTAGTGGGGCGTCGCTGAGGCCATTGCCACGGAGCGGCGCCATGCTATCGATTCGACCTTCAGGAGAGCCCATTACATGCAACTCGCACAAGCTCGAAACGACAACGGCGAGCGCTTCGTCCTGGTCATCGAGGATGATCCCACTCAGGCGCGTCGCCTGGATGACGTGAACAGCGTGCATGCCCTGGCGCTCACCGCGCTCGGCCGCAAGATCGGGCTCGCCGCGCTGATCGAGGAATGGCCCGGGGATGCACGTGTCGATGCTGTGGCCCTGGCCGACAAGGGGCAATTGCTGGCGCCGCTCGACCATCCCGACCCGGCGCACCTGCTGGTCACCGGCACCGGGCTGACGCACCTGGGCAGCGCCGAGGGCCGTGACAAGATGCACCGCCAGATGAACGAGGCGGATCAGAGCGAGCAACCGCTCACCGACTCGATGAAGATGTTCCGCAAGGGCCTCGAGGGCGGCAAACCCGCGCCCGGCGAGTTCGGCGTGCAGCCGGAGTGGTTCTACAAGGGCGACGGCGGCATCGTCATGGCGCCGGGCGAGGCGCTGCGCATGCCGCATTTCGCGCTGGATGGCGGCGAGGAGCCCGAAATCGCCGGGTTGTACCTGATCGACAACGACGGCCTGCCGCGGCGCATCGGCTACGCGCTGGGCAACGAGTTCTCGGATCACGTCACCGAGCGCGAGAACTACTTGTATCTGGCGCATTCCAAGCTGCGTGCCTGTTCCTTCGGGCCGACGCTGCTCGTCGATGAGCTGCCCAGCGACGTGCAGGGCACTTCACGCATCCGTCGCGACGGTGACGTGCTATGGGAAAAGCCGTTCATCTCCGGCGAAGACAACATGTGTCATAGCCTCGCCAATCTCGAAGCCCATCATTTCAAGTACGCGCAGTTCTGCCGCCCGGGCGATGTCCATGTGCACTTCTTCGGCACCGCGACGCTGAGCTTCAGCGACGGCATCAGCGCTCAACCGGGAGATGTGTTCGAGATCGACGCCAAGCCGTTCGCCCTGCCGCTGCGCAACCCGTTGGCCAAGGACGCCACCGCACCGGTGCCGAGCGTCACACCTTTGTAAGGCTGGCGAGTAAGCCCCACGGGGCCGTCTCGCAGTCCCTGTCGACCCGATACGCCAACGGCCGCTGGAATGCTCCAGCGGCCGTTGGCGTTGTGGCGGGTTGGCGTTGTACTGAGGGAGTGTGCTGGTCAGTTCATCGCCTGCGGCAGATACAGCACGATCTCGGGGAACAGGTGCAACAGCACCACGGCGAAGATCATCAGCAGGAAGAAGGGCAAGGTGGCCCGCGTGATGGTGATGATGTCCTTGCCGGTAAGGCCTTGAATGACGAACAGGTTGAAACCGACTGGGGGCGTGATCTGCGACATTTCCACCACGATGACCAGATAGATGCCGAACCAGATCAGGTCGATGCCGGCGGCGTCGATCAGCGGCATGATGATCGAGGTGACCAGCAGGATCAGCGAGATGCCATCGAGAAAGCAGCCCAGCACCAGCAAGAAGAGCGTCAATACCACGAGCAGCATGGTGGGGGAGAGGCCCATCGCGGCGATGTGGTTGGCAAGCTGCATGGGTAATTGCGTGAAACTCAACGCCGAAGAGAGAAACGAAGCGCCTGCGATGATGAAAGCGATCATGCAGGCCGTGCGCAATGCCGCGAAGAGTGAGTCGAGGAAGATGGTCTTGTTGAAATGCCCATTGCCCCGCGCGATCAGCATCGACAGCACCACGCCCACGGCAGCGGCCTCGGTCGGCGAAGCAAAGCCGCCGTAGATGCTGCCCAGAATACCGCCGATGAGCACCAGTAGCGGAATCAACTGGGCACTGTTGCGCATCTTTTCCCCGAACGGCATATGAGCCGCGCTTTCGCCGGCACGCCCTTGGCGATTACCGATCAGCAGCGACCAGCCGATCAGGTAGGCCATGAACAAACCCAGCAAGAGCAGGCCTGGCAAGATGCCGGCGATGAACAGCCTTGAGATCGACTGCTCGGTCACCACGCCGTAGACGATCATCATGATCGAGGGGGGAATCAATAGCCCTAGCGTCGAGGCGCTGGCCAACGTGCCGATGGCGGCATTGCTGTCGTAGCCGCGACGCTCCAGCTCGGGTAGCGTCATCTTGCCGACCGTGGCGCAGGTCGCCGCCGAGGAGCCGCATACGGCGGCGAACAAGCCGCTGCCGATGATATTGGAGTGCAGCAAACGGCCAGGAAGGCGGTTGAGCCAGGGCGCCAGGGCGCGAAACATGTTATCCGCCAGGCCCGAGCGAAACAGGATTTCCCCCATCCACACGAACATGGGTAGAGCGGTCAAGTCCCAGCCGTAGCTGGCACCCCAGAAGTCGGATGCGAGAATCGGGCCGGGGTCGAAGCTACCGAAGAATGTCAGCGCGACCCAGCCGGTACCGAGAAGAGCGAAGGCGATCCACACGCCGCCGCCGAGCAGCAACGCGAGCGTCAGTATCGTGACGAGGCTGAGAGTCAGCATGGCAGGGCTCCCTTCAGCGAGTGGCGGGTCATGAGTCACCGTCCTGTGGCTCGGGTGCCACATAAGAATCAGGGGCCGTTAAAGCCGAGTGCAGGGTCCCCCATAGGGTTTCGGTGAGTGCCACGCACATCAAAGCGATGCCGACGACGAGAACGCTTTGCGGTATCCATAATGGAATGGCGAGTAACCCTGAGGAGACGTCGTTGTATTCGAGGCTTTCGCGTACCAGGCCAATCAGTTCCCAGGTGAGCAGCAGGCTCAGGGCTAGCGCCACCAGCAGGCAGAGAGACTCTATCCATACACGAGCGCGGGGTGGTAGACGCGAGATGACCAGCGTCACGCGGATATGTGCATGATGCGTGAAGGTATAGGCCATGCTTAGAAAAGTGGCGCCCACCAGCAGATAAGCGGCTATTTCCGAGACGCCGGGAATTTCGAGCCCCAGGCGTGCGCTGCCCACCAGAGCCAGCAGCGCATCCAGGCAGCGTAGTAGCACTTGCAGTGTGACGATGGCACAGATTGCCAGCATGCAGGCGGCTGCACCCCAAGCGCCGAGGCGATAGAGTTTGTCGAGTCGGTAGGTCATGTCGGTCACTCACGAATGGAGGGTGAGGACGGGGCCCCGCTTACGTACCACTATCGGTAGTGAACGGGGCTTGCAGGTCTTGCTTAAAGGCGCGGATGCGCTATTCGGCGGCTTGGCGCTCGCGATAGCGCTCGATCAGCTTCTGTGCACGCTCGCCGGCCCGCTCTTGCCAGTTAGCGAACAGCGATTTTCCCGCTGCCTGGAGATCCGCAGCCAATTGCTCATTGGGCTTGGAGATTTCAATGCCATGTTCCTTGAGCGCCTTGGCGCTGGCGGCGCTGTCCTCACGACTGGCTTGCCAGCCGCGACGCTCGGCTTTTTTGGCGGCTTCGAGTACGGCCTGCTGGGTCTCGTCATCGAGTCGGTCGAAGGCGCGCTTGTTGACGAACACGATGTTCTTGGGCAACCACAACTGAGCGTCAGTGTAATTCGAGACGTAATCCCAGGCCGCCATCGCCTCACCGGTGGAAACCGACGTGATCATGGCGTCGACGCGCCCGGTGCTGAACGCGGTAGGAATATCGGCTTCCTCGGTCTCGGTGGGCAACCCGCCGAGATTTTCGATGAAGCGTTGCGTATTGATATTGGGCGCCCGCACGCGCAAGCCTTTGAACTGCGAGGCATCGGTCAGTTTGAAATCGGTATAGATTCCCTGGGCCGGCCACGGCACGGCGTAGAGCGGCATCAGGCCTTCCTTGGCGAACATCTGGGTGATGATCGGTTTGGAGGCCTGCCACAGGTCATAGGCGTCTTCATAGCTGCTGGCGAGCCCTGGCAGCGTATCGACCTCGTAGATCGGTGACTCGTTGGAGAGCGACGAAAGAAATATTTCACCGGCCTGTACGGTGCCGCGCCGCACGGAGGGCTTGATTTGGTCATGTGCGATCAGCGAGCCGCCGCTGTGCACGTTGATGATCAAGTCGCCATCGGTGGCTTGGGCGATGTCCTCGGCGAATTGTTGGGTGTTCTGGGTATGGAAACTGGCATCGCCATAGGGGGTGGCAAGATTCCATTGTGCGGCCATGGCGCCGCCGGTCACGCTGAGCGAGCCCAACGCTACCAGCCAGGCGAGGGAATGCATCGTGCGCATGTTAGGTTCCTCATTGTTATTGAAAGGAGGTGATGAAGTACGTTTCTGAATCGCCTCGTAAGACAAAATCATTCTTCAAGTGGCGGAGCGTTGGCGTCAAATCGTTAATTCTGATGTCAAGTATCGACGTACCCTTTCATAGTGGAGGGCGATGAAAGCTTTCCGTGATCCTGGGCGTAATCGGCGGCACATTGCTTGGCCAGACGCGCCACGCTGGCGCAAAAGCTCGGATAGTTGGAACGCCGCCAAATGGCGTCATAGATCATCGGCGGCAAGGGTTCTTCCAGCGTCAGCCGCTCCAGACTGCCGGCATCCACGGCATCGCGTACCGTAGCGACCGGTAACACGCCGATGCCCAGCCCCTCGATGCTCATGCGCATGATCGTCATAAGCGTGCTGGTGGAGTGAATCCGTGGTGTGTCGATGCCCAGCGCGGTGAGGTAGGCGACCAATTCGCTGTAGGGTCGCGCCTGCTTGCTGAAAGAGATGAATGCCGTGTCGGCGAACGTTGCCATGTCGCCTTGGCGTAGTGCTGCAGCCAGCTCGGGGGCCGCGAACATGCCCATTTCGAAAGTGCAAAGTGGGGTCTGGATGGCGCAGAGCCCAGGCACCAGGCCGTCCATGGCGAACAGCATGTCGAGATCGTTTTCGGCCAGGCGTTGATGCAGGAAGGGTGAAATATCCACCATCAATTCGATGGTCAGCTGCGGATAACGTTCGGCCAAGCGACGCATGAAGGTCGGGCACCAGCTGCTGGCGATGGTCTCGATGACCCCCAGGCGTAGCGTGCCGGAGAACGATTCCTCATCCTGAAACAAGCGCATGGCTTCGTCGCGGCCCTCGAGCAGGCGTTCGGCATGAGTGAAAAACTCGCGGCCGCGAAGCGTCGGCTGTACGGGGCGCGCCGAGCGGTCGAGCAGCGATTCGCCGACGCTGTCTTCGAGCCGGGTAATACGATCCGAGATCGAGGGCTGGGTGATGTGCAGCTTGGTCGCGCCTTTGCGAAACGAGCCCAGGCGCACCACCCAGACGAACGCCTCGAGTTCCTTGAAATCGAACATCGGTGATCCTGCACAGGTCGCCGCGCGACCCCGCGCGGCGTAAGGGAAACGGTGGTGGATGCTACGTTTTCTTGAATAGCTGCGTTTCGCGGTCCTTGAAGGCCTTGAACTCCAGGGCATTGCCGGAGGGGTCGTAGAAGAACATGGTGGCTTGTTCGCCGGGTTCGCCCTTGAAGCGTACGTAGGGCTCTATTTCGAAGGTCACGTCATGGGCGCGCAGCTTGTCGGCAAGAGCCTGCCAGGCGGGCATTTCCAGCACCACGCCGAAATGCGGCACGGGCACGCCGTGGCCGTCCACCGGGTTCTTGTGGCTGGCCACGGCATTGTCTTTTAGCGCCGGATTGAGGTGGCAGACGAACTGGTGGCCGAAGAGGTCGAAGTCGACCCAGCTTTCCGAAGAACGCCCCTCGGGGCAGCCCAGGAAGTCGCCATAGAAACGCCGGGCCTCGTCGATATCGCGGACCTGTACGGCAAGATGAAAGGGATCGCTGACGGCCATGGAAGCATCCTCGTTAGGTTGTGATGGGCATTCGCGAGCCTCGATTCTTTAGCCCGGCGCTGTGCGGCGTCAACTGGTTTTCTTCGTCTTCGAGACGGTGAAAGGTTGCGCCGATATCCCGCATCACGAAAAACGATTGGACCGGGCCAAGTGGGCTTTCTTAGAGTGAAATCCTATATTCGTGCAAGCCGACGACAATAAAAGAGGTCACGTTCATGTCCCTTCCGCTTCTCAACTGTGACATGGGAGAAAGCTTCGGCAACTGGAAAATGGGCCTCGACGACGAGGTCATGCCCTATGTCGATTGCGCCAACATCGCCTGTGGCTTTCATGCCTCGGATCCCGGCATCATGCGGCGTACCGTGGCGTTGGCCGTGCAACACGGCGTGCGTGTCGGCGCCCATCCGGCCTATCCCGATCTGCAAGGCTTCGGGCGTCGTTCGCTGGCCTGTTCGCCGCGTGAAGTCGAGGACATGATGCTGTATCAGATCGGCGCGCTGGCGGGCATGTGTCGTGCCGAGGGCACGAGCGTGAGTTATGTCAAGCCGCACGGCGCGCTGTACAACGACATGGCCCGCGACCCGGAGCTGTTGCGCGGCGCCATGCGCGCGGTGCTGGCCTACGATTCCCGACTGCCGTTGCTGGCCATGGCCACGGCGGATCCGGCGCCGATGCGTGCGCTGGCCGAGGAAATGGGCGTGACGCTGTGGTTCGAGACCTTCGCCGACCGGGCCTACGACCCCCAGGGACGACTGGTGTCGCGGCGTGAGCCGGGCGCCGTGCATCACGATCGCGAGACCATCGTGGCGCAGGCAGTGACGCTCGCCAGGGGAGAGCCGTTGACGGCCAACGACGGCAGCTCGCTGCACCTGCCGGCGGATACCTTGTGCGTGCATGGCGACAATGCCGAGTCGGTGGCCGCCGTGCGCGCCATTCGTGACGCCTTCGATGGCCTGGCACGGGAGTGAACCGGTGAGCGATCCGAATATCGAAACGGTGGGCATGGACACGCTCATCGTGCGCCTCTTCGACGACATCGACGAAGAGCACATGCCGTGGATGCTGGCCGCCGATCACGCCCTGCGTGAGGCCTTTGGCGAGGCGCTGATCGATCTGGTGCCGTCCTACACCACGCTGCTGGTGCACTACGATATCGAACGTCTGGACCTGCAGGCCGCTCGTGCGCGGGCAAGAGAAGCGCTGACGGGGCTGACGCCCGCGACGAGTGGCGAAGGCCAGCGGCATGTGATCCCGGTATGGTACGACGTCAGTGTCGGGCCGGAACTCGCGCGCATCGCCGAGCGTCTGGGCGTCAGCCAAGAAGACGTCATCGCGCGACATTGCGCACGGGATTACAGCGTCTTCGCGCTGGGCTTCGCGCCCGGTTACGCCTTCATGGGGCGCCTCGACGATGCGCTGGCCACGCCGCGTCTGAAGACACCACGTCAGAAGGTCGCCGCCGGCAGCGTGGCTATCGCCGAGCGCCAGACGGCCGTTTATCCCACGCTCTCGCCCGGCGGCTGGAACATCATCGGACGTACGGCCGTGGCGCTGTTCGGGCGCGACCAAGAAGGCTACAGCCTGTTCCGGCCCGGTGACACGGTGCGTTTCGAGGCGATCACCCGCGAGGCCTTCATCGAGCAGGGCGGCGATCCGGCGCCGCTGGCCGAGCGCGGCGACACACCCACGGAGGCCCAGAGATGAAGGGATTGATCGTCGAACGCGCGGGGCCGCTGGCGCTGATTCAGGATGGCGGGCGCTTCGGCGTGCGTCACCTCGGCGTGACCCAGGGCGGTGCCGCCGACTGGGTGTCGCTGGGCTGGGCCAATTGGCTACTGGGTAACGCACCGCAAGCGCCCGGCGTGGAAATCACCCTGGGCGGCCTGACGCTCTGTGCCGAGGCCTCGGCCACGCTGGCCCTGACGGGGGCTGATCTAGGCGCGACCCTCGACGATGAGCCATTAGCGCCAGGGTGCCGCTTCACGATCGCTGCCGGGCAGCGTCTGGCGTTCGAGCGTCCGAGAGCCGGTCTGCGCGCCTATCTCGCCTTCCCGGGCGGACTCGATGCCGCGCCGGTGCTGGGCAGCGCGGCCAGTACGGTGCGCGAACGCCTGGGCGGTCTCGATGGCCAGGGGCGGGCGCTGACCGAAGGCGATTGCCTGACCTGGGCGGGCGCCGCCGGACCCGAGCGCACGCTACCCTCGGGCGTGGGCACGTTACCTGAAGTTGGTGAACGCGTGATGCTGGCGCTGGTGGGCGGTGCGCAGCTCGCCGGCTTCAGTGGTACCAGCGTTTTTGAAGCCTTCAACACACCCTGGCAGGTCGATCAGCGCGCGGATCGTATGGGCGTGCGTCTTACTGGTCCCGAACTGCGTTATCTGGGAGAGGGAATGGTCTCGGAAGGCATCCCCCTGGGCGCCGTCCAGGTACCTGCCGATGGCCAGCCCATCGTGTTGCTCAATGATCGTCAGACCATCGGCGGCTACCCGCGTCTCGGCGCGCTGACGCCGCTGGCCTGCACGCGTTTGGCGCAATGTCAGCCGGGCAGCGAGGTATGGCTGACACCGGTGGCGGCGGGGCAGGCGCGTGACGCCCATCTTCGCCAGTTGGCGTACTGGCGCTGACATATTGGGGCAGGATCTCTCGGGAACGCTTTGATGTTTTATTTCCTTTATTGCAAATTTATTTGCAATAAAGGGAGTCGATATCTAATCTGGACTCAAACGCGTTTCAAAAGAGGGGGCCAGGAGCCTGCCATGCCCACCGACGATATCGACTTGCCGCCCCGGCGCTATGCCGATCTGCAACTGCTGATGCTGCGTGCTCGACGCGGCGACACGCCCGATCTGAAGCTTTCCGCCAAAGGGTTGGCATTGCTCGAGGCCCTGTTGACGCACCCCGAGACCGTTAGCCTGTCGAATATCTCGCAGTTGGCGCAGTGCCATGGCGTCAATCCCTCGCGTCTGACGCGCCTGGCACATGCCCTCGGCCTCGACGGCTTCAAGGCACTGCAGGCGCTTTTTCGTGAAGATCTTAGCGACAGCGCTTTCTATTCCACGCGTGCTCAGCGCCTGCTGGATTTCGGTGAGACGCCCCGCGCCGAGGGCGATGAATTGGCCGACGATCGCGCGCTTTGGCAGCAGGAGATGCAAAATCTATCGGCTGCGGTCGAGGCGCTGGACACGGCGCAACTGGCGCGAGCGGTGGTCACCATCCAGCGGGCAAGGCGCATTCATGTCATCGGCCTGCGGGCGAGTTTCGGGGCCGCGCATTACCTGGCGTATTACCTGGATTATCTGCGCGATGCTGTGCACCTGGTCTCGGGGCAGGCGGGCGTGAGCGTCGAGCAGGCATTGCGGTTGGGCGAAGACGACCTGGTGATCGGCATCGCCTTTCGGCCCGAGTCGCGGATGAGCGTCGACTATTGCCGGCTGGCGGGGGAACAGGGCGCTTCGCTGCTGGCGTTGACGAATCATTCCAGCTCGCAACTGGCCGCGTTGAGCGAATCGACGCTGCTCGCGCCGGCCGAAGGCGCCTTCTTCTTCAATCCCATGAGTAGCCTGTTCATGCTCGTCGAGCTGTTGTTGTCCCGCGTGGCCCGAGAGATGGGGAACGACGCGGTGCTCGCCTTGCGCCAGCGCGAGGCGCTGATCTCACGTCTGCACGTCGAGTGACGTATCCACTCTCATCGCTTTCTTGTGCCCTATCTCCTGGAGACTTTCATGCCCGATTCCGCCTCTTCCTATGGTATCCCGGGGTCAGCTACTAGCGCCGCCGATTGGTTGGACCGGGGCTACGCCGAGGATTACAACGCCACCGCCGCCTCGGATACGCTCTTGATCAACGAGCAGTCGCGCCTGCTCGAGGAGCAGGGGCGGCGCATCATCAAGTTCGGGTTCGGCCAATCGCCGTTTCCGGTGTTCGCGCCGGCGGTGGCGACACTGGCCGAGCACGCCGCCGACAAGGCCTATTTGCCGGTACAGGGCACCGCCGCGCTGCGCGAGCGGGTGGCAGCGTTCCATCGCTATATGGATGGCACCGACTGGCGGGCCGAGCGGGTATTGATAGCGCCGGGCAGCAAGCTGCTTCTCTTCGCGCTGATGAAGGCCCTGCCGGCTAGCGAGATATTGATTCCCGCGCCGGCCTGGGTCTCCTATGCCCCGCAAGCACGCTTGGCGGGACAGCACGCGGTACGTCTGTCGACGACCTTCGAAAACCGCTGGCAGGTCACGCCGGAACAACTCGACCGCTATTGCCGCGAACACGGTCCGACCCGGCGCTTGCTGATCCTCAATGCGCCCGGCAATCCCACGGGGCTGTCATATGAGCCCGAGGTACAGCGTGAATTGGCCGCGGTCGCCAGGCGTCATGGCGTAGTGGTGCTGGCCGACGAAATATATGGCCCACTCCATCATCGCGGGGAACATCGCCCCTTCGCACGCGATTACCCTGAGGGTACTTTGACCACCAGCGGGCTTTCCAAATGGTGCGGCGCGGGCGGCTGGCGCCTGGGCGTGCTCAACGTGCCCGATGCGCTGGGTGATGAGCTCCTCACGCGCCTGCTGGGCATTGCCTCGGAGACCTGGTCGAGCGTGGCCAGTCCGGTACAGGCGGCAGCGGCTACCGCATATAGCATCACGCCAGCGCTGGAAGTGTATCTCGATACCCAGCGGCAGTGGTTGAGCGCGATCGGCCGCTGGTGCGCACAACGCCTCGAGGCGTCGGGGGTGCGGACGCATGTGCCGGATGGCGGTTTCTATCTCTTTCCCGATTTCAGCGCATACCGTGAGGCACTACGCGTGCGCGGGATTACCACCAGTACCGAGTTGACAGAAACGCTTCTCGAAGAGGCGGGAGTCGCGCTCTTGCCGGGCAGCGCATTTGGCTGCGAACCGACGCAATTGACGGCACGCTTGGCCTATGTCGACTTCGATGGCGCGGGGTTGCTTGAACGTGACCCCCCTGCCACCCTTGAAACTGACATGGCTGATCCCGATATTCGGTCAGTAGGTAAAGGAATAGAAGCCATCGTGACATGGCTTAATTCACGTTAAAAAACCACTTTTTATTTCATGGGAAGTGGAACTCATGCAGCATGAGGGCGTCTGACGCCTTACATATATGTAAAACTTGGAGGTATTCATGCAAAGGATTACTGCGTTCGTTTCAGCGGCCATCTTGAGCACGGGAATGGTCGCCGCACCGATGGCGATGGCCCAGCAGGACAGCTCGGCTGCCAGCGGTTCTGATCAAGCCCAGCAAGGCGTTCAGACGCAGAATTTCTCTGACCAGCAGCTTCAGCAATTCGCCGACGCCTCTCAGCAAATCGCTCAGGTTTCTCAGAAGTACACCAAGCAGCTTCAGAACGCACAAGACAAGTCCGCTCAGCAGGAACTGCGTAAGCAAGCTAATGAAGAAATGGTCAGCGTCGTCAAGGACAGCGGCTTGAGTGTTAAACAGTTCAATGCCATTGGCCAAGCGATTCAGCAGAATCCACAGCTCATGAAGCGCGTTCAGGGCATGGTACAACAGCCGCAGTAAGCATATGATCGAGACATCGATGCGGCGCTAGGAAGGCGTAAAGATGTCATCTTTCGTGAAAGGTCACCTTCGGGTGGTCTTTTTCGTGGCCGGACGCATCAAAAGCACGGGATCGCGGTTCAAGGCGATGCGTGAGTACTAAAAAGGCCTGCCAATAGGCAGGCCTTTACGTCGACTTCGTGTGGGATTAGCCCGCCACGATGTGCTTAGTTGCTGATGGCGTCGCTGGCATCGTCGAGCAAATCGGCAGTGACCGACTTGGTGCTTTGCCAAGCACTTTCAGCTCCCTGCTTGGTATTCTTCCAAGCCTGGCGTGCCTGCTCTTGGGCGTTTTGCCACCAGTCATTGTCGTATTCGGGAAGCGTGGCAATATCGTCACGCGTCAAGTCGAGCGTGACACTGTAGTCCATGTTGTCGAGGTTATCTGCGTTCTGCGTGGTCAGGGTGAAGTTGTTGCGATCGATCACGCGATGGGTATCGCCGAGATCGAGCACACCGCCGGTCTCGATGACCAGTGCCTGTACGCTCATGTCTTCGCCGAGTAATACGTCTTCGACATCGCCGACATCTTCATTGGGGTTTTCCGAAAGAAAAACATCGGCATCCATCAGCTCGTCGGCCGAGTACAGCCCTTGTGGCTGGGACTGCTGCGATTGTGCGAGGGCAGCGCCTGTCAGACTCAGGCCGCCGATGAGAATGGCGGTTTGCGTCATGCGATACATTGAGTTACTTACTTTCATGGCGGTTCCTCCTGAACAATTGCCAATACGCGTGCACTTCCTGCGCGTCACGTATGATGCAGAATAACAGAGATTCACGCTGTAGCAATTATAGGCACAGATGTTGCCAGGTCAGCGTATCGAGGGCAGGGTCGCTACATGAACAGCGCCAGCAGCAGCGGTACATAGATGAAGGCCAGCAAGGTAGAGCAGAATACCAGGCTGGCAACGTATTCCGGTTCACGCCGCGAGCGTTGGGCGAAAAGGTAATTATAGACGGCGACCGGCATGCTCATCTGCATGATCAAGACGCTCTGCGCCAAAGGGGGAAGTCGTAGCAAATGGCCAACGGCGAAGGCGACACCCACGGCCAAGAGTGTGCGTAACACGCTGAACTTGAGTCCTGAAGAGAGGCTACGCACCTGGATGTTGGCCAGCGACACGCCGAGGGTGATCAGCATCAAGGGCACGGTGAAGCCGGAGATCAGATCCACGGTATTGTCGATCCACAAAGGCAGATCGGTATCCGTCAGCAGGATGGCCACCGAGAGTAGAATACTGTAGACGGTAGGCGTGCGCAGCAGGCTTTTCAGAGGATTGCTGCGGCTGATCATCATGATGCCGAAGGTGAACTGCACCAGGGCGACCGTTACCATCACGGTGATGGCATAGGCGAAGCCCTCCTTGCCGAAGGCGTAGAGCGCGACCGGTAGTCCCATATTGCCGGTGTTGGGGTACATCATGGGCGCTAGCAGGACGCGCCAGTCCTTGCGCAGCAGCAGCGCCATCAAGGCGGTCGACATTGCCATGATGACGAGCACGACCAGCGTACTCAGCATGGTGCGTCCGAAGGTGTGGGCATCGATGTTGGCGCCGGAGAGCGAGGCGAGGATCAACGATGGCGTACCGACATTGAAGACCAACTTGGTGACGAAGTCGGTGGGATACGTGTATCCCAGGCGTATCCAGAAAAATCCGATACTGGCGCCCACGAAGACGGGGGCCATGACAGCTAGGAGTTCGGCGAGCATGCGCGAGCCTGATTCAGGAGGTTGCGTCCACTGAGTGGTGAGCGGACGAGACGGTTGTGAACGCGATCACAAGAGTCGCGGACAGTGCCATATAAGGCGCTATTGTCGCCAATCGTGGCAATGCGTTGCAATGTGCGCACGAAAACGAGAATCCTTTACCTTGACGTGACGTGCGAATTGGCAAGAATCGTGGGCCACGCTGACATTCATTGGCGTCGCGTACGCGCGGCGCGTCGCCATTCTGAGGCTTGCATGGAATTATTGCGCGTCGTGTATCGAGATTACCGCTGGCCGTTCATCGGCGTCATGGTGTTGAGCCTGGCCAGCGCAGGACTTGGTATTGGAGTCATCGCTTTCATCAACCAACGCTTGATCGAAGCCCAGGGGGCGCCGCTTCGGGTGCTGCCGCAGTTTCTGGGCTTGATCGCCTTGCTGCTGGTGGTCACGCTGGGCTCGCAATTGGCGTTGACCACGTTGGGCCATCATTTCGTCTATCGGCTGCGCGGGCGACTGATCAAGCGGATTCTGGATACCGATATCGAGCGCATTGAGCGCCTGGGAAGCGCGCATCTGCTGGCGAGCCTATCGAGCGACGTGCGCAATATCACCATCGCCTTCGTGCGCTTGCCCGAACTGGTGCAGGGCGTGATCCTGACGCTGGGCTCGGCCGCTTATCTGGCTTGGCTATCGCCGGGCATGCTGGGGATCACGGCGCTGTGGGTGGCGGTGACCGTGGTGGGAGGCTGGTATCTGGTCTCGCACGTGTATCGTCATCTCGGCCAAGTGCGCAACACCGAGGATCGACTCTATAAGGATTACGAGGCGGTAATCGACGGTCGCAAGGAGCTGGCCCTCAATCGCGACCGGGCCAAGACGCTCTACGAGGATGTCTACGAGCGCGACGCCAAGGCGTATCGCCACCATATCATCCGCTCCGACACCTTCCATTTGAGTGCGGTGAACTGGTCGAACATCATGATGCTGGGGGCCATCGGCATGGTCTTCTTCCTCGCCAATGGCTTGGGTTGGGCCAACACCAACGTGGCGGCGACCTATTCGCTGACGCTTTTGTTCCTGCGCACGCCCTTGATCCAGGCGGTGGGTGCCCTGCCCACGTTGCTGAGTGCTCAGGTCGCCTTCGACAAGCTCAAAGCATTGGAGCTGACCGAATATCGTACGGCGTTCGGCGAAAACGCCATGCAAGGCGATTGGCAGACACTCGAGCTGCGTGGCGTGACTTTTGCCTATGCGGCCGGTGAGCATGGCCGAGGCTTCGAAGTCGGGCCTGTCGATCTGACGCTGTCGCGTGGCGAGCTGGTCTTCTTGATCGGGGGTAACGGCAGTGGCAAATCGACACTCGCGCGTTTGCTGACGGGACTCTACCAGCCGCGCAGCGGTGAGATTCGCATCGATGGTGTCGCCGTGGATGAGGCCGGCTGGCAGGCGTTTCGTAGTCGCTTCGCCGCTGTATTCACCGACTTTCACCTCTTCGACCAGGTGATCGGCCCTGATGGCAAGGCGCCGGACACGGCCCTGACCGAAACCTGGATCGCACGCCTGGGCATGGGCGAGAAGCTACATTTCGACGGCTGGCGGGTGACCAACACGCAGCTTTCCCAGGGGCAGCGCAAACGCCTGGCGCTGCTGCTGGCGGTGGCCGAACAACGCGATATCCTGCTGCTCGACGAATGGGCGGCGGATCAGGACCCGCAGTTCCGGCGCATCTTCTACCGCGAGCTGCTGCCCTTGCTGCGCGAAAACGGCAAGACCGTCTTCGCCATTAGTCACGACGATCACTACTTCCAGCATGCCGACCGGCTATTGGAAATGCGCGCAGGTCAGTTGAGCGAACTGACCGGCGAGATGCGCGAGCGCGTCAGCCGCGACGCCGTGGCACGGCTCGAGGACACATCGGACAACGTGTGAGGGACGGCAGGCTACCTGCGGCGGCTGCCACTCTCATGCCAGACACGCTCATGCGGGTGAGATCTCGCTGGCATGCCAGACGAGGCTTTCGGTGGGGCCGTCATCCAGATCGGAGCACATGTCGACGCGCAGGATCGCCGTCGTTTCGCATACCGTCCGCAGCCGACCATGCGCACCATCTTGCTCCCATTGCCACAGGATGCACCGCCGCTGCTCGTCGCCGGTGTCGTTCTGTAACCTAAGGTTGGCCGCCGGGTAGCGTCGTTCCAGAAAGCCCAGGGCGGCAAGCTGGGCGCACTGCTGCGCGGGTGTCAGTCGGGAGTCGCCGCGATAGCCGGGCAGAAAACGACGGCCTCGTGACTCCGCTTGTAGGAAAGGTAATGCCTGCTGCGGTGTGATGCGGCCGTACTTGCGGACTGGCGAGAGCAGGATGAGGCTGGCGGCGAAGCGGCAGCCGCCCAAGTGGCTGCTTTCCCAGACGTCGAAGGGCAGCTCGTGTGCCGCGACGGTCTGGGCCAACTGCTTGTAGGTCTGGTAACCATACTTGGCGCAGCACTTATCTTTCTTGCCGTGCGTGCAGCAAAGCAGCAGGTCGTGGTCGACTCGCGCCCCTTCCCATGCCGTCAGTGGCGCACCTGATTGCCACGCGGCCAGAAACGTCTCCAGTGCCTCGCGAGGCACGACGAACCGCCGGCGTTCGGGCATCAGAAACACCTGATGGCTCTCGTCGGCCTGCTCGCGTCGATGAATCAGATTGACCCGTCGCCCATCGGCGGCGATGGCGTCGAGGGTTTTTGCCAGGCTGTCCGGCATGTCGTGGGCATGACGCAGATTGCGTGTCCACTTGGCGCGAGGCCAACTGATCAGCAGATTGTGCTCAAAATGCGCGGCGCTGCCGGCCAACGGGTCATGCTGCTCACGGCTGAGATCGGCGCAGAAGCGATGGCTCATGAAACACAGCGCTGTTGAGTGGTGGGGTGGGCACGCCGATGGGGTCGCTTTTTCTTGTGTGGCACGCAGATCGGGCTGCCGGTCTCTGGGTCTTCGAGCACATGGGCATCGAGATCGAAGACATGTTTGAGATTGGGGGCCGTGAATACCTCCTGTGGCGCGCCGCGGGTGACAATCTGCCCTTCACGCATCATCACTAGCTGGTCCGCGTAGGCTGCCGCCAGGTTCAGGTCGTGCAGGACCAGCAGCAGGGTGCGGCCGTGCTCATGGGCCAGGCGGGATAGCAGCTCCAGCAAGTCCACTTGCACCTTGAGATCGAGGAAGGTGGTGGGTTCATCGAGCAGGATTAGATCGGTTTCCTGGGCCAGTACCATAGCGATCCAACAACGCTGACGCTGACCGCCGGAGAGCGCATCGACGCTGCGTTCGGCGAACTCCGTGACATCGGCATAGGCCATCGCCTCGCGGATGGCGCGGGCATCCTGCTCGGCGTCCTGTCGCCACAACCGCTGGTGAGGAAAGCGCCCCATACCGACCAGTTGCCGCACCGTCAGTCCCTCCGGGGCCACAGGGCCCTGGGGCAGGATACCCAGGCGCTGTGCTACCTCTCGCGTATTGCGGCGGTGGATATCCTTGCCATCGAGACAGACTTGCCCGGCGCTGGGTATAAGCGTGCGCGCGAGCGTCTTCAATAACGTCGACTTCCCGCTACCGTTGGCGCCCAGCAACACCGTCAGCTTGCCCTCGGCCACCGTCAGATCGACGCCGTCCAGTACGCGTCGGGATTCGTACCCGGCGCACAAGGCTTCGCCTGTTAGACGAGACGGCTTGGCAGGTATCGAGGGCATGAAGGTAGCTCGTTGGTATGGTCTCTAGGCTGGCAACCGTAAGACAAAAAATTCTCATTTTCAATTATCAGTTCTGTCTCGCCGTTTGATAGGGGGAATGACGGTTCCGATGCAACAGGTAGACGAAGAAGGGCGCGCCGACCCCCGAGACGAAGATGCCGGCGGGCAGGTCCTTGGGCAGGAAAGCCACGCGGCCCAGCAGGTCGGCGTAGAGCACGATCAGGGCCCCGACCAGGGCGGTGACGGGCACCAGCCGGGCAAATCCCCGGCCCACCAGGCGGGCGGCGATATGAGGGGCGATCAGGCCCACGAAACTGAGGCCCCCGGCGAAGGCCACCGCCGCTCCCGCCAGCGCCACGCTGCAGGCCATCAGCACCAGCCGGCTTTGCAACACGTTCACGCCCAGCCCCTGGGCCACCGAGTCTCCCAGCGCCATGGCATCCATGTGGCGTGCCAGGGTGAGGCACAGCGGAACGGCGACCAGCAGCCACGGCAGCATGCCGAAGACATCTTGCCACTGGGCGGCGTAGAGGCTACCGGTCAACCACACATAGGCGACCATGGCAGCGGCATCGTCGCTGATCACGATCAACAAGGTGGTCACGGCCCCCATTGCCGCGGAGAGCCCGATGCCGACCAGCACCATACGTGAGGGCGTGATGCCACGCTTCCAGGCCAGCGAGAACACCAGCACCGCGGAAAGCAGCGCGCCGAGCAGGGCGGCGGCCGGCAGCCAATGGATACTCAGGCCGGTACCGAACAGTGCCAGGAACGTCACGGCGGCCATGGCGGCGCCACTGGTGATGCCGATGACGTCCGGGGAGGCCAGCGGGTTGCGTACTATGCCTTGAAGGATGGCGCCGGCCACGGCCAAGGCTGCACCCACCAACAAGGCAAGCAGGATACGCGGCAGGCGCAGCTCCCAGACGATGAAGGTGATGTCGCTGTTCTGCGGCGTGGCCAGCGCGTGCACCACCTGATCGAACGAGGTGGGGAAGCTGCCCAGACTCAGCGACAGCCCTATGCTGGCCAGCAGCACCAGAGCGAGCAGGGCACTGAGGCGTACAGGGCGAGTCGTGTGGCCGGCGGCGGTGTCGTTGCCTTGCTGTGGCAGGGAGGCGGAATGCGTCATGGTCAGGTCTGCTTCCTGCGCGCCAGATAGATGAAGAAGGGCGTGCCGATCAGGGCGGTCATCACCCCTACCGGGACATCCTGAGGTGGCATCAGAAAGCGCGAGGCCACATCGGCCAGCAACAACAGGCTTGCTCCCAGCAGGGCACAGGCCGGCAGTAGCCAGCGATGGTCGACGCCGAAGAGGCCCCGCGCCATGTGCGGCACGATGAGACCGACGAAACCGATCATGCCAGCGAGCGCGACCGAACTGCCGGCGAGCAGGATCACCACCAGACCAAGCAGTAGCTTGATGGTGCCGGCACGCATGCCCAGACCCTTGACCATGTCATCGCCTAACATCAAGGCATTGGCGTGGCGGACCAGCAGTATGCACAGCAGCAGGGCGATGCCGAAGAGCGGCAGCAGAGGTACCACTACCGACAGCTCGCGCCCGGACACGGAACCAGCCAGCCAGTACAGCACGCTTTCGAAGCTCTGTTGGTCGACGATCAGCAGGCCTTGGCTAAACGAGACGAACATGGCCGTGACGGCCACGCCTGCCAGCACGACCCGCAATGATGAAAGCTCTCCCTGTCGACCGCGACTCAGCATGACTACCAGGCAGGCCGCTACCAGGGCGCCCAGCAGCGCCGCCCAGACGTACTCGGCCGGGGTATGCAGGGGCAGCAGCGAGACTGCGACCACCACGAAGAACATCGCCCCGGCGTTGATCCCCAGGATGCCTGGCGAGGCGAGGGGGTTGCGGGTCATGGTCTGCATCAGAGCGCCGGCGATGGCCAGGCTCGCGCCGACCAAGGCGGCAATGACTGCGCGTGGCAGGCGTTCCGTGACAATGATGATATGCGCGACCCGAGCGGGGTCGTATTGCACCAAGGCTTGAACGAAGATCGGCGGGGCGATATCCGTGGTGCCCAGCATGACGCTTGCTGCGAAGGCCGTCGCGACCAGTACCAGGCCCAGCAAGAGCCCCGCAATGCGGGAAGCACGATGATTCAGCATGCGCTCGACTCCTGGTCGTGAGCGCGAGACTTCGCGGACGCTCCCACGGTGCAGATAGCGGCGGGCGTCGTGGGATCACGAGGATCATCCAGCCCGTAATGAGCGTATAGATCATCCAGCATGGCATTGGCGGCCAGGATGCCCCCGCCCATGATCCAGTCCACTGGGTCTACCTCGAAGACACGGTCGTCTTGTACGGCATCCAGTCGTTTCCAGAGAGGATGGGAGGTCCAGTGCCGATAGTTGCGCATGATGGCTGGATCGTTCGGTTCCAGGAGAACGAAGATCACGTCGGCATTCATGACCGGGATGTTTTCCTCACTGGTCAGCTTCATACCCCAGCCCTGGTCGTGCAGTGAGTTGGGTTGCTCGAAACCCAGCTCATTCAGGATAGAACCAGCGAAGCCCGTGGAGTAGATGCGTACATGGTCGCTCTTGAAGCGAACCACGGCGGCCTTCTGCGGCCAGGCGTCGCCCAGCGTGTCAGCGATTTTTTGGCGGAAGTCCGCTACGCGTGCGTCCCAGTTCCGTAACAACTTGCGGGCGCGGGCTTCTCGCCCCGTGGCTTCGGCGATCAGCCTCAGGGTAGCCTTGAAGTCGAAGACGGTGTCTGTAGCGACCGTCGGCGCGATTTTTTCCAGCAGTGGCCGAACCCGCTCGTGGCGAAAGCGCGTGGCTACGATCAGGTCGGGTTTCAGCCAGGCGACCTTCTCCAGGTTGGGTTGGGTCTCCAGGCCAACGTGTTCCACGCCGTCGAGGGCATCACGCAAGTAGCGATACATGGGTTTTTCCAGCCAGGAGTCGACGACGCCGACTGGCGTGATGCCCAGTGCCACTGCGCTGTCCGTCGCGCCCTGGTAAAGGGTGACGATGCGCTGGGTCATTGCGGGAATGTGGGTGTCGCCGAACGCATTGGTGACGGAGCGTCCATCTCGGGTAGCGTCGGCGGCGAGGGCGATGGCCGCCCAAGGCATGAGGGATACCAGCAGCGCGGCGAGCCACTTGTGTCGGAGCTGCATGGCAGCCTCCTTGTTTATTAAGCTATTGAGCGGGTCGTAAAAGTGGCCGTGCCGCGCTTTCTGAGAACTGGGCAATAGGCGGATATGGCTTAGAAGTCGAGCTGGTAGCTCAGAGTGAAAGTGCGTCCCCGGCCCTTGAAGTAATACTCGTCGCTGACCCTTGCCGCCTGGGAATAATAGGTGAAGTAGTCCTCGTCGGTGAGATTCTCCACGCCCAGACTGGTGCGGCCCACCGGCAGGCGATAGGCCAATGAGGCGTCGAGTAAACCATAGCCGTCGAATGCGAGCTTGGGATCGTCGACACTGCGGTCGAAGTAGCGGCTGTACTGCAGATGCGAGGAGAGTTTCTCGTTCCAGGCGGCACTCCAGGCCAGCCTGAGAGTGTCTGGTGCGATGTTAATACCGGTCAGTTTGGTATCCACGCTACCGTCACCATCGGTGTCCGACTTGCCCTCGGTGTGCGCATAAGAAAGTCGCAGTTGGTGGGCATCACTCACCTGCGCTTCGCCGGTAATCTCGATGCCCTGGATTTCGGTCTTCTCGCGGCTGCCGACCCAGGTGCCGTTTTCCTCGGTGAGGCGCTCGCCATAGTCGGAGTTCGATTCATAGTAGCTTAGCTCGAGGCCATAGCGATCCCAGTCGAAGCGGGCGCCGATCTCACGGTTGTCGGTGACGATGGGCTGCAGCGTCAGCAGTGAGTCGACATCTAAGCCGGGAGTTTCAATGCCACGCAACACCCGGCCGACATCGGGCATGCCGAAACCCTCGGAGTAGTTGGCATAGATCTGTGCCCAGTCGGTGGCCTGGTAGACGATGCCAGCATTGTAGAGCGTCTCGTTGAAGTCGGGGTTGCCGCCTTTGACATCGACCAGGTCCCGCGTGACGTTCTCAGGATTACCATCATCGGTGCTGCGATCAACGGTGCTGTAATCATCCACCTCGAGCTCGGCATATTCCTGGCGAATCCCGGCATGCAGGCTCAACGCATTGGTCAGGGCATAATCGCCCTGCAAGAACACGGCTGCGTTACGGAAGCGGGTCTCCGGTACATAAGTGCGATCGGTATGGACCAGCATCTGACGGGTATCATCCTGTAGCAGATCGAGCCCCGTGGTTAGCGTGAGCCGGTCATCGAGCAGGCCGTCGCGGCTCAGGGTGAACTTGGCACCGAGCTTATCGGACTCGTTGCGAGTCTGATCATAAAGGGTGTTACCGGCACTATCTGGATAAGGAAAATACGGCGTGGTGGCGAACTGAGCACGAAAACGCTGAGTATAAAGCTGGGCATTCAGGCTGTTGCCCAGCCAATCGTCATGGGAATATGACACACTAGCGGTAGTGACCTTGTTATAGCCCGGGTCGCCATCGGGGTTGCCCTTGCGTGCGGTGGTGGCGACGCCTGCGTCACGGTCACCGGGCACTGGTACATAGTCACCGTCGCCTTCGAGTTCGAAGCGGTTAAGTGACACTTTGACATTCTGGTCGTCGTCGATCCAGTAGGCTGCTTTGGCCATCAGGTCGTAACTGGTGGAGTTCTGGAGTTCGCCGGGATAGGCGATACCTACTTCATCATCGCTGCCGTCGTAGAAGATTCCGCGCTCTTGGCGACTGGCGGCGACCAGGTAGTCCCAATCGCGAGTCTGGCCGCTGAGACGGTAGTTCAGCTTGTGGCCGAAGCCTGCCGACTCGAAATCGTCGTCGCTGGTCAATCTGACGCCGACATGCTGATTGACCCCGGCGCCCTCGGGACGCTTGGTCACGTAGTTGATGATACCGCCGGTCGCACCCAGGCCGTGTTCGGCGCTGGCACCATGAATGACTTCGATGCGCTCGACCATGGAGAGGTCAATGGTGTAACTGTCTCGGGAGCTGTCACGCAGCGGGTTGGACTGCGGTACGCCATCGATCAGGAACAGCGGCGAACGCCCACGGAAGGTTTCACCAGCGTTGGAGAGCTTTTGGCGGCTGGGCGAGTAGGAAGGTATCAAGTTGCTGAGCACCTGCCCGGGATCCTGGGTAATCGCCAATTGCTGTTCGATTTGCTCGCGGGTAATGATGGTGATTTTTTGCGGGGTTTCGTCTTCGCGGCTCTGGTTGCGGGTAGCGGTGATGACCAATGGGTCCAGTCCATGGTCATTGGCCTCTTGGGAGTTGGTACTCGCGGAGGCTTGGGCCAGTACCGTGGCGGGTAGAGCAGAAACGAGTACCAATGGCAGCAGAGAGAGCTGCTTATGACGTGGTCGTTGGAAGGCTTGCATGGTAAACCGATATCCCCTTGCTGGATTTGATGTGATGATTTTTTTGTTATAGGCATTGAATGATAAATATAATGATAATTCTTTTTATTTGCAATATTGGTGCATCGCGTGATCTGAGCAGGGGAAAGGGCGTCATGCCACGCTTTCTGTGGGAGGGGGCGAAAGCTTTGGCCGCGACGCCGTGGCACGGCTCGAGGACACATCAGGCGAGGTGTGAAGGAGAGCAAAGGTCAGCGTTGAACAATCGTCATTGTGAAAACAAATCACAATTCTTATCATATGCGAAGGGCTTTGCTCCAAGCTCGCTCCTGCTATCCGCTAATAACATGCCATAAGGAACCTCATGTCCTGCTCCCGTCCCTCGTTCCTGCCTTTCAACGTGCTTTCGTCCTCGGCTCACCGTGCGGCGATGGCGACGCTGTTGCTGAGCTGCCCACTAGCGGCACAGGCACAAGATAACGCCGCCCAGAGCGATACCATCGTGGTGACGGCGACCGCGCTGAAGGTAGCTGCTCCGCTTGCCGAGACGCCGCGTTCGGTATCCAGCGTGAGCCGCGAAGCACTCGATAAGCGTAACGTCCAAAGCCTCGATGAAAGCTTCCGTTATCGCTCGGGTGTGTTGTCTGGTCACTATGGTGCTGACAATAATACGAATTGGTTCAAGGTCAGGGGCTTCGATCAGGCGACCTACTTGGATGGCCTACGTCTTTATCGGACCGGCTACTATCAATGGTTGCCTGAGACGTATGGGCTGGAACGTGTCGAGGTATTCAAGGGACCGGCGTCCATTCTCTACGGCGAGGCGCCCTCAGGGGGGATCGTCAATGCCGTTAGCAAGCGTCCCACCGAGGAAGCTCAGGGGGAAATCGAGATCCAGGTTGGGAATCGCGAGCATCGTCAGTTCGCCTTCGATACCTCGGGGCCGGCCACCGAGAGCGGGGACATACGCTACCGGATGGTGGGGTTGTACAAGGAGCGTGACGGCGATCTCGATGGCACCTACAACAAGCGCTATTACTTCGCGCCGAGCCTCGAGTGGGATATCTCCGATGATACCCAGCTGACAGTCCTGGCCAGCTTCCAGAAGGACGATGGCGTCCCCGTCAACCCCTTCAAGCTTGCCTACGGTACAGTGCAAGACACGCCGTTCGGAAAAGTGGACCCGGAAACCAATTACGGTGCACCTGACTACGATAAAGATGAGCATACACAAACGGCCATCGGCTACGAATTCAAGCACCAGCTCGATGACACCTGGAAATTCGAGCAGGATTTACGTTATAGCAAGCTCGACCTCGACCTGCGCAGTACCTACATGGATTTTGCGACTGGCGATGGCCGAACGGCTTATCGTGGTCACCTGCAGCGTAATGGCGAGATTGACAGCTTTACCGTCGACAATCGCATGGTCGGCAAGTGGTACACCGAACGCACGGAAAATACCCTGTTGGTCGGGGTGGATTACCAAGACCTGAGCCTGGATGGTAAAGAATTCGACGACTTCACTTACGACATCGTCGATATCTTCGATCCTGATACTTCTATTACACCGGTACCTGATAGCGCTCTGACCGGCCGAAAGATCGATAAGCAGCAGCTTGGTCTCTATGTACAGGACCAACTACGCATAGACGATAGTTGGGTATTGCTGGGGGCTGTGCGCTACGATAATGCTGATGTCAGGAGTGAATCCAAACGTTATGACGTCGTTGTAGATGAAACCCAATCCGCAGTCTCATGGTCGGGCGGGGTTATGTATCTAGGCGACAACGGCCTGAACCCCTATCTTAGCTACACCGAGTCCTTCCAACCAGTTGCACAGCTCAGTGCAACTGGTGCTGGTTTCGATGATATCGAAGGGGAACAGTGGGAACTGGGAACCAAATATGCGCCCACAGGCTGGGATGGTTATGTCACGGCGGCGGTTTTCGATATCAAGGAATCCAACTCCTTCGCAACGACGGCGGGCGGTTATCAGACTCAGGAAGGTGAGCGTACCGCTACCGGCTTTGAAATTGAAGGTGTGGGCTATCTGACCCAGTCACTTCAATTGACGGCGGCTTATACGTATACGGATGCACGTGACAAAAATGATAACCGTGCGGCACTAATCCCTCGCCACATGGCGTCTGCGTGGCTAGACTACGATTTCACGGGGTCGACCTTGAATGGACTGAACGTCGGCGCCGGCATTCGCCATGTGGGAGAGTCGGTTGATGGTAGCATTACCGTGCCTGACTACACCGTGGCAGACGCCATGGCGAGTTACGCTTTCGACAACAACTGGACCGCCCAGGTCAACGTCAACAATCTCACCGATAAAGAATACGTTGCTAGCTGTGATTTCTGGTGCTATTACGGCGAATCACGTAGCGTGATCGGTAGCCTGAGTTATCAGTGGTAAGGAAACGCAAGAGAGAAGACGTCAGAGGAAAGGTATAAGAAAGAGGAAAAAAAACGGCTGGGAATGTATATCCCAGCCGTTTTTTATTGATCCTTATACGTCACGTGCCGATGCTATTGCCTTCCACCTTCCACCTTCCACCTTCCACCTTCCACCTTCCACCTTCCACCTTCCACCTTCCACCTTCCACCTTCCACCTTCCACCTTCCACCTTCCACCTTCCGACTGCCCATAGCGCTACAGTCGCCGCAGCGTCCACATGAAGTAAGCGCCGCCGAGCAACGAGGACATCAGGCCTGCGGGAATTTCCTGCGGGAACAGCCACTGGCGTCCCAGCCAGTCGGCGAGAACCATCAAGAGCGCCCCCAACAGGGCGGCGGCGAGAAGGTGTGTGCGTGCCCGCGAGGCGCCCAGCAGGCGTGCCATGTGCGGCGCGAGCAGACCGACGAAGGAAAGCGGCCCGACCACTAGCGTGGCGGCGGCCGTGAGCAGGGCGACGACACCGAGCAGCGCCAGGCGCGCCCGGTCGACATTGACGCCCAGCGCGCGGGCACTGGAGTTACCCATCGGCAATAGGTCCAGCCAGCGCGACAGGCATTGCAGTGCCAGCGTCAGTACCACGGCGCTTGCTGCCACGACGACGGCCAGGGTGGTGCTGACGTAATAGGTCGAGCCGGACATCCAGGCGAGCAACTGCTGCGTGCGCGGGTCGCCGTTGGCCAGCACGATGCTGCGCAGCGGATCGAACAGGGCGGTGATGGCGATGCCCGTCAGCAGCACGCGCTCGGGCTGGAAACCACTGCGGCGGTTGATCAGCAGCAGCACGCCCAGCGTGACCAACGCGCTCAGCGTGCCGGCGATCAGCAACGTCGCCAGCCCCACGCCGGGCACGAACATGACCACGCCAATCAGGCCGATAGCGGTGCCGCCGCTGATCCCCACGACTTCAGGGCTGGCCATGGGGTTGCCGGTGACGCGCTGGATCAGGGTCCCGGCCAGAGCCAGCAACGTACCGGCCCCCGCCGCCGCCAGGGTACGCGGCAGGCGCCACTCATGAGTGGCTTGCCATACCGACCACGAGGGTAGGGCCCAGCCTTGGCCGTCCTGGCCGAGCAGCAGAGAGGCCGCGAGTGCGACCAGTAATGCCACTCCCAATGCCAAGTACAATCGCATCGGGTGGCGACGACGTGGCGCAGTGAGCATGGCGGTGGTCTGGGGGCGATCGCCGCCCAGCTTGAGGCGCGGGATCAGCCACAACAGCAGCGGGGCGCCGAGGGCGGCGGTCGTGGCGCCGGTGGGAATCATCGTCGGCAGGGCACCGGAAAAGCGCTGCAGGAGTTGGTCGGTGGTCGTCAGCAGCAAGGCCCCCAGTAGCGGTGCCCATAACAGGCGCTGAGGCAGGGTGCGGGCGCCCAGCAAGCGGACGATGGCCGGCGCCGCCAGGCCGATGAAGCCGATGATGCCCACCACGCTGACCACGCAGGCCGTGATGAAGACCGCCAGTCCCAGGCTCACCAGGCGCAGGTGCTTGAGCGAGACTCCCAGGCTGCGTGCGTTGACGTCGTCGAGCTCGAGAATCGCCAGTGGGCGCAGCATGACCACGGCCAGGACAAGCGCGATGAGCAATCGCGGGAGCAGATAGAGTACGCCATCCCAGCTGTTCTGCGAGAGCGAGCCCGCGCCCCATACCATCAGGCCGCGCAGTTCTTCCTGATGGAAGAGGATCAGCGTGGTGCTGACCGCGCCCAGGTAAAGGTTGACCACCAATCCTGCGAGGACTACCACCATGGGCGCCAGACCGCGTCGCCAGGCCAGCGCAAACACCAGTCCCATGGCCAGGCCGCCGCCCGCCACGGCCACCCACTCGCGGCCGAGAACGAGCAGCCCCGGTGCGAACAGCGTGGCGAGCAGCAGGGCGAGCTGTGCCCCGGTGGCGACGCCCAGGGTGGTGGGGGCGGCCAAGGGATTGCGCAGTACCTGCTGCATCAATACCCCGGCGATGCCCAGGGCGCCGCCCGCCAGCAGCGCGATGGTCCAGCGTGGCAGCCAGCTGTAATGCACTACTATCTGTTCGATATGGGTGCTATTGGGGGCGAACAGCGCCTCTGCCCATTGCGCGGCAGGCAATTGCATTGCCAGAGAAAAACCGCTCAAAACGAGACAAAGCAGCGCAAGTAGTGCGCAAAGGCGTGCCGGCGTGACGATGACGTGTGGAAATGGCAACGAGTGAGAAATCCAGTTACGCATCGGGTGCCTCGCGGTGGGCAGCGGTGCGGGACGTCTGATGCAGAGCCTGGGTCAGATTGTCGGCGAAGCGTCGCGCCGAGGGGGCGCCACCGAAGCTCCATACCGGTGGCAGGGTAAGGACACCGCCGCGCCGCACGGAGGGCAAATGTTGCCAAATGGCGCTCGTCTCGAGGCTTTCTTCCACGCCCACGGGCATGGGGTCGACCACGACCAGACGCGCCTCGTCCAGCGTGGCGAGGGCTTTCAGTCCCACCAGAGAGAAGCCCCAGAAATTGGTCTCCCGCTGCCACGCGTTTTCCAGGCCCAGACGCTGCATGACGGCGTTATACAGGCTATGGTCGCCGAACACGCGGACATGGCGGGCATCCATGAACTGCACCACGAGCAATGGCCGTGCCTTGGCCGCGTCACTCAGTCCGTCCCGCAGTTCGGCCAAGTGCGCCTCCAGCGAGGCGAGCAGCGTGTCCGCGCGCTTCTCGCGATTGGCGAACGCCGCGATCTTGCGGGTGGCTTTCTTGAGTCGCGTCCAAAGATCGTCGCCCTGAGTGTAGAGCGCTACCGTGCTCGTCGGCGCAATACGTTCGAGGCTTGGCTTCAAGGGGCTGAACATCGGCGAAATCAGGATTCGATCAAGCTTCAATTGGGCCAGCAGTTCACGATTGGGTTGCGCTCGCAAGCCGATATCGACCACCTCGTCAGGCAGGGAAGGGGCGCCGACCCACTCGCGGTAGGCATCGGTTTGCGCCACGCCGACGGGTGTCACGCCGAGTGCCAGCAGGGTTTCGGCGATGGTCCAGTCGACAGTGGCGATGCGCGGCGTGTCGGCGCCAGCGGCATACGGGCAAGCCAGCACGATCAGCAACAGCAGCACGACGAGCCGCGGGCGCCGCGGGCCTTCACGGTTCCACAATGGCCTCACATCGACTCCCTAATGCAATATGGCGATGGGGTGCTCGCCGCCGGGGTGGGACATGACCCGCATGGGAATGCCATAGATGGCTTCCAGCGTGGCATCGCACATCAAGTCGCGGGGGGCGCCCTGGGCCAAGACCTGCCCGCTGTGCAGGGCGATCAGGTGGTCGCAGTAGCGCGCCGCCATGTTGACGTCGTGCAGCACGATCACCACGCCCAGCCCCAACTCGCGGCACAGCGAGCGGATCAAAGCCAATACTTCGACCTGATGCGCGATGTCCAGCGCCGCCAGGGGCTCGTCCAGAAGCAGAAAGCGGCTTTCCTGAGCCAGCAGCATGGCGAGCCAGACGCGCTGACGTTCACCGCCGGAAAGGGTGTCGACCAGGCGGTCGGCGAAGGCCTCGGTATGGGTCAGTGCGATGGCGCGGTCGATCTGCGTCTTGTCCTTGCCGTTGAGCCGACCGAGCAGGCCGTGCCAGGGATAGCGCCCGAAGCCCACCAGCTCGCGGCCGGTCAGATTGTCGGCGCCCGGCAATTGCTGGGGCAGGTACGCCACGTGACGCGCGAATTCACGCGTGCCCCAATCGGCGAGTGGGCGCCGGTCGAGACGGATATGGCCGCGACTCGGCGCTTGCTGCTGGGCGAGCAGCTTGAGCAGGGTCGACTTGCCCGAGCCGTTGTGGCCGATCAGCCCATAGACCTTGCCTTCCTCGAAGGCGAGGTCGGTGGGGTGCAATAGGCACTGGCCGTTGACCTCGAAGCTGGCAGCGTCGACGTTGAACATTACAGGTGAACCCCAAGCGGGAGAATCTTAGAGCGCAATCGTAATTCAAATAAGAACGGTTATCAAAACTCTTGGTGTCGGTGTGTCGCGAGGCGAACGCACTGAAACGGCCCGCCTGGGCAGCGGGCCGTCGGGAGCGTGCGGGTTCTAGACAGGGAGCCTCATAAGCGACGCCTGTGCTGTCCAGACATCACCTAGTAGGCGTGTGACCAGGACAGGGTATAGGTGCGCCCACGCCCCTGGAGGTCCCACAGGGATTGTGCGCCATAGGCTTCATAGAACACGGCGGCGCGTTGTCCCCAGATCGTCACGTAGCTCTCGTCGAGCAGGTTTTTGATGCCCAGGCTGAAGGTGCCGTAGGCCGTGTCCTGGCTGGCGGTGGCATCCACCGTGGTGAAGCCGTCGATCTCGTTGCCTGACGCGTCGTCGATGCCGAAGGCACGGTTGACCTGCAGGCGCGCGCGGGTATCGGCATCCGACCATTCGCCATACAAGGTGGTGGTGGGCAGGCTGGCCTCGGTGACACTGGTGTCGACCCATTCACCATCCACCTTCTCCTCGGATTTGACCCAGTTGAAGGCCGAGCCGAACAGCCAGTGGGCGCCGAGGAAGCGTTCGATCTTGCCTTCCAGGCCGTAGGTTCTCACGTCTTTTTCGATGGTGGTCACCCCGATCTCGAGTTCACCATCGTTGCTGTAAAGATAGTCGATCGCCTTGTCCGACCAGCTGTAATACGCGGCGATCTGCGACTGCCAATCGCGCCCGGTGAGACGCCAGCCGGCCTCGAGCTGCTGCGTCTTGATGCCATCCACGGGGTTGTCCGAAATATCGAAGCTGACCCCGCGATACGCCTTGGCGATATCCGGAATCTCGAAGCCTTGGGTGTACGCCAGCCAGGTTTGCTGCCCGTTCTGGAAATCGTAGAGCGCCTTGAGATTGAACAGCGAGACATCGTACTCGTTGGAGCCACCGTCGTTGCCCCCTTGCGGCTCGACCTCGACATCGGTTTGCTCCACCCGTGCGCCGCCGGAGAGTTGCAGGTTCGAGGTGAGCTGATAATCCGCCTGCACGAACGCGGCCAGGGTGTCGGCCTGGAACGACGGATAATACGGATCGAGTACGCCGATCTGATCGAGTTCCAGACCGCCCTCGGAAGGCGCCAGCGTATAACGCTTGGAATCGAATTCCTCCCGCGAGGCGTCGAGCCCGTAGGTCACGCTCAGCGGGTCGCTCGGTGATGCCGTGAAGACCGCCTTGGCGCCGGTCAAGTCGGTGTTCTGTTCCGAGACGGTGAAGGTGCTGCTGCCGGGGAACGGGTTGAAGACCGAGGACTCTTCACGGTGGTAGGCCTGGAAATAGAAGCGCTGGCCGAGCAGGGCATCGTGATGATAGTTGGCGTTGAGATACAGCCGCTCGGTCTCGGGGTCGACATCCGAGTCATAGCCGTCGCGGACCTCGCTGCCCTGAATCTTGTCCGAATATTCCGCGCCGCTTTCGTAATTCGGGTAGTAGAGCCCCTTGTCGCCCACGAAGGATGAGTCGTAATACTGGGCGGTGATATCCAGGCGCTCATGGTCGCTCAGCTTGGCCTCGATAGTGCCCATCAGGTCGACGGAGCGGTTTTCCTGGAGTCCCGTCTGGGCGATGTCGGGCTTGATGATGTCCCCGTCGGCATCGTAGAACGAGCCGTTTTCCTGCACCGCCACGGCCAGTCGACCCTGAACGCGCTCGTTGCCGCCCGAGACCGATTGCGCGGCGCGCCGAGACAGGTCGTCCGAGGCGTTGAAGCCGCTGGTCAGGCCCAGCTCGCTTTCGAAATGCGGCCCGCCTTGCTCGCCCTTCTTGGTGATGATGTTGATGATGCCGCCGGTGGCGCCGCCACCGTAGAGGCTGCTCGCGCCGGAGAGCACCTCGATGCGCGCGATGTTGAAAGGGTCGATGGAGTCGAACTGACGCGACAGGCTGCGCGAATTGTTCAACGACACGCCATTGATCATCACCAGTGCATCGCGGCCCCGGAAATTCTGGGCGTAGTTGGTGCGGTTGGTGCTCGAGCCGAAGTCGAACCCCGGAATCAGCCGCCCCAGGGCCGACTTCAGGGACTGCCCCGAACGCAGTTGCTGCTGGATCTGTGCTTCATCCACGACCCAGACTGCCCCGGGAATCTGGCTGATTTCCGTGGGGGTGCGCGTGCCGACTACCACCATCGTCTCCCCGGTGTCCTGCGCCGAGGCGCCAAGCGCCACGCCCCCTGTGGCGATGACCAGGCCGAGTGAGAGTGTCTTCTTCATGACGGATCCCTTGAGATTGAGTGTTATTCGTATGCGCGTGACAGCATACGCATGAGAAAACAAAACTCAACGATAATTATTATTATTAGAGGGTGTTCAACAAGCAGGAAGACACAGGGGGCTGGCCCAGGTTCGCTCAAGAATGCACGGGGTGCTCGTGCGCCTGGGGTAGCGCGATCACGCTCAAGAGCCGCTGTGGGGCCGCCACGTACTGGCCATGGCACGGTGTGTCGGCAGGCCAGTCGGGGGCGAGCGTGGTGAGAAGGCGAAGCGTGACGCGGCCTTCCTCGGGCTGCCAGTCCGCGAGTTCAGCATCCTGAAAGTAAAAGCGCCGCTGCACGAGCGGGAACAGTGCCTTGAACAGGCTTTCCTTGCAGGAGAAGACCAGGGTGGTGAACAGTGCCTGCGCCTCGGCGGGGAGCCGGTCGCGCCAGTCGCGTTCGCAAGGCGTGAGAATCTGCGGCGCGAGGCGCGCCGCGCGTGCCGCCGGCATCAGCGTCTCGGCATCCAGCCCCAGCCCTTGCCAATGGCGAGCCGGTGCCGCCAGGGCAGCGGCGAAACCGGCACTGTGCGTGATGCTCCCGAGCGTGCCGGCTGGCCAGCACGGGGCCCGTGTCTCGGCGATTCCCGGCACCTCGGCATGGCCCGTTGCGGCGCGCAGGGCATCGCGCGCGCACAGGCGTCCGGCGAGAAACTCCGCGCGGCGCTTGGCGACGGCCGACCCCAGTCCCGTCGGCAGGGCGATGCCGTGCTCGGCAAAGGCCGCTTCGCATATCGCGTCTGCCGTGAAGCTCACCCCTCGCCAGGCGACGTGGGGTAACGTATGCGGCCAGGGCCAGGCCTGTCGCCAGTCCTGACAACCGGCGGGGAGATCGGGCGCGTCCTGCATGCGTCAGCGGTCCACCAGTACCGCGTCGAGTTCGACCGGCACCTCGTCGTCGATCTGCTGGTAGCCGAGCAGGCCGAGCACCGTGCGTGCGGTCTGGTTTTGCATGATGGCGGTGCCATCCAGGGCCACCGGGTCGGCATTGCGCACGCGTATCTCGTCTTCGCTCTCACGCGTGAAACGCACCTTCAACGGCTCCTGCTGCGAGGCATCACCATTCGCCACGCTGAGCATCAGCGTCTCGGTACGGGACTCGCCGACGGGCAGGTTCTCGAGCACGCTGGGGGCCAACTGCGTGACCACCGTGGTCAGCTCGGTATCCGACAGGCTTTGCATCCATACGGGAAGCTCGCCTAGCTGCTCAAGAAGATCAGTCTGATTGAGCCGCACCGGCAAGCGTAGCGTGCCATCTTCCGCGATATGGCCGTTCATGCGCTTCAGCGCATGATGATGCGGCACCGACTCGCCGGACGACGTGATCTCGGTGATCGTCGCCTCGACGTGAGAGCGCGCCGGATCAAGCTGCCAATCCGCCTGTGCCGCCCACGGCAAAACCGCCAGACCCAGCGCGACGATCCCAGCGGCGCGACGCCCTATACGCTTCATCTCATACATCACCAAACCCTCCATGGGATGGAATTAAACTCCAAGGGCCAATCACCCCTAGTCTCGTTTATCGGCTTCCGCTATGATACTGCCCCGTTGCGATAGGGCCTATAGCTCAGTTGGTTAGAGCAGGGGACTCATAATCCCTTGGTCGGCGGTTCGAGTCCGCCTGGGCCCACCACAAAACAAGCACTTAGCTTCGTTTTTTCCTTCCTGAGTTCGTTTCTTTCGGTACAGTGTCCACATTTTGTCCACGCTCGATCTTGGGGCCTAGTTGAACGGCTTCCTTGAGGTGGTCCGGGGATAAGTGCGCGTAACGCATCGTCATCGGCACGCTGTGTCTAACAATCCCTGTGCTTGCCCATACGGCGCTAAAATCGATTGGAACGCCAGCCCGGTGCGTTTTTCGCCGATTTTTGCATTGTCTGGCCATCGTTTGTCCATTTTTCAGATAGAGCTTGGTCCCATCGGCTCATATCGAGGCGCTGCCCTGCGCTCGAAATGCGCGAGCACATCTGGCTTAAGTGGCTGGCCACGACCATCTGCGCATCTTGCGGCCCCCTGCAGCCTGCACCTCTGCCTCCATGAGAGGCACTATCTCCCTAATCAACTAAAGACAAGGGAACGCGTGCCGATAGGAGCCATGTGACGCCCAATTCCTAAGTATAATGAAGAGAACGAATGATGCGCAGACTAGCATTAAAGACGCTACTGACGACGCTATTGCTGATCATGGTGGGCATGGCTGCCATCATCGGCACGCTTTCCATCCGCGGTCAGCTAGCCCTCGAAAGCGATGTCAACGAACTGGCGGAAATCAGTGTCGACCAGGCCAACACTGCTAACCGCATGGAGTCGAATCTCTTGGAGATGCGGCTGCGCATGGCGCGCTACGAAGAGTTCTCGCAGCGTGACGACGATGAGATGGCGGTTACTGCACTCGCCCAGACGCAAGAAAGCCTTGAGCGGACTAGAGATCGGTTCGAAGGATTTCGTGAGGCCAATATTACAACCGCCCAGCGTCGCTATCCTTACTTCAAGGCTGTAGTTGAGGGATTCGAGAAGATGGTGACGCCGGCACTGGTCAAGGCCGTCGAAAGCGGAGATGTTGCCGCAATAGAACAGCAACGCCAACGGCTCAACACCCTTGGCCCCGACTTCTCGAATCGTGTGCGTGCGTTTGCGGGGTACGCAGAGAAGCGAGCCGGTGAAATGGAGGCGGAGGCCAACAGCAACGTGCAGCAGGCCATCATGGTGATGGCGTTCCTTTTGCTGGCGGCAGCCGTGTTGACGCTCCTGGCCTACGTTGGCATGCAGAAGCTCTTGGTGGCCCCCTTGCGGCAAGCCAGTAAGGTTTGTTCGCAGATCGCCAAGGGTGACCTCACCAACCAGATCGACGTGGAAGGGCGCAACGAGATCAGCTTCCTGAACCAGGCACTGCAAGACATGCAGGTCCGCCTGATCGAGATCATCGGACTGCTTCGCCAAAGCGGTGACCAGGTGGCTCACAGCTCTCGAGAAATTGCGGCTGGCAGCGAGGATTTGGCGAGTCGCACCGAGGAACAGGCGTCGGCGTTGCAGGAGACTGCGACCAGCATGGAGCAGATGAATTCCACGGTGCGCCAGACCAGCGAGTCGGCCACTACGGCCAATCAACTCAGTGAGGAGACGGTCGACAAAGCGAGGGAGTCCCGTGATGCCGTTCTTCGCACCTCGCAGTTGATGGAGACCATGGAGGAGAGCTCCCGTCGCGTGCAGGATATCATTGGCACCATCGATAACATCGCCTTCCAGACCAACATCCTGGCACTGAACGCGTCCGTCGAGGCTGCCAGGGCCGGCGAGCATGGTCGTGGCTTCGCGGTCGTGGCCGATGAGGTGCGCAAGTTGGCGGCCAACTCCGCCGAATCTTCCAAGGAGATTCGCACCATCATCGAAGAGATTACCCGGCACATCGCCGAGGGTGCCGAGCAATCGGGCCAGACGCGGGAAGACATGGAAGCCACCATGCAATCGATCCAGCAGGTCACGGCCATGATGCAGGAGATTCAGAGTGCCGTGCATGAGCAGGAAAGCGGTATCAGCCAGGTCTCGACGGCGGTCAATCAGATGGATAGCGCGACTCAGCAGAACGTTTCCCTGGTTGAGGAGACCAGCACGGCATCGGCATCGCTGGAAGACGAGGCCTTCCGCTTGGCGGATTTGGTGGCGTCCTTCCAGCTCCGCGAAGACGCGTCAGCTTCCTCAACGGCGCTACCGGCCAGCCGCAAGTCACTGGCTCAGGGCCACGATGCCCAGACACAGAGTGGCCCTGGTAGCCGAGAAGATCGTGGGCCTCGCGGCAGTGTCGCCAAAGCGCGATATGCCAGCAGCCAGCAGCCATCGAACGAGGACCACAGCCTGAACCGTGATCAAGAGCCCAAGAAGGCAAACGAACCTCGCCAAGAGGTAGACGAGTGGGAGTCCTTTTGAGGAATCCCGGGGCTGTCTTGGGATATCGACGGTTTCTGTGGCGCGAACCGGCTCTCTAGCAAGGCCGCATGCAGGTCATGGTGCAACAGTACGACCTCCTGCTGCGGATGCCTCCAGGGATGACCGGCTCGCGGCAATAGGCCGCGCAGCCAGAGGAGGCGATATCAGCACCGATGGAAATCGCCTGTGGGCGTGCCTGATAGGTCGTTACGTACCGTTGTATATGTGAGAATTCGGAGTACCGTGCAACGCAGCGATTCACCCGCACGGATATGTGTGCAGTGTTGCACCTAGGGGGCGACCAGCGCCATTTATCTACGGGGCGGGGCGGTGGCGTATGCCCTGACGAGCAGGGCGATATCGTTACGTTATCCATGCGTGACGAGCTGACACGATACGGCTCGTGCTGGATACTGCGTGCGCTCAGCGAGGAAGCCCTCTCCGACTTCCCGAGACATCTTGGACGACTTTACTCGCATGGACCGCGGTTAGCCTTTTTCGAGGTTTCGCCCTTGATCATCAAACCCTTTTGGGCACGCCTGGCGATGGCGGTCTTGGTCCCCATGGCATTGGTCACGCTGACAGTGATCCCCATCTTCATTTCGCACCTGGAAGAGCGGACCGACGCCACGCACCGGTCGGCCGAGGCGATGCTCAATTCCGAGTACGACCTGCTCCTGAGTGGCATGAACGAGAGTTTCAATCAGGTGTTGTCTACCGCGGAATATCCTCTGCTGAGGCGTTTTCTGTCCCGCCAAGCAGTAAGCCAGGAGCCGAGGTGGGATCGAGCGTCGCAGCACGATTGGGAACAGCTGGACACATTGTTTAGTACCCTGCTGACGCATTTTGGTCGCTACACTCGCATGGCGGTAGTGGATACCGCGGGCCGTGAGTGGGTGGCTACCTCCGAGCTGCCACTCCAGCCGCGGCCCCCGGTCGTTGCGTATGACACCACGGACACTTTCCACAAGGCCATGACTCTCCATTCACGGGACCTGTATGTTTCTCCGCCACGCTTGGGGGCGTCCGGCGAACAAGCGTCACCGGTGACCACCGTCATCGATATCGCCACGCCGATCGTTGATGAGCGGGGCGAGCGCCTGGGCGTGCTCATGTTCACGCTCGACTGGTCCAGACTCACGGCGTCGTTGCCTCATGCTCGTGGCAACCAAGGGCAGGCGCTGCTGGTGGATGCCCAAGGTCAGTGGTTGCTGCCTGGCGGCGATGCCGACGACATGCGTTTCGGGCAACTGCTGTCAACACGATGGCCCGCCGCCTGGGCGGCCATGGTTACTCGTAACCAAGGCAGCATGACCTTGAGCGATCACCTACTCGCTTTCCGCAGCCACGATCTGCGCACTCAGCATTATCGAAGCGAAGCGGGCATGATCATCAGTGACTCCGGCACCCAGCCTTGGCATCTTGGCATTCTCATGCCGCGGCCCAGTTTCTGGGGGGTGCTGTTAGAAAACCCAGTGCAGTTGCTGGCCATCGTCCTGGTTTATCTGTTGTCGATGGCCTTCGGGGTATTCTGGGTGTTCAGTCACTACCGGCTACGTGAGTTACGCCAGCAGGCACTGATGTTCTCGCGCGAGGCCCGCCAGTACGCCGGCGAGGTGCAGGACCTCTATGAGCACGCCCCCTGTGGCTACCACTCGCTGGACAGTGAGGGGCGAGTCATTCGCATCAACCGTACCGAGCTCGAGTGGTTGGGCTATCGTGCTGACGAGGTGATCGGCAAGCGTCATTACCGAGACTTCGTCACGCCGGAGAGCCGTGAGGCCTTTGATGCCGCTTTCCAGAAAGTGTTGGGCGAGGGACAGGAGGGGGGAACGGAGTGCGAGCTGCTGTGTCGCGATGGCACGCGTCTGCCGGTGGCCATTCAGGGCAAAGCGCATGTGACCGAGGAGGGCTTTCAGTATTCTCGGACCATGGTGTTCGATCTCAGCGAGCGTAAGGCAATGGAAGCGCGGTTGGAACAACAGGCGCTCACCGATCCGCTCACCGGTCTGGGGAACCGTCGTGCTCTGGAAGATCAGGCAGCCATGGAGATCGCCCGTGCCGAGCGTAGCGGCGCCCCGCTATCGCTGGTGGCCATCGATCTCGACCATTTCAAGGATATCAACGATACCTATGGCCACGACGTGGGCGATTGGGTGCTGCAAGCCTTCGCTGAGCTTACTCAGGAGGTGCTGCGTGACGGCGACGTCCTGTGTCGCATCGGGGGTGAGGAGTTCACCGTACTGTTGCCTAATACGAGCAAAGACCAAGCTCTGCAGGTTGCCGAAAGGCTACGTCGGGCAATCGCGGCCACCCCGGCCAAGATCGGTCAGGTCACGAAAGAAGACACGGTGCTGGCTTATACCGCCTCGCTAGGCGTGACGATGGTCAGCGCCGGAGAGACCACACTGAAGCCGGCGATCAAGCGTGCCGACCAAAAGCTCTACGCTGCCAAGAAAGCGGGCCGCAACCGGGTACATTGGGAAGAGGTTTGAAGAGTGCGTACGTTGAACGGGACAGCATCATCCTGGCATTTTCCAGCACCACGCGGGCGTGAACCACCGGCCATTGAGGGATGACCGCGGAGCGGCTGCGTGTCAAGCACATGCTGTTCATGTCGTATTCGGACTACCTGGAATGCCTAATTATAATGAGGTTGTAGGCAGAAACATCCGTGGGGTGAAATGTGGGTTTTCCCATCACCTGGATGCCTAGTGGAATATATTGAAGTGCCAGCTGGTTGCTCTCTTTGCTCATGAATTAAATCGGCATAGAGTATGACAAACACACGGCACACTAGATATGCTGCATGTACCAAGACAGCGATAGGATCCGGGAGCAGCCCATGCCTGAGAAAGCGTGGTTCGAGCAGGTCATGCAGGACTTGGAAGATGCCTACCTTTTCATTTCCCGTGGTGGCGTGATCCAAGATGTGGCGGGGGCTGTCAATGACATCTTCAAGGTGCCGAGCGAAGAGCTGCTCGGAGCGACTGTATCCGACTTGGAAATTTTGAGGGCCGACTTTTTGAGAAACTATACGTCGGCGTCCAACAAAAAATTTCTCCCTTCCGGTGGTAAAAATGGTATCTACTTAGACCGCCAGCACCGTCTGCGCTGGAAATACTATGAAGCCAAGGAGGGCAATGTAGTCGCCAAAGTGTCTCGAATGAATGCCAACCTGGAAGCCGAAGAGGCGATCGTCGATCAGCTTGCAGATGCGTTGCCGATGATGGTTACTTATGTTGACAGAAATTGGCGCTTTCTTTTCAACAATAAAGCCTATGAAGATTTCATCGGTTTGACTCGTGAGGAGTTGTACCGAAAGCCTGTCTCCTCGGTAATGACCGAAGAGTCCTTCAAGAGAGTGGTGCCGCGCTTTGAAAGGGCCCTTAAAGGCGAGAGAGTCAACTATGAAGATAGGCTAACGCTTGCCGATGGTCGATCGCTTCATTTCAATGTCAGCTATATTCCCGACTTTTTAGGTGATGAAGTCGGCGGGTTCTATGCCGTCATCAATGATGTCTCGGAATATAGCGCAATGATCAATCTCCTCAAGGACATTCATGCCGCTGTCAACAGGACGGATGTCGGTACACAAGAGATTATAAGAAATCTGCTGTGTGATGCATTGGATTATCTGGGCCAGGATATCGCGATCGTCAGCCAGGTGACAGGCGATCAATACACCATCATGTGGTGCGAATCTAGAGAGGAAGGGCTTGAGCCTGGGGCGGTGTTACCCCTCGGGGATACATACTGCCGTTTGACGCTAAATCATGATGATGTTTTCCACACCATTGATGCAGGTAATGATATACGCTTTTCAGGCCACCCTTGCTATGAAACGTTTGGCTTGGAAACCTATGTTGGGGCTCCGATACGCGTCAACGGCAGTGTCTGGGGAACCGTCAACTTTTCCAGCGCCGAGTCTCGCGTGAAACCCTTCAGCGATATCGAGGTAGAGCTCGTGCGCTTGATCGTAGGGGCCGTCGAGAGAATCGTAACGCACTCCGAATATCTGTCACAGGTGCGCCGAGAACGCGATGAAATGGCAGCCCAGGCAAGAAAGGATCAGCTGACGGGACTTCCCAACCGTGCGTATCTCAATGATTATGTCAACACGCTAGTCAATAGCCCCGATGTTCAACGCGGCGGCATTTGTCTCGCCGTCATCGACATCGATCATTTCAAGACCATCAACGATACCTATGGGCACCACATTGGCGACCAGGTCATCGTTTGGCTCTCTGAACTCTTCATTGACATCCTTCGCGCCCGAGCGGGCGACTTCGCGGCCCGCGTGGGCGGTGAGGAATTCGTCGTCATGATCAATAATTCGTCACTGGACGTGGCCCGCAGCGTGATGGAACGTGTGAGATCGAAGGTCGAATCGATGCCGGTTCCTATCGAAGGAGTGCCCACGCTTTTCATCACGATCAGCAGCGGCGTCACTCAATGGCAGTCTACCGATACGTATCCAAATGTGTTCAAACGGGCCGACGAAGCGCTGTACAGGGCGAAGCACGGTGGGCGCAATCAGGTGTGCGTTAACGTCCCATAATATGAGATGTCTCGTTTCAGGCTTTCCACTGTGGAGTGGCCTTGCGACGCCCTTGTTGGTCAGCGTCTTCAGTGGCGCGTGATCCTGTTTAGTGGGGTGGGAATTGCCAAGAATGAGGTCAACATGGTCATGGGGGCTATGCAACTGGTCTTGATGCAGTGATGAGTACTGGGGGGGTAATCTGTCTTGAGGTTTTAATGATAATGTTTATCATTATCATATTAGTGCAAGATCTCTCGAGGCAGGAGGCCGGACAGTGGATGCACATGAATGGAATGCCGAGCTCGAGGATGTCTTCGCCAACCACAGGCTGCGACTGTGCAAGCTGGCGACGAGGATCCTGGGGCCGGATCAGGCCGACGATGTCGTGCAGGATGCCTATCTCAAGGTTTCACAGGCGCAGTCCGCCTTCGCCATCAAGCAACCGCTGGCCTATGCCTGCCGTGTGGTGCGCAACCTGGCGATCGATCGGCAGCGGCGCTGCCAGTTCGAGTCGACCCTGTTCAGGGCAGAGGAGCAGGGCGCGGCGGTGGCCGCGCCGACAGGCTCCCCCGAGGCGATCGAGATCGATCGCCAGGCCATGGAGCGGGTCGTGCGGGCGCTGGACGAACTTCCCGAACGCACGCGTCGGGCCTTCGAGCTGTATCGCATGGGCGGGCACACCCAGCGTGAAGTGGCCGAGCAGCTGGGGGTATCGACCACGCTGGTCAACTTCATGATCCGCGATGCGCTCAGTCACTGCCGGGATTCGTTGCAGACCGGTTGATTCCTGCCGGCTCATTCCCGGCCGCCGTTTTGTTACGATGGTGTAAAGCCCGTGGGTAGGGCCGCAACCTTGGCGAGGCATGACGGCGACAATGAACGATGACGATAATGATGCCTGGCAGACGGCGCTGGGCTGGCTCATGCGTCAGCATGACGGCGACCTGGACGAGGCGGAGCGTCAGGCGTTGCATGCCTGGCTGGCGGCCTCCCCGGGGAACCGTGCGGCGTATCGTGAGGCCGAGCGGTTATGGTCGCTGACCGGGCTGATCCCGCCGGCGGATGAGCGCCACTGACATTTTCCTGGCCCGCCTGATCTCTCCCTCCCGGCGATCTCTTTTGCCTGATCGCTAAATTCTGACCCGCCTCACCCGTCATTTGAAATGAGAAGCAATCACATTCGCTTCTTGGCGTTCATGCGATGACGAGGTAAGCATCATGACAAGCTGTTTCGATCGCGAGGGCGAGACCTTCCGCGTCCTGGTCAACCACGAAGAGCAGTACTCCCTGTGGCCCGAATGGAAGGCGATTCCCGAGGGCTGGGCGGATACCGGCGTGCTCGGCGACAAGGCGACCTGCCTGGACTACGTGGAGAAGACCTGGACCGACATGCGACCGCTCTCGCTACGCCAGTGGATGGACGAGCAGGCCGCCACCGAGGCGGAGCAGGTGAATGCAGGCTGAGCCGCTGACGCTGTTCTGCCTGCCCTGTGCCGGGGCCAGTGCCACGATGTATCTGCGCTGGAAGGCCCGCCTGCCGGGCTGGATAGACGTGCAGCCCGTCGAGTTGCCAGGACGGGGCACGCGGCTCGCCGAGCCCTGCGTCGAAGACTTCGAACGGCTCGCCTCCCGGCTGTGTGACGAGCTGCGCGGGCATGGGAGGCTCGAGTCGTATGCCCTGTTCGGCCACAGCATGGGGGCGCTGCTGGCCTACGGCATGACGCAGCGCCTGCGCGCCGCCGGGGCGCCTCTGCCCCGTGCGCTGCTGGCCTCGGGCAGCCCGGCACCGGCGCGGCGCGACACACAGGGCCTGCCCGGCAAGCACGACGATGCCGCCCTGATCGCCGACCTGCGCCGGCAGGACGGTACTCCTGAAGAGGTGTTCGCCAACCCCGAGTTGCTGCGGATCACCCTGGATACCCTGGGCGCCGACTATCGGGTATGCGAAAGCTTTGGCTACCGCGAATCGGCTCCCTTGAACATCCCGGTGCATGTCCTGGCCGGGCGTGGCGACGCCATCGAGCCCGCGTGCATGGCCGCCTGGCGGCAGGAGACCGACGTCGCGTTCTCGCTGGACTGGTTCGATGGTGGGCACTTCTTCATCCGTCAACAGGAGCGGCAAGTGCTGTCGGCCCTCGAGCGAATCCTCTCCGGTCAGCGTGTGGAGGTGCCCGATGCAGCGCCTGTCGCTACCTGAATCCGCCCCCGCGGGGCTCGAGGTCTGGCAACTGGCGCTCGACCTGAACGCCCCGGCGGCCGCAGACGACTATCGGCTGATGAGCGCGACGGAGCTGCAGCGGGTGCGCCGGCTGCGCGATCCGGCGGATGTGGTGCGCTCGGTGACGACGCGTGCTGCCCTGCGGCGACTGCTGGCGTGCCGGATGGGCGTCGCGGCGGACGAGCTGACGTTCACCGAGAACGCCTACGGCAAGCCGCGCCTGGGTGACGGCGATGGGCCGGCGTTCAATGTCTCCCATGCCGGTGAATATGCCCTCCTTGCCCTGGCGCCGTGCGGCGAGATCGGCATCGACATCGAGCGTCGCCAGCCCGATGCGGATCTCGCGGCGCTGGTTGCCTGGGTGCTGTCGCCGCGCGAGCAGCGAGACCACGCCAGCGGCAAGGCTGCGCTGCCTTTCATCGAGCGCTGGGTGGTCAAGGAAGCGGCGCTCAAGGCCCTGGGGGTGGGGATCGGCGACCATTTGCAGGCGCTCTCTGTTGCCCCCGCTCCGCCCCGGCGGCACGGCTATCGAATCGATCTCCACCTGTCCATCCCGAGACCTGTAACAGCCTGGGCGCTGCACGCGCCAACGGCGTATGTCGCCGCGCTGGCCCATGCGGACCTGCCACCGGGCGGACTTCCAAGCCTCACTTTCCAGGAGCCCCATCATGTCTAGCAACCGTGCAACATCAGTGGAATATGCCACGAGGGAGTTCGAACGCCAGGCGCCGGCCGGCTCGGAACTGCCCCATCTGATCACGGCCGATCATGAAGGACAGCCGCTACTGGATGCGTTCGGCGGATTGCGTGCCGATATCGAGTCGCACGTGGCGCGAGTCGGTGGCGTATTGCTGCGCGGTTTTCAGGTGCCGGCGGTCGAGGATTTCCAGCAATTTGCCGCCGCCTTCGGTCATCCGTTACTGAGTTACGAATTCGCTTCCACGCCTCGCTCGGCGGTTTCCGCGGGGATCTATACCTCGACCGAGTATCCCGCCCACCAGCATATCCCGCTGCACAACGAACAGGCCTATACCCGGGAATGGCCGATGAAGATCTGGTTCCACTGCGTCACGGCTGCGCCCGAGGGCGGTGAAACGCCCATTGCCGATAGTCGCGCCATCTACCGCCGCATGCCGGCAGGGATTCGCGAGCGTTTCGAGCCCGGCATGCTCTACGTGCGCAACTACGGCGACTTCGATGTGCCCTGGCAGCAGGTATTCGGCACCGACGATCGCGCCGAGGTCGAGGCATTCTGCCGCCGAGCCGGCATTCGCTGGGAGTGGAAGCCCGATGGCGAACTGCGCACGACACAGCTGTGCCAGGGCATGGAAACCCACCCGGTCACCGGCGAGCGCGTTTGGTTCAACCAGGGACACCTTTTCCATGTCTCCAACCTGCAGCCTGAAGTGCGCGAGAGCCTCGAGGAATTGCTCGATCCCGAAGACATGCCGCGCAACGTCTTCTTCGCCGACGGCAGCCCCATCGATGACGCCATCTTCGATGAGGTTCGCGACGTGCTGGCCGAGGAAACGGTGATCTTTCCCTGGCAGTCCGGCGATGTACTGATGCTCGACAACATGCTGGTTGCCCATGCCCGCACGCCGTTCAAGGGGCCACGCAAGGTCGTGGTGGCCATGGCGGAAGGGCATGGAAATCTCGCCAACGACGCTTTGTAACGACTTACCGGCCCTCGGCTTTCCAGCAGGTATCCCCATGAACGCAGGACACATCCCGACACCACGCACCGATCATCCTCGCGACTTTATCGAGCACCTCGGCAGGCTGGCCAGAGAGCGGCCTGCCGACAGGGCCCTGGTCGTGGTGAACGCGCAGGGTGAAATTACCCTCGACTACGCCACCCTCGAGCGACGCTCGCGGGCTCTGGCCGCCGAGCTGCAGGAGCGCTTCGCGCCGGGCGAGCGGGCCCTGATACTGCTCGATAACGACCAGCGCTATGTGGTGGCATTCTTCGCCTGCCTCCATGCCGGGGTCATTGCCGTGCCGGTCTTTCCGCCGGAGTCGTCGAAACAGCAGCACCTGGCGCGCCTGCGCGCCATTGCCGCCGACTCCCGGGCTGCCTGTGTGCTCACCTCGACGACGATCATCGAGGTGGTCGCCTCGGCAAGCGAGGGCTTCGGTAGTGCCGAATTGATCCCCGTGGATGGTGTGGACGAGTCTCGCGCCGAATGCTGGGCCGAGCACCGCCCGCACGAAGACGATATCGCCTTCTTGCAATACACCTCGGGCTCCACGGCAGCGCCCAAGGGGGTCATGGTCAGCCATGGCAACCTGATGGCCAACGAAGTCGCCATCGAGACGGGCTTCTCGATCGGCGCCGATGATGTCTTCGTCAGCTGGCTGCCGCTCTACCACGACATGGGGCTGATCGGCGGTCTGTTGCAGCCTCTCCATCGCGGTATCCCCGTGGTGTTGATGAGCCCCACCTTCTTTCTGCAGCGGCCGGTTCGCTGGCTGGAGGCGATTTCCCGTCACCGCGGTACCGTCAGCGGGGGCCCAGATTTCGCTTATCGACTGTGCCTCGAGCGCATTCGCGACGACCAGCTCGCAGCGCTGGATCTCTCGAGTTGGCGGTTGGCGTTCTCGGGCGCCGAGCCGGTGCGACACTCGACCCTCACTGGTTTTATCGAACGCTTCCGCCCGGCGGGCTTTGCCGCCGAGACTGCCGCGCCCTGCTATGGCCTGGCCGAGGCGACGCTGCTGGTGAGCTGTAATCCTCGCGGTACGGGCGTGGTGGGCACTGCGTTTTCTCGTCAGTCGCTGGCCGAGGGAAAGGCTGCCTCAGCGGTTGAAGGCAACACTCTGGTGGGCTGTGGCACCCCGGCGCCCGACCACGGCATCGATATCGTCGACCCTCAGGAGTTCCACTCGCTGCCCGAGGGTGAGGTCGGTGAGATCTGGGTCAAGGGGCCCAGCGTGGCACAGGGGTATTGGCACAACCCGGAAGCCACGGCCAAAACCTTTGTTACCCGTGGTGGTGTTAGCTGGCAACGTACCGGGGCTCACGATAGCGACGCTCACGATACCCAGGCAGAAGACCACAACGCCCCAGACGATCGCTGGCTGCGTACCGGCGACCTGGGCTTCCTGAATGATGGGCAGCTGTATATCGCGGGGCGCATCAAGGATCTGATCATCCTGCGTGGCCATAACGTCTACCCCCAGGACATCGAGTGCGCTATCGAAGCGGAGGTGGAGGCGGTTCGCAAGGGACGAATCGCGGCCTTTGCGGTGACCACGCCCGACGGCGCCGAAGGGATCGGGGTCGCGGCAGAAGTCTCCCGCGGCATGCAGAAGCTGGTGCCCGCCGAAAAACTGATCGATGCCCTGAGCGAGGCGGTCGGCAACGCCTGTCATGAGCCGCTATCGGTTGCACTGCTGCTCAACCCCGGCGGGTTGCCGAAGACCTCCAGCGGCAAACTGCAGCGCAGCGCCTGCCGCCAGGGCTGGCAGGCGGGAACGCTGGATGCCTATGCCGTCCATGAATTCGGGAGGTTTGCTGGAGAGGGCGAGTCTCCGCAGGTCGCCGAAGCGCCCGAGACTTCAACCGAGCAGGCGTTGGCAATGCTCTGGCGCCAGGTGCTTGGCCATGACGACAGCCGGGCATTGGGACGACAAGCGAATTTTTTTGCCAGCGGCGGCGATTCCTTGGCGGCGGTGCGGTTGGCATCACGCATTAGCGATCATTGGGCGGTCGACCTCTCGGCTTCATCCGTATTCCAGCATGCCGCGCTCGATGACATGGCGGAAGCGGTAGACCGTCTGAGAGACGAGCACGTCACTTCGAGGCGTTCGCCGATACCGCTATTGCCACCTGAGCGCCGAGTCAAGCCACTGCCTCTTTCCCATGCTCAGCAACGTCTCTGGTTCCTGTGGCAACTGAACCCTCAGAGCACGGCTTATCATATCGGTGGTGTCTTGCGTTTAGCGGGTCAACTGGATATCGCTGCGTTGCAGGCCGCTTTTGACGATTTGGTAGTCCGTCATGAGTCGCTGCGCACTCTGTTTCACCTCGACAATGAAGGACTCCCCAGGCAATCGGTCATGCCACCCGAGCACCTTGGGCTGGACGTGTTGGACTTGCGTGGTTTGACTGCCGAAGAGCAACGCCAACACGAGGATGACACGGTACGGCGTTTCAATGACGAGCCGTTCCATCTCTCGGAGGGCCCCTTGCTGCGTGCGGTATTGTTGCGCTTGAGCGACGACGCTCATGTCTTGGCCGTTGTCATGCATCACATCGTCTCGGATGGTATGTCGATGCAGATCATGTTCGATGAACTGGCCGCTCTTTACCGTGCTCATAAACGTCGTGAGCCTGCCGGGCTGTCCTTCTTGAGTGTTCAGTACGTCGACTATGCGGCCTGGCATCGCGATTGGCTGGCATCCTGCGAGGGGGAGCGACAGCTTGCTTACTGGAAGCAACAGCTCGGCAGTGAGCACCCCACGTTGAACCTTCCAACTGATCATCCGCGGCAGAGGGCGTTTGCGAAGCGTGCCGGCCAGCATGAGTTTGTGCTTTCCGAAGACCTTCAGAAAGGTCTGTTCCGACTTGCGGAACGCCAGAATACGAGTCTTGTCACCGTGCTTCTGGCCACCTTCCAGGCATTGTTGTTCCGGTGTAGCGGACAGAGCGATATTCGCGTGGGAGTACCGGTTGCCAATCGCCAGCGTCGGGAAATCGAAGGTGTTATCGGGCTTTTCGTCAATACCCTGGTGATGCGGAATGTGATCAGGAGTCACCACTCACTTCGGAGGATCCTGACCCAGTGCCGGGACACGATGATCGATGCCTTGGCACACTCGGACTTGCCTTTCGAGCAGCTAGTCGAAGCACTGCAGCCCGCGCGTAGCTCGACTCACAATCCTCTTGTGCAAGTCGCATTCAATTATCGACACGAGGATATGCGCGCATTTCAGGATGTGTCCGAGCTGATGCCGAGCGACTCGAGCTTTCTGCAGCAGGATGCCCAATTCGATCTGGTATTGGACGTTCGGGAGTTCCCGGGTCGAAAGCTGGCATTCAGCATGATTTATGCCTCGGAACTTTTCGAGCCCACCACCATCGAGCGACTCTCGGGTCACTTCCAGGCCTTGTTGGAAAGAATGCTTGCAACACCCGGGCAATCGCTGGGCGACATGGAAGTGCTTGGCGAAGCCGAACGGCAACAACTGGCCCGGTGGGGTGGGCATGCGTCTCGCTATTCCCATGTCGATGCCATCCACCGACAGATCGAGCGCCAGGCGGCGATGACACCAGAGGCTATCGCGGTGGTGTGCGGTGCCGAGCGCCTCGATTTCGCCGATTTGGACGCTCGGGCCAACCGCCTGGCACATTGGTTGCGACGCCACGGGGTGGGACCGGACGTGCCCGTCGGAGTCGGCATGGTACGCAGCGTGGACCTGATAGTGGCCCTCTATGGCGTTCTCAAGGCAGGTGGTGCCTATGTGCCTCTTGATCCCGATTATCCTGCCGAGCGGCTACGTTACATGCAGGCTGACGCCGGCATCAGGCTTTTGCTCAGTCACGGCGCGGCAATCGAGCGTTTGCCGCGCAGCGAGGGCGTCGAGGCGACCGATCTGGACCGACTGGACCTCTCGCTGGAAGCGGCAAGCCCTCCCCGCATTTCCATCCATTCCCAGCAACTGGCCTACCTGATCTACACCTCGGGTTCCACGGGCATTCCGAAGGGCGTTGCAGTCGAACATGGCGCCTTGGCCATGCATTGTCAGAGCATCGCGGACCGCTATGAACTGACCGAGAACGATCGGGAGCTGCATTTCCTGTCGATCAGCTTCGACGGTGCCCACGAGCGGTGGTTGTCACCGCTTAGTCGGGGGGCTCGCGTGGTGCTGCGCGACCAAGCACTCTGGAGTGTCCAGCAGACTTATGACTGCCTGACGGACGAAGGCATCACGGTGGCCGCGTTCCCGCCGAGTTATCTGCGGCAGCTGGCCGAGTGGGCAGGACACCAGCAGAGAGCGCCAGGCGTGACGACCTACTGTTTCGCCGGGGAGGTTTTCGACCGGGAGATGCTGCGCGATGCCGTAGCAGCCTTGCAGCCGCGGTGGATCATCAATGGCTATGGGCCTACCGAAGCGGTAGTGACACCAGCGCTATGGCGCGCCGCAGCGGAAGAGGCTGACTTTGCAAGCACCTACGCCCCGATCGGCGAACCCGTCGGCGACCGCCAAGGCCATGTCCTGGATGCCGATCTCAACCGGGTGCCGCCTGGCATGGCGGGTGAACTCTATCTGGAGGGCGGCTTGGCGCGCGGTTACCTGGGGCGACCGGGGGTGACGGCGGAACGCTTCGTGCCCCATCCGTTCATGAATGGTGCCCGGCTGTATCGCACGGGCGACCGGGTGCGTGTGAACGAGTCGGGGCAGTTGGAATACCTGGGCCGCCTGGATCAACAGGTCAAACTGCGCGGGTTCCGTATCGAGCTTGGCGAAGTAGAGGCTGCATTGCAGCAGTGTAACGGGGTCCGAGAAGCGGTGGTGCGGCTCGTTGAAACGGATGCGGGGCGGCAGTTGGTGGGCTATGTGGTGGGCGATCGGGTCGCTGCGTCGGTCGTGAAGTCGAACCTCGCCGATACACTGCCGGATTACATGATACCAGCGCATGTGATGGCACTGGACGAGATGCCACGGCTCCCCAACGGCAAGGTGGATCGTCAGGCGTTGCCTGTGCCGGAGTTGTTGGGGAATGACAACCACGAGGCGCCGCAAGGCGAAGTGGAAGAGACGCTGGCTGCGATCTGGTCGGAAGTGCTGGGTGTCGAGCGGGTCGGCCGGTATGACGATTTCTTCGAGTTGGGTGGCCACTCGCTTGCAGCGATTCAGATATCGGCGCGTTTCGCGCAGCGTCTGGGAAAGGATCTGTCAGTGAGGCTGATTTTCGAATACCCGACGCTGGCGCATGTGGCAGAACAGGTCACGCCAAGAGACGCGAATGACGATGAGAGCCGCACACAGCGACTTTCCGCCATGAATCAACTGCTCAACGAATTGGAAGGGTGAATCATGGAGTTGGACGAAAGAAAAATCGCTCAGCGTTTTGCAGTGCTGCAACCGGAAGCCAAGCGAACCTTCCTGAAGAAGTTGAGAAGCAGTGGCATCGACTTTCGTGAATTACCCATCGTTCCCGCAGCACGGGATGAGCAGCTTCCCTTGTCGTATTCGCAGCGTAGTTTATGGCTGACGTGGCGTCTCGATCCGACGAGCCCTGCATACAATATGCCGGGAGTTATTTATATGAAAGGGCCGCTGGACGTCGTGAAGTTCGAGTCGAGTTTGAATGACCTTGTGCGTCGACATGAAATTCTGCGAACGATATATCCTCAAAATGACGATGGAGAGCCTTTCCAGGAGGTCGTCGAAGACTGGAGTATCCCCGTGTCACACGGGGCACTGAACGACTATTCCGAGTCCGAGCGGACAGAAGCACTAGAGGGCTTGGTTGACGAGTTTTCTCGGCGGCCATTTGCCCTTGATGAAGAGATTCCGTTCCGGACGGCAATCTATCAACTGGATGCCAGCTATCATGCGGTCGTTGTCGTGCTGCACCATATTGCTTGCGATGGTTGGTCGGTCCGGCTGCTGATCAATGAATTGTTCGAACTCTATGAGGCTCGAGTCGAACACCGCGATGATGCGTTACCAGTGTTGCCGATTCAATTCGGCGATTATGCGGTATGGCAAAGAGGCTGGTTCGAAGCTGGAGAAAAGGAACGGCAGTTAGAACACTGGCGCAAGCGGCTTGGTGTTTCGCATTCGCCTATCGAGCTTCCTCTGGACCGGCCGAGGGGCTTGCAGGAAACGTCGGAAGCCAGCCTCTATCACCTGAAGTTGCCTCGAGAAATGAGCGGTGGTCTCCACCAGTTGGCCCGACAGCAGGGCGCTTCCCTCTATATGGTGATGCTGTCACTGTTGAAATTGACGTTATATCGATTCAGTGGGCAGAAAGAAATACGCGTCGGTTCCCCAAGCGCCAACCGCAAGAAAGCGGAAACACACGGGCTTATGGGGTATCTACTCAATGTTCAAGTGCTGAAGACATGCGTGAACCCCATCAAGGGCTTTGTCGATTTACTAGCCGATGTCAAGGAAACGGTGCTCGATGCGCAGGACTATCAGGATATTCCGTTCGATCTCTTGGTAGATGCACTTCAGCCCGAGCGGCAATCGGGAGTACATCCGCTGTTTCAGGTGAAATGTACCCAGCAGGAAGCGTTTGAACGTGAGAAGCGCGTGGGCGATCTCACGGTATATATCGAGGAACTCAGCGGCGGGGATGCTCACTTCGATCTCAGTTTTGACTTCACCGATACTTCCGATGGCATTCGCTGCGCATTCACCTACGCGACGGCTCTGTTCGACGAAACGACGATCTCGAAACTCGCCGAAGCCATGCAACGTTTGGCTGAGCAGGTCCTGCAATCGCCTGATGCCTCGTTGGTGTCGCTTGAAATGCCACCCCCCATATCGGTGCTGCAAGGCAAGATATCGACCGTCCCCTTTGGCAGCGTCATGGAACTCTGGGATCGCGCTGTCGAGGAAAACGCCCAACGCTGGGCCATGCGAGAAGCATCGGACGTGGCGCTCACCTATGCCAGTCTCGATACCCAGGCTAAACGGTTGGCGGCAGCGTTAGTGGCCCAGGGCGTAGGCCCCGATGTGCGCGTTGGCGTTCATGCCGAGCGCTCGTGCGAGTACGTGCTCGGCATTCTCGCCGTACTCAAAGCGGGCGGGGCTTTCGTACCGCTGGATCCGCAACTACCAACCGAGCGTTTGGCCTATCAACTGGCTGACAGTGGTGCTCGCTTAATGCTGAGCGGTACGGCTTGCGACTGGAGCGGTGCCGTTCCGGTAATGGAACTGGCGTTTGCCGACGATCTTCCGACTGCAGTTGAGCACGAACCACCCGTCATCCATCCCCAGCAGACCGCCTATGTGATCTATACCTCTGGCTCCACGGGTAAGCCCAAAGGGGTGGCGGTCAGTCACGGTGCGCTGGCCAATTACGTGCAGGGCGTTCTTGAGGCGCTGGCGCTACCAGAAGATGCCCGCAACATGGCGATGGTCTCGACGGTGGCGGCTGACCTGGGACACACCGTGCTGTTCGGGGCCTTGTGCACGGGGCGCACGCTGCATCTGATACCGCAGGAATGCGCCTTCGATCCGGATGCGTTCGCCATTTGCATGCGTGAACGTCGCATAGATGTCCTCAAGATCGTGCCCAGCCACCTGCGAGCGCTACTGAGTGCGGCGAGCCCGGCAGACGTACTGCCGAGAGAGCGTCTGATTCTCGGTGGGGAGGCCGCCGATTGGGCACTGGTGGAGCGTATCGCCGAACTCAGTCCGGGATGCCGAGTACTCAACCACTATGGCCCTACCGAAACCACGGTAGGCATCCTGACACAGGAGGCCGAGGCGGCGGATCGGCATGCCGCCACACTGCCGATCGGCACGCCGCTGGCCAATGCTCAGGCTTATGTGCTCGATCCCTGGCTCAGCCCGGTGCCGAGGGGCGTTGCTGGCGAGCTCTATCTGGGGGGTGCCGGTTTGGCGCAAGGTTATCTGCAGCGGCTGGGGCAAACGGCGGGACGCTTCATCGCCAGCCCTTTTCATACGGGCGAGCGGCTTTATCGTAGCGGTGACCGGGTGCGTCAACTGGCCGACGGTAGCCTGGAATTCCTCGGTCGCGTGGACGATCAGGTCAAGGTCAGGGGCTATCGGCTGGAGCCAAGCGAGATCGCCGCGGTGCTGCGTGATTGGCCGGGCATCGACGACGCCGGGGTCGTTGCACGTGAAAGCGAGGATGGCCGCACGCAGTTGCATGCCTATGTGGTAGCCGAGGCCGGATCCGAGTTCGATCCGTCAGTGCTGCTCGAGCAGCTTGGTGGCCGCTTGCCGGATTACATGGTGCCGGCCGGCATCACCCAGTTGGACGCCCTGCCACTGACCGCCAACGGCAAGCTGGATCGGCAGGCGCTACCGGAACCGGATGCGGCCGGTGGCGTTGAGTCTTTCGAAGCTCCGCAGGGAGACGCGGAGGAAATCTTGGCCGCTGTCTGGGCCGAGGTGATCGGCTGCGAGCAGGTGGGACGCAACGACAACTTCTTCGGACTGGGCGGCGACTCCATCCTCAGCCTGCAGATCGTCGCGCGCTCGCGTAAGCGTGGCTACAAGGTAACGCCCAAGCAGTTGATGGAAGGGCAGACCGTGGCCGCCGTGGCGGCGATGGCCACACCTCTAGCTGCCATCGCTCCTAAACCAGCGGCTGCGCCTGATAAAGCGGCTTCCTTTGCACTGCTGCCGGTACAGCGCTGGTTCTTCGAGCACTACGGCGCTGGGCAACACCACTGGAATCAGTCGTTGATGCTGGAAGCGGCCAGTGGAGTCGATGCCGCGCTGCTACGGCGTGCCATTGAGGCCGTGGTAGAACACCATGGTGCCTTGCGGTTGCGCTTTGAGCGCATTGGCGATAGCTGGCAACAAGCCTATGGCAAGCTAGCCGATGACCTCTTCGAGCACCTGGATCTGAGTGGGCATGCCGATCTCGTGCAAGCGCTTACTCAAACCGCCGATGCTGCCCAGCGCAGCCTGAGCCTGGAACGCCCGTTTCGTGCCATCTGGATGGAATTGGGAGGCGATCATGGTGGACGCCTGCTGCTGGTGGCTCACCACCTGGTGGTCGACGGCGTCTCGTGGCGCGTGATTCTCGACGACCTGCAAGCGGCCTACGCGCAGTCAAGTGCAGGAAAGGCCATCGACCTGCCATCCGCTACCACTTCGCTAGAGGAGTGGTCGCGAGTCCTGGCCGACTACGCCACATCGGAGGCGTTGGCTGAGCAGCGCTCCTATTGGGAAGGCCTCGTCAAAGAGCCAGAGCCCAACCTGCCATCACGGAACCCTCAGGGCAGCAACACCGCTGCCGACATCGCATCACTTGCTGGCAGCTTGTCTGCCGAGGCGACCACGCAACTGCTGGGACCGATACATAAAGCCTACCGTACCCAGGTCGACGATGTGTTGCTGACCGCGCTGTCGAGCGCCCTGTGCCAATGGGCGGAGCGAGACAGCGTGCTGGTCGAGCTGGAAGGCCATGGCCGCGAAGACCTGTTCGATGGTGTCGACCTCAGTCGCAGCGTGGGTTGGTTCACATCCCTTTACCCGGTTCGCCTGGCGCCGGGCAATGCGGAACCGGGTTCGAATCTCAAGGCCATCAAGGAGCAACTGCGTCAGGTGCCCGACAAGGGACTCGGCTACGGCGTGCTGCGCTATCTGAAAGAGGAGCCCGCGCTGGCCGGTGGCGCCTATCCTCAGGTCACCTTCAATTATCTGGGCCAGTTAGATCGTACTCTGCCAGGCGATGCGGCCTGGCGGCTCGCCAAAGAGAGCCCAGGGCAGCCCCGTGCGCCGCAGAGTGAGCGCCGTACCTGGATCGAGGTGGTGGCCTGGGTTCAGGAAGGCCAACTGCGCTTTGACTGGCATTACAGTCGTGAGATTCACGGCGAGGCAACGATGCGTGCCTTGCAAGCAAGTTTCCAGATGCAACTGGAGGCATTGATCGAGCACTGTGACAGCGGGTTTCGCGGCGTCACGCCATCGGACTTCCCGCTGGCGGGGCTGAGTCAAGAACAGTTGGACGGCTTGCGGTTGGATGCCGCCAATGTCGAGGACATCTACCCGCTGGCACCGATGCAGCAAGGGCTGTTATTGCATACCCTGCTCAATCCAGGCGCAGGCATGTACATGATGCAGGATCGCTACCGGTTTGCGTCGCCTATTGATGTCAATGCTTTCGAGAAAGCCTGGCAGCGAGTCGTCGAACGGTATGAGGTACTACGTACGGGCTTCGTCTGGCAAACCGAAGATATGCAACTGCAGGTGGTGTATCGGCAAGTCCCTTCACCTGTCGAATATATCGATTGGCACGGCATTGACGAGGACGAGGCTGATCGTCGCTTGGCGGTGTTACTGCGTCAGGAGCTCGACGATGGCTTCGATCTGGAACAGCCACCGTTGCTAAAGGTACGCCTTGTTCAACTGGCGGAGAACCTGTTCTACGTCGTACAGAGTTTCCACCATATTCTGATGGATGCCTGGTGCCGCTCCCTGCTGCTCAGCGATTTTTTCCACTACTACGATGCCTGTCGACTAGGTACGAGGCACGAGTTGACGCAGCCAAGGCCGTATCGTGATTTTATTGCCTGGTTGCAGCAGCAGGATGTAATGGCGCTTCGCGACTACTGGCAACAGGAGCTTGAAGGTTTCGGTGAGGTGACGCCGATTCCGTATCTTAAACCGCACGGCTCGCTCGACAGTGTTGCCACGGTAGCCGATGTGTTCTCCTCGCTCTCCCACGATGAGAGTGCAGGACTACAGATCGTTGCCCGACAGCATCAATTGACTGTCAATACGATTGTGCAAGGGGCATGGGCATTGCTGTTAGGGCGGCTTTCCCAGGTGGATGACATCCTGTTTGGCGTGACGGTGGCTGGGCGTCCGCTAGAATTGGAGGGCATACAGGAGACGATGGGGCTGTTTATCAACACGATTCCTCTGCGTGTGTCAGCCCCTTCGCCGCAAACATCCGTCCTTGATTGGCTGCATGCGTTATTGGCGAAAAACCTGGAGATGCGTCAATACGAGCACCTGCCGTTGGTCGAAATTCAATCCTTGGGAGAGCGCTCACAAGGGCGCAGCCTGTTCGACAGCCTCTTTGTGTTCGAGAATGCGCCTATAGATTCGAATCTAACGGAGAAGATCCAAGATCTTCATGTGTCCATCAAGGGGAATCGCACCCACACCAATTATCCCTTGACCGTAGTGGTGGTGCCTGGCGAGCAGTTGATGCTGCAGTTCTCCTACGACACACGCAAGTTTGACGGTTCCGACGTCGAGCGCTTGCTTTCAGGCTTCCGTCAGATTCTGTTGCAAATTATCGAAAGACCCGACGTGCCATATCATGAACTGGAAGCGTTGCCAGCCGACCAGGTCAAGGCGCAATTGGCCCGGTGCCGTGGGCCGTCGATGGCTTATCCCTTCGAGCAAGGCTATATCGAACTGTTCCGTGAGCAGGTTCGGACTCATCCACACCAGGCTGCCGTACGCCACCAAGGAGACATGCTCACCTATGATCAGCTAGATGATACCTCGGATCGCATCGCCCGGGCGTTGTGGCAAGTCGGCGTGAAGAAGGATGACGTCGTGGCGCTATATGCCGAGCGCAGCCTGGCGTTGCCGAGCATGATCCTGGCTACGTTCAAGGCTGGCGGTGCGTATCTGGCGCTGGACACTCGGCTTCCCGAGCAGCGTATCGTCGATATGCTGGCGTCCAGTCGAGCTTCGTTAGTGATTGCTACGTTCGATCAACTGCCGTGTCTCGAACCGGTGCTTGCCAGCATGCCCAGTCCGCCGAAACTGCTCGTATTCGAGGAGCTTGTCGCGGCGGAGGGGCCGGTGGGGGATATCGCCTTCCCGGTGCATCCCGATCAGGCCGCCTACGTCATCTATACCTCCGGTTCGACCGGTGAACCCAAGGGCGTGGTGGTCAGTCACCGTGGCATGCTCAACAACCAGTTGAGCAAGGTTCCCTATCTGGAGCTGTCGGCCAGCGATGTCATCGCGCAGACGGCAGCGCTGAGCTTCGATATCGCCGTCTGGCAAACGTTGGCCGGGCTGCTGTGTGGCGCCTGTGTCGAGATCGTCCCCGACGAGATCGCACGCGATCCCGGCAAGCTGCTCGATGCCGTTCGCGACAACGGCATCACGGTGCTGCAAAGCGTACCCGCGCTGATCCAGAGCCTGCTGGCCCATCCGCCGGCCGAGCTGCCGGCGCTGCGCTGGATGCTGCCCACCGGCGAAGCCTCGACCTCCGAGCTGGCGCGTCAATGGCACGCGCATTACCCCTCGATCCCCCTGGTCAATACCTACGGCCCCGCCGAATGCGCCGACGACGTGGCGCTGTATCTGCTGCGTGCGGAGGATGACGAAAGTTCGTCGGTAGTGCCGATCGGCAGGCCAACCGACAATACTCGTCTGCTCGTCCTGGACGATCATCTGAATCCACTGCCTGCCGGCGTATGCGGCGAGCTGTATGTCGCTGGCGTGGGTATCGCGCGGGGCTACCTGAACCGACCGGACCTGACGGCGGAGCGCTTCGTGGCCGACCCGCATGCCGTTAAGCCCGGTGAACGGCTCTATCGGACGGGCGATCTGGCCCGCTATCGCGCCGACGGTGTGCTGGAGTATGTAGGTCGTGGCGATCAGCAGGTCAAGATTCGGGGCCAGCGTCTCGAGCTCGGTGAAGTCGAGGCCCGGTTGGCGACATTCGCAGAAATCCGCGATGTCGTGGTAGCTACCCGGGAAGGCCCGGGCGGTACGCGGCTGGTGGCGTATGTCGTGGCCCCGCCGCATGTCCCGATCGACACGGCCGCGCTACGCGAACGCCTGGGGCAGATGTTGCCCGACTACATGGTCCCCAGTGTGATGGTGACGCTGGATGCCTTGCCGTTGACGCCCAATGGCAAGGTGGACCGCAACGCGCTGCCGGCACCGGAATTCGACAGTGGGGAAGCGTACGTCGCCCCGCAAGGCGAAATGGAAGAGGCACTGGCAGCGATCTGGGCGGACGTGCTTGGCGTCGAGCGGGTGGGGCGCCACGACAACTTCTTCGAGCTCGGTGGGCATTCGCTTCTGGCTCTGGGGGTGCTGGAGCGCCTGCGTGCTCGGGGTCTGGCAGCGCAAGTACGAACGCTGTTCCAGTGTCCCGAACTGGCGGCCTTCGCCAAGGCGCTGTCTCAGGCACCGGAGCGGCAGCAACTTGTCGTACCGCCCAATCGGATTCCGGAGAGCTGTCAGTCGATCCGGCCGGAGATGCTGACGCTGATCGACCTGAATGTCGAGGAAATAGCCCGGATAGAAGGCGCGGTACCCGGTGGAGGCGCCAACATCCAGGACATCTATCCGCTGGCACCACTGCAGGAAGGCATCCTCTTTCATCACCGGTTGCAGCAACGGGGCGACACGTATGTCCTTCCGTGCCTCCTGGGCTTCGACAGTCGGGAACGACTGGAAGGGTTCATTACCGGTTTCAATCAGCTGATTGTCCGCCACGATATCCTGCGCACCGCGGTCTTGTGGGAAGGGCTCCGCGAGCCGGTACAGGTGGTCCAACGGCACGCCTTACTGGAGGTCGAGTGGCTGGAAGGGGAAGACGTCAACGCCTCGGGCAGTGTGGCCGAACGACTGAACGCCCACGTGAATCCTGAGCAGTATCGCATCGATGTGCGCCGGGCGCCGATGGTCCGGGCGGTTGCGGCACGAGACGACGAGCAAGGACGTTGGTTGCTGCAACTGCCAAGCCACCACCTGGTGCTCGATCACACGACACTCGATCTGCTCGTGGAGGAAATCAACCTCATTCAGCAAGGGCGAGAGGATGAGTTGCCCAAGCCGCTGCCCTTCCGCGACTACGTCGCGCAGGCGAGGCTGGGCGTGAGCCCGGCAGAGCACGAAGCCTTCTTCAGGGAGCAACTGGGCGACGTGGAGGAACCCACGGCACCGTTCGGATTGCTGGATGTACGGGGTAATGGCAGCGACATCGAGGAAGTGCGCATGTCGCTGGAGGCGGAGCTGGCCCGACAGGTGCGGCAGCAGGCGCAGCGTCATGGCGTGAGCACGGCCAGCCTGTTCCATCTGGCCTGGGCCCAGGTGCTGAGCAAGGCCACCGGGCAGCACGATGTTGTGTTCGGCACTCTGCTGTTCGGGCGCATGCAAGGCACCGAGGGCGCCGAACGGGCGCTGGGGATGTTCATCAACACCTTGCCCGTTCGCATCACGCTGGGAGGGAAGGATGTGGCCGAGTGCCTGCGCCGGACCCATGACATGTTGACCGGTCTGTTGCACCACGAGCATGCAAGCCTCGCCCTGGCGCAACGCTGCAGCGGCCTGCCCGCTGGCGCACCACTGTTCACCAGCCTGCTGAACTATCGTTACAGTTCGCCGCAACCCGAGGGAGCGATTCACCGAGGGTGGGCAGGCATGGAAACGTTGGGTGGCAGGGATCGCACCAACTATCCCATCGGCATGGCAGTGGACGATCTAGGGGAGGGCTTTCAGCTGGTCGGGCATGTCGACCGCACGGTTGGCGCGAAACGACTATGCGACTATCTGAAAGCGGCCTTGGCCGGTATCGTGACCAACCTGCAAGTGGCTCCGCAGCAGGCGATGAGCGAAATTGGACTATTGAGCGAGGCGGAACGCCAGCAACTGCATAGCTGGGGTACAAATCCCCAGCGTGATAGCGGTATCGTCCCGATACATCGCCTGATCGAACGCCAGGCCGATGCGACGCCCGAGGCCACGGCACTGATCTTCGACGATCAGTGCCTCAGCTATGCCGAGCTCACCGCCCGCGCTAACCGCCTGGCGCATTATCTGATCGGCCTGGGCGTGCGCCCCGAGACGCGGGTAGGCATCGCCGCCGAGCGCTCCGTCGAACTTGTAGTGGGGCTGCTGGGTATCCTCAAGGCCGGTGGCGCCTATGTGCCGCTGGATCCGGACTACCCCGCCGAGCGGCTGGCCTACCTGATCGCCGACAGCGGCATCGAACTGCTGTTGACACAGCAGCAGTTGCGCGAGGTGCTGCCAGCAACCGGTGGGCTGAGTGTTCTCGCCCTGGATCGACTGGACGTGGCACATCACGCGGCGACCGACCCCGGCGTGGCACTGCACGGCGATCACCTGGCCTACGTGATCTACACCTCGGGCTCCACCGGGCGGCCCAAGGGGGCTGCCATTCGTCACGGGGCCTTGACCAACTGCATGACCTGGATGCAGCAGGCATATCAACTCACGGATGCGGATGCCGTATTGCACAAGGCCCCATTCGGGTTCGACGTCTCGGTATGGGAGATTTTCTGGCCGCTGAGTGTCGGGGCACGTTTGGTGATCGCCCAGCCCGGCGACCATCGAGATCCAGAACGCATCATCGAGCTGATCCAGCGGCACGATGTGACCACGCTCAATTTCGTGCCCTCGATGCTGCAGGCTTTCCTGGACTATCCCGATGTCGGAAGCAGGACACGTCTCAAGCACATCATGTGTGGTGGGGAAGCGGTACCGGCTGCTCTCCAGCAGGACGTGTTCGAGCGCCTCGACGGGGCGAACCTGCACGACCTCTATGGCCCGACCGAGGCCACGATCCATGTTACTCACTGGTGGTGTCGTGATGACGCTCACCGCCAGATTCCCATTGGGCGACCCATTAGCGGTACCCGCACCTACGTCTTGGATGGTGAACTCAACCTGATGCCCCAGGGCGTCGCGGGAGAGCTCTATCTCGGTGGGATAAGCCTGGCCCGTGGCTATCTCAATCGCAGTGATCTCACGGCGGAACGCTTCGTCGCCGATCCGTTCGGTGCGGGCGGGCGACTGTACCGTACCGGCGACCGGGCGCGCTGGCGGGATGACGGTCAGCTCGAGTACCTGGGACGCCTCGATCACCAGGTGAAGGTTCGTGGTCTGCGCATCGAACTGGGTGAGATCGAAGCCGAACTACTCGCCCAGCCGACGGTGCGTGAGGCGGTGGTGGTCGTGCACGATGGTGCCACTGGAGCGCGGCTGGTGGCCTATGTCGTTCCCCATGCCGACGTCGACTTCGATACCAGTGCGCTGCGCGAGCAAATCGGCCGGCAGCTGCCTTATTACATGGTACCTGGAGCGATCATGGAGCTGGCGACGCTCCCGCTGACTGCCAATGGCAAGGTGGACCGCAAGGCGCTTCCTGAACCGGGCCTGCCCAGTGGCTCGCACTACGAGCTACCGCAAGGCGAGAAGGAAGAGGCGCTGGCGTCAATCTGGGCCGAGGTGCTGGGTATCGAGCGGGTGGGACGCCACGACAACTTCTTCGAGCTGGGAGGAGACTCCCTGACGAGCCTGAAGGTACTGAGTCGTATAGGGATCCTGCGAGAGCCCAGACTCGACTTCAAACTGCTCGACCTGATGCAGAAGCCGACCATTGCAGAGTTGCTGGGAGGCGGAAAGGAGTCGAGTGTGCCGCGGAAAGAGGCCCTCCCTCTCAATAGTGAGTGTCAGGACCAGTCGCCGCTATTCTGCATTCATGCCGTCATGGGGACTGTTTTCGATTACCAGCCGTTGGCCCGTTGCCTGCAAGGCACATGCACGGTATACGGCCTACCTTGCCGGATGCTGACCGATGTTCAGCATTGCGACATGTCGCTCGAAGCGATGGCTGAAGACTACATGGAAACGATTCGTCGAATTCAGCCATCGGGTCCCTATCGGCTGCTGGGATGGTCGCTAGGCGGGGCGCTTGCGACCATGGTTGCGGCTCGACTCGAGGAACAAGGCCAGGAAGTGAGTCTGCTTGCGTTGGTGGACCCATTCATCCCGCGGACCAGCAAAGAGGGCCAGGATGACTGGCAGCAGGATTTTGCAGCTTTCGTGTCGGCGATCTTGCCAGGAAGGGAACCCGAAAGGGAGCATGTGTGCGACATGACGCCCGCCGATGAGCCGAGTGAAACGGAGGTCGCTCATCGACTGGAGCGACTAATCTCATCGAAGGGGGTCCAGCTTCGTGAAGGTTACGATGCACTCGACAGGGAGGAATTGGCTCGAATCTTCTGCGTGGCACGGCATCTGAAAAGACTTTCCCTGCGGACTAGCAGCTTGCCGGCATTGGACTGTGCGGTGGACTGTTGGTGGGCGGCGGAAAGGCCATGGGAGGATCGACAGGCGCTGGAGGAACAGATGAGCCGGATACCGGGAAGCTCCTTTGAGAGCACCAGGGATCATTTCTCGATCATGACCGACGACACCGTACTGCTTCAGTTGCAGGAACGATTGCAAGAAAGCGCCGACCGTTACTCTCGCGTTACTGAGCGGACGCCAGTCTGAACAGCAACGATCGTCGAGGTTTCATGACTGCAGTGGCGCGCCAGGCATGCCTGGCGCGCCGAATTGTCTTGGCTGTCAAGCATGTTCGGCGGCAGCTGGCAGAACACATGCAAGGCAAGTCATGGCGATAGTCAATGTTCAAGAAGAGATCGTGAAGCCACCGGGGAATGAGTCGCCTTGGTGTTCCCATTAGCCACGGGCGAGCCCGGTTACAGGCTCGCCCGCGTCGCAACGGGAAGTTTCCTTTACCCATGCTAATCAATAGTTTACCAGTTGTAGCTCAACGTGGCCGTGACATTGCGTTCTGCACCAAAATGACAGATCGTGGTGCTGGAGCAAGAAGAGACATAATCCTTGTCGAGCAGGTTGTTGGCATTGACTCTTACGTTCATGCCCTGGAAGTCGCTTGATAACATGCCAAGATCATACTCCAGCATGGCATCCACCAGCGTATAGCTATCCACTTCGAATGTATGGGTATCGTTGCCCCAGGTGGAGTCGTTATAGCGAACGCCTGCACCGACCCCCAGGCCGTTTAACATGCCTCCTGCGAACTCATATTTACCCCATGCTGAAGCCATATGCCGGGGAACACCATAGGGTGTGTTGCCCTCGGTTTCGTCATTGGTCTCGACATATTCCATGTCCGTGTACGTATAACTGGCGATCAGGGACAGCTGTTCGGTGGGGTGTAATTTGGCGGACAGCTCCAGGCCTCGGGAGCGAACTTTACCGATGGCTTCATAGAATGGCGAGTTGGGGATAGCCTCGGAAACGTTCTCCTGCTCGAGATGGTAAATGGCAGCCGTGTACTGATCATTGCTGCCAGGGGGCTGATACTTGAGCCCCAACTCGTATTGAGACGCCTCACTGGGATCCAATGTGTTGCCTGAAGCATCAATGTTGGTGGCCGATGCGGGTTCGAATGACTCCGAATAACTGACGTAAGGGGAGACGCCGTTGTCGAAAGCATACAAGAGGCTGGCGCGGCTGGTGAACTTTTTGCTGTCGCTCTTGGAGGCCATCCCCAGATTGGTGTATGCGGTACTGGTATCGGCCCAGTCCTGACGTCCGGCAAGATTGAAGCGCCACTGGCCCAGGCTTATCTGGTCTTGTAAGTAAACGCCGGTTTGTTCCACCTTGTTGATGAAATTGGTGGGCGCACCGTATGTGACTTGCGTGTTGCCATACTCTGGGTCGAAGGCATTTAGTGGAGTGGCGGCACCGAAACGCCATGATCCTGAATTACGCTGGTACTGATAGTCCAGGCCGACAAGCAGTGTGTGTGAAAGCGGCCCCGTTGTGAAATTGCCCTGGAGCTGATTGTCGACTTTGTATGCATGAAGTGACTCATTGGCACTCGCAACGCGGCGGTTGAGTTGGTTGCTGTCTCCCACCCAGCCACTGGAATAGATCTGATCGTAATCAATATCGGAAGAGGCGAAACGGAAGTTCTGCTGGGCCTGCCACGTATCGTTGATCTGATGTTTAAGCTGGTAGCCGATCAAGCGTTGATAACGCTCGAATCCATTGAACCCCGGCTCGCCATCGAAGAAGTCGTTGTCGATCCTGCGGCCATTATGATCCCTCACCGTGCCATCCGCCGGTGTCCACCCATAGTAGCCACTGTTGGGCTCATGCTGTAGATAGGCCATCAAGGTCAAGGAGGTGTTGTCGGTTGGGAGTAACGTCAGAGAAGGTGCGATGGTATAGCGCTCGTTTTCCACATGATCGAACTGGCTATCGGAACCGCTGGCCAACCCGACCAAGCGATAGGCTGCCCGCCGGCTCTCTCCTATGGGGCCACTGAAATCAAAGCGTGCAGCTCGGGCATCATGCGTGCCTGCCTCCAACTGGATTTCATGGGTAGGTGTGAAAAGAGGGCGCTTGCTGGTAAGACCGACCAAACCGCCAGGATAACTCTGTCCGTACAATACGGAGGTTGGACCTTTGAAGACGTCAATGCGCTCTAGGAAATAGGGATCGATTTGCAACGAGTTATAACCCGAGACATCGCCCGCCATTTTTAGGCCATCGAGATAGATATTGTCGAGACTACCCACACCCCCGAAGCCCCGCATGGAAATGAAGTCATAGCGGTTGCCGAAGCCGTTGCGCCCGCCGGTGAACACGCCGGGCGTATAACGCAAGGCTTGCTGTATCGATGTTGCGCCTTGGTCCTCGATCTGCTCTCGAGTGACGACCGACACGGATTGTGCCGTCTTCATCAGCGGCGTGTCTGTCTTGGTAGCACTGGTGCTGGTACTGGCGGTGTAACCCTCGGTTGGCAGCAGCGCATTCGCGATTCTGTCTTCCGTCACTTGCAGTACGGGGAGCTCCACGGATGAAGCGTTGCTGGCTTGAGCCCCTGCAGTGTTCGAAGTCTGTGCCTGAGCCAGGCCGGCAGGCACCAACGTAGCGCCACAGATGCCGGCTATCGCGATGGATAGGCATTGCCGGCTAAAGGGGTGGGAAGTGTTCATGAAAGATCTCCTTTGGGTTTATATTAAATAATAATTATTATCATTAGCATTAGAATTCGTGTGGATTGGCTTGTCAAGCCCCTCTACAAGAAAAGTCTCATCGATATGGTGGGCATGGAGTTGCGTCATAAAAAACGCTATAAATACAAGTCTTTATAGAGCGATATGGGTAATATGCTAAGCGCTAGTCAGGCTAGCGGCGCTGTTCAAGCCTTGGAGAGGAAAGAGATTCTAGGACAATGCTCATGACAACGGAGAGTGGGGCAGACAGTCTGCAAGGCTTTCCGCGAAACGCCGGGCGGAGGGGAAGCCTCCCCATGACCAATAGTCGAGGGACAAGATGGCGTAGTCGTTTCGCTTGATACTCGGCCAGTGCTTCCATAATCCCTGATTGAGTATCCTTTCCTGCCCGCCGGGAGGATCGTAAGGGCTATCGAGGAAGATTACCTTGGCATCTATGGGCAGAAGGGCTTTCGCACTGACTGTCGCCAAGCCCCATTTACCAAGCTTGTCTTTCCATGCATTCTCGAGTCCAAGGCGTTTTAGCACCATGCCCTCCACACTGCCATGTCCATAAACCCGTGCATGACGCTCATCCATCAGGCGAACGATTAGCAAGGGAGAACTGACATCCTTAAGGTGTTTTTTCAATTCATCGAAGCGCTTGTTGGTTTGTGAAATATATTTCTCTGCAGCTGTCGGATCTGCGGTCAGCCTGCCCAGCTCTCGAGTCAATTCCTCAATGATTTGCCAATGACTCTTGTGACTCTTTCCATCGTAATTTTTGTAGAGTGGATACTCCTTGACGGTGGCGATTTTCCTGAGTTTGGGGATAAGGCTCACATGAGCAGGAGGAGAGATCAGGATGTACTTGGGGGGATCGCTTGCCAGGAGTTCGAGGTTGGGAAGATGACGGTAACCGAGGTTGATCGACGAAGGGATGATGCCGGGCTGACGTGAATACGTCTCGTATCCCTGGAGGCCTGAGATGAAGGTAGGCGGATGGCCAAGCGCATTGAGCGTCTCGGCGATTGCAAAATCGAACGTCGCCAATGAGACTTCGTCGCCCTCATCGCTTGCCATTGACGCGTTGCCGATGAGCACACAGGCAAAAAGGATGGTCGACAATAGAATGCATTTTTTCGCTATCGAGCGATAAGCTATGCCATGGTGATGCTTCATTTTTATGCCTGTATGTTCGAACGATTTGAAAGAATGCGTCTTGCTCAACATTGTTAATGATAATAGTTATTTTTCTCAATTGATCCCTGTGTGTCAACGCCGGATTTCTTCCCCCACAAGAGTCAATACCGCTTGGTATCGTCAGCCGCTCCGCGAGGAGCGGCCGGGTCAGTGGGGTGTCAGTTAGTGCCCATCAGCGACGGAGGCGGCGTTGCCGCATGCCTTGCGTGCTGCGGCGGTAATGTCTTGTCGAGTGCCTCGCAGATTTCCTCGGTCCGGGCGGCCAGGATCGACAGCAGCGTATCGCTCAGCCCGTGGGTCGGTTCGCAGCAGCCCTGCAGGAAGATTGCCGGCTTGAAGTGGGGCGGGGTGAACACCCGGTAGTGACGATCGACCGCAAACTCGTCTAGGTGGGGGGCCAGCGGGTCGAGCAGGGTCTTGTGCATGTCGCGCCGGTACCCGGTAGCCAGCACCACGGCGTCGTAGGTCGCGGTGTCGGTGACGCCGCTGTCCAGCTCGGTGATATCCAGCCGGATGCCGTCGTCCGCCGAGACCGCCCGGGTGACTTCATGGCGGCGGCGGAAGCGATGGCGATGATCGCCGGTGACCTTCTGCTGGTAGAAGACGTCGTAGATCTGCTGGATCAGGTCGAGGTCGGGGGCCGAGTAGTTGGTGCTCTTGTATTCCTGCATCAGCGCTTCGCGCTGGCCGGTGGGGTTGTTGAACACGTAGTCGGTGTACTCGGGGTTGAATATCTCGTTGACGAAGGGGCTGTCGTCGGAGGGCTTGAATGCCCAGGCGCGAGTGATGAGATCCGCCTGGGTGCCTGCGCGGCCATGCAGATCGAGGAAGATCTCGGCGGCGCTCTGGCCCGCGCCGATGACGGCAACTCGCTCTGGATCGTGCTGACGCTTCAGGTCCCGCAGGTAATGGCTCGAGTGGAAGACGCGCGGGTCGGCGGCGAGGTCGGCGAAGCAGGCGGGAATGTTGGGGGCGCCGCCGACGCCGACGACCAGCGAGCGGGTCAGGCGCTCGTGGCGGTTGCCGTCGGCATCCCGTGAACAGACGCGCAGCAGTTCGACGTCGTCCCCCTGTAGCTGCGGCAACACCTCGATGACCTCCTCGCCATAGGCGCAACGAGCCTCGAAGTGGGAGGCCACCCAGGCCAGGTAGTCGTTGAACTCGTGGCGACTGGGGAAGAAGGTCTGCAGGTTGATGAAATCCTGCAGGCGCTCCTTGCTGTGGAGGTAGTTCAGGAAGGTGTAGCGGCTGGCCGGGTTGCGCGGCGTGACCAGATCCTTGAGGAAGGAGATCTGCATGTGCGCGTTTTCCAGCAGCATGTCGGGGTGCCAGGCGAAGCGGGGCTGGCGTTCGATGAAGAAGGCGTCGAGCGCGTCATCGCGCTGTTCTTCGAGGGCGATGGCCAGGGCGATGTTGGAGGGGCCGAAGCCGATACCGATCAGGTCGTGGATAGGCATGAGAGTCCTCGTGGCTGAGTGGCTTGTCAGGTGAATCGTGGATCGGGCCGTGGAACCGACCCCGGGTGGGGCGGCTGGGGGATCCAACCGAGTTCGTTGAAGAACCGCTCGCGCAATTGCACGCCGAGCATGGCCCGCTTGTGGGGGAAATCGAACTCCTTGAGCAGCGCATAGCCGCACTTGGCGAGATTGCCGATCATCCTGGCGTTGTCCGCCCGGGGTTCGATCACCAGCCGCTGCGTGCGGCAGTCGTCGAGGAACAGGTAGTGCGAGATGGAGGGCAGCCAGGCGGCGACGTGGGGGCGCCCGCGGAATTCGGGCTCGCCGATCAATACGTGCCACCCCCGGTCGAAGTCGCCGGCATCGCAATGAGGCGCGATGCGATCCTCCCTGGCCCAGTAGGTCTCGAAATAGCCGAACGGTGCGTCGTCGAAGCAGCCGATCAAGGGCACGATACCGGGGGTTTCGAGGGTGCGCTCCAGGCGGATGCGGTGCTGGGCCAGGTCGCCCTCTTCCTGCCAGAAATGGGCGACTGCCGGGTCGTTCATCCAACGGTGAAAACGGTCCAGGTCACGTTCGACCTCCAGTACGCGCAGGCTCAGCGTGCGGCCCAGCCAGGGCAGGTAGCGCCGGTAGACGGTGCCGCTCGGCGTGTCGGGGCGCAGGGGGTGGCGTCTGCCCTCGGTGAACACATGGCGAACGGGGTAGGGCGGGCGCGCATCGCCAAGCCAGAGGCGGGGCTGCTGGAAGAACGCCTCCTGAGTGATGCGGGGCGGAATGTCCGGACGCCGGGATATCAGGCCGGACCGCGCCAAGCCGGGAAGCCGGGCCAGGGCGTGGGCGAGGTGCAGCGCCTGGAGGTGCGGTTGGTCGGCGAAGATCGCCTCGATGGCGGCAAGGGTTTCTCTTTCCTTCGGTTCTTCGGCGCAGGCACCGGCCCAGTCCAGCACGACGCCCTGGGCGGTGTGCTCCAAAGACCACCAGCCGCACGCGCTGCCTTGCAGATCCCGGGCGGTGAGACCCCGTGCGTCGCTGACGATCTCCAACGGGTCGCCGTCGGGAGCGGCGCGGAAAGGCATCGGTCGAGGTGGCGTCTCGGCCTGCGGCTTCGTCGCGAGATGACTATCGAACAAGTGGATGCTCCCTTGCCTGTATGTGTGGCGCGATGGGCTCGATCGCGGGTATATCCATGCAGACGGATGAGAGTGCGTCTTGTTCAGGATGTCGATGCAAATAAGCGCCCGTCGATGGAAGGCGCGGTCAGGCAAGGAGAAGGGCAGCTAGCGTGGGTAGCCGGCGCGAGCCGAATGGCGATGAGTGGCGTGTTGAAAAATTCGCCGCGCGATTCGTCTGGATAGGCACACTCCCTGCGCAATGAGGTTGCCGTGCTGCGTTACCTGATCCGTCGGTCCCGCTGGCTGATGCTGGCTGCAATGACGGCCAGCATCATGGCCGGTTTCTGCGGTGTGCTGTTGATCGTCCAGATCAATGCCGCCTTGACTGCGGACGCCGACACCCGCACCAGCATCGCCTGGACGTTCGCCCTGGTGGCGGTGGGGCTGCTGTGCAGCCGCATGGCCTCGGCCGTGCTGTTCGAGCGCCTGGGGCAGACGTGCCTGGCGCACCTGCGCCAGTTCATCGTCCGCCGCGTCATGGCGGCGGACCTGCGCCGCCTGGAGCAACTGGGGGGGCCGCGGGTGCAATCGGCGCTGTCGGAACACAGCACCAATGTGGCGCAGTTCTTCGTCAGCCTGCCGGTCATCCTGACCAATAGCGTGGTGGTGATGGGGTGCCTGCTCTACATGGCGTGGCTGTCGTGGCCGATATTCCTGGCCGCGATGGCGGTGCTGGGACTGGGGTCACTGGGCTACCACGTCGCCCATCTGCGGGCCATTCGTCATCTGGATGGCGCCTCCCGGGAGCAGGACCGGCTGTTCGGTTACTTTCGTTCGCTGACCGAAGGGGCCAAGGAGTTGCGGCTGCATCGTGGCAAGCGGGAGGCCTTTGCCACGGATGTGCTCGGTGGCTCCATCGATACGGTGCGCCGCCTGCGTACCCGAGGGATGTCGCTGTTCGTGATGTCCAACAGTTGGGGACAGTTTCTGATCTACGCCTTCATCGGTTTGGTGATGTTCGTGCTGGTGACCGATGGCGCCGGCTCGAACCGGGTCATGACCGGCTTTGCGCTGGTGTTCGTCTACATGATGACGCCCCTGGAAGGGCTGCTGATGAACATTCCGCGAGCCAACCTGGCGAAGGTGTCCGCCGCCAGTATCGAGGACATCACGCGGGATATGCCCACCGCAGAGCCGGCAACGAGCGCGCCCGTGGAACGTTTCGAACGTCTGACCCTGCGGGGCGTTACCCACCGCTACTACCATGAGCAAAGCGACGACGTCTTCGAACTGGGGCCGCTCGACCTCGAGTTCCGGCCCGGCGAGATCACCTTCCTGGTCGGCGGCAACGGCAGCGGCAAGACTACCCTGGCCAAGCTGCTGGTGGGGTTGTATCCGCCGGAGGCGGGCGAGATAGGGCGCGACGGCGAGCGCATCGAGGCCTGCAACCGCGACGCCTACCGGCAGCTGTTCTCGGTGGTGTTCTCGGACTTCCATCTCTTCGAGCGGCTGCTGGAAGCGCCGCGTGCCGAGCTTGACGCCGAAGGCAACCGCCTGCTGGCCAGGCTGCACCTGCAGCACAAGGTGCGAGTCGAGAATGGCGCCTTCACCACCCAGGCGCTGTCGCAAGGGCAGCGCAAGCGGCTGGCCCTGGTGGTGGCTTGTCTCGAGGATCGGCCCTTTGTGGTCTTCGACGAGTGGGCGGCCGATCAGGATCCGGTGTTCAAGGAGGTGTTCTACCGCGAGGTATTGCCGGAGCTGAAGCGCATGGGCAAGGCGGTGCTGGTGATCTCCCACGACGATCGCTATTTCCACCTTGCCGATCGGCTGCTGCGCCTGGAGAGCGGGCAATTGTCGTCGACCGGCTCTCTCGATACCGCCGACGAGCCAGCTTCGACCGCTGATACATCTCGCTGATGGGGCTGTCCCGTCAGTGCGCCACGGCGATGCGATGCGCACCATCGGGATGCGGCATCACGCGCATGGGCAGGCCATAGATGGACTCCAGGGTGGCGTCGTTCATCATTGCCTCCGGAGGCCCCCCGGCCAGCACTCGGCCGCTGTGCAGCGCCAACAAATGGTCGCAATAGCGCGAGGCCATGTTGATGTCGTGCAGCACGATGATCACCCCGAGCTGCAGTTCGTGGCAGAGCTTGCGCACCAGGGCCAGCACCTCCACCTGGTGGGCGATGTCCAGGGCCGCCAGGGGCTCGTCGAGCAGCAGGAAGCGGCTCTTCTGGGCCAGCAGCATGGCCAGCCAGACCCGCTGACGTTCGCCACCGGATAAGGTGTCCACCAGCCGGTCCGCGAAAGCCTGGGTATGGCTGAGTTCGATGGCCCGCTCCACGGCGGCCTTGTCCTCGTGGGTATGACGCCCCAGCAGGCCGTGCCAGGGGTAGCGGCCGAAGCCGATCAGTTCACGGCCGGTCAGGTTCTCGGCGCTGGGCAACTGCTGGGGAAGATAGGCGACCTGGCGGGCAAATTCCCGGTGGCCCCAATCGTGCAAAGGTCGGCCATCGAGTCGGATCTCACCTCGACTGGCTGGCTGCTGTTGCGCCAGCAGCTTGAGCAGTGTCGACTTCCCCGAGCCATTGTGCCCGATCAAGGCGTAAACCTTGCCTTCATCGAAGCGCTGCTCAACGGGCTGGAGCAGGCGTGTGCCGTTGACCTCGAAGGTGGCGCCCTTGGCCTCGAACATGCTGGATTCCTTGTGCTGAGACGTGATCTTTCTAGCGTAAACGAGAATCGTTATTTTTATCTACCAGCGGTTGGTTCCATGTGGCCGAATGCATGCGATCGCCTGGGAAGACGCGACAGGCAGTAGTGCGAATAAATTGCAAATGTTAAGCTTACTGATAATCGTTATTATAAAAACATGACGTAACATACAGGACACTCAGCCATGAGAGGCGGCAGGACACCGCAGGGGGCCAGCACACGATGAAAGGGGAAGCGACCCTGAACCACCACGTCACGCGTGGCTGGACACCGACGCTTGTTTGCCTGGTACTCAGTCTACCGTTGCTGGTACTGGCATGGATGGGGCTGGAGGCTCAGGGGGGCGTGGTGCTGGGGCTGAAGACGCTGATCACCCCCTCGCTGCAGAGCATCGACGAACTGACGCTGTTCTATGCCTGGTGGCCGAGACTCATGATCGCGCTGCTGGCCGGCGGCGGGCTGGCACTGGCCGGGGTGCTGATGCAGCAGGTGCTGCGCAATCCGCTGGCAGCGCCTACCACGCTGGGAGTGGCCTCGGGCGCTAATCTGGCGTTGATGGCGACGACCCTGATGGCGCCGGGCCTGGTGTCGATGGGGCGCGAGTGGGTGGCGCTGGCCGGCGGCGGATTGGCCGTGGGGCTGGTATGCGCCCTGGCCTGGCGGCGAGGGCTGGCCCCCATCGTGGTGGTACTGGCGGGGCTGGTGGTCAACCTCTACCTGGGCGCGGTGTCCACCGCGCTATTACTGTTCAATCACGAGGCGCTGTCGGGGTTGCTGATCTGGGGGGCCGGCTCGCTGGCCCAGAACGGCTGGGAAGGCGTGGCGACCCTCTGGCCGCGGTTGGCCATCGCTGGCGTGGCGGCGTGTTTCCTGCTGCGGCCCCTGGCGGTACTGGAGCTGGACGATGCCAGCGCCAAAAGCCTGGGCGTGTCGCTCAAGTACCTGCGTTTCGCCGGCCTGGGGCTGGCGGTGTTCATCACCGGCAGCATCGTCAGTGTGGTGGGCATCATCGGGTTCATCGGCCTGGCGGCGCCCAACATCGTGCGCCTGGCGGGAGCGCGGCGTCTCGGCGAGCGGCTGCTGTGGGGCACGCTGCTCGGGGCGGTGCTGCTGGCCACCACCGACTTGCTGCTGCAGCACTTCCTGGGGTCGCTGCCGATACTGATTCCCACCGGTGCCGTGACCGGCGCCCTGGGGGCGCCGCTGCTGATGTGGCTGATTCCGCGATTGAAGCTGCAGGGCAACCAGGCACCGCAGCCGACCATCGCGTTGGCGAATCGGCACGCGGCGCCGGGGCGGCTGGCCACGCGACTGGCGATCGCCCTGCTGCTGGCGGTGGGGCTCGGCCTGCTGCTGGGTCAGGGGGGGAGCGGCTGGTACTGGCTGTCGCCGGACAACTGGGCAGTCCTGCAGTGGCGGGTGCCCCGGGTGCTGGCCGCCGCCGCCAGCGGCCTGATGCTGGCCGTCGCCGGCACCCTGCTGCAGCGGCTTTCCGCCAACCCCATGGCCAGCCCCGAGGTGCTGGGCATCAGCGGCGGCTGCGCCATCGCCTTGATCCTGGGGATCTTCCTGCTGCCGTCGCCCACCAGCGGGATGCTGGTGGGGGTGGGGACCTTGGGGGCGCTGGTCACGCTGCTGGTGCTGGTGGTCCTCAACCGCCGCAGCGGCTTCGTTCCCGAACAGTTGCTGCTGACCGGGGTGGCGATCGGCGCGCTGTTCGATGCGGTGCGCAGCGTGATCCTGTCGGCGGGCGACCCGCGTGGCCAGCAAGTGATCGCCTGGCTGGCAGGCTCCACCTATTACGTCGACCTCACCAGTGCGCTGGTGGTGGGCACGCTGGCCGCGGTGCTGACGCTGTGCACGCTGCCGCTCACCCGCTGGCTGGATATTCTCCCGCTGGGGGCGCCCACGGCGCGGGCCGTGGGCATTACCCTCAACCGGGCACGGCTGCTGCTGTTGCTGCTGGTGGCGTTGCTGACGGCCTGCGCCACCCTGGTGGTGGGGCCGCTCTCCTTCGTCGGCTTGCTGGCGCCGCACATGGCCAGGCTGCTGGGCCTGACACGCGCCTATCAGCACCTGCTGGGCGCGGCGCTGATTGGAATGTTGCTGATGGTGGTTGCCGACTGGATAGGGCGCCAGGTCATCTTTCCCTTCGACATGCCGGCGGGGCTGGTGGCGGCGTTGATCGGGGGCGCTTACTTCATGTGGGGACTGCGGCGGCTGTGATGGAGGAAGGGGCATGATCCACGAGGTGACATATGGCCACTAGATGCGTATCGGCGTCGTCCTTGGATGCCTCCGCCGAGGCCCTGCTGGCGCTTTATCGACAACCGCCTCTGAATGCACTCAGGGCGCCGGGTTTCGGTCTCCCCGATGTGCCGACATGCCGGGGTGTTGAGCTGCTCGAGCCGGAGACACTGAATGGATTACTGGACCGTGTAGTGGCCGATTACGGTGTAGGAGCCGACCGCAAGGCAGCGGCCTCGCTCTGGTCGAAGTACCATCTGAGTGCCTTATCGATCCCCACGCTGGTCGCCAACTTGCTGCTGAACCAAGCGCTACCCGTGGCGTTGGACGACGTGAGAGTCAGCGTCGGTGAAAAGGGCGAGACAGCGCGGCTCTGGCTGCCCCATGGAGGGCGCCCTGTGCCCTCCCGCGAGCCCGGGGCGCGTTTCGGGGCGCTGTTCGAGGGCCATTGCCGTCCTTTGATCGACTGCCTCGCGGAACTCTCGGGCCTCTCGCCCAAGGTCTTCTGGAGCAATCTTGGCCACTACGTGGAATACGTGGCACAGACCTGCTCGCGACATCCTGATTTCAACGGGGCCGGCGATCCGCTGTTGCGCTTTTTGGAGATGCGCTTTCTGCCGGATGGCCGACGCAATCCCCTCTATCGGCCGGTGCGTTATCTCGATCTGGGCGGCGAGGCTCCGGCTCGGGTAAGGCGCTTGTGCTGCGTCAAGTATCGACTGCCCGGCGAGGCGCTCTGCGGGACCTGCCCGCTGAAGCCCGAGAACCGCCCGGTCAAGCGCCGGTCCTGAGCCCTCGAGCCGCCGGGGATCCTGGGGAAATAAGCTGTTGAAGGATGTTTGGAGCAGGAGCGTCGTACGGTGCCGTAGCGTCGCGGTCACCGACATATGCTGCCCCGTCATCGGTTTCGGAGCTCGGCCAGCGGGCTTGGCTTGTGCCGCGCTCCCGGTTTTCCATGCGTTTCGCGAGGCTGGCAGGCGGCAGTCGGCCACTGTCGCTGCGCTTGGTGTGAAGTGGCTCGCTAGCTGACGCAATGCCACCTGACCGCGTTTGCCAGGTGGCAAGACCACCCCTTCAGGACAAGGTTTGACCGAGCATGGTTTCCAGTTGGTCCTGGCTTTCATTGCCGCTTAAGCTGATACGGTAGAACTGCTCGTCGGAACCGCTCACTTCCGCCAGCATCGACCCCAGCCCACGCGCTTTGGTGTCCCGTTGAATCAGCACATCCAGAACGCCCTCTTGTGAAGGCAAGAAGGCCAGCTCGGCCTCATCCAGATGGCCGAACCGACTGCCCTGGCTCGGTTTGAACTCGAACTCCTGGATACACCCCGTCGCGGGGTTGCGGCGGGAGGCTTCCAGCGGTGCACCGTTGAGATGGAAGCCCAGTGCTTTCATGGCATTGAAGAGCTTTTCATGCAGAGCCCCGGGGCGTATCTCGAGAGGATCGCGATCGCGCGGGTCGATGGCCTTGTCGATATCGGCGCGTGTCGCTACCCAGGTCTTGGGTTGCTGGCGGCCCACCGATAGCGGTGAAAGCAGCGGTATTTCCATCGAGAATTTGACGACATGACTCTCGTCGGCAGCTACGGTCATGGGGTCGGTCAGGGCGAGACGGGCCCAGGTATGGGGTACTCGAATCTTCTTGTCATCGACCTCCTTGATCACTTCACTGATCAGGTCCAGCACGAGTCCCGAGATCTCTTGCGAGACTTTTCCGCCCTGGATGTGGATTTCACCCTCGAGCGTCTCTCCAGAGCGAATCACGCTGGACGCCAAACGTGTGTCTACCTGAGCGCTACCAATGCCGATCGCGGCCATTACCTTATCGAACATGCTTCCTCCTGGGGTGACTGCCGTTGCCCGCCAAGTATGTGAGTGCCCGGACAGTGTTGCATCTTCTGGGCTGTTTTCGACACCGCGCGATGCGCTGTTCGTTGGCTCAGGGAGGCACGGGGCTTGAATCCGAGAAAGAAAGGCGCGTCGTGTCGGTCGAGGCGGATGTCGCAACGAAGACAATGATGCGCATGCAAGTGCTTACCATGGCGGCAAATTTCAACAACAAGTGTTATTCGCCATGATCTATACCGCTGCCATCCTCATGAGCCTCGTCGGCTACTTCATTATCGGCAATCTGGCCGGCCGCCGGGTCAAGAATCTCGACGACTACCTGGTCGCCGGGCGTAACGCCCCCACGCTGATGATCCTCGGCACCCTGGTCGCCAGCTATCTGAGCACCAGCGCCTTTCTGGGCGAGACCGGTTTCGCCTACCAGGGGTATCCCTTCGTCATGCTGATCTTCGCCGCCATCAGCACCTCGGGCTGTCTGCTCGGGGCACTGGTGTTCGGCCGTTACCTGCGCCGCAGCGAGGCGCTGACGGTGCCTGAGTTCTTCGGCAAGCGCTTCGCTTCGAAACGCGTGCAGATGATCGCCGGGCTCACCACCGTATTCGGGCTGGGGGCTTACTTGCTGGGCGTGATGCAGGGGGCCGGCATCATGTTCGAGGAGCTCACCGGCTTGCCCTATTGGGCCGGGTTGGTGCTGGTATGGCTCACCTACACCGGGTTCATTCTCTACTCCGGCTCCCAGGGCGTGGTGCTCACCGACACCGTGATGTTCGTGATTTTCTCCATTGCCGCGGTGGGTGGCTCGCTCTACATCATCAGCGATCTCGGCGGCTGGTCGGGAGTGATCGAGGGGCTGCTGGCGCAGTCCGACAAGCCCGGTATCGCGCTGTGGCACGGCGTGATCGAGGGCGAAGGAGCGACCTTCTCATCACCCGGTGAAGCGCTCATCTGGGGGCTGACGCTGGGGCTGGTATGGGCCACGGTGCTGGCGGCCAGCCCCTGGCAGGCGAGCCGCTATCTGATGGCGCGCAACGAGCACGTGGTGATGCGCTCGGCCATGCTCACCGCCGTGGTGCTGGCGGTCTTCTACGCGCTGATGATGATGACCGGCGCGGCGATCAACCTCTACGATCCGACGCTCGACGGCGAGCGTGCCATGGTGTGGGCGGCGCTCAACGTGCTGCCGAGCTGGCTCGGCATCATCATCCTCACTGGGGTGTTTGCCGCCGGGCTCTCCTCTTGCTCGACCTTTCTGTCGATCATCGGCTTCAGCCTCGCCCACGATATCCTGCTGTCTTCGCGCAGCCAGCGCAGTGCCATGCGGGCCAGCCGCATCGGCGTGCTGGGGGCCGGGCTGGTAGCGCTGCTGCTGGCACTCTTCCAGCCGCCGGCGGTGATGGCCGTGGTATGGTTCGCCGCCACGCTGTTCGCTTCCTCCTGGGGACCGGTGGCGCTGATGAGCATCTGGAGCCGTCGGATTACCGCCGCTGGCGCCGGCTGGGGCCTTGGGGTCGGCTTTGTCGGCAACCTGATCTTGTCGCTGATGGTGCAGGCGGAATGGGTCTCGCTGCCCGTTTATCTCCACCCGGTGATCCTGAGTACCCTGGTGGCGCTGGTGGCGATCGTGATCGTCTCCAGGTTGACCCATGTCAGCCAGGCAGAGAGTGAGTACCGCGCCTTTCTGCACCGTAGCCCGGTGGAGAACGAGCGCAGCTGGGCGGCGGTCAGTCGACGGGTGGCCGGGGCGACCATGCTGGCCGGCGTCGCGGTGGGGGCCTTTCTATGGTGGCAGTACGCCGGCTCGCTGGCGGCGCTGGCCGGACGTTACGGCGTGGCCGATAGCGCGGTGACCGGCGCCTACCTGCTGGCGACGGGATGCGGCGTCATGCTGGTGATCGCCGGTGCGGTGGGCTTCCGTCTGGTGAGCGCACGCAGCACGAACGTCGGCGGCGCCCGCATGGCGAAGCCCTGAGTGATGATCTAGGGCTTGTCTTCTCATGGCGCGCTCGAAGAGCATTCGACGAGCACTAAGCCCGCTATGTAACTTGTCGGGCAGCTTCATTCCCTTTGGGCATGGTGACAGCGGTGACCCCAGAACCCCAATAAGCGAGCGCTATCCCACGGCACAGGCGTATCAAGAGGCGTTGAACACCGCGATTGATGGCCTCGTCGAAAAGGGGCTGATGCTTGAAGCGGATCGTTCCTGGGTGCTTGAACAAGTGCCCCGTTGGTGACTGGGGGGCTCGTTGGCGTTGCGTCTGCCCATGGCGTTTAGGGTGAGTTGATCACCTTGGTGTCGTCTGTGCCCGTCAGTGTCTACCTTTTGCAGAGTACAGCCACTGAGATCATCCTATGCCCGCTCTGCGCTACATCCTATTGATCCTGATCTTCGCCATGCCGGGCGCGCTGCCGCTCAGTGCGCAGTCCAACGAGGCGATCTGGCAGTCGCTCGAGGAAGGTGGCCTGGTGATTCTGATGCGCCATGCACTGGCGCCGGGCATCGGCGACCCGCCAGGGTTCGAGCGTGGCCGCTGCGAGACCCAGCGCAATCTTTCCCACCAAGGGCGTGCCCAGGCGCGGGCGCTTGGTGAGGTGTTCCGCGAGCGGGATATCCCCATCGGTGCGGTGTATGCGTCGCGCTGGTGTCGGGCGCTGGATACCGCCGTGCTCATGCAACTGGGCGACGTCGAGCCTGCGCCGTGGCTGGATTCCTTCTTTCGTGAACGTAGCGCGCGCGCGGCGCGCACCCGGGCCGCCCGTGAGCAGATAGCCGCCTGGGAAAAGTCAGGCAACATGCTGCTGGTAACGCATCAGGTGAACATCTCGGCGCTGGTCGGGCGCAGCGTCGGCTCGGGCGAGATGGTGGTCGTACGCCCGGCAACCGAGGGGCTGGAGGTGTTGGGCCGGTTGGACGTTCGCGCGCCCTAACCATCTGCTGCCCATTTCCTGCAACTAAATGGCGCCAATCATTCGCCCCTCAGGGGCGCGGCAGCAACATGGGTGACGGTTGCCACGACAATCCGTTTCAGGCGAACGCCGTGTTGATCAGCCTTTGCTATCGAAAAATTCGCCCGACGCAGCTTTTCGATGTGCTCACCAATACCGCCAACACCATAGCCATCGTGATGCTGGTCGCCTCAGCGACTCTTTTCACGGCGTATTCCCTACTAAGCATTCTGCACAACGGTTGAACGATGGAGCTGACATGAAAAGAAGCATGCCGCGCAGACGGCGCTACGATCAGGCACTGAGCATTGCGGAGCTTGCCGAGATCGCACGCCGACGGCTTCCGAACTTCGTCTATGAATACATTCATGGCGGCGCCGACGACGAAGTCAGCCTGCTCAACAACCGGGCTGTCTTCAACCGCTACCGGTTCACGCCCAAGACGCTGACCGATGTCAGTCAGCGGGATCTCGGCCGAGACCTGCTGGGCCACCGGGTGAGCATGCCTGTCGTGATCGGGCCGACGGGGTTCAACGGCATGATCACCCAGGATGGCGACTCCAAGTTGGCCCGCGCTGCGGCGGACCGGGGCATTCCGTTCACGTTGAGCAATGCCTCGACCGAGCCGCTGTTGGTGTTACAGTGGTTGGTAATGTGACCTTGGTCAGTGAGTCCGCGCCGCGGTGAAGCTGCTGAGGGTTTTTTGATTTCTGGGGTTGCTAAGGCATGCCATGATCGATCGTGAGGGAGTAGATCAGAAGCCGGATCAGATTATCGATATTGCGGACTGGGATACCCACCAGGATTACGAGGTCTTCCCGGTTGGGGCGCGGGATAAGTCGCTGCTTGTTTGCCCGGATCCAGCCCCCTTCGACTTTTGCATTCCCAGACACAATTATCTATTCAAGGAAGCCATAAAGAGCGCCAAAGATCCTGGCAAGCCTCGTCATCCAGAACAGTATTGGGCCGAGCTGATCGCTTTCCGCATCGGTCGCTTGATGCGGCTGACACTGCCGCCGGTGTTCGTTGCAATCGATTCGACCCGCGATGAGCCTGGCACGGTGAACGAATGGTTCATGGGTTATCCGGGCAGTGGAGAGGAGCGCCACGTCCCTGGCGGCGATTATATGCAACGCCTGATTCCCGGGTATGACCGCGAGAAGGGGCGTGAGCACAACCTATCCACCATCCTAACCGTCAGCAAGGCATTAGCACATACGGGCACGCTCACTCATGACTGGCAGGTCTACTGGGGGCTGTGTCTGTGCTTCGATGCTTTGATTGGTAACACTGACCGTCATCAGGAGAACTGGGGGCTGATCTGGAGCGAGGATGGACCAAGGGCACGCTTTACACCATATTTCGACAATGGCACCAGCTTGGGCCATGAGTTGCAGCAGCGGAAAATGCAGCGCATGATGCGCGACCCGAACGAGCTCGACGGTTACTTGCGGAGGGGCGAGCATCAGATGCGTTGGGCTAAGGGTGACCGACGGCGCCTACCACTGATCGCAGGGGTCGCCGCGTATTGTAAGCATTTTCCCGACATTCGGCCGACACTGATAGAACGGCTGCACGGGTGGTGCGAGGATGATCTAAAGACTATGTTAAATAGCCTGACACAATTTGATCTCCCACACCCCTTTACGCAGGAACGCGCTGAATTCGTTGCTTTTTTGACTCTTGAGAGGAGAGGGCGCCTGCTACAGGCTCTGGAGAACTGACATGACACGCTTTATTGAACATCTGGTGGAACCACGGCGACTGCTGCTCTACTGGCAGGCGCGCGAGAGCAAGAACCGCTCTCGCTATTGTGTGGGCCAGTTGGTAAAGCATGGCGATGACGTCTGGCTTCAGTATGGTGTTGACGAAAAGGACATGGCCGAGGCCATTGAAATGGGCTTTAAAGGCTATCCGGCATTCTCCCTGAACCGGTCAGAGCATCGACACCATGTCCTCGATGCCTTCATGCGGCGCCTACCGCCACGTAATCGGCGAGACTTTGGCCGCTATCTCGAGCTGCGTGGGATTTCCCGCGACGCTGACATAAGCGACTTCGGTCTCCTGGGATACACGGGCGCCAAATTACCCAATGATGGCTTCGAGCTGGTTCACCCCTTCGATGAACCGCCCACAGAGTTCGAGATGCTGCTGGAAGTGGCTGGCTTTCGGCATGAGGCGGAGATCGGCGTTGCTCAGTTGCAGGCAGGAGATCCGGTTCGCTTCGTTCCCGAACCTGATAATACCTACGATCACTTGGCTATCCGCATCGAATCGCAGGGACGCAAGCTGGGTTACGTACCGCGAGGGCAGCTTGAGATGCTGCATCGGATGATAGATCAGGGGGCCAGTTTGGAAGGCTTGGTGTTTCGCATCAATGGCACCGATGACCGCCCCTTGGTCTATGTATTGACGAGCGTCACCCAAGACCAGTCGGCGATAACGAAAACCACCCAGCGGCTGGAAGCCTAATCAGCCATCAATTGCTCATAGCCCGGTCGTTACCATTCCGATTGGCCCTCGCGAGAGCGAGGGCCAATTTGCATCGATGCGATAACAACGCTTGAGCAGGTTTACTGGCTCGTTATGCCTGCCACCACCGCCTCGGCCATTTTGCAGCCGTGCGCTTCCGGCCGATACTGGCTGTTCTTGGCGGAGATCATGATCACCCGCGCGGTTCGGCTGGGAAACTCCGACGCCGCCCGCGATACTTGTTCACCTGCTCGGCCGAGAGCGGCGCATGCACCTTGTGCTCGAAAAGTAGGGCGCCGCCCGGCCACTGAGCGAGCATGTCGAGGCGCGCTCCCGGATAGGGCGCTTGTGTCTCCCAGGTGATGTCCTGATCGGCATTGGGCAGCTCGATGCGTTCCGCGTCCGGCACATGCGCATGACGGTGTCGAGAAAGGCAACGGCCACTTCGCGGGAATTCCGCAGCAGCCAGTCGAAAATCTCGGTGAGGTAATCCTCGAGGCTATCGCGGCCTTCTCGGGGGCGATAGCGGCGGAGGCTGACCAGCAGGGAGTCGTCCATCAATGCAGTCCTGGCAGTAAAGGGAAGGGGCGCCATGTGTCACGGCGCGCAAGGCGCGTAAAGGTACCTCGCAAAGGGCACGATCCCAAGCCCGGTGGTCATGGTGAAGGATCATTGCGAAGGGCCATCGCGAAGGAGCCATCGCTCCCTCCTGACTTGCACGCCTCGGCCTTCCTCTCCATCGCCAGCACAAGCGTCAGACGTTCGTGTTTAGACAAAAGTCTTTCTAGGCGCTCCACATATTGAATACTAGTATATCAGTCGGCTCCATAGAGAGCCTTCGATGCCAGCGCCTGTATCAGCGAACGGAGAGCACAACAAATGACATACTCACTCCCAGCCATCATAGGCCGCACTCTGGTTGGTTCCGCATTGGTGGGAACGGCCATGTTTGCCGGAAATGTTTACGCACAAAGCACGGCGACCATCAAGGTCGCGAGTTACTTCGCGGAAGATCATCCTCAAAACGTGGCCATCCGCGAAAAATTCAAGCCGTATGTCGAAAGCCATTCCGACATGCAGGTGAAGATCTATCCCAACAGCTCGCTCGGCGATGAGCGGCAATACACCAATGGCGTCAGAACCGGCAGCATCGAAATGGCGATTGCCGGAATGGGGCTGCAGACCGCCAAGCCGCAAATCGGGTTTCCCGAGTGGCCCTTCCTGTTCGAAGACTATGATCAAGCGCAGTCGATGCTGAATGGTCCTGTCGGCGAGAAGATCGATCCCTATTTCCGCGAGCTGGGAGTGGAGCCCCTGGCGTGGACGGCGAATGGGTTCCGGGTTTTCTCGAGCAAGGAAAAAATCGACAGCATGGACGACTTCGATGGCTTCAAGCTGAGAATGCCCAACCTGGAACTGTACGTGGACGTGGGGCAGGCGTTAGGCGCCAACGTGCAGACCATGGGCATGTCCGAAGTCTACCCGGCGCTCGAGCAGGGGGTGATCGATGGACAGGATAATCCTCTCGCCACGCTGTATCGCTCGGGATGGTACGAGGTGCAGAACAACGTGCTGGAAAGCCGGCACATGTTCAGCCCCAACGTGTATCTGATGAACCAACAGTTTTACGACAATCTGAGCGATTCAGAGAAAGACGTCATCCAGGAGGCCTCTCGCCAATCCATGGAAATGGAGTGGAATTTGATGCGTGAGTCCGCTTCGGATATCAAAGATAAACTTGAAAAGGCTGGCCTGGAAGTGACGGAGCCGAGCCAGGCACTTCACGATGAAATGGTGAAAGCCGTTCAGCCGATCTATGACGACTTTTACAGTCAGTATGATTGGGCTGAAGACATGGTGAACATGGTACGTGAAGGCTCCTGAGGTTCGTCATACGCATGCCATGCGAACTCCTGGAGTTCGCATGGCAAAACCGAGTGGACAAGAGGTGGTTTCATGTCGATGACGACCTTGTTCGGTTTCTTGAAAAAATCCATCAGGCTGGCCATTGCCGTGGCACTGGTGCTGATGGTGGGGTTCGTCTTTACCAATGTCGTGCTCCGCTATGCCTTCGATAGTGGGCTGACATGGTCCAGTGAGGTAGCGCGATACCTCTTCGTATGGGTCGTTTTTCTGGGCTCCATCCTCGCCGTGGTGGAACATAGCCACTTGGGCGTAGATATCCTGGTGCGCCACATTCCCGGCTGGCTTCAGAAGCTGTTTTTCCTGCTGACGACAGCCCTGACCGTGGCGGTGATGACCCTCGTGGTCAAAGGGCTTCTGGTCCTGATCGAGCTGAACCTGGGGATTACCGGGCCCGCCACCGATATTCCCATCAACAATTACTACTATGCCGGCATGATCGCGGCCATTCTGATGTCCGCAGTGATGGCGTACCAGGCGTTGAGCTTCGTCCTGACCGGCCGCAATGGCCCCACATGGGCATATGATCATGATGAGGAATCCACGTCATGATGGTCGTCGTCTTTCTTGCCGTGCTGTTCTCGTTGATGTTGATCGGCATGCCGATCGCCTTCGCCATGCTCAGCTCCGCCGTGGTGATGATGTGGACCCAAGACATGTTCAATGTCTCGACACTGGCGGAGTACTTCATTACCGGGGCCAATAGCTTTGCCTTGATGGCCATTCCCTTTTTCATCCTGACCGGCGAGATCATGAATGCCGGGGGCGTTTCCAAGCGCATCGTCGACTTTGCCTCGTCACTGGTGGGTCATGTGAAAGGCGGCCTGGGCTATGTCGCCATCGTGGCCGGCGTGATCTTTGCCGGGTTATCCGGCTCCGCCGTCGCCGATACCGCGGCGCTGGGCTCGATCCTCATTCCCATGATGGTGGCGCAAGGCTACGAGAAGAAGCGCTCGACCGCGCTGGTGGCGTCCGTCGGCATCGTGGGCACCGTGATTCCGCCGAGCATTCCCTTGATTCTTTACGGGGTCGTGGGCGGCGTCTCGATTACCGGGTTGTTCATGGGCGGCATCGTGCCCGGCATTCTCATGGCGATCGGCATGACGTTCACTTGGTGGCTGGTTGCGCGCAAAGCCGACACCAAGCGACTCGAGCGTGCCAACTGGCAGGCGCGGCTTCACAGCTTCAAGCGTGCCTTCTGGGCCTTGCTGTTGCCCCTGATCATCATCGTCGGGCTGCGCGGCGGCGTGTTCACGCCGACAGAAGCGGGCGTCGTCGCCGCGGTATACGCGCTGTTGATCAGCCTTTGCTATCGAGAAATTCGCCTGACGCAGCTTTTCGATGTACTCACCAATACCGCCAAGACCACGGCCATCGTGATGCTGATTGCCTCGGCGGCCATTGTCACGGCATATGCGATCACGGTAGCGCAAGTTCCCTCCCAGATCGCAGCAGGGCTCACGAGCATTACGGATAGCCCGACCCTGATGCTCTTGATCATCATGGTCATTCTGCTGCTATTCGGCTGCGTGATGGACATGACGCCCGCCGTGCTGATTTTCGCGCCCGTGCTGATTCCGGTGGTCGAGCAAGTCGGTATCGATCCCATCTACTTCGGTGTGGTGATGATCATCAACCTCTCCATCGGCTTGATCACACCACCGGTGGGCACGGTGCTCTATGTAGGGTGCAGCATCAGCCGAATCAGCATCATCGACATTTCGCGCGGCATATGGCCGATGCTGTTGATGTACGTGGCGATCCTGTTTGCACTGATTCTCTTCCCCGAGATCGTGACCTATCCCTTAAGTATTCTGCACAACGGTTGAATGATGGAGCTGACATGAAAAGAAGCATGCCGCGCAGACGGCGCTACGATCAGGCACTGAGCATCGCGGAGCTTGCCGAGATCGCACGCCGCCGGCTTCCCAACTTCGTCTATGAATACATTCATGGCGGCGCCGACGACGAAGTCAGCCTGCTCAACAACCGGGCCGTCTTCAACCGCTACCGGTTCACGCCCAAGACGCTGACCGATGTCAGTCAGCGGGATCTCAGCCGAGACCTGCTGGGCCACCGGGTGAGCATGCCGGTCGTGATCGGGCCGACGGGGTTCAACGGCATGATCACTCAGGACGGAGACTCCAAATTGGCCCGCGCTGCGGCGGACCGAGGGATTCCCTTCACGCTGAGCAATGCCTCGACCGAGCCGCTGGAGGAGATCGCCAAGGTCCCCGGTGGATGGCCATGGATGCAGATCTACTTCTATCGCGACCATGACTATGTGAAGAACCTGGTCGACCGCTGCCGGGCGTCGGGTTACGACACCATCGTCTTGACCACGGACAGCGCCATCTATGGCAACCGGGAGTGGGACACGCGCAATTACGCGCGTCCCTTCGTGCTCAACTGGCGCAACAAGCTGCATGTGTTGAGCAGGCCCGGCTGGATGAAGGATGTGCTGTATCCGCATGGCGTGCCCACCTTCAAGAACCTGGGAGATCTCCTGCCGCCCGAGGACTCCTCCGTGCAGGGCGCGGCCGCCGAGATAGGCAAGCACTTGATGCCCTCCCTGAACTGGGAGGACATTCGCTGGCTGCGAGACAATTGGTCCGGCAACCTGCTGATCAAGGGCATCCTGTCGGTGGAAGAAGCCCGCACGGCGGTGGAATACGGCATCGACGGCATCGTGCTGTCCAACCACGGTGGACGCCAACTGGACAGCTCCGTCTCGCCGATGGAGATCCTCCCCGAGGTCAGGGCCGCCGTCGGCGATGCGCTCACTATCTTGCTGGACGGCGGCTTCAGGCGCGGCAGCGATATTCTCAAGGCGGTGCTGCTGGGGGCGGACGCGGTGCTGCTCGGCCGCACGACCCTCTACGGGCTCGGCGCGGGCGGCCAAGCGGGCGTCGAGCATGCACTTGGCTTACTGCACAAGGAGATGGACCGCACCCTGGGGCTTCTCGGATGCAGCAACCTGCAGGAACTCGACCGCTCGTTGATACGCGATGCCTGCGCGCCGCAAACGGTTAGCCCCGCCTAGGGCGGCAGGGTAGGATGGGCGGTAACAGAGCGTAATCTGCCGGGTCAGCCAGGAGCCAAAAGCATGATGAAAGGGGTGCAGGAACGGTCGTCGAGTGATCGTGCCTATAGCGATATACGCGACAAGATCATCACCACCGAACTGAAACCCGGTGAAAGGATTCATGAAAAAGCGCTGTCGGAAGAGTTCGGCATCAGCCGCACGCCGATCCGTGAAGCCCTGATGCGACTGCGCTACGACGGCTTCGTCGATATCTTCGCCCAGCGCGGCACCTTCGTGACGCCCATCCGACTCGATGTCATCAAGGCGGCCCACTACACGCGCTCGGTGCTGGAATGCGCCCTGATACGCGACGCCGCCATGCAATGCAGCGACCGCGATGCTCGAGATCTGTACGACAACCTCGAGCATCAGCGGCTCGTGTATCGGCAAGGGCAGTACTACAAGATCGAAACCCTCGACGAAGAGCTTCATCAGAAGATTGCCGACATCGCTGGGCAACCCTCAGTCTGGCAAATCATTTACCACGTTCAGCTGCATATCAACCGAGTGCGGATGCTGTTTCTCAACGAACAGCGCGTGCCCGCCATCGTCGAGGAACACACGCGGATCATCGACGCCATCGCCAACCGCGATCCTGACGCTGCGGAAAGCGCCATGAAAGCGCATTTGCAGTACATGGATGAGAACATCCAGAAGCTCGCCGAAAGCTACTCGGAATATCTGTCTTGAGAGGGTGGGCACCAGCTTTGCAACACCACATGCACGCGTTGAGACTCACCAAGACTCGTCGATTTTCCAGGCCTGCTTCAGCCGGGCCACGGTGTGCTCCCACTTTGGCGTTGTCGGCTTGCAGACGGTGTTCTGGTTGCCGAACAGGCCGACTTCGCTGAACGCCTGGGACGCCGGGAAAGAAGCGATCCAGCGAACCGGTACGAGGTATTCCGCCGCCTCCTCGTCGTCTTCGTCGATTGCCCAGTGGATCTGCGGGTACTCGGTGGCCGTTGTGAGATCCTGGAGCCGCTGACTTCCCTGCTCGGTCTGCACCATGAACTGGTCGCCTCGGCAACGCTCCCCGGTCACCTCGGCGACGCCCACATAGCCGGTCTTGGGGATATTGACCCAGACCCGGTCCCCCTCCGAGAGCATGGCGAGGGTCTTCGAGTACCAGGCCGCGCCACCACCGGCGATGAAACCATGGCGACGTGCCAATTCCCAGGGGCGGTTATCGCCAAAGGAGGTGTAGAATTCGCCGTTCCAAGGCTCCTTACGTGCCTTGCGGGCGGCAGGCTGGGGTGGTTCGTCCGGGTCGATCATCCAGGCCCGGCTCAGGTAACGGTTGCCCTGATCCTCGAAGGCGGCGAAGAACATGGCGTTGATCGAGAGCTGGGCATGCTCGTTGAGATAGTTGATGATCCGCTCGCTGCTGGCGTCGAGCTGAGTCGCCACGACCACCAACTGATGGTTCTCGTTGAGCGTGACGCTATCCAGGGGAATGCCGAACTTGGCCTCGAAGGCATCCTCAAGCGTAGTGTGAGGGCGATGATAGCGCTCGGCGAAGGCCTGGTAGATCTCGATCAACTGGTAGTCGGCCAGGGTGACGACCCAGGAGGCATAGTCGATGGCCTGAGCCACCACGTCGCGGGGCGTCTTGTCGCGCTTGAGCTCGATGACGATGACCGTACCGTTGGCGTCGATGGCCAGCAGGTCGATCAGCTTGTCGAAGCCGGTGCGCACCTGCCGGCCGATCAGCAGCCAGTCCCGATTGAGGATCGAGACATCCTGCATGATCTGCTCTTCCAGTTGCCCCTCATCGGCAAGCCCCGTGGGCCGCAGCTTCTGCGGCCGTTCGCCTGTATTGCCTGCCAGCTTCCAGATTCCTTGCTCGATGGCCATGTTAGCTCGCTTATTCTAATTGGCTATATAAAACCCTTTGCACGCGTAGAAGGTAGCAACTAAGATACGCTTCAACACGGCCCCTATCGGTGCGACTGCTCGGCAGTAGCGCTGCTTAGGGGTTTTTTATTGCCGTTCCTTCCATTTCCAATCATGCCAGCCATCAATGATGCCCATTCCCTTCAGGTTAAGCCCGGTCGGCGTCAGGTCTGGAAAGCTAACCAATAGCTCGCTTAGACGCTGCCACCAGGTAGAGGTAGGGTTTGTCGTCATCAGCAAATGCTGAACGATGCAGAACAGTAGAAACGGGCGCGCCTGGACATGCGAGTCCTGCCAGGCGTGCTCGAAAAGTGGCACTTCTCCCTGTGCCGGTTTTCGAGGCTGGTCGGCCATGTTCCGGTTCCAGAGACGGCTGTGATGTGCACAAACGTTGCGCAGATAATTAAGGCTGCGCAGCCAGGAAGCGAAGACACGACCGTTGCTGATTCCGTATCGAGCGGCGATGGCGTCCTGCTCGCGCTCGCGCATGCCACCAAACAGATGTGATAGCGTTCCGAAATCCCAAATCTCGCTAGCAATCCAGATCGGTACGGGCAAGCCATATTTCTTCTTGTGGTGCTCGATGAAGGTCTCCTTCGAGCGATTGATCAGCCTTGCCTGGTTTTCCTGCCATTTATGCAGCGGCGTCAGTCCGGTTTTCTGATCGATTTTTTGGGCGAATTCATCGTGCAGCAGGGAAGGATTCAAATAGGCGTAAGGGTCCAGCCGCCCCAGCGTATGCGCAATATCCACCCGTAGCCCGACCTCGATACGCTCGAGCCCATCCAGCGCCAGTAGGCGCAGCCGCTTGTCGAACACATAGAGGTCCACCGCCTGCTGAAAGGTGGCGCCAGGCTTGAAGGTATCGAGCATCAGGTGATCTGTCTTACCTTTCTTTAGCATAGGGATGCCACTCTTGCTCAACGGGGAACATGCCCCCGAGCGCTGGCGAAAAGCATACCAATAACCGCTCAGGCGGTAGTAGCCGATCCGCTGCAAGTGAGCGAGAGCCCGCTGCTCATCGGTTATTGTCAGGCCTCGATCTTTAAGCTGCTGTAGCTGTTCAAGGTAACTGAGCCAAGGTTTGTCGTAAGCCATCAGGACACCGCCTGTTCCACTACCGTCTCGGCCAGCTGGTAGCGAGTCTCCCCGGCCTCGCTTAGGCGTGCCTTGAGCCGGTCGCAGAGGGCCATTAGCTCGTCGACTTTTTCGACGATGCTCTTTTGCTCTTCCAGCGGAGGTAGGACTACTGGGATTTCTTTCAGCTTGGCAGCTTTTATCCCATTAGCAGTCATCCCAGTTGCATTAAAGATGAGTTGTTCCTGAAAAGGAAGAGCCAAGATTTGCATCAGCATGAAGGGAGATATCTCTTTCACATGCCATTGAAAGCAAATCGCACGTTGTGCCAGTGCGAACTCCTCCTCTAAATCGACATTTGCAGCGTTCCCGAGAGGAGCCTCTGGGGTAAAAAGAGTATCACCTACACGAGGGAATCCACGGGTCATCCATGTGTGATAATATGGCTCTGAAATAAATTCCTCAGGGTCCTTGTCGATATACCCTTTTCGAATGTTCTTGGCAGTGATTAGGCGCTTTCCACTCCCTAACTTTTTTGGAGTTTTCCCTCTGTAGTCAATGAATTTTGCCGTATTCCCAAGCCTCACCCACACCCAAGACCTTGGTATGGTTAAGTAAGCCTCTTCAGTATTTACCGCTCCAGAAGCTTTCGTTTTCATTCCTTCTTCACGTTTTAGCCTATCCCTTTCAGCTAGAATCTCATCCAGCAAGGCGCTGGCGGGCTCATCGTTGGGATCCTGCTCCACCAGTCGTCCCATCACCGCCAACTGGAGGATGGTCTTCTTGAGCTTGTCGATGCTGGCCTCGGTGGTAAAGAGGGTATCGAAATGCTCAGACACGCGGGCCCAGTTCTCAGCCAGTTCGGTGGCGTCCGATGAGCGGGTCAGGGCATCGAGAAGGGTGTCGACCAGCACCTCATGGGCTTTCAGCTGGTCGCTAACTTCCTGTTCCAACTGATCACAGAGGGCCATCAGCTCGTCGACTTTCTTGACGATGCGATGTTGTTCTTCTAGTGGTGGAAGGCCAATAACATAATTCAAAAGTTTATCTTGAGTTATGCCGGAAACCGTGGTTCCAGTCCCTATGATATCGAGTGCCTTATATGCAATAAGGAAGAAGTCAATGGATGTTCCAGATGACAGCTTTACTGCTTTTATGTCTTGATTTATAGCAACGGGGCGTGAGCATATTGCGACCTTCCCGAGCCCCATTCGAGTACAAATTAGTATGTCGCCTGAATCAGCTAATTTGCTTCCTGCTTTTAGCCCTTCTGCAGTAATATAGTCTATAGTTTTCTCTATATTTTTCGATTTTCCCAAATCTTTTACGCTGGCCCACGGGATTTTGCCGCCCCAAAATTCTGGGTTGCTCTTATTGGGAGTTCCCCCGCTCATGATCGAATTAAAGAGGTTTCCTAGCCGAACCCACTCCCACTTCTTAGGTGTTTGGAAGTATTTGTCTTTCTCTGAGACGTGAGGTAGCTTCTTCGGCTTCTTGATCTTCCCTTCCTTAACAAGCCTGGTCTTTTCTTCGGCGATACGCTCCAGCAGTACGCTGGCAGGTTCATCGCTTGGGTCTTGCTCCACCAGTTTGCCGCGCACGGCGAGCTCCAGAATCAGCTCGCGCAGCTTCTTGATGCCAGTGAGCTCGATTTTCCCGTTCTTACCCGATGCACTACGCCCCGAACCGCTCTTGTGCGTCACGGCGCCGGTCCAGAGGTCGAGATGGTCGGTGATCAACTGCTGAGCACTCATGCCAGCTCCTCCGCTTGCTGCGGGGCGGCCTGGTCCTTGGAAGTACTGCCCAGGGCGTCGCCGAGGATGGTCTTGAGCTGGTCGCGAATTTCCTGAATTTCCGCCTGCTGTTGGGCGTACCGTGCCAGCAGTTCGTCGGGATCGTGGTTGACCTGCTCTTCCTGCCAGGGGTTCTTGATGTCCAGGTTATAGTTGCGCGCCTTGATCTCGTCGATGCTGACCTTCCAGGCCTGCTCGGTCTCCTGTCGGTTGGCGAAACCGTCGGCTTCGTTGCCCCACCAGCCGATCTCGGTCGCGAACTCCTCGACGCGCATCGGGCGCGTCTTGCTGTAGTTCTTGTAGCCCTCGGGGTAGGGGTGTTCGTAGTACCACACCTGCTCGGTCGGCTGGCCCTTGGTGAAGAACAGCAGGTTGGTCTTGATGCCGGTGTAGGGGTTGAACACGCCGTTGGGCAGACGAACGATGGTGTGCAGGTTGCACTCGCTGAGCAGTTTTTCCTTGAGGCGGGTCTTCATGCCCTCGCCGAACAGGAAACCGTCCGGCAGCACCACGGCGGCGCGGCCGTTCTGCTTCAGCAGACGAATGAACAACGCCATGAACAGGTCGGCTGTCTCACGGGTGCGGAATTCCGCCGGGAAGTTGTTCTCGATGCCGTCTTCCTCGGTGCCGCCGAACGGCGGGTTGGCGACGATCACATCGACCCGCTCCTTCGGTCCCCAGTCCCGGTAGGGACGGTTCAGGGTGTTGTCGTGACGAATCTGGCTGGGAACCTCGATGCCATGCAGGATCATGTTGGTGGTAGCCAGCAGGTGCGGCAGCGGTTTCTTCTCCCAGCCGTAGATGCTGTGTTGCAGCGTCTGCTCGTCGGCGGGCGTCTGCACATAATGTTTACGCTTGTGCTCGATAGCGCAGGTGAGAAAGCCGCCGGTGCCGCAGGCCGGGTCCATCACGCTCTCGGCAAGCTTGGGATCGACGCGGTTGACCATGAACTCGGTCACGGCGCGCGGCGTGTAGAACTCACCGGCATTACCGGCGCTCTGCAGGTCCTTGAGGATCTGCTCGTACATATCGCCGAAGGCGTGACGCTGCTGAGATGCGTTGAAGTCGATGCCTTCCTGAATGCGGTTGATCACCTGGCGCAGCAGATGGCCGGACTTCATGTAGTTGTAGGCATCCTCGAACACGCTGCGGATGACGGCGGCGCGGGCGTCGCCGCCGGCATCCAGCTGTTGCAGTCCGGGAAAGAGGGTGTTGTCGATGAAGCTCTTCAGGCCCTCGCCAGTCAGCCCCTCCGGGTCGGCGGCCCAGCTGCTCCAGCGCAATTGCTCGGGGATGGGGCTGACGTAGTCGTCGTAGTCCAGCTCCCATTCCTGTTCGCGGTCATCGTAGATCTTCAGAAACAGCATCCAGACCAGCTGGCCGATACGCTGGGCATCGCCGTCGACGCCGACGTCCTTGCGCATGATGTCCTGGATGCTCTTGATGGTGGTGCTGATGCTCATGGGAATCTCGTCTCGATAACCGAAAGCGCGCCGGTGTGGCTGCCGGCGCGCAGAATGCGACGTATTGTACCTAGCTGTGTCAGCCGGCTGTAGCGGCGTCGGCGTAGAGCGTTTCCTCGAGGGCTCTCACCGCCTCGCGATAGCCGGCCTTGCCGCCGAAGGCCTTGGCGAGCTCCACGGGGGTACCGAGCCGGTCCAGCGGTGCCAGCTTCAGTACCTTGGTGTCTTCGATGGTGGCCACGCCGTTATCGGCGTACTTGTCGAGCAGGGCGTCCAGCACGGCGCGGGCCTGGCCCTCATAGCGAGTGAAATAGTCCGACTGGCGAGCCTTGGCCGCGCGCTGGCGACGGGTAAGTGCAGGCTGGCCGTAGACGATGTGCACGATGGCATCGAAGGGGTCCGGCGTATCGCCGAGGGTCTTCTCGACCTCGCTGGTGAGGTCTTCCCAGAACACGCCTTGTTCGGCCAGTTCATCCAGCACGGCCTGCTTGCGGTCGCTGGCCTCCCAGCGGCGCAGGAAGTCGTTCAGGGTGGCGTAGTGGGCGCGTACCGTCTTGCGGGTATAGTCGGTCAGCTCTTCGGTGATCAGCTTGCCGTCTGGCCCCAGGTACTGCACGCGCCGGCCGATGACCGCCACGGTGACATCATTGACTACGTATTTACTTGGCGGCTCACCAAGGCCGCTCGTGTCGTCGTCGCCATCACCCAATGGCGGGCCATAAGGGTCTGACGTTGATTCGCCGTCCGGTGAATCGCTGCCGTCCTCTGGGGCGTCGCCTTCACCATCGTCTTCAGAAGCATCGTCATCGGGCAGCAGCGGATCGCCTTCGCCAGGTACGTAGACCTGCTCGGGATCACCATCGAAGGTGGGGTCGGCGAACAGCTCCGTGGCCTTGCGGAAGTCGAGGATCGTGAACCAGAACTTGTCGTGCTCGGCGTCGATCCGCGTGCCGCGCCCGATGATCTGCTTGAACTCGGTCATCGACTGGATGCGCTGGTCGAGCACGATCAGCTTGCAGGTCTTGGCATCGACGCCGGTAGTCATGAGCTTGCTGGTAACGGCGATGACGGGGTAGGGCTCTTCGGGGTCGATGAAGTGGTCGAGCTCGGCCTTGCCCTCGAGCTCGTCGCCGGTGATGCGCATCACGTACTTGCGGTTCTTGGCCACGTGCTGAGGGTTGAGATTGACCAACGCCTGACGCATCCGCTCGGCATGGTCGATGTTCTCGCAGAAGACGATAGTCTTCTGCATCGGGTCGGTCTGGGTCAGGTAATCGGTGACGGTTCGAGCGACCAGCTCGGTGCGTTGCGTTAGGATCAGGTGACGGTCGAAGTCTCGCTGGTTGTAGATACGATCCTCGATCACCTCGCCGTGGATGTCGGTCTGGCCGTCGCTGGGGCGCCATCCTTGCAGGTCGCGGTCCAGGTCGACCCGAATCACCTTGTAGGGCGCTAGGTAGCCGTCGTCGATGCCCTGCTTGAGCGAGTAGGTGTAGATGGGCTCGCCGAAGTAGTGGATGTTGGAAACCTCGGTGGTCTCCTTGGGCGTCGCGGTCAGCCCTATATGGGTGGCCCCGCTGAAGTAGTCCAGGATGGCGCGCCAGGCAGAGTCTTCGGCGGCGCTGCCACGGTGGCATTCGTCGATGACGACCAGGTCGAAGAAGTCCGGACTGAACTGCTTGTAGATGTTCTTTTCTTCCTCGCTGCCGGTGACGGCCTGATACAGCGAGAGGTAGATCTCGTGCGACTTCTCGACCTGGCGCTTGGAGATCTTGGTCATGGCCGCGCCGAAGGGCTTGAAGTCGCCGCTCTTGGTCTGATCGACTAGTACGTTGCGGTCCGCCAGAAACAGGATGCGCTGCTTGCGGCCGGCCTTCCACAGTCGCCAGATCAGCTGGAAAGCGGTGTAGGTCTTGCCGGTGCCGGTGGCCATCACCAGCAGCAGGCGATCCTGCCCTTTGGCGATGGCCTCGACCGTGCGATTGACCGCGACCATCTGGTAGTAGCGGGGCGTGCGGCCGCTGCCGTCATCGTAGAAAGGCTGCTCGACGACCGGGCGTGTCTCTTCACTCAGGCCTTTCCAGCGGCGGTAGCCGTGCCAGAGCGCATCGGGTCCGGGGAGCTGATCGAGCGCCAGGTTGGTCTCGGCCTGATCGAAGACCAGGCGGTGGGGGTCGCTGAACAGGAAGCCGCTGCCGTTGGAGCTAATGGCGAAGGGGACATCGAGCTTCTCCGCGTAGGCTTGTGCCTGCTGCATGCCATGGCCCAGGCTGTGGCTGGCGTCCTTGGCCTCGATGACAGCGATAGGCTGGTTCTTCTGGAAAGACAGCACGTAATCCGCCCGACGCGGGTGAGCCCGGTGGTGCATGCGGCCGCGTACCGTGATGCGGCCGTCACTGACCGGGTACTCTTCACGTACCTGGGTATGTATGTTCCAGCCCGCCTGCTCGATGGCAGGGGTGATGAACTTGGTGCAGATGTCCCGTTCGCTGAAAGCCTGCCTGGTCATAGCTGCTTCCCTGCTGCGTTCATAGATTACTTATCACTTTTTCCGCTAGCTTACGTGAAGCTGAGCAGATACGCATAGGGGAGGAGAGGAGGGCCCGGCAAGTCTCACGATTTTGCGAAGCAGCGCGCCTGGCTAAGATCATCGGCCAGCTCTACGGCGACGGTGCAGAGAGGGCCCTGGTGCGCAGCCATAGCGAGATGCTTAGCCTGTTCCCGAAGGAATGGGACCGATGTCGTTCTCGACGCCCTCTGCGACCATGATAAGCTCCGAATGTCGCTGCTGCAGGAAGAAGAGAAAAGCAGGTAGTTCGCGCTTTTGATCCTGAAGCTGTTGGCAGGAAGGGAGGGGCGAAATGAGTAGCCCAACAGATGAATCGTCGACTTGCCGGTTAGCAAAGGCGTGAATTAGGGTCAGTCACCGATTCCTCTTGATGTTGAAGGTGAATTTTTAAGAGGTTTTGGTTATTAAAATTGCCGATCTAATGCTTGGTGGTTCTTTGGTCTTTGGCTCGGGTTATTGAGCCGTTTCTTGAAGCTGTGTTAATGTGGTATTTACTAGTATCTCGCATGCCCAATTTGCAGTCTCGCAGGTTGCGGATAAGGCGAAACATTGGCGAAATCGAGATAGCGCGTGTGATCGCAGTCGCGAGAAGTCCATTGAGCGTACGCAGGGAAACACCCTGGACGCGTATTCTCAGGGGCGGTCGCCAATTGTTAACGGGCTCCTTCCCCTTATTGCTCGGGGAGCCAGTAAAGCCTTTAAAGCGGCCGCCAAGCAGGGTGCGGGCTCGGGAGGCAGGTTTGCACCTTGGTGGCATGCCACCCAACGCTATCTGCTCGCGATGGCGGTCGCAGTAGGCTTGAGCGGAGACATTAGTCTTCAAGTGGGCCAAAACGACACGGGTGGAGTGATACAGATGAGAATTGAGGTGCAAGCGATAGGCATTCGCATCTTTGGGGCCGAGATGTCGGCAGACTTTTAATCGCATGCCCAATTTGCAGTCTCGCAGGTTGCGGATAAGGCGAAACATTGGCTCAATCGAGATAGCGCGTGTGATCGCAGTCGCGAGAAGTCCATTGAGCGTACGCAGGGAAACACCCTGGACGCGTATTCTCAGGGGCGGTGCCCGTCTGATACCCGCTGATAGGGGCTAGGAGCACAGCGGGGTAAGGAATCCTACCGATGAGCAAAAGCGCTTTGAGAACCGTCGCATCACCTGATTACTTAAAGGTGGTGTGGAAAGAAATGTATGATAATACACTTCCCAGGAAGCGAAACTCGAAAGGACGTGACGGAATAAGCATAAACTCTTTTCAAGAGCATAAGAAAGAGTTTATTAAGAGAATATCTGATGATATAAAAAATTCACGCTATTCCTTTTGGGACCTGGCTCCTGTTTTTCTTCCTAAGTCAGATGGCAAAGAGCGATTGATCTGCGTTCCTGTTGTTCAGGATAGGTTGGTTCAGAGAGCGATACTTAAGTTTCTGTACGATAACGGTTGCAGGGCAGAAACAAATATAAGTTATGGCTTTGTAAAAGGAAGGAATGTAAGTAAGGCTTTAAAAGAAGCGGTAAGGCTAAGAAGAAAAAAAGGCTTTGTCTACAAGGCTGATATTTCATCATTTTTTGATAATGTCAGTAGAGAAAGTCTTGAAGAAAGGGTTAAGCGAAAGGTTAAGCATAGATCCCTTCATGATTTGCTGGTTTCTACTATATCCTTAGAAGTGGCAACAGCTACGAAAGCAGAAGGAAAAAGAATACGCCGCCAAGGTTTAGTGCTTGGTAAAGGGGTTAGGCAAGGGATGCCTATCTCGCCATTTTTTGCCAACTTGATATTAGAAAAATTTGACAGTCATCTGATTTCAAAGGGTTTTTCTGTAATAAGGTATGCTGACGATATTATTGCTTTTTCTGAAAGTGAGGAGGGATGTCAAGAAATAGAAAATGTTATAAAAGATGAGCTGGAGAAAGTGGGTTTGGGTATAAAGGAGAGCAAGTCAGGCTTGTATGATCCTGGCGAGTCTGTGGATTTTTTAGGCCTTGGTATAGTGAGAAAAGGGAAGGGTTATAGTGTTGAAGTAACCGACAGCCAGCTTCAAAAAATTAGAGCGAAGATTCTAGAAGTGTCTGATCTTGATTATTGCAATGCAAGAGGGATAACCATAACACAGTTTCTGTCAAGGTTGGATAATATTTGTGAGGGTTATAAAAATTACTATGGGAAGTTTGATAACGAGCGTCAAGTAGATGACTTGCTTGTTAGTGCAAGAAATAATGCATTAGACAAAATGATCCGAGACGTTTTTGGTGTTGATTATAAAAATTTGAACAATAAGAAGAAAAGGTTTATTGGGATAGATGAATAAAACGCTTTTTAAAACTTGATTTGATTGAAATAGTGTATGTTTTTGAGGACAATCAATGTGCTGGAGCTGGAAGAGTGTCTACATCGTTTCACACCTCAAGCAGGGTGCTGGGAGGTACACCAGCGGTACACACACCAGCTTCGTGTGCTATCCTCAACTTTCGCTAAGCTACTGATTCCAAAGAACTGTACCTTTCGCTTGATTACGGTTGCTTTTCCTTGTGTGTCAGTAGCTTATTGTTTTAAAAGCGAACTCATAATCTCTCTGTCTTGGCTCTTTCTCTGCTGGTCCACCATCAACAAGCCACACTCCTCCATAGTCCCATTCCTATGCTTTGACTGGAGTTCAGCCGAATTGCGCCCCCGGCCCGGCTTCTACGTCTCTGCAGTCCGCCGTTCTTGTGTACCCACACGCTCTTTCTGCTTATGCCGACATGAAATCGTTCCAGCGCCGGACCAGGTAGTTGTGCTCGTCCATGACCGTATTCCACACGGCGATACGACTCATGCGTGTCAGGTAGTCTCCACCATCCCGAATTTCGCCTTGGTGAATCAATCCACTGGCCCCGGAGGGGTCATCAAGTTCCTCGGAGGCGGGCCTGCCTGCGTACCAGTAGTCCCATTCGGCGGGTGATAGGTGAGGGCGGGTAAGCTCCGGCGTGGAAATGTAGTACCCCTGACGAGCCATGACGGCACCGGGCCAGCCGGAAATCCACCAGTTGAGATAGTCATAGGCGGCATCGAGCGTACGGCCCTTTGCATGGCGCGAGATAGACATGCCGCCATACCAGGCACGGTAGCCTTCCATAGGTGAGGCCATGCGCACCTTGATATGGCGCTTTTTGAGGTTGGTCATGGCGGGGGACCAGAGGCTCTCGATGCCGACCCGGCCGCGGACCATGTCGGAGGAGGCCTGGTCTTGGTTGCTCCAGAACGTTCGAAAGTGCTGCTGGCGCTTGAGAGTGATCAGGCAGTCGATGAGGCTGTCGATTTCTTCCACGCTGAGATTGCCAAGATCCTTGAACTCGACCAGTCCAGCTGCCTTGGCCGCCATTGCTGCATCGATCGCGCCGATTGCGCTGTCGTTCTGCAGACTGACCATGCCTCGCCAGCGCCTGTCCAATAACCAGGCCCAGCTCTCATGATCGTGGCTCAATCCGTCAGGTAGCATATCCAGGCGGTAGCCGAAGCTATCGACGTTATGGCTAGCCGGCAGCATGGTTATATGCCCACTGGGGCGTGAGCCGCAGCTGCCATCGGGTTGTATATAAAGACGATCGACCGGATTGCTGCCAGCGCCGAGTGGTGCGTGGGGTGTCAGGCGTCCCGTCTTCGGCAAATCGTTGATTTTGTCCCAGTTATCTATGCGTTCAATGTCGATGGGCTGAATGGCGTTTGCTGGCCATACGAAATCCACGTTATGAAACCACTGGTCATAGATGTCGAAGCTATCCGGGGCGAGTACGCCGGCCCTTTGAGCGGCGACGCCGTCAAGCACATCAAACGTCAGCCGAATGCCCAGGTCGGCGCGCGCGCGTTGGCGGATGCTCTCCAGAAGCGTGACTGAGGTGCCCAGCACGCGAAGATTGACCGGGCCGCGTTGAACGTATGGCCCTTCCGAATTGGCTGAAGATACGGCTTTAGGCATGGGAGATCCTGGGGCACGGGTGGTCGCTCACGGTTCTCATGAAGGTGTCCAACGAGTCTGCCACGCGCATGGCCGTGATACCACGCGTGATAAAGATGAGCTCCGAGCGGTGGTCATCGTCGGGCCAGGTCTCGATGTGTTCTGGAGGGTGAACAGTGTGCTGCACGCCATGTAGTACGACCGGCCGATGATCATCCTTGACATGTAGAACCCCCTTGACCCGCATGATGTCGTTACCGTGGCGATTGAGGAGCATCGAGAGCCATAGGCCGAAACATGTCCAGTCCAGCTCGCCGTCAAAGGCCAGACGGAATGAGAGCATATCGCTGAGATGACTGCTCTTTTCCGGATCCACCGTTTTGCGCCAGGGGCCCAGCCATGTTTTGGCCTGGGAATGGGTGAATCGCTCGAGGTGGGGACCACTGGCGAAGAGCGTGTCGCTGCACTGGTCCAGTGCTTCCCGCTCAAGGCGCTGTGCCGCCGGATTGATGGTATTCAGCAGGTCATGGATGTGATCGATTCGCGATGTATCGACCAGATCGGTCTTGCTGATGACCAGCTTGTCGGCCACCGCGACTTGCGCCTCCCAGACTGGGTGTCGCTGGAGACTTTCGATAGCGTTGACGGCATCCACAAGTGTGAGGTTGGTCCCCGGGCGGAGGTGATGGCGTAATACGGGGTCGGCTGTAATGGTGGAGGCGATCGGGCCGGGATCGGCCAGTCCAGTGGTTTCCAGTACGACTCTCTGGAACGCGGGTATCTCGCCATTCTGTCGCTGCGATAATAAGCGCCGTAGCGCGTCCGACAGCTCTCCGCGGATCGTGCAGCAGACGCAGCCGCTGGATAGCAGCACAGTGTCTTCTGCAATCTCTCCAAGCAACCGGTCATCGAGCCCCATGTCACCGAACTCGTTGATCAATACGGCACTATCGCCGAAGGCCTCGCTGGCTAGGACCGATTTCAAAAGCGTGGTCTTGCCACTGCCCAGGAAGCCCGAAATAACATGCACCGGCAGGAACGGGGGAGTCTCATTCATCGAAAGTCTCCTCATCGGGGAAGGGGGCGTCTTTGGAAACGCCGGTCAGCCAGTCAAAGCGGCCAGGAATTCCGTGTCCAGGGGATCAAGCTCGCGTCCGCTCAATTGCTCGGCCTGACGCCAGATACCGCCTAGATCCTCGACGATCTCCCGTTTGCCGGTGGCGGAGGCGAGAACAAAGCTCGACGCTTGAAAGTCCTCGATCACCAAGCGGCGCGGGCCAAGCACTCGGTTGATCAACTTGGCTCGATAGGCTCGGGCCCGGCGGCGTTCGTGGTGGGCTTGTTCTGGGTCCTCGATATGAGTACTCCAGTGGTTGTCGCCGCTAAAGGCGCCACAAAGTCCGCACATGGAAGCTCCTTGAAAGTGAGGCGTCTTGTTGCCGAATTAATGATCAGCACCGAGGTATTCATCGGCCGCCAGTGCCACCCGCAAGAGAATTTCGTCTCCGCCACTGGGGGCACTGAGCTGAATGCTGGTGTGCTGCTGGTTTTCATCGACCCCGCTCGGCATCGCGATTGCCGGAGAGTCCAATAGGCTGGCCACCATGCTGAGACGTAGCGTGGCAAGATTGATCTTGGCAAAGTATTCAGAATCAGACTCCAGCGGGCTCAGGAACGGGGCGGCGTGTGCAACGGTAGGAGTGAGCAGAATCGCTCCCGCCAGCTCCTGGCGTAGGCGGTTCTGGAGCGCTTGGCGCTGGTGATAAAGTGTCACGACGCTATCTGGCGTCATGCTTCGCGCGGCCAACAGTCGTTGTCTCACCCGTGGGTCCATGCGGTCGGCCTCGTCACGCTCGAGGAGCCCCCGGTACTCGGTATAGGCTTCTGCTGCGCCCAGCCAGCCATGCCTCTGGATGAGGTTCAGTGTTTCGCCGATGCTGGCGATGGGGCGCCTGATCACATGAAAACCGGCCTGGGCCAGTCGCTCGGCGCTGTTTTCCAGATTTTGTCGTACCCCGGGCTCTAGGCGTTCGTCGTCGAGGCAGGTCGTGTCGAGCACGATCACCGTACGTCCGGGATCCGCCGGCTCCCGAGTCTGTACCTTCTTGCCGCGCAGGAGGTCGTCGATGGCCAGGCAGTCCGACAGGGACGGCGCGATCGCCCCAATGGTGTCGAGAGTCTCGGCGAGGGGTGTGACACCATGTCTGTCGTGACGCGGTTGGGAAGGGCGGTAGGAGACCAGGCCGTTGAAGGCGGCGGGAATGCGCAGCGACCCAGCGGTATCGGTCCCGATAGCGGCCGGGACGATACCCTTGGCTACGGCGACCGCCGAACCCGAACTCGAACCGCCGGGAACTCTGGGTTCCGATCCTGCCGGCGTGTGGTGCGGAGTGCCATAGTGCGGGTTCAGACCAAGGCCGGAGTAAGCCAGTTCGGTCAGGTTGGTCTTGCCGATACACACCATGCCGCTCCCCGAGGCATGACGAACCGCCGTGGCGTCGCGTGTGGCAGGCGTCTTGGCGAGTACCCGGCTGCCGGCGGTGGTCAGCGTGCCTGTGATATCGAATAGGTCCTTCCAGGCCAGTGGAACACCATCGAGGGGGCTCAGGGGGATGCCGAGTTGCCGGCGACGAGCAGCCGCCTCGGCTTCCGCCAGAGCGCGATCCGGCGTCAGCGAGATGAAAACCGCGTCGCTGGCCGTAGCCTCGTCCAGGCAGTGCTGTGTTAACGCCACCGGGTCGATGTCGCCGTACTGGATGGCTTGGCCAATGGCTAGGGCGGTGCGTGGAAAAGCATCCATAAGTTGTCTCCGGTCTTACGGGCGTTAGATGGTCGATATCCGCTAGTACTCAACGATCCTCACGCTTGAGCGCCGAGGCAGGAATGTCATCGGTAGTCAGGCGCTCGAAGCGTTGGTGCTCGGTATAGACCCAGTTGCGCCCTACGGATGTAGCCAGGAAGCGGTCATCGAAATCGGAGACTAGCTCTTCCTGAGGGTAGTGGCGAAGAATCCAAGTTTTCATTAGCACCAGATACACCACGAGAGCTGTCACGAAGCCAACGGCATAAGCGTATTCAAGAAACACCAAGGCCATGGTGCCGCCCACCACCCAGGCGATGATGCCGGCTGGATTGAAGCCGTTGGCAAAGCGGAACTGGCCTTTGGCTTCAAAGAGAGCGGGCACGTTGAGACGCCGGCGTCTCAAAAGATAATAATCCGCCACCATGATGCCACCGACGGCCGAGAGTACGGCGCCGTAGTAACTGAGGAACGTGAACAGATGGTTGAGGATCAACCAAGGCATTGAGGCGGTCCCGATCAGGCCTGCAATGACCAGTGCGACTGGATAGCTGATGCGTGGAGCCCCAGCATTGACGAACGTGAGTGCTGCGGGGATCAAATTGGCTGCGTTGTTGGTGGACCACTGAGCGAGAATCACCATCAGCAGTAGTGCGACCAGAGTCAGGCCTCCGCCCTGCCCCTGAATGACAGTAACTGGATTCCAGTCGCCTGCAGCGATGAAGGAAACCCCGCCAATCAGGGCGATCCAGGCTTGCGTGGCGGGCAGCGCCAGGAACTGGGCGACAAACACGTTGCGATTGCGAGTGAAGAAGTTTCGTTCACCACCGGGTGCACGCAGAAAGCGCGTCAGATTGGGGATGTCTACTGCTAGTGCCGACCAGAAGGCCATGTTGGCAAAGAACAATCCCAGAGCCGCGACGTCTTGGTCGCCCACGAAGGTCCAGATATTGATGCCCTGTGTTTCGGCCAGCACGTCGAGTGTGAAATACATCCACACCGAGATAGCCACGATGCAGGGGGCCGCTATGGAAGCCAGCATTTCCACGGCTCGAATGCCAAGCGCGGTGTTGGCGATCTGCACGATAGCGAACAGCGTGTACCACAAGATCCAGTTATCGAATCCCCACAGATATTCGACGATGCCGTTGAGAGCCAGCGCGCCGAGGTAGGTTTGTACGCCGAACCAGATCGCGGCGACGATACCGCGCGACACGGCGGGCAGGTGAGTGCCTTTGATACCGAAAGGAGCACGCAAGTAAACGGCGAAAGAGAGACCATGTTCTGTGCCGATATCTGCCGTTAGGCTCATGACGACACCCAGCACGAGGTTAGCGAAGAAAATGATGGCTACCACATGAAGTAGCGGCAAGCCGGCGACGCCACCAGCGCCAAGCTGAAAGGTCGCGATAATGACTGCCATGCCGATCCAGAGCCAGATAAAACCGAAGAAACCGATGGTTCGCTGGTTGAGCCAAACCGGCAAGATGGCGGCTTCGAGCAAGTGTTGACCAGCGCCGCTGCTTCCGACGGAGCTGCTGGAGTCGTGGATGTGTGATTGATGGGCCACTGCTGCGTTCCTCGAGATGTTGTGTGTTTGTTGTAAGGCGCCATCGTTCGGTAGCGAGGCCACCAGGTACGCCATTCGGAATTGTAGTATGGGTACAAAGATCATTTTTTGCCAAGGGATGATTGTCCTAGCTTTGTGATTCTGGGTTCTATGCTCTTTTCAAGTTTCTGTTTTATATAGAATTTTATTTTTATCCCGATATTATGACCCAAGAAAAATGACGAATGGTTCCACTGGTCGTTTTTCTTGATCTCGAAAGGATTGGGGGGAAGTGTCAAAATAGGTGGGCGGGCGTGATGGCTCGTCGTGCGTCGGGTGGGTCGAGTCAGACATGCGCGAGGTGCGAGTCGATGAGTTCAGGGAGGAGTGGGTGCTGGCCACTGCAGACAGTTCGAACAGGCGGCAGGAGGGGCGTGCTCCTCGTTATGTCATGATCCAGGAGACATTGCGCAAGGCTATACAGGCGCAGCGTCTTCCTTCCAATCAAATTCTACTCGAGGGGCCTATCGCGCGGCTGTTTGGTACCAGTCGAGGCCCCGTTCGCAAGGCACTGGAACTGTTGCATGAACAGGGGTTGATCAGCCGTTTTGAGGGGCGTGGCTTTCTGGCGACACCGGACCCCGAGTCGGTGAAGCCGGTGCGCGATCCCTTGACACCCGAAATGCTTGGCCTGGGAGTTGATGAGCGGCCTGTCGTGGACACTCGGTCGGCGGCTGATCGCATTTATGTCCAGGTGGAGGAGGCCGTGGCCACCTGCCTGGCCTTCGGCCACTTTCGCATCATCGAGACCGTGCTGAGTGAATATCACGGGGTCAGTCGTACCGTGGCCAGGGAGGTGCTGGGACGGCTGCGGAACCAGCGTCTGATCGAAAAGGATCGCCATTCGCACTGGTTGGCCGGTCCATTGACGGCTCAGGCGGTGGCTGACGACTATGAAATTCGCGTGCTGCTGGAGCCGGCGGCGCTCAAGGTTTCCGGTCCTCTTCTGGATCGCGCCGAACTCGAGGCGATGCGAGATGAGGTGCAACGCCTGATCGACCATCCAGAGCTTCAGAATGCCGCCGCCATCACTCGGCTGGAGCAGGATCTGCATCAGCGCTGCCTTCGACTTTATCCCAATCGCAAGGCTCGCGAGATGATCGCTCAGAGTCAGCTTCCCGTGATCGTCAACCGCATCTTCTTTCAGACGCTGGGTGTGCCACCAGACGAGCCGCTGTTGATGGAGCACAAGCTGGTTCTCGATCATTTGCTGTTCGGCGCCTTCGATGCAGCGGCCTCCAGTCTGCAGTCACATCTTCAGGCAGCTGCCGAGCGTTCCCGACGTAGGCTGAAGGTATTATCGGTCTTCCCCGAACCAAGCCTGCCCCCTTATCTGCTCAAGATTACCTGAGCCCCCTTGCGCTTCCCGCTTTTCCTCTTGGGCGCCCTTAGTGATGGGGCGCTTTGCCGTTGCTGCCCGCTGTAAGCATAAAAATGACTTTTGTGCCCAATTTCTAAAAGATGGCCTTCGTGGGAGGGCCTGCCTGCTTGCGTTACGTGGAAAAGCCGGATAAGCGTTTGTGCCATGTTCGAATTTTCACCTGCTTAGTCAACTATTTTTGCGTTTTTCATCCATTATTTTTCATTTTTTACAGTGTTTTTAACTGTAATTTTGTCAGAGGATGATAGAGCGGTGTTAAGAGGTAGTGATAGGGTTTCTTGACAAAAATGACCTTTGTATCCAGTCTTCAATAAGTCGACGGCCTCGACGGCTGTCGTCATCTGCACAAGCACCCCCTATCCAATACTCAACAACGAGGTGTTCAAGATGGCTAAGAAAGAGATCCTCTGCGCATTTGGCGTCGACGTCGATGCAGTAGCTGGTTGGCTCGGTTCCTACGGTGGCGAGGATTCGCCCGACGATATTTCCCGCGGTCTGTTCGCAGGTGAAGTCGGTGCGCCACGTCTTCTCAAGTTGTTCGAGCGCTATGGCCTCAAGACGACCTGGTTCATCCCCGGTCACAGCATCGAAACCTTCCCGGAGCAGATGAAAGCCGTCGTCGATGCTGGTCATGAAGTTGGCGTCCACGGCTATAGCCACGAAAATCCCATCGCCATGACCCGTGAGCAGGAGCGTGATGTGCTCGATTACAATATCGAGCTGGTGACCAACCTGTCCGGCAAGCGGCCCACCGGCTACGTGGCACCTTGGTGGGAATTCAGCCCGGTGACCAACGAGCTTCTTCTGGAGCGCGGCATCAAGTATGACCACAGCCTGATGCACAACGATTTCCATCCTTATTACGTGCGCGTAGGTGACTCTTGGACCAAGATCGATTATTCCAAGCCCGCCAAGGAGTGGATGAAGCCTCTGGTTCGAGGAGAGGAAACCGATTTGATCGAGATTCCTGCCAATTGGTATCTCGATGACCTGCCGCCAATGATGTTCATCAAGAAAGCGCCCAATAGTCATGGTTTTGTCAGTCCCCGCCACCTTGGCGAGATGTGGCAGGATCAGTTTGATTGGGTCTACCGCGAGAACGATTACGCGGTCTTCACCATTACCATTCATCCCGACGTATCGGGACGCCCTCAGGTGCTCATGATGCTCGAACGTCTTATCGAGCACATGCAAAGCCATGAAGGCGTGCGTTTCTGTACGTTTGATGAAATCGCCGATGATTTCGCCGAGCGTAACCCGAAGAAATAACCCTTGAATCTTTTCTGAATCACCATACAACGACAATCGAAAAGAGGGTGAAGTCGATGGCCGAGCCAACTTCAAGTGTTCCTTCACAAGGGCTTCGCGGCAGTGCCGATGAGCCATGGAATAGAGTTATCACCAAGAAACAGATCGGCTATGCCTCATTGGTCTGCTTCGTTGCTTGGGTGGCGTCGGTCTACGACTACACCCTGTTTGGTACGTTGTTGCCTGTCATTGCCGACGACTTTGGCTGGAGTACGGCTAAGGCTACAGCGGTCAATACCTGGGCAACCATTGGGGTATTTGTCGTGTCGCTGGTGGTCGGCACTATGCTCGACCACTTCGGGCGCAAGAAGTCTCTGATTCTGTTGGTGATCGGTGGGGCGGTCAGTTCCGGGTTGTCTGGGATTGCCATTGGCGCTGCTTCGCTGGTCATCATCAGGGCCTTTTCCGGCTTCGCGGTTTCCGAGGAAGTGGTCAATGCCGTTTATCTCAACGAGATCTACAAGAAAGCTAAAGGGCGCGGTTTCATGTACAGCCTGGTCCAGAGTGGCTGGCCGGTTGGAGCCTTGTGCGCTGCGGGGATGACTTCCCTGTTGCTACCCGTGGTGGGTTGGCGTGGCAGTTTTTTCGTTGCTGCTTGCGCCTCGATCATCGTCATCGTGATGGCATTGAAACTTCCTGAGTCGCCGGTATTCGCGGCGATGAAGGAAGTTGAGCGTCGCCGTAAGTCTGGGGATGCCGAAGGCGCCGCGAAGTTGGCTGCCGAGCACGATGTCGAGGTCAATACCGGTAATAACCTGGGTCTGAAAGGGGTGCTGGCGCCGGAGCTGCGTCGTCATACCATTTCCTTGTCGCTGGTCTGGTTGTTTAGCTGGATGGCGATTCAGGTCTTTGCTGTCTTGGGAACGACGGTGCTGGTGGAGGCTAAGGGCGTCAGTTTCGAAAGCTCCCTGTACGTACTGATCCTTGCCAACGCTGTGGGCTTCGTGGGTTACCTGTCCCACGGCTGGGTAGGCGACCGCATTGGCCGCCGCAACACGGTGTTGATGGGCTTTCTGCTTGGCGGTGCAGCGAGTCTCTTGATGCTGCTTGGCCCTGCTAGCGATGGTTTTGTCTATCTGATGTATGCCATCACGCTGTTCTTCTTGTTAGGGCCGTTCGCCGCCATCCTCTTCTATATGGGAGAGTCCTTCCCGGCTCATGTTCGAGGTACTGGAGCCAATGTGGCGCATGTGATGGCACCGGTAGGGGCCATCGTGGGATCGGGACTGGTCTCCATGCTTTTGACGATGGGGCTCACCATGACTTGGGCAGCCATTATCGCTGGCTCTCTGCCGTTGCTCCTGAGTGGGCTTTTGATGTTCGGCACCCGGCATGTAGACCATCGTCAGCACGATGAAATTAAGGAGGCCATGGCATGAATGAGTTGACACGAGACGACGGCCTGGCGGGCAAGGTCGCAATCATTTCCGGTGCGGCTAGCGGGATTGGCCAGTCCTTGGCAGTCAGCTATGCCCGGGCCGGGGTCAAGGTGGTGGCGGGATATTATCCCGGCGATCCACACGACGTAGAGGAAACCGTAACAGCGGTGAGCAAGGCGGGAGGAGAATGCGTGGCCGTGGCAGTGGACGTGCGTAATGGCGATCAGTGTGATGCCTTCGCGCGGGCGGCCATCGATCACTTCGGTCGTCTGGATGTTGCTGTGGCTGCGGCGGGTATCCTTCGTCAGGCCTCCCTGGAGGAAATGTCGGATGAAAATTGGGACGACATGCTGTCGGTGGATCTCTCTGGCGTAATGCGTCTGCTTCGGAGTGCCGCTAGCTCGATGACGGGACCTGGGGCCATGGTGGCAGTTTCCTCCATAGCTGGTGGTGTCTATGGCTGGAATGATCACGCTCACTACGCGGCGGCCAAGAGTGGTCTTATGGGGTTGGTGAGATCTCTGGCAGTGGAGCTGGCTCCCCGCGGGATACGTGTCAATACCCTGATACCAGGGCTGATCGAGACCCCGCAGTCGCTTGATCCGGTCAACTCGTTAGGCCCCGATGGCTTGGCATCTGCTGGTGAGAAAATTCCAGCGGGGCGTGTGGGGCGTGCCGAGGAAGTCGCGCGCACCATACGGTTCCTCACCAGTGACGATGCGTCATACGTGACCGGACAGCAATTGATTGTCGATGGCGGGCTCACCGTACGTTGGCCGAGCTGAACGCTTGATAAGGGAGGCGAGGCGGTCGTCTCGCCTCCGGCTCTTACGAGACGGGATAATCTCATGACACAAAAACTCCAGGGAAAAGTCGCCCTCGTGGTAGGTGGCGCCAGTGGTATCGGCCGTGCCATCGCTGAATGTTTCCATGCCGAAGGAGCAACGGTTGCTCTGGCTGATTTCAATCTCGAGGCTTGCCGCCAGGTAGCCGATCATCTCGGGGCTCGTGTCACGACGCATGGCGTGGACGTGTCTGACGAGGAAGCGGTAAAAGTCATGGTGGGCGATGTTGTGAAGTCCCATCGAACTATCGATGTGCTGGTCAATTGTGCCGGTATCCTGGATGAGACCCCCTTGCTGGAGATGTCCACCGAGACCTTCGACCGCATGATCGGCATCAACTTGCGGGGTGTCTTTCTGGTTAGCCGTCAGGTCGCGCCCCACATGGCCGAGCGCAGGCGTGGGCGGATCATCAACATTTCATCACAGTTGGCGTTGAAGGGGGGCGTCGGGCTTGCCCATTACTGCTCAGCGAAAGCTGGAGTGCTGGGGCTGACCAAGGCCATGGCCCACGAACTGGCACCTTTCGGGGTGCTGACCAATGCCATCGCCCCCGGGCCGATCCTGACGCCGATGCTGGAGGGGCTGAGCCCGCAGTGGATCGCCGACAAGGAGGCCGAGCTGCCGCTGGGTCGCTTCGGCAAGGCCGAAGAAGTAGCTCCAACGGCCCTGATGCTGGCCGCCTCGCCAGACGGCGATCTCTATGTCGGGCAAACTCTCGGGCCCAATAGTGGCGACGTGATGTAGTCGGTCGGGAGCGCGGCGATGCTGGGTCTGTTGTTCGTCAAGTGGTTTTCCACTGCTCTGATAGTGGTCGGCGTATCCATGGCAGTAGTGAGGTTAGGTCCTCGCCTGGGTGGTGTTCTGGCTGGTACCCCCATTGTGCTGGGGCCGGGATATTTCTTCATGCTGAATGAGCAGCCTCCGGCTTTTGTCGCCGAAGCGGCATTGGGATCGCTGCACGCCATGCTGGCGACTTTGACGTTCTGTCTGTGCTATGTGCTGTTGGCTGGCTGGTTCGGCGCTTGGGGCAGTGTTGCCCTGGCGATGGTCGTCTGGCTGCCGGTGGCCGCGGCCGCTGCGTCATTGCCGGGGGGAGTGGCATTGGGATTGGCTGCGTTCCTGCTCGCCATGCCATTGGCGCTACGTTTGATGCGTTCCTTGGGCCTCGCTCGCGACACGGTATCGGAATCGCCACGTTGGAGTGATTTGCTGATGCGTGGCACGCTCGCTGGAGTTATCGTCTGCCTGGCCACCGTGGTGTTGGACACCATCGCGCCCGCCGTCTCCGGCGTCGCCCTGAGCTTTCCCATCAGCATGTTGACTATTGCCTTGACGCTGCACCAGCGCCACGGGGCCGGCGTGGCCCGCGCCACCCTGGCCGATACCCAGCTCGGGATGCTTAGCCTAGTGGCCTTTAGTACCGTGATGGCAGCCTGTGTCGAGTCTCTTCCTCCGGCGCTCGTCTTCGTGCTCGCCTTGGTCGCCTCTCTTCTTGTCAGCGCTCTGTTGTGGTTTCTCCCTCGGTGGCTGCCGGTCACCGCATCCCGGGATGATCCTGGCTTGCTGTGATCGGGACATAAGACTGATAGGGAAATTCATCCCGGATAATCACTTTTGAGCGTGGTTTCATGGCAGGTGTTGCTCAAAAAGTTCTGGTCGTGTTCACGACCCCCTTCTCCAAGCTTGCCATAGCCACCATGGGGGAAAGCGCTCCATACGCTTCCCCTTAGCAGTTCCTGCCTTTACGGATATCTCACCGATGAAGCCCTTGGTATCAGGCTGGGCATGGCGCGCCGGATACAGTCTGCTCCGGGGGGCCTTTCGCTGAACAGCAACTCGACGGCCTGGTGGGCGACATAATCGAAGGGGATGTGAACCGACGTCAGCGAAACCGGCAGGCGACTCGCCACCGGTATGTCGTTGTAACCGACCAGTGAGAGCGAGGCGCCGATGCTGATGTCGAGACGATGCGCGGCAGCCATGACCCCGATGGCCAAGTTGTCATTGACTGCAAAAATCGCCGAGGGGCGCTCCTCTTGGGAGAGGATTTGGTATCCCGCCGTTTCCCCTGATTCGATCCCGAAACCGGACTCCATGACCCACTCTTCACGCACGGGAATCCCGGCTTCGTGCATGGCGCGGCGATAGCCTTCTTGCCGGTCCCGGGCGCTGGAGGTAAAGCTTGGCCCCGCGACCAGGCCGATATCGCGATGGCCGAGATCGAGTAAATGACGAGTGGCGAGATATCCCCCCTGAATATCGTCCCCCAATGAAGAAGGGCTGATCCCGTCGGTGCGCAACACCAGCGAGTGCGACACACCCTGATCGCGCAAGCGCGAGGGTAACTGATCATCGAGCCGGCTGGTCGCCAGGATCAAGCCGTCTACGCTCCTGCTGCAAGCCATGGCCCGCGTTGGGCATGCCGGTGGGGGCACGGAGCAGAGGATAGAGTTGTCCATATAATGGACTTTGAATGTTAAATCAGCTAATATTGACGTGGGTTATGCGTCAAATTGCATAAGTGTTGAAATCAAAGCTTAGCGATATTTAAATATCAAGGCTCTAGAATGACAACCGATGTTACGCAAGCTCTATTAGAAGGTCTTATAAATAAAAGAACAAAAGACCAGTACATCTGTTTCCTGGGCGAAGTGATGGAGTATGTCGGGATTGAAAAGTATGCATATGCATATGTGCCATTTGAAATTGCTGAGGCTAGCAATATCACGGTGATTGGTAATTATGACCAGCAATGGGTAAGAAAGTACAAGAAAGAAGGTTATCATCATATTGATCCTGTTATGAGGTATTCCAGCAGAACATCAGAAGATTTTTTTTGGGATGACATCCCGGTTGAGAAAATAACTTACGACAGGATTGTATATGAAGAGAGTGCCAAATATGGTATTGAGCAAGGTTTCACTATACCTATGCACGATGCCGGCCTTGCATTTAGCACGATAAACCTTGCAGCTGATGGCGATGATGGTGATTTTCCTGGTAAAATTAGCCGTAATCTTCCAGTGCTAAAACTTGTGACAGCCTATGCTCATCAATATCTACAGGCAGAGAAAAGCTGCCATTTGCTAAGCGTTCTCTCCCCCCAAGAGAAGAAGTGTCTTGCTTGGATTGCAAGTGGAAAAACTTATGAAGAAACTGGTATAATAATGTCAATTAAAGAAAGAACCGTAAAGTTTCATGTAAAAAACTGTATGGAAAAGCTTGACTGCGTCAACATTAAGCAGGTTGTGGCCCGTGCCGTCAGGCTTGGGATATTGGAATGAAAAGGACTATTACCATAAGCAAGCTAGTTGGTGTTGGCTGTATTTTAATCTTTTATAATATGTGACAGTCTGTTTAGCTGCTCAAGGTTACAGGGCAGAAAACAATAGAAGGTAGCTTCGTTTCGACTTCCAGTTCCCTCGTTGAGTAATACTAGATGCCAGTCGGATCTACACAGTATTCTATGCATTGCTTTATCAATTACAATTTTATAATTGTCGATTCCATATGTGAGGCCATGCTCGACCATCGCATGGAAAATAGAGACTGTTCGTATATCTAATTCTTTCCTCTTACGGTGGGCGTGCATATTGGAATTGATGCAAAAACGGCTCGCCTCCCAAATATTCATATCGGCGGTACCGTTCAGGGAAAAAGATAAGCCGAATTGTTCACGCGTGAAGTTTCTGCACTGGCTTGGCCTTAATCGAACGGTAGCGGTACATCTGCTATCCTGCGCTAGCAAAATATAAAAAGAATCTTCATCATCGTAGCTGTCGAGCTCATCCCCCCCGCCTGAATAGCTATCTATATCCCAGTTCCGGCTATCAATAAATGAGGCTTTGCGAAGTGCAAACATTTCTTGTATGAGAGGGGGCGGTAACGAAGCCTTATAGCCCTTATAGGTTTCTATGTAATTAGTCACGGCTTCCTCTCCTAGCCTAGCGTTGGAGAAATATTATAGTTAACACATGTTTCTCAAGCCGTTACCTGTCCTAAGGGACAGGTGCTATCGCTCGCCCCGTATGCCATGGTTGAGTTGAAATATATGGCCTGCGGGTTAGCTATCACCCTTCCCGCGCAACTCAATCGTTCAGTAGAAGACTTGCCGGAACTGTTGGAAACCGGCGTCAAGCTACGGCTGGTCAAGGGAGTCTACAGCGAACCCCCGGAGACCTCCCTGGTCAGGGGCTATCCATTGGACGAACGCTATCTTGCAATGGTCGAGCAGATTGTAGAGCACGGATCGAGGGTGGCTTGCGCGACTCAGGACCCGCGCATTATCAATGCCCTAAGGGAAAGGGGTCTCATAGATTGTATTGAGGAAGTGGAAATGCTCCATGGTGTGAATAGCAGAATTATGCGTGCCTTACGGGACCAAGGCATCAACACTCGTATCACCTGCGTATACGGAAGTAACTGGTACCTTCACTTTCTTCACCGTCTTTCCGAGAACCCGGAAAATGTAATACTGGCGCTTGCTGATTTTCATAATCCGGAAAATATCAGTTACAAGTATTAAGGACAAAACTATGGACCAGCCTTTCTTCGTTCTTGTTGATGCCTACTCCACCGGCAACTATCTTCCACATGCATTCCATGACATTAATGCAACGGTCGTGCATGTGCAGTCGACCCCCGAATTGCTACCGACAATGTTGGCCCCTGACCTCGAAAACTTCGAAGCTAATATTGTGCATAGGAGTATTGCTAGCACCTGCGAAGAACTTCGTCATTTCAAACCTTTGGCAGTTCTGGCCGGACAGGAATCTGGAGTTAATCTAGCTGACGCACTTTCAGAAGCGATGGGACTGATGACTAATGGGGTCCATCTCAGCTCGGCCCGGCGTAACAAATACCTCATGATTGAGCGATTGCGAAGATTTGGCGTTCGCACCGCTCAGCAACTGAAGACGACTAGTGTGGCAGAAGCCAGGAAATGGGTGGGTGAGCTTGGCGATAAGGCCTATGTGGTCAAACCTCTGAGTTCAGCTTCTACGGACAGCGTTTTTATCTGCAGCCAAGTGAGCGAGCTCGATCAAGCATTCGAATATATCCTTTCCTCAAGGGATATTTTTGGACACTCAAACACTGAAGTGCTAGTGCAGAGTTACCTAGCAGGTACAGAGTATATTGTGGACACGGTTTCTAGCTGTGGCCATCACTACATCTGTGGAACCTGGCGTTACCAGAAGATTGACCTCCCCAATGGTAAGAGAATCTATGACAAAGATATATTGGTTTCACACGAAGAACCAGTCGCAGGAGAGCTTGCGGACTATGTCCGATCCGTACTTGATTGTTTGAACATTTTCCATGGGCCATCGCATGCTGAAATAATCATGACAGATACAGGTCCCACGTTGGTGGAAATCGGTGCTCGGCTCAACGGGAATATGCATCCCCAGTATCATGATCAGTGCTTAGGACACAACCAAGCGTATCTAACCGCGCTGGCCTATGCTTCGCCTATCCGGTTTGTCGAGGAATATGGTGGCCAGTCATACCGGCTAAGAATGCCTGCAGTGGTAATGAATACCGCGACCTTGCAGGAAGGTACGATTAAAGGATTTAATCAGCATGCGATAGATCAAATAAGAAAGCTTGATAGCGTTTACTCGTTAAGCGTCAAGTATCCTATTGGGAAGTCGCTCAAGCCTACCGAGGATCTCCTCAGCAGCCCGTTGCGAGTATTCCTGACCGGTAGTACCTATGAGCAAATATTCCAAGATTGTGAAAAAATTGAGAAAAAAAAGACGAAGTTTATACTCTCCATGCTTAGACAATCTTTCCAGCTGGTTCGCTCACTGAACCCACAATTGCGAGTGCTTTTCGTGGCTACCTTGATTTATAGGGTGTCCACCATGGCTTTTCCTTTTCTATCAGCGTGGCTATATGCGAAAGAAGGATTACCTGCCTATCAAGTGGGAGTTATTGTCGGGGCCTTCGGGATAGGTGCGCTAGTAAGTGATCTCCTTATTTCGCCAATTCTCAGGATAATGAGTGCAAGTCAAGCGATCAAGATCGGCTTGTGTATTTATGCCATAGTTCTTGGCCGCAAATTCTGAGTGCAACACCTGACCAAACCGGTAAGGTGTTGACCCCATGTCATATTCTGAACTCTGCATCGAAGAACGTGCCACG
>NZ_SOBR01000001.1:620577-754155 GCF_004364315.1 Chromohalobacter marismortui | reverse complement strand
TTCGAGGTGCGGCGCATTCTACCGAATCCGGCGTCACTGTCAAGCGAGAAGTCTCGAGGCGAACCTGGAAATCTCAAGCAAGTCAGTCACTTGCGTCACCTTCACACCGCCGGCCACGAAGCCCGTCGCCGGCAGCGGATGCGTACTCTACGGATACAGCGCCGTGAACGCAAGGGGTTTTTCGTGCTGGCAAGACTGCCACGGCTCATATCGCAAGCAAGTAAGCTGGGGTGCGGCATTATCACCCTCCCCGTCCGGCTGTCGCCGTTGTCGCTATCGGTTATCATGCCTTTCGTATCGCATGTCGGGAGCTTCCATGCACCAGCCCTTACCTCTTTCCACCCCTAACCGCAACCTGGTACGGCTGACCATCGTGCGCGGCATCACGTGGACCGGTTTTCTAGGGGCGATCATCTTCGGGATCGAAATACTGGGCTTTCAGCTTCATGTCATGCCCGTCATTCTCGTCATCATCGCCATGGGACTGGTCAACGTCGCCACTTGGTGGCGACTGGGACGCCCGCGAGCCGTGACGGATACCGAGTATCTCGTTCATTTATTGACCGATGTGGGGGGATTGAGTCTCTTGTTCTATTACACAGGAGGCTCCACCAATCCTTTCATCACCTACTACCTGGTACCGGTGACCATCGCCGCGGCAACGCTCCCCTGGCGTTTTGCCTGGATCATTGCCGCCGCTTCCCTGGCCAGTTACACCACCATGATGCTGTTTTACGAACCCGTCCCACAGCTCAGCAACGGCTTTGTGGGTACCGGAATTCGCCTGCACATCATTGGCATGTGGCTGAACTTCGGTTTATCCGCTGGGCTGGTGACATTCTTCATCTTCAAGATGGCACATGCATTGCGACGGCGCGACCTCACGCTCTCGCGAACACGCGAGACAGCCTTGCGCAATGAGCAGGTGCTTGCCGTTGCCACACAGGCTGCCGGCACCGCTCATGAGCTGGGTACGCCGCTCTCGACCATGGCGGTGCTGCTTAGCGAGATGCGGCAAGACGCCCGCGACAACCCACTCCTCGTGGAGGATATCGACCTATTGCGGCAACAAGTCGATACCTGCAAAGCCCGCTTGCAGACGCTCGTGGCCAACGCAGATAGGCGGCGCTTGGCCAAGCCGGACATCGCCGCGGCTGAGACCTGGTTGCGCAATGTTTTGCAACGTTGGCTGGTGTTGCGACCCGACGTTAGCCACGACATCGATATACAAGGCAAGCGTGGCACGCCTTATATCGCGACCGACACTACGCTCGAACAAGCGATCATGAACTTGCTCAACAATGCCGCCGACGCCAATCCCTTGGATATTTCCATTCTTCTCGACTGGACGCAGGATGACGTCATCATCGACATTCGCGACCATGGGCCTGGCGTCTCGATGAATATCGCCGACCAGCTGGGCGAAACCTTCATTTCGACCAAGAGCAAAGGCATGGGGATCGGCCTGTTCCTGACACACGCCACGATCAACCGTTTCGGCGGCGGTGTCAGCCTCTACAATCACGAAGAAGGCGGCACGCTTACCGAGGTCAAGCTACCAAGAGCGACATCCGGCGCCCCCACCTGACAGCAAGGAGAACATTCATGTCAGCAGATGCCGAACGGCTACTGATCATCGACGACGACGAACAGTTTTGCCTGGTCATGGCCCGCGCCATGCGACGCAGAGGGTTCGACGTCGCCACCGCAATGACCGAAGAAGAAGCGTTGGCCAGCGTACGCCAAGCACCACCACACATGGCGACGCTCGATCTGAAGCTCGAGCATTCTTCGGGCCTCAAGCTACTCCCCGAATTGCTGACACTGGTTCCAGCGTGCCGCATTGTCGTGCTGACGGGTTACTCGAGCATCGCGACCGCCGTGGAGGCCATCAAGCTGGGTGCCGTCAATTATCTGTGCAAACCGGCCGACGCCGACGAAATACTGGCGTCTCTGGAACGAGAAGGCGGCGATCCTGACATCGACATCGCCGATAATCCACCTTCCGTCAACCGGGTTACCTGGGAGCATATTCAGAAGGTGCTACAGGAACACGATGGCAATATCTCCGCCACCGCACGTGCGCTGGGGATGCATCGCCGAACGCTTCAGCGGAAATTGCAAAAGCGCCCCGTGAGACGCTAATCAAGCATCCTGTTACTGCGCGGTCCACCCCAGGTCCATGCTCCAGCAGGCGCCGGTCACTGCACCGGCCTGCTCCGAGGCCAGATAACTGACCAGTGCCGCCACTTCGCCAGGCTCGATAAGGCGCTTGATGGCCGCACTTTTCAGCATCACCTCCTCGATCACCTGCTGCTCGTCCATGCCATTAAGACGTGCCTGATCCTCGATCTGGTTTTGCACCAAGGGGGTACGCACGTAGGCCGGACACAGGGCATTGACCGTGATGCCAGACTCACCGCCTTCCAGAGCCGCCGTTCGTGTCAGTCCGATCAAGCCATGCTTGGCACTGACATAAGCGGCCTTGCCGGGTGACGCCACCGTGGCATGGATAGATGCCATATTGATGACGCGTCCCCACTGCCCTCGACGCATGTACGGCCAGACCGCCTGCGTGAGCAAGAAAGGGGCCGTCAGCATGAGATCGATGATTTGACGCCACTTTGCTTCAGGAAAGTTTTCCAGTGCTTCCACATGCTGGATGCCTGCGTTGTTGACCAGTATATCGACATGCCCGAAACGCTTGATGGCTTCCGTCACCGCGCCACGGCACGCCTCCGGGTCAGTGAGGTCAGCTTGGTAGAAGACGGCCCCCGCCGCGTCTGCGATATCCACGCCTTGTGGGTTGGCATCCACCGCCAAGACTTGCAGCCCTTCTTGGCAAAACTGCTTGACCACCGCTTCACCGATACCGCTGGAACTGCCGGTCACGATCGCGACACGCGGATGGCCCGAACTGGATGGCGTTACCATGGCTCTCTCCTCGATGACGGGATGAACTGCGTTCAGAATAAGACGTGAGTTGCGGCGTATGCCAGCATCACTTACACCATACGGCAGGCCTGTTAAACTTAACGCCACGAACGTACGCATCAATCCCAGGAGACCACATGGAGCCTTCCCAACGGCTTGCCGAGGCCGAGCGCATCGCACGGCTGGCAGGAGAGCGCATCGTGGCGGCGCGCGAGTCGCAAGCGTTTCAGCAGCGCTACAAAAGTGGCGACGAGCTCGTGACAGACGCCGATGTCGAGATCGATCGGCTCATCGCCGCCGAGCTCGACACCCACTTTCACGACGATGCACGCCTGACGGAAGAAATTTCTCCGGATCGTGACGTGCTCGAGAGCAACGAAGCCCTATGGATTGTCGATCCCATCGACGGCACGGTGAATTTTGCCTATGGCCATCCGCATGTTGCGGTGTCCATCGCCTGGGTATCGGAAGGCAAGCCACGCTTGGGCGTCGTACATGCGCCCTTCCTGGGAGAAACGTTCACGGCGATACGCGGCGAAGGGGCTTGGCTGAACGGCGCTCCCATTGAGGTCAGCAAGGCGAGCGACTTGCCACGCAGCTTGGTTGCCACGGGATTCCCTTATCGCCGCGATGCGCGTGCTCCCTTGCTACGTCGCCTCACCGGCGTACTCACCAGTTGCCGTGACATACGCCGCAACGGATCGGCCGCCCTGGATCTGTGCCACGTCGCTTGCGGCCGTCTGGATGCGTATTATGAAAGTGTCTCGCCCTGGGATTTTGCTGCAGGCTTGTTGATCGCGCGCGAAGCGGGCGCCAAGACCGGCCATCTTTATCAATGCCCCGACCGCATCCCGACCGAGTTGTATGGGGAAAACATGCTAGTGAGTGCCCCCAGGATATATAATGCATTGCGTGACGTGCTGTTGAAATCCGATGAGGGCCGGCTGGACGAAATTGAGGCACAGGTTTGACGTGTCATAGAGCGTTCCAATAGCTTGCGTAGCAAGACTTCATTGGCAAGTTATCGACGTTTTCGAAACAATGGGATCAATTTTCATGGTCCACGAATCCCTCAATCAAAAGGAGCCTTTATGTTGACAGTGATTTTCGGCCGTCCCGGCTGCCCCTTCTGCGTGCGCGCCAAGGAACTCGCTGAACAGCTGAGCGAAGCACGCGATGACTTCGATTTCCGTTACATCGACATTCACGAAGAAGGCATTACCAAAGCCGACATGGAAAAGACCATCGGCAAGCCTGTCGAGACGGTACCGCAAATATTCATCGGTCAGACCCATATCGGCGGCTTTACCGAGTTCGATCAGCACGTCCGCGATAACGAACTCATGCCTGCCACTCAGGGCTAAGGTTCTCCTCAGCGTCAACAACGCATTCGTTGGCGCTGCCTTCCTTCTTCATCACTCCCCCTGCTTTTGAGCGTTGAATACGCATCCGCCTACGCCATGAGAAAGCACTATACTAAGTGCATTGCGACAGGAGGCGAGGTGTCAGTCATGCAACGCGATGAATTCCTGCAGCAATTGTGGCTCGACTATATCCATTGTCATCCCGATATAGGGGCCCTATCGCTCTGGCCACCCGAGTTGGGCGCCGAGTTCTGCGTGCTGGTGACACTCAATCGCGCACCCTACCAAGCACAGCGCTTGCTCCCAGCGCTTCATCATTTCGGCTATCGGCGTGTCGGAAATCACGCCATGGCTGATCGTGGCATACTGGCCAACGTGCTCAGTCCAGGCAATGACGATGCCTGGATCATCCTCATAGAGCTGCAGTTGGATACCTTGACCCACACGCCGCGTCACCACTTGGAGACGCTCATCAAACGCGCTCATCCGCAGGATAGTCGCGGCCAGAACCTGCTGACTCGAGGACGTCCCTGGCCCATGCCCGACTGGGCGACTTACCAGCAACTACAAGCAGCCCACCCACTTGCCGCCTGGCTGGCGATCATGGGGCCACGCATGCATCATGTCGGCTTCGACTGTCAGCGATCAGGGGGCGGTGATATCACCACATACGCCAGCATTATCGACGAGGCAGGCCTCAAACCCGGAGGTCGAGCGGATGCTCTTTTGCCGATCTCCCCTCTGCTCGAACATCGCTACTATGCATGCTGCACGCAACGCACCGTCTTTGCGGCGGGCGATGAACACCGCGTCGCCAGCGGTGGCCTTGCGCTCGTGCAGAAGCGACTGCCAGGAACACGCGAACGCGCGGCGGAGCTCTTGTTACCACAACACACACGCTGCGAACTCAACGCCTAGACGGTACCGATCATCGCGCCGCTTCCTCTGCTTCCGGCCGTGGCTCACTGCTTTCATAGGCCGCCCAATCGTCTTCGTAGGAAGGTTCGAAATCGAGCTCAAATTGCTGAGGCTCGAACCGGGGATCCATCTCACTGAGATAATGCGTCGACTCAACCATGGGCACGGCTGCCACATAAGGCTCTTGCGCCACTTCCGACGGGACGCCCTTGGTGCCATGAAGCCTGACCATGACGAACATTGCCAGCGCCAGCGCGGCCCCGCCCAAGAATAGCCATAGCCCGTCTGGACCGGTCACCTCCATGATCAACGAAGCGCTATAAGGCCCGATAACCGAGCCGATCCCATACCAGATCAACAGCTTCGCATTGGCCTGGATGGTTTCCTCGGGATCGAGCCAATCGTTGGTGTGCGACAGGCTCAAGGAATAGAGCGTGTGCAACATCGCGGTATGGAAGCAAGCCACCACCAGCAACACCCAGAAGTCGAATCTCGCCGCCACCGAAATCATGACCCCGGTCACGGCCATGACCAGGGCCATGAAGAGAATTACCTTGCGGCGATCAAAACGATCGGAAATACGCCCCAGCGTCCATTGCGCCACTAGCGCCACCAGGGTCGTGATCGCCATGAATTGCGCCGTTTGTGCGGTCGACAGGCCAATTTCCTGCCCATAGAAAGGCGTCATGGCAAAGAACGCTTGAACCATCAACCCTGCGGTGAAGGCCCCCACCAGCCCGACCGGCGCACGGCGGTATAATTCCCGTAGCGAGATTTTGCTGGAAACCTCATGCGATGAACGCGTCGGGCCATGTATGCGGTGAATCGACAACGGCACCAGCGACAGCGTGAAAAGGATCCCCGAGACCGAAAACAGTACGAATGTCGCTGGATCGGCGACATTGAGCAGCCATTGCCCAACCGCCAGGGACGAGGTCGAAATGACCAGGTACCAACCCAGCACCCGGCCTCGGTTATCGTTCGTCGATTCCCCCGATACCCAGGACTCCATCACCATCAGCAAGCCTGCCGTCGCCGCGCCGCCGAACAAGCGCCACAGCAGCCATGCCCAAGGATCCACCCATAACCCATGCAGCATCGCCGTCGCCGCCAGCACGGCCGCACAGGCCGCGAAAACACGAATATGGCCTACCGTACGGATGCGTTTCTCGATCAGATAGCTGCCGATCACGAATCCCAACGAGAAGCTCGACATCAACAAGCCCGCCATCTGGGAGGGAAAACCCTCCAGCGACATGCGCACCCCAAGCAACGTCATGATCAGGCCATGACCAAGCAAGAAACTGATTTCACTGAGAAATAGAATGGGCAGGGTTGCGGGCAAGCTGCGCAAATCGACCTCCTGGCGATAATAGCGTATGAATTCGGCATGCCTTCTTGAGACACGCCCGGACACTGCAATGGGCAAGCGCACTAGTCTACCTGCTAGCGCGCAGGACGACACCTACTCCTGGATATCACGGCCCTTCCATCCAGCGTAGAAGGTCAGACATGTCCCTTTCAGGGGATGAGAAAAGTCATCCACAAAAACTGTGGATAACGCTGTGCATGAGCGATGGCGAAGACGCCATGTCGGCTTGTCGTTTCCCACCTCGTCTTGGATTGGTCAGATTTTCATCATCTCTCTGTCATCGTCACGCCGAACGCACACACCGTGCTATCGCACTCCCCTTTCGTCGAGTGGACAACACCTTATCGACTTGTTTTTAATACCCTCATGGTGCATTGCAACATCGTCGCGCGGCCTCGTCATGCCGCTCCATGTGACGTAGCCCGAAAAATAGACGTCGACGCAGATGACTCGGAGGCCACATGACCACGCCCCTTTGGGAGCCGTCGACGACGGCCAGACAAAGCACGCAAATGCATGCACTGATGCAGCGCATCGATCGTGAGTACGGTACGTCTTTGACGGACTACGAGGCACTGCATGCCTGGAGCGTCGAACACCTGGACACCTTCTGGGGGCTCCTGTGGGATGAGTTCGACATTGTCGCCGAGCAGCGTGGCGATGACGTTCTGGTCCGTCCCGATGCCATGCCCGGCGCACGCTGGTTTCCGCACGCACGCTTGAACTATGCCGCCAACATGTTGCGCCGGCGTGACCAACACCCTGCCTTGATCGTTCGCGATGAACGCCTGCGACGGCGCGTCATCAGCTATGCCGAGTTATACGACAATGTCGCCAAGCTAGCCCACGCACTCCAGGCCAGCGGTGTCACGGAAGGCGACCGCGTCGCCGGCTTCGTGCCCAACAGCGAACATGCCATCATCGCCTTGCTTGCTACGGCCAGCCTCGGGGCGGTGTGGTCGTCGTGCTCACCAGAATTCGGCTTCAATGGCGTATTGGATCGCTTCGGGCAAATCGCTCCCAAGGTATTGATCGCCACCGATGGCTATACCTGGAACGGCAAGGCCATCGATACGCGAGAGCGCATCGCCGATATTGCCAATGCCATCGACTCGCTAAAGCATGTCGTGGTTTTTCCCTTCCTTGAAGACGCGCCGCGCCTCGATGACATCCCCCGGGCCATCGCCTGGGCCGACTATCTGGATAATGACGCCAGCGAAATCGACTTCCAGGCACTGCCCTTCGATCATCCGCTTTACATTCTCTATTCCTCGGGCACCACAGGTGTCCCCAAATGCATCATCCACTCGGCGGGCGGCGCGCTGCTGCAACACCTCAAAGAGCATCGCCTGCATACCGATATCGACGCCGACGATGTCTTTTTCTATTACACCACCTGTGGCTGGATGATGTGGAACTGGCTGGTGTCCGGCCTCGGCTCCGGCGCCACTCTAGTGCTCTTCGACGGGTCACCGTTTGCACCGCATGCCGAGACGTTATGGCGCATCGCCAGCGACGAAGGCGTCACGGTCTTCGGCACCAGCGCGAAATACCTCTCGGCCTGTGACAAGGAAGGCTTGACGCCTCGCACGCAAGTGGATCTTTCACGGCTACGAGCACTACTCTCCACCGGTTCGGCGTTACCCCATGAATCGTTCGATTACGTCTATGACGCAATCAAGCACGATCTCATGCTGGCGTCGATTTCCGGGGGAACGGATATCGTATCCTGCTTCGCGTTGGGCTGTCCGATCCGCCCCGTCTACCGTGGCGAACTGCAATGCCGCGGACTCGGCATGGCCGTCGATGTTTTCGATGATCACGGACGAAGCCTCACTAACGAAAAAGGCGAACTCGTCTGTAAGCGTCCCTTTCCTTCCATGCCCACCGGCTTCTGGAACGACCCCGATGGCGAGCGTTACCGTGAGGCTTACTTCTCGACATTCCCAGGTACCTGGGCACATGGCGACTACGCCGAACTGACACCCCATGGCGGCGTCATCATCCATGGGCGTTCGGATGCCGTTCTCAACCCAGGTGGCGTGCGTATCGGCACCGCCGAGATCTACCGACAAGTCGAAAAGGTCGACGGCGTACTTGAGTCGCTATGTATCGGCCAAGCCTGGCAGAACGACGTGCGCGTGATCCTTTTCGTCCGTATGCGTCCGCAGGTCATACTTGACGACGCCAAACGTGACGAAATCCGGCGCACGATACGCTTGCACACGACCCCACGCCACGTCCCCGCCAAGATCATCGCTGTGGAGGACATCCCCCGCACCCTGTCGGGGAAGATCGTCGAAGTCGCCGTACGTAACGTCGTCCATGGCGAGCCGGTCAAGAATCGCGATGCGTTGGCCAACCCCGAAGCCCTTGAGCTTTTCGTCGATCTCCCTGAGCTCGCCGAATGATACGCACGTCATCGCCTTGTCCGAGACTGGGCAGCCGCTACGCGATCCAGTAGCATGAGCTGCCAAGTCATTGAAGGAGAACGGCATGGCGACCCTCAAGGGGCTGACAAGCGTGCTGTTGCTGATTGCCAATACGCTTTTCTGGGGCGTACCGCTTTACCTGCTGACGCTCACCAAGCTCGTAACGCCGACGCGCCGCTTGCGGGTACGCCTACTGGCAGGCCTCAACGCCATCGCCCTGGCCTGGATCGCTACCAACAACTGGTGGATCCGTCATTGGCTCAAGCCAGACATCACCGCGCACGTACCCGAGGGACTAGCGCCCAGCCAGTGGTGGCTGGTCATCGCCAACCACCGAAGCTGGACGGACATCTTCGTCATGCAGTACGTGCTGTACGGACGAACCTCGATGCCCAAGTTCTTTCTCAAGCGTGAACTGATCTTCGTTCCGATCATCGGCCTTGCCTGGTGGGCACTCGAGTTTCCTTTCATGCGTCGATATGCGCGCAGCGAGCTTAGCAAGCGACCGCAGTTGGCCGAACGCGATCGCCTTGCAACGCAGCGCATGTGCGAGCGAGCGCGGGAGATGCCGATGACGATCTACAACTTCGTCGAGGGCACCCGCTTCACGCCCGCCAAGCGCGATCACCAAGCGAGTCCCTATCAGCATCTGCTGCGCCCCAAGGCCGGCGGGACCGCACAGGTGATACGTCTAATGGGCGACCGCCTGAGCGGCATCCTGGACGTCACGCTTCATTACCGCCATGCGACCCCGAACTTCTGGCATTTCCTGTGCGGTCGCGAACTCCCCATACACATGGAGGCGCGCCAACTGAGCGTGCCCGATTGGATGAGCAATGGCGACTATCATCTGGACACGGATTACAAGGAACGCTTTCATTCATGGCTGAATGCGCTATGGGAGGAAAAGGATCGTGCGCTCGCGTCGTTTCCCTCCTCCTCTTTGTCCTGATACTTGCCGGCTGCGCCGGCGGTCCTGGCGCCGGTGGCTACCGAGGCGGTCACATCGCGGGCAACTGGATATCCATTCAACGGGGTGACACGCTCGGCGAGATTGCCAAGCGTGCCAATATCCCGCTCTTGCGTTTGCAACGTTTCAATCCAGGCGTCGATGCTCGGCGGCTTGCTATCGGGCAACGCATCCTCGTCCCGACACGACGTGAACGCGCTCCCAGTGGCGGTCCCTACCGGTACCAGGTTCGCCCAGGCGACACCTTTACCAGTATCGCGCGTCTTTTTGACGGCAATCCTCGCCGCCTGCAGGCAGCCAATCCCAATACCGACGCCAATGCCTTACGCGTCGGGCAATTGATCCAGGTCCCTCTCTCAGGGGGCTCCCAGCCATCCCCTCCCTCGCCACGCAGTCGCCAGCTACCCGACCCTGGCGCCATGCCATCCAGTGCCAAAGACTGGCGCTGGCCACTCGACGACTACAAGATTTCGCGGCGCTATGGTACCGATGCACACGGCACCCTCCAGCCCATGCTGCTATCCGCCCCCAGCGACAGCCAAGCCCGTGCTGTCGCCGATGGTACCGTACGCTTTGCCAACAGCATGCGGCAGCTGGGGCGCGTGGTCATCATCCACCATGCCGACAACATGCAAAGCGTCTATGCGCTCTGCAAACGCCTTCTCGTCGAGGATGGCGATCATGTCACGCAAGGCACCCCAGTCTGTGATATCGGCTACCGACACGCTACCGGTCGTGACGACTTGTTGTTCGATGTGCGCCACGGTGGCAAGCCTGTCGACCCGGAGCGCGTGCTACGCTGAAGGAGCAGCACGACATCGAATCATCACGGCAATGACGCACGGCTGTCATGACGGTGTCCCAGTCTGACGATGTCTCGATATGACACGGAGGGCGCATCATGCGAGTCGCATTGGTCAGTGAAACCTGGACCCCCGAAATCAATGGTGTGGCACATACGCTGGGACACTTGGCGCAATACCTCGTTGGCCGCGGTGTCACCCTGCAACTGATAAGGCCGAAGCCGCCATCGGGCGGTCGTGAAGGCCGTGCCGAACGTGACATGCAAGTGCGTGCGTTTTCCCTTCCCGGTTATGCAGGTGTCCATGTCGGGGCGCCCGATTGGCGGCGCTTGTCCCGCCTATGGCGCCAGTCACGTCCCGACGTGATCTACATCGCCACCGAGGGCCCGCTCGGCTGGGCTGCACTGGCCACGGCACGCCACTTGTCGATTCCCGTCGTAGGTGGCTTTCACACCAATTTCGATCAATACGCTGCCAACTACCATTTGCGTGCCCTCAGCGGTATCGTCACCGCTGGCCTACGCTATTTCCACAATCGTTGTCACATGACGTTGGTACCCACGCGCCTGCAGGCCGACCGCCTGCTGCAACGTGGCTTCCGGCATGTCGACATTCTGGGCCGAGGCATCGATGCCGAGCGCTTCGCCCCTACGCGGCGTGATGCTCAACTCAGAGCGCGTTGGGGCGCCGACGACCATCGGCCCGTCGCACTCTATGCGGGACGCCTCGCCGCCGAAAAGAATACTCGCCTACTGGTCCGCGCGCTGCGCGAGATGCAATTCGTCCAACCGAACGTCATTCCTGTACTGGTGGGGGATGGCCCCGAGCGGTCACGTCTCGAACGGCAACTGCCAGACGCTATTTTCACTGGATTTCTCACAGGAGAAGCCTTGGCCCAGCACTACGCCAGTGCCGATATGTTTCTATTTCCTTCGCACTCCGAGACATACGGCAATGTCGTGCCTGAAGCCATGGCCAGCGGCCTCCCCGTCGTGGCATTCGACCAGGCAGCCGCCAGCGAATTGATCGCCGATAACCACGAAGGACGCCTCATCGATGCCAACGACGACGACGCCTTCGTGCAGGCCGCCGTCGATTTCTGTCTCCAACCCGCCTCCCGCGCCCGCATGGGGCGTGCCGCCCGCGAGAAGGTCGTCCACCAGCGCTGGGACCTGATCGGCGAGCGCTTTTTCACCTATTTGACGCTGACGGCCCAGGAGACGCAGCATGCGCTCACGACCCCTCACCATGTTTGATCGGCTCGACACCCTCGAATGGCAGCTATGCCAGCGTATCGCCCTGCTCAGTCATCGGCGTCTAGTGTATGGGGTGTTCCGGTTCTGCAGCCGAGCCGGAGATTGGCCGGCCTGGGTCGCCCTTGCCCTGCTGCAACCGGTCCTGCATGGCCAGGCGGGATGGCGTCTGACGTTGATATGGGGCCTATGTGCCGCGACTGGGGCGGCTTTCTATCGCTTCCTCAAGACACGCCTGTGTCGAGAGCGCCCTTACATCACCTTCTCGAGCATTCCCTGCACGATGCCACCGCTGGACCGCTACAGCTTTCCCAGCGGCCACACGTTGCATGCCGTCATGTTCTGCACGCTGTCAGCAGCGTCGTCCCCCTGGCTGCTCGTGATGGTCTTGCCGTTGAGCGTCCTCATCGCCGCCTCGCGGGTCATTCTCGGTCTGCACTACGTGAGCGACGTTGCCGCAGGCGCCATACTGGGATTCGGCATTGCGCAGGCAGGACTCTGGATCGCCCTGCGGAGTCAATGGCTGCCTCTTCCTGCCTGAGGACGCACACCTTTTCTCCTTTGCAGTGCTTCTGGCATATCATGTGAAAAAGCCTCGAGCATTGATCGAGGCTTGAAAAAGAAAGATAACGGTATAAAGTATTCTTCAATACTTGGTTTAAGACTACCCGCGATAGTAGTTGGCAGGCACGAACGGCATGCGCGTCACCTGCATGGGCAAGCGCTTGCCACGGACATCCGCATACAGGGTCGTCTCCAACGCAGCAAACTCGATATCCACATACGCCATGGCAACCGGCTTTCCAAGGGTCGGCCCGAAACTCCCCGATGTCACACGGCCCACATGACGATCCTCGGCGCTATAAAGCGGAGTGCCCTCTCGCACCGGCGCTCGTCCTTCGCCCAACAGACCGATACGCTTTCGAGTTATCTGCTTCGTATCGATCTGCGGCAGGATGACATCGGCTCCCGGAAAGCCTCCCTCACGATCGCCACCGATACGTCGGGATTTGCCCACGGCCCAGATCAGACTCGCCTCGGCAGGTGTCGTCTGGGTATCCAGGTCATGCCCATACAGACACAGCCCGGCTTCCAGGCGCAGCGAGTCACGTGCGCCCAGGCCGATGGGCTCGACTTCCGGCTGATCGACCAGCCACTTGGCCAGCTGCTCGGCAGCATCCACAGGCACGGAGATTTCGAACCCGTCCTCACCGGTATAACCGCTGCGGCTGATCCACAACTCGCTACCGAGCGCCTCGAATCGGCCATGATGCATGAAGACGAGGTCGCATGCCTGGGGACACAAGCGCGCCATGACGTCTTTGGCTTGCGGTCCCTGTAATGCCAGCAGGGCGCGGTCGAGCACTTCAACTTGATGCTCAGCATCCAGCCCGATACGCAGATGGGTCACATCCTGGTCCTTGCATGCCGCATTGACGACGACATAAAGATCTTGACCACGATTGACGATCATCAGGTCATCGAGAATACCGCCCTCATTGCCGGTAAAGAGTGCATAGCGCTGCATTCCCGCCGGCAAGTCCACGATATCCGCCGGCACCAACGTTTCAATGGCACGCGCTGGCGACGGTCCGGAGACAATGAGCTGCCCCATGTGCGATACATCGAATAGACCGCACGCCTGGCGCGTATGCTCATGCTCTTTCTTGACGCCCAAAGCATATTGCACCGGCATGCTATAACCGGCAAAAGGCACCATTTTAGCGCCGAGCGAGACATGCATGTCGTTCAGCGGCGTCTGGTGAAGGTCGTCGGACATCATCGCTTCCTCGTCGTTATCCATGAAGGGGCGACGCCCCGTCGCCCCGAGATTGGTCAGCGTTTATCGTCCAAATCTTCACCGGGCAAGACGGTCTTGCCGGCAAAGTGATCGCTGGTGAGCTTGAAGACCACCGGAGAAAGAAGGGCCAAGGCAATCAGGTTGGGAATCGCCATCATGGCATTGAAGACGCTGGCCATGAGCCAGACGAAATCCAGTGGCGCGACGGCCCCGACGAGAATCGCCAGAATATAAACCACCCGGTAGATCTTGATCGATGCGACACCGAACAGATATTCGAAGCACTTTTCACCATAGAAAGCCCACCCCAGGATGGTCGTGAAAGCGAACACCGCCAGCGCAAAGGACACCACATACTGACCGATGCCGGGAAGCGCACCGTCGAAGGCCATTGCGGTCAACGCCGCACCGGTTTCACCGGATGTCCACTCGGTGCTGGTCAAGATCGCCAACGCAGTGATCGAGCACACGATAATGGTATCGATGAACGTTCCCAGCATCGCCACGAGCCCTTGGCGAACCGGGTTCTTGGTCTGTGCCGCCGCATGGGCGATCGGTGCACTGCCCAGTCCCGCTTCATTGGAAAACACGCCACGTGCCACGCCATATTGAATCGCCTTGGCCACGGCGGCGCCTGCAAACCCGCCCGCGGCGGACACCGGCGTAAAGGCATGGCCGAAAATCAATCCCAGCGCGGCGCCGACATGCTCGATATTGATGATCAGCACCAACAAGCCACAGATGATATAGGCGATCGCCATGACCGGCACCAGCTTGCCGGCCACCTTGGCTATACGCTTGATCCCACCGAGAATCACCGCGCCTGCCAGCAACATGATGATCACACCGGTCAGCCAATGGGGCATGCCCAGTGATTCACTGAGGCCATCGGCGACCGAGTTGGACTGCACGGTATTGCCGATCCCGAAGGCGGCCACCGCCCCGAAAAAGGCAAACAATCCCCCTAGCCAGGCCCATTTTTTGCCCAGCCCGTTGCGGATGTAATACATCGGCCCGCCAACGTGATCACCGGCCGCATCGACCTCGCGATAGCGCACCGCCAATACCGCTTCAGAAAACTTCGTCGCCATGCCTACCAGTGCCGTTATCCACATCCAGAACACGGCGCCGGGTCCCCCCAGGAAGATGGCAGTGGCGACCCCCGCGATGTTACCGGTACCCACGGTGGCCGAAAGCGATGTCATCAACGCATTGAAGGGAGAAATTTCCCCCTCATCCTCATCGCCCTTCTCGGCTTTACGTCCTTTCCAGAGCAGGCCGAACCCCGCGCCCAATTTGCGAATGGGCAGCAGCTTGAGCCCCAACTGTAGATAGACCCCCACCCCCAACAGCAAGATGAGCATCAAGGGGCCCCATACGACATTATTGATGGCGCTGAATACCGCATTGAGTGTTTCCACGAGATGTCCTCCCAGACATTTGTTGTTATCCAGCGCAGAGTCTGCACTGTCGTCGATTGCATTGATTCAAAAAGATAACCGCCAGCCCCCTCTGGACTTTAGCGGATCAGCTTGGCATTTCGCCATACTAACAGAACAACATGACGCATCAAGTGCTATGAACAGAAATCTCGTCGCTTACTCGCACCGTCATGCAGGCAAAGACACGAGCACAACAAGTTTCTTATTAGAAACGCAGGCTAATCGCTGTCTCTTGGCTTGGCAACCGCAAGACATCGCGCCTTGCCCTCTCTGAACCGCTGGCTAGCCGCTGCACTTTCGATGCACGTGGGCGCCCCTCATGCGCGAGCTCATCACAGCCATGCGAGGGACTGTGCCTGAGGTCCACCACATGCGCGAGCTTATAGGCAGCATGGCTTTTTGCTGGACGCTCGTCGCTATCCTGTCCACCCTTAGTGAGCGGTCGAGCCAAATGGCATGAAGAATTGCATGACGACGATGCCAAGGGCGAATCAATGAGGCATAATGGCACTCACATTCCCCAAATCAGAAAATCTTTTCGTATAGGAAAATAACGATGAGCCACATCCCTGCCAACCTTCGCTATACCGACAGCCACGAATGGGTCCTCGATAACAACGACGGCACTGTCACGATCGGCATCACCGATCATGCCCAGGAATCCCTGGGAGACGTCGTCTTCGTCGAGCTCCCTGAAACGGGCCGGCAACTCGATGCCGGCGAAGAATTTGGTGTCATCGAATCCGTCAAGGCCGCTTCCGACCTCTACTTACCGCTGAGCGGTGAAATCGTCGCCGTCAATGAATCACTCGAGGACGCTCCGGAAGCCGTCAACGACAACCCTTATGAGGACGGCTGGATCATCAAGCTCAAGCTCGCCGAACCCGACGCGCTCGATGCACTGCTCGATGCCACTGCGTATGACGCACTCGTCAGCGCCGAGGAAGGCTGACGCGCCTCGTACGTCGAACGTGTCTTGTTCTGTCGGCGGCCCTAAGCGTTACGTGTCGCCGCTTCGTGTCGAACCGGGCTCGACCGCCCGCCACCGCTTGAGGCTTTCATGGCAAACGACAACCGCAGCCTGGCCGAACTGGCCAATCACGACGACTTCTTGACGCGCCACAACGGGCCTGACGAGGACGATGTCCAGCACATGCTGGCGACATTGGGCCTTCCCGATATCGAATCGTTGATGCTCAAGACGCTTCCCAGCGATATCCGGCTGGAACGCCCACTCTCCTTGGAAGAGCCGCGTGGCGAAGCGGAAGCGCTGACCTATCTCAAGCAGTTGGCACGTCAGAACAAGACCTTCAAGAACTACATCGGCCAAGGCTACTATCCCACGCATCTACCCGCCGTGATCCAGCGCAACGTGCTGGAGAACCCCGGCTGGTACACGGCTTACACCCCCTATCAGCCAGAAATCGCCCAAGGACGCCTGGAAGGCCTGCTGAACTTCCAGCAAGTGGTCATGGACTTGACCGGCATGCCGATCGCCAACGCGTCCCTGCTCGACGAGGCGACGGCTGCTGCTGAAGCCATGGCCCTGTGCCGTCGCGCCAACAAGAAGGCCAAGACCGAGCGCTTCTTCGTGGCAGACGATGTGCTGCCCCAGACCCTCGATGTCCTGCGTACCCGCGCCGCCTATTTCGGTTTCGAGCTCATCGTCGCGCCCGCCGAAACGCTGGCCGATCACGAGGTCTTCGGCGCATTGCTGCAATATCCGGGAGCCACCGGGGAAGTGCGCGATCTCGCAGAACAACTCGAAGCGGCCCGACAACGGCGCATCATGACCTGTGTCGCCACTGACCTGATGAGCCTGGTACTACTCAAGGAACCCGGCGCCCTGGGCGCGGATATCGTCGTGGGCAGTTCCCAGCGTTTCGGTGTGCCCATGGGATACGGCGGCCCGCATGCGGCGTTTTTCGCCGCTAGCGACGCCCTCAAGCGCTCGCTGCCCGGACGCATCATCGGTGTTTCCAAGGATAGCCGCGGTCAGCGCGCCTTGCGCATGGCCATGCAAACGCGCGAACAGCATATCCGCCGCGAGAAAGCGACCTCCAACATCTGTACCGCTCAGGCATTGCTCGCCAACATCGCCGGCTTCTATGCGGTCTATCACGGTGCCGAGGGGCTGCGCACCATCGCCACGCGGATCCATCGCCTGACGACCATTCTCGCCGAGGGGCTCAAACGCCACGGCGTGACACTCGTCCACGACAGCTGGTTCGACACGCTCACCCTGGCGGGGCTCGATCACGGCCAGGTGCACGGCCGCAGCATGGCGCACGAAATCAACCTGCGCTACGACACCAATGGCCATATCGGTATCAGCCTCGACGAGACCACCACGGCGGCCGACGTCGCCACACTGTTCGACGTGTTGCTGGGTGACGAACATGGACTGTCGGTACGCGAGCTCGATCACCATGTTCACGCTCAGGGCATGACCGGCATCCCCACCGCTTGCGCACGGGAAAGCGGTTTTCTCTCCCACCCCACGTTCAAGCGCTATCGCAGCGAAACCGAGATGCTGCGTTACCTCAAGCGCCTCGAGAACAAGGATCTCTCGCTTACCCACGCCATGATTCCCTTGGGCTCATGCACCATGAAGCTCAATGCCACCAGTGAAATGATTCCCATCAGCTGGCCGGAATTCGCCCATATCCACCCCTTCGCGCCTCAGGATCAAGTCGCCGGTTACAAGCAGATGATCGACGAGCTCTCGGCATTTCTCGTCGAGATCACGGGCTACGACACGATTTCCATGCAGCCCAACTCCGGCGCACAGGGTGAGTACGCGGGCCTGGTCGCCATTCGGCGCTACCAGAAATCACAAGGTCAAGGTCATCGCGATATTTGCCTGATTCCCAGCTCGGCCCACGGCACCAACCCGGCGTCTGCCGCCATGGCACAGATGAAGGTCGTCGTGGTCGAATGCGACAACGACGGCAACATCGATATCGACGACCTGCGCAGCAAGGCCGACAAGCACCGCGACGCGCTATCGGCGATCATGCTCACCTACCCGTCGACGCACGGCGTGTTCGAGGAAAGCATCAGCGAAGCCTGCCGTATCGTGCACGACAACGGTGGCCAGGTGTATATCGACGGCGCCAACATGAACGCCCAGGTCGGACTCTGCCGACCAGGGGATTTCGGCGGTGACGTGTCGCACCTCAACCTGCACAAGACATTCTGCATTCCACATGGCGGCGGCGGTCCCGGCATGGGGCCCATCGGTGTCAAGGCACATCTAGCCGCGTTCGTGCCCAACCATGTCATCACGCCTCTGCCGGGTGTCGACACGGCTTCCGGCGCGGTCTCGGCGGCGGCCTACGGCTCGGCGTCGATCCTGCCGATCTCCTGGGCCTATATCAAAATGATGGGCGGGCGCGGCATGAAACGCGCCACAGAGCTGGCAATACTCAATGCCAACTACATCGCCAAGCGTCTCGAGGCACACTACCCGGTGCTTTATAAAGGCCGTAACGGCACCGTCGCCCATGAATGCATTCTGGATGTCCGTTCGCTCAAGACGGCTTCTGGCATTAGCGAGGAAGACATCGCCAAGCGCTTGATGGACTATGGCTTCCACGCCCCGACGATGTCCTTCCCCGTGGCCGGCACCTTGATGGTCGAGCCGACCGAATCGGAATCGCGCTATGAAATCGACCGCTTCTGCGATGCCATGATCGCCATTCGTGACGAAATTCGGCGCGTGGAAACCGGGGAATGGCCCGCGGATAACAATCCCTTGTCCATGGCGCCGCACACGCAGGCCGACTTGATGGCCGACGACTGGGGACGGCCGTATTCGCGTGAACTGGGCGCCTTTCCCACCGAGGCCACCAAAGCCGCCAAGTATTGGCCGACGGTCAATCGCGTCGACAACGTTCATGGTGACCGCAACCTCATCTGCAGTTGCCCGCCCATCGAGGCATATCGCGACGGCGACTGAGCTCGATTAGCGCCCACGACGCCATAGCAAAACGGCCCCACCAAGACGCACCTTGGTGGGGCCGTTTGAGTCGCGGTCGTCACACTCGGCTACTTGCCGTCAGACGCCATCCTCGAGCGGCGGTGCCTCGGCATACCCATAGAGTACATTGCGGCGCTGCAAGCGAAACTCGCCAAGCAATTGCTCGTAACGCCGCGGCATCTCGACGCCACGCTTGGTCACGACATACAACATTTCGTATACCGGTTCAGTCACGGGCAACTCCTTGACCTGACGCTGCCAGGGCGACGTCTCGAGTACGGTCCGCGGGATCACGGTGAAGCCCAGTCCACGCGCCACCGCGTCAAGCACCATGCTGATCTCGTTGGAGAAGCCTTGCTGTGGAAAGTGGCTCATCGAGCGGAATTCCCCGGCAAAATTGCGCCGCAATAGCAAGCTGGCGTTATTGATGCCGTCGGAATAGTTCATGAAGCCCAACGCCATGAGCTCGCTGATCGTGGTGCCGGCGAAGTCCGCCGGGACCACCAGGCATAGCGGCTCCTGATGCCAAGGCTCGAAATTGAGATCGGGATGTTTGGTGATGTCAGTGACGATGCCTACGTCGAAACGCCCGGCGAGTACCGCGTCGACGATCTCGCCGTTGAAGGCAAAATCATACGTCACCGTCAGCCCCGGGTGCATCTGCTGATAGCCCAGAATGAACGGGTAGAACATCAGCCCCACGCTGCCCGGCGATGCCACGCGGCACTCTCCGGTGTCCGGCGAATCGTTGTCCAGCGAGTGACGAAACTGTTCATGCTCCGCAAACAGCTTGACGGAATAGTCATACGCACGTCGGCCCGCCTCGGTCAGCGTGAAACGACGCCCGTGCCGCTGCAGCAGAGACTTGTCCAGGTAGCGTTCCAGCTTGCGTATATGCTGACTGACCCCGGGCTGGGTCATTTCCAGCTTGCGTGCGGTATGCGTGAAGCTACCCGTTTCGACAAGCGTGATGAAAGTTCGGAAATATTGCGCGTTGAACATGAAGTGAGGGTCCACCGGCTGGCGTTTCGGGGCGGCTGCTCAGGGTACCAAAGCCATGACACGATCAACGAAGGTTAGCGTGGCAATAACCGTGGCTCCGGAGTTTTTGATAATGTCATCATAGCAAATTATGCACCGCCGCACACCGCTGCGTGACCGAGGATCGCGTGTTAGCATCGCATCCTGAATCAGCATCTGGACAGCGCCACGCACGGACCTCACGCATGACGCGTCAATGGCCGGCCGCCCGCCCCTCATGCTGAGATTTTCCTTCGGCCTCGGGCCGCCACCAGGATGCGTTAATGCCCCAGAAGCTTTCCACCATCATTTCTCCCGAAGGGAGCCTGGAAGTCCTTTCGCAGCAAGAGGTCAACCGCCTGCGGGGCACCTCCGCCAACGGCCTGCACGATCTGTTGAAACGCTGCTCGCTAGCCGTGCTCAATTGCGGAAACCCCACCGATGACAGCCGCGCGCTCATGCAGGCGCACCACGACTTCGAAATCGAAGTATTGCAGCAAGATCGTGGCATCCGCCTCAAACTCGACAACGCCCCGCACAGCGCCTTCGTCGATGGACAAATGATCCGCGGGATTCGCGAGCATCTTTCCGCCGTGCTGCGCGACATCGTCTATGTTCACAACGAAATCCAGCACACCCCCAAATTCGATCTCCAACGCGGCGAAGGCATCACCAATGCCGTTTTTCATATCCTGCGTAACGCCGGCACGCTGAAAGCGTCACGCGAACCCAGCCTCGTAGTGTGCTGGGGTGGGCATTCCATCACCCGCGAGGAGTACGATTACAGCAAGGACGTGGGTTATCACCTCGGGCTGCGCGATCTCGACATCTGCACGGGATGCGGCCCCGGTGCCATGAAAGGTCCCATGAAGGGCGCTAATGTCGCGCATGCCAAACAGCGCCGTCATGATGGTCGTTACCTGGGCATTTCCGAGCCTGGCATCATCGCCGCGGAATCGCCCAACCCCATCGTCAACGAGCTGGTCATCATGCCGGACATCGAGAAGCGTCTCGAGGCCTTCGTACGCGCCGGGCACGGCATCGTGATCTTTCCCGGCGGCGTGGGAACTGCCGAGGAAATCCTTTATTTGCTGGGCATTCTGCTGCATCCGGACAACGCCGATATCCCCTTCCCGATCGTCTTTACCGGCCCCAGCGACAGTGCCGATTACTTCAAGCGTATCGACGAATTCCTGGCCTTCACCCTGGGTGAGAAAGCCCGTGACCGTTATCGGATCATCATCGACAATCCCGCTGAGGTCGGGCGTGCCATGCGTCGAGGCGTGGACGATGTAGCCGCATTTCGACGCAGCCAGAACGACGCCTTCTATTTCAATTGGCGGCTCAATGTCGACACCGGATTTCAACTGCCTTTCGAGCCCACCCACGACAGCATGGCCGAGCTCGCCTTGCATCGCGAACAGCCGGTGCATGAACTCGCGGCAAACCTGCGGCGCGCTTTTTCGGGCATCGTCGCCGGCAACGTCAAGGAAGAAGGCATACGTGCCATCGAAGAGCACGGCCCCTTTCGTTTGCATGCCGAACCGGACTTGATGTCACGCCTCGATGCACTTTTGACGTCGTTCGTGGCCCAGGAGCGCATGAAACTCCCCGGCAGTGAATACGTCCCCTGTTATACGCTGGGCTGAGTCCGACACCAACGACGCCGCATGGCAACGATAGCGTCAGTCTCTATATATGTCGCTTATGAGGTTGATCGATTCACGCAATTGTTAAAATGCTAACAGAGTTCTAGACTATTCGGTGTTCGCGGGCCCCAGCGGTGGCCCGCGTTTTCTTTTATTTACCGCCTGCCTGCAAGGAGAGCGCCGCATGGCTTCACTTTTCGAACCTTTCGATCTCAATGGCACGCGTTTGAACAATCGCATCGTGATGGCGCCCATGACGCGCTCACGTGCGCCCGAGGACATCCCCACCGAGATGGGTGCCCTCTATTATCGTCAGCGGGCCAGCGCCGGCCTGATCATCTCCGAAGGCACGCCCATTTCTCGGCAAGGCCAAGGGTATCTCTTCAATCCAGGCATTTTTGGCCCCGATCAGTTGGCTGGGTGGGCCAAGGCCACGCGGGCCGTGCACGAACGTGGCGGGATCTTCTTCGCTCAGATCTGGCACGTGGGCCGCGTATCCCACACGACCGTGCAAGTAGCTGGCGCCTCCCCAGTTGGCCCCAGTGACCAACAGGGCGGCATGGCTTTCGGCTATAACGAGGATGACCAGCCGGACATGCTCAAGGCCAGCCAGCCGCGCCGTCTCGATACCCATGAAGTACACGATATCGTACGTGACTTCGTGCAGGCCGCGGTCAATTCCCGCGAAGTCGGCTTCGATGGCGTCGAAATTCACGGTGCCAACGGCTACCTCTTCGAGCAATTCCTCAACCCCGGCGTCAACGACCGTAACGACGAATACGGCGGGTCGCGCGAAAACCGCTGCCGCCTATTGCTCGAGGTCGTCGATGAAGTCAGCAAGATGATTGGCGCACGGCGCGTCGGGGTGCGCCTGTCACCGTTCGGCACGCTGTTCGACATGCCGGAATACGAAGACAACGGCGAAACCTATCTCCATCTGGCACGTGAGTTCAACAAGCGTGGCCTCGCCTACGTGCACTTGCATGACCAGGGTGGACAAGGCATGCCACCGATGCCGCGCGACTACCTGCGCCAGTTCCGTGATGTCTATCAGGGCAACCTGCTGCTTGCCGGCAACCTCGATCAGGCGGAAGCCGAAAAACTGGTGAATGAGGGCACCATCGACCTCCCGGTGTTTGGTCGTTATTTCACATCGAACCCAGATCTGGTCGAGCGGATGCAAAACGGCTGGCCCCTGGCGGATTTCGACCCCAGCACATTTTATGGAGGCGATGCGCGCGGCTATGTGGACTTTCCCACCTATCCCGAGGAACAGGCGCGCCTGGCGCGCGAAGAGATGATTCGCGAAAAATCCTGACAAGGGATGGAGCATACTCTCGAGACGAAAACCCCCGATCCTGTAGATCGGGGGTTTTGCGTTCAAACCAGGTTCGGCTCAAGATTCAGCACGCCGTGCAGAGAAGACTCACCGCCGAGCGCGCCAGCCTGTCGAGATCGCATGAAGCAGCAAGCCCGCTGTAGCACCATGCGACAGCACGGTTGCCCACTCAGTCCGGGCGCTTGCCAGGCCATAATGCCATAGGGCCATGATCAATCCCCCAGCCACGAACGCGACGACTAACCACTTGAGCCGTGCAGGTAACAGCTCACGCTGCTTTTTCGTCATGCGTCGCCAGTAGGCGATGATGACGACAGCCAAGCCCGCCGCCACCATGGCCAGCAAACCACTGTGAGTGTCATAGCCCCCCAGTTGATAGCGTGGCCATGAGCACAACGTCACGAGCAAAAGCCCGATCATGACGCTCAAGCGTGCAGCAGAAGGTGACGCCGCCGTGTCGCTCATCACGTAACCTGCAAGTCTTGCTCGTCGATCCATGACTCGACCCAGGGGATGGCGGCATCATCGGCCATGAACGTCTCCATGGCATCGACTTCCAAGCGCTCGCCCAAACGCTGGGCGCCCAAATCCTCCAACAAGGCATCCAGCGCACGCCCCGCACCGCAGAACGTCTCGCCATAGGAGCTATCGCCCAGCGCGATCAGCCCATAGCGACACTGATTCAGCGCAGGTGGCGATTCACGCAGATCGCGAGCGAAGGGCACGAAATTGCCGGGGAAGTCACCGCTACCGGTCGTGGAGACACAGAACAAGGCGAGATCAGGCAAGGGATCGAGGTCGTTCAGGGTCGGTTGCTCTACGATCGTCACGTCGTAGCCGACTTGCTCGAAAAGCGGCGCCACTTGTTCGGCAACGTCGAGGGCGCCACCGTACATGGTGCCTACGAAAATTTTGATGCTTGGCATGCAGTTCAGTCGTCGATTTCACTGTAAATGTGCGCGCCATGTTAGCACATGCATGGCACGTCGTTAGCGTTTGAAATGAAGATGAACGGCACAATCCCGGGCACTCGCCAGGACGCGAGATGACCCGAGACTGTGTCGGTGCATGAGCAAAACGCTGCAGCGTCAGTGAATGACGTCCGTGTCGTCGAAATCCTCGACCCGCGCCTTGAGCTTCTGTCCGGGACGAAAAGTCACCACACGACGCGCCGAAATAGGTATTTCTTCGCCGGTCTTGGGATTACGTCCCGGACGTTCACGCTTGTCGCGCAAATCGAAGTTCCCGAACCCGGACAGTTTGACCTGCTCGTTTTCGCGTAGGCAGCTGCGAATTTCTTCGAAAAAGGCTTCGACCATCGACTTTGCTTCGCGCTTGGAAAAACCCAGCTCGGCATGCAGATGTTCGGCCAAATCCGCCTTGGTCAGCGCCCCCATGCTTTCATCCTCGTAACGGCTGATGGGATTAACTCCTCAAGACCGCCGCGAAGCGCGTTTTCGCTTCGCTGACGATGGCATCGACTAACTGATTGATTTCATCGTCATTCAGCGTGCGCGAAGGATGCTGCCAGGTCAAGCCCAAGGCAAGACTCTTGTGGCCTTTTTCGATTCCTTCACCTTGGTAGACGTCGAAAAGCCGCATGTCGACCAGCCATTCCCCAGCCTGCTCACGAATGACGTCCATCAGCGCCATGACCGGCACATCGTCACTCACGACCAGGGCAAGATCGCGACGCACGTCCGGATGCCGCGACAGCGGTTTGAAAGACGGCAGTGTGCCTTGGGTCAGTGCTTCCAACTCGAGCTCGAAGACAACGGCATTCGTCTTGATGCCCAAACCGGCACGCACGCCGGGGTGCAAGGCCCCGACCCAGCCCACATGACGCCCGTGGCACAGGATGCGAGCCGTCTGCCCGGGATGAAGCCCCGGATGCTCGCCAACCTCGAAACGCCATGCGTCAGGCTGCTGGGTCAACGCCATCAAGCTTTCCAGGTCTCCTTTGAGGTCGAAGAAGTCGACGCCCTCACGAGAAGACGACCACCCTTCCGGCTGCCTCGGGCCACATACGATTCCCCCCAGCATCGCCACCTGTTCGAGTTCATCCAGCTCGCCACGAAACACGAGTCCCGTTTCGAACAAGCGGATACGCGATTGCTGGCGGTTGAGATTGTGACTCAACGCCTTGACCAATCCAGGCAACAGGCTCGCCCGCATGACCGACATATCGGCCGAAATGGGGTTGGCCAGATACGGAGCCGACGCACCGGGGATCAGCATTTCCTGCAGTTCGGGCGCGACGAAGCTATAGGTGATCGCTTCTTGATAACCGCGTGCCACCAAATGTCGGCGCAAACGCGCCAACGGCTGACGCGCTTCATTGGAGGCGCTGAGTTTCAGACGCGCGGAAGGACGTCGCACGGGGACCTGATCATAACCATGGATACGCGCCAATTCCTCGATGAGATCTTCCTCCAGCGAGATATCGAAACGCCAGCTGGGTACCGTCACCCGCCAACCGGCATCGATGGCGCTGACACGCATGCCCAGACGCGACAAAATATCCACGACATCGTCATCGGTCATGACCAGGGCCAGGCATTGATCGAGACGCTTGCGACGCAGGATCACCGCATGACCCAACGGTAAATAATCGGGGCTCGTGACGTCGGTCACGGGGCCCGGCTCGCCGCCGACGATATCCAGCAGCAACTGCGTGGCACGCTCGATGGCGACTTGCGCTAATTGTGGGTCGACGCCGCGCTCAAAACGATGCGATGCATCGGTATGCAGGCCATAGGAACGTGCCTGCCCCGCCACCGCCAGGGGAGAGAAAAACGCCGACTCCAGAAAGATATCGCGTGTCGAGGCATTGACGCCGGAGGATTCACCGCCCATGACACCGGCAATCGCCAACGGTTGCTTGGCGTCGGCGATCACCAGAGTGCCTTCGCGCAGGGCAATTTCCTGACCGTCGAGCAGCGTCAAGCGTTCGCCATCTTGCGCCTCGCGCACCACGATGCTGTCATGCAAACGCGCCAGGTCGAAGGCATGCATTGGCTGCCCGAGTTCGAGCATGACGTAATTGGTGACGTCGACGATCGGGTCGATGGCACGCACCCCGCTACGCCGCAGGCGCTCGGTCATCCATAACGGTGTAACCGCCGAGACGTCGACGCCCCGAATGACACGTCCCGCGTAACGCGGGCATTGCGCCGGTGAGTCGACGCGTACCGGAAACGTCGCTTGATGGGTCGCCGTGACGACATCGCTGTTCGGCGTCGTCACTGGCAGACGGCTCAGCACGCCAACCTCACGCGCCATCCCCTTGAGACTCAGGCAATCGCCACGATTGGGGGTCAAGTCCACTTCGATGGCATGATCATCCAGCGCCAACCAGTCGCGCAGAGACACGCCAATGGGCGCCTCATTGGACAACACCCAAATGCCTGCCGAGGTACCTTCTTCCAGTTCGAGTTCAGAAGCCGAGCAAATCATGCCGCGTGATTCCACGCCGCGGAGCTTGGCTTTCTTGATCTTGAAATCGCCAGGAAGCGTTGCGTTCACCCGAGCGAACGGCACTTTCTGTCCAACCGCAACATTGGGCGCGCCACACACCACTTGAACCGGCTCATCACTGCCGTCATGCACCTGGCAGACGTTCAGCTTGTCGGCACTCGGATGAGGCTCCTTGGCCACCACCTCGGCGACGACGACACCTTCGAAGTCGCCCGCTACGGCCTCGATAGCATCGACTTCCAGCCCCGCCATCGTGATCTGGTCAGCCAGCGCCTGCGTCGTGAGATCGGGCGACACCCAATCGCGCAACCATGTTTCGGAAAATCTCATGTTTCTTCCTGTGTCCTAGTCGCTGATCAGCCGAACTGGCGCAAGAAGCGCAAGTCGTTCTCGAAAAACAGCCGCAGGTCGTTGACACCGTAACGCAGCATGGTCAAGCGCTCGGCGCCCATGCCGAAGGCAAACCCCGTATAACGCTCGGTGTCGATACCCGAATGACGGAAAACTTCGGGGTGAACCATGCCACACCCCATGACTTCCAACCAGCCGCTATGGGAGCAGACACGGCAGCCTTCGCCACCACACATCACGCATTGGATGTCGACTTCGGCGGAGGGCTCGGTAAACGGAAAATAGGACGGCCGAAAGCGAACGGCCAACGTTTCACGCTCGAAGAATGCCTTGAGAAAGTCTTCGATGGTGCCCTTGAGGTCGGCGAAACTGACGTCTTCATCGACCAGCAGACCTTCCACCTGATGGAACATCGGCGTATGCGTGAGATCCGAGTCGCTACGATAAACGCGCCCCGGGCAGACGATACGGATCGGTGGCGCCTGTTCCTTCATGGTCCGCACCTGAACCGGCGAGGTATGCGTACGCAACAACCGCGAAGCATCGAAATAGAAGGTATCGGCCATCCCGCGCGCCGGATGCTGCGCAGGAATGTTGAGTGCTTCGAAGTTATGATAATCGTCCTCGATTTCGGGCCCCACGGCCACATCGAACCCGATATGCGCAAACAGCGACTCAATACGCTCGAGCGTGCGCGTCACAGGATGCAAACCGCCCGTCGGCTCGCCACGACCAGGCAAGGTCACATCGATGCGTTCCCGCGCCAGACGCGCTTCGAGCTCAGCATGTTGCAGCGTCTGCTTCCGCGTTTCGAGTTCGTCCGCCAATACCTGCTTGGCCTCGTTGATCCGCTCACCCGCTGTTGGGCGCTCGTCAGGGGGGAGCCGGCCAAGGCTTTTGAGAAGCGCGGTAATTTCACCCTTCTTGCCCAGAAAGCGTACTCGAACCTCGTCGAGCGCCTGGACATCCTGCGCGCCCTCGATGGCGGCGCGAGCCTCGGCGACCAGTTGTGGGAGATGGTCCATCCGTCTAGCTCCGATGCTAAGTGCCCATGATAAGCCACCGCATATAAAACGATGGCCCAGACAAAAAAACAGGGGAAGAGCGGCTGCTCTCCCCCTGCGGCTTCATGCGCATGATGAGACGCTCATGAAAGAACGTCTCACCCGCCCATTACTGAGCAGCCTTGGCCTTGTCGACGATCGCGGCAAAGGCAGCCTTCTCATGGACGGCGAGATCGGCCAGTACCTTGCGGTCGATCTCGATGCCGGACTTCTTCAGGCCGGCGATGAAGCGGCTATAGGACAGACCGTTGGCACGAGACGCCGCATTGATACGTGCAATCCATAGTGCACGAAACTGACGCTTGCGCTGACGACGGTCACGATAGGCGTACTGACCTGCCTTGATGACCGCCTGTTTGGCAACGCGAAATACGCGAGAACGCGCGCCATAATAGCCTTTGGCCTGCTTCAGAATCTTCTTGTGACGACGACGAGCGACGACACCACGCTTGACACGAGTCATGACTTACTCCTGACGTTTGAAATCGAGAACCCGTACTTTTACCTACAAGTACTTAGAGGTTCGGTAGCATGCGCTTGACCAACTGCTTATCGGCATCATGAATCTGCTTCATGCCGCGCAGCTGACGCTTACGCTTGGGCGACTTCTTGGTCAGGATGTGACTGCGGAAGGACTGCTTGTGCTTGAAGCCATGCGCAGTCTTCTTGAAGCGCTTCGCAGCGCCACTGTTACTCTTGATTTTAGGCATGAGGGAAAACTCCACTCGGTTTCTTCAGAAAACCCGGGGCCGGCAGCCGGCAAAACCAACTGCCCGTTAAACCGCCAACGGATCACTTCTTTTTGGGCGCCAAGATCATGATCATCTGACGACCTTCCATCTTGGGGAAGGACTCGACGGATGCCATGTCTTCGAGGTCAGACGCGATCCGTTCCATCAGCTTGCGGCCGATGTCCTGGTGCGCCATCTCACGACCGCGAAAACGCAGCGTGACCTTACCCTTGTCGCCCGCTTCGAGGAAACGAGTCAGGTTTTTCAACTTGACCTGATAATCGCCCTCGTCAGTACCCGGCCGGAATTTAACTTCCTTGACCTGGATCTGCTTGGTCTTCTTCTTCTGAGCGGCTTTCTGCTTTTTCTGCTCGAAGAGGAATTTGCCGTAATCCATGATCTTGCAAACGATCGGATCGGCATTTGAGATCTGCACGAGGTCCATACCCTCAGCTTCGGCACGCTCCAGGGCATCGCTGGTCGGCACGATACCAAGCTGTTCACCGTCGCTGGCGATCAGGCGAACCTGATCTTCGGTAATTCGCTCGTTCATTGGTGGGCGCTTTTCCTGTGGGCGCCCTCTTGGGTTGCTTCTCTTGATGGTTCCGTCTCCACTTTTGCCTTGGAAGATGTCGCTATTACCGCTCGGCCTGCACCTTATCGATGAAAGCGTCCACCGTCACACTGCCCAGGTCTTCGCCGCCGCGTGTCCGAACGGCTACCGAGTCGGCTTCGACTTCCTTATCTCCAACCACAAGGAGATAGGGGACCTTCTGCAACGTATGTTCGCGAATTTTAAAGCCGATCTTCTCATTCCTCAAGTCCGTCTTGACACGCAGACCGAGTTTCTGCAAACGCAGCGATACCGCTTCGGCATGATCGCGCTGTGCATCCGTGATATTCAACACCACTATTTGTAGCGGCGCTAGCCACAGCGGCATGGCTCCCGCGTAGTGTTCGATGAGAATGCCGATGAAGCGTTCCATGGAGCCCACGATGGCCCGGTGCAGCATGACGGGGGCCTGCCGCGACCCGTCTTCGGCCACGTACTGCGCTCCCAGCCGGGTCGGCATCATGAAGTCCACTTGCATGGTCCCCACCTGCCACTCGCGCCCCAGGCAATCACGCATGTGATATTCGATCTTGGGCCCGTAGAAGGCGCCTTCGCCCGGCAGCTCTTCCCATTCCACGTCACAGCGGCTCAGTGCGTTTCGCAACGCTTCTTCGGCGCGGTCCCAATTCTCGTCGCTCCCCAGGCGCTTCTCGGGGCGCAAGGCAATCTTGACGGCGATATCATCGAAGCCGAAGTCGCCATACACTGCCAACGCCTGACGATGGAACGCGGTCACTTCGGCTTCGACCTGCTCCTCGGTGCAAAAGACATGGCCGTCATCCTGAGTAAAGGCACGGACACGCATGATGCCATGCAGAGCACCCGAAGGCTCATTGCGATGGCAACCACCGAATTCGCCATAGCGCACCGGTAGCTCACGATAGCTGCGCAGACCGGAATTGAAGACTTGCACATGCCCGGGGCAATTCATCGGCTTGAGCGCGTACTCACGCTTTTCCGATTCGGTGAAGAACATGTTGTCGGCGTAATTGTCCCAATGGCCGGACTTCTGCCACAACGAGACGTCCATGATCTGTGGGCAGCGAATTTCCTGATAGCCGCTGTCCTTGTACACACCGCGCATGTATTGCTCGACGGTCTGCCACAGCGTCCAGCCACGCGGATGCCAGAATACCATGCCCGGCGCTTCTTCCTGCATGTGAAAGAAATCGAGCTTGCGGGCCAGCTTGCGATGATCGCGCTTCTCGGCTTCTTCCAGCCGCTGAAGGTAGGTCTTCAGAGCCTTCTTATCCGGCCACGCCGTGCCATAAATGCGTGTCAGCATCGGCTTGGAGGCATCCCCCCGCCAGTAGGCGCCCGCCAACTTGGTCAGTTTGAATGCCTTCAAGTGACGAGTGTTCGGCACATGAGGACCACGGCACATGTCGATGTATTCTTCGTGATGGTAGAGACGCACGCTATCGCCGTCGGCAATTCCCTCGACGATCTCCTGCTTATAAGGCTCATCACGCGCGACGAAGGTCGCCATGGCTTGCTCTTTGGTGACGTATTCACGCACGACGTCATACTCACGCTCGATCAGCACCCTCATACGCTTCTCGAGCGTCTCGAGATCATCCGGTGACACCGACTGGCCGAAATCGATATCGTAATAGAAGCCATCGTCCACCACCGGCCCGATCGCCATCTTGGCATCGGGATACAGCTGCTTGACGGCATGCCCCAGGAGGTGGGCGCATGAATGACGAATGATCTCCAAGCCGTCATGATCGCGTGCCGTCAGAATGCTGACCTCGGCATCACGCTCAATCAGGTCGGCTGCATCGACGGCAACGCCATCTATCTTTCCCGCCACGCACGCCTTGGCAAGGCCCGTGCCGATGGATTCGGCGAGCTGCATGACGGTTACGGGTGACTCGAATGTTTTCTGACTGCCATCCGGCAGGGTCACGATGGGCATGCAAGGTCCCTTATATTCAGTGGTGGCCCATACCAGGGACCACATGAAACGATGAAGATGAAAAACGACGGGGCTGCTATCGGCCACTTCCCCTTGCGTATCATACGCCTGAGACCGCACAGCGCTTGTCTAAAGGCACGACAGGCGTATGCAATGGTAAGTCGCGAACACTAGCAAGCCTGCGAAATCACGTCCAGTCGCCAGCAGCTAACGCACAAACAAAAGGGGCGCCCGAAGGCGCCCCCATTTCTGCTTTCTTCAATCATGAAGAGCGGTCGTTACTCTTGCTCGCCCAGCTCGACACGGCGATTCATGGCACGACCTTCAGGCGTCTCGTTGGTGGCAATCGGGTTCTGCTCACCATATCCGTAGGTCGTGATATTGCTGCGCTCCACACCATGAGCGACCAGGAAGTCCCGGACGGAATCTGCACGCCGCTGTGAAAGCTCCTTGTTATAGGCCGCACTACCGATGGAATCGGTATAGCCTTCCAAGCGAACATCGACGCCTTCATTAGCCTCCAGCTTCTCGGCGACATCCATCAAGACGTCTTCGGCACCACTGGTCAGCTTGGCTGAGTCGAACTCGAAGTGCACGTTCTCGAGCACCAGATCCGCCACGCAACCCAGCGCGTTGACGTCGGCACCGGCCGGAGTATCGGGGCACTGATCCTGATAGTTCGGAACGCCATCACCGTCGCTGTCAAGCGGGCAACCCTGAGCGTTGACTTCGACCCCTGCCGGTGTTCCCGGGCACTGGTCTTTATAGTCAGGAATGCCATCACCGTCGCTGTCAAGCGGGCAGCCTTGCGCATCGACCGCCACGCCAGCCGGTGTATTCGGGCACTGATCGCGATCGTCGGGAACGCCATCGCCATCGCTGTCCACTACCTTGTCGGAATAATCGGCGCAAAGCATGGCACCTGCGGTCGCGCCGCCAACGCCACCGAGTGCAGCGCCGGTATCTTCGTCCGAGTCACTGCTCGACGCGTACCCAATGCCACCGCCGATCAAACCACCGGCCAAGCCACACACGAAAGGTGAGTTGTACCATGCTTGGTCATCGGAATGAGACATGGATTGAGAGCCCGAAGTGGCACAGCCGGAAAGGCCGACAGCCAACGCAGAACCGAGCAGCAAGCCAGTCGTAGATTTTTTCATATGTAAGACTCCTTCTTAACACAGCGCTAGTCGTAACGGGACGTTACCCAGCGGGGTCCGAGTATAGAAGCGGTTCCCGGTGGGAGGAAGGGGTTTTCGCCCTTCTCTCATCAAAAAAGAAAGCACAAAGACGTCCGTACAGCCAGTGCTTCACCCACCCACCTATGCTTCTACTAATGAATGCCCCTTCATCATTATGCATTATCGGCATTGATGCAAACCCAAATAAAAGAATGCTCGGGGCCCGATTTTGTACAGCTAGCGCCCATCGCCTTGATGGCGCCTGATCAGACGTTCGAACAATTCAATGCCCGGTCCCAGCAGAGCATCCGGAAAATCATAACCGGGGTGATGCAAGGGGTGACATCGCTCGCCGCCCCCTAGCGTGAGCAAGGCGCCCTTGCCTTGCGCAGCAAGCCATCCGAAATCTTCCGACCAGCGATGCGCTGCGGTCAATTCACACAGCGGTAATGACAAGGCTTTCGCCTCTTCGCGAATCGCGTCGACAGCGTGCGGGTGATTTTGGGTCGCCTGAAAGACATCCCGCCAATCGATCTCGATGCCCAGGTCGTCCTCGTCGGCTTCGGCGCGCGCCAACGATACGGCCGCTTCCGCCAAGGCACGCATCATCGCATCGTTTTCGGTGCGCAACGTGGCCATCACCTCGGCCTGTCCTGGAGAAGTGCCGAACGCCACCTCGCCCAAACGCGCATGGATCAGGGTGACCATCACCAATCCCTGATCATCCGGTAACTGCTGAGGCAGACGCTTCAACCCCTGCAAGATCCGGCACATTGCCAAAGCCGGATTGCGTCCCTGCTCGGGATGGGCGGCATGCGCGCACAATCCGTTGAGCCGAATGATCAGCCCCCGCGAGGCACAGGTCATGGCGCCCTCCCTCACCGACACCTCACCCAGCGGCGCGCCGGGCAGATTGTGCAGCGCATACACATGATCGGGGGTGATTTCCTCGAAACGCGATGATTCCACCACCTCGCGGGCGCCACGGCCGGTTTCCTCGGAAGGCTGAAACAGCAGCACCGTTTCACCATGCGTCGGCGGCTGCTTCGCCAGGCGCTGCGCCAATCCGAGCAATACCGCCATGTGCCCGTCATGGCCGCAACTGTGCGCCACATGCTCACAGGTCGATTTCCAGGCAATTTCTGCGGTCTCGTCGATGGGCAAGCCATCGAGTTCGGCACGGAACATGACGCGTGGTCCCGGCAAGGCGCCCGCGAAAACCCCGGCCACACCATGGCCTCCCAGGCCGGTGACGATACGTGTTGCCCCCGCCTGCTCGAGCCAGTCCGCCACCCGGCGAGCCGTTTCGCTTTCCTGCCCCGACAGCTCCGGCGAGGCATGCAGTCGATGGCGAATTTCGGCCGGGGTCAGCGACAAAAATGCCTCATTCATTGCGTTCTCCTGCGACATGCTCTGCCTAGCCGTGGGGCCACTCACGTTTGAAGGTCAATACCTGACGTGCCGCCTCGTGGAGCGCCGTATAACGCTCTTCCTGCAACGCAATGCGCTCGCGATCCTCGGCGAAGCGCTGTTTGGCCGACAAGTCCTGGCGCGAGGAGTGCGTGTGCAGATGTGCCGTGCGCCGATGAATCTCGTCAAAAACCTTGAAACCTTCCCTATCGAGTAGCGCGGGATCGATGATATCAAGCATCACCTTGCAGCGGAGCGCCCCTTCCACCAGATCGACCTGGTCTCCCAGCATGGCCGTCGCGATCGCCTCAAGACTCTCGAGACAATTACGGTGAGCCCGCGCAAGTTCTTCTTCGCGTGCCGCCTCACGGCGCTGTACTTCTCGCCACAAGCGCCACGCGTACCCGATCAAACCAGCGACGACCAGTACCGCCAACGCCACTAAACTCCAGCCCATCTCTACGGACATGGTCGCACCTCAGACGCGTTCATTTAGTCAATCGACAACGTGCGCAGACGTTACCGAGCTTGTCGCACCACAACAAGCCATGCCTGACTCGAAGGATAAAGGTTTTTTCCCTGATGCATGATCGGTGAAATGGAGACAACGGTATAAGAACCATTAAAGACCAAACACATGCACGAGAGGAGGAAGAATGAAGGCAGTCAGCAACCCCGTCAGTCCCATCGCCAATCCCGCAAAGGCCCCCGCAACGGCCCCAATCGAAGAAAACGAATGCGCCGTTCCGAATCCATGCGCCGCCAACCCCATGGTAAAGCCTTGTACGCTGGGGTCGCGCACCTTGATCAGGCGAAAGATGAGCGGGCCCAGCGCGCACCCCAGAGACCCCGTCAACAGCACCAACCCCGCCGCCAGCGACGGGATCCCGCCCAGTTTCTCGGCAATCCCCATCGCAATGGGCGATGTCACCGATCTAGGAGCCAACGTGAGCACGGTCTCTCGGCTGGCCCCCATGAGCATGGCGACGCTTACGGTAGAAATCACCGCTGTCACGATACCTGCGACGCACCCCAGCATGATCGGCAACAACATGCGCCTGACCCGTTCTCTATAGTCATAGAGGGGAATCGCCAAGGCGACTGTCGCGGGACCGAGCAGAAAGTGGATGAATTGAGCACCATCGAAGTACGTAGCGTAATCGGTATGGGTGAGTTTCAGAAAAGCGATGAGCAACACGATGGCGATGATCACCGGATGCAAGAAGGGCGTACCGCCCAGGCAACGGTTCAGATAGGTCGCTGCCATGAACGCCAGTAGGGTTGCCAACAGGGACAACAAAGGGCTCGCCGAGAGATATACCCACAGCTGATCGAGTGCCGGCACGCTCATGACCGATCCTCTCGCAGCGCGTCACGCGGATCCTGCGGAGTCGACCGGGTAAGCCACTCCATCACTTTCGCGGTAACGGCAAGCGTCAGTGTCGTGGACACCACTAGCGTGATCACGATCGGCCAGAAATCGGTTTTGATAAGGCCGAAGTGCACCATAATGCCAACGCCTGCGGGAACGAACAGCAACGTCAGATAGCGCAGCAGCCCTTCTCCGCTTGCACGCAAACCGGACGGCACGCGCCCATTGAGCATCAACCCCACCAAAAGCACGACCATCCCCACTACAGGACCGGGAACGGGCAGGCTCAGGGCATGAACCAAGAGTTCGCCCAGGAATTGGCAGCCCAGCAATATGCTCATACCCAAAATAAGCGGCATTGTCGTCTTCTCCCCAAGGAACACCACTATTTTACATCTTTCGTCTAACGCCTATAGCGCCATCAAGGAAGATTGTGCGGCACAGGATTCAATCATGCGGCAAGCACTTGAAAAAAAAGCGCTAACGAGGGTTTTCATTTACAAGAACCCAAGGTAGTATACGCATCGTTCTCGGGCAGGGCCCACGGCCGTTGGCCTTGGAACACACTAGACGGAGCGTGGCGCAGCTTGGTAGCGCGCTGCAATGGGGTTGCAGAGGTCGCTGGTTCGAATCCAGTCGCTCCGACCAGGATTGTCAGAAAAAACCGCCGCTTATGGGTCAACCATAGCGGCGGTTTTTCGTTGGTATGTTACGCTCGGGGTAATAGATGCCAGGCTGCGCTCAGCGTGTGGCCATGGCAGTGGAACCCTCGTCGCCTTGACGAGTCACAACGCCACGACCCCCAACCTCAGCGAGATTGATTATCATGCTGCATGACGCCATTGAGATACGGAAAATCGCCGGCCCCGACGAGAACGACGTCCGCTATGAAGTCTACGACAGCGATACAGGGGTGAGTCTGGGGCTTTACCAGAGCATGGAACATGCCGAAGCCGAGCGTCAGCGAATGAAAGCGTCCGACAAAGAGCTCAAGTCAGGCGAAGCGGACGACGACCCCAGCGTGGAATGATTCCCCGAAACGGCTTGGCCATATTCACCAAGCCGTCTTGATCCGACACCGAACAAGCCCCTCTTCTAACGATGCCGCCATAAATCCCACCCGATACCTGCGGCAATCCCCGTGACGACGCCTGCCATCACGCTGCCCACCACCAGCCACGTAACCAACCCGACCATGATGCCGAATAGTGCTCCGGGGAGTTCTTTCAAGGCCATCTCCAAACAACAGCATTGAGCTACATAGGGCTGAACGCCATACCCCGCACACAGCCCCATGTATCCCAGCGCTTACGCCATCTGCTGCCACTCGATCAGCGCCGCGGCCACGGCATGCGGATCAAAGCCACTACGGTGCAGGCTCGACGACATGATCGCTGCCTGCGCGTCCTGACGGGTCACGAACAGACGATACCCAGTGTAATCGCCACGCTCACAGCGCACATTGACCTGACCACAAACGACCCGGTTGGCGGGCCCACCGACTCGCGGCGCTACGGCACGAATATCGCGAAACACGGCCGTGGCGGGGTACTTGAGCAACTTCCTGACATTCGCCTGCGCGAGATAGATTTCCGCATCCGTGGCTGACGCCCACTCCAGATGATCACGTGCGATCTGTGCCGTGATCGCCCCTGGCGTATCTGGTGGCTCCGCGGGCAACGACGATGAATCGTCGATCAAGCCGCCGCTGACCAGGAGCAAGATGCCCCACAATTTCATATTGTCTCCTTACTTTGGATAGCCTGGCGGTCACGCGAGGGACCGACACGCGCTGCGGATCGAACGCCACACCCCTTGAGAATGACATGGCACAGAAATTCGGTGACCGAACGGTACTCGCTTTCCCCAAGCGCTGTCTTGTCGGTAATGCCCAGTATCTGGGCTTCGAAATCCGCATAGTGCTGGGTGGCCGACCAGATCAAGAATATCAGCCATACCGGATCGACAGGGTCCATCAACCCCTTATCGGCCCAGTGCTCGAAGACACGCGCCCGCGCGCGCACCCATTCGCGCAACTCACCGTGCAAATATTCCTGCAAGAAAGGGGCGCCCTGAAGCACCTCGGCGGCGAACAAGCGAGAACCTTGGGGATGCCGTTGCGTGAGCCGCATCTTGCTACGAATGAAGCCTTCGAGCACCTCGCCCGGATCATCGTCTTCGCTGATATCGTCCAGCATGGCGTTCCAACGAGACATCATACGCTCGAGCAAGGCCACGTACAGCTTGCGTTTACTCCCCACATAATACAGCACGTTGGACTTGGGCAGCCCAGCCGCTTCGGCAATGGCCTGCACGCTCGCACCCCGATAACCATGACACGCGAACACGTGCTCGGCCGCCTCGAGAATCACGTTTTCATTGCGCGCCCGCGTTCCCAACTCGGGTGAGTTCATCGATGTCATGACCGCTCTCTTCGTCTGCCAATACGAAAGTCTGCCCCAGCGGGTGTCATCGGTGCAACGCACTGCAACGTCCCACTGCCTGGTTTCATGACGACCGATCATGCGCGTAACGGTGGCCGATGAACAAGCGCACGCGGGACTTGTCATGAGCGACATTTTGATTAAGGCTTAACGGAGTTGACCAAATGGTCATGTCGATACGTGCGTGCGCACCTCGGATCACAATGACAACCCGACGGACACTCCGATGATCGAGTTTTACCTCAATGGCGAAGCGCAACGCTGCGCCTCGCTGGCGCCAGACACCAGCGTTCTGGAACTCCTGCGCGCTGAGTTGCAGCGAACCGGCACCAAGGAAGGCTGCGCCTCGGGCGACTGCGGCGCATGCACCGTCGCCATCGGCGAACCCGATCGGGACGGTCGCCTGCACTATCACAGTATCAATGCCTGCATCACCCCGGCCCATCAGCTACAAGGGCGCCACCTCGTCACCGTCGAGGGGCTCGCGCGCGGCGACGCCTTGCATCCCGTCCAGGCTGCCATGGTCGAATGCCATGCCAGTCAGTGCGGCTTCTGCACCCCCGGTATCGTCATGTCGCTGTTCACGCTTCACGAGCGCCAGCGTCAGGCGCCGGTCGCGCTGGACGATGCATGCCTCGAAGCAACCCTGGGCGGTAACCTCTGTCGTTGTACGGGTTACCGGCCCATCCAGAAGGCCGCACGCCGCATGGCCGCTCAGCCCGACGTACGCCCGCCCTGGGGGGATTCCCCCGGGCTCGCCGACGACGTCGCCGCCTTGGGGAGCCTGCTCGATGCCACCGGCTATGCCATGCCGATCACCCTGACGGCCCTGCATGCGCTACGACGGCAATATCCGACGGCGCGCCTGGTGGCCGGCGCCACCGATCTATGGCTCGAGGCCACGCAACGACTCCAAGCCTTCGAGCATCTGATCGACGTCAGCCGCGTCACCGAATTGCAGACGATCGACGCGACACCCGACGGCTGGTGGATCGGCGCTAGCGTCACCTACACGCGCCTCGAACCGTTACTCGATGAGCATTATCCTGCGTTCGCTCGGCTATTACGGCGCCTGGGCTCCGCGCAGATCCGCAATCGCGGCACGCTGGGCGGCAATATCGCCAATGCCTCGCCCATCGGCGACACGCCACCGATATTGCTCGCGCTCGATGCCCACTTGGCGCTGGAAGGCCCCAACGGCGCTCGTCAACTGCCCCTGGACGACTTCTTTCTCGACTACAAGCGCACCGCCCTAGAGCCTGGCGAATTCATCCGCGCGATTTTCCTGCCTCGGCCCACCGGAAACCGGCACCTGGAAGTCTGGAAACTTTCCAAGCGCCGCGAGGACGATATTTCGGCGGTGCTCGGCGCCTTCGCCTGGCGCCAGGAGAACGGCTGTCTACACGACGTTCATCTGGCCTTCGGCGGCATGGATGCCACACCCCGACGTGCCCAGGCCACCGAAGCGGCCCTGGAGGGGCAACCGCCCGATATCACTGCTTTTGATGCGGCACGCCAGGCACTCGCACGTGACTTTCAGCCCCTCGATGACGTGCGGGGCTCCGCCGCCTACCGCCAGCTCGCGGCGGCCAATCTGCTCGAGCGCCTGCGCCTGACGATCGACCACGACGCTGCCCAGGAGGTCTGCCTCGATGCGTACGCTCACTGATCTCTCACATCCAGCGGCCGCCCCGCGAGCCTCCGACCGCTCCGCGACGCGGGCCGACACCCGGCACGCGCCGCCCCATGACAGCGCGACCCTGCATGTCACCGGCCGGGCACGTTATCTCGATGACCAGCCGGCGCCCGCGAATGCTCTGCACGTCGCGGTCGGCTTGAGTCGGGTGGCGCATGGCCGCCTGACCCGACTCGAGCTCGACGCCGTGCGTCGTGCCCCCGGCGTCGTCGATGTCATCACCGTGGTCGACATTCCCGGTCATACCGATGTGGGGCCGGTGTTTCCAGGCGACCCGCTGCTCGCCGACGCCGAGGTCCGCTATGCAGGACAGCCGCTGTTCGCGGTCGCTGCCATCGATCTAAAGACCGCCCGCCGCGCCGTGGCGCTGGCCGAGATCGAGATCGACGCGCTGCCCGCGCGCCTCGACCCCGTGGCCGCCGCCGAGGCCGAGGAATGGGTCCGCCCGCCGCACGTTCAGCAACGCGGTGACTGGCAACACGCCCTGGACGACGCCCCCCATCGGCTGGAGGCTCACCAGTTCGTCGGCGGGCAAGAGCACTTCTATCTCGAGGGGCAAGCCTGTCTGGCCCTGCCCAACGAGGACGATGGCGTGACCGTGCATACGTCCAGCCAGCATCCCAGTGAAGTGCAGAAGCTCGTCGCCGAGGTCCTGGCGATCCCGTTCCACGCCGTTACCGTCGAAGTCCGGCGCATGGGCGGCGGGTTCGGTGGCAAGGAGACCCAGGCGGCACCATGGGCCTGCCTGGCGGCGCTGCTGGCACGTCGTACCGGGCGCGCGGTGCGGCTGCGCCTGCCGCGCGGCGACGACATGCGCGCCACCGGCAAGCGTCATCCATTCCACAACCGCTACCGGCTGGGGTTCGACGACGCGGGCGTGCTGCAAGGCGGCGACATCACCGTCATCGGCGACTGCGGCCACTCGCCGGATTTGTCCGAGGCCATCGTCGACCGCGCCATGTTCCATGCCGACAACGCCTACTCGCTGGGCCAGGCCCGGGTCACCGGCATTCCTGCGCGCACCCACATGCCCTCCAACACGGCGTTCCGCGGCTTCGGCGGCCCGCAGGGCATGCTGATCGTCGAACGCGCCATGGACGATATCGCCCGCCATCTCGGCGAGGACCCGCTCACGATCCGCAAGCGCAACCTGTACCGTCCCGAACACGACGTCACCCATTACGGCCAGCGCGTCGAACAGGTCGGGCTGCTGCACGAGCTGATATCGCAACTGGAGGCGAGCAGCGACTACTGGGCACGACGGTCGGCGATTCGCGCATACAACGCCAGCAGCCCGGTCCTCAAGAAGGGCCTGGCGCTCACCCCGGTGAAATTCGGCATTTCGTTCACCGCCAAACACCTCAATCAGGCCGGAGCGTTGTTGCACGTCTATACCGATGGCAGCGTGATGATCAATCACGGCGGCACCGAAATGGGACAGGGCCTGCATACCAAGGTCGGACAAGTCGTGGCCCGCGAACTGGGGCTGGAAAACGCCGCCGTGCGCATTTCCGCCACGCGTACCGACAAGGTGCCCAACACCTCGCCGACCGCCGCCTCGAGCGGCGCCGACCTCAACGGCATGGCCGCACGCAATGCCGCGATGCAGATTCGCGAGCGGCTGTTCGATTTCGCCGCCGAGCATTATCGGCTCGACCGCGAGGCCATGCGCCTGGAGAACGGCGAGCTGGTGGCGGGTCACGGCGAGAGCGAGCGGCGCATCGCCTGGGGCGACCTGGTCCAGGCCGCCTATCTGGGCCGCATCTCGCTCTCGGCGACGGGCTTCTATGCCACCCCGCTGATCCATTACGACCGCGCCTCGGGCCAGGGCCGCCCCTTCTACTACTATGCGTATGGTGCGGCCGTCTCCGAGGTCGTCGTCGATACGCTGAGCGGTGAATATCGAGTCTCGCGCGTCGATATCCTGCATGACGTGGGTGATTCCCTGAACCCGGCGATCGATCTCGGCCAGATCGAGGGCGGCTTCATTCAGGGCATGGGCTGGCTGACCAGCGAGGAACTCAAGTGGGACGAGACCGGCCGCTTGACGAGCGATGGCCCGGCGACCTACAAGATCCCCACCATCGGCGACACGCCACCCGATTTCCGCGTGGCACTGCTCGAGGGGCACCCCAATTCCCAGGCCAGCCTGTATCGCTCAAAGGCCGTGGGCGAACCGCCCTTCATGCTGGCGATCTCGGTCTGGTCGGCACTGCGCGACGCGCTGGCCAGCCTCGCCGACTATCGACTGAGCCCGGCGCTGGATACGCCGGCCACGCCGGAACGCGTGCTCTTCGCCGCACAGGCACTGCGTCAGGCGACCGTGACGGAGACCTCGCATGCATGACGACACCTGGGACGCCGCCCTGCATCGCCTGCAACGCCAGGCACAGGCGCATGTCCTGATCAGCGTGGTGGGAGCCGAGGGCTCCACGCCCCGCGAGCCCGGCGCCAAGATGGTGGTGACCGCCGACGCCTGCCACGACACGCTCGGCGGTGGTCGTTTCGAATACCAGGCCATCGCTCGTGCCCGCGAGATGCTGGCGGCGGCGGCACGCGGCGAGTGCGTTGCCACGCCGTGCCTGGAAGCCTTTCCGCTGGGCGGGCGCAGCGGGCAATGCTGCGGCGGCCACGTCAGCGTCTTGTTCGAGCGCTTCGCAGGCGCCAGCATGCACGTGGCGCTGTTCGGTGCCGGGCATGTGGCACGGGCACTGGTCCCCTTGCTGGCGCCCTTGCCATGGCACGTACACTGGTTCGACAGCCGTCCCGACGCTTTCGACGCCGTCGAGCCCTCGCCACGGGTCGATTGCCGCCCCCTGGACGCCGAGGCCCCGGCCGAGGACATCGACGCGCTTCCCGCGGGCAGCCACGCCCTGGTCATGACCCACGATCACGATCAGGATCGCCGGCTCGTCGAGGCCCTGCTGGGCAGGCCGGACATCGCCTCCTTGGGCCTGATCGGCTCGCGAAGCAAATGGGCGAGCTTTCGACGCCGGCTGCGCGAAGCCGGGATCGACGATTCCGCGCTGGCACGGGTGCGGTGCCCCATCGGCATTCCCGGCGCCGACGGCAAGCGCCCCTACGAAATCGCCCTCGCCGTCGCCGCCGAACTGCTGACCTTCGCGAACGCGGCGCCGCACGCCACGCACCGGGGCGTCACGCCCCCTCAGTGGCGTGACGTGACCGGCCGACGTGCCACCTATTGATCCTTGGCCGGACGCCTTGAGCGTCTCGGCCAGCCACGCCAAGAGAGCATGCCCCATGACCGACTCCCGACTCCTGCGCGGTGCCGTGCTGACCTTCGACGACGATCCCGGCGAGTCCCCCGTGCCACGCCCGGATAGCCTGCGCTACTGGGAGGACGGCGCCGTCTGGCTGGAGAACGGCCATATCCACGCCGTCGATGACTACACCACGCTGGCACCGCACGTGCCGGCAGGGCTCGAGATCGTCGACTACCGTGGCAAACTGATCATGCCCGGCTTCATCGACAGCCATGTGCATTATTCGCAGCTCGACATCATCGCCTCGTTCGGACGCGAACTGCTCGACTGGCTCAACGACTACACCTTTCCCGCCGAATGTCGCTTCGCCGAACGGGCGCACGCCGAGGAGGTCGCCGAACGATTCCTCGATGAACTCCTGCGCGGCGGCACCACCACCGCCCAAGTGTTCTGCACCTCGCATCCCGGCTCGGTGGACAGTATCTTCTCCGCCGCCCGAGCCCGCCGGTTGCGCCTGCTGGCCGGCAAGGTACTGATGGATCGCCATGCCCCCGAGGCTCTGATCGACACCGCCGTCGGCGGCATCCGCGACAGCGAACGGCTGATCGCCGACTGGCACGGCAAGGACCGTCTGGCGTATTCGCTGACACCCCGCTTCGCGCCGACATCCAGCCGCGAGCAACTGGATGCCGTGGGCGGCGTGCTGCGCAACGATGCCAGCCTGTATCTGCAAAGCCACCTCTCGGAAAACCGTGGCGAACTGGCTTGGGTCGCCGAGCTGTTTCCCGAATGCCGCGACTATCTCGCCGTCTACGAGCGCCATGGTCTGGTCGGCCCACGCAGCACTTATGCCCACGGCATCCATCTCTCCGCCAACGAGCGCGCACGGCTCGCCGAGGCCGGCGCCAACATCGCCTTTTCGCCGACCTCCAACCTGTTTCTGGGCAGCGGGCTCTTCGACCGCCTCGCCACACGCGAAGCCGGCGTGGCCACCTCCCTGGCCAGCGACGTGGGCGCCGGCACCGGCCTGTGCGGCTTGACGACCCTGCAAGGCGCCTATCAGGTGGGCGCCTTGCTCGGCCAGCCGCTGACGGCATGGCAAGGGTTCTATCGGCTCACGCTGGGCAACGCCCGTGCCCTGCACCTGGCGGATTGCATCGGCCGTCTCAAAGCCGGCCATGAAGCCGACCTGGTCGTGCTGGACCTCACCGCCACCCCCCTCATGGCACGGCGAACCCAGGTCGCCGAAACGCTCGGCGAGCGTCTGTTCGCGCTGATGATGCTGGGTGACGACCGCAGCGTCCACGCCACCTGGGCCAGCGGCCGGCCAGTGCACCAACGTGATGCAAGCGGTACGCACGCCGCACCCTCGAGGCACATGGCACATTCCTCCACATGACCGCGTCGCGCCACGGTCGCGCTGTCATGGGGCCTGACCGCCACGTCAACTTGGCATTCCGCTTGCTTGGTCATTGCTACATGATTTTGTATACATAACGCCCGACGCAGAGACGCGGGCTCAAGGAGCCAAGCCATGTCAGCCGATAGCCCGGTTTACCGCCTCGAGGATCGCCCCGGCCCGCTGGCCTCGCTGCTGGCCGCTTTCCAGCATGTCCTGGCCAGCTTCGTGGGAATCATCGCCCCCAGTCTGATCGTGGGCGGCGCGCTGGGACTGGAGCAGTACCTGCCCTACCTGCTCAGCATGGCGCTGTTCGTCTCCGGCGTGGCCACCTGGATCCAGTCGCAGCGTCTCGGTCCGCTGGGCTCAGGCCTGTTGAGCATTCAAGGCACCAGCTTTTCATTCGTCGCGGCACTCATCGCCGCCGGCCAGGCAGCGCGCACCAGCGGCGCCAGCGACGAGGCCGTGATCGCCACGTTGATCGGCGTCTGCACGCTGGGCAGCTTCATCGAGATCGCCCTCGGCGGCATGCTGCATCGTCTCAAGCGCATCATCACGCCCACCGTCACCGGCGTGGTGGTGACGCTGATCGGACTCTCGCTGGTCAAGGTCGGCGTCACCGACATGGCAGGCGGCGTGGGCGCCGAGGATTTCGGCAGCCTCGCCAATCTGGGCCTGGCGGCCCTGGTCATCGTGGTGGTCCTGGCCTGCCAGATGTCCCGCCATCCCTGGCTGCGCATCGGCTCGGTCTTCTACGGCCTGGTCATCGGTTGCGTGGCCGCCGTGTTCACGGGGCACTTCAACGCCGAACTCGAGTCGCTGCGCTGGTTCGCGCTGCCGCAACCGCTGCGTTTCGGCATCGGCTTCGACTGGGCAGCCTTCGTGCCCGTGGCCTTCATCTTTCTGGTGACCGCCATCGAAACCGTCGGCGACCTGACCGGCACCGCGCGCGCCTCGGGCGAACCCATCAGCGGCCCCGTTCACCAACGTCGGTTGCGCGGCGGCGTGCTCGCCGACGGCGTCAACTCGCTGCTCGCCGCTCTTTTCAACACCTTCCCCAATACCACCTTCAGCCAGAACACCGGTGTGGTGCAGCTCACCGGCGTGGCCAGCCGCCACGTCGGCCGCTACGTGGCAGCGATCCTGTTGCTGCTGGGACTCATACCGGCGCTGGGCAGCGTGCTGCAGTACATCCCGCGTCCCGTGCTCGGCGCCGCCACGACCTTGATGTTCGGCCTGATCGCGGTATCGGGCATCCGTATCCTCAGCGACCAGGCGATGACCCGCAAGACGATCATGACCATCGCCGTCTCGCTGGGCATGGGTCTCGGCGTGCAGCTGGTGCCCGAGGCGCTGTCGGGGCTGCCGGACACGGCGCGGCAGATCTTCGCCTCGCCGATCACCACGGGCGGGCTGAGCGCCATCCTGTGTACGCTGCTGCTGCCCGGCGGTGCCCCGACGTCCGAAGAAGCGCATCAACCGCAGGCCGGCGTCACTCCGCGCCGGTCCACGTGACGGCGCGTCATCGACGCCATGATCCATCACTACGACAGTGCCCCATGCAACGCCCCATCCATACAACAAGCACAAGGAGTTCGCCATGTCTCGCCCCACGTCTCCCACTTCCACCACCGCCCTGGATGTGCTCGTCATCGGCGCGGGCATGGGCGGGCTGAGTGCCGCGCTCGCCTTTCAGCGCCAGGGACATCGGGTCACCGTGATCGAACGCGTCGAGGCGATACGCCCGGTCGGCGCGGCCATTTCGCTGTGGCCCAACGGCGTCAAGGTCATGCATCGCCTGGGGCTGGGCGAGACCATCGAGCACCTCAGCGGCAACATGACACGCATGCGCTATCTCACCCACACCGGCGAGCCCCTGACCGATTTCAGCCTCGCGCCGCTCTTCGACGAGGTCGGCCAACGCGCCTGCCCGATCGCTCGCGCGGCGCTCCAGCAGACCCTGTTCGACGCCGTGGGGGCCGAGCACATCCAGCTCGGGCGGCGCTGTCTCGACTATGCCCAGGACGATGAAGGCGTCACCGCCCACTTCGAGGACGGCGGCCAGCAGCGCGCCGACCTGCTGGTGATTGCCGACGGTACGCACTCTCGGCTGCGCAGCAAGCTGGTCGGCCACCCCGTAGAGCGTCAATACGTGGGCTACGTCAACTGGAACGTGCGCGTCAGCGCCGACGAGGCACTGGCCCCGCTCCACAATTGGGACCAATACGTCGGCGACGCCAAGCGGGTGTCCTTGATGCCGATGGGGACCGGCGGCAATACGGCGGGCACCCAGGAATACTACTGCTTCTTCGACGTGCCCTTACCCGCCGGCACACCGAACGATCCGCAGCACTATCGAGACGAACTCCGCGAGCATTTCGCCGGTTGGGCAGCGCCGGTACAAGCCTTGATCGAGCGCTTCGACCCCGAGCGTATGGCTCGGGTCGAGATCCACGATATACCACCGCTCGACTCGCTCACCGCGCCTCGGGTAGCCTTGCTCGGCGATGCCGCCCACGGCATGGCCCCGGACCTTGGCCAAGGGGGCTGCCAGGCCATGGAAGATGCCTGGGTGCTCGCCCGGGCCGTGCAGGACGCACTCGAGGTAGATGACGGCGCGGCGCCTGCGGCGGCCATCGCCACGGCACTGGAACACTACGACGCAGCCAGAGTCGACCGTGTCGGCGACATCGTCTCCCGCGCACGCAAGCGCGCCGCGACGATCCATGGCCGGGATCCCGTGCAGACGCATGCCTGGTACGACGAACTCGCCCATGAAGACGGCAGCGAGATCCTCGCCGGGCTCAGAAAGACCATCGTCGGTGGCCCCCTGGGCTGAAATCAGCGGCCCTGCATGGCGACCGCCAGCCTCGATCGTCGGACAGAGCATAAGAAAGCGTTAAGCTTTTCGGTGCATCCTGCGCGAATGACACTTCGGGGGAGGTTCCATGCGCATACTTCTGGTCGAGGACGATCCGCTGCTCGGGGACGGCATCAAGACGGCCCTCGTGCGCGAGGCCTATACCGTGGACTGGTTCACCGAGGGGCACCACGCCCTCGAAGCGGCGCACAACGAAACCTTCAGCGCCATGATCCTCGACCTGGGACTCCCCGACATGGATGGCATGACGGTACTCAAGCGCCTGCGCGAGTCGTCCGCCTTGCCCATTCTCATACTGACGGCACGCGACGCCGTCGAGGAACGCATAAGCGGACTCGACGCCGGCGCCGACGACTACGTGCTCAAGCCGTTCGACCTGAAGGAGTTGCTGGCGCGCCTGCGTGTCGTCACTCGGCGGGCCGAGGGGCGCGCGTCTCGCAGCCTGACCCTCGGCGCCCTGAGCATCGACGAAGCCAGTCACAGCGTCAGCTGGCATGGACGCGACGTTGCCCTGGGACGCCGCGAATATGCTCTGCTGCTCGAGCTGGCGCGCCATCCCGACAAGGTGCTGTCCCGCCCGCGTCTGGAAAGCCTGCTTTATGGCTGGGGGGAGGAGGTCGCCTCCAACGCCGTGGAGGTCCATGTCCACCATCTGCGCAAGAAGCTCGACAAATCCCTGATCATGACCGTGCGCGGCATCGGTTATCGCCTGGACTCCCGCACGGCATGACCTCCATTCGCTATTACCTGCTGCGCACGCTGGCCCTGGTGCTCGTCGTGGCCGGCGGCGTGGCGGTGCTCGCCGCGTACCTGATTACCGATCACGAACTGGAAGAAGTCCTCGACACCCAGCTCAGCCTGCATAGCCGGATCGTCGCCGGCCAGCTTCCCGATGATGTCCAGGATGCCGACCTGACCCGGCTGTCGCAGACCCTGAGCATTCCCGGTTATCCCGCCAGGGCTTACTCAAACGGACGCGCCATGCCTGCGCAGGATGACACGACACCCTCACGGCTCTATCACGAAGAAGAACGCAAGCTGGCGCTGGGGATCTGGAACGCCGATCAAACGCCACGCCTGCTGCAGGGCAAGTGGACCCAGGGCACGCCCTTCCCCGCCCCCGAAGAAGAAGGCTTTCGCTGGGTCGACTATGCCGGCCAGCGCTGGCGTGTCTTCAGCATGTACGACGACCGGCACGACCTGTGGCTCAGCATGGGCCAGCGCAGCGACTTCCAGCACGAGATCGTGGCACGCATCACCTGGAACAATCTGATTCCCATGCTGGTGCTGCTGCCCCTCATGCTGTGGCTGATGAACCGCATCATCCGGCGTGGCCTGCACCCCATTCGACGCCTGTCGAACCAGGTACAAGGACGACATGCCCGCGATCTTCGACACATCGAGCTCGACGTGCCCCGCGAGCTGGCGGACCTGCACCGATCGCTGAACGACTTCATCGACCGGCTGGGCGACACCCTGGAGCGCGAGCGCCGCTTCACCGCTGACGCCGCACACGAACTGCGCACCCCGCTGGCCGCGCTGCGCATCCACCTGGATAACGCCAAGGCCGGTGAGACCGCGTCGCTGCAAAAGGCCTATACCGGCATCGAACGCCTGCAGCGGGTCGTCGAACAGTTGCTGGTCCTGGCGCGCCTGGATCGCACGCCGGACACACAAGCGACCTCGATCGACCTTTACCCCATCGTCATCGATCTCATGGCCGACCTGTGGCCGCTCGCGCACGACCGCGGGCAACGGCTGACCCTCGAAGGGCTCCACCAACTACGCATCCAGGCCGATGAAACCGAAGTCGGCATACTGTTTCGCAACCTGCTCGACAACGCCCTGCGCTACACGCCGGAAGGCGGCCATGTGGAGGTCGAGCTCGGCGAGACCGCGCAAGGGGGTGCGCACATCCGCGTCCGTGACAGCGGTCCCGGCATCCCCGAAGACCTGCTCGAAGAGGTCACGGAACGCTTTCGGCGCGCCACCGATCAGCGCACCACCGGCAGCGGGCTCGGCCTGTCCATCGTCGTCGAACTGGCTCAGCGACAACAGGCGACGCTCCAGCTTCGCAACCGTCCCGAACACGGCCTGGAAGCCACGATCACCTGGCAGGCCCCATGAGATCCACGAGGTTCGTCAAGGCGCGTCCTTTCACCCCAAAGAAACGCTGAGTTTCCCTAACGACCACCGCCTATACGGCAAGGTAACTCGCCTTGTCACGTTGCTGATCATGAAAGACAGCATTGGTGCACACCTGCTCAGCGACCTCGGACGGAGTGGGCTGAAAAAGTATCGAATCCGAGGGACCCCGAGGCGAAAACTTGCGTGACTTCTCCACTTGCAATAGCGCCAATACGGGAACGTCCAAAGCGGCCGCCATGTGCATGGGTCCCGTATCCGGCGTGATCAGACACTCCAGGTTGGCCAGCACGCCAAGGAAATCTCGCAATGGCATGTGCGGCAGCACGCGCCCGAACTCGCCGCAGCCGCTCTCCAGCGGCGTACGCATCGCGGATTCCTCCGGCCCCAGCAGCACGAGGTAAGGCGTCTTCCGTCGTTCGAGTTCGCGCAGCAGGTCTTGCCAGAACTCGAGCGGCAGGCGCTTGTCGAGATGGCCGCCAACGAAGATGCCAATGGACGCCTGTCGTCCCGAGAGGCCGGTCATCCTGACCGCTGCGGCACGACGCTCATGTTCGGATACCACCAGCCATGGACGGGCAGCGCATGCCAGCCCCAGGCTGGCCGCCAGCGAGCTTGCGCGTTCGTGAGCATGCGATGGCGACACATGACACACCCAGTCATAGCTCGTCTCCAGCCGGCCACGCTGTCCCAAGCGTTGTCGGGCACCGCACGTCTTCATGAGCAGCCAGCTTGTCAGTGAGTTCTCGCCGGCCTGAATGGCCAGATCGAATTGTCTCCGCCTGAGCCGAACCAGCAACCGGGCCAATCTCCATGGGCGGACCAGCATGCTGCGACTCAAGGCGTGGTAGCGGGACAATGGCATGCCAGCAAAGAGCGTGCGCGTGGTGTCGGTGCCCAGATAATCGACCTCGATGTCCGCTCGCCCCTCGACAAAGGCCTGGATCAGACGAGCACCGATGACGGCATTGCCGATACGGAAGTTGGGACGTATCAGAAGGACGCGCCGAACGCCATGCAGCGCCTCGGACGTCGCTGGCCGAGCAGGACGAGAGCCCCGCGCAACCGCTCGATAGATCCAACGCTTGGCCGTTTTTTCGAGACGTCGGCCCAAGCGCCGCATGGCCGTATGTCGGCGCAGGTAGGTAAGGGGAAACATGCGGGCACTCCTATATGGATAGCCCTGTCAGTATTCCCGCGTTGGCTTATGACACCCTTAACGGCGTATGGCTGCTGTCTCGTATCACCGCCTAAAGAGGCTGATCACGTTTTGCCGCTTGCTCGTGAGGCCGGCGTAGAAGGTGACGCACAAGGCGCGGCACCAGCATGATGATGCCCAGTGGCACGGCGATCAAACCGACCGCCAGGTAGCCCAAGGCCAAGAGGATTTCCATGAGATAGCAAGCGTCCACCCACGCCGCGAGTCGCGCCCCGACCCGGCGTGACCGGGTTACAGCAGCAAGAGGCATCATGACAGACTCCGATTGCCAGCAAGATTAGCCGTCAGACTGCCAATGTTCGATGACACCGCGATGTCAGGAGAACAGACGCAACGATGACACCGCCCCCTTGTTACTCGTCGTTCGTATCGCGTCGATAATCGTCATCGAGGCGGATGATATCGTCCTCGCCGAGATAGGCGCCACTTTGAATTTCGATCATCTCCAGGTCGATGCGCCCCGGATTTTCGAGGCGATGCTCGACCCCCAGCGGGATATACACGGATTGGTTCTCGCTGAGCAGAAAGTGCTCTTCGCCCCGGGTCACCCGCGCGGTGCCGGACACCACCACCCAATGCTCGGCACGATGATGGTGGCGTTGCAGCGACAGGCGCGCGCCGGGACGCACGCGGATATGCTTGACTTGAAAGCGCGGCCCGTTTTCCAGGCTTTCGTAACTGCCCCACGGGCGATAGACGCAGCGATGTGCCGCGCTTTCGCGACGCCCCTGGGCGTCGAGCCGCGCCACCAGGGTCTTGATATCCTGAGCGCGGCGCCGATCGGCCACCAACACACTGTCGGCGGTCTCCACGACGACCAACCCCTCGATGCCCAGCGTCGCCACCAGGCGCGATTGACTCTGTACCCAGGTATCGCGCGTCGCCTCGACCACCGTATCGCCGCGTAGCACATTGCCGTCGGCATCTTTCTCGGCGATGTCCCACAATGCCTGGAACGACCCCACGTCCGACCAGCCGGCATCGAGCGTGACCGCCACCGCCTTATCGATATGCTCCATGACCGCGTAGTCCACCGACTCGCGTTCGCAGGCGGCGAACGTCGGCGCATCGGGGCGCAGGAAATCGAGATCCGTGCGTCGCGCCGCCCAGGCCGCGGTCACTGCATCATGCATCTCGGGCCGCAGGCCCGCCAGCACTTGCAGATAACGCTCGCCTTGCATCAGGAACATCCCACTGTTCCACAGATAACGCCCCGCCTCGAGGAATGCCCTGGCCCGCATGGCATCGGGCTTTTCCACGAAACGTCTGAGCGGCTGCAGGCCTGCGCTGATGTCGTCCACTTGCAGGTAGCCGTAGCCGGTCTCGGGATGGCGCGGCACGATACCGAAGGTGACGAATGCGCCTTGCATCGCCGCCGATTGTGCCCGCTCGAGCGCCTCGTGAAACGCCGCTACATCCGCGATGTAGTGATCGGCGGGCAGTACCAATAACGCCCCACCGTCACCGCTGTCGTCTACGCAGCGTGCCTGCTGGCACAGGGCCGCCAGGGCAATGGCAGGCGCCGTGTCGCGCCCCTCGGGCTCCAGCACGATCTCCGCCTCGCGCCCCATCTCGCGCAGTTGCTCGGCCACCAAAAACCGCTGGGCATCGGCGCACACCACGATGGGCATCGCGGTCGTCAGGCCATCGAGACGCGCCAACGTCGCCTGCAGCATGCTGCGTCGTTCCAGCAAGGGAAGAAACTGCTTGGGCGTATCCCGTCGCGACAGCGGCCACAGGCGTGTGCCGTTACCTCCGGCGAGAATCACGGGCGTCAACATGCGAGGGCTCCTCGTGCAAAATGATCTGTCGCACGGCTATCACGTTACGCAGTGCTCACGTGGATCGCCAGTCCCATTGTGTCATTACCTTGACAAGCGTCTAGCGCTTATAGAGCATTAGCGCCCTACCTATTACGTAAGGCCGTTATCTCAGCATGCCCCTGTATCGAGTCTCGCTGAACGGTGTGCCGCGCTGGTATTACCTGCGCACACGCTTTCCGTTTCCCAGCCACATCGCGCTGCAGCAGCCCGAGACCACTCGATACATGGAGGCCGTCGGCAGTAGTCGGTTCTTCCTCGAGCCGCGCTCGAATACCCTGTTCAAGCTGATCGCCGACAAATTCACGGCACATCGTCAGCCGCTCAACTGGTGGCTGCGCGATATCCTCGAAAAACGGCTGCTGGGCGGCTTCGATGCGCTCAAGGAATGGCGCTCGAATCGTCTCATCAGCAGAGCGGGACTCAAGACCGTGGCCTGCCGGGGCGTGGGGCTGGCACTCAATCCGCTCAACCCCCTGGGCTCGCTGCTCGCCATGGAATACCTGACCAGCGGCGAATCCGGCGAGACCTATTTCCTGCGCCTCGATGAAGCGGCTCGCCTGGCGTTCATACGCCGGTTATGCGATGACGCGGCCGTCTTGATACACCACGGCTACTGTCATCGCGATTTTCACTATGGCAATGTCTGGGTCGATGCCAAAGGCGACATCGTGTGGATCGACACCCATGTCAAGCGCCTGCCTCGCCACTGCGAACGGCGACGCCAGGCCATCGATGCCATGCTGAGTCCCAGCAAACTGAAAGGCGATCGCTACCGCCGTTTCGCTCACGGCTACCTTCACGAGCGACTCGGTCAGCCTGCGTGAGCCTTCTTCCCTCGATTCAAGGATGATGCCATGACGCCCAAACGCTTCGCCTTCGTCATCGCCGATCTCTACGGCGGCGGCGCGGAAAAATCGCTGCTGTACACGGCCGCCGGCCTCCATCAACGCGGTCACACGGTCAAGGTGTTCATCCTGCGCGACAGAATCGAGCAACCGATTCCGGATGGCGTCACGGTGGAGAATCTCGCGCTCATCAACCGGTTCAGCAAGATGTTCTCGACGCCGCTGGTGGAGAAATGGCAGGCCGCGCGCATCGCCAGGACCCTCGACGCCTTCGCCGCCGACGTGGTGCTCTCCTGCTCGTGCGACAAGATCACGCGCCACCTGCGCCATCCCAACCTGTGGTTCTGGATCAAGAGCGACATCTCGGCGAAATTCAGCGATCCCGACCAGCGCGCCAAGGCCTTCGCCAAGGTGCACCGCTTCTATACCGGGCGCAATGTCGTCGCCGTCTCCCAGGGCGTCAAGGACAATCTGCTCGACGTCATCGGCCTCCGGCCCGCCGAGATTCGCGCCATCTACAACCCCTACGAGCGAGCCCCCTTCCTGCGCCTGGCCGAGGCGCCGGCGCCGGTACCGGAGGGCGAGTACCTGATCAATGTCGGGACCTACGAGCCCCGCAAGCGTCATGACCGCCTGCTGCGCGCCTACAAGGCCAGCGGCGTGACGACTCCGCTGGTCCTGCTGGGCAAGGGCAAGGGCGACGAAGAAGCCAGGCTGCGCACGATGATCGAGGACATGGGCCTCGCCGAGCGCGTCCTTCTGCCCGGCTACCAGACCAACCCCTATCCGTTCATTCGCCGTGCCAAGGCCTTGATCCTGACCTCGGACGCCGAAGGGTTGCCCCGCGCGCTCATCGAATCGCTGCTGCTGGGAACCCCCGTGGTCAGCGTCGACTGCCCCTCCGGCCCCCGCGAGATACTCGCCGGCGAACTTGCCGACTTCCTCGTGCCCCGCGAGGACGAAGCGGCCCTGGCCGATGCCATCGCCCGCATGGATGCCGCGCCCGTCACTGTCACCGAAGCGCATTACCGCCCCTTCCTCAAGGAGACCGTGCTACCCCAGTTCGAGGCGCTGGCCCGTTCAGCCTGAGACCATGCGACCCGGAGGCCCGTTACACGCGGGACGCGGCATAGGCACGCAGCTCGTCGACCACGGCCTCAGGCAACTCTAGCGACTCGCCGCGTTCGCGGCGCAAGACATGGCGCCGGGTGCCGGGCAGCCGCACGCCTTCCTGCTCGAGCATGGCCTGGAACAGTGCCTCGATGTGCTCGAGGTAACCATCGGAGAAGTGGGCCGGATCGAAGGCCAGCATCAGGTGGCCGACACTCGGCGCCTCGCCGTCGGGCTCGAAGAAGGAGCTCGCCTGGAAGCCGAAGTGGCTACCGGTGAGTCCGGCGGTCAGCAATTCCACCATCAACGCCAGCGAGGCCCCCTTGGCATCACCGGCTGGAACCATGCTGCCCGCGATCGCCGCGTCCGGGTCGGTCGTAGGCCGTCCCTCGATGTCGAGCGCCCAGCCTTCGGGAATCGGCTCGCCGGCCTTCTTGGCCAGCATCACCTTGCCCCGGGCGACCTTCGACAAGGACAGGTCGATGACCAGCGGATCGGTCCCCCGTCGTGGCGTCGCGAACGCGATCGGGTTGGTGCCGTAGAGCGGACGCTTCCCCCCCCACGGCGCCATGGCCGAAGGCGCATTGCTGAAGGCCATCGCCACCAGTCCCTCGCGGGCCAGGCGTTCGACCGGCGCGCCGGCGACCCCGAAATGGTGCGAACCACCGATCGCCACGGCGACCAGTCCCAGCTCGCGGGCCAGCGGAATGGCGCGCTCCACGCCCCGGGCGATGGCCGGAAACGCCAGGCCGTGTCGGGCATCGACCCGAATCACCGAACCGGCGACCTCGACCCGCGCCTGCGCATCGGCGACGACCTTGCCACTGCGCGCCTGGGCGAGATAGAACGGCAACCGTGACAAGCCGTGGGACGCCAGCCCGTCACGTTCGGCGTCGATCAGTGCCCGGGCCGTGACCTCGGCCTCCCAGCGCGGCACACCGACCGCCTCGAGTGCCGCGACCGCCAGCGTTTCGGCCTCGATCAGCGATACCATGCGGCTCATGCCCTCCCCCCCAGCGCACGGCGCACGTTGTCGACGGTGATCCAGCTGATCCGCTCGTTGGACTCGTGTGTTACGCCGGCGATGTGCGGCGTGGCGATCAAGCCCTCGACACCGCTCAACACCGAGTCGGCAGTCAACGGCTCTTCCTCGAAGACATCCAGCATCGCCCCGCCCAGATGCCTGTCACGCAGGCTGGCAGCCAATGCCCTTTCATCGACGATGCCACCCCGCGCGGTATTGATCAGCAGGCTTCCGGGCTTCATCGTCGCCAGTGCTTCGGCATCGATCAGATTCCGGGTCCCCTCGCTCAACGGCACGTGCAGACTGACCGCATCCGCCTTCTCCAGCAGCGTCGCCAACCGCTCGGCACGCTCGACCGTCTGCCAGGCGGCGTCATCCGCGGGCACGAAAGGATCATGGGCCATCACCTGCATGCCCAGGCATTGGGCGCGCCGGGCCAGATCGCGGGCGATGCCGCCGAACCCAACGAGCCCCAGGGTCGCCCCTTGCGTCTCGTGTCCCATCAGCGCCTGACGCGGCCATTCGCCCGCCAGCACCCGCGGCGTCGACAGATAGGCGCCGCGGCGCAGCATGAAGATCCCGGTCAGCACGTACTCCGCCACCGACACGGTATTGCCCCCAGTCGCCGGCAGGACGGTGATACCGGACTCACGACAGGCATCCACGTCGATGTTGTCGAGCCCCACGCCCAGCCGGCCTACCGCTCTCAGGTCGGGGAAGCGCGCCAGGAGCTCGCGGTCGACGCGGGTACGATTGCGCACGATCAGGGCACGCACCCCGGTCCCGGATGACAGCAAGCGGGCGCGATCATCGACCAGCGTGGCATCGAAGGTCACCGAGCAGTCCTTTTCGAGATCGGCGACGGCCGCCTCGTCCATGAATTCACTGATGAGTACGTCAGACATGTCAGAAGTCTCGTTCGGTTAGAAATGGCGCCACAGGAGTCCCGCCGGGAGCGGTACGTTGAGGACGATGGCGAACAGGATGTAGAAGCCGCCGATGATCAAGGCCAGGGCTAGCGAATAGCCGATCAGCCGCCGGCGTGTCCAGGCATGGTAGTGAGCGAGACCAGCCAGCAGTGCCGCACTCGCGACACTGGCGAACAGAAACCCCAACCACTTGAGCGCGAAGCTCCAGACGAGCATCACGGCGATCAGTCCGAGTCGACGCCCAACGCTGCCTGGCTCGGGACGGACCCGCCGGGGATGCGCCACGAAGCTCTTGGCCAGCAGTGCCACGCTGAATACCAGCAACAGTACGGCGATGGTGCGTGGAAAGACACTGGCCATGATCGACATGTCACGACTGAACGTGAGCGCCCCGCTGGCGATGACGATCATCACCAATGCCAGAATGCGATCCGACGGTCGTGCATCGAGCAGCGGCGTATCGTTGTCAGTGGCCATGAGCCGTCTCCTTGGATGAACGCTGGCGCCAGCCACGCCATAACGGGAACAGCACCGACAGCAGCACCATCGCGATGATCGCCAGCGATAGCGGCTGCCCGAAGAAAGCACCGAACACCGAGCCTGAGGCATTGCCGATCAGATATCCTTGAACGAACCCCTGCTCGGCGATCGGCCCGAGGATCAGCCCCAGCACGATAGGTGACGGTTTCACCCCATAGCGCGACAGCACCCAGCCGACGATGCCCAGCACCACCATCACCACCACATCGAAGGGATTGTTACGGATCGCATAGGTGCCGATGATCGTCATGAAGGCGATGCTGGGTACCAGCAGTGCCTTGGGAATGGTGACGATCGACTTGAAGGCGTAACGCCCGATCAGCAGGCCGATCGGCAGCATCAGCAGCGTGGCGATGAACAGTCCGCCGATGAAGGTGTAGGTGACGCTCACGTTGGTGGTGAACATTTCCGGTCCGGTGCGAAACCCCTGGACCAGCAGCGCACCGAGGATCACCGCGTCCGGCGGCGTACCGGGAATGCCCAGTACGAAGGTAGGAATGAAGCCGCCGCCAACGGTGGCGTTGTTGGCGGTCTCGGTGGCGATCACGCCGTCCGGCTCGCCTTTGCCGAAGTTGTCGCTGCGTGTCGAGGTGCGTCGCGCCTCCGAGTAGGAGACCAGGCTGGCGATCGACCCGCCCGCACCGGGCAGGATGGCCACCGCGGTTCCGATGACGGCACTGCGCAGGGCATTGAACTTGCCACGCCACATCAGCGAGAGCCCTTCGCCGAGACGAATGCCTCTGCCTTTCTCGGGTGGCTTGAGATGCGCGCTCGGCGTGGCCACCAGATCGATCAGCACCGGCACGCAATAAAGCCCGATCAATGCCGAGATGGTTTCCACCCCACCGAGCAGGAACTGGGAGCCGAACGCATAGCGTATGTCGGCACCGATCACCGACACGCCGACCGTGGACAGCAACAGCCCAAGCCCCGCGCCGATGAAGCCCTTGAGGGTCGAGCCCTCAGAAAGTGCCGAAATCAAAGTCAGGCCGAAGATCGCCAGCCAGAAGTACTCCACCGGACCGAACTTCAAGGCGATCTGTGCCAGCAGCGGCGCCAGCGTCAGCAAGGCCAGCGCTCCCATGAGGCCGCCGACCATCGACGAGAGCGTGGAGAGCGTGACCGCCAGATCACCATCCCCGCGCTTGGCCATGGGGTAGCCGTCGAAGGTGGTGGCGATGGCCGAGGGGGTCCCGGGTGTATTGACCAGAATCGCCGCATACGATCCACCATAGATGGCACCGGTATAGATCGCTCCCAGCATGATCAGCGCGCTCTCGGGCGACATGCCGAAGGTCACCGGCACCAGGACCGCCACGGCCATGGTGGCCGAAAGCCCGGGCAACGCACCGATGAGAATACCGGCGGCGACACCGACGACCGCCAGCATCAGGTTGACCGGAGACAGGGCTGCGGCCATGAAACTCAAGGTATCCATGCACTTCTCCCTACCGAAAGGGGCCCGTCAGGGCCCCGATGAACATCGGTCAACTCAGTCGATGATGCCCATTTCACGTGCCACCTTCTCGTATTCGGCACGTCGCTTGGCCATGAAGTCGGCCATCTTCATGTACGGCACGTCGATCAGCACGAACCCGAGGTCCTGCATCTTCTTGCGGAACTCCGGGTTCTGATTGATCTGCTGAAAGATGCCAGAGAGTTTGAGAGTCACGTCTTCCGGGGTTCCCTTGGGTACCGCCATGCCGCGATAGGCCCCACCGGTCATGTTGTAACCCAGCTCCTTGAAGGTCGGCACGTCGGGAAACAGCGGGTGGCGTTGCTCGGCGGCCACCGCCAGCATACGCACCTTGTCATCGTGGTTGGCGGCGGTAGTGGTGTAGCCCCACTCGGCCTGTACCTGGCCGCCCAGCAGGGCCGTGACCGCCGCCCCGGTTCCCTTGAACGGGATGTAGGTGGTCTTGACGTCGGCAAGCGACTCAAAGCGCCGGTTGGCGATGTCATTGGCGGACTGGGTTCCGCTGCCTGACACGGTCACGCTGCCCGGGGCCTTCTTGGCGGCGGCGATCAAGTCATCGAGGGTCTTGTAAGGGCTGTCGTTTCTGACGATCAGCGCATCCGGCGAATAGTGGAAGTAATAGAAGTTCTTGAGATCTTCCGTCTTGAAGCCCGGATCCTTGCCCATTGGCTTGAGAATGATGTGCGGCAGGTTGGTGCCCATGATGGTGTAGCCATCGCCATCCATTTCGTTGAGCTGGGACCAGCCGACCGCCCCACCGCCGCCGGCCATGTACTGGATGATCAATTGCTGGCCGGTGATTTCCTGGAAATACTTCTGCTGCAATCGAGCGCTAATATCCGACTCACCGCCGGGACCAAAGGGAATGATGTATTGGATGTTACGGTCGGGGAAATCCTCGACACCGGCCGCCGTGGCGAGACCGGCGAACGTGGTCGCACTTAGCAGACCGCCGAGGAGAGCGGCCGTTTTCAGGGTCTTGAAGCGAATCTGGCGCATGGTTGACTCCGATATTGCTGTTATTGTGTGTCGGTTACCGGGAGCCTACAGGCTCCCGACATGCCGCGTATCCGCCCTGCAGCGAATACGCCTTGCTGTCTTGCTGCTGCCGTGACCGGCATGCCGGAACGCAGCATCGATTGTATTAGCACCAACCGAATATCCGGCGACACTCTTCTTTCGCCTCATGCACTTTCGTAGAGCCGCGTCAGTACGAACTCCCGATGTCCCAACGCCTCGGCGTTGGTGTGGCGCCCGTTGGCCGTACGCAGCAGCATCTCGAGCAGTTGGTCCCCCGCCTGCGGCAGGTTGATCTCCCGACGCAGTACCCCCGAGACATCGACGTCGATGTGCTCGCTCATCGTGCGCACCGTGCGCGGATTGGCGCAGAGCTTGATCACCGGCAGGATCGGATTGCCAATCACGTTGCCCTGGCCTGTCGGAAAGAAATGCGCCACGTACCCCGAGGCCGCGCACAACGTGACCATCTCGGCCGCCGCCGAGGAGGAGTCCATGAACCACAATCCCGGTCCGGTGGGAATTTCCGCCTTGTCGAGAACGCCATCGACCCGACATTTCTTGCCGATCTTCTGAATGTTGCCCAGCGCCTTTTCCTCGATGGTGGTCAGCCCGCCTTCGATGTTGCCCTTGGTGGGCTGCGATTCGGAGAGATCGCTGGTCTTGTGGCGGTCGATCATCGCGCTGTAGCGGTCGAACATCGCCTGGAACCGTTCGCGCACGTCATCGTTGGCACAGCGCGCCGCGACCAGGTGCTCGCCGCCGGTCAGCTCGGAGGTCTCGCCGAACACCAGCGTGCAGCCCTGGGCGTAGAGCTTGTCGAAGGCTTCGCCGACGGTGGGATTGGCGCCGCATCCGGAGGTAGTGTCGGATTCGCCGCACTTGGTGGAGACCCATAGCTCGCTGACGTCACACGGCTCGCGCTGCAACTCGCTGGCGTACTGCACGAACTCGCGGGCCTTGCGCGAGGCGTTGGCAATGGTGGTGTGGTCGCCGTTCTGCTCGATCCAGAAGCCTTCGACCGGCTTGCCGGTGGCGCGAATGCCGTCGACTACCTTGCCGGTCCAGCCGGGCTCGATGCCGATCACGATCACCGCGGCGACGTTAGGGTTGCAGCCGGTACCGATCAGCGTACGGAAATGCAAATCCAGGTCGGCGCCGAACTGCAACCGGCCATAGGGGTGCGGCAATGCCAGCGTGCCCTTGATGTTGTTGGCCACCGCTTCCGCCGCGGCATTCGAAATGTCGTCCACCGGCAGCACGATGACGTGATTGCGGATGCCGACACGGCCGTTGTCGCGCCGATAGCCGAGGAAAGTGCGTCCTTTGAGTTCCATGCTTACCACCTCTTGGTCTTGACGTTGTGAACGTGAACGTGCTCGCCCTGGCGAATCGACTGCACCACCCGGCCGATATCGACGCTGTACTTGATGACCGCCTCGTCTTCGGCGAGATCGCGTGTCGCCAGCTTGTGGCCGATCGGAATCGCATCCTTGACCTCGAACTGCAGGGTCCTGTCCTGATCCATCACCCAGCCAGTCAGCATCTGACCGGCCTCCACCCCTTCCACCACCACCACGCCAACCGCGTCGTCGGCATCGTGGACCACGAAATCGATGCTCATGCTCCTCTCCTTCATTGGTCTCGTTGTCGTGACGGCGTTGATGATCTCGCCGTCAACTCATGTATATGACATAGTATATAAAACAGTCAAGGAGATGCCGACATGGCGATCGCCAGGTACAATTCCCAGAATGACACTTTCGCATCGCCACCCATTCACAAGGACGTCGACTCAATGACCGCGCCGAAAGGCCCGACATTTCAGCCGCTTTACAAGCAGATCAAGGACTTGCTTCTGGAAAGGATCGCCTCGGGGGAGTGGCCGCCGGGTACCTTCATTCCCAGCGAGGCAGCGCTGGCCGCCAGCTACAACGTCAGCGTCGGCACCCTGCGCAAGGCACTCGACGAACTGGTCAGCGACAGCGTCGTGGTCCGTCGTCAGGGCAAGGGCACGGCCGTCGCCACCCACGATGCCGATCGCGCCCTGTTTCGCTTCTTCAACGTGGTACGCCGCGACGGCGAGCGCAGCCTGCCCGTGTCACGCGTTCTGAGCCGGCAGCGACGCAGGGCGACTACCGTCGAGCGTGACGCCCTGGAACTGAGCGACAGAGCCGACGTGATCCACATCCGTCGGGTCCGCGAACTGGCCGGCAGTCCGACGCTGCTCGAGGATATCGTGCTCGATGCCGCCACCTTCGCCGATCTCGCGTCGCAGCCGGAGATACTGCCCAACACGCTCTATCAGCTCTACCAGCATCAATACGGCGCCACTGTCGCGCATGCCGACGAACGGCTCGTGGCGGTGAAGGCAGGCGAACAGGACGCCGCCCACCTGGGTGTGGAACTCGGCGAGCCTTTGATCGAGATTCGTCGCGTGGCACGGGACTATCAGGACACGCCCATCGAGCTACGCGTTTCGAGGCTGACCACCCGGGAATATTGCTACACCAGTCGCCTGTAACGATGGCCAGCGTTGTGTGGCGGAAAGGACCGGCGGCCACCCAGGATTTACCGGACGACCGCCGGAGGATCAGGGAGTGAGCACGATCTTGGCCGCGGCGGTCTGCCCGGCGACCAGATCGGCGAAGGCATCGGCGCCGTTGACAGTCAAGGACGAAGACGTCATTTGCCGAGCCGCGACATGACGAAATCGCACGACAAACCCGTCAGCGTGAGAACGGATCAAGGAGTCACGGATCGCTGGCGACTCGCGGAGGGAGGGGAAACGAAGTGGACGACGGCCGACACCGCAAGTGACGCTAGCCGGACTCGCGCAAGAAGACCTTGAACGCCTGCCACAGCGGGCTGCGGTAGCGCTCGGGATGCCAGACCAGCGAAAAGGAGCGGGTCAGTTGCAGCGGGCTTTTCAACGCTACCAGTTCGCCGCGCTCGAGTTCGCTCGCCACGCTCAGCCGTGACAGGCAGCCCAACCCGAAGCCGGCGCGCACCGCCTGCTTGATCGCTTCGTGCTGATCGAGCTCCATGCGCACGCGGATGCGCTCGACGTGGGGGTGGATGGCCGCTTCGAAGATCGCCCGCGTCCCCGAGCCCGGTTCACGCAGGATCCATTGCGCCGCCTGCAGTTCCTCAACCCCGAGGCCATCGTGTGTCACCAGCGGGTGCTGGGGCGCGGCCACCACCACCATCTCGTCCTGACACCAGAGTTCGCTGACCAGCCGTGATTCGCTGCACTGCCCCTCGATCAATCCCAGGTCGGCGTCGAAGCGCTGAATGTCGCGCATCACGTCCTCGGTGTTGCGCAGCCGCAGTTGCAGATCGACGGCGGGATGCCGCTCGCTGAACCGTCCGGCCAGCATCGGCAGCAGATAGGTGCCGATCGTGGCGCTGGCCGCGACGTGCAGCGTGCCCCGCAGTTCGCCGTCGGGCTCACGCACCGCATCGACCAGCTCATCGAGCCCGTTGAGCACTTTCTCGGCGTACGGGAGCAATCGACGGCCGGCATCGTTGAGCTCTAGACGACGCCCCAGCCGTTCGAAGAGCACCACGCCGAGCTGACGTTCCAGATCGGCCAGTGCCTGGCTGGTCGCCGACTGGGAAAGACGCAAGTGACGCGCGGCCGCATTGACGGCGCCGCCACGAATCACGGCAACGAATACCTGGAGTTGGCGAAAGGTCACATGGGTCGACATATCGGTTTTACTTAACTGTCATTTCGTTATTACCACATAACACATAAGTCTATTCCTGATTAGCCTAAAGGGACACATCCATGGCGGTACCGCCCATCATCGGAGAATGTCTCATGTGGCAGGGATTGATACTGTGCGCCGGCCTGACCCTGGGGGGCTTCACCCTGGCTCACCTGCCCGGCATCCGCGAAAGCGGCATCAGTCCACTGGTCTTCTCGCTACTCTTGGGTCTCGTGGTCGGCAACCTGCCTGTCGGCGGGCGCCTGCCCCAGGCAAGCCGCGGGCTACAGTTCGCGACTCGCTGGCTGCTGCGCGGCGGCATCGTGCTGTTCGGCCTGTCGTTGACGTTACAGCAGATTCTCGGCCTCGGTCCCAAGGTCATCATGCTCGATGCCCTGGTAATCTGCACCATCCTGACCGCCGGGTACTGGATCGGCACACGCCTGCTGGGGCTCGATCGCGAGACCGCTCTGCTCACGAGTGCCGGCAGTGCCATCTGCGGCGCCGCCGCCGTACTCGCCACCGAGACCACCATCCGTTCGAAGCCGGCCGCCACCTCGATGGCCGTGGCCACCGTCGTGCTGTTCGGCTCGCTGGCGATGCTGGTATACCCCTTGCTCTATCCTCTCACCGGCATGGACGAGGGCTTGTTCGGCATCTACATCGGCGCCACCGTGCATGAGGTGGCCCAGGTGGTCGCCGCCGGCGACGCGGTCGGTCCCCAGGCGCTGGCCAATGCGGTCATCGTCAAGCTCGTCCGGGTGATGCTGCTCGTGCCCTTTCTGCTGGTGGTCGGCCAGTGGTGGCTCCGTCACCGGCAGGCGGAAGGCGGCTCGGAAGTCGGCCGTGGTGGCCTGGTGATTCCCTGGTTCGCCTTCGGCTTTCTGGCCATGGTGATCTTCAACAGCGTCGTTACTCTGCCGGAAGCGCTGCATCAGTCGCTGGTGGTGGCCGGTCAGATCGCGCTGGCCATGGCGATGGCGGCACTGGGCTTCGAGACGCGTCTGGAAAAGCTCAAGGCGCTGGGCGTCAAGCCGTTCCTGCTGGCCCTGATCCTGTTCCTGCTGCTGCTGATCGGTGGTGGCTGGGTGACGCCCTGGCTCATGCACTGAGCCACCAACGCAAAACGGCGCCCTCGGCTCGGGCGCCGTTTCATCGTGAGCAGGGCTCATCATGGCGTACGCAAGGAATCCCCGCGTCCCACAGCGAAGTACAACAACCCCGCGCGCTTGACCGACCGCGGATCGAATAGATTACGCCCATCGACCACTACCGGCATGCGCAGCGTCTCCTTGAGCCAGGCGAAATCGATACTGCGGAATGTCTTCCATTCGGTGCAGATCACGAGCGCATCGGCACCTTCCACGGCTTGCTCGCGATTCTCGACCAGCGCGAGATCGTCGCGCGTGCCGTAGATCCGCCGGCACTCGTCCATGGCTTCCGGATCGAAGGCCTGCACGCGTGCTCCTGCGGCCCAAAGCCCCTCCATCAAGGCGCGACTCGGCGCCTCGCGCATGTCGTCGGTATTGGGCTTGAAGGCCAGGCCCCACACCGCGACCGTCTTGCCGGCGAGATCACCATCGAAGGCCTGGGAGAGCTTGGTAAAGAGCGTGGCCTTCTGGCGTCGATTGACACCTTCGACGGCTTCGAGCAGCTCGGCGCGATACCCGATCTCACCGGCGGTGCGCGCCAGCGCCTGCACGTCCTTGGGGAAGCAGGACCCCCCGTAACCGCAGCCTGGGTAAATGAAGTGATAGCCGATGCGCGGATCACTGCCGATGCCATGTCGGATCTGCTCGACATCGGCCCCCAGGCGCTCGGCGAGATTGGCGATCTCGTTCATGAAGCTGATCTTGGTGGCCAACATGGCATTGGCGGCATACTTGGTCAGCTCGGCGCTACGGGTATCCATGAACATCAACTTTTCATGGTGACGGTTATAAGGACCGTAGCACTCGCGCATCGTCTCGCGCACACGTTCTGCATCGGTGCCCACGATGATCCGTGCGCCGTGGGTAAAGTCCTCGATGGCGGCGCCTTCCTTGAGGAATTCGGGATTGGAGCAGACATCGACGGTAAGAGAAGACCTTCGTGCGTCGAGCTCCCCCTGCACGGCGTCGCGTACCTTGTCCGCCGTGCCCACCGGTACGGTCGACTTGTCGACGACGACCTTGTCATCCTGCATGTGCCGACCGATGCTGCGCGCCACGGCGAGGACATACTGCAGATCCGCGCTGCCGTCCTCGTCGGGGGGCGTGCCCACGGCGATGAACTGCAGCGGCGCGAAATCGACGGCAAACGCCGCATCGGTGGTGAAACGCAGACGCCCCTCCTCGACGTTGCGACACACCATCGCTTCCAGCCCCGGCTCGTAGATCGGGATCTCGCCGCGCTCGAGCCGCGCGATCTTGTCGGCATCGACGTCCATGCACATGACATCGTGCCCCACATCCGCCAGGCAGGTGCCGGTGACCAGACCCACGTATCCCGTGCCGAAGATGCTGATTCTCATCGTGTGTCGTCCTTTGCGTGTCATCAAAAAAGCGTGGGCATCGAGCCCGCGTGGATATCAAACTCGATAGAACCCGCGATACCAGTCGACGAAGCGGGCCACGCCTTCCTCGACGCCGACCGTTGGGCGGTATCCGGTCGCGTCGAAAAGGGCCTCGGTATCCGCCCAGGTGCGTGGTACATCACCCGGCTGCATGGGCTTGAAGTCGCAATGCGCCGTGCGCCCCGTGGCGCGTTCCAGTGCCTGCACGAAGTCCATCAACGCCACCGGGCTGCCATGGCCGATATTGTACAACGCGAAGGGGGCGGTGCTCTGGTCGGGACGTGCCGCCGGACCATTGGAGTCGGCTCGCGGGATCACGTCCTGGATGCGTACCACCCCCTCGACGATATCGTCGATATAGGTGAAATCCCGTGACAGCTCGCCATGATTGAAGATCGGCAGCGGTTCGCCGGCAAGAATCGCCCGAGTGAACTTGAACATCGCCATGTCCGGGCGTCCCCAAGGCCCATAGACGGTGAAGAAGCGCAACCCCGTGCAAGGAATGCCATACAAGTGGGCATAGCTATGGGTCATCAGTTCATTGGACTTCTTGGTCGCGGCGTAGAGGCTGATGGGATGATCCACGGCGTCGGCCGTCGAGAACGGCACATGGGCATTCTGGCCATAGACCGAGCTCGATGAGGCATAGATCAGGTGCGGCACCTGCTGGTGGCGACAGCCTTCCAGCACGTTGAGATGCCCGACGAGATTGGACTGCGCGTAGACATGCGGGTTGTCCAGCGAGTAGCGCACGCCAGCCTGCGCGCCGAGATGAATGACGCGGTCGAAGCGCTCACCGGCAAAAAGCGTCTGCATGGCCGCCTGATCGGCGAGGTCGATGCACTCGAAACGCACGTTGGCGTGCACGGCCAGGTCGTCGAGACGTGCTTGCTTGAGCGCGACGTCATAGTAATCGTTGAGATTGTCGATGCCGACGATGGTGTGGCCATCGGTCGCCAGGCGCTTGGCCACGCCATGACCGATGAAGCCGGCCATGCCGGTTATCAAAATATTCATGAGGTTAGCGTCATCTGGGTGTGATGGCGGGGACTATAGCACGGCGTTCGAGACGCGCCGATCCATGCCTCATGCTTCATTGACGAGGCGCAAGCCAGGCGACCATCCCCACGAACAAGAGCACCAGGGCGAGCAGCGAAATACCGTCGAGCACGTTTGCCAACGAGAGCAGGCGTGGATCATCCGCGGCCATTTGATGCGCATTGTGCATGCCCTGCAACGCCAACTGCCCCACGGCCGCGATCAGCGTCAGCATCATGCCCAACGGCAGGCTGGCACGCAGCCATGTCGGCAAACGTGGAAACGACAATCCAGACCGCGAGGATGATGGCTTCTGCGTCTTGGCACTAGCCCGAGAAGAACGTTTGCGCGAGGCAGCATTGCCACGCTTGGGCGCACTCTTGCCACGTGACTTGCGGGATGGCTGGCCAGAGGACGCTGCACGCCGCCCCACCCAGCGATAGACCAGCATAGTCAACGCAGCCGTCAACGCTACCGCAGAAATCAGGATGGAAAGGAACAAAGAAAGCGAGGCCATGGAATCCCGTCATCGTGCGAAAAGGAATGACGACAAGGATACCAGCGTTGGCCCATCGATTCAGGCGTTCCGCCGCTGGCGACCACGACGACCCGGGCCGCACAACCGCTCATGCCTACGGCCACGAGCAGTCCGTCGTCTAGGCTTCCTGTCGCGGGCCGTCGGCCTCGGTGGCCAGCCGACGCAAGTGGGCGATCAGCTCGTCTGCGGCGGCGGCGTGTGGTTCCTGGCGGCGCGTGATGATGCCGTAGTAGTCCAGCGGCTTGCCGATCACGCGCTCGAGCACGACGTATTGCCCGCCCGCCAGCGGTCGTCGCATGACCGAACGCGGCAGCACCGCCAGCATGTCCGACGACTGCAGCAACTGCAGGGTTGCCTGAATCGAGGTGGTTTCGACCACATTCGCGGGCGTGGCGATGCCTTCTTCCGCCAGGGCTGACTCGAACACGCCACGCATGGGGCTCGAGAGCGGATGCAGTATCCATGGCCACCGGCTCAGCTCGTCCAATCCCGGAGCACGGTCCAGGTGTGCCAACGGATGATCGTGGCGCACCACGACCCGTAGCGGTTCATCGAGTAGCGGCTCGAAGTCGAAAACATTGTGCTGGCTGACGTGCGTCAAGCGCCCGATGACCAGGTCCAGGCGTTTATGCTCGAGTTCGAGGAGCAGACGGTCGCTGGTCTGCTCCTGCAGGCTCACCGAGAGGCGTGGCCGATCCTGCTTGAGACGTGCGATGGCCGCCGGCAGTATCTCCGGCGCAGCGGCGGCGATCGCGCCGATCAGCAATTGGCCATATCCCCCTTCACGCAGGTCATTGATGTCATCCACCAAGCGCTCCATGTCGTTGAGCAGTATCCACGCATGACGTATGACCTGTTCGCCCAACTCGGTGGGCTGCATGGCGCGCGGCAAACGCTCGAATAGCGCAAACCCGAAATACGCCTCCAGATCGCGCAACATCTTGCTCGCCGCCGGCTGACTCAGATGCATGGCGCGCGCCGTCGCATGCATGTTGCGGCTCTCGGCCAAGGTAGTCAGCAACATTAAATGCTTGAATCGCAACCAGGCACACAGATGTGCATGAGAAAGCTTGCCCGATGTCATGATCACCCTTCTTGATAACCTGAGCGAATCACAATGCCACAAACTTCGATTGGATTGTGATCCCACTATGGCCATAGCTTGAACGCAACGGCATCACGCGTTGCACGAGCCAACAACAAACACGGCCCTGACCGTCCCAGGGCAGCTAAGGAGCGCGGTATGAGTGCGATCATCAACTACCTCACCAAGATACGCTTCGGCGACGATGCCGTGGACGACCTCGCCGAGGAACTCATGTTGCTCGGCGTCTCACGCCCGCTGGTCATTACCGATGCCGGCCTCACCGCCAGCGGACTGGTGGATCGCGTGCAGGCCGCCATCGGCGGCGAGCGTCCGGCACCGGTCTACGACGGGACACCGGCCAATCCCACCGAGGTCGCCATCGAAGACGCCGTGGCCTGTTTCCGCGAGCAGGCCTGCGACGGCATCGTCGCACTGGGCGGCGGCTCCAGCATCGACTTGGCCAAGGGAGTCGCCCTGCTGGCCAGCCATCCCGCGCCGTTGCGGCAATACGCAGTGATCGAAGGCGGTGCCCCCCGTATCGGCAGCGACGTACTGCCGCTGGTGGCCATTCCCACCACGGCAGGCACCGGCAGCGAGGTGGGTCGCGCCGCCCTGATCAGCATGCGCGACGAACGCAAGCTCGGCTTTCTCTCGCCGCATCTAATCCCCGACGTGGCCATCTGCGACCCGCTGCTGACGCTCTCGCTGCCGCCGCACCTGACCGCCGCCACCGGCATGGACGCCATCGCGCATTGTGTCGAAACGTTTCTCAGCCCGCGCTTCAATCCACCCGCCGATGCCATCGCCCTGGATGGGCTGCAACGCGCCACGCGTCATATTCGCACTGCCGTCGGCGATGGCAGCAACCTCGACGCACGCCGCGAGATGCTGATGGCCGCCACACAAGGCGCCCTGGCGTTTCAGAAAGGGCTTGGCGCGGTGCACTCTCTGTCTCATGCCCTGGGCGGTTTTCACGATCTCAAGCTTCACCATGGCACGCTCAATGCCCTGCTGATGCCCATCGTGCTGCGCTTCAACCAGGATCATTGCCGCGACAAGTTCGCACGGCTGCGCGATGCAATGGGCTTGGCGCCCGGGACGGATGTCGCCGAGGCGTTCATTCAGCTCAATATCGACCTGGGCCTGCCCATGCGCTTGAGCGATCTGGGGGTGACACGCGAGCGTCTGACCCCTGTCGCCCAATGGGCGCTGGAAGATCACTCCACCGCGACCAATCCGCGTGCTCCGACGCATGACGATTTTCAGCGCATGCTCTTGGAAGCGCTATGAAAATCACTTTGCAAAACCTTTAACCCACTGAAAAAAAGAGGAGGTTCGAGCAGCGCTCTAGACCAAAGTCTAGATAAATGAATATTGCGCGCAATGTACATTAAAAACTAGCTTGAAAGGCACATCCCGTGCACGACCAGGCCTCATGACACGCCAATAACAAGGATCGATCATGCTCAAACGACACAACAAAGCGCTCCTCGCCGGCACCGCCGTTCTGCTCACCACCCTCGCCGGTCCGGCGCTCGCCGACTATCCCGAGAAACCCATTACCATCATCGTGCCATGGGCCGCCGGCGGCGGTACCGACGCCACCGCACGCACCATCGCCAAGGCAATGGAAGAACAACTGGGCGAGACGGTCAACGTCGTCAATCGTACCGGTGGCAGCGGTGTGGTAGGCCATAGCGCCATCGCTCGCGCCACGCCGGACGGTTACACGCTCGGGCTCGTCACCGGCGAGATCAACATGATGCACTGGCAAGGTCTCACCGACCTCACCTACCGCGATTACACGCCCATCGCCCAGATCAACTACGACTACGCGGGCGTCCAAGTCGCCGCCGACGGCCCCTTCGACGACCTCAAGGACTTGGTCAAGACCGTTCGCGAACAACCCAAGGGGACCTATAACGCCTCCGGCACCGGCCAGGGCGGCGTCTGGCATCTGGCCTTCGCTGGCTTCCTGATGGATCAGGGCATGGAGCCCGACCGCGTCACCTGGATCCCCAGCCAGGGCGCAGCGCCCGCCATGACCGAGCTCGCCGCCGGCGGCATCGACATCGTGCCAAGCTCAGTGCCCGAGGGCCGCTCGATGATCGAGGCCGGCCGTGCCGACAGCCTTGCCATCATGGCGCCCGAACGACTCGATAGCTTCCCCAACGTTCCCACGGTCCAGGAAGCCATCGGCAGTGACTATCAGATCGGCGAATGGCGCGGCATCGCCGGGCCCAAGGGGATGGACCCCGAAGTCGTCGCAACGCTCGAAGACGCGCTGAAGGCTGCTTACAACAGCGACACCTATCAGGGCTTCATGGCCAAGCAAGGATTCGGCACCGAATGGCGCAATGCCGAGGACTTTGCCCAGTTGATGGCGGACATGGACGAGCGTTTCGGCAAGATCGTCGAACAAGTCGGCCTAGCCAAATAACCCGGGGGCCACGATGAAAGACTTTCTGCTTGGCCTCGCGTTCATAGTGGCAGGCGCCATCGTCTATGTCGTGGCCCAAGGGTTCCCCACCATGCCGAGTCTGCAATACGGGCCTTCACTGTTTCCCTCCCTCATCGGGGGAGGGTTCATGATCGGAGGACTGGTGCTCACAATCGGCCATGTCGGGGCGCTCAAGGGCATCGCACACGGTCTCACTTGGCGTCCGGCCCCGGAGCACATCCGCAACATGTTGCTCTCGCTGCTTCCCGCGCTGGCCATCGTTTTTTACATCCTGACAAGCGAGTGGCTGGGGACCACGGTGTGCCTGGCATCAATCATGTTCGTGTTGATGCTGATACGGCGTACCTCTCCCATCCTCGCGTTCGGGGTCTCCATCGTCGCGGCACTGGTCATCAACCAGGTGTTCTCTCACTACCTGCTCATTCCCCTCCCCGAGGGATTGCTGAGTGTCTGGGGGTAAGTAAGCCATGGATGCATTTCTGCAAGGCCTGGCGCTGGTCTTCAATTTTCAGACGCTACTCGTCATCGCCGCCGCGGCCGTTTTCGGGGTCTTCGTGGGTGCCGTGCCCGGGTTGACCGCGACCATGGCCGTCGCGTTACTGGTGCCCATCACCTTCTACATGGACCCGACGCCCGCCATCGCCGCTATCGTGACCACCTCGGCCATGGCGATATTCGCCGGCGACATTCCCGGTACTTATCTCAACATTCCCGGTACGCCCGCGTCGGCCGCCTACGTCGGCGAGTCACACCAACTGGCGCGTCAAGGACGTGCGCGGGAAACGCTGGGCACCAATTTGATATGCTCGATGTTCGGCGGTTTGTTCGGCACTCTGATACTGGTATTCGTGTCCCCATCACTGGCCGAGGTCGCCCTGCAATTCAGCTCTTACGAATATTTCTGGCTGGCCTTGCTGGGGCTGAGTTGCTCGATTTTCATCTCCATCGGCTCCAAGACCAAGGCCTTCCTGTCCTTGCTGGTGGGCTTGCTGCTGTCCACCGTCGGCCTCGACATGATGAGCGGCGCGCCACGTTTCACCTTCGGCATTCCGGATTTGATGGCCGGCGTCAACTTCATTCCGGTGATGATCGGGATGTTCGCGCTCAACGAGCTGATGGGATTCTACGGCTCTCGCAATGAAGGGCGTCAGGTGACCGCCATGCACAAGGACAAGGTGTTCACCCAGGTTCCTCGGCATCTCCGGCGTTACTGGCGCAATCTCTTGCGGGGAAGCTCGATCGGCACCCTGATCGGCGCGCTCCCCGGGGCGGGCGCCGATATCGCCGCCTGGATCTCCTATGCCATGGGCAAAAGCCGGTCGAAAAACCGCGACGCCTACGGCACCGGCCACATCGAAGGCATCGTCGATGCCAGTTCCGCCAACAATTCCGGCATCAGCGGTGCCTGGGTCCCGGCCCTCGTCTTCGGTATTCCAGGCGACTCGATCACCGCCATCGTCATCGGCGTACTGTACATGAAGGGCATGAACCCCGGGCCGACCATCTTCATGGAGGGCGGCGGTCTCATTTACGCGCTCTTCATCGTGTTCTTCATCGCCAACCTGATCATGCTGCCCATCGGCTATGTTGCCATTCGCTCGGCCAAGGTCTTCATCCTGACGCCACGCAAGATACTCATGCCAATCATCCTATGCTTCTGCATCGTCGGTGCTTTTGCCATCAACAACACCATCACGGATGTCTGGATCATGCTGATCACCGGCTTCGGGGCCTTTATCCTCGCGCGCAACGACTTCCCCATGGCGCCTGCCATCCTGGGCCTGGTGCTGGGCACCACGCTCGAGAACAACTTCATGAGTTCAATGCTCAAGAGCAACGGCGATCTACTGAGTTTCTTCTCGCGTCCGATCAGCGCCGGCCTGGGCATCATGGTCATCCTGATCTGGCTGCTGCCGCTGTTACTTCGCCTTTACCGCCATTATCGCGGCACCTCCCGCGACCACTCCGCGAGGACGCCATGACGACCTATGCTGCCACGCCATTGACCGAGCTTTTGACGGCGCTCTTTCAGGAAGCCGGTGCCACCGCGGAAGTTGCCGCGACCACCGCCGACGTACTGGTCGAAGGCGACCTGCTCGGTCACCATACGCATGGCATCAAGCTTGCGCATGGCTATCTCCAGGACCTCAAGGCCGGCAAGGCGAACGGCGATCCCGAGACGCTCGAGATGACGGAAAGCAGCCCCGTGGCCGCGGTGATCGATGGGCACTACGTGCTGGGCCCTTACCTGGTCAGACACGCGCTGGAACATGCCGCGCAAGCGGCCGAAGGATTCGGCATCGGCATCGTCACGCTCAAGCGTTCCCATCACATTGCCTGCCTGGCCGCCTATCTGCGACCCCTCGTCGAACGCCATCTCGTCCCCGTCATCCTCAGTTCGGATCCCGCGGTGGCCTCGGTGGCGCCCTATGGCGGCACCACGCCGGTGTACACGCCGAACCCGCTAGCGATCGGTATTCCCGGTCGCGACAACCCCATGCTGATCGATGTCAGCATGTCGAGCATCACCAACGGCACCGTCAACAAGACTCGCGCCGAAGGCGGCAAGCTCGCGCACCCGGCCATCCTCACCCACCGAGGCACGGTCAGCGACGCCCCGGAGGACTTCTTCACCACGCCGCCCGGCAGCATTCTGCCGCTCGGCGGTCAGGCCTTCGGTCATAAGGGATTCGCCCTGGGACTGATGGTCGAGGCATTGACCTCGGCACTCGGCGGTTTCGGTCGCAAGGACGCGCCTACGCAGTGGGGCGCCTCGGCCACGGTGATGGTCATCGATCCGGCGCGCTTCGGCGGCATCGATGCCTTCGTCGAGGAAACCGATTTCCTCACCCAGCGCTGTCTCGAGTCCGAGCGCGTCGACCCCGAGGTCGCGGTACGTCTACCCGGCCAATCCGGTCTTGCCAAGCGTCAGCGGTATCTACGCGATGGCATTCCCCTGCCGGAAGACGTCGTCGTGTCACTACGCAAGGCCATCGCCGACTCGGCACTCGCCGATGGGCCATTGAGTCGCGCACTGGGGTTATGAAATGAAGCAAGGCAAGTGCATGCACACCATCAAGACCATCGGCGTTATCGGTACCGGCCTCATGGGTGCACCGATGGCACGCCGCCTCGCCGAGGCAGGGCATCGCGTCCGTGCCTGGAACCGTACCCCGGACAAGGCAGCGGCCTTGCGCGCGCAAGGTATCGAGAGCGCTCATTCGGCGAACGATGCCGCGACCGACGCCGATATCGTCGTGGTCATGCTCAGCTCCGGCCCGGTGTGCGATGCCATCTTGCTGGGCGACGACGGCGTCATCGCCCACATGGCACCCGGCGCCGTCCTGGTGGTCATGAGCTCGATTCCGGTCGACACCGCCAGGGGCCAGGCCCAGGCTGCCGCGGCAGCGGGCATCGGCTATCTGGATGCGCCGGTCTCCGGCGGCGAGAAAGGCGCCATCGACGGTACGCTGGCCATCATGATCGGTGGCGAGGACGCCACCTACGCCCAAGCGCGCCCCTTGTTCACGCCCCTCGGACGCGCCGTGCACGTGGGCCCTGCCGGCAGCGGGCAACTCGCCAAGCTGGCCAATCAGACCATCGTCGCCAACACCATCGCCACCGTCGCCGAGGCCTTGCTGCTCGCCGAACGCGGCGGCGCCGACCCCGGCAAGGTACGCGACGCCCTGATGGGCGGGTTCGCCGACTCGACGATCCTCAAGGTTCACGGCGAACGCATGCTCAACGACGATTTTTGCCCCGGGGGCCCGGCCAAGTGGCAATGCAAGGATACGCAAACCGCGCAGGCACTGGCCGACGACCTGGCGCTGGAAATGCCGGTGTCGCGTCTGGTGAATGGCTTGTTCGAGGACCTGGTCGCGCACGGCGACGGCGACCTGGACCACAGCGCGCTGATCCGCGAGCTGCGCCGGCGCAACGGCGAGCGCCCGAGCTGATCGACACCGAGCCCTCACGCCGGGAGCACTCAGGAAGACGCGACCTCGCGCAAATAATCCGGCACGGCGATTTCGCCAGCATCGCGAAAATCGGCAAGACGCGCCTGCACCTGGGATTCCGAGCGTGCCAGGTGGTCGTCGAGGGCGCGTCCCGCTGCCTTGCCATGGCGTGCGCGGGCCTGCTCGAACACATGACGGTGCTCGTCGAAGAAAGGCGCCACGCTGGGCAAGTCGATCGACGAGCCCAAGAGGTGCTTGCTGATCAATAGAATCGGCCGTGTGCGCTGCAACATGGTCATGATTTCGGCGTTGCCGCCCTGCATTAGCGCCTCATGGTGAAGGTCATTCTCCAGGGTATCGAGCAACGCGCTGGGCACGTCAGGATAATCGCGCGCGGCATCGTCCAAACGCGCCAGATAGCGTTGTATGTCCGCGTCGCTCAAACGCTCGGCGGCGCGGGTCATCATGAACGGCTCCAGTTGACGTCGCGCCTGGTAAAGATCATGCAGGCGAGCATCGTCCAGCGGGACCACCGTCCAACTGCTGTACTTGACCTTATCGACCACGCCGATGCTCTGTAGGTACAACAGGATACGGTGCGTCAGGGTCCTGCTCACCGACAGCGAACGCGCCAGTTGCAGTTCATTGAGCTCGAAGCGGCCTTTCATCGAGCACAGCACCACGTCGCGCTCCACACCTTCGGCATGCGTGCGCCAGGTATCGGTGCGCTCGATATGCGACGCGCTGAAGTCACGCTTTCCCAGCGAGCGGCGTACTATGTCGCCGGGCTGCGCACCCACTTGGTAGCCACGCCCTTCGAAGCGACAGATCAGGCCTTCTTCATGAAGGCGCGCCAGCGTCTGGCGTACCGGCGAACGGCTCATCGCGAAATGCTCGGCCAGGTGCCCTTCCAGCAACACCAGCCCCGGCTCGAGACGTTCGTCCTCGATGGCCTGCCGGACGACCCTATAAAGTTGATCCTTCAGCGCTCTGGGCATGCGGTTGTCTTGTCTTCCTTGTTTAGCCTTCAGGGCACGTGCCGCGGCTCAGGTAATCGCACCGACCATCCAGGGCACGAATTCATTGCTGCCATAACCCAACGATTCGCTGGCACTGGCATCGCCGGATGCGACGGCGATGATTCGCTCGAAAATCGCCTCGCCCATCTCCTCCACGGAGACGTCACCGTCGATGATGGCCCCGCAGTTGAGGTCCATGTCTTCACGCATGGTCTCATACATGTGGGTATTGGTGGCCAGCTTGAGACATGGCGCCGGCTTGAAGCCGGATACCGAGCCGCGCCCGGTGGTAAAGCACACCACGCTCGCTCCCGAAGCAATCTGGCCGGTAACCGAGACCGGGTCATAGCCAGGGCTGTCCATGAAGTTGAAGCCGGGCACCTTGAGCGGCTCGGCGTACTCGAGCACATCGTTGAGGCTCGACGAGCCTCCTTTGGCCACCGCACCCAACGACTTTTCCAGAATCGTCGACAGCCCACCGGCCTTGTTGCCCGGCGACGGATTGTTGTTGAGCTCGGCGCCGTTGATCTCGGTGTAATGCTTCCACCAGGCGATGCGTGCCAACAGCTTGCGTGCCACCTCGACATCCACCGCACGGTCCAGCAGCAGGTGCTCGGCGCCGTAGATCTCCGGTGTTTCACTGAGGATCGCGCTACCTCCATGACGCACGATCAGATCGGCGGCATGCCCCAGCGCCGGATTGGCGGTGATCCCGGAGTAGCCATCCGACCCGCCGCATTGCAGCGCGACGCTCAAGTGATGAAGCGGCGCGGGACGCCGCTCATCGCGTTCATGGCGACGCGCCATTTCCAGCACCTTGTCGCAGGCCATCTGGATGCTCGCACGCGTACCGCCGACCTGCTGAATGTTGAAGTAAGCCAGGCGCGCGCCATCCTCCAGCCCCGATTTCTCGATGAGTTGCTTGACCTGGTTGGTTTCGCAGCCCAGCCCGATGATCACCACGTGCGCGAAGTTGGGATGCCGCGCATAGCCTGCGATGACCCGCTCGAGAAAGGCAAAACCTTCCGACTCGGTATTCATCGCACACCCCGAGCCATGCGTGATCGCCACCACGCCGTCGAATCCCGATGCCGCGATCTCACCCGCCGCATTGAGCCGTTCGGCGGCGACCTTGGCCACGGTCGCCGAGCAGTTCACGGTCGACAGAATGCCGATGTAGTTGCGCGTACCCACCTGCCCATTGGGGCGATGATAGCCCATGAAGGTACGCCCCGAGTCGCTCACCGGTGTGCGCGGGAAAGGCTCGAATCCCTCCAGCGCGGTATCGCGCTCGAGCATGGCGACATTATGGGTATGCACGTGTTCGCCGACGGCGATAGCGCGGCTCGCCCGGCCGATGACCTGACCATACTTGATGACATTGTCGCCTTCGGCAATCGGCACCAACGCCACCTTGTGCCCGGCATCGATATTGTGACGCGCCACGCCATCGTCGATACCGAGCGGCAAGCCTTCCGCCACGGCACGTGCGGCGACGCCCACGTTATCGGCCGCATGGAGTCTGATGACCGACGGTGTCGTATTGATGAGCTGCATGATGGACCTCGGTAACAAGGATACGCCACGAGGACGCATCGATTTCTGGACATGGGTGTTCAGGGGACTCTCAGGCGTCGCCCAGGGGACGTCGATTAGACCAACGTCCCAGTATTGAATATTGCGCACAATGTTCAATTATGAGTCTAGCGCGCCTGACGCCGCCCCGCGAGTGCTCCCACCAATTGATAACCACAAGAAATCAGCACAACAAAATTGCGATTGGCTTGTTATTGACGGTTGGCCTTAGCCTAGTCGTACTACATCAATGCGCGGTGCAGGCCGCACTCCCCCACAGGTCCAGGACGGTAGGCAATGACGACGATCACTCATCTTCAAGCTCGGGACATACGCTTCCCCACCTCACGCCAGCTCGATGGCTCGGACGCCATGAACGCGGCACCGGATTATTCGGCCACCTACGTCACGCTCACGACCGACGCCGATGATGGGCTTCAGGGGCACGGGCTGACCTTCACCATCGGGCGCGGCAACGATGTCTGCGTCATGGCCGTGGAAGCCCTGGCATCGCGCATCGTAGGACGCGATCTCGACGCCATCACCCACGACATGGGTATCTTCTGGCGCGACCTCACCAGCGGCGACAGCCAACTGCGCTGGCTGGGACCGGAAAAAGGCGTCATGCACCTGGCGGGGGCCGCCATCATCAATGCCGTGTGGGATCTGTGGGCCAAGCGCGAAGGCAAGCCAGTCTGGAAGCTGCTGGCGGACATGACCCCCGAGCAACTGGTTCGCTGCCTGGATTTCCGCTTCGTCAGCGACGCCCTGACCCCGCAGGAAGCCCTCGCCTTGCTCAAACGCAAGGAAGCCGGCAAAGATGAGCGCGAGGCTCACATGCGCGCCGAGGGCTATCCCGCTTACACCACCTCCGCCGGCTGGCTCGGCTACTCCGAGGACAAGATTCGCCGCCTGGCGCGCGAAGCACTGGCCGAAGGCTGGACGCACTTCAAGCAGAAGGTCGGTGGCGACCTCGAGGAGGATCGCCAGCGTGCCCGCATACTGCGCGACGAAATCGGCTGGGACCGCGCATTGATGATGGACGCCAACCAGATGTGGGATGTCGACGAAGCCGTCGCCAACATGCGCAACCTGGCGGAATTCGATCCGCTGTGGATCGAAGAACCCACCAGTCCCGACGACATTCTCGGCCATGCCGAGATTCGTCGCCGGCTCGCCCCCATGGGCGTCGCCACCGGCGAGCACTGCCATAACCGCGTGATGTTCAAGCAGCTATTGCAGGCCGACGCCATCGATTATTGCCAGCTCGACGCCGCGCGGCTGGGGGGGCTCAACGAAGTGATTCTGGTGCTGCTGATGGCCGCCAAGTACGACGTACCGGTCTGCCCGCACGGTGGCGGTGTGGGGCTATGCGAGTACACCCAGCACATTTCGCTGTTCGACTATATCGCTGTCTCCGGCTCGCTGGACGGCCGCATTCTCGAATACGTCGACCACCTTCACGAACATTTCATCGATCCGGTACGCATTCAGGAAGGCCGTTATCGGGTGCCCGACGCCCCCGGCTACAGCATCACCATGCATGAGGCCTCGCTCGAACGTCATCGCTTCCCCCAGGGAGAGGCCTGGCAAGAACACCCTGCCCAGGAAAATTAAGTGCCCATCTACGACTAACGAAGAAGTCTCAACGGGGGGTATCTCGGTGTATATTCAACATTCAGATATTCAAGAGCAGACACGCCCTCTACCGAGCATGTCTCGCCCCATCAGTCGCAGGCTAACTGGTGAAGGTCGGGATGATACCGGTGTCATTCGTGACACATACGCCAGCACCAACCATCCGTTCCAGGAGAACAAGATGACAACAACCACAACGACACGCTTTGTATCCGTCGTCGGCGGCGCGTTTCTAGGCTTGACCGCCTTGAGTGCCTCCGCGGCGACCGAAATGCCCCCACTGCCCGACGTCACAGGCGATACCGTCAAGGCCGACGGCGACTTCGAGATCAAGTTCAGCATCGGTACCACGGAGTCCGGTGCGCAATACCGTGGCCTCGAGTACTTCGAAAAAATCGTCGAACAGCGTAGCGACGGTCATATCCAAGTGGCGCTTTTCCCCGGCGCTCAGTTGGGCGATGACCGCCAGGCCACCAGCGCGCTACAGGCGGGCACGCTGGAAATGACCATGCCCTCGACGTCGCCCTTGGTGAACATGTTCCCGAAGTTCGCCGTCTTCGACTTGCCGTTCTTGTTTCCCAAGCCGGAAATGGCCGATGCCGTCCTCGATGGCGAGATCGGCCAGCAGATGCTCGACGATGCATCTTCTAAGGGGCTGGTCGCCATCGGCTGGGGCGAGAATGGCTATCGCCAGTTGACCAATAGCCAGCATCCCGTCGAAAAGCCGGCCGACCTCGAAGGCCTCAAGATCCGCACCATGGAAAACGAGCTCCACCTGGATATCTGGCGGACACTGGGCGCCAACCCCACTCCAATGTCTTTCGCGGAACTGTTCACGGCGCTTGAGCAAGGGGTCGTCGATGGCCAGGAAAACCCCTGGATCACCATCGAATCTTCCAAGTTCAACGAAGTGCAGGACTACGCCACCGAAACCAATCACGTCTACACGCCGTTCATCACCCTGGTCTCTGCACGCTTCTGGGACCGTCTGCCGGAAGAGTATCAGCAACTGCTGCGCGACGCGGCCACCAAGATGGGCGACTACCAGCGCCACGTGAGCCGTACCCTGAACGATCAAATCAAGCAGGACCTGAAAGATTCAGGCATGCAGATCACCGAGCTGACACCGGAGCAGGTCAAGCTCTTCCAGGACAAGCTCGAGCCGGTCTACCAAGATTGGCGTGATGAGATTGGCGGCGAGCTGATCGACGATATCCGCGCGCAGGTCCAGCAGGCACAAGCGCAGCAATAAGCACCACGCGCTTGCGTACCACACGTCCGCAGGGAAGGTCGGCCACGCCCTTCCCTGCTTTTGGCAACAACACGACCAGCACCCCTCTCTGAAGGCTTCATGAAGTCACGTTCGGGTAACGCCTACTTGAACAAGCTGATAAGCGGATTGGACGTCATCATCGGGCTCCTCGTCATTGGGGTGGTCGTTACCGTCTCGATGAACGTCTTCGGACGCTTCCTCTTCAGCTACTCCTTTGCTTGGGCAGCGGAAATCTCACGCCTGTTCTTCATTTGGATGGTGCTACTCGGCGCAGGCATCGCCAGCTTGACCAACGAGCATGTCGCCGTGACCTTATTCAAGGACAAGGCGTCTCCCGCAGTGCAAAAAATCTTCGCTTTGCTGGCGGCCGCGATCATCTACGCGGTCTGTATCAGCATCTTCATCGGTTTCGACGGCCTCGTGTCGGGCTATGTAGGGACGACCCCCTTCCTGGGCATTTCCAAGACCGTCCTCTACAGCGCGATGGTGGTCATGGCGGTCCTCACCGTCATCGGTAACACCCTCTTTCTCTACAAAGTCTTCAAGCGAGGTGCGGCATGATCCTATGGAGTATTCTCTTGGGGCTATTCGCCTGCATCGTGATCGGCATGCCGATCTCGTTTGGCCTGGCAGCGATCTGCCTGTTCATCTTTTACGTCGCCGATTACGGCCTGACCACGCTGGTCTCGCAAGCCGTCAACGGGCTTGATTCGTTTCCCTTGCTGGCCATTCCGCTGTTCATTCTCGTCGGCGAGGTCATGAGTTCCGGCGGCATTGCCAAGCGCCTGGTACGCCTGGCAAGCGCCATGGTGGGATTCGTCGCCGGCGGGCTGGGCCAGGTGACCGTCCTGACCTCGATGTTCTTCGGTGGCATCAGCGGCTCCGCCGTCGCGGACGCCTCCGCGGTAGGCAGCATGATGATCAATCCGATGAAGCAACACGGCTATTCGGGGCCACGCGCCACCGCCATCGTGGTGGCCGCATCGGTAGTCGGTATCATCATTCCGCCTTCGATCCCGATGATCCTGTTCGGGGTCGTGACCGGCACCTCGATTTCGCAACTGTTCATGGCCGGTATCGTACCGGGCGTTCTGATCACCCTGGGCCTGGCCATGGCGACGTATTTCCAGTCCAAGAAGACCGGCGCCGCGCAGCCCTTCGATTTTCAGGAACTGATCGCCGCCCTCAAGGACTCGGTACTCGCGTTGCTGCTGCCGGTCATCATCGTCGGCGGGATTCTCAGCGGTGTCTTCACCCCTACCGAAAGCGCGGCGATCGCTCTGCTCTACGCCGTGGTGGTCTCGATGTTCGTGTATCGCAGCCTCACCTTGAAGCGCTTCTTCGCCTTGTGCGTGTCCACCGGCCGCCTGACCGGTGTCGTGCTGCTGCTGCTGGCATTCGCCAGCGTCCTGGCGTGGCTCTTGACCGCCAACCTGATTCCTCAGCAGATCGTCGTCATGCTCTCGGAGCTGTCCCAGAACAAGTACGTCATCCTGGGCATCCTGACGCTGTTTCTGCTGGTCGTGGGCTTCTTCATGGACCTGACGCCGGCCATGGTCATTCTGGCGCCGTTGATGACGCCTGTGGTGGTCAAGCTCGGTATCGACCCGGTCTACTTCGGCGTTCTGATGTCGTTCGTACTCGGTATCGGCCTGATCACACCGCCAGTGGGCACCGTGCTCTATGTCGGCTGCGGGGTCGGCAAGGTCAAGCTCGAAGAACTGGTCAAGAGCCTGCTGCCCTACTACTTCACGCTGGTCGCGCTGCTCATCGCGTTCCTGGCCTTCCCTGGCCTGGTGCTCTGGTACAAGTGACATGCAAGGACAACGAGACGCTACGATGCCAATCGATACCGCCGCGCTACACCGCTTTCTGACCGAACTGCTGGGCACCGGCGGGGTCATCGATGACCCCGCGGCGTTTGCTCGCTATACCACCGACTGGGCCGGCGACAAAGGCGGCGATCCCTGGATGATCGCCCGTCCCGCCACCCCCGAACAGGTCGCCGACATCGTCGCGTTCTGTCATCGCCACCAGATCCCCATGGTGGCCCAGGGGGGCCATTCCGGCCTCGTCGGCGGCGCGCAACCCGACCCCGAACGCGGCGAGCTGATGATCAGCCTCGAGCGGCTGAACCGGATTCGGCATCTCGACCCCGTCAATTTCAGCATGAGCGTGGACAGCGGCTGCATCCTGCAGACCGTCAAGGAGGCCGCCGAAGAGGCGGATTGCTACTTCCCGCTCGCCCTCGGCGCACAGGGAAGCTGTCAGATAGGCGGCAACGTTTCCACCAACGCCGGCGGGCTCAACGTCTTGCGCTACGGCATGATGCGCCAGCTGGTGCTGGGGCTGGAAGTCGTATTGCCCGACGGCCGTCTGTGGAACGGCATGCATGCCCTGCACAAGGACAATCGCGGTTACGACCTCAAGCAGTTGTTCATCGGGGCCGAAGGCACGCTGGGGATCGTCACCGGCGCCGTGCTCAAACTCGCCCCGCGTCCGCAGACCAGCCGCACCGCGTTGATCGCCGTTCCCGACATTGCCGCCGCCTTGGCACTATACGGTCAGGCACGGCGTAGCTGCTGCGACTTGCTGTCGGCCTTCGAACTGATTCCCCGCGTATGCATGGAACTGGCATTCGAAGCGGCGCCGGATCTCCCCGATCCGTTCGACGACGCACACCCGGTCTATGTCTTGATGGAAGTCTCGGCCAGCGGCCCGGCGGATCTCGACACCATGATCGAGCACCTTTTCGAAACCGGCGCCGAGCAGGAACACGTGCTGGACGGGGTGCTCGCCAGCAGTGAAACCCAGGCCGCCCAGCTATGGCAGATCCGCGAGAGCATGCTGGAAGGTCAGCAAATGCGCGGCGAACATCTGCGCACCGACGTCTCGCTGCCCATCTCGGGGCTGACCGCGTTCTTCGAGGACGCTAGCCACGCCGTGACGCAGCGCTCCCCGGACACGCAGATCATCGCCTATGGCCACATCGGCGACGGCAACCTCCACTTCAATCTCCTGCCGCCTGCAAGGCTCGACCTCGAGGCCAAGAAGGCCCTGTTGCATGAGCTGGAAGACGCCCTGTTCGATATTGTCGATGCGCATCACGGCAGCATCAGCGCCGAGCACGGCATCGGACGCGTCAAGCAAGCGGCATTCCTGGCCGATTTGAGCGACACCGAATACACGCTCCTGAAAGGACTCAAGCAGCTCTTCGACCCGCAAGGACTGATGGCCGCCGGCCGCATCCTGCCGCGTTGATAGGCGGTTAGCCCGATGGCTACTCCGCGAAAAACACCCGCAGCACATGATCGAGATGCACTTCCATGGCCTGTCGCGCCGCCGCCGGGTCACGTGCCTCGATCGCCGCCACCAGGCGCTCGTGATCCTCCTGCGAGCGCTGCGGCATACCGGTCTCCATGAACAGCTCTTGCAGGCGCCGGAACATGACCCCGTACTGGTGGCCCAGCAGGTGCTTGATCAGCAGCGCATAGGCCGCGTTGCCCGAGGCTTCGGCGATGCGGATATGCAACAGCCGGTCGCCGGCCAGGTTGCCGCCGCCATGGTTGTTGTCGTAGATGTTGCGCTCCAGCGCCGCGCGTATGGCGCTGAGATCCTCGTCCGTGGCGTTCATCGCCGCCAGGGCCGCGTTCTCCGGCTCCAGGTAACGCCGCGCCTGCAGCAGCGAAAACGGCGGTATCTCCTCGTCGAGATTGAGTTCGATCTCGCTGGCGAACTCGGGGTCGAGCGCCCACGGCTCCTTGCGAGCCGCGGCCTGCATCACCGAGCCCGGCGGCATGGCGTCGACTTCCTTGACCAGCACCCCGTGTCCCACGCGCACCTCGACGATGCCCACGACTTCCAGGGCGATCAGCGCCTCGCGCACCGACGCGCGGCTGACGCCCAGTTGCTGCGCCAGATCCCGCTCGGGCGGCAACAAGGAGCCCGGGGGAAACTCGCCGTCGCGAATCAGTTGCTGCAACTGATCGGCGATCTGCCGGTACAGGCGCTGTGAGCGAATGGTTTGAATCGGCATCGCGTCGTCTCTCCGCACCGCGTTGCGACTAAAGTTGATGGCAATTGACTTGCCGCCGAGACCTAGCCCAGTAGATGATGGCTCGACCATTGGTCAGGCCTCTGGATCTTCGAATGGCTGGCCGCGCTATGTTCCCACGTTCAGCAGGGATTCGCCACACCATGAGACTTCAACACAAGACCGCACTGGTCACCGCCGCGGGACAGGGCATCGGCCGCGCCACGGTGGAGCGCTTTCTCGCCGAGGGCGCCAGCGTCATCGCCACCGACATCGACCCCGGCCTGCTCGACGACCTCGACGACCTCGACGACCTCGACGACGTCCGGGCACACCGGCTGGACGTCACCCGGCACGCCGACATCGAGACGCTGGCCGACGAGATCGGCGGTATCGATATCCTCTTCAACTGTGCCGGCATGGTGCCGGGCGGCACGATACTGGAATGCGACGATGCCGCCTGGGAGCGCAGCTTCGCCCTCAACGTGACCGCCATGTTCCACATGATCCAGGCGTTTCTCCCCGGCATGCTCGCGCGAGGCGGCGGCAGCATCGTCAACATGGCCTCGCTGGCATCGAGCATCAAGGGCGTGCCCAACCGCTTCGCCTACGGCACCACCAAGGCCGCCGTCATCGGCTTGACCAAGTCGGTGGCCGCCGATTACATGACCCAGGGCATTCGCTGCAACGCCATCTGCCCCGGCACCGTCGAGTCGCCCTCGCTGCATCAACGCATCGAGGACCAGGCTCGGCAACAGGGACGCGACAAGGCCGCGGTATTCCAGGAATTCATCGACCGCCAGCCGATGGGTCGCCTGGGGCGCCCCGAGGAAGTCGCCGCGCTGGCGACCTTCCTGGCTTCCGACGAGGCGGCGTTCATCACCGGTACCGCACAGCTGATCGACGGCGGCTGGTCGAATTAAGACGGAAGACGGAAGACGGAAGATCAAACCACCAGCGCGAGACAGAGCAACTTTTCTCGATCTGGTTTTTGCTCGAAGCTGGTGTTCATTCTTCCAGCTGTTTCCTTTCAGGCACGAAGTGCCTTTCTTCCTTCTTCTGGCTTCCAGGCGCGTAGCGCCGTACTTCAACTGATGACTTTCAACTCCGGGCGCAGCCCGGGCTGTCAACGAGGAGATTGCATGAAACTACTACGCTTCGGACCTCCGGGCCACGAAAAGCCCGGCCTGCTGGATGCCAACGGCAAGATTCGCGACCTCTCGTCGCTGATCCAGGATGTCGCCGGCGAGTCGCTCGACGACGCCGCCCTGGCGCGCATCGCCCAAGCCGATCACGAGAGCCTGCCGGAGGTGCCCGAGGGCACACGTCTGGGGCCCTGCGTGGGTCGGGTCGGCAAGTTCATCTGCATCGGTCTCAACTACTCCGACCATGCGGCGGAAACCGGCGCCGAGGTGCCGCCGGAACCGGTGGTCTTCAACAAGTGGACCAGCGCCATCTGCGGCCCCAACGATGACGTGGAGATCCCCCGCGACTCGCACAAGACCGACTGGGAAGTCGAGCTGGGGGTCGTCATCGGCAAGGGCGGACGCTACATCGACGAAGCCAATGCCATGCACCACGTCGCCGGCTACTGCGTGGTCAACGACGTCTCCGAGCGGGAATTCCAGCTCGAGCGCAGCGGCAGCTGGGACAAGGGCAAGGGCTGCGACACCTTCGGCCCGCTCGGCCCCTGGCTGGTCACGCGAGACGAGATCGCCGATCCCCAGTCGCTCGACATGTGGCTGGAAGTCGATGGCAAGCGCTATCAGGACGGCAACAGCCGCACCATGGTCTACCAGATCCCCTACCTGGTCGCCTACCTGAGCCGCTTCATGAGCCTGCAACCCGGCGATGTGATTTCCACCGGCACGCCGCCGGGCGTCGGTGCGGGCCAGAAACCGCAGGTCTTCCTCAAGCCCGGGCAGACCATGCGCCTGGGGATCGCAGGCCTCGGCGAGCAGTGCCAGCGCACCAAACAGGCGTGATCGCGCCGGAGACCGTCCTCGTGGCGGTCTCGCTTCTTCTTCCAGGGGAATGACCACGACTTATGTCTACCCCCCTCGACCGTTAAAAAGCTTGAAGTCGGGACCCTCGCTTGGGCATCTTGTTAGCCAATTGGCCTGACCTCTAGATCAAAAGACCGCTAGGTAACTGGCCTGACCATCTAACCTGGCGATGTGCGAAGGAACTTTTATGCAAACGCTTGTCTGTACCCAACCCCGACACATGGAACTGCGCGACGTGCCCGAACCGCAATGCGCGCCCGGCGAGGCCATGCTCAGGATTCGTCGCGTGGGTATTTGCGGTACCGACATCCATGCCTACGGCGGCAATCAGCCCTACTTCACCTATCCCCGCGTGCTGGGTCACGAGCTGTCCGGCGATATCGTCGGCGTCGGGGAAGGCGTTGACGAGGCGCTCGTCGGTCACAGCGCCTACGTGATCCCCTATCTGCATTGCGGTGAATGCCGCGCCTGCCGTCAGGGCAAGACCAATTGCTGCCAGCACATGCAGGTCATCGGCGTGCATCGCGATGGCGGCATGGCGGAATACCTCAGCGTGCCCGTGGATCACCTGGTCACCTCGAGCACCCTCGACGCCGAACAGCTGGCGCTGGTGGAGTGCCTTTCCATTGGCGCGCACGCCGTGCGCCGCAGCGGCATCGAAGCCGACGAGCTGGCCGTGGTGGTCGGCGCCGGACCGATCGGCATCGGCATCGTGCAGATCGCCCAGAGCCGTGGCGCACGGGTACTGGTAGTGGACACCAACCGCGAACGCCTGGCCTTCTGCCGCGACACCTTGGGCGTTGAAGACGTGCTGCATGCACTGGACGACGACGTGGAGGCCGCCATCGCACGCCATCACGACGGCGCCCTGGCCGACGTGGTGTTCGATGCCACCGGCAATCCTGCCGCCATGAATCGCGGTTTCGATTTCGCCGGCCATGGCGGGCGCTACGTGCTGGTAAGCGTGGTCAAGGCCGACATCACCTTCAACGACCCCGACTTCCACAAGCGCGAGCTCAGCCTGCTGGGCAGTCGCAATGCCACGCGGGAAGACTTCGAGACGGTGGCCCGCCTGATGGCGGAAGGCCGCCTGCAGTCGACGGCGATGATCACCCATCGCGGCCCGCACCACGAGCTGCCGACGCTGATGCCGCAGTGGTGCGACCCGGCCACCGGCGTCATCAAGGCAATGGTGACATTCGACGACGCCAGCGCCCAGGGAGGTCGTCCGGCATGACCCAGACCATCGCCTCCGATCAGCTTCAGCAACCCAGCCTGCGTGTCCATGCCCACGATAACGTGCGTGTTGCACTGCGCGACCTGCCCGAAGGCATGGAGATCGACGACAACGGCCACCGCCTGCGGCTCTCCGAAGCCGTACAGCACAAGCACAAGTTCACGCTGCACGCCATGCAACCCGGCGATCTCGTCGTGATGTACGGCGTGACCGTGGGACGCGTCGTGGCGCCCATCGCCGTGGGCGCCGCCATTACCACCGCCAACGTCGAACACGCCACCGCCGACGCCGAGCCCCAGGGTCGCCGCGCACAGTGGGACGCCCCGGACGTCAGCGCCTTCACCGGGCAGACCTTCAACGGCTACCACCGCCCCGACGGCCGCGTGGGCACCGCCAACCACTGGTTGGTCGTGCCCCTGGTGTTCTGCGAGAACCGCAACATCGAGGTACTGCGCCAGTGCGTCGAGGATGCCATCGGCGACGACCCCTACCGAGATTACAAGCACATGGCCCGCCGCATGCTTCACGGCGACGCGCAGGCGGCACCGGCCACGACGCCCGACGCATCCCCGTTTCCGAATGTCGACGGCGTGCGCTTTCTGACCCACACGCTGGGCTGCGGCGGCACCGACGACGACGCCCAGGCGCTGTGCCAGCTTCTGGCGGGCTACATCTGCCATCCCAACGTGGCCGGCGCCACGGTGCTCAGCCTGGGATGTCAGAAGGCCCAGATCGAGATGCTCAAGGCGGCGGTGGCCGAGCGCGATCCCGACGGCCTGCGCCCCGTTCACTACTTCGAGCAGCAGGCCACCGACACGGAGCCCGAGCTGATTCGCCAGGCACTGGGCAGCATCTTCGACGGCCTCAAGGTCGCCAACGCCGTCGAACGGCGTCCCGCCGCGTTGTCCGAGCTCACCATCGGCGTGGAATGCGGCGGCTCCGACGGCTTCTCCGGGCTTTCCGCCAACCCGCTGGTGGGTGCCGTCATCGACCGCCTGGCGGCGCTCGGCGGCAGCGGCATCCTGAGCGAGTTCCCCGAGTTGTGCGGTGTCGAGCACGAACTGGTGGCGCGCTGCCGCGATGACGCCACGGCCTCGCGCTTTCGGCAGCTCATGGAGGCCTACCAGCGTCACGCTGCCTCGGTGGGTGCGCATTTCTCGATGAACCCTTCGCCCGGCAACATTCGCGACGGCCTGATCACCGACGCCATGAAGTCCGCCGGCGCGGCCAAGAAAGGCGGCGACAGCCCCATCGTCGACGTGCTGGACTACACCGAGCCCCAGGTACGCAAGGGCCTCAACCTGCTCTGCTCGCCGGGCAACGATGTCGAGTCCACCACCGCCCTGGTCGGTTCCGGCGCCAACCTGGTGATGTTCACTACCGGCCTCGGCACGCCCACCGGCAACCCCATCGCGCCGGTCCTGAAGCTCGCCAGCAACAGCGAGCTGGCGCGGCGCATGCACGATGTCATCGACTTCGATGCCGGGCCCATCATTCGCGGCGAGGCGGACATCGCCGAGCTCGCCGACGAACTACTGCGCCTGTGCATCGACACCGCCTCGGGGCGTTACCGCACCAAGGCCATGCGCCTCTCGCAACTCGATTTCATTCCCTGGAAACGCGGAGTCTCCCTGTGACAGCGCCAACGCTCGCCGAGGCCGGCATCGTGCAGTTCGGCACCAGCCGCTTCCTGCTGGGCCACGTGGCCGCGTTCGTGCACGCCTCGCGAGAGGCCGGCCACACGCGCGACGGCATCCTCGTGGTCCAGACCTCGCCGCGCGAGGCCGGCAAGCAAAAGGCCCGCGACCTGAACACGCACCGGCAGTATCCGCTGGCGATTCGCGGGCGTCGCGACGGCCGCGACATCGACACCCGCGAGACCGTCACCAGCATCGCCGGCTGCTGGATCGCCGACGAGCAGTGGGACGCGCTGGAACGACACATCGTCGAGCACGCCCGTTTCATGGTGTCCAACACCGGCGACAGCGGCTACCGCGTCGATGACGACAGCGCCCTGGCAGCGGTGCCGACAAGCTTTCCTGGCAAGCTCACCAAGCTGCTGTACGCGCGCTACCGCGCGGGACGCGAGGGCCTCACCGTGCTGCCTTGCGAGCTGGTCAGCCGCAATGGCGAGCAGCTCCTGGCCCTGGTGCGGGAACTGGCGCAGCGCGACTACGCCGATGCCGACTTCGACACCTGGCTGACGACCCGCTGCCTATGGGCCAACACCCTCGTCGACCGCATCGTCTCGACGGCCCTGGAGCCGGTGGGTGCCGTCGCCGAGCCGTATGCGCTCTGGGCCATCGAGGACCAGCCCGGTCTCGAACTGCCCTGCCGGCATCCCGATGTGCAGCGCGTGACCTCCCTGGCCCCGTACGAGATGCGCAAGCTGCACATCCTCAATCTGGCGCACACCTATCTCGTCCATCTTTGGCAGCGCGAGCCGCAATCGCAGATCCGCTTCGTGCGCGAGGCCATGGACGACCCGGCATGGGCAACGGAACTGCGCCAGGTGCTCGACGACGAAGTACTGCCCAGCCTGGCGGAACACCTCGAGCGACCCTCGCTCGAGGCCTATCGCGACACCACGCTCGAGCGTTTCGCCAACCCTTACCTCGACCACGCCCTGCAGGACATCGCCCAGCACCACGCCACGAAGTGCCAGCGACGCCTGCAACCCGTGGTCGAATCGGCGCGCCGACGAGGCATCGCCACGCCGCGACTCGATGACGCCATATCGAGCGCACAATCCACGACGCATTCCCGGTAACCCGACCGCACGATCGACAACAACCAAGGAGCACGACAATGCGTTTCAAGAAACTCACGCTCATCGCCACCAGCCTCTCCATCGCCGGCCTCGGCAGCTTGAATCTCGCCCAGGCCGCCACCGAGATCCGTGTCGCCTACGGCAACCAGCCGGGCGAGCCGGTCGATGTCGCCGTCAAGGAATGGGCGAAAGACGTCGCAAAGGCCAGTGACGGCGAGTTGACGCTCAAGGCATTCCCCGCCAGTCAGCTAGGCGGCGAGACGGAGGTCATGGAGCAGGCACGCTTCGGATCACCGCTGATCACCATCACCGCCTACTCGAACTTCGTGAGTTCTGTGCCGGATCTCGCCGTACTCGATGCGCCCTACCTGGCCGACGATTTCGATAGCAAGCTCAAGGTGTTCGACTCCGACTGGTTTGCTGAACAGGAAAAGAAGGTCGAGGAAGCCGGTTACCACATCGTGATTCCCAATACCGTCTACGGCGTGCGTCACTTGCTTTCGCGGGAAGCGGTTTCGACACCCGCTGACTTGTCCGGGGTCAAGGTCCGGGTGCAGAACTCGCCCATGTACGTCGCCGCGATCAGGGCGATGGGCGCGGTGCCTACTCCGATGTCTCTCGGCGACGTCTACCCGGCGCTGGCCCAAGGACTGGTGGACGGCGTCGAGAACCCGCTGCCGGTACTGTATGGCGGCAAGTTCTACGAAGTCGTCAAGCATCTCAACCTGACGGCCCATATGCACACGGTCGCGCCGTTCATTACCGGCGAAGCCTTCTGGCAGCAGTTGAGCCCTGAGGAACAGCAGATCCTGACCGAAACGGGTCAGGAGATGGCCGACAACCTGCGAACCTTGGTCGAGAACGAGACCGAAAAATCACTACAGCAGTTGAAGGATGCCGGCGTCCAGGTTCACGAGGTCGACACTGCACCGTTCCGCGAGCGTGCCCAGGAGGAGATTCCGGCGGCATTCCCGCAGTGGAGCGATGGGCTGTACCAGCGGGTCAGCAAGATCATCAATGGCTGATCAAGCGCTTACTTTCGCATGACAGCGCCCCCGCTCCACGCCGAGCGGGGGCGCTATGGAGTTGACCATGCAAACAATTTTCAAGGCGTTCGACCGGCTGATGCGGCTCGATGAGGATATTGCCAGCCTGGCGCTATTCGGGCTATTCGTCGTCGCCATCGCCAATGTCTTCATGCGCTACCTATTTTCTTCGCCGCTCGCCTGGAGCGAGGAGATCCTGCAACTGCTGATGGTCTGGGCGACTTTCCTGGGCGCCAGCGCAATGGTGAGACGTAACGAGCACGTGCTCATCGGCCTGCTCAACGAGCGACTACCGGCCACCATCGCGCGTTGGAACACGCGTGTTTTCAACATCGGCATCATCATGCTCTGCGCGTTGGCCATGCTGTTCTGGGGACTGGAATTGTTGCCTTTCTCGCGTTTCCGCAGCACGCCGATGCTGAGAATTCCCTACTACTGGATTCACGTCGCCGTCCCCATCAGCGCAATCATGATGCTCTACCACAGCCTGGTACGCCTGATCACCGATGATCGCTCGGTGACAGATGATCGGGACGCAGCATCGTCGGACGCGACGCCCGACGTCGTTACCGCCAAGGAGTGATATCGATGGCCGTTGGAATCGCGCTCGCCGCGCTCTTCATCCTGTTCTGTCTGGGTACGCCAGTAGCCTTTGCGCTATTCGCGTCAAGCCTGGCTTATTTTCTGGTCGGCGCCGATCAACCGATGGTGACGCTCATCCAGCGTCTCGCTGGTGGTCTGGAATCGATCTCGCTATTGGCCATTCCGTTCTTCATCATGGCCGGGGTGTTCATGAACCACTCCGGCATCACCGAGCGTCTGCTAAAACTGGCCGAATTGATGACCCGGCGAATGCATGGCGGCTTGGCCCAGGCCAATGTGCTGTTGAGCACCTTCATGGGCGGGCTCTCCGGTTCCAACATCGCCGATGCGGCCATGAACGCCAAGCTGCTGGTCCCCAGCATGACGGCAAGTGGCTACCCCAAGCCGTTTTCCACCGCCGTCACCGCTGCTTCGTCCCTGGTAACGTCGACGATCCCGCCGGGGATCGCGTTGATCGTCTACGGCTACGTCAACAACGTGTCGATCGGCCGGCTGTTTCTCGCCGGCGTCGTGCCCGGTGTACTGATGGCGATATGCATGATGTTGCTGGTATCGCGCCAGTGCCGTCGGCTAGGCTACCAGCCGCCACGCAAGGACCGGGTCTCGCGGCATGAATGGATTAGCGTGACGCGCGCCGGCATCATCGCGCTACTGCTGCCGGTGGTGGTCATTGGTGGCATTCGCATCGGCGTTTTCACCCCCACCGAAGCCGGTGCCATGGCCGTACTCTATGCCTTGATCGTGGGCCTGTTCGTCTATCGACAGATGGGGCTGGGCAGCATCGCCTTGGCGACCCGCGAGTCATTGATGGCCTCGGTCAACGTGCTATTTATCATCGCCGTGGCTTCGGGGTTCGCACGCGTGCTGACCTGGGAGCAGATACCCCAGGACATCGCGCTGATGCTTTCTTCGGGAGTTGGAAGCGCGGTGGCTTTCCTGCTGATCGCCAATGCGCTGCTGCTGATTCTGGGCATGTTCCTGGAAGGTAACGCCATTCTCATCGTGCTGTCGCCTCTGCTGGCGCCGGTGGCAGCCCAGTTCGGCATCGATCCGGTGCATTTCGGCATCATTTTCATCCTCAATGCGTCCATCGGCACGATTACCCCGCCTCTGGGCACGGTGATGTTCACCACCTGCAGCATCACCGGCGTAAAGGTGGCCGACTTCATTCGCGCCATCATGCCCTACTGGCTGTTGCTGGTCGGCCTGCTGCTGGTGGTGACCTTCGTCCCCGCGGTATCGCTGACGCTCCCCAACTGGATCTTCTAGCCAGTATGATCGCCATCCCTGGCGATCACGCCTCCAACGCCGCCTTGGCCATGACCTCGGCGGCGGCACCACGGGCGGCGGTGAAAGTGCTGTCGTGGATCACCTTGACGGGGACGCGCTGCGTGCCCCGCAACAAGTCGTTCTGGTGCGCCTCGAAGTACGATAGCGCCGGTTGAGTCAGCCGCTCCCCGAGCCGCATCAACGACCCGCCGAGCACCAGCGTGGCGGGGTTGAGCGTGTGGTGCAGGTTGAGCATGAGAATGCCCAATGCCTCGCCGGCACGCCGCAGGGTGACATCGACCTCGGTATCCTCGCCGCGCGCCATGATCGCCGCCTCGAGATTCTCGTCATCGGCGATCCCCAGTGCCGCGCGGATCGCCCAGCCGCTGACCAGCGTCTCGGCGCATCCCCGATTGCCGCAATGGCAATACAAGCCACCCGGCTGCACGATGGTATGACCGATCTCACCCACCAGCCCCTGCCCGCCGCGCGGCACCAAAGGAAAATTGTCCCCTGTGACCATCCCGCTGCCGATACCGCTGGCAGCACTGATGTAGACGATGGACTCGGGCGGGATACCGTCGTGGAAAAAGAACTCCCCGAAGGCCGCGGCGTTGGCCTCGTTATCGAGCAGCCAGATACCGTCCAGATCCGTCAGGTGCTCGCGCAGCACGTCGAGAAACGCGACGTCCACCCAGCCCAGATTCGGCGCCAGACGCAGAATGGGATCCACCGGCGAGACCGGCCCCGGCACCGTCACGCCCAGCCCCAGGCAATGGCGCCCGGCGATGGCCGGATCGTCACGCAGGATACGCAGCATGGCAGCCAGACGCACCGCCGTGGCCTCGGGCGTGGTAGGCGGTTCGGTGACGTAACGCTGAAGCAGCACCTCGCCCCCCAGAGTGCACGCCACCAAGCGCAAGCCCCGCACCCCGATGTCCGCCCCCAGCAGCACATGATGCGAGTCGTCGAGATACAGCGCCCGTCCGGGCCGACCGCCGCCACGCGGCTGTAACGCTCCCTCGCGCAGCCAACCGCGTTCCAGCAACGCCTGAACGACACCCCCTACCGTGGCCTTGGTCAGTTGCGTGCGCGACGCGATGTCGGCACGCGTGGCGCCGGGATAGCGACGCACGGTCGCCAGAATGGAGCTGCGGTTGAGCTTCTTGAGGAAGTTGAGATCACCGGCGGCTTGGGGAGCAAAGGTGCTGACCATGACGATTCGGGGTGCCTCGCTATGCATCGTATCGGGTCACCCAATATATCAAATTATCGCGCCCGGCTCTTCCGCCCCTCGTGATGCCACACCCAACCGATCACCCTAAACGATGGCACATGAACTCTGCATGACAACGGGCTGTCCGATTGGCATCATTTCATGTTTTCTCCCTTGCACGAGTTTGGAATTTACGCTTTATATGGCCTCGTTTCCCCGCGCGTTACCCCAGCGACTCAATTGGCTTAGCTGGTTTCTATTCGCCAATGTGCCGCTGGCCTGTCTGCTCGCCACGCGTTTCATCACCTGGATGCCCATCGAAGGGCCCGCTCCCGCGGCTTACATCACGCTGACCTATATTGGGCAATACGCACTGCTGACCTGGCTGGTGGGGTTACCCTTGGTGGTGCTGGGCCTGGTGCTCAAGCAGCGCTGGCTGATGCCGGCGGCCGTCATCGTCGCGACACTGGGACAGCTCCTTCTGGTTGTCGATATCGCCGTTTTCTCGCTTTATCGTTTTCACCTTTCGGGCTTCGTGCTCAATACGATCATCAAGGCCGGTGCCCATACCTTCGACTTTTCATGGCTGGAATGGAGCCTTGCCATTGGCGCGCTCACCATTCTGCTATTGGTGCAGGTCGGGATGGCCTTTTTACTGGCACGCCATCGTCCTCGCGCACGCTGGTTGGGGGTGGGATTCGCGGTGTTATTCGCCGCACAACTCGGCGCCCACAGCTGGCACGCGTGGGCGGACGCCACCTACAACACACGCATTACCTCGCTGACTCGGTATGTGCCGCTTTATTATGCAGCGACCGCTAAACGCTTCTTCAAGAAACATGGCTGGGTGGATGCCAGTGAAAACCGTGCCGATAACGCCGGCAGACGGTTAGAGCATGCCAAAGGGTCCGGCAAGCTCGACTATCCCACTCAGCCACTGAGCTGTCATCCGGTCGAGAAACGCCCCAACATCTTGATGGTTGCCGTGGATGCACTGCGCGCCGATATGCTGGATCCACGCTGGATGCCGAACACGACACGTTTTGCCAAACGTCATGCCAAGGTGTTCACCCAGCACTACAGTGGCGGCAACTCCACCAAGGCCGGTGGCTTCAGCATGTTCTATGGACTTCCCTCGACCTACTGGGACGCGTTCGAAAGCAGTCAGACCGCGCCGGTATGGATCAACCGCCTGCAGGCGCTGAACTATCAGCCCAAGATTCTGTCGGCGGCCACCCTGATCAGCCCGGCATTCGACCGAACCGCTTTCGCCGGCATACCCGATATTCGCCTCAACCCACCGGGCGACGAAGCCTGGCAGCGTGATCGGCTGATTACCAATGACTGGCTCGATTTCATGCAAACCCGCTCGAAAAAGGCCCCGCCTTTTTTCGGTTTCCTGTTCTACAAGTCCGTACACGGTTACGACGTACCGCCGGATTTCCCGCGTATCGAGCCCTATTGGGACACCCTCAATCATCTGGCGCTGGACGATGATTTCGATCCCGAGCCCTACTTCAATCGTTACAAGACTGCGACCCGCTATGTCGATCAATTGATCGGTCGCGTCCTCGACGATCTCAAGCAACGTGGGCTCCTGGAGAACACCATTGTCATGGTCACCTCGGATCATGGCGAAGAATTCAACGACAACGGCAAAGGCTACTGGGGACACGGCAGCAATTACAGCGACGCTCAGCTCAAGGTCCCCATGGTGGTGCATTGGCCCGGCAAGCAAGCAGGGCGCATTACCTATCGCACCTCGCATGACGACATCCCGGCGACCTTCATGCAGGCGCTGGGATGCGGTGCTACGCCACCCAAGACCTATGCCATGAGCAATGGCTTGCTGACGCCAAGCAAACGCGATTGGATGATCGCGGGTAGCTACATGAACTACGCCCTGGTAACCGATGACCGCCTCGTCGTGACCTACCCCACCGGCCGTTTCGAGACCATGACCACAGGGCTCGAACCGGCGCCCGATTATCAACCGCCGCCTACCATGCTCAGCCAGGCTCTCAAGGCCATGTCACGCTTTTATCGCTGAAACGCCATAGCGCTGAAACGCACGTCTACGCCACATGCCCGCCATGTGGCGCTTTCCCCCTTCCTGCAGGCAAGTCGTCGTGGCATGGCGTCCCGTGTCTATGACTATGGTCGCATGGAAATCGCCCGCCTGCTGAACGACCATTCACTTAGTTAAATCTATTAACTAACAAGTTGTCACACTGACAGTCTGCTCCCAATGCCATAGAGGTTCTGCATGAGCACAGCGATTTACCCCAGCCTCAAGGACAAGACGGTCGTCATCACCGGGGGCGGTTCCGGCATCGGCGCCGGCCTGGTCGAGGCTTTTGTCGGTCAGGGCGCGAACGTTCACTTCCTGGACGTCGCTGCGGAGCTCGCGAATGAACTGGTCGAGAAATGCGGCGGTGCCGCGCATTTTCATCACTGCGATCTGACTCAGCCCGACCAACTGCGTGCCACGCTGAACGCCATCGGTCACGTCGACGTACTGATCAACAACGCCGCCAACGACGACCGTCACACGCTCGAGGATGTCACGCCCGAGTACTGGGACGACCGCATGAACGTCAACCTGCGTCATCTGGTGCTCGCCGCGCGTGAAGTGGCGCCGGCCATGCGTCGCCAAGGCCAGGGAGCGATCATCAATCTGGGCTCGATCAGTTGGCATCTGGGACAGACCGACATGTTGCTCTACGAAACCGCCAAGGCGGGTATCGAGGGCCTGACCCGGGCCCTCGCGAGCGACCTGGGCGGCGACGGCATCCGCGTCAACTGCATCATCCCCGGCAACGTCAAGACGCCTCGCCAGTCGCGTTGGTACAGCCCCGAGGACGAGGCGCAAATCGTCGACGAGCAAAAGCTCAAGGTGCGCATCCACCCGCATCACGTGGCGGCGATGGCGCTGTTCTTGGCCTCGGATGACGCCGCTGCCTGTACCGCTCACAACTACTGGGTCGATGCCGGCTGGCTGTAAGTCCGCGACGACGGCGCCCGCCAACCTTTCGTTTCATAAAACGATAACAACGCCAGGAGTATCACCATGCCAACGTACAGCGATTCGCAACGTTCCCTGATCGTTTTTCTCACCTGCTGCGTCGCCGCCATCGGCGGCTTTCTGTTCGGGTTCGATAGCGGTGTCATCAACGGCACGGTCGACGGCCTGCAAAACTCGTTCAACTCCGACAGCGTAGGCACCGGCTTCAATGTCGCGTCCATGCTGCTGGGCTGTGCGGTGGGGGCCTTCTTCGCCGGTGGCCTGGCCGACAAATACGGTCGCCGCACCCTGCTGCTGGTCGCCGCCATCTTCTTCATCGTCAGCGCCTGGGGGTCGGGCGTCGCCGGCGGCTCGCTGGAATTCGTCATCTACCGGATTCTCGGCGGTCTGGCCGTGGGTGCCGCCAGCGTCATGGCCCCGGCCTACATCAGTGAAATCGCCCCGGCGCATCTGCGCGGCCGGCTCGCCACCATCCAGCAGGTGGCGATCATCTCGGGGCTGTTCTTCTCGTTTCTGAACAACTACATCCTGGCCAACATCGCCGGCGGCTCTACTTCCGAGCTGTGGTTCGGCTTTACCGCCTGGCGCTGGATGTTCTGGATGGAACTGATCCCCGCGACGATCTTTTTGATCGCCCTGTTGTTCATTCCGGAAAGCCCGCGTTACCTGGTCAGCGCACGGCGTGACGAGCGCGCCGAACGCGTGCTGCACATGATCTACAACGAAAGCGATGCCAAGGAGCGCCTGGCCCAGATCCGCGATTCTCTCTCGGAGCAACGCAAGCCACGCTTCAGTGATCTGATCAATCCCAAGACCGGCAAGGTCATCAGCTTGGTCTGGATCGGGATCGGCCTCGCCGTCTTCCAGCAATTGGTGGGTATCAACGTCGTCTTCTACTACGGCGCCGTATTGTGGCAAGCGGTCGGTTTCTCGGAAGGCGACGCCCTGCTGATCAATGTCATCAGCGGCGCGGTGAGTATCGCGGCATGTCTCGGCGCTATTGCCCTGATCGACCGCATTGGCCGCAAACCGCTACTGTGGGGCGGATCCGTGGGCATGGCCATCACCCTGAGCATCCTCGTCTATGCATTCTCGACCGCCGAGATGGTGGATGGCAGCCTGAACCTTTCGCCAGGCAATGGCATCCTCGCACTGATCGCCGCCAACGCCTATGTGTTCTTCTTCAACAGCTCCTGGGGGCCGGTGATGTGGGTCATGCTCGGCGAGATGTTCCCCAACCAGGTACGTGGTTCAGGGCTGGCCATCGCCGGGCTGTTCCAGTGGGTCAGCAACTTCGCCATCACCATGACCTTCCCGATCATGCTCGCCTCCATCGGCCTGACCGGCGCCTATAGCTTCTACGCCATCTGCGCGGTCATCTCGATCTTCTTCGTCATCAAGTGCGTTCGCGAAACGAAGGGACGTGAACTCGAAGACATGGCGTACGCATAATTCGAGGATATGATGCACGCATGATGACAACCACCCGGTGTCGGAGGAAATTCCGACACCGGCTTCATGTTGCATGGCGCCATGACATTCTCAGGAGATCACGATGCCGACACTCATACCCTCGCAGGCAACACCGCGCGTCGCCCATCCGGCTCGCAATATTCTAGGCGAAGGTCCGCTCTGGGACGTGGCGGAACAAGCGCTTTACTGGGTGGACATCAAGGGCCACCGCCTGCAGCGTCTCGACGCCGCAGGCGTTCGTGATTGGCAGTTCGACGAAGAAATCACCAGCGTGCACCGCCACGCCGAGGGCGGATTCCTGGTCACACTGCGACACAGCATCGCCCGCCTGCAGCTTCCCGAAGGCACGCTCGAAAAGTGGCTGACGCCTGAACCCGAGCTGACCGGCAATCGCTTCAACGATGCCGTCGTCGATGCCAGTGGCTCTCTATGGTGCGGCACCATGGACGACGCGGAGCGCCACACCAGCGGTTCGCTGTATCGCGTGCGGCCCGACGGCGACTGCCAACGCCAAGACAGCGGCTACATCGTCACCAATGGTCCGGTGCTCTCGCCTCAGGGCGATTGGCTCTATCACACCGACACCTTGGAGCGCCTCATCTATCGGTTCGCCGTGGATGAGCATGGCCATCTCTCGGACCGCGAACCCTTTATTCGCATTCCGCAGGATCAGGGCTTCCCCGATGGCATGACCACCGATCGCGACGGCAACCTCTGGGTCTGCCAATTCGGTGGCTGGCGAATCAGCGTATTCAACAGCCAAGGTCGGCTCGTTGAAGACATTCCCATGCCCGTCGCCAACATCACCAGTTGCACCTTCGGTGGCCCCGATCTTTCCACCCTTTACATCACCACCGCACGCAAGGGGCTCGATGACGATGCCCTGGCCGCGCAGCCCGATGCCGGGGCGCTATTCGTCATCGAGACGCGAGCACAAGGCATGCCTGCCGTGGCATTCGCAGCGCAGCCATAACACTTCCCCCACCCCACAAGCAAAACGGCCCCCACTGTCCTGGCAATGCGCCCGGCAGTGGGGCCGTCGCTTTCATGATACTGGGGCGCGAGCCTCTCGCGCCCCGCAAACCACGTTCAGGTGGCGGGCAACGCGCGGGGCGGTGTCTCGTCTTCGTCGGCGTAGGCTGCATCGCTGACCTTGAAGCGCCCCACCAGCACATGCATGTCGTGGGCACGTTGATCCAATGACGCGCTGGCCGATGAAGCATCCTGTACCAGCGAAGCGTTTTGCTGGGTCACCTGATCGAGCTGGGCAATCGCCTGATTGATCTGGTCGATCCCCGTCGACTGTTCTTGCGTCGCCTCGGCAATCTCGGAAACGAACTGCGACACCTTGTCGATACTCGTGACGATCTCGCCGAGATGACCGCCGGTTTCCTCGACCAGCTCAGCGCCCTCGCCCACCTTGGTGACGCTATCCTTGACCAGATGGCGGATCTGCTCGGCTTCATCGGCACTGCGGCTGGCGAGACGCCGCACCTCGTCGGCGACGACGGCAAAACCACGGCCATGCTCGCCGGCACGCGCCGCTTCGACCGAGGCGTTCAATGCCAGCAGGTTGGTCTGGAAGGCGATCGAGTCGATCGCCTCGACGATCGTTGAAATCTTGGCACTGGAGGCGCGAATCTCCTCCATCGCACGCTGCGTCCGCTCACCGACATCGCCCGCTTCACGGGCACGCTGGCCGACCCCCTGGCTCATATCGCGCGCCTGATGCGCATAATCGGCGGTCTGTTTCACGGTCGCGGTGATTTCCTCGAGGCTCGCCGCCGTCTCGGCCAGCGACGACGACTGCTGGTCGGTACGTTGCGCCAGATCCTGGTTCCCCGAGGCGATCTGACGACTGCTGGAGGCCACCGACTCGGCCCCGTCGCGAACCTGTGCGATGAGCCGCTCGAAGGTCACCATCATCTGGTTGAAGGCCTGAGCGGTATGCCCGATCTCGTCGCCGTGGCGCACTTTCAAGCGCATCGACAGGTCGCCGGTTTGCCCCGCCGCCCCGCTGATGCTTTCCATCTGACGGCGCATTTCCCCGATGGGCTTGAGGACGCGGATCATCACGCGCCAGCCCACGACGGCCAGTACCACGATCACGATCAGCAACACCGCCAGCTGCAATAGTCGCCCGGCCTGTGCCGTCGCGGTGGCTTGTTGAGCGACGTCATCGGCGCGCGTGGCGACGTAGGCTTCGACACGCTCGAGGCTCTCGCCCATGCCATCCATCGCCTGGGACACGCCGGCCAGTGCTTGTTGAGAGCGCTCGCGCAAGCCAAGCTGGCGGTCCCGCAGCGCATACACGGCATTGTCGTCCGTCAGCATCAACGCGTTGAGGTCGGTCACCACATCATCCAGTCGCGCGGCACGTTGCTGCTGGGCCGGGGTCGCGCCCACCGCGCCCTCGATGCTCGCCAGCGCCTGCTGGATACGCGAAATCTGCTGGGCGATCTGGTTATAGCGCAGATCGACCAGGGCATCGTGGCTATCGACCTGCATCAACTGACGCCCTTGATCGGCCAGTTGTGCCACCAGCATCTGCACATCGCCGCTCAGGCTCGCAATGTTGGTGCGCTGCCCCATCGAGGCATCGAGCATCGATATCGGCACCATCGACAGCCCCTGGTCTTGCAGGGCCTGGATGCGCTGCGCCAGCGCGCGTTGCTGACGCACCTCGGCAAGCGTCGCCCGCCCGGCCATGGACTCGGCGTCGGTCAACACCTCGGCGATCTTTTCCTGCATCTCGGCGATGCGATTGCGCATGGACGCCGTCAGCGCTACATCTTCGCGGCGAACCTCTTCCAGGGCCGTATCGGCCTGCTGCAACTGGGCATGATCGCTGTCCAGCGTCTCCAGCAACACCTGCTTATCGGCGCTCATCAGCGACGCCAAGCGGTCGCGGCCCGCCACGAAGCGCTCATCGGCACTGGCCTGGGGGGGCGCGGCCTCCAATGCCGCCTCGCTTTCGGCGGCAAGCAGGTCCATCTGCCGCTCGCGATAGCGGGTCAACGCATCGCTCATGTCACGGCTGGCCGCTTGCTGCGGCAGTATCTCATCGGTGAACAGGCTCTGCGCCTCGATCAACCGCTGATTGGAGAGAAATCCTGCCGCGGCCGGAATCAACGCCCCCAGCACCGCGGCCACGAACAACCCGATCAGCATCGCCCTTAGGCTCAAGCTCTTCTTCATGGCATTACTCCTTGGCCGCATCGTCTTCGAGCAGGGTGAACCAATCGACCGGTACGAACTGGCCATCATCAATGCGCGTGGTCCACACGGCGTCGCTCGCTTGATGGTCCTCGGGCCCCAGCGTCAGCGACCTGCCGATGCCGAGATCGACCTTGCCCAGTCCCTCCAGCGCATCGACGAGCGCCTCACGATCGGCATCGGCGCCCGCCGCCTGGAGCCCTTCGACGAACAGCGACGCCGCCATGTAGCCCTCAAGTGACACGAAATCGCCATCGCTGCCGGCGCCCTTGGCCTCCAGGGCGGCACGATACGCCTCGACACCCGGCAGATCCGAGGTATGCGGCGGCACCACCTGGGTGACGATCACGCCCTCGGCGGCATTTCCCAGCGCGTCGAGCAGCGCCTGGCTGCCCACGAAGGAGACGTTGAGAAACAGCGCGTCGGGCAGGTCCTTGCGTGCCTCGCGGATGAAATCCGCCGCCGGCCCGTAGGTACCCACGATGATCACCGCCTTGGGGGTGACGGGCGCCTGCAGAACGGTGGCCAGTCCCCGATGGATATTGCGTGTGCCCCGGGTATAGCGGCCATGTGCCAGACGCTCGGGGTGGGAATAGCCATGGTTGGCCAGGGCGCGCAGCGCGCCCCGGTAACCGGCATCGCCGTAGCCATCGGCCTGGGTGAAGAAGGCGATTTCGTCGGGTTCGATGCCCGCCAGCAGCAGGCCCTCGATCATCGTCGCGGTTTCCTGGGCATAGCTGGCGCGATAATTGAAGACATACCGATCCGGTGGCGACTGGCGCAGCACGCCGCTGCCGGTGAGCGCCCCGATCAGCGGCATCTCGTGTTCCAGAAGGATCGGCAGGTTGACGATGGCCGTGGGCGTGCCGACATTGCCCAGCATGGCCAGCACCTCATCGTCGTCCAGCAGCTCGCGTGTCGCCTTGGCCGAGCGCAACGGTTCGTAGCCGTCGTCGCGCGTCACCAGGGTCAGCGATTCGCCATGCACGCCCCCTGCCTCGTTGACCTCGGCGAAACGCGCCTCGATGCCCCGCTTCATGCCGTCGCCCAATGACGATGCAGCCCCACTGAACGGCGCCACCATGCCGACCTTGATCTCCGCCCAGACCGGCATGGCGACCAGGGCGAGCGCCAATGCGCCCGCCAGCCATCTGTATTGAACCTTCATGTATCCCTGCCCTTTATAGTGATGCACGCTGACGCGGGGCTTATCGGCTCGCCCGCAACGCTTACCGCAGTCACTATCGGCAGTGGATCAGAAAAGTTGAATCGAGCAACCCGGCGGGCCGGTCACCGGGGGCCACGTCATCTCACAGGAAACGTTCGGCACGGAACGGCACCATCTCGATGGCCGGCACCTCACCCTCCATCATCGATGCAAGAAGCTGTCCAGTCGCCGGTCCCAGCGTGAACCCCTGATGGGCGTGGCCGAGGGCGAACCACAATCCCGCGTGACGCGGCGCCGGGCCGATGATGGGCTTCATGTCCGGGGTGCACGGGCGCGCGCCCTTCCAGGGGCGCGGCTGCAGACGCTCGCCGAGCGGGAACAGGCCACGTGCTGCGGTTTCCGCCGCCTCGAGCTGAGCATGACCGGCAGGCGCGTCGCGCGGCGCCAGCTCAGCGCCGGTGGTCAGGCGAATGCCCGCGCGCATCGGCGACAGCAGATAGCCGGTGTCGGCATCCAGCAACCAATGGCGCAGCGTCGCGTCGCCTCGCGCCGCGTAATGCATGTGATAGCCGCGCTTGACGAACAGCGGCAGACGATACCCCAGCGTCGCCAGCCAGTCATCCGCCCAGGGGCCCAACGCAAGCACGATATCGCGCGCCTCGAAGGCGCCGGCGTCGGTGGCCACACGCCAGCCTTCGCCATGGCGCGCAATGGACTGAATATCGCCGCGCAGGCATTCTCCACCTTCGGCCTCAAAGGCTCGCGCATAGGCCGCCACCAACGCGCCGGGGTCGGCCGCACTCCAGGGATCGCGCCAATGCACGGCACCGCTGGCCTGGGCATCGAGATCGGGCTCCCGCGCACGCAAGGCGCGTGCATCCAGGGCCTCATACGCCAGCCCGAAACGCTCGCTAAGGGCCTGAACCTCGCCGAGGCGGGCCTCCAGGGTGTTCGCACTGCGAAAGACCTCCATCCAGCCGTCGCGACGGATCAAGCCCTCGGCGCCCGCCGCCTCGATCATCTCGGCATGCGCGTCGACCGATAACGCAATCAGCGAGGCATACTCGGGCACGATGCGGGCATAGGCCTCGGGCGCACTGTGCTGCCAGAACTGCCACAAGGCACGCCCTGCCTGCATCACGCCACGCGGCGTGTAGCGGACATCCACGCCGCGGTTGCTCGCCATGCGCCACATCGAGTGCATATCCCGCGGGAAGGCATGGGGGGCCACCGCTTCACGCTGGATGATGCCGGCATTACCGTAAGAGGTCTCACTCCCCGGCGCGCGACGGTCCAGCAGTGCCACCCGGCGACCGCGACGCGCCAAGTGATAGGCCACGCCAACGCCCACCATGCCCGCCCCCAGTACCAGGGTATCGTGTTTCATCGCGCTTCCTCATGGTCTCGGTGGACGCTATCGCCTCGACGAGCGCTGACATCATTCGCAGCGCGCATCGGCCACCATTCGATTCTTGCCCTGAGCCTTGGCCTCGTAGCTGGCCGCGTCGGCACGCTTGACCACGGCTTGGGCCTCGTCGTCATCGGCCCTCAGGCACGACACGCCCAGGCTCGCCGTGACCCGGTAACGCGTGTCGGCATGCACCACGGAAAGCTGACTCACCGCCTGGCGTACCTGATCGGCGATACGCACGGCCTGCGCGTGGCCACAGCCAGGGAGCAGAATCGCGAATTCGTCGCCACCCAGTCGGGCCAGGTGGTCGTCGCGACGCACGCACCCTTCTAGACAGCGTGCGATCGCACGCAGCATTTCATCGCCCAGGGCGTGGCCGCCTTCGTCGTTGATCGGCTTGAAACTGTCCAAATCGAAAAGAATCAACGACGCCGTGTCACCGTGTTCACTGAAGCGCTGAAAGGTCTCACTCAGGCGCCGGTCGAAGCCGCGCCGATTGAGCAGCCCCGTCAGCGGGTCATGCTCGGCTTCCCAGAGCTGGCGCTTCTGCTGCGCACGCAGGTGAGTGATGTCCTTGATGAAGCCCACCACGCCTTGCGGCTGGTCGCCGTTCATCACCTGGCTGGTGTAAAGCTCCAACCACATCATGCCTCTATCGCCACACTGGAAGCGCAACTGACGATGCAGACCATGGCCCTGGTTCAGCGCATCGCGCCACAGCGCGAACAACACCGAACGGTCTTCGGGATGCAGACGACGCAGCCAGGCGCGATGCTGAAAGGCCGCTGCCGAGAGTCTTGTCAGGCTCTCCAGTGCCGGATTGACATAGGTGATGCGGCCATTCAAGTCGGCCAGAAACATCGGCAGCGGCGAGGAACGCAACACCGCATCGAGATAGGCCTGACGGCTACGTCGCGCCATGCGCTCACGGCTGCGTGCATGTTCCACGCTGTTGAAGGTCTGAGCGATGCGCCGCAACTCCTCCAGCGACGTATCCAGTGTAATGCGCGTGATATCCCCTTGTCCGACTTGCGCGATCTGCCGCGCCAGTCGCCGCAACGGTGAAAGTCCCAGACGCAACAGCCACCACAACAGCGGCAGCATCGATAGCACCACGACCACGGCGACCCACCACTGGCGCCGCACGAAGTCGACGATGGGTTGATGGATTTGGCTCTGCGGCAGGAAAACGCCCACGATCCACCCTGGACGCCAGACTTGATGGAAGCTCATCAGCGCCGGCTGGCCATCGACTAAGCGTCCGGTCCCCGTGCCCTGCCAGCCGTCCAGCGCTTTCTCGAGCAACGGGCCCTCCCACGCCGCCGGCGTATCCTGCATGACCCGGTTCGGATCGGGATGACTGAGCACCGTAGCGTCGCTGGTCATCAGGACCGCATACCCCTCTTGACCGATGCGCAGGCTGCGCAGGTCGAGAAAGAAGCGGCCATCACGCAGATTGACGACACCCCCCAACATGCCCGCGAAACGCCCCTGGGCGTCGGTGAGCGGTACCCCCATCACGATCAAGGGGCGCTTGTCGTAAAGCTTGCTGATGATAGGACGTCCCACGAAAGGGCGCCCCACCTCTTGAATGAAGCGAAAGTATTCACGGTCGGCGACGTTCAAGCCCACGGCCCCCGGCAACTTCGGTGAAAACGCCAGGACATCGCCCTGGGCATCGGTGACGAAGGCCGAGTCGAACAATGTCATCAGTGCCGAGTGTGCATTCAAGCGTGCCTGTACGTCGTCTGGACGTCCCTGATCCAGGGGCTTGCCGACTTGCAATGCGCTCACTGGCGAGTCGGCAATCCTGCCAAGCGTCTCGAGCCGTAACGAGATGGACTGTTGAATGTTGCGCGCAATCAGCTCCGACTCGTAATTCAAGTGCGCGCGATTGATCTCATCCGCCAGATCGCTGCCGCCCCGCAGCGAGACCCATAAAATGGCGACCACCAACACGCACCACCCCACACTCAGGCCCAGCACCAGGCGGCCTAGAAGGGTACCGGGGAGCACTGTCGTGGGCAGTCGCCTGGAAAATCGTCTCGCGTGATGAAGCCATCTTCGCATTATGCGTCGCCGGGCTCGGGTCATGAATGTACACGGGCAACAAGCCTATCCCAGCGGCTCCGATGAGCAAACCCCGCGCGCCTCACATCCCTGCTCGCGGCGATGTCTGCCTCCTCCTCTCGTGAGCACGCAGCATGAATGAAAACGCCGGTGCACGAAGCACCGGCGTCAGGAACATGCAGCAGCATTCTTGCGCTTATCGGGGGGTCACGAGGCGACTCGATTGGCACGCGCGGTATCGATGAGGTAGATCCGCGGCAAGGCATTGGCCATGCTGCCGGGCTTGCCGCCCCCATCGCGCCGCATCAGGCGTTTACTCGTGTAGCCTTCGGGATTGCGCGACTGCCAGCGCCAGGTATCGGCGATCATCTCGGTCAAGCCGCGCTGGGCTTTCCAGCCGAGCTCCTCCGCCGCCAGCGACGCATCGGCCCAGCATTCAGCGATGTCGCCATCGCGACGCGGCACGATGCGATACGCCACATCGCGCTGCGCGACGATCTCGAAGGCACGCACCATTTCGAGCACTGAGTACCCCTGCCCGGTGCCCAGATTCCAGACATTCACCCCCGGACGATCCGTCAGCACGCGCATCGCCGCCAGATGCCCCTCGACCAGATCCATCACGTGGATATAGTCACGCACGCCGGTGCCATCCGGCGTCGGATAGTCATCGCCGAAAACCGAAAGTGCCGGTAGACGGCCGATCGCTACCTGGGAGATGAACGGCAGCAGATTATTGGGCGTACCGGCGGGGTCTTCGCCGATGAGGCCGCTGGGATGCGCACCGACAGGATTGAAGTAGCGCAGCAAGGCGATCGACCAGCGCGGATCGGACCGCGCCAGCTTGCGCAGCACCTCTTCGACCATCAACTTGGAATGCCCGTAGGCATTGGTCGGCTGTCCGGTGGGCGCACGCTCGCTCAACGGCATGTGCGTGGCATCGCCGTATACCGTCGCCGAGGAACTGAAGACCAGGCGGAAAACCCCCGCCGCCATCATGGCCTGGCACAGCGTGATGGTCCCCGCTACATTGTTCTCGAAATACGCCAACGGCTCGTTGACGCTCTCGCCGACCGATTTGAGCCCGGCGAAGTGCAGCACATCACTGATCGCGAAGTCCGCAAAGACGTAATCCAGCAGCGAACGCTCGCGAATGTCGCCCTCGACGAAGGTCACCTCCTTGCCGGTCAACTGCGAAACACGCTCCAGCGACTCGCGCGACGCATTGCAGAGATTGTCGATCACGACCACGTCGTGGCCGGCCTCAATGAGCCGCAGCACCATATGCGAGCCGATGTACCCGGCGCCGCCCGTCACTAATATCGTCATCATGCCTCCATTTTCACGCGTTGGTGATTCATCAAGCCGGCCTCCAGGCAGGCCAGATATCCCGCCACGACGATGTCCTGCGAGAATTCCCTTTCGGCACGTCGGCGCGCCGCCACGCCCACACGAGAGAGCGCCCACGGCGTCATCACCAGACACGCACGCATGCGCGCCGCCAGCGACTCGACATCCTTGACGCGACACAACCAGCCGGTTTCACCATCGGCCACGGCATGCCGGCACCCCGGCACATCCGTGGCGATGGTCGGCCGCCCCATCGCCCCCGCCTCCAGCACGGTGGTCGGCAACCCCTCGCGATAGGACGGCAGCACCAGCACATGGGACTGCGCGAGCCAGGGACGCACGTCGTCCTGGGCCCCGACGTATTCAACGACGCCCCGTGCCTGCCAGGCGTCGAGCTCGTCATCCTCGATTGCCGTGCGATTGCTCACGCCCTTGGGGCCGACGATCAAAAAGCGCGTTCCGGGATTGTCGGAAACCACCTGCTCGGCCGCCGCGACGTACTCCCGCACGCCTTTGTCGCCCAACAGTCGTGCGATCAGTACAAAGGTGAAGGGCCCTTCCTGAGGCAGTGGCGTGAAGGCAAAACGCGTCACATCGACGCCGGCGCCGGGGAGCATGTCCCAGGCGACTTTTTGCAACATGCCTTGGCGCGCGAAGACCTCGCGGTCATCGGGGTTGAGAAAAAACACCCGCTTCGCCCCGGCATTGGCGACGCCATAGAGACGCCGCACCTGGCGGAACAAATGGCTGTCATGCAGGAACGCCGTGCCCAGGCCGGTGACGGTATTGGCATACGGAATCCTCAGCGCACGGCATGCCAGGCCCGCATAGATATTGGCCTTGACCGTGAAATTGAAGACGAAGGCGGGACGCAGCCCACGCAACTGCCCGTACAGCCAGAACAGGCACTTCCCCTCCCGCGTGGGCGCGGTGCTCTTGCCATCCATGGGCATGGTGCGCAGGATCACATCGAACTCTTCGCGCAAGCGCTGCGAATGGTCGTCATGGGGGACCAGGCACACCACACGAAAACCGCGTTGCTTGAGCGCCCCCAAAAACCCCCGGCAGAAGTTGTAGAGAGACCAGGACGTGTTGGAGACCAGCACAATCGTTTTATCGTTCATGAAAACAACTCCTCTACAGTGGAGATCGCTAGGCGCGTGGCACTTGTTGGCGACATGCGTCGATGAAAGGGTTTCAAGGGCACGTCATTGGAGACGCGTTTTTGGGGACACACAGGTTCCGTCCCCCGCGCGCAAGCGCGTTGGCAGCACTGATCGATGTCATAAAGGCAAAGGGGCGTGGGCGGTGAACGCCTGAACAGCTAGGTCGATGGAGATGTGGTCATGGCCTGCTCATGACGCGCCAGCACATCGCTCATCGTCATCGAACGCATGCCGTATTCGATGGAAAGCACCTGGAAATAGCCGATGATCGCGGCGAGATCACGCAGGTGGGCATCGGTAGACTGACCGAGGTTGTGCGGATGCCACCACAGGTGGAAGATCTCGCCACGCTTGGCGGCACGCCGCATGGCGTTCTTCACGCGCCGTAGACGCAAGGCATCCAATCGCGGTATCCCACGCCGCGGGCGCAGAAACATGCTGGCGGGAATATTCAGTGGATCGCCCTTGAGATCGCGCCACTTGATGCCGTGATGGCCGGTCAAGTCGATGTAGCTATCCAGCAGCCGCAGTGCACGAGTTGGCGCAGCATCGTGATACTTGCGCTGGAACCCCGCACGCTGGGGATTGCCGCGATAAGAACGGAAGCCCGTCTCGCGCATCGGCGTCAGATAGGCATCGTCCACCTGGTTACGCGGCAAGACCAATGCGCTGGGGTGATGCCCGGCATGCTCGGCGATGGCCATCGCCGCCGCGAGATCGGCCTTGAAGTCATCCGGCGTCTGCCCCTCTTCATGGCAGTAATAATGCGAGAAGGTATGCGACGCGATCTCCTGGCCGGGCGTTTGCGCAATCAGATCGATCAGCGAGCGCGCGTAATGCAGAGGGTCGCTTGCCTCATCGTCACCAATCTCCTGCCGATAGTTATCACGCGCCGGATTGGCGTACTGTGGACGCCGCACGGGCGAGAAACGCGTCAAGGTTGCGCGGTCCTCGGCGAATAGATAGCCCACCGTGGCCCAGGTCGCGCGGATATGGCGTTCGCGAAAGAGATCCAGCATCGCCGGTACCGCACGCCGCGCACCGAGCAATTGGCGCATATATGGATGTTCGGGCGTGGTCACGATATCCGACATGCCCCAGTGCAATTCGAAGTCCAGCGAAATGACGAAGGCAGGCGGACGCAGCGGCTCGCCCTCGGCACGGGCCAAATAAGTCATCCAGTCAGCCTTCATACGTGACACGCCTGATGCCAGGAAGCACTGTAACCGTCGATCATGCGTTGGACGCTGAAGGCATCGACGACTCGTTGATGGGCGCGCTGCTTGCGCGCCTGCCACGCCGGCGCATCCGCATGCTCCTCAAGCGCCAGGGCGAGGTGATCCGCCAATGCGCCAGGATCGCCGGGAGGCACGATCCAGCCGGTATCGCCGACGATGAAGGCCGCGTCGCCGACATCGGTGGAAACGCACGGCGTGCCGCAGGCCATGGCCTCGGAGAGCACATTGGGAAACGCTTCGCCGAAACGCGACGACAGCACATGCACATCGAGCGCGTTCATCACCGCGGGAATATCGCCACGTCGCCCGACCAACAAAACCCGGTCACGCACCCCGTGATCATCCAGCAACTGGAGCAATTCGTGGTTGTCGACATCCAATCCCGCGCCGATCAGCGCACAACGGAAATCCCAGCCCAGCCCCTTGAGCTGCGTCAGGGCCGCGATCAAATTGGCATGATCCTTTTGCGGGTCGAAACGCGCCACCATCCCGAAAAGCGGCATGTCGGCATCGAGCCCCCAGCCGGTACGCACGCGGTCCCGCGCCTCGGCATCAGGGGTCAAGAGTGCCAAGTTGTAACCATTCGGCACGACCACGAACTTCAGGGCGGCATAACGCAACTGGCGATGCACTTCCACCGCATGTTGCGAACAGCTCACGATGCGACTCGGTACCACCCGCGACAAGGTCCCGCAGGCCTTGGCCACCCAAATCGTGCTGCGCTTGGTGACGCCCGGCATCAGGTTGCTGTTATGGATGCCCCAACAGATGGCTTTGATACCCGCCAGCCTCGCCATGACGCCTCCCACCAGGTTGGCGTGGTACATCCACGTCTGCACCACATCCGGTCGGCGCGTTCGCATGGTCCGCCACAGGCGCCACAAGCCGGCGAAGGTCACGCGGCCAGGCGACATATTCAGATAAACGACCTCGATGCCCGCCGCAGCGAAACGTGGTCCGTATTGCCCGGCGTCCATCAAGCACACCACGCGATGCACGTTGTGCCGGTCGTTATTGCACAGCTGGTAGAGCGAGTCCTCGGCGCCGCCATCGGTCAAGCCGGTGATGACATGCAGGACATTCAGCGGTTGGGCTAGCATAAGATCATGCATCCTCTCGATTGGCCGCCCCCTGCAACGACGGGACGCGGCGGATATGATTCTGAACGAGCTTCGGCGATCCGGTGATTTCTCCCTCACCCTCCGAAGGCAAACCCCAAACGCTTGCGGCTACCTTTCAGCAACGTCACGGCCAGCAGGGACGACGCCAGTGCCAATAACGCCAGCGTGTTGCCCGGCCGATACGAAAGCGCCTCGAAAAGCGAGATAAAAAGTGGATGGATGAAGTACAGCGCGGTGGCGTAATACGCCAGGGATGTGCTGTCGCCCGGCACTTGCATCGAATACACCCAAAGGAAAAGCCCCGGACAAAAAATCAGAAGACTCCAATACATATCGAACGCGGGTTGGCCTTCGAGACCGATATAATTGAGATACGACTCGCCCAGCAGCAACAATGAGCCGCCCAGGCTCCAGAGCATGAAATAGCGCCGATCCCACTGGCGCAGCCTGTCACAGCGGCGCAGCAAATAGCCCGTACAAAAGAAAGGAAACCCGAAGAAAAGAAAATTTCGGTAGAACCATATTTTATTAAAAACCACGTCCAGTGGCGTGCCGTCAAACAGGTGATAGTGACCGGCATAAATGGAGAACATGCCTATTCCATAAAGCGTTAACGCCAGCACCAGCAATACCTTCAAGGAAAGGTTGCGCAGCATATACAGCATAATGGCAGCGCCGATCAGCGCGGATAAAAACCACAGATGGTGATACCCCATGACCGCCACACGTAACAGCTTCACTATTTCATACGGCGTTACCGCCGGAACATCCAACCAAAAATATAAATAAACCAGCATCCAGAAGACATACATCGCCACGACCCTCTTGAGCCAGGCAACGAGCGACCGTGAGCGAATGACGCTGATAAAGAAATACCCACTCACAATCATGAAAATCGGCACTACGATACGAAACAGCCCCTGCACGGTTAGTTGATAGCCCAAGTCGCTATAGCCCATCAACACCTGAGCATGTGAGATCACCACGATAACGGCCAATACCAATTTCAGAACGTCCAACGACACATTACGCTGCATTTCCATCTCCCCTCGTTCCCTCTCGGCGTGGATAAAGACGCCGACGCGTCATCATCTTTCATGAAGCACTTTTACATGGTTCCGTTGGACGCCCAGCCATATCCCGGCAGTCCCAGCACGGGGTACCACTGCATGCAGAAATAGAAGACATATAACCCATAGACGGCGTAACGTCGCCAATCACTCAATCCCAAGGAGGCCAACAAGACCAACAGCATACCGCTTTCGAAAACACGCGCCGTCACGGGTAACAGAAAATAGGTCGACAAATAAAAGAACAGGATGGTCGCCGCAAAAAAATTATTTTTCAGAAACTCCTTGCCCTCCATGCAGAAAATAACGGTAAACAAGGTCCAGAATAAAAATGCCAGCCCCGATCCATCGGACCCCATGGCACTATACTCGGCGCTCTCCCCTTGCCGCGCCCCGAGTGCACCGGCCAGCCACATTCCCAATGCGCCCAGCACGACGCCCATACCCACGGTGTACACCACCCGCCAGATGGTCGAAATCCTGTATGTCGAAAAGAACACATTGAGAAGAAACAAGGCATCGATGAAGAAAAAGGAGGCATGTACCAGCGGCGCCAGCCCGATGAAGAAGATACGCAGTGGCAAGTAACGACACCACCAGCCGATGAAGAATAACGAGATCCCCAGCCCCTGGCGCAAATGAATGATATGGTTTTTCAGAATCTGTGGCATCAAAATGAAAAGGATCAACAAGAACGCGTATTTCGGATAGCTTCTCAACACCAAAAACGAGACCCAAAATGACGAAAAGAAGATGATCAGCCGTAACGTATCTTCCGCCGTAAAATGTCGCGCCGCCCAGATATTCAGCAAAAGCCATATTGGCTCGTTGGTAATGATCGTCTTGAAGCTGCTGGCCGCGTACATCACGAATATTTCATCGGAGTGCTTGGCGTAAATCAGATAATTGGCGCGATCGATATAGCCATCGATATCCAGCCCCATCAAAAACCAGGCATAAAAACCGGCCAAGGCCAAGCACATGACCTTGTAGCCGAACGAGCCATTGGTGGGTATCAGTAGTTTCATCATGGGTCTCGACGTACGGGGCGCTTGCGCGCCTGAACTCAAATGGACTGACGCTGCACGACGCGTATATAGGCCTGCACGGCCTGACCGAGATCGAACGCCTGCGCGCGCCGTTCGACCTCGGGGTGGCAATCACCGCTGAGGCTCGCCGCCATCGACTCGCACAACGCCACCGGATCCCCCATCGGCACGAGCCGCCCCCAGGCGCCGTGTTCGAGAATCTCCGCGGGGCCACTGGGGCAATCGGTGCTGATCACCGGGGTACCGCAAGCCATGGCCTCGGCCAGCACGTTGCCGAACCCCTCCCAGCGTGAAGACAGAACGAACAACGACGCCTGGCGCATCCACGCATAGGGGTTGTCGACGAAGCCTAAAAAGGCGACGTCATCACTCAATTGCAGGTCCGTCGCCATCGCTTCCAGGGCGCCACGCAACTCGCCTTCACCCAGGATGACCAGGCGCGCTTCTCGCTGGGCGCGCAAAGCCGCAAAGGCCTTGAGCAGGGTCGGATAATCCTTTTGCGCGGTGAGTCGCCCAACCGCCAGGATCACCGGAGGCTCGCCGGGTGCCAGCCAGGGATGCGTCACCGTCACCCTGCTCAGTTCGCGTAGACGCTCGGTGACCGCCGGGTTGTAGATCACATCGATACGCTCGCGCGGCAGAGACAAGGCCTTGGATAGTGCATCCGCCACCCCGCCGGAAACCGCCACGATGCCGTTCGCCCTGGGATAGCTCTGGCGCATCAGCAAGGGAATGAGCCAGGAGCGCCCCACGGGCTCGGAGCCCATGTCACGCGTGACGTCGTTGTGCTCGGAAATCACCACACGGGTGCCAACGCTCGCCAATCGGCTGGCCCATAACGCCACGACGTTGGCGTAATTGAGCGCCGACAACAGCACCGGCGGTCGCTCTCGGCGCAAATAACGCACCAGCGCCGGGATGCTGTAGAGCACCCGAGCCGCCCGCAAGTCGATCAAGCGCACCGCCGTCGAGACGTTTTTGACGTAGGCCCCGATGGCATGCGCAACGACGAGGTCCACCTGCCAGCCTTGCGCGGCGAGGCCATTGGCCAGGGTCACCATCACCATTTCGGCGCCGCCGCCTTCCAACGAAGGCAAGAACAGCGCAATGCCCACGCCATTCGTCTTGCTCAGTGGCGACTCGGCGGTCGACATACGTTGCAGGCTATCCAAAATGGCGCTCCTTCGGCATGGTCACGCGCAGCGCATGGAGATAGCCATGCAGCGCCTGATGCAGATCGAAGCTTCGCGCACGGTGACGCACGTCGGGATGCGTCTCGTCGTCGAGCGTGGCGGCGATGGCACGTGCCAAGGCCGGCGCATCCCCCACCGGCACCAGCCGCCCCCACTTGCCGTCTTCGAGGATCTCCGCCGAGCCGCTGGGACAATCGGTGCTCACGACCGGCGTACCGCAGGCCATGGCTTCGGCCAGCACGTTGCAAAAGCCTTCCCACGCCGACGACAACACGAACAACGACGCCTGACGCATCCACGGGTAGGGGTTGTCGACGAACCCCGGTAGCGCCACATCATCGCTGATGCCCAACGCATCGATACGCGCCTCCAGATCAGCGCGCAATTCCCCCTCGCCGAGGATCACCAAGCGTGCACGATGGGTCCGACGCACCTCGGCGAAAGCATCGATCAAGGTGGCGAAATCCTTCTGCACCGTCAGGCGCCCCGCCGCGACGATCACCGGCGGCTGACCAGCTTTCAGCCAGGGGTGCCTCAGCGGTGCCTGGCACAACGCTGCAAGCCTGGTATTGATGGGGTTGTAAACGACATCGATGCGCTCACGAGGCAGGCACACCGTCTGCGCCAGATCATCCGCCACGCCGCTGGAGACCGCGACGATGGCATCCGCGGCGGGATAGCTCAGGCGCATCAGCCACGGCACCACCCGCTCGAAGCGGTCGCTCGAGAGATCGTGCGACAAGGTATTGCGCTCCGAGACCACCAACCGAATCTTGGTGCCTGACAACTTGCGTGCCCAAAGCGCGATGATGTTGGCGTGGTTGAGTGCCGACAACAAGGCGTGCGGGCGTTCACGACGCAGGTAGCGCACCAGTGCCGGCAAGCTGAACAACACGCGCGTGGCGCCGAGTTCCACCAGACGCACACGTGACGAAACATCCGCCAGATATTCCCCCTTGGCCGCCACGACCACGAGATCGACCGGCACACCGCGCGCGGCGAATCCATTGGCAAGCGTCACCATTACCCGTTCCGCGCCCCCACCCACCAGCGAGGGCAAAAACACCGCTATCCGCTTGTCACCGTCATCTTTCATTTGGCCGTCCGTCGTTTGGCGAAGAAGCGATCACGCACGTTCGCCACATTCATCGAAAATGCGCTAACGGTATAAACGGTGGCGCCCCACAGGACCTGCTCCAGCAATTCCAGGGCACCGCTGGACGTGCGTAGCGGCCACAGGCAGGCCACCATGAGGGCACCACTCAGCAGCACCTTGAGGTTGTCGCGCGTGATCAGGGAGATCGCGAACAGGCGACGCCCCAGCAACACGCTCAACGCCAGTGCCACGCCATAGGCGATCACCGTGGCGTAGGCCGCGCCTACCAGGCCGAACGCCGGAATCAACACCAGGTTGAGCGCCACATTGACCAACGCCGCCCCCCCGTTGATCCACACCTGATAGAAGGTCTTCTCGCTCAACTGGAACGCCAGATCGAAATGGAAGGCGCGAATGCAGCACATGAAGATGGCCAGGGCGACCCATGGCACCAACTGCGTGGCCCCGGCATGGAACGCCTCGCCCAGCATCAGGGCGACGATCTGGGGGGCCAGCACGATGAAGCCCAGCGTCACCGGGATCGCGATCAACAACAGCAGGCTGCCGTTGCGATCGAGCTGTTGGCGGGCCGCGTCGCGTCCGTGATGCTCGAATGCGCGCACCACCAGCGGATACGCCGCCAGATTCACCGTCACCAGCAGAAGGTTGATGACATGCGCGACCAGATCGTAGCCCGCCGTGTAGATACCCACCGCGTCGTTGCCCAGCAGCCCCGCCAGCAGAAAGCGGTCGGAACTCGACACCACGAACTCCAGCGCAAAGGTCGCGGTCAGCGGCAGTCCATAGATCAGCAGCGGCTTGAGTTCCGGCATCAGCGCCAACGACGGGCGCGCCCCCCGCCACAGCGACGCCCCCAGCGTCACCACGGCAACGAGCATGCCCACCAGCATCGCCAGCAGAGGCCCGAAGGCCCCGAAGCCCCAAGTGATCAGCAACACCCCCAGCCCCAGCGCGATGATCGCCCGTACACCTGCCATCATCCCGTAGCGCAACGGATTGAGCTGGCTGCGCATCAGCTCGAGACTCAGCTCGAACCCGGCCTGCACCCAGATCAACGGCACCGCGATCAGCACCAGGGTTCTCAGCGACTCGTCCGTCAACGTGAGCCACACGGCCACGCCCGTCACCCCGGTCAACGACGCCACGCTGGTATACGCCAGCAACAGCATGCTCAACAAACGCCGCGGGTCGTCCATGTTGGCCGGGAAGAACCGCAGCAATGACAAGCGAATCCATTGAAAGCACACCACATTGACCAATCCCACCCAGACCACGACCAGGGCATAGATCCCGTAGTCGCTGGGCGACAGCAGCCGGGTGTAGATCGCGATGGCCAGGAAATTCAGCAGCCCCGGCACACCGCGTGCCAAGCCGTAATAAGCGGTATAGCGAATCAGCAAGGTTCACTCCTCGAACGCGTCTAGCACGCGCGATGGCAACGTAAGGCCGGTTGACGAGACGCATGGTGAGGTTAGTGATAGGAATAGTTGTAATAGCCATAGGTGTAGGCGGTGGCCGCCTTGCGCTCCAGACCATTGAGGATCGCTCCTTTGACGCGCACCCCGCCGGTATCCAGACGACGCATGGCCAGCTCGACTTCCTTGGGCGGATTGACCTGGAAGCGTGCCACCATCAGCGTCGTGCCCACCCGCTTGCCGATCACCGTGGCATCGGTCACAGCCAGCACCGGCGGCGAGTCGACGATCACCAGGTCATAGCGCTCGCTGGCCGTGGCCAGCAATTCGGTGAAACGCGATGAGGCCAGCAGTTCCGAGGCATTGGGGGGCACCACGCCGCGGGCCAAGTACTCGAGACCATCGACACTCTCCACCACACGCACCATCTCGGCCAGGCTATGGCGGCCGGCAAGCACCTCACTCAAGCCATCCTCGGAGGCGCCCTTGAAGACCTTGTGCATCTGCCCCTTGCGCATGTCGCCGTCGATCACCAACACGCGCTGGCCGTTCTGGGCGCACACCGCCGCCAGGTTGGCTGCGATGAAGCTCTTGCCCACGCCCGGACTCGGCCCGGTGATCATCAAGCGATTGTCGGTGCTGTCGAGCATCGCGAAATGCAGGCTGGTACGCAGGCTGCGCAGTGCCTCGATCGACACATCCAAGGGGCGATGCCAAGCCAGCAACCCCGCCGGTACGCTCTGCGTGCGGCTACCACGACGAATACGCCGATTGAGTTTGTTCTGATCGTCCGACTTGGGCACGATGGCATAGACGGGCAAGCCCAGTTGTTCGAGCTGGTCGGGGCTTTCCAGGCCGCGATTGAACATCGCCCGCAGCATCACCACGGCCACCGCGAACACCGCACCCACCACCGTCGCCAGCGCGATGATCATGAACTTGTTGGGCGCCACCGGGCGCGGAAACGCAGCCGCCTCATCGAGTACCCGCACGTTGCCGACGGTGCTCGCCTCGGCGATCTGCATTTCCTGGACCTTGTTGCGCAACTGGACGTAGATCGCCTGGTTGACGGAGACATCACGCTGCATGCGCAAGACCTGCTGCTGGGTCTCCGGCATGCCGTTGATCCGCTCTTCCAGCGTGTTCAATTCCTTCTTGAGCTGCGCCTTCTTCTCCAGCAAAGCGGCATACGTCGGGTGACTGGGCGTGAAGCGTCGGGAAATCTCGGCTTCCGCGAATTCCAACTCATTGAGCTGGCTTTCCAGGTTGACCACACGATCGAGCACCGACTTGGTTTCCATGGAAATATCCACGCTATCGTGCTCGGAGCGATAGGCATTGAGCTGCTGCTCGGCACCGGCCAGTTCGCCGCGAACTTCGGGCACCTGCTGGCTCAAGAACTCCAGGCTCTTGCGCGCCTCCTCGGACTGACGCTGGATGTTCTGCGTGACGTAGATGTCACCGATGGTGGCCAACACCCGCTCAGCCAGGGCCGGCGACGGGTCGGTCAAGCTCCAGGCAATGATCCCCGTGCCATTGCCTTGTTCAGCCACACCGAAGTTATCGCGCAGCGTATCGACAGCCACCACGCGCTGGGCATGCGTCAGCGTGAAAGTCGCGCCTGGCGACGCCGCGATCGTCTCGACGTCCAGGCCCACCGCACCGCCGAGAAAGCTCGCTTCCTCACCGACGCGCCCCTCGCCCAGGCGTTCCCCCCGGTAATGCAGGGCATAGCGGGTCTCGTCGAGCACTTCGAGAGTGAAGGTCTTGCCCAGGTAGTCATCGGCCACCGGCATGCCGGCAAGCGCGATATGATCATTGCCCCAGGCGTAGCCCCAGTCCTGGGCGAACGCGGGCGCAACGATCTGGTGGCGTTGCAGAAACCCACCGATGATCGGCACGCGTACCGGTTCGACGCGAATGTCGAGGTTGAGTATATCCACGGCATGACCGAGCACCATGCGCGATTTCATGATTTCCATTTCCGCGCGCGAGGGCGGCAATTGCGGCATCATGGCGGCCGCCGTGGCATCCGCGAGCGGATTCTTGGGGGTCTTGGTTTCCACCTGAACCAACGAGTCGGCTCGGAAGATGGGCGTTGCGAAGAAGGCATACGCCGTCCCCACGAGCGCAAACAGCACGATCAGACAGATCACTAGTCCCTTGGCATCGAACAACAAGCCCAGGATGCGCCCTAGCTCCATGTCATTGTCGGTCTTGCTGGTTTGTGGGGCAGGTACATTGAGATTCATAGAATTCCCACTCCATGAGAATGTGGGTCCAAGACCCGGCACCGTGCCATGGGCGGCGATGGCGGGTCTCGAGACACAGACGGCTTACAAGTTGTCGTCGATGTCTTGGATGTCACGCGTGGCCTGCGTTATCTGATAGATCGCCGTCACACTCGGCAGGATCTGGCTGATGACGCGATTCCAGCGCGCGATCGGCGCGGCGGTGACATACACCACATCGGTGGGCTGCAGGATGAATTCGGCTCCCAGCGCGAAGGAGATGGCGTTCTTGGCGTTGAGCTGATAGACGGTGGCGAAGATATCGCTGTCGACATCATGATTGCGGCGAATCACGAAGATCCCCGAGGCATCGGCGCTGTTCTCGTTGATGCCACCGGCCTGGGACAAGGCATTGGTCAGCGAGAAGCGCGTGTTGGGCATCGGCACCGCCGTCGGGGTGTTGACTTCCCCCATCACATAGACCTGCTGATTGCCGACCACCGGTACATGCAGTACGTCGCCATCCTGAAGCAACAGGTTTTGCCCCATATGGCCATTGACCAGCATGTCGTACACAGAGAGGTGTATCTCTTCACCGTTACGCGTCAGCACGACATTGTGCCAATCCCCGCCCTGGGTGAGACCGCCCACGCTGCTGAGCGCATCCAGCACCCGCAGCGGGATATTGGTGATCGGCTGCGCACCGGCCTGCTCGACCTGGCCCGTGACATAGGCCTTTTGAGCATTGAAGGCAGCGACTTTCACATCCACCTGGGGCTGGGCGATGTAGCCTTCGAGACGGCGCTGAATTTCGCTACGGACATCGCGCACGGTACGTCCCGCGACATCCACCGTGCCGATGTAGGGATAGAAGATGGTGCCGTCCGAATGCACCACATTGCCCGACTCTTCCGCGCTGCGTTCGCTACCGGCGGGAATCGTCAGTTCAGGATGGTCATATACCACCACACTGAGAATATCGCCGCGGCCTATCAGATAGTCATAATCGAGATCGCTTTCGGGCACCGCATTTTCGCTGTACTCGAACAACGAATCGCGCAAGTCATCTTCTGTCGCGGCCAGCGTCTTGACCAGACTCGGCGTGATCGGCTTGATCTCGATATTATCGGAAAGATTTTCCCCCTGCGTGTCATACCCCATATGGCTACCGGGAGCGAACGCACAACCCGACAGCACCACCAGCAAAGAAAGTCCCAACAGCGGCTTTCTCCATCCCGAACGATATTCCATGCGGCTTGCAATCATGCCGATTCCCTCACTCGTCATTTTGTTAGGGCTTAACGTTCTTTTACCCACGCTACCGCCCTGGAGCGACACCCTATCTCCCGGGCAATAACCATTAACTGCAAATAGTTTTCTTGCTTGTACCCTGCGGCACGCCCATCTCGCATCACGCCATATATTGGCTGCGAACATCTTGATTGACGTGCGACTTTTTCGTTTACATTAAAACGGTGTTGCGCACTTCATTCTATTCGCTGTGTAACGTTTCATAGGCTGAATTCACACACTGTTTACATTGGATTTTACTCGTCACCGAACCGCGCCTTTTAACGAGAAAATTCATCCGTTCAACACGAAAATCCAGCCACAAAAAAGTATGAGAAACGCAACGTTCAAATCAAAACGCATAGAATGAAACGCCCCCGTACAAAAGACGGGGGCGTCATGGGGCATGCCTCAATTCAGGCTCGACGCAGCACGCCTCAGCGCGCCCCGAACCCGGTACCGATCGTTTTCAACGTGCGCAGTAAAATCAGCACATCGAGCCACAGTGAGAAATGCTTGATGTAATAGAGGTCGTACTGCAACTTGATGGCCATGTCATCGACCTCCGCGGCATAGCCCTGCTCGACCTGGGCCCAGCCCGAAATACCCGGCCTGACGACACGTCGATAGCTGAAAAGCGGTATGTCCTTCTCGTACCACTGCGAGAGATCCACCGGCTCGGGACGCGGGCCAATGAAACTCATGTCCCCCTTGAGTACGTTGAGCAGTTGCGGCAATTCATCCAGACGGTACTTGCGAATGACCTTGCCCACGGGGGTAATGCGCGGATCGTCCTCGCCGGAGGCGAACTCTTTCCCCTTCATGTCGCAGTACATGCTGCGGAACTTGTAGATACGAAATGGACGGCCGCGGTGCCCCATGCGCCATTGCAGGAAAAACACCGATCCCGGGCTGTCACGACGAATGGCCCACGCCGTGGCCAGCATGATGGGCGCCAGCAGCGGCAACAGCAGCAAGGCACCGCACAGATCCAGGCCGCGCTTGCATGTGCTGTAAAGTGGCGACGGCAGCAACGAAGTCAGCTCCGTATCCGCCAAGTGCTCGAGCCTGACGCGTCCGGTACGCGACTCGTCGAGCTGCTTGAGTTGGTAGACCGGAATCCCATGCAACAGGCACTTGGTCAAGAAGCGTATCCACTCGTGATTGAGCGCATCGCTGCGCAGATCCGCGACGATCCCGTCGATACGCTGCGCGCCCAGGCGCGGGGCCTCGAGCCGAGACAACTCGCCGCCTTCGATCTCGTTCAGATGACGCGCGTCACCCAACGGCACCACTGCGAAACGCGGGCGCCGCAGCCGCTGAACTGCCATGTAACCGATAAAAAACCACACCAGACTGGCGGCGTAGCCGCCCCACAACACACTCGCATCCAAACGTTCGGCCCCGAACAGTAGCGCCCAGGCCGCCGCAAATACCATGCTGACCAGCGGCACGGCGAATATGGAGGCCTGAGTGCCGGGGAAGCGCGTCATGCGGCGCAAGAAGAAAAGCGTGACCAAAAATGCCGCCCCCACCGCCCATAGCGTCGTGGCAAGTTCCGGGGCCATGCCGCGCCAGAAGTTCCCTCCATGTACCATCCAGGGCGGCACCAGCACCACCAGCGGCAACCCCACGACGAAGTGGAAAGGCGTGCCCATCACGCACTGCTCATACCAGCGCGAATGGCGCCGCTCGTAGCGCGTATCGAATGTCTCGCCCCCCGACAGTAACGACTCACCTCCCCCCCACGCCGAACTATCCAGCTTCTCGAACACTTTATGCTTATTGAACATGATTGACGCCACCTTTTCAGTGTCCCGTGCCGCCCATTGAAGAGGGCTAAAATTACCGGGTTTTCGCCAAACAAGTTACAAAGCGTCCACATTCATAGCCAGACGGTTTTAATGGTAAACGCGCCCTATATTAATAATACCCAAAGCCGCCAAAAGCATAGATCATTCCCAGTCGCACCTTATGCTTAAAGCCCACTCATCAATCCATACCAAACGACCTCATTAAATATGAAAAGAAACTTCATCTGCCACCAGCCTACTGAATAACGACAAATACGCAACGCAATGCCAATGAGAAAAATACGTCGCCACGCAGCAAGCATTTCACCTGACTCCCCAACAAAACCTCACCTACGCTAGGCGATTATGTCAGGGAGACGATATGAACACTTCAAGAAGACGGCTCTTGGTTCGCCTATTACACGGCAGCGTCGTACTGACCGCCTCCGGTCTGGTACCGGGGCACGCCCTGGGGATGGAAAAAGGCGAAAGGAAGGGAAACACGCCCCATGGCGAGACTGGAGCGATACAGGTCGACTCCATCGCCGACATGCAAACACTCGACGCTGGTCAGCTTCGAGATGGACAACGCATCGAGGTCGCCGGTTTCCACCCAGGGGACCCCCTCGGCGGGGGACGGTTCATCTGGTACGCCAATGAACAGCGCACCGAAGATGGCGGCACGTCTTTTAGTGCCCATGGCCAGGCCGGCGGACGCTTTCTAAGGCGCCTCGACGATACGCTCACACCGGCCATGTTCGGCGCGCGCGGCGACGGCAGCGATCAGTATCCGGCCTTGAAGCAACTGGCCCGGGCCGCCAGTGTCCAGCGGCGCGATGTCATCTTTGCCGCGGGCGACTATGCCTCATCGGGCACCGGATTGCGCTTCACGGGCATTCGCGTGACCGGCGCAGGAGTCACGCGGACCACCATTCGTTATACCGGTGACACGCGAGGGTCGCTGGTCGAGATCGAGGATGGCGCCACTCTCTCCGGCATGACTCTGGATGGCAATGTCAGCGACGACCCCATCCGGTGGAGCACCGCCAATCACGATGCCTTTACCGGCTGCCTGCCATTGGATCTCATGGGCCACGACGTCACCGCCCACGACCTCGTCTGCCGCCGCTCGCCTCTGGCCTGCCTGCGCGTGGGCGCGCACCACTTCGTACTCCGCGACATCGTCGCTGAGCATGCGCGCGGCAACTACGGCGACGGGTTCTTCATCGTCGACGCCAGCGATGGCCTCGTCGAACGCTGCCAGGCAAGAGACTTCACCCGCATCGGCTTCGTCTCCGACACTTACGGCGAGAGTCCAGAGCACATCCTCAGCGAGCGCATCGACTTCGTCGACTGTGTTGCCGAAAATGGCCATCATGCCAGCATCGATTACGGCGATGACGAGTACAACGCTGGCTTCTGGGCTGAAAACAGCAATAACGTGCGTTTTATCGATTGCCGCTCACGCAATACGACGCACCATGGTTTCGTCGCCACCACCGGTCGCACGCCGGCGCTGGGCGTCGGGTCCTTTTCCCTGCGCGGGTGCATCGCCGAAACCACCGGCGACGGATATTTACTCAGCGACTTGCACGGCATTCCCGTGCGCCATAGCGTCGATGACTGCCTGGCACGCGATGTCGCCAGGGGCTTTTGCATCGAGATGGACCTCCCCGCCAGCCGCCTCACCGGGCAGCGCTTGACCACCTTGCTGCATGGCCGCCGACGCAGTGGCAACACCTTATCGCTCATGGGCGACGGGCATATCGACATCCGCCATATCGACGAAACCTGGCAACGGTTCCATCCTCGCCGTCATGAGAGCATTCGCGCCAGCTATGCCTCCGTCGTGGCCGCCGATGGCTTCAAAGGCACGCTGCATCTCGCCCACTTCCAGAGCCGACACGGCGACACCGATGCGCCCGCCGCCGTGGGTTTCAAGCTCATCGGCCCGTCGCACCTGCGCGCTTGCACCTTGAGCGACATTCACGCGCGGCTGTTCCATATCCCCGCCGAGCGCATCAGCCTGCATGACTGCGAGATCTCCGCCGGCTGGGTCAAAGCCTTCGAGACGCTCGATGTAGACGCCTGCCGACTCGGCGACGGCGTGACGCGCTTCGACATCTTCGATACCACGCAACAGCATCGTTACCGCCGCTGTCGATTCGACTTCTCCCCCGGCGGCGGGCACCTTTACCTGCACAACAGCGACAAGCGCAATCCGCGGCATGTCGCGAGTTTCGATACCTGTCGCTTCAGGAAGAACCTCGCGGAGCACGGGCCGATGATCATCCTCGATGCCGCCCCAGGCGTCTTCCTGGCCAAGCAAAGCAACATCCTCACCTTCCGCGACTGCACCTTCGAAAACACCGGCCGCACCACCGACATTCCCGCGATCCGGACTCACCAGCGCCCGCCGCAAACCGCACTAATCGGGCACGGCAACCGCAAGAACGCCACCCTTGGCAATCTGACCGCCTTCGAACTCGACGACGGGCTCATGGCCGACGGCTAACGCCGCAACGCATCCCCCTGGAAACGCAAACGGCCCCAAAAAGGGGCCGCTTCGCATGATCTATTAATTAGAACGCTTTTCTCCTTTTATTCGAACACCACCCCCTTCGATACTCGGGGTGACGGAAATGAACAGCCACGACCGGTGACCGTTCATCGTTTCCGCCATGACAACGCCTTCTATTACAACAACAGGACGACACCATGAAGCTTTCCCTGCTCCTCGACTGGCGCCTGCACGTCCTGGTGGCGGTGGCCTCCCTGATCTCGGAAGCCATCGGCATCATCAAGATCCCCCTCGGCCCCGGCAGCCTACTGCTGTTGCCGCTGTTCTACGCCTTCATCATCGGCCTGCTGGTCAACCCTCACCTCTTTTCGGCGACCTCAAAGGTGGTGCCGGTGAAGCTGAGCGAGGCGGCGGCGCCGATCATCCTGCTCTCGATCATGCCGTTCATCGCCCGGTTCGGCTCCACCATCGGCCCGGCCATCGAACAGATCATCAGCGCGGGGCCCGCCCTGATCCTGCAGGAGCTGGGCAACCTGGGCACCATGCTGATCGCCATGCCGTTTGCGGTGCTCGTCCTGAAGATGGGGCGCGAAGCCATCGGCGCGACGTATTCCATCGCACGCGAGCCCAACATCGCCATCATCTCCGACAAATACGGGCTCAAGGGTCCCGAGGGCATCGGAGTCATGGGCGTCTATGTCGTGGGCACCATGTTCGGCACCCTGTGGTTCGCCCTCATGGCGGGCTACCTGGCGACGCTCGATATCTTCGATCCGCGCGCCCTGGCCATGGCCTGCGGCGTGGGCAGCGGCAGCATGGTGGCGGCGTGCTCGGGCGCCATCGCCGGGGCCTTGCCGGCCATGCGCGATGAACTGCTGGCCTTCGCCGGTGCCAGCAACCTGCTGACCTACGCCACCGGCCTGTATATCTCGTTGTTCATCGCCCTGCCACTGGCGGAGCGCATCTTCAAATGGTGTTCCGGCCGGCGCGTGGCGACATCCGCGGGTGCCAAGGCGACGGTGGCGCCGGACCTTGCCACGCCGCCCAGCGCGGAAGAGCGCCCCGAGCGCCACCTCGGTCAGACCGCCATCGTGATGGCCGTGGTGTGCGTGGTGGCCTGGGTCAGCAACACCATCAATGGCGGCTCTCTCCTGGCGGCCTTGCCGGGCATGGTGATCCTCTACGCCATGACCATGCTGGGGCTGCTCATCACCCGCTTCGCGCCCTTCTACCTGCCCGGCGTGGCCTGGGTGTCGCTGGTCAGCATCGCCGTGACCCTGCCCTGGTTCCCGGGCAGCGCCTGGATCGTGGCGCAGCTTCAGGCGGTGAGCTTCCTGGCCATCGTGACGCCGGTACTCGCCTATGCCGGCCTGGCGCTCTCGTCTCGCGAGTTCACCATGTTCCGCCAGGTGGGCTGGAAGCTGATCATCGTGTCGCTGCTGGTGTTCACGGGCACCTTCATCGGCTCGGCCGTCGTCGCCCAGGCGCTTTTGTAACGGCATGCAGGAAGACAAGGAGGCCCTTATGACGACCGTCACCCCCACATTGCTGCGCGAATGGCGCCACGCGTTTCATCGCCGGCCGGAAACCGCGTTCGAGGAACATCGCACCAGCGCGCGCATCGTCGAGATTCTCGAGGACGCCGGTATCGAGATGGTCACCGGCCTCGGCGGCGGCACCGGTGTCGTCGCCTGGGTGGACGGTCGCCATGGCGGCGAGCGCGCCATCGGGCTGCGCGCCGATATCGACGCCCTGGACGTGCTCGAAGCCAACGACGTCGACCATGCCTCGGCGGCGCCCGGCAAGATGCACGCCTGCGGCCACGACGGCCATACCACCATGCTGCTGGGCGCGGCCTGTGCCCTCGCCGAGGCGCCCGACTTTGCCGGCCGGGTGTACTTCATCTTCCAGCCGGCGGAAGAAAACGAAGGCGGTGGACGCGTCATGGTCGAGGAAGGCCTGTTCACGCGTTTCCCGATGGAAGCCGTCTACGGCGTGCACAACTGGCCGGGCCTGGCGGTCGGCGAAGCCGCCGTCCACGACACGGCGGTCATGGCGGCCTTCGATGTCTTTCGGGTGAAGCTCACGGGGCACGGCTGCCATGCCGCCATGCCGCACCTGGGCAAGGACGTGGTACTGGCGGCCTGCCAACTGGTCAATCAGCTGCAGGGTATCGTCAGCCGGGAAACCCCGGCGCACCAGACCGCCGTGATGAGCGTGACCCAGTTCCATGCCGGGGATGCCTACAACGTCATGCCCGAAACCGTGGAACTGTGCGGCACCGTGCGCTGTTTCGACCCCGAGCTGCGCGACCACCTCGAAACGCGTTTTCGGCAGGCGATCGCGGCCATGGCCACCTTCCATGGCCTGGAGGCCGACATCGACTACCAATCGCGCTACCCGGCCACCTTCAACACCCCCGCGCACGCCGCGCGCTGTGCCGAGGTGCTGGAGACGCTGCCGGACATTCGCCGGGTGCATCGCGACCTGCCGCCCTCCATGGCATCGGAGGACTTCGCCTTCATGCTCCAGCAGCGCCCCGGCGCCTATATCTGGCTGGGCAACGGCGAGGACAGCGCGTCGCTGCACAACCCGCATTACGACTTCAACGATGCCCTGGCGCCCATCGGGGTGGCGTATTGGGCGGCGCTGGCGAGAACACTGCTCGGCAACAGCGAACGAGACGCGCCCTGACGAGGCGTCCATACCCAGCGAACACCACGTTTTTCCATGCCATTTGCCATGCCTTGAGAGGCATGGCCCGGCGCCCCGATGCCGGTTTTCGGCGCCGTCGGCGCGGACGAGCACGATACGAACGACCACTATGCAATCAACAACGACGCGAGCAATCCATTCGCCACAACGACAACCCTGGAGCTGGCATGAACAAAGTTGGCAGGAACACAGATGACATGAACATCGTCGTGATCGGTTTAGGACAAATGGGCGGCAACATGGCGATGACCCTGCATGCCGCCGGTTTCACCGTGACGGGGACGGACGTCGCCGACGCGGCGCGGGACAATCTGGCAGCCCGTGGGCTTTCCGTCACGCCCCTGGACGCCCTGCCCGAGGCGGACGTCTACCTGCTCTCGCTGCCCACCTCGGCGCATGTCCGCGAGGTCATCGAAACCTCGCCCGGACTCCTGCAGCGGGCCCCTCGGGGCAGCGTCATCGTCGACACTTCGACCAGCGACCCGGCCGTCACCCGCGCGCTGGCCGGCAAGGTGGTCGAGGCCGGCCTGGAATGGCTCGACGCACCGGTGAGCGGTGGCCCGGCGGGCGCGGCGTCCGGCGCCCTCGGCATGCTGCTGGGCGGCGAGTCGGCCTCCATCGCACGGCTCGCCCCCATGCTCGAGGCGATGTCGGCACGCCATACCCACGTCGGCCCGGCGGGCAGCGGCCATGTGGTCAAGCTGGCCAACAACTATCTCTGCGCGGCTCACCTGATCACCACCGCCGAGGCCGTGACCCTGGCGGCCCGCGCCGGCGTCGACCCGGCGGCCTGCCTGGCCGGGCTGAACAGTAGCTCCGGGCGCAGTGCCGTCAGCGAGGTCAACTTCCCCAAGTGGATTCTCTCCGACGCCTTCGACTCGGGGTTCACCACCGGCCTGATGCGCAAGGACCTGCGCCTGGCACGCGACGCCGCCAATGACATGGGCCTGCCGCTGGAGCTGCTGGAACGGGTCGTGGCGCGCTGGCATGACGACGCCGCCGGCCTGCCCGACGCGGCCGACTTCAACCGCATCACCGACACCATCCTGGCCCAGGCACGGACGGATGCCCCCTTCGCGAATCAGGAGGAAACGCGATGAACGCTCTCAATACCACGGCCGTCGAACGCCTCACCGAGCTGCTGGCCACGCTGGGCATGCAGGCCGGCATGAATGTTGATACTCCCCTGAGCAACTGGATCGCGGGGGCAGTCGCACCCGGCCAGGGCGAGCCCATCGAACTGCTCGACCCCGTGACCGGGCTGCCGCTGATCGAGTATCGCGATGCCGGCGCCGAGCGGGTGGCCCATGCCGTGGAAGCGGCCACCCTCGCCCAGCAGGAATGGATGTCGCTGACGGCCAGCGAGCGCGGCCGCCGCATGACCACGGCGGCCTGGGCGCTGCGCGACCACGAAGAGACCCTCGCCCAGCTGGAAAGCGTGGTCGCGGGCAAGCCCATCCGCGACTGCCGGGGCGAGGTAAACAAGGTCCGCGAGATGTTCGAATACTATGCCGGCTGGTGCGACAAGCAGCACGGCGACGTGATTCCGGTCCCCACTTCGCACCTCAACTATGTGCGTCATGTGCCCTATGGCGTGGTCGGTCAGATCACCCCATGGAACGCCCCCATGTTCACCTGCGCCTGGCAACTGGCCCCGGCGATCGCCGCCGGCAACGGGGTCGTGCTCAAGCCCTCGGAAATGACACCCTTCTCGTCGGTGGCCATCGCCATGCTGATGGAGCGCAGCGGCCTGCCCAAGGGGCTGATCAACATCGTCAACGGCGTCGGCCCCACCACGGGCGCGGCACTCACCGGGCATGACGGCATCAGCAAGCTGGTGTTCGTCGGCTCCCCCGAGAGCGGCCGCCGCATCGCCCAGGCCGGCGCCGAGCGTCTGGTGCCCAGCGTGCTGGAGCTGGGCGGCAAGTCGGCCAACATCGTGTTCGACGACGCCCGGCTCGACGAGGCCGTGGCCGGCGCGCAGGCCGCCATCTTCGCCGCCGCGGGGCAGAGTTGCGTCGCGGGATCGCGCCTGCTGGTGCAGCGCGAGGTGTTCGAGGTGGTCTGCGAGCGGCTGGCACGCGCCGCGGGTGAGATCCGCGTGGGGCTGCCCAGCGACGAGGCGACCCAGATGGGGCCGTTACAGAACGCCAAGCAGTACCGGCACGTCACCGCGATGATCGACGCGGCCCGCCAGCACGGCGCGAATCTCTTGTGTGGCGGGCAGCGCCCGGCGGATTTGCCGGCGGATGCCGAGGGCTATTTCCTGGCGCCCACGGTGCTGGCGGATGTCACGGAAGAAATGGCGATCGCCCGGGAGGAAGTGTTCGGCCCGGTACTGGTGATCATGCCGTTCGACAGCGAAGAGGACGCCGTGCGGCTGGCCAATGCCACGCGCTTCGGCCTGGCCGGCGCCGTCTGGACCCAGGACCCGGCACGCGCCCATCGCGTCGCCGCGCGCTTGCGGGCAGGCACGGTATGGATCAACAGCTACAAGGCGATCAATGTCATGTCGCCGTTCGGCGGCTTCGGCGACAGCGGCTTCGGGCGCTCCAGCGGCCTGGAAGGACTCAAGGAGTACACCGTGGCCCAGAGCGTCTGGGTGGAAACCGCCCCCACCGCCAGCGTCGCCATGGGCTATGGCAACGGCGTGGGCTGACGCCGACGAACCGGCCGCTGCCCATTCGCCTGGGCGGCGGCCGGCCTCACGAGCTGGTGCCGTGCCGTGAATTGAACGCCCGCATCCAGCGCTCCAGGTGGCGCAACAACTGCAGGCCCGCCTTCGGCATGCGCCGCCCCACCCGGGTGATGATGTGCGCGTGCGCCTGGCGAAAGCGTTCACAATCGACGGCGCGCGCCACCAGCGCCCCGTCTTGAAGCTCCCGAGCGGCCGCAAAGGCAGGTAGCAGCGTGAGTGTGAGTTCCGACCTGGCCGCATGCAGCAGCACCGAAAGCGAGTTGGTCTGCATCGTGACGTGCTGCCCCAGGCCCGCCTCACGAAAGCCCTCATCGACCAGCTGTCGCACCCCGTGGCCGGTGCGCCACAACGCCATCGGGTGTTCGCTGAGCGTGGCGAGAGGCAGCTCGTTCTCGACAGCCGCCAGGGGATGCGAGGGCGACATCAAGGCCACCAGCGGCTGACGGCTGGAATGCCAGAAACGCAGTTGCGGGTGCAGCCGCTCGTGGTACATCAAGCCGATATGGGCCTCGTCCTCGACCACCGCCTCGATGATGTCGCTGGTACTGCCCGTATTCACATCCAGACGCACCCCGCGATAGCGCTCGGTAAAGGTGCGCAACGGCGTATCGAGCAGATCCCCGACGAAACCCTCCCCGACCGTCAGCGAGAGATGACCGGTTTCCAGCCGCTGGTAGGCATCCAACGCTTCACTGAAGGTATCATCGAGTGCCGCGCGCTTGCGGCAGTAATCCAGCAGCATCTCCCCCACCGGAGACGGCACCACGCCTTGCCGCGAACGCTCCAGCAGCGGCGCGCCCAGCGCCTCCTCGATCAAGGACAGCTGGCGACTGACCGCCGAGGGCGCAATGTCCAGCCGCGCCGCCGCCTGACGCACCGACCCCGCCTCGATCGTGACCTGGAAATACACTAGTCGCTGGTGGGGAATATCCATTGCTCACAGCCCGATCGGTTGCCTGGCGGAACACTTTAAAAGGAAGCCAAACGTACTTTCTCTTTCTTCCATTTCTTCAAAACCGACTCAATGAACCAAGTAGGGTTAACCTCATCAAAACGGCTTCCAAAAATATCCAGGAACCCATCAGGTGTCACCTCGGCGAAATGGCTATAGGACCGGCTGGAATTATCAAAAAAGTAGGCTCGCGACATTTCATCACCATATCGTAGAGCAAGGAAAGACTATTATGGTAGCGGCTTACTATTTTATCCGATGGCACGTCATGACCACCTGAGTCGACACGCTGCCTGACACGCTCTTGATTAATCCTCGGATCAGACGTACAGATATAATAAAGATAGGGTTGAAAACCAGCATCTGCCGCCGTCTCGACGAAATCAAGATGACTCGGGTGACTCATCACGGATTCATAAGTCAAAGAGAGGTTCGCGTCAATCCAGTCATGTCTGAGACCAATGGCAATTTTTTGAGCCATTAACGCCTCGATATACTGGAAAACCTCGTCACTAATCTCATACGACTGCGGTAGTTTCGTCGTATTCTCAGGCAGTTGCGCTTTTACAAGGTCGACTGACTCCCCAAAGGATATATGCTTAGCTATATCATCTGGGTTGACGTATTGCCCCAAGGGGACAGAGTTATTTATCAGCGCACGAGTCAAAGTCGTTTTACCGGACCCATTCGGTCCGGCTATCAACCTCAGTCTCTGCACAAGTATTCCCTTAAGTCGAAGTTTGGCTTTTCCAAAACATCAACCACTTCAGGATTATGCCCTGGCGCATGGCGCAATAGCCGGCCGTTGTGTTCATAAAAGACAGTTTCACCTCGCTCTTGATGTCGCTTAAGAGCCAGGCGGCCAGCTTTCTCGGCAAAGTCCATCAAAAAACGGTTGTCCTCAAGACGGTCACGTCGTTTATGCTTACGCACCGTTGCAATACGATTGGTCATGATCACGTCCCTCCGATTCTGATACCAGTCTATCGCATAGCGGAAAGAAATGCTTCAAGCTACGTTAAACTTCGTGCTTTATCCTTTATATTCAAAGCCTTACCTCTATTCAAGACTTATAGACATACACCCAGTCCCGAGAGCAACCTACAACTTCCCCGCCCACGCTTCGGCTGCGTTGACCAATTGCCGATGCACATGCGTGAACGCCTCGTCGCTCTTGCCATAGGGGTCGGAAATTTCCGGATTGGCCAACCAACGCCCGAACAGCATGGTCTTGCCGAACGCTGAGGGCAGCAGCTCGCCCACCGCGCGACGTTGGCGTTCCGTCATCACCAGGATCAAGTCCGCCTCGCGCAGCATCGTTTCATCGATCTGGCGTGCCGTATGCGCCTTGAGCGCCTGGGCGAGCTCCGGCTTTTCGGCCTCCGCCAATGCGCGGGAATGCGTCTCGACGCCCTCTCCCACCCGCGCGCCAAGGCCCGCCGTAGCGATCATACGGTCGGGATACTGCCGCTGTAACAGCGCCGCCGCCACTGGGCTACGACAGATATTGCCCGTACACACCACCAGAATACGCTTGAACATCAATGCCGAGCCCCTTGTCGCGTTGCACAACGCCCTATCGTGACGCCAAAGCGTACCAACCGGAAGATGAAAAACCTCGCCAACCCAGCATGGGCGCGCTCATCCCCCGGCCACAAACAACAACGGCCCCAAAAGGAGCCGTCTAAAACGTAGGCTTTGTCTGAAAAGTCGACGAGCGAAGGCCAGACAAGGCAAAAATTGGCGAAAGGGCGGAGTTTACGGGGTGTAAATGAGCATCTTGATGCCGATTTTTAACGCCGTATGGGCGAGCGCAGTACTTTTCAGACATTGCCTAGTTCATGATCCATTCGCTGCAGGATCACTGCGTGTCTTCTTCGCGCAGCCCTTCCACATCGGCCACCGTCAGCCCCGTGGCCTCGGCGATCTGTTCATCACTGAGTACACCCAGCGTGATCAGGTTGCGGGCGGTCTTCTCGATACCCCGTTGCTCGCCTTCTTGACGACCTTCCTGGCGGCCTTTTTCTTCCCACCGTTCAGGCCATTGCTTGATGCGTTCTGCCAGCATGTCGTGTACCTCGTGTAGATCCTG
>NZ_SOBR01000001.1:0-620485 GCF_004364315.1 Chromohalobacter marismortui | reverse complement strand
CTCGCCTTCTTGACGACCTTCCTGGCGGCCTTTTTCTTCCCACCGTTCAGGCCATTGCTTGATGCGTTCTGCCAGCATGTCGTGTACCTCGTGTAGATCCTGCAACTCATTGAACTCGGGCAGTTCCATCCCCGGCGCCCGGTTGGGCAGCAGTACGCGGCGTATCCACACCACGAAGGCCCGTCGTAGCCCGGTTTGCTCGGGCGCCTTGAGCCACTCGACCAGCGTGCCCAGCACCTCCAGCATGTCTTGCTCGTCGCGATTGTGCTCCAATCGAAAGAGCGCAGCAGCCACGTTGCGCATATGATCCGACCACTCAGGGTCGCTGATGACCGCCCCTTCGTCGCCAGATGACGTCGTCCTCGCGATCCCGCAGGTCTACCGCCGCTTGAAGACGTAATCATTGGTGGGGTCGAGTAATGCGGGATGCCTTGCGGAGTGCTCTTGTCAGAGGGACTTCAGTCATGATTGTGTTAACGCAAGCCGTCGCGCGATCACTGCGTGTCTTCTTCGCGCAGCCCTTCCACATCGGCCACCGTCAGCCCCGTGGCCTCGGCGATCTGTTCATCACTGAGTACACCCAGCTTGATCAGGTTGCGGGCAGTCTTCTCGATACCCCGTTGCTCGCCTTCCTGACGCCCTTCCTGACGCCCTTCTTGACGACCTTCCTGGCGGCCTTTTTCTTCCCACCGTTCAGGCCATTGCTTGATGCGTTCTGCCAGCATGTCGTGTACCTCGTGTAGATCCTGCAGCTCATTGAACTCGGGCAGTTCCATCCCCGGCGCCCGGTTGGGCAGCAGTACGCGGCGTATCCACACCACGAAGGCCCGTCGTAGCCCGGTTTGCTCGGGCGCCTTGAGCCACTCGACCAGCGTGCCCAGCACCTCCAGCATGTCTTGCTCGTCGCGATTGTGCTCCAATCGAAAGAGCGCAGCAGCCACGTTGCGCATATGATCCGACCACTCAGGGTCGCTGATGACCGCCCCTTCGTCGAGAAGCAGATAGGCCAAGTCCGGCCGATAGCGTTCGAGCCCTCCGGGTACTTGTTCGACCAGGTCCGCCACGTTTTGTGCCGCCGTCCAGCGCTTCTCCCCATTATAGAGCACAATCGGCAATACCGGCGGTAGCTTGCCGTTGGGGGTAAAGGCCTCCTGACGAATCAAGTCCTGATAGAGCAGCCCCAGGTAGGTCATGACTCGCACGGCCATGAATCTATCGACGCTCGACTGGAACTCGAGCAGCAAATAAACATAGAGCCAGTCGTCGCCCCAGCGCACTCGCCAGATGACGTCGTCCTCGCGATCTCGCAGATCTTCGGTGATATAAGAGCCGCTGACCTTCTCCAGTGTCGAGAAGTCGAGTCGTTTCACCCAGGCTTCCTTGACGAACCCGGTCAATAGATCTCTCACCATCTCGGGGTGTGAGAACAGCAACTTATAGCTGTGGTCGTGAGGGTGGTGGGGTTGACTCGCCATGCGTGCTCCTGTCTCGATCTTGGAAGCTTACCGCGTTGCGGGCATCTGGGACAGGGACTATCGCGAATAAATTCGATCCTACTAATATCTTCTCACAACCCGTGTGGGCGCCATGCCTCGGCCGCGTTGACCAATGGCCGGTGAATGTGACTAGTGCCGCAACGCCCTCTCGTGACGCCAGGGCGCTGCGGCGGGCTTTATGCGGCGTTCCTCTAGAGAACGAACTTCAGGAGAGAACAGGCTTCAGGGCGCGGGCTTCGCCAGGTCGCGGATCTTTTCCAGATCGTAGCGCTGCGCAGTCTCGGCGGTGACCACGAAGCCGTTCTTGTCTTGCGCAGGGGCTGGCTCGAAGCCCACCAGGTCGTGTTCGGGCAGCAATGCCGACAGGGGTTGTCCGCTCGTGTCGGCGAGCGTGTTCAGCCAGCCGCCCAGACTGCCGGTGTATTCCGGGAACAGGTCGATCTCACCACTTTTGAGCAGGGGCAGATAGGTGGCACGATTGCCGATTTCCCGCCGATGCCGGGTGGGATATCCCGCCTGGTCGAGCGCCTGGTGGTACATTTCCGCCAGGATGATGCTCTCGGCGAAGTTACCGGAGCCAACCACGATGGTGGGGCCCTCCTTGTTCGGCGCACTCTCCGAAGGCGCAGGCGCTCCGTGTTCCTTGAGCCACTCCCGAGCGATGGTCTCTGCCTCTACCCCGTCGAGCGCGAAGCGCCGATTCATCTCGGCCAGCTCCGGGGTCGTCAGGTCTGCACTGAGCGGATTGAGCACCTTACCGAGCTCGGGATAGGCGTCGGCGATGGACTGGTGGGCCACCGGAATGATGTTTTCCGCCGGCTGGGCGTGACGGTCATCCTCCAGCAGGACGAAGCGGTCAGTGGCAAGATACCCATTGGTGGTAAAGAGCACGCCGATCTGGATGTCTCCGTTCAGGAGCGCCTCTCGCGTGCGCGGGCCACCGGGGTCGGTGACCACGAAATCGGCGAAGCGCAGGCCGTACTCTTCCTCGAGCGCGGGCAGGCAGTACGGCTCATGCGGACACTCCTTGCCGGAACCGAACACGAACTGGTTGGCGATGGTTTCCGTCCCGCGCTTGCTGGCCGACGCTTCCTGCTTGGCCTCACTGGCCGACACGGAAGGCGTCGCCAGAAGCAAAGTAGCCAGAGCCGTGCTGAACATCAGGGCGCTGCGCCCGATCAGTCGCTGGTTGCTCAATTCGGTCACCCCATCATATTGAAGTTGTAAGTCAGATTCTTAGGCGTTGTCGAGGCGCCGAGCCCCATCGCCGGTATCGACATTCGACACGAAATGAACATCCACCCTATACAGCTATCGCTGTCGTTACAAAATTCTGCGGGCGAACATTGCCGATACGTCTCGCCGCCCTATACCACACGCGCGCCAAGGCCCACCGTAACGGTCATGCTACGGCCAAAAACGAAAACGACCCCAAAAGGGGCCGTTCAAGCGCATGTGACGGTAGCCGGGTCAGCGTCAGCCCGCGAGCGTCTCATAGCAGTGCGCGATCACATCAGGCGAAAAACGTTCATAATGTTCGGGCCTTATCACCGGCGGCGCTTCCAGCACCTCTCGCAGCTTACGCGCCAGTGCCGCCTCGTCGTTCGTCTCGACCAGACAGGACGCCAGCTCCCCCGTCAGAATATCCCGCGGCCCCGAGGGGCAATCGGTACTCACCACCGGCGTGCCGCAGATCAGCGACTCTGCGATGACACGACCGAAGCCCTCGTAGTCAGAGGCCAATACCAAAAGATCGGCATGATGAATATAAGGATATGGGTTCGCCTTTTGGCCAAGAAAAACGACGTTTTCATCTAGCTCGAGATCGTGAACGAGCGCCTTGGCCTTCTCTATTTCACCATCACCAACGAATACAAGCTTGCGTGCGATCCCGCTTTTCTTGTAAGCCCGAAGAAGACGATCATAGCGCTTTTGACGCAGCCCCAGGCGCCCCACAGCCACAATGTAATCCTTCACTTCAACATCCTGACGCATGCGTTCACGTACAAAATCTGCATCTATGATATTGTGGATCACCTTGGCGTTCTGAGGAACACACCCGTAGCGGGATATCGATTCCAATATGCCGTGTGAAATGGCCAGCACGCGTCGCCCACCATATATCTTTTTAATCTTATGCTTTATTTTAAAATTCGAAACACGCTTGCTAAGCAGCATTTGAACCGGATCGGTCCGAGCGCATAACCACGCCCTATCGGCCAGAGAAGAGTGGATCACGACCTGATGCGTATAATAAAGGTTGGCAATAACGACATCGTAATCATCACCAGTCTCTTCGAGCCAATTATCTATCTCTTTCGCGTGACGTCGAAACCGCCAGAATTTTTGCCAGATATTTTCGTACTCTAACGGGAGCTTTTTAACAATCACGCCTTCGGGAATTTCACGCCACACCTTATCGCTGAGCACGGCAATGGTGACGTCATGCCCGCGCCCTGCCAGCGCTTCCGCCAAATTTAAAATTGAGATCGGAGCGCCACCTCCACCCAAATGGTCGGAGACAAATAAAAAAGATCTTTCACCAGCCACTGTAAATTCCTTTTTTCAGTGCCTGTGTGAGCGCTATCCTGGCGCCACTTTAGCTCACAGGCATCATTCGTATATGACTTTCGTCTTTCATCAGCCCATCCGTCGTAACTTCCTTCAACTTGTTCAGGCCAGGCTGCCAATTTGTCGTAATACCGAGAAAATGCAAAAAGTACGACTCGGTATCGACCAGGGCGTCCGGTTTGTTGCGCTTCAAGCGGCTCGCCAGGAGGTAATTCTTCTTCACCCAGGTGTTGTGCGGTGAAATCAAGAAATTGGCATCCGCGTCACAGACAAACTTTCGCGCCGTTTTTTTCCTCTCCGGATAACGATACCTGAAATCGCGGAACGAGTAATCACGCTTGCCGGGACTCACGTAAGGCACGTTGTGGCTTTCAAAGTAGACGACCTTATGACGGGAGACCACCTGCATGATGCGGTCGTGGTCGGCAACCAGGAGCTCGTCTATGTCGAAATTGAACAGCACCCCGCCCTTGGCAAAGCGTTTCAGGCAATGATTCAGGGCGACAGGCTGGGCAAACGAACTAAAGCGCTTGGCCGTTGGGCCGAAGGGAAAATTCCATCTGACGATATTCGCCTTCGCGCCTACCCTCGCCTCGAGCGCTTCCAGGTTGTCGCTTCCATTGTCGTAAATGAAAACATCGTCGATGCCGTAATTTGCCTTGTAAAAATCGATCCATTCATCGACCCACTCAACGGCATTGTTCTTGGATATCGCGGTCAGCACCTTACGCCCCGGCGCCGCCGAACTCCACGATGAACCTCTCGACGGATCTCTCAACAACGTCATCTCGTGCGTCGCATCCGAAAACTCCAGCACCACCTCATAACGTTCGGCATGCGGCACCCGCGCCTTCAACAGCGACACCTTGTGCTCCGGATAGTCAACGAAAGAAAATTTCCGCTGGCGCCCGTTCACCCAGACCTTCATGCCCTCGACGTAAGGCTTCACGTTTAGCGCGGGAGGACCGATTCCCACCAACTCATTCACGTCAGGGTCAATGAATACATCATAAAATATGAACTTATCATCGAAACTTTGTAACTGCTCTTCGCTGATAACCCCATCTTTCGGATGAGGCTGTCGCCGTAAAGCGACATTATTGGGTATTGAAACGGGATTAACTTTGTATTTCATGTCTATCTCGGGGAGACATGTGAATTTAAGAAAAGCCCAATAGCCAAATACAAAGGGTTTTCTATCTATACATCACTACAAACCCAAAGTAGCACAAAAGGCCAATCGCGAAGAAGAGTTTACAAGAAATTTCTGCGCAGGTGTCGTATCTCGTATGATCGCCCACCATTTGGCAATTAACGCTTATCGTCTATCCAGCCACTCGAGACGTAGCAGCCAGTACTTGTAAAACAACACAAAAAACCTCTCTCTAAAAAACGCCTTCTCCTTCCCATTCTAACTTTTTCTCAATACCCAAAAAAGCGAACCTCACCCGCATAAATAGATCTAACTCTCTGAATATCATCTTCGTCGTACCAACTACTAATTTCGCCTTTGTCTTTCTGTGCTTTTTTCTCTTTCATTAATCTTTCTTGGCAAGGAATACCAAGATGCTGACAGACAAAGCCAAAATCTTCTTCTAGATTTTCGTACTTGCCGATATAATCAACAATCGGCTCATCATTATGAGTGAACAACGACCAATTGCTTTTAAAGCCATGAGGCACGATTTCTGGGTCATCCACCTCCCCCAGCATCGCTTTCAAGAAATGGCTAAAGGAAACATCTCGTTCCAAGCCCCGAGTTTGATAAAAATATTCCGATAAAGCCTGATCGAATGGATTTCTCACAAAACAAAATTTGTAGTAATTATTCCACTCATAAGGAAAATAGCGCCTCACAGCCTCAGCCGGAGAATGCACAGGATTTCTAAAAAGTGTTTTTTTATATTTTGCCTTAACCGCAGTATTTACAAGGTTGCGATAGCGGTGCGTATTACCATGAAGAATTTTTTCAAAAAGGACCTTCCGTGTAACATTTAGCGCCCTAGGATGACACAAGGCCCTTTTAGCTTGCCCATTCAATGCATGCCCATTATTTAAAATCTCATCTAAACTTCCTATTACAATATCCTTATCCCCTAAATATGGCCATAGCGTATTCTTAATGGAACTTCCGGCCACTTTACGACAATGTATAAATATGCACTTATACTTATGACTGATTATCAAAACAACCTCTAAGGCAGTACCAACTAAATTAGGGCAATGGGGGAATAAAAACGCCATGTGAATTCTTGAAGAATGCCATACAGCATTTTGCCTTCACGATTCTCTAGGGTCGAGTGGCCCAGGGTTTATTTCCGGTGCGCAGGTAAGCAATGCGTCGCATACGCGCTCTAGCGCCTGCTTGCCTCGCACATCCTCGGTCACCCTTGCCCACCATCCCCTGTGAACGGCTTTCACCATGACCGGTACGCTCGGCAAGCCTAGATGCTGGGCCATGGCCAGGCGATGCAGGCCGCGGTTGATCTTGAGGAGCCGCCCTTCACGGGTAATGGCGACACCCAGCATATCCTTGCCACGCGTTGAATCGAAGCCTCGAACCGCCATGTCATCCATGAAACTCAGGTAGACGCGCAGAAACGTCAGTATACGGGCCTCGCTATCCAGCAAGATGCCTTGCTGATGCGATGACCAGGGCTTGCCGGCCCTCAGGCGGGCCATGTACTTGGCGAACGCCTCCGACTGCGCGAGGTCGCCGCGATGGGCGTCGATATCCGCGATGAAGCGCGCGCGGGAGCTGATGCGTAAATCGCCGCGTCGCAGGTCCCACTCGCCATCCCAAATGAACGCCGAGGATGTCGGCCGGTACTTATGGGGCCAGCCTTGCCAGTGCGTGGCTCGAATCAAGTCGTTCGGGTTCACGTGCAAAATCAGCTTGTCACCGAGCGTTAATTCCACTGCACGGCGCGGCAAGCCAATACGCTCTACCCAGGCAGCGCCCGGTAATTCATGCTGCCAGAGGCCAAGCAACCCCAGCTCCACCGGTACGCCCAGGGATTGAGCGCCCTCTCGCACCACTTTGGACACACGGGCCCGCTGCACGGGCCAGTACATGCGCGGGTCTTCCAGAGGCGCGAAGGCAGGATCGCCGGCGGGGGGCGTCGGCAGCCGTCGTTGGGTGGGTAACAAGAAGCGCATCACCAGCACCCTTGCGTGCTACTGGCGCTGTCGGGCCAATTCTCTCCGCGCGGCCCTAACGCTTGATATGAGCCATCTTCCATACGTACGTCTCGTTATCGTCATGCTTTATCAATAGTTAGCATGATATCAATCATGGCGCACGAAGCGTAGTACGAAAGTCTTATATGGCTATGGCAAAGAATGGCTAGCGCGCGTCAGGCTTCTGCATGAAGCGCGCCGCGACCGTCTCGGGCTTGAAGTCATCCAGCCACGACTCCTGCACCGGCGGTGGCTCACCCTCCAACGCGGCTTGCAACCCGCAGGCCAGGCTCGCTTCGTCATGGGCGACGACACTGCCCTCGAGCCCGCCCTTGAGAATGCTGCGAATGCCACCGGGGCAATCCACGCTCAGCACCGGCGTGCCGCAGGCCAGCGCCTCGAACAACACGATGCCCATGCCCTCGAAGCGCGAGCTGAGCACGAACAGCCGCGCGTGATGCATCCACGGGTACGGGTTCTGTCGCTGCCCGGCGAAGATCACCCGCTCGGCGATGCCCAGCTCCCCCGCCAGTGTCTCGAGATGACCGCGCTCCCGGCCGTCTCCAACCAATACCAGCGGCAAGGTCACGCCCGAGCGCGCATAGGCGCGCAGCAACAAGGCATGATCCTTGGCGGGCACCAGACGCGCCACGTTGACGATATACGGCTCGGCGGGAATATCCGGCTCAGGCGCTTGCATGGCCTCGCGTATCGCCGGAATCGGGCATGGATTGGGGATGACCCGCAGGCTGGCAGGCGCGAACCGCCAATCGGACATCGCCTCCCTGACGCTTTCCGCCACGCCCTCGGAGACCGCCACCAGCTCTCGCCCCTGATACAGGCAACGCGCGAACAGCCGCCGACGCCAGCATTGCCCCCTGACATGGAAGATGTTTTCCAGCACGTAACAGGCGCGCTCATCGCGAAACGTCCATACGAGCTCGAAGGTGCCGATGCCCCGAAAGACGATGCGATCTACCCGGCCGTAGCGACGCTCGAAGCGCTTGAGCCACAGGCGAAACACCACGCCGCCCATCAGCCCCGTGCCCAAAAACAGCGCGCGCTTGAGAAGGGGGTTCAGCAACCAGCGCGCCATTAACTCCGCGAACAACCCGACGACGGTCAGCCGGGTCCAACGACTCAGCGCCAACTGATGCTGCTGAACGCCATGATGGGACGAGACCAACGGATCGGACACACGCCTGAGTGCCACCAGGTGGCTCTCATGCCCTGCCTCGGCAAAGGCATCCGCCAAATTGACGGCGACACGCTCCATGCCCCCCATCTTGAGGGAACGCACGACCACCAAGGTGCGCATCACGGACTCCGCCGCGTTGGCCAGGCGAATACGCGCCGGCCGCTTTCCAGTTGCCAGCGCCAGATATGCGTGACCAGCCCCCCCACGATGAGGTTATGCATGTACACCCCCGTCCAGAACGAGTTATAGGATTCGAACTGATTGACAATCATCCAGTACACGAAGAACGCCGCTCCGAACAGCGCCATGTCGTTGGGCATGACACCCGCGCGCCACGCCAGCCAGGTGCCCCGGCCGATCCACAACGCCAGCGCCGCGATGACACCCAGCCCCAGCACGCCATACGCCACCCAGACTTCCAGGAAGAAGTTATGCAGGTGACCGAAGCGCTCTTTGATATTGTCCGGTAGCCAAGCGGTATGGTCGATCACCAGGCTACGCCCTTCGCCGCCCCAACCGACCAGCGGGCGCTCGGCGATCCACTCGCCCGCAGCTACCCAGGTATGAATGCGGATGCCCACGCTGCTATAGGGGACGTTTTGCAGGTCGCCCTGCAGCACCTCGACCACCACGCCGGATTCCGTCTCCAAACGCTCGCTCAGCGTGCCCCCGAAGAACACGCCGCCCAGCACGACGAGCACCAGCCCCACGCCGACGCCGCCCAGTATGGGGCGCAGCATACGCTGGCCCATGCCACGCGAGCGCGCCCACAGCAGCACGATCAACACGGCCACCGGAAGAGAAACGGCCAGCGCCAGCCACACCGCGCGGGTCTGCCCGATGGCAATGCCGACCACGCAAATGCCCAGCGCCAGCACCCAGGCCACGCAGCGCCAGGGTATACAGCGTGCGTCATGTGTCATGATGCGGCGAGCGAAGATCACAAGCCCCAGCAAGGCGACCCCGAACAGCATCGAGCCGTGCTGTTTATTGCGGATGCCGAAGCCGGTGCGCACGCCCTCCAGGCCTTCACGCCACTCATCCAGCCCACCGGCCACGAAGGAGGCGACGAGGTATCCCAGTACCGCCAATCCCCACACCAGCATGGTGTTGCGGGTACTGCCTCCCAGCCACCAGGCCACAGCGATGAAAATGAACAACTTCGCGAGCCGGTCGACTTCCGGATTGCTCGACACCCACTCGGGATGGTGAAAATACCCCAGCACCCACGACAGCACCTGCACGGCGACGGACAACAGCAACAACCACAAGGGCCCGGAACCGCGTATTTCCCGGCCCCAGGTCAACACGGCGATCAATCCCAATAACGCCATGGCAGTCCCCGCCGGGCTGCCAACGGCCGGCCACAGCACGCGCAACAGGCCATACACCAGCAGCGTCGCGACGCCCACGATCACAAGCACACCGGGAGACCGCCCGATACCGCTAGGCTCCCACAAGCGAGAACGCAGCATTCCACCCCCAAAAACAGCCGATCAGGCCGCGCGGCGCACCATGCAACGACATGGCCATACCGTACGGCGCTTCCATGAAAAGGCCGCTGATACCATCAGCGGCCCGTGAATATACCAATGTGCCCGTCAGCCTGCATGTCACACGATGCGTCAATACGCATTCTTGTGCATGAAACCGTGCAGGATCGTCAAACCGATGATGCGTAGATCGAGCCACAGCGACCAGTTGTCGATGTACCACAAGTCATGCTCGACCCGCTTTTCCATTTTCTCGATGGTGTCTGTCTCCCCACGAAGACCATTCACTTGCGCCCAACCGGTGATGCCCGGCTTGACCTTGTGGCGTTTCATGTACGACTCGACCAGTTCCTTGTAGTGGTCGTTGTGCTTCAGGGCGTGCGGCCGAGGCCCGACGATCGACATCCGCCCTTGCAGCACGTTATAGAACTGCGGCAGTTCATCGAGCGAGGTACGCCGCAGGAACGCCCCGAAGGGCGTCACCCGCGGGTCGCCCCGTTGCGCCTGGGTGATCTGGCCGGAAGGCTCGTCGTGCACTTCCATCGAACGGAACTTGTAAACCTTGAAGTGCTGCCCGTTCACACCGGTGCGGTACTGCTTGAACACGATCGGCCCGCGCGATTCACACTTCAGAACAAGCGCGATGACGGCCCCGATGGGCAGGGAGATCAGCAAGAACAGCGTACCAAGCACCACATCCTCGACGCGCTTGAGAAAGCGCGTCGTTTCCGTCATGGGTGTGACACTCAAGTCGATGGAGAAGCGCCCCGCCACCTCGCTGATGCGATGGTTGAGCAGCTTCAGGTCCTGAAATTCCGGCAGGAAACGCACTTCGGCGGTCTGGTGGCGCAAGGCGAACATGATGTCTCGCACGGTGCCGCCCATCTCCAGCGGCAGGCACAGCCACACTTCACGCGCATCGGAAGCCTCCACGCGGCGCGCCAGGGCTTCGAGAAAGGCCTCATCCGGCATCGCGTTCACGCGCTGCACGCCGGCAATGGCAAACCCTTCGCCCGGCGACCGGCGCATGCCGTGGGCGACATTGAGCAAATTCTCCTGCGGCCCGACGAGAAAAACGCCACGCAGGTTCTTGCCCAGCGCCCGCGCCCGTTTCAGTGACAGCATCACCAGGACCCGAAAGCCCGCCGCCATGACGAACGAGAATAGCAGGGTCATCCCCAACCACAGGCGCGAATAGCGGACGGACGCCTCGGCCAGATAGATGATCGAGGTCGCCAACAGCGCGACGATTGCCCAGATGCAAAGCAGGCGGAACAGAATGTTGGAAAGACGGGTGGTACGCCAGCGCACATAGGCGCCATCGATGAAATTCGCCATCACCACGAAGATGGCGATGATCGCCATGCCCAGCAGAAAGCGGTCATGCACATCGACAGAGCCGAAGCGGATGCAATAGGCCAGAAAGCCGGAAAGGAGCACGGCGCCGGCATCGATCATGGGGACGAAGACCTGCGCCGGAAAACGCTCAGTAATGACCTTCTTGCGAGGTGACTTGCTCATTGAGTCAACCCAATCCAAACCGGTTTATAGGAGCCATGCGAGGACACTGAAACGAGGCCGACATTCAACCATATTCACTCAGCGAATCAACGCGAGTGCATCGTCGGCCATTTCCCTCATGATCCTGTCCCGGTGGAAACGCTCGACGAACGCTTGCCTCGGCTGCAGCGCCATCGCCAGTGTCTCGAAAGCCGCCAGTGCGGATTCAGCATCGCAGGGCTCGAACACAGCAGTGTTATTTATGTGCGCCTGGCAGAATTCAGCCGGGAAGGCTCGCACGCCCGCCCAGATCGGCTTGCCCATCGCGGCATACTCGAACAGCTTGGAAGGGATGACCCGCGAGAAACAGAACATATCATTCAGATGCAGAAACAATACGTCCGCTTGCCGGTATTGTTCGATCAGTTGATCCCGGGCAATTGGCGCGCGTATTTCGACGTTGGAAACGCCTTCGGCACTCAAGGCGGCTTCCAGCGCCTCGCGACGCCCCCCGTCTCCAATCAACAGAAAATCGACACGATTCTCGAGGCGCTTGGCCAGCGTCGGCAGGATGCGGTCGATCCCCTGGCATTGGCCAATATTGCCCGCATAGAGCACGCGCAAGCGTGAGGCTGCCGAACCGGGCGCATTCTCGACATCAGCGGTCGCCGGCTGCGGATGTTCGGCATCCTGCAAGGCCCCATCGGCAAAGAGCGGGTCTACCCCGTTGGTATGCCAGGTGAATACCTGATCGGGAAACCGCTGTTCGAAATAGCCCCTGAATCCCGGCGAGACCAGGTTGACCTTGGCCGCGTAGCGAACCGCCCAGCGTTCCAGGGCACTGAAGAAACCGATGCCCAAGCGTTGAGTCCCCCTGGGTAGCAGGAAAGGCAGGTTCTCCACGAAGATATCGCGTATATCCAGGTACAGACGCGCTGACGCACGCCCGGCCACAAAGCGCCCCAACACCCCGGTCATCAACCGCGATGACGTCGCGATCACCAGATCGTAATGCTGCCCGCGTGTCAGCCGCGCCACCTGCCATGCGTAAGCGAGGAAGGCTCTCGACTGATCCAGCATGCCGCTTTGGTGACTGGGCAAATCGACACGCCGCACGGTAAGCCGCCCCTGATCGAAGGTTTCGATCTCAGGGGCAGCGCTATCGTATTGGGCGTAACGGTTGGGCGCCGTGGATATCACTTCAAGGGCATAGCCCGTGGGCATCTGCTTCATCAACGCTTCAACCAGAGCCTGGCTACGAAATGACCCAGCGCCCAGATCAGGCGGAAAGTAAAAGCTCAGTAAGAGTATCTTACCTCTTTTCTTCACGGGCGTGACTCCCCAATGCTCCGATCTGACAATATCTTTGCATAAAAGTCTAACAAGCCTTGCTCCTGAGTTTCCCAGTTAAGAGTTTGTGCCGCCTGCACAGCGTTGGCACGATACCTTGAGCGCAACTCAGAATCGTTCACCAACTTTCTGATGGCGCAGCTCAAAGATTCAGTATCGCCAGGAGAGACTAATATTCCCAAGTCATGCTTACGCACCACCTTACCGATCTCGGGCAACCGACTTGCAATGACCGGCAAGCCGGCGATGACGTACTCGAACAACTTGTTGGAGTCAGTCGTAAAGTGATTCAAGCAGGTGTTTTCGATAGGCTGGATACCTATATCGGCAGAGGCTGTATATTTGGGAAGCTCTTCAAGCGACACCGTCGGAATAAAAAAAACACGACTCCCTAAACCCAATGATTGGGTAAGAATCTTCAGCTCATCATGAAGGCTGCCGCCTCCTACAAAAACAAAGTAGGCATCAGGTACATCCGAAGCACATTTTACTAAACGTTCAAGGCCCCGACCTGGCTGTTGCCCACCTTGGTAAATTATTATCGGGTAAGAATGTGATAAGCCCAAAACTTCCCGAATACGGTTATTTTCTCGAACAGACACTAGCCTAGGGCGGTTCTGTAATACTAGTGACCTTGGTATCTTATAAGCACGCGCAAAAAATTTCGCCCTGGCTTCGGTAGTCGTAATTGTCCCTCCAGCTTTAGGCATCAGCTTCTTCTCAATCCATGCGACAAGACGACCAATTTTCCGATAACCTTCACGGCCAGAGCTTATCTCATGAGCATCATATATAAGCTTTGACCGACAAATACATGCCGCTAACCAAGCAGTAGGCAAGACATTCACATCATGCGCATGTATAACTAATGGCCGTTGTTTTAAAAAGCTTAGCAAAACCCCCATATGTGTAAAAATGCGGCTAGCCATCAACACGAACAACTCAAAACCATTTCGGTTTACTGTATGCTTTTTTGGTTTTGAATGCCGGATGCCTTGCTGGTAACCATGTCTAACAATTACCACACCCGGCGCTACGTTTTCTACCCTAGGCGTAACACCATCAGTGTAAAGGCCATGCACATATACCTCGTAGCCAGCAGAAGCGAGAGTTTTAGCCTCATTCAGCACACGAGCATCGTTTCTAACATCATTCCAAACAAACATTGCAATGCGAGGCACAAAAGCTCCAAATAAAAAATTCAATCATCATTTAGGTGCAAAAGTATTTCAGATATCAGTGCATCAGCCTCAATATAACGACCGCGCTGCAAACGGGTTTCAAACTCTGATATTAACGCAGAAAACTTTATCTGCTCCGGCTCCACTCCCTTTGCATCTAAACGCTTCGAAGAAACATCTTTAGCACTATCAAAAAAATCAGACTCACTTAAAAACGGAATAGAAATTTTAGCGCCAATAGGCTCAACCACCCACTTAGTCCAATTAACTAGAAAGTGTTCTCCGCAAGCATTTTTCCACATCATGCCTGGCTTTATATCTGTAGTGTTTATGGCCAATGGCAAACAACGCAACTTCTCCTTCATATCATTCAACTTAAAAAGAAAACAATCTATATCTTCTTGATTGGCAAGCTTATCAAGCAAATATCTCATGTGAATTATTGACTGATTCTCTATACGTTGCCATAGCATCGGATGAGAGCGTTCGTATAAAGAGATAATGCTTGGGTCTGGTTTCGTGCTCATAAGCATCATACGAAAACTATCGGACAGCTTAATTGTCTCTTTTTTTCCACACTGCTTAAGGCCCGTAACTTCAAAAACATGGCAATGAACTCCCTCTACCAAAGAAAGCTTAACCAAAGGAACCGTTGGAAGAGAACTCTGGCTAGATAGAAGTGTTGCCTCATGCTTGGCCCATGCAGAACGGTTATTATTAAATAGCTTCATTACATATTGTAAACGCGCATCCTCAGCGGTTACATCTACGTGAAAACAAATGATATCGGGCAATCCTATATCTAGCCATTCAATCTCAGCCTTAAACGCGTCAGTATCAAGTATGTCAACTAAAACTTTCTCCACCCAAGCATCACGAGCTATAGGGTCAACCAAGTGCCAAATCCCCTTGCTCCTGGAGGCAGGTTCTTGAGAAAAGGTGTGGCCATGAAAAAAAAGCGCTCTTAACTGTGCTCTTTGCTCATATACCCCTTGTATATCTTTGGCAAAGCCTGCAAGACGCCCAAACGTCTGCCTTGTTAATAACAAGGCTACAACCGACACCAAAATACCTGATGGGGCACCAAGCAAGTGATCTAAAACAATATAAGAGAATGATAAAAGGAAGCCACAACTGCCGAGCAACTTCGAAACTGCTCCTAGGTCACTTGAGAGCTTATGATAAAAAGAGTTAGAGAAAGCAGAAACGACGCAGGACAATATTACACATAACATTACATATGCTACGATGACAATTGCAACTTCGTAATAAAGCCACGCCAGAACCAACAAACATAATGAGACAAAACCGATAGTAGCCAAATTTTGGCTGTACCGAGCATACCCCTTAGATGCGATCTCCTGTTGATTTTCAAAAATAGCTAGCTTTTTACTTCGGCCCAACAAAGTCTTACAAGCTCTATCAGACGCAAAATCAACAATTTTCCCTGTCAGAAGGTGAGCTAAGTAAAAACATACTGAAGCCAAGCTCAGTATCAATACTAAGCCATCCCGACCAAAAACCTGAAAACTGGAGGGGAAATAGCCAGGTACAGATTCACTACCTAAAAGGAGGATGACCTTCAGTGGCAGCAAAAAACCAGCTAGCATAAAAAATTGAGTAAAAATGCTAGAAACAACTGCTAGCAGCGTAAACCAAGGAACTACAAAAATAAACTTTCGACTCAGTGTCACCGACCAACGAAGAGCTCGCCCAACAGAATAAAAAGTACTCTTCATTTATTTATCCAAATGATGATTTAAACACTACACTGCGCAATCAAACTAGCAGCAGCTACGGCCCCATTCGTAATCGTGAAATCACGATGTTGGCACCCATTTTCCAATAGGCGATTCACAGCCAAGTCAAGAACATCTTGAGAATACTCAACCATGACCTCATAAGGTCCAAAATCAAGTGCTTGCCGAACTCTTTTTAACTGATCATCAGCACCAGTTTCAGCATTCGGTATAAATAGTGCTGGCAAACCAAGCGTCACCGCTTCACATACTGAGTTATAACCACCGGCAAGGACTGCAAAATCAAATGCGCGAAAATACTTACTATTAGGATAATCGACAATCACAGAATCTGCTCGCAGATCAGGCTTCGTATTTAACGCTATTGGAGATCGCCCTAAAACGACTAGTATATCTTTTGCCCTTAAGTCATCGATAATCTTCTGCTGCACATCGTCTATGCCATTAATATTTCCTGCACCCAACTGTACATAAGCACACAACTTTCCTTTTGGGATACGCAAAACATCACGGGCAAGATCACGATCTAGCAAATCGCCACTATCCAGCAAAGATATTGGATTTACATCATGAACCGAGAATATTTTATTGCCCGCCACCTCATCTACTCTTGCATCAGCTTCTTTAGCAAGCTCTCCAGGTGAAATAACCATAGAAAACTCTAAAAAAAAAGTTTTTATTCTATCTTGATTAACGCTTTCTTTATACAGCCCTCTTTTTATCCAAACGCACTTAAGCTTTGGGTAAATATTCATAACCTTTCTCAAACCGAGATAAGGTGTTGTGCCGTCGAATACAAGACATTGAGGGCGGTGTATGCTCAGCACATTGACGAGTGAGCGATAAAATAGTTTATTCCAAGTAATGGCATCTGCATCAAGCAATTTAGATGGTGGAATATGGTGACACTGAAAACCTTCCTTGTGTACCAGAGCCACCCCTATGCTAGTAGTCAAAAAAACTATTTCACAGTCTGGCTGCTCAACACGAAGTCTATGGGCGACAGCAAGTGAACGTGTTAAATGCCCAAGGCCAGCGCCATTGATAGGGAGAAACAAATATGTTTTCTTTTTTGGCTTAAAAAAAGCCCCCCTAAAAGAAGGAGTTCGGATCCAAAGATTCTTTAAAATTGAGGAAACCAAAAATCTCTCCATCAAAAAATGTCACATGTAACTTTTCATCTTAGAAATTAGCCCCGCCAAGTCTTTTCTCCAGGACTCATTCACTGAGGGACTATATTCAGAAAATCTCGACAACCAGTCTTCATCGTAAAACTCTAGTTTCCAGAACGGCTCGCTTAAATTATTGAGAGAAACTTCTGGAGCAATTTCCTCATTTACAAAGCCATAGTAATCTCTCTTAATATCATCAAGCCCAAAATATTGAAAGACCGGTACACCCGACTCTAACAATTCAATCACAACCGAAGAATTTGGAACAAGGGCTACATGCTTAAACGATGGAATAGAGTCATAAATATTAACATTTTCTAGTGTGGTTAGAAAGTCACGATCTGCCCTAGGATGAGGCTTAACGCCAACACTAGCAACTCCTCCATTTTTCTTCAGCTCATCAATGCACGCTTGAACGGCACATTGGCTAAAAACTGAGCTTAGGTATATTACAATCTGGCGGGCTTCAACATGCACGCTAAACAATTCAGAAAGGCTTTGTAACTCTTGGCAACGGGGTACGATATAGGTACTACCGGAAACCTTTCCGATATCGCTGTAAACATCCAGCGTTTTTTTGTTTCTAAGTATAGACACATCAAAGTCTAACGGTGGAAATGAACCTGAAACTTCCGCATGCTGTACATAAACCACCGGCTTTCTCCAGTACTGCATAACCATCGAAGCCACAACTGGAAAGTCTGTATGATCGTTAGCTACAACTAATACACTAGCACTAATATTTTGACGACGAGTACTTGTATAAAGATTTAAAAAAACTTTAGAATATGTTATAAGGTATTTTAAAGAAACAGGCCCAAGCTTAATCCGGAACAAATAAAAGAAACATAAAACAAACAAGTAAAGAGATAGAATATAATCGAATTTAGTTTTCTTTACCTTCTTCGTAGGGACAAATGAAAGATTTTCTTCGCGCCTATAATTATTTATAGATAGCTCATCTAGCATCAATTGTGAAAAGAAATAAAACTCGCGCTCATTATTTACTGATCCTCCACAGTATATAAATGGAGATTCAGGCATATCATACACCTTTAAGTTTTTGCTTAATAGGTGCTTACCAAGCTCTTTAATAGAAAGGGAAAAACCAGTCAGGTTAGGTGCAGCAAAAGCATAACGCTCCACAACCGCAGTTGTATTATAAATCTCTGGTGCATCCCCATAGCGTATGATTTTAAAATTCCGTTTCAGCCCTTTTAAAAAAAACTTGGTGAAGCATAAAAAACTCATTCACTTACTCTCTTGCCATCAACTAAGGAGACGAGTGTTTGACCGATATCCAAAGCTACTGCTCCATGACTAGCAGCTTCAGCGATAAAAATTTTCCCTATAAAACCACCAGAAACTAAAAAAACGACTTTTTCTCCTGCATGAGTTCTGATTGACTCCATGTATTTTTCATATACATATGGCAAAAGTCCTTGAGTTTGACTGCCAACACTTTCGTCACGCAGCAAGCGATGAGTTGGAATTTCGACACACTGGAGTTTGGATGGCTCTGGAGCCCAAGCCTCTATCAACTTTGATTTTATTCCAGACACAACACAAACCTTATCCGCCACACTAAACAAACGATCAATAAATTCAGGATCAAAAAGAAACAGATTGCTTTGGTCCTCTACTATTTTCTTTTTATTTAGATATAAACTTGACGCTTTCATTACACAAAATATTCTTGAAATAAGGGAATTGACTGGGTACTCATCTCTCTTGGAAATATTGAAATCTTTAATCAGCCGGAGAACGGTAGGAACTCCTATTATATCAGCACTTTCAATCGACTTTATGAATTGAAGCTTAATCTTCTGCCGTAATGAATGATCAAGCTGCTCACCCCACCAATGTTTTTCTTGCCGAATTACCCCTTGCTCATCCACGTTAATATTATCAGAAAAACCATAACATTCACCATCGCCCAACCTGATGTAAGATAAAGATCTACCAGAAGCAACAGTATCGATAACGGTTTTTTGAAAAATCGCTCTTTTTTTTAGATCAAATCGCGCATCTAAAAAATTATCGCACTTTGCAATCTTTTCATATAAAGGGCTTATTTCTTTCCTATATACCTCTGAAACTTTGAAAGGTAAGGATGAGAAACTTTTTTCGAAAAATAAAAAATCATACTCTTTATCGTTATTTATTGTCGAGTTCATTAACAAAACTTTAAGTCGTGCTGGTCCTGGTAATGAAGGGAGCAGTTTTTTTTCCCATTGCTTATATATTTCTTTTTCGCCTTCCTGCTGAGCACGACGCAGTAACTTAACTTTCAGGGAGTCGGTCAGCTCAGAGTGCCGAAAGTTAATTTCTAGCAGAAAACTATCAACATTTTCAACAGGCGCTTTATTAGCTATAAGCGCTGACACCATATATATTAAATAATTAGACTTTCCAGGCCTTATTATGAGTTTTTTGTGATTAATAATTACATTCTTAACCTCACTGGTGCTAACCGAACCTTTTGACAGTAGCCCTTTAATTTCAACTTTTAGTCTTAACTCCCTGTCTGTTATATGTCCACGACCCTCGTACAAACAATTAAAGAAAGAGTGGTTATTCTCAGATGCTTTAATAAAACCTGCCCATAGCACTGCCTCAGAATAGAGAGAAGTTTCGCTTAAAAAATTAAGGGTAGCGATAGGGTCGCAAGAAAAAGACAAAGCATGATGGACTATTTCAATATGGTTGATAGTTGATTGCTCGTGGTAAGCTATTGCTTTAGACAAATTAGGAAAATAGTAAACTATAGACTTAATTACCTTAAGCTTAACACGCAATAACATGCTTCTTATAAAATTACTCGGCTGCCTTTTCATTAACATTACCCTCAGTTTTTATCTTAAGCAGCCTTTTAACTTCTTCAAAGACTTGTTGGACACACACATCACGGGGATTAGAAAAATCCATCCATGGAGGAGCAATGACAGAAGAGTTTAGCGTTAGCCTGTCATATGAGTCAGTACCGCCTGCCGTACGCAGATAATAGTTTTCCGGGGAAAACCCTAACATCCATGTTTCAACACCTAAGGCAGCTCCTAATTCTATAGGCACAGAGCTTACTCCAATAAGCAGATCTAAGCCCTTAAGGTAGCCAGCTAGGCCTTCAAAATCATTGAACATATCCACATCGTTAATTAAATTTATACTTTTTTTACGACAGTATTCAATTTCATCATCATCTATAGAGTGCTGGATCGACCAAACTTCTATCCCAGAAATATTTAAAAGTGGTGCAAAGTCTTCAATATCGAGGTACATTATTTTCCTTGCACCAGATCGAATATGGCTTCTCCAAAGAATACCGATTTTTAGACTTTCGCCCACATAAATATGTTCTTTGTCTTTCGGAACATCTAAATATGCTCCAGGGTCCGGCCTATCCAAATCGCCAAGCATATAATTAAAAAAAACATTTTGCCCAAAAGTTATAGTATCGCTATTGTTCATCAGGTCTCGACAGTCTTCAGTTAAATAATTAGCAATTTTTTCACCAAAACCATCAAGGCGCACGCCATCAATAGAGCATGAATTCTCCAACATTTTTCTTATCCTTGACACAGGTATAAAATCTATATTAGGAAAAGAATTTTTAAAGATTCCCACCAGCCTTGGGTCACATGTGATTGTCACTTTTCTATAAAAGCTAGACAGCCTGCCATAGAATTGAGAAGTTCTAATTTCATCACCAACCCCTTCATCGGCAATTAAAAAAATATTATCATCAGAATTTTTATTTAATCTTTCGTAATTAAGGAAGCGCTCTCCATAATGACTTTTAAGCGAAAGCCAATGCTTCGAATGGCTTTTAGAGTATAGGCCTTTTATATAGCAACCTGACATTAGCAAGCTAACAGCTAATTCATTTCCAAAATATTGCGCTCCAACCCTACCTGATCCAAGTGTTCCATAACCTATTTTATCCCTAAGATTTACAATATCATTTATAGGTCTACCAACACGAGGCAATGCAAATCTAATCGCTGTTGCCACCGACGTATTTGCAGGATCTTCAGTTATGACCCTTTGGAAACAATCCCTTGCAGTAAAGTAGTCATCATTATTAAAAGCAATAAAGCCCATAGCAATAAAAATCGGCTGGGACTTATCTACACAATTAACCTTGTGAGAAAATGAAATTATATCGTCATACTTTTCCAGCTTCACTAGAAATCTAAGAAAACGGTCTTTATTTGCTTCACTTAAAATTAAAAAGTTGTTTTCTAAGTAGCCAAAAACTTCTTTGTACTTATCATCTATATCTTTGTGGAGGCTACGACCAGAAAAAAGACTCGGAAGATAGGCAATACTGTTTTCGTTGACATCAAAGAAAAACTCTATTTTTTCTTCTTGAACAACATACTCAGGAAGATATGAGACAAAAAACTTCAACCTACGCTGATCTATACCTCCACTCTGGTTGTAAAGATCAATAAGCCGATCCCTAACAAAACCGTGGTGACCGAATGACTTCATCGCTGGAATAAATTTATCCAATAACTCCCAGTCATATATATCTACGCCTTCACTTTCTAAAAACAACTTCGGATCTGCAGAATTGCACTCATTTTCTTTTAGCACATACTCTAACCAAAGAATCGAATAATAATGTTTTTTCTCAAGGGCGCTTTCTAAGCTAATACTTTTTTTACACTCTGAAATGATATATGCTTTTTTATCAAAACTGAACCCTGAAATATTAACACGCTCTACTAGTGCTACAAATAACTTTTTATCTTTCACCCCCTCATGAAGGATGTCTCTACAAATCGCATCAAGCAATTTATCAGCAAGGACCCCGTGGACACTTGAATAATAGCATTTCAAAACGACAAGCTTTTCTTTTAAAGAAAGCGTTTCATAGTCGATCCCCAAAGCAATTTCTGAAGCTGAATGAAAGTTTCTTAAATTATAAGAATATGAGAATTTTTTATAGATCTCGAGCTGTTCTCTTTTTAGTTCTTTGTTTTTAAGATGGCTTTCTGTACTTTGATCTGATTTTTTTTGTTTTTTATCGCTAAAACCACCAATGCTTTTACTACCACTACAGCCTAGCATTATAAAGATTCTTTTTTTTAACTCTCTCGCTAGATTTTTAGGGCTTCTTGAACTATCAGGCATTAAACCAAAACCCCTGTGGTTAAAAATATTTTAAAAGATTGCACTAAAGAATTAAGACCAACTTCATTTCCAGTTACAGACTTACTTTATGACATCCCAAGACAATGGTGTTCCAAACTTTAGGTCTTTAACAACAGTACAACCTATCACTTGGCAGTAATAGCGCGGAGACAATCCAAAGCCAGGCCTCACACTCCTGACAGCATCCTCGGTGATTTGTTCCCCTGCCTTTAAATCTTTAACAAAATATAGCGAACGCCTAAACTGAATATTCCCCTTCTCACTGGATTTTCTGCCATAATTAACATCGCCAAGTGCTTTCCAGGCAGTCTTACTATCGCTGCAAAGAGCGGCGAGCTCCTTGGGCTCCAATGAAAAGCTATCGTCCGGGCCGCCACCGTTACGATCCAAAGTAAAGTGCTTCTCTATGAGGCTAGCCCCCAAAGCCACGCTTGTGATCGCCGTTGTGTTGTCGAGAGTGTGGTCGGAAAGGCCCGTTACCAATCCGAAGCGATCAATCATGTCCGGAATAGTGCGCAGGTTATAATCTTCCGCTGGTGCGGGATAGCCACTCACGCACTGAAGAATGGCAAGCTCTTGACATCCCGCACATTTTGCAGCATCGATAGCTTCCTGAATTTCTTCCGCATCGGCCATGCCGGTGGAGATGATCATCGGCTTGCCTGTATGGGCAACATATTCAATCAAGGGCAAGTCGATAGCTTCAAAGGAAGCAATTTTATATGCCGGCGCCCCAAGCTCTTCAAGTAAATCGACAGCAGTGGTATCAAATGGCGAGCTAAAAATGGTTATACCAAGCTTTTTAGCATGCTCAAAAAGAGGTTTATGCCATTCCCAAGGCATATGGGCTTCTTCATAAAGCTCATACAGGGTTCGGCCGTCCCATAGCCCCCCCTTGATTTTAAAATCATCGCTATCGGAATTAAGGGTAATCGTATCCGGTCGATAGGTTTGCAGTTTGATGGCATCCGCACCAGCTTTGTGAGCTTCTTCAATAATTTCAATTGCGGTTTCAAGTTTGCCGTTATGGTTCGCTGACAATTCAGCGATGATATAAGGTGGTTGGTCCGAAGCAATGCGACGGCCAGCAATTTCAATGTACGGTAGAGTCATTTATTAGCATCCTCTTTTATCTTTGAGCAATCGGTGACAAGCAAACCGAAACCTATAACGTCATGATAGGCGTCACCATCAAAATGATGGTCGCGTAAGGTGGCTTCATGGGCAAAGCCCAAGCGTTCATGGAAGCGAATAGACCGCATATTATATGCTATAGCCTCGCCACATACTTTATGCACGCCTAGGTTTTCGAACGCGTACTCCAAGGCTATTAGGCCCAGTTTCCGCCCACTTCCTTGAGGTGCATCTGGAGCAAGGTAGAATCCCCACTCGGCACGACGTGCTTTTGAGTCGACCACATGGAAATTAATGAACCCGGTTGGCCTACCATCTGGTTCGAATATCAAAAGGTAACGTGACTCATCATGTCGCACTCGCTCATACCAAGCAAGATGTTCCTCCGCACCGATTTCATGCTGCGTATACATGTACCGGCGCACCTCAGGGTGGTTGCGCCATTGCCGCACGAGCTCAAGATCATCTCTGCGCAACGGGCGCAACGTAAAGCTAGAGTCGGCCATAATAAACAATCTCAATGGTCATTAATCAACCAGCACTTGAACCAGCCGAGATGCACCACGCCCGTCGACTAAAGCAGCCGCTTTTTCACTCTGCCGCGTTAACCAGCCGGACAGGTGTAACCTGCTCCAGTATTCATGAGAAGCGTAAAGTTCCTCAGGTCTCCCAAGATTATAAGCTACGCCTTCCTGGTGTAAGGCCTCAGCAATCCCTTTCTGGTTGTCGGCGAGAATTAACATCAGGCTTGGCAAACCAAGACAACAACGCTCCCAGCTCGTACTTCCGGCAGCCCCTATCGCCAAGTCAGCTTCAGCCATTCGCTTCGCCATATCGTTCACATTGATGGCGACATTCGTTGGCCAAGGCATCTCTGCAGCCAATGCGTTGATATCATCAAGATGGGGAGCGTGGCTTCCCATAATGACTGTGATAGTACAGTCATCAGGCAAAGGACATGACCGCAAAGTACGGAGCACGGCTCCAGTGGCGTTGTCTTTATCTACACCGCCCAAGCTAATCAGGATATGACGTAACTCGCCGGACTTCCTGCGTTCAAGGCTGTAGGGCCGTAATTCAGAAAATTCGGGGCGGAGAAGGGCATATTGCGGACCAACAAGGCATTGGGCATGGGTGGGCAAAAGCGGTTCATAATCCGACGCTTTACGTCCCAGGTTCTGATCAAGCAGGACATCAGCGATATGGGCACGATCCGCCAAGTCATCAATGACGAACAAACGTTGCCAGTATTCGCGGGTCGCAGCCTCCCAGCGTGAGTCGAGTGCGTAATGATCAAGCACCAGCCATGTTGGGCTCAATTCACGCAAATAGGGTAAGCTCTCGGCGGCATCGACTTCCCAGCCCACACCAAGCCAAGACGCATGGAAGGGCTCCTGTGATACTACCTGCTCCCCTTTTAGGGCGGGAAGCACATGCACGGTATAACCGCGCTGGCGCGTTTGCTCAATCAAATTGCCCTGCAAGTCGCGGGAGATGAAACAACATTCGACACCCTTCACTGACAAGGCGTCGGCTAGCGTCAAACAGCGCATGACATGGCCAGTGCCTATATCGAGGGAAGCGTCCGCCCGGAAGACAACACGCATGGGCTCGCTGGAACTCGTCATGAATTGCTATCTACCTGGTGCAGTGCGCGAAACAGCCATTCAGCGCGCTCCCAGTCCTCGGGTGTATCGATATCCTGTACGCGGTGACGTGGCATAGGGATGGGTATCGAACGCTGTCCAAACAGCGCACGACCGGCTTGCCAGGCATCTGCGCGGCCCCAATAAAACTGGCCGGCATCATGCCAGGCTTCTTCCTGGTCCTGAGAGCGGGTATTGAAATGCTCAGGCTGAAACATCTCGACGCGCCCATTGCTTGTCATCCGCAAGGCACGCTGGATGGGGAAAGGAAAGCTCGTGACGGAGAACGCATAATCGGCGTCGGTGTGCTCGTTTAGTGCACGGTAACCTTGCTGCAAGGCGCCTGGTGTCACAAACGGCGCGGTCGCATAAAGACAACATACCGCTTCGGGCGCCTCACCATGTTCTTGCAGCCACTCAATCGCATGCGCAATGACCGGAATCGTCCCGGTATGGTCATCGGCTAGTGCGGCAGGTCGCATGAAAGGAACGTCAGCGCCTTGGCGCTGCGCCACTTCTGCAATCTCGTTGTCATCGGTGCTGACGAGAATGCGACCAAAGCATTCACTCTGGCGTGCCGCTTCAATCGACCAAGCGATCATGGGGCGCCCGCCGAAGTCCTTGATGTTCTTGCGTGGTATACGCTTACTGCCACCGCGCGCGGGTATCACCGCGATATTCATACTGCCCCCACCGCTTTCTTGAGTGCCTCGACCACTTCATCTTGCTGTACTTCGGTCATGGTCGGGAACAGAGGCAAGCTAATAGCTTCGCCGTAGTAGCGCTCCGCTTCGGGTAAATCATCGCTCTGGAACCCCATCGCCTGGTAATAGGGCTGGGTGTGCACGGGGATGTAATGCAGGTTCACGCCCACCCCCTGCTCTCGTAGCACTTCGAAAACCTCTCGATGGCTCACCGACAGACGCTCATGCTGCAGGCGGATAACGTACAGGTGCCGCCCAGAGTAACTATCGGGATGTTGCCAAGGTGTTGTTATCGGCAATTCCGCGAGAAGGTCATTGTACCGAGCTGCCAGTGCGTTCCGGCGTGCCACGTAATCATCGAGGCGATCCAGTTGAGACACACCCAGCGCCGCTTGCAACTCCGTCATGCGGTAGTTGAAGCCGAGATCAACTTGCTGGTAGTACCAGGGTCCGTCGGCTTCTTGCGTCATCAGCTCCGGATTACGCGTTACCCCATGGCTACGCAACAAATCCATACGCTCGGCAAGGCCACGATCATTGGTCAGCGCCATGCCGCCCTCAGCGGTCGTGATGATCTTCACCGGGTGAAAACTGAATACCGTGACATCACTATACCGCCCGTTACCTATGTACTCGCCTTGGTACTTGCCTCCAATGGCATGCGAGGCATCTTCGATGATTTTGAAACCGTACCGTTGGCTTAGCGTATGGATGGCCTGCATGTCGCAAGGCTGGCCACACAGATGCACCGCCACCACAACCTTGGGAAGCCGTCCCTCCTGCTCGGCATGCTTGAGCTTAGCTTCCATCGCCTTGGGGCAAAGGTTATACGTATATGGGTCGATATCCACGAAATCGACCTGGGCGCCACAGTAGCGGCCACAGTTAGCGGAGGCCACGAAGGTGATCGGGCTTGTCCAAAGCCAATCGCCTTCGCTTAACCCAAGTGCCAGACATGCTATGTGCAGTGCAGACGTCGCACTATTGACGGCCAAAGCATGCCGCGCGCCCACCTTCTCTGCTACTTGCATTTCAAAACGTGGCACTGCTGGCCCTTGCGTCAGAAAGTCCGAGCGCAATACGTCGATGACGGCTTCAATGTCTTGTGGCTGTATGTCCTGTCGGCCATAGGGAATCATCAGATCGCTCCAATTTTTTCCCAGTTAGTGTCGATCCAAGCCTTCAGGGTCTCATCGGCCATCCATTCGGCATTAGTGTCACTGGAATAAATGAAGCCCTCGGGGACTTTTTTGCCATCCTTGATCGGGTTGGCATCTTGGTCCCAGCTATTGATCGCTGGCAGTATCTTGAAGTGCTCCGGGTATTCGTAGGTGTAGTAGGCATCCTCGGCACCGATCATCTGCTCGTGCAGCTTTTCACCTGGACGAATACCCACGACCTCTTGTTTGGCCTCCGGCGCGATCACACGGGCCAGATCCGTCACGTTCATGGAAGGAATCTTCTTAACATAGATCTCGCCGCCTTCCATGTCTTGAAATGCATGCCAAACCAGTTCGACACCCTGCTCGAGCGAGATCATGAAGCGCGTCATGCGCTCATCTGTAATGGGCAGCGTCCCTTTGTCGCGAATCGACATGAAAAAGGGGATAACGGAGCCTCGTGAGCCCATGACGTTGCCATAACGGACGACAGCGAAGCGGGTTTCATGGCCACCTGCGTAGGAGTTACCCGCGACGAACAGTTTGTCAGACGTGAGCTTGGTCGCACCGTAAAGGTTAATCGGGCTACTGGCCTTATCCGTCGAAAGCGCCACAACTTTCTTGACACCCTTGTCGATGCAGGCATCGATCAGGTTCATGGCGCCTTGCACGTTGGTCTTCACGCACTCGAACGGGTTGTACTCGGCAGTCGGCACAATCTTGGTCGCTGCCGCATGTACCACGAAATCCACTCCATCAAGAGCACGATAAACTCGTTCGCGGTCACGCACATCACCGATGAAAAAGCGTACACGAGAATCGTGCTGAAACTTTTTTGCCATCTCCCATTGCTTCATCTCATCTCTAGAGAAGATGATTATTTTCTTGGGATTATACTTTTCCAAAGTCATTGGAATAAAAGTGTGACCGAACGACCCTGTCCCACCAGTGACCAAAATAGTTTTACCTTCAAACATCACACCCCCCATATCAGGCTTTAAAAACGTGCTCATAATTCTCAAGATATCTACCACGCGCATCGACGATTAACTGCGCATGGTTGCACAACATATCGTAATCAATCTTATCATGATCCGTGCCGATCAATACGCAGTCAAAACTGGCCACTGCTGCTTCATCCAACTCGATGCTGGACAGATCAAAAAAGTGCTTCCTCATCTTTGGAAACACTGGTACATGGGGGTCACTATATTTCACATTAGCCCCCAGTTCTCTAAGCTTTTCCATAATAAACACAGAGGGAGACTCACGCATATCGTCTACATTTTTCTTGTATGCTATGCCGATCACCAGAATACTGCTTCCGTTAACAGATTTCTGCTTGCTATTCAATGCAGAGGTTATTTTTGAAACTACATAATCAGGCATGGAAGAATTAACTTCACCAGCAAGCTCTATGAACCGAGTGTGCACCCCATATTCTCGTGCCTTCCAGGTAAGGTAGAAAGGGTCTATGGGGATACAGTGACCACCCAGACCTGGACCAGGGTGATATGCAACAAACCCAAAAGGTTTTGTTGCCGCTGCGCGAATGACTTCATGGATATCGACACCCATTTTGTCAGCAACAATTTTCATTTCATTCACCAAGCCTATATTAACAGCCCGGTGAATATTCTCGAGCAGCTTCGTCATTTCGGCTGTTCTCGTGTTTGACACAGGCACAACCTTATCAATCACCTGCTCATAAAGCTTAATTCCAACTTCTTGACATGCTAAAGTATGGCCGCCACATATTTTTGGTATTGTCTGTGTAGTATACATTAGATTGCCAGGGTCTTCTCTTTCTGGCGAGTAGACTAAGAAAATGTCTTCACCAACCTTAAGCCCACCCGACTCAGCAATAGGCAACAATTCTTCTTCTGTCGTACCTGGATAAGTTGTACTTTCTAGAGACAGGACTTGGCCAGAGCGAAGGTAAGGAGCTAGTGACCCAGCCGTGTTTATCACATAACTAATATCCGGCTCTCTATATTTATTAAGAGGTGTCGGAACGCAAATAATTATTGCGTCCACTTCACTGGCTCGTGAAAAGTCAGCAGTAGGGTCAAGACCTTCAATCAGGGCCTGTGAAACCATCTCACTTGGAATATGCTCTATATAGCTCACCCCACTATTGAGGCTATCAATTTTATCTTGATCTATATCGAAAGCTATAACCTTGTAGCCTACTTGGCAATAACGAAGCACAAGGGGAAGACCAACATAACCTAGGCCGACCACCCCAATGACGGCTTTTTTCTCATTAAGCCTATGAATCAGATTGTCTTTCATCAACACCTTTCCCATAAAGCCGTATTTTCAAAACTTTTTCAATGCACCACGCGTATCTAAAACACGCTGGTGAGGCTGAATTTCAATCGAGGTATCTACAATCGCCTTATGATCTACAAGAAGAACTATAACATCTGCCTTTAGCGCTTCACTCAGCCCAACTAAGCGAGCCCCAAGATTTTTCAGGCTTTCGGGAAGGCTATCCACGTAAGGCTCCACAACCAAGGTTTTATCTTGAAATAAGCCTGATATTTCAAGCGCAACTTCCATCGCGGGACTTTCACGGAGATCATCTATATTTGGTTTAAAAGAAAGCCCTAAGCATGCCACACGAATTTCATGCTCACCTTTGCCAGTAGCTAGCAAAACATCTGACACCAAGTCTTTAACTTTATTAACCACCCAACTTGGTTTTCCATCATTAACCGCCCTGGCCGTTTTTATCAATTGCGAGCTATTAGGTGCTTGACTAGCGATAAACCACGGGTCTACCGCGATACAATGGCCTCCCACACCCGGTCCAGGCTGTAAAATATTTACACGCGGATGCCTATTTGCAAGCTTTATCAACTCCCATACGTCGACACCAAGCTCATCACAAATAATCGACATTTCGTTAGCAAAAGCTATATTGACATCCCTGAAGCTGTTTTCTGTAAGCTTGCACATTTCAGCTGTTCGAGCATTAGTGACGATGCATTCACCTTTTACAAAGGTGCTATAAAAACCCGCAGCCAATGCCGAGCATAGCTTAGTAATACCACCTACGACCCTGTCATTAGACACCAGCTCTTGCAATATATTGCCTGGTAGAACACGCTCAGGGCAGTGTGCTATTCTAATATCTGAGCATTCGCCGTCAGTAATAGGAAACGTTAAGTCCGGACGTGCCTCAGCCAACCACTCTACCATTTTTTCAGTTGTACCAACCGGAGAAGTTGACTCAAGAATTACCAAATTCCCTTTCTGTAATGCAGGAGCTATCGATTTGCTGGCCGCTTCAATATAAGAAAGGTCCGGGTCGTGGTGATCACCACCATCGGCTTTGAAAGGTGTAGGCACAGCAATCAGAAAGACATCTGCTGGCTCTGGCACAGTCGTCGCACGTAGATATCCTTCCTTTACTGCTGCATGCACAAGCATATCGAGCTCAGGCTCGACGATATGAATCCGCCCTTCGTTGATCGTATCGACGGCAACTTGATTGACATCGACCCCAATGACTTTTTTCTTGCGGGAAGCTATCACGGCGGCCGTAGGCAAACCGATGTATCCTAAACCGACTACCGAAATAGTATTAAATTCCATTTATAAAACCTCAAACTAGCACGATAAAATTTCACGGACTCGCAAGAATTTCTAAAATTTTCTGGCACGCCTTCCCATCGCCATAGGGGTTATGGGCGTAGCTCATCGCCTCATAAGCGGTTTCGTCCGTCAGCAAGCTATGCAGCTCGCCCACGATCGTATCGACATCGGTACCGACAAGTTTGACCGTGCCGGCCTGCACCGCTTCGGGCCGCTCGGTCGTCTCGCGCATCACCAGCACCGGCTTGCCCAGCGAGGGGGCTTCTTCCTGAATGCCGCCGGAATCGGTCAGGATGATATGCGAGTGGTTCATAAGATAAACGAACGGCAGGTAATCCAGCGGCTCGATCAAGTGCACATTACCAACATCGCCCAGCAGCCGGTTCACCGGCTCGCGTACATTCGGGTTCAAGTGCACCGGGTAGACAATTTGTGCATCGGGGTGCTGCACAGCGATATCGTGCAAGGCACGGCAAATGCGGTCAAAGCCGTCACCGAAGCTTTCCCGCCGGTGCCCCGTCACCAAGATCAACTTGCGGTTGCTGTCCAGAAAGTCGAAATGCTGCTCGAAACGCGTGCGATAGGTATCGTCTCCTTCCAGCTTCTCCACCACCTCGAACAGGGCATCGACGACGGTGTTGCCCGTCACATGCACTTTGTGGGGAGAAACGCCCTCTTCCAGAAGGTTCTGGCGTGAGCGATCCGTGGGGGCGAAATGCAGTTCGGCCAGCGCTCCCGTCAGCTTGCGGTTGGCTTCTTCAGGCCAGGGAGAATAGATGTTGCCGGTTCTCAGCCCCGCCTCGACATGCGCGACCGGAATTTGCTGATAATAGCTGGCAAGCGTCGTCGCCAGCGTCGTGGCGGTATCACCATGCACTAGCACGATATCCGGCTTCACCTCGGCCAGAACGGTTTTCATACCCTGCAGGATGGCCGTGGTCACATCGGTGAGATCCTGACCGGGCTTCATGATGTTGAGGTCGTGATCCGGCACTAGGGAGAAAAGATCCAAAACCTGATCGAGCATTTCGCGGTGCTGGCCCGTCACGCATACCTGGGATTCGAAGCGTGGATCCGCGCTCAGAGCCAATGCGAGTGGCGCCATCTTGATGGCTTCCGGTCGTGTGCCAAACACACAAAGCGTTTTCATATCTTCCTTGACCCTTGCTGCCGAGCCTTCTAGGGGCTCTATTCAAATCGTTCAATGATGCGGGAGGTGCAACGTTCAGGCCCTTCAAACCAAGGTACGTATTTTGTCGGGCATCCATTTGTTATAGCGATCACCAGAAAAGCGAGCGTCGCTACTAGGACGATATCGGGAATAGCTCTGCAAGCACGTGAGCGTAGGGCAGACGAGGACGGGAAAGATGAGGACTGACGTGGCGAGTGCCGAAAGTCCCATCCAAGATGCCGAATAAAGAAGATTCAAATGAAACGACGCTTGGACACGCTACCGCCCGAGGATTGTTCCGGGCGGCTTCCCAAGGCCCTTCGCGTCAATCGTACTGTCAGTCACCGCGATGCCATTATTGCTGACACGCGCTCACGCAATGTCACGTGACAGCTTTGGTCACGTTGGCGCCATTCTAAGCGAGTGCCCTGGGGGCCACTAGCGGCATGGCGTTGAAATTTGTATGCATTTCGGAAAAGCTGTCGCCAATACACGACGCTCGTTGTGTCGCATTTTCGACACCTGGACGCACTTATTCGGTTGTCCTAGCCCCTGCTGATCGTTCCCTGCTGACAGTGTAGGTCAGTCCCTTGGGCAGTATTATTAGCTTGCTACGAAATATGGCAACATAAAAAACGCGGCTTGGGCCGCGCGCGCCCAATACTAAGGTATGTGGCGTTTTGTTACCAGAAGTGCATATGGGGCGCACTTGCGTAGAGCGCTCGCGACGCGCCGGTCTGACGGCTTTATGGGCACTACGCTCATGCAGCACTCTGCCCGGCATGCACGTTTGAGGCCAGTGATGACACCTTGCATCGCGACGGATCCTTGGCATTGACGTGGCCCGCCATTTAACCGTAAGTTACTTATAAAGCGACTCACAAGTTACGCTCACAGGTGAGAGTCTTTGTCAGAAGATCGAGAGTCAAAACGCTGGAGGACATAAACGATGCCACAGTCTGGCGCATCGGCATGCCGTCGCTACGGCATTCGGCCTTGCGATGAGACGGGCTTGTTCAGCCCGGCCCTGCAGGCGCGGATACGGGCGCATTTCTATTACGTCGATCATTGCCCGTTGAGCGGGCGACGGGTTTATGCGGATAACGCGGGGCGTGCGTTGGCACTCAAGGCGTTGATACAGCGTAACGCCGAGGTCGCCAGCCTGCCGGATGCGCTGGATGCCGGTACGCCGACGGCGCATGCGCTGCGCAGTGTGATGGCGTCCGGTCCGGAGGATGCCGGCGTCCTCTGGGGAGTGCCCTTCAACGATCTCGGCGGCACCTTCATGGCGCCGGATACGGCCACCGGCTTGCGGCGCATTCTGCATAACGCGGCACCATCGCTGAGTGCGGGCGGCAACGTCGTGATCTGCCCTTGCGGCGATGCCACGCTGCGCCAGACGGCGATCCAGTGGACGCGGGAAACCCATCGCACCTGGCAGACACCGCCGCTCGAGCGGCCCGGCGGGAACATCGGCGTCGAGGCCTATGCACGCGCCGTCACCCCGGATACGCGCGTGGCGCTGCTGACGCATGTCAGTGGCGTCTCGGGCATGCACCAGGACATCGAGGCCATGGCCAGGGCGATCCGCCGGATCGCGCCCGATTGCCTGATCGTCGTCGATGGGACGCATCGCGCCGCGCATGCCGCACTCGATGTCACCACCGCCAGCGTGGATGCCTATCTGGTGGCGCTGGATCGGGTGTTCTGCCGTTTCTATACCGGGCTCGTCTGGGTTGCACCGTGGCTGCTGGATGCCACGGCGTCGGCGACCTCCTTGAACGAGGCCTGGGGCCGACAGACGCCAAAGGCCTGGTTGGGGCCGAGCGAGTGGATGAAGTACCTCGACTGGCTGGGCGGCTATTTCAGCGGGGACGTTGCGCGTCGCGCGCGGGTGGTGGCGGCGTGCGATGCCATTCAGGCCCATGAGCGCTGCCTCATGACGCGCTTGCTGGAGGGCCCGGACGCGGCCTCGGCCGACATCGCGGCGTCCCCGCCATTGACGGGGCTGCGCCATCTTCCCGGTGTGGAGATCATCGGTGCGCCGCATACCGCCATGGTGAGCTTCAGGCTGCGCGGCTTGAGCGCCGAGGATGTCACCGCGCGCTTGCTGGCGCGTGGCATCCACGCGCGCCACCTGGGATGGGAAGACGCCGGCGATGTCCTGCAGGCGCTGGGCTGGGAAGGTGCCGTGCGGCTGTCATGGGCGCATTACAACACCGGGCAGGAGGTGGATGCCTGCCTGCAGGCGCTGGAGCTGCTGCTGGACCGGCCATCGAAGGGGAAAGGATAGGTGGCGGGCTGCGAGCTGCGGGCTGCGGGCTGCGGGCTGCGGGCTGCGGGCTTCGAGCGCCGGCTACGTAATCACTCGCGGCGCCCGCTTACTCAAGCAAGTTTCTCCGCTTGGCATCACTGAGCATGGCATGGGCAAACGCCATGAGCGCTTCCTGATAGTCATGAGCTGTATTGAGCGCGTCGGCCAGCACCTGAGGGGATTCGATGTATTCATGGATCATTTGATTACGTGTCTGACGAATCTCGAGCCACTTATCGGCAGAATCGAGCACACTGAGCTTCTCGGCGCGATCCAGGTTGTCGGCAACGGCCCCTGTCTTCTCGCCAAGGGCACGTAGCCAAAGAGGAAGCAGTTTGTCGCCGGTCGTATCCTGAAGTCGATAGAACCGGCTGGTGTAGGCTTCCACCTTCTCTGCCAAGGCCTCATCTTCACCCAGCCTGGCGGCATGCTCTTCGGTGAACGGCGTGGCAAACACGCTATCCGATGAGTAGCGAAGATGGTGGATCTCACGCTCGACGACGCGTTTCAGGAAGCACAAGCGCTCCGCAAGATTGTCGTTCATAGGGCGGCCGTTCATGGGACTGTCATTCATAGACACTCGCCTTGTTCCCGTGCCAGCTTGTGTATCGTCTGCTCATTGAGGTTCGGCGCACTCAGCAGCACATCCACATTGCGCCCGTGCATGGCACGCATGATACGCACACTGAGGCGAGCAGCGAGCTGTGCGGGATGCTCCACCGGCGCGTCAACCTCAACGAACAGGTCGATATCGCCACCACGGGCGCTATCATCCAGCCGTGAGCCGAAAATCTTCACCGTGCTGCCCAAACCAGGCTCGTCGGTGACGAGCTGCCGGATGGTGTGTCGTTGGCTGTCAGCCAGGCGCCTGGTGTTCATCTCTGCAAGGCGTTCGGCTCGTTGCTCGTGGCAGCGTTATCCCGCCAGCTTTAGCGAGGACACCGCGCTGACGTCTACTTCGCGCTCGGCATGCCAGGCGTCATAGGCCGCCTGGAGCCGTAGCCACAGGCCCGGACCGTTACCAAACAGCTTGCCGAGCCGCGCGGCTGTTTGTGGTGAGACAGGCTTGCGTGTGGCGAGAATGGCGTGCAGCTGCTGACGTGAAATGCCAGCATCTGGGCAATATCGCCCTTGCTGTAGTCCATATCTTCCAGCATGTCTTCGATCACCTCGCCAGGGTGCGGCGGGCAACGGTCGGGAGTTTGCTTCGCAGTAATAGCCATGGTGGCTTCACCTTTTAGTCAGTGGTATTGCTCAAATCAAACCACCAAGCGGAGCCGATCGCCATAGCGGAACACCTGGGACTTCGAGCGCCAGGTTCGAGACGCTGTGAAAACTGGCTTCGAGCTTCGAGCTTCGAGCTTCGAGCTTCGAGCTTCGAGCTTCGAGCTTCGAGCTTCGAGCTTCGAGCTTCGAGCTTCGAGCAATATTGTAGCCCGCCGCCCGTGGCTCGTAGCCCGCAGCTTTTGCACCGCGTCAGGCGATGCTTTCGCGCAGGGCGTTTTCCCAGCGTTGGTCGCGCTGGCCGCAGACGATGAAGAACGGGTTGAGTACGCTGTCTTGCTGGTTGCAGCGCAGCGGTTCAAGGGTCTCGACATTGAGCACTTGGCCGCCGGCGGCGGTGACGACGGCTTGGGCGGCGGCGGTGTCCCATTCGCAGGTGGGCGCGAGGCGCGGGTAGAGATCGGCATTGCCCTCGGCGACCAGGCACAGCTTCAACGAGCTGCCCATGGAGACGCATTCATGCGCGGGCAGGCGCTGACAGAAAGCTTCGAAGATGTCGGCGCCATGGCGGCGGCTGCCGATAATCTTCCAGGGGTCGGCCTGGGGGTCGGGCAATGCGCGGGCGTGAATCGGTTGATCGTCACCGCCGTTCTCGCGCTTGCAGGCGCCCTGCCCGTGCTGACCCCACCAGGTCGCGGGGCCGCTTTCGAGTGCGGGCGCGTGGACGATGCCGAACACCGGCACGCCGTCTTCCACCAGGGCGACATTGAGCGTGAACTCGCCATTGTGGCTGATGAACTCCTTGGTGCCGTCCAGCGGGTCGATCAGCCAGTAGCGTTGCCAGTCGGCGCGGGTGGTGTAGGGAATCTCGGCGGATTCCTCGGAGAGGATCGGCACCCCGGGCGTGACCTGTTCGAGCAGCGCCACCAGGGCATGATGCGAGGCCATGTCCGCCTCGGTGAGCGGGCTTGCGTCGGCCTTTTCTTCGATGGCGAAGTCACGGCGGTAGATCGCCATGATCTCCTGGCCGGCGGCGTGGACGCCCTCGATAAGGCGATTGCGCGTGGAATCGGTAATGAAATCGGTCATCGGGCTTCCTGGTTCGTACAAAACTAAAAGAATCGACTGCTAAGGGAGTATCAGGCGCGAGACCAACTGGGGTGAAAGGCCAAGGCGAGAATAAAGGTGCGGTATTGTCGGGTATTGCGGCGCTTCAGGCTGACACTTGGGGGTTATCCAGTCGGATATAAGGAAAGACGCCGGGGGGCGCGTTCAGAACACGTCCGGTAGATGCTTTCCCTGATGTCTTTGACCTTGCTCTTGTTTTTTTGGCTCCCCATCGCACCTTCATCCACGACGAGCCAGACCCAGACCGCCTCTTCGCCGGAGCTGTCGATGCCGGATTCAATGCGGATATCCTGCAGGAAGTCGGAACGCAGCTCGCGCTTGAGCTCTGTGTGCAAGGCTTCCTTATCAATCGGAGGAGATGCTTGCATGCCGATCACCTCTTGGTGTGAAGTATTCATTTATAGCGAAACTCATTTCCTTGCAGTTTAGAGCAAGACGTCTGCCCGAGCAGCTTCTCACGCCCCGCGTGGCATACCATGGGTAGAGTGGCTAGTCGGCACGGTGACTGGACGGCTCAGCTACGCTTTCTACGCTTTGTCTGAAAAATGCCTGCGCTCGCCCATACGGCGTTAAAAATCGACTCAAATTGGCGGCAAACTCCACTAGCGATTCTCGACGCCGTCGCCAAGCTGCCTTACGCCAATCACTGCCGCCTATCCAGCTCGTTAATGTCATGCTCAGCCAGAAACTGGCGAAGGGCTTTATTCATGCGGGTTTGCCAGCCAGGTCCGGATTCCCGGAAGGCGTCGATAACGTCTTGGTCATACCGCACCTTTACCGGCATCTTCTTGTGCGCCAGGGGCGGTCGCCCGCGGCCACGCTTGACCAGCTTGTCATCCTCGTACTGATAAGCTCCCTCAAACCAATCGTCGTCGAGCTCTGGAGCATCATCGGGATCAATCCAAGTAGTCTTTGAATCGTCTTTTTTCGCGATCATTGGCATACCTCATCGAGATAATGCGACGCTTACTACCGCGCCACGTCCATACTATTACCACGGCCCGTTCGTTTAGCTTGCCCACCGTGTAGATGCGTTCTTCGCCGTAGTCTTTCCGCGCATCCACTCTGGAATAAACCCTTCCTGCAAATACCTGAGGCACATCAGCAAAGTCGACTCCCCTATTTTCCAACGTTATCAGCCGCTTAGCTTCATCATATTCAATCTCACAATGGGGGTTCATTGGACTCTTCTTCTTTCTTTAATGTACCCCCAATAAATAATTTTGACAAGGAAAACACGATCGATAAGGCACGCTACCCCCTCCCCCGCCACCCACCGTTGGAAAACGCCTCACGCATGGATTGACAGACTCTTTGCGGGCTGGATAAATGAGCACTCCATTCCCAACCAAGAGTCTTCATGGTCCTCCTTGCGGCCTTCGCCCTACTGTCCATTGGCTTTTCGTTCTTGTGTTCCATCCTCGAGGCGGCGCTGCTGTCGCTGACCCCGAGCTACATTGCGCAGTTGAAGGACACGCGTCCGAAGTTGCATGCTTCGCTGTCCAAGCTGAAGTCCAACATCGACCGTCCGCTGGCGGCGATCCTCACCCTCAACACCATCGCCCACACGGCCGGTGCGACGGGGGTCGGCGCGCAGGTGGCGGTGATCTTCGGTGACGCCTACGTGGCCATCGCCTCGGCGGTCATGACGCTGGCGATCCTGGTGCTGTCGGAGATCATTCCCAAGACCATCGGCGCGAGTTACTGGCGCGCCCTCGCCCCGCTGCTGCCGCCGATCCTGCGCATGATGATCATCGTGCTGGCGCCGTTCATCTGGCTTTCGGAGTTGATCACCAACCGTATCGGCAACTCGGAGAAGGATGTCGACATGCGCGGCGAGATCAAGGCGCTGGCGCGCATCGGCCTGGACGAGAAGGCGCTGGATAGCGACGAGACGCGGGCCATCGTCAATATCCTCAACCTGCACGAGATCCGCGTGAAAAGCGTGATGACGCCGCGCACGGTATGCGTGGCGGTGACGCCGGATCTCAGCGTGGCGGAATTCGATGAGCAGTTCGGCAAGATGCAGTTCACGCGCTTTCCGGTCATGGACGGCGGCGAGCAGGCGATCGGCTACATCCACAAGGCGGATACCTATCACGCCGAGGATGAGCAGGCCATGAAGGCGCTGATGCACCCCATCGAGGCGCTGCATGAGACGGACAACGTCGAGCACGTCTTCACGGCGATGCTCAAGGATCACGGTCATATGCGCGTGGTCTACGACGAACATGGTACCTGGGTGGGCTTGATCACGCTGGAGGACGTCATCGAGACGATTCTCGGCCAGGACATCGTCGACGAGACGGACAACGTCGAGAACCTGCGCAAGTACGCCAAGCAGCGCTGGGTGAAACGCCTCAAGCGGGATGATGCAACGTGATGCAAGCCCCCGGACAACACATGGCTATACCTCATGTCATGGGCTATGATGTAGCTACCATGTAGCTACAACAGGAGATAACACCATGAGTGCCGATACTGTCGTCCGCGCCCGCATCGATAGCGAAACCAAGGAACGCGCCACTGCCGCTCTGGAAGCGATGGGCCTCTCCGTCTCCGATGCGATCCGTTTGTTGATGCTGCGCGTCGCCGATGAAAAACGTCTGCCCTTTGCCGTTCAAGCACCGACGGCCACCACGAAAGCGGCAATGGAGGAGCTGGAAGCCGGCAAAGGGAAACGCTTCGATAGTGCTGACGCTCTATTCGATGACTTGGGTGTCTGATGCTGACACCTGTACGTTCCAGCCAGTTCAAACGCGATGTAAAACGTGCCGTCAAGCGCGGAAAAGACCTTCAAAAACTTAAGAGCCTGCTCGGCCTACTCGTCGCGCAGGCTCCCCTGCCCGAGGAATACCAGGACCATCCGCTCCGGGGAAACTGGAAAGGCTACCGCGATGCTCACATCGAGCCGGATTGGTTATTATTGTATTGCGTCGAGGGGGATGAGCTTCACTTGGCGCGTACGGGTAGTCACTCAGACCTTTTTCAAGACTAAGCCCTTCCAAGCGCGGCCAACAACGTCGAGAACCTGCGCAAGTACGCCAAGCAGCGCTGGGTGAAACGCCTCAAGCGTGGCGACGACGCCAGCTGATCCGCGCCCATTCGGCGATACCACCGGCCACCAGCCCCCAGAAGGGATCGAGCGCGACCGTCACCGCGGCGGTCGCGGCGATCACCGGCCAGCACCCTGGCTTGCTGTCGAACAATCGCTGGGTGATGGCCAGTTGCCAGGCGGCAACGAGCAGCAAGGCACCTAGCCCGGCGCGAGGAATCCCCCCCAGCACGCCCAAGCCCCATTGCGGCGGCAGACATGCCACGGCCAGCAGCAGGCCTCCCAGGAGGAGCGGCGCGGTGCCGGTGCGCGCGCCGAAACGGTAGTGCGCGGCCAGACCACCGGCGCCATGACACATCGGCAAGGCGCCGAGCGGGGTGAGCACGAGATTGGCCAGCCCGGTGGATAGCGAGAGTCGCGCGGGGGTGACGTGCGCGGCACGTTCACCGAAATAGTCACCGGCGACGAGCGTGGTCAAGACGATGGCGTTGGTGACGGTCAACGAGAGTTGCGGCAGCACGAGCATCGACATGGCACGCTCGAGGCTTTGCATATCCGGCCAGCTCGCCAGTGCGGGAAACCACGCGGTACCGGTGTCGATGAGCGGCGCGCTCGCGGGCTGGAAATATCCCAGCCCCCAGGCCGTCGATAACGCCAGCACCACGGACGGCCAACGCGGGAAGCGCATTGCCACCAACAGCACGCCGAGCGTGGCGATGCCCAGCCAGAATTGCTCGGCCATCAGCGAGAGACTGGTCAAGGCCAGCAGCGCCCCCAGCCCCAGTTGCAGCCCAACCAGCACGGATTGCGGAATCAGGCGGTTGAAGCGCGCGATCCAGCCGGTCAGCCCCAGTACCAGCAGCACCGTGCCGATCATCACCCCGGCGATGGCGATTTCCAGCGGCGACATGCTCGCCGTCAAGATGACGGCCGCCACGGCCTTCATGGGCTGCACGGGGATCGGCAGGCGATAGTAAAACGCCGTGCCCAGATAGAAGACGGCAAATCCCAATACCACCGGCACGGGTGCCAGCCCGCCGATGGCGATGCTCCCCAGCATCAACGGCAGCAAGGTCCCCAGATCGCCCAGTGCCCCGTTGAGCTCGCGCAGATTAACGGCAAAGGCTGTGTTCATTCGCTCGCCGGCCTCTTTCGGTGCGTGGTGTCACTCTTCTTTTGGCGGTCGCCGGCTTCTTTTGGCTGTCGCCGGCACCGCATTGTTCAAGGGAGCAGACGCCAGCGCCTGACAACCAAATCCTTCGTGCCATCACCGGCGCTGCATCACGGTTCCCGGATCACCGCCGTCCAGAACATCGAGCAGGACCACGGACGTGCCCACCTTGAGCGAAGCAAGGCGAGCCCCCTTGAGCGCATCTGCCAGGCGCAAGCTGCCTATCCTCAGACCTTGTACGGCTTGGTCGGCCCCCATCCTATAGAGGGATTCGAGTGGGCTGGCATCGTTCATTCAGCCTGACAGGTGACTTTTTGCTAGACTCGCTATCGCAGAACGCTACCGGGCATCATGCTCTGTGGCGTTCTTCTTTTCTACTCAATGCCGTTTACTTACCACGTACAAGGAGAGCAAGGAATGCTCGAGTGGCTCAACAATAACAGCGGTGCGCTGAGTACCATCGCGAGTTTTTGCACCCTGGCCGTGTGGCTGTTCTATGCACAGCTGCTGTATCTAGGTTTTGCCCGCCAGCGGCGGCCGCGCATCATCATCAATCGCGGGCTCAGCAAGTCGCCGGACGGCATGTGCCTGATCAGCAACATGAGCTCGGAGGCGATCTTCGTCTCGAACGTCATGGGGGTACTGCATACGTCTCAGGGAGAATACGCCTGCGATCTGACCGATTACACCCGAACCGACAACAGCGGCGAGGAGCAGCACGAAGAACACGCCACGCGCCAGGGGCCGCTCGCCTCGGGCGACTACCATAAGGTGTGCTCGTTCAGGGAAATCATCGATCATATTGCCGAGGGGCACCAGCTCAATATCGACCGGAATTCGCTGACGCTCGAAGAGGAAATGTTGAGGATGCTCGAGATCCGGCTGATCGCCATCTACGGCAGCGAGAACCGCCCCGTGGGCGCCTACCGGTGCTTCATGCTGGAGAAGAAGGACCTCGACCCGAACGTCAAGAATCAGGACTGCCACATCATCCCGACCTCGTTCGATACGCACCGCTTGTCGCGGCGCTGGCATCAAAAGCGCATTCGCAAGTGGCTGGAAGCGCTACCGAACCAACGTTGAGGGGGCGCGGCGGGAGGCACGCTCGAGGTGTCACATACCCCAAACGCAACAGGGCCCGCCGAAGCGGGCCCTGACACATCGGAAGCCTTGCGGCTTCAAGCCAGACTGGATTCAGTCAGCTTTGATGTTGGAAGCCTGAAGGCCTTTCTTGCCCTGAGTGACGTCAAAAGAGACCTTTTGACCGTCCTGCAGAGATTTGAAACCTTCAGCCTGAATTTCAGAGAAGTGGGCAAAGAGGTCGTCGCCGCCGTCGTCCGGAGAAATGAAGCCGAAACCTTTAGCGTCGTTGAACCACTTAACTGTACCAGTTGCCATTTTCGATATCCTTCTTGCGCATTGCGCTTTCAATTGCCGGGTATTTACCCGAGTTACAGTGGGTAAAACAATTAGCTATACACCAGGCTCTCGAAGACATCGATTACTACTGACGGTATGCCACTTGCTAACCTACTGCGTTAAGCTTGCGACATCGCGGGGATACTGTCAAGGCCTTTTCGCCTTTCGCTCCGGGAGCGCCAGTGACGGGGTTCCGGCCGGTTTTGCGCTGCCCTCGTATGCCGCCTGTTGCAGCTCGACGATGGTACGCAGCAGCGTCGCGACGCTGTGACTGGATTGGCCATATTCCTCCATCAGCGCATGGAGGCGCTCTTCGAACGGGGGCGCCTGGGGCGCGGTGTCTTGATGGCGTGCCCCGCCACTATCGAGCTCTTTGAGAGCCGAGGCGAAGGCGTCGTCGAGTTCACGGAACTTGCGAAGTTTCTCACGCTCATCCATATGGCGTGACGATGCTTGACGATTGTTTTTCATGGAAATATTTAAATCACCACATGATGGTTCAAAACGTGATAATGCGGCTCCGACGGGATTCACGAAGGCGCGCGACGTACACAAGGCGAGTCATGCTCACGGTGACGCGGAAAAAACGATCTCTTTGAAGAGGCGATGCTGGCATCGCTCGGCGTTGACTCGGCCCGAGATGATAGATGATGCCAAATCCGTGAAGTTCAATCCCTGGGACTATCCGACGCGCTGCGCAGCAAGTACTGGGCCTCGCAGGTACTGGGCCTAACGCATGTGCGCGGCGTGCGTTGACGGCACGTCCTGGTGTTGCGACAGCCGCCACAGGAAAGAGTCGACGGGCCTGGGGCGCCCCAGCAAGTAACCTTGTCCCATGGGGCACCCCAGCCCGCGCAGCACATCCATCTGCTCTTGAGTCTCTATCCCTTCGGCCACGACAGTCAACCCCAAGCCCCGCGCCAGATCGGCGATCCCCTTGACCAGCAATTGACTACGCTCGTCCTCGGCAATGGCATCGACATAGACCTTGTCGAGCTTGACCTTGGTAAATGGCAGCTCCTTGAGAAAGCGCAGCGACGTATAGCCGGTACCGAAATCGTCCAGCACCAGGCCGAAGCCTTGTAGACGCAGGGACCGCATGATCTCACGCACCTGGGAAAGATCCTGCGTGGCGACGTGCTCGGTGACCTCTAGCTCGATGCACTGTGGAGGCACACCGTAATGCTCGCAGCGTGCCAGCAGCCAATCGCCGAAGCGGTGATCGTCGAAATGCCGTATCGATAGATTGATCGCCCATACCAGGCGCTGGGTGTGCGGCAGCGCCTGGCGCGCCAACCAGTCGAGCATGGCATCGAAGACTTTTTCGTCCAGCGGCACGATCTGGTGACTGGCTTCGGCCACGGGGATGAATTCACCGGGCGAGAGGGTGCCGAAGGTCGCGTGCTGCCAGCGAATCAGGGTTTCGGCCCCCATCAGTTGCCGATTGGCGAGACGGTATTGAGGTTGCAGGTACAACTCGAAGAATGGCGTGTCCTGTTCCAGCGCCTCGGCGAGGGCTTCTGCCAGCACGCGCCGCCGCTCGGCGGTCTTGAGCAGGTCGAGCTTGAACAGCTGCGGTTCGGCCCCGGCGCTGGCCAGCACCTGGTCGGCGGCGTCCTGGGCGGCATGCAATAGCGCCACCGGGGTCTTGCCGTGTTCGGGCGACAACGCGATGCCGATGCGCGGTTCGAGTCGATACGGCACGCCGTAGACCTCGATGGGCGCATGGAGTATTTCCTGATAGCGCGCGGCCATGGTCAGTGGCTGTTGTGCGCCCGACGCCAGGACGACGAAGACGTCATCCGAAAGCCGCGCCGGATAACACACGCCGCCGCAGGTATCGCGCAAGCGCTCGGCGATGCCCTGCGCCGCCAGGTCGGCGTATTCGACCCCGAACTGTGTGCGCAGGTGGTGCAGCGTATCGAACGCCAGATAATAGAGCGAGATGGCATGGTCATCGTCCATGAAGCGTTGCAGGCGCCGTTCGATGCGCAAACGCCCCGGCAGACCGGTCACCCGATCGTTGCGCAAGGCTTGGCGCTTCAAGCGCTGCTTGCGCTCGCGCCTGCACGCCAGCCAGATGGCCGCCCCGGCGACGATCAGCGCGGCCGTGGCCAGCGTAAAAGCCCACCGCGTCCATTGCCGCTGGGCGACGACCGTCTCGGGCACATCGAGCCAGTTCACGCCGTCTCGCGCGGAGGCCTTGAGCTGCTCTCGGGCGCGGTACAAGGCACTCGGCGGTGTCGCGATCGGGAGCGAACCTTCCAGCATCAACCCGCTATCGGGCGTGAACAAGGCATCGATGAGCATATCGGCCATGTGCTCGGGCGCCGCAAAGACACCCCCCAGACAGCCATGCTCGAGCCACGCGCGTTGATAGCACCAGAAGTGCCAGCCCTGCTCGGCCAGCGCCTTGACGCTTGCCAGATTCTCTTGCGTCACCGGCGCCGAGAGAAAGGCTTGCCGCGGCTCGCCTCGTTGGCGACGACGCGCGCTAAAGCGCGTCAGAGCGTCCTCGTCCGGCGAGTCCAGCGCCAACCAGGCATCGCTCAGACGGGGCCAGCTCATCCGGCGCGCGCTGGCCACCAGCGCATCGCGGCGCTCGCTCTGGGCATACCACAGCGCCAGCGGGCCTTGCTGTGGGCGACGCGCCTCCAGCGCCCAGCGCAGGCTGCGCTCGGCGTAGACATCGCGCCCGATATGCGCGATGCCCTGCGCGCTCAACCACTGGCGAAGTGCCCCATCGTGCACGCCGTAGGCCACGACGGTGGCCTTTTCGGGCGAACGGGACGAGACACGAAGATGGCGATAGGCGCGCACGGCGGCATCGTGCATGAGCAACACGTAGTCGAGATCGGCGTGACGATGCGCCATGGTCTCGCGCCAGCGACGCAGCATGGTGTCTCGCGGGAAGCGGTCGGCCCCCAGCACCTCGAGGCTGACATGGCCCTCGCCCAGGCGGCGCGTGAGCGCTTGACGCACATCGCTCAACAGGGCGTCGTCGCTTTGCAGTGCCAACTGGCTGGGCACCACGAGCATGGCGCTGGCGGTGGTCGCCTTCGGCACCGATGTGCCACTATCGGCCGCCCTCACCTCGGCCGCGCCGGCTCTCCCCAGCGGCAGGATAGCCAGTACCAGCAGACAGCAAAGCCAGGTCAGGGTCTGGTGCTGGCCGATGCGCTCGTTCTGAGTCTTGTTGATGCCCTCTAGCATGCGTGGTCTCCTGCCATCATGCGCGGTCTGCTGCCATTCAATCGAGAAAGACGCTGGCATGCGTTTTCAAGGGGTCCGGCGTGCCCGGGATGCTGATGCCCAGTAGGTTCAAGATGGGTAGAGGGTAATCCGCGCCCAGGCATACAACCAAGCGACCTCCATCGGAGGCGGGGAGCGCATCACCACAATCCGCAGCGTCAAGCTGACGTACATCAAAGCGTTCCAGCCATGAGGCGTTAATTGTCGCCTCTATTCGCTCATCAATCAGGCTATCGCGGGAAATATCAACCTCTTTCAGTGGCATTGTACTAATCGCCGCCGCTTGACGTGCCGATTCACTAGCAAGGCTTTGCAATCCGCTTTGAATAAGAAACACGAAGGCGTAGCCGATCAGGGCATACAGCACCAGAAAGAACACCGGGAAGACGATGGCGAACTCGATGGCCGCGACGCCGGATTGGCGTTTTTTGCCCAGCATCCGAGTATGTCGTTTCATTTCACCAGCTCCACTTTGGCCTGTGGCGAGTAAACCGATACCTCATATTGGTTGACGCTAACCCCCAGCGCTGCGAGCAACGGGTCCAGCACCTGCTCAAGCAAGCTTCTCACGATGGGATCGACGATGTTTCTAACCAGCTCCGCCACGGTACCGACGGTGAATTCCGTCAGCTCCGACACTAAGTCGCCAACCCCATCGAGCACATCGCACAAGAAGATTGGGCATTGATTGCTCTGCAAGATATCGACGTCCACGTCCAAGCCACTCAACAAACTGTTGATATCATCTTGCAAAATGCTGGAAGAAGGCACCACGTTCGTTGTCGCAGGGTAGTTTCCCTGGAAGACGGAATACTGAGCTTCTTGCATGGAAGATTCGCCACCATTGGTACTTGCGGCGATATCGATCGATGCTAACGACACCTCACTGCTGCCGATCAAGTTCACCGAAATGGGGGAGACGTCATTCGGGACACCATTGGCCAGCGTTTCAATGTGCCCCAAGGCGAGTTTGATGACCGATGGGCGTGATCCGACCCGCACGGTATAACGATTAACTCCCTGGCATTCGATGGTATCCAACCAGGCGCGCGCGGCCCCCACCTCGGCCACCAGCCCCAGATCGAATGATGCCAGGGGCGATATATCCAGCTCGCTGTTCAGCCACACCTTGATTTGTGCCGACGTTACCTGGGTACGGTAGCCCATGGTGCCGGCGCCCTGCGGCGCTTTTCCCGGCGGACCGAAAGCGATTCTCGCCGGGCTCTGAATTACCAAGCCCAAGTCGAAGGCATCGGGCATCAACTTACTTTCGAGATTAAGTCCCACGGCTCCGCTATCAACATCTTTTTGCACTAACGGAGCATCGATACTGGCTGCCGTGACGACTGCATTGAGTAACGGCTCCAACGGGATCGACAAGTTAAGCAGTGATTCTCGGTCCCTCTGAAGCGCCGAAAGGTCGAGAATATCTAGTACATTGATCAACTTGCCTTGAGAGGCACTGCCGCTGACGATATCGCTGACACCTGCCGCTCCCCCTATCATCCGAATAAGCGCGGAGGGCGGGTATTCATCTTCTTGAAATTCCTCGAACACGGATGCTGGCGATCTCTGGAACAGATCGCCCAGCGTTATCGAAGCCACTTGGGACGAGTTCAATATCGATACCGCGGCGTCATACCCCACCAAACCCGATACCAAAGGTCCCAACAGCGGAGAATCAGCCGAATCCAGAGACAACAAGGAATTTCCCACACTAATGCCGGCCACTGGTAATCTACGTGCCACTGCCCTAGCCGTTAAAGTGGTTTTTCCTTCATCGATGTCTAATACTCTTTTTATATTAACCACCAGGCTTGTTGTCACGTCTTTTTCAAGGACAACTTCAGCCGCATCTCGCAACCCATTTCCGGGATCATTATCGAACTTCCATTCTTCTCCAGATTCATTCCATACCATGCTGCCAAAGGTCGCACTGGAATTGGCATTCTTCTCGCCGCCACACATCGGACCTTGCGCCGCCGCTTCCATGGCGGCGGTATCGGCTTGCTTCTGAAGCTTGGCCTGCTCGTAATAAAGCCGCCCGACATCCAGCGCCAGCACCAGGCACAGGATCACCAGCCCCAGCACGCCCATGGCGAGCAGGCCGATGGCGCCGCGCTGGGTACGGCACGGCGCGGGGGATGCGTGACGCAGCATGCTCACTGGTTTCCGAACGCTTGGGTATCGATGTACTGCTCGGGGATCTCGTGCGTGAAGCTTTTCACGTAGCGCTGCCAGATGGCCGATTGCACGGGCCCTGCGAGTTCCTGACGATGGGACGAGGCGCCGCGCCCGCTGCGCTGCCATTCCAGCAAGCGTCGTGTCGCCTGGCCGGGATGTCCCGAGAGATCATGCTGGGCGCGCGTTGTCTCGAGCCGGGTGTCTTGTTGCGCCTGGGCGTGCGGGCCGCTCGCCATCACGCCCAGTGCCAGGCCACCGAGCACGATCATAGTGAAACGAAAGAGGCGACCGCGCGTGCGGTGACCCTGCTGATCGGGACCTTGGGCGTCGGCGCTCATGAAAGGTGTCTTTATGTGAAGTGTCATGTCAGCCTCCTGTCGGTGGACGTGTTCGAGATGGAACCCGTCATGCGTCATTGCCGGATGATCTCGAGGGTGCCGGGATCCGTCGGTCTCTCGATGGGGGTATGGGTAATCGCTGCGCCCGCACCGCTCGGCGGAGATGCCGCGATGCGAGACACCGCATTGGGCGCGGCACGTGAGACGACGCCTGCGGTACCCGGCGTCGCGTCGGCTTTCGCCAGTCGGGTCTGGCGCAACAACGCCACTTCGTTGCGGTCGATCCCGAAGCGCTGGGCGATGCCTTGCGCCTGCCGGTCGTCGTTCTGGGCATACAACGCCATGACCAGGTTGCGCGCGGCACGTGCATAACCGGGGCTCAGCTCCAGAGCGGTCAGAAACTCTTCTTCCGCTCGGCGGGGCTGGCCTTGCAGCAGGTACAGGTAGCCCAGATCATTGCGAATGGCGGCATCGATGGGACGCGCCTCGCGCGCACGCTGCATGGCCTCCAACGCCGTGCCGAGCTGTCCTCGCGCGGCATGGTTGCGGGCGATGCCGCGCCAGGCATCGGCGGCCAGGCAGGTATCGGTGAGCGTGGCGTAGACAGCATCGGCCTTGTCGCGCTTGCCCGTCTCGCGCAGCGCCTCGCCCCGCAGCAGTCGCGGCTCGGCCAGCGTTTCACGTGTCGTGTCCAGCGCTAGATCGTCGAGATGCGCCAGCGCGGCACGGGGCTTGCCATCGTTGAGCATCTGGCGGATCAACGAAATCTGCATGCCGGTGGTGGCCGTCATTTCCGCGCCGCAGACGCCGCGCTGCATGTTGCTCTCGTTCGTGTCAGCCGCTGTCAGACGGCCGGATGCCCTGGCGGCGTCCTGGGACTGCGTCCAGGGGGTGTCCGGCGTCGAGGTGCTGGCGCATCCGCCCAATGCGCTCAGGCAGACGACACCCACGGCGGCATGCACCCACCGCGATAACGTTGCATGCGACATCATTCGCCTCCCAGGGTCGCCAGCGCACCGGCGAGATTGAGGACCGCGGGCCCGGCCAGGACGATCAGCAAGGCCGGGAACAGAAACACCATCATGACCAGCGACATCTTTCCCGAGAGCCGGCTAACGGCTTCTTGCAGGCGTGTGCGCCGCCGGTCACGCAACAGCTCGCTCAGCGCGCGCAACGAGTCCCGCGCGCCGCCCCCGCTGGACGAGACTTGCGCCAGCAACTTGAGCAAGTCGCTCAGACCTTCGCTGGCCTGCACATCGGCGACTTCTTCGAGGGCGTCCTCGCGGGCCTGGCCGGCGTCGATCTTGTGCGTCACGCTGCGCAGTTCGCGCACGCTTTCCGGGGCGGTACCTCGCAGGTTGTCGATCAGCCCTTGGAGCACGCTTTCCAGCGTCATGCCGGCCTCCCAGAGCATGCGCGTGACCTGCAGTACCAGGGCGATTTCATCGTCCAGGAGGCGGGTCCGCCGACGGCGGCGATGCTTGAGCCATGCCCAGCACAGCACGCCCGTCAACGCACTCGCGGCAATCCCCAGCATCAGGCTGCCCAGCACGCCTCGCCCCTGCTCCCATCCCCAGGCAGTGCCCACCAGACAGGCACAAGCCGCCAGCGTACCGAGTATGCCGAGGAACTGCGCTTGCACCCGTGAGCCGATGAAGCCCGCCTGACGCAGGACGATGGCAAGCTCGGCGCTGCGCGCATGCCGTCGCCGGTGCACCCGCCAGGCACTGCCACGACGCAGCAACCATGATTCGGTCTGGCGCCAGGCGTCCGGTGCTTGCGGGGGCTGACGGTCGAGGCTGCGCTGCGCCACCACCCAACACACCCCGGCGGCGATCATCAGTGCCGCGCCACTGGCGAGTAACAACATCACGGCTAGCATGCGCCCTCCTCAAATCGCCTTGAGCATCCGCCACATCACGAAGCAGCCGCTCGCTTCCAGCCCCAGTGCCAGCCACAGCGCCGCACGACCATCGGCGCTGTGCCACATGGTGCTCAGAAACTCGGGATTGGTGATCAGAATGTAACCGCCGATCAACACCGGGATGACGGCCAGCACCACGGCGGTGAAACGCGTCTCGCCGGTGAGCGCCTTGAGCTCGCGGCGTCCCCGCTCCTGCTGGCGCAACAGGGTCACGAAGCTGCTCAAGATGTCGCGCAGGCTGCCACCATGGCGTTGGTTGACCTCCAGCGCGGTGGCCAACAGCGCCAGTTCGTTGAGCTTGAGCAGCGTGCTCTCGCGAACCAGGCCTTCGTGCACTTCCAGCCCCAGCTCGCGACGCGCCCAGACCCGTTCGAGCATGTTGCGAAGCGGCGGTGTGCTGCGCGCGATCTGACGCTTGAAGGCACTTTCCGGGCTGGCGCCCACGGAGAGCTCGCGCAGCAGCTGTTCGAGATACCCCGGCAACTGGGCGCGCAAACGTGAACGCAGGCGCCGCGCCCGCCATTGCAACAGCAGGTTGCCGCCCACCAGCACAGCCGACAGCACGTACAGGCTCCAGCGTTGGTCGAGCAATACCAGCATCACCGCGAGCACGCCCAGCACCAGGGCGACGGCGATCATCAGGCGACGCGACGTGAGCTGAATGCCGGCCCGCAACAGATAGTCGAGCGCCCACTCGAGCAGCGACTCGCTGGGCGCGATGCGCCGCCGCTGGCGGCGCGGTGCGCTTGCCTCTCGCGGCATCGCCGCCACCCGCGCACTGGTCCATATCAGCCCGGCGGCGGCCAGCAGCAGGACCATCGCGATCCACCACCACAAGGTCATGCCCGTACCCTCGCGCTGGCGAGCTGGGTCCAGGGCGTTTCGTGGCGGTGATAAAGCGTTTCGAGCTGAATGGCGTCGCTATCGAACCCGACCACGCGTTGAACTTCGAGCACGTGGCGATGGCCATTGACGTCGCGGGTGACGTGTATCACCAGGTCCAGCGCCGTGGCGATGATGCGGTTGATCAGGGTGTCCGAGCCCTGGAAGCCCGAAAGACGCACCATCATCTGCAGGCGCACCAGGGCATCCGCCGCCGCGTTGGCGTGCACCGTGCTCATCGATCCCAGATGGCCGGTATTCATGGCCTGCAGCACATCGAGCACTTCGTCGCCACGACTCTCGCCGAGAATCACCCGGTCGGGACGCATGCGCAGCGAGTTGCGCACCAGCTGCCGCGCGGTGATTTCGCCCTCGCCTTCGCTGTTGGCCGGGCGCGTCTCGAGACGCACGATGTGGCTGTTGCGCAATTGGAGTTCGGCGGCGTCCTCGATGGTGACGACACGCTCGTGCGATGGGATCGATTGGCTCAGGGCGTTGAGCAAGGTGGTCTTGCCCGCGCCGGTGGCGCCGCTGATGAGGATGTTGCGACGCCGCTCCACGGCTTGCTCCAGCTCGCTGAGCAGCGCAGCGGGCAAGGCGTCGCGCTCGACCAGCGCCAGCGCGCTCATGGCGTCATGGCGAAACTTGCGGATCGACACGCAGGGGCCGTCCAGTGCCAGCGGCGGAATGATGGCGTTGACGCGCGAGCCATCTTCCAGACGCGCATCGACCATGGGACTGGCCTCATCGAGCCGCCGGCCCAGGGGCGCCAGCATGCGACGCACCACGCGCAGTACGTGGGCATCGTTGAGAAACTGCTGAGCAACGCGCTCGAGCCTGCCGTCGCGTTCGGCGAAGACGTGATGCGGCCCATTGATGAGGATGTCGGTGATGCCGTCATCGCGTAACAGCGGCTGTAGCGGCCCATAGCCGGTCATTTCGTGATACAGCGATTGCAACACCGCTTGCATGGCGTCGTCGGGGATGAACTCGCCGCGCTCGGCCAGCCAATCGCGCACGCTATCCTCGAGGCGCGTGAACAACACGCTGGGTTCGGCGTCGAGTTCCATGCCTTCGTCCTCGAAGCGCTCGATGACGCTGCGATGCAGTTCCGACTGGAAGGCCGGGTCGTCGGGATCGGCGACGACGTTCAGGTGTCGTTGTCCAAAACGTGGCAGTGCCATGGTGTTTCTCCTGACGGACATTGCGCCTCTAATCTGCGGCAAAGACCCCTCGCAACGTCTTTTGCCCCCTGCGCCCTCTGATCGTGGAATGTAACGGGCGTCTCTAGCGACTGAAGCCGACGTTGCCCAGGCGCTCGAGGCTGGCGGCGTTCTGCGGGTCGAACAACAGTTCCAGATACGAGGGGTCATAGCGCCGCAGTGCCTCGCCGGGCAATTGCGGACGCGGTGCCCCGGCGGCCATCGGCGAGACCAGATGCGGCGTGACGACCATCACCAGTTCCTTGTTCTGGGTCTCGAAACGCGTGGAGCGGAAAAATGCCCCGATGATCGGCAGATCGCCCAGGCCGGGGAACTTGTCCACGGTCTGCATGGTGCTGTTGCTGACCAGGCCGCTGATGATCAGGCTCTCGCCGTCGCCAAGCTGCACGGTGGTATCGGTACGCCGCACGTTGAGCGCGGGCACGGCGACGCCGCTGGCTTGTACGCCCTGAGTGAAGTCGAGCTCGCTGACTTCCGGCGCGACCTTGAGCATGATGCTGTTGCTGTCCAGCACGGTGGGAGTGAGCTGCAGGCGCACACCGAACTGCTTGAATTCGATGCGCACATCGCCGTTGTCATTGCTGACCGGGAAGGGAAATTCGCCACCGGCGAGAAACGAAGCGCTTTGCCCGGAGAGCGTGACCAGGCTGGGTTCTGCCAGCGTGTAGGCGAAGCCATTGCTGCGCAGCGCGCTGATCACGCCGAGCATGCTGTCGTCGGCGCTGCCCGCGACGATGTTGTAGCCGCCATTGCCGGTCTGGAAGCCGGAGCCGGTGAGGAAGGAAAAGCCTTGGCTGAAGGTGTCGCCGATGGCTTCGGCGCCGCCCAGGGCACCGCTGGTACCGACGCCTAGCAGTGTGTTGCCGCCGTTATTCTTGCCGAAAAAGAAACCCGCGGATTGCAACTTGCTGCGGTTGACCTCGACGACGCGGATATCGGTCTGAACCTGCACAGGCCCCGTCTGACGAGTGGCATCCACCACGTTTTGATCGCCGAGCCGCTTGCGCGCTTGAGCATGGCGCGCCAGGGATTCAGTCTCGCCGGCAAGCGTGGGCGTATCGGTACCGCCGGCCAGGGTGTATTCGGATTCCATGCCCCGAGCGCCACGCGGGCGCACCGTCACGCGGTAGTCGCGCGGTGTCTCGCGGCCGCTGCGCCATACGCTCAGCGCAGTGGTTCCCGATGCCAGACCGGTGATCATGAGTTGACGTGGCCCCAGCACCTGAGCACTGACGATATCGCCATTGCCAAGCGCCGTGCGTGCCACCGGCCGGTCGAATGTCAGGCGGCGCTGGTCACCGATGTCCAGACGCAGTGTGCGTTCCCCTTGCTGAGCCGTGCTCGGAAAGGACATCAGCAGCATCAAGGCACACACCAGCCAGTACACTGAGCGTCGCCCGAGGCGTTCGACGCTCGAGGTTGCGGTCTCGCGCATGGTAGCTTCCTTCTTCCCTGCATGGGCGCGACAGTTGGCATCGCTAGATGGGTCGCGCGTGTCGTTATCGTGTCGTCGGCTTTATATAGACGCGTTGCTTTTTAATTCTGCGTTTGGATCACACGCCGCTCGCTTCCAATGAATTGCACGACGCGATGGCCGCTTGCCTGTTGGTCCGCGCGCCGCGGCGCGGCAGATGGTTGGTCATCGTCGTCGATGGCGGCGATATCGGCGTAGGTCACGGCGGGTGCGAGCGCGTCGTCGCTCGACGTACCTGCCGAGCGTGACGTTGCGGCACTGCGGTCTTCGGGTAATCCCAGCACCAGGGCATCGCCCTGCCCATCCGGCGCGGTGACGAGATTGGCCATCAGGTCATCGATCCGCTCTCGGCTACCCACGACGGCCAGCCGCAGGCGGCCGGTACTCTCGGCCAACAGGAGTTTGGGCGCCTGCGCTTCGTTGACGGCAACCACGGCGGTGCGGGCGCCATTACGACCGTTGTCGTCGCGCTGGTCATCGACGCCACCCCGCAGGTCGTCGCCATACCCGAGCACCAGTACATCCTCGAGGAGCCGGCGCGCCAAGGTCTGACGTCGGTCGCCTGATTCGGCTGCACGCGCTTGAAACAGCACATCGACCCGGTCGCCGGGGACAATGAAACCGCCGCCGCCGATGACCTCATCGACACCGATGGCCAGGGCGCGATAGCCGGCGGGAATCTGTCTGGCCAGCACGCTGCCCAGCGCGAAATCCTCCTTGCGGATCACCTCGCCGGCCTCGATCGGACGCGTCAGCACGCGCCCTTCCAAAGCGTTGCGCTCGGCAAAGCTTTGCGGCAAGGCATTGGGGAAATCGACCACCGCCAGCATCGGCGACCCCGTGGCGGTATCCGTCACGTTCTCGGCCTGCAACTCAGTACCTGCACGCAGATCCCGCGTGGCCACCACCGCCGGATGCTGTCTCGCCGGCGCCTCGGTAGCCGACTCGATAGCGGACTCGGTCAGCGATGGCGGCACGGCCTGCTGAGTCAACCGCCAACCGGTGAAGCCCAGCCCCAAGGCCAGCATCACCAACAGCACCGCCACGATCTTCAGGGTTTTGGGGGACATGGTCGTCATCCCTTCCGTATTACTCGGGTGCCGCTGTGGAAGCGCCTGATATCAGAGTGCTGATTTTGGCAAATAGATCAGTGAAAATGCTTCCCAGACCGGTTTGCCCAAATGCAACGAACAACGCCGCTGTCACCAAAGCCGCGATAATCGCGTACTCGATCGCGGTGGCGCCCTGCTGACGCTTGAAGCGGGCCTGATTCAGTGGCTTGGCAGCGTGGCCGCGCGCCGCGATGCGTTGTGTCAGAGTGGTGAACTTATCGATCAGTGAAATACGCATGATGTTTCCCCGCGTGTTGTGATAAGTGCTGTCCTGCTACTTCCTTCTTCTAACTTCCCTCTTACGTCTTCTAACTTCCCTCTTACATCTTCTACCTTCCTTCTTCTAACTTCCTTCTTCCCCCTTGCGTCGCCTCCGCTAGCCGCCATCGAACTGCCAGGACAGGCGTGCGTTGATGCGTCCGTCGCGGTTATCGGTTTCCAGGTCTTCCTCGGCGATGGGACGCGCGTATTCCACGCCTAGCCGATAGTGACGACTGTCGGTGAATTCGAGCCCGAAGGCGGCCGAAGCGAGGTTGTATTCGATGTCGTTGTCATGGAAGCGGGTGCGCGCGCCGTCGACGACCAGGTAGGGTTCGAGCCGGCTGACCCAGCCCCAGGGCACGGCTTGCAGAAAGCGCAGTTCGACCTCACCGGCGTAGCCGTAATCCCCTTCGGCCTGGCCGTCCGGGTAGCCGCGTCCAAAGTGGGTGCCACCGTAGTTGCCACGTTCGGGCACGGGCAGGCTATCGGCTGCCCAGAAGCCATCCACGCGGGTCGTCAACCGCCACCGCGTGCCGAGCGATTGAACCCAACGTCCATTGAGGCCCAGACGCGTGAAATTCAGCGTATCGTCGCTGTTTTCGGTGACGCCGAGCGTGGTGATATCCAGCTCGTTCTTGCCGCCGGCGACGCCGAGGCCCTGGCGCAGCTCGCCACCGATTTCCCACAGCCGATCATCGCTGACACGCCGATAGAGGGTGTTGAGCTCGACGGTGCCGTAGCGCAGGGTTTCGTTGGCACGCAACAGGTCGTCGTTGCCAGTGGTGGTGTATCGGTACCGGGTCTCTTCATCGAGATACTCGAGCGCGCCGCCGACTTCCCATAGCGTGTCGCGGGACAACTCGAGGGGATATTCGAGTCCCATGCGATAGCGTTGGCGCTCCTTGCTTTCCCGCGCTTCGATGGGTACCCCCAGCAATTGGGTGTCGGTGACGTCGTCACCATCGAAATGAGTCGCCGAGAGCTTGAGACGCAGGCCATCGCTGCCCAGCGCCTGGCCGTATTCAGCAGCGAGGTATTCATCGTCGCTTTCCACGGGCAGCAAACCAGCCAGCGAGAGGCGTTCGGCATGCCGGGTATTCGCCTGGGTGGCGATATTGGCCAGCACCTGGGTGTCGTCTTCGTTGTCGTAATCCACGGAGAGGCCGGCGTCGACACGTTCGATATCGCGGGCCTCGACACGCACGGTGGTCGCGCCGTTGATGGTGCGCGGCAGCGGCACGTTGACCGAGAGGCTGGCGCCGGGGATACGTTCGATCAGGGCGGTGTAACGCTCGAAACGCTCGCGGCGCAGGGGACGTTCCTCGGCCATACGCTGGATCAGGCGCTGGACGCGAGCGGCCACGGCGTCGTTGTCGATATCCAGCTCGGCGCGGGCGATATAGCCTTCGACCACCACGACCTGCACATTGCCGTTGGCGAAGTTGTCCGCCGGCAGGTAAGCATAGGCGAGCGGATAACCGGCTTTTTGATAGCGCTGGGTGATACGCTTCACGGCTTGTTCGATCCGGCCCACGCTGACCGTATTGCCCACCAAGGGCTTGAGTGGTGCGGCCAATTCGTCGAGTTCGAACACCGAGCCGCCCCGGATATTGATATGTCGGACGTTGACTCGCGCGTTCTCCGACACGCCCGGTGCCGAGGCCGGCTGCTGGACGTTGAGCTCCAGTGTGCGCTGGCGTTCGCGTTGCGCTTGTTGCTCACGCGTGGCGGTCGGCGAGCGTTCGTCGATGAAGGAAGGGACGACATCGTCGGCCATGAGCGGGCCTCCATGGCCGACCGTTACGATGGCCAGGCAGCCCAGCAGCGATGCGGGCAGCGGGCGACGACGTGCGTCACGACGAAGACGCAAGAATGACGGCATAGTGTAGCTTCCCTGTGTGTGTCTTGTCGGAGCCGCTCGTTATGGTGTGGTGGCGGCTCTCGGGTGCCGGTGCCGGGCACCGGGCGTGCCCTCATGGCGGTCCATGAGGGCACCTTGCTGCGTCGTTGGCGTTCAATATCTCTCAGTGCTGCTTGGCGTTAGTTGCGACCCAGCAGGCTACCGCCCAGCAGATTGCCGAGTAGCCCATTGCGCTCGCTGTCTTGATCGCTGCCATCGCCGCCGACGACCGAACCGCTGGTCAAACCGCCGGTCACGCCTGACACCGTATCGGTCACGCCGCCGACCAAGCCGCCAACGAGTCCTTTGCTGCCGCTGTCGTTGTCGTCGCTGGAGGCACCACCGGTCAGCCCCCCCGTGGTCTCGGTCAAACCACCGACGAGACCACCGACCAGTCCTTGGCCGTCAGCGTCTTCTCCGCCGCCGGCCAGGCCGCCGGTTACACCGCCGAGCAAGCCTCCTTCACCACCGGTCAGACCGCCGAGCAAGCCGCCGCCTTCGCCATCGGCATTGCCCCCTGTCACGCCACCGAGCAAGCCTCCTTTGCCGCCGGTCACGCCGCCAAGCAGTCCGCCGTCATTGCCTTCGCCATTGACGACACCGCCCAGATCGGCCACGGCATTGCCGACGCCTTGCAGGGTGCCGCCCAGCCCGCCGAGAGCCTCGGAACGTTCGCCGACGCGGCCACCGAGTTGGGTGACGACACCACCGACCGAGGTCAACAGATTATCGACCGGCTGGCCGACACCGAGGCCATCACCCAGCTTTTGGGTGGTACCTTCCAGATTGGTGACAAGTGGACGAACGACACCTGTGACTTCGGTGGTCAGCCCGCTCAGATGGCCGTCTTCCGCCGTCAGTGACGACGTCAGCGAGTCTGCGGTAGAGGTCACCGCCACCCCGAGCTGGTTGACCGTGTCACCGAGCCCCGATACCAGGTTGGTCTTCTGATCGAGCTGGCCGACGACCGGGAGCGTATTCAACCCCGTCACGATGGTGCTGGCGGATGAAACCGCTTCACCGACGTCTCCTACCGTCGAGGTCGCGCCGCCCAAGGTCGTTCCCAGTGCATTGTCGTTTTCGCTCAGATTGCCGAGCCCGTCACGCAACCCCGTACTGAGGCTATTGACGCCTTCCCCGACATCAACGACGACATTGCCGGCACCGTCGGTGACGAAGCCGGCGCCGCCGATATCGGATTGCGAGATGGCCTCACCCGCGCCGATCACGGTATCGCCAACACCCGTCGTGGCGTCGCTTGCATCGGAGACGACTTGTTCGGCGGCGGTGGAATTATCGACCATGTCACCGCCGCCATTATTACCGCCATCACCTCCGTTATTACTGCCGCCGTCATTATTACCGCCGCCGTCATTACCGCCGCCGCCGTCATTATTGCCCATGTCGGGACCGCTTCCACCTCCCCCATCCAGGGGTTGAGACTCCGATGAACTACCACTACAGCCACTCAGGGCCAGTGCCAGTACGATCGTCGTCATTGTCGGTACCTTGAGTTCCCCAAGCATCTCGACCTCCAATAGTTATCGTTGACTGCTTTCGGTTTTCGGTTTTATGGGTAGCCTTTGGTGGCGCCGTTAACGCCCTTTATTTCAGGAAATACCTCACCCTTTTCTGATGCGTGAAAGCCATATGCCAAGCGTTATAGCCCTAGAAATAGCATGAACACCCACTTATCTTCTGATCCTTGAGTCTCACCTTGCTACTTCCACGACAACCTTAAGGCACTGTTTATTATACGAATTATTAATAAAAAAATGACATTCCTCCATCATTACCTGACGTAATGACAAAGCATTCAACCAGGTTGACACGAAGCAAAGCTAAGTTGTTAACCAATGTTTATATAAAAAATTATTCCAAAAAACTCATCCTTTTCGTATGATTTCCGTACTATCCTTTTCTTGATTTGCATATTAGGGTTCTCATTCTACTAGGCTTTGCAATTCCAATCATGTTTCCGCCATTTACGGACCTCGTCGGCGATGACTTACAAACAAAACCGCTCAAATACCAAGGAGAATCGTGCATGACGGCACATGCGTCATCGTTATCAACCAGCCTCAATGCCATGCGTGCCGCCGAGATATGGCTGCATGAACGCGCCGATGCCAGCCCTTCAATAAGCGAGCTTGCTAATTATCTGGGGTATTCAGAAGCGCAAATAAGACGCAACTTCAACCGTGTCTTCGGTATCTCGCCTGGTCGCTATCGCGATTCGCTGCGGCTCGAGCGCGCGGCTTTGCTGCTATGTCGTACGCCCATGCAGGTGCTTGACGTCGCGATCAGTTGCGGGTACCGCAGTCATGCCATTTTCACGCGCGCCTTCCATGGCTACTTCGGCGTATCGCCCAGCGACTATCGCCGCCGCTTCCATGACCGCCTGCGTGATTCGGTACCTCGACGTGCCCCCGAGGCGCTGACAGTTGAAACGCAACGAGAGACACGCTGTTTCTTGACGCGTCATTACGGTGACGTACCGGTGAGCGCTCACCCCAGCTTGTGGCGCTATTACGCACAACGCTGGCAGCAGTACTTGGCGGGATGCCAGACCGCGCGTACCTGGGTCTATCACGATGATCCGAATATCACGCCAGCCGGCAGGGTCCGCATCGACTTTGGCTTCCGGGTCCAGGGCGACTGCGTGACGCCCCCGGCGATGGCCTTTCGACAGGTTCATATGCCTAGCCGGCGGCAAGCCAAGATGCGTGTAACGGGTAGGGAGAACATCATCGGCGCATTTGCCTATCTGTTATACGAATGGTTACCGACGCATAATGAATGGCTGAGTGGAGAGCCTGTCATGGTGATGTGGGAAGAAGGCGCTTCACCGCATACGCCACTAGAGCGATTTGAACTGGGTGTACCGCTTTTAGCGATTCATTAGCCTCACCCATTGGCGCCCCATAAAAAAAGGCTGATGCGTGATGCATCAGCCTTTCCGGAGAGTACGCTTGACGTACTCAGTGCACTTTCAATGGAAAGTGCTTATCCCAAGGACGCTTAGTCCTCGACGCGAACCAACCAGGACTCGACGGTATCGTTGCCGTACTGGTCTTTCCACGCTTTGAGCGTCTTTTGGTTACCACCCCGTGTTTCCACCACTTCACCGGTGTTGGGGTTCTTGTAGATCTTCAGCTTACGCTTACGGCGCCCGCCAGTCGTTGCCTGAGAGGCTGCCGCAGGACGCGAATCCGGCTGCGGGTCAAGCATTTCGATAACAGCAGCGGGTGTCTTGTCGTACTCTTTCATCAAGGCTTCGAGCTTTTCCTTGAATTCCAGCTCTGTTGTCAGACGCTGGTCCTTTTCCAGCTGCTGCAACTCTTCGCTGAGTTGCTTCAGCAGCTGTTCCTTTTTCATGTACTCGCTCAACAGAGACATTCTTTACCTCTAGGCAGTTGGGATGTGCTCATATTATCGCCACTTCTTCGCTTATTGCCAAGTCTTGTGTTTATTTTTTATTTAATCCGTTAAAGCCACATCGCCGCTAACCATCCGAAGACGATGAGCGGAATGTTGTAATGGAGAAACGTCGGGACAACGGAGTCCCAGATATGGTCGTGCTGGCGATCGACATTGAGCCCCGAGGTCGGCCCCAGCGTCGAATCGGAGGCCGGCGAGCCGGCATCGCCCAGCGCAGCGGCGGTGCCTACCAGCGCCACCGTCGCCATGGGCGAAAAGCCGAACTGCATGGCCAGCGGCACGTAAATAGCAGCGATGATGGGAATCGTCGAAAACGACGAGCCGATGCCCAGAGTAATGAAGAGGCCGACCAGCAACATGATCAGTGCGGCGAGTCCCTGGTTGTCGCCGATAATGGCGAAAGCGTTCTCGACCAGGGTGTCGATCTCACCGGTGGCTTGCATGACCGACGCAAACCCCGCCGCCGTTATCATGATGAAGCCGATCAGTGCCATCATGCGCATGCCGCTGGTAAACAGGTCATCGGCCTCTCGCCACTTGAAAATCCCGCCCAAGGACAATAACGCGAAGCCGACGAGTCCACCCACGATCATCGAGCCGGTATAAAGCTGAATCGATAAAGCCGCGACAATAGCCACGGCTGCCATGACCAATCCACGTTTATGGAGACTCATCTCGCCGGAATGATGCGGCACGTTACTGGTCACGATTTCGCTCGAGTCATAATCGCGGGGCTTGCGGTAAGAGAAGAATACAGCGACCAGTAGTCCCAGCGCCATGCCGGCCACCGGAATGCCCATTGCCAGTGGCACCATGGTGCGTGTCACTTCGAGTCCCGCGGCCTCGCCCGCCGAATTGATGTTGGCCAATAGAATATCGTTGAGAAAGATCGCCCCGAATCCGACGGGTAACAACATATAAGGGGCCGTTAGGCCGAAGGTCAAAACGCAGGCCACCATGCGGCGATCCAGACGCAGGGGATTCATGATCTTGAGCAACGGCGGAACGAGAATGGGAATGAAGGCAATATGGACGGGAATCAGATTCTGCGAGGAAATCGCGACTAATAGCAATGACCCGAGCAAGATGTATTTGACCACCGATTGGCGTTTATAAGATGCCTCGTGCCCAAGCAGACGAATCAAACGCTGGGCCAACAAGTCGGGAAGTCCGGAGCGTGAAATGGCTACCGCAAATGCCCCCAGCGTTGCATAGGCCAGTGCGACTTTGGCACCGCCTCCCACGCCGTCGTTGAACGCGGCGAGCGTTTCATCGAGCCCCAGCCCGCCTGCCAGGCCTCCGACCAGAGCCCCCACGATAAGCGCAAAGACCACCGATACCCGCGCCAAGGCGAGTCCTACCATGACCAGAACGGCCAAAATAACCGCATTCATTGCCGTGTTCCCGTTGAGTGCATTGGACGAAAAACCGGGAATAGTACCAGAAGTGGCCACAACAACGTCATGTTGCTGACGTCTCGTTGTCATGAACATGCGGTAAAAAGGGGGCATGGCCGGTCATGGGTCATCGACCCCTGGCTCGCCGGCCTATCGCTTGTTAGACAAGGGACACTGTCGTTCAGCGCGTTACGGATGCATGTTGGGCAGGACGCCCAAGGGAATCGGCAGGTGCCGATGCGTCAGGGAGACGCCAAGGGAGTACGAATCTTGCGCCATGGTCGACATATTCGGCCATGGCGTTTTTATGCTACCGACACGTCCGCCCCGCATCGTCAAAGCGATGATGCAGCGTTGCCTCAGCAATTGCCTTTCTTGGCTTGACCCGGTGGGCAGAAATCGCCGCCGTGGCCATGCTCACCCTCGTGACGCTCATCGTGATCATGATGACCGTCTCCGACTTCAATAATGGGCTCAGGATCGATACGCGCAGGCGTGTAGCTACACCCCGTCACGCTCAGTCCCAGTCCGACGAGTCCCACCATCAACCATGGCCACGCACGTTGCATCGGTTGTCTCCTGATACGATTTCATGAGTATGACATGCGAGCACCTTAGCAGGAGGCGCCGTGCACCACCATGCTCGCCCCGGCACCACCCCCCTTTCATAACAGTTGAACTTAGATTAGCCCCCGTTTTTCATAACACCGCTTTATGAAAGCGATGTCTTTCGGTATGATGCGCGCCATAACGAGAATGAAGAAAATTCAGGGAACTTATGAACCGCATCCCACTACACGGTCACCTCGCGTGATCACGCCCTCTCATGCCGAGGGTGGTAGTACTCTCGTGCGCCTCATGAAAGGGCGCATGCGATCGCCCGGTTCGATGTTTCCTTGACGTCAGTTCGCAAGGGCGACCCAGCCCATCCGACGACTCACGACCCTAAGCAGGAAACGGAGAAAATAAAGTGGCACAACGATCATTCAAGGCAGCCGGCCTCGCCGCCATGGGCGTCACCGGCACACTGGCTTTTGCCGCCCCGGCCCTCGCACAACAAGACACCGAGGCCATGCAGCGCCAACTGGATGCACTGCGCGCACAAGTCGAGCGCATGGAGCAGCAGCTCAACGCCCAGCAGTCGACCGCGAGCGCCGACAGCGAGCAGGCAACCTCGAGCACGCGAGATCTCGCTCAGGAAAACCGCTCGCTGATCGAATCGATTCAGGATTCCCAGTTCAGCGGTACCCTGCAGTTGAAAGGCGTTTATAACGACTGGGACCAGGTCGACAAAGATACCGCCGGCGACATGGACTTCGGCAAGTTCGTGCTCGGCGTCGACGGTCAGCACGACGACTTCCTGTACTCGTTCGAGTATCGCTTCTATGACGGCTACCAGTTCCTCAAGAAGGGCTGGCTGGGCTATCAGGCCACTGACAACGACACCGTCAAGGTGGGGCTGGTCCAGACGCCGTTCGGCAACATGGACTACGGCTACCTGGGCTGGTACGGCACCCTGCCGTATCTCGCCGGCTTCAACGACAACCAGAACGCCGGTATCAAGTGGGATCACTCCCAGGGCGCCTGGGACACCTCGCTGGCTTTCTTCAAGAGCGACCAGTTGGGTAACAGCAACGAGCACTACGGCGCCAATGCGATTGGCGGCACCACTGACGCCACTTATGAAGATAATGGTGATATCGACACACGTGGCAATCAGGGTAACACCGAAGAAAACCAAGTAGCCGCGCGTGTCGCCTATACCTTCGGTCAAGGCACCGACTACACCACCGAGATCAACGTCTCGGCCAAGGGCGGTCAGCTCTACAACAATCAGACCAACGAAAGCGGCAGCAACTGGCAGGCCGCCGTGGGCTTGAACGGCAGCTACGGCAACTGGTACACGCTGTTGCAGGCCACCGCCTACGAATACGATGCCGAAAACCCGGCCGAGTCCGAATCCGGCATTTCCGACAATGTGCTCCAGGTCGGTGCCTTCGGCTTCAACTATCTGATCCCTGCCAAGGGCCAGACGTATTCCGCCAGCCTGGCGTACAGCATGGACGTCAACTGGGGGGATATCGACAACCTCTACTTCTATAACGACTTCAGCTACATCAGCCCGGCGGACGATTATTCACCCGTCAATGGTGGTTTCGGCGATGTCGACGACCCGATGCTCAACGATCTGGGCATGAAGGTCACCGCCGGCCCGTATTACGCTTGGTTTAGTGTCGTCGCCAACAAGAACGCGCTTGGCTACTTCGGTTCACCGACTGATGGCGACTGGCACACCAGCCTGCAGACCAACTTCGGTTTCAACTTCTAAGACTTTTCTTGACTAGCTGACGTTTTTGGCACCCCGCTCCTTTGGAGCGGGGTTTTTTGTACACAACGCATGTATACAATTCACGCACCATGGGCCGTTCCGCGTCAGGCCTGCATATCATGTCCCCCTTGTCAGGTGCCCGGCCTGTCGCTGCGCTTCACTCTTCTTTTTCCTCTACCAACCCACTCGATTGAATCGATAATTCAAAGATAAAACATAACTTCAATAACGGATTCGCTACGTCGCCCCTCGAACGTATGTTTAAAATGACATGGATCAACTCGTAAAAATTAATTTAATTTTACTTATAAGATACCTTTATTTACATTAGCTCACTGCTTAGAATACTCTCTTCATAAAAACGGCATAGCTCATAATGTCTATAATACCGATGCAGGGAAAACATACACTTATCTTCAAGAGGCCATGGGCGCGCCTGAGTGTGCTGGCGTTCATGCTGAGCGGCCTGGTCGGCTGGGGAGTCGGTGGAGCACACTGGCCCTGGCCCATTCAGGTCATCGCGCTGCTCGTGCTGGTCTCACTGGCAGCAGGCTGGCTCCTGCTGAGAATCGAGCATGATCTCTTGCACCCCATGCGGCGGCTTGCCGAGCATGCGCGTCGGCTGCATGACGGTGACAATACCCACCTCATGATGGCGACCTACCTCACCGAACGTGACGACGAAGTCGGCGAGCTGGCACGCCAGTTCCAGCACTTGGTCGAGGACCTCAAGACCCACAATGCGCAGTTGCTGGAACAATCGCTGATCGATCCGCTGACGAAACTGGGCAATCGTCGCATGCTGGAAAATCGGCTCGATGTCGCCCTGCCGCTGACACGTCGTCTCGACTGTACGGTGTCGGTGCTGATGATGGACGTCGATCATTTCAAGCTTTACAACGACTACTATGGCCATCCGGCCGGCGATGAGTGCCTGGTGCAGATCTCGGGCGTATTGCGCGATACCTTCCGTCGCGACTCGGATATCGTCGTACGCCTGGGCGGTGAGGAGTTTCTGGTCTTGCTCATCGATACGCCCAGCGAGGAGGCCTGGCGTCTCGCCGACGCCATGCGCGGCATGATCCAGGCCATGGGCATGCCGCATGAGTACTCGCCCACCGCCGATGTGGTGACCGTCAGCGCGGGCGTCGTTACCAGCCCCCCCGGCATCGACGCGGATATCGACGCCATGATTGCGTGCGCCGATGCCGCCCTGTATGCCTGCAAGGAGCAGGGCCGTAACACCACCCTGGCACGCATGCTCTCATCCCCCGCCGAGGCCCTCGCAGCCGACGTCTAGGCGCGCCTGGAACCACGAGCAACCGGCCCTACGGCCCGATGTGGGTCTGCAGGGTTGGAATGCCTCGAATACTGTATATAATTACATATAAAAGAGCGACGCGCCTCTGCGCCGTGTTTCTTTTTTAATCGAGCCATTCTGCAAAGACATCGACTTATAGTATTAATCTACTATTATTGCCATATATCGTAATAAAAGGCGATCGCAAGGCATGAATGAGATACCGCTCGGCGTGCTTACCGGTGACATCGTCGGATCGCGCCGCATCGAGGATGCCGCGGGGCTGGACAAGGCACTCACGAGCACCCTGTCACTCCTCGAGACACAATACGCCGCGCGCGTGGATCGCTACCGAGGCGACGGTTTTCAGGTCGCCCTGCCCTCGCCCGGCCAGGCCATGATGGCGGCCGTGCTGACGCGTGCCGCCTTGATACGGCACTCCCCCTCGCGCCGCGAGACATGGGATGCCCGTATCGCGGTCGCGGTCGGCACGGGAGATTTACCCGAAACGGGGCGCTTTGCCTCGGCCAATGGCGAGATCTATGTGCGCTCCGGCCAGGCGTTGGATGCCTTGAGCGAGGGCGATGCACGCTTTGCGCTGTCATTACCCCAGGCCGATGACAGCCTGGCGCTGTTGACCCGCTTCGCTGACGCCGTTCTGCAAGGATGGACCCATAACGCCGCCGAAACGATCTACTGGCGGCTGCAACACGCCGAGACCCAGAAGGCGTTGGCGGAACGTCTCGGGCGCGCGCAGCCGACGATTCACCAACGCTTGCACGCCGCGCGTTGGCCGCTGATCGAGGACTATCTCGTGCATGTCGGCCAGCGCATCACCGCCGTCATGGAGGCGCCACGATGATCGGTTCTCCCTTTACGACGCTACTGCTGTTGCTGATCGCGCACCTGGTGGGAGACTTCCTGCTCCAGAGCGCTGCCTGGGTTCGCGACAAGAACGCTCATCACCAGAGGTCTCGCGCCCTTTACTTGCATGCCGGTGTGCATGGCGCGTTGGCCTGGCTGGTGCTCAGCAGTTCACAATCCCTTGCCATCGCCTTGCTGGGCGCAGCTGTCATCGCCGTGACGCATCTCGTCATCGACGCCTTCAAGAGCCACGCCCCGGCCGAGCAGGTGCGTTACTTCATCATCGATCAGGCGCTGCATCTCGTCGTGCTCGTCGCGACCTGGGCATGGCTCGGCACCGGTGGGGCCTGGCTCGGCCACGCCGCCGCATGGTTATTGCACCCCCGGACCCTGCTGGTGATCTTGGCATACCTGATCGTCATGCGGCCGTTCTCGATTCTCATCGCCCTGATCATGCGGCGTTGGAGTCATGGCGTGGACAACAGCGGGACATTGGCGGACGCCGGCGCGCGCATCGGCATGCTCGAGCGGTTTTTGGTGCTGACGTTCGTGCTGGCCGACCAACTCGTGCCCATCGGTTTCCTGCTCGCCGCCAAGTCGGTATTGCGTTTCGGCGATCTGCGTGAAGACCGCGACCGCAAGCTCACCGAGTATGTTCTGCTGGGTACCATGCTGAGCTTCTCGCTGACGCTCACGCTGGGCATACTGATCGCCCACTGGCATACCGCTTTGTGATATCGCCACGCCGGAGACGCCGCCATGCCGACGCCACGCCTTTTCTCGTACCCGACGCGGTGGCCACCGATCATACCCGCCCTGCCGGGCACCTGCCTGATCGTCATCTGCCTGCTCGCGCTGACCGCGTGCAGCGGTACGCCGCGGCTGGAATCTCGCGACGGCTACCGGGTCGACCATCGTTATCAGTCCAGCGCGCAGAATAGCCGCGTACAGCATCTGGTGCTGCATTACACCGACAGCAATGCACGCCGTTCGCTGCGCACGCTGACCGGCCCTGACGTGAGCTCACACTATCTAGTGACGCCCACGGCACCGCCCACGGTTTATCAACTGGTCGATGAAGCGCGGCGCGCCTGGCATGCCGGTGTCAGTGCCTGGCATTCACGCACCCACCTCAACGACACGTCCATCGGTATCGAGATCGTCAACGAAGGACCACGCGACACGCCCCATGGACGTACCTGGACGCCCTACCCGGCGCGCCAGATCGACACCCTCATCGCGCTGGCACGGGACATCATCGAGCGCCACGCCATCGATCCCGTGGATGTCGTCGGTCACGCCGATATCGCGCCACGACGCAAGATCGACCCCGGCCCACGCTTTCCCTGGTATCGCCTGTATCGCGCGGGGATCGGCGCCTGGCCGGCGTCAGAGCGCGTGATGGCCTACCAGCGGCGTTTCATGAAAGCTCCCCCCTCGCTCACGCAATTTCAGCGCGCGCTGGCGGCGTACGGCTATCCAGTGGCGGTCACCGGTCGTTACGACGCGCTTACCCATGACAGCCTGCGCGCTTTTCAGATGCACTTTCGCCCCACGCGCCATGACGGCTATCCGGATGCACACAGCGCCGCCATTCTTTGGGCATTGCTCGAAAAATATCGGCCCGAGGCCTTGGCGGACATGTCCCCATAAGACGCCGGAGGCAAGCCGGCCACACCGCTGAGTGGCGGCCGACACGGAGATGATAGCCCACTCCGAAGGAGCGCCATAAAGGAAATCGATTGGCGATTAAATCGTGCGCGATCCAAATTGAAGTCATGACCATGACAGAAGACACCGACAGTCCGCTCGCGCTTGATTCACAGCTCTGCTTTGCGCTCTATTCGACGCAATTGGCGATGAACAAGCTCTACCGGCACTTGTTGCAGGAGCTCGGGCTGACCTATCCCCAGTACCTGACGATGCTGGTGCTGTGGCAGCAGGAGAAACAAACGGTGTCCGCCATCGGGGAGCAGCTTCATCTGGATTCGGCAACGCTGACGCCTCTATTGAAGCGCTTGGAGAAGGCGGGCCTGATCATACGCAAGCGCGCCCGCCACGATGAGCGGCAGGTCGAGGTGACGCTCACCGATCAAGGGCGCCACTTGCGTAGCCAAGCCGAGTCGATCCCCCACTCGGCACGTTGCGCCAGTCATTTGACGATGGAGGAGGCCCGAGAACTCAAGCAAGCATTGCATCATCTACGCCGGGGATTGGACATGGGGTGAGAATGCCGCATGCCTCGATCCTTTTTTTCACGCAAATGAATCGCACACTATTTAATAGGAAGCGATAACCATCCCTGTCAGGAGAATTCCCATGTCACTCGATAACGTCCTGTATCGTGCCCAAGCCACTGCGACCGGCGGTCGTGACGGTCGCGCCACCTCGTCGGACAACGCTCTGGATGTAAAACTCACCACTCCCAAGGAATTGGGCGGCGCAGGCGGAGAAGGCACCAATCCCGAGCAGCTTTTCGCTGCGGGGTACGCCGCTTGCTTCATCGGCGCCCTCAAGCTGGTGGCCTCTAAGGAAAAGGCGTCATTGCCTCGAGACACACACATCCAGGGCGATGTCGGGATCGGCCCCGAAGGCAATGGGATGAGCATCGAAGTGACGCTTACCATCAACTTGCCGGGCATGGATCGTGAGCAGGCCGACGCTCTGGTCGACAAGGCCCACCAGGTCTGCCCGTACTCCAATGCCACCCGCGGTAACATCGACGTGACACTCGACGTTCAGGTGTAAGACCATTCCCCGGGTTGCCAGGTCTGGCCATGGCTCATCGGCTTTTCGTGCATGGCCTAGACCTGCGGGTAATGAATCACGTCGTGAAAACGCGCCGCTCGCTCGCCGACATTGCGATAGCCATGCTCACGGTCGGCGGCGAAGCGGCGTGCCTCGCCCGGTCCGAGGGCTTCCCAGTGGCCGTCGAGGGCCAATTCCAGAGTCCCGTCGAGCATGACGACATGCTCGACGACACCCGGCTCGTGCGGTGACGACTCGCTGCAGGCGCCCGACGCCAGTTCGATCAGGAACATCTCGAAACGCAGGGCCGGGTCGAAGGCGAAGAGTGGTGTCACCGTCATGCCGGCGGCGGCATCTTCCAATACCGTGACGGCGGCGTTGTCTGGCGAGCCACCCTCAACCGAGGCCTGTTCGAAGAACAGCGAAAACGAGACGCGAAACCCTCCGGCGATTTTCCATAACGTCGCCACGGTGGGACTCGACTCGCCACGCTCGATCTGCCCCAGCATGGCCTTGCTGACGCCCGTGGCACGCGAGGCCCGATCCAGACTCCAGCCTTGCGCGCCGCGCAGCGACTTGAGTGTCGCGGCAATGTGGTGTGTCGGCTCCTGCATATCCCTGCCTCCGATAAACCGTCCCTGAATTGACTACACCGTGGGGTCATTGTACGCCATCGGCGAGGCTGCTATCGTGCGTTATAACGCACGACGCACCAACATCAGCCACCCGCCTGGGCAGGGAGCCAGCATGCGTCAGCCTTTTTTCCTACGCGATCTTTCTGTCTCGGCTATCGTGGCAGGGTTCGTGGCGGTACTGGTGAGCTATGCCAGTTCGGCGGTGATCGTCTTTCAGGCCGCGGCGGTGGCGGGCGCCGACCCCGCGCAAATCGGCGGCTGGCTGAGCACGCTGGGACTGGGCATGGGCGTCACGTCGCTGGGCTTGTCGCTTTACTATCGCGTGCCGGTGCTGACGGCCTGGTCGACCCCCGGCGCGGCGTTACTGGCGACGAGCCTGGGCGACTACACGCTCGCCGAGGCCATCGGGGTGTTCATGTTCGCAGGCGCCCTGGTGCTGTTGTGCGGCGTCACTGGCGTCTTCGCTCGCCTCATGGCACGCATTCCCCACGCCATCGCCGCCGCCATGCTCGGCGGCGTACTGCTGCGTTTCGGGCTGGAGGCCTTTGCCGCCCTGGACGACGCTTTCATCCTGGTCAGCGCCATGTGCGCCGCGTATCTGCTCGGTCGGCGTCATTGGCCGCGCTTCGCCATTCTCGGCGTGCTCGTCACGGGCTTGGTCGTGGCCGGCTTCCAGGGCGACATCGACACCACCCGCGCCTCCGTGACCCTTGTCATGCCCGCACCGATCATGCCCGAGTTCACGCTTTCCTCGCTCATCGGCGTAGGCATTCCGCTGTTCGTGGTCAGCATGGCATCGCAAAATGCGCCCGGCGTGGCAACCTTGCGTGCGGCCGGCTACGCGCCGCCCATCTCGCCGCTCATCGCCGTGACCGGCCTCGTCACGCTCGTGCTGGCGCCGTTGGGCGGGTTTTCGATCTGCCTGGCGGCGATCACCGCCGCCATCTGCATGGGGCCCGAGGCGCATTCCGATCTCGGGCGGCGCTACATGGCGGCAGCCTGTGCCGGGGCATTCTACTTGCTGGCGGGACTCTTCGGCGGGTCCATCGGCACCTTGTTCGATGCCCTGCCGCAGGCGTTGATCGTGACCATCGCCGGCCTGGCGCTGCTGACCACCATCGGCGGTAGCCTGCACAATGCCTTGCGCGACGACCGCCAACGCGACGCGGCACTGGTCACTTTTCTGATCACCGCTTCCGGCGTCACCTTGCTGGACGTCGGCGCCGCCTTCTGGGGGCTCGTCGGCGGCTTGCTGACGCAAGCCATGCTGGGTGCCACGCGACCAGCGTGACACCCTCCACCCACGCGGCAAGCGCTTGGCGGACGAGGGCTAGCCGGTGTTGCGCAGCCCCGCCGCAATCCCCGCCATCGTCACCATCAACGCTCGCGACAGCTCGGGACTGATCGCGCCATCGGCATCGCGATTACGCTGCAGCAGTTCCGCCTGCAGGCCATGCAGAGGATCGATATACGGGTTGCGCACTTCGATGGCTTGGCGAATCAAGGGCGTATGCTCGAGCAGCTCGTCCTGATCGAGAATGTCCAGCAGCACGCTTTCCAGCCGCGACAAACGCTCGCGCAGCGACGTGCCCAAGGCTTGCAGCGCCGGCTCGTCGACCAGGCGACGTTCGTAATAGGCGGCGATGTCCGGGTCGGCCTTGGCCAGCAACATCTCGAGCATGTCGAGATACGTACCGAAGAACGGCCAGCGCGCACGCATGTCGCGCAGGCGCTCGCGCCCGTCGGGGTCGGCGAGACGTGTGGCGAAGGCTTCGCCACTGCCTAGCCAGGCCGGCAACATAAGACGTGTCTGGGTCCAGGCAAAGATCCAGGGGATCGCCCGCAGCGACTCCACACCGCCCTCCTGACGTCGCTTGGCCGGGCGCGAGCCCAGCGGCAGACGGCCCAGTGCGCTTTCCGGTGTCACCGAGCGGAAATACGGCACGAAGTCGGGATCTTCGCGCACCACGCCGACATAGGCGCGATGGGCGATGTCGGACAAGTGATCCATCTCCTCGCGCCACACCGGCTCAGGATCGGGCGGCGGCAGCAACGTGGCTTCGAGTACCGCGCAGGCGTAGATTTCCATGGAACGCAGGGCGATGTCCGGCTGACCGAATTTGAAGCGAATCATCTCGCCCTGCTCGGTGACCCGCAGGCTGCCGTTCACCGAACCCGGCGGCTGCGAGAGAATCGCCGCGTGGGCCGGACCGCCGCCACGCCCCACCGTGCCGCCGCGCCCGTGGAACAACGTCAAGGCGACACCGTGCCCGCGGCAGATGCCGACCAATTGCTCCTGCGCACGGTATTGCGCCCAGGCGGCGGCCAGTTGACCGGCGTCCTTGGCCGAATCGGAATAGCCGATCATGACTTCCTGGCCATCGCCGGCCAGGCGGCGGTAACCGGGCAGCGACAACAAGCGTTCGATCACGTCACCGGCCCGATTGAGGTCGTCGAGGGTCTCGAACAGCGGCGCGATGGGCAGATGCATGTCGCCGCCGACCTCTTTCATCAGCAGCGCCACCGCCAGTACATCGGACGGCTGCCCCGCCATGGAGATGACGTAGGTGCCCAAGGCTTCGCGATGTTCGCGGGCGATGACCCGGAAGGTGTCGATGACCTCGCGGGTCTCCGCCGAGCAGTCCCAGCGCCGGGGAATCAACGGGCGTGGCGATTCCAACTCTTCGAGCAGGAAGGCTTGCCGTTGATCCTCGTCCCATTCGCGGTAGTGACCCAGGCCCAGACAATCGCTGAGCTCGTCGAACACCTGGGCATGACGGCTGGATTCCTGGCGGATATCCAGCTTGGTGAGCGAGACGCCGAACACCGCCACGCGCCGCAAGGTGTCCAGCAAGGCGCCGTTGGCGATGGTATCCAGCCCGACGTCGCACAACGAGCGATAGCAAGACAACAGCGGTGCGTAGAGCTGATCGCGGGTTTCGATGATCGGCACCTCGCTGTCGAAGGGCCGCCCATCGAGACGCGCCTTGGCCCAGTCACGCGTGGCCTCGACCCGGGCCAGCAAACGCTTGAGCAATGCCCGGTAAGGCTCCGGATCGCTGCCCACCTCGGCGCGCAGCGCACCGTTGGCCTTCCACATCGACAGCTCGGACTTGAGACGCAGCAGGTCGCGGGCGTAGAGATCGGCGGCCATCCAGCGCCCCAACAGCAGGACTTCCTCGGTGACCCGTGCGGTGACATTGGGATTGCCGTCACGATCACCGCCCATCCACGAGGCGAAACGCAGGGGCGCGGCGTCCAGCGGCAAGCGCTCGCCGGCAGCGGCCAGCAACAGCTCGTCGAGTTCGCGATGAAAATCGGGCACCGCCTGCCACAGCGAGTTCTCGATCACCGCGAAGCCCCACTTGGCTTCGTCCACCGGGGTCGGCCGTTCGTGGCGGATCTCGTCGGTGTGCCAGGCCTGGCTGATCAGTTCCTCGAGTCGTCCACGAGCGCGATCGGCGATCTCATCGCGTTCGGTGGCGCCTTCCATGGTGCTCAAGCACTCGTCTATGGCGTCGTACTTGCGAATCAGGGTGCGCCGGATGACCTCGGTGGGGTGGGCGGTGAGGACCAGCTCCACACGCATGGCGGCCAACGTCTCGACCAGCTTGCGCGGCTTGTGACCGGCGTGTCGAATGCGCTCGAACAGGTCGCCGAGATCAGGCTGGGTGCCGGGCTTGTAGTCCTCGACGCGACGAAAGCGCGCGCGATAATGCTGCTCGGCGATATTGGAAAAGTTGAGAAATTGGTTGAAAGCGCGCGTTACCGGCAACAGGTCCTTCTCCGGCAGCGCGCGCAGATATTCGATCAGCTCACGGCGGCCTTCACTGTCGTCCTGACGCCCTTGCTTGGCCAGGCTGCGAATGGTCTCGATCTTGTCGACGAAGCCATCGCCCAGATCGTCGGCGATGGTACGCCCCAAGCTATCGCCGAGGATGCGCACATTCTCGCGCAGCGATTCATGCAAGTCGTGACTCATGATGCCCTCCGTGATGAATACGACGGCAAGTCGTTATTGTGAAAGTCGTTATGTTGTAAAGCCGTTATCTTGATCGGATCCCCCGTGCACGGCAGCGCTCACCACACGTCCCGGTCAGGACGCAGACGTTTCACGCTGCTTGACGGCTTGCCAGTGACGCTCCATGTCATCGAGGTTCGCGCGCTCGAGGCCGCCTTCCTGCGCCGACAGCGCCTCCTCGACGTAGCGAAAGCGGCGTTCGAACTTGCCATTGGCTTCGCGCAGCGCGCGCTCGGGGTCGATATCGAAGCGCCGTGCCAGGTTGGTGACGGCGAACAGCACGTCGCCTATTTCCTCGCGCACGTGGTCGGCATCTCGATGCTCCACGGCTTCCTCGACTTCCGCCAGCTCCTCGCGAACCTTGGCGAAAACACCCTGGTCATCGGGCCAATCGAAGCCGACCCGTGCGGCGCGCTTGGACAGCTTGGCGCCTCGTGACAGCGCCGGTAACGTGCGGGGTACGTCATCGAGTACCGATACCGCCTGGCGCGTTTCACGCTCTTGCGCCTTGAGGGCTTCCCAGCGCGTCTTGACGCCCGCCGTCTCCACCTCATCGGCGCCAACGCCGACTGGGCGCCGCGACTCGAGCGTGCCGTCGGGGAAGACATGCGGATGGCGTGCCACCATCTTGGCGGTCAGCACGTCGATGACATCGTGAAAATCGAAGCGCCCTTCCTCGCGTGCGAACTGGCTGTAATAGACGACCTGAAACAGCAGATCGCCCAGTTCCCCGGGCAGCTCGTCGAAGGCCCGCCGTTCGATGGCATCGGCGACTTCGTAGGCTTCTTCCAGGGTGTGGGGGACGATGCTGTCCCAATGCTGCTTTACATCCCAGGGGCAGCCTTGTTCGGTATCTCGCAACACCGCCATCAACGTCAAGAGATCGTCGAGACTATAACGCGCGGATGCCTCGCTCATGCCGTCTTGCCTCCTCCACTGCGCAGCCGCTTGACGTCGATGACGTTGGGCAACTGCTGAATCCGCGAAAAGATGCGCTCCAATGCCTCGAGGCCGTCGACTTCCAGCGTGATCTTCATGCGTGCCAGGTTGTCATGCTTGTCGGTCAGCGTATTGACCGACAGCACGTTGATGCGATCCCCGGTGAGGATGTTGGTGACATCGCGCAAGAGCCCCGAGCGGTCCCAGGCCTCGATCTCGATATCCACGGGATACTGGGCGCTGACGTTACCCCACTCGACATCGACGATGCGCCTCGGTTCCTCGGCACGTAGCTGCAGAATGTTGGGGCAGTCCTGACGGTGGATGGTGACGCCGCGCCCCTGGGTGATAAAACCCACGATCTGTTCGCCGGGTACCGGATGGCAACAATTGGCCATCGACGTCTTGAGGTTACCGACACCGAGCACGGTGATGTCGTCGACCGCCGCCTTGGACGAGCGACGCGGCTTGGCCAACAGGCGATCGAGCTGTTCTTGATCGTCAGTATCGCCGAAGAGTTGCTGGGCCTGGTGCAATACCTGCCCGATGCGCAAATCACCGGCGCCGATGGCGGCATACATGTCGTCGACCGTCTGGTAATTGACGGCTTGCGCCAGGGCCTCGAAATCCACGCCTTCGATGTCCAGGCGCCGAAAGGCCTTCTCGAACACGGCGCGGCCTTCCTCGATGTTCTGACTGCGCGCCTGGTACTTGAACCACGATTGGATCTTGGCCCGCGCCCGCGAGGTCTTGACGAAGCCCAGGTTGGGATTGAGCCAGTCGCGACTCGGCCCGCCCTTAGTGGCGGTCAGGATCTCGACCTGCTGGCCGGTCTCGAGTTGGTACGTCAGCGGTACGATGCGACCGTCGACCTTGGCCCCCCGGCACAGATGACCGACCTCGGTATGCACGCGGTAGGCGAAGTCGATGGGCGTGGCGACCTTGGGCATGTCGATGACATGCCCATCCGGCGTGAAGACGTAGATACGGTCCGGGGCCACGTCACTGGAAAGCCCCTCGCGCAGATCGCCCAGTTCGCCGACTTCTTCCTGCCATTCGAGGACCTGGCGCAACCAGGCGATCTTTTCTTCGTAGCTGCGGCTCTTGGCGTCGACATCGTGGCCCTTGTAGCGCCAGTGGGCACACACGCCAAGTTCGGCTTCCTCGTGCATGGCGAAGGTACGGATTTGAATCTCCAGTACCTTGTTCTCGGGACCGATCACCGCCGTGTGAAGCGACTGATAACCGTTGCGCTTGGGGTTGGCGATATAGTCGTCGAACTCATTCGGCACGTGATGCCAGCGCGAATGCACGATGCCCAGCACGGTGTAACAATCGGTGACTTCCGGCACCAGAATGCGCACCGCACGCACGTCGTAGACCTGCGAGAAGTCGATGTGCTTGCGCTGCATCTTGCGCCAGATCGAATAGATATGCTTGGCACGACCGTCGACATCGTATCGATGAATGCCTTGCTGGACGAGCAGCCCCTTGAGGGTCTCCACGACATCATTGATGTAGTGGTCGCGGTCGAGACGTTTCTCGGCCAATTGCTTGGCGATGGCCTTGTAATCGCTCTCTTGGAGATAGCGAAACGACAGATCCTCGAGTTCCCACTTGAGCTGTCCGATCCCCAGGCGATGGGCCAGCGGCGCATAGATGTCGAAGACCTCGCGGGCCACGCGCAGGCGCTTTTCGCGCGGGGCGTCGCGGACCATGCGCAAGGCGCAGGTACGCTCGGCGATCTTGATCAGGGCGACGCGCACATCGTCGACCATGGCCACCAACATCTTGCGCAGGTTTTCCTGCTGGTTGTGCTGCGACAGGCCCTGACGCGGCGCCTGCAGCTGGCTGATCGCCGCCATGTGCAATACGCCATCGATCAGCGAGGCCACCTCGCTGCCGAAGCGTTTCTCGATGGCCTCCAGCGTGATCAAGTCTTCGCGGACCACGCGGTACAGCACCGCCGCTTCCAGAATCGCCTGATCGAGCTTGAGTTCGCCCAGGATGTCGGCCATTTCCAGGCCGGTACGGAAACTCGAGGCCGGTTCGGCCCAGGCGTGGTGGGGTTTATCGGCGTTATAAGCCAGCTCTCGAGCCAGCTCGCAGGCCTCGCGTATCTCCCCGACATCGCGCAGCACGATATCGTCCTGGAGGCGCTGCAACCATAAGGTGATATCGACCTCGCCGGTCTCCGTCAGCGGTTGGTCTTCACGGACCTTGACCATGATCTTCCCTTTCTGCGGACATGGACCGACCGCGCGACGTATCGCGGGTCAGCAATAGCATCGATTCCAAATGCGCGGTATGTGGAAACATGTCGGCCAATGCGGCTCGTTCGATGCGGTAGCCACCTTGCACAAGGTGTGCCGTATCCCGCGCTAACGCGGCGGGGTCGCAGGAGACGTACAGCACTTTTTCCACCGCTTGCGCGGCAAGCGCACGACACAGCGTCTCCGCGCCGCCTCGCGGTGGGTCGAGCACGACCCAGTCGACCTCGGCGACATCGGGCATGCGGGTGGCCAGGTCGGCCTGCTGCGCACCGATATGGTGCAGCCCGGTGCGACGCGCGTTGTCGGCAAGGCGCTCGATCATCGCCGGACTGCCCTCGATGCCGGTGATCGCCGCGACCCGAGGCGCCAGCGCGAGCGTGAAGTTGCCCACGCCGGCGAACAGATCGAGGACGCGTTCTTGTCCCTTGGGCGCCAGCCAACGCAGTGCCGTACGTACGAGTTGGGCATTGACCTCGGCATTGATCTGCAGGAAATCGCCCGGCGCGCATCCCAGCGACAGCGTGGCGTCTTCCAGCGCCAGGGAAACGTGCAACGCCTCGCCGCGTGGCGCGTGCAACCAGCGCAAGGTCGGCGTCTCGCGTCCCACTCGCCAGGCCAGAGTGACGTCGTGCTCGACGGCGAAGCGCCGCCAGCAAGTTTCGTCATCGGGCACCTCACGGAGCTGGCGCACTACCACGCAAGCGCCCTCGGCGGTGGCGATCAATTCGATATGACCGACGCGCCGAGGCGCTTCCAGTGCCGTCAGGCATGCACGCAGCGGCGCCATCAGCCGCGACAGCATGGGCTCGAGCACCACGCAGGTGTCGATATCGATCAGGTGCTCGCTGCCTCGGGCACGAAACCCCAGGTGCGGTATGCCCTCGGCATCGCATTTGACGCCCAGGCGTGCCCGGCGCCGATACCCCGCCCCCGCGCCGGCCAGGACCTGAACCTCGGGCAAGGTCAGGCCCTGGCGCGTGAACAACTCCTCCAACGTACGCCGCTTGTGCTCGCGCTGCGCATCGAGTTCGAGATGCTGCAGGTCGCAACCGCCACAGCGCCCGTAATACGCGCAAGGCGGCGTCGCGCGTTCGGGAGAGGTCTCCAGACGCTCGACGACATGCGCCTCATCGAAGCGCTTGCGTTGACGATGCACGGCGACGCGTACCCGTTCGCCGGAGAGCGCCTGATCGACGAAGACCGTCTTGCCCTCAGGGTCGCGCGCCACGCCCCGACCGTCATGCGCCAGGCGCTCGATGGTCAATGTATCGGCCGGCGCGTCGCCACGCGCCGACTGCGTCCCGCTTTCCCGGCGCACGCGGTGCGTGGCGGCACGCGGCGGGCGCCGTTTGCCCAGCATCGCCATCTCAGCGCTCCGCGGCAAACAGACCGGTGGATAGATAACGATCGCCCCGGTCGCAGACGATGAACACGATCACCGCGTTTTCCACCTGCTCGGCGATCCGCAGTGCCCCCGCCAGCGCGCCGCCGGAGGAGACACCCGCCAGGATGCCTTCTTCGCGGGCGAGCAGACGCATGTGTTCCTCGGCTTCCTGCTGGCCGATATCCAGGGTGACGTCGACCCGCGAGGCATCGAAGATGCGCGGCAAGTACTCATGGGGCCAGCGACGAATGCCTGCGATGCTGGCACCATCGGCGGGCTGCAGGCCGACGATCTGAATGTCCGCACGCTGCTCCTTCAAGTACCGCGAAACCCCCATGATGGTACCGGTGGTGCCCATCGAGCTGACGAAATGCGTGATTTGCCCACCCGTTTGCTCCCAGAGCTCCGGCCCCGTGGTGCGATAGTGCGACAAGGGGTTGTCGGTATTGGCGAACTGATTGAGCGGTTTCCCCTCGCCGCGTGCGATCATTTCCTCGGCCAGATCGCGGGCGCCTTCCATGCCCGCGTCCTTGCTGACCTCGATCAGCTCAGCGCCATAAGCGGCCATGGCCTGCTTGCGTTCGCTGGAAGCACTCTCGGGCATGATCAGGGTCATGCGATAGCCCTTGATCGTCGCCGCCATGGCCAGTGCAATGCCGGTATTGCCCGAGGTCGCCTCGATCAGAGTATCGCCGGGGACGATCTCGCCACGCGCCTCGGCTTCAGCGAGCATCGAGAGTGCCGGGCGGTCCTTGACCGACCCCGCCGGGTTGTTGCCCTCGAGCTTGGCCAATAACGTGTTGTTGTGCCCTGCCTGCAGCCGGGTCAAACGCACCAGCGGCGTGTGGCCGACCACGTCCGCGAGAGTGGGAAATTGCATGGCTTCATCCTTTACTGACCGCGACCCCATCGATACGCCAAGCGTGAGCGATACGCGTCGCGACAAAACGCATTCGTCGGTTATTCGTTGCGTCCAATTATATCCGGGACGGCCCGTCGGCGACAGGCGAACCCACCGAGTGTGGCATACTGCTGACGGAGAACACTAAGGGAGCGGTCGGAATGTCACTAAGGCTGCGCTTGCTGCTTTTATTGCTGGGACTGCCCTTGGGCGTGGCAGTCGCCTATAGCGCCTATGACATCTATGCGGAGCGCCAGGCGGCGCGCGAGGCGCTCGTCACGCGCATTGCCGATGTCACCGCCACACTGACGCCCGCGTTCAGACTGGCACTCGATGAAGCGCGTGACGAACAGCTTGACCAGTTGGCTCAACGCCTGCTGGATATCGATGAGGTCGACGCCGTCAGCGTGCGCGACGGTGACGGCGACGCCCTCCTCAGCCTCGGTGAAACGCAGCGCGCGCTCACTCAGTCAATGCCGGCACAAAGCACACTGCAAGCGCGCGCGCAGCATTGGCGCTGGCTGCACCCCCTGGGCACGATCGACACGGGACAAGAGAAGTCCTCCGCCTATTGGCTCGATGTGGACCTGGGTACCACGGCGCTGACGCTGACCTTTTATCGCCAGTTGGCTGGCCATGGCATGGCCGGTCTGGTGCTGGGCTTGTTGCTGTTCTTGCTTGCCTACCCGCTGAGCCGCCGCCTCACCCGACCGCTGCAGCATCATATCGCCCTTCTCGAGCGCCTCAATGGCGGCGATTACAGCGCCCGCTCGACACCCCGCGGCGCGCGCGAACTGACCACCCTCGGGCACCAGCTCAATGCCCTGGGCGAGCACATGATGCGCCTGCGCGAGGATACTCAGGCGCAGATCGATCAGACGACTTTCGATCTGCGCGAGTCGATGGAAACCATCGAGGTCAAGAACATCGAACTCGACATGGCGCATCGCCGCGCGCTGGAAGCCAACCGTATCAAGTCTCAGTTTCTGGCCAATATCAGCCATGAAATTCGCACGCCGCTCAACGGTATCATCGGTTTCTGCCAGCTGCTCGGCCGCAGCGCCCTGGACAGCCGCCAGCGGGAATGGCTCGAACAGGTGCAGACGGCGTCGGACAACCTGCTGTCACTGATCAGCGATGTGCTGGATTTCTCCAAGATCGAAGCCGGCAAGCTCGAGCTGGAAACCGTGCCCGTGGACATGGTGGCCTTGATCGACGAGGTGCTTGGTCTTCAGGCACCCAATGCGCAGCGCAAGAACCTGCACCTGCTGGGGCTCGTCTATGACGATGTGCCCGACCAACTGCTCGGCGATCCGTTGCGTATCAAGCAGGTGCTGACCAACCTGGTCAACAACGCCGTCAAGTTCACCGAGCGCGGCGAGATCATCGTCCGCGTCATGCTCGATGATCTCAATGCCACCAGTACCAAGCTGCGCATCAGCGTCCGCGATACCGGGATCGGCCTCGACCTGGCGAGTCGTGAGCGACTTTTTCAGGCCTTCAGCCAGGGAGATGCCAGCCGGTCGCGCAAATACGGCGGTACCGGCCTGGGATTGATGATCAGCAAGCGCCTGGTCGAACAGATGGGCGGAGAGATCGACGTGGAAAGCGAAAGCGGTCAAGGCACGACCTTCACGTTTTCGCTGACGTTGATCGCCACGCAACAACGCGAACGCCTGCCCGAATTGAATCTGGGCGGCTATCGCATCGGCTTGTTCGAAGCCCACGCCGCCAGTCGACGCGCGTTCACGCATCTGCTCGAACGCTGGGATGCCCGCGTCGTGGCGTTTTCCTCGCGGGAAGCCTGCACCAGCCAACCGCCTGACATCGATCTCTTGGTGCTGGGGCTGACGCAAGACGACTTGCGCCCCCGTGAAATCACGGCCTGGCGCGAGGTGCTGGAGCGTTGCGCTTGCCCGGGCCTCTTGCTGGTCAATGCCGATCCGTTCGAACTTCCCGACCTCCCTCTTCCCCACGGCGGCGACATCACCACCAAACCGGTCTCGCGACGCGGGCTGGGGAATGCCATCACTGGCTTGCTGAGAAACGAGCACGAGCCGGCGCAGGCGACGCTGGAAGTTCCATCCCCCCCACCGGGCGACAAGGTGCTGGTCGTCGATGACACCGCTTCCAACCGCTTGCTGGTCAAGGAATTGCTGCAGGACCGCGGCTTGACACCGTTACTCGCGGGAAGCGGCGAGGAAGCCCTGGCAATGGCGCATGGCGAGGCCATTGCCTTGGTATTGATGGATATCCAGATGCCCGGCATGAACGGCGTGGAGACCATGAAGGCGCTCCGGGCGCTGGGCGACGACTGGCAGCGGCGGCCCATCGTGGCACTCACGGCGCATGCCCTTGAAGAGGAACGCCAGCAACTGCTGCACGACGGCATGAGCGATTGCCTGATCAAACCGATCCGCGAGTCGGCGCTGGATTCCCTGCTCAAGCGCTACCTGGGCGAGGCCGTCAATTCCACGGCCGATGTTCGCCCCCCGGCGCTGCCCTCGCCAGCGCCCGATGCGACATCGCAGGAGGCGGCGCTGGACGGTGCCCCCGGGGACGAATTGCCCGTCGTCGACATGCAACTTGGCATGCGCATGGCCGGTGGGCGCGAAGCACTCGCGCATGACATGCTGACGCTGCTCTTCGAACATCTGGATGAATCCGAGCAGGCGATTCACGCCGCCTGGACCGCCCAGGATGCCGAGGCCTTTCACGAACACATCCACCGTCTCAATGGGGCCTGCCGCTACTGCGGGGTACCGCAACTGGCCTTGTTGGCGGAAACACTGGAAACCCGCTACAAGGCCCAGGGGCTCGCGGCCTGCGCGGGGCTCTACACGGCGCTGCAAAGCGCCATCACGCGGCTACGCGAGTGGCAGGCCGAGCACTGGCAGGTCGATAGCTGAGGGGGCGCAGGATCAACCGCCGCAGCACTCGCCGTTATCGTCATGAGCGTGGTCGTGCCCATGCTCGTGTTCGTGGGCGTCGAGCTGGGCCATGACCCCGGCTTCCTGCCCGGCGATGGCGAGGCGTTTCATCTCGGCCACGGCGTCCTTGAGCCCCACGAACAGCGCACGTGCGATGATGGCATGCCCGATATTGAGTTCGTTGATACCGGGAATCGCGGCGATCGCCTCGACATTGTGGTAATGCAGGCCGTGCCCGGCATTGACCGTCAGCCCCAGTTCGAACGCCATCTCGGCGGCCGCCACCAGGCGCTGATACTCGAGGCGCTGGGCGTCGCCGCTCGCCTCGGCATACGCCCCGGTATGCAGTTCGATGGTGGGCGCCCCCAGTTCGAACGCGGCCTGGATCTGGGCCGGCTCGGGGTCGATGAACAGCGACACCTCGCAGCCCGTTGCGCCTAGCCGACGGCAGGCCTCGCCTACGCGTTGACGGGCCCCCGCGACATCGAGCCCGCCTTCGGTGGTGAGCTCTTCGCGCTGCTCGGGCACCAGGCAGACGTTGGCGGGACGCAACGTCTCGGCAAAGGCGATCATTTCCTCGGTCACGGCCATTTCCAGGTTCATGCGCGTGGCCAGCGTCTCGGCGAGCACGCGGACATCGCGTTCCTGGATATGGCGTCGATCTTCACGCAGATGAAGCGTAATGCCGTCGGCCCCGGCTTCCTCGGCCAGCATGGCCGCCTGCACGGGATCGGGATAGCGCGTGCCGCGCGCCTGACGCAGCGTCGCGATGTGATCGATGTTGACGCCCAGCAAGATACGTGGCGGATGCATGGCGATGTCCTTTCAATGAGCAGTTGGAATGATAAGCGGATGACATGATCGTCAGGAAGTACGTCGACGCTCGGCCAGTCGTCGCATCAACTCGCGCGAGCGCAGGGGGCGCTCACCCAGCAAGGGCGCCAATGCCGCACGCGTGACATGCTTGGCAACGCCCGCCAGCCCCGGCGCTTCCCAGTCGCCCCGTGCCAGCCATTTGAGGCTGCGACCGTCGATGCCGCCCTGACCGGCTTCCACGGCACGGAAGCAGTGGCGTTCGGGGTGATAGCGATAATGCGTGAACGCATCCAGCGGGGCATCGTGCTCGTTGACGAACCGCGGCGCCATGTCGAGGCTCTCCAGCAGGGTAATCTCCAGGCGCCTCAACGCTCCGGCGCGCTTAGCCGGTACCGGCAAGGCGTCGAGCGTCAGCGCGTAGATGGAAAACACCTCGCCCACCGGGTATTCCAGCGGCAATGCCCGCGCCATGAGCTCGTTGGCGTAGACCCCACACAACAACCCTTCGCCGGCCAGCAACGCCGCACTGCCCTGGCTTTCGAGCAGGCGCAGGCGCTTGAGCTCAGCGTGTCCGCTCCAGGTGACATGCAGCGGGGAGAACGGCTGCAGAATGCCACGCGCCTTGCTGCCACCGCGTTGCACGCCCTGCGCCACGGCACGTACGCGCCCCTGCGTGAGCGTCAGCAACTCGACGATGGCACTGGTCTCACGATAGGGGCGCTTATGCAGTAAAAAGGCCGGTTCAGGCGTCATCGCGGCATCCGTGCGCCATGGCGAGCGCAATCAGTCGAGATCGTAACCCAGGCTCTTCAGGGCGCGGTCGTCATCGGACCATCCCCGCTTGACCTTCACCCACAGGTTGAGCATGACCTTGGCATCGAAGGCTCGTTCCATTTCCAGACGTGCCTCGCGGCCGATGCTCTTGATCCGCTCGCCCTGATCGCCGATCAGAATCTTCTTCTGCCCCTGGCGCTCGACCAGAATCAAGGCGCTGATATGCAACGTCTTGCCGTCGTCCTTGAACTCCTCGATCTCGACGGTCATCTGGTACGGCAGTTCGTCGCCGAGCTGACGCATGACTTTCTCGCGTACCAGCTCGGCGGCCAGGAAGCGCTGGCTCTTGTTGGTGATTTGATCCTCGGAGAAGTAATGCACGCTTTCCGGCAAGCGCTGGGCGACTTCGGCTTCAAGCTCGGGCACGTTGGTGCCGTTCTTGGCCGACAACGGGACCACGGCGGCGAATTCACGCTTCTTGCTCACGCTTTCCAGCCACGGCAAGAGACTGCTCTTGTCCTCGAGCCAGTCGACCTTGTTGACGGCCAGAATCACCGGGGCCGGCACGTTGCTGAGCTTTTCGAGCACGACGTCGTCTTCCTCGGTCCACTTGGTACGGTCGACGATGAAGATCACGCAGTCGATATCACGCAAGGCATGCGTGGCCGCCTGATTCATGAAGCGATTGATCGCCTTGTTACGATCGCGCGTCTGAATGTGCATGCCCGGCGTATCGACATAGATGAACTGCGTGTCTTCCTCGGTCTTGATGCCCATCACCTGATGGCGCGTCGTCTGCGGACGCCGCGAGGTGATGGAAACCTTCTGACCGAGAATTCGGTTCATCAGCGTCGATTTACCCACATTGGGGCGGCCAACGATGGCCACGAAACCACAGTGTTGCGTCATGCGTGCCTGCTCTGGGAAGGTTCGAGTATTTCCAGCGCCTTTTCGGCGGCTTGCTGTTCGGCGTGGCGACGGCTGGAACCGACACCCAGCGTATGATCCTCGAGCATCTGGACATGACACTCGATGGTAAAGACCTGCGCGTGCGCTTCGCCTTCGACCGAAACCACTTCATAGCGCGGCAATGCCGACTGCCGCGACTGCAGAAACTCCTGCAGGCGTGTCTTGGGGTCTTTCTGGTTGTCCTGCAGGTCGAGCGCTTCGAGGCGCGTCGCGTACCAGGACAGCACCCGTGCCTTGGTGACATCCATGCCCGCATCGAGATAGATGGCGCCGATCAGCGCTTCCACCCCATCGGCAAGGATGGAGTCGCGACGGAAACCGCCGCTTTTCATCTCGCCGGAGCCGAGTCGCAGGCATTCGCCGAGTTCGAACTCGCGCGCCAGTTCGGCCAGGGTCTGCCCTTTCACCAGCCGCGCGCGCAGACGTGACAATTGTCCTTCACGCGCCTGGGGAAAGCGCTGAAAAAGCGCTTCGCCGATGACGAAGTTGACGATGGAGTCGCCCAGGAACTCCAGGCGCTCGTTGTTCTGTCCCCCATAACTGCGATGCGTCATCGCCAATTCGAGCCGAGCGACATCGCGAAACTGGTAACCGATTTTTTTACTGAGGGCGTGCAAGGGGCTACTCACGACACTGCCTTTTTCATCTGTTCTGGGTGAAGCGGCGGAGAGCACGGCTCTCCCCCGGCATGAGTCATTCGAGAGTATGGTTCATTCGATGAGTCTGACACTAGAAAAACTCGGCAAGCCATCCTTCCAGTGCATCCACACTGCAAATGCCTCGCCCACGATATTTTCTTCCGGTACGAAGCCCCAGTAGCGACTGTCGTTGGAATGATCACGGTTGTCACCCATCATGAAGTATTGGCCTTCCGGCACCACGACGCCAGGCATCTGCGGGCCGGGCGCACCCGGGGTGTTGTAGATAGCGTGCGAGACGTCCCCGAGGTGCTCTTCATAAAGCTGCTCACCCGGTGCGTTATCGGCATTCTTGTCCTTGAGGATCTTCTCGACCGGCTCACCGTTGACGTAAAGCTGTTTATTTTCGTAGCGAATGCGATCCCCTGGCAAGCCGATGACACGCTTGATGAAGTCGACCGAAGGATCGCCGGGATAGCGGAACACCATGACATCGCCCCGCTCGGGCTCGCCGAAATCGACGATTTCGGTATTGAGTACCGGCAAGCGCAACCCGTAGGTGAACTTGTTGACCAGAATGAAATCCCCCACCTTGAGGGTCGGGCGCATCGAGCCAGAGGGAATTTGAAAGGGCTCGACCACGAAACTCCTCAGCACCAGGACGATCAGCAACACGGGAAAGAAGGAGCGCGCGTAATCCACCGGCCAGGGCTCCTTGGCCAGCTTGTCGCGCGTGGCGGTGTCCAACTCGCCCTCGACCTGGGCCTCGGCTTTCGCCAGGCGGGCGCGACGCGCACGCCGCCACCATGCAATATCAACCAGCCAGACCACACCGGTGATGGCGACAGCCAACACCAGCAACAACGTAAAATCCATGGCTCTGATTCCTAATCGTTCATCTTGAGGACGGCGAGGAAGGCATCCTGAGGAATTTCCACTTTACCTACCTGCTTCATGCGCTTTTTGCCTGCCTTTTGCTTTTCGAGCAATTTCCGCTTGCGGGTCACATCGCCGCCATAACACTTGGCGGTGACGTTCTTGCGCAGCGCCTTGACGGTCGAGCGTGCAACGACCTGCCCGCCCAACGTCGCCTGGATGGCAACGTCGAACATCTGGCGCGGAATCAGCTCTTTCATCTTTTCCACCAGCGCACGACCACGCGGATGGGCATGATCACGGTGCACGATAGTGGCAAGCGCATCGACGCGGTCACCGTTGATCAGCACGTCGAGACGCACGAGATTGGCGGTCTCGAAACGCTCGAAATTGTATTCGAGCGACGCATACCCCTTGGAGATGGACTTCAAGCGATCGAAGAAATCCATCACCACTTCGCTCATCGGCAGTTCGTAGGTGAGCTGAAGCTGACTGCCCAGGAACAGCATGTCCAGCTGTGTACCGCGGCGCTGCTCGCACTCGGTGATGACATTGCCGACGTACTCCTGCGGCACCAGGATGCTGGCACGCACGATCGGCTCGCGCATTTCCTCGATATCGGCCATGTCCGGCAGCTTGGACGGGTTGGATACATAGCGTACCTCGCCGCCCTTCATGACCAGCTCGTAGATGACCGTCGGTGCCGTGGTCAACAAATCCAGGTCGTACTCGCGCTCGAGTCGCTCCTGGATGATTTCCATGTGCAGGGTCCCGAGGAAGCCGACACGGAAACCGAAGCCTAGCGCATCGGAGTTTTCCGGCTCGTAATCCAGCGAGGCATCGTTGAGGGCCAGCTTCTCCAGTGCATCGCGGAACTCTTCGTAATCGTCGGAGCTGACCGGGAACATGCCTGCATAGACCTGGGGCTTGACCTTCTGGAACCCGGGAAGGCGCGCGACATCCTCGCCCCCTTTGGCATGCACGATGGTGTCACCCACCGGCGCGCCGTGGATGTCTTTGATGCCCGCCACGACGAACCCGACTTCACCGGCCCGCAGGACACCGGTCTGCTTGCGCTTGGGCGTGAAGACGCCCACTTCGCTGACTTCCCAGGCACGCTCGGTGGACTTCATGCGGATCTTGTCGCCCTTCTTGAGCGTACCGTCGAAGAGACGCACCAACGAAATCACCCCCACGTAATTGTCGAACCATGAGTCGACGATCAGCGCCTGCAAGGGGGCGTCGGCATCGCCCTTGGGCGGCGGCACATCACGTACCAACCGCTCGAGCAATGCCTCCATGCCTAGACCGCTCTTCGCGGACACCTGGCAGGCATCGGAAGCATCGATACCGATGATCTCCTCCACCTCATGGGCCACGCGGTCGGGATCGGCCTGGGGCAAGTCGATCTTGTTGAGCACCGGCAGGACTTCGAGCCCCTGCTCCACCGCCGTATAGCAATTGGCCACCGACTGTGCCTCGACCCCTTGCGCCGCATCGACCACCAACAGCGCCCCCTCGCAGGCATAAAGCGAGCGCGACACTTCGTAGGAAAAGTCGACGTGACCCGGCGTATCGATGAAGTTGAGCTGATAGACCTGACCATCGTCGGCCTTGTAGTCCAATGTCACGGACTGGGCCTTGATCGTGATCCCGCGTTCACGCTCGAGATCCATCGAGTCGAGCACCTGCTCCTTCGTCTCACGGTCGGTCAGGCCACCGCAGATCTGGATGATGCGATCGGACAAGGTCGACTTGCCGTGGTCGATATGGGCAATGATGGAGAAATTGCGAATCAGTGGAAGCGTTGCTTTATTTTCGTCGCGGCTCATCAAGTCCTACCTGAGTCAAAAACACGATCCGGCCAAGCCCGACAGGCTGTTAGGCGAGCGTACGCGGAGCGATGAACAATTCAATTGAAAGGCATTGTACCGGCAAGCACCTTCCATGGACAGCGAGGGGCCATGATCGACATGACGAGGCCCCGCCGGAGCGGGGCCTCGATGCCTAGCCGGGACGTACCACGGCGGCGTTACTCATCGTCGGACTGCAGGCGCAGCGCCACGAACAACGCTTGACCGTCACGCACGATGCGCACCGGGATGGCACGATCGGTGGGGGCCGCGTCCACCGCCTGCATCAGCGTATCGGTGCTATCGATCGTTTGGCCATTGAAGCTGACGATGACATCGCCCGGCGAAATCCCGGCAGCCGCCGCAGCGCCTCGCGGGTCGACCTGACGCACCACGACACCGTCATCGACGCCCAGCTGGCTGCGCATCCGCTCGTCGAGATCGCTGACCGCGACCCCCAGACGCGCTTGGCTACCGTCCTCCTGGTGCGGTGAACCGGATACCATTTCGCCCTCTTTCGGCCAATGGCCCACCGTGACGTCGATTTTCCGCGGTTCGCCGTCGCGCAGGATCTTCAGCGTCACGTCATCGCCGGGCGAGACACGCCCCACCAGGCGGGGCAAGGTGCTCGAATCCTGGACTGTCTGGCCATCCACCGCCAGCACCACATCGCCGGCCTTGAGCCCGGCCTCGCTGGCAGGGCTGTCATCGGTGACCTGGGAAATCAAGGCCCCGCGCGCCTCGTCGAGACCGAAGGACTCCGCCAGGTCTTGAGATACCGGCTGAATGACCACCCCAAGCCAGCCACGACTGACGTGCCCGGAATCTTTCAATTGGTCGGCGATATCCATCGCCACGTTGATCGGAATGGCGAAGGAAACCCCCATGAAACCACCGCTGCGGGTATAAATCTGGGAGTTGATGCCGACGACCTCGCCATCGAGATTGAACAGCGGCCCACCGGAGTTGCCGGGATTGATCGCCACATCGGTCTGGATGAAGGGAACGTAGGCATCGCTCGGCAGCGTGCGGTCGATCGCACTGACGATCCCTGCCGTCACCGAGTGATCGAAGCCGAAAGGCGACCCGATGGCCGCGACCCACTCCCCGACTTGCAGCTCGTCGGAATCGCCCATCTCCAGCACGGGAAGATTATTGGCATCGACCTTGAGGACGGCGACATCGGTTTTCTTGTCGGCACCCACCAGGGTGGCCTTGAGTTCGCGGCGGTCGTTGAAGCGCACCACGATCTCGTCGGCACCATCGACCACATGGGCATTGGTCATGATGTAGCCATCGCGACTGATGACGAAGCCCGACCCCAGCGAATGACGCTCTTCTTCCATGCCCTGGCCGGGCACTCCCGGCATCATGGGCGGCATTTGGTCGCCGAAAAAGCGTCGAAAGATTTCAGGGACATCCTGACCACCGAAAGGGAATCCCTGCATCCCGCGCCTTTCGACAGTGCTGGTCGTGGAGATATTGACGACACCCGGCGCGGCGTCTTTCACCAGCTGGGTGAAATCAGGCAATTCGCGCGCTTGGGCGAACTGCGCGGCACATAACGTTACCAACGCCAGTAAAAAAGGAGAGAAATAGCGAGACAGACGTTCCATCAAAGACTCCTGATAAAAAGCGTGAACTCGTTAACCAAAACGAGGAGCCACATTGACAAGGCCAGCGCACGAGGCCGACCCACCATGAATCGACGCCCTGCATAACGACGCCGACAACTTCATTGATACCTTAACGGCACAGGAGTTCACCGAACAACGCGATAAGTTGAAGAGGCGCCATCCCCGGCGCCAGACGACAAAAAAAGGCGCGCCCCTGACAACCGACAGGTGGCGCGCCTCTTACATGATAGCGTCGACGGTCATGCCAAGCCGCCCGCGACGCAAGGTCAAGGCTGGCTCGTCACCTCGGCGCCCGTACCATCGGGTACGCGAGAAGACGACATCCAGGCGTCGCCCATCGCATCGGCATGCTGCTTTTTCAGATATGCCTGAAGAAGCCGTGACTGTTCGTAGTCGCTGTGTGCCGTCTGGGGCAGCGAGTCGGAAAAGAGTGATCCGCCCATGCTGACTTCCATGACGCCACTTGGCTCAGGAGGGGCGAAATTGGGAAACACCGGGTTGTCGCTGGACGACGCGGTAAAGAAGCCCGTACTGCCTCCTCCGAAACTCGCCGGCATGGCCTCGATGCCCGAAGGAGCGCTTTGCAGAGACGCCGGCTGCACGCTGGCCCCGCGCTCGCCGGGAGACAACGCTCCCGAGGACGCGTCATCGCTGGCAAACTCCGCCCCGTCCCCGCCGAGACCACTGGGCGTATTGGCGTTGTATACCTGCACGCCGGTGATCACCATCAAGGAGACGGCGGCGGCGACAGCGGTACTGCCTGCGAAGGAAAAGGGCACGCTGCGACGCGTTTCCTGCGTCGTGGCCTCCGATGGCCCAGGCTCTTCAGCGAGGCGAGCCATGATACCCGCGGACAGGTCCGTGCTGACATCCACACTGCGGTCACGTTGCATCATGCTGCGCGCCAAGTGATAACGCCGCCATGTTTCGGCATCGTCCGGCGCGTCTTGCAGCGATTTCATGACACGACGCATCTCGAGGTCATCGCCCTCATTATCCATCAGCGCGGACAAGGACTCTCGCACGTTCTGATTCATACCTACACCCTCACATTCGAGAAGACGAATGCCCATCGTCTACTGGGCGCTACACGACGCTATACGTGTGGCGACGCCTGGTTGTGACATCTTCCACGAGCGCCCCGATTACCTGACGTCAACAGCGCCCTCATTCACTAGTACCCGGTGAGACGTCAAAGTGGCCCGACAGTTCCCTCTTGAACGCATCCAGCGCCACTTTTTTCTCACTCGCGCCCATCACTCGACCGTGGCACCGGCCTGACGCGGCACGTTCAACAACGGCTCGATCGCCTTGTCCACCGCCTCACGCGCACGGAAGATGCGCGACCGCACCGTCCCCACCGGACACTGCATGATATTGGCGATATCTTCATAGGCGAGTCCATCCATCTCGCGCAGCGTGATGGCGGTACGTAGATCCTCGGGCAGATTCTCGATGGCCTCGAACACAGCCGACTCGAGTTGGTCGCGCTGCAAGGCGGCTTCCGGCGTCTCGATATCCGACAAGCGCCCGCTGTGATCGAGCACCTCGGCGTCCACGATATCCATGTCACTGCCCGGTGGCCGACGACCGCGTGAGACGAGATGATTCTTGGCGGTGTTGATGGCGATGCGGTACATCCATGTGTAGAAAGCGCTTTCGGAACGAAACTTGCCCAAGGCACGGTATGCCTTGATGAAGGCTTCCTGTGCGACATCCTGGACTTCGGCGGGATCATGCACATAGCGCCCGATCAGGCCGAGAATCTTGTGCTGGTACTTCTTGACCAGAAGATCGAAAGCCCGGGTGTCTCCCTTCTGGGCACGCTCGACGAGCTGACGGTCGGTTTCCCTTGTGCCCATTCATTCCCCCCCTGTGCTGGAGGCACCATAAAGCGAGGCGCCGTCCCAGGCGCCAGCGCAGAAAAAACGTATCGGCTGTGTGGTCATCATGTTCCAGTCGAGCCCACGGGGCGCTGAATAATCAAGGTAATGGACGAAATTGGGCGAAGACCTACGCTTTGTCTGGAAAATGCCTGCGCGCGCCCATACGGCGTTAAAAATTGACTCAAAATACTCATTTACCCCGCGTAAACTCCGCTTTTTCGCCAATTTTTGCCTTGTCTGGCCATCGCTCGTCGATTTTTCAAACAGAGCTTAGGGTCATGCGGCCGATCCACTTGCTTAACTTAAGTAATGCCTAGTGTTCCTTTTTCTGCCCGCCTCATCAAGGCGATAAAGCGGCGGATGCGCTGATGGCATCCGAGCATTGACCGCCATCCTATCGAGAAGTTCGCCCCTGACATTGATTTTTCCGGCACCGACAAGCGATAGTAACGCTTCTTCGCAAGCGAAACCGATGCCCTTCGCGACACATATCTACAGGTAGCGGAATGTCAGAACAGCAGGTCAATAACATCAACGTCCTCGCCCAGGACGTGCTGGTCACACCCGAGGCGCTCAAGCGTGAAATTCCCCTTACCGAGGCAGCCGAGCGCACGGTACTCGAGGGACGCCGAACCGTGCAACGGATCCTCGACGGCGACGACCCGCGTCTGGTCGTCGTCATCGGCCCGTGCTCGATCCACGATGTGGATGCCGCGCGCGACTATGCACGCCGCCTGCGCCAGCTGGCCGACGCGGTCAGCGACAGCCTGTACGTCGTGATGCGCGTGTATTTCGAGAAGCCGCGTACCACCGTCGGCTGGAAGGGACTGATCAATGATCCCCACCTCGACGACACCTTCGATATCCAGGAAGGGTTGCGCACCGCTCGGCACCTGCTGGTGGAGCTCGCCGAAATGGGGCTGCCGCTGGCCACCGAGGCACTCGACCCCATCTCGCCGCAGTATTTGCAGGATTGCATCAGCTGGTCGGCCATCGGGGCGCGGACCACGGAGTCCCAGACGCACCGCGAGATGGCATCCGGGCTCTCGTCACCGGTCGGCTTCAAGAACGGCACTGATGGCAGCCTCGACGTCGCGGTCAATGCCCTCAAGTCCGTCGCCCACCCGCACAACTTCCTGGGTATCGACCAAGGCGGCCAGGTGGCCGTCATCCGCACACGCGGCAATCCCTACGGTCATGTCGTACTGCGCGGCGGCAACGGCAAGCCCAATTATGACAGTGTCAGCGTGACGCTCGCCGAAAAAGAGCTGCGCGCGGCCGGCGTCACGCCCAACATCATGGTCGACTGCTCCCACGCCAACTCCAACAAGGACCCCTCGCTGCAGCCCTTGGTGATGGAGAACATCGCCAACCAGATCCTCGAGGGCAACACCTCGATCATGGGACTGATGATCGAGTCACATATCGGCTGGGGCAACCAGAAGATCCCCGAAGATCGCTCGCAGCTGCAGTATGGCGTGTCGATCACCGACGCCTGCATTGACTGGCCGACGACTGAAACGGCCATGCACGAAATGAACGAGAAGTTGAAGCCGGCCTTGGCCACGCGCCAACGCGGCGCATGACCTTCCGTGTTCCCGACCCCGCCTGGCGCGGGGTCGGCCCGTCGACTACCGAGTGAGTGCCTCGCCTCTTACTGCATCACGCCGTCGATTTCACGCCGGAAAGGCGGCAAGGAGTCGAGCAGCGCCCTGCCATAACGCCGCGTCAGTACACGCCGATCGAGCAGTGTGATCCGCCCCTGATCGGCCTCCTTGCGGATCAATCTACCGCAGGCCTGGACCAGGCGAATCGAGGCATCCGGCACCGAGATGCGCATGAACGGATTGCCGCCTCGACGCTCGATCCACTCCGCCAGGGTCGCCCCTACTGGATCGTCGGGCACCGAGAACGGTAATCGGGTAATCACCACATGGGTAAGATATTCGCCCGGCAAGTCGACGCCTTCGGCGAAACTGGCCAACCCGAAGATGATACTGCCCTCCCCGGCATCGACGCGTGCCCGATGGCGCTGGAGCAACTCGCGCTTGGGCAGATGGTTCTGGGCCACGACCCGCTCGCGTACCGCTTGTGGCAACGCCTCCAGCACCGCGCGCAGCTGCTTGCGCGACGAAAACAGCATGAGCACCGCTTCGCGTTCGCCGAGCGCCTGGGTGAAGTCGATCAGCGCCCGCTCGTGAGCCTCGCGGTTGCTGGGGTCGACGGCCTCCGGCGGCACGCTGAGCACCGCGCGGGAATAGTCGAAGGGACTCGGCAAGCGTTGATAGCGATAGCGATTGGCAAGGCCGGCGCGCTCCTGAAGACGCTCGAAACGGTTGAGCGCAGTCAGCGTCGCCGAGGTCACCACGGCCCCGTGACAGGTGCCCCACAAATGACGTGCCAGAGTCTCGGCGGCCGAGACAGGGCTGGCAGAAAACGTCAACTCGGCCTCGCCGGCGACACGCTCGAAGGTCAACCAGCGCGCCTGTGGCACGCCATCCTCGGGGTCCGGCGTCGCCAATGCCTGCCACAAGGCATGTGCCTCCAGGGCTCGGCCATGCAGCAAGGCGATCAATGGCAGCCAGGATTCGGCCTGCTCGCGCGGCAAGCCGGTGGCTTTTTCGGGGTCGAGGCTCTCGCGCAGGATATCCGCCATGCTTTCGAGCGTGCGCGACAGTTCGGCGAACGCCGTCACCATCGACTGGGCCTGCTCGCTCAACGCCTCCGGCACACGGCCCATTGGAAAGCGATGATGCACGGCATCGGTGGCGTCGTCGGGCAGCCCTTCCTCGCGCTCGGCGAGGCGATGGCCCATGGCGAAGGCCTCACCCAGGCGCGGCTCCAGGGCCGCGATCGCCTCCGGCAGGCTCGCCAACAGACGCGCCAGGGTCGGCTGCACGGCCAGCGCGGTATTGAGTTCGGTCAACGACTTCTTCAGCGTGCGCAACCAACGCAATGTGCCGTTGACCGGCAGCCGGTGGTAGAAGTGATCCAGGGCCTTGTCGGGCAGGTGGTGTCCTTCGTCGAAGACGTAGATGCAGTCCTTGGGCGACGGCAATACCAGCCCGCCCCCCAGGGAGAGATCCGCCAGCACCAGGTCATGGTTGGCGACGATGATGTCGGCCTGATCGAGCCCGCGACGGGCACGGAAGAAAGCACAGGCCCCGAAGTGGCCGCAGCGTCGATTGGTGCACTGGCGATGGTCGATGGTCAGACGACGCCAGTCGGCATCGTCGATGCCCGTCGGCCAGCTATCGCGATCGCCTTCCCAGCGCCCCGCCGAATAAGCCTCGGCCATTTCCTGTGCCAGGGCCTGGAAATCATCGCCGTCGCGGGAGGACATCGCTTCCTCGAAAAGCGACAGCGTGGGGTTGTCCTCCCCACCTTCCAGCGCCTGATCGAGTCGCGCCACACACAGGTAGCGCCCCCGCCCCTTGGCCAGCGCGTATTCGAAATCGAGGCCGCTATGCGCCTTGAGGGCCGGCAGGTCGTGATGCAGCACCTGCTCCTGCAGGGCCACCGTGGCGGTGGAAATCACCAAACGCTTGCCCCGCGCCTTGGCGATGGGCAACGCGGCAAGCAGATAGGCCAGCGTCTTGCCGGTCCCCGTGCCCGCTTCAAGCACACAGACATGCTCGTTGGACAGCCGACGTCCGGCCTCATCCGACTCGATGCCGCCCAGGGTCCGTGCGATCTCGGCGATCATCAGGCGCTGCCCGTAGCGCGGGGTCAGCTCGAGCCCATCGAGCACCCGCCGGTAGGCGGTCTGTATCTCGTCCTTCAGGACCTCGTCAAGCATGATGCATCCATAGAGGAGCGTGGCATGTCCGGCGACAGGCCGACACGGTGGTGCTGCACCCCCTTCCCTGGGCGCTACCGATTCCTTCCCTGGAATCGGACCTCCGCTCTGGCCTGTCCCCGTCGCCGCTCACCAAGGGGCCAGCGCGGCCCGGGCAGTCTTTCTTAAAGCGGCGTAGCCGCTGTTCCAGCTTTCAGGCGCGCAGCGCCGCTCTTCAACCTTCAAAGCAGCCCTTCGGGAGGATGCTGACAAGGCAGCTTGTCGCCGATGTAGGATTCGATCCCTGGCAATGCGAAGGCATCTTCCTCACCGACGAAACTGATCGACACGCCCTCGGCACCGGCACGCCCCGTGCGGCCAATACGGTGCACGTAGTCCTCGGGATCTTCCGGCAAGGTGTAATTCACCACATGACTGACATCATCGATATGAATGCCGCGCCCGGCCACATCGGTGGCTACCAGCACATCCACCTCGCCGTCTCGGAAACGATCGAGGGTCTTGATACGCGCACTTTGCGGCACGTCGCCAGACAACATCGCCACGTTGATCCCCGCGTTACGCAGGCTCTCATCGAGATTGCGCACCAGGTCACGGCGATTGCCGAACACGATCACGCGTTCCATGCTTGCCTGGTTCAGCAGGTTGATCAGCAGGCGCTGTTTGTCGCTGTCGCCGACCAGATAAACGCGCTGGTCGATGTTGGCGGCATTCTCGAGACTGGCCTCGATCTCCACGTGAGTGGCGTTATGCGTCCACTGGCCAGCGAGGTTGAGAATATCCGGGCTGAACGTGGCCGAGAACAGAAAGGTCTGGCGCTCCTCGGCCTTGGGCGTATGCCGAATGATGCGCTTGACATCCGGAATGAAGCCCATCGACAGCATGCGATCCGCCTCGTCGAGGACCAGCACCTCGGTTTGCGTCAGATCGACATCACGTTTCTCGTGGAAGTCGAGCAGACGCCCGGGGGTCGCCACCAGCACATCGAGCTTGCGCGACAGCTGCTCGCGCTGCTTCTGATAGTCCATGCCGCCGACGACGCTGGCCACGTTGAGTGACGTGAAGCGCGCCAATGCCTTGGCATCCTTTTCGATCTGCAATGCCAACTCGCGCGTCGGTGCGACGATCAACGCACGCGGCGCGCCAGGCTTCTGACCGTCGGGGGCCTTTTCTTCCAGGAAGTACGCCAGAATCGAGATTAGAAACGCAGCGGTCTTGCCGGTCCCCGTCTGTGCCTTGCCGACCACATCGCCGCCGAGCAATGTATGCGTCAGCGCCTCGGCCTGAATCGGCGTACAGTACTCAAACCCCAAGGCATGAATCGCACGCATCAGCGGCACAGGAAGATCGAAATCGTGAAAGCGCCACTTACCCGCGACCGGTGTCACCTGGAACTGCTTGATGTCCCACTGAGACTGCGAGCGACGCGGCTTGCGACGACGCCGCTTGGGCTTACGGTTCTGGGCCGGTGCTGAAGTTTTTTCCGACTCACTCATAGGCTTCTATGTCTGTCCAATATTCGTATGCAAATGCATGAATCCAGCGCGCTTGCCTGCCTTTCCGCAGCGCGCCACGGCCATCGCGACAGCCAAGCTGGATCACGACGCAAGCCGCCATTGTATCAGTGATTGCCGAGCATCGCGCGGGCATCGCGCTCAGTCACGGGTGTCGCCCGACAACGCGGCTGGTAGAATGGGCGTCAAGTCACTACGACACTAGGATCACGATATGACACGCCGCAAGAAAACGCGCTCGATCGCCAGCAAGGTGACGATTCGCACCGGGCGCCGCAAGGACTTTCGCAAATGGCGCCACGACAACCCCGATCAGGTCAACTCGTCGCCGCGCTACGTGCAGAAGAAACGCCAGCAGCGCAAGCTGCAAGCCGCGCGACGTCTGGCGCGCCAGCAACAGGCCCCGACCCTCGACGTACACGGTGCGTCGACGCCGGACGATTCGCGAGGTGACCACTGATGCGCATGGTCTCCTTCAACATCAATGGCATCCGCGCCCGGCTGCATCAACTGGAGGCACTCATCGCGGCGCACCGCCCCGATATCATCGGCCTCCAGGAAACCAAGGTGCAGGACAGCGAGTTCCCGCGCGAGGCCGTCGAGGCACTCGGCTACCATGTGGCCTTTCACGGGCAGAAAGGTCATTACGGCGTCGCCCTTCTCAGCCGACAGGCGCCCGAGGCAGTGTATTACGGCCTGCCTGACGATGGCGAAGACGCCCAGCGGCGCCTGATTGGTGCTCGCTTACGCTGCGACGACGGCGACGTCATGACCGTCTACAACGGTTATTTCCCGCAGGGTGAAAACATCGAACACCCCACCAAGTTTCCCAACAAGCGCGATTTCTATGCCCGGCTCACGGCATTGCTGCAAGCGCGCCATACGCCCAGCGAACGGCTCGCGGTGATGGGCGACTTCAATATCTCTCCCGCCGACATCGACATCGGTATCGGCGAGGCCAATCGCAAGCGCTGGCTGCGCGAGGGCAAGACCAGCTTCCAGCCCGTCGAACGCGAATGGCTCACACGGCTCGCCGATTGGGGCCTGAGCGATTGCTACCGCCTGCGCTACCCCGAGGTCGATGACCGCTTCAGCTGGTTCGATTATCGTTCGCGAGGCTTCGAGCGCGAGCCCAAGCGCGGCTTGCGAATCGACTACATCATGGTCACACCCACGCTGAGCGAGCGGGTGGAAGACGCCGGCATCGATTACGAGCTACGCGGCATTCAGCGTCCTTCGGACCATGCGCCGGTCTGGGCACAACTCGCATTGTAATCCGTCTCGACGCCCGTGAAATGCGTGAGGGGCACGCGCAAGCCGGGCGTTGCATGCATCATTGCTTACCGGGCGACGCCTGGGGGGGTGGTGGCATGCGACGATGCGTCGGCCTCGGGGGCTTCTTTTAGCCCATTGGCGTTGCCAAGCGATGCCAGCCAGGCCTTGGCCTGCGATGCGCCGGCATCGCGCGCCGCTTCGAATGCTTCACGGGCCGCTTGTTCGTTCGACAGCTCGAGTTGTGACACCCCCTCCAGCAGCCAGGTGCGCGCAGCATCGGCGCCTTGTTCACGCGCCCGATGCAGCGCCTCTATCGCCGTCGACCATTCGCCCCAGCCATAGGCCAGCTCACCGAGTTGCCGCCAGTCTTCGGCGGCTTGGGTGTCCTCGGCCAGGGTGCGCCACGCCGACAACGCCTTGCGATGCGCACGCGCTGCCGTCCAGGCCTCGGCGAGCAAACGCTGGTGCTGGCTATCACGCGGCAAGCTGCCGTCCGCCAACGCCCTCTCCAGATACTCGGCGGCCCGTGCCGGCGTCCCCCCGGCCAAATGCAGCCGAATGAGGCGCTCGAGAGCGTCCTCACCTTCGAGCACACCCCGCCGCCAGCCGGCTTCCCACAATGCCGCCGCCAATCCGGGCTGCTGCATGCGCTGCGCCAGGGCTGCAGCACGCCGCCACGCCTGGGGATCGTCGCTGTCGCCTTCGAGTTGGGCGTCGAGTAACGCCAGCGCCGCGTCGTAACGTTCGGCGTGCTGGTACACGCTCGCCGCCAAGCGACGCCTGTCGGCATTCAGCCCCCCGGCGCGGCGCGCGCGATCGACCCAGTCGGCGGCTTGCGACCAATGACGCAACGAGGCTTGCGCTTGCGCCATCAGCCACAGGTCGTCGCTATCACCGCCATAGCGATCGATCCAGGCGCCCAGCAGTTCGGCGCCTTGCGCGATCTGCCCCGCGCGCAGCCTCAAACGCGCCTCCTGATTGAGCCAACGCCGTCGCGAATCGCTTCCCACGCCGTCAATGCGTCGCGCTTGATAATACAGATCCGCCGCCGCCGCATTGCGTCCTCGTTGCGCTTCACCGGTAGCGGCCAATTGCAGGAACAATGCCCGTGCCCAGCGGTCCGCGGCATTACCCCCCTGCAAGCGGCGAGCCGCCGCCTTGGCACGCGCGATGTCGTCTTGACTGGCACCCTCTTGCATACGCTGCTGCAGCGACTCCAGCGCTTGCACCATCCCCGGTGACAACGCAGGTCCCGCCGCCATTGCGTGACCGCTCGACAGCCCCAGGCATAAACTCAGAAAAACGCTACAGCTCCAATGAGACCACCGCATGTACTACCTCTTGAGGCGAAATTCTAGACGTTGACGCGCTTCCCGAGGCGCATTGCCACGGGGAAACTGCCAATCGGCGATCGCCCTGAGCGCCGCGCGTTCGAACACATGGCGCGGCTCTGCCTTGGTGACACGAATGGAGTCGGCATCCACTTGGCCGTTGGGCATGATCGTGAACCTCACCTCCACGAACCCTTCGATACCTCGCCGCTGGGCCCGCGACGGGTACTCCGGCGGTACGCGCCGGGTCGGCTGCGGCGATCCCACGGCGTCAGCGCTCTGTTGACGGGCTTTACCGCTGGCCGCCGTGTCGGTTTGCGTGTCGGCCTCGCCACTTGTACCTGACGACGCCAACTCGGTAGATGACGACGCCGTTGCAGGCTCCGGCTGCGGCTCAGGTTTCGGCTGCGGCTCTGGTTCCGGCTCGGGCTCGACCTCTTCGAGGTCGGGCAGCGGCACCTGCGACACCTCAGGCTTGGGTGGTGTCGGGGCGTCCGGCTCGGGTAACGTCAGCGAACTATCGGACTCAGGCGCAGGCACCGGAGCAGGGGGCGGCGGCGGCGGTGCCTGTGCCGGTGGCGTCGGCGCCCGCGGTGCCGCCGCATCCGGCGCCGACGCCTGCTGAACCGCAGGCGCCTGAACGCGCGATATCGACATCGGCTGTTCGACCGGCGTGCGGGCATCGTCGGGCGGCGCCACCAGTAGAGCAAGCAGATAAAACAGCCCGAGCGCCATCAAGATGCCGCCTACGGCGCCTGCCATCGCCCTCATCCGTCCGTGCCTCGATTCGCCGCCACGGCGACGTTGTCAACGCCGGCATCACGAATGGCATCCATGACCTTGATGAGCAGCCCCGTCGTCGATTGACGGTCGGCCTGAATCACGACCCCGCCTTCATCGCTCACCAAGCTGGCCACTTCATTGCCCACGCGATGCGCATCCACCGGCTGTCCATCGACCCAAACGGCATTCTCCGCGGTAATCGCCACCATGACTTGAGCATCGGGACGCGCCGTCGCCGAGGACGACTCGGGACGCTCTATTTCCACGCCGCTTTCCTTGATGAAGCTGGTGGTCACGATGAAGAAGATCAACATGATGAAGACCACGTCGAGCATCGGCGTGAGGTTGATTTCCTGGGCGTCGTCATTGACGTCCTGTAGTCGACGCCTACGCATTGGCATCCTCCACGGCACGGGCCATGCGGTCATGAAGCCGCTGATCCTCGCGCCGGATTACATGTTCGAGTCGCGTGGTGAACAGCAGCCCCACCACGGCCACCGCCATCCCGGTCAAGGTCGGCAAGGTGGCCCGTGCCACGCCATCGGCCATGGCCCGCGCCTGATTGGTGTCGGTCAAGGACAGGCTGTCGAATACCTGGATCATCCCGGTGACCGTGCCCAGCAAGCCCAATAACGGACACAGCCCCACCAGCAGCTTGAGCCAGGGCAAGGGACGCCGCAGTTGACCGATGAGCTCCGAGGTCCAGACCTCGCGCAATGTCAACGCACTCCAGCTCACGTGGTCACGGCGCGCAACCCAGCGCGCCACCAGGGCGCGGCGACGGCGCCGATGAACGAACTGCCAGTACAGACCACGCTCCAGCCCCATGGCGAAAAGCGCCATGGCGACCAAGGCGATGACCACCAGCACCGGGCCGCCGGCATCGACCAGCCAGACGATGGGCTCAGCGAGCGTGAGCATGGGCCTGCGTCCCCGTATCGCCGTGTGTTGCCTCGAGATGTTCGGCCAGCACGGCACTCGCCCGGCCCTCGAGCGTACCGAGCAATTCGCGACTACGACTGCTCAAGGCGGTATGCACGAACAGAAGCGGCACGGCAACGATCAAGCCCAGCACGGTGGTCACCAACGCCTGGCTGATCCCGCCTGCCATGAGTTGCGGATCGCCGGTACCGAACACGGTGATCGACTGGAAGGTGCCAATCATGCCGGTCACGGTGCCCAGCAACCCGAGCAGGGGCGCGACGGCCGCCATGAGCTTGACCAGGGGTTGGCCGCGTTCGAGACGCGGCTTTTCCGCCAACAGCGCTTCATCGAGGCGTGCCTCCAGCGCTTCAGGTGCATGATCGTGGCCCAGAGCCGCGAAGCGACCGAGTACCCGCCCTAGCGGATTATGGCTGCTCAAGGTTTCGGGGGTGCGGAGCTGGCGACGTATGCGCCAACTGATGACCAGCAGGTACGCGTACTGCGCCAGCGCGACCAGCAAGCCCGCGATACCCAGCACGACAATGACATACCCCACCGATCCGCCTTGCTGGAAACGCTCCCACAGCGACGGCTGTTGCGCCAGGGCACTGAGCACATCGCCTTGAGTGGGGTCAAAGACCACACGCCTTCCTTCGCCTTGCTGAAAGGCTCGCAATGCTTCACGCGCATGTTCAGGGGTGTGCGCCACCATGCGCAGCCCTGTCTCATTCGCCCCGCTGTCGGTGTCATGAGTAAGCAGCCTGCCGTTGCTGAAGGCGAGAAAATCGCCCAGGCGTATTGCCTCTCGCTGCTCGACGTTGCCCGAAGGGGCGGCGATAGGCGCCTCGAAACGCACGCCACGCCCCGTCTCCGCCGTCAGCGCGGCATACGTTTGCCCCAGATTCTGCAATGTCTGCGTGTCGATAACGGCGTTGTCGTCGAGCCGCTCGGGTAGCGTCGTGCGTGTTCCGACAGTCAACCAACCACCGCCCAGCGCATCCCGTAGCTCGCCAATATGACGCTGTACCACCTTGAAGACGCCGCCGAGATCGCCCACTTCAGAACGACGGCGCTGGTTGATCTCGGCGAGCGCCTGGCGCTGGCGCTTTTGGGTTGCCTCCAATTGATCACGGCGCTGGCGTGCCGCGGCCAGCGACGTTTCCGCCTCTTTGACAGCCTTGCGCAGCGCCTCGCGATCATCCAGCAACTCGCTCAAGCGCTGTCTGTCACGGGCCTCGGCGGCCGCACTGTCCGTGCGCAGACGCTGCAACAGTTGGCTCATCGAGGCGACCGAATCGCCCTCCTGGGCCGACGCCACTGACACGACGCCCGGCAGAGCCATGATCAATACCAGCACCGGGACCAATACGCGGGACCGCAGAGACTTCCATGAACTCATCACGACTCCTTGTCCTCGGCTGAAGCATTCGTGTCATCGCCCGCTGGCGTCTCGACCGTTACCGAGACCGGCAGATCCAGCAATGCCGGTGCACGCTGATCGCGCGCAATCCGCATTCCCTTGCGCAGCTCATCGAGCGCATCGCCTTCGAGGGGCTGCCATTTTTGGGTCTCGGCACGCCAGACACCCCCCTCACGGCCGTTCGGCGTCACGTAATAAAACCCGATGCGCCCTACTCGGAGATAGTCGACTTGACGCGCGTCATCGCCGACCAGCCGGCCCTGCCAGGTATCCATCTCGCGCCCATAATCGAGCTCGGTGCGCCATGCGGACAGGACACGATCGAGCTTGTCGGCGGCGCTCATCTCACTGTCGTCGAGCATCGCATCGAGGCTGTCGACACGTGCCAAGCGTTCTTCACGCAGGAAGGGCAAATCGGCTTTTATCAGGGTGCGCAATTGCGACACCATGTCACGCAACTGTCCGGGCAAGGCCTCGCGCGTCACCGAAAGCTGCTCGATGGCAGCACGGCGCTTCTCGATCAATGCCTGCTGCGCCTTGTTGCGGCGCGCCAGCTCATCGTTGTAACGCTCGAGCCGCGCGGCTTCGCGGCTGGCATCGCGCAAGCGCGTGAGCAATTCACGCGTCGCGTCGTCAGCCGCGTCGATCTTTTCCTGCAATGCCGCCTGCTCTTGCTGCGCCTGTGCAGTGGCGTCACGCAACGACGTTTGCTGTGCCCAGCCCGTCGCGGAAACCCCCATCCATAACGCTATTCCGGCGCATACCGCACGCCGGCATGGCCGTGTGCGACTTTGCGTGTCGTTTGGCACCACGCTTTCTCCCGTATCTTGGTCGTGCCGGCCGCTGATCGACGCCGACAAAAGAACAGCAAGCACGCTAATACAAACAAGAACAATTATCAATCATCGGCACCGAGAAAGAAAAACCGGCCGCGTGGGCCGGTTTGACACTCCCTCGTGCGCCAATGCCAATCGGCAGGCTGCACGAGTGAGTTGGACTTACAACTTGGACTCGAGTTCAGGGAGCACTTCGAACAGATCACCCACCAGGCCGTAGTCGGCCACCTGGAAGATCGGTGCTTCCTCGTCCTTGTTGATCGCCACGATGACCTTGGCATCTTTCATCCCCGCCAGATGCTGGATGGCACCACTGATGCCCACGGCGATGTAGAGCTCCGGCGCGACGATCTTGCCGGTCTGGCCGACCTGCATGTCATTGGGCACGAAGCCGGCGTCCACGGCGGCCCGCGACGCACCAATCGCCGCGCCCAGCTTGTCGGCGATGCCGTCGAGCAACTTGAAGTTCTCGCCATTGCCCATGCCGCGTCCCCCGGAGACGACCACACGCGCACTGCCCAGTTCAGGACGATCGCTACTCGCCAGTTCCTCGTCGACGAACTGCGAAAGCGTATTATCGACCGTGGCGTCGATCGCCTCGACCCCGGCGCTGCCGGTGGCCTCGACGGCATCGAAGGCCGTGGTGCGCACGGTGAGTACCTTGAGGGCATCGCTGGACTGCACGGTGGCGATCGCGTTGCCCGCGTAGATGGGCCGCAGGAAGGTGTCCGGGCTTTCCACGCCGATCACCTCCGAGAGTGCCGCCACGTCCTTGAGGGCGGCGACACGCGGCATCACGTTCTTGCCTTGGGTGGAGGCAGCGGCCAGCACATGGCTGTAGTCGTCGGCGAGTCCGGCGATGAGCTCCGCCGTCGGCTCCGCCAGCTGGTGGGCGTAAACGCTGTCGTCAGCCACTTTTATCTTGCCGACACCGGCCAGCTTGGCGGCCGATTCGGCAACGCCCGAGACGTTCTCGCCCGCCACCAGGATATCGATGTCCCCGCCGATGGCCTGGGCCGCGGCGACGACATGCGCAGTGCTGCCGGCCAATTGGCCGTTGTGATGTTCGGCGATAACCAGAATGCTCATGCGATCACCTTGGCTTCGTTCTTGAGTTTGTCGACGAGTTCATCCACGGAGGCGACCTTGGTGCCGCCCTGGCGTTCCGCCGGCGATTCCACCTTGAGCACGCTCAGGCTGGATGCCACGGCGACGCCCAGATCGTCGGGGTGCTTGACGTCGATGGGCTTCTTCTTGGCCTTCATGATGTCGGGCAGCTTGGCATAACGTGGCTCGTTGAGGCGCAGGTCGGTGGTGATCACCGCCGGCAGCTTGAGCGAGACGGTCTGCAGGCCACCGTCGATCTCGCGGGTCACCTGGACCCGATCGCCCTCGACCTGTACTTCCGAGGCGAACGTGCCCTGCCCCATGCCTGCCAGCGCGGCCAGCATCTGCCCGGTCTGGTTGTTGTCGGTGTCGATGGACTGCTTGCCGAGAATCGTCAAGCCCGGCTGTTCGTCGTCGACGACCCGCTTGAGCAGCTTCGCGGCGGTCAGCGACTCGACCTTGTCGTCGGTCTCGACGTGAATCGCGCGATCGGCACCCAATGCCAACGCGGTACGCAGTTGCTCCTGCGCGGCCTTGGGCCCGATGGTCACGGCGACCACCTCGCTGGCCACTCCCCTTTCCTTGAGGCGCACCGCTTCTTCCACGGCGATCTCGCAGAATGGATTCATGGCCATCTTGACGTTGGTGAGATCGACGTCGGAATGATCCGGCTTGACCCGAATCTTGACGTTATAATCGATGACGCGTTTGACCGCGACGAGTACTTTCATGGTGTCCTCGCTTGGTTAGAACCGGCAGGCATGCCCTTAGAATAAATTCATTCAAGCGTTTGATAGGGGGCGTGTCCCGAAAATGGTCGCCCGTTAAACACTCGGCGACCCTGCATAATATTGCGTGATCGCGTCCAACCTGGTCAAACCCTGAGGCGCCGTCATGGCCGCGTTGGACGACAAACTCGCTGGAAAATGACATCATGCCGGCCGACCACCTCGAGTGGAATCAAACGATCGTTTAAAATACAATCAAGAAAAACGCGACTTGTCCATGCATCGCTGCCCGAAAAGACGCCGTGCATGCGCGGGCGCGTCCGACCGCCCAACGCGAAGATGGAGGAGATCAAGCCGTGGAACGCGAATACATGGATTTCGACGTCGTCATCGTCGGCGCCGGCCCATCCGGGCTCTCGGCGGCCTGTCGCCTGATGCAACAGGCCCACGAAGCAGCGCGTGAACTCAGCGTCTGCGTGGTCGAAAAAGGCTCCGAAGTGGGCGCGCATATTCTGTCAGGCGCCGTGCTCGAGACACGCGCCCTTCGCGAACTCTTTCCCGACTGGGAAACGCGCGGCGCGCCGCTGACCACCCCCGTTGTCAGCGACGATATCTACCTGCTCAAGGACCCGGACAACGCCCAGAAACTACCCAATGCGCTGGTGCCCAAGAGCATGCACAACACCGGCGGCGCGCATGACAATTACGTCGTCAGCGCCGGCAACCTGTGTCGCTGGCTGGCCGAGCAGGCCGAAGAACTCGGCGTGGAAATCTTCCCCGGCTTCGCCGCCCAGGAAAGCCTGCACGACGAAGATGGCACGGTACGCGGCATCCTCGTCGGCGACATGGGCGTGGCCGCCGATGGCAGCGAAAAACCCGGCCATATGCCGGGCATGGAGCTGCGCGCCAAGTACACACTGTTCGCCGAAGGCGCACGCGGGCATATCGGCAAGCGCCTGATCGAGCGCTTCAACCTCGACGAGGGCCGTGATCCCCAGCATTATGCCCTGGGTTTCAAGGAACTCTGGGACGTGCCCGCCGATCAACACCAGCCGGGACGCGTGTTGCATGGCTCGGGCTGGCCACTGCCCAATGACACGCATGGCGGCTGGTTTCTCTACCACGCCGACAACCAGCAGGTCGTGGTGGGGTTGATCGTCGATCTTTCCTACGACAATCCCTATCTCTCGCCCTTCGATGAATTCCAGCGCATGAAGCACCACCCGGTGCTCAAGCCACACCTGGAAGGCGGCTCCCGCGTTTCCTATGGGGCGCGCGCCATCGCCAAGGGCGGCGCCAATAGCCTCCCCAAGATGACCTTCCCCGGCGGTCTGTTGATCGGCTGCGATGCCGGCACGCTCAACTTCGCCAAGATCAAGGGCATCCACATGGCGATGAAATCCGGCCTGGTCGCCGCCGAAGCCGTTTTCGAGGCCTTCGTGGGCGGTGATGAAGGCGGCACCGAACTGACCGCGTTCACCTCCAAATGGCAAGACAGCTGGGCCTGGGCGGAGTTGACCGAAAGCCGCAGCTTCGGCCCCGCGATTCATAAGTACGGCACCGTCAAGGGCGGCGCCTACAACTTTATGGATCAGCTCCTGGGCGGCAAGCTGCCCACCGTACACGACACCACGCCCGACCATGCGCGCATGCGCCCTGCCAGCGAGGTGACGCCCATCGACTATCCCAAGCCGGATGGCAAGCTCTCGTTCGACAAGCCCTCGTCGGTCTTTCTCTCCAACACCAACCATGAAGAGGATCAACCCTGTCACTTGCGGCTCACCGATCCCGGGATGCCGGTGCGCGTCAACTTGCCGGAATACGCCGAGCCCGCACAGCGCTATTGCCCGGCGGGGGTATACGAAATCGTCGAGGAAGACGGCGAACCCAAGTTCCAGATCAACTTCCAGAACTGCGTGCACTGCAAAACCTGTGACATCAAGGATCCGTCCCAGAACATCACCTGGGTGGCGCCGGAAGGCGGCGGCGGTCCCAACTATCCCAACATGTAGCCATGCGCACGATGTCCTGGCCCACCAGCGGGGCATCTGAGCGGCCGCCTCAGCTCGGCAACGCCCGATCCGCGACACATTCCAATGGGGCACGCGCGGCGATCAAGCGCCGGCGTCCCGCCTGGTTGAAGCGCACCTCGATGACCGGATTGGCGGGATCGCCCTCCAGTACCACGATCTCGCCATCGCCGAAGACGTCATGTCGTACCCACTGCCCTACCGACCATGTCGCCGGTGCCGATTCAGAGGACGCTTCAGACGTACGGGTGACGGCTAGATGCACCCCGCAACGTTCGAGATAACGCCCGACCACTTCCGGGGCGCGCACCGCCAGGGTGTCGGGCGGTGTCCCGCCGAGTGCGGCGGCCGCGCGATGACAGTCGTCCCAGGCGGTCTCGTCGAGGAAGCGGCTGGGGCGGTGATCGCCGCCATCATGCAGAACCAGCAAGCGCTCACGCGCCCGCGTGATCGCCACATAGTAGAGACGACGCTCCTCCTCGAGGCGTTCCGCATCCAGGGGCGTTTCACGGGTGTAATGCGGAAAATCTTCCTCGTTGACGCCCCACAGCGCGACCATCGGCCATTCGAGCCCCTTGGCGCCATGCACCGTTGTCACCAAGACGCCATCCTCGCGCGCCTCTACCGGTTGACTGAGCAGCTCGATGAAGCCGTCGGGGTCATTGGCCAGTTCACCGGCCTGTTCGATCAACACATCGAGCAGGCGCACGTCGTCCTCGGCCTTGGCGCGCCTCGACGCGGCGCGTTTGAGGGCCTTGTCCGCCTCGGTGGCCTCGACGACATGCTCGAGCAATTTATCCGGCGACCAATTCGCCATGCGCGGCAGTTCGCATAACAACTGCCAGCGACGCTTGAGGTTACGCCGCTGAAGGGGCTTCAATGCATTCAACAAAGGGTCGTGCCGCTCAGGCCATTGCTGAGTCTGGGCCAATTGGTGCGCCAAGGCGGTCAGTGTCTCGCGGGGCACGAAGACCGTCGGCTGCGACAACAGCAGATTGAGCTGCTCGGGATCCTGCAGACGGCGCCCGTCACGCGCCAGGGCCAGATACCCCGCCAGCGCCTGTACCAGCGGCAGGCGAAACACGAAACGATCCTCGCGCGCGAGCCGGAACGGAATGCCGGCGCGCAACAGCTGCAGCTGCACGGAGACGGACAGTGCCCAACTGCGCACCAGCACGCAGGCTTCACCCAAGGCACGCCCATCGCCACGCCATTGATGGAGGGCATCGAGCAACGCACTGCTGCCCACCGCCACGTCGGCACGGGTCACCGGCGTGCCGGGCGCGGCCAGGCATAATTGATCGGGACGCCGCCGGTTGGCGCGAATCGCATGGTTGGCCGCCAGCGCCAGCACATGACCGTGCCGGAAGGTGTACGACAACGGGTAGTCGTGAGCCGCGCCGAACAAGGCGGTGAAGCGTTCGAACATGGCATCGGGGCGCGCCCCGCGCCACTCGTAGATGCACTGATTGGCATCGCCCACCGCCATCACCTGCGCACTCTCACCTGCGAGAATGGCCAGCAGGCGCTGCTGCACCTCGTTGATGTCCTGGTACTCATCGACGATCACATGATCGAGGAAGCCCTGTACCCGCGAACGCGCTTCGGGAGTCGCTTCGAGACAACGCAACGGCCGATAGAGCAGGTCGGCATAGGTCATCAAGGCATGCTCTTCGAGCAAGGCCTCGAAGTTCGCATACGCTTCGCAGAAATGCTGGGTAGCATCGCCGAAATCCAGGTGCTCGTGGAGCAGCTCCGGGGCGCACATCTCCGCCTTGACCAGCTCGCAGAACTGCGCCAAGGCGTCGAGACGGTCAGGCTCCAGTGCGGCGTGGCGCTGACTGTCGTCGGCGTGTTCCAGGCTTCTTTGCACCGCCTGACGCAGCAGGCGCTCGCGTTGCCAATCGGCGGCGATCAACTGGCGCGATGACAGATACCCCCAGCGCGTCAGGGTCTGGGTCAAGCGATGGCCGATCGAGTGAAAGGTTCGCACGTCGGGCAGGCGCTGCCCCGCCGCTTCGTGAGACAGCTTGTGGGTGAAGTCCTCGCGTGCGGCACGATTGAACATCAGTACCAGCATGCGCTGTGGTGGCACACGGTGAGCCAGCAGGTGCAAGACACGCTGCACCAGCGTGGTGGTCTTGCCGGCACCGGCGACCGCCGACACGCGCGCATGCCCCTCGGCATGCGCGATCACGGCGCGCTGTTCGGACGTCGCCCCGCTCACGGCGTCTCCTCGGGCAACCAGCCGAGGGGCTGCCAGACACCGTCACTATACATCCCGAGTTCGCTGCCCTGGGATGTCGCATGCATCTCGGCGATGTCGATCAGGCGATAGTAAACGTTGCGGTTGAGCCGTGCCGACAATCCGAAGCGAATGGCGACCTCGGGCACCGGAGCGCCGCTCGGCATGGCACTGACCACGAGGCGGCGTTGTGCGCCCAGGGCGACGCTATCGCCGAGGTGGGTGGTCAGCGTCCAGACCCCGTCGCGACACTCGGCATCGGCGATCAAGAACGCCCTGTCCTCGACCTGAATGCGCAGCTTTTCGACCGGCGTGACCAGGTAATGCTCGCCATCCGATTCCCGGCGCAACAGACGCGACAACAAGCGCACCAAGCGTGCGCGCCCAATCGGCGTGCCCTCATGCCACCAGCGACCATCGGCGGCAATGGTCAACGCCATGTCACCGCAGAAAGGCGGGTCCCAGGTGTCGACCGGCGGCAAGGATGCCGTGGGTGATGCATCGAGATGCGTCGTCAACGACTCCAATGGCATGTTCGCTCCTCGCTGCTGGGCGTTACTGACCGCTCATCTGTGCCAATGCCGCGCGCACATCGTCAGGCGCCTCGGGCAGCGCGGCACGAAACAGCCGGTAAAAATTGGCGCTCGTCTGCATCGCGACTTCGTCGACGCTGATACCCCGCTCGGCGGCGATGCACTGCGCCACTTCCACGACCCACTGCGGCTCATTGGGCTTGCCACGATGCGGCACCGGCGCCAGATAAGGGCTATCCGTCTCGATCAATAGCCGGTCGAGGGGCACCAGACGCGCCAGTTCGCGCACCGCGGTGGCGTTACGGAATGTCACGATACCCGACAGTGAAATGTAGAACCCCAGCCTCACAGCTTCCCGCGCCATGTCGAGATCCTCGGTGAAGCAATGCAAGACGCCCCCCACCGCAGGATCGGTATGCTCACGAATCAACGCCAAGGTGTCTTGCCTGGCGTCTCGCGTGTGCACGATCACCGGCAATTCGAGTTCACGCGCGGCGCGCAGATGGTGAGCGAAACGCTGACGCTGCACATCGTGAGCCACTTCAGCGTAGTGATAGTCCAACCCCGTCTCGCCGATCGCCACCGCGTCGTGGCGCTGAGCGCAGTCGACGATGCTCTGCACGTCGGGCTCGTGCTCGACCTGATGCAACGGATGCACGCCGGCAGACAGCGATACATCGTCATGGGCACGGGCGATGTCGACCAGATTGGGCACGCCTTCAAGCGTGACGGCGATCGCTAGGAAGTGACGCACGCCACGTTGGCGGGCAGCGTCCAGGGCACCCTCGAGTTTGCCGTCATGGGCGGTGAGGTCGAGTAGATCGAGATGACAGTGAGAATCAACGAACATGCGGTACCTAAAGCGTCGAAAAGGCTGTAGCCCAGCCCATGATATCAAAGGGTATAGCTGGGGCGCGTGGCGGTGACGCCTTCGAGTCGAGCTTCGATCAGCGCTCTCACACGCTGGTCGACGTCACCGAAATGCACACCGATCCCCGGCACGCGGCGTCCGCCGACCCCTGGCGGCGACAGCCAGGCAACCGTCCCCGACACCGGCAGACGCTCGTCTGCCTCGGGTAACGTGACCAGTAGATACACCGCATCGCCGAGTGCATAACGTTCCTGCGTGGGAACGAAGATACCGCCCCGTTCCAGCCAGGGCATGTAGGCCGCCTGCAGGGTCTGTATATCGTGGAACGTCAGGGATAAGGCTTTTTGCGCCACGCCGGGGACTCCTCGGTCAGTATGCACGATTCACGTCATGCACGGTGTTCATGCCACCTCGGCAGGCGCCGTCATGAGCGCAACAGCGATGCCCAGCGCACCAGCCAGGCTTCCAGCACCAGCTGTGCATTGGGGTTGCCTCCAGCGGCGATCAAGCGGCGCTGCTCGCGCGCGTAGTCGAGCAGGCGAAACCAATCGCGCACCCGTGCATTCTTGGCTGCCTGGCGATACAGCGGCAGAAGGTCCGGGTTGCGCACGTACTGCGCTTCGCCGGAAACGCCCAGGCGGATCAGGTCTTCGAGCCAGACGATACCGTACCACAGCACGCGGTCCAACGACTGAGGGTCGAGACGCGCCGCCTCGGCGACCGGCTCCGCGCCCCTCACCAGCGCATCGAACGCTTCACTCAGTTCCTGGCGCAAACCACGTCCTGCGGCCAGTTCGACGGCGAACTGGGGCAAACCGCCGGCCACGCGCAACCAGAAACGCGCCTGCTCGACGTCATCGAAATGCTCACTCAGCCACGCCAGGGCACTGTGTGGCTCGGGCACTCCCAGGCTCCACTGCTGGCAACGCGAACGAACGGTCGGCAGCATGCGCGAGGGGATGTCCGCCAGAAGCACGAACAGCGTCTTCGCCCCCGGCTCCTCGAGACTCTTGAGCAGGGCATTGGAAGCCGCCACGTTCATGGCTTCCGCAGGATGCAGACGAATCACGCGATAACCGCCTTGTTGCGCCGTCTGCGACACGAAAGCATTGACCTGCCGAATCGGATCGATGCGTATCTGGCGGCGTTTTTCCGCCGGGGCGACATCCAGCAGATCGGGATGGTATCCCGATGCCAGCATATGGCAGGCATGGCACTCACCACAGGCCACGTCGCCCGGTGCATGGCAAAGCGTGCGCGCCACCAAGGCATTGGCAAGGTCGTGCTTGCCGACCCCATGCGGGCCCGAAATCAAGAGCGCATGCGCCAGTTGACCTGCGTCCTGTTGGCGAATCAGGCGCTGCCACAAGTCATGCTGCCAGGGCATTGGCGTTACGACCATAATGCGCGCCTCGCTTCCAGATGGTCGGCAATCGATGCCTGTACCGCGTCCAGCTCGCGGTCGGCGTCGATCACGGCGAATCGCGCCGGCGCCTGAGCGGCGCGGGAAAGATAGCACTCACGCACGGCGGTGAAAAAATCCTGCCGCTCGCGTTCGAAACGGTCGCGCGCGACGCCACGCCGTTCGACACGGCGCTGGGCAGCCTCGATCGGCATATCCAGCAATAACGTCAGGTCGGGTTGCAGCTCGTCTTGCACCAAGGCTTCGAGTGTCGCGATACGTGTCTCATCGAGCCCTCGTCCACCGCCCTGATAGGCGAAAGTCGCGTCGGTGAAACGGTCACACACGACCCAAACGCCTCGCGCCAACGCTGGGCGAATCTTGGTCGCCAGGTGCTGGGCTCGGGCGGCAAACATCAACAGCAATTCCGCCGTCTCGTCGAGCGGTTCCTGCGGAGCGGGATCGAGCAGCAACGCACGGATCGCCTCGGCTCTCGGGGTGCCGCCCGGCTCACGGGTGCGCAGTACATCGATACCGCGTGCGCTTAGCCAGTCGCATACGAAATCCACGTTGGTGGACTTCCCCACCCCTTCGCCCCCCTCGAGGGTGATGAAACGTCCCGGCGTCATGGCGATGACCTGCTCCGCTCAGCGATTGAGAATGTAGCGGCGTACTGCCGCATTGTGTTCAGCCAACGTACTCGAGAAGTAATGCGATCCATCGCCACGCGCCACGAAATACAAGGCATCTCCCGGGGCCGGATTCACGGCAGCACGTAATGCTCCCATGCCCGGCATGGCAATCGGCGTAGGTGGCAGCCCGTCGATCACATAGGTGTTATAAGGGGTTTCACGCCGCAGATCGGCCCGCGTGATGTTGCCATCGTAGTCTTCTCCCATGCCATAAATCACCGTGGGATCGGTCTGCAATCGCATGCCGCGCTCCAGACGCCGCGTGAAAACGCCGGCGATCTGACGCCGTTCCTCCGGCACGCCCGTCTCACTCTCGATCAACGAGGCCAGAATGAGCGCTTCGTAGGCGCTGTCGATGGGCAAGTCGTCACTACGCTGCGCCCAGACGTTTTCCAGCGTCTTGGCCATGCGTTCATAGGCGCGCTCGAGTACCGACAGATCCGTCATCCCTTTGTGGTAACGGTAGGTATCGGGAAAAAAGCGCCCCTCCGGATGCTCACCCGCATGCCCCAGCGCCGCCATCACTTGTGCATCGGTCATGCCCCGCGTGCGATGCTTGAGCTTGGGCGCATCATTCAAACGATGACGCATTTCCGCAAACGTCCAGCCCTCGGGAATCGTCACGCGATAAGACACGACGTCATTGCTGGACAGTCGCGCCAGCATCGCGTTGCCACTCATGCCGGGGTCGAGCTCGAACTCCCCGGCATGCAGCTCGTTGGCCTTGTCGGGCGAGAGCTGTGCCAGCACACGATACGGCCAGACGGCATCAATGATACCGCGTGCCTCGAGTTCATGAATGATGCGCATGAATCCCGCACCATCCGGCACTTCATAGACCGTCGTCTGGTCCAGAGCTATCGGCGCCGCCAGTCGGGATTGCCAATATTGATAGCCCCCCATCAGCACCGCACCAGCCAATATCGCAATCCCTAGGAGAACCTTCACCACTCGCATATCGATACCTTGTCTCACGCCTCATCGAAGACGTCATGGGGATAGCCCAGCACTGGGTGGGCATGGCGTTGCAAATACCGTTGCGCATCCTGCATTGTCCAACGCCTCAGGCAGGCACCCTCGGCATCGTCCAGTTGTCTCAAGGGCCACACCCCCTGCACCGAGTTGACGACCCACGCCGCGTCCGCCTCCATCAACGCCTCGACCCCCACCTCTCGCGTGCGGATCGGCAAGCGCTGGCGCAAGGCCGCCAGCAACGTGCCTGCCACACCGCATGCCGTCAGATCAGGCGTTTCGAGCGCGCCATGGCGCTGCCACACCAGGTTCATACTGGTCGTCTCGACGAGACGATCGTACTGATCGCACAGCACGCCCTCGGCAACGTCGGCGTCGCACCACTCACGACGCGCCATGACGTTTTCGAGGCGGTTGAGGTGTTTGATGCCTGCCAATAAAGGCTGGTGTCCCAAACGCAACCGACACAGGCGCACGCGTACCCCATCGCGCCAATACGCAGACTGCGGCGTGAATGGCATACACCGCCAACGCAGACGCGGTGTGGGCGATGCGGGAGATGCATAACCACGCCCACCGCTGCCACGGGTCACGAGCAGCTTGAGCACGAACAAACCGGCCCCCACCTGCCCCGGCAGGCTCGCCAAGGTCTGTGTATCCGGCAATGGAATTTCCAGCCGCTGGGCACCACGTGCCAGGCGCTGGAGATGCGCGTCCCACAACAAAGGATGGCCATCACGCACGAGGACGGTCTCGAAGAGACCGTCCCCATAAGCGAGACCGCGATCGTCGAACGGTAGTGGCTCGTCGGCCATGGCGCTTAAACGCGGCCGAAGATCAACGATCCATTGGTACCGCCGAAACCGAAGGAATTCGACAGACTGTACGCTACCGGCATCTCGCGCGCTTCATTGGGCACGTAGTCCAGCGTGCACCCTTCATCGGGGGCCTCGAGATTGATGGTGGGCGGTACGACGCCATCGCGGATGGCGAGAATGCTGAAGATCGCCTCGACGGCGCCGGCGGCCCCCAGCAGGTGACCGATCATCGACTTCGTGGAACTGACCGCCACGGCATTGGCCGCCTCGCCCATGACGCGTTCCACGGCCTGGCTTTCGGCGACATCGCCTGCCTGGGTGGAGGTGCCGTGTGCGTTGATATAGTCGAGTCGAGCGGCATCGATGGCCGCATCCTTGACCGCGTTGCGCATGGCCATTTCCGCCCCACTGCCGTTGGGTGCGGTCATGTGGTAGGCATCATCGCTCATGCCAAAGCCAAGCAGCTCGGCATAGATGGGCGCGCCACGCTGCTTGGCATGCTCGTACTCCTCGAGCACCAGTACGCCGGCGCCATCGGAAAGCACGAAACCATCGCGCTCGCGGTCCCATGGGCGACTCGCTGCCGCGGGGTCATCGTTACGCGTCGACAACGCTCGCGCCGCCGAAAACCCGCCGAGGCCCAGCGGCGTGGTCGCCATTTCAGCGCCTCCGCATACCATGGCATCCGCGTCGCCATAAGCAATGGTACGTGCCGCATAGCCGATATTGTGCGTGCCTGTGGTACACGCCGTGGTGATGGCGATATTGGGGCCACGAAAACCATGCTGAATCGCCAGGTTGCCGGAGATCATGTTGATGATCGACCCTGGCACGAAGAATGGCGAGATCTTGCGCGGTCCGCCACGGTTCAAGGCGTTGTGATTGTGCTCGATCATCGGCAACCCGCCGATGCCCGAGCCAATCGCCACACCGATGCGATCCGCGTTGTCATCGTTGCTTTCCAATCCGGCATCGGCGATGGCCTGTCCCGCCGCCGCGATCCCGTACTGGATGAACAGATCCATCTTGCGCGCGTCCTTGGGGTTCAGGTAAGGACTGATATCGAAGTCCTTCACCGAGCCACCAAAGCGCGTATTGAATCCCGAGGTGTCGAAATGGTCGATCAGCGAGATGCCGCTCTTGCCCGCCAGGATGTTGCCCCAGCTTTCCTTGACAGTGTTACCGACAGGGGTCACCAGGCCCAATCCGGTCACCACGACCCTTTTACGTGGCATCAGCTTTCCTCCAGACTTGCGAGTTGGCACGGCAAAGCCGTGTTTGGCGCGCATTATACCCGAAACACAGACGGGGTGGAGACCGCACGCATGCACAAACGACAAAGGCCGCTCTGATGACAGAGCGGCCTTTGCGAGTCGATATCGAACCGGATACCCCGGTCCCGCTCTACTTACTGGTGAGCGACGACGTAATCGATCGCTTCCTGAACGGTCGTGATCTTCTCGGCTTCTTCATCGGGAATCTCGGTATCGAATTCCTCTTCGAGCGCCATCACTAGCTCGACAGTATCCAGCGAGTCGGCGCCGAGATCCTCGGTGAAGGAAGACGTGTTCTGGATGTCTTCTTCCTTGACGTTCAGGCGCTCAGCCACAACCTTCTTCACGCGCTCTTCGATGGTGCTCATTCTCTTGTTACTCCTAGTGGTACGAATCCGCTAGCTCTGGAAAGCTGCGGGTAGTTTATAGACCGCTCCCAGACGACGCAACCAGCGCCTTCAGGGGCGTCAACGCATATTCATGCCGCCATTGACCTGCAGCGTCTCACCCGTAATGTAGCCGGCATTGTCGCTGGTGAGAAAACCCACGGCGGCGGCAATTTCCTCGGGAGCGCCCAAACGCGAGAGAGGAATCTGCCCCAGCAGCGCTTCATGCTGGGCTTCGGGCAAGGCCTGCGTCATATCCGTGGCGATGAATCCCGGCGCCACGCTGTTGACGGTAATGCCCCGCGAAGCGACTTCGCGTGCCAGGGAACGCGAAAAGCCTTCCATGCCGGCCTTGGCCGCCGCATAGTTGGTCTGCCCCAGATTGCCCATGGTGGCGACGACCGAGCTGATGCTCACGATACGCCCGAAGCGTGCCTTGGTCATGCCGCGCACGCATGCTTTGGTGACGCGATAGAGCGATTTGAGATTGGTGTCGAGCACCGCATCCCACTCGTCTTCTTTCATGCGCATCAGCAGGTTGTCACGCGTAATACCGGCGTTGTTGACCAATATGGTCGGGGCGCCGAATTCATCGCCGATCGCCTTGATGAGGTGCTCGACACTCTCCTGATCGGTGACATCGAGCACCCGCCCGGCCCCCGCGATATCATGCGCCTTGAGATCGGCATCGATGCCGTCGGCACCGGCCTGGCTGGTCGCGGTGCCGATCACGATACGTCCTTGACGGCCCAGCTCACGGGCGATTGCCTGACCGATACCGCGACTGGCACCGGTGACCAGGGCTACCCTGCGTTCGCTTGTCATCTGGTTTCCCGCATTCATCACTAAGACTGCTCCCCTTCGCTGCGCGCCAGTTCAAGCGCGCTTTCCAGCGACTCGGGGTCGTTGACGGCAAGCCCTTTGGCTTGACGTTGAATCCGCTTGTTGAGTCCGGTCAGCACCTTGCCGGGCCCGCACTCGACGAAGACCCGAGCGCCACGTTCATACATGGCGTTGACGCAATCCGTCCAGCGTACCGGACGATACAGCTGCTCGACGAGGCGCTGACTGAGCGTCTGCACGTCATCATGTTCGAGCGCATCGACATTCTGCACCACGGCATAGCGCGGCGTACGCAGATCGAGTCGATCCATTTCGGCCGACAAACGCTCGGCGGCCGGCCGCATCAGACTGCAATGCGACGGCACCGACACCGGCAGCGGCAAGGCACGCTTGGCGCCCGCCGACTGGCACAGCGCAATCGCGCGATCCACGGCCGCCTTGTTGCCGGCGATCACGACCTGTCCCGGCGCATTATAGTTGACCGCCGCGACCACTTCATCTTGCGCTGCCTCACGGCATGCCGACTCGACCGTTTCGTCATCGAGACCGAGCACCGCGGCCATCGCGCCGTGACCTTCCGGCACCGCCGCCTGCATCGCCTCGCCGCGCAAGCGTACCAGTCGCACACCTTCCGCGAAGCTGATGACCCCGGCGCACACCATGGCACTGTACTCACCCAGACTATGGCCAGCCATGACCAGGGGACGCGGGCCTTCGAGCTCTTGCCAGACGCGCCAGATCGCGACGCTGGAGGTCAGTAATGCCGGCTGCGTGCAGGCCGTGGCGTTCAGGGCGCCTGCCGGGCCCTCTTGAACGATTTTCCAGAGATCGTAGCCTAACGCACCCGACGCTTCATCGAACGTGGTCCGCACAACGCTGTAGCGTTCGGCCAGCTCCCTCAGCATGCCGACCTGCTGGGAGCCCTGCCCCGGAAAGACGAGGGCGAGGGATTGTGTCATGACAGTCACCTTTAAGGATGGGAGTCGTCGGATTGAGCATCGCTTGCCAACCCGCTATCCACTCGGTCGGTGCGCCTAGCGGCCGAGTGGATAGAAGGCTCAGGACATGAAGCAGCGCTCAACTCGCGCGCCAGATGCGAAGGCAAGTCCCTATCGATCTCGCGTACCGCGCGTGAAATGGCATAAGCAAATCCCTTGGCATCCGCCCCGCCGTGACTCTTGACGACAATGCCCGCCAAGCCTAGAAGGCTGGCGCCATTATAGCGCACCGGGTCCAGCCGACGCTTGAGACGCAGTAACGCAGGTCGCGCCATGGCACGCACCACGCGTGTGGTCAGGTGTGCCTCGAACGTTTCCTGCAAGCGCGACATCAGCATCGTCGCCAAGCCTTCGCTGGCCTTGAGAACCGCATTGCCGACGAAGCCATCACAGACCACGACATCCGCCGCTCCGGAGAAAATGCCATCGCCTTCGAGATAGCCGATATAGTCGAAGGTAAAGCCACGCCGGTCACTCGCCATGATCTCGCGCAGACGCTCATCCGCCTCGCGAACGCTGGGCACGCCTTTATTGGCCTCGACGCCGATATTCAGCAGCGCTACACGCGGCATCGCCAAGCCATCGATCACGCGCGCCATCACCGCGCCCATGCGCGCGAAATCCATCAGGTGACGCGCCTGCACATCGACATTGCCCCCGAGATCGAGCAAGTAACATTGCCCGCCACCCTGAGTGGGAACCGCCGTGCTGATGGCTGGACGTGCAATGCCCGTGACCGTGCCCAGCTCACGCCGAGCAAGCCCCATCAGCGCCCCGGTATTGCCGGCGCTGACGCAGGCATGCACGTGCCCGTCACGAACGCTCGCAATGGCACTCAACATGCTGGACCCATCAGCCTCACGCAACGCATTGGCCGCCCTCATGGCCTGCGAAATGACACGCGGCGCGTGTTGCAGGACAAGACGGGGACGGTAGCCGGAAAGGCGTTTGGGAAGGGACTCTAGCTCGGCCTCCAGCGCATCGTGCGGGCCGTGCAACTGAATCTCGAGATTCGGATGCATGGCGAGCGCCTGGAGAGAGCCGATGACGGTGGCGCGGGGACCCATGTCCCCGCCCATCGCATCGATAGCGATTCGCACTGTCACGTGCGCGTCGACGACGTCTTAAACGTCGACGACCTTGCGGCCGCGGTAGAAGCCATCCGGCGCGACATGGTGACGACGATGCGTAGTGCCGGTTTCCTTGTCCTGGGACAGGGTCGGTCCGCTCAACGCATCGTGGCTACGACGCATGCCACGCTTGGAACGGGTCTTGCGGTTCTGTTGAACTGCCATGGGTTACACTCCAGAGTGTCGACGATGATTCAAAGTTTGCCTTTCAAGTTGCGTAACACCTCGAAAGGACTTGTAGAACGCTGCTCCGACACGTCGGCATCAGCGCCGCTTTCCAGCTGGTCGCGCGAAACGGCGCAATCCGCTTCGTCATGATAAATCACCTGAGGCAGGCTGAGGATGAGCTCATCCTCGACTACCGGCAGAAGATTCAGCTGCTCGTTTTCCACCAATACCGGCTCATAGTCGCTCGGCAACTCGCCCGCCAGGCTGTCATCGCTGACCAGTCCCAGCAGAATGCGACTCTCCAGCGTCACCGGCATGAGCTCCAGGCAGCGCCTGCAAGGCATCTGCACATGTGCCAAGAGGTGGCCATCCATGAGGCGCCGCCCTTGCGTATCGATATCGAAACTCAGGCGCACCTCGCAGTCGCCGTGCTGCGCGCCGATCTCTTCGCCAAGACGCGGCATGGCATCGAGCGCAGCCAGCCCTTCGAGACGTTCACGATTGGCAGCGAGCTTGTAGGGCTCGACCTGCTTGGGGAGTCGTGTGGTTAACATAGGCGCGCAATAATAGGGACTCACCCCGACGCTGTCAAAACAAGCTCGCTGTACAGTGCTCACGCTACGCGGCAAACTGCGTCGTGATGCGTATCGCACCGCCATCGTTTTTCAAGGAGACGCCATGACTCGCCTCGTGCTCGCTTCCGGCTCCCGCTGGCGCCGCCAGCTTCTCGATCGCCTCGAGCTGCCCTATGCATGGGCCGCGCCGGACATCGACGAAACGCCGCACCCCCGAGAATCCCCCCAGGCCCTCGTGCACCGCCTCGCCCTGGGCAAGGCCACGGCCCTGGCCGGCGAGTACCCCGATCACCTGATCATCGGCGCCGACCAGGTCTGCCTGTTCGACGGCGAGATACTCGGCAAGCCCGGCGACATGGCCACCGCCCGCGCCAACCTGCACCGCTTTTCGGGACGACACGTCCACTTCCTGACCGGCATCGCGCTCATCGATACCACCCACGCGCGTCATTGGGTCGATCACGAACGCTATGACGTGGTGTTCCGCGAACTCAGCGACACCCAGATCGAGCGTTACGTCGACAAGGAGCGCCCGCTGGATAGTGCCGGCAGCTTTCGCATGGAAGGCCTGGGCATCACGCTCTTCGAGCGCCTCGAGGGCCGCGACCCCAACACCTTGATCGGCCTGCCGCTGATACGCCTGTGCGAAATGCTGCGCGAGGCCGGCCTCGACCCGCTGGGCTGAACCCGGCCTGATGTCGTCATTGCACTTGGTACCGTACGGGCGACGCATTGCTGGAAACCCCGGCCCACTCCGCTGCGACACGCCCCAACTGGCGCGACAAGCGACTCAAGGGGTCAAGTGCAGGCGTGTAATCCCGTCTCGGCACGCCGCCGAAGCGTTCCCGCGACAGCGCATCGATACTGCTCAGCCCATCGATCAGCCCCAGCCCGAGTGCTTGCTCACCGGTCCAGATCAAGCCGGAAAAGAGCCTGGGATCGTCGGCCAGGCGCTCACCGCGCCCGCGTTTGACGTCTTCGATGAACTGGCGGTGCGTGGTATCCAGTACTTGCTGCCAGAACTTGCGTTGCTCGTCGCGTATCGGAGAGAAGGGATCGAGAAAGGCCTTGTTGTCGCCGGCAGTGAAGACACGACGCTCGATGCCCAGCTTATCGATGGCCCCCTGCATGCCGAAGCCGGAGTAGATGACGCCTATCGACCCCACCAAACTCGCCGGGGCGGCATAGATATCGTCCGCCGCCGCGGCAATGTAATAGGCACCGCTCGCGCCGATGTCCTCGATCACCGCGACGATCGGCTTATCACCCTTTTTCGTCAGACGCTGCACCTCGTCATAGACACGCTGCGACTGCACCGGGCTGCCGCCGGGGCTATTGACATGCAGCACCACCGCCCGCGATGCCGGGGCCTGCCACGCGGCACGCAACCCCTCGATGATCCGCTCGGCATTCGCCTCGCCATTGGCATCGATCACCCCATTGATCTCGACGACCCCCACATGGGGAGCGCCGACGCCACCGGGCATATCACGCCCGGCGAAGAAGAGCGCATATGCCGTCATCGCCAGCGATGTCGCCACCAGCAGCACCAGCACCAGTCGAAAGAACAGCTTCCAGCGCCGTGAGCGTCGCTGTTCGACGAGCACCCCGTCGATCCAGCGATCGAGCATGCGCTGCTCCCGCAAACGGCGTAGTTCACGCAAGCGTTCGGGGTCGCTTATCGACGCTTCGTCACGCTCCTCGGCACGCTCACGTCCACGCGACGCTCGCTCGACTTCGGGCCCCTGCGTCCAGGCATCTCCATGCTTATCGTCACTCATGAGTGGTCACTCCTTGCTCGCGTGGCGCTCGATGCCGACGCCTTGGCATCCTGCGGGGGCGCCGCATACAGCCAATCGATCAATGCCGGGAACGTATCGGCCAGCAGCAGCGGCTCGCTACGCGCCAGGCGCTCGCGGGCATGCACGCCATAGGTCACTGCTATGCGGTCCATGCCCAACGCCCGCGCCATTTCCATGTCGTACTCGGTATCGCCCACCATCAACGCCTCCTCCGGGGCCAGGCGCATCTCGGTCAGCAACTCTTCCAGCATGCGCGGGTGCGGCTTGGACAGCGTCTCATCGGCCGTACGGCTAGCGTGAAACCATTCGCCGCTGCCTGTGCGCGTGAAAACGCGCTCCAGACCACGACGGCTCTTGCCGGTCGCCACCGCCAGCCGCAGGCCCGACTCGCCACGCAGCCGCTGCATGCCGGTCGCCACCCCGTCAAAGAAGGGCATCGGCTCCCGCTCGGCGGCGACGAAATGCGCCGAATAATGCTCGCGCAAGCGCTCACGCTGTTCCATGGACATGCCGGGACATAGCTGAGCAATGGCCTCCGGCAGCCCTAACCCGATGATGTCGCGTACTGCCGCATCCGAGAGTGGCGTCCAACCGACATCATGCGCGGCCGCCTGCATGCACGCGACGATCCGCGCCACAGAATCCATCAGGGTGCCGTCCCAGTCGAAAATCACTAAACGATAGCGCAAACCACTTTCCCCTCATCGATGACATCATCCGATGCCGCACCCTCGCGGCCCATGCAGCCCTCAATCGGCACGCCGCGCGTTCGCCAGCACCGTTTCGAGCGCGTCCCCCAACGGCGCCTTGACGTGCACCGGTCGACCGCTCGTGGGCTCGGGAAAGGTCAAGGCATGCGAGTGCAGGAACAGGCGATCGAGCTTTAGCTCACGCGCCAATCGGCCCCCCTCGCGAGTACCATACTTATCGTCACCGAGCAGTGCATGGCCGGCGTGCGCGGCATGCACGCGGATCTGGTGCGTCCGCCCGGTCACCGGCGCGGCCTCGATGAGCGTGGCACGCGAGAACGCCTCGCGCACGGCGAAGCGTGTCCGCGACACCTTGCCCTGGTTGTCGACACGCACACGGCGTTCGCCATTGCCCGCATCGAAGCGATCGAGCCGAGCACTGACGAACTCGCGCCGCGCCGGCCAGCGCCCTTGCACCAGCGCCAGATACTGCTTATCCATCTGATGAGCCTTGAGCGACTGATTCAAGGTCACCAGCGCCGCGCGCGACTTGGCCAGGAGCAGACATCCAGAAGTATCGCGATCCAGACGGTGCACCAGCTCGAGGAAGTCGAGATCGTCACGCACCTGACGCAACGCCTCTATCAAGCCGATCTTCACGCCACTGCCACCGTGTACGGCAAGCCCAGCCGGCTTGTTGAGCACCATCCAGTCGGGCCCCTCGACCAGCACACTGCCTGCCAGCAGATTGCGCAGTCCATCGCTGACCTCGCGCACGGCCTCTTCAGGCGCCAGACGCAAGGGCGGGATGCGCACCAGGTCGCCCAGCGCCAGGCGATAGTCTGCCTTGACTCGCTTCTTGTTGACGCGAATCTCGCCCTTGCGCACGATGCGATAGATCAACGACTTGGGCGCCCCCTTGAGCCGCGTACGCAAGAAATTGTCGATACGTTGCCCGACCTGCCCTTCGCTTACTTCCACCCACTGTACGTCGCGGCCTTCGGCCATGCGCACCCTCTCCTTATACGAATGCCACCGGATTGTCGGCGCTAGACGCCACACGGCATTCTACCGCAGCGAGATCGTCTTGACGCCAATTGCTGCGTTATCGCTTTACTGGTATATTCGAGACTCGCTGAAATGGGCATCAAGTGCCCATGTATTGCGCCTGCTCTGCAGACACGCAGGCCCGAGCGAAGAACATGACATTCCCCACGCGCGACGCCCATACCGCGCCGCGTCAACGGGAAAAGAACGATTGGAACGCCATGCCCGCCAGGGGCGCACGAGACACTCGGCGCCACCCCTGCGGGATGACATAAACACCGTGCCGGGGCAGGCGTGCCGAATCGATCCATTGCTAGCTGTCTAGCGGATGACCGCAGGGCCGGACGGGCACACTCCCGCCGGAACACGTCCTGCCACCGCTGCGTACTCAACATGCTCTTACAGTGTTCAGGGATGTATACGACAGGATCTATACGGACGGAATAACGACGTTGAACACCCCTCGAAGCGCTGGCGGGCCCACTCGTCCACCGCATTCGGCGGCCATCATCACATGCATCGCCCAGTGGGCGATGACGACCGTTGGTATGCCTGTCTTGTTGCCCTCGGCCCTCCGGGTCGCCAAGACATCGTCACGACATGCACTGAGCACAAGCATGCAAGCAAGCGATTCGACGCGCCGTTGCCACGCCTTGTCGTTAGACCGGCACGCCTAGTCAGTGAGACTTGCATGAAACGAATGCTCATCAACGCGACACAGCCCGAAGAGCTGCGCGTCGCGCTCGTCGATGGACAACGCCTGTACGACCTGGACATCGAATCCGGTGCCCGAGAACAGAAGAAAGCCAACATTTACCGTGGTCGCATCACGCGTATCGAGCCCAGCCTCGAAGCAGCGTTCGTCGATTTCGGCGCCGAGCGTCACGGCTTTCTCCCGCTCAAGGAAATCTCGCGGGAGTATTTCACCAAGGAACCTTCCGGGCGTCCCAACATCAAGGAAGTGCTCAAGGAAGGCCAGGAAGTCATCGTCCAGGTGGACAAGGAAGAGCGCGGCAACAAAGGCGCCGCGCTGACCACCTTCATCAGCCTGGCGGGGCGCTTTCTGGTGCTGATGCCCAACAACCCCCGTGCCGGTGGCATATCGCGGCGCATCGAAGGCGATGATCGCGCGCAACTCAAGGATGCCATGGGCCAACTGACCGTTCCCGACAAGATGGGCGTCATCGTACGTACCGCCGGGATCGGACGTTCCCCCGAGGAACTGCAGTGGGACATGGACTACCTGGTGCAGGTCTGGGAAGCGATCACCGAAGAAGCCGGCAAGCGCAGCGCCCCCTTTCTGATCTATCGCGAGTCCAACGTCATCATTCGCGCCATGCGCGACTATCTGCGCCACGACATCGGCGAGGTCTTGATCGATAGTCCCGAGGTGTATGAAGAGGCCTTGCACTTCATTCGCCAGGTCATGCCGTCCTACCAGAACAAGATCAAGCTGTACGCCGATGACGTACCGCTGTTCTCGCGTTTTCAGATCGAATCGCAGATCGAAACCGCCTACCAGCGTGAGGTCAAGCTGCCCTCCGGTGGCGCCGTGGTCATCGACCACACCGAAGCCCTGGTGTCCATCGACATCAACTCGGCGCGCGCCACACGCGGCAGTGATATCGAAGAGACTGCGCTGCAGACCAACCTGGAGGCCGCCGACGAGATCGCCCGCCAGTTGCGTCTGCGCGACATCGGCGGTCTGGTGGTCATCGATTTCATCGACATGACGCCGGCCAAGAACCAGCGTGAAGTCGAGAACCGTGTTCGCGATGCCCTCAAGCTCGACCGCGCCCGCGTGCAGATCGGCCGCATCTCACGTTTCGGTCTGATGGAAATGTCACGCCAGCGCCTGCGCCCGTCGCTGGGCGAGACCAGCGGCGTGGTCTGCCCGCGCTGCAACGGCCAGGGCACCATCCGCGACGTGCGGTCCATCTCGCTGTCCATCATGCGCCTCATCGAAGAAGAAGCCATGAAGGAACGCAGCTCGCAGATTCGCGCCGTGCTCCCCGTGCCGGTGGCGACCTACCTGCTCAATGAAAAGCGCAGCGTGCTCAACGATATCGAGCAGCGCCAGGGGGTGCAGGTGGTCCTCTTGCCCAATCCTGACATGGATACGCCGCACTACGACATGCAACGCCTGCGCGACGATCAGGTCAGCGAAGAAGATGGTCAGCGTTCGAGTTTCGAGCTGCCCACTGAAACCGACTACACGCAAGAGCCCGACGCAGCCTTCGACAAGCCGGTGCAGCGCACCGAGGCGGCGGTCAAGAGCGTGGCTCACAACGCCCCGGCCCCCACCTCACTGCAACACGATGCCGAGCCACCGAGCGCCTCGTCCGAGACACCGAGCACGCCGGCGTCACAAGAAGGGGGTGGGCTGTTCTCACGCTTGGTCAAAGGCTTTGGTAAGCTGCTCAATGGCGAGGACAATGCCACCTCGTCACAAAGCACCACCGCCTCCAGCCCCGAGTCGCAAAAACGGGCGGCCGACACCGCTTCTTCGTCCGACGCCTCGCGTCAGCGCAACCGTCACGGCCAGCACGCGTCGGCCGGTTCACGCAATGAAGGCAATACCCACAAGCAGCAGCGCCAGAATACGCGCGACAACGACACGACGCGCCAAGATGCGTCGTCCGGCAATGGCAACGGCGGACGTAATGGCGGTAACAACAGCCGCCGTCGTCGCAATAGCGAAGAATCGCAAGAGCGTCAGGGATCGCGTGGTGAAGGTCGTCGCGAGGACAATGGCGGTGCCAAACGCAACACACGTTCTTCTCGCGGCAATGGCAAATCAGGCGATACCGGACGCAGCGACAACACCAGCAATAGCGACAATGCACGTCAGGACTCGCGCAATGCCGGTAAATCCAACAAGTCCCGCGAAGACAGCAAGGACACCAAGGCCAATAAACCCAAGTCCGAGACGACGTCACAAGCGGCGTCCAACGACAAGGCCTCTGAAAAGTCTGCTCCGGCCAAGGACAGTACGCCGAAGGCCGACAGCAAACCGAAGCGCACCCGTAACAATCCGCGCCAGCGCAGCCGTAAGCATGCTGTGAACCCGCAGTCGGTCGCGGAGCAGGAAAAGCTGCAGGCACAACAGCAGCAAGAGGCCGCCAGCGAAACGGCACAAGACGTCCAAGGCGACACTTCCAGTGCCGCGCCTTCGCCCGCCAAACCGGCAGACGACAAAGCGAGTGCCAAGTCGAGCGAGACAGCAGCCGAGGTGACCGACGCGCCGGCCGCGGCGACCAATCCGCCCGCCGAGGCTCAGCCTGCTGCGCCTGAAGAGCACGCTCACGCAGGCAATGATGCCCCGGCGAACACGCCTCGCCCGGATGCGGCAGCGACGCCATCGCGCGGGACCGAAGCCGTGGAGGAAGACAGCGCCGCCAAAGCGCCGAAAGACGAGGTCAAGCAGACGCCTGACGCGGACATGACCGAGCACAGCGCCTCCAAGGCGACATCGGAAGGCGCGTCCGCTGACGACTCTTCACAAGCGCCCGCTGACGACGCTCCGGCACAGGCAACGACGCAAGCCGCTCCTGAGGATGCCGGCGAAACCGTCGAAACAGCCCGCAATGAGGCAGCCCCCGACGTGGAAAGCGACTCAGCTTCTCAGGCCGAGAAGCACGCGTCACGGGCCAACGACGCGCCGGTCGCGGACGAGACATCCGCGTCGTCTACGCCCAGCGAGCCCCTTGCGACTCAGGCAAGCGATGACGAGTCGGCCCGCGATGACGTGACGCCGTCCGCCCGGACAGAAGACGATAACGTCGCAGCCAGCGACACGGCCACCGCGACAACGTCCACGGGCAGCGCCGAAGCACAGGCCAGCGCGGCTTCGACCTCGACCCCCAAGGCTGACAACCCGACCTCGGCCGCTTCGCCGGCCACCAGCGAGGAAGCGTCAGCGACGCCGGCCGACACCCCGGCACCGACGGCCACGCCTCGCGGCGAGGAGGCATCAGCGCCGGCGGCCGCGACCACGGTCGCGTCGCAAACGCCCCAGGAAGCGGCCACACCGCGCCAGCGGCGTCGCGCCCACAACGATCCGCGCGAACAGCGTCATCGTCTCCAGGAAAATCTCTTCCGCGGCGACGACAACGCCTAAGCGTCTGCCAAGGCGGCCGACGCGGCCGCCTGCAGACACAAAAAACGCCTGAAGGAGGAATCCTTCAGGCGTTTTTTCATGATCGGTTCGCCGTGATGCGCCCTGCCGCCTTGTCGCGGCGCCTCACCAGACAAGACATGGCCACCTGGTGCATTACCCCATCAGACGCGGCTCGCGCTCCAGCATCACACCGAAGGTCTGCTGTACGGTATCGCGGATATGATCGGCCAGCGCCAACAGCGCCTGCCTGTCGCCACCACCAAAGTGTACCAGCACCAGCGCCTGGCGTTCGTGCACGCCAAAGGCGCCCCAGCGAGTCCCCTTGAAGCCGCAACGCTCGATCAACCATCCCGCGGCCAGCTTGACCCTGCCATTCGGTTGCGGGAAGTGCGGCATCGCAGGATATTCCTGCAGCAGGCGCCCGGCGTGGGTCGCTTCGAGCACGGGGTTGGTGAAGAAGCTGCCGGCGTTGCCCAGCACGGCGGGATCGGGCAACTTCTCACGCCTCACGGCACACACGGCATCGAAGATCGCCCGCACCTCGGGGTGCAACGCGACACGCTCGGCGAGGTCGCCGTAACCCATACGAGGCGCAGGGCGGCGCGACAACCTCAGCACCACCTGCGTTACCACCACGCGCCCCGCCAAGGCGCGCTTGAAAAGGCTGTCGCGGTAGGCGAATTCACACTCATCGCGCGAGAAAACGGCGTCGCGACCATCATCACAGTACATGACATGGACGGCCTCCAGGACATCGGCAAGCTCGACGCCGTAGGCGCCGATATTCTGGATCGGTGCGGCGCCGACATGGCCGGGAATCAATGCAAGGTTCTCGATCCCCCACCAGCCGCGCTCGACACATGCCGTGACCAGGTCATGCCAGGACAAGCCGGCCTGGGCGTAGACGAGAATCGTCTGATCGTCGCCCGCTTCCCACCACCAGTCGTCACACGCCACCTGCAAGGTCACCCCTGGCAGCGTAGGCGCCAGTACCAGGTTGCTGGCGCCACCCACGATATTGAGTGGCACCTCGTCACGCCTTGCCATGGCCAGCGCGGCGCGTATGTCATCGCGCGTCGTGGCCGCGATGAAGCGTTCCGCGCGACACGGCAGCCCCAACGTATTATCCAGCGTCGCGGCGTCAGCGAGCGGCATCACCACGCTCCGCACGCTGTGTTGCAAGGTGCTGGCGACAATGCTCGATCAAGCCATCGGCCGCCTGCTCGATCAGGGCGAACACCTCGGCAAAGCCATCCTCGGTTGCATAATACGGGTCCGGCACGGAACGCCCGGACTGCCCGGCAAAGTCCAGCAGCAGTCCGAGATGCGCCTGACAGTCGGTGGGTGCCATACGGCGCATATGCGCAAGGTTATCCGCATCCATTGCCAGCAGATAATCGTACGCCCGAAAGTCGTCGACACGCAGTTGGCGTGCCCGTAACGAAGCAATATCGATGCCTCGCACCCGTGCTTCTTGCTGGGCACGCGGGTCGGGTGGCTCGCCCACGTGCCAGCGTCCGGTGCCACAGGAATCCAGTGCCACGGCCTCCGCCAAGCCCGCCGCATGCAAGCGCGCCCTGACGATGCCCTCGGCCGTCGGCGAACGGCATATATTCCCCAGGCACACGAAGAGAATGCGGGTCATGCCTTGTCCTCCTCTTCAGCGATCAAACGACGTATCCGCTCGAGATCTTCCTGCGTATCGACGCCCGCCGGATGGGCCTCGCAGGTCAGTGCCACCTGAATGCGATGTCCATGATGCATGGCACGCAGTTGTTCGAGCTGCTCGAGCTGCTCGAGCGGCGACGGCAGCCAATCGACATACTCGGCGAGGAAGCCGGCGCGATACGCATAGAGGCCGATATGACGCAACCAGGCATCGGTTTCGAGATGGTCGGGACGCTGGGCGAAGTGCTCCCGATCCCAGGGCACGGGCGCTCGTGAGAAATACAGCGCACGCCCGTATAGATCGCGCACCACCTTGACCACGTTGGGATTGAACAAGGCTTCCACATCGCCGATGGGCTCGGCCAGCGTGGCAATGGAGGCCGTGGTGTCGTCGGCCAGCCGGCTCGCCACCTGATCGATCAACGCCGGCGGCAACAGAGGCTCGTCACCCTGCACGTTGACCACGATGGTATCGGCCTCGAGACCTAGACGTGCCGCCACCTCGGCGAGGCGATCAGTCCCTGAGGGGTGATCACGCCCGGTCAGCATCACCTCGGCCTCATAAGGCCGCATGGCCGTCTCGATACGCGCGTCATCGGTGGCGATCACCACGCGCGCGGCGCCGCTTTGACAAGCGCGCCGCCATACCCGTGCAAGCATTGGCTCGCCGTGAATGGCCAACAAGGGCTTTCCCGGCAACCGTGAAGACCCATAGCGCGCCGGGATCACCACGACCACGTCATTCATGAAGCACCATCCCATGTCTCGCCGGTGCCACGACGGGGCTTGTCCAGTTTCTCGTCGACATCCATCTGGCGCGCCTGCTCTTCCAGCATCACTGGAATCTCATCGTCGACGGGAAATGCCAATCCATCGAAAAGACACTTGAGTTCGCCACGCTCGCGGTCGTACTTGAGCTTTCCCTGGCAGCGCGGGCACACCAACATCGCCAACATTTGCTTATCCATGGTTCACCTCTCGGTCAACGCCGCCAAGCGGCCTTCTAGCCAGGTCATCAATGCCGGATCGGGATGCGCTTCCACATCCAGCACCCAGCAACGTTCATGTGCGAAGAAACGGCATTTGACCGCATCCTTGGCCGTCATGACCACCGGCCGATTGTCGGAAAATTGCAGATCGGCTGCATCGAAGCGGTGATGATCAGCCAGCGGGCAAGGATCGAATGCAACATCCAGCGCCGTCAGCGTCTCGAAGAAACGCGATGGATGGCCAATTCCCGCCAACGCATGCACGCGTCCATTGAAGGGTCGCCCCTCGATGGGATAGCAGACGTTATCGATCAAATGCCGCCACCGCGACGGCACCAGATGCATGCTGTAGTGCGGCACGGGCAAGTCTTTTTGCAATGCGCCGTTACCGATGACGGCATCCACGTCGTTGAGGCGGGCCAGCGATTCACGCAGCGGGCCTGCGGGCAAGCAACGGCCATTGCCGAAGCCACGCGCGCCATCCACGACCACGAGCTCGATATCACGCCCCATGGCCAGATGCTGCAAGCCATCATCGGATAGCAGGATATCGCAGCCGGCCGCGATCAACTTGCGCGCAGCGCGTGGCCGATCGGGATCGACGGCCACCGGAAGCCCCGTCTGTGCCGCCAGCATCACAGGCTCGTCGCCTGCTTCTGCAGGCGAGGTCTCCGGCGTCACATACAGCGGATAACGACGTGCATGGCCGCCATAGCCGCGCGAGACGATGCCCGGATGCCAGCCACGCTCGGCGAGCCAGCGCGCCATCCACGCCACCAGCGGCGACTTGCCGGTTCCTCCCACGGAGAGATTGCCGATCACGATCAACGGCACCGGCGGTTTCCAGACCGTCTTCGTTCCACGCTGATAGGCTCTGCGTCGTGCATCCATGACCGAGGCATACAGCCCCGCCAAGGGACGCAACGGCACCAGCCACGCCGCGTCACGGTACCAGGCATCTTGCAAGCGACTCACTCGGCCTCCTGGAATTGCAATTGATGGAGCGCCGCATAGGCGCCATCCTGCGCCAGCAATTCGTTATGCGTGCCGCTTTCAATGATCTCGCCCTGCTCCATGACCAGAATACGGTCGGCACGCTCGATGGTCGACAAGCGGTGAGCGATGACGAAAGTCGTGCGCCCACGGCATACCGTTTCCAATGCTTGCTGAATATAGCGCTCGGACTCGGTATCCAGCGCCGACGTCGCTTCGTCGAGCACCAGCACAGGTGAATCCTTGAAAATCGCGCGCGCGATGGCCAGGCGCTGCCGCTGGCCACCGGACAACATCACCCCATTATCACCGACGATGGTCTCATAGCCGTTGGGCAAACGCTCGATGAATTCATGCGCGTAGGCAGCGCGTGCAGCGCTCTCGACGGCTGCTCGATCGGCATCCGGATGTCCGTACGCAATATTGGCACCGATGGTGGTATTGAATAGCGTCACCTGCTGCGAGACCAGTGCGATGCGCTGACGCAGAGGCGACAAGGAATAGGTCTGGATATCCACGTCATCGAGTGTCACCTGCCCTTCAGTGGGACGATAGAAACGTGGCAGCAAGCTCACCAGGGTCGACTTGCCACTGCCGGAACGGCCCACGATGGCGACCATCTCCCCGGCGGGAATCTCCAGGTCGATGCCCTTGAGCACCTCGGCCTGCTCCTCGCCATAGCGAAAGCGTACGCCCTCGAAACGCACCCGCCCGTCGATGCGCGCCGGCACGTAACTGCCCTCATCGACCTCGGGCGGTTGTTCGAGCAGGCCGAACAGTTCCTGAGAGGCGGAAAGCCCCTTCTGGATCGTGCTGTTGACCTCGGTGAGCTGACGTACCGGTTTAGCCATCAACGACGCCGCGGTGATGAAGGCCACGAACTCGCCCGGCGTCATGGAGGCCATCAAGGCCGGCGACATGGCCAGCCACACCAGCCCGGCCAGTGACAGCGCCACCAACAGCTGAATGACCGGGGTGCTGACGGCCTTGGTCAGTGCCACCTTCATGCTTTGCTCGCGGTTGTACTCACTGGCCTCGGCGAAGCGCGCTTTCTCGTAGGCCTCGGCCCCGTGCGTGCGCACCACGCGATAGCCCGACAACGCCTCGGACGCCACGTGGGTAACATCGCCCATGGAATTCTGTATGCGTCGCGACAAGCGGCGAAAGCGTTTGCTGGTGTAACTGACTACCAAGCCAATCAGCGGAGTGACGGCCAGAAAGATCAATGTCAGCATCCAGTTGGTCCAGAGCAAATAGCTGACCAGACCGATCACGAACAGCCCTTCGCGCAGGATGATGGTGATCGCGTTGGTCGCCGCGCCGGTCACCTGCTCGACATGATAGGTGACGCGCGAGAGCAGGTGACCGCTGGAATGCATGTCGAAAAAGCGCCCCGGCAAGCGCAACATGTGGTTGAACACTTCGCAGCGCAGCGCATGTACCACGTTACGCGCCACATCGCTCATGTAATAAGTACCCAGGAATGTGCCCACGCCCCGCGCCGCGAACATGCCGATCACGAACAAGGGCAGCATCAGGCGAAAAGCCGCGTCGGGGTTCTGGATGCCGTCGATGAGACGCTTCATCATTTCCGCCAATGCGGTACTCGATGCGGCATAAATGGCGTATCCGATCACAGCGGCCAGAAATGCTTTCCAATGCGGTTTAACGTATCCCAGCAAGCGACGATAAAGGGACCAACTGGTAGCGTTTCTCACGGCGTCTCCGCTGGTTGAGAGGCTTGCTCGCCCCATGTGGGGGCAACTGCTGAAAATAGGCGATATACGCGCCGATGGGGGAGGACCACGATCTCCGGCGACGACATACACGTATCAACCGCCGGATTCTACCCCAATGCACGCCCCTTCGACACCGCCGGGCGGGCGCGCCGCCTGCATGCGTAGCGTCGCGGCGCCCAACGTGAAACGCAGCGCACCCTCCGTGGCGGTATTCCATAGACAACTGCCGACGCGACGAAAACGGCGTACCACTTCGGGATGCGGATGCCCATGCGCATTATCCCGGCCGGCACTGAAGATGACGTGCTTCGGCCGGGTACGCGCCACGAACGCCGGCGAAGAGCTGGTACGACTGCCGTGATGCCCTGCGACCAGAACCGTCAACGGTGTTTCCAACCCCGTCAGCAAGCGCCGCTCGATGTCACTCCCTGCATCCCCCGTGATCAGCAGGCGCTGATCGCCAGCCGTCACCAGCAATACGCACGAGCGATCGTTGTCGGAGCGCGTCACGTCACCCGCCACCGGCGATAGAAACCGATAGTCGACACCGTCCCTTTGCCATGCCACGCCCCGGCGACACGCTCTTGTGGCGATGCCTACCGGCATCTCTGGCGGTCCCCACCAACGCGCGACATGATGCATCTCAGCAAGCGTCTTCACCCCGCCGGCATGATCGCGATCGCTATGACTGACGATGACATCGTCGAAGTGCCGCCCCGCTGGCCACAACGACTCGGCGGGCGTGAATCCCGAGCCATAACGCGGCCCGGTATCGAACAGCAGACGCTGGGTGGCACTGCGCAGCTCGACCAATTGCCCCTGCCCCACATCGTGCACGGTGACGACGACTCGCCCTGGCGCCACCCCCGGCGGACGCAGCGTCAACGCCAGGGCGACCAGGCTCGCCGTCGCCCATAGACGTAGATACCCCACCATCCCAGGGGGCAGCCATGCCGTGCCCAACGCCGCCAATATCAATGCCAGCGGCCATGTTTCCCATATCGGCGGCGACCATGCAGGGAGCCATGTCCCCGCCCATGTCAGCCCTTTCCAGACACCCTGAGCGAGTTCATCGAACATCCCCCACGGGATCATCGCCAGGCGCGGCGACCACGCCAGCGCCCAGCCCAGCAGCCCCAGCGGCACCATGATGCTGCCGACCAGGGGTACCGCGAGCAGATTGACCAGCGGCCCCACCGGTGCCAGTCGCTCGAATCCGATCAGCACGGCGGCCGCCATGAACGGTGCCAACAGGCATTGCGAGCGCCCTAATGCCCACAACCATCCCCGCACACCCCGCGGCGCGGGGCGCCCCTGCCAGGCCGTGATCAACACGCCCACCGCCAGAAACGACAGCCACAGCCCGGGACGCCATACCGTTAGAGGGTTGCTCACCACGATCACCAACAACGCCAGCCACCAGGCCTGCCAGGGGCCTGGCGCATGACGCCCGCTGGCCACCCACAATCCCAGCAAGGCCATCACCGTGGCGCGTAACGCGGGCGGCTCGAACCCCGCCATGCCCGCATAGGCCAGTGTCGCCCCCCCCGCCAACCACCACGGCCAGGTCGCCAGGCGCCAATGCCCCGGTGTCATGCCCCGCGCCAGCAGACGCAGCAACATCAGTGTCACGCTTGCCACCAAGCCGACATGCAACCCGGAGATGACCATCAGGTGCGTGGTGCCGGTCGCGTTGAGCAAATCCCAGTCATCCTGCGTGAGACGCTCGCTAGCGCCCAAGGTGAGCGCCGCTAGCCAGCGGGTAGCCAGCTCAGACAATGGCTGCGCTTCCAGAAATGCCAAGCCGGCATCGCGCAGGGTCGAAGCGCCGATACTCGAACGCCGTGTCACGGCCGAATCACGCACATACCCCGTCGCCTGAATGCCCTCGCGCCATAGCCAGGCCGCATAATCGAAGCCATGATCATTGGCGAACCCCTGCGGCGGGCGCATGCGCACGCGCCATCGCCAATGGTCACCGACATGCACGGGCGGCGCGTCGTACCAGGACAGACGTACCCGTGACAGCGCATCGCATGGGGGTAAACCGGTCTCCTGGGGCACGCAGTGTGAGACCGCGACGCGCAGGCGTGTCAGTCCTTGGTCTTGACGCACCTGCACCACCCGTCCGGCGAGCGTGACATCCTGCCGCGACAAGCCATCAGGCAATGTGCCTGCGCGCTGCTCAGCAACCTGCCACGCGCATACCCCCGCCACGACGAGCATCGTCAGCCACCGCCAGTGCCCACGTGCCGCCGCCAGCAGCGCGGCCACTCCCCATGCACAGAGGCCACCGGCCAGCCCCCACCGCCCCCAGACGCTCCCGGCAAGCGCCGCTACAGCCAGCGGCATCGCCCACCCCATATTCATTCGCCATCCTTTTCTTAGATAATGACGATATATGATCGACGGACATGCGATGGCGCGCAACGATAGCGAGAGCCCCGGGTTGTATGGATAATGAATCGACACTTCGACAGCTCGTGGATCATGCCTCGCCGACTTCTGCAGCGTTACATGCCCCGGCCGGAAACGCTGAAACGCCAAAAATCGTTGCGTTTCATGCATCACCTACTGGGTGACCCTTCCCTATGGATGCTGTCGCGCCGCAGCGTGGGCAATGCCTTCATGGTGGGGCTGTTCGTCGCGCTACTACCGATTCCGTTGCAGATGGTCGTCGCCGCGTTCGGTGCCTGGCTGCTGCGCTGCAACCTGCCGTTGTCGGTCAGTCTCGTCTGGCTGACCAACCCGCTCACCATGCCGGTGATCTTCTATTTCAATTACCGGATAGGTGCCTGGTTGCTGGATACACCTGCGCGCCACATGCCCGATAGGCTATCTACCGCGTGGATTGCCGAAAAAATGGCGGATATCTTGCCCGCCCTGCTCGTGGGCTCGGTAGTGGTCGCAATCATCGTCGGCTTGCTCAGCAACCTGACGATTCGCTTGATCTGGCGTTGGCAGGTGGCCAGAAGCTGGCGGCGCCGCGCTCGGCGGCGGCGCCAGCGTAAGGCATGATGGCCGTGCTCAGTCCGCGCTCAGGCGGCCCTGGTCGAGGCGCATCACGCGGTCCTGATGGGCGGCGAGAGCGGGGTCGTGGGTGACGATGATGAAGGCACAGGCGCTACGTTCGGCAAGGCCATCCATCAGCGCCAGGATATTGCTCGCCGTGGTCTGATCGAGGTTACCGGTTGGCTCGTCCATCAGCACCAGACTGGGATCCGTGACCAAGGCGCGAGCGATCGCCACGCGCTGGCGCTCGCCCCCCGACAGTTCGCCCGGCTTATGCTCGCAGCGCGCCTCCATGCCTACTTGGGACAGGATGTCACGTGCTGCGGCCTGTGCCTGCTGGCGCTGTTGCCCACGAATGAGCAACGGCATGGCGACATTTTCCAGCGCCGAAAACTCCGCCAATAGATGGTGGAATTGATACACGAAGCCGATATGCCGATTGCGAAAGTCACCCAGGGCGGCTTCCCCCATGTCGGCCAGCGACTGACCCGCAATGCGTACCTGTCCCGCACTCGGACGGTCGAGACCGCCCAACAGATTGAGCAATGTGGTCTTGCCCGAACCGGAACTGCCCACCACGGCGACGCGTTCACCGGCCCTCACCTCCAGCTCCAGGGCATCGAGTACGGTGACATCCTGGGGGCCCTCACGATAGATACGCGTCAGGCCGTCGCAGTGCAGCATGATGTCATTATCGGCGAAGGTGGGCTTGCCATTCGATGCCATCGCGGTTTCCTCATTCATAACGCAATACCTCGGCCGGTTGGATACGCGCCGCACGCCAGGCGGGATAAAGGGTCGACAGGAATGTCAGTACAAAAGCCGATCCCGCGATGATGCCCACATCGCTCAATCGTAGTTGCGAAGGCAGATAACTGATGAAGTACACATTGGGATCGAGGAATTGAATCCCCGTCAACGCTTCGAACCAGGCAATCAAGTCCGACACCGACAGCGCCAGCACGATACCCAGCGCCACTCCCACGACGATGCCGATGATCCCGATCGCCATGCCCTGCACCATGAAGATGCGCATGATGGTCCCCGGCTTGGCGCCGATGGTGCGCAGGATCGCAATATCGGCGTGTTTGTCCGTCACGACCATGACCAATGTGGAGACGATATTGAACGCCGCCACTGCAACGATCACCATCAGCAGCAACCCGATCATGCGTTTTTCCATCTGAATCGCCTGAAACAGATTGCCATGCGTATAGGTCCAGTCCACCCCGCGGTAGCCACTGCCAAGATCGTTGACGATCTCATTGGTGACCGCGCCCGCCTTGAAGAGGTCATCCAACTCCAGGCGCAATCCGCCCACGGTGTCTCCCATGCGTCCCAGCGTCTGCATGTCGTGGATATTGGCATAGGCAAGCCGAGCATCCAGATCGGCCCCCACCTTGAAGATACCGCTGACCGTGAAGCGCTTGAAGCGTGGAAACACGCCACCCGGCGTGATCGAGGCTTCGGGCACCAGCAACGTCACGCGATCGCCCACGCCCACGCCAAGATTGCGTGCCAGCAGGTCGCCCAGCACCACGTTCCACTCGCCAGGTGCAAGGTCGTCTAGCGAGCCTTGCGTCATGTGCTCGTCGATGATCGAGACCTTGCTCTCGTAACTCGGCTTGATGCCGTTGACCATCGCGCCCTGGGTGCGTCCGTTGGAAGAGAACATGCCTTGCTGTTGCACGAACGGTGCCGCGCCGATGACATGGTCCCGTTTTTCCAGGCGTTCGGCGAGCGCCTTCCAGTCCGTCATCCCCCCCTGGGCTTCGATTCTGGTATGCGGCACCATGCCCAATATGCGTGTTCGCAATTCATGATCGAAACCGTTCATGACCGACAAGACGAGGATCAACACCGCCACGCCCAGCATCAGGCCCAGCATCGAGGTCAGGGAAATGAATGAAATGAAATGGTTACGACGTTTGGCGCGCACATAGCGCAGTCCGATAAGAAACGGCAAGCGATCCAGCATCGACATCGATTCCTTGGTATGAGCCGGGCTCATGGTACGTGTTTTTGCGTGCTCCTGCATGGGCCAGTGGCGGCAAGAATGCCTGCGATGGCATCATCATGCACAGCATCCGGTGACACTTGCATCCGTGTCGGCGACGACTAAAATGCCGCAGCTACCGCCATCATCGGCAAGACGCCGATATCCGGTCGCCGCGCTGTGCCTCACCCCCATAGGAGACCGCAATGCTCCCACGCCTGTTCCCTGAATGGCATCCCCAAGACGCCATTCAACTGACTTGGCCGCGTGCCGGAAGCGATTGGGAGCCACTTTTCGAGCGTATCGAAGCCTCCCTGGAAGCCCTGGTCGTGGCCATCACGCGGTATCAGCCCGTGCTGATCGTCGTCGCCGATGCGCCGACACGTGAGCGCCTCGACGCGCGCTTCACACGCCTGGGCATTCACCCCAAGCAATGGCATCTCATCGAAGCGTCGTCGAACGATACCTGGACCCGGGACCACGGCCCCATCGCCGTCGAACGCGATGGCGACGTCGTGCTGCTCGATTATCGCTTCACCGGATGGGGGGGAAAGTTCGCCGCCGAGTACGATAATGCCCTGACCGCGACGCTTTCGGAGATCGGCATTTACGCGGCGCCACGAGAAACGCGTGAACTGGTGCTGGAAGGCGGTGCCATCGAGGGCGATGGCGAAGGCACGCTATTGGTCACCGAGGCCTGCCTGCTCAATCCCAACCGCAATCCGCACCTGACGCGTGAAGACATCGAAGCCGCATTGCGCGACGACATGGGGATCGAGCGTTGTCTGTGGCTGACCCAGGGGCATCTCGAAGGCGACGATACCGATAGTCACATCGATACCCTGGCCCGCTTCTGCGATGCAGAAACCATTGCGTACGTACGCTGCGAAGACCCTGACGATCCGCATTTCGCCGCACTGGCGCAGATGGAAAAGGAACTCAAGGCCTTCCAGCGCGCCGATGGGGAACCTTACCGGCTCATTCCCTTGCCCTTGCCGCGCGCATGCCATGATGCCGACGATGGCCATCGCCTACCGGCCACCTATGCCAACTTTCTGATCATCAATGGGGCGGTCCTCGTTCCCATCTACGCTGATGCCGCCGATGGCGTGGCGCTGACGGCACTCGCCAGCGCGTTCCCCGGGCGCGATATCATCCCCATCGACTGTCGCACCGTGATACGCCAACATGGAAGCCTGCATTGCTTGACCATGCAGTTGCCACGCGGCGCGCTCTTCAGCGCCTCCACCGCCGGTGCCCATGACAGTAGTGACAATGACAAGGAGTGACGCCATGGCCTCGACACTCAAGGCAGGGCTCGTTCAGCAACCCGGCTGGCCCGACAAGTCCCGTAGCTTGCAGGAAAGCGAGGCCGGCATTCGCGAACTGGCGGGAAAAGGCGCCGAGCTGATCCTGCTTCAGGAATTGCATGCTACGCATTATTTCTGTCAGACCGAAGACGACCGTCTCTTCGATCTCGCCGAGTCGCTCGACGGCCCCAGCGCCCAGCATCTGGCCGCCCTCGCCGCCGAACTCGACATCGTGCTCGTCGGCTCGCTCTTCGAACGCCGCGCCGCCGGGCTCTATCACAACACGGCCGTGGTCTTCGACCGTCAGCATGGCCGTGTCGGCCACTATCGCAAAATGCATATACCCGATGACCCGGGATTCTACGAAAAATTCTATTTCACACCCGGCGATGCCGATGAGAACAGCGGATTCGAGCCCATCGAGACATCCGTCGGCCGGCTCGGCGTCTTGGTCTGTTGGGATCAGTGGTATCCGGAAGCCGCTCGCCTGATGACCCTGGCCGGCGCCGATCTGCTGCTCTATCCCACCGCTATCGGCTGGCACCCGCCCGACGACGATCCCGAGAAGCAGCGCCAGAAGGACGCCTGGACGTTGATTCAGCGCTCACACGGCGTCGCCAACGGCCTACCGGTCATGGTCGCCAACCGTGTGGGACATGAGGCTGACCCATCGAAGGCGACATCGGGCATCGATTTCTGGGGAGGAAGCTTCATCTGCGGGCCTCAGGGTGAGATATTGGCCCAGGCAGGCGATGACGCGACACAGCTATTGGTCGAACTCGACATGACACGTAGTGAACACGTCCGGCGCGCCTGGCCTTATCTGCGTGACCGACGTGTCGATGCCTACGCCGACCTTACCAAGCGTTATCGCGATCGTTGAGTAGCGGGCCACGCCGGCCCGCCCTCCATGAGCGAGCACCGCCTACTCCACGGCCGACGTTGTGCGCCAGACCTACTTGCGAAGACGCACCACGCTTGCCATGATGTAATCATCAGACTTTGGATAACGGTATAAAGATGGAGCGGCAATACCACCTTCTGGCGCGCCTGGAACACGACTTCGATCATGTGATCGAAACCTGCGAGGCGCTCATCGGCCATGTCGAACACGCGCCACCGACGGGCTGGGTACTGGGGGAGACCACCTTCGATATCGCATGGCTGCGCCATGCCCTGTTCGACTTCTGGTATCAGGATGGTCAAGACGGCCGCGCGACGCGCAATTACATCGGCTTGATCGCCGCATCCCCCGCATTGCTGGGGTACGTCGCCGACATCAATCGCGCCAAGCAGACCTTCGCGGCGACACTGGCCGAGATTCGCCAAGAGGCGCCCACCCTGCTCCCCGAGATCAAGGCGGTATTGCCCTTTCGCCATCCCACGCTGCACGACCATCTACGCGGACAAGGCTTGGCACGCCTGCACCTCAAGCAATGCTGGCGCCACCTCCCCGTGGCGGATGCGCCTCTGTCGCGGGTGCGCCTCGCCTGGTATACCAGCGGGCGCTCCATCAAACGCTTGAGCGTGCGCGATGCCGAACGGCGGCTCATGGAAATGGATACCGAGAGCCCACACATCCGCATTCAACTGCGTCACTTGGCGGGCATCCCCGACAGCGAGCCATTGGCCCAGGTGCAAACCCAGGCGCCCGTCATGCGTGCCAACCTGTTCTTTCGCGACGCGCTCGCGGATGGACGCATGCGGCGTGCCATGAACCTGCCGCTGCCGCTTTTCATTCCCGCCGAGGATGGCCACCTGCCCTCTCACAACACGCCAAAGACCACCCCACCCAGCGAACGTAGCCGCGCACAACGCGCCGACACGAAGCTCGAGGACACGCCTTTCCTGCCCAGCTTGCGAGTCTATCGCTACCGCTAGCTGCCGCAGACTTCCCGACTGCTGGAAGGCAGCTGCTTGAGCGTGCTGGCTAGTGCATGACAGCGGTGAATGACCCGCTCTTCTGGTGATGGATGTCACGACGCAACGAGCCGGCACAGTGCCGGCTCGTTGTCTGCCGAGCCATGCCGGCGAGCCGCGAGGATCTCATGATGCGAGCGCGTCTCTGCGCCTATCAGAATAGGCGGTTCAAGCCGTTTTGCGCAGCAACACGATAGGCCTCGGCCATGGTGGGGTAGTTGAAGGTGGTATTGATGAAATACTTGAGCGTATTCGCTTCGCCCTGTTGCTGCATGATGGCCTGACCGATATGCACGATCTCGGAGGCTTGGTCACCGAAGCAGTGAATGCCCAGAATCTCGAGTGTGTCGCGGTGGAAGAGGATCTTGAGCATCCCCACGGTGTCGCCGGTGATCTGTGCACGCGCGGTGTCCTTGAAGAACGCCTGCGCGATCTCGTAGGGCACCTTGGCTTCGGTCAGCTCACGCTCGTTCTTGCCCACCGAGCTGATCTCGGGAATGGTGTAGATGCCGGTGGGAATATCCTCGACGAAGCGAAAGTCTTCCTCCAGGAAGTCGTCGCTGGCACTCCGCCCCTGGTCATAGGCGGCGCTGGCCAGACTCGGCCAACCGATGACATCCCCCACGGCATAGATATGCGGCACCATGGTGCGATAATGCTCATCGACCTGCAGTTGACCGCGCCCATTGGGTTCGAGACCGATGTTTTCCAGTCCCAGTTGATCGGTATTGCCCGTCCGTCCATTGGCCCAGAGAAAGGCATCCGCGCGCAGGCGCTTGCCGGACTTGAGCTTGACCACCACCCCGGACTCATCGCCTTCGATGCTTTCGTAATCTTCATTATGGCGAACCAGCACGCCATTCTGACGCAGATGATAGGACAAGGCGTCGCTGATCTCGTCATCGAGAAACGACAACAGACGCTCACGCATGTCGATCAAGTCGACCTTGACGCCGAGCCCTGAAAAAATCGACGCATACTCGGAACCGATGACACCCGCGCCGAAGATGATCAAGGTTCGCGGCGTGTGAGAAAGCCCGAGAACGGTGTCCGAGCAATAAATACGGGGATGTCGGAAGTTGATATCGGCGGGACGATAAGGGCGAGACCCGGTGGCGATCACGAACTGCTGGGCGCAGAGTTCCTCGGCGCCATCCTGATTGTCCCGCACGACCAGGGTGTGCTCGTCACGAAAGTTGGCGACCCCGAAGAAGAGATCGATGCGATTGCGTGAATAGAACTGGGTACGCATCTCGACCTGCTGGTCGATGGTGACCTTGGAACGGTCAAGCACACGAGGGAAGGAAAACCAGCGCGGTTCGCCGATATCGCGGAACATGCGGTTGGTATTGAACTGCATGATCTGCTTGACTTGGTGGCGCAGGGCCTTGGACGGGATCGTCCCCCAATGGGTACAGTTTCCTCCTACCGCTGGCTGCTTCTCGACGATGGCTACACGCTTGCCGTGCTTGGCCGCATTGATCGCAGCGCTTTCGCCCGCTGGGCCCGAGCCAATCACCACCACGTCATAATTGTGAACTGCCATTAGGTTCGCCTGCTCCTCTCGATGCATGAGAAACCGCTGCGATAAGCCTCAACGCAAGACCGGCCACGGCAAGGCGGATGACGAGACGTGCCGCTTTCAGGGCACATACCCAGGTTTCCCGCGAAATCATGTCGGGACACGCCCTAGAGCGCCTTGGACTCAACCAACGATTTTACGTCAGTAATGTTTGACGAGTGCGTTCAACGTCGAACCGCGTCGTAACCGAGGTCTGCTCCCCGGTTTTCGTCGCTGGCACGACGCGCACTCTTGCGGCGCTTTTGATTCTCCTCTTCGCAGACCTTGTCATTCCCACCGCAGATATCGCACCCCTCCTTGAGACCCAACTGATTGAGCCCTCCGCAGGAGCCTGCGATCGGCTTACGGCCGAGAATGACGCCGATGGCCATACCGGCCAACAGCAGTAGCATCAATGCGAATACCAAAAGCCATACTGTCATTGCTTTTCCCCTTCGGACGGCTCATCCGCAAGATAGGTATGAAAGGCGTCACTCACTTCTGTCTTGAAGCCTTTATCGGTTTTGACGATGAAATACGCCGCAATATCCTCGCGCTCAGCCAATGCCATGCCTTTCTTCGGACCCAATACCTCCAGCGCCGTGGCCAAGGCATCCGCCGTCGAACAAAGCTCGGCAACGACCGTCACCGACGCGAGATGATGGGTGATCGGACGACCGGTCCGGGGGTCGATGGTATGCGAATAACGCCGGCCATCTTCCTCGTAATAGTTGCGGTAATCGCCCGAGGTCGCCACCGCCACGTCTTCGAGTTCGAGCACGCGTTGCACGCTACGCTCTCGGGAAACCGGCTTTTCCACGGCAATACGCCAGGGCTGGCCATTGGGCTTGGTACCTCGTGTGCGAATTTCGCCTCCAACTTCCACGAGATAGGATGTCACGCCCAAGGCGTCCAGGCGAGCCGCCACCTGGTCGACCCCGAACCCCTTGGCGATACCCGAGAGATCGACATATACCGGCTTGGTCTTGGTCAGGCGATTGCCTTCCAGCTTTAGGGCCTGGTAATCGACCTTGCGCAATGCCTGGGCAACCTCCGCGTCACTCGGCACTTTGTCCGGGCGCATCTTGGGGCCGAATCCCCATAGATTGACTGCACTACCGATAGTGACATCGAAGGCACCGTTCGATAGGTCGCCGATCTCGATAGCCTCTTCGATCACCCGTGCCGTGGCCGCGGACAGCTCGAACGGCTTCCCCACCGGTGCGGCATTGAAGCGTGACAGCTCCGAATCGGACTTATAGGTCGACATCAAGCGATCGACTCTATGCAGTGCCGACTCGATACCGTCGTCGATGGATTTCAATTGACGTTCGTTGAAATCGCCGTAGACAGTGACATGGTAGCCCGTGCCGAAGATGGGCCCCTCGAAGCGATGCGCCTGTGGCGGTTGCTCACAACCGGCCAGTGCCAATAACGCAAACAGGACCAGCCCTATCCAGGCCGGCCCTGCACGATACGCTGCCACCATCATCCGCCGAAGTCGTCCAGCATGATGTTTTCAGGCTCAACGCCCATATCGGTCAGCATCTTGATCACCGAAGCATTCATGATGGGCGGGCCGCACATGTAGTATTCGCAGTCCTCCGGCGCCGGGTGGTCCTTGAGGTACTTCTCATAGAGAACGTTATGAATGAAGCCGGTATCGCCTTCCCAATTGTCCTCCGGGAGCGGATCGGACAGCGCCAGGTGCCATTCGAAGTTATCGAACTCCTCGGCCAGCTGATCGTACTCTTCGTTGTAGAAGGTTTCGCGCCACGAGCGCGCGCCGTACCAGAACGAAATCTTGCGAGAGCTCTTGAGACGCTTGAGCTGGTCGAAGATATGGCTGCGCATCGGCGCCATGCCCGCGCCACCTCCGATGAAGATCATTTCCGCATCGGTGTCCTTGGCAAAGAACTCGCCGAAGGGGCCCATCACCGTCACCTTGTCGCCCGGCTTGAGCGAGAAGGCATAGGTCGACATCAGTCCCGGCGGATAATCGGTATTGGGCGGCGGCGTGGCGATACGGATGTTGAACTTCAGGATGCCTTTCTCATCCGGATAGTTGGCCATCGAGTACGCGCGAATGATCTCCTCATCGTTCTTGTGGGAGATATTGAAGAGATTGAACTTCTCCCAATCGCCGCGATATTGCTCCTCGATATCGAAGTCCGAGAACTTGACGTCATAGGGCGGCGCCACCAGCTGCACGTAACCGCCGGCACGAAACGCCACATCCTCACCTTCGGGAAGCTTGAGATTGAGCTCCTTGATGAAAGTGGCAACGTTGGGGTTTTCGATCACCTCGCATTCCCACTTCTTGACACCGAAGACCTCCTCCGGCACCTCGACCTTCATGTCCTGCTTCACCGGCACCTGACACGACAGCCGCCAGCCTTCTTTCTTCTCGCGCAGGGTGAAGTGGGACTCCTCCGTGGGCAAGATCGACCCACCGCCATCGACTACACGGCATCTGCACTGCGCGCATGAACCGCCGCCGCCGCATGCCGACGAGAGGAAGATGCCGTTAGCCGCCAGCGTTTGCAACAACTTGCCGCCGGCCTGGGTCGTCAGGGTGTTCTCGGGGTCGCCGTTGATCTCTATGGAGACGTCGCCACTGCTGACCAGACGGCTGCGCGCCGTCAGGATCACGACCACCAGACCGAGCACGATCACGGTGAACATGACGACGCCGAGCACGATGATGTATGTATCAACCATGTCGGTTTCCTATTTCCGTTGCTTAGAGCTGGATGCCGGAGAAGGACATGAAGCCCAATGACATCAGCCCGACGGTAATGAACGTAATTCCCAACCCTTGCAGGCTGGCCGGCACGTCACTGTACTTGAGCTTTTCCCGAATTCCCGCCAATGCGGTGATCGCCAGGGCCCAGCCAACGCCGGCACCGGCACCATAGACCACCGATTCGCCGAAGTTGTAGCTCCGCTCGACCATGAACAGCGACGCGCCGAGAATCGCGCAATTCACCGTGATCAACGGCAGATAAACGCCGAGCGCGTTATAGAGCGCGGGCACGAACTTATCCAGAAACATCTCGAGGATCTGCACCAGCGCTGCGATAACGCCGATATAACTCAACAGCCCCAAGAACGACAGATCGATATTCCCGGCACCTTCCAGCCCCGTCCAGGTCAGGGCTCCTTCCTTCAACAGATAGGTCAGGATCAGGTTATTGACCGGCACGGTAATGGTCAGCACCACCACGACCGCAATCCCCAGCCCAATGGCCGACGATATCTTCTTGGAGACGGCAAGAAACGTACACATGCCGAGGAAGAACGCCAGTGCCATGTTCTCCACGAACACGGCCTTGACGAAGAGGCTCAGATAATGTTCGAACATCACACGGACTCCTTAATCTTGGCCTTGCTGTTGGCCACGATCCGGTATTCGGCTTTCTCGACCTGTTCAGAGCGCACACTGCGCAGTATCCAGATGAACAAGCCGATAACGAAGAATGCCGAAGGCGGCAACAGCATCAGCCCGTTGGGCACGTACCAACCACCGTCTTGTACCGTGGGCAGCACCGTGAAGCCGAACACGCTGCCGGAGCCGAAAAGCTCGCGCACGAAACCGACGATCAACAGGATGACGGCATAGCCCAGGCCATTGCCGACCCCGTCGAGAAAGCTCATGGCCGGACCGTTCTGCATCGCATAGGCCTCGGCGCGCCCCATGACGATGCAGTTGGTGATGATCAGCCCGACGAAAACCGACAACTGCTTGGATATTTCGTAGGCATATGCCTTCAACACCTGATCGACCACGATGACCAGCGACGCGATGATGGTCATCTGCACGATGATGCGAATCGAGGATGGAATATGGTGACGAATCAGCGAGACGAACAGATTCGAGCAAGCCGTGACCGCAATCACGGCCAGGCCCATCACCAGGGAAACCTTCATGGAGTTGGTGACCGCCAGCGCCGAGCAGATCCCCAGCACCTGCAGTGCAATGGGATTGTTCTTGAAGACCGGCGAAAGAACGGTATTTTTTACGGAATCAGCAGCCATGTTCACGCTCCTTCGGAGTTGCCGTGGAAGCGGGCGAGGTAGGGGCCGAAGCCACTCTCGCTCAGCCAGAAATGCAGCATGTTGGTGACACCTCGACTGGTCAGCGTCGCACCGGACAAGGCATCGACTTCATACTTGCTTTCAGCACCGCCCTTGACCAGGGAGATTTCCGGTTTCATGCCAGCATCAGCGTAGACTTCTTTACCATCCCACTGGGCCTTCCAGTCGGGGTTGTCGACTTGGGCCCCCAACCCGGGCGTTTCGGAGTGAGAATAATAAGACAAGCCAATGATGGTATTGCCGTCGCCCTTGAGCGCCAGGAAGCCGCGCATCAATCCCCACAGCCCCTGCCCACGGATGGGCAGAATGATCTGCCGGGGATCCTCGGGATCGCCGACGAGATACACGGTGGAATAGAGTTCCTCACGCCCGATCCCCGCGCCGTCATCTTCACCCGAGAGCGTACGTGACATGGCAGGATCCTTGGCCGCTTCGAACTGATTATACTGCTGCGGATCGAACCGATCGGTGTATTCGCCCGTCTCCAGCTTGATGACGCGTGGGGTGATCAAGCGTTTGAAGGCTTCTCCGACATCCATCCCCGGCTCGTAAAGCTCGGCAACCGCGAGAATGTTGGTCTTGCGATCGAGTTCCTTGTTGCGTTCCTGCATGGGCTGCAGCACCACGGCAGCGGTCGAGACCACCACCGAACACACGATGCACAGCGCAAGCGCAACCATCAGCGTCTTCTTGATGGAGTTGTTGGCCATCAGGTGGTCTCCTCGTTCGTCGCGGTGGAATACGCGGCGTCACGTTTCTGGCGGCGCTTGATATTGGCCTGTACGAAGAAGTGATCGATCATCGGTGCGAACAGGTTGGCAAACAGAATCGCCAGCATGATGCCTTCCGGAAACGCCGGGTTGACCACGCGAATCAGGACGGTCATCACCCCGATCAAGAGGCCGAACAAGAGCTTCCCGGGATCCGTCATCGATGCCGACACGGGGTCGGTCGCCATGAACACCATGCCGAAGGCGAAGCCGCCCAGCACCAGATGCCAGTACCAGGGCATGCCGAACATGGGATTGCTTTCCGAGCCGATGGCGGTAAACAGCATCGCCGTCAGCGCCATGCCCACGAACACGCCGAGCATGATACGCCAGGAGGCGATCCGCGTGATCAGCAGAACCACCGCACCGATGAGGATCGCCAGCGTCGAGGTTTCCCCCACCGAGCCGGGAATGAAACCGAGAAAAGCATCCCACCAGCTATGTGCCTGATGCAATGCCCCCATGCCATTCTGCGCCGCCGTGGAAAGCGGGGTAGCACCGGTATAGCCGTCGGCCGCGACCCACACGCTATCGCCGGAGATCTGCGCCGGGTAGGCGAAATACAGAAACGCACGCCCGGTCAGTGCCGGGTTCAGGAAGTTCTTGCCGGTGCCGCCGAAGATTTCCTTGCCGATCACGACGCCGAAGGTAATGCCCAAGGCCACCTGCCACAGCGGAATGGTCGCCGGCAGGATCAGCGCATAGAGCACCGAGGTCACGAAGAAGCCTTCGTTGACCTCATGGCCGCGTTTGACGGCGAACAGCACTTCCCAGAAGCCGCCGACGAGAAAGGTCACCAGGTAGATAGGCAAGAAGTAAGTGGCACCAAGCACGAAATTGGCCCAAATACTGCCGGGGTCGTGACTGCCCGCCAGCGCCATGGTGATGGCTTCACGCCATCCCCCCATGGCGCCGAAGCCGTCGCCCATCGCCATGTTGGCCTGCAGGCCGGCGTTGTACATACCAAAGAACATCGCCGGAAAGGTACACAGCCAGACCGTGATCATGATGCGCTTGAGGTCGATGCCATCACGCACATGCGCCGTGCTCTTGGTCACGTCCGGGGGCGAGTAGAAGATGGTATCGACCGCTTCGTACAGCGCGTAGAACTTCTCGTATTTACCACCCTGGTGAAAATGCGGCTCGAGTTTGTCGAGCGTATTACGAATTCCCATCGTCAGACCTCTTTCTCGATCATGGTGAGGTTATCACGCAGGATGGGGCCGTACTCATACTTGCCGGGGCAAACGTAGGTACAAAGCGCGAGATCTTCTTCATCCAGCTCCAGGCAGCCGAGTTCCATCGAGCTTTCGATGTCGCCCACGATCAATGAGCGCAGCAACTGCGTCGGCATGATATCCAGCGGCATCACGCGCTCGTAAGCGCCTACCGGCACCATCGCGCGTTCGGAACCGTTGGTCGACGTGTTCGGCGCATACCGATTGAGTCCCAAAAACTGAGACACATAGATACCCATTACCGAATGACGCCGCACCCCCGGCGACAACCACCCCAGAAAGGCACGCTTGTTGCCCTCTTCGAGCAGCGTGAACTGGCGATGAAAACGCCCCAGGAAACGCCGCGAGCCTTCCGCGATGGCGCCACCGAAAACCGATCCGGAAATCACCCGGGTATCGTCGGGCGCTTCGATTTCACCTTCCAGCAGCTCACTACTGCTCGCCCCGAGGCGCGTTCGCAACAAGCGAGGCTGCTTGGCACGTGGACCGCCGACGGCCACCACGCGTTGCGTCTCCAGACGCCCTTCGGTCAATAGCTTGCCGAAGGCGATGACATCCTGATAGTCAAGATGCCAAACCTGACGCGCCAGACTCACCGGCGACAGGTAATGGATGTGCGTGCCCACCAGCCCGGCGGGATGCCGGCCAGCGAAAGCCTCGAAACGCACGCCCTCGAGCCCGTCGCCCGGCAGTTCGGCGTCTTGGCCATGGCACACGAACACCTGCCCCGGCGTCAGGCGCTTGAGCACCTTGAGGCCCTGTTCGAAGGCGACGCTGTCCTCGCCAATCACCAAACGGGGGTCCGCGGCGAGAGGATGCGTATCGATCGCGGTAACGAAAATATCGGCGGGAACGGCATCGGGAGCAGGCGTGCGAGAGTAAGGGCGAGTCCTGAGCGCGGTCCAGAGCCCCGAATCGATCAGTTGATCGACGACCGTCTGGCGCTCCAACCGCTCCAGCGCGTCCGCGCCATGCGCCGTGAAGGGTACGGCCTCTTCGTGATCATCGAGCTTGATGACGACCGACAGCAAGCGCCGCTTCTCGCCGCGGTTGATCGCCACCACCTCGCCTGCGCCTGGTGCCGTGAACCGTACGCCCGGGATTTTCTTGTCGGTGAACAGTAGCTGGCCCAGTTTTACCTTGTCCCCCTCTCGAACCTCCATCGTCGGCTTCATGCCCACGTAGTCGGTACCGAGGATCGCCACGTGCCGCACGGGCCGCGCATCATGTATGCGCTGCTCGGGCGACCCGGCGATGGGGAGATCCAGGCCTCGTTTGACTTCGATCATAGTCTTGCCCAGTTGTCGGATCTGATGTTGCGAAAGGAAAGGGGTCCATGAACGCTCACGCACTCGCCACGCATCTTCTCAATGCTGGACAACGCTGACGGTCGTCACGGAAGTCGGATTCTTTTCTTATCAGACGATTGCTTCTTTCGGCCCATGGCCAAGGGCCGTCCCCAAAATCGGGCACCATTATAGAGAGACGAGCCCCGAATGACTACATAACCATGGGCAGTATGAGGCTTGCGATGACGGGCACGGGCGATGACGGCGCCCCGAGAACGGGGCGCGGAAGGCGAAACGAGGCGCGTTCAGTGCATCTCGCGGGGCAAGTAAACGAAACGCACGTTGGACATGTGCTGCAGGATACGCACGACCTGACAGCTATAGCCGAACTCGTTGTCGTACCAGACGTAGAGCACGACCTGACGATCATCGGCAATGGTCGCCTGGGCGTCGACGATACCGGCATGGCGATTGCCCACGAAATCCGACGACACCACCTCCGGCGAGTCGACGTAATCGATCTGCTTTTGCATGCGGGAATGCAAGGCCATGTTGCGCAAGTACTCGTTCACCGCTTCACGGTCGGTGGCCTTATCCAGCGTAAGATTGAGAATGGCCATGGACACGTCAGGCGTCGGAACGCGAATGGCATTGCCGGAGAGTTTGCCCGAAAGTTCGGGCAGTGCCTTGGCCACGGCCTTGGCGGCGCCGGTTTCCGTCAGCACCATGTTGAGCGCGGCGCTGCGCCCACGGCGATCGCCCTTGTGGTAGTTGTCGATGAGGTTCTGATCGTTGGTGTAGGCATGCACCGTCTCGACATGCCCGTGCGCGATGCCGAACTCGTCATTGACCGCCTTGAGGATGGGCACGATCGCATTGGTGGTGCACGACGCCGCCGAGATCACGCGATCATCGTCGGTGATCTCGTCATGATTGATGCCATGCACGATATTCTTGACGCCGCCCTTGCCCGGCGCCGTCAGCAACACCTTGGCCACCCCCTTTGATGCCAGGTGCTGGGACAGCCCGTCCTCGTCGCGCCATTTGCCGGTGTTATCGACCACCAGGGCATTGTCGATCCCATACGCGGTGTAATCGATCTCACTGGGCGAATCGGCGTGAATGACCTGAATGTAGTTGCCGTTGGCAATGATCGCCTCGTTCTCATGATCGACGCGGATCGTGCCGGCGAACGGCCCATGCACGCTATCGCGACGCAAAAGACTGGCACGCTTCTCGAGGTCGTCACCTGCACCCCGTACCACGATGGCACGCAAACGCAGCAGGTTTCCGCCCCCGGCCTTCTCGATCAGGATACGCGCCAGCAAGCGACCGATGCGCCCGAAACCGTAGAGCACGACATCCTTGGGCTCGCCCCCCATGCCGGTCTCGGCATGGCGTCCCACGATATCGGCCAGTTCCGTTTCGAGGAAGGCTCTGACGTCGTCTTGCTCGGAGCGCTTGAAGGCCACCCCCAGCTTGCCGATATCGATGTGCGCCGGCCCCAGATCGAGCTCGGTCATCGCCTTGACCATGGGCAACGTGTCACGCACCGAGAGCTCGATGCCCTCGACCTTCTTGACGTAACGATGGTTCTTGAGGATGCGGATGACCGAGCGGTTGATCAACGAGCGCCCGTACAAGGACGGCACGACATTGTACTTGCGGTACAGGCGCCCCAGCAGCGGGATCATCTCCTCGGCCAAGGCTTCATTTTCTTGCCAATCCTGAAAATAGGTCTCGAGCTTTTCCTGACTCACGGCGGGCCTCGTCATGGCAGCGGGGAACGAAAAACGAACGTATTATCCTGAGCTTTTTACACGCATAGCAAGGCTTGCTTGGTCGCATGGGATGTAATTCCACTACACCAATAGGGCCTTGACTACAGGGCCAAAAACAGGCATTGAATACCGCTTCACACAGTTATTTTCGACTACAAGATCGTTGCCGGGCCTGGCTTTGAATCCCCACGCATCGCCCCGATTCCTGTTTGCCTGCTATCATCATCTCGACTTAGAAACTGAAGCGCATCATGTCGTATTTTTCACCGCTAGATCCACCGCATCCTCAGGGCGTGCGCGATACTGTCTACTGGCAACGTCCGCACGCCGCCGCGAGTGCCCTGGCATTGGCACGCCTCGCCGACGACGCCCCGCTGATGGTCGTGGCACCCGACACCGCCAATGCCCAAAGACTCGAAAGTGCACTGCAGTTCTTCGCTGATCACCCCATCCTGTCGTTTCCGGATTGGGAAACCTTGCCCTACGACAGCTTTTCCCCGCATCAGGACATCGTCTCGACGCGTCTCAAGACGTTGCGCCGACTGCAGGAAGGAACACGCGGCATTGTCGTGGTGCCCATCAATACCTTGATGCAGCGCCTTCCGCCCACCGATTACATCGCCGGTCGCGTGCTCACCCTGCACAGGGGCATGCAACTCGATCGGGAAGGTTTTCGGGAGCGCCTCTCACGCGCCGGTTACCGCGCGGTGGAGACCGTTTACGAGCCAGGCGAGTACGCGTTTCGCGGCGCCTTGATCGACCTCTACCCCATGGGGAGCGACCACCCCCTGCGCATCGACCTGTTCGATGATGAAGTCGATACGCTGCGCTATTTCGATCCCGACACACAGCGCTCGCTGGACAAGATCGAGCGCGTGGAACTGCTGCCGGCACACGAATACTCGCTGTCGCGATCGGCCATCGCCTGTTTCCGCGAGGGCTTCGAGACGCTGTTCGATGTCGATCCGCGCCAGTGCCCGCTTTACAACGATGCGCTCAAAGGCATCCCCTCGCCAGGGCTGGAACAGTACCTGCCGCTTTTCTTCGAGGAAACGGCCACCCTGTTCGAGCATCTGAACGCACATACGCGCATCGCCCTGATGCCTGGCGTGCATGACGCCGCCGAACATCATTGGAGCGCCATCGAAAGCCGCTATGACAATCTCGGCGTCGATCCCACGCGTCCCTTACTGCCGCCGGCGCGTGCCTTCGTCCCCGTGCCGGAGGTGTTCGCCTCCATCAAGCAGCACCCGCGCGTGGCCTTGATCGACGACGACGACCCCCATCCTCATGCCAAGATACCGGCCACGCACCCCCTCCCGGAGGTGGCCATTCACGCACGGGGTCATCACCCCCTGGCCAAACTGGAGGCGTTTCTCGGGGCGCCCGACGCACCACGCGTCTTGCTGGTCGCCGAGTCGAGCGGGCGCCGCGAAGCGCTGGAAGAGACGCTCGCTCCGCTGGGGCGTCCTCTGGCCGTGGCCGATGGCTGGCAACACTTCCTGGATGGCAGCGCGCCGCTGGCGATTTGCGCGGGCAGCCTCGATGAAGGGCTATGGCTCGACAGCCCCGCGACCTGCGTCATCACCGAAACCGAGCTGTACGGCGATGTCGTTCGCCAAGCACGCCGTCGGGGTCGGGTGACCGATGACAACGAACTCGCCGTTCGCCATCTGGCGGAATTGAGCCCCGGGTCTCCAGTGGTCCATCAAAGCCATGGCGTGGGCCGCTACCAAGGACTCGAGACGTTGGAAGCCGGCGGCCAGGCCGCCGAATTCCTGGCGCTGGAATACGCCGGCGGCGCCAAGCTCTACGTTCCGGTGGATAGCCTGCATCTCATCTCGCGTTATGCCGGCGCGACGGATGAACTGGCGCCGCTACATAAGCTCGGCTCGGACACCTGGGACAAGGCCAAGCGCAAGGCGGCCGAGAAAGTACGTGATACCGCCGCCGAGTTGCTGGATACCTATGCCCGGCGCGAGGCGCGCGAGGGCTTCGCCTGCGACGCCCCCGACGAGGAATACGCACGCTTCACGGCCAGTTTTCCTTTCGAGGAAACACCCGACCAACATGCTGCCATCGATGCGGTCATCGACGACATGACCGCGCCGCGCCCCATGGACCGCGTGGTCTGCGGCGACGTGGGCTTCGGCAAGACCGAAGTCGCCATGCGCGCGGCCTTTCTCGCCGTGCACTCCGGTCGCCAAGTCGTGGTATTGGTCCCCACGACCCTGCTGGCCCAACAGCATTATGACAATTTCCGCGACCGCTTCGCGGATACCGCCGTACAGATCGAACTGCTCTCGCGCTTCACCGCCGGCAAGGGGCAGCAAGCGTCGCTGGAGCGCATCAACGAAGGCCGTGCCGATATCGTCATCGGCACCCACAAGCTGCTCTCCAAGACGATGTCGCTCCCGAACATGGGACTATTGATCATCGACGAGGAACACCGCTTCGGCGTCTCGCAGAAGGAAAAGCTCAAGAGCCTACGCGCCGAGATCGACATCCTCACGCTCACCGCGACGCCGATTCCCCGCACCTTGAACATGGCGATGAGCGGCATTCGCGATCTTTCGATCATCGCCACGCCCCCGGCGCGCCGCCTATCGGTCAAGACCTTCGTGCAACAGCGCAACGAAGGCGTCCTGAAAGAAGCCCTGCTACGCGAAATTCTGCGCGGCGGCCAGGTCTACTTCCTGCATAACGAAGTCAAGACGATAGAAACGACTGCCGAGCGCATTGCCGAGCTCGTGCCGGAGGCTCGCGTGGCCGTTGCCCACGGCCAGTTGCCCGAGCGTTCGCTGGAACGCGTGATGTCGGACTTCTATCACAAGCGTTTCAACGTGCTGGTGTGTTCGACGATCATTGAGACCGGCATCGACGTGCCCAGTGCCAATACCATCATCATCGAACGCGCCGACAAGTTCGGACTCGCGCAGCTGCACCAACTCCGCGGTCGCGTCGGACGCAGCCACCATCAGGCGTATGCCTACCTGCTCACGCCACCCCCCAAGGCCATGACCAAGGATGCGCTCAAGCGCCTCGAGGCGATCAGCCAGGCAGAAGATCTCGGGGCCGGCTTCACCCTCGCCAGTCACGACATGGAGATTCGCGGCGCCGGCGAACTGCTGGGCGATGAACAAAGCGGCCAGATGGAAACGGTGGGTTACAGCCTCTACATGCAAATGCTCGACCGAGCGGTCAAGGCCATCAAGAGCGGCAAGACACCCAATATCGAGTCTCCGCTGGACGATGGCGTGGAAGTCAGCCTCAACTTGCCGTCATTGATTCCCAGCGATTACCTGCCCGACGTACAGCAGCGCCTGATCATGTACAAGCGCATCGCCAACGCCGAGGATGAAGCCGAACTCAAGGAGTTGCAGGTCGAGATGATCGACCGTTTCGGCCTGCTGCCAGGGCCGCTCAAGACGCTTTTCCGTCAAACCCGGCTACGTCAGCGTGCCGAACGTCTAGGCATCGTGCGCCTCGAGGCCGGCGCCGAGCGGGGCCGTCTCACTTTCGGCACACAAACCGCCGTCGATCCCATGACGCTGGTGCATATGATCCAACAGGACCCAGCGCACTACCGGTTGGATGGTGCCGATACATTACGCTTCGAAGGTGACATGAGCGACGAGGAACAGCGCTTTTCGCTGCTCGAAGCGTTACTCGAACAGCTCAATCGCAAGACCCAGGCAGCGTAACCAGTGGCGCCCGTCATACGGGCGCTCTATCGACCCTCACAGACGCACGGATGCGCGTTACAAGCTGACGCATGGCTTGTGTCGGCATGAAAATACGCCAGAATGCAGGTGATCGTGGCATCCGCCACTTGCCTGACCGAAAAAGAGTCCATATCCATGCCGGTTACTTCCCGCGGCCTAACGCCCTTATGGCTGGCCACCTTGCTCTCACTCTCCACGACGGGACTGGCCGACACCGCCCCTGGGCCCGTGATCACTCCCGAAGCAGCCGGCTTGCCGCAAGACACAGCGCCGCCCCACGACAAAGGTGTTACACGCTTCGTGGTCCCCGAGAACGGGAACATCGTCGGCAAGGCGCGCGTCATCGAGACCGAAAAACAAGACACATTACTCGACATTGGCCGCCGGTATGGCGTTGGCTATGAAGCGATGCGTCGCGCCAACCCGGGTATCAGTGTCTGGTATCCCGGTGAAGGCACCGAGGTCACGATACCCTCCCGGTTCATACTGCCCGAGGCCGCGCACCAAGGGGTCGTGGTCAATATTCCCGAGATGCGCCTTTATTACTATCCGCCGTCGGAAGACGGCAAACCGGCCCAGGTGGAAACATATGCCATCAGCGTCGGACGCATGGATTGGTCTACCCCTCTGGGTGAGACGCGGATTACCGCCAAGCAGAAAAACCCGGCCTGGTATCCCCCCCAGTCGATCATCGAAGAGCATGCCGCAGACGGCCGGGAGCTTCCTAACGTGGTTCCGCCAGGGCCTGACAACCCACTGGGCCAATACAAGATGCGCCTGGCCATCCCCGGTTACCTGATTCATGGCACCAACCGGCCGCAAGGTATCGGCATGCGCGTGACCCACGGCTGTATTCGCATGTATCCAGAAGACGTCGAACACCTTTTCGGCAAGCTTCCCGTCGGCACCAACGTCAACCTGATCAGCCAGCCGACCAAGTTCGGCTGGCGCGACGGGACGCTTTACGTGCAGTCCTTCCCGCTCCTGGAGGAGGACCGGCAGTCACCGGTGCTCAAGCGCGTCCTGGACGCCAGTGAAGCACTCGTCGCGACCTTGACGCATCACCAGATAAAGGACGATATCGATCATCGACGCCTGACAAACGCCGTGCTGATGTCCAGTGGCACCCTGGTCGCGCTGAATGTCGCGCCCAAGCCAGAAAAGGCACCGCGAGTTCCCATGCCAGGCAGCCTGTACGATGCCTTGCCGTCGCCGCCACCGCTGCTTTATCAATCCATCGGGGTCTGAATACTCGTTTGCAACGGGTCACCCGGGGGGACGATCGAGGTGTCGTCATCCCCCCGGATCACCACGCGCGTGCCGATCGACACCAGCCGCGTCAATTCGTCTATTTGATCGTTAGTGACCGCCACGCAGCCTTCCGTCCAGTTGAAGAGCCGGTGAATCTCGGGATCGCCGGCCCCCAGGCCATGAATGCCAATATAGCCACCCAACACCGTATTCTGTGGCGGCGTGCCATTACGATAATAGGCCTCCTGGAAATCAGCGTACTCGGTCGGCGACATCACCCCGGCCCGCAGCGCCCGACGCGCGGTCTCGAGCTTGGGATAGTTCAACCCCAGGAAGGTACGGAACTTGCTATCGCGATTGATTCGATTGATATGAAACTCGCCCGTCGGGGTCATCTCACTGCCCTTCAGTCGCAGGCGCGCCGCCCCCCCACGCCCCAGCGAAACAGGCTCGAAACGTTCGATACGCGTATCGCCGCGATAAATATCAAGCGTGGCGGTACTCTCGTCGATCAAGACCCAGACCTCATCATCGGCAGCCGCCAGTGCATATGACCCACCCACGACCAACAACGCCAATCCCGCCAGGGCCATCACCAAGGCTTGCATCCAACGCTTCATGTTCCACTCCGCATCATCGTGACAAGGCGCTAGCCTACACTGAACTCCCCAGGTAGCGTCATCCCTGCGTCAATCGACTCCCTCCATAAAAAAGGGTCCCACCGGTGGCGGAACCCTTTTCCAGGGCGGACGCAAAGCGCCGCCCATGTTCATGCTGACAAGCTATTACTTGCGCATGGACTTTTCGAACATACGATCCATCGCGGCACGATTACGCTGAGCCGCTTCAAGCGCAGCCTGCGCATCACGTTGAGCCTGTTGCGCAGCGTTCATCGCCTGCTGAGACATGCTCTTGGCTTCAGACGCATCGGCCTGTGCCTGAGCGATATCGCTCTTCATCGCTTCCTGGTTAGAAGCACAACCGGCCAGCACGGCCAGAGAGCCTGCGGCAACCAGAAGCTTGAGCGTGTTCTTACTGTTGGACAACATCTGCGTTCTCCTTGAAAGCCTTTCTGTGAATGGTGATGAAGTCCTGATACATCAGGTCCCTCATGTACCGCTCACAGGATAATACGAATACCGCTAATATCGCCAACCTCAATTGCCTGGGAGACGTTAAATTTTCCCACGCTGGCCGTGATCACGCGCTACAGAGGCTTCCATTCGTCGCCATTTGGCCACACCGATGAGGCCAAAAAGCGTCAGAATTGCCCATATAAAGGCGGTAACTTTCTATTACATGGCACGCTGATCCGCCATAAATGCCTGGCAACAACGCTCCTGAGAGACGAGGTCTCCATACGACAAAGCGCCCCCACATACCCATGCGGAGGCGCACAATACAAGACGCGCAAGCGTTGCAGCTCAGTCCTGCCAGACGGCCTTGGCGATATCCACTACATGGCGCAGCTTATCCCATTGCTGCGTCTCGCTAAGCAGATTGCCTTCCTCGGTGGAGGCGAAACCGCACTGCGGACTCAGGCACAGCTGGGACAGCGGCGCATAGCGCGAGGCCTCGGCGATGCGAGCGCTCACCGTATCGGCAGGCTCGAGTTCACCGCTTTTACTGGTAATCAGCCCCAACACGGCTTGCTTGTGCCCTTCAGGCAAGAAGCGTAGCGGCTCGAAGCCGCCCGCACGCTCGGTATCGTATTCCAGGAAGTAGGCATCGACATCGACCCGACCCAGCAGCGTCTCGGCCACCGGCTCGTAGCCGCCTTCGCTGATCCATGTCGAGCGGAAGTTGCCGCGACAGACATGCAGGCTGACATGCAGGTCGCGGGGGCGCTCGGCCAGGGCGTGGTTGAGCACCTCGGCATAGATGTGTTGCAGGCGATCGGCATCCTCGCCTCGCTCACGCGCCGCCGCCAGTTCCTTATCGGAACACAGGTATGCCCATACCGTGTCATCGAGCTGCAGGTACCGGCAGCCTGCTGCATAAAAGTGCTTGATCACATCGCGGTAGGTGTCGGCCAGATCGGCGAAGAAGGTATCCAGCGACGGGTAAACACTGCTGTCGATATTACGGCGACCGCCGCGGAAGTGCAGCACGCTCGGGCTCGGCAGCGTCATCTTCGGCGTCGCCCTGGCGACGGTATCTGCCAGGAAACGGAAATGCCCAAGCATCGGATGCTCGGGATCGAACCCTAGCTTGTCCGTCACGCGCACGCTGCGCGCCGATGTCTGGCGACCCTGAAACTGAATGCCCTGATCCGACGTATAGCCCTCCACACCCTTGAGGCCTTCGAGGAAATCGAAATGCCACCAGGCGCGCCGAAACTCGCCATCGGTCACCGCCTTGAGGCCCAGCGCTTCCTGCTGGGCGACGACGCGCCGAATTTCGGCATCCTCGACGTCACGTAGTACCGAATAGTCCGTTTCTCCAGCGTGAAAGCGACGTCTCGCCTGCTTGAGCTCATCGCTGCGCAACAGGCTACCCACGGTGTCGGCACGAAATGGAGGCTGATACTGGCTCATGGCGTTTCTCGACTCTCGGCTCGATGATTAGGGCGCTCACTTTGCCGCGCCAAAGCGCGCATGACCACTGCATTTCCTTCAAGTCTGCATGAAGGAAATTCATGACGGTATCCACGACGAGACATTGCGCCTTGTCGACGACCGGACATGGCAGCGATCACCCTGAGTGTCGATCAACGGGTACTGCAGATCAATGCACCGTTTCCGGCGCCTCCGGCGCTTCTTCTTCGCTCCCCTCCCACAGACGCGTCCGCGTGATCGCATGATCGATCATCTGGCGCGCCACCTCGAAGCGGCTCTGACGCAATAGATCCAACGCCTCTTCCGAGAAACGAATGCTTACCAATGGATCGCCGTCACTGTCGGAGGGCCGCAGCACGACTTCACCATCGGCCAACTCGACGATTTCCAGAATCGCGGTATCGGACACGCTATATTCTCCCGTTTATCCCAATAAAAAACGACCAAGGCTATCGCCATGGTCGTTTCTTTTCATTGCCGACAGGATACCACCGCAGATGGGCGGCGTCACCACTCCTCGCTGGTCTCGCGCAGTTCTGCGAGCTGCGCCTTGAACGCCGCGATACAGGCGTCGAGCTCATCGGACAAGGCCATTCCCGAGGCGCTGGCAATCATGCTCGAATCACCCGTCTGGCGACGCGCGGCACCCTCGATGTCATGCAACGCCTCGAGACGCGCCAGCAGGCGCGCTAGCCAGCTGCCTTCACGCCGTGCCAGCTCACGCAGTTGCACGACGCCCGCTAGCGCCGGGCCTTGATCGGCCAGCAGCTCACGCCAGTCGTGCCGCGAGAGTTGCGCATGCTCGGTCAGCTCACGCAGCGCTGCATTGAGCGCCAGCTCCAGCGTTGCCAAGGCACCTTCTTCATGCGCCATGCGCCGGGCATCGGTATGCTCGTCGTCGGCCCAGCCGGTATCCAATAACAGCTGAGCATGGTAGAGCAACTGATTGGTACGACCTCTCGGCGTCATTTACGCTTATCCTCGATCCGCCACTTACCGTCTTCGAATTCGGCACGCCAACCGCTGGCCTTGCCGTCACGCTCACTCATCACGTACTGACTCTTGGTCTTGCGCGAGAAACGAATCTGCGCGTCATGCCCATCCGGGTCTTCACTCGGCGCATCCAGCAAGAAGCGATACTTGTCGGGCAATTCATCGCGGTGCGCCTTGAGTTCCTTGACCAAAGGCGGACGCGTTTCACGGTTCTTGGGAAATTGACTGGCCGCCAGGAACAGGCCGCTGGCACCATCGCGCAAGACGTAATGATCCTCGACTTTCTGGCAGGCCAGCTCAGGCATGGGGATCGGGTCCATCTTGGGGGGTGCGACTTCGCCGCTCTTGAGCAGCTTGCGGGTATTCTTGCAGTTCTCGTTGGTACAGCCGAAATACTTGCCGAAACGCCCGGACTTGAGCTGCATCTCGCTGCCGCACTTGTCGCACTCGATGGTCGGGCCATCATACCCCTTGATACGAAACTTGCCTTGCTCGACTTCATATCCGGTGCAATCGGGGCTATTGCCACAAATATGCAGCTTGCGCGTCTCGTCGATCAGGTAGCTGTCCATCGCCGTGCCGCATTCCGGGCAACGACGCTTGGCGCGCAAGGCTTCGGTTTCAGCTTCATCATCGGCATCCGACGCCACCGCTTCATCCCCGGGGATAAGGTCGATGGTCGTCTTGCACCGCTCCTTGGGGGGCAGATTGTAGCCCGAACACCCCAGGAAGACGCCGGTCGATGCCGTGCGAATCTGCATCTTGCGGCCACAAGTGGGACAGTCGATATCCGTCGGCACCGGTTGATTCGGCCGCATGCCTTCTTCGGCCTCGGCATGCTCGAGCTTGGCCTTGAACTCGGCATAGAAAGCGTCCAGCAGCTCACGCCATTCGCGGTTGCCGGTGGCGATCTCGTCGAGATGATCTTCCATGCGGGCAGTGAAGCCATAATCCATCAGGTCGCTGAACGATTCGGCCAGCCGGTCGGTGACGATATCACCCAGCTTCTCGGCATAGAAACGGCGACTCTCGAGCTTGACGTAACCGCGATCCTGAATCGTGGAAATGATCGAGGCATAGGTGGAAGGCCGGCCGATGCCGCGTTTTTCGAGCTCCTTGACCAGGCTCGCCTCGGTATAACGCGCCGTCGGCTTGGTAAAATGCTGCTGGGGGTCGAGGGCCTGCAGGGTCATCGATTGCCCTTTCTCGAGATCCGGCAGCGCCTGGTCTTCCTCTTTCTTGGCTGCCGGCTTCATCACCCGCGTGTAACCATCGAACTTGAGCACCCGACCTCGCGCCTTGAGCTCGAACCCTTCAGCCTCGACGGTAAGCGTCGTCGCCAGGTACTCCGCCGGCACCATCTGGCAGGCCACGAACTGGCGCCAGATCAACTCGTAAAGGCGCTGCGCATCGCGCTCCACCGCGAGATCGTCAGCATCTTGCGTCACCTCGGTAGGACGAATCGCCTCGTGTGCTTCCTGCGCGCCCTCCTTGCTGGCATAACGGTTGGGCGACTCAGGCAAGTACGCCTGACCGAAGCGTTCGTCGATATACGCCCGGGCCCCCTCCACCGCGTCTTGCGACAGATTGGTCGAGTCGGTACGCATATAGGTGATGTACCCCGCCTCGTAGAGACGCTGCGCCAGCGTCATGGTCTTCTTCACCGAGAACCCGAGGCGTCCACTGGCGGCCTGCTGCAGGGTCGAGGTGATGAACGGGGCATTCGGTTTGGAGCGTGTCGGCTTGGTTTCACGCTCGGTGATCGCCAGCGCCGCCTCACGCAGCGGCGCAATGCGCTCTAGCGTTTCCTGTTCAGAAGTGGGGCGAAACGCCTGGCCTTGATGACGCACCACCTCAAAGCGGACCGGCGCCTTATCGCCCTTTGCAGGCACCAGATCGGCATGGACATCCCAGAACTCCTCGGGGACGAAGGCGCGAATCTCTCGTTCGCGTTCGACGATCAAACGCACCGCCACCGATTGCACTCGGCCCGCCGACAGTCCCCGCGCGATCTTGCTCCACAGCAATGGCGACAGCATGAAGCCGACGACGCGGTCCAGGAAACGCCGTGCCTGCTGCGCCTCGACGCGAGAAAGGTCCAGCTCGCCGGGCGTCTTGAACGCCTCCTGAATGGCATTCTTGGTGATCTCGTTGAAAACCACGCGACGATAGCGAGACGCATCACCGCCGATGGTTTCCTGCAAGTGCCAGGCGATCGCTTCCCCTTCACGGTCCAGGTCGGTCGCGAGATAGACGGCGTCGGCCTTTTCTGCATGCTTCTTGAGTTCGGCGACGACCTTCTCCTTGCCCGGCAGAATCTGGTAATCGGCTTCCCAACCGTGCTCGGGGTCGATGCCCATGCGCCGCACGAGCTGACTCCACTGCTTGTGCTTTTTATAGACGGCTTTTTCGTCGGGCGACATCTTGCGTGTCGCCGCTGCCTGGCGGGCCCGTTCCTTGGGATCGGTGGCATTCTTGCCGCTGCCACTCGTCGGCAAGTCACGGATGTGCCCGACACTCGATTTCACCACGAAATCGTTGCCGAGATACTTGTTGATCGTCTTGGCCTTGGCCGGCGACTCCACGATGACCAGTGACTTGCCCATAATGCTCCGCTCGCATGGCCGACGCTCTTTAACAAGGCGTCGGCAGTGATGTCGTGACCGGGGACCGCCCGGCGAAAAATGCGCCTACCCTACCTTAGCGCCTCGTTACGCGCCAGTCCGTCGCCATGCAAGCCGCCGAGCCCGGCACATGACGACTGCGCATTGCTGACTCGGAGAACACTAGACGCGACGCCTGACCGACGGCAAGCAAAAACCGTCGCCCGACCGGCATGCCAACCCGGCAATGAGACTGGCAAGCACTCTCCGCGTCATCCAACCTATGTGCATGTCCATCATGGGAAAAGTGGTACGCTGCCGCAGGACATCGCGCCGGTCGAGATGATCAGGCACAATGTAGTAAAATAACGACATGGCTCGCGCGAGCCGCCATTACTGTCAATGAGGCCAAGGAGAATTCCATGCAGAATGCGTTTCACGGTCCGATTCGCCGCACCAAGATCGTCGCGACCCTGGGCCCGGCCAGCGATCGCGAAGGTGTCCTCGATGACATGATCGCCGCAGGCGTCGACGTGGTACGACTCAATTTCTCCCACGGCTCCGCCGACGATCACCGGCGGCGGCTGAAGGCGGTACGCGATGCAGCCGCTCGTGCCGGCCGCACCGTCGCCGCCCTGGGCGACCTGCAAGGTCCCAAGATCCGTATTGCGCGCTTCAAGGACGAGGCCGTCGTACTCGAGCAAGGCCAGCCTTTCATCATCGACGTTTCCCTGGAACGCGATGCCGGCGACACGACGCAGGTGGGCTGCGATTACAAGGACTTGGCCGATGACGTTGCCCCCGGCGATGTACTGCTGCTCGACGATGGGCGCCTGGAACTCCAGGTCGAACGTGTCGACGCCCCGGCGGTTCATACCACGGTCAAGGTCGGCGGCAAGCTGTCCAACAACAAGGGCATCAACAAGCAAGGCGGCGGCCTTTCCGCCTCGGCATTGACGGACAAGGACCGCGAGGATCTCAAGACCGCCATCGACATCGGCGTCGACTACCTCGCCGTGTCTTTTCCGCGCCACGGCGATGACATGCGCCTGGCCCGCGACTTGCTCGGTGAAGCGGGAAGCGAGATCGGCCTGGTCGCCAAGGTCGAGCGTGCCGAAGCGGTCGCCGATGACGACACCTTGAATGACATCATCCGTGCCAGTGAAGCCGTCATGGTGGCGCGCGGCGACCTCGGCGTGGAAATCGGCGACGCCCAGTTGATCGGCGTGCAGAAGCGCATCATCCAGCATGCCCGTAGCCTTAACAAAGTGGTGATCACCGCGACCCAGATGATGGAGTCGATGATCGAGTCGCCCCTGCCCACGCGCGCCGAGGTATTCGACGTTGCCAATGCCGTGCTCGACGGCACTGACGCCGTCATGCTCTCCGCCGAGACCGCTGCAGGCCATTATCCGGTGGAAACCATCAAGGCCATGGAACGCCTGTGCCTTGGCGCCGAGCGCGAACGTGCCGCCCAGCAGTCGCAGCATCGCATTCATGAAGGCTTTACCCGTGTCGACGAGACCGTAGCACTCTCGGCGATGTATGCCGCCAATCACCTGACCGGCGTATCCGCCATCGTGTGCATGACGGCCACCGGCTACACACCGCTGATCGCCTCGCGCATTCGTTCGGGCTTGCCGATCGTCGCCCTGGCGCACAGTGAAGTCGCCCAGCGTCGCATGGCCTTGTATCGCGGGGTCGTCTCACTGCCCTTCGACACGCAAGACCTGGCGCCTGTCGAGTTCAATCGCCACGCGGTCGACAATCTCATCGCGCTGGGCATCGTCAAACAGGGAGATCACGTCATTCTGACCCGTGGCGATCATATGAATGCGCATGGCGGCACCAATACCATGAAGATCATTCAAGTAGGCGATGACATTGACTGAGCAGCGCCCCCGCCGGCAAGCCACGCGCACCTTGCCGGCACGCAAGCGCATCGCGTTGATCGCTCACGACGGCAAGAAACCGGAACTGCTCGAATGGGCGACACGCTGGCGCGAGACGTTGGCGCGGCATGAACTGGTGGGTACGGGCACCACGGCAAGGCGCGTTTCCGACACTCTGGGACTCGCGGTGCAGGGCCTGATGAGCGGCCCGCTGGGCGGCGACCAGCAGATCGGTACGCTCATCACTGAAAGTCGTCTGGACCTGCTGGTGTTCTTCTGGGACCCCTTCGCTCCCATGCCGCACGACCCCGATGTCAAGGCATTGCTGCGCCTGGCGGCGCTGTGGAACATTCCCGTCGCCACCAACGTGGCCAGCGCAGACTTCATCATCACCTCGCCTGCCATATCACAAGCCGTGACGGTCCATGTGCCTGACGCCGGCGACTGGGTGTCCAATCGCACCTCCCCCTGACGCGCAGCGATGCGTGCCTCGGCATGACAGCATGCATCGATTTCACATGCCAGAGGGACGTTTTCGGGTTACGCTCAATGTTGCAGTGCAGCAACACGTGACCAGGAGCGTTCCTCATGTTTCCCATGCACGCCGCTTGGCTGGAAGCCGCCAGCCCCGTTTTAGACCCCTTCGGCCTGATTCGTGCCACGCAGGACTACTGGCAGGATACCTTCGAACGTAACGTGCTCTACTGGGATGTCATGCGCCGGCGTGGCAACCAGTATCTTGACCACATGGCACAAACCAAACCCAACGTGTTGGGGTTCGAGGCCGAAGTACTCATGGATGGCCGCGACCTGCCGCGCCCGGTCAATTATGAATTGATGCGTATCCTGCCCCCAGCCGACACCATGATCGACCCGCTCAAGCGCCCTTTCGTCATCGTCGATCCACGTGCCGGCCATGGGCCTGGCATCGGTGGCTTCAAGCCCGATAGCGAAATCGGTGTCGCCCTGCGCGCCGGGCATCCGTGTTATTTCATCGGCTTTCTGCCGTTTCCGGTCCCGGGGCAGCACGTCGAAGATGTCGTCGATGCCGAAATCGCCTTCATGCGCGCGGTCGGGGCGCGTCATGCCGAAGCCAATGAAAAGCCCGTGGTGATCGGCAACTGTCAGGCAGGCTGGCAATTGATGATGGCTGCGGCCCTAGAACCAGACGCCTTCGGGCCGATTCTCGTCGCTGGCGCCCCCTTGTCCTACTGGGCCGGCGAGCGCGGCCGCTACCCCATGCGCTACACGGGTGGGCTGCTGGGCGGCAGCTGGTTGACCGCGCTTGCCGGCGATCTGGGTGCAGGCCTGTTCGACGGGGCCTGGCTAGTGCAGAATTTCGAGCGCCTCAACCCAGCCAATACGCTGTGGAGCAAGCAATATCGGCTTTACGCCAATGTCGATGACGAAAGCGAGCGTTACCTGCAATTCGAGCGCTGGTGGGGCGGGCATATCGTGCTCAATGCCGAAGAAATACAGTACATCGTCGACAACCTCTTCATTGGCAATCGCCTGAGCACGGCCCAGTTGATCACCCGCGACGGGCGCCGCATCGACCTGCGCAACGTCCGCTCACCCATCGTGGTGTTCTGCTCGCAAGGCGACAACATCACGCCACCGCCCCAGGCGCTGGGCTGGGTATCCGATCTCTACGACGGCGTGGACGACATCGTCGCCAACGAGCAGACCATCGTCTACTGCGTACACGACTCGACCGGCCATCTGGGCATCTTCGTGTCGGGCAGCATCTCGCGCCGCGAGCATGCCGAATTCACCGCCAACATGGACTATATCGACGTGCTGCCGCCCGGTTTGTACGAAACCGCCATCACGCCACGCGATGCGACCGAGGATGCGACCGATGGTGATTATCTGCTCGAATTTCGCCCGCGCGGCGTCGATGACCTGCAGTCGCTGGTGCAACGTCGCGATGATGACGAGCGTCGCTTCGCCACCGTGGCACGTCTGTCTGAAAGTGGATTGGCGCTGTATCAACAATACACACAGCCGTGGCTACAAGCCGTCATGACGCCGGAAGCGGGGCGCTGGATGCGTCGATTGCATCCGATCCGCCTGGGCTACAAGCTGCTATCCGACCGCAACCCACTGATGTCCACCGTACCGGTGCTGGCCGAACGTATTCGCCGCCAGCGCCAACCGCTTGCACAGAACAACCCTCTGGCGCAGTGGGAGCGCAGCGTGGCTACCCGTATCGAGGAAAACCTCGAGGCTTATGGCGAATGGCGCGACCGCGCTAGCGAAGCACTGTTCATGACCGTCTACGGCCAACCCTGGCTACAGGCGCTTGCCGGCATCGGCCCGGACATGGCACGCGTGCGCCCGCACCCCGGACACGCGCCTGAACACCAACACTTCCTGCGTACGCGCCGCGCCGCCTTGCGAGAACGCATCGCCAGCGGCGGCGCGCGCGAAGCGGTGGTGCGAGCCTTGATCTACATCCTGGGCGGGGCGTCGGCCACCGATGAACGCAATTTTCAGCGCCTCAAGGCCACGCGTGAGGAACTCGGCAAGAGCCTGGACCTTCAGCAATTCAAGATGCTGGTCCGCGAGCAGTTCTTCATTCTCAAGCTCGACGTGCGCGAAGCACTCGAGGCGCTGCCCACACTCATCGCACGCGACGACGCCACACAGGTCGACACCTGCTTGGCGCACATCACCCACATCCTCGACGCCAGCGAACCGCAAAGCGATCGCGTGCAGAAACGCCTGGAGCGCGTGCGCGCTCTGTTCGAGAAAGCCAGGCCCGCCGCACTCGATCACGAGGCGCCGCGGGCGTGAGCGAGGCTTCCGGTCAGGTGATCTCGATCAGCACTTCGCCGGGCGTCACGCGGTCGCCCTTGGCGACGTGGACCGCTTCGACGGTCCCCGAGACCCGTGCCTGGACCTCGGTTTCCATCTTCATCGCCTCGGTGATCAAGACCGCCTGGCCTTCCTCGACACGATCACCCTTGGCGACCAGGACATCGACGATGTTGCCAGGCATGGAGGTCGTGACATGGCCAGGCTGCGAGGCCCGTGCCCGCCCCGGAGTCTCACCGCCGACGAAGGCGTCCTTGGCTTCGAAGACGACCTCCTCCGGCATGCCGTCGAGCGTCAGATAGACCTGACGCTTGCCGCCGCTGTTCCCGCCCACGCCGGTGATCTGCACTTCGTAGGACTCGCCGTGTACATCGATGACGAACTCCGTCGGCACGCCTTCGGTGACCGGTCGGTTGGCGTCTCCCGCGTCGGGCGCGGGTATCGGCTCCGACACCAGCGTGCCATCGCGCCGTCCCTGAAGATAGTCGTGCCCCAACTCGGGGAACATGGCGTAGGTCAGCACGTCTTCCTCACTGTCGGCCAGTTCACCGATATCCTTCGTCAGGCGCTGCATTTCGGGATTCAACCGATCGGCGGGACGGCCTTCTTCCACCGGGGAATTGCCAATGGCCTGACGCCGTACCTTAGCGTCCACCGCCGCCGGCGGATGACCATACCCCCCCTGGAGATAACGCTTCACCTCGTTGGTGATGGTCTTGTAGCGCTCGCCGGTCAGCACGTTCATCACCGCCTGGGTGCCGACGATCTGCGAGGTCGGCGTGACCAGGGGCGGATAGCCGAGATCGGCGCGCACGCGCGGGATCTCGTTGAACACGTCGCGGATCTTGGAGAGCGCGTTCTGTTCCTTGAGCTGATTGGCGAGGTTGGACATCATGCCGCCCGGGACCTGATTGATCTGTACCGAGACGTCCTCGCGGGTGAACTCGCTTTCGAAGGCGGCATACTTCTGGCGCACGCCCCGAAAGTAGTCGCCAATCTCCTTGAGCGCTTCGAGATCCAGGCCAGTATCGTAGTCGGTGCCCTGAAAGGCCGCGACCATGGCTTCCGTCGACGGATGGCTGGTACCGCCGGCAAATGCCGAGATACAGGTATCGATATGCCGGCACCCTGCTTCCACGGCCTTGAGATGACACATCGGCGCCAGCCCGGAGGTGGCGTGGGCATGCAGATGAACCGGCACGTCCACGGCCTCGACCAGCGCCGCCACCAGTTCGCCCGTGGCATACGGCGTCAACAGGCCCGCCATGTCCTTGATGGCGATCGAGTCGGCGCCCATGTCGATCAGGCGCTTGGCCTGGTCCACGTACATCGCCAGGGTGTGCACCGGACTCACGGTGTAGCAGATCGTGCCCTGGGCGTGCTTGCCACTGGCCTTGACCGCGCGCATGGCGGTTTCCAGGTTGCGCAGGTCGTTGAGCGCATCGAAGACGCGGAATACATCGACGCCGTTGTCCGCCGACTGCGCGACGAAGCGCTCGACGACATCATCGGCATAATGGCGGTATCCCAGCAAATTCTGCCCGCGCAGCAGCATCTGCAACGGCGTGTTGGGCATGGCCTCCTTGAAGGCCCGCAGGCGCTCCCACGGGTCTTCCTTGAGAAAGCGCACGCACGCATCGAAAGTCGCTCCACCCCAGACTTCCAGCGAGTGATAGCCGATCGCGTCCAGCTTGGCACAGGCGGGCAGCATGTCCTCGGTGCGCAGACGCGTGGCAATCAGCGATTGGTGGCCGTCGCGCAACACGACGTCGGTGATATTGACCTGGGAAGATGATACGGCATTCATGATGGGTATCTCCTTATAGACCGGCGTGGGCGGCGATGGCGGCGGCAATCGCCAGAGCGACTTCCTCGGGATTGCGCTTGACCGAGTAATTGAGCAACTCGGGATGATTGGGCACGAAACCGGTGTCGAAATGCCCGCTACGAAAATCGGGGTGGCGCAGGATTTCCTGATAATAAGGTGCGGTGGTCTTGACCCCCTGTAGACGCATGTCATTGAGGGCACGAATCCCTCGATCGAGGGTTTCCTCCCAGCTCATGCCCCACACGATCAGTTTCAGGCACATGGAGTCGAAGTACGGCGGAATCGTATAGCCGGTGTAGATCGCGGTATCGGTGCGCACCCCCGGTCCGCCGGGGGCGTAGTACCGCGTGATGCGCCCGAACGACGGCAAGAAATCGTTCTTGGGGTCCTCGGCGTTGATGCGGAACTGGATCGCGTAGCCGTGGTGGCGTATGTCTTCCTGGCGGTAGGCGAGCTTGAGCCCCGCGGCGATGCGCAGTTGCTCGCGCACGATATCCACCCCGGTGATCGCTTCGGAGATGGTGTGCTCGACCTGCACCCGAGTATTCATCTCCATGAAGTAGACCTCATTGCCCTTGACGAGGAACTCCACGGTGCCGGCATTCTCGTAACCCACCGCGCTGGCCGCGCGAACCGCCATTTCACCGACGTAGGCCCGCTGTTCGGGCGTCAGCTGAGGGCTCGGTGCGATCTCGATGAGCTTCTGGTTGCGACGCTGGATCGAACAGTCCCGCTCGAAGAGATGAATCACGTTGCCGACGCTATCGGCGAGGATCTGCACCTCGATGTGATGTGGCTCGACGACGCATTTCTCCATGAACACGTCGGCACTGCCAAATGCCTTGGTCGCCTCGGAGATCACCCGCTCCCAGCCCTGCTCGAGCTGCGCCGGGGTATCGCAACGGCGAATGCCACGGCCCCCGCCCCCTGAAGTCGCCTTGAGCATGACCGGATAGCCGATGGTCTCGGCCAGCGACAAGGCCTCGACACAGGTCTCGAGGTTGCCGTCCGACCCCGGCGTCACGGGGACGCCGGCGTCACGCATCGCCGCACGTGCGGCCGTCTTGTCGCCCATCCGCGCGATCACGCTGGCATCCGGCCCCACGAAGGCGAGACCGGCGTCTTCGCAGATACGTGCGAAATCGGCATTTTCCGAAAGGAAGCCGTAGCCGGGGTGGATCGCGTCACACCCCGTTTCGCGGGCCAGATCGACGATACGTCGCGGATCGAGGTAACCCGCCAACGGATCTTCGCCCACGAAATGCGCCTCATCGGCGCGCTTGACGTGCAGCGCGAAGCGATCGGGTTCGGTGTAGATCGCCACCGAGCGGATGCCCATCTCGGCGCAGGCGCGTACAATGCGTACAGCGATTTCGCCACGATTGGCGATGAGAAGTTTCTTGAACACCGTCTGCCCTCCGGTTTCAGGCGCCCAGCTAACCGTCGGTTAGCTGGGCGTCCGTTTGGGTCGTAGCGTGCTTGTTATCCGTCCTCTCACGCTACCCACCGAAGGACCAATAGAAAAATTGATATTTTTTTGCCACGCTATAAGCAATAGCTTATGACCACGCCGGGGACGTCATGTCACGACCCAATTTGCTCAACCGCCTGACCTTTCGCCAATTGCAGGTCTTCCAGGCCGTGCACCGGCAGCAGTCTTACTCGCGTGCAGCCGAACAACTCGGCCTGACGCAGCCCGCCGTCAGCGCTCAGATTCGCCAACTCGAGCAGGCACTCGAACAGCCTCTCTTCAAGTACGCAGGCAAAACGCTGCACGTCCTCCCCGCCGCCGATGCATTGGCCGCCTCGGTGCAGTCGATCTTCGGCCAGGTGTCGAGCCTGCAGATGGAGCTTTCCGAACTGGCAGGGACCATCCGCGGCGAGCTCAACCTCGCCGCGGTGAGCACCGCACAGTACGTGGTGCCTCACATCCTGGCACGCTTTCGCGCACGCTATCCGGAAGTTCAGGTACGCCTGCGCGTCTGCAACCGCGGGCAGGCTCTGGAGCGTCTCGCCGAACGCCGCGATGACCTGGTGATCATGGGCATGGTGCCCGAGGATGCCAATCTCGCCTTCATGCCGATTCTCGACAATGAAATGATTCCCGTGGTGTGGCCCGGGCATCCACTGCTGACGGCCGAATCCCCTACCCTCGAGGATTTCACGCGCTATTACGTCCTCATGCGTGAGCCCGGCTCGGGAACGCGCACCGCCTTCGAGGACTTCGTCGCCCGCGAGCGGGTGTCGCTACGTCATACCCTCGAGCTCGGCACCAACGAGGCCATCAAACAGGGCGTCATGGCGCACCTCGGGGTCGCCGTGCTGCCCCGCCTGGCGGTACAGCTCGAACTCGCGTCGGGCCTTCTGGCCTCACCGACGCTGCCCGGCTTTCCGCTGCGCAGGTCCTGGTGCACCGTGCACCCCAAGGATCGCTACCCCACGCCCGTGACCGAGCTCTTCCTGCGTTTCGTCAGGGAACTGCTGCCGGAGCTGAACGCCCATTTCAAGGCACCACTGGTCCCCGCACCCGGCCCCAGCTTCGCCTGTACGCCTTGAATCCGTTCTGTCGACTTGACTCCATCCGGCACGGCCCTCATCTAGACAGCAGTGTCATCATGTTTTGCTTTTCATAGGGAGTCAGTCATGCGAGTAGTCGCCACCGCGGGCCAGCCTCAAGCAGCGCCCCTGGACGCTTTCGAACTTCACGAACGCGAGATGCCCACCCCCGGTGAAGGGGACCTCCTCGTGCGCATCGACGCAGTATCCGTCAATCCGGTGGATACCAAGATTCGTCAGGGCGCTTTTCTGCCCAGCGATCAGCACAATGTACTCGGCTGGGACGCCGCGGGCCGGGTGGAGAGCGTCGGCGCCAACGTCGAGCACTTCGCCCCGGGAGATCGCGTGTACTATGCCGGCGAGGTCGAGCGTCCCGGCTGCAACGCCGAATACCAACTCGTCGATGCGCGCCTGGCCGCCAAGGCACCGAGCCAATTGAGCGCCGAGGAAGCGGCCGCCATGCCGCTGACGGCACTCACTGCCTGGGAGGCCCTGTTCGACAAGCTCAGGCTCTCGCAAGGTGACGCTACGCACCGCGACCAGACCCTGCTGATCATTAATGGCGCCGGCGGTGTCGGCTCGATCGCGATTCAACTGGCGCGGCAGCTCACCGGCATCAAGGTCATCGCCACGGCATCGCGCGACACCTCCGCCGAATGGTGCCGACGCTTGGGCGCGCACGAGGTCGTCGATCACCACGATCTCGTGGCGAACATGCAACAGGCCGGTCACGAGCAGGTCGACTACATCTTCAATTGCCACGATATTGGCGATCACTGGAATAACATGGTGACGCTCATCCGCCCGCTGGGGCATATCGTGGCCATCGCCGAGACGCAGAAACCCGTCGATCTCAATGCCCTGCAAGGCAAGGCAGTGACGTTCAGTTGGGAGTTCATGTTCGCACGGCCGTTGCATGGTGCCGATATCGCCCATCAAGGGCAGATCCTGGCGACATTGGCCGCGCATTTCGACGCCGGCCGCCTGCGCAGTACGCTCAGCGATATCGTCGGCCCGCTGACACCGGCCAACCTCGGCGAAGCGCACCGGCGCCTCGAAACCGGACACACCACCGGTAAACTCGTGCTCGGCGCCATGCCTGCCTCATGACCTCCAAACCGGCCCGCCATGTCCGGCGTTCGGCCCACGCCGAGCGTCGGGCCACGCGCCATGACCGGTCGAACTGTCCAGAATGACGCCTTGTGTGGTATCTTTGGCGCATGAATACACGCATCGCCGTGCCGTGCCAGGCAATCCGGAAAACGCCGTTCGGCCCCTTTCCGATGATGCCGTGGTCGCGCCGCCTTGGCGCCGTCGGCCGGCTTGCAGAGAGGCTCACGCTAATGAGTGATACCCCTTCCCAGCGCATCACCAGCGGCAAGAAATATCGCAACGATCAGGGCATCGCCGCCATCAAGGATGGCATGAAGACGCGCGCGCCTGCCGAAGGCGGCGTCGGCGGTCGCAAGCCTCAGTGGCTGCGCGTCCAGATGCCCGGCGGCGACCGCTTCGAGGCCGTCAAGCGCAACGTCAAGGAACACCGGCTCAGCACCGTCTGCGCCGAGTCCCACTGTCCGAACATGGGGGAATGCTGGAGCAACGGCACTGCCACCATCATGCTGATGGGCGCGGTCTGCACGCGTGCCTGCCGTTTCTGTGCCGTCGACACCGGCAACCCGCGCGGCTGGCTGGATCATGAAGAGCCGGCGAACACCGCGGAATCGGTGGAACTGATGGGCCTGCGCTACATCGTGCTGACCTCGGTGGACCGCGACGACCTGCCCGATGGCGGTGCCGGTCACTACGCCGCCTGCATCCGCGCGATCAAGGCACGCACGCCCCAGGTGGCGGTGGAAGCCTTGACGCCGGACTTCGATGGCGTGCCCAGTGCCATCGAGGATGTCGTCGATTCCGGCCTGGAGGTGTTCGCTCAGAACGTCGAGACCGTGGAACGCCTGACCAGCCGTGTTCGCGACCCGCGGGCCGGCTACCGCAAGACGCTCGATGTCCTGGCGCACGCCAAGCGCCATCGCCCCGAGGTGATTACCAAGACCAGCATCATGCTAGGGCTCGGTGAAACCGAGGAAGAGATCCTGCAGACCTTCGACGACCTGCGCGAGATCGGCGTCGATATCGTCACTCTGGGGCAATACCTGCAGCCGACTCGCAACCACCTGCCGGTGGAGCGCTGGGTGACGCCCGACGAATTCGAGCACTATCGCCAGCAGGGCTTGGCCAAAGGCTTCATGGAAGTGCCGTCGGGGCCGTTGGTGCGCTCAAGCTATCGCGCCGACCGGGTGTTCGAAAAGAACAACCTGGGCCTGGCCGACCCCGCCGAGGTGCCAGGGCAATCCCCCGACCCCAACCGCATTGCCGCCGTCAACGTCGGCTGAGCATCACGCTTTCCACGTATCGGTTCTCCAAGACAAACGGCCCGTGTGGACTCAGTCCACGGCGGGCCGTTTTCATTAAGGCGCGTCGTTCGAGGTGGAAGGACGCTGAATGGCGACGCGATCAGGCGTCGACGGTCGTGACCGGCACGAGCGTTCGTCCCAATGCTTGAGCTAACCGCTCGGCCAGCTCGACGGCGACCGTGTCGCTATCCGGGCAGTCGTCGATCAGATCGGCAAGCCGCGTCATGGCCATGCCGGCATAGCCACAGGGGTTGATACGCTGGAAGGGTGACAGGTCACCATCGACGTTGAGCGCAACACCATGAAAGCTGGCACCACGCCGAATGCGCAACCCCAGCGAGGCAATCTTGGCCTCGCCGACATAGACACCCGGCGCATCGGGGCGCGCATGTGCTTCCACGCCGTAATCGGCCAGCAATGCGATCACCGTGTTCTCGAGCGCTGACACCAGCTCACGCACGCCCAGTGCGGCACGACGCACGTCGATCAATGGATAAAGCACGACCTGCCCGGGTCCATGATACGTCACCTGCCCCCCACGATCGGTGGCGATGACTGGAATATCGCCGGGCATGAGCAGATGCTCGGGCTTGCCGGCCTGCCCCTGGGTAAACACCGGCTCGTGCTCGACCAGCCAGAATTGATCGGGGGTCGTGGCATCACGCTCGTCGGTAAGCCTGCGCATGGCCTGCCATACCGGTTCATAGGCACGACGCCCCAGGCGATGCAACGCCACTGGCGAGCGCTCGTCGCTCATCGCCACCTACAGCACCATATGCACACGGCCCGTCGCCTTCAGCGAATGGAACAGTGCATTGAGCTGATCTTGTCCGGTGGCGTGAATCACCACACGCACGGATTGAAAGCGACCATTGCGACTATCGACCATGCGCACGCTGCGACGGTCGAAGCCAGGCGCGTGTTGCTCGACGATATCGACCACCGTGACCTTGAAGTCCGGGGCCGCGTCGCCGACGATCTTGATAGGATACTGGCAGGGGAACTCGATCTTGGGCGCGTCCTGCGTCCCATCCTGCACGGTAGGCGAAACTTGTTTCATGCGGACGCCTCACGATAGGTTCGGAATGACATTTCCGAGTATTTTACTCAACCTTGACGTAGCGACCAAGGGCAAAGCCGCCGAACCGCTTCACCCTTGGCGAGTTCCATTCCTGATCAGTCGAAGAACCCATACACGAATTGCAGTACGCTATCCCAGAGGCGCTTGAAAAAGCCACCTTCGGGAACGGGTTCCAGGGCGACCAGGGGCCGCTCGTCGAGCACCTTTCCATTGAGCTTGATCTTCAACGTGCCAAGCTGCTCTCCTTGCTCGACCGGTGCGTTGATGGTTTTACGAATATCCAGCTGAGCATTGAGGTCATCGATACGACCACGCGGCACCGTGATGAAGACATCACTGGCCACCCCCAGGCGTAGCGTATCCTGCTCGCCCCCCCAGACACGTGGCTTGTTGAGTACTGCGCCGCTCTTATAGAGCTGTTGCGTCTCGAAGAAACGAAAGCCATAACTGAGCAGCTTCTGGGTTTCTTGTGCGCGCGCTTCGTCAGAGTCAGTCCCCATGACCACCGCAATCAAGCGTGTACCATCTTCTTTTGCTGACGCCACCAGGCAATAGCCGGCGGCATCGGTATGCCCGGTTTTCAAGCCATCGACGTTGGGGTCGCGCCATAACAACCGGTTACGGTTGGGTTGGCGGATATCGTTCCACGTAAAGTACTTCTGTGAGTACATTTCATAGTGGTCAGGGTAATCCTTGATGATGTGCTGGGCGATGACCGCCAGATCATGTGCCGACGAATAGTGGTCGTCATGTGGCAAGCCGGTAGGATTCATGAAATGCGTATGCTTGAGGTTCATGCGCGCGGCTTGCTGATTCATCAGGTCGGCGAATGCATCAGTACTGCCCGCGACATATTCCGCCAAGGCAACGCTGGCATCATTGCCCGACTGCACCACGACACCCTTGAGGAGATTGTTGATACTGACCTGGCTACCCGGCTTGAGGAACATCCGCGAGCCTCCGGTACGCCAGGCATGCTCACTGATCGTCACCTTGTCGTCGCCACTGATATTGCCGGCATCGATTTCACGCTCGACGATATAGGCGGTCATCATCTTGGTCAGACTGGCCGGCGGCAACTCCTTGTCGGCATTATGCTCGACCAGGATCTTCCCACTGTTGGCGTCCATCAACACCCAAGCGGTTGCCGATAATTCAGGCGGCGAAGGCACCATCGAGGACGGCACCGGCGAAGGTTGCGGTCGAGACTCGGCTTGCACCGTGGGAAGAAGGCCGCCAACACATAGCGTGACCAGCAAGACGACATAGAACAATAATGATCGGGCACACACTCTCATGACAACGTTTCTCGCTAAGCGGGGGTTACTCGGTGGCGGAAACGACAAACGACTGATCAAATCCCGCCGCTTGCAATTCCGCTTTGATGGAATCAAGTTGCGAAGCATCACGCACAGGACCCACCTGGACGCGATACAATGACGCCTTCCTGCGTATGCGTACCGGACGCGATACGCTTGCTTGCAAGCGCTTTTCCAGCGCCTTGGCCCGGGCCACGGAACTCAGTGCCGCGACCTGGACATACTGCATGCTCCCCTGGCGCTCGGTGACACGACCTTGTCGAGGCGCTTCGGCGGCCGGGGCCTTCTCTTCTGCCCTCTGCGCCGTGCCTGAAACCGGTGCCCCAGAGGACGCCCTGGCCATTCCCCCTTTGGCAGGCGAGGGCTCAGTGCGCTTATGCTGCTCGGCCCACTGCCTGGGGTCAATAGCTTCAACGCGCACTCTCCCCGTACCGGCATCGAGAAGCTTGAGGCGTGCCGCCGCGGCATAGGAGAGATCGATCAAGCGATCGCCATGAAACGGACCTCGATCGTTGATTCTGACGATGACGTCACGCCCATTGTCGAGGTTTGTGACGCGCGCGTACGTCGGCAAGGGCAGCGTTCGATGAGCCGCTGTCATCTTGTACATGTCGTAAGGCTCACCACTGGCGGTGTCATAGCCCTGGAACTTGGTGCCGTACCATGAGGCCTTGCCCTCCGCCTGGTAGTCGCTCGCCTCGCGCAACACGTGGTAAGTCTTGCCCCATACCTCATAGGTAGGACCATTGCCGCTCTCGGCAAGTGGTTCGACCTTGGGGACCGCGTCCGGCACCTGGGAAACATCCGGCGGTGTATCCGGATACGCATCGCGTTGCTGCGCATAGCGGCCACCACGATCGCTCGCACACCCCGCCATCAACAGCATCAAGACACACGCCAGTGCACCACCGACTCTCATCCGTCCACCTCGTCAAGCGCTGCCTGAATGCGCGACGCCAGCTCGGTGACGGCCATCGCATACAGATAGCTATGGTTGTAGCGCGTGATGACGTAGAAGTTGCGATGGCCGAGGGCATACCGGTAGCGACCGTCGGTACGCGCCAGCGCCAAGGGAATCACGCGTCCTTGCACTGCGCCCACCCGCGGCACGATGCCGACTTGAGCAAGCCGCGAGGCATCGGCATACGGTGGGCGAGTGGCGTTGAAGTCAATGCTGCCGGGGGGTGTCTCCGGTCCCTCGGCCGGCGTCACCACGGGCGCTCCACGCCGCCAGCCGTGTTCGGCGAAGTAATTGCCCACGCTGCCGATCGCATCCACGGGATCGTCCCAGAGATCGCGGCGACCATCGCCGTCGAAATCGACGGCGTAAGCCTGGTAGCTCGTGGGAATGAACTGGGGGTAGCCCATGGCACCTGCATAGGACCCCTCAGGCTTGCGTGCCGGAATCCCCTGCTCGAACGTGATTTCGAGAAAGGCCGCCAACTCACCACTGAAGAAATCGCCGCGCGAAGGATGGTAAAACGCCAGGGTGGCCAGGGAATCGAGCACGCGATGATCGCCCTTGTACTGGCCATAGAAGGTTTCGACCCCGATGATCGCGGCAATATAGGCCGGCGGCACCCCGAATTCTTGCTCGGCCCGGCTAAACGCCTCGCGGTGTGCCTCGATGAACGCCACCCCCTGCCGGATACGCTTGGGTTGCACGAAGATGTCGCGGTATTCATGCCAGCTCAAGCGATGCTCCGCCGCGCCCTGCATGGCATCCAGCACCTCCTGTCGAAAACGTGCCTGCTCGAGCGCCTGCCGGACATCGTCGCGCGCCAGACCTTGGCGGGTCACATCGTCGAGCCATTTCCCGATCTCGGCATGCGTGGCCGGATCGAAGTTCGGCGTGGCTTGTGCCACACCGGCGCCCCATCCCAGCAGTATCGACGCCAGCAGCAAGCCGAACCTTCGCTGGCCACCTGTCATGTTCCACTTCATCAGGTACTGGCTCCTTGATCCTGGTGTGTCATCGCTTTCCTTGCGTGCCTAGCGCGGCAACAACCGCCGATGGCTATGAACGGACATGAGGATACCGAAACCCAGTAGCAGGGTCACGGCGGACGTGCCTCCGAAACTGACCAGGGGCAGCGGCACTCCCACGATGGGCAGAATGCCGCTGATCATGCCGATGTTGACGAAGACATAAAGGAAAAACGTCAGCACGATGCTGCCACCGACCAGACGCCCGTAGGTGTCCTGCGCGGTGTTGGCGAGGAACAGCCCGCGCCCCACGATGAGAACGTAAAGGGTCAGGAAGACCAGCATGCCCAACAGGCCCCATTCTTCCCCCAACACAGCGCCAATGAAGTCGGTATGGCGCTCGGGAAGAAATTCCAGTTGCGATTGCGTTCCTAACCCCCATCCCTTGCCGAAGATGCCACCGCTTCCGATGGCGGTCTTGGCCTGGATGATGTTCCAGCCTGCCCCCAGCGGGTCGCTTTCGGGGTTGAGGAACGTCAGTACGCGCTGGCGTTGGTATTCATGCATGTTGAACCACAACACCGGCAACGCCGACGCCACCAACACGGCCAGCAATCCGATCACACGCCATGACAACCCGGCTAGGAAGATGACGAACAACGCGGAACACGCCACCAGCAGCGATGTCCCCAGGTCGGGCTGGCGCATGATCAACATCACCGGCACACCGATAATCAGACCGCACACCAGTAGATCGCGCGTAGTGGGTGGCAACACGCGTTTATGGAGATACACCGCCACCATCATCGGGACCGCCAGCTTCATCAACTCGGATGGCTGAAAACGGATGAGCCCCGGGATTTCCAGCCAGCGCTGCGCTCCCATGCCCATATCCCCCATGACTTCCACGGCCACGAGCATGACTACTCCCGCCAGATAGCCAAGAGGCGTCCAACGGCACAAAGTGCTGGGTGAAAACTGGGCAATGACAAACATCGAAGTCAGGGCGACACCAAAGCGCGCAACTTGTCCCATCACCACCGATGCACTCATGCCGCTTGCGCTGTAAAGCACGACCAATCCCGCTCCCATCAAGGACAGCAGCAGCAACAGCAACCAAGGGTCGAGATGAAGACGCGTCCATATAGAGCGTTTTCGCCCCATGTCATAGGACGATCTGGTAATGATGCGGCGCCATTCAAGTCCCTTCAACTTCGACGCCCTCCTCGATCAGTTTCTCGCCTTGATGCGTATTCTCTTCATCAGACAGCAGCCACTCGTCTGCCAGAGCACGCGCCAGCCCAGCGGCGTGCGAGCTTCCGCCCCCTGCGTTCTCGACGATCACGGCAATGGCGATCTGCGGATCATCGATCGGCGCAAACGCTATGAACAAGGCGTGATCACGTAGGCGTTCCCGGAGTTCATCGGCGTTGTATTCCTCGTTTTTGTCCAACGAGAAGACTTGTGCCGTACCCGATTTACCCGCCATTTTATATTTCAACCCTACCCCGATATGACGCGCGGTACCTTCTTCCCCACTGACCACTTTGCGCATGCCACTGAAGACGATATCCCACCAACGTTCCTTGTCGAGTTCGATGTCCGGCTTGGTGCCAGGGAACGGCGGCTCGACTTCCTTCTCGCCGACGCGCTTGGCCAGGTGAGGACGTACCCAGTGCCCGCGGTTGGCTAACGTCGCGACGGCCGTTGCAAGCTGCAAAGGGGTCACCATCCAGTAACCTTGCCCGATACCCGCCGACAGCGTCTCGCCGGGATACCAGACCTGGCCGTATTTCTTGCGCTTCCACTCGCGTGACGGCACCACGCCAGGTAAGGCGCCTTGCACGTCCAGGGAGGTCACTTCACCAAAGCCAAATTTATGCATGAATTCAGAGAATGCATCGATCCCCAAACGATGCGCCATGGTATAGAAATAGGTGTTATTGGAAACGGCCAGCGCTCGCTCCATATCAACCCGGCCATGCCCCCAAGGCAACCAGTTGCGGTAATGGCGCGTCCCATTGGGCAGCTTGTAATACCCGGGGTCATAGATGACTTCCTTGGGCGTTATCACGCCGTTCTGGAGTGCCGCCAAGGCTTCGAAGGGCTTGATGGTGGAACCGATCGGATACTGGCCGCGCACGGCACGATTGAACAAGGGCAAGTCGGGGTTCTGGCGTAGTGCGCGGTAATCTTCATATGAAATCCCCGTGACGAACTTGTTGGCATTGAAGCCCGGCGCAGACACCATTGCCAGAATATCGCCGGTCTGGGGCTGGATGGCGACGATGGAGCCGCGGTGATCCCCCAGCAACTTGTAAGCCAGTTTTTGCAAGCGCGTATCGATGGTCAGCGTCACATCCTTGCCTGGCTCTGGGGGGATACGTTCGAGCTCACGGAGTACGCGCCCATGAACGTTGGCCTCTACCTTGCGCAGGCCGGCCTGTCCGTGCAGCGCTTTTTCGTATTCTTTTTCGATGCCGGTCTTGCCGATGTAGTGCGTACCCGCATAATTGCCGCTATCCAGCGACGCGAGTTCTTGCTCGTTGATCCGCCCTACATACCCCAGCACATGCGACATGATCTTGGGGTTGGGGTAGTGACGCAGCCACTGCGCCTCGACCTCGATCCCCGGAAGCCGGTAGCGATTGACCGCCAAGCGTGCGATCTGGCGCTCGCTGAGGTCGCTCATCAGCAATGCCGGCTGATAAGGCCTCTGGCGCTGACGCGAGCGTTTGCGAAACGTTTCGACCTGCGCTTCGTCCAATCCCAGAATATTCACCAATCGCTCGAGTGTGGCGTCGATATCCTCGGCTCGCTCACGCACGATGGTCAGGTTGAAGGTCGGACGATTCTGGGCCAGGGGCTTTCCCTGGCGGTCATAGATGAGCCCCCGTGTCGGCGGTAACGGCTCGACACGCACGCGATTGTTCTCGGAACGCGTGGCGAAAACATCATGCTCGATGACCTGAAGATAAAACAGACGCGCGCCCAGACCACCGGCCATCAATAAGACGAGCAGGGCCGCCACGAGAGAACGGGTCCGGAACACACGGACTTCTCGGGCGGTATCCTTGATTGGGTCGCGTCGTTTACGCATGAGTCCCCGATAACAGGCAGGCAGGTGGCAAGTTGCCGCAGAGCAGGGATCGCCCCCCTGCGTTCATCGGTGGTAGGGATGGCCTGCCAACAAGGTCCAGGCACGATAAAACTGCTCGGCCAGCAGGATGCGCACCAGTGGATGCGGCAACGTCAACGCCGACAGCGACCATCGCTGCTCGGCCCGCGCCAGCAAGCGTGGATCGAGCCCGTCCGGCCCACCCACCAGACACGCTACATCGTGTCCCTCTTGGCGCCATTGCTCGGCGTTGGCGGCCAATCGTTCGGTACTCCAACTTCGACCCTCGACATCCAATGCAATGACACGCTCCCGATCGCGCAGCTTGGCCAGCATGGCATCGCCTTCACCCTGAATCGCGCGGTCCACATCGGCGTTCTTGCCCCGCTTGCCGGGCGTTATTTCGATGATGTCCACGCTGAAGTCACGCGGCAATCGCTTGAGATATTCATCGACGCCCTGCGTGACCCAGTCGGGCATGCGAGTCCCCACGGCAAGAACGCGTAACCTCATCCACGCACCTCGCCAAGCGCCCCCTCAGCGGATACCCCGTCGCTGGGCAGATCCGACCACAAGCGCTCGAGATCGTATAGCTGACGGGTTTCAGGCAACATGACGTGGACCACGAGATCGCCCAGATCGACCAGAACCCAATCACTGCCCTGGTGCCCTTCGATACCCAGGGGACGACACCCCGCTTCCTTGACTTTTTCCACCACGCTCTCGGCCAAGGCGCCGATGTGTCGATTCGATGTACCACTCGCGACGATCATGGTGTCGGTGACGCTGGTCAGCGAGGCCACGTCGAGTTCGGCAACATCACGTGCCTTGAGTTCCTCGAGCGTGTCGATTACCAGCGTTTTGAGTGCTTCAGTCTGCATAGCTCCTCGTTCATGTGTTACCCCCTCAGGGCAAGGGCCGCATTCTACCGCGCTGACGCCAAACCGCCAGGGGCAAGATTAAAAAGGCCTTGGGCGGCACTGCCATTCGCCAGGCTCATGTCATTGAAAGATATCGCGGTCATTGATAAAGACGACGTGCCAAGAGATAGCGCTCCACGGCTTCGGGCAGCAGGTAGCGTACGCTTGCGCCGCGCTGCAATCGCTCCCGAATCGCCGTGGCCGAAATCGCCATGCGCGTCGGCAGGCTCAAATGCAGCAAGCCTCCCGCAGGCGACTGCATGAGTGCATCGACACTCGCCACGTCACGCCCGGCGATCAGCGTTTCGAGCGCCATCGGAAGCGGCTGTCGATGATCGGGGCGATCGACGACGACGACATGCGCCAACTCGAACAACCGCTGAGGCTCGTGCCAGTCGGCCAAGTGCAGATAGGCGTCGTAGCCCAACGCCATGACCAGGCGCGCGTGCGGGCCCAGCTCTTCTCTCAGCGACGCCAGGGTCGCAGTGGAATAGGAGGGGCCCTCGCGGCGGATCTCACGGTCATCCACGTAAAGCCCCGGCGTATCGGCGATGCCCAGCGCCAGCATGATCGCGCGTTGTTCGGCATCGACGCCAGGCGTGGCGCGATGCGGCGGCATCCGTGCCGGGACCATGTGAACGCGATCGAGCACCAAGGCGTCGCGCAGCTCGATGGCGCTGCGCAGGTGGCCGATATGCACGGGATCGAACGTCCCGCCCAGCATTGCGACGCGCGGCGGTTGTTCAGCTGCGCACATGGCCATCGCCATATACGATGTACTTCTCGCTGGTGAGGCCTTCCAGACCGACGGGGCCGCGTGCGTGCAGCTTGTCGGTGGAGATGCCGATCTCCGCCCCCAGCCCATATTCGAAGCCGTCGGCAAAACGCGTCGACGCATTGACCATGACCGAACTGGAGTCGACCTCGGTCAGAAAGCGCCGCGCGTCGGTGAGGTTCTCGGTGACGATGGCATCGGTGTGGTGCGAACCATGAGTATTGATATGCGTGATCGCCTCTTCCAGGGTATCGACCACGCGGATGGCCACGATCGGCGCCAGATACTCGCTTTGCCAATCTTGCTCGGTAACGGCAATGGCGTCCGTCACCCAGGCCCGCGTCCGTTCGCACGCGCGCATTTCGACGCCCTTGCGGCGATAGATATCGGCCAGCTCGGGTAATACGCGGGGGGCCGCCTCGGCATGCACCAGCAATGTTTCCATGGCGTTGCAGGGCGAGTAGCGCTGAGTCTTGGCGTTGTCGGCAATGGCCACGGCCTTGGCCGGATCGGCGGCCTGGTCGACATACACATGGCAGATCCCATCGAGGTGCTTGATCACCGGCACGCGCGCGTCTCTCGAGATACGCTCGATCAACCCCTTCCCGCCGCGCGGCACGATGACGTCGACGAACTCAGGCATGGCAATCAGTGCGCCGACTGCCGCCCGGTCGGTCGTCGCCACGACTTGCACGCAGGCCTCGTCGAGTTCTGCCGCCCTGAGCCCCTGCCGGATACAGGCGGCTATGGCCCGATTGGAATGAATGGCCTCTGAACCGCCGCGCAAGATCGTGGCATTACCCGACTTCAAGCATAGACTGGCGGCGTCCACGGTCACGTTGGGACGCGATTCATAGACGATGCCGACCACCCCCAGCGCAACGCGCATCTTGCCCACTTGCAACCCGGAAGGCAGGTAGCGCATATCACGGATTTCCCCGATCGGATCCGACAAGGCAGCCACTTGCCTCAAGCCTTCGATCATCGCGTCGACACGTGCCGGCGTCAGCGCCAGGCGATCCAGCAGCGCCTCGTCGAGACCGTTGTCACGGCCCGCCTCGAGATCGCGGTCATTGGCGATTTGCAAGGCATCGCGCGACGCGTCCAGGGCGCTCGCCATGGCGAGTAACGCACGGTTTTTCTGCGCGGTCGTGGCGCGAGCCAACACACGTGAGGCACCACGCGCTCGTTCACCCATCGCCTGCATATAAGCATCGACATCGGCGATCTCGGACTCGGAAGTTTCAAGAGCCATGCGGATCATCTTCTCCTGGGTATCCGCCGGGAAGCACATGATAAGCAGTGCTTTCCGAAGCATTGCGACTAAGGTACAACGACTATACTGCCGTCACCGTTGGGAAAGGAATCACTATACGGCACCATGCAGAGCAAATACAAAACACCACTGAGCGGGCTTTTCCTGCTGGGTGCGGCCTTGGTCGCCATCATCGCCTGGCAGGAGAAAGACATCATCACCCAAGGCTTACTCATCGTTGCCACTCTCGTGTTGACGCTGCTTGCCTGGCACCCTTTTTCACGCCGTGCCTGGGCATTGACGGTACCGTTTTTCGCCCTGGTGTTGCTGGTACTGCTGTGGCGTGCCCCCATGACGCACGCCATCAGCATCTGGCTATGGCCGATCTTGCTGCTCGCCCCGCAACCCCGGTCCATGCGCTACACACTCCTGATGGCCGCCACCCTCGGCTGGTGGCTGATGCAAGGCCACCTGGGTGCAGCTCAAACCGCCCTGAGTGGCGCATTGCTGGCCGCCCTCATGGCATTGGGATTTGCCAAGGCCATCGAGCACGGCCGGCTACGCCACGAGCTGGAGCGTCGTCAGCGCCTCACCCCGGAGGATCCGCTCTGGTCGCTCGGACGTCTTCGCCAGGACCTGAGCGTCGAATGGGCGCGCGTTCAGCGCGAGAACATCCATGCTGAGCTGCTCATGGTGCGTCCGTATCAACGTGGTCACAAGGTACGAAGACGCCTCAGAGAGCGGCTGATCGCGCTTACCCACGCCTTCGAAGGATGTTACCGCGTGGACGCCAAGACCTTCGCGGTCCTGTTGATTTCAAGGGACGAGCAACGCGCTGCTGCACGCCGAGAGGCGATCGCGGCGGAGCTTCAGGCACACTGCCGCATCCGCATCGCCCCCGTCACGCCCAACCTCAACCCCATCACGCTGGGCAACGAGCTCTCGCTGCAAGCCAGCGGCCTGCATTTTCGTCACGAGGCAACCGACCATGCCTGAGCGCCTCGCGTCGTCACGCTTGCACGCCATTGCCTATACCTGCGGCGCGCTCGTGCTTGCCAGCCTCGCCACCTGGCACTACCTGATGGGCCATTACCCACGCATCCTGCCGATCAGCCTCTTGACCCTCATGGTGTCTATCGCCGCTTTGATGGCGGAAAATACTGATGCGCGTCGACTGCCCGCCTATCTAGTACTGATCAGCGGCTACCTGGCGATCGCCGTGGAAGCGCCTTATCTGGCAACGTCCGGCGCACTTTGGATGGGCGTCCCCCCGATACTCGCTACGCTGCTCTTGCCGTCTGGCGCCGCACTATTCCTCAATGTGTTGCTTGCGCCCATGTGGCTACTCCTGATCAACCCCGTGCTATCGACGCCCGCAGGCGGCATGCAATACTTCATGCTGGTCATTCTCTCGATGCTGCCCCTGGGTTGGTACATGCAGCAAACCCGCCTGCTCAAGACCACTGACCAGCTCGATACGCAAAGCGGTATACTCGCGCGCGACGCCCTCAGCGAACGACTGATCGCCGAGGTCGCCCGCGCCCGCGCGTTGAACCAATCGCTTAGCGTGCTGGTCATGCATATACCGCAACTCGACATGGCCAACGAGCAGTTCGGCCAAACGGCGCAAGACACGCTCTTGACGACTTTCTGTCAGGTGGTACAACGCAACTCCCGTCTTGGCGATGCCCTGGGCCGGCACAGCCATAGCGTCTTCTGGCTGTTGCTTGCCGACGCGGGAGAGGCCGGGGCGCTCATCGTCCGCGAACGCGTGACGCATGCCCTCGCGGAGACCCCACTCCCCGAGTTCGGCACCATCAAGGCCCAGGCCCGCATCTGCCGCCTGGCGGATGACGAGAGCGCCGAACGGTTCGAGCAACGACTGATAAGCCGCGGATTCAACTTGCTGGAACCGGAAACTTGAACGTGACTGAATGGCTCTACCAACTCGCACCTTCGCCGATGCTACTCATCTTGATCGTGCTACTCATAGCACTATGCGAGTCGCTCGCCTTGGTTGGCCTGCTGGTGCCCGGCGTCGTGCTGCTGACGGCCGCCGCGTCACTGGCCGGGCATCAGCATATGTCTCTGCCATTGTTATTGGCAGCTGCCTGCGTGGGCGCCATCCTCGGCGATGGTCTGAGCTTCTGGCTGGGACGCGGACAACGCGAGCGCGTGCCGCGCCTATGGCCGTTCTCGAGACATCCGGAATGGTTGGCGCGGGGCATTACCTTCTTCAAGCGTTATGGTGACTTTTCCATTGTCATCGGACGCTTCGTCGGTCCAGTACGCCCCATCGTGCCGCTGGTGGCCGGCATGCTGCACATGTCGGCATGGCGCTTCGCCATCGTCAATATTGCCTCCGCCCTGCTCTGGGCTCCCGCCTACCTGCTGCCCGGCTATCTGCTCGGTCGCTCCTGGGACAGACTGCTTGCCTTGCCGCCAAGCAGCGAACGGTGGCTGATGGCACTAGGACTACTGCTGATCATCCTGGGAGTGGGTTTTTCCTGGTTGCGTCATCAACTCGGCCGCGGCGGCTGGATGTACATGCGCCTGGCCCGACTGTCGCGTACGACGCCACGCCGCCGACGCCTATGGCTCGCGCTAAGCGGCGCCCATCCACGCCACGAAATACCGCTGGCCTCCCTCGCCCTTCTCGTGGTCAGCCTGGTCGCCCTATGCGGTTGGACGCTCTGGGTGCTCGAGCATCCTGCGCCTTCGTTGCCGATGGACCGACAACTTCAGGCATTACTGGCACCTCTGGCCGGCACCTGGCTAGAAGAACTCAGCGCGCTCATGGCCCTGAGCGGGGACGCTCTGGGGATCATCGCGCTAAGTCTGCCATGGCTGCTATGGCTCTTGGTTTCGCGGCATATCGCGGCCTTTCTACATATCAGCGCAGCGCTGGCCGGCATCGGGATCGCGAACACGCTCTTCAAGTATCTGGCCGCCCGCCCACGTCCCGAGACGCCCGACTACCTCGCGGGGTCATTTTCTTACCCCAGCGCCCACACCTCGACGAGCGTCGTGCTGATCGGCCTGGCGGCGGCGTTCGTCGCCGAAGCACTGCCTGCGAAGCGGCGGATGTGGGTCTACTGGGGGGCGACGCTGGTGTGCCTTCCGATGGCCTTGTCACGCCTCGTTCTGGGCGTGCATTGGGCGAGCGACCTGATCGGCGGCGCGCTGCTCGGCTTGGTCGTGTGCGCCATCACACGGCTCAGTTACCAACGCTTCGAGCATCGCCCTCTCGCCCCCTGCCCATGGGGACGACTGGCACTCGCCTCTCTGGCACTACTGACAACGCGTATCATGTGGCTGCCCCACATCTGACTGCTTGGCTGACGTGGGCCGCCTCAGCCCAACGCCAACCAGACGCCGACGCCCATCATCAGGCTACCCGCCACCCGATTCAGCAAGCGCACATTGCCATCGCGGCGCAGAAAGCGGCTCGCGGTGCGCCCGCCGCCGGCATAGATCAACAAGCAGGTCAGTTCCAGGGTGAGAATGACGCCCACCAGCACGACCAGTTGCGGTGCCATCGGCCGACCAGCATCCAGGAAGGGCGGCAGCAGTGCGATGAAGAACGCCCACCCCTTGGGATTGGCAACGGCCGTGACGAACCCCTGCAGGATCAATTGCAGCGGCGTCACGCTGGGCATGGCATCGCTGGCGTCGGGAATCGCCATGCGCCCCTTGGAGCGCCACATCATCACCCCGAGATAGATCAGGTAGGCGCCCCCGAGCCACTTGAAGGCCGCAAACATCTCGGGATAGCGCAGCATCAGCGTGGCCACGCCGATCACCGCCGAGACCGCCACCAACCCCACGCCCACCAACTCGCCGAGCATCATCCACAAGGCACGACGCACGCCTATCGTCATGCCCAGCGTCATGGAAAGCGTCATGCACATGCCCGGCGTCAACGAGACCATGAAAAATGTCGGTACGAAGACCGACAACACCGACAGGTTGATCATCTCGCCTCTCCCCAGCGCGGCATCAAGGTATGCGCGATGCCCAGTTGATTAAGGATGCGTGCCACGATGAAATCGATCATGTCGTCGAGTGTCTGCGGACGGTGGTAAAACCCCGGTGCGGCAGGAAGCACCACCGCGCCCATCCGGGTCAGCGCCAGCATGTGCTCGAGATGAATCGCTGCAAACGGCGTCTCGCGCGGCACGAGAATGAGCTGACGCCGTTCCTTGAGTGCCACGTCTGCGGCACGCTCGATCAGGTTGTTGCTCGCACCGGTGGCGACCGCCGACAGCGTCCCCGTCGAACACGGGCAGATCACCATGGCACTGGGCGCACCGGAGCCAGAGGCGACGGGCGCCATCCAGTCTTCGCGGCCGAAGCAGCGAATCTGACCCGGCGCAGCACCGCTTCGCTCCTGCAGCGCCTCGCTCAAACGCTCGGGGTTCGACGGCAAACTCACGTCGGTCTCGGTGGCGATGACCATGTGCGCGGCCTTGGAGATCAGCACCAGCACCTGATGCCGCGCCGCCACCAGACAGTCGATGAGGCGCAGCCCGTACTGCGCCCCGGACGCCCCCGTCAACGCCACGGTGACAGGCGCTTCGAACATTGCATCATCCGCCATGCCGGGCCTCCAGTGCCGCCAGCAACTTTTCATGAATACCGCCGAACGCCCCGTTCGACATCACCACGATCCGGTCTCCCGGACGCGCCTCGGCCACGATGGCCTCGACCAGGACCGACATATCATCGCTCACCGTCGCGGGCACTGGACAGGCCACCGCAAGCGCCTCCAGCGACCATTCGACCTCCGCTGGCCGATACCACCAGACGCGATCCGCCGCCGCCACGCTTGCCGGCAGGCGCTCGCGCATGCGGCCCAGACGCATGGTATTGGAACGCGGCTCGATCACCGCCAGCAGCCGCCCCGCGTCAGTCGCCGCTGCCAGCCCCTCGAGCGTGGCGGCGATGGCCGTGGGATGATGGGCGAAATCGTCGATGACCTGAATACCGCCGACCTCGCCCCGCACCTCCTGGCGTCGGCGCGGCGATTCGAAGCCTGCCAGCGCCGCCACCCCTGCCTCGAGGGGGACACCGCAGGCCGAGGCCGCGGCCAAAGCCGCCACCGCGTTGGCGACGTTGTGACGCCCGCTCAGCGACCAGTCGACGTGCACGACGCGCTCGCCATGCCGCACCGCGAAGCGGCGGCCGTCGGCACTTTCCAGCCGCCACTGCCAGTGCGCATCATCGGTATCGCCGAAGCGCACGACAGGACTCCAGCAGCCTTGCGTCAGCACCCGCTCGAGTGCCGGTTCGCCATCCGCCACGATCAACCGGCCATGGCCGGGCACGGTACGCACCAGATGATGAAACTGACGCTCGATGGCGGCCAGGTCGGGAAAAATGTCCGCGTGATCGAACTCGAGATTACCCAGCACCGCGATATCCGGGCGGTAGTGGACGAACTTGGAACGCTTGTCGAAGAAAGCCGTGTCGTACTCATCGGCCTCGACCACGAACGGGGCGCCGGCCTCTCCCAATCGCGAGGATACCCCCAGGTTGCGCGGCACCCCGCCGATCAAGAAACCCGGCACATGGCCGGCCGCTTCCAGGATCCACGTCAACAAACTGGCGGTCGTGGTCTTGCCGTGGGTGCCCGCCACCGCCACCACGTGTCGCCCAGGCAGAACATGCTCGGCCAGCCACTGCGGTCCTGAGACATAAGGCAGCTTGGCGTTGAGTACCGCCTCCACCTCGGGATTGCCGCGCGACAAGGCATTGCCGATGATCACGAGGTCGGGACGCGGTATCAAGTTGTCGGCGGCATAGCCCTCGCACAAGGCGATGCCCGCTTCTTCGAGCTGCGTGCTCATCGGCGGATAGACATTGGCATCCGAGCCGCTGACCTGATGTCCAAGTGCCTTGGCCAAGCGCGCCAAACTGCCCATGAACGTACCGCAAACTCCTAAAATATGGACGTGCATCTGAGCCTCCTGCCATGATGCCGCGAGACTAGCATGGCGCCGCGTGGCCCACCAGCCGAGCGCCGTGGCATAGGCATCGACCGTCGATGTCGGCTATCATTCGCTCATTCATGCGCCCAGACCCAGGAGCACCACAAGTCCCATGGCCCAGCACAATGCCTTTTACGCCCAGTCCGGTGGCGTCACCGCCGTCATCAACGCCAGCGCCTGCGGCGTCATCGAGACCTGTCGTCGCCATTCGGACAAGATCGGCAAGGTCTACGCCGGTCACAACGGCATCATCGGTGCCCTGACCGAGGATTTGATAGACGTTTCCCAGGAAAGTGACGAGACGATTGCCGCACTACGCCATACGCCTGGCGGCGCGTTCGGTTCCTGCCGCTACAAGCTCAAGGACATCGAGACGCACCGCACGCAATACGAGCGCCTCATCGAAGTGTTCAAGGCGCATGACATCCGTTACTTCTTCTACAACGGCGGCGGTGACAGCGCCGACACCTGCCTCAAGGTGTCGCAGCTCTCCGAGAAGCTGGGCTACCCGCTGACCGCGATTCACGTGCCCAAGACCGTCGACAACGACCTGCCGATCACCGACAACTCTCCCGGTTTCGGCAGCGTGGCCAAGTACATCGCCACCTCGACCCGCGAAGCGGCGCTGGACATCGCCTCCATGTGTGCCACCTCCACCAAGGTATTCGTGCTCGAAGTGATGGGCCGCCATGCGGGCTGGATCGCCGCCGCCGGGGCTCTGGCGGGCAATGGCGAGGGCGAACCTCCTCACTTGGTCATCTTCCCCGAGCTCCCCTTTCAGCGCGCCCAGGTCATGCAGCGCGTCGACGAGGCCGTCAAGCAATACGGCTATTGCGTCATCGTGGTCTCCGAGGGCGCCCATTACGAAGACGGCACCTTCCTCGCCGACGCCGGCAACACCGACGCCTTCGGCCACCGTCAGTTGGGGGGCGTGGCGCCGACGCTCGCGGGCATAATCAAACAGGACCTGGGCTACAAATACCATTGGGCAGTCGCTGACTATCTGCAGCGTGCGGCGCGCCACCTTGCTTCCAGAACCGATGTCGAGCAAGCCTATGCCGTGGGCCAGAAGGCCGTCGAGCTAGCCCTGGAAGGCAAGAACGCCATGATGCCCACCATCAAGCGCGTCAGCGAAACGCCTTACGAATGGCGTATCGAGGCGGCGCCGCTGGCCGAAGTCGCCAACAAGGAGAAGTTCATGCCCCGCGATTACATTCGTGAGGATGGCTTCGGCATCACCGAGGCAGGACGTCGCTATCTGTCACCGCTGATTCAGGGCGAGGATTTCCCACCGTTCGAAAACGGTTTGCCCATGGTGGCCAAGCTCGCCAAGGTCAAGGTGCCACGCAAGCTGCCCACCTTCGAGCTCTGAAACACGCTCACACACGACGACGCCCCGGCATGGTCCATGCCGGGGCGTCGTCGTTTTGCCTCACTCGGCATCCCCATGGCTACCTTCATCGGGCCTGCCGTGGACGCCTCACGATGACGTCACTTCCTCCCAGCGCGGCTTGCCATCGCTCAACGGCACACGCTCGCCAACAGGCCTTTCGTCAAGCCTGGCTTCCTGCGCTTGACCATCCACCCGATACCGAACCTTGAAGCCCACCGTTCGACTCCGCGTGTCGGTCACCGTCTCACAGCGCCGCTGCGTGGTCGTGTAGGTATCGCCATCCTGCAAACGCTCCTGCACTTTATTCCCGGCATAGACACCGCCGAGCGCACCGGCCACGGTGGCCAGCGTCTTGCCGCTTCCCCCACCGAACTGATTACCGACCACGCCACCCACCAGGCCACCGATGGCCGACCCGGCCAGTTGGTGCTCATCCTGCACGGGGCGCCGCCTGGTGACGGTCACGTCTCGACAGACCTCGCGCGGTACCTGCTGGTGTTCGACGATGGGCGCGACGTCGACGATATCCGCATACGCGGGCCCACTGTCAAACTCTTGATACGCGCCGACCGCAACGCCGCCGGCAATGCCCAATACGGCAATGGCACTGCCAATGATGATGGGGTTGTTCATTGCTTGCCTCCTTGTATTCACACGCTTCCGCGCACCTCGCCGACATCCTGTCAGTGGTCCGGTGCGGCGGCGATGGGTTGTCGTGTCCACTCGGCAAGCGATGCATGACGGAGACGAAGAGAATGTTACCCGAGGTTAACGCTTCACGGGCATCCCGAGCGATTATAGAACACCGTTTCCATATTGTCTGCGAATTTTCTCCCATGGCGTTGCCATGCGACAACGGCACATCATCCTGCATGGATCAGAGGGCGGAAGGCTCGGTACTCGCCCGAGGGCCGCAAACGGGACACGCCGGATCGCGACCGACATTGAAGCGTCGCCACTCTCCGCTCAGGCCATCGAAGGTGGCCAGGCCGCGATGCGACTCACCGACGTCGGCGAGAAGCTTGAGCGCCTCCAGCGCCTGAAAGGTACCGATGATCCCCACCAGAGGGGCGATCACGCCGTTTTCGGCACAACGCAGCGCATCGTCGTCGCCGTCCTCGCCGTACAGGCAGGCGTAACAGGGCGAGCTCGCATCACGCGCATCGAAGACCGCCAGCTGTCCCGAGAAGCGAATCGCTGCGCCGGAGACCAGCGGCGTTCGCGTAGCGACACAAGCACGATTGATGGCATAGCGGCTGGCGAAACCGTCCGTGCAGTCGAGCACGACATCCGCCGCCGCCACCGCACGCTGCAGCGCGTCCCCGACGAGCCGGGCGGCAATGGCTTCCACCTCGCAGGCCGCATTGAGCCGACGCGCCGAGGCGGCGGCCGACTCGGCCTTGCCCTGCCCCAAGGCGCACTCGTCGTGAGCGATTTGCCGCTGCAGATTGGACAGTTCCACCACATCGTCGTCAGCGATCGACAGACGCCCCACCCCGGCGGCGGCGAGGTACAACGCGGCAGGCGAGCCCAGCCCCCCCGCACCGACGATCAAGGCGTGCCCCGCCAACAGGCGTTGCTGCCCCGCCACATCGAACTGCTCGAGCATGATCTGGCGGCTATAACGCAGCAGCGCGGCATCGTCCATTTCTTTCATTGCCGTCCATTCCTTCCCGCGTGCGGGGCGCGTTTCGACATGCGTCCTCCGTCAGGTATCGAGCTGCTCGGCGTCAGGCACATGCAACGAGACATCCTCCTTGACCTCTTCCATGACCACGTAACTCTTGGACTCCTTGACCCCGGGCAGCGTCAGTACGACATCGCCAAGCAACTGGCGATAGGCCGACATCTCGGGAATGCGGCACTTGAGGATGTAATCGAACTGACCGGAAACCAGATGGCACTCTTGAATCTGCGGCAGCTTGGCCACCGCGCGACGAAACTCGTCGAATACCGCGGGCGACTGCGTTTCCAGGCTGATCTCCACGAACACCAGCAAGTTGGCCTTGAGCGCCTTGGGGTCGAGCAGCGCCTTGTAACCACGAATGATCCCGGCCTTTTCCAGACGCTTGACGCGCTCCAGACAAGGCGTCGTGGACAAGCCGACCTGGGAGGCCAGGTCGACATAAGAAATGCGCGCGTTGTCCTGCAGGCAACGCAAGATATTGAGGTCGATACGATCCAGCGAACGGCTCTTGGCTTTCATTATATTGTTGTTCCGAGACAATGAATGACACAAGCAAACGCGATCGAGCCTCAGGACAAATGACGCTCGATCAGCGCGCGTGGCTGCGATGCGAAACGTATTACTACCACACCCACCGCCCACGCCTCCAGACGGCCGACGGTGTTGTTTGAGACCGTCAATGTTGGTCTGCCCGTCCCGCCGGCGCACGCCCCAGCGTGATACGCTCACGTGCGCCGAGGTCAGTTTCACTGACGACCTCCTCGTATCCGGCCCGTACGAGCACGCCACGCACACGCGATGCCTGCTCCCAGCCATGTTCCAGCGCCAACCAGCCGCCCGCCACGAGGTAGCGACGCGCCGCCATCGCCAGGTAACGCAAATCGGCCATTCCGGCATCGCTTGCCACCAATGCAGAGCGCGGCTCGAAACGCACATCCCCCAACGCGAGATGCGGATCATCCTCGGCGACGTAAGGCGGGTTGGCGGCAATCGCATCGAACGTCATACCCTCCAGCGCGGCAAACCAATCACTGACGAGAAAGGTAGCGTTGGTGGCCCCCAGACGTCGGGCATTGTCTTCAGCCAGGGCGACGGCAGCCTGTTCCCTATCGACGCCGGTGACGTGCCATGCCGGTCGTTCGGTGGCCAGCGCCAGGGCGATGGCCCCCGTCCCCGTGCCCAGGTCGAGCGCTGTCCCCGCGCGATGCGGCATCTTCGCCAACAGTGTTTCGACCAGGCATTCGGTATCGGGCCGCGGGATCAAGGTGGATTCACCGACCCGCAGACATAACCCCCAGAACTCGCGCTCGCCGATCAGATAGGCCACGGGATGACCTGCCGCACGCGCCGCGACCAGTGCCTCGAAACGCGCACGGGCGATACCCTCGCACTCGCCATCGCCCCACGCGTATAGCCACGCGCGCGTCACCGAGGCCGCATGCATCATCAGCACCTCGGCATCCAGGCGCGGCGAGGCACTGCCCGCCGCCTGCAATCGCAAGGCCGCACGTGTCAGCAAGACATCGTAGGTCATCAGGGCGTCTGCAGGGCCGAGAGCTGCTCGGCCTGGTACTCATGAATCAGTGGGTCGATCACTTCGTCGAGTTCCCCCGTCATCACATCACCCAGCTTATAGAGGGTCAGGTTGATACGATGATCGGTGATGCGTCCCTGAGGGAAGTTGTAGGTCCGGATACGCTCGCTACGATCGCCCGAGCCGACCAGCGAGCGGCGCGTATCGGCCTGCTCCTGGCGCTGCGCGTCGACGGCGGACTGCTTGAGACGTGCCGCCAGAAACGCCATCGCCTTGGCGCGGTTCTTGTGCTGGCTGCGCTCCTCCTGGCATTCCACCACCACCCCGGTCGGCAAGTGCGTGATACGAATCGCGGAGTCCGTCGTATTGACGTGCTGACCGCCGGCGCCACTGGAGCGGAACGTGTCCACGCGCAAGTCGTTGCTATTGATCTCCACATCGCCGACGGCGGACGCCTCGGGCATGACCGCCACGGTACACGCCGAGGTATGGATACGCCCCTGGGATTCCGTGGCCGGCACCCGCTGCACCCGATGCGCACCGGACTCGAACTTGAGCCGCGCATAGACGTTATCGCCACGCACTCGGGCGATCACTTCCTTGTAACCGCCTTGCTCTCCATGACTGGCATTGATCACCTCGATGCGCCACCCCTGGTGCTCGGCGTAACGCGAATACATGCGGAACAAATCGCCGGCAAACAACGCCGCCTCGTCGCCACCCGTTCCGGCGCGGATCTCGAGAAACACGTTGCTGCCGTCATCGGGATCCTTGGGCACCAGGAGCTGCATCACATCCGCATCCAGCTCTTCGAGTCGCGCCTGCGCGCGAGACGATTCCTCTTCCGCCAGCTCACGCATCTCGGGGTCGCTATCCTCGCGCATCTGCTCGGCCGCCTCGATATCCTCCTCGGTACGCCGGTAGACGCGCCAGGCCTCGATCAACGGCTCGAGTTCGGCATATTCGCGCGAATAATCGCGAAAGCGTGCCTGATCGGCGATCACGTCGGGCTCGGCCAACAAGGCGGCGAGTTCTTCGAAGCGTTCCTGGAAACCATCGAGACGTGTGCGCAGAGTCGCTTTCATGCAGGATCCTGTGTCGACGCGGCCGGATCGATCAACAAGGTATCGGCCGCCTGGAGAATATCGTGCCGCGCCTCACCCGACGCTTCACGCAAGCGTAACGTGGGGCCGTGCAGCAATTTATTGGTCAGTTGATGCGACAGCCGTTGCAGAACTTTCTCGGGGTCCTCACCGCGGGCCAGCTGTGCCAGCGCCTGGCGCTCGGCGTCTGCACGCAACGCTTCGCCCTGCTCGCGATAGCGACGAATCAGGTCGCCGGCGCCACGTACACGACGTTCATGCAACCACTGCTGGATACCATGCTCGATGAGAGACTCGGCCTGAGCGGCGGCAACGGCTCGCTGCTTACGGTTTTCCTCGATCACTTCCTGCAAGTCGTCGACGCTATATAGAAAGACATCATCCAGCTCGCCGACCTGGGATTCGATATCGCGCGGCACGGCGATATCGACCATGAACATGGGGCGGTGACGACGTTTTTTCAGGGCGCTCTCGACCATGCCCTTGCCGAGGATCGGCAACGGACTCGCCGTGGACGAGATAACGATATCCGCATGCGGCAGCACCTGGGGAATCTCCCCTAGCGAGATCGGCTCGGCATCGACGTCATTGGCCAGGGTCTCGGCACGTTCACGGGTACGGTTAGCCACGGTCAGCCCGCGTATGCCCGCCTCACGCAGGTGCCGCGCGACCAGTTCGATGGTCTCCCCCGCACCGATCAGCAGTGCGCGGGCACGCCCGAAATCGTCGAAGATATGGCTGGCCAGGCTGACGGCGGCATAGGCGACCGAGACCGGGTTCTCGCCGATACCGGTTTCGCTGCGCACCTGCTTGGTCACGGAGAAAGTGTGCTGAAACAACCGTTCCAGCTCGCCCCCCAGCCCGGCGTTGTCGCGCGCCAGCTGGTAAGCCTCCTTGAGTTGGCCCAGGATCTGCGGTTCGCCGAGGACCATGGAATCGAGCCCCGCCGCCACGCGCATCAAGTGCCGCGCCGCCTCGCCGTCGAGGTAGTGGTAGGCGCTTTGCATCAGAGTCTCGGGCGGCAACCCGTGGAAGCGCCCTAACCAGTCGAGCACTGAACGCTCTCCCTGAGCGTCGGTCACACAGTAGAGTTCGGTACGATTACAGGTCGACAGCACCGCCGCCTCGTTGACGCCGGGCAGCGATTTGAGTTCGGCCAGCGCGCCCGCCAGCTCGGCCGGCGTAAAGGCGACCTGCTCGCGAACCTCGATGGTCGCTGTCTTATGGTTGATCCCCAGGGCGAGAAGCGTCATGAAATCACGGTCATCACATCGGTCTATCGGCAGCGTCCGGCCTTCGAGTTCGGGCGCGGTGCACAATGTGGGGGCAACGAGGCCAGAATACCAGTCCCGCGCAAGGCGCTGCAGGATCGATATCCTAGCACAGGACTGAGACATTTGGGCATGGGGCGGCAAGTTGCCGCGTCGCGCAAGGTTTACCGCACCCGACGCTTTGCCCGGCCTCATCGAGTCGGTATGCTGAGGCCTTCAAACGCAAACTCGAGGATGGCATGCGCACACGCTTGACCCTGGCCTCCGTCCTGGCGTTGCTGCTGACGGGCTGCCAAAACGCTCCGACATCGCCCGACGCCATCCTGCTCGATGATCCCATGAAAAACGCGCCAGCGGTGACCAGCGGTTTCGATGCCGACAGCCTTGCGTCGTTGCTGCTTGCCGAGTTCGCGGGCCAGCGGGGCGATTACCGCCGCGCTGCCGAAGGCTATCTCGATGTCAACCAACGCTATGCATCGCCCGCCCTGGCCGAGCGCGCAACCCTGGCGGCCCGTTACGCCGACGACAGCGCATTGCTTGAACGCACCGCGTTGCGCTGGCAACGGCTCGACAAAGAGGCCACTACGCCGCGGCATATCCTTGCCAGTCTCGCGGTGCAGCGCGGTGACTGGGAAACCGCCTTGGCACAACGCTTGAAAGTGGCCGATCAGGAATCCGAGGCAGAGCTTGCCGCGCTCGCCGAACAGGCGATCGCACAAGATGCTGATATCACTCCTCTCTTGAAACGCCTGCATGCGTTCGTCGAACGCCATCCCGAGGACCTCGATGCCCAACTGGCCACCGCCCAGCTCGAAGCAGCGAACGGTGATACCGCCGTGGCCGACGCCCGGCTCGCTCGCCTCGCCAAAGCACCTGAGGCACCCGCCGAGGTGTGGCTGACGCGCAGCACGATCGCACTGCACGATGGGGCGCTGGATGAAGCCCGGCGCTATACCCGCCAGGGGCTCGCGCGATTCCCCCATGATAGCCGCCTGCGCCTGACGCAGGCGCAGATTCATCTCGCCGCCGGTAACCTCGAGGCCGCCGACGAAGACGTCAAGCGCTTGCTCTCACGCTATGACGACACGGCACCGCTACGCCTGGCACTCGCCCAGATGTATCTCGACGCGGCGTATCCCGATGGCGCCCGGCGCATTCTGCTGCCCCTGCTCGACCGCGATGACACACCGACGGCCGCCTACCTGATGCTGGGCCGCATCGCCGAGCAGGCCGGCGACATCGATAACGCCCTGCTTTATTATCGCCAGGTCCCGAGTGGCGACGGCTTCATCGAAGCGCGCGCGCAGGCGGCCAAGATGCTGATTCGAGCACAACGGCCACAGGATGCCAGCGAGTTTCTGCGCATCGAGCGGCTTCGCCATCCCGACCAGCGCATTGCGTTGCTGCGCCTCGAAATCGACATCCTCGACGCTCAAGGCAAACAAGAGCGCGCCAACGAACTTCTCGACACGGCCATCGCCAAGACGCCCGCGTCCACCGCGCTGCGTTTCCAGCACGCCATGCGTGCCTACCAACAAGGCGACCTTGAGACCATGGAAGCCGACCTTAAGGCGATCATCGAGCGCGAGCCCAATAATGCCGAAGCGCTCAATGCCCTCGGGTATACGCTGAGCAACGACATGGGGCGTCACCGGGAAGCCCTCCCGCTGATCGAAAAGGCCTACCGCCTCGAACCTGACAGCCCTGCGATCCTCGACAGTCTGGGTTGGGTGTATTTTCATCTCGGTCGCGCGCAAGAAGCACTACCGTATTTGCGCGAGGCCTACCGCGGCCAACCCGGCCAGGAAATTGCCGCCCATCTCGCCGAAGTGCTCGCCGCCACCGGACGGCACGATCAGGCACGTGAGCTGATAGAGGACGCGCAACGCCGCTTTTCTCCGCACCCGCTCATCGACGCGCTGCTGCGTCGCCAGCCCGAGCTCGCGCCTGACGACACGGCATCGGACGCCGTTGATTCACCTCACGACACGGAAGCCGACTCATGATCCGCCAACTCTCATGGCGTCTTCGCCAAGCTCACGCCGCCCCCCATGCCTGGCACGTGCTGCTGCTCCTCGTGCTACTGTCGGGATGCGCCAGCCAGACGACCAGCCCCGATCAGTCGCGTGATCGCGGCGACTGGGACACGCAGACCGAACGCCTACGGGCACTTGAAGCCTGGAGCATCGCCGGCAAGGTTGGACTGCGCACCCATGAAGGCGCCAAAAGCGCCAATATCGACTGGCAGCAGCGTCCCGACACCTATCGCATCTTGATCAGCGGCCCCTTCGGCGCCGGACGGACTCTGCTGAGAGGAGGGCCCGGGAATGTGACATTGATCAGCAGCGAAGGACGCTTCGAGGCACAGACGCCAGAAGCCTTGATGGAACAGCAACTCGGCTGGTCATTGCCCATTTCCGCACTCGATTACTGGGTTCGCGGCTTGCCGGCCCCCGACACCCGCAAACGACTCGAACATGACGACCTGGGATTCCCCCAGCGTCTGCAACAACTCGGCTGGACGATCGAGTACCGTGACTGGACGCACACCGACGACCTGTGGCTCCCGCGCCGCCTGGTCATGACCTACGGCGACCTGCGCGCAACGCTCGTGGTCACTCAATGGAACCCCATGACCGACTCATGAATGCACGCCTAAGCCTGCCTGCCCCCGCCAAGCTCAACCGCATGCTGCATATCGTCGGCCGCCGCGCCGACGGTTATCACGAACTGCAGACGCTGTTCCAGTTTCTCGACCATGGCGACACGCTCGCCTTCGCGCCACGCGAAGACGGCATCATCCGCCTGCATCCGGCGATGAAAGGCATCGACCACGACGCCAACCTGATCGTGCGCGCCGCCCGCCTTCTGCAACACGAGAGCGGCACCACGCAGGGGGCCGACATCCACCTTGATAAACGCCTTCCCTTGGGTGGCGGCTTGGGCGGCGGAAGCTCGGATGCGGCGACCACCCTGCTCGCATTAGACCGGCTCTGGTCACTGTCGGCGGGCCTTCCCCGCCTGGCCGAGCTGGGCCTTTCGCTGGGCGCCGATGTGCCGGTCTTCATATACGGCCATAGTGCCTGGGCAGAAGGCATTGGCGAACGCCTGACACCCGTGACGCTCGCAACACCCTGGTTCGTGGTCATTCACCCGGGAGAAGAAATCTCAACGCCCGCCGTGTTCGGCCATCCCGAATTGACACGCAACACCCCGCCCATTAGTATGGCGCGCGCACTGCGAGGGGAAGCCGAACAGGGACGCCTCTGGCGCAACGACTGCGAAGCGGCGGTCAAACGCCTGTCGCTGAAGGTTGCGCATGCGCTTGACTGGCTATCGGCTTTCGGCCCAGCCATGCTGACGGGAACAGGTAGCTGTGTATTCTGTCCCTTGATGAGTGAGCAGCAAGCCGATAGAATATTGCGCCGTGTTGATAGCCATTGGCATGCATTCAAGGCACGCGGCTGCAACATTTCTCCCCTCCATGACGCTCTCGACATTCATGATGAAATGTCAGTGAAGAGCTAAACGGGGACGCCTGAACTCGGCATCGTGGTTCTATGTGGCAATACAGCGCAGGAAACAACGAGCCGACGTGTTGCTGGGGTATCGCCAAGTGGTAAGGCACCGGTTTCTGGTACCGACATTCCCAGGTTCGAATCCTGGTACCCCAGCCAATTTCTCAGAGCGCCCGACGAATCCCACTCCGAGATCCCCAAAGACTCCAAAGGTGGCTGCGCGTGTCTAAATTGATGGTGTTCGCGGGAAATGCCAATCCCGAACTCGCCCGCAAGGTGGCCGAAAGCCTCGACAACCGGCTGGGCCATGCAACCGTCGGTCAATTCAGCGATGGTGAAATCGCGGTCGAGATCAATGAAAACGTTCGCGGCAAGGATGTTTTCGTATTGCAGTCCACCTGCGCACCGACCAACGACAACCTGATGGAGTTGATTCTCATGGTGGATGCACTGCGTCGTGCCTCCGCCACACGAATCACCGCCGTCGTTCCGTACTTCGGTTATGCCCGCCAGGATCGCCGCGTGCGCTCTGCACGCGTGCCGATCTCGGCCAAGCTGGTCGCCGACATGATGGTCAAGGCCGGCGTCGACCGCGTCATGACCATGGATCTGCATGCCGATCAGATTCAGGGCTTTTTCGACGTTCCCGTCGATAACGTCTATGGCTCGCCAATCCTGCTCGATGATATCGAGCGCCAGAACTACGACGATCTCGTCGTGGTGTCTCCGGATGTCGGTGGCGTCGTGCGCGCCCGCGCCATTGCCAAGCAGCTCAATGCCGACCTGGCGATCATCGATAAGCGCCGCCCACAGGCCAACCAAGCCCAGGTCATGCATATCATCGGTGAAATCCAGGATCGCACTTGTGTCGTCGTCGACGACATGGTCGATACCGCCGGCACCCTGTGCAAGGCGGCGGAAGCGCTCAAGGACCATGGAGCGCGTCGCGTGGTCGCCTACGCCACGCACCCCATTCTGTCCGGGCCGGCCGTCGACAATATCGTCGGCTCGGTACTTGACGAGCTCGTCGTGGCCGATACCATTCCGCTTTCCGAGTCGGCATCACGCAGCGGCAGAATTCGCCAGCTGTCGGTGGCCGGCTTGATCGCGGAAGCGATTCGCCGCGTCAGTAACGAAGAATCCGTCAGTGCCATGTTCCACTGAGGCGATACGCCACCAGGAACATGCACGGATACGCGGGCCGCGAGGCCCTCACGGAATCGGCATCGCCTGGTCGCGGGCGATGCCGCTTTCCTTTCATAACCTATGAGGTGACAAGCAATGTCCCAATTCACTCTATCCGCCGAGGTTCGTCACGACCTGGGGAAAGGTGCGAGCCGCCGCCTGCGTCGTGAGAACAAGCAAGTTGCCGCCATCATCTACGGTGGCAGCAAGACGCCGCAGCCGATCACCCTCGAGAAGTCCGCTTTCTACAAGGCCATCGAAGATGAAGCCTTCTTTTCGTCGGTGATCACCATCGACCTCGAAGGCAAGCCGGAGCAGGTCATCATCCGTGACATTCAGCGCCACCCTTACAAGGCGCTGGTCACGCATGCCGACTTCATGCGCGTCGATGCCACGCACGAAATCACCATGAACGTCCCGCTTCACATCAACGGTGAAGAAGCCTGCAAGGGCGTCAAGGATGAAGACGGCGTGCTGCACGTACTGGCCAACGACGTCGAGATCAGCTGCTTGCCCGGCAAGCTGCCCGAGTACCTCGAAGTCGACGTCACCAACCTGGGGCTGGGCGAGACGTTGCATCTGTCCGACCTGCCGCTGCCGGATGGCGTTTCCCTCGTGGCCTTGAGCCATGGCGAGGAACACGACTTCGGCGTGGTCAGCGTGACCCGTGCCGACACCGGCACCGAGGGTGACGAGGAAGGCGACGAAGAAGCCACCGACGAAGACGGCGAGAAGTCCGAGTAATCGGTCTTCCCAGGTGCCCGCATGAGTGACGTCAAAGCGATTATCGGCCTGGGCAATCCAGGTGCGGACTATGATGCCACGCGACACAATGCGGGCGCCTGGGTCGTCGAGGCCCTGGCGCGGGACAGCCTGACGCCGCTGCGTGCCGAGCGCAAGTTCCTTGGCCAGTACGCCAAGGTTCGCTACGCCGGTCACGACGTTCACTTGCTGGTGCCCAGCACCTACATGAACCGCAGCGGCAAGGCTGTCGCCGCGCTTTGTCAGTTCTTCAAGCTCACGCCCGAGGAACTCCTCATCGCCCACGACGAACTGGATATCGCGCCCGGCACCGCACGCTACAAGCACGGCGGTGGCCACGGCGGCCACAACGGCCTGCGCGATACCGCCAGCGCACTGGGCAACGACAAGTCCTTCCACCGCTTGCGCATCGGCGTCGGCCACCCCGGCTCGGCCAAGCAAGTGGTCAATTACGTCCTGGGACGTCCCGGCAAGGCGGAACGTATCGCCATCGATGCCGCCATCGACGAATGCCTGCGAACCCTTCCCGACGTTCTTGACGGTAACTGGGCAGGCGCCATGAACCGCTTGCACAGCTTCAACGCCTGATCGCATCCGCCTTGCGCGACGACCGTGTCTCGCCCATGGCCCAATGCCCCTCTGCCGGGTAGAATGCAGGCCACGTTCATCACGCCTTTTCGCATACGATTCAGGAAGATCACATGGGTTTCAATTGCGGTATCGTCGGCCTTCCCAATGTCGGCAAATCCACGCTGTTCAATGCCTTGACCAAGTCGGGAATCGACGCCGAAAACTTCCCTTTCTGCACCATCGAGCCCAATGTCGGCATCGTCCCCATGCCCGACCCTCGTCTGGATAAACTTGCGGCGATCGTCAAGCCCGAAAAGGTGATCCCGACGACCATGGAATTCGTGGATATCGCCGGCCTGGTGGCCGGGGCCTCCAAAGGCGAAGGCCTGGGCAACCAGTTCCTGGCCAATATCCGCGAAACCCAGGCGATCGCGCACGTCGTGCGCTGCTTCGACAATGACAACGTCATCCACGTCGCCAATCAGGTCGATCCGCGTGCCGATATCGAGACCATCAATCTCGAACTCGCCCTCGCCGACCTGGATACCGTGGAACGCGCCATCCAGCGCCTGGCGCGCGTGGTCAAGGGCGGCGACAAGGATGCCATGGCCACCAAGGCCATTCTCGACCGCATCCAGCCGCATCTCGCCGAGGGCCAGCCACTGCGCAGCTTCGGCCTCGACGCGGACGAGACCCGCCAGCTCAAGAGCTTCGGCTTCTTGACCCTGAAGCCCACCATGTATATCGCCAACGTCAACGAAGACGGCTTCGAGAACAACCCCTATCTCGATGTCGTCAACGACATTGCGCGCGAGGAAGGTGCCGTAGTGGTACCGGTGTGCAACCAGATCGAGGCCGAAATCGCCGAACTCGACGAAGAAGAGCGCAGCGTCTTCCTCGAGGAGATGGGCATGGAAGAGCCCGGCCTGGACCGCGTCATTCGCGCCGGCTATGACCTGCTCGGGCTGCAGACCTACTTCACCGCCGGCGTGAAGGAAGTGCGCGCCTGGACCGTCAAGCAAGGCGCCACCGCCCCGGAGGCCGCCGGCGCGATCCATACCGACTTCCAGAAAGGCTTCATACGCGCCGAGGTCGTCGGTTATGACGACTTCGTGACGCTAGGCGGCGAGCAAGGCGCCAAGGATGCAGGAAAATGGCGCCTGGAAGGCAAGGAGTACATCGTCGTCGATGGAGACGTCGTGCACTTCCGATTCAATGTCTAGCAGCATCCGCGGTCGCCGGACGGCTTAGTGGCGACTAACAGTTGACACATCAGGGAGTTATACGTAGTATACGCCCGCACTGAACGGCTACGTAGCTCAGTTGGTTAGAGCACATCACTCATAATGATGGGGTCCCCTGTTCGAGTCAGGGCGTAGCCACCAGCATCTAAAAAGCCCGCTGACACATTCATGTCGGCGGGCTTTTTTCGTATTCGACCGCGGAGATCAGCTCAGCTCGACGCGGTTCACATAGGCCGTCAACGCCCGGATCAAGTGGTCGGCGTCGCGGCTGCCAGCGGTTTCGCGAATCGAGTGCATGCCCCATTGCGGCACCCCGACATCCAGCGTCGGCACCCCGAGCTCGGTGGCGGTGATCGGCCCAATGGTGCTGCCGCAGCCCATGTCGGCACGCGTCACGAAAGTCTGCACCGGCGTGCCCACCTCGCGGCAGATATCCCGAAACATGGCCGCCGTGGCGCTGTTGGTGGCATAGCGTTGATTGGCATTGACCTTGATCACCGGACCACCGTTGATGGTCGGTCCGTGGTGGGCATCATGCTTATCGGGGAAGTTGGGATGCAACGCGTGCGCATTGTCGCAAGAGATCATGCGCGAGCCCTGAATCAGACGCACCCAGCCGTCTTCGCCGCCCTCGCCCAGTAGCGCATGCACGCGACGCAACACGTCCCCCAGGAAGGGGCCTTGGGCACCGCACGCACTAGCGCTGCCGACTTCCTCATGGTCATTGGCGACGAATACCGCACCTTGCCGCCCATCACTGTTGAGCATCGCTTCGATCCCCATGAAACACGACAGCAGGTTATCGAGGCGCGCGCCGGCGATCAGCTCGCCCTCGATCCCCACACGCGATGGCCGCTGCATGTCGTAGAGAGCGAGCTCATGATCCATCAGCTGGACGTTTTCCAGGCCATGCTGCTCATACAGCCAACGCTTGAGCCATTTTTCCAGGTCGGCTTCTCCCCCGCCCTGCAGCATGACGGGCAGCATCTGCGTCTGGGCGTTCAGGGTACGTCCATTGTTGGCCTCTCGATCGAGATGAATCGCCAAGCTGGGAATGATCGCGACGGGGCGATCAACATGCAATAATACGCCTTGCAGTCGCCCATCCTCACGTCGTACATGGACGCGCCCGGCCAAGCCCAGATCCCGGTCGAACCAAGGCGCCAAGAGCGCCCCGCCATAGACTTCGACGCTTAATTGGAGCCAGTCGCTGCCCGATACTGCCGGATGAGGCTTGAGTCGCAGCCCAGGACTGTCGGTATGCGACCCGATCATGCGCAAACCGCCCAGTTCCTTTTCCGGCACCTGCATGGCGATCAACGACGAATCATTGCGCGTGACGTAAAAACGCTCACCGGGCGCCAATTGCCACGGCCGGGTTTCGTCGAGACGCCGGTATCCCGCCTGATCGAGTCGCCTGGCCATGTTGTCGACGGCATGCCAGGGCGTAGGGGAACGTTCGAGAAAATGTAACAAGCGATCAAGAGTGGGGGCGTGAGCCATGGCCTTCCTCGGAGAAGTATCTGTGACGGATGATACAGACTGCTACAATGCCAGTCCGGTCTGAGAAAACTCAACTCAATGAGCCGGCAATCTAGGGCCTGTTGACATTTCATGCACGGCCGCGCCGGAGCCATTTTTTGTGCGGGGCAAGGCGTGAGGAGCGTAGTTTGGTCATTCCAAATGAACGACGAATAACGCAGCACCGTGCAAAAACCGGCCCGGCCCTTCGGGTTGCGCGGCAAATGGCGCCATGCGGCGTTGCGGGATTGGAAAAGGGAGCCACCCTTCTCTGCATCCCGCGCCTTGCCTGGCGCCATTTGGCGCAGCTACGCGGTTCGCGCTGAAACGTCAACAGGCCCTAGGAACGAGAGTGTACATGAAACCGGGAGTGCTTGATTAATGAGCCTGTTTGCAGCCGCTCGGCGCGCGGCGATCTTGTCACTGTGGCTGGTGGTGTGTGCCCCGGCATTGGCCAATGCCCCGACACCCACCGATCTACAGCGGCAAGCGGCGACGGAAGTTGCTGAATCGCTGCGATATGGACATTACGCCGACATCAATCTGGACGATGAGTGGTCATCGAGAGCGTTTCAGCGCTATCTCGATGTACTCGACCCACAACGTGCCTACCTACTGCGCGATGACGTAAAGGACTTCCAAGATCTCAAGACTTCCTTCGATGAGGCCCTCGACGAGGGAGAACTGGAACGCGTCTATGCACTTTACGCCCGCTACCAGGAACGCCTGAAAGCACGCCTCAACTGGCTGATCGACCGCCTGGCAGACGGCATCGACTTCGATTACAAGGGCAACGAGCGACTGGCACTGAACCGTGAGGACGAAGCATGGGCAAGAAGCCAGGCAGCGCTTGACCAGCTTTGGCAGAAGCGCCTCAAGAATGCCGCTCTAATTCAATCGCTTAGCTCCACTGAGAAGGATGACACCCAGCATATCGCCAAGACGCTGCGCGAGCGTTACGAAAACCAGCTCTCGCGCATCGAACAAACCAACGCCGAGGACGTTCTGGTATTCTTCATGAATGCCGTCACCGGCACCATCGACCCGCATACCGAATACCTGTCGCCCAGGCAGAGTGAATCCTTCGATATCCAGATGAAGCTTTCGCTCGAGGGGATCGGCGCCCTGTTACAGACCGAAGGCGAATACGTCAAGGTAGCCAGCCTGGTCCCCGGTGGTCCCGCCGACAAGGGCAATGCCCTGGAACCCGCCGACCGCATCGTCGCGGTAGGCCAAGGCGAGAATGGCGAAATGGTCAATGTCGTGGGCATGCGCCTGGATGAGGTCGTCGACCTGATCCGCAGTCCCAAAGGCTCCACCGTTCGCCTCGAGGTCATCCCCGCCAAGGCTGTCGATGTGACGCGCACGCACACGGTCCGCATCACCCGCGACACCGTCAAACTCGAAGATCAAGCTGCCAGCAGCGAGGTCGTGACCGTGACCCGCGATGGCGAGAAGCATAAGGTCGGCGTCATCGATGTACCTACCTTTTATGTCGACTTCGATGCCTGGCAGGCCGGTGACAGCGATTACCGCAGCAGCACGCGTGACGTCGCCAAGGAGATCGAAAAGCTCAAGGCAGAGAACGTCGAGGGCATCGTCCTGGATCTGCGCAGCAATGGCGGCGGTGCCCTGCAGGAAGCCAACTCGCTGATTGGGTTGTTCATCGACAGAGGTCCTACCGTTCAGGTGCGCGACGCCCGTGGCCGCATCAATCTCTATGGCGACTCCGATCAAGGCACACGCTACGACGGACCGCTGACCGTACTGGTCAACCGTCTTTCGGCATCCGCCTCGGAAATCTTTGCCGGCGCGATCCAGGACTACGGCCGCGGCCTAGTGGTAGGCACCCAGACCTTCGGCAAAGGGACCGTTCAGACGCTCAGCGATCTCAGCCATGGTCAAATCAAGTTGACCCGTGCCAAGTTCTATCGCATCACCGGTGAAAGCACCCAATTGCGGGGCGTTACGCCTGATATCAAGTTCCCCAGCCTGATCGACAAGGACGATATCGGAGAAAGCGCACTCGATAATGCGCTTCCCTGGGACCGGGTACGCCCTGTGCAGTATCGCCAATACGGTGAGCCACAGCGTTATCTCGATACCTTGCGAAAACGGCATGAAAAACGTGCCAAGCAGAATCCCAACTTCGTCTACCTCAAGCGCGAGGCAGCCCTGGCCAAGCAGCTCAAGGAGCAGCAGACCAGCATCAGCCTGAATCGCGAGCAGCGCAAGCGGGAGATGGAAGCCCAGGAAGCCGAACAACTCTCGCTGGAGAACCAACGCCGCAAGGCACTAGGACTCGACCAGCTCGAGGACTGGGCCGATGCCCGAGAGAGCGATGGCCCTGGCCAGGACAAGGAAGAAGACGAACCTATCGATCGCGCGCAAATCCTCGAAGCCGCGAACATCCTGCTCGACTATGCGCAACTGAAGAAAACGCAGTAAATGTCGCGCCGCCGGCTCACGCCGGCGGCAAGACATGGCGAAATAGGCTGGCCTTTTTTATACTCATTATCTAAATTAAATATCTATAATTTAGATGCGAGATTGAAAGCCTCATGCCAGCCTTTTGCCCTTCCTACCGTCTTGCCTTATGGCTACCTCTCGGCATGCCCTCGATATCGAGCCACTGGCTCCTATGGGGCCTGGTTGCCTATGTTCTCACCATGGGCACGCCGGTATCGGCGTCGACGTGCCCATCACGGCCACCCCACAACCTGCAAACGACTTACCAAGCACTCAGCGCTAAGCTCGCACGTTGGGACCAGGCCTACTATCACCAGGGACGACGCCTGATCGACGATGGCAGCTACGATTCCGCCAAGCGTCAACTCGCTCGCTGGGCTCGCTGCTTTCCATCATTGGTCGCTAAGCGTGTCGTCTTGCATGAACCCAGCGGATCACGACACCACCCAATCCCGCAGACAGGGGTCACCAAGTTACCCGACCGCGCCGCCGTCGCACGTTGGATATCGCAGCAAGCAGGCCACCCATTGTGGATACAGCCCAAGGTCGACGGTGTCGCCGTCACGTTGGTGTACCGGCACTCACGACTGGTCGCGGCCATCAGCCGCGGCGATGGCATAACCGGTCAGGACTGGTATACCAACGCCAGACACATCGCGGCGATTCCGCGACGCCTCCCCGACAACGCGCCATCTCACGTCACGCTGCAAGGCGAGCTCTACGCGCGACTGGAAGATCACCAGCAGTCGCGAGACGGTACCCATGGCGCTCGCGCACGCATTGCCGGTCTCATGTCACGCAGCACCTTGACCCGCCACCAAGGCGACGCGATCGGTTTTTTCGCGTGGGCCTGGCCCGACGGTCCTGCCACCATGCCAGCGCGTCTTGCCACGCTGACCGACTGGGGATTCGACCATGTTGGCGACACCACCCACCCCGTCGACACCCTCGATGACGTCGCACGGTGGCGCAAATACTTGTACCACCACACACTTCCCTTCGCCACCGATGGGGTCGTGGTCAAGCGTGGCGACCGCCCCGGCGGGCACGAATGGGATGCCTCGCCGCCCGAGTGGGCGATGGCGTGGAAGTATCCTGCTCAGTTGGCGATCGCACACGTCGATGCTCTCGACTTCACGGTGGGCCGTACCGGACGCATCACGGTCGTCGCCGAGCTGGAACCGGTCGTCCTGGGGGACAAGCGCGTGACCCGCGTCAGCCTCGGATCCCTGGCGCACTGGCGACGCACGGACGTCCGCCCCGGCGATCAAGTCAGGCTGCGCCTGGCAGGGCTGACCATCCCGCAACTTCAGGACGTCGTCATACGCACACAGCCACGCCCACCGGTCGCGGCACCCGACCCGGAGCGTTACGATCGCCTGTCATGTCTACATTTGGCGCCGGGATGCCGCGATCAATTCCTGGCGCGACTCGAGTGGCTGGGTAGCGACGAGGGGCTGGACTTCGACGGCATTGGCCCTGCCACCTGGCGCCAGTTGGTCGATGCCGGGCTCATCGAGGGACTACTCGACTGGCGCCGGTTGAATACCCGGCATCTCGAGGCATTACCTGGTGTCGGGGCCCTGACCGCACAGCATTGGCAACGTCACTTCGCCGCGGCCACTGGCCGCTCTCCACGCCGCTGGCTTCGCGCGCTGGGGCTGCCCGCCATCCCGCAGGAGGCGCTCGAGGCCGTACTGACACAACATGACATCAGTGAACTCATGCGATGGACACACACCGCCTGGCAGGCGTACTCAGGTATCGGTGCAACGCGGGCGACACAGCTGGAAGACTTTTTCCACGATCCGGAAATGAGACGCCTGATGATATCACTGCAGAAGAACGCAACGGCGCAAGAGACAGGGATGATCGAGACGATCAACAATGCGCGTTAAAGAGGCATGCAACGTCGCTTGGCTCCCCGAACAGGACTCGAACCTGTGACCCAATGATTAACAGTCATTTGCTCTACCAACTGAGCTATCGGGGAATATCAGCGATGTCACTCGGCGGGAAGTTGGCTCCCCGAGCAGGACTCGAACCTGCGACCCAATGATTAACAGTCATTTGCTCTACCAACTGAGCTATCGGGGATCGCCGAGCGCGATCCGGTATTGGCTCCCCGAGCAGGACTCGAACCTGCGACCCAATGATTAACAGTCATTTGCTCTACCAACTGAGCTATCGGGGAACGATGCCGGAGCACGCGACGTAGTATACGGATTCGATCGCCAGCGTCAAGGCTGAAAGTCAATTCCTTCCCGGAAAAGACGCCGCAAGCCTCGAACAATCCCGTTGCGAAACAATGGCCTGTACATGCCTCATGCACGACGAAGACAACCGAGGAGTGCAATCCCAGGAGCGCAACCGAAAGGAATGCGGAACGACGCCTGACGCAAAATGACACCGGGGAGGAAAACCGCGAAAGGAAGGAAGTGGTGGCTACGCCCTGACTCGAACAGGGGACCCCATCATTATGAGTGATGTGCTCTAACCAACTGAGCTACGTAGCCACGTGTCGCACGGTGGATCGCTTGCGACGGGAGCGAATTATGCACATGGGCTTGCCGATTGGCAAGCCCATGGCGTACGCGAAACGTGCGTTTAGCTATCGATACCCAATTCTTTCTTCACGGCTTTCAAGCCGGGCTTGCCATCGGCGGTCGAGACACCCTTGAGCCACTCGTCGAGCACGGAAGGATTGTTCTGCAGCCAGGTACGCGCCGCATCACGCGGGTCTTGGCCACCATCCATGATCTCGCCCATGATCGTGTTTTCCATGGGCAGCGTGAAACGCAAGTTATTGAGCAGCTGACCGACATTCGGGCACGCCTCGGCATAGCCTCCTCGTGTATTGGTATACACGGTGGCACCCCCCAGGTTGGGACCGAAATAGTCATCGGCACCTTTCAAGTAGGCGATATCGTAATTGGTGTTCATCGGATGCGGCTCCCAGCCCAGGAACACCATCCACTCCTTGTCCTGTGTCCTGGCGTTGAGTTCGGCGAGCATGCCCGATTCAGAGGAATCGACCAGGCTCCAGTCGCCGAGACCGAAGGCATCATCATCGATCATCTGCTGGATGATCAGGTTGCCGTCGTTGCCTGCCTCGATGCCATACAAGTTGCTACCGAACTTGGCCGCATGGTCGTCCAGATCCTTGACCGAGGTGACGCCGGCATCATACACGTATTGCGGCACCGCCAACGTATACTTGGCTCCTTCCAGGTTGGCCCCCAGACGATCGACCTGCCCCTTCTCGATATATTCGTCGCTGATCGACGCCATCGACGGCATCCAGTTGCCCAGGAACACATCGAAGTCGCCGTTTTTCATTCCAGCGTAGGCGACAGGCACGGAGACGGTATCGGACGTCGTTTCGTAGTTGAGGGCCTCGAGCACCTCGCGGGTCAAGGCGGTAGTGGCGGTGATGTCGGTCCAACCGACTTCTGCAAAGCGAACCGGCTGGCAGCTTTCCGGCGCATTCGCCATGGCCATGGGTGAAAACAGCGTGGCGCCGCCCAAGAACGCGATCAATGACATCTTGTTAGGCATAGGACTCTCCCTTGCGTTGATGTTGGTGTAATCATTGAATGACAATTCAATAACGTTTTTTTATGCTAAATGAATTCGGTGATTCTTTTCCACTATGGATTTCATTTACCATAGGAAAGATAGCAGATTTTTTATTGATTGAACGTTCAAAAAAAACATTCCATAATACGCCTGACATGGGATAGCACGTGAAGGGCCGCCAAGTCGCCACGCACGTCAGCAGAGGAGAATGCTCGGTGCCCAAACTCGGTATGCAACCCATTCGTCGCCGCCAGCTCATTCAAGCGACACTCGAAGCCATCGACGATGTCGGCCTGGCAGATGCCACCATCGCACGAATCGCCAAGCGTGCCGGTGTCTCGGCGGGCATCATCAGTCACTATTTCGGCGGCAAGGACGGATTGCTCGAATCGACCATGCGCCAGATCCTCTGGGATCTCGGCAATGCCGTCGCCCAGCGCCGCGCTCGAGATGACGTCACGTCTCCACGCGAGCACTTGCATGCCATCATCGACGGTAACTTCGACCGCAGTCAGGTCGACAAGATCGTCATGAAGACCTGGCTGGCATTCTGGTCGGTCAGCATGCACCGCGCCAACCTGCAGCGCTTGCAACGCGTCAACGATCGGCGACTGTATTCGAACATCTGTCACCATTTTCGCCGCTGCCTGCCCAGGCCCGACGCACAGCAGGCGGCACGCGGCCTGGCCGCCATGATCGATGGACTCTGGCTACGCGGCGCGCTCGCACCACAGGGGATAGACGTCGACCGAGCGCGACAACTGGCCTATGACTATGTGGAAGAGCAACTCGCTCACGCCACCTCGCGAACGTCGCCCAATGCCTGATACCCGGCCCCGACACGTTACATTCACGACACATTCACATTGCGGGAGGACCTAATGGCCACTTTCGAGACTCAGCAGCTCTACATCGGCGGTGGACTCGTCGACGCCACATCCGGCGAGACCTTCGACACGATCAACCCGGTCGATGGCAGCCTGCTGGCCAGCGTTCAGCAGGCCGCGCAGGCCGATGTCGACCGCGCCGTCGCGTCGGCCCGCGAGGGACAACGCGTCTGGGCAGCCATGAGCGGCATGGAGCGCAGTCGTATCCTGCATCGCGCCGTCGCGCTGTTGCGCGAACGCAACGACGAGCTGGCCCACCTGGAAACGCTGGATACCGGCAAGCCGATCAGCGAAACCCAAGCCGTGGATATCGTCACCGGCACCGACTCGCTGGAATACTACGCCAACCTCGCGCCCTCCATCGAAGGCACCCAGGTACCGCTGCGCGAGGATTCGTTCTTCTATACGCGTCGTGAACCGCTGGGCGTCATCGGTGCCATCGGGGCCTGGAACTATCCCATCCAGATCGCCTGCTGGAAGTCCGCGCCGGCACTGGCGGCGGGCAACGCCGTGGTGTTCAAGCCCAGCGAGGTCACCCCGCTGACCACCATGAAGCTGGCAGAGATCCTCACCGAAGCCGGCCTGCCGGATGGCGTGTTCAATGTCGTGCAGGGCGACGGGCGCGTCGGCCAGATGCTCACCAACCATGCCGACATCGACAAGATCACCTTCACCGGTGAAGTCGGGACCGGCAAGAAGGTCATGGCCGCCGCCGCAGGGTCGACGCTCAAGGAAGTCACCATGGAGCTGGGCGGCAAGTCACCCCTGATCGTCTTCGAGGATGCCGACCTGGAGCGCGCCGCCGACGCCGCGATGATGGCCAACTTCTACTCCAGCGGCCAGGTCTGCACCAACGGCACGCGCGTCTTCGTGCAGCGTTCGGTGCAGGCGGACTTCGAGGCCAAGATCAAGGAGCGCGTCGAACGCATCAACGCCGGCGACCCCCTGGATCCGGCGGTCAACTTCGGTCCGCTGGTCAGCTTCGAGCATCAGGAAAAGGTGCAACGCTATATCGATCTGGGCACCCAGGAAGGCGCCCGTCTGCTGGTCGGCGGCGGTCGCTGGGACCACAGCGATGCGTCGGGTATCGACTGGTCCAAGGGCGCCTGGGCCGTGCCGACGGTGTTCACCGATTGCCGCGACGACATGCGCATCGTGCGCGAGGAAATCTTCGGCCCGGTGATGTCGGTCCTGGTCTTCGACGACGAGGAAGAAGTCATTGGTCGTGCCAACGATACCGGCTACGGCCTTGCCGCCGGTCTGTTCAGCGAAAGCCTGAACCGTGCGCACCGCGTCATTCATCGCCTGCAAGCCGGCATCTGCTGGATCAACACCTGGGGCGATTCGCCGGCGGAAATGCCGGTGGGCGGCTACAAGGAATCCGGCATCGGCCGTGAAAACGGTCTCTCGTCGCTCGATCAGTACACGCAGATCAAATCGGTACAGATCGAAATGGGGCCCTTCCCCGCCGTGTTCTGATGCAACGTCCGTGGCCGGTGCCAGCCGGCCACGGACGTATTCCTGTCTTTCGTTCGACCACGTGAAGGAGGGCCGCTCATGACACAGGCTCGTGAATTCGATTACATCATCATCGGGGCCGGTTCCGCCGGCAACGTACTCGCCACGCGACTCACCGAAGATCCCGACGTCCAGGTCCTGCTGCTCGAGGCCGGTGGCCCCGACTATCGCTTCGACTTCCGCACCCAGATGCCGGCGGCGCTGGCCTATCCTCTACAGGGCAAGCGGTACAACTGGGCCTTCGAGACCGACCCCGAACCCCACATGAACAACCGTCGCATGGAGTGTGGTCGCGGCAAGGGCCTCGGCGGCTCATCGCTGATCAACGGCATGTGCTACTTGCGCGGCAACGCGCTGGATTACGACAACTGGGCCAAGATACCGGGCCTGGAGGACTGGAACTACCTGCAGTGCCTGCCCTACTTCAAGCGCGCCGAGACCCGCGACATCGGCCCCAATGAGTACCACGGCGGTGACGGCCCGGTGTCGGTGGCCACACCCAAGGAAGGCAACAACGAGCTCTATGGCGCCTTCATCCGCGCGGGCATCGAGGCCGGCTACCCGGCCACCGAGGACGTCAACGGCTATCAGCAGGAAGGCTTCGGCCCCATGGACCGCACGACGACGCCGAACGGGCGTCGTGCCTCCACGGCGCGCGGCTATCTCGATATCGCCAAGCAACGCCCCAACCTGACCATCGAGACGCATGCCACGACCGATGTCATCGAATTCGAGGGCAAGCGCGCCGTCGGCGTGAGTTACGAGCGCAAGGGCCAGGCCCAGCGTGTTCGTGCACGCCGCGAGGTACTGCTGTGCGCAGGCGCCATCGCCTCGCCGCAGATCCTGCAGCGTTCCGGCGTGGGCAATCCCGAGCATCTCAAGGAATTCAACATTGCCGTGGTGCACGCGCTGCCGGGCGTCGGCGAAAACCTCCAGGACCACCTGGAGATGTACATTCAGTACGAGTGCAAGAAGCCCATTTCACTGTACCCGGCGCTCAAGTGGTACAACCAGCCGAAGATCGGTGCCGAGTGGCTGTTTTTCGGCAAGGGCGTCGGCGCCAGCAACCAGTTCGAGGCAGCCGGCTTCATTCGCACCAACGATCAGGAAGAATGGCCCAACCTGCAGTACCACTTCTTGCCGATCGCCATCAGCTACAACGGCAAGAGCGCGGTGCAGGCCCATGGCTTCCAGGCCCACGTCGGCTCCATGCGGTCCATGAGCCGTGGTCGCATTCGCCTGACCTCGCGCGATCCCAAGGCTGCGCCGAGCATCCTGTTCAACTACATGGCGCACGACAAGGATTGGCAGGAATTCCGCGACGCGATCCGCATCACGCGCGAGATCATCGAACAGCCGACGATGGACGAATATCGCGGCCGCGAAATCTCGCCGGGGCCGAAGGTGCAAAGCGACGCCGAGCTCGACGAGTTCGTGCGCCAGCACGCCGAGACCGCCTACCACCCCGCCGGTTCCTGCAAGATGGGCAGTGCCGATGACGACATGGCGGTGGTCGACGGCGCAGGGCGCGTGCATGGCCTCGAAGGGCTGCGCGTCATCGATGCCTCGATCATGCCCGTGATTGCCACCGGCAACCTCAACGCGCCGACGATCATGATCGCCGAGAAGATGGCCGACAAGGTGCGCGGGCGCGATCCGCTACCACCCGCCGAGGTCGATTACTACGTCGCTCATGACGCTCCGGCACGCCGCAAGGCCTGACGACGCTTGAACCGACATGGCGTCCATTCCCAATACCCGATGCATGCGCATCGGGTATTGTTGCATTATCCTTCCTTAATTCTTGCCCACCATCCCTTTAGAATGTGCACGATCGCCCAGCCGATTCGCCGGTGCCGTCATTCAAGCAGTGTTTCCTGGAGGGAACCTCTCGTTACAATACACATCTTAACCCGGTGACGCCTGCTCCCCGACACGACCACGCACCGGAATGCCTTCGACAAGGATTGATGCCACGTCATGCCCCACTCTCGCCGTCCATGGATCGCGCTACTCATCGCCGTCTCGATCGCCCTCGCCCTGTGGTGGATCCCTGACTGGCAAACCCAGGCCCCTTCAGACGCCGCACCGGCCAATGCACGTGAGGACAGAGGTACGGCCGTGGCCGCCATCGCGGCACGGCGCGGCGATCTCGCGATCACCGTCGGGGCGCTGGGCACCGTGCGTTCGCTATCGAACATTGCACTGTATCCGCGTGTCGAAGGTGAACTACTCACGGTGGATTTCGAGGAAGGTGAGCATGTCGAGAACGGACAGCTCCTGGCGACCATCGATCCGCGCGATTACCGGGCCCAGCTAGCGGCCGCCCAAGGACAGCTGGTCCAGGACCAAGCGCAACTGCAATCGGCCCGCGAGGATCTCGAGCGCTATGAGACCTTGGCGCAGAGTCAGTCGATCTCTCGTCAGGAACTCGAACAGCAACGCCAATTGGTACGTCAGTACGAAGGGGCCGTCGCCAGTGACCGGGCCGATATCAAAAGCGCCCGGATTCAACTGGACTACACCCGCATCACGGCGCCCAGCGACGGCCTCATCGGCATCCGCAACGTCGATCCCGGCAACTTGGTCAGCAGTAACGACGACCAACCCATCGCCACGCTCACTCGCCTCGATCCGATCTCGGTGATCTTCTCATTGTCCAGCCAATACGTGCCGACCTTGCGCCAGCAACTCGCGTCGGGAGACGCCCCCACCGTCACCGCTACCACGGTCGGTGGCGAACGTCTCGAAGGACGCCTCACCAGCATCGACAGCCAGATCGACCCCGCCACCGGCACCGTGCGGCTCCGGGCCCGCTTCGACAACGACAGGGGCCGTCTCTACCCTAACGCCTTCGTCGATGTGCGTCTGACGGTGAACACGCTGCATGACCGGGTCATCGTGCCCGCCCCTGCAATACAGACCGGTCAGGACGGCCTCTTTGTATACGTCGTCGGCGACGACGAGACGGTGACCCGACACCCCGTCGAGGTCACCGCCAGCGAAGATCACCGCAGTGCCGTGGCCAGCGGTGTCTCCGCAGGCCAGCGCGTGGTCGTCGATGGCATCGACAGCATACGCAACGGCGCCAAGGTACGTGTCGTCAGCAACGCCCTGCCAGGAGAAGCCGACGCGTCCTCGGCGGCCGACGACGAGGCCGACACCAACACGCCACGAGATGCTTCATGAATCCATCGCGGCTGTTCATTCTGCGGCCGGTCGCCACCTCGCTGGTGATGCTGGCCATCCTCATCACCGGCGTGTTTGCCTATCGGCTGCTCAGCATTTCGTCGCTTCCCGAGGTCGACTTTCCCACCATCCAGGTCACCACGCTGTACCCCGGCGCAGGACCGGACGTCATGCTTTCCCATGTCACCGCCCCCTTGGAAGACGAACTGGGGGAAATCGCCGGCCTCGAGGACATGAGCTCGACCAGCACCGGGGGCGCCTCGCTGATCACGCTACGTTTCGGCCTCGACAGCGATTTAGGGGTCGCCGAACAGGAAGTGCAGGCCGCGCTCAACCAGGCGGAGACTCTGCTGCCCGAGGATCTCCCCCGTCCACCGAGCTACAGCAAGATCAATCCCGCCGACACGCCGATTCTGACGCTGGCCGTGACCTCCAAGAGTTTGCCCTTGACCGAGGTCCATGACCTGGTCGACAACCGCCTGGCACAGAAACTTGCCCAGGTCAGTGGCGTCGGCGAAGTACGGCTTTCGGGTGGCAATCGTCCCGCGGTACGCATCGATGTCGACGCGCGCCAACTCGCCGCCCACGGGCTCGACCTGTCCAGTGTGCGCAGCGCCGTGGAAAGCGCCAACGTCAACCAGGCCAAGGGCACGATTTACGGGCCCTACCGCGCCTATAGCATCGACGCCAACGACCAATTGACCTCTGCCGAGGGATACCGGGACCTCATCCTCAAGTACGAGAATGGGGCGCCACTGCGGTTGAGTGACGTAGCCAGCATCGACGCCGGCGCGGAAAATGCCAAGCTGGGCGCCTGGGCCAACGGCGAACCCGCCATACTCATCGACGTGCTGCGCCAGCCCGGCGCCAACGTGGTCGGCGTGGTCGATGATATCGAGCAACGCTTGCCAACATTATCAGCGAGCCTGCCGAGCAGCGTCGACGTGAACATCTTGAGCGATCGTACTACCACGATTCGCGCCGCCATCGAGGATGTACAGTTCGAACTGATCCTCGCCATCGCGCTGGTGATCATGGTCACCTTCCTGTTTCTGCGCAACCTGCCGGCAACGCTGATTCCCAGCCTGGCCGTCCCCCTGTCGCTGGTCGGCACCTTCGGCGCCATGTACCTGGCCGGTTTCAGCCTCAACAATCTCACCTTGATGGCGCTGACCATCGCCACCGGTTTCGTCATCGACGACGCCATCGTGGTGCTCGAGAACATCACCCGCTATCTGGAGCGCGGCGAGACGCCCTTGCAGGCTGCCCTCAAGGGCTCGCGTCAAATCGGCTTCACCATCCTCTCGTTGACCATCTCGCTACTGGCGGTACTGATCCCGTTGCTTTTCATGGGCGGCGTGGTCGGCGTGCTGTTTCGTGAATTCGCCATCACGCTGGCGATTTCCATCATCATCTCGGCGTTCGTCTCCCTGACCCTGACGCCGATGCTCTGCGCGCGGTGGCTGCGGCGCCGTCCCGACGATGCGCAGAGCACCCCGCACGCCCTCGACGACGAAGCCCTCGTGCGCCGCCGTCCCGGCCTTTTCGGGCGCCTCACGCGCGGTTACGAACGTGTTCTGGACAGGGTGCTCGGCCATCAGACCCTGACGCTATGGCTGGCACTGGGCACCTTCGTACTGACGGCCGTGCTGTTCTGGATGGTCCCCAAACAGTTGTTCCCGGTTCAGGACACCGGAACCTTGCGCGGCATCACCACGGCCACTCAAGCGACCTCCTATCAGGCCATGTCGGCGCGTCAGAAGGCGCTGGCCGAGCGCTTGATGGATGATCCCGCCGTGGCCGATATCGCCTCGAGCATCGGCATCGATGGCACCAATACCACGCTCAACAGCGGACGCCTGCAGCTCGATCTGGTCGACCTGGATGCACGCGAGGCCGACCTGGACACCATCATCGCCCGGCTGCTCGATGAGGCCGCCGAGGTTCCCGGCATCCAGCTGGCACTGACCCCGGTGCAGAACCTGACGCTGGAAGACACCGTCAGCCGCTATCCGTATCAGTTCGCCTTGACCCAGGGAGATCGCGAGCAACTCGCCCAGGACGTCCATGCCATGACCCAACGTCTCGAGAAGGCGCCGGCCATCGCCCATGTGGCGACCGATCTCCAGAATTCAGGGCGCAAGCTCGCGGTCGAGATCGACCGTGAGCGTGCCAGTCGGCTCGGCATCTCGGTCGCCGACATCGACGACGCCCTCTACGATGCCTTCGGCCAGCGCCTGATCTCGACCATCTTCACGCAATCCAACCAGTACCGCGTCGTGCTGGGCGCCAAGCAGGCCAATGCCGAGGGGCCCGAAGCCCTGAAGCGGCTCTACGTGAGCGGCAACGACGACGCCATGGTGCCGCTGTCGAGTCTGGTGAGCGTCGAGGAAGTCCCCACGGCTCTGTCACGCCAGCGCCTCAACCAGTTCCCCTCGGCGCTGATGTCATTCGCACCGGCCGCGGATCATTCGCTGTCCGAGGCTTTCGCCGCCGTGGAAGCCGCCCGTGACGACGTGCTGGCCGCCGAGACACGGCTCGAATTCCGCGGCACCGCCCTGGCGTTCACCACGTCGACGCGCGACACGGTATGGCTGATCGCCGCCGCCGTGATCACCATGTACATCGTCCTCGGCGTGCTCTACGAGAGTTACATTCATCCACTGACCATTCTGTCCACTCTGCCATCGGCGACGATCGGTGCCTTGCTGGCCTTGATGCTCAGCAATAACGCCTTGGGCATGGTGGCCCTCATCGGCATCATTCTGCTGATCGGCATCGTCAAGAAGAATGCCATCATGATGATCGACTTCGCCCTCGAGGCGCAGCGGGAACGGGGGCTGTCGGCATATCGCGCGATCCACAGTGCCGCGCTACTGCGCTTCCGGCCGATCATGATGACCACCTTCGCCGCCCTGCTCGGGGCGCTGCCGTTGATGTTCGCCAGCGGTTACGGGGCCGAGCTGCGCCGCCCTCTGGGCATGACCATGGTCGGCGGTCTATTGCTGAGCCAATTGCTGACGCTCTTTACCACGCCGGTGATCTACCTGTTCTTCGACCGGCTTGCCGAACGCTGGCGTCGGCGTGGCAAGACCCCCGACGGTGAGGTGAACGCGTGAGCGTCGCGAGTCCCTTCATACGTCGCCCGGTCGGCACCGCATTGCTGGCGCTGGGCGTCGTGCTACTCGGGCTGCTGGCCTACCAGCGCCTGCCCGTGGCACCGCTGCCCAACGTGTCGTTTCCCACCATCGTGGTCAGCGCCAGTCTTTCCGGGGCCAATCCCGAAACCATGGCCACGACCGTGGCGACGCCGTTGGAACGCTCGCTGGGAAACATTTCAGGGGTCTCGCAGATGACCTCGAGCAGTTCGGATGGCTCGACGCGCATCACCGTGCAATTCGATCTCGACAAGGACATCAATGTCGCCGCACGCGAAGTGCAGGCCGCGATCAATAGCGCTCAACCGCTGTTGCCCAGCGCCATGACCCGTCGTCCCAGCTATCGCAAGCTCAACCCGGCGGCGGCGCCGATCATGATCCTGTCGATCACCTCCGACACGCTGCCCACCAGTGAGCTCTATCAACTGGCCGAAGAGCGCATCGCCCCGCCCATCCTGCAGGTTCCCGGCGTCGGTGACGTCAATGTCGGCGGCAGTTCGTCGCCGGCGGTGCGCGTGGCGCTCGATCCACGTCGGCTTGCACATGCGGGTGTATCGCTGACGGCGGTCGCCAATGCGATACGCAGTGCCACCACCAGCACACCGACCGGTTTCGTGGCCTCTCCCACCACACGCTGGGAAGTCGACACCGACTCGCAACTGATGCAAGCCGACGCGTTCAAGGATCTCATCGTGGCGCGCGGCGAAGACGGTGCGGTCATGCACTTGAGCGACGTCGCCGACATCGAAAACGGCGTGGAAGACCGTTATAACGTGGGATTTCAGAATGAGCAGCCGGCCGTACTGCTCATCATCAGCGCCAGCAGCGGTGCCAACGTCATCGACACCATCGCCGGGATCCGTGAGCGCATGGCGTCCATCGAGAGCCTGCTTCCCGATAGTGCCTCGCTCAGCGTGCAACTCGATCGCGCTCCCGGTATACGAGCGTCCTTGCAAGAGACCCAGCTCACACTGATGCTGGCCATCGCACTGGTGGTCCTGGTGGTGTTTCTGTTCCTGCGCAATGCACGTGCCACGCTGATCCCCAGTCTGGCGATTCCCGTGTCGCTGATCGGCACCTTCGCGATGATGCATGTCATGGGTTTCTCGCTCGACACGCTGTCGCTGATGGCCCTGATCGTATCGATCGGCTTTCTCGTCGACGACGCCATCGTGGTGGTCGAAAACATCGCCCGTCATATCGAACGCGGCATGCCGCCCCGACAGGCGGCCTTGCAAGGCGCACGCGAAGTAAGCTTCACGGTCACCTCGATGAGCGTCTCGCTGGTGGCGGTCTTCCTGCCGCTGCTGTTCATGGGCGGCTTCATCGGGCGCATGTTCTTCGAGTTCGCGATGACGTTGTCGCTGGCAGTGCTGGTCTCGCTGGTGGTGTCGTTGACACTGACGCCCATGCTCTGTGCGCGCTGGTTGCGCCCGGGACGCGATCGTCGTGCCCCGCGCTGGGAGACTGCGCTGATGGCGTTCGGTCAGGGCTGTCAGCGCCTGTATACGCGCAGCCTGGATGTTGCCCTGCGCCATCGGCGCTTGACGCTCCTCTCGCTGATCGGGGTGATCGTGCTCAACGGGTATCTCTACGTTGCCGTCGACAAGGGGTTCATACCTCAGCAGGACACCGGACGCTTGATCGGCTTCGTGCGCGGCGACCAGAGTCTGTCGTTCGACGCCATGTCGGCCAAGTTGCGTACCATTCGTGAGCGCCTGGCACGTGCCCCCGAGGTGCATAGCGTGCTGGGCTTCATGGGAGGCCGTGGCGGTGGCGCCTCGGCGACCTTGTTCATCACTCTCGAGGAGGGGCAATATGCGGCGGGCACGCAAGCCGTCGGCAATCGATTGGCGATGTCGATGAACGATCTGCCCGGCGTGAGCACCTCGATGATGGCCCTGCAGGACATTCGCATCGGCGGTCGCGAGAACAGGGGAGCGCAATACGAAATCACCCTCAAGAGCGACGATCTCGCCTTGCTCGATACCTGGTCGCAGCGCGTCAGCAACGCCATGCAGAACATCGACGGACTGACCGGCGTCAACAGTGATAGCCGGGGCGAGGGCCAGGCCGTGGAGCTGAGCGTCGATCGTGACACCGCCAGGCGTCTCGGTGTCGACATGCAGGAGGTAGATACACTGCTCGGCAACGCCTTCGCACAAAGCAGCGTCGCCAGCCTTTACGATGCCGACAACCAACGCTACGTGATCCTCGAGGTGGCCGAGGAATACCGCAATACACCAGAGGCCATTTCACGCTTGCACGTCATTAACGATGAAGGCGATGCGATCCCCGTGTCGGCATTCAGTCACCTGGAGGAAAGCACCGCCCCGGTGACCGTCAACCATCAGGGTCAGTTCGCTTCCAGCACGGTCTCGTTCAACCTCGAAGACGGCGTCACACTGGGCGAGGCCACCCAGCGCATCCGCCGCACGGTGAACGACCTGCGCCTGCCCACCGCCGTCCAGGTGGATTTCGAAGGCAGCGCAGGCACCTTCCAGAGCGGCATGCAAGCCATGCCGTGGCTGATTCTGGCCGCGCTCGTGACGGTCTATCTGGTACTCGGCATTCTCTACGAAAGCTACATCCACCCACTGACGATTCTGTCGACGCTGCCGTCGGCGGGAGTGGGTGCCCTGTTGGCGCTGATGCTGCTCGATACGCCGTTCACGCTCATCGCCCTGATCGGCATCATCCTGCTGATCGGCGTGGTCAAGAAAAATGCCATCATGCTGGTCGACTTCGCTGTCATTGCCGAGCGCGAACGCGGCCTGAGTGCGTTCGAGGCCATACGCGAAGCGGCCGTGGTACGCTTTCGCCCCATCATGATGACCACGCTGGCCGCCATTCTCGGCGCGATTCCGCTGTTGCTGGGCACCGATGAAAACGCCGCCCTGCGCGCACCGCTGGGCATTACCATCATCGGCGGCCTGATCCTCAGCCAACTCTTGACGCTCTACACCACGCCAGTGGTCTATCTCTACCTCGACCGGCTGCATCGCCGACTGCGTCCGGCCCGACTCGACAACACGTCGCCGCACTCGACATCAACCCCCTGAATGCCCTGCCCCGCGCCGCCCTATGCAGCGCGGGGCTCTCACCAATCGTGAATGATGACCTCCTGCCAGAAATGGCGGCTTCCACCATGAATGACTAGTCGTGACGACACGAGTACGCTAGGCTGAATTCAAACAAGCGTTAGAAATCATCCTGGGAGAGTCCACATGTTGGAACTGTTGCTCATCGTCGTGGCGCTGGCAGGCTTGGTCTGGATCATGCGCCGGGAAGCGGGCGCCCTGCCGGCACTGGGGCTTTTGTTGATTCTAGGTGCCATCGGCATCGTCTTCGGCGCAGTGGTGGTAGGTGCTCTACTATGGCTCGGCGCCTTGGCGGTAGCCGTCTGTGGCCTCCCCGCATTGCGACGGCGCTGGCTGACCCCGCGCCTCTTCGCGGCCTTCAAGAAATCCGCGCCCAAGGTCTCGGAGACCGAACGCACCGCACTGGAAGCCGGTAGCGTGGCCTGGGATGGCGAGTTGTTCTCCGGCCGGCCCCAGTGGCAGCGGCTGCTGGATTTCGGCACCACGCAACTGAGCGAGGAAGAGCAGGCTTTCGTCGACCATCAATGCTCCGTGGCCGCCGGTATGTGCAACGCCTGGGAGATCGCCCGCGAGCGCGCCGACCTGCCCCCCGAGCTGTGGGAATACCTCAAGCGCGAGGGATTCTTCGGCATGATCATTCCCAAGCGTTACGGCGGGCTGGAATTCTCCGCCAAGGCCCAGTCGGCCGTGCTGCAGAAGCTGGCCGTCAACGAAACGCTGATGGTCACGGTCGGTGTACCCAATTCGCTGGGGCCGGGCGAGCTGTTGCTCAAGTACGGGACCGAGGAACAGAAAGACCATTACCTGCCGCGCCTGGCCGATGGCCGCGAGATTCCCTGCTTCGGGCTGACCGGGCCACGGGCGGGAAGCGACGCCACCTCGCTGCCCGATGTCGGTCTCGTCTGTCGAGGCAAGCACAACGGCGAGGATGTCCTGGGGCTCAAGCTCACCTTCGAGAAACGCTGGATCACCCTGGCTCCCATCGCCACCGTGGTGGGTCTGGCGTTTCGCATGTTCGACCCCGACGGCCTGCTCGGCGATACCGAAGACCTTGGCATCACCTGCGCGCTGATTCCCCGCAATACACAAGGCATGGAGATCGGACGCCGCCACCACCCCATCGGTAGCCCGTTCATGAACGGCCCGATTCGCGGCCAGGACGTTTTCATCCCCCTCGAGTGGATCATCGGCGGCCCCGAGATGGCAGGCCAGGGCTGGCGCATGCTGGTCGAATGCCTGTCCGTCGGTCGCTGCATTACCCTGCCCTCAGGTGCGTCGGGCATCGGCCGCTACGCGCTGGGCTGGGCCGGTGGCTATACCCGTATTCGGCGTCAATTCAATCTGCCCGTCGCCGAGATGGAAGGGGTTCAGGAGCCACTCGCGCGTATCGCCGCGCATGCCTACATCGCCCAGGCGGCCGTCATGCAGACCGCCAACACCATCGACCACGGCGTCAAGCCGGCGGTCCCCTCGGCCATTCTCAAGAGCCAGTTGACCGAGTTCCAGCGCAGCATGCTGGCCGACGCCATGGACGTGCACGGTGGCCGCACCGTCACGCTGGGGCCACGCAACTACCTGGGCATCGCCTATGCCGCCAACCCGGTGTCGATCACTGTGGAAGGCGCCAATATCATGACCCGCAACCTGATGATTTTCGGCCAGGGCGCGATTCGCTGCCACCCGTATGTCCTCGATGAGCTGGCGGCCAAGGAGAACGACGACCTCAGGGCGTTCGACAAGGCGATCTTCCGGCACGCGGGCATGGTCTTCGGCAATGCCGCACGTGCCTTCACCCTGGGCCTGGGCATCGGCAAGGCGAGCGTTCCGTTCGACGAGATCGCCGCCCCCTACGCACAGGAAATCGCACGTCTGTCCGCGGCCTTCGGTCTGTGCGCCGACGCCGCCATGGCCAGTCTCGGCTCAGGCCTCAAGAAACGCGAAATGCTCTCGGCGCGCCTGGGCGACGTACTGTCCAACCTCTACCTGGCCTCGATGCTGATCAAGCAGTGGCACGAGTCGGACAATGTCGAGCATGAGGCTACGCTGTTGCATTACAGCTGCCGCACGCTGCTCCACCGCGCCGAGCAGGCGTTCATCGAACTGTTCGACAATCTGCCCAATCGAGCCTTGGCGATGACGCTCTCGGCCATCGCGATGCCGCGCGGACGGCGTTGGCACAAACCCCACGATCGCTTCACCCGCGATATCGCTCATGCCGTCTCCACCAACAGCGCCTTGCGTCGCAAGCTGATAGAGAACACATGGAATACACAGGATGCGGGGCAACAGGACAACCCTCTGGCCCGCTACAATGCCCTGCTCGCCGACAGTGAACATGCCGAGCCGCTCTATCGGCGTATCGCCAAGGCTTATGGCAAAGGTGAATTGCCCGCCGAGGCGCTGCATCCCGAGCAGCGCGTCGAGGCCGCCTTTGAATCCGGTTTGCTCGACGCTGAGGAAGCCGACTTCATGCGGCGTTTCGAGGGTGAGGTACTTGAAATGCTCAGCGTCGACGACTTCGCCTTCGACGCCTTCGCTCTGGATAAGAATGCGGTGGTCTGGCACGAGGCTACCTAGAGGCGCCCCATCTACCGATCGCCTTGCCGGGTCAGGCCTTCAACGCCCCGCTCGCATAGATCCGAGTGGGGCCGCTCTGTCTCGCTGCCCTGTGGTAGCACTCCGTGCGCAGGCACAACGTTCAGCACACCAGCAAGCGGCCGAAAACGCCTGCAACGAGCTTGCAAAAACCCCGGCCGAAACCGGGGTGTCGGACGATCACATAACAGGAAAAACGCAACTGGCGATTTTCCCCGGGATCACTGTTTCACGATCCACTCATGTTCCGGGTCGTTCTGAAACTTCCATTCGCGCTTGGGTCCGGCCATCACGTTGAGGTAATAGAGTTCATAACCGTGGGGAACCCCGGCCGGATGATAGCCCCGCGGTACCATCACGCAATTGCCGTTTTCTACGCTCATGGTCTCATCAAGAGAGCGATCATCTGTATAAACCCGCTGGAAAGCGAAGCCCTGGGACGGATTCAGGCGGTGGTAATAGGTTTCCTCCAGGCTCGATTCGTGTGGCAGGTTATCGACATCATGCTTATGTGGAGGGTAACTCGACCAATGGCCTGCCGGGGTATAGACCTCGACCACCAGGAGACTGTCGGCCGGCTCGGACTCCGGCAACACATCCTGAATATGCCGGGTATTGGTGCCGGTGCCTCGGGTGCTGCGCTTGATCTTATCCGGTGTAATCAGACGCGACCCATGGTTGCCATGACCGGGTGCGCTGCATACCGCAAGTTCCATGTCCGTGGTCGCTTCAATCTCGAAACCCACTCCATTGGGCAGATAAACGGCATAGGGCGGCACCTTCTCGAAGATATCCATGCGCTCACCGATATCTTCCCAGCGATGCTCACCGCTGCTGATGGTTGCCTTGCCCGAGAGCAACACCAAACAGTGCTCACGATCGCCAGTATGGCCTTCGATATGCTGCCCCTTGGCGAGCTTATGTACTCGGAAGCCGACGTGGTCCCAGCCTGCTGAGGCCGGGGTCACCTCGAGCACTTTGCCATGCTCGTCGGGCTGCTGCGGTCGAACCTGTAACGACGTCATACCCACCTCCTACACGTTGATAGTATTGACTCAGTGCCCAAGGGCATTCAGCGAATCTCATCCAAGGCGATGCACCGCCCTTCCTTGAGGGAGCACTCCGCGGCCTCGGCCAGCCGCAGTGCCTCGAGCCCGTCGTGTGCGCTGGTCAAAGGTGCGCGCTGCTGCTGCCAGGCGGTCACGAAATCGTCGATCTCGCGGGCGAAGGCCGCCGCATAGCGCTCAAGGAAGAACCATTGAGGCTTTTCCTCAACCTGTCCGCCCTCGCCGGTGAAGCGCAGCCGGGTTTCGGTTTCGTTCTGGGCCTGAAGCATGCCACCGCTGCCGAAGGCCTCGATACGCTGGTCATAGCCGTAGCAGGCACGCCGCGAGTTATTGATGTGGCACAGCCGGCCACTGGCGGTGGTCAAGGTCACCATGGCGGTATCCACATCCCCTGCCTCGCCAATGGCCGGATCGATCAGGCAACTGGCTGTCGCCTGCACAAACGAAATGGGCTCATCTAGCAGCCAACGTGCCATATCGAAGTCGTGAATCATCATGTCGCGGAATAGCCCACCAGACGCCGCCACGTACTCGGCGGGGGGAGGTAACGGGTCACGGCTGATGATGCTTAGCGTCTCGAGTACGCCAATACGTCCCCCAGCTAATGCCTGCTTGAGCGCCGAGAACTGCGGGTCATGGCGACGGTTGAAACCGAGCGCACAGGTCACCGGATTTGAGGACAGAACATCCAGCGCCTCGCGAGTACGCGCCAGGTCCAGGGCAATGGGCTTCTCACAGAGCACTGCCTTGCCCGACTGGGCCGCCTGCTCAAGATACTCCGCATGGGTCGGCGTACTGGAGGCGATCAGCACTGCATCGATGGTCTCGTCGGCGAAGATGGCCTCCGTACTCATGGCCTGACTGCTATAGGTCAACGCCAGCGCTTTGGCAGCCTCCGGGAGAAAATCCGCGATGGCAACCAGGGTCACGCCAGGATGAGCGGCGATGGCCTTGGCATGGATCTGGCCTATACGGCCGGCTCCGATCAGGGCGAGTTGCATAATGTCCTCCCGATTGTCGCTTGTTGTAAGGGAACTGACAGCATCACGTTAAAGGCTCACTTTTTACTCACGCATCCAGTGACGACGACGTTCCTCCGGCTTCAAGTCCTTGGTCCTGACGAATGCCCAACGAGATCGCCAGGGTTTGCGTCAGACAAAGAGAGGCCGTCAGCCCTCGGAAACTTTTGACCTCTGCCTCGTGGACGATAAGTGTCACATCCGCCAGGCGCGCTAGGGGGCTCAAGCTGGAATCCGTGATTACCACCAGTGGAATACCGCGTTCCTTCGCCTCGGCTGCGGCATCCTGCGACTCCTGAGCGTAAGGGGAATAGCTCACCAGCAGCAGAGCGTCGCCAGCGCCGATAGAACGTATCTGCTCACGGAACATGCCGCCCTGACCGTTAATCAGAAAGGCACGCTTTTCGATGTGATGCAGGGCGTAAGTGAGATAGCTGGCCACCACAAAGCTGCGTCGTGCCCCCATTACATGAACCGCCTCGGCCTTTTCGAGCAAGTCAAGGGCGTGTTCAAGATCCTTTGGGTTGATCCGCCCGGGTAACTCCTCAAGCACTTCACGATTGGCATCAGCGAACTCCCACAGCAGTTGGGTGCTATCCGGGGTCTCACCGGTGGCCGAGCGCACCGCACGGATGCGCTCGGCATAGTTCGGCAATTCGTTCATCAGTCGCTCCCGAAAGAGCTGCTGCATCTCCGAAAACCCCGTGAAACCAAAGCTGTTGGCAAAGCGAATCAATGTCGATGGCGTCACATTCGCCTGCTCAGCGAGCTTGGCCACTGTGGCAAAGGCTACTTCCTGAGGATGATCGAGCATGAAGCGCGCGGTCTGTTGAAGCCGGCGGCTCAGCTTGGGGTACTCCCGCCCAATGCGGGACTCGAGTTCCGGAAAGTCCTGAGGAGTCGTCATGGGTCATTCTTCCAGCGCGAGCCAGGCCCCTTTAAGAAACCCGGCATGATGAATCGATAGTGACGTAAGTCTAGCTGTTTTGGAACAAATATTCCAAATATACCAAAGTATAAAACACTTGGTTTGCAATAAATATAAAATGGAATCTATATTCCATTAGCATTCAGCACGGATTAACCGTGCCGTGAATTACAACGACAACAGAGGACCTTTCACCATGCCACGACTCACTAAACTCCTGCTGGCCTCAACGGTCGCCGCCACCATGATGACCAGCTTTGCTCAAGCCAACGACAGCCAAAATCGATTCGTCATGGTCACCCATGGCATCCCCTCAGACCCCTTCTGGACCGTGGTGAAGAACGGTGCGGAGGCGGCAGCCGAGGATGTCGGGGCAACCATCGAGTATCGTGCACCGTCCACCTTTGATATGGCCAAGATGCAGCAGCTAGCGCAGGCTGCCATTGCTTCCGACCCAGATGGCCTGATTATGTCCTTCACCGACGAAGATGCGCTGGGAAAAGTAGTGCAGGAAGCCACCAATAACGATATTCCAGTGATTACCATCAACTCAGGTGGCGATGTGGCTGCCAAATATGGGGCCATGCTGCACATCGGTCAAAGTGAATATGAAGCCGGCAAGCAAGCCGCAGACCACATGCAGGAGATGGGTGTCGAGAAAGGGCTATGCGTCAACCATGAGCAGGGCAATCAGGGCCTCGACCAGCGCTGTAACGGCTTTATCGCTGGCTTCGACGGCAAAGCCGACCAGTTGGCCACCAGTCATGACCCAGTGGAAATCCGTAATGCCATCATGGCCTACTTGAACCAGAACCCTGATATCGAAGGCATCCTCACCTTGGGAGCGCTAGCCGCCGACCCCATGCTGCAGGCCATGCGCGAGCAGGGCGCTACTGAGATGTTCACCCTCGGCACCTTCGACCTCTCCCCCGGCATCCTCAAGTCCATCGAAAGCGGCGGGCTCGACTTTGCCATCGACCAGCAACAGTACCTGCAGGGCTACCTACCGGTAATGTTCCTCGACCAGTACGTAAAAAATGGCCTACTACCCGCCAACGATGTGGCCACCGGCCCGAGCTTTATCACTCAGGAGAACGCCAGCCGGGTCATTGAGCTAAGTAAGCAAGGCATTCGCTAATCACCCGTCCACCGAAAGGGCCTGGATATCCGGGCCCTGGGAGCCGAACGTTATGAACTCAACTCCATCCCCAGAGGCTAATAATCCAGCGGGCGGGCAACAGGATGAGCGCCTGCGGAAACTTCCCTTCTGGAAGCGGGCCCTGAGCCGCCCCGAGTTTGGTGCCCTGGCCGGCACGATACTGGTTCTGGCTTTTTTCCTTGTCGTTGCCAGCGGAACAGGCATGTTCACTCCATCCGGGATCGTCGTTTTTCTCGAGGTGGCCGCTCAATTGGGTATCATCGCTACTGCCGCAGCACTGCTGATGATCGGCGGCGAGTTCGATTTGTCTATCGGCTCGATGATTGGCTTGGCGGGCGTCCTGATCGCTATCCCCGTTGTCCAGTATGGCTGGCCCATGTGGATGGCCATCCTACTCGCTTTCTCCTGTGCAGGCTTAGTGGGCTGGGCTAATGGCTATCTGGTGAATCGTACCGGTCTGCCCTCTTTCATCGTGACTCTCGCTTTCTTGTTCATTCTACGTGGCCTAGCAATCGGCATTAGCCGCCTGCTGACCGGACGCACCCAGATCGGCGGCGTCCAAGACCATATACCCGGCGATTGGCTCGCCTCTCTCTTCTCGGGCGAGGTGGGTACCGGTTTATTCAACTGGATGGCGTCCCATGGCTGGATCGGTACCAACTTCGCCGGTAACCCTGCAGTCACGGGCATTCCAGTTTCCATCGTCTGGTGGCTAGGCCTGACTGCTTTAGCGACCTGGATTCTGCTGTTCACGCCCTATGGTAATTGGATCTTCGCCAGTGGCGGTGATGCCAATGCCGCGCGCAATTCGGGCGTACCTGTTCGGCGAGTCAAGGTCTCGCTGTTCATGTTTACTGCCTTATCGGCCACGGTTTTTGCTTGCCTGCAGGTAATGGATACCGGCTCGGCAGATACCTTGCGTGGCATGCTCAAGGAGCTCGAAGCAATCATCGCCGTGGTCATCGGCGGCGCCCTTCTCACTGGCGGCTACGGTTCGGCAATCGGCGCAGCGCTGGGCGCCCTGATCTTCGGAATGGTGCAGATGGGGATCTTCTACACCGGCGTTAACACCGACTGGTTCAAGGTATTCCTCGGCGTGATGCTGCTGGTAGCCGTGCTGTTCAACAACTTTATGCGCAAGAAGGCGTTGGAGGCCAAGTGAGATGACAGAACATAAGCCGATGATCGAGATGTGCAACGTCAGCAAGCACTTCGGCAGCGTGATCGCCCTGAGCGATATCTCGTTGAAGGTCCATTCCGGTGAGGTGATGTGCCTGCTAGGCGATAACGGCGCCGGCAAGTCCACGCTGATCAAGACCCTGTCTGGGGTGCACAAGCCTACCCACGGCGAGATGCTTTTAGACGGCAAGCCCGTGCGTTTCAAGTCCCCCGCCTATGCGCTTGATGCGGGTATTGCCACCGTATTTCAGGACCTGGCAATGATTCCGCTGATGTCGATCACCCGCAACTTCTTCATGGGCCGAGAGCCCACCGTGGGCTGGGGTCCCATGAAACGCATTGACTGGAAATATGCCGACCGCATCGCCAAGCAAGAGATGGCCAAAATCGGCATCGACGTACGAGACCCAGGCCAGGCGGTGGGCACCCTATCCGGCGGCGAGCGTCAGTGCGTGGCCATCGCTCGAGCAGTGTACTTCGGTGCCAAAGTGTTGATTCTCGACGAGCCGACCTCGGCACTGGGTGTGAAGCAAGCCTCAGTGGTACTCCGCTACATCGCCAAGGCTCGCGCCGATGGTCTGGCAGTGATCTTCATTACCCATAACGTCCATCACGCCTATCCGGTCGCTAATGCTTTCACCCTGCTCAAGCGCGGCGGCAGCCTCGGTTCCTTCCGCAAGGAGGAGATCACCCGCGAGGAGGTCCTCAACATGATGGCGGGCGGCGCCGAACTCGAGAGCCTAGATGCCGAACTCGCCGAATTTCAGCGCAGCGACCAGCAGCAAAGCCAGGTTGCCTGAACGCAGCCGAAGTGCCTGACACGGAGAACGCCATGACATCCCTGCACATCGGACTGATCGGCACCGGCTACATGGGCAAGGCTCATGCCATTGCCCTGCACGCCGCACCCCGGGTGTTCGATCTGCCTGCGACACCGGTTTGCGAGCTGCTCGCCGAGGTCGACGAGACGTTTGCGGTCCGCAAGGCAAGTGAACTGGGCTTCGCTCGCGCCACCGGCAACTGGCATGAGCTAGTAGCCGACTCCAGGGTCGACGTGGTGGACATCTGCGCGCCGAACTTCCTGCACAAGGAAATGGCCCTCGCCGCCATCGCCGCGGGCAAGCATGTGTATCTGGAAAAACCCATGGCCCTGAATGACGCCGACGCTGCCGAGATGATCGCGGCGGCAGAGCGCGCCGGCGTCAAAACACTGGTCGGCTTCAACTACGTGCGCAATCCCGCCACCCAGCTGGCCCGAGAGATTATCACCAACGGCGAGATTGGAGAAGTCATCCACTTTCGTGGTCGCCACAACGAGGATTACCTGGCCGACCCGGCCAAGCCTCACGACTGGCATACCTTCCGTGAAACCGCAGGTGCTGGCGCCTTAGGCGATTTGGGTTCTCACATTCTGCACATGGCCGAATACCTCACCGGACGCGCCATCAAAAGGGTCTGCGGCCAACTCCAAACTGTGATCACGGAACGTTTCCTGGCGGATGGCAGTGGCACGCGACCTGTCGAGAACGACGATCATGCCCAGGCGCTGGTTCACTTCGATGGCGGCCTGATCGGCAGCATCGAGACCTCGCGCATCGCCTCGGGCCGCAAGATGGGGCTGGCCTACACCGTTACCGGCACCAAGGGCGCCATCACCTTCGATCAAGAGCGAATGAGCGAACTCAAGCTCTATCAGCAGGAAGGCCCGAGCGGACGGCGGGGCTTTCGCACCCTGCTGGCCGGCCCGGATCACCCCGACTACGCCGCCTTCTGTCCGGCTCCGGGACACGGGCTTGGCTACAACGACCAGAAGATCATCGAGATCCGCGATCTCATCGAGGGACTGGCCGGTTGCCGGCCACTAATACCCGACTTTCGGCAGGCCCGTCGGATCAACACACTGATCGAGGCCATCGAGCACTCTCATCGCGAGGGGGGCTGGGTCGAGCTGGGGACGGCCTGACATTCCCGCAAAGAAACGGCCTAGGGCCTAGAGCCACTTTGCATGACAAAAGCAAGCACGATGAATCCTGTTGGCTACACCTTTTGATCATTGATCGATACATGCGTCGTAACAGCTAGCGAGGCCAATCGCCCTTCAGATGCATCGACTCGACATCATCGGCGACGCGGAGAGACGATATGCAAGCAAAACCGACAAATACACGACCGCTGGATCTGATTTGCCTCGGCCGCGTCGCGGTAGACCTGTACTCGGAACAGGTCGGCAGCCGCCTGGAAGACGTGGCCAGCTTCTCCAAGTATCTGGGTGGCAGCTCCGGCAATATGGCCTATGGTACCGCACGCCTCGGCCTGAAATCCGCCATGCTTTCTCGGGTCGGTAACGAACAGATGGGCAATTTCGTGCGCGAGGAGCTCGCCCGTGCGGGCGTCGACGTGAGCGCTCTGCAAACCGATCCCAAGCGCCATACCGGCCTGGTGCTGCTGGCCCTCAAGGATCGCGAAAGCTTTCCGCTGCTGTTCTACCGCCGCGACTGCGCCGACATGGCCATCGATCATGCGGCCATCGATCCGGCCTTCATCGCCCGGGCCAAGGCGCTGGCCATCACCGGCACCCACTTGTCCACCGACACAACCGCCCGCGCCTGCCGCAAGGCACTGGATGCCGCCGCCGACCATGGCGTCAAACGGGTCCTGGACATCGACTACCGCCCGGTGCTGTGGGGCCTAACCTCACCCGGTGACGGCGAGACCCGCTTTATCGCTGACGAGAGCGTGACAGAGGACCTCAAGGCCTGGCTGCCCGACTTCGACCTGATCGTCGGTACCGAGGAAGAATTCCATATCGCCGGCGGCAGCACCGACACCCTCACCGCTCTGCGCGCGGTACGCGAGGTCAGTGACGCGACTCTAGTCTGCAAGCTCGGCGCCCTGGGCTGTGTAGTGATCGAAGGCGAGGTTCCACAGCGCCTTGAGGAGGGCATCCTCGTGGAAGGCGTCAAGGTCGAGGTACTCAATGTGCTTGGCGCCGGCGACGCCTTCATGAGCGGCCTGCTGCGCGGCTGGCTAAGGGGCGAGGACTGGCAGACCAATGCCACCTACGCCAATGCCTGCGGCGCACTGGTGGTTTCGCGCCACGGCTGTGCCCCGGCCATGCCCACTGAGGCCGAGCTATTTGACTATGTGGCCCGCCGAGGCACGGTCAAGCGACCCGACCAAGATGCCGGTCTCAACCATTTGCATCGCGCCACGACCCGGGTACCCAAGGAATGGCCCATAGTTTGCGGTTTAGCCTTCGACCACCGCCGCCAGCTAACCGACATGGCTCGCGAGGTCCGTGCCGATCCCGCCCGCATCCCGGCTCTGAAGCAACTACTGGTAAAAGCCGCCGAGGAAGGGGCCCGCCGTACCGGCCTCGCCACACCAGCGATTCTGGTCGACGACGTCTTCGGTCAGGACGCCCTGAACGATGCCACCGGCAAGGGCTGGTGGATCGGCCGCCCAGTGGAATTGCCAAGCTCCCGACCGCTGCGTTTTCAGCACGGCGATGACCTGGGAAGCCGCCTCAAACATTGGCCCCGGGAGCACATCATCAAGTGTTTGGTCTTCTACCACCCGGACGACCCGGTCGAGCTACGCCTGGATCAGGAAGCCCGCCTGCGCCAGCTCTATCAGGCGGCCTGCGCCAATGGGCTGGAGCTTCTGGTCGAGGTGATCCCACCAAACCAAGCCGACATCGACGACCAGACCCTGGCCCGAGCCGTCCAGCGGTTCTATCACCTCGGCATACGCCCCGACTGGTGGAAGCTGCCGACAATGTCGGATACCGCCTGGGAAGCGGTCAGCCAAGCCATCGAGGCCCAAGACCCGCACTGTCGCGGCGTCGTGCTGCTGGGTCTCGACGCTCCCATGGACGACATGAAGCGGGGCTTTACCGCGGCTGCCCGTCACCCCCAGTGCAAGGGCTTCACTGTCGGCCGCACCCTGTTTTCCGCCCCGAGCCGCGACTGGTTGGCCGGCAACCTCGATGATGGCCAACTAGTCGATCGGGTGGCCAGCAACTACGCAGAACTGATCCATGCCTGGCAGCAACTGCGCAACGTCCGGCCCATCACAGAGGATACCCTGTCATGAGCACCACTCGACTCACCATGGCCCAGGCACTGGTCAAGTTCTTGACCACCCAGTACATCGAACTCGACGGCGGCGAGGAAGTACCGCTATTCGCCGGCACCTTCGCGATCTTCGGTCACGGCAACGTGGCCGGTCTCGGCGAGGCGCTGTATCACGTTCAAGACCGACTGCCGACCTTTCGCGCCCACAACGAGCAGACCATGGCGCATGCGGCCATCGCCTACGCCAAGACCAAGGAGCGGCGGCAAATGATGGCGGTCACCAGCTCGATAGGTCCCGGTGCTGCCAACATGGTCACCGCCGCAGCTCTTGCGCATGCCAATCGGCTGCCGATTCTGTTGCTGCCCGGCGACACCTTCGCTACTCGTGACCCTGATCCGGTGCTGCAACAGCTCGAGCATTTCGGCGATCCGACCATGACGGTCAATGACTGCTTCCGGCCGGTGTCGCGATACTTCGATCGCATCACTCGGCCAGAGCAGCTGCTGACCAGCCTGCCCCAGGCCATCGCCACCCTGCTTGACCCGGAGCATTGCGGCCCGGCCACCCTGTCGCTGCCCCAGGACGTGCAGACCTTCAGCCATGACTTCCCGGAACGCTTCTTCGCCCGGCGCGTGCACCGCATCCGCCGCCCGGTGCCCGAGTCCGTCGAGCTCGACAAGGCTCTCACGGCCCTGCGCGGCGCCCGCCAGCCCCTGATCATCGCCGGGGGCGGCGTACACTACGGCGCTGCCTGCCAGGCGCTGGACCGCTTCGCACGCGCACACGGCATTCCCGTGGCCGAGACTCAGGCCGGCAAGGGTGCCCTGCCCGATGCCCACCCCCTGAGCGTGGGCGCCATCGGCGTCACCGGCAGCGCGGCAGCCAACCGCCTGGCCGAACAGGCCGATGTAATCCTCGCTGTAGGTACCCGCCTGCAAGATTTCACCACCGGCTCGCGGGCGCTGTTCGAGCGGGACCACCTGACCCAGGTGGCCTTGAACGTCGGCCGCTTCGACAGCGCCAAGCATCATGCCCTGCCGTTGATCTGCGATGCTCGTGAGGGGCTCGAGAGGCTGACCGCCGCCCTCGGAGACTGGCATGCCAATGAGGAATGGCGCGAACAGGCCGGCGGCCTGAAGCGTGAATGGAAGGAAGTAGTGAACCGCGTCACCGCCGACGGCGGCCTTACCCTGCCCACCGACGCCCAAGTCATCGGGGCCGTGAACCGTCAGGCAGGCGACGACGGCACCGTGGTCTGCGCAGCAGGCGGCCTGCCCGGCGAACTGCACAAGCTTTGGCAGGCAGCAGGCCCCGGCAGCTATCACGTCGAATATGGCTTCTCCTGCATGGGCTATGAGATCGCCGGAGGCATGGGCGTGAAGATGGCAAGACCAGAGCGGGAGGTCTTCGTGATGATCGGCGACGGCAGCTACCTGATGCACAACTCGGAGCTCGCCACCTCGGTGATGCTCGGCCACAAGCTGATCGTGGTGGTGCTCGACAACCGCGGCTTCGGTTGCATCAACCGGCTGCAGCACGCCACCGGCGGTGCCGGCTTCAACAACCTGCTCGAGGACTGCCGAACGGTCCCGGAGGGCGCTCCCAAGACCGACTTCGCCGCCCATGCCCGCGCCCTGGGCTGTCAGGCCGAGTCGGTCGGCGGCATCGCGGCCCTGGAGGCGGCGCTCGTCCGTGCCCGCCAGGCCTCGTCAACCTATGTGATCGCCCTGGACACGGATCCCCTGCCGAGCACCGCCGAGGGAGGCGCCTGGTGGGACGTCGCGGTACCGGAAGTCTCCGAGCGCGAGGAGGTCAAAACGGCCTATCGCGGCTATGTCGAGGCCAAGGCACGCCAGCATCACTGAGCCGCGACCAGTGAAACGACGCACCGTTACTAATACGCATAATGACCGGTCGCCTGATGCCATGCCGATGTGCCGGTGACCGCATCACTACCAAGGAGTACGCCCCATGATCACTCGCCTCGGCATCAATCCTCTTACCTGGACCAACGACGACTTGCCGAGTCTCGGCGGCGACACACCGCTTGAGACCTGCCTGACCGAAGGGCGTGAAGCGGGATTCTCAGGCTTCGAGCTTGGCCAGAAGTTTCCCCGCACCCCAGATGCACTCTCGAAAGTGCTGGGCGACCATGACCTGTCGCTGGTCTCCGGCTGGTACTCCAGCCGCCTGTTGGAGCGCAGCCCGGAGGAGGAAATCGAGGCGGTCAAGGATCACCTCAACCTGCTCAAGCAGTGCGGCGCCAAGGTCATGGTGTTCTGCGAGGTCAGCCACTGTATCCATGGCGATCAGTACCGCCCCGTGTCCCAGCGCCCGACCCTTGGCGAGGACGAATGGGCCCGGCTCACCGACGGCCTCAACGTGGTCGGCGACTACCTCAGGGAGCAGGGCGTGCACATGGCCTACCACCACCACCTCGGCACGGTAGTGGAAAGCCAGGCCGATATCGAACACATGATGGACGCCACCCGCGACTCTGTGGGCCTGCTGCTCGACTTTGGGCATCTGGTTGGTGCCGGCGGTGATCCGCTCACCATCGCTCAGCGCTATGCCTCGCGCATCAAGCACGTGCACTGCAAGGACATGCGTTTCCCTGTCCTGAACGAACTGCGCAACCGCGACAAGAGCTTCCTTGATGGGGTGCTCGATGGCCTCTTCACCGTCCCGGGAGACGGCAATATCGACTTCGCGCCCACCCTAATGGCGCTTCGCGAGAGCGGCTATGAGGGCTGGCTGGTGGTAGAGGCCGAGCAGGATCCCAAGGTGGCCGACCCGCTGACCTATGCGCGTCTGGGCTATCGCAACCTGCACGCTCTGGCCGAACAGGCCGGCTTCACGATCAGCAAATAGGCAGCCCGCAGCGCCGCCGTCCAACTCACGGAACGCGTGAGCGTTATGCGATAGCGCGATTCGGTCACGTCGCGCTTCACCGTCATCAATATTTAGCGACATAACCAATGGTCCAGGTATCCGATATGAACCAGATTCACCACTTTCTCAACGGCAGCATCGTCGAGGGCCGCAGCGAGCGCTACGCCCCGGTCTTCAACCCGGCCACCGGCGAGCAAAGCTCCCAGGTCGCACTGGCCACCGCGGACGAAACCCGGGAAGCAGTGCGGCTTGCCCATGATTCCTTCCCGGCCTGGTCGAAGGTCTCTCCGCTCAAGCGCGCACGCATCCTGTTCAAGTTCAAGACCTTGGTCGAGGCCCACATCGATGAGCTGGCAGCCATGATCTCCCGCGAGCACGGCAAGGTATTCTCCGATGCCAAGGGCGAAGTGACTCGGGGTCTCGAAGTGGTGGAATTTGCCTGCGGCATCCCGCACCTGCAAAAGGGCGAGCACTCGATGAACGTCGGCACCGGCGTCGACAGTTACTCGATGATGCAGCCGCTGGGCGTCTGTGCCGGCATCTCGCCGTTCAACTTCCCGGCCATGGTCCCGATGTGGATGTTCCCCATCGCACTCGCCTGCGGTAATACCTTCATCATGAAGCCGTCCGAGAAGGATCCGTCCGCGCCCCTGCGACTGGCCGAGTTGCTCAAGGAAGCCGGGCTGCCCGACGGCGCCTTCAACGTGGTCAACGGCGACAAGGAATCGGTGGACGTGCTGCTCACCGACGAGCGCGTCCAAGCGGTGAGCTTCGTCGGCTCCACCCCGATCGCCGAGTACATCTACGCCACCGCCTCCGCCCACGGCAAGCGGGTCCAGGCGCTGGGCGGCGCCAAGAACCACATGGTCATCATGCCCGATGCCGACCTGGACCAAGCGGTCGACGCACTGATGGGGGCGGCCTACGGCAGCGCCGGCGAGCGCTGCATGGCAATCTCGGTGGCGGTGCCAGTGGGTGAAGAAACTGCCGAGCGCCTGCGAGAAAAGCTCATCGCCCGTCTTGAGACGCTGCGCGTCGGCCCGGGTCTGGTCGACGGCCCCGACAACGACATGGGTCCGCTGGTCACCAAGGAGCACCTAGAGAAGGTAAAGGGCTACATTGCCACCGGCGTCGAGGAAGGAGCTGAGCTGGTGGTGGATGGCCGCGATACCACCATCGAAGGGGCCAGCGACGGCTACTTCGTCGGCGGCTCGCTGTTCGATCATGTCAAGCCGGGCATGCGCATCCACGCGGAAGAGATCTTCGGCCCGGTGCTGGCCATCACCCGCGCCACCAGCTTCGACGACGCCGTGGCCATGATCAACGATCACGAGTTCGGCAATGGCACCGCCATCTTCACCCGCGACGGCGATGCCGCCCGCCAGTTCTGCGAGCAGATCCAGGTCGGTATGGTCGGCGTCAATGTGCCGATCCCGGTGCCCATGGCCTTCCACAGCTTCGGTGGCTGGAAGCGTTCGCTGTTCGGTCCGCTGCACATGCACGGCCCGGACGGGGTTCGTTTCAATACCCGCATGAAGACCATCACCCAGCGCTGGCCAAGCGGCATCCGCGAGGAGACCAACCACTTTACCATGCCCACTCTCTAAGGATCCCCCATGCCGGACTCTGGTCCTGAGGGGGCGCTCAAACGAAGCCGCCCGCCATCTATGGCGGGCGGCTTCGTATCAGCCGAGCTGTTTTCCGATGAGGGAGTCAGGGCACCAGGACGGTCGAGCCGGTAGTCTGACGCGCCGCCAGCGCTTCCTGTGCCTTGGCGGCGTCACGCAGCGGATAGCGGTTGGCAACATCGATGGTGACCTGGCCGCTGGCGATCACCTCGAAGAGTTCCGCGGCCATGGCCTCGAAACGCTCACGCGTGTCGGCGTAACCGTTGAGGCTGGGGCGCGTCACGAACAAGGCGCCCTTCTGATTGAGGATGCCGATGTTGACGCCTTCGACCGGGCCGGACGCATTGCCGAAGCTCACCATCAGGCCGCGTTTCTGGAGACAGTCCAGCGAGGTTTCCCAGGTGTCCTTGCCCACCGAATCGTAGACCACCGGTACCATCTCGCCACCGGTCAGCTGGCGAACGCGCTCGACGACATTTTCCCGCGTATAGTCGATGGTGGCCCAGGCGCCGTTGCGCTTGGCCAACTCGGCCTTCTCGGGCGAACTGACGGTGCCGATCAGCTTGACGCCGAGCGCCTTGGCCCATTGGCAGGCAATCGAGCCGACCCCGCCCGCCGCCGCATGAAAGAGGATCGTCTCGCCTTCCTTGACCCGATACGTCTGGCGCAGCAGGTACTGCACCGTCAGCCCCTTGAGCATGGCGGCAGCGGCCGTCTCCTCATCGATGGCGTCGGGCAAGGCGACGACCTTTTCCGCCGGCAATACATGCTGCTCGGCATAGGCGCCGAGCGGGCCCTGGGCGTAGGCGACACGATCGCCCGGCGCGAACAGGGTGACCCCCTCGCCCACGGCGTCGATCTCGCCGGCTCCTTCGGTGCCCAATCCGGAGGGCAAGCCGGGCGCCGGGTAAAGCCCGGTGCGAAAATAGATATCGATGAAGTTCAATCCCACCGCGCGATTGCGAACACGCACCTCTCCCGGACCGGGTTCGGCAGGGGTAACGTCGATATATTCCAGGACCTCGGGTCCACCGGTACGTGCAAACTGAATACGCTTGGCCATGTAGTCTTCCTTATGGAGCTAACGAATATAGGCATTCATCCAAGCGCCGAACGCCCGCCGGGTCAAGTCATCACGTGCCGAGCATGTTTCTGCAACACTGTGCCACCGCTAACGACATGTGCCACCGCGCATGCGCAGGCCAGGCTCACACCCGGCCGTTGAAGCGTTCTAGCCCGGCGATGAAGCGTGCCTTATACGACGCGAATGTCTCGGGCTCACGCTTGAAGGTCTGCACGATACCCTCGGCGTTGAAGCGCAGCGGTGTCGTCAACGTCTCCGGCGTCACTGTCTCGTGACAGGCGGCCAGGCCCAAACGCACGCCGTCCGGCATATCGAGCCACTGAGTGATGCCGCAATCGCGAAAGAAGGCTTCGCTGGCCTCGTCGGGGGCATGCACCCGCAAGGGCGCGCGCGTGGCCATTTCCCTGACCAGACGTTTGACATGCTCCTCGTCGCCGCTTTCCGGCGTCGAAAGCAGCGTCACTTCCATGCCTTGGCCTTCGATATCCGAGACCAGCAGCATCATGGCAAGAATCGCCTGCTGATCGTCGGCGAGGACAAAAATGCGTGCTGCGTCCTGCTCGAACAAGACGCCCTGCGTCCCGGTAAAGGTCACCAGGGGCGCGAGCCCGGCCTCCTGGCCATACACATTGGCGCACAGTTGGGCTAGGCACGCCTCGCGATTTTCTGGATTCTTCACATGGATGATTTTCATCGGTCTCTCTGCCGGGTCGGGCGCCGTCTACCTCCAAAGGGTCAGACGACTGATCTCGAAACAAGGCGCGCAGATTACCATATCCCCGAACGCCGCCCCATGGCGATACGATCATGTTCCTGTCATAACGCTGTCGCAATCTAGTCGTCAGCCCGGCTGAGGTCGTGGCGCAGTCCCCGCCACTGAACCGACACCGGCACGACATGCCATAATACTCATTGGCCATCCGCGAGGTTAATTGACATGCCACTTTCTTCACGCGATGCCAGCTTGGCGCCGACAACGCCCCCCCAGTGCGGAGCACGAACCTCATCGCACAGCGGCATGAGCCTCACGCTGCCCCGCACCATCGCGCATCGTGGACTTTCAGCACATGCCCCCGAGAACACCTTGGCCGCGGTACGCGCCGCCCATGCGGCCGGGTGCCGTTGGGTGGAACTCGATGTCCAGCAACTTGGCGATGGCACGCCGGTGATCTGGCACGACGCCGGTGTACGCCGCTGCTCCAACGGACGCGGCAAGTTGCGGCATCTCGATCTTGCCCAAGCGCGCCAGCTGGATGTGGGAAGCTGGTTCAGCCCCGCGTTCCGCCACGAGCGCATGGCGACGCTCGACGAAATGCTGGCGCTGATCGTCGAATACGACATGGGGCTCAACCTCGAGCTCAAGATCAGCTACCGACATCGCCCCACCGCCCTGGTCGAGGCTGTCGTGCCGCGCCTGTTGGCCGCGCTTCCCCCCTCTCGGCTGCTGGTGTCCTCGTTCGACCGCGTGGCACTGCGCACCGCGCGCGACATCGAGAGCGATCCGCACCGGCTACACCTGGGCCTGCTCTCTGACAAGCTCACCAAAGACTGGCGCGCGGATGTCGACACCCTGAGGGCGTATAGCGTCCATCTCGACTGGCGCAAGCTGAAACCTGCCGCCGCCGACGCCGTACGCAGCGCCGGTCTACACTTGCTGTGCTATACCGCCAACGATCCGGCCATGTTTCTGCCTCGCTGGGAGTGGGGCGTCGAAGCAGTGATCAGCGACGATCCGCCGTTGTTTCACGGACACGTCGCCGGCGCTACTTCCTAGTCGTTGAAAAGCGCACAAAGCACCCGGCAAATACACGCTTTGCATGCTTCGCGCGCGCGTATCATGCCTCATGGAGGCTCTCGGGGTTATCCGTAGCGCGTCTTCGGATACGCCCAGGCCACATCGCTTTCATGCCGCTCGTGCACCGGATAACGCCCATGAACCCGTCGACTCTGATCGGCATCGCCGCCAGTGTGCTGCTGCTCGCTACCGTCGTGCTCTTCACCGCACAAACGCCCAGCAGCTTCTTCAATTTTCCCGGCCTCGCCATCGTCATCACCGGTACGCTGGCCGCCACGTTCATCAGTTATCCCATGCGTGAGGTCGTGCGTGTCTCGCGTCTCGTGGGCCTCGTCTTCCGTCGCGAAAATAGCCGTATCGACGACGACATCCAGACCCTGGTGTCCATGGCCCGGCACTGGTTTCGAGGCAACATCCGCGCCATCGAGGCCGAGCTCGAGGACACACGCAATCCGTTCCTGCGCACCGGGATATCGCTGGTCATCGCCAATACTCAGGACGACGAGATTCATGATGTGCTGCGTTGGCGCATCGCCCGCATGCGCGCGCGTGAATACGCCGAGTCGCAGATCTTCCGCACCATGGCCACTTACGCTCCAGCATTCGGCATGCTGGGGACCTTGATCGGGCTGATCAACATGCTCGAAGTACTCGACAGTGGTGACTTGGCAGTCATCGGGCCACGCCTCGCCATTGCCTTGATGTCGACCTTCTACGGCATCCTCCTCGCCAACCTGATTCTCAAACCGGTTGCGGTGAAATTGGAGCGCCGCACCGAGGAACGCCTGATCGAAATGCACATGGTCATGGAAGGCGTCATGCTGGTCGCCAAGCGTCGCTTGCCCTCGTTCATCGAAGATACGCTCAACTCCTTCATGGCCGAGCACCAGGATGAAATTCGCGACCCGGCACCGCGCGCGAATGCGTCCGAACAAGATGCGCGCAAGCAGGAGGAAACGGTGGCATGAGCCGTGTGACGCATCGCTATGCCATCGAGGCCGGCGACGCCTTGATCGCTCCTGCGCATCACGCGAGCGACGAGAATGGCGGCTGGCTGATGAGCTATCTTGACATGCTCACCCTGCTGATCACCTTGTTCGTGCTGTTGCTGGCGCTGACCGGTAACGACGACAGCAACGCCAACGATACGACGCTTGCCATGCCGGTACTGGGCGTACCCACCCTGCATGCGCCCGCCTGGACACCCAATTTTTATGTCCCGCCACGTGCCGACAAACGGTATGTGCCACCACGTGAGACGGCATTTTATACACCGCCGCCGATGGCACCACTCACGCCACGCATGATCATGGTCAACCCAGCCCCCGCCGAGGCCTTGATGGCGCGTGTCGAGTCGTCCCCCACCAGCGCCGTGCGACGGCTGACGGAGACGCTCAAGCCTCTTATCGATGGCGTGGTAGTGACGCAAAGCGCTCAGACGCTGAACTTCCGTATCGAGAACCGTCTGCTGTTTTCCAGCAGCAACGCCGGCCTTACCGACGCAGGCCGCGACGTATTACGGCAGTTGCTGGACTCGTTGCGGGAATTCGAAGGCGAGATCACCGTCGAAGGACACACGGATAGTCGTCCCATCGCCACCGATCGCTTCCCATCCAACTGGGAGCTGTCGACGGCACGCGCCGCTGCCGTACTGCGCTTTTTGGTTGAAGAAGGCATCGACCGCGACAAGCTACGTGCCGTGGGATACGCCGATACGCATCCACTGAAAAGCAACGCCACGGCCGAGGGACGCGCAGCGAACCGGCGGGTTGAATTGGTCCTGCACGAGCCCGATCCCCCGACGCAGGCCAAGAAGCGCTGACACCTCGGTGGGAAGGAAGCGGGCAGCCCGCCGTCGTGAAGCGCACGGCACGCGTTGATCGCGGCCGGCGTTTGACTTCCCCGGTACCGCCACGCAGAATCCCCGCCCGTCGAGACCCAGGTGCTCGGGAAACGGGTGAAAGTCCCGTACTGCCCCCGCAACGGTAATCGCGCCACAGCGGAAATCGTCGCTGCTTGCCGAGCTTGCGACCGCCACTGCTCTCCATCCATTCGAGTGGGAAGGCATTTCCGCCCGGTGTCGGATCTTCTCCGCCGCCAGCGCGTCAGTCCGGAGACCGGCCTGCGTCTCAGCACTGGCTGATGCGGAGGGCTTCGCCAGTGGCGACCGTTGCATTCGCGCCGTCCAGGCGACGCGGCGGCGTCACCTTCTGTCCTCCTCATCGCGTAACTCGTTTCTTACGCTGATGAGGCGTTATTCCATGTTGCATAAAAAGAACCTGCTGTGGCTCGCCCTGGTCGTGGCGGGCAGCGCACAGGCGCAAGGCGATCAACGACTATCCGATCTGCAGGTCACCGCCAACCGGCTTCCCCAGTCGCAGAGCGATGTCATGGCCAGCACCACCGTCATCGACCGCGCCGATATCGAGCGCAGCCAAGCCGGCTCGATCATCGACCTGCTGCAAGGCCGTGCGGGCATCGAAATCGCTCAGAATGGGCCACTAGGAACGCTCTCCAGCCTGTTCATGCGGGGGACCGAATCCGACCATAGCCTGGTGCTGGTCGATGGCGTGCGTATCAACTCGGCCACCAGCGGTGGCGCCAGCCTGGAGATGCTGCCACTCGAGGCCATCGAGCGTATCGAGATCGTGCGTGGGCCACGGGCCGCCGCCTACGGTGCCGACGCCATCGGCGGCGTCATCCAGGTCTTCACCCGGCGTGGCGCAGCCACCGGTACGCAAGGTGGGCTCAAGGCGAGCACGGGCAGCAACGATACGCACCACGAAAGTGCCTGGATCGCCACCGGCGATGACGACACCCGGTTGAACGCCTCGCTCTTTCACCGCGATGGCGACGGCTTCAATGCCACGCAGGCGGATGAAAGCGGCGAACGCGACGGCTTCGAGCGCGCAGGCGCGCAACTGGGGCTGTCGCATCGTGTCACCGACGACGTCGAGGTGAGCGTCAACGCCCTGCGCCAGAACTTCGAGGGCGAATACGATAATTGCGGGTTCCCCGCCTCTCAGGACTGTGTCACCAAAGGCTACCTGCAGTCCTTCGGCGGCCAGCTCGCTGTTCAGCTCCAGTCGGACTGGCAAATGCTGGTCACCGCCGGCCATTTCGACGAACAGCGTGAAGAACGCCGCGCGGGGGAACGTCAGAGCCTGATCGAGAGCCACCGTGACGAGGTCGGCCTGCAACATCGTTTCACCCGCGACAACGGCGTGGACGTGCTGGGCATCGATTATCGCCAAGACAGCGTCGACTTCAACAACCGCGCTGGCGCCAGCTATGCCCGCGACAGTCGCGAGAACGTCGGTATCTACGCCATGATGCGGCGTACTTACGGCGCCCATGAAATGAGCGTCGCATTGCGCTATGACGACGACTCCCTGTTCGGCGACGAGACCACCGGCAGCCTCGGCTACGCCTATCAGCTCACGCCGTACCAACGACTCGGCGCCAGCATCGCCACGGCCTACAAGGCGCCCAACCTGATCGATCTCTATGGCCCTTATGGCACCAACCCAAGCCTCGAGGCGGAAACCGCCGAGAATCTCGAAGCGTTCTGGGCCTACGAGCGTGGTGGCTGGCAAGGACGTGTCACCGTTTTCGATAACCGTATCGACGACCTGATCAGTTACGCCCCCGTTACGTATATCCCCTACAACGTCGACGAAGCGCGCATTCGCGGGGTGGAACTCAGCGGCGGCTGGCAGAGTGGCGGCCTGACGCTCCGCGCCAGCCTCACGCACCAGAACCCAGAAAACCGCCAGACCGGCGAACGCCTGCTTCGCCGTGCCCGGACCTTCGGCCGCCTGGATGCCGACTACGCCTTGGCCGACTGGTCGTTCGGCGCGACTCTGCGCGCGGCGGGTGATCGTCGCGATACCGATTTCGTCACTTATGGCAACACCACTGTCGCCGGCTACGGCGTGGTCGATCTGCGCACTGCCTGGCAGGTCACGTCGATGATCGAGCTCTCGGCCAAGGTCGAGAACGCCTTCGACAAGCAATACCAACGGGTCGACGGCTACAACACCCGGGATCGCTACGTGGAAGGCGGTGTGACGCTGCGCTTCTGACTGCGTCCTCCCCACGCGGTGCAGCGCATGCGCCCTGCCCCTTTCCGGGGTGGGGCGTTATGCTATCCGCCTCCTTTCCTCTTCCGGAGCACGCCCATGGCACTCAGCAAGACGCAAAGCAGCTTCTATCGCCGGCTATATGTGGCGCACCTCATCGACAACGGGACGACTAGCGTGCCCGCGCTGATCGAGGCTACCGGCATGCCGCGCCGTACTGCCCAGGACACCGTCAACGCCCTGGTCGAGCTGGACATCCACTGCGAATTCCAACAGCAGTCCGGCGCCCGACATCATATCGGACGTTACGTCATCCGCGACTGGGGGCCCATCGATCCGACCTGGGTCGCCACGCATGCCGAACGCTTGCGCGATGCCCTGGGCTATCCGCCCGGCTGACACCCCGCCAGCCGGGTTGAACCCATCTGCATGGCCTCTATACTGTTCATGTATACAGTCAAGGCATTGCATGATGACGACGCCCAGAGACCGCTCCCTCGCCCGCAAGGGCCGAGGCGCAACCTTCGACCCTCACAATCGTTTTTCACCCACGGTCAGCGACGCCGTCGACGATGGCTGGTGGCAGGAAGAAGCGCCCACACGACTAGCAACGCAAGTGCGTGACGAACCGGCCAAGAGTGCGCTGTCCTGGAACCACTCGCCGGATCTGTCCTTCGATCGCTCGTTGAACCCTTACCGCGGTTGCGAGCACGGCTGCATCTACTGTTACGCACGTCCCAGCCATGCCTACTGGGACATGTCACCGGGGCTCGACTTCGAAACCAAGCTGATCGCGCGCACCGGCATGGTCGAGCGACTGCGCGATGAACTCGACAAACCCGGCTATGTCTGCCGGCCGATCAACCTGTCGGGCAACACCGACTGCTATCAGCCGCTGGAAGCGGAACGCGGCACGACGCGAGCCCTGCTGGAATTGCTGCTGGATACCCGCCATCCCGTCACGCTGGTCACCAAGAGCGCCCTGATCCTGCGTGACAAGGCCTTGCTCGCCGAGATGGCCGAGCACCGCCTGGTGCGTGTGTTCGTCAGCCTGACCAGCCTCGATGATGACCTCAAGCGCACGCTGGAACCACGCACGGCGGCGCCGCGCACGCGCCTCAAGGTCATCCGCGAACTCAGCGAAGCCGGCATCCCCGTGGGCACCCTGATTTCACCGGTGATTCCGGGGCTGACCGATCATGAACTCGAGTCCCTGTTGGAAGCCGGCCACGATGCCGGCGCGCGCACCGCCGCCTGGATGCTGTTGCGCCTTCCGCATGAGGTCGCGCCGCTGTTCGAGACCTGGCTCAACGAGCACTACCCGCTACGCGCCGACAAGGTCATGAGCCTGATCCGCCAGTGCCGTGGCGGTGAGGACTACGATGCCCGCTTCGGCCATCGCATGCGCGGCGAAGGCGTGTTCGCGACACTTCTGGGGCAACGTTTCCGCACCACCTGTCGGCGCCTGGGCATCGGCAATCGTACCGAGATGGGCCTCGACACCAGCGCATTTCGCGCTCCGCACGCCCAGGGCGACCTGTTCGACTGAGGCGGCCGCCCGCATCGAATCACGCGGCTCAGGACGCCTCTTGAAAGACCATCGCCACCCCGGCGCCGTATAACAGCACCAGCGCCACGCTCTCGAAGCCGATGCGTGCCGGCCCATGTTTCTCGCGACGCACCAGACCCAGCAGCAATACCGCCGTCATCAGTACCGACAGTGCGATCCACAGCAATGTCTGCTCGGAAACGGCGTGATAGATAGACCCGTCGCGATAGGCGATGTCCGAGGCGGCGGCGAACAGCGTATCGAAGGCGTTGCCGCCGATGATCCCACCCACGGCCAGGGTCAGCGCTCCGCGACGCACGGCCGCCACGGCGGTCACCAGCTCGGGCAAGGAGGTCGCGACCGAGGTCAACAGTATGCCCACGGCGGTCTGGCTCATGCCCGTTTCCGCCGCCAGCGTCGTCGCCGCTTTCTCCATCACCCAGCCGGACACGCCCAGCAACAAGGCCAGCGCGGCAAATGCGCCCCACAGACGCATCAAGGAATAGCGCTGAGCCTCGTCATCCGGTGCATCCTCGCGGGTTTCACGCGTGCGTCGCGGCGTCCACATCGGCTGGCTACGCACTTCATCGATGATGCGCAGCCCATACACATAGCCCAGAAACAGAAGCGGCGTGACCGGGTGAATGCCCCACAATGTCCACTCCGGCGAGTAACGCGCCACCAGCAACATGCCCAGCAGGCACATCAACAATGTGCCCTGCGCCAGATTGCCGATGGATGCTGCCGCATGCTCGAGATTGACGCGTCGCAGCGCCGCATCGGCGAAAGTCAGGAACAACGTCTGTGCAGCAATCCCACCCACGGCATTGCTCATCGCCAGTTCGGGCTGGCCGTTCCAGGCTGCCGTCACCGACAGCACGATGCCGGATAACGACGTCGCCATGCCCATCAGCACCGCCCCGGCAATCGCTTCTCCCATGCCGGTACGGTCGGCCAGCGTGTCCACCACGCCGGTCAGGCGCGTCCCGACCACGCCGATGACCAGGGCACATCCGACGAATAGCACCACACTCAGCATCAAACTCATATTACTCGTCCTTGAGAGGGGGGTTACAAAATAGGCGAGCGACGTCAAGACAAGGCAAAAGCGGGCGAAAAAGCGGAGTTTACGCGGGGTAAATGAGTATTTTAAAGCCGATTTTAACGCCGAATTGTCGAGCGCAGTCCTTTTGTAAACACTCTCTGAGACATGTGCGCCCTACCCTAGAGAAGCGCTGCCCGGGTTGCGAGCCTGAGCGCCAACGCTGTGGGTGACATGCCACCATGACGGCAATAGCGCTTGAATGCGGGGCTCGGCGAAACGGTCATCAATCAAGTGAACCGTGCCCCGGTCCTCGTGTCCACGAATCACCCGACCGGCGGCCTGAATCACTTTCTGTACCCCAGGATAAACGTAAGCATAGTCGTAGCCGGCACCGAACATCGCCTGTAGATAGCGCCGACGCTGCTCGTTGACCGGATTGACCTGCGGCAGTCCCAGGGTGGCGATGAAGGCACCGATCAATCGCTCCCCCGGAAGATCGATGCCCTCGCCGAAGGCCCCGCCGAGTACCGCAAACCCGACCCCGCCCCCGTCCGGCGTGAAACGCGCCAGGAAATCCGTCCGTGCCGTTTCATCCATGCCTCGCGCCTGCTGCCATTGCGGCACCTCGGGGTGCGCCTCGCGCAAATGCGTGGCGACATCTTCCAGATAAGCGAAGCTGCTGAAGAAGGCCAGATAATTACCCGGCCGACGCGCATAGGTGGCGGCGATCAAGTCGGCGATAGGTGCCAACGATGCCTGGCGATCACGAAAGCGCGTGGAGATGTGCCGCGCGATATGCACGCGGAGCTGTTCCGTGGCGAAGGGCGATGCCACGTCCAGCCACACACTGTCCTCGGGCAAGCCCAGTAGATCGCGCTGATAACGCTCGGGCGTCAGGGTGGCCGAAAACAGCACACTGGCATGCGCCGCCTTAAAACGCGGGGTCAGCAAGGGCGCCGGCACGATGTTGCGCAGACTCAGGCACGCATGGCGCAGGCCGCGGTGGCCCGGGCGCATGGCGATGTCGCAGACGAAATGGCGATCGAAGAGTTCGGCGATGCGCACTGTCTTCAAGGCATCGAAATAGAAACGCTGCAAGGCCGGTGACAAGGTATAAGGCGGCTCGGCGGCGACCTGCCCGATCGTCCCCACCAGGCGCTGCAACGCAGCCAGCCACGCCTCGGGGACGCGCTCGAGCGCGGTATGCTCAGTGACACACTCGCGACCCAGCGCGTTCCATTCGCGATTGAGCTGCTTGAGCGCGGCAGTGACACCGGCCGGTTTCTCGCGGATCAGGGCACGCAGATCGCCTTGATCGAGACTGGCGCTGTACATGCTACGTGCGCGTTCGATGAGATTATGCGCCTCGTCGACCAGCACGCCCTGGCGCCAGTCGTTGGCCTGGGTCAATAGATGCAGCATGCCGCCGCTGGCGAAGTAATAGTGATAATCGCCCACCGTGACATCGCTCCAGCGCGCCATTTCCTGCCCCAGGTAATACGGGCAGACGTCATGCGCCAAGGCGACATCGCGCACGTGCGCGCGATCCCAGTCGCCACCGGCGATCAATGCACGCCGTGCGTCAGGCAGCTTATCGAAAAAGCCCGCCGCCAACGGGCAGGACTCGCCGTGGCAAGCAAGGTCGGGATGCTCGCAGGTCTTGTCGCGCGCGGTCAGCTCCAGCACACGCAGCGGGGTCGTTTCCACCACGGGTTTCAGGGCATCCAGCGCCAGCTGTCGCCCGGGGGTCTTGGCGGCGAGATAGCACAGGCCGTCGAGGCGTTGCGTGGGCATCGCCTTGAGCATCGGGAAGAGCGTGCCCAGGGTCTTGCCGGTGCCCGTGGGCGCCTGGGCGAGCAGCGCGCGCCCGGTACTCGCCGCCTTGTAGACGTTTTCCGCCAGTGTGCGCTGCTCACCCTGCCAGTTCGCATACGGAAAACGCAGCGTTTCGAGGGCGCTGTCGCGTGCCGTACGGTGCGCGGTTTCCTGCAACGCCCAGTCGAGAAACGCCGCGCACTGCGCCTCGAAGAAGCGACGCAGGGTGTCGCGGCCCACGCGCTCGACGAGCGGTGTCTCGACCTGGCGAGCGATATCGAAATACACCAGCGCCAGTTCGAGTTCGTCGAGGCCTCGCGTCTCGCACAGCAGCCAGCCGTAAAGGCGCAACTGGGCCCAATGCAGATGACGATGATTCTCCGGTTGACGCGTCAGGTCACCGCGATGGGTCTTGATCTCTTCCAGACGGCCACGTTGCGGATCGAAACCGTCGGCACGTCCACGCACTCGCAAGCCATGTCCGGCAGCGCTCCGATAGACACCGCTCAAGGCAATTTCGCACTCGTAATGAGCCGCGCGACGCGAGGTCACCCAGGCATGCCCCTCGATGCCCTCTTCCGCGCTGGGCGATGGCGTGAAACGCAAATCGAGATCGCCGCGTTTGGCGGTGAAATCGCACAGGCTGCGCACCGCTACCGTATAGGTCACCGTCTCGCTCATGATGCCCACGTCACATGGCAGACATCGAGGGGCATGCCGTGATGTGCGCAAAACGCCAGCCACCGGCGTTGATTGTCCTGCAGCCGATCGCCCGGCCCTTTGACCTCGATCATCCGGTAGCCGCCCTGCGCGGGACGAAACTGGATCAGATCCGGCATGCCCGCCCGATTGGCACGCACGTCACGCAGCAAACGCTCGAACCACAGTCGCAAATGCGCCGCCGGCAGGCACGCCAGCGCCATGTCCAGCAACGCCTCATCGAGTGCCTCCCACTGCACGAAGGGGGATTCGAGCCCGTGCTTGTCATGATAGGTGCGACGGATCACGGCGCGATAGCCATGCGCGCCCTCGGGCACCTCGAGACGCGCCAGACAGCGAGCGAAGAGTGTCTCGCGACGCGATGCGAACTCGGGGCGCAGCAGATCCGCCGGGGCACGCTGGAACGGATGAAAGAAGGCCCCGGGAAGCGGCGCGAACACGGCCTCCCAGCACAGCAAACCGAACAGTGCATTGATCAGCGTATTTTCGACGTAGTACACCGGCATCGACTCGCACGACAGTTGCGCCGCCACGGCGCGTTCCACCGACGCCGTACGGGGTAGCGTCATCGCCAGGCGCGCCGGGACAGGCTCCTCGGTCACGGACGGCGGCGCGAGTTCGAGACGACGATGCAGGCGCGGCAACAGGCGGTCCAGCTGCTGACGCTCGGCCTCGCTTTCCGGCGCCGCCAAGGCCTCGTTGGCCAGCGTCAGAGCCTCGGCGTGGCAGGCCTGGCGCTCCAGCATGCGCAGTCGACGCCCACGGGCACCGGGGTGAACGCTCTGCGCGTAGAGGCCTTCCGCCGCCGCCAGTTCGCCCTCACGCTCATGCGCCCGAGCCAGCAGGAACAGCAGCTTGCCGCGTCGGTTTTCCAGCCACGGATTGGCATTCGGCGGCGGCACGTCATCGAATATGTCGGCAATCGGCTCGCCCGCCTCCAGGCGTTCGCGACAAGCATGCAGATGAGCGTAGGCGTGAATGTCCTCGCGGCGCTGAAAGGCCCGCGACGCCGGGCTCAGCGGTACTCGCTCGAAGCGGCGGATGCCAAGATCGGCGAGCACGAACTCGCTCCAGTCCTGATGCAGATTGCCGAAGAACATCAACCGCAGCCGCTCGCACAACGCCATCCGCGTCATGCGCACCACCTTGAAGGGAATCTCGGGGCACCAAGTGGCCAGCGAATGCTCGCCAAGGTCGGCCTCGGCGAGCACCTCGATCATGTCCGCCTTGCGCGCGCCACGCGTGAGGCCGTGATCCCGCAACAGCCCGTGCAGATGGCGGCCGATCTCGACCTTGGTCAGCAAGGGCCACAGCGCCGCCAGCGATAGAGGCGGATCGGCGTCCACCCATTCGCATTCGATCAACGGCAGCATCGCCGCAGACGGCGTTCCGATTTCCGCATAGTCGAGCCGATCGTCACGAAACGTATCGCCTTTGCGCATGACCATACGCACCCACAGCGCCTGCGCGGACTGCGGCAAGGTGTCAAAGCGCGTGAGGAAGTCGCGTTCGTGGTCGTCGAGCAGATCCACGTAGCAGGCCTCGATCCAGCGCAAGGCGCTACGGAAGTTATGCAGATAATAAAGTGGATCGTCGAGGGACGCGGGGCGCGGCGGGAGCGGCGTAGCGTTCATGGGCACATGATAGCAACCGCGTCCTGGCGACCCAAGTACAACGCGCCTTGCCTGGCGATATGGCAGCACGCGACATTGCGCCGCCCCGCCACCGGGGCCAGCTTTGTTATAATCTCGACACGCATTCAATCGACGCAGAAAGAGTCCGCCGTGAAAGACGCTTCATCCTCGCGCGATGCGACGCCGCGCCGTGCCAACAAGCCAGGCTGCCTGGGCCTGATCGTCGGCGCCATTGCCTTCATCGTGGCGGTGTACGCCGTCATCATCTATTTCATCAGCCAGGGCGCGACCCCGGAAGACGAAGCCGGCGAGGAACGCGCCATCGCCCAGTGCTGGCAGTCGCTGGCAGCGCCGGAGATGAACGATCGCCAACGGCATACCACCGAGAAACGCTGCCAGGAGATGACCGAGCAGTTCGAACTCAAGTACGGTCAGGCGCCGTCGGTGACCCGGCCGCCGTCGTAGTTCCGGCGATTCGCCGACGTGCACGGTTCGAGGCGCCATTGCGCACCGACCAGCGCATGATCGGCACCAGCCGATGCACGCCCGTGCGCACGGCATGACGCTGCCAGCGCGGCATGTCGCGGTGGGCCATCTCGGCCGCCCAGAACGGTAACAAGTCGACACCGGCGCGCATCGTCAGCGCCACCAGCGGTCGCGCCAACGGATGCGGCGCCGGCGCCCCGATCAACAGCCTGAAGACCTCGGCGGTACGCGCATCGAAGCGCAACTGCGGACGCATCGCCTCGAGATAGGCATCGGTATCACCGCGCGTGCGTGGCACGTCACGCGCCCCCAGTGCCTCGGCGATCCGTGCCACTTCGGCATAGTAACGATCCTGGTCGGCAGCACTCAGGTCAGGGTTGCGGTAGCGCAGATGTGCGGCAAGAAAACGACTGACCTCGGCGGTGTGCACCCAGGTCAGCAGGCCCGGGTCATTGGCGGTATAGGGCCGACCATCAGGCGCGGTACCCGCCACGCTGTCATGAATCCGCCGCACCCGATCGATGAGGCGCTCGGCATCGGCGGTAGAGGCGAAGGTGGTGGCGGCAATGAACTGGCTGGTGCGGCGCAACCGGCCGAGCATATCGTCGCGAAAGTTGGAATGGTCCCACACACCGGCCAGTGCCAGAGGATGCAGCATCTGCAACATCAACGCGCTGATGCCGCCGCACAGCATCGAGGTGAAATCGCTGTGCACACGCCAGCAGACGCTCTGCGGGCCGAACAACCCGGGGTCGCCGGGCGGCTGCTCATAATCGATACCGCCCAGCGCCATGCCCGTCACCCCCATGATCTGACGCTCGATACGCCGCCTGAGTACTTCCACCGTCGCCTCCCGTGCCGCAGAGCTGGCACTTCCCTTGCTCCTGTCGAACATTCACAATGAACGTATCATCAGGGTACCGCGTTATCGTCTGCAGGAGCGCCGACACACGCGTCGATGGTACGCTTGGCCGGTCATGTAAGTGTCACCATCGACTGTCACCTTACCCGACGCCATTGCCCGGGAGAAATCGCGATGAAAATGCTCGCCATCTACAGTATCAAAGGCGGCGTGGGCAAAACCGCCTCGGCCGTCAATCTGGCCACCTTGGCGAGCCAGGCCGGTTATCGCGTATTGCTCTGGGATCTCGATCCGCAGGCGGCCACTACCTACTATCTACGCGTCAAACCCAAGATACGCGGTGGCGTGGACAAGCTCGTCAAGGGCAAAGCCTCGTTCGACAAGGTCATCCGCACCAGCGAGATGCCTGGTCTTGACCTGCTTCCGGCCTCGTTCGGCTCGCGTGAAATGGACCACCTGCTCGAGGATCGCAAGCTCAGTCGGCTACGCAAGATACTCAAACCGGTTCACGACGATTACGATCTGGTGATACTCGATTGCCCGCCAAGCATTTCCACACTCTCCGAACATGTCTTCTCGAGCGTCGATGCCCTGCTGGTGCCAATCGTGCCGACGACGCTCTCGCTGCGCACCCTGGAACAGCTGCGCGAGTACCTCGATGAAGCCGACCATACCTGCCCGGTCTGGCCCTTTTTCGCGCTCGCCGATCGCCGCAAGAAACTCCACCTCGAGGTCATGGCCACCCTCAAGCAGGATTGGCCCCTGATGTTGTCCACCACCATCCCCAACGCCAGCGCCATCGAGCGCATGGGACTCGAGCGCGCCCCGGTCACGCAGTTCGCGCGCTCCTCACCTGCGGCAAGGGCCTATCGTAGCCTGTGGCAGGAACTCGAACAGCGCCTGTAAGCCGCGTGCGTCATGACATTGTGCGGCGTACCCGTCGCGCGTTACGTTGCCTCTTTTGTCCAGGAATATCGCATGACCGACCGTCAATCCCGCCATCGCAACGCCATGCGCAACCTCAAGTCGCATGTCGACGAGAAGGTCGCCGCCGCCACCGAGCAACGCGGCCTGTTGCTCGTTTTCACCGGCAACGGCAAAGGCAAGACGACCGCCGCCTGGGGCACCGTTACCCGCGCGCTCGGCTACGGCTATCGGGCCGGCGTGGTGCAGTTCATCAAGGGGATGTGGGAATGCGGCGAGCGCGAACGCCTCGAGGATGATCCCAACCTGAGCGTGCATATCATGGCCACCGGCTTCACCTGGGAAACCCAGAACCGGGAGTCTGACACCCAGGCCTGTCAGGCCGTGTGGGCGGACGCCCAACGCCTGCTGAGCGACCCCGATGTCTACCTCGTAGTGCTCGACGAGATCACCTACATGCTCAAGTTCGGCTATCTCGACATCGCCACGCTGCGCGAAGCCCTCGCCAACCGGCCACGCGAGCAGACGGTGATCGTCACCGGCCGCAATGCCCATCGTGAACTGCTCGACATGGCCGATACCGTCACCGAGATGCAGGAAGTACGACATGCGTTCAATGCCGGCGTCCAGGCACGTCGCGGCATCGATTATTGAGTGTCTTGTTCAGGGGGTTGTGATGCCCGCTCGAGGGCCTGACAGACCTGTGCGATGCCCTCGACGAGTCGTGGACCGGGGCGGCTGATGAGATCCGGGGCGAGCGTGTAAAGATGGCCGTTGCGCACCGCCGGCAGCCAGTCGTGGCCTTGCCAGGTGTGCTGCCAGTCATCGCTGCGCGAGGCCGACAGGATCACCTCGGGACGCGCCTCGATCAACGCCTCGCGCCCGATCTCCGGCACCAGTACCGAGCGTTCGGCAAACAACGGCGTCCCCCCGCAATGGCGGATTGCCTGGGTGATGATATGCCCATCGCCCAACGTGGTCAGCGGGGTGCGTCCCAACTGATAGAAGACGCGCGGCGTCTCGCTCAGCGTTTGCCGCGAGGCAGCCAGGCGTGACTCGAACGCCTCGGCCGCCCGCGCGCCCGCCTTCGCATGACCGGTGAGACGGCCCAGATCACGCAAGTCATTCGCCACATCGTCGAGCCGGCGAGGCTCACTCTCGTAGACCGGCACGCCCAGCGCCGCAAGGCGCTCCACCACGCTGCGCGGCGTGCCGCTGCGCCAGGTCACGACGAGATCCGGCTCACGCGCCATGATGGCCTCCAGCGCGATGCCTCGATAACTGCCCACCCGCGGAATGTCCCGAGCGGCAGGCGGAAAATCGCTGCCCTGCAGCACGCCCACCAGACGTTCGCCGGCCTCCACCGCATAGAGCATCTCCACGATATGCGGCGCCAGCGCCACGACACGCTCGGCGGGACTATCCAGCGTGATCTTGTTGCCGGCATCGTCGGTCACCTCGATCGCCGCCAGCGCCAGATCGGACGATAACAACGTCACCAGCACCAGCAGATGTGTCAGAAACGCGTCAATACGGCGCAACCTCACGCCCTCCCATAGCCACTCTCGGGCGCGCAGGATAGCATGGTCACTTGAGTCATTCGTCTCGACGACGGCTCAGTGTTCTCAACACCCACAGGAGAGTTGCATGATGCGCAAGGATATTCGTCTTCCCGGCATGGCGACGGCGCTACTCGGCGCGTTGCTGGTGGTCACTCCCCAGGCGCAAGCCAAGCCCGGCCCCAACGCCTCGCATGCACTTCACGTGCAAGCACAGTCGAGCCTCAACGTGGCACCGAACATGGCACGGCTCAATGCACGCTTATGGGAGCGTACCCCGGCCGTGGCCCGTAGCAAGGCCGGCAATGACGCCCAGGCGCTTGCCGACGCACGCCAACGTCTCGAGTCACGCACCGGTACGCTGATCCGCGCCCTGGAAGAGGCCGGTGTAAAAAGCAGTGACATCAAAGCCGGCTCGCTCAGCGTACATCCCGAGATCATCGTGCGCTCCCAGGAGGACGATAACGCCGAAGATCAAGTGCGCACCCAGGTCACGCGTCCCGTCAGCGTGACGATCAATGACCTCGAACGCTTGCCCAGCATTCTCGATGCCCTGACCGCTGCCGGCGTGGATGCACTGGAGGGTGTCGAATATGGCCTGAAGGACCGCGACGCAGCCACCGACAAGGCGCTGTCGAAAGCCCTCGAGCGCGCCACACACAAGGCTCGGCTGATGGCCGACACGCTCCAGATCAAGCTCGGCGATGTGATCAATGTCGAGGAAACGCAGTCGCCCACCTACACGCCGCGTACCATGATGATGCGCGCCGAATCCGCCGATGCCAAAGCGGCACCGGAATACCGCGCCGGGGAAATCCCCATCGAGGCCGGCGTGAACGTCACCTGGGAAATCGAAGACTAGGCGCCTAACGACTCGACCACGTCGTTGCCGACATGCAGAAGTCCGGCCTTGGCCGGACTTCTGTATCCGTCATACGCACTTTGCCGGGGCCCATTCAACCGGCGAGCTGACGCCCGACGCGAGGGCTCAGCATTTCGCCGAGCACGGTGATCACCACCAGCACCGCGAGGAACCACGGCCACTGGCTGCCGATGTCGATGCTCATCACCCCCAACGCGTCGATAAAGATCAGCACGATCCCCAACGGGCTGACATAACGCACCATCAACAACCATAGCGCATGCTGACGCTTGGAAAGGCGCAACTCGTCGCGGAAGGTCCCGTCACGCAGCAGGAAGCCGGCCATCAAGCAGAGCCCCAGACCGCCCAGCGGCATCATCCAGCGTGAGGTCAGGTAATCGAGCCAGTTGAAGAAGTTCTTGCCGGCGAAGGTCCAGTCGGCGCCCAGGTTGAACGACAGCATGGCCAGCGTGCTCAGCAACCAGAGCACGATGCCACTGCTCCAGGCCGCGCGCTTGCGACTCATGCCCTTGCGCTCGGTCAACCAGGCCACGGTCGCCTCGATCATCGACACCGCCGAGGTCAACGCCGCCACGCTGAGCATCACGAAGAAGATCACCTGCAGCACACTGCCCAGCGGCATCTGCTGGAAAGCCAGGGGCAGGCTCATGAAGATCAGTCCCGGGCCACTGGCCGGATCCATACCGTTGGCGAAGATCGCCGGGAAGATCGCCAACCCGGCCATCAGCGCGATCAGCGTATCGCAGATCGCCACCGTGAAGGTCGTCCGCGCGATGGACTTGTTGTCGGGCAAATAAGCACCGTAGGCCATGATCGCGCCCGCCGACAGCGACAGCGTGAAGAAGGCATGCCCCATCGCCGCCAATAGTCCCTCGCTCGACAGCTTGCCCACTTCGAAGGAGAACAAGAACGTCACCGCCTCGCCGAAGCCCCCCGAGAACATGGCATAGACGATCATGACCAGCAGCAACAGCACCATGCCCGGCATCATCCAGCGCATGTTGCGCTCGATGCCCTCCTGCACGCCCTTGCCGACGATGAACATGGTCACCACCGTCACCAGCGTGCTCCACGCCCCCAGGGTCAGCGGGTTGGCGTTGTTGGCGCCGAAGATCGCCGCCATGTCTTCCACGCTGCCGCCTTGCAGGCCACCGCTGATCGCCTTCCACAGATAGGCCAGCGACCAGCCGGCGACGACCACGTAAAAGGACAGGATCATGAACCCGGCGAGCATCGACATCCAGCCGAAACCGGACCAGATCTTGCCGCGCCCGGATTCCTGCGCCACGCGCTTGACGGCATCGATGGGACTCCCGCGCCCGCGCCGCCCGAACGCAATCTCGGTCATCATCGCGGGAATGCCGATGCACAGGATACAAGCCAAGTAGACGAGCACGAAGGCGCCGCCGCCATACTCCCCGGTCATGTAAGGGAATTTCCAGATATTGCCCAGGCCCACTGCCGAGCCCGTCGCCGCCAGCACGAAGCCCCAGCGGCCGATCCAAAGATTTTTGGGTTGCTGTCTTGCCGTCATGGTTCACCTGAAGAGTTATTGTTGTGGTTCATGCAACGCGGCGCGAGCATTTGCCACCGGGCGATTCTACCGTTTTCCACCCAGACTTCGCGAACCGCGTCTGCCCGAACCGCGACGGCGGGGCAATCGCTGGAGCCCATTGCCGGCGTATGCGAAGCTGCCCCCCGGACCCGGCGCATCACGCGCATCCATAGCCCAGGAGGTCGCATGACACGCCAATTCGCCATTCTCGGTCTCGGCTATTTCGGCAGTACGGTCGCGCGCGAGCTCAAGCGCCATGACAATCAGCTACTTGGCGTCGACCGCAACGAGAGCCGTGTCGATGCCATGGCCGAGCACCTCGATCATGCCGTCATTGCCGATGTCACCGACGAAAAGACGCTCGCCGAACTCTCGCTGGAGAGCTATGACGCCGTGGTCATCGACGTCGACGGCAACCTCGAGGCCAGCGTGATCTGTACATTGCACGCCAAGGAACTAGGCGCCCGCGACATCTGGGCCAAGGCACACTCCGACGCCCACTACAAGCTGCTCAAACGCCTCGGCGCCGACCATATCGTCTACCCGGAGTACGATACCGGCCTGCGTGTCGCCGAAAGCCTCAATTATCATGCCATGGTCGATTTCATTCGTCTCGGCGAACGCGAGTTCATCGTCGAGATCGAGACCACCGAACGCCTCACCCAGCACTGCGCGACCGTGGCGCAGCTCGATATCGACGAACGCGCGCTTTCCCTGGTCGCCATCAAACGCGGCGACGAGGTGATTCGTGCCCCCGAGCGCGACACGGAGCTCGCGTGCGGCGACCACCTGATCCTGATGGGCGATCTCGCCGCCCTGCGTGAGCTGGGGAGTCAATTATAATGCCACACCATTTGCCCCCGCCCGTCGCCGTCCCGACACGAGGCCTTTAAACATGGGGGTCTGGCAACGTTTGTCACGCCCCTGGCGGCATACGCCGCATGGCCGCATGCTGCGGCTTTCGCCGCCGGAAATTCTGCTCTTGGGCTTCACCCTGCTCTGCCTGATCGGGGGTGGCCTGTTGCGACTGCCCATGGCCGCGACGGTACCGCTCGACTGGCAAGAAGCGCTATTCACCGCCACCTCGGCGGTGACGGTCACTGGCCTGACCGTCGTCGATACCAGTGGGTTTACGGGGTTCGGTCAGCTCGTACTGCTGATCTTGATCCAGGTCGGCGGACTGGGATTCATGACCTTCGGGGCACTGACGTTGCTGTTGCTGGGGGCACGTCTTCCTCTACAGCAGCAAACCCTGGTGCGTGAAACGCTGGGTAGCAGCTCATTGAGCGAACTTTCCCAGCTCGTGCGTCTGGTGGTGGCCTTTGCGATGGTGGTCGAGGCGCTGGGGACGGCCCTTCTCGCACTCCACTGGGTGCCGGAGCTGGGCTGGTCGCGCGGCCTGTGGGCCAGCCTGTTTCATGCTGTCTCCGCCTTCAATAATGCCGGTTTCTCGCTGTGGCCCGACAGCCTGACGCGCGACGTCGGCACGCCCCTGGTCACACTGGTGGTCAGTGCGCTGTTCATCGTCGGCGGGCTGGGGTTCATGGTGATCAGCGACATCCGCGAAAAGCGACGCTGGGGACGTTTCTCCATGCAGACCAAGATCGTGCTGAGCGCGACCCTGGCGATCAACCTGATGGCCATGGCGGCGATCGCGTCGCTCGAATGGCACAATCCCGCGACGCTGGGCGGACTGGACACCTTCAGCGACAAATTGCAAGCAGCCTGGTTTCAGGCCGTGACACCACGCACCGCCGGTTTCAACAGCGTCGATACCGCCGCCATGTCAGATGCCTCGACGCTGCTCACCATGTTGCTGATGTTCATCGGCGGCGGCACGAGCTCTACCGCCAGCGGTATCAAGCTCACCACCTTCATCGTACTGTTGTTGGTGGCGCGGGCCTTCCTCCGCGGGACCCAGCCTGCGGCCTATGGACGCGCCGTCGGCGAACAGACGGTCATGAAGGCCGTCGCCGTGGCACTGGCCGGGGTGGCGCTGGTGTTCGTGACGCTGCTAGTGCTGTGCATCACCGATGGGCGGCTCGCGTTTCTCGACCTGGCCTTCGAGAGCGTCTCCGCCTTCGGCACGGTGGGCTTGTCGCGCGGCATCACCGAGGAACTGTCGTTTCCCGGGCAATGGATGCTGATGCTTACCATGCTGCTCGGCCGCGTCGGACCGCTGTCGCTGGGGTACTTCCTGGCCACGCGGCGCACGCGGGGAATGCGCTACGCGGAGGGCCACATCCAGATCGGCTGAGATACCGGCTCGTGGTGCCACTGCCGTTGCCCGCACGCGGGCGACGGCAGGCGAACGGTTGCAATATTTCCATGATTGTTCAAATATAGAAGCGTCATTTTTCGATAGTCGCGACGGACGCCTCATGCTGCTTGCCCTGCCCATCTTCATCGCCACGCTCATTTTCGTCATCTGGCAGCCGCGTGGCCTGGGGATCGGCTGGAGCGCAAGCGCCGGTGCATTGATCGCGCTGCTCACCGGCGTCATCCACCCCGCGGACATTCCCGCCGTGTGGTCGATCGTCTGGAACGCCACTTTCACGTTCATCGCCATCATCATCACCAGCCTGCTGCTCGACGAGGCCGGCTTCTTCGAATGGGCGGCCTTGCACGTCGGCCGCTGGGGCAACGGCCGGGGGCGTCGCCTGTTCGTTTTGGTGGTACTGCTTGGCGCCGGGGTCGCGGCGTTCTTCGCCAACGACGGTGCAGCCTTGATCCTCACCCCGATCGTCTTCGAGATGCTCGTCGCGCTGGGCTTCAGCGCCGGGGCGACACTGGCGTTCGTGATGGCCGCCGGCTTCATCGCCGATACCGCCAGCCTGCCACTGGTGATCTCCAACCTGGTCAACATCGTCTCGGCGGACTATTTCGACATCGCCTTCGGTGAGTACGCGCGGGTGATGGTGATCGTGGATATCGTCTCGGTGCTGGCATCGCTGGGCATGCTGTACCTGTTCTTTCGACGCGCGGTGCCCTCGACCTATGCCCTCGGCGATCTGCGCAAGCCGCGTGAGGCGATTCGCGATCCGGCGGTCTTCAAGGCCGGCTGGTGGGTGCTGGGGCTCTTGCTGGTGGGCTTCTTCGTGGCCGAACCGCTGGGCGTGCCAGTCTGCGTGATCGCCGCTATCGGCTCGCTAGTCCTGTTCGTGATCGCCCAGCGCGGTCATCACATCCGCACTCGCAAGGTTTTGCGCGACGCCCCCTGGAACATCGTGGTGTTTTCGTTGGGCATGTACCTGGTGGTGTATGGCCTGCGCAACGCCGGGCTGACCGACATGATCGCCGGCGGTCTGGAATGGCTGGGCGGCCATGGCCCCTGGATCGCCACGCTGGGCACCGGCTTCATCGCCGCCGGCCTTTCCTCGGTGATGAACAACATGCCCACCGTGCTGGTGGTCGCCTTGTCCATCGACGCCAGCGACGTCACCGACCTGACCCAGCAGGCGATGGTCTATGCCAACGTCATCGGCAGCGACCTGGGGCCCAAGATCACGCCCATCGGCAGTCTCGCCACCCTGCTGTGGCTACACGTTCTGTCACGTAAAGGCATGACCATCGGTTGGGGCTACTATTTCCGCGTGGGCATCGTGCTCACCGTCCCCGTACTGACGGTCACCTTGCTGGCGCTGGCCGCCTGGCTACAGTTGCTCGCGGCATGAAGCGGCAGACCCGGGATCAGCAACGGCCGACGTCATCCGGCAATCGACACTGCTCGGGTTGATCGTCACAACAATGCGCGGTCAGGTAATCCATCAGACCGCGCATCTGCAAGAAATCGGCACGGTAGTGAACATGCCGGCCATGCGATTCGCCATGCACCAGACCGGCGTGCGCGAGCTCCTTGAGATGGAAGGAGAGCGTCGAGGGCGAGACCCCGAGAGCCTCGGCGATATCGCCGGCGAAGGCGCCATCGGGGCCGACCCCCACCAGGTGCCGAAAGATCGCCAGTCGCGTGCGCTGCGCCAGCGCCGACAAGGCCTTGAGAGCGTCATTCGTTTCCATATTTGCACAACGATAGAAGTTACGTTGACCCGACTATCCCACACAGGAGTCGTTCATGCACGACCTTCCCCATCTCGACACCGCCTCTTTCGCCGTCCCCGACGGCGATGCGCTGATGACGCCTCGACTCAGCACGCATCCGCCGCGCATTCTGCTGCTGCATGGCTCGCTGCGTGAACGCGCGTTCAGTCGCCTGGTCAGCGAGGAAGCCGCGCGTTTGCTCGCTGCCATGGGGGCCGAGACACGCTGCTTCGATCCGCGCGGCCTGCCCTTGCCGGACAGCGAGGACGCCTCGCACCCCAAGGTGCAGGAGCTCCGCGAGCTGGCGCAGTGGGCGGAAGGCATGGTGTGGTGCTCCCCGGAGCGTCACGGCGCGATGACCGGCATCATGAAGGCGCAGATCGACTGGATTCCGCTGGCGCTGGGCGGCGTCCGCCCGACCCAGGGCAAGACCCTGGCGGTCATGCAGGTCTGCGGCGGCTCGCAGTCCTTCAATACGGTCAATCAGCTACGCATTCTGGGTCGCTGGATGCGCATGCTGACCATCCCCAACCAGTCGTCGGTGCCCAAGGCGTTTCTGGAATTCGGCGACGATGACCGCATGAAGCCCTCGCCGCTCTACGACCGTATCGTCGACGTGATGGAAGAGCTGGTGAAGTTCACCGTGCTGACACGCGACCGCAGCGACCTGCTCACCGACCGCTACTCCGAACGCAAGGAGAGTGCCGAAGCGGTCTCTCGACGCGTCAATCAGCGTGGCATGTAGCCCGGCACATTCATCGAAATGACATGGCGTTAGGGCATATTCGTCTAGCCACATATTCCGAGAGGCTGACCCATGAGCAAAAAACGCGTTCTTTTTCTCTGCAACGCCAACTCGGCCCGCTCGTTGATGGCCGAAGCCCTGCTGCGTCACATGGCCGGACAGCGCTTCGAGGCCTACAGCGCCGGTGTCGAGCCCGATGCGCCGCAGCAAGCGGCACTGCAAGCGCTCGAAGAGTTGGGCATCGATACCACGGGGCTGGCCAGCAAATCGCTGGAGGCCTATGCCGGCGAGCATTTCGACAGCGTGATCATCCTCTGCGAAAAAGCCCAGCAGCGCTGCCGCGACTGGCAAGGCAACACCGACGAGCGGCTGTTCTGGGACATCCTGGACCCACGCCTCAATCCGCGTGACGGCGCCTATACCCAGACCCTCGAGGAAATTCGCGGCCGCTTGCGGCTATGGCTGAACGTCCAGCCTCGGGCGACCTGAACCAGTGGCCACGCCAGTGCTGACCCCGGCGGCCTTGCATCGCTGTCTCGCCGACGAGACGCGCCTGACGCTGACGCTGCTGCTCTGCGCCGAGTCCGAGCTGTGCGTCTGCGAAATGACCCAGGCCCTGGCCGCCCCGCAGCCAAAGATATCGCGCCATCTGGCCTACCTGCGTCGTGCCGGCCTGCTGCGCGGGCGTCGCCAGGGTGCCTGGATCTACTATCGCCTCGAACCGACACTGCCCACATGGGTCTCGATCATTCTCGAGGCCTCGCGCGACGCCGCGCCGGTGGAGGTCACCGCGGCCTGCCGACGACTCGGCGATGCCGGCGCCGCCAGCCAACGTCAGGCGGCATGCCACGCCGAGTCCACGACGGCCCCCTTTCCTTTCATACCAGGAGACAGCGCATGACAGTACGCATCGGCATCAATGGCTTCGGGCGCATCGGCCGCCTTGCCCTACGCGTCCTGTGGGCGTCGCGCGCGACGCAATCCCTGGAGATCGTTCGCATCAACGATCCCGGCGGCGACGCGGCGACCTTCGCCCATCTGCTGGAATTCGATTCGGTCCACGGCCATTGGTCTCCCGGCACGGGCATTCGCGCCGAGGCGGATTCGCTCGTCATCGACGACACCCCGATCATCTTCAGCCCCCATCGCGATCTCGCCGACAGCGACTGGTCCCAGTGCGATGTGGTGATCGAAGCCTCGGGCGCCATGACCAAGGCCGCCAAGCTGCAGCCCTACCTCGATCAAGGCGTGCCGCGCGTCGTGGTCTCGGCGCCGGTAAAGGACCCCGAGGTGCTCAACGTGGTGATGGGCGTCAACGATGGCGATTTCGTCCCCGAGCGACACCGCATCGTCACGGCGGCCAGTTGCACTACCAACTGCCTGGCACCGGTGATCAAGGTCATTCACGACACCTTCGGCATCCGCCATGGCTCGATGACCACGGTGCACGACATCACCAATACCCAGACGCTCCTCGACGCCCCGAGCGCTCTCCACACCCCCGACCTGCGACGGTCACGGGCCTGCGGCATGAGCCTGATTCCCACCACCACGGGCTCGGCCAAGGCGATCACGGCGATCTTTCCCGAGCTGGAGGGCAAGCTCAACGGACACGCCGTACGCGTGCCGCTGGCCAATGCCTCGCTTACCGACATGGTCCTCGAGCTGGAACAGGGCGTCACGGTCGACGCAGTCAACGGCGCGCTCGAAGCCGCGGCCGAAGGCGAGCTGGCCGGTATTCTTGGTTACGAGACACGCCCGCTGGTGTCGATCGACTACCGCACCGATCCGCGCAGCGCGATCATCGATGCCCTGTCGACGATGGTGATCAACGAGACCCAGGTAAAACTCTATGCGTGGTACGACAATGAGTGGGGCTATGCCAACCGTACCGCCGAACTGGCCTTGAAAGTCGGCAACGCCCGGGAATCATCATGACGACGACCCTGCATCGCCTGCGCGCCCTGCCCTTCGAAATACGCCAGTACCTGCTGGTCACGGGCAATTATTGGGCCTTTACGCTGACCGACGGCGCCTTGCGCATGCTGGTGGTGTTGCATTTCCACCAGCTCGGCTATTCGCCGCTGGAAATCGCCCTCCTGTTTCTGTTCTACGAGGCCTTCGGCGTGGTCACCAACGTCGTGGGTGGCTGGCTCGGCGCTCGCCTGGGGCTCAACCGCACCATGAACCTCGGTCTGGGGCTGCAGTTGATTGCCCTGGGCATGTTGATGGTACCGGCCTCGGTCTTGACGGTGCCCTGGGTCATGGCTGCCCAGGCGCTCTCGGGGGTCGCCAAGGACCTCAACAAGATGAGCGCCAAGAGTGCGGTCAAGGTGCTGGTCCCCAAGGACAGCCGCAATGCCCAAGGGGCACTGTATCGCTGGGTGGCCATCCTCACGGGGTCCAAGAATGCCCTCAAGGGCGCCGGCTTCTTCGCCGGCGGCGTGTTGCTGACACTGATCGGTTTCCAGGGCGCGATACTCGCCATGTGGCTGATGCTGGCCGTGGTGCTGGGGCTGTCGCTATGGCGTCTGCGTGCCGACCTGGGGCGCCGGAAGGCCAAGCCCAGGTTCCGCGAGGTCTTCTCCACGTCGCGCGCGGTCAACGTTCTCGCGGCGGCGCGCCTGTGCCTGTTCGCCTCACGCGACATCTGGTTCGTGGTGGCATTGCCGGTGTTTCTCTACGACCAGCATGGCTGGAACTTCTGGAGCGTCGGCATTCTGATGGCCGTCTGGGTGATCGGTTACGGTGGCGTTCAGACCCAGGCCCCGCGCATCACGCGACATCTGCACGGCGATACGCGCAGCATCACCGTCTTCCTGGCCGTGGTCCTCGCCCTGCTCCCGGCCCTGCTCGCCTTCACCCCGCTGGCGACCACCGTCATCTGGTTGATCGCGGGGCTACTGGCCTTCGGTATACTCTTCGCCATCAACTCGAGCTGGCACAGCTACCTGATCGTGCGTTTCGCCCGCGCCGAGGGCGTCTCCATGGACGTGGGGGTCTACTACATGGCCAATGCCATGGGGCGACTCATCGGTACGGTCCTCTCCGGTTGGGTCTATCAGGCCTACGGTTTGGCGCCTTGCCTGGCAGTATCCGCGGTACTGGTCGCCGCCAGCGCCGGCATGGCAATGGGGTTGCCGCGCCACACGCAATGATCGGCAGTCACGCGCTGACGCATGCAATAGACGGCGCATGGCGGTGATCGCGGCACCTTGCGATCATCTTTTCATAGATTCATTTATATTCGCTGATCCACAAAAACTATCAGCTCGGTAGCGTGCAAACGGTATCATTGGCGTATAATCTTCATCTAGCCTAAAAGGATCAAAAAGCCCGCATAAGCTTCCCAACGCACTGGAAGCGTGAGCAAGAGCAAGAGGAAGATCAGCAGTGAACGCTCCACTCAAGGAAACCACCACTTCAGACCAGGCGCTTGAACAGCACAAGAGCTACCGATTCGTCGCCGACCTCCTGGCCCGCGCCGACATCCAGATCAACGGCTCGCGCCCTTGGGACATGCAAGTACATTCGTCCGACGTCTTCGATCGTGCGCTCGCCGAGGGAAATCTCGGGCTCGGTGAAGCCTACATGGCCGGTCAATGGGACGCCGAACGCCTCGACGAGTTCTTCTTTCGCCTACTACGTTCCAAGATCGACAAGGCCGTGCAGCCTTCCAAACTGGTGTTTCATGCCTTGCGCGCCAAGTTCACCAACCTGCAAAGCGTGAAACGTGCCTGGAAAGTCGGCGAAGCGCATTACGACCTGGGCAACGACTTCTACGCCGCGATGCTCGATAAGCGCATGACCTACACCTGTGGCTACTGGCACGACGCCGAGACTCTGGATGCCGCGCAAGAGGCCAAGCTCGACCTGATTTGTCGCAAGCTGGATCTCAAGCCCGGCATGCGCATTCTCGACATCGGCTGCGGCTGGGGCAGCTTCATGGCCTACGCCGCCGAGCACTATGGCGTTAAGTGCGTGGGTCTCACCATCTCGCGCGAGCAGGCCGACTACGGGAAGTCCTTGATGAAAAAGGGACTTCCCGTGGAATTTCGGCTTCAGGACTATCGCGAGATCGACGAGCAGTTCGACGCCATCATCAGCATCGGCATGTTCGAGCACGTGGGCCGCAAGAATCACCGCGAGTACATGGAAGTCGCCCATCGTTGCCTCAAGGAAGGCGGCCTTTTCCTGCTGCATACCATCGGCAAGAACGTCCGCGAAAGCACGCCGGACCCATGGGTCGACAAGTACATCTTCCCCAACGGTGACCTGCCGTCCATCGGCCAGATCGGCGACGCGGCCGGTGGGTTGTTCGTCACCGAGGATCTTCACAACTTCGGTGCCGATTACGACAAGACGCTGATGGCTTGGAAGGAAAACTTCGAGCATCATTGGCCGCAGTTCAGGGCTCGCTACGGCGACGAATTCTACCGCATGTGGCGCTACTACCTGCTGTCCTGCGCGGCGGCCTTTCGAGCCCGCGACATTCAGCTGTGGCAGTGGGTGCTCGCCAAGCCGGGCGTCCTCGGCGGGTACCAGCGCATCACGTCGTAATCCCATTCAACTCACCGACAGGAAGGTGATCCACGCATCATCCTGCATAATGCTTGGGGGATCTTGGCCTATATGCTGCTTTCAGGCATGGTGACGGGAATGCAGGAACCGACGGTCACCAGTCTGCTTATCCAGTTCTGGGGCAGCGAACACCTGGGGCGTCTGCGCTCGATCTTCGTGGCAGGCATGGTATTCGCCTCGGGCCTGGCACCGGCGACCTTCGGCATTATGCTCGACCCGGGCATTTCCTTCACCGGCATTTTGATCATGATGATCGTCATGGTCTGCATTGGTTTCTTGCTGGCCTGGGGGCCTTTGACACGGCAAGTACGCGAACAACGCAGGGAGGTGCGGCCATGAACCACCCCGATCTCGACATGGCGACGGTTCGCCATCAACTGGAAAGCAAGCGCCAGCAATTGCTCGATGAAGGACGAGAAAGCGCGCAGAGTCGGGACGTCGTCGAACTCGATCAGACCGCCAATGGACGGCTGACGCGCATGGATGCCATGCAATCCCAGGCCATGGCCAAGGCGACCCAGCAACGCCGCGAGGCAAGCATTCGTTTCATCGATCTCGCCCTCAAACGCATCGACGATGATACGTACGGCGAATGCATCGAATGCGGTGAATGGATCTCAGCCAAGCGGCTAACCCTTGATTACGCCACGCTCAAGTGCATCGACTGCGCGCAATAGCGCTTTTCCTGCCTACCGGGCCTGACGACTTTCCTGCCTGCCTACTTCGTCGTCCCCCAAACGCATAAAGCGTCAGGCCATGCCGCATGGATACTACCAACGCCTGCCTCTACTATATCGTCTTAATCACAAAAAAAGGGCGCCGAAGCGCCCCTTGAGGTCATTCGCGTTATCTGGCCATCAGCCGTAACGACCGGTGATGTAGTCCTCCGCCTTCTTGGTATGCGGGTTGGAGAACATCTGCTTGGTGGCGTTGTACTCGATCATCTCGCCGAGATGGAAGAACGCCGTGTAATCCGCCACGCGTGCCGCCTGCTGCATGTTGTGGGTCACGGTAACGATGGTGAAGTCCTGCTTCAACTTGTCCATCAGGTCTTCGATGGTCGCCGTGGAGATGGGGTCGAGCGCCGAGGTCGGCTCGTCCATCAGGATCACATCCGGTTGCACGGCGATGGCCCGGGCGATGCACAAACGCTGCTGCTGACCGCCTGAGAGCGATGTTCCCGGCTCGTGCAGCTTGTCCTTGACTTCGTTCCACAGCCCCGCATCGCGCAACGCACGCTCCACCAGCTCGTCCTGGTCGGCCTTGCGGCTGACCATGTCATGCATGCGTGGTGCGTATGCCACGTTTTCATAAATCGACTTGGGAAACGGGTTCGGCTTCTGGAACACCATGCCCACGCGGCGGCGCAGAGCCACTTCATCCATGCCGCGGGCGTTGACATCGTGCCCGTCCATTTCCACCAACCCTTTGATGCTCACCGTGTTGATCAAATCGTTCATGCGGTTGAGGCAGCGCAGGAAGGTCGACTTGCCGCAGCCAGAGGGACCGATCAAGGCCGTGACGGTATTGGCAAAGATATCGATATTGATGTCGCTGAGCGCCTGATGATTGCCATACCAAAGACTGAGGTCGCGCACCCGCACGCTCAGATTTTCCTCGATGTTTTCGTTATGCGTCACCGGTTGCCCCTTGTCGGGCGTCGGGGCGTCACTTTGGGACTCGCGTCCAGCATCCGGCGACGTCGAGGACGTCTCATCGGCGGTCTGAAAGTTTTGCAGCGTCGTATCGTTCATGGCAATGAGTCCTGTCAGAAGTCGCTTACCAGCGGCGTTCGAATTTGTTGCGTAGCCAAACGGCGAGCGCATTGAGGAAGATCAGCACCGCCAGCAGCACCAGGATGCCGCCCGCTGTCTTCTCGGCAAACGCCGCCTCCGGCTGACTGGCCCAGGTAAAGATCTGCGCCGGCATGACGGTCGAGGCATCCGTCAGCGTCATCGAGGCCTCGGGAATGAACGCCACCATGCCCACGATGATCAGTGGCGCGGTTTCCCCCATCGCCTGAGCCAGACCGATGATCGACCCTGTCAGAATGCCCGGCAGCGATACCGGCAACACGTGATCTCGTACCACCTGCCAACGCGAGCATCCCACACCGAATGCCGCATGCCGGATACTATCCGGCACACTGCGAAGCGCTGCGCGCGTCGAAATGATGATCACCGGCAGCGTCATCAGCGCCAGGGTCAAGCCGCCCACCAGCGGCGATGAACGCGGCACTCCGAAGAAGCTGATATAAATTGCCAGCCCCAGCAAGCCGAACAGAATGGAAGGGACGGCCGCCAGGTTGTTGATATTGATTTCGATGATCTGGGTCAGCTTGTTGTCAGGGGCGAATTCCTCGAGATAGACGGCTGTCATGACCCCGATGGGAAAGCATACCGCCATGGTGACCAGCATGGTCATCATCGTGCCGATGGCCGCTGCGGCGATCCCCGCCAGCTCCGGCATCTTGGAGTCACCCGTGGTGAAGAACGTCGTATTGAACTTGAGCTCCGCACGTCCTTGCTTCACCAGCTTGTCGACCACGTTCCTTTGCGAACTGCTCAGTTCGTTCTTGTTACCCTTTAGGTATTGATCGACGGGACTATCGGCAATCACCCATTGGGTTTTCGTCGTCCCCATCAATGCCGGATTATCTTCCATCCGCAGCGGCAATATGCGGAAGAACCCGCGTGACACCAGTGGCCGAAATTCTTCGCTGACAGCGGCCAAGGGTATTTCCTTGGACTGCTCGTTGTAGGTGACATCGACCTGAATCTGCGCCTGCTGAAACGCGGGCCAACCACGTACTACCATGTCGGAAATGAAGACGACGAGAAATGCTGCCGACAGGATCAAGGCGCCCATGGTCAGCCATTTCATGCGCGCCGAACGCCGGTGGCGTTTCTTGAGCTGCGCGGAAATCTCTTCGAACGATTGGCTCATGCTCTCGACCTATCGGATTACAGGTTGTTGACGCGATACTTCTCACGGAAGCGACGAATCATGATCACTGAGACAATATTCAGCGTCAGCGTCACGATGAACAGCACCAGTCCCAGGGCAAAGGCGGAAAGCGTCTGGGCACTGCCGAATTCTTGATCACCGGTCAAAGCCGCCACGATGCTCACCGTGACGGTGGTCATGTCTTCCAGTGGATTGGCCGTCAGGTTAGGGCGCATGCCGGCCGCCATGACCACGATCATGGTTTCGCCCAGGGCACGAGAGACGGCCAGCAACGAAGCCGAGATGATGCCCGGTGCCGCCGCCGGCACCACCACGTTGCGTACCATTTCCCCTTTGGTGATTCCCAGTGCCAGGGCGCCTTCGCGCAGGCTACTGGGTACCGAGTTGATGACATCGTCGGAGAGCGAGGAAATGAACGGAATGATCATGATGCCCATCACCAGCCCCGGGGCCAACGCATTGGAATACGAGGCATCGAGTCCGAACAGCCCCGCGATATCCACCACCAACGGTGCCACGGTCAAGGCCGCGAAGACGCCATAGACAACGGTGGGAATCCCCGCCAGCACTTCCAGGACCGGTTTGGCGGCTTTACGCACCGTCAGCGGCGCAAACTCGACCATATAAATGGCCGCGCCCAAGCCGAAGGGAATCGCCACCAACATGGCGATCAGCGTGATCATGAAGGTACCGGCAAAGAGCGGGACCGATCCGAACTGGGCGGCACTCCCCCCTTCATCGCCACGGCCGGCGGCGGAGAGGAAACTTGCTCCCGGGTTCCACGTGGTACCGGTTACGAAATCCCAGAAGCTATGTAGTTGGAAAAAACTTATCGCCTCACCGACGATGGATATCAGTATGCCTAGCGTAGTGAGAATCGAGATCGTCGCCGCCGCCGCCAACAGCTTGCGAATGACGCTCTCGATGGCGCGCCGCGCGTGAAAGTCCGGACGGACCTGCTTCAAGCCCAGCACCAGTCCCAACGCCGCGATGATCAGGCCTGCTGCCAATAAATACAGCACGGGGATCTCCGCCCCCAGCAACAGCAGCGCGAACGCCCCGAGGGCGCTGACCAGAAGCGCCGGCCCTGCAGTGGTCAGTACCGCGAACCAGCCATATTGATCCGGCTGAGCGTGCATCAACGTACCCGACGCGCGTACACGCGAGGCCTTTGCCCGGCTCAGGACGAAAGCTACTCCACCGAGTCCTACGAGGACTGCACAAAACAGCAGGAAGACGATATTCGTCGACATATCAGTCTCTCAGAAAAACATTGTTCCCTTGAGTGCCATCACCCCAGGGCCCATCAAGCAAATGGACCGGCAGCCAGAGCTGCCGGTCATTTCAGCGAGCCAACGACTGGTTATTTCAGATCGCTGAGCTTCAGCTGCTCACGGTTTTCGATATCTTCACGCTGCTGTTCACGCATTTTTTCCGGAAGCGGAATCAGGCCCAATCCTTTGAGATAGCCCATCGGACCGATCATCTTCTCGCTCATGAAGAGATTGACGTAGGGATACATGGACGGAACGCTATCGGCATGCTGGTTCTTGACGTAGAAGAACAACGAACGTGCCACCGGATACTCACCGGAACCAATCGCCTCGGGAACCGGTTCGACGCCCTCGATGGTCGCGGCCGTCAGCGCATCCTGGTTTTCCTCGAGGAAGGAGTAACCGAAGATACCGAACGCCGTGGTATTTTCCTGAAGGCGCTGAACGATGAGGTTATCGTTTTCGCCGGCGTCGATGTAAGCGCCATCCTGACGGATATTGGTATAGCCTTCATCGCCGTAAATATCGAAATGCTCGGAACCGGCTTCCATCACCAGCTCTTCGAAGGCATCACGCGTACCGGAGGTAGTCGGCGGTCCATAGACCTCGATTTCGCGATCCGGCAGGGAGGGATCGATATCGCTCCACTTTTCGTAGGGATTGGCGACCAGCTTGCCGTCTTGCGGCACCTTGGCGGCCAACGCCAGGAAAAGCTGCTTGCGCGTGAAGTTGACCGCCTCATTGGACGCGTCTTCGGCGAGCACGATACCGTCATAACCGATCTTGGCTTCAGTGATGTCGGTCACACCGTTATCCTGGCAACGCTGGAACTCGGACACCTTGATGCGACGTGACGCATTGGTGATATCCGGTGTATCCAAGCCGACGCCTTCGCAGAACAGCTTGAGACCGCCACCCGAGCCCGTGGATTCGATGACAGGCGTCTGGTAGTCAGTGGTCACGCCGAATTCCTCGACGACGTAGCTGGCGAACGGGTAGACGGTGCTGGAACCGACGATGCGTAACTGCTCGCGCTCCTGAGCCTGAGCGACACCCACGACGCCCATTACGGCAGCGGCCAACGCGGTAGTCTTGAGGATACGGTTCATGCGGGTAACTCCTGTCGATGAGAGTGTTCAACCTTCGCGACACCTAAGATGCCCGACAAAAATGACAGCTTCATGACAGGAAATGACAAATATCAAACAACGAGGCCGGACCGCATACAGTGCGTCTCGGCAGCGGCTAACGCTCCGTCACCGCCGCCTCTTCTTGCGCCCCCAACGCCCGACCGGCCAGCAGCCGCACGCCGATATTGCCGAGCAACGAGGCGCCCAGCATCGTCAGCACCGTCGGCCAGGCACTGGCGATCTCGAAAGCCCCCACCAGCATGCCGGCGAACGCCCCGCTGGAAAATTGCAGGCAGCCCTGCAGGGCCGTCGCCGTCGCACTCATGGCCGGAAAGTGATCGAGCATCGACGACATCGCATTCGGTGCGATCAAGCCCTGCATACCCACGAAGATAACCATCAGCGGCGCCACGCTGTAGATCGAATCCAACCCCGAAAAGATCAGCCCTACCAGAGCCACGCCAGCACATAGCTGAATACCCAGCCCGACGACCAGGTTCTGCTGAGGCGTCCGCTTCTTCAACAGATGAATGTTGAGGCGGTTGGAGGACGCCATGACCAGGATATTGGCCCCGAACACGAACGGATAGATCGTCGCCGATAATCCGTAATGCTCCATGTACAGGTACGGCGAGCCGGTGATGAACGCGAACATGCCCGCAAAAGACATCGACACCGCACATATGTACCCCATCGCCTCGCGGTGACGAAGCACGCTGACATAGTTGCCCAGCACCTGGCGTGGCGACGGCGCGTCTGGGTCACGACCGTGAGTTTCGGGCAGCCGAGTGCCCAAAAAGAACAGCAAAAACGCCGCATACAGTGCCAGAAACAGAAAGATCGACTGCCAGTTGAAGATCCCCAATAGCACGCTGCCTACCGTGGGCGCCACCAGCGGCGCCAGCATCAGGATCATCGCCATGGTCGACATCACCTTGGCGGCCTCGCGGCCGCTGAAGCAATCGCGCACGATGGCCGCGGAATTGACCACGCAGGCCCCGCCCCCAAGCGCCTGGATGAATCGCAGCCCCCATAGCGTCTCCAGCGACGACACCTGCATGATGCCCAGACTGGCGAGCAAGAACACGACCAGGCCTGTCAACAGCACCGGACGGCGTCCCAAGCGATCGGACAGGGGCCCACACATCAGTTGCCCGATAGCGAACCCGAACAGGAATACGCTAAGCGACAGCTCGGTATGATGCACGCTGGCATTCACCGCGTCGGCAAGCGTGGGGATGGCAGGCAAGTAGGCATCGATGGCAAAAGGCGCCAGGGCGGTATTGGCCGCTACTAACAGCGCCAAACGTCGCGCATTGAGTTGAGTCACGAAATCTCCCGAAAAACATCGCCGTGCTGGCGCCCTGATGTGGCGGCACGCGCTCATGAAGAAGGCTAATGGCTAGTGTGCTCATCATAGCCGATTACGCCTTCGCTGAGGACCGAGCGACGACGCGGTGTCCGCAAACCGCAACAATCCCGGGTCATCATGTTAGCCGCTTCGCACGCAGACATCGCCAGTGCGACTCTCGTGACATCAGAAAAAATAGGGATTGACACCATGCGCGTTTCCTTGCCTCGCCGCCTACCGCCCTTGACGATCCGCGCCATCAGCATGCTGGTAATGGGCGCGTTCAGCCTGATGATGATTACCGTCGGCCTATTGGGGGGATATGCATTGCAGGTCAGTCAAGACGCCTTCGATACGCTCGATCGCCTCAATGCCGAACGCACCGCCGTGCTCGAGGACGTCTACGTCGACACCCTGCGCGCCCAACTGGCCATGAACCGTGCCGCATCGCTGATCGAGCGGCCATCATTCGATGCCCCAGGACCGGTCATCGAGCAGGCCGAGGCCTTGATGGGCCAAGCCAAGGAGGCCTTCGAACGCCTCGCGCCCACGGCCTCTTCTCCAGCGCTCGATACCCTGGGTCAACGCTTCCAATCGTTGCTCGACACCGGCATGTCCCTGCAATTGATACAGCTGAAAGAAGCCAACGCACGTCTCGCCGCCGGTGACGATGCGGCACGCGATCTCAGTGGCTATCGTTCCGGCCAGTCGCGCTTGAACGGCATGAATGCCGCTTTCATGAAAAGCGCCGATGCCTTCATGGCCGCCAGCCAGCAGCGCGGCGCGACCCTGGTGAATGATGTCGGCGTCATGGCCGACGGCCTGCGCATGTTGATCGGCGCGGCAATCCTGGCATCCTTGATCGCCATTGCGCTGGTCATGTGGGGCGTGACACGTCGCGTGGTAACGCCCCTCAACGGATTGCGCGAACACTTCGACCACATCGCCGAGGGGCGCCTGGATCATCCCGTCGTTGCGCGTGGACAACGCGACATCCGCCGCCTGTTCGAGGCGCTCGACGGCATGCGCCAGCGTCTCGCCGCCAACGTCGGTGCGGTGCGTACCAGCAGCCAGACGATCCATGACGATACCCAGCGCATCGCCGCAGACAGTCAGGCCCTGGCCTCGCGCACCGATCGGCAAGCCGCCGCCCTGGAAGAAACCGCCGCCAGCATGGCGCAGCTCACCGCCACCGTGGGACGCAATGCCGAGCATGCCGAACAAGCCGTGACCCTGGCCGCCACGGCCTCGCAGTCCGCCGAGCGGGGTCAGGAAGCCGTGGCGCAGGTTACCACCAGCATGGAAAGCATCCGTGCCGGCTCGCGCCAGGTCGAGGACATCGTCGCCATGATCGACTCGCTGGCATTCCAGACCAATCTGCTGGCGCTCAATGCCTCGGTCGAGGCGGCCCGCGCCGGTCAACATGGACGCGGCTTCTCGGTGGTGGCCAACGAAGTGCGGCGCCTCGCCAGCCAGAGCGCCGAGGCCGCCCGCGATATCCGTACCCTGACCGACAACGCCCGGCGCGATGTCGAGGTCGGCAGTCAACGCGTGCAGCAGACCGGTGCCACCATCGGTGAGCTCGTCGCCTCGGTGGAGCAGACGGCGCAACTCATGCGCGACATCGCCGATGCCAGCCAGGAACAGCATCAGGGCATCGCACAGATCGACCGCGCGATCGAGCAACTGGAACAACTCACGCAAGGCAATGCCGCCATGGCCACGCAAGCGACGCAAGCCGCGACTCAACTGGGCGCAGAAACCACACGACTGCATGCCTCGGTGAGCGAGTTCGTTCTCGACGCGGACGATGCCCCTGTGTCACACGTGCCGGCGATACGCGAAACGGACACGCCCCCTGGCAGACAGGACACGGCCGCTCCCGCCTTGGCCGCCGCCACCTGAGGACGCGTCACTGACAGGGACGCACCGGTCGGCGCTTACCGATACCGTCAGTGGTGCGTCCTGGAGCATGTCTGCTGCTCTTCGAGCAGATCGACCAGGGGCTGGAACTCATCGCGATTGTGATCGCTCATGCGCATGAGAATACGGTGGGCTTCGAGGATGCGCTGCTGCATGTCATGCGCGTCGGCGCTCACCGGCGGCAACTCGTCGAGACTCGCCGGCTCGGTGAGCGGTGCATCGAGCAGCGTGAAATAGCGCGAAAAGCCCATCACATCGAGCATCCGGCGCACGTCGGGATGCTCGGCGACGATGGTCGGTGGTTGCTCGAGCCGGCCCTGAACGGCCATGGCCACCTTGGCCAGAAACCCCAAGGCCGTGGAATCGACATTGGTGGCTTCTCGAAGGTCGATCATCACCGCCTCCAGGCCCGGGCTATCGGCCACTCGCTGTGCCTGCTGATCAAGCGTCGCACACAGCGTCAGACGCACGTCACCACTGAGCTTGAGCACGAACACGCCAGCGTCGAACGCTGCCTGAATACGCCCTTCATGCATGGTCGAATCCACTCAAAGTCATCATGGTGAGATCATCCGGCAATTCATCGCCCAGCACGAGCCCATCTTTCAACGCATCTACCGACGCGCACGAGGCAATCCTGCCTTGCAAGGCATCGAGACGCTGATCGAGCGTGTCACCTTGCAGGCATTCCAGGATGCCGTCGGAGCATAGCCACAAACGGAATCGTTCCGGCAATGAACAACCATAGGTGGGGAACTCGACATGGGGAAACAACCCCACGGGCGGCCCCTCGCCCGAGAGCACGCTGACATCACCGCCCACTTGCAAGAAAGGCATTGGCATCTGCGCGCCGAGCGAATAGTGGAGATAGTGTTGCTCATGGTCAAGTACCCCGGCAAACACCGTGGCATGCTTGCCGATGCCCGTCTCCAGCAGCTCGCGATTGAGCTCCGTCAGGCACCGCGCGGGGAAGGTCGCGGCTTCCTGCGACCACCATTGCGTCAGCCAACGATTACTGAGGTACTTGAGCAGCACGGTCACGAAAGCTGAAGACGCCCCATGCCCCGAGACGTCGACGAAATAAAAGAAACTGTAGCGTGCATCACAGCGCTGCACGTCAAGAAAATCGCCCGAAAGATAGAGCGACGGTGCCAAGTAATACTCGGCCCTCACGCCATTCAACGTCACCGGATTCGCGGGCAACAGCTTGCGCTGGATCTGCCAGCCAGCCTGTTGATCAAGCCGCAGCATGGCCAGGTGGGTTTCCAAGCTTTCATTGAGCTCGGCCAGACGCTGGCGATCGCGCGCATGCTCCTGGCTCAATCGGTGATGCTCGATGGAACGCTCGATCAGACGACGCAGGATATCGCCATGACCTTCCGGTTCGACCAGGTAATCGACCACCCCAGCGTCGACAGCCTGCAGCAGATCGCCATCGAGACGCGTTTCGCTGATCACGATAGTCGGCCAGCGCGCGGCCAACATCGCCCAGTCGCCCCGTTCGACCGCCCTCACATGGGCCACCACCAAGGCGACATCGTCGGGTAACGCGTCGGCGGACACCGCCGCGAAGACGGCAAAGTGCTCTCTGCCAATAAGACGCGCCAGCGCATCGCGCGATGCACCGGGCGTGTCGAGTAGACCGATCAGAGTACGTGAGTTGGCCATAGCGGGCCTCTGGATCACTCGGCGAAGGCGTCTTCGTCGTATTCGAAATCGTCGCCGAAATCACCGCTGGCAAAGGGGTCTCTCCCCGTCTCGCCATCGTTGACCATGTAACGCCGGCGTTGCAGATACGCGTCGCGAATGAAGCTGTAGCGGTCGCCACGAATCAGCTTCTCGCGCTCGAGAAGTCCCGCCCGCGTATCGACGAGATCGACGAACCTCAGGCCGTAGCGTACCGGATCTTCCTCGACATAGGTGACCGGGTCGGTGTACCAGTCCACGGGGAGTCCCGAGGCATGACGCAGCGTCCGGCCGCCGAGCACCGGCAGCACCACGTAGGGCCCTGACGCGACGCCCCAGGTAGCCAACGTCTGGCCGAAATCTTCTTCGCGTTCTTCGAGTCCCATGCGCGAGGCCGGATCGAGGACCCCACCGATGCCGAGAATGGAATTGATCACAAAACGCCCGGACGCCACGCCGGCATTGGCCCACTTCCACTGCAATACGCTATTGAATGCGGTACCGATCTCGCCGAGGTTGCTGAAGAAATTGCCCACCCCGGTCTCAACCGGTTCGGGGGCGACGTAGTCATACCCTTGGGCGATGGGTTTCAACGCATATCGGTCCAGCGTGTCATTGAACGCAAAGACCTTGCGGTTGTAACTCTCCCATGGATCGTCGGGATTGGCGTCGATCTGCCCTTGTGACGCGCAGCCGCTTACCGCCGCTACCATGCATCCCACGGCCAGCCACTTGGTCGTCTTCATCAAGCTTTCACCTTACGCAATAATATATTGCCCGCACTGTAGCCCGCTCCGAACGAACAGACCACCCCCACATCGCCCACGGCCAAGTCATCGCGATGCAGGTGGAAGGCGATGATCGAGCCGGCGGAACTGGTGTTGGCATAGCGGTCGAGTATCACCGGCGCCTCGGCAAGGCTCGGCTCGCGGCCCAGCACGCGCCGGGCGATCAAGTCATTCATGTGGCGATTGGCCTGATGCAGCCACAGCCGCTTGAGGTCGCTAGGCGCCACATTCTGCGCCTCGAGATGCCCACCGACCAACTCGGCCACCAGCGGGCATACTTCCTTGAAAACCCGACGCCCTTCCTGCACGAACAGTTTGTCGGCAACGAACGCCGGCTCGGCATCGACCCCGTGCTCGGTGACGCGGTCGAGAAAGCCGAAATTGTTGCGAATCGCGTTCGAGAAACGCGTCACCAAACGCGTGCTCATGACCTCGAAACGTGCCTCGGCACACGCCACGTCATTGGCCTCCAGCACCACCGCCGTGCACGCATCACCGAAGATGAAGTGACTATCACGGTCGCGGAAGTTGAGGTGCGCCGAGCAGATTTCCGGGCTCACTACCAAGACGCGCCTGGCGCTACCGGCACGGATCGCATTGTTGGCCAGATCGATGGCGAAGGTGGCGCTCGAACACGCCACGTTCATGTCGAAGGCATGTCCGCCGGCCCCCAGCGCCGCCTGTAACTCCACGGCAATGGCCGGATATGCACGCTGCAGGTTGGAGCAGGCCACGATCACCATATCCAGGGTCTCGGGCGAGATCTTGGCATTGGACAGTGCCTGGCGCGCTGCCGCCACGCCCATTTCGGCCTGAATACAGAGCGCATCATCACCGCGTGGTGCCAGTTGCGGTCGCATGCGGTCGGGATCGAGGATACCCGCCGCCTCGACCACATGACGGCTATGAATCCCCGACGCCTTGACGATGAACTCGCTGCTCGAGTGCTCGAGTGGCTGGCGATGTCCGTCACGAATCGCCTCGTAATGGCGCGCGTTCTCGCGATCCACCCAGGCGTTGAACGACGCCACCAACGTCGCATTGTCGATGACATTAGGAGGCGTATAGAGCCCCGTGCCGGTGATGACCGCATGCGTCATGAGCGTGCTCCCAAGTGCGCTTGGCATGTAATCGTTAGGGGCGGTGTCACTGCTGACGCCCCGTCAGCTCCGCCCAGCGACGCTCGAGGCGCTTGACCGACACCGGCGCAAGAGTGCCGAGCTGCTGGGCAAACAGCGACACGCGCAGTTCTTCGAGCCACCAGCCAAACTCGACGAAGCGCGGATCGCGACGCCCCTCGCGTCGATCGGCCTCGAGACGTGCGTATAGACGCTCCTCGAATTCATGCACCTGCTGCATCGCTGCCTGATCGCGGTTACGTTCGCGCGGCGCCTTTTCGAGGCGGATCAGCGCTGCTTGCATGTAGCGCGGATACTGCTCGAGCCAGGCGTCGGCATCACTGATGAAACCGGGATAGACCAGGCGCGCCATCTGAGCCTTCAAATCACTGTAGACCAAGGCCAGGGACAAATTGAGATTGCCCTTGAGGGCCTTGGTCACCTCGAGATGTCCCTGCAACGCTTTCTCGAGTGTCGCAACCCAGGACTCGGCATGTGCGAAGAGCTCGCCCCGCGCGACCTCGATGCGCGCCTCCAGGGTCTGGCGGTCGCGCGGCAGCGGATCCACGGCGATCACTTGCAGGAAAACCGCGTCGATCAGATCGTCGATGAGTTGCTGCTTGCTCCCCACCTTGGCGAACAGTAACGCACAGCGATCCACGCCCTTGAGCTCACGGGCGAGGTAGCGCACCTGCTCGGGGAGACGCAGCATCGCGGCACGCTTGACGCCATGGCGATGCGCGGCATGTGCCTTGTCGGGGTGATCGAATGACTCGATGGCCAGACTGTCGCCCTGGTCGACCAAGGCGGGATAGGCCTCGACGCGAATCCCCGCCTGCTGGGTGGAGCGCGATTCGGGGATCGCCTGTGCCGGCAGCTCGGCCAGCGCCTCGGCCGTCGGCCCACTCGCCGCCAGCGCCTTGGCGCCCTGGCTCGCCGCCTCGTCGAAGCGCCGTTTGAGGGCGCTCAAGTCGCGCCCTTCGCCGAGCACCTTGCCGTCATGATCGACCACACGCAGATTCATGACCAGATGCGCCTCGAGGGCCTCGGTATGCCAATCATCAGGACCCAAGCGCACACCAGTGCGTCGACGCAGGAACTCGCCCAGCGCCTCGGTCAACGGACGCTCATCGGGCACCAGCGTTGCCAGGGCAGCATCCACCCAGTCGGGAATCGGCACCACCTGGCGGCGAATCGCCTTGGGCAGCGTCTTGAGCAACGCGATGCACTTCTCGCGCAACAGCCCCGGCACCAGCCATTCGAGGCGTCCTTCGGGCAGTTGCGACAGCATCGCCGCCGGCACCGTCAAGGTCACGCCGTCGTCGGGTTGCCTGGGTGCGAAATGATAGCTTAGCGGGTAACGCACGCCGTTGTGTACCAGCACATCGGGATAGGCTTCCTGCGTGATTTCCTCGGCATCGCGCGCCATCAACGTGTCGCGATCGAGCTTGAGTACGTCAGGGGTCTCGCGCTCAGCCTGCTTGCGCCAGCGCTCGAAGCTGCGGGCGCCAGCGACATCCGCCGGCAAGCGCGCGTCGTAGAAGGCGAACAGCGTCTCCTCGTCGACCAGGATGTCGCGTTTGCGGGCGCGGTCTTCGAGTTCCTCGACGTCGTCGATCAAGGCGCGATTATGCTGAAAGAAATCGGCCTGGCTACGATACTCGCCTTCCACCAGCGCGCGCCGGATGAATATTTCGCGCGCCTCTACCGGTGCCACCTTGGCGTAGTCGACGCGCCGCCCGGTGACGATGGGCAGACCAAACAGCGTGACCTGCTCGAAGGCGACCACCTGGCCGCGCTTCATTTCCCAATGCGGCTCGCTATGGCTGCGCTTGATCAGATGCTCGGCCATGGGCTCTACCCAGGCCGGCTGTATGCGCGCCACGTCACGCGCATACAGTCGCGAGGTTTCCACCAGCTCGCCGGCCATGACCCACTTGGGCGTCTTCTTGGCCAGCCCCGAGCCGGGGTGAATCATGAACTTGCGGTTGCGCGCGCCGAGGTATTCGCGATTTTCCTGCAGCGTGCCCAGGTGCGAGAGCAGCCCTGACAGCAGCGCCTTGTGCAGGCGCTCGCCATCGACGCGCGGATGCGCCGTTGCGGGGGCGTCCTCCTTGGGCGGCAGCACCGCGCTGGAGGGCTCGAGCCCCATGTCACGGGTCAGTTGCTTGAGCTGGCGGAAGGTATCATGCCACTCGCGTAGTCGCAGATAGCTCAGAAAATTGTCACGGCACCAACGTCGTAGCTGGTTGCCGGACAAGGTCTCGCGCGCATGCTCGACGCCATGCCATAGATTCAGCCAGGCCATGAAATCGGACTCGGGATCCTGCCATTGGCGATGTTGCTGATCGGCCGCCTGGCGCTTGTCGGCGGGACGGTCGCGCGGGTCCTGGGCGGCCAGCGCGCTGACCACGATCAAGGTCTCGCGCAGGCTCCCTTGTTCGGCGCCGGCCAGCACCATGCGTGCCAGCCGTGGGTCGATGGGCAAGCGCGCCAGGCGTCGTCCCAGCTCGCTCAAGCGATGCTCGGCGTTGACCGCGCCCAGTTCGAACAACAGCCGATAGCCATCCTTGATGAAGCGCGGATCCGGGGCGTCGACGAATGGAAACGCGGCAATATCACCGAGCTTGAGCGCCAGCATCGAGAGGATCACCGAGGCCAGGTTGGTGCGCTGAATCTCGGGTTCGGTGTACGTCGGCCGCGCCAGGAAATCCTCTTCGCTGTAGAGGCGAATACACACGCCCTCGCTGATACGTCCGCAACGCCCCTTGCGCTGATCGGCGCTGGCCTGGCTGACCGGCTCGATGGGCAGACGCTGCACCTTGGCGCGATAGCTATAACGGCTCATCCGCACCAGACCGGGGTCGATGACATAACGGATGCCGGGCACGGTCAGCGAGGTTTCCGCCACGTTGGTGGCCAGTACGATGCGGCGCCCGGTATGCGACTGGAACACGCGATTCTGCTCGGCATTGGAGAGCCGTGCATAAAGCGGCAGGATCTCGGTGCCGCGTAGATCGGCACGCCGCAGGGTATCCGCCGTCTCGCGAATTTCCCGCTCGCCGGGCAGAAAGATCAAGACATCGCGCGGCCCGCTGAACCAGCGTCGCTCGCGCTCGATGGCCTCGATTTCTTCCACCGCATGCAGAATGCCTTCCTGCAGGGAGCGGTCTTCCTCGTCGTCGGCATCGCGCACCAGCGGCCGATAGAACACGTCCACCGGGTAGGTGCGCCCCGAGACCTCGACCACCGGCGCCGGTTTGCCCTCACGGCCGAAGTGTTGGCTGAAGCGCTCGACGTCGATGGTCGCCGAGGTAATGATGATCTTGAGATCCGGACGCCGCTCGGTGAGGCGCTTGAGATAACCGAGCAGGAAATCGATGTTGAGGCTGCGCTCGTGGGCCTCATCGATGATGATCGCCTCGTAGCGCGTCAAATCCGGATCGTGCTGCGTCTCGGCAAGCAGGATACCGTCGGTCATCAGCTTGACCAGGGTGCGCTCGTCGGTCTGATCGGTAAAGCGCACCTGGTAGCCGACCTGCGCCCCCAGCGGCACCTCCAGTTCTTCGGCCAGACGCGTGGCCACGGTACGCGCCGCCAGCCGCCGGGGCTGCGTATGGCCGATCAAGCCACGCCGCCCCAGCCCCAATTCGAGACACAGCTTGGGGAGCTGGGTCGTCTTGCCCGAGCCGGTTTCCCCCGCCACCACGACGATCTGATGTTCGTCGAGCGCCGCCAGCAGGTCCTCACGGCGTTCGACTACGGGCAAGTCATCGGGGTAACGCAGCGTCAGCGACTGCGCACGGCGCGCCGCCAGGGCCTCGCGGGAGCGCGCCAGACGCGTTTCGATATCGCGCAGCGAGCGGTCGATGGGTTTACCGCTGCGCGCCCGCCCATTCAGCTTGGCCAGGCGACGCCCCTGTTCATGGGCATCGCGCAGCAGGCAGTCGTCGAGTTGCGCGCGCAGACGCGCCAGTTGATCGCGGGAATCGCTCGTCGGTGTCGTGCTCAAGGGCGCCTCATGGAATCAGCAAAACGGCTCGCCTCTATGGGAGGGCGAGCCATCAATTGTAACGCCAAGGCCGACCTCGCGCCTATCTTGCCCCGTCACTCGGCGCCGATTCCTTGTCCTCCTGGCCGTCGCGAAGCTCACGCCGCAACACCTTCCCGACATTGGTCTTGGGCAACTCATCGCGAAACTCGATGAGCTTGGGCACCTTGTAGGCGGAGAGTTCCCGCTTGCACCAGCTACGTAACGTGTCGGCGTCCAATGCCTCGTTGCGGCTCACCACGAAGAGCTTGATCGCTTCGCCCGTGGCGTCATCGGGCACCCCGATGGCGGCGACTTCGACCACGTCCTCGTGCGTGGCGACCACATCCTCGACTTCGTTGGGATAGACGTTGAAACCGGAGACGATGATCATGTCCTTCTTGCGGTCGACGATGCGCACGTAATCGTCGTCCTGGATCACGGCGATATCACCGGTGCGAATCCAGCCCTCGGCGTTCATCGCCCTGGCGGTATCCTCGGGGCGATTCCAATATCCTTTCATCACCTGCGGGCCCTGAACGCACAACTCGCCCGGCTCGCCTCGCGCGACCTCTTCGCCTTCGGGGCCGATGACCATGATCGCGGTACCCGGCACCGGCTTGCCGATGGTGCCCGGTTGAATGCCGTCCGGCGGATTGACGCATACGATGGGTGAGGTCTCGGTCATGCCGTAGCCTTCCAGGATCGCGCAGCCGGTGACCGCTTCCCAACGCTTGGCGGTCGCCTTGGTCAGCGCCATGCCACCGGAAATGGTCAGCTTGAGGCGCGAGAAATCCAGCGCTCGGAAATCCTCGCGTTGACAGAGCGCGTTGAAGAGCGTGTTGAGTCCCACGAAACCGGTGTAATCGGTCTTGCGCAGCGTCTTGATGAAGCCGTCGATATCGCGGGGATTGGGAATCAGCACGGTGTGATTGCCGGTGACCATGGTGAACAGGCAATTCACCGTGAAGGTATAGATATGATAAACGGGCAGCGGCGCGATGATCGTCTCGCGCCCTTCCTCGATCAGTCCGGCGATCATCTGGCGCGTTTGCAGCATGTTGGCGATCAGGTTGCGATGCGTGAGCATGGTGCCCTTGGCCACGCCGGTGGTACCGCCGGTGTACTGCAATACGGCCACATCATCGGTCTGGCATGTCGCGGCGTCGCTCGACTGCTCTCGCCCGCGCCTCAGCGCATCGCGAAAGCGTATCGCCTCGGGCAATGTGTAGCGCGGCACCATCTTCTTGACGTGCTTGACCACCGCATTGATCAGCGTGCGCTTGGGAAAGTCATGCATGTCGCCGAGTTCGGTCACCAGCACGTGGCGAATCGCCGTGCGCGGCAGTATTCGCTCGAGCTTGTCGGCCATGTTGGCGAGAATCAGGATCGCCTTGACGTCGGCATCCTGAAATTGATGCGCCATCTCGCGTTCGGTGTACAGCGGGTTGGTATTGACCACCACCATCCCGGCACGCATGGCACCGAAAATGGCCACGGGAAATTGCAGCACATTGGGCAGTTGGATGGCGATGCGGTCTCCCGGCACCAAGTCGGTTTCCTTGCTTAGCCAGGCGGCGAAATCACGCGAGAGACGCTCGAGTTCCGCATAGCTCAGTGTCCGCCCCATGCAGGTGAACGCCGGCTTGTCGGCGAAGCGCCGACAGCTGTGGACGAACACCTCGTTGACCGAGGCGAACGCTTCCATTCCCTCGAGAGGCGGACCGGAAACGACCGGCGAGGTGGCGTGGCTCATTGTATATCTCCGCTGACCGTGTCGACTTCAGAGGGTGCTTACAAAAGGGCTGCACTCGACAATTCGGCGTTAAAATACTCATTTACCCCCATGTAAACTCCGTTTTTTCGCCCAATTTTGCCTTGCTTTGCCTTCGTTCGCCTGTTTTGTAACCCCTCAGGGCGCCGACATTTATTATTGAATCTCGCGCCTGGGCCATGCTTGAAAAACACAGGCTTTCCGCAAGATAGCGCGACACCGGCCACGACACCAGCCGGCCCGGCGCGCATGATGAAACATTGTTCGACAATCATCGGACAATCCCATCGACGTGCCGTTTCCGTTATAACAGGCCAGCAAGAATTAAAACAGTCGATTGAAACTAACGTTCAATACCGCCTACCGACACATGTACACAAAGAACGGAAGACAAAAAACCCCGGCAATCATGCCGGGGCCCTAGGTTTGCTGATGATGACCGCCATCTATACGTGCGGTTCGCGCCGCCTCCGGTGCCGTCGCCGACGTCTGACATGTCGGCGCCATCCCCACAGGATGGTCAGCGCCAACAGCAGCGCAGCAAACACCGCCCAGGTCGTGGGATGCCGGGCATAAGGCCCGACATTCGAGCGCAGGGCCTGCCAATCGTCACTCGCCTGATCCCATAATGCGCCGGCCTTGGCCAGCAGATCCTGCTCTTGGCGTGCGTCACGTTTCTTCTCGAAACCAGCATCGTCGTCCGGCAACGCCTTGGCACGCATGCTCCCATCATTGACATTGACGTCGGCGCCGGACACGCCGATACGCGCCTCGGGGTTGAGACGTAACGTGGGCAGGGCAAAGGACCAGGTATGGCCATCGAGCGTCACCGTCATGTCGAGATTCAGCGGTACCGACTGGTCGGGGTCGACTTTCGGCAGCGCGATCTGCCATGTCCGTTCGCCATCCGACGCCACGTCGAGCGTTTCGCCCAGCAGGCTCGCCGAGATTTGCGTATTGCCGACGTTCAAGCGCGGGTGCTGCGCCTTGAGCGTCACCTGAGAGGCGTCGTCATTCAGCGTCGTGGTCACGGGCGGGACGATATTGACGCCCTGCACGCGCTCACGCGTCCAGGCGTCGCTATCGGCATTGAGCACGATACGAGCGTTGCCTATCCTCTCGGGGGCCTGCAGCGTGCCCGTGAAGTGGCCGTCGTCCCCCGCCGCCAGGGACGTGGATGCCCGCGTGTCGCCCTCGAGCCCGCGCAGCTCTCCTCGCACCTGTATGCCATCGGGTAGCGCAGCGCCGGTGAGCATCTCACCCTCGCGGGATAGCCATGCGTCGAGCGGTATATCGAAGCCCAGATACAGGGTCGGCGGCAAGGTGTCACTGCGCAGTTGCAACGCTGACTCGATACTCACGCGGCTATCGCGCCCTATCGGCCCTTCGATGCGCCACTTGCCCACCTGCGGCTCAGGCACACGGATCACGTCATAACGCGGATTGCTCTGCCAGAGCATGTCATCGGGATGATCGTCTCGCGTGTAACGCTTGCCATCAGGGCCCACCAAGGAAATCTCGGGGGCATCCTCATCGTGGAACAGCAGCGCATTGAAGCCCTCGACCTCGTCGTCGACATCGAAACCGCCTTTCTCGATCGGCAGTTGATCCCGGGGCACGATGCGCTCGAGCACATCCAGAAACGCGCGCAGCAATGCTTCGGGGGTTTCGGCCACTGCCGCCAAGCCCCCCGTGATCCGGGATATCCGCTCGAGCAGTTCACGATCCACGTTCTGCGATAGCGCAATGGTATGTACCACCACGCCACGCGAGGCCAATGCGGGCGCCAGTGACGCAATCAAGGCCTCCCGCGAGGCTTGATCACGCATGCGTTTTGCCTCTCCGCTCCCTGGCAGGTCGACCATGCCATCGGTCAGCAAGATGATATGACGCTGACCACCGTCTGCTTGGCTTGCTTCACGTAGTGCTTGCTCGATATCCGTGAACTGTTGATAGTCGACCAGTTGCGGGGCTAGCGATCGGGCACGCCGACGCCATTGGGCATCGACGTTGCCATCGGGCAGTGGATTGCGTACCTGGGAACCAAACGTCCACACCGATCCCCGCGCCCGCGAGGGCAGCAAGGTCGCCGCCAGTTGCAGGGCCGAGGCCCGCAAATTGCCGGGATCGTTGGCTTTCATGCTCCCCGAGACATCGAAAATCATGCGCACATCCGGTGTCCGGGACGCGACGGAATCCTGTGCCCAGACGGGAGACGCGAGCCCCCCGCCAACACATAACAACCACAATGCGAACAGCGCTCGCATGACCCTTCCTTCTTTTGTAATGTCTTGCGTAATACGGGTATCAGAGGGTATCAGTTGAGCACCGGCTCGCGACGTCGAACGTCATCGTCCCGCGCACCGCCACGTGTTTGCGTCGCACGCCGTTGGCCTCGACCACCGCGTGGTGCGTCGTCGTCACTGCTGCCATTGCTATCGCGACGGCGGCGCCACATATAGATCAACGCGCCCAGCACGCCACCCATCGCCATGCCGACCAACAATAGCGGTGTGGCCACGGAAAGCTGGCCGCCATCGCCCTGCAAGGCGCCCACGGCGGTCACGACGACGGCAGGCGCCAGGCCTGAGTAGTGCTCGCCTTTTTCCACCAGAGGAGACGTGAACGGTGCCACGGACCACAGCATGCCCGCCACCACACCGGTGACGATCCAACGTGGCAAACGCGGTAAAAAACCCACCCCAAGGTAGCCGGTGGCCAGCACCAGCAGCGATAATACGAGGTAACTCAGCCACAACTGTGGCAAGGAATCAGAAATCAGCATCGCGTCCTCTCGCGTTCGATCTTTCCTCGACATGGTACACCGCTGCACATGAAAGCACAGCCGCACATCCCTGCGCTTCACGACGCGACCCAACTCTCGCCGGTAGCACGCTTCCAACGCAAGGACGATCCGCACTGGCACTGGCTGGAAAACCGCGACGATCCCGAGGTCGTCGCCTTTCTCGAACAGGCCAACCAGGAATGTTCGCAATGGTCCGCCCCCCTGGCGCCGCTGGTCGAGGCCCTGCATGCCGGCCACCTCGCGCGACGGGAGCTGGCCGTCAAAGGGCTGGGTACGCCGCTCGACCACTATACCTACTGGAGCGAGACCGCCCACGACGCCGACTACCCCGTCTGGTGGCGTCATCCCAACCACGACGCGTCACGGCGAGAATGCGTGCTCGATGTCCAGACGCGCGCCCAGCATCACGCCTTCATGGAAGTCGCCGACATGGCCATTGCCCCCGATGAGAGCTGGCTGGCATGGACCGAAGACACCAGCGGCGACGAGAATTTCGAACTGTTCCTGCGCGTTCTGCCCGACGGTGACCCACGATGCCTGCTCAGCGATATCGGCCCCGAGCTGTGTTGCGCCGAGGACAACCGAACGCTGATGTTTACGCGTTACGACGACACGCAGCGCCCGGACAGCGTCTGGCGCCTGGACATCGAAAGCGGTGACACCGCGTGCATCTTTCGCGAAGTGGACGCCGAATTCTGGGTCGGCATGAGCAAGACGCGGTCGCGTGAATGGCTGGTGCTGGAAACCGCCTCCAAGGACACCTCGGAGTGCCACCTGATCCCCGCGGCAACGCCCGAGACATCACCGCGCTGCGTACGCGAACGCGTCAAGGGCGTCGAATACGGTCTCGAGCATCGTCCCGGCCATTTCTACATCCTGCATAACCAGGACGCACCGCACTTCCGACTCGACGTGGCAGCCGAAGCCACGCCGCGTGACTGGGTACCGCTGCTCGAGCACCAGCAACACATCACGCTGGAAGGCGTCGATGCCTTCGCTTGGGGTCTGATCATCACCGAGCGCGATCACCGCGAAGCCCAGGTGCATCTCAGCGTGCTCGACCTCGACGCGCCGTCCCCGACCCGCCGCCGGTTGCCCCTGCCTGAAGCGCCCTGCAGTCTGGTACTCGGCGATACCCCCAAGTTCGATACCCGCCGCTTGCGGCTGCACGAGGAGTCGTTCACGCTACCGCCGCGCTGGATCGAGCACGATCTCGACACCGACGCCCGCACACTGCTCAAGGTCCAACCGGTCTACGGCGACATGCTGCCCGAGCGGCTGGTCTGCCGGCGCGTCTGGGCAGAAGCGCACGACGGCGAGCGAATTCCGGTCTCCGTGGTGGCACGAGACGATCTCTGGGAGCAGGGGCCCATGCCCACGCTGCTTTACGGCTATGGAGCTTACGGGGAAGTCCTCGACCCATGGTTCTCGGTGGCGCGACTCGAGCTGTTGTCACGCGGGGTGGCCTTCGCGGTCGCCCATGTACGTGGCGGCGGTGATCGGGGCGAGCCGTGGTACCTGGCCGGCAAGCTGGAGCACAAGGAAAACAGCTTCCGTGATTTCTTGGCCGCACGGCACGCGCTGGTCGAGCACGGCATCGCGGATGGCGAGCGCATCGCCGCCTACGGCGCCAGCGCCGGTGGCCTGCTGGTCAGCGCCAGCCTCAATCTCGACCCCTCGGCATTCTGCGCCGCCGTGCTCGACGTGCCCTTCGTCGACGTGCTGCGCACCATGGAAAATCCCGACCTGCCGTTGACGACCGCGGAATACAGCGAATGGGGCAACCCCAATGACCCCGAAGCGAAACGCCGCATACGCGACTACTCGCCCCTCGACAACCTCGTCGCGCAGCCTTATCCCACGCTGTTCCTGCAAGGCAGTTGGCATGACTCACGTGTGCCCTACTGGGAACCGGCCAAGCTGTATGCCCGTTTGACCGAGCTCGCCGCCCAGCTCCCCGCCGACCAGAGCCGCCCCATCCTCCTGCGCACCGATATGGCCGCCGGACATGGCGGCGCCTCGGGGCGCTTCAAGGCCTGGCACGATAACGCCCGTCAGGATGCCTTCATCCTCTGGGCACTGGGCCTCGCCGAGCCCCTGGCACGCTGACGCCAGAACGACGCCGGCCCCGCTGAGACGGGGCCGACACTCTCTCCACACGGGCTGTTGCGCACCAGCGTTCGTGCGGCCACGCGTGGCACCCTACTGACAGGGGATGATATCGATGATGTGATCCTCGAGATCATCGTCCGCCACCTCACGCTCGCTGACCGCGAAGTGCCGCACGCTCTTCTGCTTGCGGTGCATGCGTCGGGCATCGCCAGCAATCAATGGATGCCAGGCGGCAAGCTTGCGTCCTTCGGCCAGCCGGCGATAGGCACACGACGCCGGCAGCCAACTAAATGTTGCCAGATTGTCGCGGGTCAGCTTGGTGCATCCCGGTACGTGCTGGAAGCGGTTGTCGTAATCGCTGCAGCGGCACGTATCGATATCCAGCAGCTGGCAGGCCACGTTGAGCGTGGCGATATCGCCGCTTTCGTCGTCCTCGAGCTTGAGCAGGCAGCACAAACCGCACCCGTCGCAGAGGGCTTCCCACTCTTCATCGTCGAGCTCTTGCAGGGAAAAGCGTTCCCAGAAACGTTCACGCATGGGTCAGTACCGCGCCTCGGTGGGCGCCTTGTATAAATCCAGCATGTAAGTCTCACGCGCCGGCGGCATCTGCAGGTAAAAGCCTTGCGACGCGATGGCGGCCAGCACGTCGCTCGCCTTGGCCCGCGCCAGCGACCTGTCGTCACTGAGCATCATCACGGTCACCGATACCGGTTTGCCGAACCGCTCGAGCAGGGCTTCGGGAACATCCGTTAGCCCTCGCGTGCGATCCACGTATAAATACATCTCGTCGCGACGCGGGCTCTTGAAGATTTCACAGAGTCGCTTGGACATCGTCTTCACCTGTCAGTATTCGGCCAGTGCCTGGGTAAATGCCTCGGCAAGCAAGGTGCCACGCCACCCCTGAGGCAACGACAACGGCACGCCATCCAAGTCCGCCATCACCAGCGCTTCGAGATCGCGACGGTTGGCCAATACCTCGGGGGCGATATCCAGACGCTCGGCCTCGCGGCTGACGACACTCTTGAGTGCCTTGAGACGCGCCTTGAACGCCGAGGAATGCGGCGGTGGCAACGGCGCCGGCAGCGCCTCGTCATCGAGGTGCATGGCCGCTTGTACCATCGCCAGCAAGGTATCGCCGTCATGTTTGATCAGCTTAGGCCGGACACCCTCGACGGTCGCGAGCTGATGGCGATTGCGCGGCATCTCCACCGCAATCGCAAACAGTACCTTATCGCTCGCCAGCCAGCCACGCGGCAGGTCCCGGCGTCGCACCTCACCTTCACGCCACCGCGTCAGCGCCTGATAAAGCGCCAGTTGACGCGGTTCGAGCCGCCACAATTGACGATGCCGACGATACCACTGTTCATCGGCATCGCGGTTACGACGATTGGCCTCGCACAGACGCGCGCATTCCTCTTCGAGCCAGGCCAGGCGTCCCTGTTGTACCAGCGCGTCCCGCTGTGCCTGCCAGACAAGCGGCAGATAGACTACATCCAGCGCGGCGTACTGCAACTGCGCGTCCGACAATGGGCGCTGCAGCCAGTCCGAGCGCGTTTCCTCCTTGGGCAAGACGTCACCGGTCCAATGCTCGACCAGCCGCTGATAACCCAGTGACGCCTGGGGGCTCAGCAAGCTCTGCGCGACCTGCGTATCGGCGATCGGCGCGACGGCCACCCCCGCCCAACTCTCCAGTACTTCGAGATCCTCGCCACTGGCATGCAGCAACTTGAGCGGTCCGTCCGCCCCCAGGAGCGCCTGCAGAGCACTATCGACCGCCACGACTTGCGGGTCGATCAGAAAGACCTCATCACCGCCGGCGTAGAGCTGCACGAGCGCGGCAATGGGAAAGAACGTCGACTCACGGTGGAACTCGGTGTCCACCGCCAGCCAATCGGCGTCGGCCAGCGTCTCGCACGCCTCGGCCAGCGCGGCGGGCGTTTCCACCCAGCGCATCTCGAAACTCGGGGGCATCCCGTATCCTTGTCGATGATAAAGAGGGTCAGCTCGATTCTTGCGCGAACGGCAGTCGGCCATTGAAGGCGCGGCTCAGCGTCCCGCCATCCACGTATTCCAGCTCGCCCCCCATGGGTACACCGTACGCCAGACGCGACAACCGCACGCCCGTGCCGCGCAATTGCTCGGCGATGTAGTGCGCAGTCGCCTCGCCTTCCACAGTGGGGTTGGTGGCGAGAATCAATTCTTCGATGGCACCGTCCGCGAGTCGCTCATCGAGCTGATCGAGCCCGATGTCTTCGGGGCCAATACCATCCAAGGGCGACAAATGGCCGTGGAGCACGAAATAGTGGCCACGATAGCCGCCGGCCTGCTCGATCGCCAGCATGTCGGCCGGCGATTCGACCACGCACAGCAGCCCTTCTTCGCGCCGTGCATCCTCGCAGATGCTGCATAGCGGCGTTTCGGCGAGCGTCCGGCAACGCCGGCAATAGCCAACGTGCTCCAAGGCTTCGCCCAATGACGCGACCAGCCGACGGCCGCCATCGCGGTCGCGCTCCAGCAGATGCAGGGCCATGCGCTGCGCGGTCTTGGGGCCTACGCCCGGCAACACACGCAGCGTCTCCAGCAGTTGGTCGACGAGGGGAGAAAATGCCATCGTTTAGAACGGCATCTTGAAGCCCGCCGGCAGGTTCATTCCCGCGGTGACTTCTTCCATGCGCTCCTTGGATGTCGTCTCGACCTTGCGCACCGCGTCGTTGACAGCAGCGGCCAGCAAATCCTCGAGCAACTCCTTGTCTTCTTCCATCACCGAGGGGTCGATATTCACGTCGCTCACATCGTGACGCCCGTTCATGGTGACCTTGATCATGCCGGCCCCGGCCTCACCCGTGACTTCGGTCTCGGCGATTTCCTCCTGGACCTTTTGCATCTTTTCCTGCATTTCCTGGGCCTGTTTCATCATGTTGCCCATTCCGCCCTTCATCATGGTCGTATCCTCATCGAGTTCGAAAAGTCAGCGCCGACGACGACTTACGCATCGGAGGCGGCGCCGTCGGTCGGCGTCACGCTGCGTTCCAGCAAGTGGGCGCCGAAATCGTGTTCCAACATTTGAATGTGCGGGTCGCGGCGCAACGCTTCAACCGCCTGGGCATGACGCTCGCGTGCCAGACGCTCGTTTTGCGCGCGCGGTGTTTCCAGGCCCTCGGGCAAGTCCGCGACCGTGATGTTCAAGCGCCGCTCGATGCCCTGATCGGCCAAGGCCTTGGTGAGACGCTCGACGTGTACATCGGCCAGCATCGCCCCCTGCGAAGGATCCAGCCGCAACGCCAGCGTTGCGCCGTCGTCATGCTCGACGATGCAGTGCGCCGCCAGGTTACGCGTCAGCCCACCCAGCGCCAGCGCGTCGAAACTCGCCAGCCAGCGTCCATGGTCGAAAGCGCCCGTTTCGGACGTGGCAACGACGGGCGTCGGCGTCGCGGGCTCGGGCTCAGCCGTCTCTGCAACGACATCCATTGCCGGGGGCTCCGGCGCGGCCGCGGATGGCTCGGAGGCGGCCGGCGCCGGGGCCTCGTCGAGCGCCCAGGGAGGCGCATCGTCCACATCAGCAACGCCAGCGGCGTCTGCCTGGCGTTGCGCCTCGTCTTCGAGCGCGGCATCGACAGCATCATCAGGCGCATCAGCCACGGGAGGCGGTGTCTCTTCCACTCTCGAGGTCGCCTCGACGTCAGCCACCTCGGCCTCAGGCGATTCGGCTTCAGGTGACGCGTTCAGTACATCTTCACCGCCATCATCCGCTACGGGACTGATATCACCCGCCGCGGGCGCTTGGGTTTCGGGAGGCGCCGGCTGGCCAGGCGCAGGGTCAGCCGCTGCGGGCTGGCCAGGCGCAGACTCAGCCGCCGGGGAATTCGCCGCTGCCGTGGCCGGCGACTCGCCATCGGCAGCGCCGCGAATCGGCAACGGTGTCTGCGGCGGTTTGGGCACCCCCTGGGGACGGAACGCCAGCATGCGCAGCAGCGTCATCTCCAGCGCGGTACGCGGATCCGGCGCACTCTCCATGTCGCCCCGCCCCTGCAGGGCGATCTGGTAATAGAGTTGTACGTCCTCGGCGGTGAAGCGTGCCGCCAGCGGGAGTAACGTGTCGCGGTCACCGTGGCCGTTGTCCAGCGCATCGGGCACCATCTGCGCGATCGCCAGGCGGTGGAAGATGCCGGCCAGATCGTCGAGGATAGCGCCGAAATCCGGCCCTTGTTCGGCCAGGTTGGCGACCTCCTGCAGCACCCGCGCGGCATCGACCTCGGCCAGCGCTTCGGCCAGTGCCAGCAGGTGGCGATGATCGAGGGTGCCCAGCATGGCCGCGACGTCGGCATGACGCACCTCTCCCTGCCCGAAGGCGATGGCCTGATCGGTGAGGCTCAAGGCGTCGCGCATCGAGCCCTCGGCGGCCTTGCCCAGCAGCCACAACGCTTGCTCATCGAACGCCACCGACTCGGCCTCGAGAATATGCGAGAGGTGTCCCACCACGCGCTCGGGGGGCATGTTCTTGAGCGTGAACTGCAAGCAGCGCGACAGCACCGTGACCGGAAGCTTCTGCGGATCGGTGGTCGCCAGCAGGAATTTGACGTGGGGCGGCGGCTCTTCGAGCGTCTTGAGCAGTGCGTTGAAACTGTGCGTGGACAGCATGTGCACCTCGTCGATGAGGTACACCTTGTAGCGCCCCTGCGTCGGCGCGTACTGCACGTTATCGAGCAGTTCGCGCGTATCCTCGACCTTGGTGCGGGACGCGGCATCGACTTCGATCAGGTCGACGAAGCGGCCCTCGTCGATCTCGCGGCAGGTCTCGCATTCACCGCACGGTACCGAGGTCACGCCCTGTCGGCAGTTCAGGCACTTGGCGAGAATCCGCGCCAACGTCGTCTTGCCGACGCCGCGCGTGCCGGTAAACAGATAGGCATGGTGCAGACGCCCCTGATCGAGCGCGTTGACCAGCGCACGCGAGACATGCTCCTGGCCGACCAGTTCGTGAAACGTGCGGGGGCGCCATTTGCGGGCCAGAACCTGGTAACTCATACCGTCGGGATGTCCTTGCAGATCGGGCCGATTCCCACCTGGCAGCACTAAGCACTCGACACAGAGGGGAGTATCGTTAAAGCGTCCATTCTAGCGGGTAGCGGGAACTTCGACGAGAGGCGAGTCGACATCGGGGCCGAATAGAAATACGGGGGTCGAAATGGAGGCGGCCCCGCCAGCCACATCCCGGCACACGCAGCCACCACTACCGTTGCTCCCTTCCGGGCCTGGCGGGGTTCGCGGTTTAGCGTTGCGGGAGGACCGACAGGGCCACCACAGTGCATCCGGTCGACGAGCGCCATGAGGGTCGCCACCGAAACGTTCGAACATCAGGGAAACGCCATGCGCTTTCAATGACTTGCCTCGAACGCCGCAGCACTATAACAGCGTGCCCGCCGGTCGGCAAGACATCAAAGAATTCAACGCCTACCCAGCATTATAGTCTAGGCTGGAAGGGCATGGCCCTTTCCCGCGTTCAAGGAGAATCAGCATGGACAAGAACCCCGAGAAGGGACATATCGCGCTACTGGGCTGGAGTCTGAATGCCATCGAAGCCGCCGAGAACTTCGACCGCCGCTATGTCGTCGTGGCCCCCGACTGGGCCGAGGAATACTGCCAGGAGCACGCGATCCCCTATGTGCCCTGGAACTTCGAGCGCCTCAATGATCGCTCGATGGAAATCGCCGAGACGCTCCAGGAGATGGGCGTAGACGTCGCCATTCCGCTTTACGAAGAAACCGTCGAATGGGCCGGCGCGATCAACTCGGTGCTGCTCGACAATCCCCGTCTGTATGGCCAGGCGCTGCTATTGCGTGACAAGGCGCTGATGAAGCGCCGCGCGCAGTTGGGGGGCATCCGTGTGGGCATCTTCGAGGAAGCCCACGACAAGGAAGATGTCATCCGCTTCCTCAAGCGCGTCAACCAGACGCTGCTCAAGCTCGACGGCGACCCCAATGATCCGATTCATCTCAAGGCCTTCGACAAGGCGGGCTGCCTGGGGCACCGCGTGATCCGCACGCCGGACGAGGTCGATACCATCCCCGAAGAAGAATTCCCGGTGCTGATGGAATCGCACCTCGATGGCTGGGAATTCGCCGTCGAGGCATGGATCCACAACGGCAAGATTCGCTTTCTCAACATTTCCGAATACGTGACCCTGGGTTACTCGGTGTTCGTCCCGGCGACCCCGGAACTCGAAAGATACCGCGAGTCGATCACCCGCCAGATCGAGAAACTGATCAAGACCTTCGACATCGATTTCGGCTTCGTGCATCCCGAATACTTCGTCACCAGCGACGGCGAGATGTACTTCGGCGAAGTCGCCTACCGCCCCCCGGGGTTCAAAGTCTTCGAACTGCTCGAACGCGCCTATGGCTTCAATGCCTACCAGGGGCTGATCCTGTCCTTCGACCCGAAGACCACCGAGCAGGAGATCACCGACTTCTTTCCCCGCGAGGTGGTCGATGCCAAGGGCGTCGCCGGCTGTTTCGGGGTATACCCGCGTCGCCGCGTGGTCAGTCGCCTGCAGATGCCCGAGGAAACCGAGGATCACCCCTACTTCGAATCCCATGAGTTGACCGCACCGCTCGAGGAAACCGTCACCAAACGGACGGCCTTCGGGACCCACTGGGGACTTTTGTATTTCTTCGGCGACGATCCGCATACCATGCGCGACTTGCTCAAGCACCAGGAAGAGCTCGACTTCTATGTATAATCGCGCCTGTACTCTTGGGCAAAAGGAGCCCTTGTGACGAGTCACGACGAACAAACCCCGGATAACACCAAGTTGGACGCTGCGCTGACCAAGCTCGACGAAGCGATCGAGATCCTCGCCAACGCCCCCGACTTCGCCAAGCCCGGCAAGCTACGCCGGGTCTTCGACGGCGCCCGCAAGGTGATGCTGCAACCGGGTGGCTGCGCCGCCATTGAAGCGCGCGCCCACATGATCGAGGCCGCCGGCATCTTCGCGGGTTCCGACTGGGCCCAGCCGCAGATTCTGGTGCCATCGCTGACCGTGCATTCGCTAAAGAGCCCCGAGAGCGACACCGTGGTGCTCGAGGCGCTCAGCGAGTTGCGCTTGCTTGCCGTGGCTCAGGGCCGCTACGCGCATGCGCTGATCTCCACCGAGCAGGCGCATCACTATCTCACCCAGGTCCTGGCGCTCAATCTCGAGCTGCTGTTCAGTACGCCCAGCGAGGCCGAACGCGAAACCCAAGGACGCCTGGCGCAATTGACGCGTGGCCTGTTCGCGCATCTGGCCGAAACCATCGGCTACGAACACGTCATCGATCAGTTGATCGACGAAATCTGGCGCATCCTGCAGCAACGCCCCATCCAGGTCGATGCGATCAAGCGCATGATCGCCCAGATCGCTATCTGTCAGGCCAATCCCGACATCGATCTGGGCGCCAGCGGTCAGGGCGCCGACCGCCTGGTCAGCAGTCTGTTCGGTGCCACCCAGGCCTGCCGCGAGGATCCCGGTGTCGAGGTCTACCTCGAACGCCTGCAAGCAATGGACAGCGGCGCCCTGCAGTACGAGGCCACCGGGTTCGCCCGCGCCATGCACGATACCGGCCTGGTGTCGGCCTATCATGCGGTGTTGCTGCGCCATCTACTCGACCAAGGCGATCATCTGCTGGCCGAGGCGCTGGGGCTGTCGGCCACCGGGCGCGACTGTCTGCTCTGCTACCGCCAGCTGGTGCAGGCCCTCATCGAGGAAGGCGTCTTTCCCGAGACCCCCCAGGCGGTCTATGGACTGGCGTTGATGCTCGAGCGCGGCATCCTCTATCAGCCGCCGGTCGCCCCCGCGCTGTGGCGCCAGATCAGCCTGCCGGTCTCGGCCTGGTCGCAGGAACGCATCCGCATGGCCTATGGCGACGCCGTGGCGCCCCGGGCGCGACTCCTCGAGGGCGTGCTGTGCATGCTCGGCCTGCCACTGGGGGTCGGTCAGGGCAACAACCCGACCTGTCAATCGGCACGCGCGCTGTCGATGTGGGCCTATAACGATCCGGATTATCTGCTACAGATGGTTGCCTGGGCGGCCCGAGACGACGAGATCATCATGCATTTCGAGGGCATGCCGCTATCGTCGATGGCCAGTCTATCCGGCGTGGCTACCGCCCTGCCGCTGGATCTCGACCCGGTATCGCTGATCGTGGTGCCGCATCTCGACCGCATCTACGCCGAGATGGGCCGCCGCTGTGCCGGCCGCGAGGGCGACCCGCACCGCTGGGTCAATCCGGAGTTTCATGGCTGGTGGGCCGGCCGCGGCTTTCGTATCAATGTCGACGTGGGGACCGGCCAGCTCCGAGACCTCGACGCGTTCTTGCGTCACTTCTATGCCAGCTACCACCCCTACTACAACGGCAATCAGCCGCTGATTCACCCGCAACCCGCAGGCATCGCGGTAACCGACAGTGCGGCACGCTTCATCGGCTGGCACGCCATCACCCTGTTACGGGTCAACCTGGACCCCCAGGACGTGATGCGCGCCTACTTCTTCAATCCCAATAACGATAGCGGCCAGGACTGGGGCGACGACACCAAAGTCAGCACCGCCGGTTGCGGCGAACGCTTCGGTGAGGCGTCGCTGCCCTTCGAGCAATTCGCCTCACGCCTGTATATCTTCCATTACGACCCACTGGAACACGGTGAGCTGGCCAATATCCCTCAGGCCGAGCTCGACCGGGTGATCCGGCATGTGTACTGCAGCTGGGGGGCCGACCGGGTCCCGGCCGCGGAACTACAGGCCCTTTCCGCGCCATAATGAGGCCTGCAACAAGCTCGCCCCCACCGGCAAGCCGATGGGGGCGAGAGACACGCATCGCGGTCAGACACGACGCTGCTTACATCAGTCGGTAAGCTCCTGCGCAGCCTTCATGCGCCGCCGCAGGATCGGGCCGACGATGTATGGCAGCACCAGGCCGACGAAGGCCACGACCCACAGGCCGATCGCCAGGCCGCTGCTCCACAGCACCGTCCAGTCGCCATCGGACAGCGTCAAGGCATGGCGCAGATTCTTCTCCATCTCCGGCCCCAGCAGCAGGCCGAGGATGATCGGCACCATGGGAATTTCCAGCTTGCGCAGGAAGTACCCGAGCACGCCGAAGGCGACCATGAAGTACAGGTCGAACGCCGAGTTGCTGATCGAGTAGATGCCCACGAACGCCACCATGGTCACGATCGGCAGCAGGTACTTGGGCGGTACCGAGAGCAGCTTGACGAAGATCCCCACCAGCGGAATGTTGAGCAGCAGCAACAGGAAGTTGCCGATCAATAACGCTGCGATCACGCCCCACACGATGTCCGCATGCTGGGTGAACATCAGCGGCCCGGGCGTAATGTTCATCGAGATCAGCAGCGCCAGCAGCACGGCGGTCGTGCCGCTGCCCGGCACACCGAGTGTCAGCATGGGTACCAGCGCACCGCTCGAGGCCCCATTGTTGCCGGCCTCGGGACCGGCCACGCCGCGCGGATCACCTTCACCGAAGTAGCCTTTCTTGCCCACCACCTTCTTTTCGAGGGTGTAACCGATGAAGCTGCCCAGTGACGCGCCCGCGCCCGGCAGGACACCGGCGATGAAGCCGAGGATGCCACCGCGGATGCTGGACGGCATGATCTCGCGGACTTCCTTGAAGGACAGCGTGAGCTTGTTGACCTTCATCGGCCCCTTGCCGCCACCGGCGCGGTCCTCGATGAAGAACAGCAACTCGGAAATCGCGAACAGGCCGACGATGGCGATGATGAAGTCCACGCCTTCGTAGAGTTTCAAGATGCCAAAGGTATAGCGCTGCGTACCGGTAGAGTCGATGCCCACCGTGGCGATCATCAGGCCGATCGCGGCGGCAAGAATCGTCTTGACCGGGTTCTTGCCGGTGATACCGCCCAGGGTGGCGAAGGCCAGCACGAACAGCGCAAAGTATTCCGCCGCACCGAAGGTCAAGGCGAACTTGGCCAGCAGCGGCGCCAGCAGGATGAGCCCGATCGTGGCGATCAGGCTGCCCATGAACGAGGCGATCGCCGAGATCGCCAGTGCTTCGGCGGCCTTGCCCTTCTGGGCCATCGGATAACCGTCGAGACAGGTCATCATCGCCGGCTCGTCGCCGGGAATGTTGAGCAGTATCGACGAGATACGCCCCCCGTACATGGCCCCGGCATAGACCGAGGTCAGCATGATCAAGGCCGTTTCCGGCGGCAGGCCCAGCGTGAAGGCCAGCGGAATCAGAATCGCCACGCCATTGGCGGGGCCCAACCCCGGCAAGGCCCCGATCAAGGTACCCAGGAAGGCACCGATCAGGGCGAACATCAGGTTGTGCGGCGCCAGAGCGACGCCGAACCCGTCGATCAGAAAACCCAGGGTTTCCATCAGCTTCCCTCCAGGACGCTAAGCACGCCCAACGGCAGCGCCAGATTGAGGGCGTAAGTGAACAGCAGATAGACCACGACACCGGCAACCGCGCCAGTGACATACGCCCGCACCGGGGCAGCGCCCATGCGCCAGCATAGCGTTCCCACGGCCAGCAGCGTCGAGGGAATGAAGCCCAGCGGCTGCAGCAGCAACGTGTAGGCGACCAACACCAGAACGGCAATTACCAGCTCGAGGATGATACGGCCCTTGGGCCAGGCGTTGTCGGGGTCCGGCTTGAACATCAGATAGAGGCTGGACAGTGCCAGCACCACCGCGAGGACCTTGGGAAAGGTCTCGGGTCCGACAGCCTCGGACCCGCCGAATGGTACCGGAAACTGTGTGGCGCCCCAGCCGTACGCGACGGCCAGGACGAGCATCAGCACACCGAAGATACGGTCGTTGAGCTGGGTCATTACTTGATCAACCCGATTTCCTTGGAGAGCGACTGGATGTCTTGGATCTGCTGCTTCACATATTTTTCGAACTCGGCACCGCTGACATGGAACGGCATCAGGCCATTATTCTTCATGACCTTCTTCCATTCGTCGCTGGCATACAGTTTGTCGACCGCATCGATCCAGTACTGCTTGGCTTCACCGGAAATATCCGCCGGCATGTAAAAGCCGCGCCAGTTCGCCCCCACGGCATCGATGCCTTGTTCCTTGGCGGTGGGCAGATCGTTGAACTCGCCAGGCAGCCGCTTGTCGGACAGGACGGCCAACACGCGTAGATCGCCAGATTCCATGAAGCCCTGGGCCTCACTGATATCACCGGTGAAGGCATCGACATGCCCGCCGACCACCTGGGTCATGGCCTCGCCACCGTTGTTGTAGGACAGATACGGAATCCGCGGCAGGTTATCGACGTTCGCCGCCTGCGCCGCGATCAGCACCTTGAGATGATCCCAGCCGCCCTTGGCGCTACCACCAGCGAAGGTGACACTGCGCGGATCTTCTCTGAGGGCGGCCATCAGGTCGTTGAGGTTCTGATACGGCGCATCCTTGGAGACGGCGATAATGCCGTAATCGGCCCCCAGCGCACCGATCCAGTTGACCATGTCGGCGTCCAGGCCCTGGAACTGACCTTGCGCCAGACGCGTCGTGGTCGCGGTGGACGCCGCCACCAGCAACTGATCGTCGCCGGCACGCTTGCTGATCGTATGCGCATACGCGACACCGCCGCCGGCGCCGGCCATGTTGATGGTCTGCACGCTGCCCGGCACCAAGCCGAGATCTTCCATCACGTTACCTACGCTGCGGCAGGTGAAGTCCCAACCGCCGCCGGGATCCGAGGGAGCGATGCACTCGACCTTGCCTTCCGGCTGGAACGCCATGGCAGTGCTGGCACTGAGTGTCAGCGCAGCTGCCATGAGAATTTTGAGTGGCGTCTTGAAAGCCATTGTTGTTGTCTCCCTTGCACGAGATTGAAATGGGTTGCGAGAAAGCTGACACTTGCCTTACAGTTCTGTAAGGCAGAACAACGTTCCCTTGAGCGGAAAACTAGGCATGTCACGAACGAGCGTCAACGCAAATCACGTCGTTCGCGACTAAAGTTGAACACCATCACGCTGGTACACAACCGCCGGGAGTTCCCATGGCGCAAGATAGGGTGGAGGCTGTAGAGCGCGCGCTATCCATCATGGAAGCCTTCGACACGCAGCATGAAAGCTTGTCCTTGGCCGAGTTGGCCGAGGCGACCACACTTTACAAAAGTACGCTGTTACGCCTGCTCGGCTCGCTGGAGCGCTACGATTATGTACAACGCGATGCGCGGGGACGCTATCGCCTGGGCGCCACCCCGGCCCGCCTGGCACGACGCCATGCACCTTCGCGTCAGCTGGCGAGTCTGGTCATACCGGTGCTCGAGCGTTTATCCCACGACACGGGAGAGACCGCCGCGCTGCTGTCATGCGAGGAAAATCAGATGGAATGCCGCCTGAGCATCTTGCCGGACACCGACCTGCGCCATACGCTGCGTCCCGGATATCGCTGGCAGTGGCAGGCGGGCGACCCTCGCCTGGCCTTGCCGGGCGGCGCCATGACCTGTCAGCACATTCCCGGCACCACGTACTGGCTGAGCCTCTCGGGCCCCAAGGGGCGCTTGCCCGTCGCGGACGCGCGGCGCGCCCTGCAAGAAGCCGCGACAGCGCTGAGCCGACGTGCATTGCAGGACTATCCGACATGACGCCCGACACCGCTTCCCTGCTCCTGGTCGAAGACGACGCCCTACTGGCCGATACGCTGTACGACGCACTGAGTCTGGCTGGCTATCGCGTCGACGCCCTCGAGGACGGCGACGCTGCCTTCACGCGCCTCGCCACGCCCGGCCATGGCCACGCCTTGGTCTTGCTCGATCTCAACCTGCCGGGCCGGGGTGGTCTCGAGATTCTCGACGCCATGCGTCGTCACGACCAGGACACGCCGGTCTTGATCCTGACCGCACGTGGCGCCATCGAGGACCGCGTCAAAGGGCTCGATCTAGGTGCCGACGACTACCTGGCCAAGCCCTTCGCCCTGGACGAGCTGGAAGCCCGGGTTCGCGCCCTGTTGCGCCGGCGCCAGCACGACGACGGCACACAACTGCATGTCGGCACGCTGCATTTCGATACCCTCACGCAACGCTTTACTCTCGATGAGGCCAGCCTCGATCTGCCACCCCGTGAGCAACGCCTGTTGGCATATCTGATGCGGCATGCCGGGGAACCGATAGACAAGGCCCGCCTTCTCGAGCATGTCTTCAGCAACGAAACGCTCGGCGACAACGCCATCGAGGTCTATATCCATCGCCTGCGCCGACGGCTTGCCGGTTCGTCGCTGACATTGCGCACCGTGAGGGGGCTGGGCTACCTGTTGGAGAGTGAGGCGTGAGCCCGACGTTCAAGCCCCCCAGCCTCTATCGGCGCCTGCTGATCTGGCTACTGGTCCCCATGCTGGCCCTGGGCACCTTGATGTTGATTCAAGCCTACCTGGCCTCGCGCGATACTGCCGATCGAGCGTTCGACCGTTTGCTGGAGTCGGCCTCGCTGTCCATCGCCGAGCAGGTCAAACGCCAGCACGGCAAACTATGGATGGACTTGCCTCCCGCGGCTCTGAAGATGCTGGCCTCGAACGCCGAGGAGCGCGTTTTCTATGCCCTTTACGATTCTTATGGCAACTTCATCAGCGGCAACGCCGAACTACCCCGGATCGACACAGGGCAGGGCAACATGCGCTTCGCCAACATCGAGTGGCATGACATGGCGCTGCGCCTCGGCGTGCGGCGATCGAGGCTGGAGGGATGGCGCAATCGCCAGCCCTTCGAGGTTCGCGTGGCCCATACCCGTGAAGGACGCGAAGCCCTCACACAAACGTTATTCCAGGGCAGCATGCTGCGCTTGATCGCCATGGCGCTATTGGCGATCGGCGTGGTGCTGCTCGGGGTCCGCATGGCGCTGATGCCTCTGACCCGGCTACGCCGTGCGATTCGCGCACGCGATCCGCGTACCCTCGCACCACTGGAGCTGACGCTCCCGCGCGAGCTCGCCGAGTTACGTGAGACCCTCAACGACCTGTTGGCACGGATGCGCCGTGTACGCACCAACCAGGAACGCTTCATCGGCGACGCCTCACATCAGTTGCGCACCCCGCTGGCGGGGCTTTCGGCACGCGCCGAGCTCGCCCTGCGTCAAGACGACCCCCGCGCCTGGCACGATGCACTCGACGTCATGCGTGGCAGTGCCGACAAAACCGCACGCCTCGCCTCACAACTGCTCTCTCTGACGCGCCTCAACAATCCCGAGTCGAGCCCGGAGGCCGGCGACGTCGATCTTTGCGATATCGCGCGACAAGCCGTACGCGATGCCCTGTCCAGCAGCCACCGCGCCGGGATCGACCTGGGTGTGGAAACGCCTTCGCATGCGGTCATCCAGCATGCCGTCCACTGGCAGCTCGCCGAGGCCTTGACCAACTTGATCGATAACGCCAGACGCTATGGTGCCTCGCGCATCACGGTACGCGTCGGCGAGGCTCCGCGGCGCCTGGAAGTCGAGGATGACGGCCCGGGCATTCCCGAGGCGCAACGCCTGCTCGTTCTGCGCCCCTTCCACCGCGGCATGGAAAGCGGCCAAGGATCGGGGCTCGGACTGGCGATCGTCGACGGTATCGCTCGCGCCCATGCCGCCCGGCTCACCCTGGGGGCGGTACACCCACATGCCGCGTCACCGGGGTTGTGTGTGCGCTTGCAGTTCACTGAGGAGTCAATCCCATGACCGCACGCTGTCGCGCGCTCGCGCGCTGGACCCTCATGCTTGCCGGCATGATGCTATCTGCGCTGACGCTGGCCGACGCCCAGGTGCTGCGTTATCCCGCCACACAATCCCCCGCACGGCCGTTGGAGATTTACGGCGCGCTGGATAACCAACTGATAGCGCCGTTGTTGGCCGACTTTCATGCACGCCACCCGGACATCGAGCTGGTCTATCGCAATCTGACCACGCTGGCGCTTTATCGACGCTTCATGTCGGCGAACGCCACCTCGGCCGACGTCATCATGTCATCCGCCATGCCATGGCAGTATCAGATCGCCAACCGAGGGCTCGCGCAGCCCCTCGACAGCGCCGCCGCCCGCGCTTGGCCGGAAGCGTATCGCTGGCGTCACGAATTGTTCGGTTTCACCTTCGAGCCCGTGGTCATCGTCTATAGACGCGATGCCCTGGCAGGCGCCACGCCCCCCGATAGCCACGAAGCCTTGCTGCGTCTACTCACCCACCAACGCCAACGCCTGAAGGGCCGCGTGGTGACGTACGACCCCTGGCGCAGCGGCGCCGGCTATACCTACGCCACCCAAGACGCACGCATGTCGCCACGCTACTGGGAACTGGTCGCTGCCCTGGGCGGCGTGAACGCGGCGCTGGCCGACACCACCGGCGACATGCTCGACGGATTGGCCGACGGACGTTACGCCATCGGCTACAACTTGCTGGGTTCCTATGCTCGCGAGTTCGTGGCCGATCACCCGCAATTGGACATGGTCATTCCCAAGGATTACGCCCTGGTGACGCAGCGTCTCGTGCTGATTCCCAAGCGCGCGCCCCACCCCGATACCGCCGAGCGTTTCGTCGACTATCTGCTCAGTCGTCAAGGGCAGCAGGTGATACGCGACAAGACGCCTCTCGGGGCGATACATACTGCACTCGCAGGCGAAGGCACCGCCCTGGACTTGCGCAAGGCCCTCGGCGACGCCATTCACCCGATCGCCATCGATCCCAGTCTGCTGGCCACCCTCGACACCCTCAAGCGCCATTCGCTGCTCGAGCGCTGGCAACGCGAGTACACCCGCTTGAGCGATGGCCCACCCTGAACGCTGAGCTGTCTTCACGCTATACTGCGACGCCTTTGCCGACCGCCACACCGGAGCCGACATGCCACGCCTCGATCAACTACTGGTCGCCCAGGGATGGGCACGCTCACGCACCCGGGCGCAACGCTTGATTCGCCATGGCCGTGTCACGCTGGTGTCCTCGGAGCCTTCCCGCGTACTGACCAAGCCCAGCGAGACACTGCCTTCCACCAGCCGCTTCACGGTCACCGAGGATCCCGAGGCCCGTTACGTCTCGCGCGCCGGTCTCAAGCTGGAAGGCGTCCTAGAAACGCTAGCGATGCGCTTCGATGGCATGACGGTGCTCGATGTCGGCCAGTCCACCGGCGGCTTCACGGAGTGCGCGCTACGCTTCGGGGCCGCTCGCGTGCTCGGCATCGAGGTCGGACGCGACCAGCTCGCCCCGGTGCTGCGCGAGGAACCCCGCGTTATCTGTCTGGAAGGAATCAACGCCCGCGCCCTGCCCCGCGAGCGGCTCGCCGCACTCGCTCCCGAGGGGCTGCACGTCGCGGTCATGGATGTCTCGTTCATCTCACAGACGCTTATCCTGCCCGAACTCGCCGCCGTATTGGCGCCCGGAGGCCAGTTGATCTCGCTGGTCAAGCCGCAGTTCGAGGTCGGCCCCGGCAAGGTCGATGCCCACGGCATCGTTCGCGATTCGGCGCTCTTCGCGGACGTCGAGGCACGTATTCGCGATAGCTGCGCAGATGCCGGCTTCGCGATTCGTCACTGGCAGGAAAGCCCGCTGCGCGGCGGCGACGGCAATCGCGAATTCCTGCTGCATGCGGTCAACTCTGGCCCCTAGCGCCCGCCGTCTCCTCCACCTCCGTCGGCATCCGTCCCGTCGCCGCTGGGGCTGCGTCCGACATCGACGTCCTCGATGCCGTCGCGCCGTGTCGACCTCGTCGATGCGGCGCCATCGCCCAAGGTGGCCGTCTCCTGTGGCCGAGAGCTCACCCAGGCCTGCCGCCCCGAAGCATCGTGCAGCCAGACGTCCATCTGGTTGAAGGCGATGCGAATGCCATGCTGATCGAACAAGGCGTCGAGACGCCGGTTGATTTCGTCACTGGCATAGAGACGGTCCATCAAGTCATTGACGAAAATGCGCAATTCGAAGCTGAACGCCGTCGCCCCGTACTCGAGGCAGAACACCTGAGGTTCGGGGTCCTTGAGCACGCGCGGATTGTCCACGGCGGCCTGGCGCAGCAGACGATGCACCAGCTCGAGATCGGAGCCGTGGGAGACGCCGTAGGTCAGCACGACCCGGGTAATGTTGTCGGATAACGACCAGTTGATCAGTTGATCGGTGACGAAGGTCTTGTTGGGAATGATGATTTCCTTGCGGTCGAAGTCCGTCACCGTGGTGGCACGAATGCGGATGCGGCTGACCGTGCCATGCAGGTTGCCCAGCGTGATGGTGTCGCCGATGCGCACCGGCCGCTCGAAGAGGATGATCAGGCCGGAAATGAAATTGGCGAAGATTTCCTGCAGCCCGAAGCCCAATCCCACGCCGAGCGCAGCGACCAGCCATTGCAGCTTGTCCCATGACACCCCCAGTGTCCCCAGGGACACCACGACGCCCGTCCCCACGATGGTATAGGAAAGCAGCGACGATATGGCATAGGCACTGCCCTGCTTGAGGCTCAGCCGCGACAGCACCATGACTTCCAGCAGCCCCGGCAGGTTGCGCGCCATCATCAAGGTCAACGCCACCAGTGCCAAGGCCATGAGTACGTCGGCCACGGTGATCGGACTGGTGGTCATCGCCTCGCCCTGGCCACGCTCGATCTGCCACACGGTGACGTTGTCGAGGTAGGACAACACGCCGAGCAGGTCCGCCCAAACGACATACAGCACCAGCGTGAAACCCAAAAACAGGATCAGCTTGGAGAGCCGCAGCGACTGCTGATTGACCTGCTCCATGTCCAGCGGTGGCTCCTCGATCACCTCGAGGCCGCTTTCGGTATCTTCCTTGACCTGAGCGCGACGCCGCGCCACCGCGCGCCGGTACGCCAGACGCCGCGCGGCCACCGCCAGCCCGCGCACCACCGTGGCCTCGACGAGGATCCACAAGCCGAGAATGTAAATCGAGGTAATGAAGCGGCCGATCAGGCTCAACGCGGTATATTCGAACCCCATGACGATCAGCCCCGCCAGTACCAAGGGCACCGCCGACAACGCCAGTCCCAGCAGCAAGCGGAACAGCTTGAGGCCGAAAAAAGGCACATGGGCGAGGATCAGCCGCACCAGCACCACGCTCATCGCCACCAGGCCCAGCAGCAGAAGCAACAGCGACAGCGGCCGTTCCGCCAGCCTCGCTTCGTCGTAAGGCGCCAGGTTGCTGACCAGAATCACGGGGATCAAGGTCACGCCCAACCACAACAGCAAACGCCGCAGGCGTAGCACATAAGCCGGTGCCCAATGAAAATGGCGCGCGGCCACACCATCCGAGACCAACAGGCGACGCGACCAGGCCACGACGCCCCATGCCAGCGCCAGTTGCAGCAACGCATCGCCGAGCACGACGGCAAAGGCCTGCCCACCGAGCTTGAGCGCCCCACCGGCGGCCGCCATCGTCAGGGGCCCGTGCGCGGCGAGCAGTGCATTGAGCCCGATTGCCCGCGGCGTGTGCATCTGGGTATCGCGTTTCAGCCGCCCGATTTCCTCATGCAAGCGCAACAATGAGGCCTTGATGCGCCGCCGCCACAGCAACAGCGCCCCGGCCAGCAACAACAGGGGGAGCACGGCAAGCGCCTTGGCATCGGGGCGCTGCCACAAGGATACCAGCGCCGTACGCCAATCAGTGGCCGCCATGCGTTGCCACAAGGTGGCGGGAAATTGCTCCAGCCACGCCAGATCCAGCGGACGGCCGTTGGCGACCCAGAACAATTGCTCCTCGATGGTGGCACGCAGCTCCTTGCTGATTTTCAGCAATTGCTGCTGGTTGAGCTGAAGATTGATAGCAATCGTCAGCAGGTTGCCATATTCCTGATCGAGCTGATCGAGGAGCTCGCGGCGCGACTCGAACAACGTGACCAGGGCCTCACGCAGCCCCGGCGCGTCCTCGATATCGGCCTCGGCGAGGACATCGTCGGCCAGTTGCGTGGGGCGGCGCAGAGCATCGCGCTGCTGGGACAGGTCGAACTGCCGCAAGCGCAGGTCGGCGATGTCGTCCTGAAGGCCGCCGAGCGCGTCCACTTCGGGCAACGACTCGCGCTGCTCGCGCAGGATGCGCGATAGCAGCAGGCTGCCGCGAATCGCCTCGATCTGCTCGTTGAGCGTACGCTGAACCTGGCGCACGCGGTCGAGTTGAGTGCGCGTTTCGATGCCCTCACGCACCATGGCATTGGCACGATCGGTGATATCGAGAAGCTCACGGCTCAAATCGCGATTGACCTGTTGCACCTGAGACAGCACCGGATGCCCGGCGATGGCCTCGGCATCGTCGCGGCCGACCTTGGCAATGGCGTCTTCCGACTCGGCACGACGTTGTCGATCGAGCGCCGCCTGCAGCGCCGCCAGCTGCTGCTCCTTGAGCGCGATGCGCTTTTCCAGTACATCACGCTGCTGCATGGCCAGCTCACGCAAACGGGTATTGTGGGCGAGTTGGCTCTGGCTCCATTGCGCGCGCTGCTCGGCCAGCGCTGCCTCGATACGGTAGCGGTCACGCTTGGCCTGAGTGGTGACCGACTCGCCCTCGAGTGCAGCGAGTTGCGACGTGCGGGTCTCGGCGCGCGCCCGAGCGTCGCTGATCGCCGCCTGGGCACGCTCGGGCAAAGTCTGTGCACTGATCAACCGCGCGTTGACGTCGGCCAGACGGCCCTGCAACGCTTCAAGGGATTCCAGGGCGTCGCCGGTACGTGCCTGCAGGGCCGCCAGCGATAGATCGTCGACATCATCGGCGCTCGGGGGCGATGCGTCCTGTTCCAGGCGCTGCAACTCGTCGGCCAAGGCCCGCGACTCCTGCGGCGCTCGTGCCGCGCGCTGCTCGAGCTCGCGCTGCGTTTCGTCGAGCGCTCGAAGCGCCTTGAGTCCTTCCAGCGCAGCCCGGGTATCTTCCAGTACCGCGCGTTGATCGCCATCCGGCTGTTCGACGGCCTGCAGACGTTCAAGACGCGCCTCCAGCGCGTCGCGCGCGGGCAACGATGCCTGTGCAGCGGCGAGGCCGACCGCGCCCAGCAGGCAAATCATCACGAATACGATATACTGGGCTAGGCGCGTCTTGGCGCCCAGTTTCATGCATCGCCGGGAGAATCCTTGCCACGTCAAAAAACGCCACCTGCGTCGGCACGCCATGCTGCTTCCTCGTCACCTAGCGATGCGCTGATTGTCGGTGCACCACAAGGCCTTGGCAATGCGTGCAACGATATTTGCTGCGTCCTTGCGACGTGATAGGAACATCCAGGCCGCCTATTGGCATGGTCGGCACACGCCAGCACGATTTTACGCTCGTCTCGGCACGACCGACGATTCGGCCACAGCGTCTTACACTATCGACAAGGTACTAACTGACATGGAGTCACCACGCCCCTGCTTGCCGGTTCTCGTGTTGCTTATGCTCGCACTGCCCGCCCCCTCACAGGCTGCTACCAACCTGAGCGAGAGCGAACGCGAGGCGATTGAAGCTCGTGTCCAGACGCTGGAAGCAGAGCTGCATGAGCTGCGCGAAACATTGGCTGACGACACCCAGATCTCAGAGGCCGACGCCACGCCCAAAGAGCGCGCGGCGAAGAACGTGGAAGTGCGTGTCGAGAAGCGCCGCGAACTCGAGCGCGAGTCATCACGCAATCCATTGGCAGTAACCACCTATCGGCGCAATTACCTGTTGCCGTGGACCTACAACGCGAATCCGGATCAAACGCGTTTCCGTCAGATCAGCGGCTCGGCCAATGCCGATAGCGCCGAGGTCAAGTACCAGTTGAGTTTCAAGGTCAACCTGGTCGATGGCCTGTTCGACGATAATGGCGACCTTTACTTCGCCTATACGCAGCGCAGTTGGTGGCAAGCTTACAACTCCGAAGCCTCGGCTCCGTTTCGCGAGACCAATTACGAACCCGAGGCCTTCATCAGCTTCGACAACAGCATGAGTGCCTTCGGATGGACCAATACTCTCAATCGCGTCGGTTTCGCGCATCAATCCAATGGCCGTTCCGACCCCCTGTCGCGTAGCTGGAATCGCGTCTACGCCGACATGGTCTTTCAACGTGGCGACTGGGCAGTGAGCATCGCCCCTCACTGGCGGGTTCCCGAGGACGAAGAAGAAGATGACAATCCCGACCTCCAGGATTACATCGGCTATGGCGACATCACGCTGGTACGCGCCTTCAACGACCAGGAAGTCTCGCTGATGATGCGCGGTAACCCCGGCAAGAACCATTATGGGGCCCAACTGGACTACTCGTTTCCGCTGTTCGGCAAGGTCCGCGGTTACATCCAGTATTATCACGGCTACGGCGAAAGCCTGATCGATTACGATCATATCAACCGACGCCTGGGACTCGGTTTCAGCATCAACACCTTCCTGGCCGGCATTCCCGGCCTGGATTGAGGGCACGAGCCGTAATGCGTTGTTGATACAGCGGCTTGGCCTGCTATGCTGGAAACGCCATTAACCTGTCAGAGGAAGACATCATGACCATGCAGCCTACCGGCGGTGATCGCGAACGCGACGTATCCACCGATCAACTCAAGGACGATCTGCGCCACCTGTCGCAGACCGTTGAAGAACTCGTCAAGGCAACGGCGGACGACTCGCGAGGGCACATCACCGAAGCACGCGAGCGTGCTCAACAGCGTCTCAGCGAGACGCGTGCCAAGCTTGAAGCGCGCGGCGAAAAATTCTACGACAGCGCACGCGACCAGATGGATTGCTGTGATCGTTATGTGCGTGACAACCCCTGGACCAGCATCGGCATCGGCGCAGGTGTCGGGGTCGTGATTGGCCTGCTCATCGGGCGTCGCTGATGGCGGATCGCCAGGGACCGGCGGAGCGCGTCATCACATCGGCGCGCCGTCTGCTTTCCAATATGATCGCCATGGGCGAGACGCGTTTGCGTCTCGCCGTGCTCGAGCTGGAAACCGAACGCGATCGCATGCTCAGCCTGCTATTGCTGGCAGGTGCAGCGTTGATAACGTTCTCGTTCGCTATCGGCATGCTGCTTTTAATGCTGGTGGTGCTGTATTGGGAAGATCACCGCCTGCTCGCGATCGGCCTGTGCTCGGCCGTGCTGTTCATCATCGCCGCGTGCTTGGCATACGGTGCCAAGCGCATCGCCAAACGCCGGCGTTTGATGCAGTCCACCTTGAGTCACTTGGCACAAGACCGCCAAGCGCTGGGGAGTTCTCGTGAATCGTCGTGAACGCGCTGCCGAGCTTGAGTATCTCGAGACCCGCATCCTGCAGCAACGCCTTGATATGGGGCATGCACTGCACGACTGGCGGGACGCCACGGCACCCATCGATCACGGCTGGCAACGCGTGATGCAATGGCGTGCGCCGTTGCTGGGCAGCTTCGGCCTGCTCGCGGCTCAGGGGGCACGCCGCCCCCGGACCACACGCACCTGGCTGCGGCGTGGACTCTCGGCGTTCTTGTTGTTCAATCGAGCGCGCTCCATGTATCGCCTCGCACGTCGTTAGCCCCTCGCTATTGCCATGAAGCCCCCGCTCGGGGGCTTTTTCATGTTCGACTTGCCAGCCGGCTCGTCAACTCGGCCTCGATATCCTCGTCGTTTGGTGACAAGCGTACGCAGGGCACGCCCCACACCGCCAGCCGCTCACGCGTTTCACCGCCAAAGACGGCCAAATCGTCCGCATGGCAATAAACTACCGCCACCACGCCATGACGCTCCACCAGTGACGGCACCTCGCTCGGGTAGTAGACGCGGACCCCCTCCACGTGCGTGCCGTGATGCCAGGGATAGTCATCGACCACCGCCAACGCACTGTAGTGCGTCGAATGTGCGAAATGCGTCAGCAGACGATAATGCGCATAATCGAGCCCGCACAGGATCACCGGCAGACGCTGCTCCGCCTGGCGCGAGCGCCCAGGCCAACGCCATCGATGCAGCGCCTGGACGACTCTGTCCCCTAGGTGTCGTGACATCGTCCCCTCCTCCTCGCTCGCCCGAGTCGTCCCTCCGTGCTAGACCGCCTGCCCACAGGCCACGCCCGACGCCCAGGCCCACTGAAAGTTGAAGCCCCCCAACTGACCGGTGACATCCAGCACCTCGCCGATGAACCGCAGCGACGGCAGATCTTCCACGGCAAACGTCTTGGAGGAAATCGCCTGTGTTTCGACACCTCCCAGTGTCACCTCGGCGGTCCGCCACCCCTCGGTGCCGGCGGGTTTGAGCTGCCAGCGTTTCAGTTCGTCCTCCAGACGCGCCACCTCACGATTGGATAACGTCCCCAACGGCGTGTCCGCCACGCCGTGCCAGTCGCACCAGGCCTGTGCCAGGCGCTTGGGCAAGCGTTCCCCCAGCCACGTGGACACGTGCCGCTTGGGCGCCTCGTGGCGCATGGTGGCTAGGTTACCGGCGACATCGACCTCCGGTAGCAAATCGATCGTCAACGTCTTGCCCGGCTGCCAATGGCTGGAAGCCTGTAGCATGGCCGGCCCCGAGACCCCCCGGTGCGTGAACAGCATCGGCTCATGATAACGTCCCCCTTCGACCTCGACCGTCACCGGGCAACTCACCCCCGCCAGGGACGCAGCACGCTCGCGCCATTGCGAGGTGAGCGTAAACGGCACCAGCGCGGCGCGCGTCTCGGTGACGCCCAGGCCGAATTGACGGGCCACGTCATAACCGAAACCGGTCGCGCCCATGGTGGGGATCGACAAACCGCCCGTGGCAATGACCACCGTACCGGCATCGATCACGCCGCTGGAAGTGGCCAGACGCATGCCTTCGCCAAGGCGTTCGAGGGACTCGACGCTGGTCTTGAGGCGCACCTCCGCCCCGGCCCACTCGCATTCCGTGAGCAGCAGGGCGACCACCTGCTTGGCCGAATCGGCGCAGAACAGCTGGCCCGGCGCCTTCTCGACATACTCGATAGCATGACGTTCGACGAGGTCGACGAAGTGGCCTGGCGTATAGCGCTTGAGGGCGGAGATGCAGAAATGCGGGTTGGCAGAAAAGAAGTGCTCCGGTCCCGTCGCCAGGTTGGTGAAATTGCAACGACCGCCCCCTGACATCAATATCTTCTTGCCTGCTTTGCTGGCATGGTCGAGCACCAGCACACGCCGCCCCTCGTAACCGGCGGTCAGTGCACACATCAGCCCCGCCGCGCCGGCACCGATCACCACTACGTCATAGGTCTGTGCCATCGTCGCGCCCCATTTCAAGCAAAGGTGGGCATTCTAAGCGTTATGCGACACAGCGACGAGCATGTAACGCATGACCGTACCCGCGTTGAATACAAGCCGAGCCTGATTGACCCCAAACGTGGAAAAAGCGTGCATCATGAGCCTCTAGGCAATGCGCACTTTTATCCAGCGCCCGTGTCGGATACAACGTGCGACATTCAGAGACATTCCAGTGCGACGTCTCCTGCGCCGTAAACACGCCAAGCGTCATACGGACGCTGGCGCCTGCGGACATCATTACACCGAGACAATAACGAGACATTATGCCCGTACCTTCTCTTCTCGCCGTGGCCGCCCGCGGACGGCATCGTCTGGGAGTGGCGCTGCTTGGCCTCTCGATGGCTGGCCTCTCGATGGCTGGCCTCTCGGTGACGGGTAACGCCAACGCACAGAACACTGACTCACGCACCTCGGTCATCGCCGCGCCCGTTGCAACCGCGCAATGGCGCGACCCGCTGGAAGCGCTGGGGACGCTACGTGCCGACGAGAGTGTGACGCTTTCCGCCACGGTGACTGAAACCATCGCCGATATCAGCTTCACCGACAGCCAACGCGTCGCAGAAGGCGACCTGCTGATACGTCTCGACGATAGCGCGGAACAGGCCGAGCTGCGTGCCGCCCAGGCCTTGCGACAGGAGCGCAAAAACGCCGTTCGCCGCGCCCAGCAACTCCTGGAGCGCAACGTCGGCATCCGCGCCGACGTCGAAGATGCCAAGGCCCGGCTAGCGCAGGTCAACGCCCAGATCGATGCGATACAAGCGCGTCTCGCCGACCACCGGCTGCGCGCCCCGTTCGCCGGTACCGTGGGCCAGCGTGATGTCAGTGTCGGCGCCCTGGTCACGCCGGGTACCGAGCTGATCACGCTCGACAAGATCGACTCCATGAAGCTCGACTTTACCGTCCCGGCGACGTTTCTGGATGCCCTCAAGCCCGGCATGGCGCTACGCGCCACCACGCCCAGTTACCCAGACCAGGTCTTCCGTGGCGAGGTCACCAGCATCGGCACACGTATCGACCCCGTGTCGCGCAGCGTCAGCGTGCGCGCCCAGTTGCCCAATCCCGAGCGCTTGCTGCGCCCCGGCATGCTGATGGTCGTGACGCTGGAGCGACGCCTTCGTGAGACGCTGGTGGTCCCCGAGTCCGTTCTCGTTCCTAGTGGTGAACGCCAGTACGTGATGCGCATTGCGCGTGACGCAGACAACCAAATCCAGCGCCGTCAGGTGGAAATCGGCGCACGCCGCGCCGGAGAAGTCGAGATCCTCAGCGGGTTGAACGCAGGCGATTGGGTGGTGACCCATGGCACCACCAAGGTACGTGACGGCGAACACGTGGACATTCTGGCGCTCGACGATGGCAGTCGCGAGATCAGCGAGATTCTCAAGGACGCGCGTGATGGCGACGCACGTGACGGAGAAGGCAACTGATGCGCCTGTCCGATACCGCTATAACGCGTCCAGTACTGGCGACCGTGTTCGCTCTGCTCGTGATCGTCTTCGGCATCCTCGCGCTCGAGCGTCTGCCGGTGCAGGAATATCCCGCCATCGACCCGCCGGTGATCAGCGTCGAAACGAACTACCCGGGCGCGTCGGCCAATGTCGTGGAAACCCGCATTACCCAAGTGATCGAGGACCGCATCGCCGGCATCGAAGGCATCGAACTCATCGAGTCGACCAGCAGCGACGGCGAATCGGAAATCGACATCACCTTCAGTCTCGATCGCAACATCGAGGCGGCCGCCAACGACATTCGCGACCGCGTCTCCGGGGTGAGCGATAATCTCCCCGAGGAAGCCGAGCCTCCGGAGGTGGAAAAGGCCGATAGCAGCGACGATGTCATCATGTGGCTGAGCCTCACGGCGGAAGGTTACACGGTGCCCGAACTGACCGATTACGCCAATCGCTACCTGGTGGACCGTTTCTCCACCCAGACCGGGGTGTCACGCGTGCGTGTCGGCGGTGGCAAGGAATATGCCATGCGCGTGTGGCTGAAACGCGACGCTCTGGCCGCTCGCGGACTTACCGTCACCGACGTGGAAGACGCCCTGCGCACCGAGAACGTGGAGTTGCCCGCCGGTTTTCTGGAATCCGACTCACGGCAATTCACCTTGCGGCTGCCGCGAAACTTCGAAACCGCCAGCGACTTCCGGGACCTGGTCATCGATCAGGGCAGCAACGGCTATCTGACACGGCTCAGCGATGTGGCCCGTGTCGAGGTCGGCTCGGTGGAAGAACGTTCGCTGTTTCGCGGCAACGGCATCCCGATGGTGGGCCTGGGGATCATGAAACAGTCCACCGCCAACATTCTGGAGGTGTCCCAAGGCGTCAAGGCGGAAATGGAACGCCTGCAATCGACACTGCCCGACGGTATGCAGTTGCGACTCAACTTCGACTCCTCGGTGTTCGTCTCCGGCGCCTTGAAGGAAGTCGTGACCACGCTGTTCATCGCCATGGGGCTGGTCGTCGTGGTGATCTTCCTGTTCCTGGGTAACGTGCGCACGACCCTGGTGCCGGCGGTCACCGTTCCGATCTCGATCATCGGCACCTTCATCGCCCTGAACGCCTTCGGCTTCACGCTCAATCTGCTCACGCTGCTGGCGCTGGTGCTGGCGATCGGCCTGGTCGTCGACGATGCCATCGTGGTGCTCGAAAACGTCCATCGGCGCATGCAGTTCTACGGCGAGACGCCGTTGGTGGCCGCGTTTCGCGGTACACGCCAGATCGGTTTCGCCGTCATCGCCACCACTCTGGTGCTGATCGCGGTGTTCGTGCCGTTGAGCTTTCTACGCGGCGACATCGGCCGTCTATTTTCCGAATTCGCGCTGACCCTGGCCGCCGCCGTGGCGATCTCGTGCCTGCTGGCGCTCTCGCTGGCGCCAATGATGTGCTCCAAGGTGCTCGACCCGCGCATGCACGAAAGCCGCATCAGTCGTGCCGTGCATACCCTGCTCGACGCCACTCAACGTCTCTATCGCCATGTGCTCTTCATGCTGCTGCGCGTGCGCTGGCTATGCCTGATCGTGTTCGTCGCGCTGCTCGGCGCCACCGCCTGGCTGTTCACCGAGCTGCCCAACGAATATACCCCGAAGGAAGATCGCGGCAACTTCTTCATCCTCGTCAACGGCCCACAAGGCGCCACCTTCGACTACATGCAGGATTACATGGACGAAATCGAGGCCCGCCTGTTGCCCCTGGTCGACGAGGGCGAGATCCGCAACATCTCGGTGCGCGCGCCGCGCGGCTACGGCAACATCGAGAACTTCAACGACGGCATGGTGATCGTCAGTCTCGCCGACTGGGGCAAGCGGCGTTCGGCCTGGGCGATCATGGCCGATGTACGCCAACGCCTCGAAGATCTACCCGGCGTCCAGGCCTTCCCGGTGATGCGGCAAGGCTTCGGCGGGAGCATTCAAAAACCGGTGCAGTTCGTGATCGGCGGCGGTACCTACGACTCGCTGGTCACCTGGCGCGACCGCTTGCTCGAACGCATCAGTGAGGACGACTCGGGGCTGACCGACGTCGAGAGCGATTACAAGGAAACCCAACCGCAGCTGCGTATCGAGATCGACTACCAGCGGGCCGCCGCCTTGGGGGTGACCGTCACGACCATCGGCCGCACCCTGCAGACGCTATTCGGCGGACGCAGCGTCACCAGCTATGTGGATGACGGCGAAGAATACGACGTCATCCTGGAAGGAGAACGCGACACGCAGCGTAGCCCCAGTGCTCTGAACAACGTTCAGGTGCGCTCCGCGCGCAGCGGCGAACTGATTCCATTGGCCAGCCTGGTCACGCTCAGCAACTATGCCGACGCCAGCGAGCTCAACCGCTTCAATCGCGTCCGCGCGATCACGCTGGAAGCCAACCTCGCGGATGGCACCTCCATTGGCGAGGCACTGGATTATCTCAACACCCTTGCCGACGAGGAACTGCCCGCCGACGCCATGATCGATTACAAGGGCCCCTCCCGGGACTATCAGGAAGCCAGCGGCGCCACCGCGTTCCTGATGCTCATGGGCCTGTTGGTGGTCTTTCTGGTGCTCGCGGCGCAGTTCGAGAGCTTCGTGCATCCATTGGTCATCATGCTCACCGTGCCCCTGGCGATCAGCGGCGCCCTGCTCGGCCTGTGGCTGACCGGCCAATCGCTGAACATCTACAGTCAGGTCGGCATGGTGATGCTGGTGGGGCTGGCCGCCAAGAACGGCATCCTCATCGTCGAATTCGCCAACCAGCTACGCGATGAAGGCCGCGTCTTCCGCGATGCCCTGATCGACGCCTCGGTGACGCGTTTGCGTCCGATCCTGATGACCGCCTTCACCACCATGGCCGGTGCCGTGCCACTGATCTTCGCCAGCGGTCCCGGTGCCGAGACGCGTCTGGTCATCGGCACGGTCATTTTCAGCGGTGTGGCCGCCGCGACACTGTTCACGCTGCTGGTGGTGCCCGTGGCCTACGACATGCTCGCCCGGCGTACCGGCTCGCCCAGCGATGTCAGCCGGCGCCTGGCCCGCGAAATGGAAGAAACGGCGTGATGAAAAAGCGCCGCCGACGGCGTCGGCGACATGACCAGCAAGCAACGCAAAGAGGCGGCACTCGGGAGAGAAACCGAAACCCCGGCCATCCTGGCCGGGAGTTGGCACGGCGCCTCCTTCGCCGCATTTTCATCCTAGAGCCTGCTCGGTCATTTGCCTGTCAGAGATCACCGACACACCCTGTGCGCGAAACGCGGCACGCCATGGATGCCCCCCGTCAGGCGAATTCCTCGGTATCGATATCCGCCTGTTGCGCCTCGCTGTAGCGTCCGCCGCGCACTTGATCGGGCGTCATCATCGCATTCAGCTGGGCAAGCGACGCGTCGTCCAGTTGCAGCGCTTCCGCCGCCAGGTTCTCGCGCATGTGCGCGACATCGCGCGTGCCGGGAATGGGTACGATGTCGGCTCCCTGCGCCATCACCCACGCCAGCGCCAGTTGCCCCGGGGTCATCGAAAGTGTCTCTGCAAGGGCAATGAAATCCGTCAGCAAGCGCTGGTTATGCGGGTAATGTTCGGCACTGAAACGCGGCATGCCGCGCCGCATATCGCTTTCTTCCAGGTCCGTCGGATCCGTGACCGCGCCGGCCAGGAACCCGCGCCCCAACGGGCTGAACGCTACCAGCGTGGTGCCCAGCTCGCGACACGCCGCGAGCAGGGCGATCTCGGGATTACGCGTCCATAGCGAATATTCCGACTGCACCGCCGCTACCGGGCACTCGGCATGGGCACGACGCAGCGTCTCGGCGGAGACCTCGGACAGCCCCACGGCACGCAGCTTGCCCTCCTCGACCAGTCGTCCCAGCGCCCCGACGCTTTCCTCGATGGGGACCTGGCGATCCATGCGATGCAGGTAATAAAGATCCAGCCGGTCGGTCCGTAGACGCTGCAGGCTCGCCTCGCACTGACGGCGCAGTGTCTCGGGGCGGCCGTCGATCACCTTGCGGCCCAGCGCCGGGTCGATCGCCATGCCGCACTTGCTGGCCAGCAACAACTGATTGCGCCGTCCTTCGAGCGCCTTGCCCACCAGTGATTCATTGGCGGTCGCGCCGTAGAGAGTCGCGGTATCGAAATGCCGATAGCCCATCTCGAACGCCGCCTGCAACGCTCGCACACCCTCGGCTTCCGGCACCGGCGATCCGTAGCCATGGGACAGGTTCATGCAGCCTAACCCAATGGTCGGCGACGCGACCTCCTCGAGAAGAGACAACACAGTCGGCATGGGAGACTCCTTTTCTGCAAAAACACACAACCGATCGGTGACCGGGGCGACAGAGACACAGCTTAGCAAGAGAACGGCTTTCAAGACGGCGGTTTTAACGCAACCGATAAAGCAAGGTACAGATGGGATGCGACGGGCTTGCCAGCATTCTCAGCGAGCGCTCAAGAGTCAGCAACGCCCGCACAGTTGTCGCGATACAACGGAGCATTGACGCCCAACGCCAAGCGCTTGGTGGCACTGTTGTAATAGAAGGAACCGGACCCGCCATTGGCAAGCGTGTAGTCACCGCATATCCCATAGCCCTTGTCGACGCGAATCACGTGTGACATTTCGGCGGGCGCCTGACTTTGGCGGCGTTCAGCGATGGTCGCGGCGACGTGGGCATCTCGCTGTGCCTCGGAATACGCCTGGCCGCCGAAGATCAAGCCGCCCACGATCAGAATGGCGACAAAAGGGATCCATAGATTGTGCATTGCAGTGTCCGTTGAAGGGGATAGATGAAATGCTACTGCCTGATGTCATGACATGGATCTTCAACCACAGATCCGGTGTGACGGTGGACGACCGTGCCCCTGCCTGGAAATCCGGGCATCAGGTCGAGGGGGGGTGTTCATCCTCCTGTGGCTGCGAGCCGTACTCCACGCCATGCTTATGTAGATAGTCCCGTATCAACTGTCGCACGACTTGCGACGGCGTCAAATCCTGCAAAGCACATAACTCCTCGAAGGCGCGTTTCTTTTGTGGATCTATCAGCAACGTGAGGCGAGCCGTTTTCTTTTCCATGAGCATTTCCCTTTTGACATTAACATTTAATGTTAATGTCATTGCTTTCATGTCGCAACGCCTTGTCTCCAGCCTTGATCCATGGCGCGCCTACATTTGCACTTAATTATAACTACATGTTAATGTCATTAACATAGTTTTTATCCTCCATTCCAAATGCTCCGATCCACGCCTCATGACGAGGGGCATTGCAGCGAAGGCTACCGTATGTCACGCCAAAGGGTTTCCGTTGACTTGCCCAGCCTCTCTTCAGGGCTTCGCGCAGCATGGCGGGGTGGCTACGGCCTCACCGATTTGCGCAAAGATGTGATGGCTGGCCTTACCATCGGCACCGTGGCCGTGCCACTCTCGATGGCCTTGGCGATCGCGACGGGCGTTCCCCCTCAGCACGGTCTTTACACAGCCATTGTGGCCGGGGCCATCATCGCGTTGACCGGCGGCTCGCGTTTCAATGTGTCAGGCCCGACCGCCGCCTTCGTCGTTATCCTGTTTCCGATTGTCCAGCAATACGGTCTCGGCGGATTGCTCATCGCCTCGATGATGGCCGGCATCATTCTGGTAGCCCTGGGGATTACCCGAATGGGCCGCCTGATCGAGTTCGTGCCTTACCCTGTGGTGCTAGGCTTCACGGCGGGGATTGCCGTGGTCATCGCAGGACTGCAGATTCCCGATTTCCTGGGACTGAGCGTCGGGCAGCTCGGCGAGCATTTCGTGGAAAACATGGGGCGGATCGTCACCTCACTGCCCACGCTCGACCCTCTCGAGTTCGCCATTGGGGCATTTACTCTGACGGTCATGTTGCTATGGCCACGCTTGCATGTGCCCATTCCCGCGCCTCTTGTCGGGCTGGTCGTCGGTGCTATCGTGGCGTACGTGGCCAATCAGTGGTTCGGGAGCCCTGGCGCACCGGCCGTCGAGACGATTGCCTCGCGCTTTACCTGGGAGGCCAATGGCGAAACGGGGACGGGGATTCCCCCGATAGCGCCTTCCTTCACGGTACCCTGGTTGCTACCAGGGCCCAATGGCGCCCCCTTGGAGCTGAATTTCGAACTGATTCGTGCACTGCTGGGGCCCGCCTTCGCCATCGCCATGCTCGGCGCCATCGAATCACTGCTATGCGCAGTGGTATCGGATGGACTGACCAAGACCAAGCATGACCCCAACGCCGAGCTGATTGGTCAAGGGCTGGGCAACATCGTTGCGCCACTCTTTGGTGGCATCACGGCCACGGCGGCTATTGCTCGGACGGCGACCAACATCCGCAGCGGCGCACGCTCCCCTGTCGCGGCGGTGGTGCACTCCGTCGTGGTGCTGTTGGCCGTCATCGCGCTGGCTGAATTGCTGGGCCTCGTTCCCATGACCGCCCTGGCAGCGCTGCTGTTCATCATTGCCTGGAACATGAGCGAAGCGCGTCATTTTCTGCACACCCTGCGCTCGGCACCGCCTGGCGACGTCGCCATTCTCGTCACTTGCTTCGGCCTGACCGTGGTGTTTGACATGGTGTTGGCCGTCGCCGTTGGCATGGGGCTGGCCGCAGCGCTTTTTATCCGACGCATGGCCTTGCTGACCACCACCGATCGCCTCGAGACCGACCAGCACCCTGCCGTCACCGGGCTGCCTTCAGAAATAGCGGTGTACGAAATCAATGGTCCTTTGTTCTTCGGCGTGGCCGAGAAAGCCCTTACATCCCTGCATCGGGTGGATCGTCACGTCCAGACCGTAGTGATCGACATGCGCAAGGTGCCCAGCATGGATGGCACGGCCATCGTCGCCCTTCAGTCATTGATCGACGAAATGCATCGCGAAGGAGTGGCACTGATCCTGGTAGGCTTGCCGTCACGCATTATCGTCAAGCTGCGCCGTGCAGGTATTCGAAAAATCGCTGGAATGCTGATCTACTGTAGCGACTTGCCGTCGGCCACAACCGTCGCGCTACGTTGGTATCACCAGCGAAACGACATGCATCGCAACACCTACTGAGGCATGACAATGAGTCAGACGATTGCAGTACTGAAGGGTGATGGCATAGGCCCCGAAATCATGGAGGCCACACTCAGCGTCCTGGATGCACTGGACTGTGGCCTGCAATATGAGTTTGTGGATGCCGGGCTGACTGCGCAGGAAAAGCATGGACAGCCGATGCCCGCTGACACGATCGCCGCGATAAGAAAGCACCGCATCGCCCTGAAAGGCCCCTTGACGACGCCCATCGGTAGCGGGATAGCGTCCCTGAATGTGCAGTTGCGCCGTGAATTCGATCTTTATGCCAATGTTCGCCCTGCGATCAGCTTTCCCGGTACTCGCTCGCGCTATGACAACATTGATCTGATCACGGTGCGCGAGAATACCGAGGGGGCATACCTCTCCGAAGGGCAGAGCCTCAGCGAGGATGGGGAGACGGCAGTTTCCAGCATCCGCGTGACTCGCCAGGGATCGGCGCGCATCGTGCGCCATGCTTTCGAACTGGCACATCAACGCAATCGAAAGAAAGTCACGGCCGTTCACAAGGCCAACATCATCAAGACCAGCTCCGGACTGTTCCTCGATGTCGCCCGTGAGGTAGCGAAAGAATATCCGGACATCGAGTTCCAGGAAATGATCGTCGATAACGCCTGTATGCAACTGGTGATGAACCCCCATCAGTTCGACGTTATCGTCACGACCAACCTGTTTGGTGACATCCTCTCGGACCTCTGTGCCGGGCTGATCGGCGGGCTGGGGCTGGCACCGGGCGCGAACATTGGTACCGAAGCCGCTATTTTCGAGGCGGTGCATGGCTCGGCACCGGATATCGCCGGGCAAAAGCTCGCCAACCCCTGTGCCCTGCTATTGGCCGCCGCGGATATGCTCGATCACCTGGGCATGGTGGAAAAAGGCACCCGAATTCGTCGAACGATCCGGACGGTGCTAGAAACGGCGCGTGATCGAGTGACACCAGACATGGGCGGCACCGGGACCACCGACACCTTTGCCGAGGCGTTGGTCACCCACCTGCATGACCGATAAGCCGCATGACGCTGAGCGCAATACCTGAGAAGTCTGTTAGCCAAGGTATGTGCATTCAGAGTCTGCATGCACGGAATATTGAACCCCGTGCCTGCACAGTCCGTGAAGCACAGACTTGATCGCGTCGTCTTTCGAGTGCAGGCATGATGCCGCGCGACGGGCAGCCTGGGGCAAACCCATCGATCTAAAGAAGGCTCGACGGCATTCCGAGAGTACTGCTAGAACGGAAAGGGATAAAAAAAGGAACATGGACTGGGCGTCGGCCTATTGGCCAACCCGGTTCGACCAGGCACCGGCCAACAACAAAGGAGCAGTCGCATGGATGCTCTCATATCGCTCGTCCCCCCGATCGCCGCGGTCGTGCTCGCGCTGCTTACGCGGCGAGTCAATATTTCACTTTTCCTGAGCATTTTCCTGGGTGCCTGGATCATCGCTGGCAATCCTCTCGCAGCTGTCGCACAGACATTCGACTGGTTTGCGAAAGTGATGACGGATGAATGGAATGCCCGCTTTCTGGTGCTGGTCTCCTTGCTCGGCGCCGGTGCTGCCTTCATGCATAGCACCGGTGGTTCGCAGGCCTTGGCCAAGTGGCTGTCGCGCAAGGTCTCTTCCTCGAGAGGGTCCTTGCTCCTGACATGGATGCTCGGCGTCGTCATCTTCTTCAATGACTACGTCAATTCGGTCATCGTGGGGAATGCCTCACGCGACCTGACCGCCAAGCATAACGTCTCCAGGGAGAAGCTGGCCTGGACCATCGACGCCACGTCTGCGCCAATGGCAACCTTGGGCCCGGTCTCTGACTGGATCGGTTATCAGGTCTCGCTCATCGCCGGCGCGTTCGCCGTGCTCAGCTTGAGCGGCGAACAGCCCTATTGGGCCTTCCTGCAGTCGATACCCTGGAATTTTTATGCCCTGCTTTGCCTGGCATCGGTGCCCATGATCATCGTCATGGGCGACTTCGGTACCATGAAAAAAGCCGAGCACCGGGCGCAAGAAACCGGAGAGCTCGTTGCTCCCGGCGATAACCCGCTTTCCAGCGTCGAAGGAGACTTGGGAGAGGTTCCCGAAGGCAGGGGCCGTATCTGGAACTTCTTGGTCCCGCTCGTGGTTCTCATTGGCGTCGCATGCTGGGCCCTCTGGTACACGGGGGGTGGCAGTGAAGGCAAACCGCTCATGGAAGCGATTGCGGATACCAAGGTCAGTGTCTCACTCAGCTGGGCAGCCTTCGCGATGGTCGTCGCCGGAATCGTCATGGCGTTACTCCAGCGCCAGTCTTTGGAAGCCTGTGAAAACACCCTATTGGCTGGCTTCAAGACCATGCTGCCGGCACTGGTCATCATGGTCTTGGCCTGGTCGATCGGCACCGTCACCGGCGCGCTAGAGACCGGCGATCATGTCATAGAAGCCACGAAGGGCTGGCTATCGCCCACGCTACTGCCAATCATCATTTTCGCCATTGCCATGGTGATCTCGTTCTCCACCGGGAGCTCCTGGGGCGCCATGGCGATTCTGACGCCGATTGGCGTTCCGCTCGCTTACAACCTTGGCGACATGACGCTCGTGAGCATGGCGATCGGCGCTATCTTCTCCGGCTCGATCTTCGGCGATCACTGCTCCCCCATCTCGGACACGACCGTGATGGCCTCGATCTTTTCCGGCTCCGACCATGTTGCACACGTCAAAACCCAAATCCCCTATGCGCTCGTGCCGGCTTCCGTCAGCGCCCTGCTCTATCTGGGGACGATCATCATCGCGTCCCCCTATATCTTGCTGGCTATCGGGTTGGTCCTGCAGGCCGTGATCATCAAGCTCCTGGCCTCGAGACGCACCTGACGCGAAAACGCAGACGCAGGGGTTAACCAAAGTCGCATCCAGACGCTCTCTGATATGCCGATATGACAATGACATGACGCATTCACGCTGAGCACAGGAGGTCGTCTGGATGGCCACGACACAACACGGGGCACACCGCGGTAGTTCGCCAAGCCTGCAGGGCAAGGTCCTGCTGCTGGTACTCGTTCCACTGTTGCTGACGACGATAACGCTGATCGGGGTGGTCGCCTACGATCTCGTCCAGGCATCGCGCACTGCCCTGGCCGAGCAACGCGACATGTTGGTCGAATCGCGCAAGGCCGCCGTGCAGAACGTTATCGAGACTGCCAAGTCTGCCATTGCACCGATCGTCGCCGAGGCTGGCCCGGACGATGCCGACGCCAAGGCTCGCGCCAAGGAGATCCTCAGCAGCATGCGCTTCGATGGCAGCAACTACGTCTTCGTCTACGACTACCAGGGGACCACGCTGGTGCAGCCGCTAAAGCCGGATAGCATCGGCAAGAACGCCATCGAGACTCAGGACAAACATGGCAATCTGCTGATTCGCGACATGATCGAGCTCGCCAAGCAAGGTGGCGGTCATTATCAGTACGCCTGGCCGCATCCGGACAGCGGCGAAATCGAAACCAAGTATTCCTACGCCACCGGGATCGACAAGTGGAACTGGATGCTGGGCGCCGGCACTTATGTCACCGGTATCGACGAGGCCATGGCCACTGTCGAGGCTGCTCAAGCAACCAAACTGCGTAGAGTCCTGATCGCTACCGTACTGATCGGTGGCGCCATCTTCGCCATCGTGGCGCTCATCGCCTACTGGCTCACCCGACGCACCATTCAACCCATCCGTCGCACCGCCCATGCCATGCAGGACATCGCCCAAGGCAAGGGCGACCTGACCCGGCGACTCGAGATCGAAAGTCGCGACGAGGTCGGCGAACTGGCAACCCAATTCAATGCCTTCGTGGCACGCATGCAAGAGACCCTGCGCGAGGTGCGCGCCAGTACCGCACAGGTCTCTCACTCCTCGGAGGAGATTGCCCGCAGTAGCGAAGAATTGGCAACACGCACCGACCAGGCTGCCGCCAACCTGCAGGAAACCTCGGCCTCGATGGAAGAGATCACCTCCACCGTCACGCATAGCGCCGAATCGGCCCAGCAAGCCAATCAACTGGCCCAGTCCACGGCCGACGTGGCGCGTCGCGGCGAAGCCTCGATGAGCCAGGTCGAGCGCACCATGAACGACATCAACGCCTCGGCAGCCAAGATCGGCGAGATCATCACCATGATCGACTCGATCGCCTTCCAGACCAATATCCTGGCCCTCAATGCCTCGGTGGAAGCGGCCCGCGCCGGCGAGCACGGTCGCGGCTTCGCCGTGGTTGCAGAAGAAGTCCGCACGCTCGCCAGCCGCTCCAGCGAGGCCTCACGCGAGATACGTGAGTTGATCGACACCTCCGTGACGTACACCCGCTCGGGCACCGAACTGGTACGCAATGCGGGCGAGACCATGCAGGAGATCGTCACCAGCGTAGCCCGCGTCACCGATGTGATCGGTGAGATCAGCGCGGGCGCACGGGAGCAAAGCAGCGGCATCAGCCAAGTCAATGTCGCGGTGACGGAAATGGACACCATGACCCAGCAAAACGCCGCCATGGTCCAGCATAGCTCCGCCAGCGCCGATGCCATGCGCGCACATGCCCAGCGTCTGAGCCAGTTGATCAACGGCTTTGTGCTCGGCGAGGACGAAGGATCGGCGACCTCCCGTGCGTCTGCTTCGCAGCCAGCAGGAGACTCGACACCGGTACGCAGCGCCAAAACCAAGTCACCGGTACCCAGCGAGAGTGATGACTGGGAAGCGTTCTAGAGACAGAAAATGCTGTGGCGTCATCGTTCCACGTGGACTGTCAGGTCGTTGACACCGAACCGCTCCGCACTCTTGACCAGCAGCGTCAGGGTGCGGTTGAGGGGGACGGCGATATCATGCCGGGCGGCACGCGCGACGATCTCCCCGTTGAGGAAATCGATCTCCGTGGGCTTGCCGTTCACCAGGTCCTGGGCCGTCGACGAGTACTGCTCGGCCATCGATGAGGGAATGGCGCGAAGGGTCTCGAACACCCCGTCCGGCACGGCGACGCCCTCCGCCCGGGCGACGGCGATCGCCTCGCCGGCGATCTCTTCCATCAGTTGCGGCATGCCGTCCTGCCCTACCATCTTGCCGTAGGGCAGGCGGGTGATCGCCGAGAGCGGATTGATGGCGCAGTTCACCACCAGCTTGGCCCACAGCGACGCCATGGGGTCTTCGCCGATCTGGGTCTCGACGCCGGCCGCGTTGAGAACCCCCGCCACCTCGTGCGCCCGCTCTCCGGACAGCGCCAGCTCCCCGCGCCCTTCGTGGCGTACCACGCCGGCCCCGTTCATGCGACTGGCCACGTAGACCACCACCGGCATCACCCGCCGGCCGAGAAGGGTCTCCAGTGTTGCGGCATTGGAGACGCCGTTCTGCAGGCTGAGCACGATGCAGGACGGGCTTAGATGCGGCGCCATCTCCCGCCCGGCGCGCTCGGTGTCGCCGGACTTCACGCAGACCATCGCCAGCTCGGCCCCGGCGATCGCTGCCGGGTCACTGCTGGCCTCCACCGAGGCGACCCGGCGCTCGCCGTGCTTCTCCAGGATCAGGCCGTTGCGGGACACCGCCTCGACGAAGGCGGCACGTCCCACCAGCACGACCTGATGCCCGGCCAGCGCCAGCATGGCGCCGTAGTAACAGCCGACCGCACCGGCCCCCACGATGGCGATTTTCATGAACTTTCTCCTTTAGGCGTCATTCACACTTCGAACGGGCATCGGTGATCAAAGAGAAACCTCTATGTCGTTGACTGAACCTTGAAGAGACATCGGTATCGCTCCCCTCAAAGGCGAGGCATTAAATGCCCCTCAATTACACTGGCAAGCATACTCAAGAGACGACTGGATCATGTTCGGATATTCTTAAAATATCGCTTCTTTATAGTTCATGTGGAACACATAAAATAAAAATGATCTTTCTCTTCATTACCAAACGACAGAAAGTAAGCCCTGATCATCCGGCACTGACCTCATATGTCTCACCGGATACTCTCGATTCAACCGTCATTCCCGAAGTCGCCATGCAGGCATGACGTCGCCATCGACGGCCTGATAGACTCGATTGTATCACTGCGTGACAAACGTCATTGCGTGATGATTTGATCGACGCCCTCGTGCGTCGCACTATCGATCCGTGAAAAGCGTTGCCGGTCAAGGCGGGTGAGACACGACCATCTCCCGCTAATGTCCGCGCGCACACAACCACAACAAAACGCTTACGAGGCATTCTTCCTTGATTCGAATCGACAACGTCTCCAAGGCGTTCGGCGGTCTACAGGCGGTACGGGGCGTTTCCTTCGAGGTGGCGCAGGGCAGTATCACCGGCTTGATCGGGCCCAACGGGGCCGGCAAGAGTACGCTGTTCAATATCGTCGCCGGACTCTTCCCCCCGTCCAGCGGCCATGTGCTGCTCGACGACCAGGACATCACCGGCCTGCCGCCGCACAAGCTGTTTCACCGTGGCCTGGTACGCACCTTCCAGATCCCGCATGAGTTCTCGCGCATGACGGTGCGCGAGAATCTGATGGTGGTGCCGCCGGGTCAGAGCGGCGAGAACCTGTTCAAGACCTGGCTGCGCTGGGGCAAGGTCAGGCAGCAGGACGGCGAGGTGCTGGAGCGCGTCGACGACGTGCTCGCGTTTCTCGAGATCACCCACGTCGCCGACGAGCTGGCCGGCAACCTCTCGGGTGGGCAAAAGAAGCTGCTCGATCTGGGCCGCACGATGATGACCGACGCCAAGATGGTCCTGCTCGACGAGCCCGGCGCCGGCGTCAACCGTACCCTGCTCGGCAAGATCCGCGAGGCGATCCTGCGGCTCAACCGCGAACGCGGCTACACCTTCTGCGTCATCGAACACGACATGGATTTGATCTCGGCGCTGTGCGACCCGGTCCATGTGATGGCCAACGGCGAGCTGATCGCCTCCGGCTCGATGGAGACGCTGCGCCAGAACGAAGAGGTCCGCGAGGCCTATCTGGGCGGTGGCGCCAGCGGCCGGATGGGCGAAGAAACACCTCGCCAGCACTCAACGGATGAAGGAGCGTCCTCATGAGCAGCCTGCTCGAAGCCAAGGGCCTCTATGGCGGCTATGGCGGCGCCGACATCCTTCAAGGCACCCACCTGCGCGTAGAAAGCGACGAGATCGTGGTCATCGTCGGCCCCAACGGCGCCGGCAAGTCCACCGCCATGAAAGCGGTGTTCGGCCTGCTGCGCATCCGCGAGGGCGAGGTCCGCTACCGCGGCGAGGCGATCACCAACGCCAAGCCCGAACAGATGGTCCGCCACGGCATCGCCTATGTGCCCCAGGAGAAAAACGTCTTTCCGTCGTTGACGGTGCGCGAGAACCTCGAGATGGGCGCTTACCTGATGAAGGGCGACCTGTCCCAGCGTCTCGACAAGGTCTATACGTTGTTTCCCAAGCTCGCCGAGCGGCGGCGTCAGCAGGCCGGGCTGATGTCCGGCGGCGAACGCCAGATGGTCGCCATGGGCCGCGCGCTGATGATCGACCCGCAGCTATTGATGCTCGACGAACCCACCGCCGGCCTCTCGCCGCTGCTGATCGACGAGACCTTCGAGCGCATCAAGGAGATCAACGCCCAGGGCATCGGCGTGCTGATGGTCGAGCAGAACGCCAAGCAGGCACTGGCCATCGCCAGCCGGGGCTACGTGCTGGCCACCGGCAGTAACCGTCACGAAGACACCGGTCCCAACCTCCTGGCCGATCCGGAAGTCGCCGAAATGTTCCTGGGGGGCTGAACCATGACCGATATCCTGCAACTGCTGATCTACGGCCTGGTCCTGGGCAGCGTGCTGACCATGGGTGCCATCGGCGTGTCGATGATCTTCGGCATCCTGCGCTTCGCGCACTTCGCGCATGGCGACTTCATGACCCTCGGCGCCTACCTCGGCCTGTCCTTCATCTCGGCCTTCGGCCTGAGTTCGTGGTGGGCGCTGCCTGCGGCGATGGTCGGCATGGGGGTGATCGCGGTATTCATCGACCAGGTGCTCTATCGACGCATTCGTCGTACCCAGCCGGTAATCCTGCTGATCGCCTCGTTCGGCATGGCGCTGATCCTGCGTAGCCTGGTGCAATTGATCTGGGGCTCCGACAACCAGACCTACGCCTCGGGCATCCAGTTTCCCTGGCAGCTCGACTGGCTGGGCGGGATGCGGCTCAAGCCCGATCATCTATGGATCATGCTGATCTCGCTGGCCCTGGTCGCCGGCGTGCATCTGTTCCTGACGCGCACCCGGCTGGGCAAGGCGATGCGCGCGATGTCCGACAACATGGACCTGGCGCTGGTCTCGGGGATTCCCGCCGAGCGCGTGATCATGGTCACCTGGGTGATCGGCGGCGCCCTGGCGGCCGCCGCGGGCGTGTTCCTGGGCATCGACACGCGCCTGCATCCGGTGATGGGCTGGACCACCCTGCTGCCGGTGTTCGCCGCGGCGATTCTCGGCGGCATCGGCCGGCCCTACGGCGCCATCGCCGGCGGCATGATCATCGGCGTGTCGATGGAGATGTCGACGCTGCTGATCCCCGCCGCCTACAAGCCCGCCGTGGCCTTCGCGATCATGGTCGGCATGCTCATCCTGCGTCCGCAGGGCATCTTCAAGGGGACTGTGTGATGGAACTTTCCGGCCTCGCCTCGTACCTCGTCTCGTTTCTGACCTTCGCCGGCGTCTACGCCGTGCTCGCGCTGGGCCTCAACATGCAGTGGGGGTTCACCGGTCAGTTCAACATCGGGATTGCCGGCTTCTTCGCGGTCGGCGCCTATACCAGTGCGATTCTCACTACGCCGTCGAGTCCCGCCTACCTGGGCGGCTTCGGCATGCCGTTTCTGGTCGGCCTGGCCGGCGCGGTCATCGCCTCGACGCTGCTCGGACTGGTCGTCGGCCTGATCACCGCGCGGCTGCGTACCGACTACCTGGCCATCGCCTCGATCGGCATCGCCGAGATGGTCCGGCTGTTCGTCAAGAACGAAGGCTGGCTGACCAACGGCGTGCGCGGCATCGCCGGCATCGACCGGCCGTTCGCCGACACCGTGCTGGATAGCCCACTCACCTATCTGGTCATCGTGGCGCTGTTCGTCGCCGGGGTGTACTTCCTGGTCGAGCGCGCCCGTGCCTCACCCTGGGGCCGTGTGTTGCGCGCCATTCGCGAGAACGAACCGGCCACCGCCGCGGCCGGCAAGTCGATCGCCGGCTTCCGGCTGCAAGCCTTCGTGCTGGGCTCGGCGATCATGGGCCTGGGCGGCGGACTCTATGCCCACTTCTTCGGCTTCTTGAGTCCCGAGGCGTTCATGCCGCTCTACGGCACCTTCCTGGTCTGGGTGATGCTGATCGCCGGCGGCAGCGGCAACAATCGCGGGGCGATCCTCGGCGCCATCGTGGTGTGGGGCGTATGGTCGGGCACCGCGCTGCTCACCGGGCTGCTGCCCACCGAGTACGCTACCCAAGGTGCGGCGCTGCGGGTACTGCTGATCGGTGTGCTGCTACAGGTGATCCTGGTCACTCGGCCCGAGGGCATCCTGCCCGAAAAACCGCCCAAACTGCTCGCCAGGAAACGCTGAACACCTGCATCCTCGACCCTCTACGACTTTCACCCTGTAACGAAACGCCCGGCCTAGGGCCGGGCGTTTCGTAGGTATTGCTGAAAAGATTGCTTGTTCGCGCTTACATCGTGGGTTCGAAGATGCGGTTGGTGACCACTTTGCCGTCCTTGAAGGTCCACTCGCCGAAGGTGCCCGGCACGTCGCCGTTGGCGTCGAAGTTGACCGAACCGGCAGCGCCCTGGTAATCGATCTCCTTGCCCGCCTCGAGCAGCTTGACGGCTTTCTCGAATTCGCCCGGACCGACCTGCTCGCCCGGCGGATTGGCGACGGCACGCAGCTGGTCGCGAATCGCCACGCTGTAGGTGGTACCGGCCGCCTGGGCTGCCAGCGAGAGCAGATAGAAGGCGTCGTAGGCGGTATCCAGGTAGGGCTTGGGCGGCAGCGCGCCGTATTCGCTCTCGTAGGCGCTGCTGAAGTGCTGGGCCCCCGGCGAGTCGGCGCGAGCCTGCGGCACGGTGCCCACCGAGCCCTCGAGATACTGCGCGCCCAGGTTGTCGACCAGCTCAGGGGCCTTCATGCCGTCGGTGAACACGAAGTTCCTGAAGAAACCGCCTTCCAGCGCCTGACGCAGGATGGTCTGGCCGTTTTCCGGATAACCGATCAGCACCAGCGCCTCGGCGGCGTCGTTGGCGGCCTGCTGCAGCTCGCCGCGATAGGCCGCCTGACCCTGTTCGTAGGCCACCGACGCGGAGACCGTGCCACCGGCTTTCTCGTAGGCCTTGGTGAAGGCATCGGCGAGCCCTTTGCCGTAGTCGTTGTTGATATAGATGATGCTGACGTTGTCGTAGCCCTTCTCCTGGGTCACTTCGGAGAGCGCCACGCCCTGGAAGGCATCCGACGGCACGGTACGGAACAGGAAGTCGCCATCGTCCAGCGAGGTAATCACCGGCGAGGTCGAGGCGCTGCTGATCTGCGGTATCTGCTCGGGCTTGGAGACGCTCTGCGCCACCGGGATGGTCACCCCACTGGAGAGCGCGCCGAAGATCGCGTCGACGCCTTCGATGTTGACCAGCTTCTGGGCCGCGGCAACACCTGGCTGCGGCGAGGTCTGGGTATCGCCGCTGGCGATCTGAACGTCCTCGCCCATCACGCCGCCGGCAGCATTGATCTCCTTGGCGGCAAGTTGCGCGGCCTTGAGCGCGGGCTCGCCATAGCTTTGCAGGTCGCCGGTCAGCGGCACCAGCACACCAATCTTGAGCGGCTCGGCCATTGCAGAAAGACTGGTGGCCAAGGCCACCGCGGAAATGGCACCGATAAGCGGTTTCTTGACGGTCATTGCAGAAGACTCCTTGTGCAGACCTTGATTGTTGATCGATCGGTGGGTATGACCCTTCATTTTGCTATCAACCCGACATCCAGCATAAGCGGATCGCTGACATTAGACAAAGAAAGCGGCCTCGATGTGAGGCCGCTTCTGCTGGATCATGCGGCTGGCGGATGGCGATGTCCGACGCACTGCTCCACTTCAAATGTGACGTGCACCATCTGGGGCAGTCGCTGTCGTACCCTATCCCGGTAGTCATGCGGTGTTGCTGGCGCATCGGAGACTATCGCAATAATGCCGGCATAGAGGCCCGGCCCGATCGACCAGACATGAAGATCGCTGATCCGGTCACTCGTGCCGGTTTCAATGATATCTCGAATTTTCTCATCGAGCTCATGCACTTGGCGGTCCAGCAATACCTGGCCGGTATCGCGAAGCAGTCCCCAGGACCAGCGGGTGATCAGAATGGCCCCCACGATGCCCATGATCGGATCCATCCACTGCCACCCAAGGTACTTCGCTGCCAGCAAGGCGAAGATTGCCAGCAGGGATGTCAAGGCGTCCGCTAGCACGTGGAAATACGCGGCGCGTCGGTTGTGGTCATGCTCATGATGGTGATCCTGCCCGCCGTGACCGGACGCATGATCATGCCCGTGCGCCCCCAGAATCCAGGCGGAAATGCCATTCACCACCAGCCCGACGCCCGCCACCAGAATGGCTTTATCGAACACGATGGCGACCGGGTTGAAGAAGCGGTCGATGCTTTCAATGCCCATGAAAACCGCAAACCCCACCAATAATATCGCTCCGGTGAACCCGCCCAGCGCATTGATCTTGCCGGTACCGAAGCTAAAGCGATGATCGCCCGCATGGCGGCGAGCATACGCATAGGCGAATGCTGCGATGCCCAGGGCCGTGGCGTGAGAGCCCATGTGAAGACCATCGGCTAGCAAGGCCATCGAGCCATATACCATGCCGGCGAATATCTCGATGAACATGGTGACCAGCGTCAGCAGAACGACGATCAACGTACGGCGCTCTCCCGAGCGGACGCTGTCCTGATCGAAGACATGGTCGTGCCGCCAGGCGTTGATATCTTGCGTATGCATGGATTCTCCCCGCAGCCATCAGGCAATGACATGTTGCCAACAGGATAGCCAAGAACAGGGCATCCAGAATATCGCAAGGCGTGAACTGTAATGACCCCCTGGTTTCTGCACACCCTATCCCGTTAACGCCGGATGTGCTCGGGGTGTCCACTGCTGCTGGGCAAGATCACCGCCGAGTGCGCTACTTTTCGCGTACAGCGCCAGCATCACGCCGCGCTGACAGTATGCACTTCAAGATTAACCTTCAGCGCCTTACGGAGCGCACCGATGATCGCAGACAGATTGTCCATGCCGGGATTGCCCGACGGTGACAACATGCGATGCAGGCTCTTGCTGGGCTTGCCAATCTCGTTGGCCAGTGCCTCGAACCCCACGGTTGCATTGACCAGGTCGCGGAGCATCGCGCGCGCGCTATCGGGCTCGCCATTGAGAAACAGCGTGACGGCCTCATCCAACATGGCTTTCGCAAACGTCGGATCGCGTTCGACGCGCGCGGCAATCGTCGCCTTGAAATCACGGGTCAGTGCCATTTCACTTCCCTCCCTGCTTCGCCTGGCGCTTGCGCCGCTTGTATTCGTCGCGTAGCGCCTTGGCATTGTCGATATCGGCCTGCTGGCGTTTTTTCGTACCGCCGCCGAACAGAACGATCAGTTGCTCGCCATCACGAGCCAGATAGATGCGATATCCCGGCCCCCAATCGATGCGATATTCACCGATCCCCTCGAACCACTTGATGTTCGATGTGTTGCCCATCGACATACGGTACTCGGCGGTGGCCACCTTCGCCGCGGCCTGAGCATCGAGCCCTTCAAACCACTCTTGGTAAGGGCTGGCCCCGTCATCACGTAGAAATTCTTGGAGCTCGATCCTCATGGAAGAATGGTAACTTATAAGTTACCATTCAACAAACAGACAACCAGATGCAGAGCGAAGGCCTGGTGAACGATAGGCGAATGCTGCGATACCCAAGGCCGTGGCATGAGGGCCCATGTGAAGGCCATTGGCTAGCAAAGCCATCGAGCCATATAGCGAGACATCGCTGAGGAAATCTGCATCCAAAGATGAGAATATGAAGCATTATATTTAAACCGGATTGACGCCATGCTGCGTGACTCACCCAGCTACTACGGCAGCATCACTCGATGCCTGCACTGGCTCATCGCGATTCTGGTCATCCTTCAGCTGACCAGCTCGTTCTTCAATATCCTGTGGGAGGGAAACGTCTACAGTCAGGCTGTCGTGCAGTGGCACACGACCATCGGCGTCGGCATTCTCGCCTTGATGGCCATGCGCACGTTGTGGGCCATCTCGCAGCTCAGGCACCGGCCGGAGCACCGTGGCGCACTGCAAAAGGCGGCGATATGGGGGCACGCGCTGATGTATCTGGTGCTGTTGCTGATGCCGCTCTCGGGCATGGCATTCACCTGGGGGTCAGGCTACGGCGTCTATGTCTTCGGCACGGCGTATTGGACCGACGCCGATGTGTCCTGGGCCGCCACGTTCGGCCAGCTCCATGCGCCACTTTCCTGGTTCCTCTCCGCGTTGGTGACCGGGCATATCCTCATGGCCGGCTACCACCGGTTGATTCGGCGTGACGACACGCTACACCGGATGCTCGAGCGCTAAGCGTCCTCAATATCATACCGTCTCTATTCTCCCCTGATGGACCCTTTCCTGCCGCGGCTATATCAGCGGCCGGGCTTGGCCGCCTGGATAGGACAGCATGGGAGCCGACAGGACGAGGCTCTCATTTGACTTTGGTCTTTTGGTAAACTCAGGAAACTTCGCGTAATGTAAAGTTATCTATAAGCCAAAAACTAAACACAGGGGGCATCATGGACTTGAGCGAGAAGCTTTATGGCATCGCACGTCGTGGTGAAGAACAGGTCGAACACATCAAGAACGAGGAAGCGACCAAGACGGCTTTAGTACTCCCCTTCATCAACTCGCTTGGATACGATCCCTTTGATACCCGAGAGGTAGTGCCAGAATTCACGGCGGATGTAGGCACCAAGAAGGGGGAAAAGGTCGATTACGCCATTCGTGCAGATGGCAACATTTCGATTCTCATGGAATGCAAACCCTTGGGCACCAATCTCGCCAACGTCCAGTACAACCAACTCTATCGTTATTTTGCTTGCACGGATGCCAAATTCGCCATCTTGACGAACGGCTTTGAGTACCGCTTCTATTCTGACCTGGACTCCGAGAACAAGCTGGACACGCGCCCCTTTTTCACTTTTAACCTGGAAGACTTTAACGAACAGGATATCGACGAGCTTCAGAAATTCACCAAGCCCAATTTCGATGTTGATGCCATTCTCAGTACGGCCAACCGGCTCAAGTACACCAACCTTGCCAAACAGGCCATTGGTGAAGTCTTCCGAGACACACCGGAAGAATTCGTCAAGTTCGTAGTGGGCAAGATCTACGAGGGCCGCCAGACACGGCAAGTGGTCGAAGAATTCACGCCGATCATCAAGGAAGCAGGCAAGCTCTATATCAAAGAGCAAGTCGCCCAGCGACTACGTGGCGCTCTGGCCAGCAACGATATCGATGCGCCCCACCCTACCTCGACTTCCGAAGGTTCGTCGCAAGAGCCCGAGCCTGATGATGATGGAATCATCACTACCCAAGAAGAAATCGACGCCTATAACATCATTCGATCACTGCTCGCAGAACAAGTCGATGTCAGCCGTATAACCATGCGCGATGCGAAGTCCTACTGCGCAGTGCTCCTCGACGACAACAACCGCAAGCCCATCTGCCGCTTCCACTTCAACGCGAAGTCAGTCAAACGGGTAGGCTTCTTCACCGACAAACAAGAAAGCCGCATCGAGATAGATTCCGTCAGCGACCTCTTTCAGCACAAAGATCAACTGAAAACGACTGTGAGCGAATACCTCGAATAACAGGCCCATAGCCTGGGATGGCCCTCCCAAAAGGCAGACACAAAAAAGCCGCTGAAATCAGCGGCTTAATCAAAAATCTTGGCGGAGGGGGAGGGATTCGAACCCTCGAAGCCTTTCGACTTACGCGCTTTCCAGGCGCGCTCCTTCGACCACTCGGACACCCCTCCGCAAATTGTCGTTCCGCCGAATGGCCTTGGGCCTTGTCCGTCAGAACGGCGCACATACTATCGAGCTAAGTGCTGTTTTGCAAGCGATTTTCCTTTTCGGCGGGGAATCACTTGAGTACCGCGTAGCTGCCCTGGGCTTCCATGCAGAGGGTGTCGCCGCAGTAGACGCGCTGAACGAGCTTGATGCGTCCTCGCCCCTTCTCCGCCAGCGAGGCCTCCAGCCGGGCGATGCCGTCGGCTTCGAGAGGGAAACACTGCATGTGATAGTCCGTGGTGACGGGGGCGAGAAAACGCTGCTGGCCTTCGGCGATCACCACGTCTTGCGCCCTGCCCCGGGCACGCAGCCAAAGTGTCGTCCAGCACCAGCCGAGCAGCGTGGTTTCGGCGGCGAGCGCACCGCCGAAGCCGGTGCCCTTGTCATTGAGGTTGGCGTCCAGCGCAACTTGCCAGTGGAGCGTCGTCGCGTCCCAGGCGGGCGAGTGAATGCCGTAATGCGCGACCTGCGGGATCGCCTCGCGCAACCAGGCGAGAAAGCCCTCGAGGTCGTCTCCGTCGCTGGCCTCGGGCAACGGCAAGCGGGGGTGCATCACCCCCGGGCGGCGTGGCGTACCGTTCACGACCAGCGCTCGACGAAGTCACTCGGATCGCGTTCGGGCAGCGGCTTGTGGCGCCCGCCCATCTGGCCGAGATACAGAAAGCCGACCAGTTCGTCGTCTTCGGCGAGGCCGAGGCCTTCACGCACGGTGGGGTCGAAGGCGTAGTGGCCGGTGCGCCACATGGCGCCCAGGCCTTGCGCCTGCGCCGCGAGCAGGATGCCATGCGCCGCGCAACCGGCGGAAAGCAGCTGCTCGATACGCGGCACCTTGGGGTGATCGGGCGTGACCTTGGCGATCACCGCGATGATCATCGGCGCACGCTTGGGCTTCTTGCGCGCGGCCTCCAGGTGGCCGTCGTCGATGTGCGGATTGAGACGCTGTTCGGCCTTGGCATACAGCTCACCCAGCCGGTCGAGCCCTTCCCCGGAAAACTCGATGAACCGCCATGGCGTCAGGGCGTCGTGATCGGGCGCACGCAAGGCGGCACGATACAGTGCATCCAATTGATCGCGGTCGGGGGCGGGCGCGGCCAGTTTCCCCATCGAGCTGCGCTCGTGCAGTAAGGTCATGGCATCCATGAACATCTCCTTGGCCGTCTGAATAGGGTAATGATGTGCGGCCGACGCCGCCGGTGTTCAATGCATGGCGTCAGTTTGCACGCTCATTGACGCGCCAGCCGGAGTGGCGTGGGCGGCCGTTCGCCGGGCGTGCCCCGCCAGGGGCTGATATCCAGCCCGCCCCGCCTCACGTAGCGCGCCATGACCAACAGCCGCTCCGGCCTGGCCCGCGCCATGAGATCGACGAACAGGTGCTCGACGCAGTGCTCGTGAAAGTCCTGATGCTGCCGGTAGGAGATCAGGTACTTCAGCAAGGCCTCGCGCGCAAGCCGGGGGCCGCGGTACCGGATCAGCACGCTGCCCCAGTCGGGCTGGCCGGTCACCGGGCAGTTGGACTTGAGCAGGTGCGAATGCAGCGTTTCGTCGACGATCTCTTCGCCGACTTCGATCAGCTCAGGTGTGGGCGTGTAGTGCTCGATGCTCACGTCGAGATCGTCCAGGCACTCGCCGGGCAGCGCGCGCGGAGTCAGCGCCTCGTCTTCGACGCCGAACAGCTCTACCGTTACCGGCGCGCCCGCCGCCTGGGCCAGGTCACGCTCGAGCGTGCCGATCACCGCCTCGCGGCTGTCGAAGCGCGTCTGATTGAAGCCGTTGAGGTACAGCTTCCAGGACTTCGACTCGATCAGCGAGGGCGAGTCGGCGGGCAGCCGAAACCGGGCCACGGCGACGATCGGCTTGCCCTTCGCGTCGAGCCAGGAAAGCTCGAAGGCGTGCCACTCGTCCTCGCCCTCGAACGGCAGCGCGGCATCATCGAGCCCCAGCGGCGCGCGGTTGGCCTGCCGGGGAATGGGAAACAGCAGGCCGGCGTCGTAGTGTTCGGGATACGCGGACTCGCGGCCCAGCGGCGCATGCTCCAGGGTTTCGTCACGTTCGCTCATGTCAGCTCCGGATCCCCTTGCCACGGTCGAGCATCCACAGCCCCAGCGCGAAGAACACGACGATGAACACCGCGATGGCCACCAGCGCCCCGCCGACCGGGATGTCCGAGACGCCCAGAATGCCGTAGCGGAAGGCGTTGACCATGTACAGAATGGGATTGACCATCGACACGCCCTGCCAGAAGTTCGGCAGCATGTTGATCGAGTAGAACACCCCGCCCAGGTAGGTGAGCGGCGTCAGCACGAAGATCGGCACGATCGAGATGTCGTCGAACTTGTGCGCCACCAGGGCGTTGATGAACCCGCCGATGGAAAACAGCAATGCCGTCATGATCACCACCCCGATGGTCACCCAGGGATGGTGAATCGAGAGGTCGGTGAAGAACATCGAGACCACGGTGACGATCAAGCCCACGGCCAGGCCGCGCGATGCGCCGCCGACCACGAAACCGGCGAGAATCACCCAGTTGGGCATCGGCGAGACCATCATCTCCTCGACGCTGCGCTGGAACTTGTTGGAGAAGAAGCTCGAGGCCACGTTGGAGTAGCTGTTGGTGATCACCGCCATCATGATCAGACCGGGCACGATGTAATCGATGTAGGGAATATCGTCCATGGGCCCGATGCGCGAGCCGATCAGATTACCGAAGATGATGAAGTACATGGTCATGGTGATCGAAGGCGGCAGCAGCGTCTGCGGCCAGATGCGCATGTAGCGGCGCACCTCCTTGGTCACCAGGGTCCAAAGCGCGATCCAGGTCTGCCAGGCATTCATGAACGCACCTCCACCTTGTCGGTGGATCGGCCGCTTTCGGCATTGGCGTGCTCGACCATCGACACGAACATTTCCTCCAGACGGTTGGCGCGATTGCGCATCGAGACGATTTCGAAGCCCTGCGCGGAGAATTGCGCGAAGGCGTCGTTGAGGCGCTGGCCACGCGCGACCGACAGCGCCAGTTGCGTGGCGTCGACACGCTCCACGCTGAAGCCTTCCAGTTCCGGCGCGGTCTCGACCGGCCGGGCCAGATCGAGCAGGAAGGTCTCGGTGTTGAGCTGGGCCAGCAGATCACGCACGCTGGTGTTCTGGACGATATCGCCATGGTTGATGATGGCGATGTTGCGGCACAGGCTCTCGGCCTCTTCCAGATAGTGCGTGGTGAGGATGATGGTGGTGCCTTCACGATTGATCCGCTGCATGAACTCCCACATGCTGCGGCGCAACTCGATATCCACCCCGGCGGTCGGCTCGTCGAGAATCAACAGGCGCGGGCGGTGGATCAAGGCACGCGCGATCATCAGGCGGCGCTTCATTCCGCCGGAGAGCATGCGCGCACTCCCCTTGCGCTTGTCCCACAGACCGAGATCGCGCAGCAGCTGCTCGGCGCGCGGCTTGGCCTCGCGCATCGGCATGCCGTAATAGCCCGCCTGGGTCAGAACGATGTCCTCGACCTTCTCGAACTGGTTGAAGTTGAATTCCTGCGGCACCACGCCGAGGTGATACTTGGCCTTGGCGAAGTCGCGGTCGATATCGATACCGAACACGCTCACGCTGCCGGCCGTCTTCTGCACCAGGGACGAGACGATGCCCAGTGTCGTCGACTTGCCCGCCCCGTTGGGACCGAGAAGCGCAAAAAAGTCGCCTTCGGCGACGTCGAGATCGATGCCCTTGAGGGCATTGAAGCCATTACCGTAGACCTTGGTCAGCCCGCGGATGGACAGTGCTGGTTCTGCCATCTGGCGCACCCAATTCTTGATATTCGAAGAAAGCGTTACGAAGAAAATATTTTGCAGAGAAAGCAAATAGTGCGGGCATATCGTGAAAAATCAACGTCCCGCGATACCGGCCGTCCCGCCAGGCGCGCTCGACGCGTGACGTTCGATCGCTCGGAGGCCCCACGGCACGGGCAGTCCTCCTCATGCATGGGCCGCAAGACACGCATCGACATGAAAAGCGAAACGACAAGAGTGGCGTCCCATAGGGGGTTCGAACCCCTGTTACTGCCGTGAAAGGGCAGTGTCCTGGACCACTAGACGAATGGGACGCATTTTGGAGCGGGAAAGGAGATTCGAACTCCCGACCCTCGCCTTGGCAAGGCGATGCTCTACCGCTGAGCTATTCCCGCATTTCCAGCCACACGAGGTGAGTTGGCGTCCCATAGGGGGTTCGAACCCCTGTTACTGCCGTGAAAGGGCAGTGTCCTAGGCCACTAGACGAATGGGACGTGTCGTCACTCGCCTCGTCGAGGTGCGGCGTATATTACTGGGCACCCCCGCGGGTGTCAACCCTCTGTCTGAACACCCTTTTCTTGTCGCTGCCATGCCCCCATATTGTGGATCAAGTGGCGCCCACTGCCAGTAAACGCCGTGACATCCCCGATGCGTTGCAAGGGCTCGCGGCCTCGGCATGGCGCATCACCGTATCCGCAACGCAGGAGGCGACAATGAGCGAGAAAGTCCAGAAAAGCGAACACGAGTGGCAACAGCAGCTGACGCCCGAGCAATACCGCGTGACGCGCGAAAAAGGCACCGAGCGCCCATTCACCGGCGATCACCAGGTCTCCGACGAACAAGGCATCTACCACTGCATCTGCTGCGGCGCGCCGCTATTCGAGAACGAGCACAAGTTCGATGCCGGCTGTGGCTGGCCCAGCTTCGACCGTCCACTCGCGGATGCCGCCGTCGAAGAACATTTGGACACGACGCATGGCATGCGCCGCATCGAGGTGACCTGCCGGCGCTGTGATGCCCACTTGGGACATGTGTTCCCCGATGGCCCACAAGAAACGACCGGGCAGCGTTATTGCATCAACTCGGTATCGCTCGATTTTCACCCTGGCGAATGACCCACCCTAAGCGTCTTTCTTCCGAAGAAGGATTCGTCACGGCCGCCGCTCTTCTAAGAGGCTAGGCTCTGCTACCATAGGCGGCCGTTTTTTCGAGCTGGAGTAAAGAAGATGCTGGGTTGGTATCCCGGACACATGCACAAGGCCCGCCGTCAGATAACGGAGGCACTACCGGAGATCGACGTGGTGCTCGAGGTCCTCGACGCCCGCCTGCCCTACTCCAGCGCCAACCCCATGCTGGCCGAATTGACCGAGCACAAGCCGGTGCTCAAGGTCCTCTCGCGGGCGGATCTGGCCGACCCCGAGCAGACCGAGCGCTGGGTGCAACACTTCAATGCTCAGCACGACATCCGCGCGTTGGCAGTGACGACCACTCAGTCGCGCGAGTTGAAGCGCATCCCTGCGCTGTGCCACGAACTGGCCGGTCATGTGCGCGCCGACCGTGACGTGCGCGTGATGGTGATGGGCATCCCCAATGTCGGCAAATCGACCTTGATCAACGGCCTGGCCGGCAAGAAACTCGCCAAGACCGGCAACGAACCGGCGGTCACCAAGCGTCAGCAGAAGATTCGCCTGGATGGCCGCGTCGCGTTGATCGACACCCCGGGCGTGCTGTGGCCGAAGATCGAGGACCAGGCCAGCGCCTACCGCCTGGCGGCCAGCGGTGCGATCCGCGATACCGCCATGGACTACAGCGATGTCGCCATCGTCGCCGCCGCCGAACTGGCCAAGCGTTATCCCGACGCTCTCAAGGCGCGTTACAAGCTAAAAACGTTGCCTGCTTACACCCCCAATCCGGATGCCGACAGCGTCGAAGCCGACGGGCCACCGCATCGCGACCTGCTGGCGCTCGCCGGCTTCGATGGCCAGGCCATCGTCGAGGCCATCGCCAGCAAGCGTGGCGGTCTGCGCGCCGGCGGCATCGTCGACATGCATCGCGGCGCCGAGGTGCTGCTCCACGAGCTGCGCGATGGCAAGCTCGGACGTCTCACGCTGGAAACGCCGGACGACATCCCCTCCCCCGAAGACGACGACTCCGACACCCCCTCCTCTGCCACTTGAGGTTGCTCTCGTCTGCCGACGTCGCGCTCAGGCGTTTTCCAAGGCTATATTAGGCGCGGGCCATTTGCGTGGCCCGCGCGCCACGGTATGCTGGGAAGCGGCGCGGCAGCCCGCCCCGACGGTACGGAAACACCGCCTCCACCCCACCGGCTGCGCAGCAAACGGAAGCCCCATGGATACCGACACGCCCATTCGGAAATCGCACAAGCTCGACAACGTCTGTTACGACATTCGTGGCCCGGTACTCGACCACGCCAAGCGGCTCGAAGACGAAGGCCAACGCATCCTCAAGCTCAACATCGGCAACCCTGCGCCCTTCGGGTTCGAAGCCCCGGAAGAGATTCTGCAGGATGTGATGCGCAACCTGCCGACGGCACAGGGCTACTGCGACTCCAAGGGGCTCTATTCGGCGCGCAAGGCGATCATGCAGGAATGCCAGCGCAAGAACATTCCCGACGTCAGTGTCGAAGATGTCTTCGTCGGCAACGGCGTCTCCGAGCTGATCGCCATGGCCATGCAGGCACTGCTCAACGACGGCGACGAGGTGTTGATTCCCGCGCCCGACTACCCGCTGTGGACGGCATCCGCCAATCTCTCCGGCGGGCGACCGGTGCATTATCTGTGCGATGAGCAGGCCGACTGGGCGCCGGACTTGAACGATGTACGCGACAAGATCACCGCGCACACCAAGGCCATCGTCATCATCAACCCCAACAATCCCACCGGCGCCGTCTACCCTCCGGAAGTGGTCAAGGAATTGCTGGCGATCGCGCGGCGCCATGGGCTGGTGGTGTTTTCCGACGAGATCTACGACAAGATCCTCTACGATGATGCCGAGCACGTCTCCACCGGCGCGCTGGCCGACGACGACCAGTTGGTAGTAACGCTCAACGGCCTCTCCAAGAGCTATCGCTGCGCCGGCTTCCGCAGCGGCTGGATGATTCTCTCGGGGAATCGCGGCAAGCAACGCGCCGGCGATTTCATTCAGGGGCTCAACATGCTGGCCTCGATGCGCCTGTGTGCCAATGTGCCCGCCCAGCACGCTATCCAGACAGCGCTGGGCGGCTATCAGTCGATCAACGACCTGGTGTTGCCCGGCGGGCGTCTACTCGCCCAACGCAACATCACCTATGACAAGCTCAACGCCATTCCCGGCGTCAGTTGCGTCAAGCCCAAGGGGGCGCTGTACGCCTTTCCGCGTCTCGACCCCGAGGTCTTCAACATTCAGGACGATCAGAAGCTGGTGCTCGATCTGCTCCTGCAAGAGAAGATCCTGCTGGTCCAGGGTACGGCCTTCAACTGGCCCTCGCCGGACCACGTGCGCATCGTCACCCTGCCCTGGGCCGACCAGCTCGACGATGCCCTCGACCGCTTCGCCAACTTCCTGTCGCGCTACCGCCAATGACCCCACCCTCGCCCGGGCATGCCTGGCTCGGGCGAATCATCACACTTTCAACGATTATCGACATTTGTCTTGAAACCCAGGGCAAGACGCCGTATCTAATGGCCAACGAGACTCGACATCCCCTTGTTGACTCACTGACTGAGAGACCCGATCGATGATGCGAATCCTGCTGTTTCTAGCGACCAACCTGGCCGTGGTGATCGTGGCCAGCATTACCCTGCGAATACTCGGGGTGGAGCCCTACCTGAACGCCAACGGGCTCAACATGAACAGCCTGCTGATCTTCTGCTTCGTGTTCGGCATGGCAGGGTCGTTGATCTCGCTGTTCATCTCCAAATGGATGGCGAAGAAGAGTACCAGGGCCAAGGTGATCGAGCAGCCCAGCAACTCGACTGAGCAGTGGTTGCTCGACACCGTCGGCGAGCTGGCGCGCGACGCGGGCATCAAGATGCCCGAAGTGGCGATCTTCCCCGCGCAGCAATCCAACGCCTTCGCCACGGGCTGGAACAAGAACGATGCCTTGGTCGCGGTATCCGCCGGCCTGCTCGAACGCATGCGGCCCGAGGAAACCCGCGCGGTGCTGGCCCACGAAATCGGCCACGTCGCCAATGGCGACATGGTCACCCTGGCGCTCATCCAGGGCGTGCTCAACACCTTCGTGATGTTCTTCGCGCGCGTCGTCGCACAACTGGTGGATAGCTTCCTGCGTCGCGATGACGACGGTGGCGGCCTGGGCTTCTTCGGTTACTTTGCGGTGGTCATCGTCGCCGAGATCGTGTTCGGATTGATCGCCTCGATGATCGTTGCCTGGTTCTCGCGCTTCCGCGAATACCGTGCCGACGCCGCCGGCGCCAAGCTCGCCGGCAGCGGCGCGATGATCAACGCCCTGGCGCGCCTCAAGGCCGAGACGCAAATGCCCGACCAGATGCCGGATACGCTGACGGCTTTTGCCATCACCTCCGGCCAGACCCGCAAGCTCATGGAGCGGTTTTTCTCCAGCCACCCGCCGCTGGACGACCGCATCCGTGCCCTCAAGGAAAGCGCCTACCGCGAATGATCGCGGCATGGAGCCGCACCACGCACAACACCCACCGGCCCTGAATGTCATCAAAGGTCGGTGGGTGTTGTCGTCTCGGCACGCCGCATGACGTCAGGCGACATGCTCCTTGCCACGTGCCGCTTGCTACTTGCTACTTGCTACTTGCTACTTGCTACTTGCTGGACAGCTTGACCTTGAAGCCGAAACCTTCGAGGGCATCGCGCAGACCGCCCTTGTTCTGCTTGAGCTCGACGCGCAGGGTGGAAAACTCGCGGCGCAGCGGGTACTCGGCACGGTAGGCGTCGAAGCCCGTTGCCATGCCCATGCGCCGCCGGTAGCGGTCGAATGCCAGCATGTCGCGACGTACGTCGTAACAGGCCCGCGTGCATAACGAAAGCGCTTCCAGCGGCGGCGCCCAGGGCGTCAGCACGATCTTGCGCAGCCAAGGGTCGGGCTTGAGCTGCCCCAACTTCTTGCGTGCCGGCAGCCCGAATTGACGCATCGCCGCCTGATAGACCAGCTCGGTGCCGCGCATCTTGCCGTCGATGCTATGCCCGGCGATATGCGGCGTGGCGATGTCCACGAGATCGTAGAGCGCGGCGTCGATGCCGGGCTCGTTTTCCCACACGTCGAGCACTACCCGCAGGTCGCTGGCGCGTTGCAGCCGCACGCGCAGGGCCTGGTTATCAACGCAGGCGCCACGTCCGGCGTTGATCAGCACCGTGCCCGGGGCCAGGGCCTCGATGCGCGATGCGTCGAGCAAGTGCCGCGTCGCATGCTCGCCTTCCGTTACCAGCGGGGTATGCAGACAAACGATCTCGGCCCGCTCGAGCAGCGCATCGAGCGACAGGAAGTCCTCGCGCCCTTCCGCCTCGGCGCGCGGCGGATCGCACAGCAGGCACTCGACGTCGAGGTCGTCGAGACGCTCCGCCAGGCGGCTGCCCACGTTGCCGACCCCAACGATGCCGATGGTCTTGCCGGCCAGGTGAAAGCCATCCTCCTCCGCCAGCAGCAAGAGGCTGGAAAGCACGTAGTCGACCACCGAGTCGGCATTGCATCCCGGCGCATTGGCGAACCCGATGCCCGCCTCGTGCAGGTAGTCGAGATCCACATGGTCGGTACCGATGGTACAGGTGCCTACGAAACGCACTCGGGAGCCGTCGAGCAGCGCCGCATCCACGCGGGTGATCGAGCGCACCACCAACAGATCTTGATCGCGTACCGCCGCCGCATCGATATCGCGACCGGGCAAGCGGGTAATCTCGCCTAGCTCCCCGAAGAATTCGTCCGCCAGGGGGATGTTTTCATCGACCAGGATGCGCATGACCTTCTCTTTTCTCCCTTGTTCACGTCCGGCGGCCGGTTACAATACGCACGGAGCGCACTCGCTCATCCACGGCTACACCGCAGACGCCGCTCGCCAAGAATTCGATAGTAGGCCCGCGAAAGACACGTCACAAGCCCACTGCCAACCACAACGGCGCCACCAGGAGTTCTCGTGATCGTCCGCTGGGAAAGTGAACACGACTACGTTCTCGTGCATGTCCACCAGGATATGTTCGGTGACTGGATATTCAGCCGCGCTTGGGGCCAGATCGGCACCCAATTCGGCGGCCTCAAGCATCGACTGGCCGACAGTTACGCGCAGGCCATGACATGGCTCGAAGATGTCGCGCACATTCAGTCCTCGCGTGGCTTCACCAAAGTCTTCGAGGCCAGCGACGACTCGAGCCCGGAGGCCCAGGAAGCCATGCGCCAGTTGTCGCTGCTCGACGGCCTCTGAGCGACCGTCGGCAGCCCACGGCCTTCTTGCGCCGGGCACCGCTCAGCGGTGGCGAATCAAGAAGCAATGATGCAGGTCCGGGCGCCGCGCGAAGTCCGGATCGAATGTCTGTGCCGAGATATCCTTCACCGCGAAACGCTCGCCGAGGCGAGTGTCGAGCGTGAAGCGCCGCTGATTGTTGGAAAACACCAAGGTGCCACCCGGCGCCAGGCGCGCCATCGCCAGTTCGATGAGCCGCGCGTGATCGCGCTGCACATCGAGTACGTCATCCATCTTCTTGGAATTGGAGAACGTCGGCGGGTCCATGAAAATCAGGTCGAACTCGCTGCCCGCCGTTTGCAGCCACCGCAGACAGTCGTCACGGATCACCCGGTGCCGGCTGGGATCGAGGCGGTTGAGCGCGAAGTTATCCCGTGCCCAGGCCAGGTAGGTGTTGGAAAGATCGACGCTGACACTGTCGCTCGCCCCTCCCAGGGCCGCCTGCACCGTCGCCGTGCCCGTGTAGCAGAACAAGTTGAGAAAACGTGCGCCGTCAGCCATGTCGCGCAGCATCCGCCGCACGGGACGATGATCCAGAAACAAGCCGGTATCCAGGTAGTCGCGCAGATTCACCCACAACCGTGCCGGCCCTTCACTGACCTCGAAACGTTCGCCGCTGGCCCCTTGCTTGGTGTATTGCGCCTTGCCCGATTGTCGGGCGCGCTGCTTGTAGTGCACGTTTTCCGCCCGCACGCCCAGCACCTGAGGGATGACCTCCAGGGCATCGAACAAGCGACGTTGCGCCTGGCGGGGGTCTACCGAGCGCGGCGGCGCGTATTCCTGCACGTGAACGTGCTCGCCGTAGACATCCACCGCCAGGGCGTATTCCGGCATGTCTGCGTCATACAGCCGATAGCAGCGCTCGCCGGACTTTTTGAGCCACTTCTTCAGTCGCTTGCGGTTCTTCTCCAGCCGGTTGGCGAACATCTGAGCGCCTTCATTGCGCGGCGCGCTCGGCGTTTGCTGCGCGCCCTGTCCGTCTGCCGCGGCGCGCTTGTCCGCATCCTCGCCAGAGGCCTCGCGCGAGGTACGCTCCGCCACCACCGGGATCAGCAGCAACTTGCAATCCAGCGGTCCGTTCTTGAACGCATACTGCTTGGTGGCCCGCAGACCGGTGCGGTGCCCCAGATCGGGGTTGCCGGTAAACAGCGCCAGTTGCCAGCCATCGAACTCGGCGCGCAGACGCTCACCGAGAGCGGTGTAAATAGGCACCACCTCGGGCAACTCGCCCAGGCGTTCACCGTACGGCGGATTGGTGATGACCAACCCCGGTCCATCGATGCCTGGTGGCCGCGTGAGTTGCGAGACCTCCGCGCCCTGCAACTCGATCAAGGCAGGAATCCCCGCACGCATGGCGTTGGCCTTGGCCGCAGCGATCGCCGGTGGGCTCTGATCGCGCCCGTACAGCTTTGACTTCACGCGGCGGCGCCCCACGCTGGCACGGGCATCCGCCTCGCGCTTGAGCTCCTGCCACACGTCGGGGTCGTGCCCTGCCCATGCCTCGAAGGCAAAATAGTGGCGGTCCAATTGGGGCGCACTATCCGCCGCCATCAGCGCCGCCTCGATGAGCAGCGTTCCCGCCCCGCACATGGGGTCGACCAGGGGCTCTCCCCGCCGTGCCCGTGCCGGCCAGTCGGCGCGCATCAGCAAGGCGGCGGCCAGATTTTCCTTGAGCGGTGCGTGGCCTGCATCGCGACGATAGCCACGCTGATGCAGGCTGCCGCCGACCAGGTCGAGTCCCAGCAGCAAGCGCCCGCGATGCAGGTGCGCGTAAATGCGCGCGTCGGGTGTCTTGAGGTCGATCACCGGACGCTCGCGACCGGACGCTCGCATCGCATCGACGATGCCATCCTTGACGCTCTGGGCGCCGAAGCGCGTATGGCGGATATGCTCGGATTGACCATGGAAGTCCACGGCCAGGCTGCTTCCGGCACGCAGGTGCGTACGCCAATCGACCCGGCGAGCGGCCTCGACCAACGACTCGGGACGCTCGACATCCTGCTCGCGCAGGAGACACAGCACCACGCGATTCGCCAGCCGCGACCACAGGCAGATGCGATAGGCCATCGCCACATCGGCCTGCACGTGAACACCCGCCACGGTCGTCCCGGTCACCTCCGCGCCAAAGCCCGCGAGTTCGTCGGCCAGCAAGCCCTCGAGGCCCTTGGGGCAGGTGACATAGAGCGTCAAGGATGGGGATTGCACATCGGTCATAAAGTCGTCATCCCGGTGCCACGCACCGGTCATATTCCTGTGGTTTACATGGAACGATAGGCTTATGCCAAATCGCTGGTCGACAAATCCGTCTCAAAGCACTAAACATTAAGAGCAGTAGCTACTGAAAACGCATGCGTTTCGTGTCCGGACGTTCCGGTTCATGGCGATGATGGAGTCCCCATTGTCGGCATGTACTGTCAGATCTCAACAATCGGTTCTTGATAAGAGGCCATCCGATGAAACGACAGAAACGTGATCGCTTTCAGCGTGCATATGTTCACGGATACAAAGCTGGCATGACGGGGCGCTCTCGCGATGATTGCCCCAGCCAAGACATCAACCTCCGTGAGTACTGGATGAGCGGTTGGCGTGAAGGTCGTGGGGACCAGTGGGCCGGCATGACGGGGATTTCCGGCATCCATCGAAACCCCATGGTACAGTGATGGTAGAATCCGCCGTGGAACCTGAATCGATACCCCATTGACAGGTCCATGCCAAGGCCCGCGTCGCGGGCCTTTTTACGTCAGGGCACGCGCACATTCGCCCACCAAGGCCGGCCCCCGATATATGAACCCGGTATAAAGCTGCACGAGATCGGCTCCCGCATCATGCTTGGCCTTCGCCGCCTCGCCGCTATCGATTCCCCCAACGCCGATGATCGGCAATGTCGGCAGATGCCGGCGCAACTCGCGAACCACTCTGTTGGAAGACTCGAACACCGGCCGCCCGGAAAGGCCGCCCTGCTCATCGGCATGCTCGAGCCCGACCACCGCCTCGCGCGATACCGTGGTATTGGTGGCGATGACGGCATCGACGCCGTTGGCCGCCAGCGCCTTTGCAACTAGCGCGACCTCATCGGCATCCATGTCGGGGGCGATCTTCACCGCCAAGGGCACACGCCGCCCATCGGCGGCCTCGAGGCGTTGCGTCTCTTCGGCCAGTGCGCCGAGTAGCGACGCCAGGTGCTCGCCGAATTGCAGGTTGCGAAGCCCCGGCGTATTCGGTGACGACAGATTCACCGTGATGTAATGCGCGTGCGCATGCACCTTGCGCAGACACGTCAAGTAGTCGTCCACGGCACGCTCGACCGGTGTCGTCAGATTCTTGCCGATGTTGATACCGATCACGCCGCGGTAACGACTCTTGCGCACGTTGGCGATGAGCGCGTCGACACCGGCGTTGTTGAACCCCATGCGATTGATGATCGCCCGCTGCGCCGGCAACCTGAACAGGCGCGGCCTGGGGTTGCCCGGCTGCGGCTCAGGCGTCACCGTGCCGACTTCGACGAAGCCGAACCCCAACGCCCCGAGCGCATCGAGATGCTCGGCGTTCTTGTCGAGTCCCGCCGCCAACCCCACGCGATTGGGGAAGATCAGCCCCATCAACGTGGTCGGCGCCTCGACCTGCGCCCCCACCCACCTGCTCAGCCCCAGGCGATGACCAATATCGAGCGACGTCAATGCGACGCCGTGGGCGGTTTCGGGGTCGAGTCGGAACAGCAGCGAACGGGCCAGGGCGTACATGAATCCTCGGACAACGTAATGAGCGGCAAGAGATGAAACAGGCGCGCAGTATAGCGTAACCACGCCCAAAAGCGCAGAGCCCCGCATTCGCGCATGGCGAAGCGGGGCTCGCATCGGAGTCTGTCGGACGCCGATACCAGATCACGCCTTATGGCTGAGTATCGAGCTGCTGCACACGTAGCGTGTAGTTGTTGACGCCGCTCATCGCCGAGCCAAACTTCTGCCCCTTCACCCAGACGCTATAGCGCCCCGGTTGTAGTATGGTCTCGATATCGAAATCGCCCTCGAAGCCTTCGCCTGCGTCGCTGGCCACGACCTCGCCGCTCTCGTCGAGAATCCGCGCTTCCAGGCGGTAGGTGCCCTCGTTGCCGGGGAAGGTAGAACTGGTCACCGACACGGTGCCTGCTTCCACCACATCGAAGCTCAGCACCTTGCCCCGCTGGCGGATTGCCACATCGGTCACGATCTCATCGAAGGCATCCGGCAAGGCAGCCTCCTCTGTGCCGGCGGCCTGGGCATCCGTCGCTGCAGTCGCCTGCGACGGAGACGACTCGGCGTCCTCGGGACGTGGGGCGGCGATCGCCGCCACTTCATCGTCGCCATTGACGAACGCCGTCGTATGGCCATCCTTGCCAGGACCACCGAACATGATACCGCCGCCATTGTCGACGCCGCTTTCTTCGCTGGTCAGGCGGTTGCCCTGGGCATCCAACCCGACGACCGATACGGTAAAGCTATTGCCCCCCGATCTGCTGCCGAACTTGCGTGCGGACACCCGCAATACGTAATCGCCGGGCTCCAGCCGCTGTTCGAGATGCAGCCCACCGGTCTGGCCGAGCCCACTTCCCGAGGCGATTTCGTTGCCTTGCGCGTCGAGCAGGGTCGCTTCGATACGGTAGTCTTCGGACTCCCCCGGTAGCGTCGAGCTACGGAATTGGTAGCGCCCCGCCTGTTCGACCGTAAAGGGGTGCTTCTGCGTGCCTCCGAAGAAAAAACTTTGGCTATGCGCATCGGAACTGGACTGAAAGAAGCTGGTCAGATCGATCTTGGAAGATGCCTGCTGCGCCTGCTGTAACGCGGCGCTATCGGCCAGGGCCAGCGGTGCCGTTCCGGCCAGTCCAAGCGCCACGACCACTGGAGTAAGTACACGATAATTCATGGGGCTTCTCTACTTGGCTTCAAACCTGAGTCGGAGCACAGCATATCAGAGACCTCCGTGCCAATGCTCCATTCATGAAATCGACGGGTCAGGAAAAAGAACCACCTCGAGTGCGAGACTCGAGGTGGTACGAATGGACTGATTTACCCCTCGCCGTTGCTCTCGGCAAGATCGACCAGCTCGCGAATGGCCACGGCGAACAGCGGGAAGCCGCCCTGAGAGCCCGAACGCACTTCGTCGAGCAGGCCACTCCAGCGTTCAACCAAACTTGCGTGGCGCTCCAGCCACTGCTCGACACGGGGCTCCACGCCAGCTGGCGCACCGTCCATCTTGAGCACGCTGACGGTGAGTGCCAATTGCTGGCGATCGAGGTCATCACGGAAGGTTTCGCGCGCCTGTGCCTGCCAGCTATCGCGCACCTGCAAGGCATTAATCTGGCCGTTCATCCACGGCAGCTCCAGACGATGACCGATGTCGTAATAGACCTCGGCGACACGCTGAATCTTCTCGTCGGTGGCGCGCGCCGCCTCGATGATGCCGAGCCCGGCATACAGGCTGTTGGCCGCCGCGACGACGCTCGCCAGGGAGGCTGGTACGCCGGCTTTTTCTAGCTCGTCGCGACGCGCATCCCACACTTCGTGATCTTCGCCGCGCAGGCGCTTGCCGACACTCTCCTGCAACTGGGTGATACGCGGCGCGAAATACTCCACCGCTTCCTGAATGCTCTGGTTGGTGCGATGACGCAGGAACCAGCGCGTGGCCCGGCGCAGCAACCGCATCAGATCCAGCATCATGCCGTACTGGACACGACTGTCGACCTGATAATCGAGCGCCTCGATCTGCTCCCACAGCCCCTCGAGATTGAAGCAATCGCGTGCGATCAGATAAGCCCGCGCGACATCCGCTCGCGAGGCACCCGTGGAATCACGCAGACGCCGCACGAAGGTGACGCCCATATGATCGACCAGGTCGTTGGCGATCTGCGTCGCCGTGATCTCGCGCTTCAAACGGTGCTGATACATTTCGTCCGGGAAGCGTTCGACCAGGGTCTGCGGGAAAGCCCGCGCCATATGCCGCTGGACATGCGGATTATCCGGCAAGTCCGAGGCGATCATGTCGGTCTTCAGCGCACTCTTGGCATAAGAAATCAACACCGAGAGTTCGGGTAGCGTCAGGCCTTTTTCCGCATTGGCGCGTTCGACCAGCGCCTCGTCGGAAGGCAGGAACTCCAGCTCGCGGTCCAGTCCACCGGCGGCTTCCAGTTCATTGATGAAGCGCCGATAGGGACCCATGCCCTGCTGACTGAGAATCTCCGACAAGGAAAGCGCCTGGGTCTGACGGTAATTGTCGCTCAGTACCAGTTCACTCACTTCCTCGGTCATGCTCGCCAGCAACTCATTGCGCTGCTTGTCGGTCATGTCGCCGGCTTTGACGATGTCGTCGAGCAGGATCTTGATGTTGACTTCATGGTCGGAGCAATTGACCCCACCTGCATTGTCGATGAAGTCGGTCGTGACGCGTACCCCTTGCTTTGCAGCTTCCATCCGCCCGAGCTGGGTAAAGCCAAGGTTGCCACCTTCACCGATCACCCGGCAGCGCAGTTCATGACCATCGACACGCAAGGCATCGTTGGCTTTGTCACCCACATCGGCATGAGTCTCCTCGGCGGCCTTGACGTAGGTACCGATGCCGCCATTCCAGAGCAGGTCGCAACGCGAGGTCAAAATCGCGCGAATCAACTCGCTGGGGGACAACTTGCCGGCCTTGATATCAAAGGCCTTTTTCATCTGCGGCGTGATGTTGATGGACTTGGCATCGCGTGAAAACACCCCGCCACCCTCGGAGATCAAGGCGGTGTCGTAATCTTCCCAACTCGAACGCGCCAGCTCGAACATCCGCTGACGCTCCTTGAACGACGCCGCGGGATCCGGATCGGGGTCGACGAAGATGTGGCGATGGTTGAAGGCGGCCACCAGGCGAATCTTGTCCGACAGCAACATGCCGTTGCCGAACACGTCGCCCGCCATGTCGCCGATCCCCACCACGCTGAAGGGCGTTTCCTGCGTATTGAGCCCCATTTCGCGGAAGTGGCGCTTGACCGATTCCCACGCCCCCTTGGCAGTGATACCCATCTTCTTGTGGTCGTAGCCATGCTCGCCGCCGGAGGCGAAGGCATCGCCCAGCCAGTGGCCGTATTCCAACGAGATGGCATTGGCGATATCCGAGAAGGTGGCGGTCCCCTTGTCGGCGGCCACGACCAAGTAGGGGTCATCCTCATCGTGGCGCACGACACGCTCGGGCGGCACGGTTTCGCCACCTTCCAGGTTATCGGTCACGTCCAGCAGGGCCCGGATGAAGGTCTGATAGCAGGCAATGCCTTCCTTCTGCACCGTATCGCGGTCGGCGCCTTCAGGCATGCGCTTGCAGATGAACCCGCCTTTGGCACCGACCGGGACGATGACGGCATTCTTGACCTGCTGTGCCTTGGCCAAGCCCAGGATCTCGGTGCGGAAGTCCTCGTGACGATCGGACCAGCGCAGCCCGCCGCGTGCGACCTTGCCGCTGCGCAGATGAACCCCCTCGACACGCGGCGAGTAGACGAATATCTCGAACATCGGCCGCGGCTTGGGCATATCCGGCACCTGCGTCGGTTCGAGCTTGAGGGCAATGTACTCCTTGGCCTCGCCGTCTTCACGCCGCTGGTAATAGTTGGTGCGCAGCGTGGCCTGAATCAATGCCATATAGCGACGCAGCAGCAGATCGTCATTGAGGCTGGCCACCTGATCGAGCATGCCTTCGATGCGTGCCACGCACTCCTCAATCTCGCTGTCGCCGGCGGTATCGTCGGGATCGAAGCGCAGCTCGAACAGCGTCACCAGCTCACGGGTGATCTCCGGGTGACTGGCGAGCGTGTTGGCGATGTAATCCTGCGACAGCCCGAAGCGCAACTGCTTGAGATAGCGCGCGTAGGCACGCAATACCGCCACTTCGCGCCACGCGAGATTGGCGCCGATGACCAGGCGGTTGAAGGCATCGCTTTCGGCATCGCCGATCCAGATGCGCGTGAACGCTTCGATGAAGACATCACGCATTTCCTGCAGATTGACGACCCCATCGCCGCGGTGTTCGAGCGTGAAGTCGTGAATCCAGTACTCGTTGGAAGGACACTCGACATTGTAGGGACGCTCGCTGATCACGCGCAGCCCCAGATTCTCGAGCACCGGCAGCACATCGGAGAGCGGGATCGGATGATCGGCATGGAACAGCTTGAGGTTGACCCCGTCGATGTTCTCTTCGACCAGCCGGTACAGGCTCAAGCTGATCGGTGCGTTGGCGTTCAACTCACCGAGATGATGAATATCGTAGACGGCAGTGCGTGCGGAGAAGTCTTCGCGATAGCTGCTGGGAAACGCCTCGCGATAATCTTGCATCAGGCGGTTGGCCTGTTCCTCGCCATAGCCCTCGACCATGGCCGCTTGCAGATCGTCCCGCCAGCTGCGCGAGAGCGCCGCGATCTTTTTCTCCAGGCGTCGTATGTCGTATTCGGCCGGACGCTCGCCGTTGAAACGCAGAATGAACTGGATCCGCGCCAGCACCGACTCGGACAGATACGTATTGAAATCGCCAAAGGTGGCATCGAGCTCTTCGCAGAGCAGGTTCTGAATGCGTACGCGCAATTCGGTGGAGAAGACATCGCGTGGTACGAACGCCAGGCACGAATAGAATTTGCCGAAGCGGTCCTCGCGAATGAACAGCCGCACCTTGCGTCGTTCACGAATATTGAGAATACCGAAGGCGGTCTTCGCCAGCTCATCGGTATCGATCTGAAACAGGTCGTCGCGCGGATAGACCTCGAGGATCTGCGTCAACTGCTTGCCATTGTGGCCCTTGGGGTTGACGCCCGCCGCCTTGATGACGGCATCGATCTTCTTGCGCAGCACCGGCACATTGCGCGGCGATTCGTTGTAGACCGTCGAGGTATAAAGCCCCAGAAAGCGCCGCTCGCCAATCACGCGACCGTCTTCGTCGTAACGGTCGATGGAGATGTAATCCGGATAGGCGGGACGATGCACCCGGGCGTGATAGGCACTCTTGGCGAAGGACAACAGCTCCGGCACCAGCACGTACTGATCGTCCTCGACACCCTCGTCGGTACTGATGCGCTCGCGATAGCGCGGCTGGTCGAGGGTGAACACGCCCAGCTCGCTCTTGGGGATCTGACGCAGGCGATCCTGACCATCTTCCTGCACCACCTCGTATTCGTCGTACCCCAGGAAGGTGAAGTGATCGTCGAGCAGCCATTCGAGAAAGGCGATGGCCTCTTTATGATCAGCGGCCTTGACCTGCTTGGGGCGCTGCGCCTTGAGCTCCTCGATCGCCTGGCTCACCCGCTCGCGCATGGGATCGAAATCCGTCACCGCCGCGCGCACGTCGCGCAGTACTTCTTCGAGGCTGGCGTGCAGGTCGTCCAGGGTCGCCGTGTCGGAATGACGGTCGACCTCGACCAGAATGATCGACTCACGCGCTGTCGGCGCATCCTTGGCATCGGTGGAGGTGACGCGCTTGAGGTGGTGCTTGGCGTCACGCTCCACCGCCAGCACGGCGTTGTGAATCGCGTGCACCGTCAGCCCGCGACGGTTGAGCTCGATACGCACCGAATCGACGAGAAACGGCATGTCCTCGTGCAACACGGCGACAACGGTATGCGGCGACTGCCAGCCATGTTCCTCGAAGTCAGCGTTGAAGACACGCACCTTGGCTTCGCGAGGGTCATGCGTCTGCATGAAGTGCCATGCCGACAACGTGGCACCGTAGATATCATCCAGGCCGCGCTCGGCGGCTTCCTCGAACGGCGCCGAGGCATACAGATCCTCGGCGAAAGCGGCGATCTGCTCCACTTTTTCCTGGGGCAGACGCTTGGCCAGTTGTTCCTTGAGCTGGGCGAGAAAGTCTTCCTTGCCCTCGATCGCGACGTGTTGCATCAAGCACCTCGGCTACGACTGGCCGCTGGTCACGGCCAGTGAATGATCCTTCGGCGGCGCGCACCACTCCCGCGCGCACCGCCACGGTAATACGAGCTTACGCCTGTCGCGCCCCCGACCCCACCCGTGTGACGCTCTCTCATGGCGTATGCCGGTTGTGCATGGGGTCTCACGCGTGCGTTGCCGGCACCCGGCGCTCCAGCAACACACCGCATTCGCAGTGATCGGTGTACGGAAACTGATCGAACAGTGCGCAACGGGTCACGACATGCGTGGCTCTCAATTGCTCGAGATTCGCCTCGAGCGTATCCGGGTTACAGGAAATATAGACGATGCGCTCATAGGCCTTGAGCTGCTCGCAGCTGTGCGCATCGAGTCCGGCCCGCGGCGGATCCACCAACGCCGTGGTAAAGGTGTGTTCGTCGAGCGCCAGCGCCGCCACGCGACGTCCGCTCTTCTCGCCGGCCAGGGCGGCGCTGAATTCCTCGGCGGACATGCGTGCCACCACGGCATTCGCCACGCCATTGGCGTCGAGATTGACGTTGGCCGACGCCACCGAGGTCCGCGAGATCTCGGTGGCCACCACACGCCGGAAGTTTTCGGCCAGGGCCACCGTGAAATTGCCGTTGCCGCAATAGAACTCCACCAGATCGCCATCGCGGCTCTCGCGGGTCACGTCCCTCGCCCAGCTTAGCATCGACTGACAAATCGCGGCATTGGGTTGGGTAAAACTGTTTTCCACCTGCTGATAGACGAACTCACGCCCTTCGACCTGCAGGCGCTCCCAGACATGGTCGCGATCGAGCACCAGGCGCTGCTTGCGTGCCCGGCCGATGATCGACACGTTCAGCGTCGCTTGCAACGCCCGCGCTTCCTGCTCCCACGCCGCGTCGAGCTGGCGATGATAGATCAAGGTCACCAAGGCGCCCCCGCTCAGCGTGGTCAAGAATTCGACCTGGAACAGCTTGCGCCGCAGGGTATCGCTTGCCAGCAGGGCCTCGCGCAGCGCCGGCATGAGCGCGTTGATACGCTCGCTGGCCACAGGATAGTCGTCGAGACGAATCACCTGCTTGCGTTTGGGGTCGTTGGGGTCGACCTCGAACATGGCATAGAACAGATCATCGCCTTCATGCCACAGCCGAAACTCGCAGCGTTGCCGATAATGGCTCGGCGGCGAGGGAAAGACTTCCAGCGGCGGTGGTGTAAAGCGTGCGAATTGCCCCCTGACACGCTCGCACTTGGCATCGAGCTGGGCCTCGTAACGCTCGGGGTCGACAACAGGTACGGCCACGAAAACTCCTTTCAGTGGAAACTCGCGGTATCACCCACGGCGACACCGTTTCATGAATATCAAGGTTAAACGCTGTCGGAACAATCGTCGGGCAGGGACAAGGCGTGCGGTGCACTAAAGCCGTATCCTGACAGGACGCGTACCAGGCCCGACTGTTGCGGCGCACTGGCCCAGCTCGCATCGCTGGCGGATGCACACGCCTCCGGAGCGACGAGCTGCGCCACGCGCCGCGCGATGGCATCACCGGAGTCGATCCACGTGATCGCGCGTGGGGCATTTCGCTCGAGTGCCTCTCGCAGCAACGGGAAATGGGTGCAGCCCAGCACCACGGTATCGAGGCGCGGCGCGTCCCATAAGGGTGCCAGACTCGCGGCGATGACCACATCGTCCCACGGCGCCCCGGACAGCACACGTTCGGCCTGCGCGACCAAGGGATCGGCGGCCAACCTAATCACCGTGCACTGGGGGGCAAATTCACCGATCAAGCGCTGTGTATAAGGGCGCGACACCGTCGCCGAGGTCGCCAGCAACCCGAACACGCCGCTGCGCGAGACCCGGGCGGCCGGCTTGATCGCCGGCACGGTGCCGATCACCGGGACCGTCAGGCACTCGCGCAGGGCGTGCAACGCCAAGGTGCTGGCCGTGTTGCAGGCCACTACCAGCGCGCGTGCACCGCTGGCCATCACGGCCGCGCGGCACACCGTCACGATGCGCGCGACCAACCAGGCATCGGGCTTGGTTCCATACGGTAGCGCAGCGTTATCGCACACATACGCCAAGGCCGCACCGGGCAGATGCATGCGCAAAGCGCCCACGACCGAGAGCCCGCCAACGCCCGAGTCGAAGATCAGAATCGGCGCCGTCATGCCCCCTCCCCGACGAAATGCGCCAGCAACGTATCCACCAGCGCGCGCAGTCGCGCGGGGATGAATTCGCGCTCTGCATACAGTAGATGCACACTGATCGGCGCCACGCTGAAATCATCCAGCACCCGGACCAGCCGTCCGGCCTCGACCTCCGGTTCTCCCAGAAACGCCGGCTTGTAGACCAGCCCCATGCCACGGATCGCCGCCTCGGTGAGAGCACGCCCATTGTTGCAGGCCATGACCGGACGGATACGTACCCGATACGGCGCCCCGTCGACCAGGAAGTGCCAATGCTGACCTTCGCGCGCCAGACTGTAATGAAGACAGCGATGTCCACGTAATTCGGCGGGATGTGTCGGGGTCCCGTGGCGCGCCAGATACGCCGGCGAGGCATACACGTGACGCGGCATGTCCATCAGCGGGCGCGCGATCAAGCTGGAGTCTTCCAGCTCACCGATGCGCACCACCAGATCGAAGTCCTCGGCCAGCGGATCGACACGCCGATCCTCGAGCACGACATCGAGCATCACTGCCGGGTGGCGACGCTCGAACGCCTGCAAGGCCGGCATCAGCGCACGCACGCCGAAATCCAGCGGCGCGGAAAGACGCAGCTTGCCGCGCACCTCGCCACGCTGCTCGCCGAGCCCGGTTTCCAGTTCCTGCAACTCGTCGAGTAAACGGCTGGCGCCATTGAGATAGCGCTCGCCCTCGGCGGTCAACTGCAAGCGCCGCGTAGTGCGTGTCAACAAGCGCACGCCCAGGCTGGTCTCGAGCTTGGCGACCTGCTTGCTGACCATGGCATTGGAGAGTTCCAGCTTGCGTGCGCCACCGGCGAAACTGCCGGCCTCGACCACGGCACGAAAGATATGCATCGCCTGTAGGCGGTCCATACGACGTCCTCGAAAATGCGTGCCCCCATTCTACCTTACCCACTCCCGCGATGAGATGGACCGACTTGCTTCAATGCTCAATACTGTTTATTTTTACAGTCATCGTCATTTCGTTTTCGAGGTTTTGCCATGACCATGACGCCCATTGCCCTGGCCGCGCCCGCCTCGGCACCAGCACCAAGCGACGCCCTGCAACGCGGCGCCAGCGGCTTCCCGTCGCCGGCCGATGACTACCGCGAAGCGCCGCTCAATCTACACCACCACCTGGTACGCCGCCCGGCCTCGACGTTCTTCATGCGCCTGGAAGGCGATGATCACCGCCACGCCGGTCTGCACCACGGCGATCTGCTGGTGATCGATCGCGCCATCTCACCGCGCCCCGGCCATTGGCTGGTCGCGGCCATCGACGGCGAACTGAGCGTGCTGCGCCTCGAACGCCGTCAGTCACGGCTTTACCTCGCGCCGTCACGCCACGGCCTGGCGACGCTCCCCTTCGAAGCCAGTGATGATCGCTTATGGGGCGTCATCTGCTACGCCATCCATGCCTTGCCCGCCACGGACGAAGAATCGGCCATGCCGCCATGTTCGCGCTGATCGACTGCAACAACTTCTATGCCGCGTGCGAGCGTCTGTTCGAGCCGCGTCTGGAAGGCGTTCCCCTGGGCGTGCTATCGAACAACGATGGCTGCGTCATCGCGCGCTCCGAGGAATTCAAGGCGCTCGACATCCCCATGGGCATCCCCACCCACAAGATCGCCCCGCACCTGCGGCGATGCATCGTACTGAAATCTTCCAACTACACGCTCTACGGCGATCTCTCGGCACGCGTGCAGCAGGTGCTGGCGCAGCAGGTCCCCACGCTGGAGCCCTACTCCATCGACGAATGCTTTCTGGATCTACGCGGCATGCACGAGGACTGGCAGGCCCTCGGCGCGACACTGGTGGACAGCGTGCAACGCCAGGTCGGCCTGCCGGTATCCATCGGCATCGCGCCGACGCGCACCCTGGCCAAGCTCGCCAATCGCCAGGCCAAGACACAGCCGGCACGCCCCCAGGTATGCGTGTGGCCAAGCGCCGACGCGCCCGAGCTGGCCGCCCACCTGGCCCGGTTGTCGCCTCGCGAGGTCTGGGGCGTGGGAGAACGTCTCAACGCACGCCTGGCCGGCATGGGCATCGTGACCGCCGCCGCCCTGCGCGAGACGCCGGACAGCGTATTGCGGCGGCGCTTCAGCGTGGTGCTGGCACGCACCGCCGCCGAACTCAACGGCCGGGCCTGTCTGTCGATGGGCGATCTGGAAACACCGCGCCGCAGCATCCTCTGTTCGCGCTCGTTCGGCCAGCCACTGCGTGACCGTGCCTCACTGGCCGGCGCCTTGCGCCATCATTGCCAGCGCGCCGGCGAAAAGCTGCGACGCGATGCCATGCAAGCCTCAGCCATCGGCGTCTACATGCGTACCAACCCGCATCATGCCGGCAGTTTCCACCAGGCCTGCGAATGGGCGGCGCTGCCCTTTCCCAGCGCCGATACCCAGCAACTCAACCGCGCGGCACAACGCCTGCTCGCACGACTCTGGCAGCCTGCGGCCTATCAAAAACTGGGCGTGATGCTCACTGAATTGACGCCTCGTCGTCAGAGCCAGACCACGCTCTTCGACGGCGCCGAGCCAGCGCGACAGGAAGCGCTGATGCATGCCTGGGATAGCATTCGTGCCCGCTACGGCCGCCAGGCGCTGACCCTGGGTCCGCAGCCCGTCGACGCTCCCTGGCAGATGAACAGCGCCTACCGTTCGGCCTGCTATACCACGCGCTGGGACGAGCTGCCTCGGGCACGCGCCAGATAGCGCCCATGTCACTCACGCGCCACAGCGGCTCAACTCAACGGCGAGGGCGCCTCGCGGAACTCGGCATAAAGCACCGGGTAGGCTTCCTGCAGACGCGCCAGCTCGGCTTCCGCGCCTTCGGGCAAGGCTTTTGCCAACTGATCCAGGTCGTCCTCGTCGAAATGTTCGCGAATCAACGGGAACAGTTCCTCGCGCTCGCCGCGCAAATAGGCACGATGCGATTCGAGGTAGGCCTTGAGGTCCTCGCTGAACTGGTCCATGGGCACCACCGCGTCCATCAGAATCATGTCGAGATTCTGGGACAGTCGAGCCAGGCGTGCATTGAGTGCCCGATAGTCCTCGGACAACCGTTGGCACAGCCCGCTGGCCTCCGGCGCTCGTGCGTTCAACTGCTCGGTACACATCTGCTCGAGGGGCGCGGTGAAGCCGCTCATGTAATCGAGGATATAATCCACGACCTCGCGCATCATCTGGAAGTCGGGGCGCTCGCCTTCCGCCAGGGTCTTCTGCTTGAGCTGCAGCACGTGCAGCAAACGCGCCATGTTGGCATGGTCCTGGCGCAGTTGAGTCAGCATGGGCATGTACAGGCCTCCTTTGCAGTCGGCGCGTGGCGGCGCGGGGTATCCGGCCACCTATCGACCAGTTTAGGCGAGAGTCCTCGTCGACTCCCACACTCTCGATGGCAACCCCCTACCGGGGCTCGAATGTTTTACCCTAGCGGGTATGACAGGATTACGCCTGTTCGTCGAAAGTCTAGCGACGATTTCGGCGACTCGACGCAGAGGGTCTTTACAAAACAGGCGAACGAAGGCAAGACAAGGCAAAATTGGCCGAAAACGCGGAGTTTACATGGGGTAAATGAGCATTTTGACCGGGCTCGCGTACGAGGCCGATTTTAACGCCGGATTGTCAAGTGCAGCTCTTTTGTAAACGCCCTCTCACCCACGGTGGCATACACATGGACCTGTTCGCATCATCTCAATCCGATAACACACCGCTGGCCTACCGAATGCGACCTCGCCGCCTCGACGACTACGTCGGGCAGGAAGCCCTGGTCGGCCCCGGCAAGCCTTTGCGCCGCATGGCAGAAAGCGGCGCGGTACGTTCGATGATTCTATGGGGGCCGCCGGGCGTGGGCAAGACGACCCTGGCCGACCTCCTTGCCGATGCCTCGGGCGCCATGCTCGAACGCCTATCGGCGGTGATGGCCGGCGTCAAGGATATCCGCGCCGCCGTCGAGCGGGCGCGCGAGGGACAAGTGCGCGGTCAGCCGACACTGCTGTTCCTCGACGAAATTCATCGTCTCAACAAGAGCCAACAGGACGCCCTGTTGCCGCATGTGGAATCCGGCTTGCTGACGCTGATCGGCGCCACCACCGAGAACCCGTCCTTCGAGGTCAACTCGGCACTGCTTTCCCGGGCGCGCGTCTACGTGTTGCGCAAGCTGGAGACCGAAGACTTGCTGCGCGTATTGCGCCAGGCCCTGACGGACACGGAGCGCGGCTTGGGCGAGCGACGCATCGCGGTCGACGACGACGTGCTCGAAACACTCGCACGGGCCGCCTCGGGCGACGCCCGCCGCGCGCTGGGCCTGCTGGAAACCGCCTGCGACTTTGCCGAACCCGGTGACGACGGCGAGCGTCTGACCCATCAGGCCCTGCATGAAGTCCTGGGCCACCAGGCCAGTGCCTTCGACAAGCAGGGCGACCATTATTACGACCTGCTCTCGGCGATCCACAAGTCGGTGCGCTCGTCACGCCCCGATGCCGCGCTCTTGTACATCGCCCAGTTCACGCAAGGCGGCGGCGATCCGCTCGACGTGGTCCGCCGCCTCGCCGCCATCGCCTCCGAGGACGTCGGCAACGCCGAGCCCCGCGCCCTGCCGCTGGTGATGGCGGCCTGGGACGCCTATCTGCGCCTGGGCGATTACGAAGGCCAGCGCGCCATCGCGCATGCCGCGCTGCATCTCGCCATCGCCCCCAAGAGCAATGCCATCGACCAGGCCTGGAATGCCGCCAAGCAGTTCGTCGCCGCGCACCCCGACTTCGAGGTGCCCACCTATCTGCGCAACGCCCCGACCAAGCTGATGGCGTCCCTCGGCCACGGCGAAGGCTACCGCTACGCGCACAACGAACCCAACGGTTACCCCGCCGGCCGGGCACACGACTGCTGGCCCGCGGAGCTGCCCGCGGCCACCTTCTTCGCGCCCACGGAATACGGCCAGGAAAAGCGCTTCAAGCAGATGCAGGCCTGGCGCGCCGAGCTCGACGCCCAGGCCGATGAGTCGTCATGAAAAGGCCCGCCGCCCTCAACGGCGGCGGCACAGCTCGGCAGGATGACGCAACTGGGTCAGCAAGTAGCGCTTGAGATCATCCGCCGCACCGATGTCATCCAGCGCCGTCGCCATGCAGGCCAGCCAGGCATCGCGCTCCTCGGGGCCGATATCCAGGTGGCGATGCGCCGCGGGGATGGCAATCGGCCCGAAACGCTCGCGATAACGACTCGGACCGCCCATCCAGCCGATCAGAAACGTCGTCAACTTGTCGCGGGACTCGTCGAGATCGGCGGGGTGCAGGGCACGAATCCCCTGCGCCTCGGGCAGGCGCTCCATGGCATCATAGAAGCGATCCACCAGCTCGCGCACCGCCGCCTCCCCGCCCACGGCGCGCAGCGTGCTGTCACCGACGCCGAAGACGCGCGACTGACGGGATTCGTCATGAGGTTTCATCGGCCGGCTCCGTCACATGAATGCCGAACAGGCTGGCCTCGCCGGGCGCACGGCCGAGTGCTTCGGGCGTAGTGACCTGGCCGTCGCGCACCATGACGTGCCCGCCCTGTCCCTGGACGCCGCCGATCACGCTGCCCACCAGATAGGTGGGGAAGATCGCCGGGTCGTTTTCGTAGTTGGGGTTGTGAATCAGGCCGATCATCTGGAAGCGCCCGCGGGTGTTGCGCAGCGACTCCAGTGAGTCCTGGATGAGCCGGCGATGGGAGAGCTTCGAGAACAGGCCATCGAGCAGGATCACGCTCTCGCGGCTGGCCCGCGCACGGCGCTTGTGATGGCCGGGCAGCTCGCGCAACTCGCGCTCGATGGCAAACTCGGAGAGCTTGACCAGCCACATCAGCGACACTGCTTCGCGCTGCCCTTCCGACATGTCCTCGTTGAGCGAGAACAGTCGCCCGTGCGGACGAATGGCGTCGTGCTTGAGGCGAATCGACACCTCGTGGAAAAGGCCACGATAGATGCGCCGACGAATCTGACGCACCAGGTCATCGTCACGGCGTCGGCTATCGCCTTCGCTCATGCCGCCATCGCGCTCGGCGCGGCGCTTGAGCGCGGCCTGATGCTCGTCGATGTCGGCCAGCAACGTGGTGATCAGTTCACGCAGCGACTCGCCGTCGATCAGCGCGGCCTTGACCTCGAAGTAGGCACCACCCTCGCCATGGCTACGCGCCACGCGCTTGAGAATGTCCAGGTTGCCGGCGGCATCCGAGATGATCGAGCTCAGGCGCTCGACCAGCGTGCCTTCGATCTGCTCGCGCGAGGCATGCAGACGCGCCACACGCTGACGGTGATCCTCGAGCTGCGTATCGAGCTGCCCATGCAGCCCGGCCAGGTCGTCGAGGGCGTCGGCCGTCACGCCTCTCAGGGCCGCCAGACGAGCACGTTCGGTCTCGCTGAAGGCGCGACTTTCGGCAGCGGCTTCCAGCGCCTGGGCGAGGCGCCGCTCGAGACCGCGCACCGTCTTGTCCTGACGTTCGCGATTGCGCGCGCGCTCGCCCAGGTTGAGCTCCGCCAGGGCGTCGAGCAGGGTTTGCTGACAGGCCTCCAGGTCGGGAAGCGACAACGTCGCCGACATGCCCGCCTGGGCATGCCATGTCGCCAACGCGGCCTCGCGCGTCTCGTGACGAGAGTCGTCGAGCGGCCAGTGACTTGCGGCGGCGAGATCGTCCAGGGCCGCCAGCCGCCGCGCCCATCCCTCGGGTAGTTCGCGCATCACGCCCAGCCAGGCGATGGCCAGCTGATCGACCCATTCCATGGCCCGGCGCTGCTCGGCCAGCCGCGTTTCCACCTCATCACGTTCGCGGCGCTGCGCCTTGAGCCCCTCGCGGGCCTCGAGATACGCCCGTTTGGCCGCAGCGATGTCGCGCTCGAGTTTCTGGCTGCCGCCGCTGGCGTCGCGCACGTCGAGATAGGCACGCAGGCGCGAGAAATCGAAGCGCGCACGCCGGCTTGCCGTTTCCAGCGCGGCCTCGAGTTCTTCCTGCACCGCCTCGGCGGTGGCCATGAAGGCATCGCCGCCATCGGCCTCGAACTCGGCCAGGGCGCGCAACCGATCGCGTTCGCCATCGTCGAAGAGGCTGCGCCGCTCGGCATCGATCTCGTGCAGCCGGCGCGACACGGCCTCGTGATCGCGCGCTGCCTCGGCCAGCTGCTCGCGGATCTCGCCGAGTTGCGTCTCCAGCGTTTCCAGCCGCGCCTTCAAGGCGTCGAGACGCGCGATGCCACCCGCATCGGCGAAGCGCTCCGCGGCCAGCCAGGTCGCCCCGTGGGTCTCCAGCTCTTCCGCTGCTTGCTGCATCGCCGGACGGCAATCCGCGAGGTCGCGCTCGGCCTCCTCGAGTGCCGCCTCGGCCTGAGCCACGGCGGCCTGGCCGCCTGCCTGCAGATATCGCTGATAATCGTCGATGCAATTCAGTGCCGCCTCGGTCAAGCGCGGCGTCAGCTCCGCCTGTCGGGCATCGAGCTGCTGATGGCGCTCGTCGAGCGTGGCCAGGGCCGTCTCGGCGTCCGCCTGTTGCGCCTCGCGGGCCTTGAGCGCCAGCGCGAAGACATCGCCATGCGGGTCGAGACGTTCGCATTCCGCCGCCAGGGCGGCCCGACGCTCGTGGTCGGCACTCAGGCGACGCTCGGTATCGCGACGCAGCTCCTCGAGATAGCGTGGATCGAGCGCAGCCTTGACGGCCAGGGTTTCGCTGCCCTGCACCGCCCCCAGCGGTGGCCGACCGGCCTCGAGCAGAGCCGTCAGGCGTGCGCTCTCGAACACCGGCAACGCCAGCCCGGCGTCGATCAAGCAGCGCGCGGCACGCTCCGCTTCGTCGTCGCCCGCCACCACCGGCGAAAACAGCAGGCCGGCGGCCTGGCTCAGCCAGCCGCGACGCCGTTCGCGTTCGACCTCGGCATCGTTGAGCACCGCATGCAGGGGCTGCCAGGCGATCCCCGCGGCATCCAGGCACTGCTGGGCCTCGGCTTCCACCGCCCGCCGCTCGAGCGGGTCGCCCGCCAGGCTGTCGAGATAACGTCGGCGCTCCTCGATGGCGTCATCCAGGGCATCGGCCTCGCTGAGCAGACGCGGGTAGCGCCGCTGGGCGTCACGCAGCCAGCGCTCGGGGTCGGCCTCGACACGCGAAGCGAAGTCACGCTGCGCCTGAGACAACTCACGCAGACGCTGCTGCTCCTGCTCCAGGCGGTGTCCTTCGTCATCCAGCGCGCGGGCACGCTCATACAGGGTTTGCCGCAGATGCACCGGCTCGTCGTCGCCATGATAGTCGGCGTAACGCTGCGCTGCGTCATGCAGGGGGGCGAGACGCGCCTGCTCTCGGCGGGCATCCTCGGCGCGTTGCTCGGCTCCGTGACAGCGCGTTTCGAGTTCGGCCAGCGCCGTCTTGCGGCGCGTCCAGAAGCCGGTGACGTCCTCCTCGGGCCAGCCGTCGACGAAGGCACGCCACGGTGCTTGCCCCTGCTCGAGCAAGCCCTGCTCGCCGGCCAGGCGTTGCTGTTCGTCGCGCAGCGCCTCGGCCTGATGGCGCAGTGTCTCGCAACGCGACGCCAACGGCTCACGCTGGGCCTCGGCCTCGGCATGCGCCTCTTCGAGCACCTCATCGCGCGCCTGCTTTTCGGCCAGGCGCTCGCCAGGCGACACTCCCGGGGCCTGTTGCTGAAACTCGGCATGCCAGGCGGCGACCTGCTTGAGCTCGCCGATGCGTCCCAGGTGGGCGTTCAAGGCTTGGCGTGCCGACTCGGCCTCGACCTTCGCCGCCTCGGCGGTGGCTTCGGGTGCCTCCAGTTCGGCTTCGTCGAAGAGCCCCTCGCTCAGCGCCTGGGTATAGAAGCTCTGGTTGTCGACGAACTCGCGTTGCTGACCTTCCAAGCGTTCGCGTTGCTGCTCGAGCGTCTCGAGATGCCGCTCGGCGGCCTGAATGTCGGCGCCCAGCTCATCGCGGTAGGTCTGGTCGGCGATCACCTCCTCGCGGAAGCGGTTGCCGTCGCGCGCTTCGAAGACATCGGCGCCGGCATCCAGCGCCGCCAGGGCACGATGGCGCGCGGCATCGTCGTCGAAGTTCAGGGTCTCGGCCAGCCATTCACGCGCCGCGGTGAAGTCGACGTGACCGATTTCGCGACCGGCCGGCCAGGCGGCCTCGGGCAGATGCACCAGGCGCCGGTGGGCGTCGACCCGCGCGCCGCGCTCGGACAGCGCCTGACGAATGCTGCGCTCGCGGCCTCCCGAGAGACGCGCCAGCAGCCATAGCGAGACGCGCGGCCGTCGTGTATCGCCACTGGCCCAGGCGAAACCACAGGGTATCGCGGCATCCAGCGTTTCGTCCTCGGCCTCGGCGGGTGTCACGGGAATCCCCGGCAAGCCCAGCAGGGCCTGTCCGCCGAGCAGGCACTCGAGGCCCTGGAAGCCGGCATCGAGGCGCTCGAGCTCGTCGCGTGCCGCCAGCAGGGCTGCGCCGTCGTCGCTCAGCGTTGCCAGCCGCGCGACCTTGTCCTCGGCACGCCGCTGATCGTGCTCCGCCTCCTCGAGACGGTGACGCAACTCGGTGATGTTGGTGCCGGAGTTGAGGATCACCTCCTCGATCAGTTCCTCGCTTTCGTCGGTCTCGCCGCGCGTCGCGCCGGAGAGGATCTCCGGGGCCAGCACCTCGAAGAAGAAGGCCTGGTCCGCCTTCTCGCCGCCGCGCGGCTTGATGGCATTGAAGATCTGGCTCTTGTCGGCACCGCCCTCCTTCTGGAAAGCCGCCAGCTGCGCCAGTTCCCGGCGCGAGACATGCGCGCCGACCGCGTCGAGCCATTCTTCACGGTTGTGGGTCAGACGCACGCCGCGATTCGCCATGTCGGCCTTGACGTCGCTGTTGGCACTCAACGCCAGCTTGCCGTCGACGGTGTAGTGATGAACGGGAATGTCTTCCAGGCGCCCGGCATAGTGATAAAAAGCGAGGCCGCTGCCGTCGCTGTAGCCGTAGAAGCCGAACACGAAGGTCTCGCCGGCGACTTCCTCGCCGGCAGCGGCGAGCATGTCGTCCTGGCGCTCGCTGCCGCTGCGGGTGCGGAATTCGACGCGCAAATGGCTCCAGCTACGTCCCTCGCCGGCCACCGTGGACGGCGAGCACTTGCGGCGCGTGCGCGAGATCAGGCTCCTGTCGCGGGACAGCAGGCCGATCAGGGCTTCGGCCAGGGTGGTCTTGCCGAACCCGTTCTCCATGCTGATGGCGCTGGACTGGCCGCGCAGATCGAGCAGCAGGTGACGCATCTTGGCGTCCCATGGCGAGGCGATATCGCCATGCTTGTTGAGCAGGTTGGCGACTTCGATGCGATTGATCACGCTCATGCCGTTTCCTCCGCGAGGCGTCCCTCGGCCAGCGCCTGGAGATGGCCCAATTGATGAATGCCGATTTGCTCGCACTCCAGGGCGCCAAGCAGGGTCTGCTGCCAGATATCGCCCGGCGAGGCGTCCTCGCCCGAGGCGCCGGACGCCTCGAGCAGGCCGGCACGTATCTGCAGGTCGATGAAGGCCCGCACGCGGCGGTTGAGGTCCTCGCCGCGCTCCTCGAGCAGCACGCGGCTGGTTTCCGGTGCCGCCTCGCCCAGCGCACGCAACGTTTCGAGTTGATCGCGCAGCAGGTCGAGCAGCTCGTGACTGGCGAAGGTCGCCTCCTGGTAACGGCTGACGTCGGAAAGCGCGCGGTTGTACCGGGTGTACAGCAGGGTATTCATGAGCAGCCACAGTTGCAGATACCACTGCGCCAGCTCGCTGCGGCTTTCCTGGCGCAACTTGAGGGCCTCGAACACCGGCTGACGGGTATACAGCGGGGGCTGCTCGAGCTCCGGATCCGGCAACAGCGCGTAATACCGCGACCCCGGCGGGATGCCCGGAAAGTCGCCCGCCTCGAACGTCTTGAGCCTCAGTCCCTGGCCGGCCAGAAAGTCACGCAGCGCCTCGCGCTCGAGATCGCTGGCATCGTCGATCAGCGCGCAGACATCGCGCTCGGAGAGCTGGCCCTCGCGCGCGGCGCGGCGCTTGCGGCCACCGCCCGGGACGCGTTCGGCGCTGCGGTAGCGCAGCAGGTAGGCGACGACCTCGCCCATTTCACTCATGTTCATCGTGATGCATCCTCGTTGACCGGGGACGTGCCCGCCGCCGGCGTGGCGACGCGCAAGGAAGGCGTGACGGCGGCCTGAACCACGCGGCCGTCGTCCAGTGTGACGTCGAAACCGCGGGCCTCGATCCCCACCCGCAGGTGGCTGTCGAGCAGCTCGGTGTCGACGAAGGTATTGAGCAACTGCGCCAGGCAGTCGTCTCCCTCGAACCGGTGCCAGCCCTCGGCCAGGGCCTCGGGCAGCGAGAGCGGCGCCTTTTGGATCCGGGCCCGTAGCGCCGGCCCGCGCGCCTCCAGAAAACGTGCCAGCAGAGGGTCCTCGGGGGCCGCATCCTGGGCTTCATCGAAGACCAGCGCGGCATGGCTGGTCTCCGCGCGCCGAGTCTCGAGCAATGGGGTCAGCGGTGCCAGGCGCGGCATGGCGACGTCGACGTGAAACGGCATCAGGCGTGTCACCAGTGCCTCGCTCATGCGTGGCGCGGGGGGCGCGGCCAGCAGGCCGCGCGCCACATCGGCGAAGTCGACCACGCCCATCGACTGAATGCGCCCCTCGGCGATATCGGCCAGCAACTCCGATAGCCGTCGCGAGAGGTTCTCGATCGCCGTGAGCACGCGCCCGATGGCACTCGACAGCATGCGAAGATCCCACTCCTCGCCGTGACGTGCCGCCTCGCGCTCGCGCCAGTCGGCGAAGCGCTCCATCAAGCGTGGCGTGGAAAGCTGCGCGCGTGCGTCAAGCAGCGTCTCCTGAATGCTCGACAAGGCATTGTGATAGTGGCGCTCGTTGTCGAGCAACGCCGCCAGCTTGCCCTCGCGGGTGGGGTTTTCGCGCACCCGGCGCAGTTCCTGGGTCAAGGCGCGGATCGCCAGCAGGATCTGGTTGGTGATGTCGGGAATGCGGGCGAAATCGCCCCGCGCCAGGGCGGCCAGCACCTTGGCGGCGTCGTATTCGGAATACAGGAGGTCCTCGACCTGGCTGGCCAGCGTCACCGCCTGGCGGCCACTGGCGGTCAGGCGTACCTGGCCGGTCTGGCTCTGCTTCTCGATCAGGGCGGTCCGCTTGGTGCTGCGCATCGCGCGGCGCGCCTCGACCGTCTCCCCGGCATCCGGTTCCGGCGGCGCGGAGGCATCGCGCACCTCCGGTGTCGGGGGCGCATCGCGAAAGTGCACTTCACTGGGCGTGGCGAGCAGGTTGACGACGAAGCCGAGGTCATCATGCGCCAGTTCGGGATAGAACTCGCGCAGGTGCGCCAGGCAGCGCGTCTGCGACACGAAGGCGCTGTTGGTCGCGAAGTCCACGTCGAGCAGGTAGTCCAGCAGCAAGCAGCCAAGGTCCAGCCAGTAGCCGTCGTGCAGGCCACGCCGGCTTTCCTGGCTGACGTGCACGAACGGCGAGCCGGGCTCATGGCCACTGTCATGTAGGTCGAGCAGCCGCGTGGTGGCGACGAGAAGCTTGCTCCAGGCGGTCATGGGTCGTTTCCGTGGGCAAAAGACGCATTATGCCAACAGCGAGCGCCATGGGTCATGTCCGTGGCGGCATGTCGTGTCGATCACGCACGGCATCGGCGGTCTGCGCGCCATCCCGACGGCCACAGGGTGTAAGATGTCGCCTCAATCGTGACAAGGAGCACCGCATGGCCGGCATCGACGACACCCTGCAACGCGTCTTCGGCTATGCCGACTTTCGCCCCGGCCAGCGCCAGGTGGTCGAGGCCGTGACCCAAGGGCGCTCGGCGGCGGCGATATTTCCCACCGGCTCCGGCAAGTCGCTCTGCTACCAGTTGCCGGCGCTGCATCTGCCGCACCTGACCCTGGTGGTGTCGCCGCTGCTGGCGCTGATGCAGGATCAGCTCGAGTTCCTGCGCCGTCACGGCATCGCCGCGGCGAGCCTCGATTCGCGCCAGAGCCGGGAGGAAGCCTCGGCGGTGATGGACGGCGTCAGGCGCGGCGACATCCGCATCCTGATGATCTCGGTGGAACGCCTCAAGAACGAGCGCTTCCGCGCCTTCCTGCAGCGGGTGCCGGTGTCGCTGCTGGTGGTCGACGAGGCGCACTGCTTGTCCGAGTGGGGCCACAATTTTCGTCCCGACTATCTCAAGCTGCCCGCCTATCAGCGTGAGTTCGCCATTCCGCAGGCGCTGTTGCTCACCGCCACGGCCACGCCGCGCGTCATCGACGACATGCGCGACAGCTTCGCCATCGACGCCCGGGATGTCGCCGCCACGGGCTTCTATCGTCCCAATCTCGACCTGCAGGTGCAGCCCACCGCCACCGAGCGCCGTCCCCGCGCCCTGGTCGAGTGGCTGGGGCCGCGCCTGGCCGCCTCGCCGCCCCAGCCCAGCATCGTCTACGTCACCCTGCAGAAAACCGCCGAACAGATGGCGGCGTATCTGAGCAAGGCGGGGCTCGAGGCCCGCGCCTATCACGCCGGCCTCGACGGCGAGACCCGCGATGCCCTGCAGCAGGCGTTCATGAACGGCGAGCTCAATTGCATCGTCGCCACCATCGCCTTCGGCATGGGCATCGACAAGGCCGATATCCGCAACGTCGTGCATTTCGATCTGCCCAAGTCGATCGAAAACTACAGCCAGGAGATCGGTCGCGCCGGACGCGACGGGCAACCCTCGAGCTGCCTGATGCTCGGCGGCCGCGACGCCCTGGGTGCGCTGGAAAACTTCGTCTACGGCGATACGCCCGAGCGCGACGGCATCGAGCGCGTCCTGCGGGACATCCATGACGCCGCGCCCCAGGGTCAGTGGGAGGTACGCCTGAACGCCCTCTCCCAGCACAGCAACATACGGCCGCTGCCGCTCAAGACACTGCTGGTGAGACTCGAGCTCGAGGGCGTCATCGCCCCGCGCTACGCCTATTTCGCCGAATATCGCTTCAAGTACCTGATCGAGCCGGAGGCACTGATCGAGCGCTTCAACGGCGAACGTCGCGCGTTCGTCGCCGCCCTGATCGAGGCCTCGCCCAGAGCCAAGACATGGTGCGCGCTGGACCATGAGGCGCTCGAGGCCCTGGGCGCCGAGCGCGGTCTCGATACCACACGGCGTCGCGTCATCAGCGCCCTGGAGTATTTCAACGATCAGGGCTTCATTCAGCTCGAAAGCAAGCAGATGACCGAGGTGTACGGAGTGCTGCAGGCCGAGTTCGATATCGCGGCGCTCGCGACGCATCTGACCGCGTATTTCCAGCGCAAGGAAGCCGCCGAGATCGAACGGCTGCAGGCCATGCTGACCCTGTTCGAATCGACGACCTGCCTCAGCCGCCGCCTGGCCGATTATTTCGGCGATCACCAGGCGCCCGAGCATTGCGGTCATTGTTCGGTATGCCGTGGCCACGTCGCCCGGTTGCCCGCGGACATCGCACGCGCGCCGCTCGATCCCCGACAGCTCGCCGCCTGGTGCGCGCCGCTTCAAGAACGCCTGGCCACGCTCCCCGACGCGCCACCGCCCAGCCCGGACCTGTTCACACGCTTTCTGGCGGGGCTCACCACCCCGTTGCTGACGCGCCTCAAGGCGCGACGGCTGGAAGGCTTCGCGGCCCTGGAAGACTGGCCGTACACGGATATCCACGCCGCCGTGAAGGCCACCTCGGTGCGCGAGACGTAAAATCGTCCCCCTGACGGTAGGCCTGCCCTGCGTTGGCTTCTACACTATCGAGGACATTCTCGTGTCGACGCCGACACTCTTATCAGGAGGCGAAAAACACCATGAGCGAACTTGCCGAACTGACATGCGAAGCCTGCCATGCCGACGCCCCCACCGTCAGCGATGCGGAAATGCACAGCCTCGGCGCCGAGATTCCCGAGTGGCGGATCGTGGAACGCGATGGCATCATGCAATTGGAACGCGAATTCACGTTCAGCAACTTCAAGCAGGCCCTGGCGTTCACCAATCAGGTGGGCGATCTCGCCGAGGCACAAGGCCATCACCCGGCGCTGACCACCGAATGGGGCAAGGTCACCGTCACCTGGTGGTCGCACAAGATCAAGGGCTTGCACAAAAACGATTTCATCATGGCCGCCAGAACCGACGAGGTAGCGCAGTCCAATGTTCGAGCAGATTGAACGCGTACCCGGGGATGCCATCCTCGGACTTATCGAAGCCTTCAAAAAGGATCCCAACCCCCAGAAGGTCGACCTGGGGGTCGGCGTTTACCGTGACGCTCACGGCAATACGCCCGTCATGCGGGCCGTCAAGGAGGCCGAGTCGCGGCTGCTCAAGAACGAGACGACCAAGAGCTACATCGGCTCGCACGGCGATCCGCGCTATGGCCAGGCGGTGCTCGAGCTGGTGCTCGGCGCACAATCCCCAGTGCTGGCCGCCAACCGCGCCAGCGCGACCCAGTCGCCCGGCGGCACCGGCGCCTTGCGGCTGGCGGCGGACTTCATCAAGTCGCAGCTGCCCGGCAAGGGCATCTGGGTCTCCGATCCAACCTGGCCCAACCACCTGGGCATCTTTCATGCAGCGGGCGTCGAGCTGAAGAAGTATCCGTACGTGGATGCCGACAACCGTCTCGATTTCGACGGCATGCTGGGAGCGTTGCAGCAAATTCCCGAGGGGGATGTCGTGCTGTTGCATGCCTGCTGCCACAACCCGTCAGGCTTCGACTTGTCACGTGAGCAGTGGCAGCGCGTGCTCGAGGTCGTGCGCGAGCGCCGCCTGCTGCCGTTGGTCGACTTCGCCTACCAAGGCTTCGGCGATGGCCTCGATGCCGACGCCTACGGACCGCGCCTGCTGGCCGAAAACCTCGACGAAGTCATGATCACCAGCTCCTGCTCCAAGAACTTCGGGGTCTATCGCGAGCGCACCGGCTGCATGATCATGATCGCCCGCGACAGCGAGCAGATGGAAAACGTCCGCTCGCAGATGGCCATCGTCGCCCGCGAGAATTACTCCAACCCGCCGGCCCATGGCGGCGCGGTCGTCGCCGAGATTCTTCACGACGAGGCACTGGCCACGGTGTGGCGTGAGGAACTCACCGAGATGCGTGATCGCATCAACGGCTTGCGCCGTGACTTCGTCGAGGCGCTCAAGCCCTATGGGCTGGACGAACGCTTCGCGTTCATCGCCGAGCAACGCGGCATGTTCTCCTACACCGGACTGAGCCCGGCACAGGTCGACCGCCTGCGCGACGAATTCGGTATCTACATGGTGCGCTCCGGTCGCGCCAACGTCGCGGGCCTGGCGCAGGAAAACCTGCCCTACGTCGCCAAGGCCATCGCCACCGTCGTCGGCTGACGACGCCGCCGGTGCCCGGCACGCAAACGCCCGATGCGACTCTCCGCATCGGGCGTTTTCGTTTCTCGCCTCGCCGCTCGGCTTGGCACACGGGTCAGATCCGGGCCTGTCGTCGGCGGACGAGCGGACGCATGACAGCCCCCGCTTTCAATCCGTCACTTCGGGCAGCGTCTCCGAGCCGATCTCATCCCGGAACGTCTCACGCGTGACCTCGCCCGTACCGTCGTCGAGCCGCTGGAAGAGCTCGAGCTGACCGGCCTGACGCGCTTCTTCTTCGCCAAGCACACCATTCCCATCGACATCCATCTGCCCGAACGTCACCGCATTACGACGCTGATCGAGCGGTGTTTGCATGCCGCCCTGGCCGAAACTGGCCTTGTCTTCGCCACTGGGTGCGGCGTCCGTCGCCTGGGCCAGCAGCGGTCCACTCAGCAACACCATCAGCATACCGATTCCTCCCAAACGCCAGCCAGCGCGAATCGTCATCGCTGCCTCCTTAACGGCCTTCATCGAACTCCAGAGTACCCGGTACTAACGAACCGGGTCCGATACAAGCCGTTGGACAAGCGATGCACGCGGGGATTCCCTAGCTCATGGCATCACGCGGCGTAGCGGGCGACGTCCAGTCCGAGGGGGTCGATGGCGGGCCGACGCCCGGCCATCAGGTCGGCGAGCAGATGGGCACTGCCGCAGCTCATCGTCCAGCCAAGAGTGCCATGACCGGTATTGAGCCAGAGATTGTCGTAACGCGTGGCGCCGATGATCGGCGTCGAATCCGGGGTCATCGGGCGCAGCCCGGTCCAGAACTCGGCCTTGGCCGCGTCACCGCCTTCGGGAAAGACATCGCGCACCACCATGCTGATGGTCGCACGCCGCTTTTCCAGCAGGCTCAGATCGTAGGAGGCCAACTCGGCGGTACCACCGACACGTATCCTATCGTCGAAACGCGAGATCGCGACCTTGAAGGTCTCGTCCATGACCGTGGATTGCGGCGCGCCCCCATCGTCGGTCACCGGCAGCGTCAGGCTATACCCCTTGACCGGATAAATCGGCAAGCGGATAGCCAGGTCCTTGACCAGCAGCGGCGAGAAACTGCCCAGGCACACCACGTAGGCATCCGCTCGAAGCGAGCCCGCCGAGGTGATCACGCGCTCCACGCGCCCGGCCTGGCGTTCGATACGCTGGATATCGACATTGAAGCGGAATTCAACGCCCAGATGCTCGCGGCAATGCTCGGCCAGGCGTTGCGTGAACAAATGGCAATCGCCGGTCTGGTCGTCGGGCAAATGCAGCCCGCCCACGAACTTGCCCGGCACGCGCGCCAGTGCCGGCTCGGCCGTCACCAGCTCCTCGGCACCCAGCAGCCGATGACGCACACCGCACTCGCTCAGCACCCGCATGTCCTTGCCGGCCGCCTCGACCTGCGACTCATGCCGGAAAAGCTGCAGCAGGCCGCGCTGGCGATCCTCGTAGCGAATCCCCGTATCGCGGCGCAGTGCATCAATGCATTGGCGACTGTGCTCGGCGACACGCACCATGCGCTCCTTGTTGACGGCGTAGCGCTCGGGCGTGCAGTTGTTGAACATCGCCATCATGAAGCGTGCCATGGCGGGGTCGCGCTTGGGCTGGATCTTCAGCGGCGCATGCTCCTGGAACATCCACTTGAGTGCCTTGCGCGGAATCCCCGGCGCCGCCCAGGGGGATGAAAAACCGAACGACACCTGACCGGCATTGCCGTAGCTGGTTTCCATGGCGGGGCCGGCTTGGCGGTCGACCACCGTGACCTCATGGCCCTGGGTCGCCAGATAATAGGCGCTGGTGACCCCGACGACGCCGCTACCGAGAATGAGTACGTGCATGGCCTTCCCCTGCTGGGCGCTGATTGAATAGTTAATGAGGCGCCAGTATAGGATGGAAAGGCTAGAAAATTATGTGGTAATAGAGTTTCCGACCAGATAATAAAATCTATTTTTCTTGATTATCTGGTTTTAAAAACTTCAAGAACAGCGTTTTCAAGCATTATCACCGACCGTCATGCGCTGCGTCAGGGAGCGCCGAAAAATACCCCAGGCGAGACCACCTGCCAGCACGTTGCCCAACGCCGCCCCCCAGGCGACGCCATAGACGCCCGACAGCCAGGCACCCAGCGCCAGGCATGGCAAGTAGCACACGAACAAGCGGGTGAAGGACAGCAGCATGGCGCGTACCGGCCAACCCAACGCATTCGAGGCGGAGACCACCAGCATGCAAAGGCCCAGCAAGCTGTAGCTGGGCAGCAGCCAACGTATCAAGGTCGCGAATTCATCGCGTATTTCCGGATTGCCCGACAGCGCGACCGCCACCCAGGGCGCCGCCACTGCCATGACACACCCCAGTCCCAACTGCCAGACCACTGCCGTTCGCGCCGCCAATCTCATCAAGGCGTCGATGCGCAGCCAATCGCCGGCGCCGTAACAACGCCCCAGCCAGGGCGGCAATGACATGGTCAGCGCCAGCACCACCATCAGCGAGAGCGTTTCCAGACGGCTGGCCAGCCCCCAGGCCGCCACGGCGGTCTCGCCCAATTGCGCCACGATGGAGGTTGCCAGCATCGCCGACAACGGCGGCATCAGCTGGCTGATCATCGCGGGGCCTGCGATCGCCATGAACGGCACGGCCGAAGCACGCACTTCATCACGCAATCCCTGGCGCGCCAACCAATCGTGGGCACGCAAGCGCACCACGAGCTGCCAGATACCGATGGTGAACGCCAATGCCGTCGCCCAGGCCGCACCGGGCAGCCCCCAGCCCGACCAGTCGCCGACACCGAAGATCAACAGGGGATCGAGCCCCAGATTGAGCAGGCTCGTCAGCACCATGAGCTTGCCGGGCAAGCGCGTGTCGCCATGCGCCCGGAACAGGCTATAGCCGAAATACAGTACCGCCCCCAGCCAGTTGGCCACCAGTTGCGGTCCCCAGTAACCGCGAATCAACGCCCGTGTCGGGGCATCGGCCCCCAGCAGCGTAAAGATCGGGGTCTGCGCGGCCCACATGACCAGCATCAGGATTGCCATCAAGGCACTGCCAGCGATCAACACCAGGCTTCCCAAGCGCCTGGCCCGCGCTGTGTCGCCCGCCCCCAGGGTTCGCGATATCAAGGCCGCGATGGCAATACCCAGCCCTACCTGCACGCCGATGGCCAGAAACGACAACGGGAAGGTAAAGGATTGCGCCGCCAGCGGCTGAGTGCCCAGACGGGCAATGAAGGCACTATCGACGAGTTGAAAGCCCAGCAGCGAGAGCACGCCGATGGCCATGGGCCAGGTTTGCTGCCAAAGCTGGCGACGTAGCGAGGACATGGATTCCGTCACGGAAACCTCTTTGGCGAGTCAACGGTCAAGACATCAAACAGGAAGCCCCCGGTATCGGTCGATACCGGGGGCACCAAGCGTAGCAGAAAGTGCCTTTCCTGATGATGACGATTCAGGCATCCCAGGCGGGAGCGAAATCTGGATTGGCGATACGCTCGCCGCGATCCAGCGCGTCGATGCGGGCCATCTCGTCGGCACTCAGCGTGATCCGCATCGCCTCGAGATTGGACTGCTGGTGCTCTGGCTTCGTGGACGATGGAATCACCACGATATCGCGCGCCGCCACCCAGGCGAGCGCGATTTGTGCTGGACTCGCGGCATGCGCTTCGGCGATCTCCTTGAGCACGGGTTCGTCCATCACCTTGCCCACCGCCAGCGGCATATAGCCGGTGACTTGCAGGCCTTTCTCCTGACAATGCGCCACCACCTTGTGGTTGGCCAGGTAAGGATGCACCTCGATCTGGTTGGTGATCAGATGCTCGCCGCCGGGGACCGATAGCGCTTGATCGAGCTGCGCCACCGTGAAGTTGGAGACACCGATCTCACGCGTGAGCCCCTTCTCGCGCGCCTCGCTCAGCGCACCGATGTAGTCGGCCATGGGCACGTCATCATCGGGCGAGGGCCAGTGAACCAGGGCCAGATCGACGTACTCGACGCCGAGTTGGCGGCAACTCTCTTCGAGACTCTCGCGCAGTGCCTGCGGCTGCAAATGATCCCACCACACCTTGGTGGTCAGAAATATCTCGTCGCGAGGGACATCGCTTTGCTTGAGCGCCTCGCCCACGGCGCGCTCATTAGCGTAGAACTGGGCGGTATCGATATGCCGATAACCGAGTGACAGTGCTGACGTGACCGAGTCGATAACGTCCTGATCCTTGAGACGAAAGGTACCCAGACCGATGCGAGGCAACGTTCGTTGGTTAAGCATGGTGACTCCTTGTCGAATGGTAAAAGACAGTACGCGAAACGCTTGATGACAAAATGAAACGTGGCGTCGGGCGGTCTGTCTCATCACTACAGCACGTGGGGACCGTTAAATTGACTTTCAACACCCGCCTCCTGCTAGATCGTCGTTGAGGTTGACGATCAGCCCTCTTCATGGTCAATCTAAAAGTAACCATTGGTTACATACCCAGGGAAGCTTCTCCGCATGCCGCATTCACTTAACGCACGCATGATCGTCGCCGCCATTGTACCTTTCATGATCATGCTGACCGGCTGTCTCGCCCTCTATCAGGCCTCCCAAGTCGAGCAGCGCACGGCACGCAGCGTCGCACAAACGCTGGGGGTGATCGCCGACGCCAATCATCTGATGCGGCTTTTCATGGATGCCGAGACCGCCCAACGTGGTTACGCGATTACCCAGAATGGCGACTATCTGGCGCCCTATCAGCGCGCCTTGAGCATGTTCCCACGCACTTTGAGCACGTTGCGTGACAGTGCCCGGGGTAAAGCGCAGCAGCAGCGCCTGGAGCGTGCCAATCGGCTGTTCCGCCAATGGGTGAAAAACGTGGCCAACGTCAGGATCGTCGAGGCCCAAGGCAAGGGCTCCGTTCTGCACGGCGCGGCGGCGCTCTCCAGCAAACGCCTGGTGGACGAGTTCCGCACCGTCATGGGCGAGTTCATCGATACTGAGCAGGCGGCCCTGCATGCGCGGCAGGCCGATAGTCAGGACGCTGCCAAACGCGCGCAGCGCATCATGATTGGGAGCAGCGTGCTGGCACTGGTGAGCGCCCTGGTCACCTGGTGGCCGCTGTTTCGTCGCACCCGCCGCGCCATCTCGGAAATCACCCAGCGCTCGCAGCGCATGGTCGCGGGAGATCTCAGTCAACGCGTGGCGTTGCGGGGACGCGATGAGTTCGCCTGGATGGCGCATGCCTTCAACGCCATGGCTGCGCGCCTGGAAACCCTGGTCGCCACCGAAAAACGCACCAATCGCGAGCTCGCCGAACGCGTCAATGTACTGGTACGAGAACGCACCCGCGATATGCGGGCACGCCATGCGCTGATCGAAGCGCTACACGCCTGCCGCAGTACGCAGGAAGCGCAATCGGTACTCCACGACCAGTTACCCACGGTGTTTGCCAATACACTTGGCGGCACGTTGTGGTGCCTGGGCACAGCGCCCTCCGATGCGCCCCACCGCATTTGCCAGTGGGGCCAGGCCCAGGACGATGGCCACCAAGGCGAATGCCTGACGCTGCGTGACGGCTGGATGCGGGATGTCACGCTTCCCGTGGCGAATGCTGCACACGTCTGCCCACATCTCCGCGACGCCTCCCCCGGGCGCCATCTTTGCATTGCCTTGAAAGGCACGGAAGAGCCGCTAGGTGTCCTGCACCTTCACCTCGCCAGGTCCCCTGACCAGGCGGATAACGACGCTTCTCAAGCACAATCCGCACAGGGCGTGGCCGAAGACATCGCGCTATCGCTAAGCAATGTGCGCCTGCGTGAGCAACTCGAGGAGGCCAGCATCCGTGACGCCTTGACCGGCCTCTATAATCGGCGCTTCCTGGACGAGACCTTGACGCGCGAACTGGCGCGGGCCGAACGTCAGCCTGGGCCTTTATCGGTTCTCATGCTGGATATCGACCATTTCAAGCCGATCAACGATGAACACGGCCACGCCTTTGGCGATAAAGCACTGATCGAGGTCGCCGAACTGCTGGGCGACAATGTCAGACGCGGCGATATCATTTGTCGTTACGGCGGCGAGGAATTCGTGATCATCATGCCGGGTGCAGGACTGGCCGCCGCGCAACAGCGCGGCGAGCATCTTCGGCAACAGGTCGCCACGCTGGATATCGCCGCAGGCAACGGCAAACCGATTCACGTGACCGTCTCTTTGGGGCTCGCCTGTTATCCCCAGCATGGCGAGCACACCGACAGCCTGCTGCATCACGCCGACATGGCACTTTATGAAGCGAAGCAACGCGGGCGCAACCGCTTGATCGTCGCCGGCGACTGAGCCCCGAACGAATCGCCCCGCACGAGGCGGGGCGATTCAGTCTCAACCGTGGATGGCGTTCACTGCCGAAGGCCTTCTACCACGAGATACATGTCAACGGTGGAAGCCGTCGGCCCTAACTTGCTGGTGTCGATACCGTAATTGGACAGCGTCAGAGTCGTCTCACCTTCGAAACCTTGGCGATAGCCGCCCCACGGATCATCACCGCCGCCAATATGTTCGACGTCGATGGTGATCGGTTGTGTTTGGCCATGCAGCGTCAGATTCCCCTTGAGTATACCTTCGCCCTCGCCGGTGGATTCGAAGCCGGTCGACTCGAACGTTGCGGTGGGATACTCAGAGGCGTTGAGGAAATCATCGCTCAGGATATGCTTGTCACGTTCGGCATGCGCCGTATCGAGACTGGTGACGTCGACCTTGACGTTGGCGCTGGCCTCTTCCGGCGCCTCGGGATCATAGCTAAAGGTCCCGGTGAAATCATCGAAGGTACCCAGCACATAGGAATACCCCAGGTGGCTGATCTTGAACTGGATGAAGGCATGTTGCCCCTGGCTGTCGATCTGGTACTCGGCAGCATTGGCCTGCGTCATCGGTAACAGCATGGCCGCGCCGAGCGTGACACCGGTTACGGTCTTGCTTAGCGTTTTCGGAAACATCGTCACCTCCTGAGGTGAAGGACTGAAGTGTCAACGTGGCGAAGAATCGCCACGCGTATCGAACTCATTGGCGCCGGGAAACACTCGGCCACCACATGCGCCGCAGCGTGTCACGACGATCGAGAAGATGATGCTTGAGCGCCGCCAGCGTATGGCCCACGGCCAGGACGATCAGCGCCCAGGCCGCGTACCAGTGAACGTCGCCGGCCAGCGTCGCCTGATGCGGCAGGCCAACGATCAGTGCCGGCACTTCGAAGACACCGAAGACACTGATCCCCTGCCCCTCGGCGGTCGAGATCAAATAGCCGCTCACCATCACCGTCAACAGCAGTACATAGAGCAGCACATGGCCGGCATGGGCCGCCCGGCGCTCCCATCGCGCCCCTTGAGCCAGCGGTGTGGATTGACTCAACCGCCATGCCACTCGCAACAGCGTCAGTCCCAGCAGCAGCATGCCAAAGGATTTATGCCACCACGGGGCAAGCTGATACCAGTAGTCATAGTAGCCGAGACCGGTCATCCACCAGCCCAGCGCAAAGAGTCCCACCACGATCAAGGCACTCAGCCAGTGCATCACGATACTGGCAATGCCCCACCCATGGAGCGTGTTCCGCCACATTGGCTGCACTCCGCATGCTTTGGTCTCAGCATAACGGCTAAAGCGCGAAGCGCCAGGACGTCACGGGTAAAGGCATTATTAACCACAAAGAAATAATGGCCCGCGCAAGCGGGCCATTACAAAGAGATGCGACCAAGAAGATGCCAACCGTCTTATTCCGTCAGGGCGTTTAACAGCAACTTGGCGGTCGGGGCGCTGGAGGCCGGGTTTTGGCCGGTGATCAGCAAGCCGTCACGCAGCTGGTACGCTTCGAAGTCCGTTGCCGAGCGCTCGTAATGCCCACCCTTGTCCTTGAGGGCGTTCTCGACCAGCAGCGGCACGACGTTGGTCAGGCCCACGGCCTCTTCCTCGCTGTTCGAGAAACCGGTGACACGATGCCCCTTGACCACCGATTGCCCATCGACGCCCTGAGCATGCACCAGAACGGCCGGCGCATGACAGACCGCCGCCACGGGCTTGCGCGCGGCCAGGAAATCATGAATCAATTGCTGTGAATGACGATCATCGGTCAGGTCCCAGAGCGGCCCATGGCCACCGGGATAGAAGATCGCATCGAAGTCGTCGGCACGCATGGTGTCGAGCGAATGCGTGTTGGCCAGTTGCGCCTTGGCCTCGTCATCGCCATCGAAACGGCGTGTCTCATCGGTCAGCGCATCGGGCTGGGTGGATGTCGGATCGATGGGGGGCTGCCCGCCCTTCGGCGAGGCCAGGGTCACGTCGGCCCCGGCATCCTTGAACACGTAATACGGCGCCACGAACTCTTCGAGCCAGAAACCGGTGGGATTGCCGGTGTCACCCATTCGATCGTGCGACGTGAGTACCATCAAAATCTTCATGCGAGCCTCCTTGGCTAAACGACATAAGTGTCGATACCTCCTAGATGGCATCGCAGGACGCGACTTCAAGGCATCAGGCTCACTCGATGGCGACATCCACTTCGTAACCGCCGAACTTGCGCAGATTGATCACCCCGGTATCGAGGATCAGGTACTGCCCCTTGAGTCCCATCAAGCGGCCGCTGACGTCGGGGTCTTTATCGAAATTGTGCGACACTACCTTGCGCGGGGCTTCCCATACCGGATAGCTCAGCGACAAGGGGTCCAGCGATACCTCACGGATGGCGGTCTCACCGACACGCTGACGCAGCGCCGCCAGTTCAGGCGCAAGCGACGCCAACAGACGATCCCGCTCGGCGACCAGGTCGAGCGGCGCCACATCACCTTTGAGCATCGCGCGCCAGTTGGTGCGATCTCCCACCACTTGCTTGAACAGGGTTTCGACCAGTCCCGACTGCAAGCGATCGTCGACCTCTAAAATCGGCAACGCCTGAATCGCCCCTTGATCGAGCCAGCGCGTGGGCAGTTGCGTCTTGCGGGTAATGCCGACCTTGAGCCCCGAGGAGTTGGCCAGATAGACCACATGCGGCTGGAAACAATGCTGCTCGCCCCACCTCGGCTCGCGACAGGTACCCAGATGGTAGTGACAGGTCTCGGGCTTGACGATGCAGGTGTCGCACTGCGCCAGCGACTTGAAACAGGGGTAGCAGTAGCCTTGGGCGAAACTCTTGCGGGTGCGACGTCCACAATGCAGGCAATGGATGTTGCCGGTATGCGTCAACCGCAGTGCCGCGCCCAAGTGGGCGTTGAGCGCGAGACGCTGCTCGCCGGTGCGCAGCGTGTAATGCGCCGGCGCCTCGCCTTCGCCGGGGGCGATGCCCATCTTGCGCAGCGTACCACGGGCCGCCGTGACGTCCGCCACGCTGAACAGGTCGCTCATCAGTTCATCCACTTGATGGCATTCGACTCGCCAGCCTCATCGGTCGTACCACAGCCTCCGCGTTCGAAATAGCCCACTCGCTCGTTCTCGGGCACGCCATGGGCAATTTCGTACTTCATCACCGCTTCGAGACACAGCTCGGTCTGCGCTTGGCTCAGACGCTGCCCATCCGGCCATTTACGCAGCGCGATCGCCTGCTTGAAGCTGTCGTACATGGCGGGTGTCATCTGCGCCACCATCTTGTCGAAGGTCATATCGCTCACTAACGTTCTCCTCTCGCGGCACGTCCACCGGCCCACCAGCCCGCCGCCAGGCCGATCAAAAGTCCCCCCAGATGCGCTTCGTTGGCAACATTGCCGAACCCGAACAAGCCCGCCATGTCGGTCATGGTAAACACCATCCAGGCAAGCATGAACACCACCAGCATCTGAGGTACGAAGAATCCACTCCCCGGGGCCCGACGCGCCATCAGCCAGACGTATCCCAGCAACGCATAATCGACCCCGGACATGCCACCGAACAACACGGTTCCCGTGGCATATTGGGCCAAGTTGGAGACCAATGCGGCCACCACGATGAGCGCAGCAAGGCGCACGGGGCCCTGCAAGGCTTCGACCTGGCGCCCAAAATACCATAGCCACAGCATATTGAAGACCAAGTGCATCCAGCCAAAATGCATCAACGCGGGCGACACAAAGCGCCATATCTGGCCACTGGCTAGAGAATCACCCAAGGTGCCGACCGTCAGGCGTCCGGACACGGCCTCGACCGGCACGAAAGTAAGTGCAGTGACCACGCGGTCACCGAACAGTGTCATCAAGCCGAAGACCGCCACGCAGAGTGCCACACAGGCTGCCGCCAACGGCGCCTGAGTGAAAGCACTGCCCACCATTCCCGATGAACGGCGTCGCGTCGATGCGCCAGGACGCGACGCCAATTCACCACGCTGCCATTGCTCGATCAGGCGTGCCGCGTCGTCACGTTGACGCGGATCGGCCAGCCATATCACCTGGGTCGCCTCGTCTTCGTCGGTCACCTGGTGGCCGATACGATGCGCCCACAACGCCCGACGCAGCGCGACGATATCCTGTTGACGAGGCAGTTCCAGCAATCTGTACATGGGGACCTTTTCGATGACCAGACGAACGCACAAAAGAAAAAGTCCGGCGGAGGGGGCCGCCGGACAAGAGCAAGGGATCATTCAAGGGAACACCTACTCTGACGACGCCCCACCACGCTGAGTTCCCCGCGCGACGAAATTTTTTTCAATTTTTTCTTCTCCTCACATCAGCGCGATGTCATCGGGCCTGAGTGACGTCGATTGATCCCGCGACACATCAACCCATACGAAGCGGTTGGCATCCAGTTGTCGCTCACCTTCCCAGCGATAGGCAACCAGACGCCCGTATTTTACGGCGCTGTAATCGAGACAGGCGATATTCGGTGCCGGCAGCGCCGGCACCCCCTCGCACCAATAGTGGCCTATGAACAGCGGCGGCTCCTGCGGACCATAATAGGGCAACCGCTGGCGCTCTTCCGCGCTCAGTGGCTGATTCTCGAGGTCATCAGGAAGGTTGTCGGGCTGAAAGACCACATCGCCATAGGTCAACGGGTTGCGTGCCCAGAAATGAGCGCGGAAGGTGGTGCGTGTGAAACCGTCGCCGGAATAGATGCGCAGGCCCGCCGGCAATGGCAGCGACGGCCCCCGCGTCAGCCGATCCACGACACGAAAGGCAAATGTTCCCGGGCATGCCGAATCGTACAGAAACTCTTCGCTCATGCGACCGTCGGGGCACTGCGCCAGGAAGGCGGCGATGAGTTCCCGGTCCCAGCACGCATGCACGACCCGCAACCCATCGCGTTCGAGGCACAGCGGCATCGTCATGAACCAATCGAGGTGGGATTGCCACTCCTGGGGATGGTCGCGAAACTGCGCCAACGTCTCATTGATGATGCGGTTGTGACGCGGTGAATGCTCACGCAGCCAATCTCCCGCCCATTCCGATGGCGCCCGGTGACAATACGCCAACGCATTGTACTCATGGTTGCCCATCACGATATGCGCTTCGCCGGCCTCGACCATGCCGCGCACGATGTTCAGTGCCAACCGAATGCGCGGGCCGCGATCGATCAGATCACCCAAGAAGATCACCCGACGACGTGGATGACGGTACACGCCATCCCGATGACGATACCCGAGCTTTTCCAGCAATACCGCCAACGAGGCGCCGCACCCGTGCACATCACCGATCAAGTCGTAACCATCGAGGTCCTGTCGAGCCAACGTCATGTCACTCCCCCATCCGGCTGCTCCAGCCGAGCTTGGTGCGACAGGTCTCGAAATAGTTGTGCCCACGCGGATGAATGAGCGTCAAACGTTCCCGCTTGCGGCGCACGACCAGGCGATCACCGGGTTTGGACACCACCTGCGTCTGGCCGTCACAACTGACATGCGGATAGGCCTGGTTGGTTTCGCCGATATGTACCGTGATCTCGCTCGCGGCGTCGACGACGATCGGCCGGCTCGACAGCGTATGCGGAAACATCGGCACCAGCGTGATGGCCTCGAGACGCGGGTGCACGATCGGCCCGCCCCCGGACAAGGCATAGGCCGTGGAGCCGGTAGGGGAGGCAATGATCAATCCATCGCTACGCTGGCTATACACGAACTGACCGTCGATGAACAGCTCGAACTCGATCATTCTTGCCGCTTTGCCGGGATGGATGACCACATCATTGAGCCCCGAAGCCGTGCCGACCTGCTCCCCGGCGCGGAACACTTCCGCCTCCAGCAGGAAACGACGCTCACTCTCGAAGTGCCCATCGAGCACTTCGCCAATCCGCTCTTCGACCTCGTCCGGCGAAATATCGGTGAGAAACCCCAGCCGCCCTCGGTTGACCCCCACCACCGGCGTACCCGTGGCGCACAACGTCCTCGCGGCACCCAACAGACTGCCATCGCCGCCGACCACGATCGCCAAGTCACAGCGCTCACCCAACTGGCGACAGCTCGCCTCGGGATAACCGTGATTGAGCAAGACCGTGGCGGTGCGTTCCTCGACGATCACATGGAGTTGGCGAGCGCCGAGAAAGCGGAGCAACCGCTTGAGCGTCTCTACCGCATTGGGACTGCCCAACCGTCCGATCAGGCCAATGGTCTTGAATGGCTGCATGAAAGCATCTCGTTGCCGGCGTCGCGGCCCGTCATTATGCGGACTGGCGAGCAGCGGAGCAAACCGCAGCAAGCCGGTACACCGGCAATGTCAGCGCCCTGCGTTCATTGCTTCGGGTCGTTGTACTGATTCGACTCGGGTGTCTGCACGGGATGCAACTCCCACCAATAGAGATACAAGGCCACGGGCGACGCGAAAATCGTATTCAAGATCATGAAGGTCACCAACGCTGCCTGGCCCTGCCCGTCGACCTTGCCGTAATAAAGCATCATGAAGACGACGCCCGCGATGCCCACAATGACGTTGATCACCAGAATAGCCGCGAAGAATTTGAATATCGCTTTAAGTTTACGCGGCATTGGTTTCTTACTCATGGTATCGCTCCTTGCTGGATTTCACCTGTCGAGTGGTCCCCGCATTCCAGCTGCTGGGCAATCAGGCGCCCGAGAATTTCCATGCCGGTCTGCAAACGCTCATCCCAGGGATGGCCATAGTTCAAACGCAGACAATGGTGAAAACGCTCGTGCGAAGAAAAGATACTACCCGGCGCGATACTGATACCTTCGGCCAGCGCCATCTGGTGTAGCCGCGAAGTGTCCACACACTTCGGCAACTCGACCCATAAAAAATATCCTCCCGCGGGATATGTCGTCCGGGTACCTTCAGGGAAATGCGCCGTGATCGCTTGCAGCATACAGTTACGCTGCCATTCAAACCTGTGCCTCAGCGTTCGCAAATGCCGATCAAACCCGCTGCGTGACAGGTAAGCCGCTAGCGCTACCTGAGCCGGCGCTGATGCCGATAAAGAAAGTGAAAGTTTGTCACGCATGATGTGTTGGGTATAGCGCCCCCCTGCCACCCAGCCAACACGCCAGCCAGGTGCCAGGCTTTTGGAAAATGAGCTGCAGTGCATGATCAAACCTTCCTGGTCGAAGGCTTTGGCAGGCAGCGGCCGGCGGCTATCGAAATAAAGCTCACCATAGACATCATCCTCGATCATCGGCAAAGCATAGCGTTGCAGTAGCGCGACAAGATTACGTTTCTTGTCTTCTGGCATCAGGCTACCCAACGGGTTCTGGAAGTTGGTCATCAACCAGCATGCCGCCGGCTTATACCGCTGTATCGCCCGCTCCATCGCCTCTAGGTCAACACCATCGCGTGGATGTGTCGACACCTCGATTGCCCGTAGGTGATTCCGCTCCAGCGCTTGGAGAGCCGCATAAAAGGTAGGGGACTCTACAATGACCGCATCCCCCGGCTGGGTGACGACACCCAGACAGATATTGAGCGCTTCCAGTGCGCCATTGGTCACTACGAGATCATCCGCATACACTTGCATACCATCCGCGTGATAGCGCAGTGAAATAGCATGACGCAGCTGAGCACTACCCGGGCTCAAATCATCCACCGTATGCCAGACACTCAGCTTGGGTAGCGTGGATGCCATGACCTGAGAAAGCCTCGGGATAGGATAGAGCTCAGGACTCGGCAGTGCAGACCCCAAAGGCACCAGATCGCGGCGCATAGTAGCGCCTAGCACCTGGAGAACACGGTCGCTGACATCGACATTGAATACACGCTCGTCAGGCGCGCTGGTCATCTCGATTTCCGGTGGACGGGTGCCTTCCGGCCCAACGACATAGAACCCTGAGCGGTCACGCGCCCGGATAAGTCCTTTGGCTTCCAGCAGATAATACGCCTTGAAAACAGTCGTGGGACTGACGTTACGGCTGATGCTGGCAGCACGAATCGAAGGCAGACGATCCCCGGCATGCAACGCACCGGAGAGAATTGAAGACTCAAGTGCTTCGGCCAGATGTTGATAACGCTTCATGTCCACCTCCGACAACACTCACTACCTGTTTAAACGCAAAGGCAACGGGTTCGCATTGTCTTGCAACTGGAGATATTGTCAGGGGAATACCATGGAGAGTACAGATTCAGATAAGCATGAAAAAAGCATATCAGTTGACGCCAGGCCCCTCACTTGACATGACCATGACATGATGCAAACACCTCTCGATGCCGCCATGCCCACGCTGGAAGCCGAAGGGGCATCGTTTGACCACCCCTGGGTGCGTGATCTCGCCTGGCTATTGCATGCACCGGATATCATCGACAGCGATTACCCGGGCCGGCCGACACTCGAGGAGCTCGGGCTTGAAGACGCTTCGTGCAGAAAGGCTTGGCTGCATGCACTCGACGCCGAACCGCAACGGCTCATATCGTATATCGGCGCGACGCCACCGCGACGCCTGGGGCATTATCATGAGCGCCTCTGGCACGCCCTGCTCGACCTGGCACCGGCGACACGTCTGCTCGCTACCAACGTCGCGATCCAGGAAGCTGGCCGCACCCTCGGTGAGCTAGATGTGATCTATGCCGATCGACAGGGGCAGCCCGTCCATCTTGAAGTGGCCATCAAGTATTATCTGGGCCTTAGCGAAGGCCCCGGCGACGAACGCCACCCGGCACGCTGGATCGGCCCCGGCTGCGCCGACTCGCTGGCACGCAAGCATGCCCATACTGGCCATCATCAGTTGCCCCTGGCCCATCATCCGCGCTCGATGGCATGCTTGAACGCGCTGGCTATTGACCCAAGATCACTTCGACAGCGGGCAGCCATGCTCGGGATGCTCTTTTACCCTTGGCCCATCACGATAGCGGCACCGCATCCGGCACGTACCACCGCCACACATGGCAATTGGCTGCCATGGCAAAACTGGCCGATACTGCGTGACAACTTGCCGACGGGGACCCTGGGCGCCCCCCTTCACAAGCCACATTGGCTCGCGCTTCCCGGGGGCGAGTCCTATCGCTCGCTAGAGAGCGTCGACGCCGAACTCGAGACACACTTCACGGGTAGCGGCGCGCCACAGCAATATCATCTGCAAGCGCCCGACGGCACCCAGCGGCGTTTTTTCATCGTCCCCGATGACTGGCCGCGAAGCCTGCCACTGCCACCCATTACGTCCACTATATGAGGAGGAGAGCCATGCTACGGATCGGAGAACTGGCCGAGCGTAGCGGCGTCAGCGTCGATACGTTGCGCTACTACGAAAAGGAAGGATTACTCCCGGATGCCCAACGCGGCGAAAACGGCTATCGCTACTACGCTGCGGACAACCTCGAGCGCCTGCATTTCATCCTGCGCGCCAAGCGCCTGGGCTTTACCCTGGCCGACATTCGTGAGCTGCTCTCGCTGCAGGTCGATGCCGATGCGCACACCTGCGAAGAGGTCAAGCGCGTCGCCGAGGACAAGCTCGCCGCCATCGATGCGCGCCTGGCGGAATTGCAGCACATGCGTCAGGCGCTGGCCCACCTGACCGATGCCTGCTGCGGCGGCCCGCACGCAGCCACACAATGCACGATCCTAACCGCCTTCGCCAACGGCAAGGCCGCCCCCGAGCCGCACCAGCACCGTCATGACGCCTGAAAAAGGCCTCTACGCGGCCGTCGACCCACTCGGCGCATCAGCCACCTGCATGGGGGCGAAGCTCTCGGCTTGCGCCATACGCCAGATACGGCCATAGAACGGGCGCTGACCGGGGTTGCGCAACAACTCGCCAGGCTCCAGGAACGGATGCAGGTGGGAAAAGAGCTTCACCTCGTTTTCCGAGACCCGGTGCACGAGATAATCCGGGGTAATCTGCCACGGACGCGTCAGCCCCGCTGCCGCCGTCATTTCCGCCAGGGCATGCAGGGTATTGTGATGAAAATGATACACCTGCTCGGCCTTGTCGCCGACGACCAGCGACTTCTGGCGCAGCGGGTCCTGGGTAGCCACACCGGTCGGGCAGCGATTGGTATGACAACTTTGCGATTGGATGCAGCCCAGCGCGAACATGTAACCGCGCGCGGCATTGACCCAATCGGCCCCCATGGCCATGACGCGAGCGATATCGAACGCGCTGATGATCTTGCCGCTCGCCCCGAGACGAACCCGGTCACGCAGCCCCGCGCCGACCAGTGTGTTGTGCACGAACAAGAGACCTTCTCGCAACGGCGTGCCCAAGTGATCGGAAAACTCTACCGGGGCCGCGCCAGTGCCTCCTTCGCTGCCATCGACGACGATGAAATCCGGGATCACCTCGGTATCGAGCATCGCCTTGACGATGGCCATGAACTGCCAGGGTTGGCCGAGGCACAATTTGAAGCCGACCGGCTTGCCGCCGGAAAGCTCACGCAAGCGCGTGATGAAATCGAGCATCTCGAGCGGCGTCGAGAATGCTGGATGGCTGGCCGGCGAGAGACAATCCTCCCCCTCCGGGATTTCCCGCGTCTGGGCGATTTCCGGCGTGATCTTTTCCGCCGGCAGCAATCCTCCGTGGCCTGGCTTGGCTCCTTGGCTGAGCTTGATCTCGATCATCTTGATCTGCGCATCGCTGGCTTGCTCGGCGAAGCGGTCGGGATCGAACTCGCCTTGCGGTGTGCGACAACCAAAGTAGCCGCTGCCCAGTTCCCAGATCAGGTCACCGCCATGCTCGCGGTGATACGGGCTGATGCCCCCCTCACCGGTATCATGTGCGAAGCGACCAAGCCGTGCGCCCTTGTTGAGCGCACGAATCGCATTGGCACTCAGTGCCCCGAAACTCATCGCCGAGATATTGAACAACGAGATCTCATAGGGCTGTGTACACTGCTCGTTGCCGATGGTCAGACGAAAATCGTCCGGCTCGGCCACTGGCGCCGTTTCCATCGAGTGGCCGATATATTCATAGGCATTGGCGTAGACGTCCCGCAACGTTCCGAAGGGTTTGGCATCGTTGCGCTGTCGCGCGCGCTGGTAAACCAGGCCACGCTGGACATGAGAGAACGGCAGTTGGTCCGTATCGGCCTCGAAAAGATACTGACGCAACTCTGGACGTAGTGCTTTGAAGACATAGCGCAGGTTACCAATGACAGGATAATTACGGCGTACCGCATACCCACGCTGCACAAGATCGACAATGCCCAATAGCACCAGCGCACCGCTCATCAGCGGCACCGGCCATGCAGCGTGCCATTGCATGGCCACGGGTATGGTCGCCAGGGTGATCACACAGCACGCCGTGAAGACCCCATAACGCGATAACAGAGAATACTTCATGAAGATGTCCTTGAGGAAAGGCGTCATCACCATGAAAACACGAAATGGCGTTCGGGTTTAGCGCCACCGATTCTGGAAAGCCCCGCGTGGCCACCTTCACGCGACACCCAGCGGCATCCGGTGACGCCGACGCCACCAGGTATTGATCAGCAACGAGCCCAGCAATATCCCCCCGCCCAGCACCAAGCGCGGCACATCTGCATCACGGTTCCAGATCAACAAGTTGACCAGCAACCCAGCGGGTACCAGGGCATTATTCATGACCGCCAGCGTCCCCGCATCGACCCGGCACGCCCCCTTGTTCCAGAGAAAGTAACCCAGCCCCGATGCGACGATCCCGAGCCAGATCAGGATGCCCCACTGCAGCGGGGTCGTCGGCAATGCCGTCACATCACCGAACAACCAGAATGCAGGTAGCGCCACACATGACGCGCCCAGATAGAACCAGCCGAAAACATGGCGATGCGCTACCTCAGACGGCAAGCGAGGTGCCAGATGACGATACGCCACCTGCCCCACGGCGAAGCACAAGTTCGAGCTCTGCACGACCAGAAAGCCGACCCAATAGGCCTCGCTGATGTCGGCATAACGAATGACCGCCGCCCCGAGCACGGCCAGCGCAGCAGTGAGCAGGTAGAATGGCGTGAAGCGCCTATTGAGCACATCGTCGATCAACGTGATATAGAGTGGCGTGAATATCGTGAACAGCAAGACCTCCGGTACGCTCAACAACAGAAACGACTGGTAGAAACCGATGTACATCGCTCCCAACTGCACGGCGCCGATCGCCATCAGCCCCAGCACATGCCCGAGTGGCAGACGCCGAGGACGCAGCCAGACGAGAAATACCAGCGATGCCAGTACAATACGGGTGAGCACGGCGAAATAGCTATCGACCTGGCCGGAGAGATAGACGCCAATCAGGCTGAAGGAAAATGCCCAGAGCGTCGTCACGCCAATCAAATACCCCATTTATCGTCAACCTCAGGAATGAATAAAAGTTGACTACCATTATACGCCTGACACGTCTATTGCCTAGTATCCAGCGCCTGAGCTTCACGTCTTGCTCGGGGCATGCGTCTGAGATGTCCTGGTCCGGGAAAGGCGTGGGAACCGTGACACCCGAGGCACACAGCGGTGGGGTGCGCTTCATCGAACAAGGCCATTTCCTGCCTCGAGGCCAGTCGCGGGACGTGGCGTTTCGCAACGTCTATCGCTGGGACCTGCACCCTGAGCGTATCGCGCTCTACCACGAGCGCCGAGGCACCGAGGCGGCGGTCTGGCTATTCGACCTCATCGCCGACTCGGCAAGTACATTGTCCAGCCATGCCCCGCATCTGTGCGGTGCCGACACCTACCGGGCGAGGTTAACGCTCGAGCCCCGTGGATTTCGGCTCGATTGGCATATCGTGGGTCCCCGCAAGGATGAACGACTCCTTTACCATTACCAGTCATCAACCGATTGACGCAGCGTCGCGGTGCTTCTTTACTGCCAGCACTGGCCGGCGCCGTTATAACGCGCTAGAATCGCTTAAAGAAACACTGTTTCAAAACAGTTTCCAACGTTTACGGAGGATGCCATGAAAGCTCTACTTCCCGTCGTTCTCATCGGTGTCTTGGGCATCGCCGGCTGTGCCAATACAGCGCCTTACTCGGGCGATGTCTATCGCAGCGGTCAGGCCGAAACCGCGCAATCGGTCACTTACGGCACCATCACCTCGGTGCGCCAAGTGCAGATTCAGGCCGGCAATCAGAATGAGAATATTCTCGGGGGTCTGGGCGGCGCCGTACTCGGCGGTCTGCTCGGCAACCAGATTGGGGGCGGATCCGGACGTGCCATTGCCACGGCAGCCGGCGCCATCGGCGGTAGCGTGGCTGGCAGCAAGGTCGAAGATGCCGCCAATCGCACAACCGCTTGGGAAATAGAAGTTCGGCGCGATAGCGGCGACTCCGTCGTGGTCGTCCAAAAGGCCGATCGCAACTGGCAGGTCGGCCAGCGCGTTCGTATGATCGGCAGTGGCGCCAACCTGAGCGTCGCACCTTACTGAGTCGATTGACGCCGCCCGTGCCTCGAGGTCGGGGCATGGGCAACAACGCCAATATGACGTTTCACTATCCGAGGCTTCTTACATACGCTATTGTATGTGGCGTGATATGCCCTGGATACGGAATCGTCTCATGAAATCAGGACGCGCGCTAAGCTATCTCGCTTCGACTCTCGCCATGACGGTATTCGCCAGCCCCGCCTTGGCTGAAGGCTTGTTGACGGTCAAAAGCGAAAACGATCTTTTCGCTAGTGGTGGCGATGGTCACTACACCAATGGACTGGAAATCAACTGGTCGTTTACTCCGCAAGAGCACCACTGGACACGTCGGCTGGCCGACGTATTCCCCGGCTGGTCAGGGAAAGGCCTCGATGGTGCGGCCTATCGCATCGGTCAACAAATCTATACCCCTGAAAACATCAAGCGCTCGACCCTCATCGAGGATGACCGTCCCTACGCCGGGCTACTCTATGCTGGGGTATCGCTTTTCGACGAACACCAGCTGCAGCAATGGCGTCAAGCGGATGAGCTGCATATCGATGTGGGTATCGTCGGCCCCGCCTCGGGGGGCAAGGCCGTACAGAAAAACTTTCATCATCTCATCGGTAGCAACGAGCCCCACGGCTGGGACCACCAACTGCATAACGAGCCTATCGTCAACCTCACGTACAAGCGCAGCTGGTGGCGACAAGACTCGCTCGGCAACCTCGAGATAGAGTACGGACCCAACGCCGGCTTTGCCCTCGGCAATCTATACACATATGCGTCGAGCGGTTTGGGGCTACGTATCGGCAGCGACCTTCAACACAGCGCTGGACTACCTGCGATCGCCCCCGCGCAGAGCGGGCGTAACTACTTCGTCCCCGGGCAGGACTTCGGCTGGTATGCGTTCGCGGGACTCGAGGGCCGCTTCATGGCCCACAACTTGCTGCTGGACGGCAACACCTTCGAAGACAGCCATTCAGTGGATCGCCGACAATGGGTCGGCGATGCGCTCGCTGGCATCGCGTTGACATGGAGCCGTTGGCAGCTCACCTACACCAGCGTCTGGCGCACCCATGAGTTCGATGCTCAGAAGGAGCATGATCAATTCGGTTCATTGACGCTTTCGTTGTGGCTATGACGTTCCCCACGAGCGACAGTGCCCCGCATCGGCGGGGCACTGGACGAGCGCAACACGGTCTGACGTCAGTGTAACTTGACGCGGCGCATCAACCAGCACCCCACCCGCTTGGCGATCCAGAAAATCAGCGCTAGAAGGATCAGCGTCAGTAACATCGAAACCGGATTGACGATAAAGGTGGCGCCCAACACGGCCAAGGCGATACTCCACACCCAGCGATCGTCACCGCCTAGCTGCAATATCGCCGGAATGCGGCGAATGACCGCTTGCCGAAGAGATCCATCCCAGGCACGAAGCGCCAGGAAAAGAATCACGGCGAAAGCGATCAGCCAGATCAGCGTTACGGTCATGTTGGCCTCCTGATAGGCAACGTCGGTAGTCTTTCAATTGCAACAATTGTCGGCAGGGTACCGTCCCCCCCCTCTACCGCGCAACCAGCGCGACATCCTGCCGCGGATACTGTCAACTTGACTGCTCGGCGCCGAATTGGTTCCCGGCATCGCTTGAAGTTTCGTCATGCACTGCTCGGACGATATGAAAACCCCTAGAGGCCCCCTGACACACTTGAGCGAGCGCGTTACCATGGAGATGACATACACCCAGAAAGGTCTTCAACATGCAGATTGCCCAGAATTCCGTGGTTTCCTTCCACTACACCCTCACCAACAACGAGGGTGAAGTGCTGGACAGCTCGGAAGGCCGCGAACCTCTGACTTACCTGCACGGCGCGGGCAACATCATTCCAGGGCTGGAAAAGGAACTGGAAGGCCGTCAGAGCGGCGAGAACCTCAAAGTCACCGTCGAGCCGGAAGAAGGCTACGGTGAAACACAGCCCGGCCTGATGCAAGACGTACCGCGCGATGCTTTCCAGGGCGTCGAGGAAATTCAGCCGGGCATGCAGTTCCAGGCACAGACTCAGGGCGGCCCGCTCATGGTCACGGTTACCCAGGTCGAAGGTGACACCGTCACTGTCGATGGCAACCACCCGCTGGCCGGTCAGACGCTGAATTTCGATGTCGAGATCGCCGAAGTGCGTGAAGCTTCCGCGGAAGAAGCCGAACATGGCCATGTGCACGGAGAAGGCGAGCAGGAACAGGAGCACTAAGACGCTCCCTCGCCAAGCGTGACGAGAGAACGGGCGACCTGCGGGTCGCCCGTTTCATATCAGCGCCCTACCCCGACTCGCCGCTGGATGAACCACTTCCTCTCTCGAGGTCCCTCATCGCGTTCTCTTCAGCCATGACCAAGGCACGATAGCCGCCTACGATGCGCATCGCCGCCGTGAGCATGCAGGCCAACGCAAAGAGCGGTGCCAACCAGGCAAAATGCGCCGGCCAAAGGCAGAAAACGACGAAAGCGACAATCGTTTCGGTGCCCTCCGTCAGACCGTCCAGATAATAGAACGCTTTATACTCGAAATGCGGACGTTCCAGTCCATGGCGCGTTGCAGCAATCGCAAAGGCCAGAAACGATGCGCCGGTTCCCATGAAAGCGAAGAGCAGTAACGCTGCCGGCAAGGCATTCTGCGCCGGATCGGCGAGCGCGAACCCCAGCACCACCGCAGCATAGAAGATGAAATCCAGCACGATATCGAGAAACCCACCGGCGTCACTCTGACAGTGCAGGCGGCGCGCCAAGGCGCCATCCAGTCCATCGCAAACGCGGTTGAGGACAATCGCCACCAGCGCCAGGCCATAAGCCTGGTAAGCCAGCAACGGCAGCACCAGCAAACCGGTTGCGAAACCGCCCACCGTCAGTTGGGTCGGGGTCACACCACGCCGTGCCAAGCCGGCGGCACAACGCGTGAGTGGCGAGGCGACCCACGCGTTCGTCCATTTATCCAACATGCAGGCTCCCGCCTTTTTCGCGTAGACTTTACGTATGACCTATCGCATCAGCATGACATGTTAACCCGATAATCAGGAGTCTCCCGATGCGCTTTCCAATGATCGCATGTGCACTATTCGCCACGCTCGTGCTGTTACCCATTTCTCAGGCGCATGCCGAGAAGCGCGAGGCTATCTTCGCGGGGGGCTGCTTCTGGTGCATGGAACCGCCTTACGACAAGCTCGAGGGGGTGCTGTCGACGACGTCAGGCTACATCGGCGGCAGTCGCGACAACCCTACCTACGAGCAAGTCAGCAGCGGCGACACCGGCCATGCCGAGGCAGTCAAGGTCATTTACGAGGACACCGTCGTCAACTATGGCACCCTGCTCGACGTGTTCTGGCACAACATCGACCCCTTCGCTGCAGGACGCCAGTTCTGCGATGTCGGCAGCCAGTACCGTAGCGCCATCTTCCCCGTCAATCAGCGCCAGCGGCGTCTCGCCGAGGCCTCCAAGGAGGCCGTGGAAGCGCGCTTCGAGCGCGACGTCAAGACACGGATCGAGCCGAAGGCGCCTTTCTGGGCAGCCGAGGAATACCATCAGAACTTCTACAAGAAAAACCCCGTGCGCTACCGCTTCTACCGTGCCGGTTGCGGCCGCGACGAGCGGCTCAAGGCGGTATGGGGCGATGATGCCGGCAACCCTTGAGCGAGCCGGATGCCCCTCAGGCCGCAGCCGACGTATCGAGCATTCGGCGCTCACGCCGCCATAACCAGGCCGCTACGTTGAACGTTCCCAGCAGCACCAGCAGCGAGGCGGCAATCACGCCGCCCCACTGCCAGCGCGCCCAAAACGGCTCCAGATAGAAGCCGCCCAGGCTGGCCCCCAGATAGTAGAACACCAGATACAGCGACGACGCACTGCCACGGGCACGCTGCGCGTGCCGCCCCACCCAACTCGAAGCCATCGAGTGGGCCAGGAAGAAGCCCACGGCATTGATCGTCAACCCAGCAATGATCATGAACAAACTGGGCATCAATGTGAGTAACGAGCCACTCATCAGAACACCGATGCCCAGCATCATGCAGGCCGGCTGCGACAAACGCCGCGCGATACGCCCGGACAGCGCCGACCCCAGCGTACCTCCGAGATAGGTCAGAAAAATCAGGCCTAGCCATTGCGAGGTAAGCGAAAACGGTGCCTCACTGAGACGAAACGTCACATAGCTATATTGGTTGATGAAGATGAAGAAGTTGAATCCGCCGATCAGGTAGGCGGCGATCAACCGCGGATCGCACAAATGTCCCCGCATGTCCCGCGCAGCCTGTCCGACGCGCAACGCTGAAGGCCGGAACTGTTGGGCCGTCGGCAACGCATACCAGAATACCCAGGTACAGGCCAGGCTAAGGGCCGCAATCGCCACGAAGCTGCTATGCCATCCCCACTGTTCGGCGACCGTGCCACCGATGACGCGTCCTCCGATCCCGCCCAGTGTATTGCCGCTAATGTAGAGCCCGACGGCCAGCAATAACGCCGGCTTGTTGAACTCATCGCCCATCCAGGCGATCGCCACGGCGGGCAACCCACCCAACAAGAACCCCTGCAACGCACGCAACGCCAAAAGACTCGCGAAGTTGGGCGCAAATGCCATGACCAAGGTGCAGACGCTGGCGAGCAATAGCGTGACACGCATGATGGCAGCTCGGCCGATGGCGTCGGAAAGCGGTCCGTAGAGCAGTAGCGAAAGTGCCAGCGTCAACATGCTGACCGACATTGCGCTGCTCGCCGCCAACGTCGAGATGTCGAAGCTATCGCGAATGGCCGGCAACAGCGGCTGGGCGACGTACAAATTGATGAAAACGGTGAAGGACCCCAGGCACAGTGCCAAGGTCGCGCGCCACCAAGCGCGAGTACGCGGTTCGATCAAAACTCGCTCCATGAGACTGTTTTCATGCTAATCGACATGCCATCACAAAATCGTCGCGCGGCGCACCTGCCGGCCCGGCATGATGAAACGCGCAGCTGTTTCACCCTTCGCGGGGGGATCGGTTGATGCGCGCCGCCAATCGGGTCCTTTCCATGGGCCGACGGGACTGCCAGTAATGACGGTTCCAGTAGACATTGTCGAGGCGTGACAGCTTGACGCCCTGCGACGTCGAGGCATGCAGGAAATAGCCATCGCCGACATAGACGCCGACGTGGTTGTAAGGGCCCGGAGACCGAAAGAACACCAGATCGCCTGCCGCCAGTTCGCTGCGCGGGACCCGTCGCCCCTCTTGCATTTGTTGCTCGGTGGTACGCGGCAGCGACACCTGGAACGCCTCGCTGTAGACATGTTGCATCAACGCCGAGCAATCGATGCCGCGCTGCGTCGTCCCGCCAAGACGATAAGGTGTCCCCACCCAGCGCCGATGCTCGGACAGCAACGCCTTGCGAATGCGAACCGGCGATACCAGCGCCCGTTGAACGTCGCTGGCCTGGAAGACAGCCAACGGAGAAAAGTGCTCCCCTTTACCGGCCTTGGCGGCCGCGGCAAGAGAAGACGGTTGGGGCGCAGCATGTCGTGGGGTTTGCGTGGCACAACCAGCCACTAAAGTGGCCAGCACCCATCCCAATGCCATGATTCTAAGCATCCAAGCGACCTCATCACACGTATTCAACCTCGCGGATGCCTCGAGCCGCTTACGTGAACGCAAGACAAGGCCCGCCCTCATCGGCACTACCTGGCGAGGGGGTCGCTGTGGTGGTGGCGCATATTGCAGGTGCCACCGCCAGAACAACCCGATCTCGGCTGATCAATACGCCGTATCCCCGACGCAGTACAGCCGTAACGGCACGATAATAGAGAATCTCCCCTCTTTTGACGAGCGCTCCGGGCAAGCGGATGCGTCATCCCCCATCATTGCCCTCACTATTCAATGTAATGTCCGCACATCGCCTGGCAGGGTATCGATGTGTAGCGGGGCCCAGTGGCGCGGTGGGGCACCGGGGAAATCGAGGCTCGCCCAACTGCCGGCCATGGGCGGTGCCGCCGTCAACCAAGCGGTCAGTGCTTCGCTGAACCCCTGCAGGAATGCTTCACGCTCGTCGGTCTCTCCCATGAAAAAGGAAAACCCCGCGAAGAGCCCGCGCGCGTAATCGTACCAGCTCGCGTAATGCGTCTGAGCCAAATGAGCGGCACGCTCCACCAAGTGGTCGAATGCCTGCGCCGACAGCCATTCCATCTGCCGCCCGGCGATCGCCAGATCGACGGCTTGGGCGACATCCCAGGCGGCCATATCGTAGTCGTTGCATCCCGAGATGTTGTTCGCGACACGCCGCAGGCGCAGCAGATGATTGCGCTCATCCTCGCTGCACTCACCGGACTCGATGATGGCGATTTCTTCCCTTAAACGTGCGGCATTGAGCGTATACGGCGCATAGTTGATCTGATATTCCTGACGATCGCCCGCCTCGAGCAGAAAATCCACAAATTCCGCGAGCGCCTCTGCAGACAGCAACCCATAATGACTGTCGAGCCATTCGCGAAGCTCGTCACGCTCATGTGCAGCCTCGGGACGCGGCGCTCCCCAGACCGGCGCATTGAGCGGTCCCACCAATGCCAAGGCCGTGAAGCGCGGCAACGACAAACGCTCACCGGGTTCACGCCAGCTGCCATGGTGCCAATCGAGCCAATGCAGCGGGCTCCCGGGATCATCTCGGTGCCAACGAATGTCCGCCACCAACGAGGGCTCGTCCCCCTCGGGGAGCGCCGCTTCCCACGCCGCCCATGCCTCGAGCAGGGCCCCGGGACCGGTATAGAAGCGACTCAGCACACCGCGCAACGCTTCAGCCAGCGACTCGAGTTCGTCTCGGTCGTAATCGCCGCTATCGGCGCACATCATCAGGTAGAAAGCATACTTCTCCGCCATGAAAATCGTGGCTGCATGGCGCGTGCAGTGCTTGAGGCCATTGCGGACCTGCACGGCATCCGGTAGCGCACGGCCGAAGGGCGTTTTCACCTCGGGCAATGCACCGTGCGCGGCATCAGCAGCCAGTTGATTGAGATGATGTGCCTGTGCAGGCAGCCACAAGCTGGCCAGGCTTGCCGTGCCCGTGGCGGGATCGAGTCCCAGCGTGTCACGCAGATAGCGACGCGCGTCGGCGCGCTGTTGGGTTTCGGGAGCACGGTCGATCCCTTGGCGATATAACAGATCGGGCTCACGCACCGCCGACAATGCCAGGACCCAGTGCCACGCTGGCGCGCGCCAGTCGCGTATCGCCTGCCGCGAGGCCTCGCGTTGCGCGTCGTCCAGCAGCACATCGAGCGTGACCTGCCAGGGACTCGAGCGTGAACGTAACAAGACATCCCAGTCACGCGCGAAATCCGCACGTCGATCGGCCCCTTCGAAAAGACTACGCCCACGCTGGTACGCCTTGGCGACGGCCGTCCAGTCGCGATACCGGCGCATCAGCAGATCGCCCGCGTGTGCGGCAAAGGCCTCGGCCTCATGTGCCTCGAGCCACCCCGCATTCCAGCCCGCGTAGGCCAGATCCACCAGCCGCAGCCAATCCCACGCCGCCCATTCCAGGGGCTCTCCGCTGTCGAGGAAGGCCAGCATGACCTGACCATAGTCAGTCGCTTCGCCCAACGACTCCCACCACTGATGTCGAGCTCTCTCGTCTTGTCCCATCAAACGCGTGGCATCCAGATCCCATGTATAACGGTGGCCTTGGCCCCCCAGCCACAGCAGCATGCGAATCAGTTCATCGCGTCCCTCCACGCGCCAGATCTCGGTCAACCAGGACTTCACTCCCGGCCAGTCCAAGTGCGCATCGCACGACGCGCTCAAGACCGGGGCGAAGACCGCGCGCAGACGCCATGCATTCGTGTTCTGCGTCGCCGGCCAAGGCAGTCGGCGCGGTCGGTCGGATAACCACGTGGCCAATACCTCCCAAGTGATGCCGGCCGCCTCGCGTTCGAGTTGCGACAATGCCTGGCAGGCCTCGAGAAAGCCCTCATCATCCTGGGTCCAGTCGATTTGTCCTCGCGCGTGACGCAACGCCGTCAACCATGCATCCAACGAGGCATGATGCCGTTGGATATCGGCGGCAACCCACTCCGCCCAGGCCTGGGCACTGGATGCGTCCAGCCAGCCAGCGGCGCCCGACAATGCCAGCAGTTCGAGTGCTTGCAGCTGGCGCAAGGCTTCTCCCTGCCCTGGCATGCACGCTTCGGCCAGGCGCCAGCCGAGTTCTCCCCGTTCGCGCACGTCCAACAACGCCAGGCGTGCCTGCGCCGTCTCGGGCGACACACTCAACGGTTCAGGATCAAACGCCCAACCGCACAGCACCAATTGCTGTGCCCACCAGGCGTTAAGAGGATCGATCAAGACGCACCTCACTCATGGACTCGGCATTCACACGACGGCGCCATAGTGTACCGGAAAGAGGCGGGTGTCGCCGACATGCAAGGCACGATAACCTGCCCGAGCACATGCGAAAAATCGCTGGACGCCACCCTGGCCGAAGTGTTTTAAATAATGCACACAGCGTCAAACAATACACGATGAATCACGCGTCACGCGGAGGCTTCCATGAGTCAACTCACACCCGATATCCTGATCGACCAAGCCTATATAGGTGGCGAATGGCGTGACAGTACGCGCCGTTTCGCAGTCACCGATCCTGCCACGGGCGAATGCCTGGCCCAGGTCCCCGACCTGGGCGCCGACGAGGCACGTGATGCCATCGCCGCCGCCGAGGCGGCGTGGCCGCAATGGCGTCGACGCCCCGCCAAGGAGCGCGCAGCCTTGCTGCGCGCATGGTTCGAGCGCGTCATGGCGCATAGTGAAGCCTTGGCACGACTGATGACGTTGGAACAGGGTAAGCCACTCGCCGAATCGCGAGGCGAGGTCGCCTACGGAGCGAGCTTCATCGAGTACTACGCCGAGGAGGCCAAGCGCATCGCCGGCGAGACCTTGCCCGGTCACGGCGCCGACAAGCGTATCCTCGTCATGCGCGAGCCGATCGGCGTGGTTGCCGCCATTACGCCCTGGAACTTCCCGCTGGCGATGATCACCCGTAAATGCGCCCCGGCCTTGGCAGCCGGCTGTCCGGTGGTGATCAAGCCGGCGGAAGCCACACCGTTGACCGCCCTGGCCCTGGCCAAGCTCGCCGAGGACGCCGGCCTGCCCGCCGGTGTCATCAACGTGCTTACCGCCGAAAAACCCGCCGAGATCGGACACGTACTGACCACCGACCCGAGAGTACGCAAGGTCTCGTTCACCGGCTCGACACCGGTCGGCAAGCGCTTGCTGGCGCAGTGCGCGGAGACCGTCAAGAAAGCCTCTCTGGAGCTGGGCGGCAATGCACCCTTCGTGGTCTTCGACGACGCCGACCTGGATGCCGCCGTGGAAGGGGCCATCGCCTCCAAATTCCGTAATTCCGGGCAGACGTGCGTGTGCACCAACCGCTTTTTGGTGCAAGACGGCATCTACGATGCCTTCATCGCCAAGTTCGCCGAACGCATCGCGACACTCAAGGTCGGGAAAGGTCTCGATGACGACGTGACCCAAGGCCCCTTGATCAATGCCGCGGCCATCGACAAGGTCCAGGCACATATTGCCGACGCCCGGTCCAAGGGCGCACGCTTGGTGTGTGGTGGCGAACCCCACGCGTTGGGCGGTACCTTCTTCCAACCGACCCTGCTCGCCGACGTCACCGACGACATGCATGTGGCTCGCGAAGAGACATTCGGCCCCGTAGCGCCGGTCTTTCGCTTCACCGACGAGGCCCAGGCCATCGCGATGGCCAATGCGACCGAATTCGGCCTTGCCGCCTACGTCTATGCGCGCGACTATCGACGCATATGGCAGGTAATGGAGGGCCTCGAATACGGTATGGTCGCCATCAACGAAGGGCTTTTATCCACCGAGCTGGCGCCCTTCGGCGGCATCAAGGAGTCCGGGCTGGGGCGTGAAGGGTCCCATCACGGTCTCGAGGAATACACCGAGCTAAAATACGTCTGCATGGGCGGACTTTAACCAGGAGGCAAGCATGAACAACGCACAGCTCAATGAACTCAAGACACGCTACGTCGCCAGCGGGGCCGCGAGCCCGGCGACACAGTTTGCCGAGCGCGCCGAGAACGCTCTGATCTGGGACGCCGACGGCAATCGCATCATCGACTTCGCCGGCGGTATCGGCGTGCTCAACATCGGCCACCGTCATCCCAAGGTGGTGCAGGCGGTCAAGGATCAGCTCGACAAGGTGATGCACACCTGTCAGACGGTGATGCCCTATGAAGGCTACGTGAAGGTCGCCGAGAAACTCAGCCAGCTCACCCCGGTACGTGGCCACGGCAAGGTCATGCTCGCCAACTCCGGGGCCGAGGCGCTAGAGAATGCCGTCAAGGTGGCCCGCGCCGCTACCGGCCGCGACAATGTCATCTGCTTCACCGGCGGTTATCATGGTCGGACCTTCATGACCATGGCCATGAATGGCAAGGTCGCGCCCTACGCCACTGACTTCGGCAGCATGCCGGGCAACGTCTTCCGTGCCCCCTATCCGGTGCCCTATCACGGCGTCAGCGAGGAAGACGCACTCAACGGCCTGAAGATGACGCTCAAGACCGATGCCAACCCTCGCGACACCGCCGCCGTGGTGCTCGAACCGGTACTCGGTGAAGGCGGCTTCTACGCAGCCTCGCCCAGCTTTCTCAAGGCGGTCCGCGAGATCTGCGATGAGCACGGCATGCTGATGATCGTCGACGAAGTGCAGTCCGGCTTCGGGCGCACCGGCAAGTTGTTCGCCATCGAGCATAGTGGCGTCGAGCCGGACATCATCACCATGGCCAAGAGCATGGCCGACGGCATGCCGATCTCCGCCGTGGTCGGCACCGACAAGGTCATGGATGCCTCAGGCGGCAATTCGCTGGGCGGCACCTACACCGGTAGCCCGGTGTCCTGTGCCGCTACCCTGGCAGTACTGGAAGTCTTCGAGGAGGAGAAGATCCTCGAGAAGAGTCAGGCGCTGGGCGACAAGTTGGGTGAGCGCTTCGCCAAATGGCAGCAAGACCTCGCCTGCGTCGACAATGTCCGCCACCTGGGCGCCATGGCCGCCTTCGACGTCGTGTCCGACAAGACCAAGCACACGCCGGATGCCGAGCTCACCGGGGCGCTGTGCAAGAAGGCACGCGAGAAAGGACTGATCCTGTTGTCCTGCGGCCTCTACGGCAACACCATCCGCTTCTTGATGCCGGTCACCATCGAGGACGAGGTGCTCGAAGAAGGCCTGGACATCGTCGAAGCCTGCCTCAAGGAACTGACTCAGGCATAACGAGCCACCCTGGAGTCCATCGTCGAAGGGGCGTCATGCGGCGCCCCTTCGTCGTTTACACGGCGCGCTTTCCCCCAGGGGAATGGGACGATGTCACCCGCGGCAGTAGCCACCGCTGCATGGCATTGCGCACGCGCAGCACGAACTGCTCCTGGAACATCACGCAAAACACCACGGTGAGCAGGAGAAACAACGGATACAACGCCAACGAGCTCTCACCCGCCGCTTCAAGACAGGCCCGAAAATCACTCGTGCACAACGCAGGCTCTCCCGCCAGCACGCGCTCGATGCGTGTAAAGATCACGAACAGCGGAACATGTAGCGCGAACATCGGCAGCGATGCTCCGCCCAGCCGACTCGCCAAGCGACGGACACGACGACTCTCCGGCGTGCGCCATTGGGTAGCCAGTAGAATCAATGCCAACTGTGCGGGCAGCAACAAGCCATTATGCAGGAGGTAATACCAGGCATGCCCCTGACCCAGCAGCCAGACCGCTGCCACCACACAGCACGCCACGAACGCTGCCAGTGCCAGGCGCTGCCCAACGCTTAGCCGACCACCTGCCGCGCGATAGCGGGTATACCACACGCACAACAAGATTCCCGCCACGAATTCCGGCAAGCGAATCAACGGATTGCGGTGCAGGATGCCGGTTTCGGGCATGCCGAAATCGGTCATGGCGATGACCAGCAATGGAGGAACCAGGTACAGCAAATTGGTCAATGCCAGGGCCCGGGCCACGCGACGGATACGAAAAAGACGCGGCGCCATCCACGGGAAGATCAGATAAAAGGCCATCAGCGCCGAAATCGACCACGACGGCGGATTGAAGGTCAGGTAATACGGGTTCCAGGCATGCAACAGACTGACGTTGAGCACTAGATTGAGCGCGAGCTCTGCGTTGCCCATGAAATGCTCCAGGGCGCCCGGTGTCGTCTGCCCCAGGTCGTTGTTGACATCGTAAATGACGAAACGAGGCGACATCCCAGCATCTTGAGGCGTAATGGCGAGGTAACCTACCCACATGGAGACGCCAATCGCCAGCAGCAGAGCGCCGATATGAATCGGGTACAGGTTCGAAAACCGCTTGACCCAGAAGCTGCGTGCCGGCTCACGCAGCTTGCGCTGATCGTCGAGATAGACATGCGTCAACAAGAATCCCGACAGCACGAAAAACGTACTGGTCGAAAAGAAACCGATATCCGTCACGTAGTGCGACCACCCTCTAATCGACGGATAGGTATGCAGGGTGTGGAAGATGACGATATACAGGCCGAGCGTGAAGCGCAGCCACTCCAGGCCGATGAAGCGTTCCTTCTGACTTGCCTTTGATGTCTTGTCCATAAGCGCGCGTCTCGCCGCGGTGCCGACGGCACGATATCCATAAAAAGCCCCGGCCTATCGATGAGCCGGGGCAATGCATCATTCGTCGTTCACATTCCACGGGCCTTCCCGTGCGTCTCGCTGCCCCACGAACGGTAGCGAGTGTGGCGCGCTACGATTTGCGAACCTTGGCCACGATCCACAACAGCACTACCGCACCGATCACGGCCATGATCAGCGAGCCGATGATGTTGGTGTGCGACAACCCCAGCAGCCCAAAGAGGAAACCGCCGATCACCGCACCCACGATGCCTACACCGATGTTACCCAGCACACCGAAGCCGCCACCACGCATGATCTTGCCTGCAATCCAGCCGGCCAGCCCCCCGATGATCAACCACAAAATGATACTCATGCTTGCATCTCCTTCTTTCCTTGAATGCGATGTGCTGTCCTTCACGGACAGCGTCTTCAGCATAGCAGCCAGTCCGGTGGCGACGATGCTCTTCGAACATGACCCCGCTTAACCTGGCACTCGCCAGGAAACGGGCGTTGGAACACCGATTTCGCGCCAGTCCGGATGTGCATCGGGCGACGTCCAGACGTGGTAATGCAACATCGACAACAACACGGGATCGTCGAGAAAGTTCAGTTGCGTCATGGTCTTCACCTTGTTGGGATTCTCGGCGACGACCGCCCTGACCCGTTCTTCACGACGCCGCTTCAAAAGCGATGAGACACCATGTCGACTCGTCGCCAACGCACACCCGAGCGCATTGGCCACCGGATCGACGACTACCTGAACGAAGTTAGGCGCCATCGCTTGCTGGGCACGCATGCGCTTCAGATGACGCGCCATGCGCCGCAGCACGCGCGGAGGATGTGTCTCTTCGGGAATACGAAACAAGCGCGCATGCTGACACCAACGTCCCAGCGACACGCGGCTGGAAAATACCGACACGGGAATCGACAGCATCAAGGCACCGACAATCGGGGCCAGCCACCACAGGAAGGTCGGTTCCATGTAATACACGCCCACGGCCCATACCGCACCGATGAGCGTCTGAACGCCATGGTGACGCACGGCATCGACCCAGGGCGTATCGCTGTTATCACGCGATGGCGACCGCCACTGTATGGCGCGTCCCAAAAGCGCCGTCAACACGAAACGTGTATGGAAAAGCATCCGCACCGGCGCCATCAGCATGGAGAAAAGCGATTCCAGCACCATGCTCGCGAATAACCGCAGACTCCCGCCGAATTCCTTGGACCCTTGCGCGATGATCAGTATCACGCTGAGCACCTTGGGCAGAAACAGCAAGGTGGCCGTCGCCGAGAACAGCCCCACCGCCATGGTCGGGTTCCATTGCGGCCATACGGGGAACATCATCCCCGGTTCGGGAAAGTACTGCGGCGTACTCAGCGTGTGCACGGCCAATAAGGCGGTCGACAACATCAGAAACAGGCACCACAACGGCGCCGATATGTAGGACATCACCCCGGTCAGAAAGACCGCCCGATGGACGGGATGGATGCCCTTGGCCAGAAACAGCCGAAAGTTCATCAGGTTGCCGTGACACCAGCGACGATCTCGGTTGAGCTCGTCGAGCAGATTGGGCGGCATTTCCTCGTAACTGCCATCCAGGTTGTAAGCGATCCATACCCCCCATTCCGCCCGACGCATCAACGCCGCTTCGACGAAATCGTGGGACAGAATCTCCCCGGAAAGCGAGCCTTTCCCCGGCAGTGGCGCCAGCATGCAGTGGCGCATGAAGGGCGCCAGACGAATAATCGCGTTATGCCCCCAATAATGGGACTCGCCCAACTGCCAGAAGTGCAACCCGGCCGTAAACAGCGGCCCATAGACACGCGTGGCGAACTGCTGCATGCGCGCATAGAGATTCAGGCGGCCTGAGGCGCGTGGCGCCGATTGAATGATGCCTGCGGTGGGATGAGCTTCCATCAAGCGCACCAGCCGCGTCAGGCAAGCACCGCTCATGACGCTGTCGGCATCCAGGACGACCATATAACGATAATTGGCCCCCCAGCGGCGGCAAAAATCATCGATATTGCCGCTTTTACGCTTCACTCGACGCTGTCGGCGCCGATAGAAGACACGCTCGAAGGCACCCAGTTCACGGCACAGCGACAGCCAGGCGTGGGTCTCGGCGATGGCCAGGTCGGGGTCGAAGGTATCACTCAGGATGAACAGGTCGAAGTGACGCTCCTGCCCGCTATCCCGCAGCGACTCGAGCGTGGCGCGCACGCCCGCGAAGACACGCGCGACATCTTCGTTGCAGATAGGCACGACCAGCGCCGTACGCGCCGTCTCGTCGATGGGGGCATCCGCTTCCACGTCACGTGCATCGATCGCGTAGCGATCGCGTCCACGCAGAAGCTGGAAAAACCCCATGAGCGCCGTCCAGAAGCCCGCCGAGACCCAGCAAAAAAGCAGCACGAAGAGCGCCAGGATGGCCACTTCGAGGGCTTGCTTGCCTTGATAAGGTAAAACCGAGCGCATGTAGTTCGCCGCCACCAGGCTTTGCCCGACCACCAGGATCAATAGAACCTTGCGACGCAGCATGCCCACCTTCTGCCAACGCGGCGTCGGCGAGGCCTCGGCCTTCTGACGCCGCCGAAAGCCCCGATCTATCCATCGGCGCGCACGCTGGGCGTAACGCACGAACGGATTGGTCGCCCAGGGTTCCGGTGCCAGGGGGGTGCGCTTCATCGGCGGCATCGTGCAAAGCTGCGTGATGCCGTGTACGTCGGTCGTCATCACACTCGGTGGCGCCAAGGGGCGGGCACTGTACGCCAGCGTCAGGCGCGCGCTTACCGAGGCCGCAGCCGGATCCTCCTTTGCCACCTCGCGCGCCCCGAGGGAGGCGTGCAGGGCCTCCATGCCCTGCTCGTCGAGATGGCTGCCGAGTAATTCGCGGCGTGCACGGCGGGTGTCGGTTTCCTGAGCCAGGCGTTCGAGATAGTCACTGGTCGCCGGGGTCATTGCATCAGCCATTGGCGGGAAGCCGATAATGCCAGGTTTCGGACAGTCGCTTGTCGCCGTCCTTGAGGAAAACGTTTATATCCGTCGCTTGACTGGCGTTGCCACGCTTGACGCGCAGGAAAATACGCCATCCCCCCACGGCCTTGTTGGGCACCGCACGACTTGCGACCAGCTCGCCTTTATCACCGACAGTCGCATCGACCTGCACGTTGGCACCATCTTCCAGTGCTTCCAGCCCCGGCCCCTTGACATCGATCACAAACGCCAGCGAACCATCGGGTTCGCGCACCAGGTTATCCTTGCGGACCTCACCCCGCGAGCGACGGGTCTGATCGACCCATGACAGGTTGGGGGAGTAGAACTTGGCCTCGTGTGTCGTCCAGTACATGCGATAATCGAATTGGAGACTCTCACCGGCCTTCGGCGTGCCCGCCGGTTTCCACATCGCCACGATATTGTCGTTGGTTTCATCGGGCGTCGGGATTTGGATCAACTCGACCGTTCCCTTGCCCCAGTCGCCCTGGGGTTCAATCCAGACGCTGGGTCGACGATCATAGCGATCCACCAGGTCCTCGTAATCGTGGAAATCATGACTGCGTTGCAGCAACCCGAAGCCTTTGAGAGAGGCGACACTCTGTTCCTCGATCATCAGGTTCTTGGGATTGGCGAGCGGACGCCATGTCCATTCTCCCTTGTTCGCATCGGTGGCATCACCTCCGTCATGCACCAGCAGGCCATTGGAATCATGAATCGCCGGTCGATAGTTGAGCGTGTCCGTCGGCTGTGCGGGTCCATACAGATACATGCTGGTCAACGGTGCCACGCCCAGCTTCTCCACGGCATTGCGCATGAAAAGACGCGATGTCACATCGACGACGGTGTCTTCCCCAGGGCGCAGGACATAACGGTAGGCGCCCGTCAAACTCGGCGAATCGAGCAGTGCAAAAATGGTCAGATACTGACTGTCAGGCTTCGGCTTGACGATCCAGAATTCACGAAAGGTGGGGAATTCCTCGCCACTTGGGAGTGCGGTGTCGATCGCCAACCCACGCCCCGACGTACCATAGACTTGATGACGTCCGAGCGCGCGAAAGTAGCTCGCGCCTTGGAACGCCATGACCTCATCCATCTTGTTCTCACTATTGATGGCATTGAGCACCTTGAAGCCCGAAAAGCCCAAGCCTTTCAAGTCTTCCTTGGGAATGTCGAGACTGCCGTAATCGAAGTCATCGGGGTTGAAGGAAAGATCCTGGACCTCGCCGTTGACCACGGTATGCAATGTCACGGCGCTATCGAAATGCATCCCCTCGTGGAAAAAAGCCAGATTGAAAGGCAGGTTCTCGCCCTGCCATAGCATGCTCTCATCCTTGGTCTGAATCTGGGCATAATCGGCATATTCAAGCGTACGCAGCGATTCCGGCAGATTCGATTCCGGTGCCTGGTAGCCTTGACCGGCGAGCTTTTCCGCCTTCTTCGCTACATCTTCGAATCCGAAAGCGAAACAAGCCTGCGCCGCCACGATCAACCATATGCCCAGTATGCCTACCAAGGGCCAGCGGAAGCGGCACACCACACTTGTCGTCGAGAAATGTCGATTCGGTACACTCACATTACTACTCCCTTGCGGCTTTTCAGGGGCAAGCTACCCCTTTACGTCACATTCTTCAGCTGGACACGCTAGTGTATGCAGTACACCCAACGAAGATGAAAGTTTCAGAGGAGACGCAGATTGCGGAGACGAGAAGCACTCCATGCTCCATTGGTACAAGAGCTTAGCATCACGAAGGGCATGAAGGGAGCCCACCGGTAGCATTGTCGTCACATTCCACGCGCCTATACACCGATGAAGAGTACCTGATGTCGATCTCGTCAATGCCACCTTCCTCTCATACGCCTGCTCCCGATATCCGGCGATGGATGGGGGTCTTCATAGGTCTTGTGCTGGCCACTTACCCGATCGTGGCCGCCGATCGCCTCTATCTCGACGATATCTGGCGCAGCATGCACGGCGACCTTGGCTGGACCTCGAACGCGCGGCCTCTTGCCGATGCCGTCATGATCGCCCTCAATCTGGGCCCGCGCGTGGTCGACCTGGCGCCACTTCCTTTATGGCTGGGATTGGCCGCCGTGGCGACGACACTCATTGCGTTGCGTCACGCTTTTGCAGAATTTAACGATGACCACGCGTGGCTTGCGATGGCGCTGCTGGTGCTACAGCCCTTCTTCCTGCAGAACCTTTCCTACCAGTTCGATGCCTTGCCCATGGCGCTCTCCGTCAGTTGCGCCGGGTTGGCACTCGCCGCCGGCATGGGCCCGATGCCGATCAAGAGCATGACGCTGGCGTCAGTCAGCCTATTCGCCAGTTTATGTTTCTACCAGGCGGCGGTGAGCGTTTATTTCGTGCTGCTTGCCTTCCATGCCCTGCTCAGCCTGGCGACCCACGGCAACGTGCAGGGGCGACGTCACATCGGCTTGTTGATGGTCGGCGCCATCACGCTCCTGGGTTACAAAGGGATCTCGGGGTGGTGGCTCGCCGGTGGCTATAGCCTCTCGCACAGCCAGATGGCCGCACCGTCTACATTGCCCGTGCACATTTTCGAGAACACGCTGATCTTCTGGCGCTATGCGGCCAGGACACTCGCTGGAGCGCCATGGTGGGGGCTATCGATCATCGTTCTGATCGCACTGGCCGGCATCCTTCTAGGCACCCTGGCCCCACCACGCGCCACGCGCTCCCTTGCACGACCATGGCGGCTGTTGCTCATGCTCGTCATCGTGTTGCTGCTGCCCCTTGGCGCACTCGGCATCGTGGCAGCGCTCGAAGATCCTCTCTGGCGTCCACGCACCTTCATCGGGTTCGGCGCCTTGTGTGCCGGTGCGCTCTTTTGCGCAGTCACCACATGCTCACAGCACGGATGGCATCGGCTCGGCGCCGCCCTCCTGATTGTCACGTTAGGCGGGGCCACGGTCATCACCTACGCCTATGGCAATGCCCAAAGCAGCCAGAAAGCGTTCGAGGAAAGCGTGTCACGCCAGTTGGTGGACGACCTGCGACGGCTGGAAGCACACGGTCCTCTTATCGTGTTCGGCACACTGCCGCTCAGTAACGGTGCCGACAATACTGCGCGGGCGTTTCCCATCATCGAGGAGTTACTCAGGAGTTACCTCGATAATGGCTTCTGGTGGGGCTATCAGAACCTCTATCGACTGGGCTTGCCGCCACGCTACGCGTTCAATGGCGATCACGACATTCGCGAGCGATTCGCCACTCACTGCAACACCCTACAGCCTCTTCTGGAACGTGGCTGGTACACGCTGTACCACTGGCGAGACGCGATATTCGTCTCCTTGAACCACGCCTGTCAGAGGCAGAAAGATGATTCATGAATCGAGTCACGCAGACATTCGTCAATCAATGTCAGACAAATGGAGTATGGTAGTTTACCATTCGCTGGCTAAAATTCGTCCCACGATAGTGTTATCGACGCGGTCGTGTCCTTGAAGACCGACGACATGCCCCGGGCGCATGGCGCCGGCTTTCAATCGCCACGACCATGATTCATGAGCGCCCAAGGATGCCTATTCCATGCATGCCCTGACGTTGATCTCGTTTCTTTTCTTCACGGGGCTCGTCGCGTTGATCACCTGGTTGATCACGCGCCGAGACGATTTGCAGAGTACTCGCGGTTACTTCCTGGCCGGCCGGAGCTTGACCTTTCCATTAATCGCCGGCTCACTGCTGATGACCAACCTGTCCACCGAGCAAATGGTGGGGCTCAATGGCGCAGCCTTTACCGATGGGCTAAGTGTCATGGCCTGGGAGGTCGTCGCCGTCATCGCGCTAGTACTCTTGGCCTTGTTCTTCCTCCCGAGATTCCTGCGCAGCGGTATCGCCACCGTGCCACAACTGCTGGAAATCCGCTTCGACCGTGGTACGCAGCTGATCTGCAATATCATCTTCCTGATCGCCTACGCGGTCATCCTGTTGCCCATCGTGCTCTATTCAGGCGCCATCGGCTTGCAGGGCATGCTCGACCTGCAAGGACTGACCGGCATCGAGTCGAGCGGTTTGCTGCTGTGGGCAACCGTGTGGGTCGTGGGTCTGATCGGTGCCGTCTATGCACTCTTCGGGGGACTACGCACGGTCGCGGTGTCCGATACGCTCAATGGCGTGGGGCTACTCATCGGCGGCTTCTTGATCGTGTTCTTCGCTCTCAATGCCGTCAGCGATGGCAAAGGCATCATGGCCGGTTGGAATATCCTCAATAACCAGCATCCCGAGATGTTCAACTCTATGGGACGCGAAGACCAAGCCGTTCCGTTCGCCACGCTGTTTACCGGGGTTTTCCTGATCAACCTCTTCTACTGGACGACCAACCAGCAAATCATTCAGCGCACATTCGCTGCCAAAAGCCTCGCCGAAGGCCAGAAAGGCGTTCTGCTGACGGGGTTCTTCAAGCTTCTTGGCCCCCTTTACCTCGTACTGCCGGGTATCATCGCATACCACATGTATGCCGATCAGGGCATCCAGGCCGATAAGGCCTACGGGCATCTGGTGTTCGATGTCCTGCCACCTTATCTGACCGGCTTCTTCGCCGCGGTAATGGTCGGCGCCATCCTGTCGTCGTTCAACTCGGCGCTCAACAGCACGACGACGCTGTTCAGCCTGGGCATCTACAAGGGCGTGATCAAGAAAGATGCCACCGAAGAGCAAGTGGTCAAGTCAGGCAAGATCTTCGGTTGGATCATGGCCATTGCCGCCATGATCATCGCCCCATTGCTGGCGGGTCAGGAAAGCTTGTTCAGCTACTTGCAAACGATGAACGCGATTTACTTCATCCCCATCCTGGCGGTAGTGCTGGTCGGCTTGCTCACCAAGCGCGTGCCCGCGATGGCCGCCAAGGTCGGCTTGGTCGCAGGTTGCCTGTTGATCGCGGCCGGGTATTTCATCCCGCCCTTCAACAAGATTCTCGATATCACCAACCAGTATCACTTCGTGGCGGGCGTCTTCGTGTTGCTGATCGCCATCATGCTGATCATCGGCCAAGTCTGCCCACGCGAAACCAAGTGGGTCCACCAGGACGCCGAGGCCGTCGATCTGACGCCCTGGAAAGGCGCCTGGCCCGTGGGCCTGCTGCTGGTGCTGTGCGTCATCGCCATCTATGCCGCGTTCGCCGGCTAAACGGCTCTCCCGCCATACAATGCAAAAGGCTCGCGCCGGTCACGGTGCGAGCCTTTTGTTGTCATGGCCAGGGCGGCAAACGCGGCTTTTAAAAGCCAAAGCCCGACCCGAAAACGCCCACTCGGCCGTTCAGAACCGATCGGGCGTTTCCAATCAGCGGAGACAACCGCTGCGCATCTAGTCCGAGAACGGATTGCGGAGCACGATGGTCTCGTTGCGGTCAGGGCCTGTCGAAATGATATCGATCGGCACGCCGGTCTGCTCTTCGAGAAAGCTGATATAGGCCCGTGCGTTCTTGGGCAGATCAGCGATGCGCTTGATCCCTAGCGTCGACTCGCTCCAGCCGGGCAGGTCCTGATACAGCGGCTCGATGACCTCATAGCCTTCGGAGTCGACGGGGTTGTCGATGGTATCGCCATCCTTGCTACGGTACCCCACGCACACCTGAATGTTCTCCAGGCCATCGAGCACGTCCAGCTTGGTCAGGCACAATCCCGAAACCGAGTTGATCTGCACCGCATGGCGAAGTGCCACGGCATCGAACCAGCCACAGCGCCGCGCACGGCCCGTCGTGGCACCGAATTCATGCCCCTTTTCGGCCAGGTGACGACCGAACTCATCGAAAATCTCGGTGGGGAACGGTCCCGAGCCGACACGCGTGGTGTAGGCCTTGGTAATCCCCAATACATAGTCGAGGTAGAGCGGTCCCACACCCGAGCCCGTGGCTGTCCCCCCTGCCGTGGTATTGGAGCTGGTCACGTAGGGATAGGTGCCGTGATCGATATCCAGTAACGATCCTTGGGCGCCTTCGAACAGGATATTGTCGCCCGCCTTGCGCATATCGTGTACTAACGACACCGTATCGCACACCATCGGGCGCAGTTCTTCGGCCATTTCCATCGCTTGGTCGAGGACCTGCTGAAAGTCCACCGGCGACTCGTTGTGGTACTGCGTCAAGACGAAATTATGATAGTCGAGCACCTCGCCGAGCTTGGAGGCGAAACGCTCGCGATGCAGGATATCGCCAAGGCGTAACCCGCGACGCGCGACCTTGTCTTCGTAGGCCGGCCCGATACCCCGACCGGTCGTACCGATCTTGGCGATGCCGCGGGCCTTTTCGCGCGCCTGATCGAGGCGCACATGATAGGGCAAGATCAAGGGACAAGCCGGTGAAAGACGGAGCCGTTCACGTACCGGAACGCCCTTGGCCTCCAACTCGCGGATTTCTTCCATCAGCGCTTCCGGGGAAAGCACCACCCCGTTGCCGATCACGCATGTTTTATCGGCACGCAAAACCCCTGAGGGGATCAAGTGCAGGACGGTTTTTTCACCATCGATCACGAGTGTATGGCCGGCGTTGTGTCCTCCTTGAAAACGTACCACCGTGGCGGCGGATTCCGTCAGCAGGTCGACAACCTTACCCTTGCCCTCGTCACCCCATTGGGTGCCCAATACGACTACGTTCTTGCCCATTGCTGTCATCTCTCGATCAAAGGATCCGCCGATTTACGCGAGCTGTTCGACCCGCCATTCGTCATTGGTCTTCACTAGCTGTCGGTCGCAACGCTGTTCGCGGGGCCCTACACGCTGACCGGGCAGCGCCTGAATGACCCGTTCACCGGACGCACGCAGGCGTGCAATCGTCTGAGTAAGCGTGGCATCATCGTCGGCCGGCGCCCAAATGGCATCGCCCCGCGGGCCACTCTCGACGAGCGAGGCCAACAGCTTGAGATCCATGGAGAATCCCGTCGCCGGCCTCGCTCGACCGAAGGCGCGACCGGTATCGTCGTAACGCCCTCCCTTGGCCAGGGCCTGACCATAACCGGGAACATAAGCCGCGAACACCATGCCCGTGTGATACTGATATCCACGCAATTCGGCCAAGTCGATATAGACCTCGGCGCTGAGATGGTTGGACGTCACGGCACGGCACAACGCCTGCAACTCATCCAGCGCCGCCGCGACCGCAGGCGGAGCCCCCGCAAAGGCTTCACGGGCCTGGTCGAGCACATCTTGCCCACCGTAAAGGCGCGGCAGGGTTTGCAGCATCTCGGCGAGTGCAGGATCGTGCACATCCCGCGCCACCAAGGCATCGACATCGTTGAACGCCTTGCGCTCGATCGCCTCGAACAGCGCATGCTCGCTGTCGTCACTCAATGCCGCCGCATGCACCAAGGCACGATAGATGCCGATATGGCTGAGCGCCAGATGCATTTCGCCGGCCCCTGACACTTCCAGCCCCGTCAGCGCCAATCGCAATACTTCGATATCCGCGTCCAATCCGGCATGGCCAAAGAGTTCCACGCCGACCTGGATCGGACTGCGCCCGCCCTGATGCTTGTCGGCCTTGGCGCGCAAAACGGTGGTGCAGTAACACAGCCGTGCCGGCCCGCTGCGTTTCAACGAATGCGCATCCATACGCGCCACCTGGGGCGTCACATCCGCGCTGGCGCCCATCATCCGCCCGGAAAGCTGATCGGTGAGCTTGAACGTCTGCAGATCGAGATCGGTGCCCGTGCCGGTCAACAGCGAGTCGAGAAACTCGACCGCCGGGGGAATCACCAGGTCATACCCCCAGCGATCGTACAGATCGAGCAATGCACGGCGCAGATGCTCCATGCGCGTCGCCTGAGGCGGAAGCACTTCATCCATTCCGTCGGGAAGCAGCCAGCGGTCAGCGATGGTCATTTTTCGGTCCTGCCAGAAATGAGTGGCGTAGTGGCATCGTCGGTTGAGGACGAGACGGCGCTGTCACGTTATACCGGAAACGCATCGGCCCATCACGAATCGCTGCTGCAAAGGCATCGATACTCGCGTATGGGCCACAAAAAAACCGGGCGGCGCCCGGTGTCAAGAGTCTATCACGTTTGGCCTCCGGATGTACCCCGGCGGGATTGCCCCCGGAGGCCAGTTTCGACCTACTCGGCGCTGCCCGTAGCGGCGGCGCCCGCTTCGCCAACGTTGTCATCACGCCCATCCGCTGACCGGAAATAGCGGAAGAACTCGCTATCCGGGCTCAGCACCAGCATGTCGTCGCCCTTGTCGAAGCTGTTGCGATAGGCTTCAAGCGAACGATAGAAGTTGAAGAAACTTTCATTCTGCTGATAGGCATTCGCGTATATCTGCGCAGCTTTGGCATCCCCTTGGCCACGCAGGGTTTCCGCTTTTTCACGTGCTTCCGCCAGCTTGACCTGACGCTCACGATCCGCCCGTGCGCGAATCCGCTCGGCTTGTTCCTTGCCTTGCGCACGATACTGACGTGCTTCGGCGTAGCGTTCGGTCCGCATGCGCTCGAAAACCGCCTGCCGTACTTCTTTGGGCAATTCAACACGCTTCAAGCGAATATCCAATATCGCAACACCCACTTCTTCACGAAGCTCTTCATTGAGACGCTGCTGAGGTTTGTGCAGCATTTCGTTGCGGTCTTCGCTAATGATGTTGCTCACTTCGCGGCTGCCGAACGCATTACGCAGGCTTTCCTCGACACGCGGCTCGATAATGCTTTCAGCCCGCGCCATGTTGCCTCGCGTCGCCTCATAGAAAAGGCTCGGATTGACGACCTGCCATTTGACATAGGAATCGACAATCAAGGCATTGCGGCGCGCCGTCAGGAAACGACTTTCCTTGCTTTCCAGTGTCTGCACCCGCGCATCGAAAAACCGCACGGTATTGAGCACCGGCCACTTGAAGTGCAAGCCCGGCTGGATATCGGTTTCGACAACCTCGCCGAAACGCAGCTTGATGGCACGCTGCGTTTCGGTCACCACGTACAGGCTAGCGCTCGCAAGCCAGGCACCTACGGCCAATACTGCAACGATTCCTAAGGCTCGATTGTTAACCATGATCAACGGCCCTCCCGCATAATTCCGTCCGATTGACGTCCGCTGCTGCTGCTATCGCTACCGGACAGAGGCTCGTTTTGAACCTGCTGGGATACCGAGTCCAATGCCTGCATCTGTTGCTGCTTATCGGCGTTAGTGCCACTCGTCGAGCTCGACTGGCGAAGCTGATCCAGCGGGAGATAAATCATGGAATTGTTTTGCGACCCCATGTCTACCAATGCCTTGCGATTCTTGCCCAGCACCTCGCTTATCGTATCCAGATAGAGGCGTTGACGCGTGACATCAGGTGCCTGCTGATACTCTTCCAGCACGGCAAGGAAGCGGCTGGTTTCACCCTGGGCCTTGGCGACGACGGCCTTGCGATAGCCGGTGGCTTCCTCGATGATGCGCTGGGCCTCACCTTCGGTACGTGGTTGCAGGGCATTATCGTAAGCGAGCGCTTCGTTGATCAATCGCTGGCGATCTTCGCGTGAACGAATCACGTCATCCACGGCATCCTGCACAGCTTCCGGCGCTTGCGTACTCTCGAGATTGACCGCCTGCAGGTCCAGCCCCAATCCATAAGCGTTCAATGTTGCCTGCAAACGCTTGGCGACCTCCGGACCCAGCTCTTCACGGCCACTGAGCAAGGAGTCGGGTACTGGTGGCGTCATGGTGATGATCGGCAACTCGCCGGGGTCCGTCACATCCGCCGGGATATCCGGCACATCTCCCCCCTTATCAATCTCCTTGACCTCGTCGACTTCGTTGGTACTTGTCAAGACGTTCTGCATGCCGCTTGCACCCACCACATGCCGTAACGTGGCATCCAGCGCATTACGCAAGCTTTGTTCGGGATCCCGCACATTGAGTACGTAATTACGCGGATTCGACACTTGATACTGTACCGACAAGCGCACCGTCACGATGTTGGTATCACTGGTCAACATGGAGGATGTCTGACTGAAAGAACGTACTTCCGTCACATTGACCATCGTTACCTGATCGACGAACGTCGGATTCCAGTGCAAGCCGGGCTCGACCGTATCGTGGTATTTGCCAAGACGTAGCACCACGCCACGCTCGGACTGATCCACCACGTAAAACCCTGAGCCAGCCCAAATGAGCAGCGCGATGATCACCAGTACACCCGGCAGTATGAAGGGATTCCCCTTGCCGCCAGATGAGCCGCCGTTGTCATCGCCGCCACGCTTACCGTGCTTACCCATCATGCGCTTCAGCTTGTCCTGAAACTTCTTCAGCGCCTCGTCGAGGTCCGGCGGGCCTTGGTTATTGCCTCCATTGCCCCCGCCGCTGCCGCGGCGACCACCGCCGCCGCTCCACGGGTCCTGCTGATTTCCACCACCAGGCTCGTTCCAAGCCATACGTCTTCTCCACTGCATTGATTGCGATGCATCTCGCCAGGGACGCCCATGACGGGGACTGTCAGTGGCGCTCCCATTCCGGGCGATCGAGGGCTCCCGGCGGCAAATAATGTGCTGCCTTATCACCGAGACGGGCCATCAGCTGAAAGAAATCGCGTCTAGGCAGACGGATATCCAGCAGGATGCGGCCCTGCTCGTCAAATTGTTCTTGCTGCACGGCATTCAACGCATGCAGCGACGCCCTCAATCTTCCCTGATCGGGCTCCAGCGTCAAACTGGCCTCTAGCAAGTCCTCGGCCAGTAGCTCACCGAGTGCTTGGTGAAGCAATTCGAAACCGCGTGCATCACGCGCCGAGAGCCACACGATCTGTGGGCGCCCGTGCTCGTCACGCTCAAGACGGGGCGCGCTATCCAAGATGTCGATCTTGTTCATGACCAGCAGCTGGGGCACGTCGTCAGCACCGATTTCCTCGAGCACTGCACCGACCTGCGCCACGTTGAAATCGCGATCCGGATCCGCCGCATCGATGACATGCACCAACAACGAAGCCTCGGTGGCTTCCTGCAGGGTGGCGCGAAACGCCTCCACCAGCTTGTGTGGCAGATGGCGGATGAATCCCACGGTATCCGCCATGACCACCGGCCCGACATCCTCCACGTCGATACGCCGCAGCGTGGGATCGAGCGTGGCGAACAATTGATCGGCGGCGTACACCTCTGCGTGAGTCAGGGTATTGAACAGCGTCGACTTGCCGGCATTGGTATAACCTACCAAAGACACGCTGGGAATCTCGGCACGTGAGCGTGCACGGCGGTTCTGATCGCGTTGTGTACGAACCTTTTCCAGCCGCTTGTGAATCGCCTTGATACGCCCACCCAACAAGCGTCGGTCGGTTTCGAGCTGGGTTTCCCCCGGGCCGCGCAAACCGATCCCGCCCTTTTGGCGTTCCAGGTGGGTCCAGCCTCGCACCAGGCGCGTTGACATGTATTCCAACTGCGCCAACTCGACCTGAAGCTTACCCTCATGCGTGCGCGCGCGCTGGGCGAAGATATCCAGGATAAGCCCCGTGCGATCCAGCACGCGACTCTTCAGGGCGCGCTCTAGATTACGCTCCTGTGAAGGCGACAAGGCATGATTGAAAATGACGATATCGGCACCGTGGAGCTCGCGCACCTCGCGAATTTCCTCCAACTTGCCGCTACCGATGAATGTCTTGGGATCGGGACGACGCCGACTCCCCTCGATGAGGGTCGCCGGCGTCACACCCGAGGAACGCACCAGTTCCAGGAATTCTCCCGGATCTTCGCGCTCCTGTTCGTCGTGGAAATCCACATGGACGAGAACCGCCGTCTCACCGGCGTCGGGACGTTCGAAAAACAATCAGCGCCTCTCGATCAAACGTCTTCTTCCGCCGGGGCATTCGGGTCCTGGACGGGAAGACGAACGTTGCGGGATGGCACGACCGTGGAAATGGCGTGCTTGTATACCATCTGGCTCACGGTGTTGCGCAGCAGGATGACGAATTGATCGAAAGACTCGATCTGCCCCTGCAATTTAATACCGTTCACCAGAAAGATGGAAACCGGAATGCGCTCCTTGCGCAGAATGTTCAAGTACGGATCTTGAAGGGACTGTCCTTTGGACATTTTGCTCTCCCTAACTTCTCGCTGTGGTTTATGGTCGTTTTCGAAGGGTCACAGCCGCTTCTCGCGATGGCACTGCTTTTCGCGGCGCCGCTCGCCAAGCGTTGTCGTGACCGGTCATCTTACGCTAAGTGCCGCTTCCGCGCACGATTTTCAATACCTGCTCACGCATATCGCTCGCGTCGCTATCGACCCACCGCGCACCTTGCCAATTGCGCAGCCATGTCAACTGACGCTTGGCGAGCTGCCGCGTCGCAGCCAGTCCCCGCTCGCGCATCGTGTCTTCGTCGATCTCGCCATTGAGATGTTCCCACATTTGGCGATAGCCGACACAGCGAATGGCGGGGAGTCCGGGATGCAAGTCACCGCGCGCGCGAAGGGCGGCGACCTCCTCGCGAAAGCCTCCCGCCAACATGCTATCGAAGCGCTGCGCGATACGCGCATGCAGCACTCGGCGCTCAGGAGGTGCCAGCGCTATGGACACGAGACGCCAGGGAAAGGTTTCACGCGGCTGTTCCGCCCACAGCTCACCCAGCGCCCGCCCCGTCAGGCGATAGACCTCCAGCGCCCGCATCAGGCGCTGTCGGTTATGCGGATGGATGGACCTCGCGGCGACCGGATCGACCTGCGCGAGCTCTGCATGCAACGCCTCGAGTCCCTCGCGTCGGGCGCGCAGGGCCAGCTCGTCACGCAACGCTGGATCTGCGGCAGGCAACTCCGCCACGCCATCGATCAAACGCTTGATATACATCATGGTGCCACCCACGAGGATGGGAATACGCCCCTGCGACGAGATGTCGCGCATCGCCGCCAGAGCATCCTCGCGGAACTCGGCAGCGGAATAGGTTTCGGCGGGATCGCGAATATCGATCAGACGGTGCGGCGCCCGTGCCAGCTCCTCCGCCGATGGCTTGGCGGTGCCGATGTCCATGTCGCGATAGATCATCGCCGAGTCGACGCTGATCAACTCGCCCCCCAGGCATTCGCGCAGGGCAATCGCCAAATCGGTCTTGCCGGCCGCCGTTGGCCCCATCAAGAGAATGGCCAGTGGCCGCGTATCGTTCATCGAAAATCCTGAAAACGGTCGATGACCAGCGTTACTGGCCACGAAGAAACAGCTTGTCCAGCTCGTGCATCGACATCTCGGTCCAGGTCGGACGCCCGTGATTGCACTGCCCACTACGTTCGGTGCGCTCCATGTCACGCAGCAACGCATTCATCTCGGGCACCGTCAGCCGGCGGTTGGCCCGCACGCTACCATGACACGACATACTGGCAAGCAATTCATTGATATGCGCTTCGACTCTGTCCGAACGACCGAAACGTTCGAGATCGCTCAGCATGTCATGAATCAGCGCTTCGACATCGGCGTTATCAAGCAGCACCGGCACGCGACGCACCAGCAATGTCTCCGGCCCGGCAACATCCAGCTCCACGCCCAGGCGCTCGAAGGTTTCGCGCTCGCGTTCGGCGGTTTCCACCTCGCGGCCACTGACCGCCAGCGATATCGGCACCAGCAACGGCTGTGTCTGCAACCGCCCCAGGGCCTGCCCATCGCCATGCACTTGCTGCTTCATGCGCTCGTAGGTGATGCGCTCGTGGGCGGCGTGCATATCGACCACGACCAGGCCACGCGCGGTCTGAGACAGGATGTAGACACCGTGCAACTGCGCCACCGCATATCCCAGTGGCGGTGCCTGGGTCGCATCGGCCTCGGGCATCGCCGCAACCTGGGCGTCGGGTTCCTTGACCGGAGACGTCTCGGGTTCGGTACGCGGCGGCTGCGGTGTCAATAACTGTTCTTCATGTTCAGGATGCAAGGCTTGATAACCGGCCATGAACTCACGCACGCGATGCGCGGCGGGGCGTTCCTGTTCGGCGCCCAGCGCCATGCCCTGCTGCTGCCAGCGCGGGGGCGCCTGCTCCTCGGTGGCAGAGGCTTGCGGTGTCGGCACGTCGTCGCCTGTGCGCTCGGCCGCCACGCCCGTGGGAGCGTCATTGGGGCGTGCATCCGCCAGTGCACGGTGCAGGCTCGAGAACAGGAAGTCATGTACCAGGCGCCCATCGCGGAAACGCACCTCGTGCTTGGTAGGGTGCACGTTGACATCGACCACGTGCGGATCGAGCTCGAGGTAAAGCACGAAAACCGGGTGACGTCCGTGAAACAGCACATCGCGATAGGCTTGACGCACGGCATGGGCGACCAGGCGGTCACGCACGACGCGACCATTGACGAAGAAATACTGCTGGTCTGCCTGTGCGCGGGAATGCGTCGGCAGCCCGACCCAGCCCCACAGGCGCAAACCGGTCGCCTCGATATCCACGTGCAGGGCATTCTCGAGGAAATTACGGCCCAGCAGCGCCCCGGCGCGCCGTTCCATTGCCGCCGGCTCGTCGCCGGCCCGCAACTGATGCACGACCTTCTGGTTATGACGCAACACCCAAGCGATGTCATGACGCGATAGCGCCAGCCGCCGGAACGCCTCTTCGACATGGCCGAATTCGGTCTTTTCGGTACGCAGGAACTTGCGCCGTGCGGGCGTATTGAAGAACAGATCGCGAACCACGACCGAGCTGCCGCGAGGGTGCGGCGCAGGGCTCACACGCGGCTCCATCTGGCGTCCTTCCGCGACCACCCGCCAGCCCTCGCTTGGCTCATCCTGCGTATTGGAAATGAGCTCGAGCCGCGAGACCGAGCTGATCGAGGCCAGCGCCTCGCCGCGAAAACCGAGGCTGTCCACGCCTTCGAGATCGTCCAGCGAAGCGATCTTGCTGGTGGCATGCCGTGACAACGCCAACGGCAGGTCCTCCTCGGCGATGCCGCGCCCATCGTCTCGCACACGAATCAAACGGGCGCCACCGGCTTCGAGATCGATCTCGATGCGCCGGCTGCCCGCATCGATGGCATTCTCAGCCAGTTCCTTCAATACCGAAGCCGGCCGTTCGACGACTTCGCCAGCGGCGATCTGGTTGGCGAGCCGGGGGTCGAGAATATGTATACGTCTAGAGTCAGTCATGGCCATTATTGTGCCTCGCCAACGGCAGCGACGTCATGCTCATACGTCACGACTGGGGAATCTTCAGCACCTGTCCCACACGCAGGATATCGCCATTGAGATCGTTGGCCTGCTTGAGGGCCAGCATCGTCACGTCGTAGCGCGAGGCGACTTCCGACAACGTATCGCCCTGTCGTACGCGATATTCGTTCGGGGCCGCACCTCGTGCTTGATCTTGTCGCCACGCCAGCAAACTGCTGGGCGGCGGCTGTTGGCGAAAGTGCGCGATAATGCCATCGCCGATGGCATCCGCTATTTTCGCCTGAAACATCGGTGACTGGAGCCGTCTTTCCTCTGCGGGGTTGGAAATAAAGCCCGTCTCCACCAGCAACGATGGTATGTCCGGCGACTTGAGCACCACGAAGCCTGCCTGCTCCACCTGAGACTTATGCAACTCATTGACCTGTGCCAACTGATCGAGCACTTGACCGCCTGTGCTCAAGGAATCGTTCATCGTCGCGGTCATGGTCAAATCGAGCAGGACACCACGCAGCACTTCATCCTTGCCGGAGAGGTCGAGACGCCCATTGACGCCGCCGATCAGGTCGGCGCGGTTCTCCGTCTTGGCCAACCAACGGGCCGTCTCCGACGTCGCCCCGTTCTGGGATAGCGCATAGACGGAACTCCCGCTGGGACCACGACTCTTGACCGCATCGGCATGTATCGACACGAAGAAGTCGGCCTTTTGCTTGCGCGCCAACTCGGTCCGCCGGCGCAGTCCGACATAATAATCGCCGTCTCGAGTGAGAAATGCTTTGAATCCCGGGGTGTCGTTGAGCTTTGCGTTCAGCTTGCGCGCGATGGCCAGCACTACATCCTTCTCATAAGTGCCATTCTGCCCGATGGCACCGGGATCCTCCCCACCATGCCCTGCATCGACGGCGATGATAATGTCCCGTTTGGGGTGTGGCTTGGCTTTGCTGTTCCGACGGGCAAGGACCCGGGCAGGGTCCTTGCCTTCGGCCTTCGCCTTGGCCACTGCTCTCTCGGCACTCATCTCCTGCTCACGAATCATCGCCGCGATGGGGTCGATCGGCTTCTTAAGTGCACTCTCTCCCGGGTAATCCAGGTCGATCACCAGACGATGGCCATACTGACCCGCAGGCGGCAGCATGAAATGGTGAGGGATGACCTTGCGATTGAGATCCAGCACCACACGCAAGTCATCTCCGTTATGAATCCCTGTCCGCAGATCGCTCACGGCACTATCGCCCAGCTCAATCTCATCGGGATCGAAGGCCCGTTGTGTATCCTTCAAGTCGACGACCAGACGACGCGGGTCGTTGAGCATGAAGATGGAGCTTTCCACTTTGCCGGACAGGTCAAAGACCACGCGAACATGGTCAGGCGCCGCCCAGAGCCGGATGTTTTCGATATCGGCAGCCTGGGCAGGTGCTGCATGGCTCATGGCGAGTACTGCCAGCATGACAAGGCGCGTGAATACCCACATGGCACTCGCGTGGTACCGCATCTGACCGGGCTGATCGTTGAACGACTTCAAGCGTCGGCTTCCTTGTCCTGACGAATGGAGGATAATGCCGCCATCACTGCCTCAGCGTGCGGACTGAGCCCTTCGAGCGTCACTTGACGGCCTTCTCCCGCCAATGCCAGATGTATCACCAGGTCCGGCGAGGGCAGCCATCCTTTCCCCCGCGAAGGCCATTCGATCAGACTCAGGCCGCCGCCACCGAGCATATCGCGTGCGCCCATGAACTCGAGTTCTTCGGGATCCCCTAGCCGATACAAGTCGAAGTGGTACACCTCCACGCCCTGCAGCGCATAAGGCTCCACCAAGGTATAGGTAGGGCTTTTGACTGCACCAACGTGGCCGTAGGCACGCAAAATGCCACGCGTGAGCGTGGTCTTGCCGGCCCCCAGCTCCCCTTCCAGGTGAACACACCCGCGGCCGCCCAGAGCGTGACCCAGGGCTTCCCCAAAGGCGACGTGCGCGGTTTCATGTGGCAGAAAGCATTGCATCTATCGTGACTCTCGCGTTATCGCATGGCCTCAAAGGGGCGCGGATTGGCAATTGCGCGCACATAGGATGCCAGATCCGTGGCGACCAGACCACGCTCTCCCCCGTCTCGCGCCGCTGCATCACCGGCCAGAGCATGCATCAAGACACCATGCCGCGCCGCGTCGCCCGGCGTTTGGCCCTGTGCCAGCAATGCGCCGACAATCCCGGAGAGCACATCCCCCATGCCACCGCTCGCCATGCCCGGATTGCCATACGGGCACACGGCGACGCCGTCGGCGTCGGCAATCAAGGTGCCTGCGCCCTTGAGCACCACACTGCCGCCATAGCGCTCATGCAACGCCAGTGCTGCCGCACGCCGATCGGTCTGAACCTCGGCACTGGACACCCCCAGCAAACGCGCCGCTTCGCCGGGGTGCGGCGTCAACACCCAGTCGTCGCGGCGACGGGGGGCTTCTTCGGCTAGCCAGTTCAGTGCATCGGCGTCGAGGACGCTGGGCCCTCCCGCCTCGAGCGCCGCCTGCCAAAGCGCATGTCCCCAGGCTTGACGCCCGAGCCCCGGGCCCACCACCAGAGCAGAGGCTTGGCCGAGCAGTTCGCGTATCTCCTTGGCATCTTCCACCCCGCGCGCCATGACTTCCGGGCTACGCACCAAGCTGGCTGCGACATGCGCGGCAGCGGTCGCCAAGCTGACCTTGCCTGCCCCGCTTCGCAACGCGGCGTCGCTGGCCATCAAGGCGGCGCCCCCGAAACCGGCGCCACCGCCGATCACCAACACATGCCCGAAGTCACCTTTATGGCTACCACGTGGTCGCGGCGGCAGTGCCCGTTGCAGCATCTCGGCCGTCTGCAACTCACCCAATGGCACGAGATCGTCATGCGCTTGAGGTGTCACGCCCAAGGTTTCGACATGCAGCTCGCCGACATGATCCGCGCTGGCACCGGTATGCAACCCAAACTTGTCGGCAATGAACGTGACCGTCAGGCTCGCCCGCACCGCGACGCCAGCTACGCTGCCGGTTTGTGCCGAAAGGCCTGAGGGAACATCCACTGCCAGCACCGGACGCGGCGCCGCGTTGAGCATCTCGATGGCACTACGCAGTGGTTCGCGGACCTCCCCCGTGGCGCCGGTACCCAGCAGTGCATCCACCGTCACATCGCCATTGATTACCGTCTCGGGTCGCCATTCGATGACATCCAGCCCCGCCTGCCAGGCCATTTCATGAGCCCGCGCTGCGTCGCCGCTCAGCGTCGCGGGGTCGCGCAAAGCGACGAGCTGCACATCGAGGCCATCAGCCGCCGCCAACGCCGCCATCACATAACCATCGCCGGCGTTATTGCCGCCACCGCACAAGATGCTCAGGCGGTGCGCTTCCGGCCAGCGCGAGCGCAAGGCGGTATATGCTGCCTGGGCGGCACGCTGCATCAACTCGAAGCCCGCCATGCCCGCATCGGTCAGCCGCCGATCCAGCGCCTGAACCTGACCGGCACCATACAAGGGATGCGGCACTCTGCATGTCGTCGTCATGAATCGCCTCCTGTCTCGTGCTCGCCAGCGACAAGCATTTATTCCCCGCCACGATTGCGCTAGGGTGGCGCCCACGCTTCACGGGGGTCTTGTCATGTCCTCATCTTCGCCCATCGATCATGCCGCGCTGGCCGACCGCATCCATACCTGGGGGCGCGAACTCGGCTTCCAGCAGGTGGGCATCACCGATACCGATCTCGCCGCTCATGAACGCTATCTCGAACGCTGGCTGGCGGCCGGTTACCACGGCGAAATGCACTTCATGGCCAAGCACGGTCACAAGCGCACGCGTCCCGAGGAACTCATCCCCGGGACCTTGCGCGTCATCAGTGTGCGCATGGACTACCTTCCCCCCGAGGTGGAGACCACCAAGGTACTCGGACAACCCGAGCGCGCCTATGTTTCCCGCTATGCACTGGGGCGCGACTACCACAAGCTGATCCGCAAGCGCCTCGCCACCCTGGCCAAGCGCATCGAGGACGAAGTCGGTGCCTACGGCTACCGCGCCTTCGTCGACTCGGCCCCGGTCATGGAACGTGCCCTGGCGCAGAAAGCCGGCCTCGGCTGGTTCGGCAAGAATGCCATGCTGCTCAACCCCCAGGCCGGTTCGCTGTTCTTTCTGGGTGAGCTTTACACCGACCTGCCGCTCCCGGTGGATGCGCCCTTCGAGAGCGAACACTGCGGCAAGTGCTCGCGCTGTCAGACGGCGTGTCCGACAGGCGCCATCGTCGACGACAAGGTCATCGACTCGCGGCGCTGCATCTCGTATCTGACCATCGAACTCGCCGGCTCGATCCCCGAAGAATATCGCAAGGCGATGGGTAACCGGGTATACGGCTGCGACGATTGCCAACTGGTATGCCCCTTCACGCGCTTCACGCGTGCGTCGCAGGAAGAAGACTTCGCGCCGCGCCACGACCTCGACCGCGCCTCGCTCATCCGTCTCTTCGCCTGGAGCGAAGAAGAGTTCTTGATGCGCACCGAAGGCAGCGCCATTCGGCGCATCGGGTATGAGCGCTGGTTGCGCAACCTGGCCATCGGCCTGGGCAACGCGCCTTGGAGCGAACGCGTCGAAGGCGCCTTGCGCGCACGTCTGGCCTACCCGTCCGACCTGGTCCGCGAACACGTGCGCTGGGGGCTCGAGCAGCAACGCCACAAGCGCGAGCAGTTAATCGTCAGCCACGTCGACGCCTAGACGCGCAGAAATGTCTTGCGATAATGCGCCAGCTCGGCCAGCGACTCGCGAATGTCGTCCAGCGCTTGGTGCGTATTGCGCTTCTCGAAGCCTGCCAGGGCTTGCGGATTCCAGCGCTTGGCCAGTTCCTTGAGCGTCGAGATATCGAGATTGCGGTAGTGGAAAAACTCGGCCAGTTCGGGCATTTCCCGCCACATGAAACGGCGATCCTGATGCACGCTATTGCCGCACATCGGCGAGCTGTTGGGCGTCACATACGTCTTGAGAAACGCCAGCGTCTGGCGCTCGGCCTCGGCGGTATCGATGCGGCTCTCGCGAACCCGTTGCGTCAGCCCCGAGTCGCCATGGGTGCGGGTATTCCACTCATCCATCGCCTCGAGCAGGGCATCCGGCTGATGCACCGCCAGCACCGGCCCTTCGGCGATCAGGTTCAGATCGTTATCGGTGATCAAGGTCGCCACCTCGATGATGCGTTCGCGGGCGGGGTCGAGCCCGGTCATTTCCAGGTCGATCCAGATCAACAGGTCACTACGCGGGGCTTGCGGTGTGTCGCTTGCCATGGGGGTCTCCGTCGGGGCGCCACCTAAGGACAAGGTGGCGCAATGAACGCTACAATGGTCGCCATTGTACCCTGCCCTGAGAGCGCATGAGCAAACGTAAACTCAGCCGCCAGCAACGCTGGCGGGTCGAAAAGATTCAAGCCCAGCGCGCCGAGCGTGCCGAACGCCGCACCCAGCGCGACGACACGGCACTCGACGCCGGCGATTACGGTCCCGAACGCCCGGGCCGTGTGACCGCACATTTCGGACGCACGCTGGAAGTGGAGGCCGAAGACGAACATGGCGTCCTGCAGCGCCACCGCTGTCATCTGCGCGCCAACCTCGAAGGGCTGGTCACCGGCGACGAGGTGGTATGGCGCACGGCGAGCGACGGCAGTGGCGTGGTCGTGGCGCGTCAGCCGCGCCGTAGCGTGCTGGAACGTCCCGACGCACGCGGCCAGCTCAAGCCCGTGGCCGCCAACATCGCGCAGATTCTGATCGTCTTCGCCGTGGAGCCAGCCCCCCACCCCAACCTCATCGACCGCTACCTCGTCGCCGCCGTAGCCACCGGTATTCCCCCGGTGCTGGTACTCAACAAGACCGATCTGCTGCCCGACGAGGGCGGTGAGCTGCGTACTCTGCTGGCACGCTACCGCGAGCTGGGATATCGCGTGGTCAGCGCTTCTACGCAGAGCGCGAACGGTCTAGAGGCCCTGCATGCCTGTCTTACCGAGCATACCTCCGTGTTCGTGGGCCAGAGCGGCGTCGGCAAGTCGTCATTGATCGACCGTCTGCTGCCCGACATGCAATTGCGGGTCGGGGCGCTGTCGGCGGACTCGCGCAAGGGCACGCATACCACCACCACCGCCACGCTCTATCATCTACCGGCAGGCGGTGAACTGATCGACTCACCGGGCATCCGCGAATTCGGCCTCGGCCATCTCGACGAGCGCGATGTGGAACGCGGCTTCATCGAATTTCAGCCCTACCTGGGCCGCTGCCGGTTCCGCGATTGTCGCCACCGCCAGGAACCCGGATGTGCCTTGCGTGAGGCCGTGGAACGCGGCGCCATTCTTGCCTCTCGGTTCAATAGCTACCGACATATCGTCGATAGCCTGGCACCCCGCTCGTCATGAAAAACGCCTCGCCCCCAGCAGGGCGAGGCGTCATGCGAACGACAGCCGGGCGCATCGGCACGCAGTGCTTCACCTTAGCCGAACGTGTCGAGTCCACGCCGGATATCGCGCTTGAGGTCGTCCAGCGCTTCCAGCCCCACGGCGATACGTACCAAGCCCTCGCTGATCCCCGCGGCCGTCTTTTGCGCGTCGCTCAAGCGTGCATGCGTCGTCGTCGCCGGATGCGTGACGGTGGTCTTCACATCCCCCAGATTACCGGTGATCGACATCAGCTGCGAATGGTCGATAAGCGCCCAGGCGCCGTCGCGACCGCCCTTCACCTCCACGCCCAGCACGGCGCCGAAGCCCCGTTGCTGTTGCTTCGCCAATGCATGCTGCGGATGGCTTTCCAGGCCGCTGTAATGCACACGGGCAATTTCCGGCTGCGCCTCCAGCCATTGCGCCAACGCCAGAGTGTTCTCGCAATGCGCCTTCATGCGCAGTCCCAGCGTCTCCAGCCCCTTGAGGAAGATCCACGCATTGAAGGGACTCATGCAAGGACCACAGGTACGCACGACGCCCACCAACTCCTTGAGCATCTCCTCAGGCCCTACTACAGCACCGCCGATGGCACGCCCCTGACCGTCCAAGTACTTGGTCGCCGAATGGATCACCAGATCGGCCCCCAGATCCAGCGGGCGTTGCAGCACCGGCGTCAAAAAGCAATTGTCGATAGCCAGCCAGGCGTCATGCCGATGCGCGATCTCGGCCAACGCGGCGATGTCCACCACCTCGGACAAGGGGTTGGAAGGCGTCTCGGCAAACAACAAGCGCGTCTTCGACGTGATCGCGGCCTGCCAGGCATCCAGATCGCCCAATTCCACGTAGTGCGTCACGATACCCAGCTTGCCGAGATACTTGTCGAACAGGCTGACCGTGGAACCGAATAACGAACGCGAGGCGACGATTTCGTCGCCGGCCTGCAGGAACGCCAGCGCCGTGGCGAGAATCGCCGCCATGCCGGAGCTGGTGGCCACGCACTGCTCGCCTCCCTCGAGCGCCGCCAGGCGTTGCTCGAAGGTGCGCACGGTGGGATTGGTGAAACGCGAATAGATGTTACCCGGTTCTTCGCCGGAAAACTTGCGTGCCGCTTCGGCGGCACTGCCATAGACGAAGCTCGACGTGGGGAAGATCGGCTCGCCATGCTCCTGCTCGTGCGTGCGATCGTGGCCGGCACGGATCGCTAGCGTGTCGAGCGCGAAGGCGTTGTCATGATCGTCATGCATACCTCACCTCCTCAGTCTTCTTCTTCGACATCGTTGTGCAGGTCGACCACAGCGTGCACTGAGTTCTCCTGGCGCTTGGCCATATCGCTACGCGCGGCCTCGAGGTCGGCCAGATAGGCGGCATCGATATCGCCGGTCACGTACTCGCCATCGAAGACCGAGCAGTCGAATTCTTCGAGCGACGGATTGACGTCGCGACATGCCGCCTTGAGGTCCTCGAGTTGCTGATAGACGATGCGGTCGGCACCGATCAGTTCCCCGACCTCCTCTTCACTGCGCCCATGGGCGATCAATTCCGACGCCACGGGCATATCGATGCCATAGACGTTGGGATAGCGCACCGGCGGCGCGGCAGAGGCGAAATAGACCTTGCGCGCGCCTGCCTCACGTGCCATCTGAATGATCTGTTTACAGGTGGTGCCGCGCACGATGGAATCGTCGACCAACAGCACGTTCTTGCCGGCGAACTCGATGTCGATGGCATTGAGTTTCTGACGGACCGATTTCTTGCGCTGCGTCTGCCCGGGCATGATGAAGGTCCGCCCGATATAGCGATTCTTCATGAAGCCTTCGCGGTACGTCACCCCCAGATGCTGAGCCAGCTCCAGCGCCGAGGTCCGCGAGGTATCGGGGATCGGGATCACCACGTCGATGTCATGCTCCGGCCAGTCGCGTTGAATGCGATCGCCCAGCTTGCGCCCCATCTCCATGCGTGTGCCGTAGACATAGGCGCCATCGAGGATCGAGTCGGGGCGTGCCAGATAGACATGCTCGAAGATGCACGGCCTCAACTGGGGACGATCCGCACACTGCTGGGTATGCACCCGATTGCCCTCGGTCTCGATGAAGATGGCCTCGCCCGGGGCCAGGTCGCGGCACAGCTCGAAGCCGCCGACGTCCAGCGCCACCGACTCGGAAGCGATCATCACCTCTTGGCCTTCTTCGCTGTCACGGGTGCCGTAGACCACCGGACGAATGCCATGAGGGTCGCGAAACGCCACCATGCCGAAGCCATTGATGAATGCCACGGCTGCATAACCGCCCTGGCAGCGACGATGAACCCGGCGCACTGCATCGAAAATATCGTCAGGCGTCAGGTGATGCCCCTGCTTGCCGAGCTCGTGCGCGAACACATTGAGCAGAACCTCGGAATCGGAGCTGGTATTGATGTGGCGCAGGTCGGAGAAAAACAGCTCACGCTTGAGCTGTTCGGAATTGGTCAGGTTACCGTTGTGCGCCAGCGAGATCCCGTAGGGTGAATTGACGTAGAACGGCTGCGACTCCGCCTCGCTCGACGAGCCCGCCGTGGGATAACGAATATGCCCGATGCCCATCTTGCCGCGCAGGCGCGTCATGTGACGTGTATGGAACACATCGCGCACCAGGCCGTTGCTCTTGCGCAGCAGAAAGCGTCCCTCATGCCATGTCATCATTCCGGCGGCGTCCTGGCCACGGTGTTGGAGCACTGTCAGCGCGTCATACAGCGACTGATTGACCGCCTGATTGGCCATGAGGCCCACGATACCGCACATTGCGCCTTTACCTCGCTTGCCTTGGGAGTGGCGAGCGACCACCGAACCGCGTCGCTCGCGTCAAAAATCTGTGCTTCATGCACGCCGTCTCACGGCGCCTTCGTATCCGGCGATGTGCCGCCCTCGCTCTCGGGGAAGCGCGACTCGAGCACGCCTTTGGCCGCGTCGCGGCCCGTATCGCGCAACGCGCGCTCGGCCCCGGTGGTGTCGATCTCCCACGTCTCCAGCCGTTGCACCGACCAGTCCCGCAACTGCTCGAACGCCGGGCGCAGTTGCGCGTTCTGCCAGGCGGCCAACCCCGATAGCGGTGTCAGGGTCAGGATGACCGTGGCCAGCACCAGAATCAGCGCACCACGTGCGGCACCGAACGCCGCCCCTGCCACGCGGTTGAAAAAGCCCATGCCGACCCATTCGATGGCGGCATTGATCATGCGAATCAAGAACCCGCAAAGCATGACGATCACGACAATGACCAGCACGAACCCTAATACCAGGCGTATGTCGGGATGATCGATATAGGGGACCAGCATTTCGGCGAGCGTCGGAGCGAACATGCTCGCCCCCATTAACGCCGCTACCCAGGCCGCCAGCCCCAGCGCCTCACGCACCAGTCCGCGCATGAAGCCGGCCAGAATGGAAACGGTCAATACCGCCAGAAACGCCCAGTCGAGCCAGGTCAGCGTCATCACTCCTCCTGGGTGCGAATCAAGAGCCCCTGGATATTGATCTCTTCCTTGAGCTTGGTGCGCACGCGCTCGCCCGCCTCGGATGACGCGAACGGACCGACGTAAACCGTCGTCAGGTCATTATCCCGGGGGCGCTTATAGGCCTCGAACCCTTGCGACTTGAGCTCTTCGACGAGTCGAGTGGCATTGCCCGGTTTTCCGAAACTCCCCACCTGAACCACCCAGCCGTCTCGAGGTTCATTGCCAGCAGGTGTCGCAGATGCCTCACTCTCGGCTTCTCCTTGCGGTGGCGATGCAGAAGACTGCGCGGCAATGGCGGCAATGGGATCGTCGCGCGTGGGAGCCGCCTGGTCGGATGATTCGTCCCTGGCGGACGGCGTCGGCTGCGAAGTAGGCGCGGCGTCGGACTGACCGAGCTGGTGCTCGGTCGCCGGCTCGACGACCTGGCCGTCGCTGGCGAGGTTGGCGGGTGGCTCGGGGGCGTCGACGTCACGCTGATCCACGGGGATCGGCTGCTCGATGGTCAGGACCGGCTCGGGGCGCTCCCCACGCGGGGCCGGCTCATCGAAGAGCATGGGAAGGAAAATCACCGCCAGCGCGGCGAGGATGACCGCACCACTAATACGCTCACGTATTCCATATTTCATGACATACTCCTTGGACTCGCCATCACCCCGAGTTTACCCAGAGTGGTCGACGCCTCAGCGACGGTCCAGAATGAGCCGCAGACCAGTACCTCGTCGCCACTGTCCATATTGGCATGCAGCCAGCGCACCCCGACATCCGGCGACGCTGCACACTGCATCACCTGCGCGTCGCGCGCGCTCAGCAACGCGGCCAACTGCTCGGCATCGCGTGCGCGATCACCGCTCAACGACACCGGCACCCAGGCGTCGATCTGCGACGCCAGCGCTTCGATCACGCCTTTGGCATCCTTGTCGGCCAGCATGCCCAGCAGACAAAAACGCCGCCCGCGCAGCGGCCGCCGTGACAAATAGGTGGCCATATAGGCCGCCGCATGGGGGTTGTGGCCAACGTCCAGGCACCAAGCGCCCTGCCATTGCAGTCGCCCGGCCAATATCGCGCGCTCGAAAGCACGCCGACAAGCCGTCTCTTCCAGGGCGACGCCGACGAGCGTCAGCGCCTGCAATGCCGTCGCGGCGTTGTCCAGCGGTAAGTGGGGATCGGGGAGTGCATGCAAGTAAAGCGGCTCGCCGGTAGCGGTTTCGCCCTGCCACTGCCAGCCATCAGCAGCGTCCTGCCAGCCAAACCGCTCACCCAGCGCAAAGACCGGCGCCTCCAAACTATCGGCATGCTGGCGTACACTCGCCGGCAAGACGGCACTCCCCAGCACCGCCGGACGCTTGGAACGCATGATGCCGGCTTTTTCCTGGCCGATGGTGTCAAGGTGGGTCCCCAGAAAGGCCGCGTGGTCTTGAGCGACGGTCGTCACCACGGCCACGTCCGGATCGACGACATTGACCGCATCCAAGCGTCCCCCCAGCCCCACTTCGAGCAACGCAATATCGGGTTGCTGACGCTTAATCAACCACAGGGCAGCCAACGTACCGACCTCGAAATACGTCAGGCTGATCTCTTCATCCGCAAGGCGTGCCGCTTCGACGGCCTCGAAAGCCTCGACCAAAGCGGCATCGTCGACCTCTTGGCCATCGAAGCACAGACGTTCGTTATAACGTTGTAGATGTGGTGATGTATAAGCGGCGCTGTGCCAACCATGCTCGCGTACCAGGGCATCGAGCATGGCCACGGTCGAGCCCTTGCCATTGGTACCGGCCACAGTAATGACGCGCCCCGCCAGCGACTTGGCGTTGAGCCCCAGGCGCACGGCGACCGCCGTAACGCGCTCGAGGCCAAGATCGATGGCGACGGGATGCTGGCGCTCGAGACGCACCAGCCAATCTTCAAGAGGCGTCGTATCAACCATTCAGTGATCGGCCTGGGAAAACTCGTCGACGGTCGACTGGGCCGGCGCTTCTTCGGCCTCGTTTTCCTGGATGGAACGTGACTGATGCGTCAACTTGCGCATCACGCCTCCCAGGCGCTCGCGCATGTCATGGCGATGCACGATCATGTCCACGGTGCCATGTTCGAGCAGGAACTCACTGCGCTGAAAGCCTTCCGGCAGTTGTTCGCGCACGGTCTGCTCGATAACGCGGGGCCCGGCGAACCCGATCAAGGCGTTGGGCTCGGCGACATTGAGATCGCCCAGCATGGCCAGCGACGCCGACACCCCGCCGAACACAGGGTCGGTCAGTACCGAGATATAAGGCACACCGGCCTGCTTGAGTTTTTCCAGGGCGGCGGACGTCTTGGCCATCTGCATCAGCGAGAACAGCGCTTCCTGCATGCGGGCGCCGCCGGAGGCCGCGAAGCAGACCAGCGGCACCCCCTCTTCCAGCGCCTGAGTCGCGGCACGCACGAACTTCTCGCCCACCACGGCCCCCATGGAGCCCCCCATGAAGCTGAATTCGAACGCCACCGCGACCACCGGCAAGCCATCGAGCTTGCCGCGCATGGCGATCAAGGCATCGTTTTCGTCGGTGGCCTTCTGGGCCGCCGCCAAGCGATCCTTGTACTTCTTGGAGTCGCGGAACTTGAGCCGATCGCTGGGTTGCAGGTCGGCGGCGATCTCCTCGCGGCCCTCCGTATCCAGGAACCAGTTGAGTCGTTTGCGTGCCGTCAGGCGCAGATGATGATCGCACTTGGGGCACACGCTCTGATGGCGCTCCAACTCGGGAAGATAGAGCACCGCCTCGCAATTCGGGCACTTACGCCACAGGCCATCCGGCACGCTTTTCCGGCGATCGGTTCGCTGGATACGGCTCATCGACGGCACAATTTTGTCTAGCCAGCTCATGGTTCTGAGACGCTTCCGTGTTGCTTGTCAGACGCATCGAGCCACGTCCGTGGCCCGATGCAGCGAATAAAGAGAGCTTGCGTGACCCGCCTAGCGGTCCAGCGCGTCGCGCATGTCGCCAAGGACGGCTTTCAGCGCCGCCGGTATGGCCTCGGGGTGGTCGGCGTTTTCAGCGATACGTGACACCAATGCACTGCCGACGATGACGCCATCAGCCACTCGACCGACTGCCGCCGCCGTCTCACCGTCACGAATGCCGAAACCGACGCATAAGGGCAGATCGGTCATCTCGCGAATTGGCGCCAACTGCCGCTCGACGGCTTCGACATCCAGCGAGGCGGCGCCGGTCACCCCCTTGAGCGATACATAGTACAAATAACCTTCGCCGTGCGCACATATTGTAGCGGCCCGCGTGGGCGAGGTGGTAGGGGCCAGCAGGAAGATCGATCGCAGACCGTGCTCGGCGAACAACGGTGCAATCTCAGCGCCTTCCTCCGGCGGCATATCGACCATCAGCACGCCATCGACACCCGCCTCGCGCGCACGCTGCGCGAAGGTGTCATAGCCCATCCGTTCAATGGGATTGAGGTACCCCATCAACACCACCGGCGTCGTCTGGTCGGTGTCACGAAACGTCGCGACCATGTCGAGCACGTCGGCCATACGGGTACCCTGCTTGAGCGCACGTTCGCACGCCTTCTGGATGACCGGCCCATCGGCCATGGGGTCGGAAAACGGCACGCCCAGTTCCAGCACGTCGGCGCCTGCGTCAACACAGGCATGCATGAACCCCACGGTATGCTGCGGTGCGGGGTCGCCAGCGGTGATATACGGAATCAAGGCACGGCGCGACTGGGCCTTGAGCGCCGCGAAACGTTGATCGATGCGATTCATAGTCATGCTCAGAATTCCAGACCGTCGAGCTTGGCCACCGTGTGAATGTCCTTGTCGCCACGCCCCGAGAGGTTGATGACGATGTGCTGATCGGGGCGCATCGCGGCCGCCATGACTTTGGCATGGGCCAGCGCATGAGCCGATTCCAGAGCGGGCATGATCCCTTCGATACGGGTCAGCTCGCGAAACGCCTCGAGCACTGCCTCGTCGTTGGCGGCCACGTAGCTGACACGTCCGACGTCCTTCCACAGCGCATGTTCGGGGCCGACGCCAGGATAATCGAGGCCGGCGGAGATCGAATGCGTATCCGACACCTGACCGCTCGCGTCGGACATCAGGTAGGTCCGGTTGCCATGCAACACGCCGCTGGGCGCATTGGCAGTCAGCGGCGCGGCATGGCGTCCGGTTTCGACACCGTCGCCACCGGCCTCGACGCCGACCATGGCCACGTCCTCGTCCTCGATGAAAGGATAGAACAGGCCGATCGCATTGGAACCACCGCCGACACAGGCCACCAAAGCGTCCGGCAACCGACCGATCTGCGCCAGGCTCTGCTCGCGTGCCTCGCGACCGATCACCGCAGTGAAATCACGCACCATGGCGGGATAAGGATGCGGCCCGGCCACGGTACCGATGATATAGAACGTATCATCGACATTGGTCACCCAGTCACGCAGCGCCTCGTTCATGGCATCCTTGAGGGTCCGCGACCCGGACTCGACCGGATGCACCTCGGCCCCCAGCAGACGCATGCGATAGACATTGAGCTTCTGACGCTCGACATCTTCGGCCCCCATGTAGATCTCGCACTTGAGCCCTAGCCGCGCGGCCACGGTGGCGGTGGCCACGCCGTGCTGCCCGGCTCCCGTCTCGGCGATGACACGCGGCTTGCCGCTTTTCTTGGCGAGCAGCGCCTGGCCGATGGTGTTATTTATCTTGTGGGCGCCGGTATGGTTGAGATCTTCGCGCTTGAGCCAGATCTGCGCGCCACCGATCTTCTGGGACCATCGTTCAGCGTGGTACAGCGGAGACGGGCGGCCCACATAATGGGCCAGGTCACGGTCGAATTCGGCCTGGAAGTCGGCGTCGTCACGAAGGCTCATGTAGGCCTTCTCCAGCTCTTCCAGAGCGAAGCTCAGAGTCTCCGAGACGAACCGTCCACCGTAAGGACCGAAATGGCCTTGGGCGTCCGGCAGTCGGGTCAGGTCGCTGAACTTAGTCACGAATGACACCTCTATGGGGCTTGGGTATGGGACACTTGGGACAGAAATGCCCGTATGCTCGCGGGATCCTTGATGCCTTTGGCCGACTCGACGCCTCCGGAGACGTCGACGGCGTAGGGCCGCACCCGCTGGATGGCTGCGGCGACATTGGCTGCCGTCAAGCCTCCCGCGAGAATAACAGATTTTGCCAGGTTTGCGGGGATTCGCGACCAGTCGAATGTCTCCCCGGTTCCCCCTGGCACGCCGGGGCGATAGGCATCCAGCAACAGGCCACGCGCCGCAGCGTAGCGTGACGCTTCGGCTTGCAGATCGAGGCCGTCGCGCATGCGCAATGCCTTTATCCAGGGAAGGTCGAGACGTTCACAGGCCTCGGCAGACTCGTTGCCATGCAACTGCACCAAATCAAGATGCCGCGCGCAACGTCGAATGTCGTCTTCCGGCTGGTCGACGAACAACCCGACCCGCGTCACGAAGGGTGGCACGCACGCCGATAGGCGCGCCAAACGCGCCTCGTCGATGGCGCGCGCACTCCCCGGCCACATCACGAAGCCCAGCGCATCGACGCCCGCCGCCACGGCGGCGTGGATATCCTCTTCCCGGGTAAGGCCGCAGATCTTGACGCGCGTGCGCTGCATCGGAGCCATCATGATGACACCTCCCGGCGCGGCGGATAGACACGGCGCTGGCGACGTGCACGCGCCCACTCACTATCCGGCAGCGCACGCTCGCCGCTCCACTCGCCGAGAAACGCCAGCAAATTCGGCCCGAGCGGCTCCTGTGGCAGCTCGAAGCGTTCATCGTAATACACATCGACGAAGTGCAGGCCACAGCCCGGCGCCGTGACATTGCCTTGCGTCCGATCGCGCAATGCCAGAAGCGCGCCAGGATAACTCGCCGGATGATCGCCGCGCCCAACGGCCACCAGCGCGCCGGCGATATTACGAATCATGTGATGCAAGAACGCATTGGCTTGAATGTCGATGACGATCATTGGCCCGTAGCGCCGCACCTCGATGAAATGCACGTGGCGATGGGTGCTTTTCGACTGGCAGCCCGCAGCGCGGAAACTCGAGAAATCGTGCTCGCCAATCAACGCCTGGGCGGCAGCATGCATGCGCGCTGCGTCCAGCGGCTCACGGCACCAGGTCGCATTGGCGCGTTCCAGCACCGGTCGCGATGGCTGATTGAGAATCACGTAACGATAGCGCCGCGCCAAGGCCGAGAGCCGCGCATGAAAGTCGTCGGCAACCGGCACCACCCAACGCACCGCCACATCGCGCGGCAATTGGGCATTGGCGCCGAACAGCCAGGCTTTTTGCGTGCGCCGCACCGGTGCATCGAAGTGCACCACCTGGCGTGTGGCATGCACGCCGGTATCGGTGCGTCCGCTGCACAGCACTTGCACTGGTGCATTGGCAATCTTCGAAAGCGCCGTTTCCAGCGCGGCCTGCACCGAAGGCGCCTGCGTCAGGCGCTGCCAACCACAGTACGCACTGCCATCGTACTCGACACCGAGTGCAATGCGCCCTTCCAGCGGCTGACGATCATCCTGAAATTCGAAGAAGGCCATCGATATCCGTCACATTCAATCCTGGGTATGGGGTGCGAACGTCCGTGTTCAGCATTCAAGCACCGACGTATTCACGCATCAGCGCCCTGGCTTGGCGCGCAATGTCATCGTCCTCGGCGCGCACAGCGACTTGCAGCAACGCCTTGGCCCGTGAGGTATCACCTTCGGCGGCAAGCAGGTTCCGCGCTGTCTCCAATGCGTCGGCTGGCGCTGCGGCGGCGCCACCATTATCCAGATGCGAGGGTGCGAACGCCACTTCCTCGACTTCCCAGCGAGCGGCCTCCTGTGCTGATGCCGTTGACGCAGCATACGGCTCGGCCTCCGTCGTGGGTTCCACCTCGGGTAGTTGATAGTCCAGCCGTGTGGGCACGGCAGACACCTCGGGCGGATCGAACTCGAGCGGCGCCGCCTCCTCATCGGGGCGTGCGGCCGGAGTCACCGCATCGGCCTGCGCGTCCGGCTCGTCATGCGTTGCCGCAGATTCGGGAGCGTTGGCCGTCATCGAAGCGTCATCGAATAGCGAATCCACCCCGGGAGAAGACGCGGTCGACTCACGCGTCACGTCGGTGGCGTTCGCGGCGACGACGTGCCGATAATGGGCCACCAAGGCGTCGGCCTCGCGAGTCGTTTCATCATCGACCGACGGCGCAAAGCATCCGGCTTCCTGCTCCATCGCTTCGAGCTCGCCCAGCTCGCCGAGTACCGACAGCAGCTTGAGACGTAACTCGGCGCTTTCCTGAGTCGCGAGGCGCGCTTGCAGCCAGTCCCGGGCCTGCGTATAGCGTCCGTAAGCGATATAAATATCGGCCTCGTCGATGGTGGCCGTCTCGGGCACATCATCGTCGCTGAGGATCGGGCGCGCCTTGGCGGTGGGCTGCGCCGTCCCCAAACGCGCCGCCATATCCTGATAGGTCGCTTCGCGGCCGGCGCGCCATCGCCGCCATCCCCAAAGCACCAGCAAGATGGCAAGCGCGACCCCCAACCCTGCCTGCAATGGCACCAACCAGGATGACGAGGCGCCGTCGCGCGATGCCACAGTCGTCGGCGCGCTCGGAGATGCCTCGTGACTGGGCGACGCTGCCCGCTCGCCGGCCAATGCCGATGGCGTCTCGGGCCCCGTCTGTGCCAACAAGGCCGCGACACCTGTCACCTCCACCGGCGGTCGCGCCGAGAGTGCTTCGAGCCGCTCGGCCAACGCATTACGTTCCTGCTCGACATACGCCAGGCGTACTCGCAGGGCTTGCAGTGCCGCTGCCAGCTCGGCCGCACGCCGCGCCTCATCCTGTTCCGTGCGCGGCATCGACGTAGTGGCGTCCGCGGTATCGGCCACTTCGCGCGCCGTCCCGACAACGCCCTGAGGCGCCTCAGGCTGAGCTCGCGAGGTCGCGCGAGGAGATGACGACGCATCAGCTTGCTGCATCGACGTGTCCGGCGTGGCCTGCGGTTCAGCGGGCGCACTCGCCAAGGCGTAGCCCGGTGGATCGAACAGCAATGTCACCGGTTGCTGGATACGCCCCTGGGGCCACGCGACCTCCAGCAATACCTCAAGATAGGCACGCTCCACCGATGCTTGGCTGCTGATCATGATGCGCGGCGGCGTGCTGTCGCGCGTCAGCGTGACATTCAGTGGCATCTGGAGTGCCGTTTCGTTGATGCCCGCCGCCTCGAAGGCGTCCTCATCCGCCAGATGCACCGTGAGCCCGCGCGGGTCGATATCACCGACTCCGGACAAAGGCAGTTCGGCGCGCAGAGGTTGATTGAGAGAGGAGGTGACCTGCGGCGCTCCCACGCTCACCCCGAATGCCACGGGGCTCATCACGGCCAGGCACAATGTCAGGGTAATCTTGCGTAGCATGGTGTCCCCAAGAACGACGTCAGCGATGGTGGGAGTTTTACCATATCTTTTAACCAGCCACCTCATGCTGCTCCCATACTAGACGAGCCCGCCTAGGCGGGCTCGTAACGCGAATGACAGTGGTCGCCGCCGCCTCACAGTGTCAGCGTGTGGCGATGACCCAAACAGCGTGAATGATGCCGGGAATATACCCCAGCAGCGTCAGCAGAATGTTGAGCCAGAAATGCAGACCGAAACCGACCTGCAGGAAAACCCCCAGAGGCGGCAGCAAGATAGCCAGAATTATGCGGATAATGTCCATGCATCCTCTCCTTGTAAATGCGTCCTTTCAGAGTCTTTCAATGTCGCGTGGAACGCTGCCAATGGCGGCATTCGCCGCCTGCATGATACGCGAGGCCACGGCAGCTCGATAGCGTGCCCTATTGCTTGCCGCGCGGATCATAGGTTTCGACGCCCGAGGCATGCGTATGGGCGTCTGGGTCGATCTTCTGGCGGACCTTGTCGGCACCCGAGGCCAGTGTATCGTGATGGCGCTCCCAGTCCTCCCAGTCATGTGGCGTGCCGCTTCGCGGACGATGGCTTGCCGCGCTTCTGGCTCGAGACCAAGCCTGTTCTTCGAGGGTCGTCGGTTTATCCTCTTCCTTATCGAGGCCGATTCCCTGCTTGGCCAAGTAATCGCGTGCATTCATGTTGCCTCCCGAAGAGCCGAACCTTCCCGATCACGTCTCGTCCAATGGCTTGCGCTACTTGTTCGAGGCGTCACTCTGCTTACTTACGCCAACACTATAGCGTATCCCTCCTAGATGAAGGCATGAGTCCGACTTTCAAGCCCCTTCTCGTTTACCCAACGGCCACACGTTGCGCTGTTGCAGAGAAAATGAGCTATCCTCGACTAGAAGGCCCGGCATTAATCCTCGGCGCCAGTGCGGCCGAAGAACTGACGCTTCAATGCCACGTGACGCGTGGTGCCACGCCAAGGTCATGACGTCGGCGAACGTCATGGCCGTCGACGCCCAGGAGGCCCGCCATGTCGCGTTCATCCCCAGCCGTCGTCGGCGATATCATGATTGGTGATGGTTACCGCGTCACCGCCAGCACCTCGATCTCGGCACTCGTGGATGGTCTGGCACGCCACCGGTTGCCCGGTGCCCCCGTCGTCGATGCCCACGACCACCTGATCGGCTTCATCTCGGAGCAGGACGTGCTCGGCCAGTTGCTCGATAGCGCGTATCACTGCGGCCAACCTGCATTGGTGGGCGAATTGATGCGCGAAGCGGTGCTGACCGTGACGCCAGACAAGAGCATCGTCGACTTGGCCGAGTCCATGCGTGGCGAACGGCCCAAGGTATACCCCGTGGTCGATGACGGCCACGTTCTCGGCCTGGTGACTCGCCGCGAGGTGCTCGCCGCCCTGTTGACCATGCGCAACCGCTGCTGAGGTCGACAACTGCGCATAAAAAACCGCCGTGCAAGGGCACGGCGGTCAATCGAGAACAGTAAGCTCAAAACGCATTTCCTAGCGACTGCCTGGAATCACGTTTCTTGCATTAACTCAGACCGCTCTGCACACAAAAGTTCCCTCGCTTCTCGTCTTTTTATCGATCACTGCCATGATCAGGCTTGCCAAGGCCCGACGCGCTTGATTAACATCCCTGCGTCGAGCGGGCATAGCTCAGTTGGTAGAGCATCAGCTTCCCAAGCTGAGGGTCGCGAGTTCGAGCCTCGTTGCCCGCTCCATCTTTCCTTGCGATTTCATCACGCCAGAAGAGGCGCTGCGCTGCGGCGCGCTCGCATGCTAGACTCGATTCGCACATTCGCTTCTTGCGCCACCCAACCATGCTTCTTTATTTGCTGGTCTTCACCGTCTGCCTGACGATTCTGGTCGGCACGGTGACAATGCTGATGCTCAGCCGCACGCCTCGCTATCGAACCGAGCCCGAGCATCTGCTCACGTTGTTCGACAAGACACTCGACAAACGCGTCAGCGTGGCCGAATGGCATACGCTGGTCGACTATCCGATTCGCCACGATGATTATCTCGAGAACATTCGCCGCCGCGCGCAGCATGTCATGGAGGAGCATGGCAGGCCCTGGCAAGTCGTGCAGGGCGGCTGCCTGCTATCACGTACCGGGCGCGATGAACTCGAGGCGCTACGCGACCACTTACGAGCACGCCAGGCATGGCGGGAAGCCTAAACAAGAAGCCTGAGAATTGCATCTCACGCATGGTGGGCGCGTATGGTAAGCTCACTGCGGAGTTCAGGAGGGTCGCCATGAGCACAAGCATTCGTCTGACGCCGCTCGACAACACCGTCAAGCATCACGACCATGCCTTCCACCAGATCGTCATCGGCCTGGCTGGCCATGCGGAATTCGAAATCGAAGGCCTGGGCGGCTCCATCGCCCCCCTGTCCGGCTGCATCGTCCCGATCAATCATGTGCATTATTACGAGGGAATCGGTGACAATCGCCAGTTGATCCTCGACCTCCCCGATGACTCCCCCTCGTTGACAGGTAGTCATCGCGAACTGGCCAGCCTCTTCGACGCACCACGCTACTTCACGCTCGACGATCCCCTGCGCAACTATCTCAACTTCGTGGTGCAAGAGATGTCGCAGCCACGCCACGCCGATGGCGAATTGCTCGCCACGACGTTCTTGAGCTGCTTGCATGCGCGCCTGTCCACCGCGACGACACTCGAGAGCGGGCGTGCACTGAATCTCGACATCATCGATCGCTACATCGACACCCATATCGCCGAACGCGTGACGGTCAAGGACCTGGCAAGCCTGGCCTGTCTGAGCGAAGCGCATTTCGGTGAACGCTTTCGACGTCATACGGGACTGACGCCATACCAATACCTGCTGCGCCGCCGCCTCGATCGCGCAAGCACGTTGCTGCGCACGGCCGGCGTGCCACTCACAGAGATCGCGGCACGCACGGGATTCGCCAATCAAAGCGCCTTATCGCATGCCTTCCGACGCCATCATGGTCAGTCTCCCTCGCAATGGCGCCGAGCTGCCACCAGTTCCGTGATGACGACATCCTCTATCATAGACTAAGGTCTAAATTTCAAGTCCACCTCTTCGTCTGCCGTGTTTTTTGACACAAATGCCCGGGAAATTGGCAAGACCGGGCACGCTGACCCACTCTAAAGTCGACGCTATTCCATATAACAAGGACGCCGTTACTGGCGCCGACTCCGCACGCTCACCTTCATTCTCGCGTCGCCGATCATCACGGGGTCATGACATGCAAAATGCCAATACCATGCTGGAAACTGCCACCTGGAACGACGACCTCAAGACGTTGTTCGCCCGTGTCAGCGATTACTACAGCGTCGAGGAAGACGCCTATGTCGCCGAATTGGCCGCGCTCTTGCGCACCGACGAGGAAGACTTCAAGCGCATCGCCATCCAAACCGCCGAACTGGTGCGCGAGGTCCGAGAGATGGATACGGCGGTCGACTCCATCGACGAGTTGCTGCAGGAATACAGCCTCGATACCCATGAGGGCTTGATGCTGATGTGCGTGGCCGAAGCGATGCTACGCATTCCCGATAAGGCCACCGCAGATGCGCTGATCGAGGACAAGCTGGGGCCCGCCGACTGGAAGGCACACGTCGGCCAAAGCGAATCGTGGTTCGTCAATGCGTCCACCTGGGGGCTGTTGATGACCGGCCGCGTTCTGCAGCTCGACCAGCCGCGCGAAGGCAAGCCCGCCACCTTCATCAACAAGATGGTCAATCGCATGGGCGAGCCGGTGATTCGGCGCGCCATGTACCAGGCGATGAAGATCATGGGCAAGCAGTTCGTCTTGGGGCGAACCATCGATGAAGCGCTGAAGCGCTCGCAGCCGCTGTTCGATAAAGGCTATACCTACTCGTACGACATGCTCGGCGAAGCGGCACGCACACGCCCCGATGCCGAGCGTTATTTCAACGATTATGCCCAAGCCATCGAGCGAGTCGGGGCCGCCAGTCGCAAGCTGGGTGACAAGACGCCGGCACCTTCGGTATCGATAAAGCTTTCCGCGCTGCATCCGCGTTATGAATTCGGACGCCGCTCCCAGATTCTCGAAGAACTCACCGACAGCGTGCGCCGACTCGCCTCGCTGGCGCGCGACAACGACGTCGCCATTACCATCGACGCCGAGGAAGCCGACCGCCTGGAATTGTCGCTGGAAGTCTTCCGCACCGTTTTCGAAAGCGATGTCTGCCGAGGCTGGGGACATTTCGGGCTGGTGGTGCAGGCCTATTCCAAGCGTGCCTTGCCGGTGCTGCACTACATCAACCGCCTCGCCGATCAGTGTGGTGACGAGATTCCACTGCGCCTGGTCAAGGGGGCTTACTGGGATACCGAAATCAAGGAAGCTCAACAGCAAGGGCTCGACGGCTATCCGGTCTTTACCCGCAAGGCATGCACCGATGTTGCCTACCTCGCGTGCGTGCATTTCTTGCTCTCCGAAAACACCCGGGGACGCATCTTTCCGCAATTTGCGACACATAACGCCCACACCATCAGCACCATTCTGGAACTCGCCAACGAGGTAGACCGTCATTTCGAGTTCCAACGCCTGCATGGCATGGGCGAAGCACTCTACGATGCCGCGCTCAAGCGGGCGCCACGGGGCACTTATTGCCGCGTTTACGCGCCGGTGGGCGCGCACAAGGATCTACTGCCGTATCTTGTGCGACGCTTGCTGGAAAATGGCGCTAATTCGTCTTTCGTGCACCAACTGGTCGATCCTCGTGTACCCGTGGAAAGTCTCTGCGAGCACCCGGTGGAAACCTTGTCGCAATACGACACCTATGCCAATCCGCGGATTCCGCTACCACGCAATATCTATGGTGAAAAACGCAAGAACTCCAAGGGCGTCAACTTGAACATCAACAGCCAATACCAACCACTGATCGACGCCATGGCGGCGTTCATGGATAGCGAACATCACGTCAAGCCACTGCTGGCCTTCGACGTGGAAGACGATGCCGCACAGCGTCACGACGTACTCAGCCCTTACGATACCCGCCAGCGCGTGGGCAGCGTGCAGTGGACCACGAGCGAGCAGGCCCAGCGTGCCGTGGATGCCGCCTGGGCGGCCTTCCCGCGCTGGAGCGATACGCCGGTCGAAGAACGTGCGCAGATTCTCGAGCGCTTCGCCGACCTGATGGAAGAGCACCTTGCCGAGCTGATGACGCTATGCTCCCGTGAAGGCGGCAAGCTGCTCACCGATGGCGTCGACGAAATCCGCGAAGCGGTGGATTTCTGCCGCTACTATGCGATGCGCGCCCGCGAGATGTTTGACGCGCCGATTCCCCTCCCCGGCCCGACCGGCGAGTCCAACGAGCTGATCCTGTCCGGCAAGGGTGTCTTCGCCGCCATCAGCCCGTGGAATTTCCCGGTGGCGATTTTCTGTGGCCAGATGGTCGCCGCCGCCGTCGCGGGCAACTCGGTACTCGCCAAGCCCGCGGAACAAACCTCGCTGATCGCGCACCGCGTCGTGGAACTTCTCCAGCAAGCGGGCATGCCGCGCGACGTGGTGCAATTACTGCCCGGCGATGGCCCCACGGTGGGCAGCGTCTTGACCGGTGACGCGCGCATCACCGGCGTCGTCTTCACCGGCGGCACCGACACTGCGCAGATCATCAACCGCGCCCTCGCCGACCGCGAAGGTGCCGCGCTGCCGACCTTGATCGCCGAAACCGGTGGCATGAACGCGATGATCGTCGATTCCACAGCGCTCCCCGAGCAAGTCGTCGCCGACGTGGTGACCTCGGCATTCCAGAGTGCCGGCCAGCGCTGTAGCGCCCTGCGTGTGCTCTACATCCAGGAAGATGTCGCCGACCACGTTATCGAGCTACTCAAGGGCGCCATGGCAGAACTGCACATTGGCGATCCCCGCGATTTGGGTACCGACGTAGGCCCGGTCATCGACGAGGATGCGCATCGTCAACTCAACGATTACATCGCGCGCCTCAAGGAAGAAGGTCGCCTGCTGGCCGAGGCGACCCCCGATGCCGAGGCCACGCAACATGGCCACTTCGTGGCACCGACCGCGTTCGAGATCGACGGCATCGATACACTCGAGAGCGAGCAGTTCGGACCGGTATTACACATAGCACGGTATCGTAGCGCGGAGATCGACCGCGTCATCGAGACCATCAACGCCAAGGGCTATGGTCTGACGTTCGGCATCCACAGCCGTAACGAATCCTTCGCCGCTGAAATAGCGAAGAAAATTCGAGTAGGCAATGTGTATGTCAACCGTAATATCATCGGCGCTGTCGTGGGTGTTCAGCCTTTCGGTGGTCAGGGCCTGTCGGGCACTGGTCCCAAAGCGGGCGGACCGCATTATCTGCAACGGTTCGCCACGGAGAAGACCCGCACCATCAATACTGCCGCCTTGGGTGGCAACGCGTCTCTACTCGCGCTGGGAGACGAGTGATCACCACTCGTCATCAAACAACAAACGGAGGGAACCCCCTTATGGCCCACATAACACCAACATTCACGTCGCCTCCGCGCTCTACCTGTTCACGATACTCGCCATCGGTATTGTGGCCCGCATGCGTACCGACGATCTGCCGGGGTCACATCCGGCCTCATAACTAAGATAAGAACAGGAGACGTTTTCATGGCTATTGGTGTTTGGATCAGCCTTATCGCTTACTTTGCGCTCATGATCGGCATAGGTCTTTATGCCATGCGCAAATCCACCTCCACGTCTGAAGATTACATGCTGGGTGGTCGAACCCTCAGCCCCAAAGTGGCGGCGCTATCGGCCGGCGCTTCGGACATGAGCGGCTGGTTGCTGCTGGGCTTGCCCGGGGCAATGTTCGTATCCGGCCTGGGCTCGGCCTGGATCGGTATCGGCCTGTTCGTGGGGGCCTTCTTCAACTGGCTTCTGGTCGCACCGCGCCTTCGTGAGCAGACGGTTCACTACGGCAATGCGATCACGATCCCCGCCTTCCTGGCCAATCGGTTCCCGACACGCGCGATGTCGTTGAGGACGGTGTCCGCCATCGTCATCGTCATCTTCTTCTCGGTCTACACCGCATCAGGTCTGGTGGCAGGCGGCAAGCTGTTCGAAAGCGCGTTTTCGGGCGTGATCAACATTGGCGGCCTGAGCGATTACGCCGCAGGTGTCATCATCACCTTGGGCGTCGTGCTCGTCTATACCGTCGTCGGCGGCTTTTTGGCCGTGAGCATGACGGACTTCGTGCAAGGCTGCATCATGATGCTGGCACTGATCATCATGCCGGCGGTCGTGATCTTCGGCGAAGGTGGCGGCGGCTTTAACCAGGCTTCGCAGACCCTGAATGAAGTCGATCCCACGCTACTCTCGTGGACGTCGGGACTGACGTTCATCGGCTGGCTGTCCGCAGTGGCCTGGGGGCTGGGGTATTTCGGCCAACCGCACATCATCGTGCGTTTCATGGCCATTCGATCGCTGAAGGATGTGCCGATTGCCCGTAATATCGGCATGAGCTGGATGTTCATTTCTCTGGTAGGGGCGATCTCTCTGGGGATATTCGGTCGGGCCTATGCCATCCGCAATGGCCTGGATGTGCAGGATCCGGAAACGATCTTCATCATCCTGGCAGGCTTGCTGTTCCATCCGCTGATCACCGGTTTCCTCTATGCCCCGCTGCTTGCTGCGATCATGAGCACCGTTTCCAGCCAGCTTCTGGTGGCGTCTTCATCGCTGACCGAGGACTTCTATCGCCTGTTCCTGCGCAAGGAGGCATCCGAAAAGGAAAGCGTCGGTATCGGCCGGCTGAGCGTCGTCCTGGTGGGCCTGGTAGCCGCCGTCATCGCGTCGGACCCGAACTCCCAGGTACTGGGGCTGGTCAGTAACGCCTGGGCTGGTTTCGGGGCGGCGTTCGGCCCGCTCATCATCCTGTCGCTGATGTGGTCACGCACCAACGGTGCCGGCGCCATCGCGGGCATGGTGGTCGGTGCCGTCACCGTCATGATCTGGATCGCACTGGGCTGGAACGCACAGTTCATGGGCGGCCCCGGTGTCTATGAAATCATTCCCGGCTTTATCGCCGCCTTCATCGCCATTCTGGTGGTGAGCAGCATGACCAGCGATGCCGGAGAATATAAACAGATTTCACGCTGAATAAAGCGCATGGCGCGCGCTGAATGATCGTTCAAGGGCTCCCACGGGAGCCCTTTTTCAATGCGGTTCGCGAAAAGCCCAGAAGCGTGACGCCACATACGTCAGTACCGGCACCGTCAAGGTCGCGATCGCCACGGCGACAAAGCCGCCCAGTGGAGTCACGGCCAGCAGCGCGGCCAACACTCCATTGTTGAGCGCGAACCCCGACGCCGCTACCAGAAAGAAACGCCTTGCCCGGCCGCGCCGGCGAAAGGTAACGCGCCGATGGCCAATCAGTGACACCTGAAAAGCCACCAAAAACGCCATGACGTTCGCCGCGAATTCGGACATGACGGGCCAGAAGCCGAGCAATACACCCGCCACCAGCAAATGCGCCCCCGTCGCGATGCCCCCAACGAGTCCGAAGCGCACAGCGGTACCCGCCTCCCCCATGCGTCGGCTCATGGCGTACTGTCACCTCGTTGGCCTGATGGTCGTGGTGTATCACTATCTTCTGCGACCAGGTACAGCGGCCGCTGCTTGGTCTCGATGAACAGCCGGCCCACATACTCGCCGAGGATGCCGATCGACAGCAGTTGCATGCCCCCGAAGAACAAGATCGCCGTCATCAGCGATGCATAGCCAGGCACATCGCTGCCGAACAGCACCACGCGGCCGACCAGAAACACGATGTACAGGAAGGCAATCAGCGCGATTACCGCCCCACAGTAGGACCAGATACGCAGCGGCCAGGTGGAAAAGCTCACCACTCCGTCGAGGGCGAAGTTCCATAGTTTCCAGTAGTCGAACTTGCTGCGCCCCGTCTCGCGAGTGGGACGAGCATAGCGTACACCGGTGGTGCGATAGCCAGGCCAGGAGAACAGCCCCTTCATGAACCGACTGCGTTCCGGCAAACGATTGAGCGCCTCGACCACCCGACGATCCATGAGCCGAAAGTCCCCGGCATTGTGTGGAATCGGCGTGTCCGACAGACGATTGAAGAAGCGATAAAACAAACCGGCAGTGGCACGCTTGGTATGCGTATCCGCTTCCCGCGTGCCACGCACGCCATAGACCATGTCGAAGCCTTCCTCCCGCCATAGATGCACGAATTCGAGAATCACGTGCGGTGGATCTTGCAGGTCGACGTCCATGGGCACGACGGCATCACCGCGGGCGTGTGCCAGTCCCGCCGTCAAGGCCGCTTCCTTGCCGAAATTGCGTGTCAGCGACAGGTAGCGCACGCGATGATCCAAGCGGCTGGAATCCCGCAGGATGTCCAGCGTCGCATCACGCGAACCATCATCGACGAACAGCACCTCCCAGCGCGCAATATGCCCATCGAGCGCGCCACGCACCGCTTGAAGAAACGGCGCAATGGCAGCTTCCTCGTTCATGACCGGTACCACGATGGACAACAACCAACCAGCATCAGGGCGCGCTCCCTGAGCCCCTTCACTCGCCAACGATGATAGCGCCATCTTTTCCTCCACTCATCAGCTCACCAAGATCCACTCTAGACGCAACGTCGCCCTCCCCGGCCAGCAGGCCACAGACACCAGACAGTGCTCGACAATGCACCGCCCTCATGCCGCCGACACCTCCGCCATGGGATCACAGCAAGTTAAGAGGTTTTTCGAGTGTTTGGCGAGCGCGAGCATGCCGACCGCCTGATACCACGCTCTAGCGAATCTGAACTTCATGGTGAATGACACTCGCCGGACGTAAAGAAACAGTGTTTGTAAATTCTTCTGGACTTAAAAAACACTGTTTCCTATACTGCAGGCGTTGATACGGAAACGCTGTTCGACACAGCGCCAGAACTCAAGGAGTCACACCATGACCAAGACCAAACTCTTCTCTGCCCTGGTAATTGCCGGCACTTGCACGTTCGGCGCCCAAGCCGCTCTTGCCTACAACGCTGGCGACTTCTTCGTGCGTGGCGATATTGCCAAAAGTGACACCGATGATAGCCATGTCGAAGACGAGAATGGCTTCATGGGTAGCGTCGGCTATCTCTTCCACGACAAGCTGGGAGTCGCACTGAGCTCCAGTGAAAAGTTCGAGCACGACTTCTCGACCAATGGGAGTGAGGGCACCTTCGAGCAGCGCCCGATCAATCTGACGCTGCAATATTATCCGCTGGGGGGTACCGGTTCGCGCGTGCAGCCCTATGCCGGTGCCGGCGTCAATTACACCAAGTTCTCCGGCGAAGACCTCGGCAATGGCATGAGCACCAGCATGGATGATTCCTGGGGCGCCGTCGGCGAACTGGGTGTCGACCTGTTCGTGACTGACAACCTGGCTTTCAACGGCTTCGCCAGCTACACCGATGTGGACGCCGACATCGATATCAACGGTGCGTCAGCCGGCACGGTAAGTCTCGACCCGGTCACCGTGGGTGGCGGTCTCAGCTATCGCTTCTAAGCAACGCATATCAGTACGTTGATCAAACGCCGGGCCTTCGCCCGGCGTTTTCGCATCCGCTCACCTCACGCCTCCGTCACGATCCGATCCACCTCGGCCACGGCTTCGGTGACCACGCGACGCACGCTGGGCGAGGCATCCTTCAGCCAGGTTTCCACGGCAGGCGCGACCTCGCAGGATGCCGGCAACGGTGACTCGGCTTGAGCCATCGTTTCGAGCCGCGCCACGAAGACATAGCGCAGCCACTGCGGCATCGCCATGGTGTCGACGCAAAAAGGCTGCTGGCTGGTAAAGGCCGCTGCAGGCGGCTCTTCCACTCGCCACATATCGACACTGCGCAACGCCGCTACCAGGTTTTCCAATGCCTCCATCAAGGCGTCATGAGCCGTCATCTCGTTTCCTGAACAGTGTTGAGTTGACCTGCCATTATCGCGTTCACGGCAGGTGTTTGACCAGCTTGCCAGCGGCTTTCCCCAGCCCGGCGTTTACCCACAGTTCATTGGGACGGGATTGTGGATAAACGTGGGACAACCCGCGCTTGGCCATGGATGACGCCGCTTGGCGGCAAGCGTTTATTTTTTAACCACCCGGGGGCTGGTCAGCGCCAGTCTTGAACGCTACAGTGCCGGGCTCTATCCCGGAGGCAGCATGCAGTCGATCACCACCCTCAGCGAATTTTTCCAACGCACCGGTGCGGACGTCCGCCTTTTCGACATGGGGCGACGCGTTGCACCCTTCGAATTCTCGCGGCTCACCGAGTTCGAAGCCGGTAGCGCGCCCTGGCCGCTGCCCTGGAACGGCCAGGCTCGCATGGCATGCGCATTCCGCCTCGGTAGCGATATCGCCAGCGAGCCCTTGATCTGGTTTTTAGCCTTGCCTCTGGATGAACAAGGCATGCTGGTACCCGGGCCCCGCGATGCCTTCCTCGAGCGCCTTATCGAAACCCTCGGGCGTACGGTGGACAGCGTAGGCCGCGATGAGGCACCGCATATCGATAACTTGATGCGCGATAATCCCTTGGCCTTTACCCCCGAGCTCACACAGCAGGCCATGTTGCATGCCCAGGCGGCCCGCGACTTTGCGCAATCGACCAGCAAGCATCATGCGCTGGCCGACGCTTACCTGCTCGATGCCGACGCCAGCGTCAACTGGCAGATGCTCGGCCTGCAAGGCATTGCCGACCTCATCGTCCGTCTCGACAGCACGCAAGAAGCCCGGCTTGCCGAACGCATTCCCGCGCTCCCCGTCGAGGTCCTCAAGCCTCTCTGTTACTGTATGGAACATTGCGATCTCGCCTCGGCATGTGTACCACCGCTTCGCGAACGCGCAGAACAGGCGGCACGCTCAGGAGATCTCGACACCTTGTGCGCGGTGATTCGCGCGCTGGGAGGCAGTCGCGATTCACGCGTGGGCGCCTGGTACGATACGCTACTCGATGATCCGGCAGCCTGCGGGCCCGATGTGCTCGCCGCCATGGCCGCGCGTGGTTGGACGCATCTCGAGGACGCGCAGCGCTTGCCGACATTTCTCAATCGGCTCGCGGAAAACCCGCAAGCGAACTTCACCGCACTGGTACGCGACCTTGCGCTTGTGCCACGCTTGCGCCTACCGGTACTCATGACGCTGCGTCAGGCGAATGCCGATTCCCCTATTGGCCAGCGCTTGGCCGAACTGGATCGTTGACGCATGAAAGCACTGCCCTATCAAGCCAAGGCCGTCATCGGCCGACGCGAAATGGTCACCCTGACGGAGCTGGACCTGACACTGTGCGCTAAAATCGACACAGGCGCGCGTACATCGGCGCTGCATGCCGAGGACGTTGAGACGTTCGAGCGACATGGGCACCTGTGGGTACGTTTCATCACCCGGAGTGGCGGCCCCGAGGCACCGCCTCATACGCTGGAACTACCGCTATATGACCGTCGCAAGGTCAGGAGTTCCAACGGCATCGAACAATGGCGTTATGTGATCCGCACGCCCATGCAACTCGGTGGGCTCGACTATCCAATCGAGCTGACCCTGACCGATCGACGTAGCATGCGCCATCCTATGCTGCTTGGGCGGCGGGCGTTGCGCCGCCTTCTAGTCGCGCCCGGCGCGGCCTTTCTGCACGGCGAGCCCTGAGCCCGTCGGCATCGCCACCGAGTGGAGACGACCATGCATATCGGCATTCTTTCACGCAATCGCAAACTGTACTCGACGCAGCGCCTGATCGAGGCCGCCGAAGCGCGCGGGCATACCGCTCGAGTGGTCGACACACTTCGTTGCTACATGAACATCGCCTCACACCGACCGTCGATCCACTACAAAGGCGAGGAAATCGAGCCATTCGACGCCATCGTGCCGCGCATCGGCGCTTCCGTGACTTTCTACGGCTGTGCCGTACTGCGACAGTTCGAGATGATGAGTACCTACGTGCTCAACGATTCGGTATCGATCACGCGCTCCCGCGACAAGCTCCGTTCGCTGCAACTGCTCTCGCGCAAGGGGCTGGGGCTGCCGGTCACTGGCTTTGCCCACTCGCCGGATGACATTCCGGATCTCATCACCATGGTCAAAGGCGCGCCGCTGGTCATCAAGCTGCTCGAAGGGACTCAGGGTATCGGCGTGGTACTGGCGGAGACCAATCAGGCGGCCGAATCCGTCATTCAGGCCTTCATGGGCATGAAGGCCAACATCATGGTCCAGGAGTACATCAAGGAGGCCAAGGGGGCCGATGTCCGCTGCCTGGTGATCGGCGACAAAGTGGTCGCCGCCATGAAACGCCAGGCACTCGAGGGCGAGTTCCGCTCCAATCTCCATCGTGGCGGTACCGCCAGCGTCATTCGCATTACGCCGGAAGAGCGTTCCACGGCGATCCGAGCCGCCAAGGCAATGGGCCTGCGCGTCGCCGGGGTGGATCTACTACGCTCCAACCACGGCCCCGTGATCATGGAGGTCAATTCTTCGCCGGGCCTGCAAGGCATCGAAACCGCTACGGGCAAGGATATCGCCGGACAGATCATCGACTACATGGCGAAAAACGCCGTTGCACCACGCAAGGCACCCCCCAAGCCAAAGGGCTAAGCGGCGCCGTCGCCAAGGGCGGTACCACACGGGGAAATTTTCTTGCCGCCGGGGTAGCAAAACGCTGTTTCCACCCGCACAATTTGCGTCACCGGAGGAGGTGACCGCCCATGTTTCTCGATAATCGCCAAGTGGCGATGGACAGCGTACTTGAAGCGCTGGCCGACAGTCTCGATTATTTCCAGGACAATTTCGAGCGCCTGAGACCTGCCCTGCGTGATCGGCTGAAACCGCTCTACGAAGAACGCGGCAAGGCCCTGCGCGAGCTGCAGGACCTGTCCAAGGAACATCTCGACATCTTGCCACGCGATGCCGATGTCGAGCGCGATGACTACCTCTGGCTATGGAGTCGTATCAAGAGCTTCGTGGGCAATGATAGCCAAGTGTTGCTCGGCGAGCTGCTCGAGCAAGAGCGCGTGCTGATGCAGGCGCTGGGCACGGCGTTTACCCATCCTCTCCCGGACGCGCTGGAACCGGCGCTAGAGCGTTGCTGGAAGAATTGCCGCGCATTGATTCGCGAACTCAATGCACAGCACAAACGCTGACGCGCGGTTCACTCCTCCTTGAGCTTCCTGAAAATCGGCAACGTGACCTGAGGACCGAGGAAGTAAGGGTCACGTCCCCACAGGTAGAGATCACCGACAGCGGCTGCGCGTGCCAACCACTCGCGCAGCCACAGCTGCCACTCGCCTGCGATCTGCCCTTCCGGCACGGCACAACCTTGTGCCTTCAACCCGATGGCATCGGCGATAAACAACGCACGTGGCAAGTGCCAGGCTTGGGATATCAATAAGACGCGCTCGACTCCAAACACGCGCCGGGCGCGCACCACGCTGTCGAACGTGCTGAAACCGGCATAATCGAGGGTCATATCGTCGGTACTGACGTTGCGGTCGCGCAGCGCGCGCCACATCGAAACGGGTTCGTTGTAGTAGCGCGTACTGTTGTCGCCGGACAGCAACAAATGCTGAACACGCCCCAACCGCAACAATTGCGCCGCCGTTTCCATGCGTGCGGTGAAATAAGGATTGTGGCCACCACCTCGCAACCCTTCCGCGGTGCCGAAGACCAACCCGACCGGCTCGGAAGCACAGACCAGCGGGTCATGCTGAATACGACCGGCCGTCTTGGCAAACACCCAAACATTGAGTGCCACCACCACGGTCAACATCAAAAGAACACCCACCAGGCCCCACTTGAGCAGCCGCCATCCCCACCGAACAAGACCTCGGCAACCGTTATCTCGCGGCATGCTGGTCTCCAAAGAATAAAGGGCGGCCACACGCCACCATGAGACAAGAGAGCGATGAACGCTCAAGTCCCAGACATTGATCTAAAATGCTGAGAACTTAGAACATGCCCAGTTCCAGCTTCGCCTCCTCGGTCATCATCTCACGGCTCCAGGGCGGGTCGAAAACGATCTCGACATGCACCTTGGCCACTTGAGCGGCGCCCTGTATCTTGCGTCGAGCGTCTTCCGCGATCACCTCACCCATCCCGCAACCGGGCGCCGTCAATGTCATGCGAATGGTGACCATGGTTTCACCGCTCAGCAGATGCTCTATCCGGCATCCGTAGACCAGGCCCAGATCGACGATATTGACCGGAATTTCCGGGTCGAAACAGGTCCGCAGCTGCGCCCATATGAAGGCCTCGAGTTCGGCGTCGCTAGCCCCCTCGGGCAGGGTTGCACGCGACAGGGCCTCGAGTCCCAAGGCATCAAGGTCGTGCCCTTCGATCAGGAACATGCGCCCCTCGAAGCCGACACTGACCGTCCCTCCCTTGGCCTGCATCACCGAGACGACACTGTCCTCGGTCAAGGTCACGCTCTTGCCAAAGGGAATCGAGATCGCCTCGACATCGCGCTGCAAGGGCATTTCCTGCCCCTTGTAGAGGCTTTGCAGTTGATCCATGCCGTCTCCGTTAGCGCACCATGGCGATGACTTTCTGTAAGGCCTCGACGAACGCATCGACCTCTTCCGGCGTGTTATATGCCGCTAGAGAGGCACGACAGGTAGCGTCGAGTCCCATGCTGGACAACATGGGTTGGGCACAATGATGCCCGGTACGAATCGCCACGCCAAGCTGGTCGATCAGCAGGCCGATATCCTGAGCGTGCGCACCATCGACGACGAACGACAATACACTGACCTTGTCCGGCGCCGTGCCGATCATGCGTAAACCATCGACCTCCTGCAGCTTGTCGGTGGCGCGTTCGAGCAAGTGGTGTTCCCACGCCGCCATTCGCTCGATACCGACCTCCGCTATCCAGTCGAGTGCCGCCCCCAGTGCGATGACTTCTGCGATAGCCGGTGTGCCGGCCTCGAACTTGTGCGGAATCTCGCTGTAGACCGTGCCCTTCTCGAAGGACACGCGGCTGATCATTTCGCCACCCCCCTGCCAAGGCGGCATCGCCTCGAGCAAGGCCTCACGACCATAGAGCACGCCCACGCCGGTGGGGCCGTACGCCTTGTGTCCCGAGAACGCATAGAAGTCGACGTCCAGCGCCTGGACATCGACGCGTTGATGCGGCACCGCCTGGGCACCGTCGACCAGGATCAGCGCACCATGCGCGTGCGCCGCGCGCGCCATTTCTGCCACCGGATTGACGGTGCCCAGCGCATTCGAGACATGATTGACGCACACCAAGCGCGTACGCTCGCTCAGCATATCTCGATACGCCGCCTGGTCGAGCACACCTCGCTCATCCACCGGAATCACCTTGAGCGTGACGCCCAACACCTCGGCCAGCATCTGCCAAGGCACGATATTCGAATGATGTTCCATCAACGAGACGATGATCTCGTCTCCCGGGCGCAGGTTGGCGCGTCCCCAGCTGTTGGCGACCAGGTTGATCGCTTCGGTGGTCCCGCGCGTGAAAACGATCTCGCGCTGCGACGCCGCCCCCAGCCAGGCCCGCACTTTCTCGCGCGTGCCCTCATAAGCCGCCGTGGCCTCGTCGGCCAGGGTATGCAGCCCGCGATGGATGTTGGCGTTATAACGCCGATAGTAATCATCCAGCGTGTCGATGACCGCCGTCGGCGTCTGGCTGGTCGCCGCGTTATCCAGATAGATCAACGGCTTACCGTGGACTTCCCGATCGAGTATCGGGAAGTCGCTACGCACACGCGCCACATCCAGCATCGTCTCGGCAAAGGCATTCATGGGCTCAGGCCTCCTCAAGCGCGTCGGAAACCTCGACCAGATCCGCGAGATTGAAGCGCTCGGGAAGTTTTCCCGCCACGGCACGCTCGACACGCTCGGCAATGACCGGCAAACGCACCTGGTCCATCACTTCGCCAGCGAACGCCAACGTCAAGAGACCGCGCGCCATCTGCTCATCGATGCCGCGCGTACGCAACGAGAAGACGGCCTCCTCGTCGAGCTGGCCGGTCGTCGCGCCGTGCGAGCACTTGACGTCGTCGGCGTAGATTTCCAGCTCCGGCTTGGTATCGATCTCGGCGCGGTCGGACAACAGCAGGTTGGCGTTGTTCTGATACGCCTCGATCTGCTGGCTATCGCGCTTGACGACCACCTTGCCGTTGAACACGCCTCGGGCACGATCGTTGAGAATGCCCTTGTAGTTCTCGTTGGAGAAGGTGTTCGGCGCGTTGTGGTTGACCAGGGTGTGATTGTCGACGTGCTGACGGCCCTGGACGAAGAACAAGCCATTGTAATGGGTCTCCGCGCCTTGCGCGTTGAGATCCGTGACCAGGTCGGTGCGCACCAGCGCGCCACCCAGGTTCAAGTTGAACGACGTAAAACGCGAATCGCGGCCCTGCTCGACATGGATGCTCGCCACGTGCAGGTCCTCGCTCGAGGCTTCCTGAAGCTTGTAGTGATCGACGATGGCGCCGCGTTCGAGCATGACTTCGCTGACCACGTTGGTGAAGTTGGCCGCACCCACTTCACCAGCGTAATGCTCGACCACCGTGGACTGGCTGCGCGCGCCGGCCATCACCAACACGCGCGGATGACTCATCCGTGCCGATTCATTGGCACGCGAGGCGAAAACCACATAGATCGGCTTTTCGACCACGGCGCCCTGACCGATACGCACGACTGCGCCTTCCTCGGAAAGCGCCACGTTGAGCGCGGTGAACGGCGAGAAGTCGACCCCTGCCAGACGCCCGATGGCGCCACCGATCGCCTCGTGATTGGTCCGCATTGCCGTGGTCAACGGCTCGATAGAAACGCCGTCGGGCAGATCGGTCAGGTCGGACAAGGCCGCCGAGAAGACACCATCGACGAATACCAGGCGATGCGCGTCCAGCGGCATGCCGAGTGCCGCGAAACGTGCCTCATCGAGTTCGGCATCATCGGCCAGCGTGAATTCGCCTTCGGCGATGCGACGAACGTCGGTATATTTCCAGGCCTCGTCACGCTTGGTGGGAAATCCCAAGGCTTCGAAGCGTGCCGCGCCGGCCTGGCGGCGTGCCGCTACCCAGGTCGGCTCGTCATCGACTCGCTCGCCGAGCCGCTGTAGAAAAGCGTGTGCTGCACTCATGCCGCAGACTCCTCCAGCACCCATTCATAGCCACGAGCTTCGAGCTCGTTGGCGAGGTTCTTATCGCCGGACTTGACGATACGGCCGTCCACCAGGACATGGACGCGATCCGGCACGATATGTTCGAGCAGACGCTCATAGTGCGTCACCATGAGAATCGCGCGATCGGCATTGCGCAGCGAGTTGATGCCCTCGGCGACCACTTTCATGGCGTCGATGTCGAGCCCCGAGTCGATCTCGTCGAGCATCGCCAGCTTGGGCTGCAACACCAGCATCTGCAGAATCTCGTTGCGTTTCTTCTCGCCGCCCGAGAACCCCTCATTGACCGCACGCTGCAAGAAGCTGCCGTCCATCTTCATGAAGCTCAACTGCTCGCGGACCAGCTTCATGAATTCCGGCGCCGGAATTTCCTCTTCTCCACGCGCGACGCGCTGGGCATTGAGCGCCGCCTTGAGCAGGTAGATGTTCTTGACGCCCGGAATTTCCACGGGGTACTGGAAGCCCAGCAGAATGCCGGCCAGCGCGCGCTCTTCGATTTCCATTTCCAGCAGGTTCTTGCCTTCGAACAGCACTTCACCGCTGGTCACTTCGTAACCGTCCTTACCCGCAATCACCGCCGAGAGCGTCGACTTGCCCGCCCCATTGGGGCCCATCAAGGCGTGAACCTCGCCGGGATTGACGGTCAAGTTCAGCCCTTTGAGGATTTCCGAGCCTTCCACCGTGACATGCAGATCTTTGACTTCGAGCATCTTGATACCTTGCTTGCGTTCGAGTCGCCCGGCGACTTCGATACATGGATTGAGACCTTGACTGTGCGCCTGACGGCATATCGGGCGCGTTACCCGACGGCCCCTTCCAGCGTCACATTGAGAAGCGCCTCGGCTTCCACCGCGAATTCCATCGGCAGCTCCTGGAAGACGTCCTTGCAGAAGCCGTTGACGATCATGTTGACGGCGTCTTCTTCGGAAATGCCGCGTGACTGGCAGTAGAACAGCTGATCCTCGCCGATCTTCGAGGTGGTCGCCTCGTGCTCCACGGTCGCCGAGCTATTGCCGATTTCCTGATACGGGAAGGTATGCGCGCCACAGCGGTCACCGATCAACAGCGAATCGCACTGCGTGAAGTTGCGCGCGTTCTTGGCTCGCGGACCGACCTTGACCAGGCCACGATACGCCTGATCGCTGCGCCCGGCGGCGATCCCCTTGGAGATGATGGTAGAGCGCGTTCCTTCGCCGATATGAATCATCTTGGTGCCGGTATCGGCCTGCTGGCGACCGTTGGTCACCGCCACGGAATAAAACTCGCCGACACTGTCCTTGCCGCGCAGCATGCAGGACGGATACTTCCAGGTGATCGCCGAACCGGTCTCGACCTGCGTCCAGCTGATCTTGGAGCGATCGCCTCGGCAATCGCCGCGCTTGGTGACGAAGTTGTAAATACCGCCCTTGCCGTCCTCGTCACCGGGGTACCAGTTCTGGACCGTCGAGTACTTGATGTTGGCATCTTCCAGAGCTACTAGCTCGACCACCGCCGCATGCAGTTGGTTCTCGTCGCGCTGCGGCGCGGTGCAACCTTCCAGATAGGACACCTGGGCGCGCTTGTCGCAGACGATCAATGTGCGCTCGAACTGGCCGGTATTCGCCGCATTGATGCGGAAATAGGTGGACAGCTCCATGGGGCACTCGACACCTTCGGGCACATAGACGAAGGAACCGTCGGTGAACACCGCCGAGTTGAGCGCGGCGAAGTAGTTATCACCCTGAGGCACGACGCTACCCAGGTACTGGCGCACCAACTCCGGATACTCGCGAATCGCTTCGGAAATCGAGCAGAAGATGACACCCGCTTCCGCCAGCTTCTCCTTGAAGGTGGTCGTCACGGAGACGGAGTCGAACACCGCATCCACCGCGACCCCGGCCAGCGCCGCGCGCTCGTGCAGCGGAATCCCCAACTTCTCATAGGTTTCCAGGAGCTTGGGATCGACCTCGTCGAGGCTCTGCGGCTTGTCTTCCTGCTTTTTGGGCGCGCTGTAATAGGAGATCGCTTGATAATCGATAGGCGGATAGTCGAGATGCGCCCAAGAAGGCGTAGTCATCGTCAACCATTGACGATAAGCCTCCAGGCGCCATTCCAGCATCCACTCGGGCTCGCCTTTCTTGTTCGAGATGAAGGCGATGGTGTTTTCATCCAGCCCCGGCGGTACGGTATCGCTTTCGATGTCAGTCACGAACCCTTGGGTATATTCGCGCTGAACAAGCTCTTCCATTTCCTGACTTGCCATGGTGTCTCTCCTCCCGAGCGGTATGCTCTCGGCGCGTGGCCATCGCCACGGCCCCGATATCGTCTAATCAAATCTCGGCGCGACTCGCCAAGGTCACGCTCTGTATGGGCAATTGAACGGGCAGTTTCAGCGGTGCTTCCTGGGCGAGATGCGCCAGGGTCACGCTGTCGAGCAAGGTGCGAATAGCCAGCGAGACACGCTGCCAGTTATCGGCGACGCCGCAAGTGTTGACCAGATCGCAGTCGCCATCGGCGTGGCTGCACTCGGTCATCGCTACCGGCCCTTCGATGGCGCCGATGATATCGGAGGCGGTAATGGACGCCGCCGGTCGCGCCAACCGATAACCGCCCAACGAGCCGCGCCGCGATTCCAGAAGCCCGGCTCTCACCAGCATCTTCAACGTCTTGCTGACGGTGGGGTGTGGCAACTGCACCGCATCGGCCAGCTCGGTGGCGGCGTGTGCCTGCTCCGGGTAACGCGCGATCTGCGCCATTACCACGGCGGCATAGTCGGTTAGCTTGGAAAGCTTCAACATGCCCTCACTCCACGGATGCTCTATTGAGGACCATTTTAGTCCTCTATGGATTCGATGTGAAGAGAGCCGACGAGTTCACGGCTTCGAACGCTATGTTAGCGTCAAGATAGCGACCATTCGCATCAATAATGACAATTATTACTATTTGAGAAGACTATCGCCTCTTGCCTTGGGCACGATTCACCCGCACATTCGAAGCAGAACTTCAGTCGGATACCGTAATGCGACGTCACCTGACCCAGGAATTGCACAATTTCATCGAACGCGGCCGAGACCGCCAACTGCGTCTCGCCGTTACCGGTCTTTCCCGGGCCGGCAAGACCGCCTTCCTGACCTCGCTGGTGCATCAGTTGCGCCATGCGGGCCTGGAAGCACGCCTCGATCTGTTGCGCGCCGCCCGCGAGGGTCGCCTGCTTGGCGCCCAGCGGGTCGCTCAGCCCGACCTCGGCGTGCCGCGGTTTCCCTATGACGCCGCGATGGCCTCCCTCGACGGCACACCGCCGCACTGGCCGGCGCCCACGCGCGGCATCAGTGAGTTGCGCCTGACCATCAAGCACCGTACACGGCGCGCCCGGGGCCTGTTGGGCGATACGGCGACGCTCACCCTCGACTTGATCGACTACCCCGGTGAATGGTTGCTCGACCTCCCGCTGCTCGAGCACGATTTCCTCAGTTGGAGCGAGGCACAGCAGACCGCCATGGGCAGTGAGCGCCAACGCCTCGCCGCGATCTGGTTGAGCGCCGCCGAGGCCCTGGCCCCGGACGACGAAGCCGACGAAGGCCAACTCGCCGAGATCGCCAACCATTATGCTGATGCCTTGCGCGCCTCGCGCGAGGCCGGCTTCGCCGACCTGCAGCCGGGCCGCTTCCTGCTTCCAGGCGATCTGGAAGAGGCACCGGTGCTGCAATTTTTTCCGCTTCCCGGCGTGAGCGAAGCCAACCGCGCCGAACTCGATGCCTTGCCCGAGGCGAGCGTCTACAAGACGCTCGCGAGACGCTTCGACCATTATCGCCGCCACGTGGTCAAACCGTTCTACCGTGACCATTTCCGGCGCTTCGACCGCCAGATCGTGCTGGTCGATGTGCTGGGCGCGCTCAACGCCGGTCCGGAGCGCTTCGAGGATCTCTCCCGGGCACTGAGTACCCTGATGCGGAGTTTCGATTACGGCAAACGCAGCCTGATGAGCCGCTTGTTCTCGCCGCGCATCGATCGTCTGGCCATTGCCGCGACCAAAGCCGACCACGTCACGCCCGAACAGCATCCCAACGTCGTCGCCCTGCTCGAATCCCTGCTCGCCGAGCCGCTCAAGGATCTGCGCTATGCCGACGTGCCGGTGAAGGCGCTGTCCTTGGCGGCGGTGCGTGCCACCGAGCCACGCGAAGTCGATAATGCTGGCCAACGTCGCGCCGCCCTGCGTGGCACCACCCTGGAAGGCGAGGACGTCCTATTGTTTCCCGGCGATGTGCCACCCCGCTTACCTGAGCACGACTTCTGGGCCCGTCAGGGATTCGCCTTCACGGCGTTTCGGCCTCCGCACCGCGACACGCCCGAACTGCCGCATTTACGCATGGATGCAGCGCTCGACTGGCTGATGGGAGATAAATTGAAATGAGCGAGCCGCGCCCCGGACAACGTTTTCGTGTCGACCCCGAGTCCCCGCCCCGCTTTACGGCCACTCCCGAACCGGGGGAACGCTTCACTACGGACAGCGTTACTCATCCGCTTGCCGCACAGGACACCGCATCGGAGATACCACTCGATGCCAGCCTGGGCAAACCCCGCAAGCGCCGCTGGGGACTCATGACCCTACTCAGCGGCTGCCTTGCGCTCGGCGGCCTGGAAGTAGCACGCCATCTCTATACCGCCAGCCTGGGCGGCGACTGGTTAGCCGGCGCATGGAGCGCGCTGGGCCTGTTGGCATTGGGCTTGGGTGGCGTGGCGCTGTCACGTGAAATCTGGCGCCTGCGGCGTCTGAAGCGGCACACTCGATTACGCGAGCAACTCGACACCCCGGAAGAGACCACGCCCCAGGACATGCAGGCGCTCGCCGAACGCTTGCGACGCCAGATGCAACTCGGCGACGACGATCCCCACTGGCGCGCTTTTCAAGCCGCACATCAGCCGCACCACGACGCTCAGGAAACACGCACCCTGCTGGCGCATCACCTCCTGGCCCCGCGCGACCGCCAGGCACGCCGGTTGATCGCGCGCATGTCCAGTGAAACCGCCGTCATGGTTGCCGTCAGCCCGCTGACGTTCTTCGACATGGCCTTGATGGCATGGCGCAACATCGCCTTGATCGACCGCCTCGCCGCGCTCTACGGCCTGGAGCTGGGGTACGCCAGTCGCCTGCGCCTGTTCCGCGCGGTGCTTTACAACATGGCCTTCGCTGGCGCCAGTGAGATCGCCACGGATGCCGGGATGGATCTGCTCTCCATGAACGTGGCCGGCAAGCTTTCCGCCCGCGCCGGGCAAGGGCTTGGCGCAGGCCTGCTCAGCGCGCGACTCGGCTTGCGCACGCTGCGCATGACACGCCCGCTACCTTTCGACGAGGGCGAAGCCCCACGCCTTGCCGACCTGCGCCGCGAACTCTGGCAACGCCTGCGCCGGCTGGAAACATCGAGTAACGCTGCCTCATCCACAATAAATTGATCCAGATCACACTTCAGCGCGTTCTGGAGAACTAGGCTGAGGGAAAGGCGCTCGCGTTCGTCAAGGCATAGGCATCGCGGGCATCATCCTCACGACAATCCAGGAGGTCGCGATGTTCAAGACTCTCATCGTCCCCATCGATGGCTCTGAAGCGGCCAGCACGGCACTCGATATCGCCTGCAAGCTGGCCAGCGCCGACGGTGCACGCCTACATATCCTGCATATTCCCGAATCGCTGGCCCATGACACCCTCCTCGTCTGGGGCGTCGGCGCGGTGCCCATGGAGGCCAGCGCCGAGCAACTCGAGCGTGCCGGCCGACAACTGCTCGATGCCGCGACTCAGGCCGCCGGCGAACGCGGCATTACCGATGTCGAAGGCTCGCTGCATCAGGGCGACCCAGCACGGGTGATCATTGAACAAGCCAAGACGTTGGACGCCGACGCCATCGTGATGGGCAGCCGTGGCTTGAGCGATATCGCGGGCCTCGTCGTCGGCAGCGTCTCGCACAAAGTGTCGCATACGGCCCCATGCCACGTGATCAGCGTGCATTGATTCGCCTACTATCCGGCCACCCTCATGTATCGGTGGCCGGTTTGGGTGTTCGCTCGAGGACATGCCCTCTCTGCTCGAGCCAGCCCTTCACGTACAAGCGATGAATGAGCACCATGCCCAGCACGACCAGCGGTTCGGCAACCAACACGCCTATCAAGCCGGCCACCCACCCGAGCCATACCTGCATCACCAGCAACAGCCCTGGGGGAATACTGACCGCCTCGCGCTGGATGAGTGGCGTGATCAGATAACTTTCCAGTGCCTGGACGCCGACATAAAGCACGGCCACATGCAGCATCGCCGTGGCATCGATCGAGAACGCCACCAGCAAGGCAGGAATCGCCGACACCACCGGTCCCAAATAAGGGATAAGCGATAAGAATGCCGCGAGAAGGCCGAGTGACAATGCCATGGGAATGCCCAACATCCAGAGACCAATGCCGACCAGCACTCCGACGACGGACATCGACGCGAGCCTGCCCAATAGCCACCAGGCAAGCTTACGCTTGATGACATCCATTAGATCGGCGGCCCCCTCCCGCCGAGAAGGCGTGATGAGCCGCAATACGCCAGCTTTGTAAATCCCCGGATCGAACGCAATGAATAGCCCAATGAACACCACCACTACCACATTGAGCAAGGCTCCCAGTGTGGTCGAAAAAACGGTGGAAACGCGTGCGGACCAGTTGCCCAGCACATTCTCGGACGACGAATTATCGCTTACTCGCTCGATAAACTGCGATCCCAGCGGCCACTGGCCTATCGTTTGTTTCAAGTCGGCCAGCGAGTTGGGCAGTGTCTTGGCAAGCTGTTCGAATTGCTGGCTTATACTGAAGGCAAAGTTCACGCTGAAAGCGGCAAGCAAGCCAGAAACGACGCACAATACGACCACTAATGCCCAACGCCGAGAGAGGAAGCTGTGACGGCATAACCAGCCTGCCGGCAGCGAAAAGGCCAGTGCCAGCAACAGCCCGACGAAGACCATCAGTAGAATTCTGAAACCGAACCAGAGTGCGGCCAACATGGCCACGGAGGCCGCGGCGATGCCGGCCGCGGTCCAGACTTTACGCGCATATTCGCTCATATAGTGGTGCGTCGGCTCTCCCACGAATGACACTCCTTGTCATGAGAACATGAATGAAACTCGACTTACTTGGCAGTGGCCTGCAACGCGAAAAACTCCTGCAAATGCTGTGCGACGCCGAACGGATGGTGGTGACCGATCCGGCGGGCATCGGGCGCGCGTCTCGGCAAGTCAGGATGGGCGTTCTCCATGATGAAGCCATGGCCGGCCAACGCCAGCATCTCGGCATCATTGAGATTGTCGCCGAACGCCAGGCAGCGCGTAACGGGGAGCTCGAGATGCATCAACAAGCGCTCCAAGGTGGCGCCTTTGTTGACCCCTTCTGCCATGATCTCCAATGAATGCGCCATCGAATAGGTCATGTGCAGTCGCCGACCCAGCGTCTCGGTGATGCTTTGTTCCAACGACGCCAAGGCGACGGGATCGCCGATGCACAATACCTTGCCCACGCCGCGACCGTCATGCGCCTCGAGATCGGCCACCCGATAGTGGAATCCGGTGTGGGCGTGCAAGGCCTTCAGCTCGGGTGCCGACGCATCGATCAACCACTCGTCCCCGGTATACAGGTTGAGCCGGATATCAGTATCACGCGGTAGTGCTATCAACGCCCGCACTAATTCGGCCGGCACCCACTGTTCGGCGATCAGGCTGTCGTCGGGCCCGTAGAGGTGCGCCCCATTGGTACTCATGATGTACGCGGGCACGCCCAGGCGCCGGCGGAACGCCGTGATGTCGTGAAAGTGACGTCCCGACGCCAACGCCAGATGATGGCCCTCGGCGGCGAGTGCCTGAAAGGTCTCGATGGTCAATTCATCGAGATCGTGCTCGGCATTGAGCAGGGTGTTGTCCAGATCGGTGACGATCAGATGAGGCTGCATGCGGGGTTTCCCGGTTGGTGCTCGGTATCTCAAGACTACCGCATATCAGCCTGGAGTTGGGACTCGAGTTAGCACCACGTGCTGTTGATCAAGGTGCACCCCACAGCTGGACAGCCCCATATGCAGCACGAGCGATATCGACGATTCCAACTCCAATGTGGCCGATCATTCCGTGCTTTTTCCTTGAGTCGCCCAACTGTTCAGCATTTTCTGCGTGCTAAGCATGGCGGATAAATGCTGAACAGTTAAATGCCTAGAGAGCGCTATTCTCGTCACCTTCATCGGGCTTGGCCGAGCCTTGGTGCTCCAGCGGCGTGGCCCGGTCGAGTCGCGGATGGTTGTCGAGGAACTCGCGGTGCGGGTCGTCGAGGGCGTCCAGCGCCTGGAGGGTGTACGTCAGCGCATGGATCGCCGCCAGCACGTCCTGAGTATTGCCGGTCTCGGAGATGGTGTGCATGTTGCGGATCGGGAAGCCGATCGAGGTGGCGGCGCAATCCACCGCGGCCAACACGCCGGCCATGCCGTCGGTACCGGTATCGGCGCCGACCATGTCGCGCTGCATGGGAATGTCGTGCTGCTTGGCGGTGCTCTCGATGATCCGATTGAGCTGCTCGCTGGCGATCGCGCCCACCGCCATGGTGAAGCCCTTGCCCATTTCCAGCGGCTGCATGCGCCGGTCGCCGATGCCGGGTGCCGCCATATAGTCGTGATTGACGTCGACGCCGATCAGCACGTCCGGCTCGAGTTCCCCGGCCAGTACCCGGCTACCGAAGCGGCCGATCTCCTCGTAGCTGGCGATGGCGAACAGTACGCGTACCTGCCGGGTGCCGCCCGCCTCGGCGATCAGCCGCGCGACCTCGCTGGTGACGAAGCACCCCAGGCCGTTGTCCAGGTAGGCGCCGTAGAAGGTGTCGGGGCTGAAGCCAGAGCGGATGGGACGATCCATGATGATCGAATCGCCGGGGCGCACCCCCAGGTTCAGTACCTGCTGCTTCTTGTTCTCGCCGTGGATCTGCAGGTCCAGGTAGATCTGCTCCTTCTTGATGCCCCGGTCACCCGAACGCACCGCCGGGTCGGCGAAATGAATGGCGCCCAGCGCCTCCACCGTACCGCCCTGGATCATCCGGTAGCTGCCGGGATTGTCGGGGTCTTCGCTGAACAGCTTGACCTCGTGGCCGACCAGTACCGTGGGCAGGAAGGAATCGGTATTGATCCAGATCTTGCCGTCGTCGCCGATCGAGCGCACCTGCATGCGAATCTTGTCGGCGTGACCAATCAGCATCACCTTGAACATGTCGTCACGGCCGGGGTGGGTATCCAGCACCACGCCGGCATGGCCCTTGAACTGGCGCAGCTGCCAATCGCCGGGAGCGAACGACTCGAAATGTGGCTTGAGCACGCCATAGGTCATCGCGCCCTCCAGCCCTACCGGGCTCGGCGCGTCGAGGATCTCGCGCATCAGCTTGAACTGCTGCTCCGGCATTGGCCGGTTCCAGGGTTGTTTCTTCTCGCTCATTGCGCTCACTCTTTGTGCATTCAGTAACTATAAAAGACGAGTTTGACAGATTTCAGGCCACTAACCGAAGCCAAATACCACGATGCTCTGCGCGACGCTGCGACGTCATGGGCGTGGGCACCTACGCATCCGGTAGGCGCCAGGCATCTTGTGCGTCAGTCCGTTCGCGAGAGCAGTGCGTCACGCAATTCCTGCGAAAGTGGTGGCTCGTCCAGCCAGATCCCGAAATAGGCCCGCGCCAGTCTGGCATCGTCCGATACGAAGCGGGTATTGCCGTTCAGAGTCAGAGACAATCGGGGCACCTCAGGGGCCCAGTCGAGTCGATAGCGATCGCCCTCCGTGACATCGACCATGGCATTCTGGATCGCCTCGATCCTGGGGCGAAGCGCCGCGCGCGCCTGCGCCTTGTACTGTTTGTCTAGCGCGGCCCAGGTCGCCTTGCGAATATCCGCAACATCCACAGCACGCCGATACTCGAGAAGCAGACTCATCGGCACCTCGGCATCAATGATGGCCTCCCGACTAGCGTCAGCCGGTGCGTAAAGCGCCGCGTCATAGATATCCCAGAACATGTAACTGGCGGTGCCCGTTCCCTGCAAAACGAGCTCGTCATCGCCCAATGTGCTTGCGTCCGAAAACGACTCGGCCAACGCCGACTCAACGCTCAAGCCGATAATCACCGCCAGGCACAGTCCTTGAGCACAGCCGGTTAGCACCGCACGCGTCGTCATCACGAACCTCCGTCTGGATTGGACTTGGTGAAGAACAACGTAACCTCCCCTACCCGGATACCGAATTTCGTCACGGTCGCCCGGTTAATCACCACGTTTTCGCTCTGCCGGACCATCCAGTCGTCGAAGGTGACATCGATGGTCGTGTCGTCATAAGGCAGTCGAAGTTCGTAGTTCCAGTTCAACGCCTGTCCCACTTCCCGGCCTTTGGCCGTGCCGATGATGTCGCTGGCACGGCCTATGTAACGGCCCTCCCCCATGGGTGTGATGCGCCAGGTGCGCTGATCGGTCTCGCCATCGGCGTAAACGAAGTCTTCATCGAGAATGAATTCCTCGCCCTCCCAGTAACCATCGATCTCGACGCGGAACTGACGCTTGATTTCTCCGCCCCGGCTCTGGAACACCCCATATCCCCAGGTTTTCCCATCGAAATAGTCAGTCAACGCGAATGCCGGCCGGGTCCCCCGGAACTGCTCAAGGGACATGCTGCTGCATCCCGCCAAGAGCAAAATAAAGGTAACGATCATCGCCACCATGAAGCGTCGAGTCATGAGATGGTTCCTCACAGTTGCGGTGCGCTATCGACCCACTGACGCCTAATCAGCCAGCAGTCATCGGCACGATGGTCATACAAACGGTCAGAGACAGCAAAGCCTCGTTGGTCAACTCACCGACATTATGCTCCTCATTGACAGCGTATTCTCTAAGTCGCTGCGATGTCAGTAAAAGCGGCTAGAGAGAACGAAAAAGGGCGAGAGGAACAACCAAGAGAAAAGAAGAACGCAAGCAAGGCTAACCGACACAAGCGTCTTTCGGACTTGATTACCGATGGTGAGAGCCGCATTCACTATTCATCAGCAAAGAGCTGTCTCGAAGGCAGTCACACAGACACGACAGCACGGAGGAGAGCCCCATGAAGACGTTAGTGATCGGCGCCAACGGCCAGATCGGTCGTCAATTCTGCGAACTCGCGCATGAGGCCGATGTGCCGATTCGCGCGATGATTCGCGATACATCCCAGCAAGCCTGGTTTCAGGAACGCGGCATCGAGACGGTGCTCGCCGATCTGGAAGGCAATTTCCGCCATGCTTTCTATGGCTGCGATCAGGTGGTTTTCGCGGCGGGCTCGGGGCCGCATACCGGCCCCGACAAGACGCTGATGATCGACCTGAATGGCGCGTTGAGTGCAGTCGATCTGGCTGCGTCGCTGGGGATCGGGCGTTTCATCATGGTCAGCGCGATGCGCGCCGACCAGGTGCTCGAGGCACCGGCCAAGCTGCGTCCCTACATGGCCGCCAAGCATGCCGCCGATGCTCATTTGCGTGCCTCCCGCATGCCTTACGTGATTCTCAAGCCCGGTCGGCTGACCGACGAGGCCGCGACACAACGCGTCACGACCAATATCGCCAACGCCGCCGACAATCGCATTTCACGCGCCAACGTGGCGCATGCGTTGCTCGAAGTAGTGAATAACCGTGCACTACGTCAGCACGAGTTTCCCCTGCTCGATGGCGATACGGCGATGGGTGAAGCGCTGCGTTGATCCAAGCTCGGCACATGCTGGCGAGATCCCCGCCTGGCGTCGGTTGGCGGGGAATACACGAACCCGTATAGTATCGACCTACTCCCCCCAACCGAATGTGTCTCGATGCTGCAGAACAACTCCGCGCTTGCACAGCTCAAGCAACAGATTCGTGAAACCACCCCGCGTGTTCAAGGGGTGATCAAGGCCACCGATCGCGGTTTCGGCTTTCTCGAAGCCGAAGACGGTACTTCCTATTTCGTCCCACCGCCCGCCATGAAGCAGGTACTGCATGGCGACCGCGTCGATGCACTGGTCAAGCAGGAGGGAGACAAGACCTCCGTCGAGCCCGACACGCTACTCGAAGCAGGTCTCGATCGCTTCGTGGCGCGGCTGGTCAAGCGCGACGGACGCCTTAGCGTCGTTCCCGATCATCCGTTGATCAACAACCAGCTGCGTGCACGCCTCAAGAATTCGCTCGACGAGAATACACTCGGCGACGGCGACTGGGTCGTGGCACGTTTAGTGCGCCACCCTCTCAAACCCGACGACCGAGGCTTCTTCGCCCAGGTCGACGAGCTCGTGGTCAAGGCCGACAACCCTGCCGTGCCATGGCGCGTCACGTTGGCCCGCCACGCGCTGGAACAGGCGTCACCGCAATTCGGCGAGCAGTGGCCGCTGCACGATGAAGGCCTCGAGCGCGAGGACTGGACCGCAACGCCCTTTTTCACCATCGACGGTGAAAAGACCCGCGACATGGACGACGCTCTGCACATCGAGACACGTGAAGACGTTTGGCGCCTCAGTGTGGCGATCGCCGACCCCACCGCATACGTCCGTGAGGGTGACCCGGTGGACCTGGAAGCGCAAACACGCGCCTTCACGGTGTATTTGCCAGGCCAGAACGTCACCATGCTGCCGGAAACGCTGGCCAACGAGTTGTGCTCGCTGAAAGAAGGAGAGGATCGCCCTACGCTGGTCTGCAGCTTGGATATCCACAGCGACGGCACACTCGGCGACTACCGTTTCTTCGCCGCCCATGTCCGCTCACATGCGCGGTTAGTCTATGACCAGGTCTCCGACTGGCTGGAAGGCCAGGGTGACTGGACCCCCGCCGATGACTCCCTCGCCACGCAGCTCAAGGCGCTGGCCGCGATGACCGAGGCCCGTAATGCCTGGCGCGAGGAACACACGCTGGTCTTCAAGGATCGTCCCGATTATGCCTTCGACGTCGATGATGCGGGCAACGTGCTGGCGGTGCGTATCGAGGAGCGTCGCGTCGCGCAGCGCATGATCGAGGAATCGATGATTGCCGCCAACGCCTGCTGCGCCGATCTACTCGCTTCACGCGTGGGCCATGGCATTTTCAACGTGCACCAGGCATTCGAGCCCGAGAAGGCCGATCAGGCGATCGAGTTCCTGGCGACCCAGGATATCAGCGTGGAACGCGAACAGTTGCTGGAACTCTCGCGTTATCGCGAGCTACGCCGCGCTCTGGAAGCACGTGAAGACGCCTGGCTGGACGCCCGCCTGCGCCGTTTCCAAGGCTATACCAACATGTCCGCCCACCCCGGTCCGCACTTCGGATTGGGACTGTCGGCCTACGCCACCTGGACATCGCCCATCCGCAAGTACGGCGACATGGTCAATCACCGCTTGATCAAGCGTGTACTCAAGGGCGAAGACGCCCCCGCCGAGGCCAGCCAGGCATTGACCGAGCAGCTCACCGAGCGTCGTCGTCTGAATCGCATGGCGGAGCGTGACGTCAAGGACTGGCTCTACGTGCGCTATCTCGGGCCTTCCGCCGAAAACGGCGAGGTCTTCGATGCCGAGATCATCGCCATCAATCGTGGCGGCATGCGGGTTCGACTCTCTGCCAATGGCGCCACGGCGTTCGTCCCAGCACCGTTCATGCACAGCGAACGCGACAAAGTCGTCATCGACGACAAGGAAGGCCATATCCAGATCGAGGGTCAGCCCCGCTACAAGCTCGGCGATAACGTCCAGGTCGCACTGGCCGAAGCCGTCGAAACGACACGCTCGCTAGTCGCACGTCCCGCCACCTGAAGACGCTCGCCATGCCTTGCGTCACGAGAAGTGGACGCCAGGCATGGCATGTGCCAGCGTAACTTCATGACAGCACGGTGACATTCCCACGACAAAGCCGCCAAGACCCGAGCGGTCACTCCGTAACCAACCGGGAAGGTTTCAAGGAGTCACGCTTTGCATATCGCCGATATCACGATGTTCTACGCCCCTGCCAGCGGCGGGGTGCGTACCTACCTTGAGGCCAAACGCAACCGTTTGGCGACACTCCCTGGCGTGACATCCAGCCTGGTGATCCCCGGCGCCCGTCATGCGATCAGTGAGTCCATTCATGAAGTCCCCGCGCCACCACTCCCCTTCAGCCAGGGGTATCGCTTTCCTCTGAAGCGAGAGGGCTGGCGGCGTGAATTGATCCAGATGGCGCCGGACCTCATCGAAGCCGGCGACCCTTACGTGACTGCCTGGGCCGCGCTAGACGCCGGACGGACCCTGGATGTGCCCGTGGTGGGGTTTTACCATTCCGATCTTCCTCGCCTGATCGGCAATCGCCTCGGTAACTGGACGCGCACAGCCATCGAACACTATGTCGAGAATCTCTATCGGCATTGCGATCGTGTCCTGGCGCCTAGTCGCATCATTGCCGATAAATTGCATGGCCTCGGTCTCGGCAATGTCGCCCTGCAACCGCTGGGAGTCGACTTGAAGACGTTCTCGCCCCAACGTCGCCGAGCGACCTGTCGCCAACGCCTGGGGCTCGATGACGATACCCGCCTGCTGATCTTCGTGGGCCGCGGTTCGCGCGAGAAGAACCTGACGGTCCTGTTGGAAACGGCAAGACGTCTCGGCAAAGGGTACCACTTGTTGTTAATCGGGCCACAAATGCCGCAGCGCGTTCCCGACAACGTCAGCGTCATCGGGCACTACACGGCCACCACCGAGGTCGCCGAATGGTTGGCCAGCAGCGATATGCTGCTGCATGCCGGCACCCAAGAGACGTTCGGCCTGGTCGCCCTGGAAGCCATGGCAAGTGGCATTCCAGTCGTCGCGGCGCGCGCCGGTGCCCTGGCCGAGAATGTTCCGCTAGGCTGTGGGCTGCTCTGTGAGCCCCATTCAGCGGACGACATGGCACGTGCCGTGCGCGAACTCAGCGCCAATGCGCCCGAGGAACAAGGGCGTCATGCACGTTTGCATGTCGAACGCCATCACGACTGGGATATCGTGGTCTCCAGCCTGATGCATCATTATCGTGAATTGACCGGACAGCGCGTCAACACGGAGAGTCTTCAGCATGGCTGATCGCCGCCACCTTTCCCTCGTTCTCCACGATGTCGCGCCGGAAACCTGGCCCGACTACGTCGACTTCGTGGCCCAGGTCGACGCCCTGGCGCGTCGATACGGTCCGATCCCTATTACCTGGCTGGTCGTGCCCGACTTTCATCATCGCAGCGACTGTCGCCGCGATGGCGCTTTCCTCGAGAACTTGCAACACCGTCAAGCCAAGGGCGATGAACTGGCATTGCACGGTTATTATCATTGCGACGATGCGCCCGCGCCGCGCACGCCTCGCGACTGGTTCATGCGGCGCTTTTACACCTGGGAAGGCGAATTCTACACCCTCGACGAAAACGAGGCGGCACGGCGTCTGGATAAGGGGATGGAACTCTTTCTATCACAGGGCTGGCCACCCACCGGCTTCGTGGCGCCGGCCTGGCTGATGAGCGAAGGCACTCGGCGTGCTCTGTGCAAACGCGACTTTCTCTACACCAGCGATCCGCAACATCTTTACACCTTGCCCGACTTCACGTGTATCGAGGCACCCGGGCTGGTATGGAGTGCCCGTAGTGCCTGGCGTCGCGGCCTCTCACGCTTGGCCAGCGAAACGCAGCGCTGGCGTCATCGCCAGGCGCCGTTGCTGCGTCTGGGTCTGCACCCCGTGGACATGCGTCATGCCCACGTCAAAGCCTACTGGCTCACCGTGCTGGAGCGTCTGATCCAAGAAGGACGACGTCCCATCACCAAGTACGACTGGATAATGAAGCAACGTCGGAGGGAGCAGCGCGCCGCATGAAGCGTCTGGTGATATTGCTGGTTATCGGATTGGTGGCGGCCATCAGCATCCCACTCTTGTTCGGAGGGCGCGCGCTTTTCGGTGAGCTCGCCGCATTTCCCTTGCAGCAGCTGGCTTTGATGCTGCTGCTGATCGTCATCTGCTGGAACATCAATGCGCTGCGGCTTCGCTTGCTGCTGGCCGGGCGGGCCGGACGCCTCGGCCAAGCACGCGGAGTGGGCATCGTGATGTCCACGGAGTTCGCCATCTGTGCCACCCCCGGCGGCACCGGCGGTTTGTTCACGCTGCTTGGCTTGCTGGCCAGGCGCGGCGTACGTCCCGCGCAAACCACCGCCATCTTTGCCATCGATCAGTTGACCGATCTGCTCTTTTTCCTTTCCGCACTGCTTGGCGTCGCGCTCTATGTCGTCATCGAGGCCATCGATCTCAAGCTCGGCTGGATGGTGGGGCTGCCGTCTTTATTGCTGGTCTGTGCTTTCTTGCTACTGTGGCTGATCATACGCCATTACACCCGCGTACTGCAGATAACCGGCGGTTGGCTCGAGCGTCTGAAGGTACGGCGTAAGGCACGTTTCGGTCTCGCCCGGCGATTGCTGCATTTCCGCAATGCGCTCATTGAGACGCTACGCCTGCCTCGCCTGACGCTGCTGGCGGTCTTCGCCCTATGTTGCGCGCACTGGATGCTGCGCTATAGCGTGCTTTACTTGGCCGTGAAAGGACTCGGCGCACATGTCGACTGGGCCTGGACCTTCCTGGTACAAATGATCTCCATGGCGGCGGGCCAGCTTAGTTTTCTTCCCGGCGGCGCAGGCGGGGCCGAGCTGACCTCCACGACACTACTGACACCGTTGATTGGCACGCAAAGTGCTGCTGCAGCCGTTCTCATCTGGCGCTTCGTTACCTACTACTTCTACCTCATCGCCGGCGCGCCGGTCTTCCTGGCGATGGCGGGGCGAGCCTTCGCCAGGCTGCTGTACCACCGTCGATAATCACTCTCCCGGTTTAACGTCTCACACAGGCCACTTTCTCACGGCGCCTCAAACGACACAGGGCATCCCATGGGGATGCCCTGCGTCATGCTCGTTACGCGACGGCGTCTTCACCGTCGAGCCTGAAGGCGGCTTACCAGCCAGTCGCTTCCTTCAGCGCATCGCCGATTTCGGCGAGCGAACGCACGGTCTTGACGCCCGCCGATTCGAGCGCCGCGAACTTCTCGTCCGCCGTGCCCTTGCCGCCGGCGATGATGGCACCGGCATGGCCCATGCGCTTACCGGGAGGGGCCGTGACACCGGCGATATAGGACACCACCGGCTTGGAGACGTGCTCCTTGATGTAGGCCGCGGCCTCTTCTTCCGCCGTGCCGCCGATCTCGCCGATCATCACGATGGCTTCGGTCTGCGGGTCCTTCTCGAACATCTCGAGCATGTCGATGAAGGTGGAGCCCGGAATCGGGTCGCCACCGATGCCCACGCAGGTGGACTGGCCGAAGCCGTGATCGGTGGTCTGCTTGACCGCTTCATAGGTCAGGGTGCCCGAACGCGAGACGATGCCGACCTTGCCGGGCTTGTGAATGTGCCCCGGCATGATGCCGATCTTGGTCTCACCCGGCGTGATCACGCCCGGGCAGTTAGGCCCGATCAGGCGCACCCCCAGCTCGTCGCACTTGACCTTGACGTCGAGCATGTCGAGGGTGGGGATCCCCTCGGTGATGCACACGATCAGCTTGATACCGGCGTTGGCAGCTTCGAGGATGGAATCCTTGCAGAACGGCGCGGGCACATAGATCACGGAGGCTTCGGCACCGGTCGTGTCGACGGCTTCCTGGACGGTGTTGAACACCGGCAGGCCGAGGTGCGTCTGCCCGCCCTTGCCCGGCGTCACCCCACCCACCATCTGGGTGCCGTAGGCAATCGCCTGTTCGGAGTGGAAGGTCCCCTGGCCACCGGTGAAACCTTGGCAGATGACCTTGGTGCTTTTGTCGATCAGGATACTCATTACTTGCCCTCCGCTGCTTTGACGACCTGCTGGGCCGCGTCGGTCAAGCTGGTAGCAGCGATGATGTTCAGTCCGCTGGAAGCCAGTTTCTCGGCACCCAGCTCGGCGTTGTTACCTTCGAGACGCACCACGACCGGCACGTTGACACCGACCTGCTCGACGGCACCGATAATGCCCTCGGCGATCATGTCGCAACGCACGATGCCGCCGAAGATGTTGACCAGCACGGCCTTCACGGAATCGTCGGAGAGGATGATCTTGAAGGCTTCACCGACGCGCTCTTCGGTGGCACCGCCGCCAACGTCCAGGAAGTTGGCCGGCTGGCCGCCGTTGAGCTTGATGATGTCCATGGTGCCCATGGCAAGCCCGGCGCCATTGACCATGCAGCCAATGTTACCTTCCAGAGCGACGTAGTTGAGTTCCCACGCCTGGGCATGCGCCTCGCGCTCATCTTCCTGAGACGGGTCACGCATGGCTTGCAGGTCGGGGTGACGATACAGCGCATTGCCATCGAGACCGATCTTGGCATCCAGGCAGTGCAGGTCGCCGCTGTCGTTGATCACCAGCGGATTGATCTCGAGCAGCGCCAGATCCTTTTCCTCGAACAGCTTGGCCAAGCCCAGGAAGATCTTGGTGAACTGCTTGATCTGCGCGCCTTCGAGGCCCAGGGCGAAAGCCAGTTCACGCGCCTGGTACGGCTGAGCGCCGACCAGCGGATCGACTTCGGCCTTGAGAATCTTTTCAGGCGTTTCCTCGGCAACCTTCTCGATTTCCACGCCACCTTCGGTCGACGCCATGAAAACGATACGACGTGTGCCGCGATCGACGACAGCGCCCAGATACAACTCGTTGGCGATATCGGTGCAGTTTTCGACCAGAATCTTGGCGACCGGTTGGCCCTTCTCATCGGTCTGGAAGGTCACCAGGTTCTCGCCCAGCCATTTCTCGGCAAACGCCTTGGCATCCTCGGCACTCTCGACCAGCTTGACGCCGCCCGCCTTGCCGCGGCCACCCGCGTGAACCTGGGCCTTGACGACCCACTTGTCACCACCGATCTTCTTGCACGCCTCGGCAGCTTCTTCGGGGGTATCCACGGCGAAACCCTTGGACACCGGTAGACCATAATCGGCAAACAGCTGTTTGCTCTGATACTCGTGAAGGTTCATCGTGTCATGCCATTGGTTGCATGTGACTCGAATGGTGGCGATGGCTTTTGACCGCTACCGCCACCCCTGTTCGCTCCCGCAGAGGCGGGAACGACGCGTCTCTACGCAGTGGGACGCTAAACGAAACGCTTATTTGCGCTTCTTGCGGTTGGCCATGTGAATGGCGTGACCATCCACCGCCAAGGCCGCTTCGTGCACGGCTTCCGAGGTGCTCGGATGCGCATAGCAGGTCAACGCCAGATCTTCGGCACTGGAGCCGAATTCCATGGCGATGACGCCCTGCGCGATGAGCTCCCCGGCATGCTGACTGATGATATGCAGCCCCAGGAGACGGTCGGTCTCGGCATCGGCAATGACCTTGGCCATGCCTTCCGACGCGTTGTTGGCCAGCGCACGCCCATTGGCGGAGAACGGAAAGGAACCGGTCTTGACCTCGATCCCGGCCTCTTTCGCCTCTTGCTCGCTCATACCGACCCACGCGACTTCGGGCGATGTATAGATCACGCTGGGGATAGCGTCGTAATTCATCTCGGCTTTATGACCGGCGATGATATCGGCCACCATCACGCCTTCTTCGGAGGCCTTGTGTGCCAGCATCGGCCCGCGCACCACGTCGCCGATGGCGTAAACGCCCGGCACGTTGGTACGGCATTCATCATCGACGAACACGCAGCCGCGCTCATCGAGCTTGATACCGACATCGTCGCTGAGGATACCCTCGGTGTAGGGACGACGTCCCACACACACGATCAGTTTGTCGAAGGTCTGCTCCTGCTCGCCGTTGGCGTCGGAGTACTGGACAACGACCTCCTTATCCTTGATCTCGGAGCCCGTCACGCGAGCCCCCATCTTGATGTCCATGCCCTGCTTCTTGAACAGTTTCTGGCCTTCCTTGGCAATGTCCTTGTCGACCATCGGCAGGAACGTATCCATTGCTTCGAGGACGGTGACCTCACTGCCCAGGCGGTTCCAGACACTCCCCAGCTCGAGGCCGATGACACCGGCACCGATCACGCCGAGGCGCTTGGGCACCTCGTCGAACTCGAGCGCACCGCTGGAATCGACGATCAAGCCTTCGGTCAGAGGCGTCGGCGGAATCTCCACCGGCACGGAACCCGATGCAATCACGATGTTCTCGGCATCGTAGGTGGCCGTCTCGCCATCCTGGCCGGTGACTTCGACCTGTTTGTCGGAGACGACCTTGCCGCTGCCTTCCAGCGCCGTGACACCATTGGCCTTGAACAGCGCGCTGATACCGCCCACGTTCTTGGCGATGACGCCTTCTTTGAACTCCTGCATCTTGGCAATGTTGGGAGTCGGCTCGCCCACATCGATGCCGATGTCCGCGTAATGATCGCGGGCTTCGGCGAACTTGTGAGAGGTTTCCAGCAAGGCCTTCGAAGGAATACAGCCCACGTTCAAGCAGGTACCGCCATGCACGGTCTTGCCTTCCTTGTTGACCCACTTCTCGACGCACGCGGTCTTCAGGCCTAGTTGAGCAGCGCGAATGGCGGCCACGTACCCGCCGGGCCCGGCACCAATAACGATCACATCGAATTTATCGGCCATGAAATCATCCTGTTCGAATTCAGTTAATTAGTCGCAACGCAGTATCCGGCGACAGCCATCACACGTCGAGCAAGAAACGGGCAGGATCCTCGAGCAGTTCCTTGATCGTGACCAGGAACTGCACCGCGTCCTTGCCGTCAATCATGCGATGATCATAGGAAATGGCCAGGTACATCATAGGACGAATCTCGACCTTGCCGTCGATGGCCATCGGACGCTCCTGGATCTTGTGCATGCCCAGGATCGCTGTCTGCGGCGGATTGATGATGGGTGTCGATAGCAGCGACCCGAAGATACCGCCGTTGGTGATGGTGAAGGTGCCGCCCTGCATGTCTTCGATGCCGAGCTTGCCATCACGACCACGCTGGCCGAAGTCGACGATACTCTTCTCGACATCGGCAAGTTTCATGCTGTCGGTATCACGCAACACCGGCACCACGAGACCACGTGGCGTAGAGACGGCAACACCGATGTCCTGATAGCCGTGATACACGATATCGCTACCGTCGATCGACGCGTTCACATCCGGGAAGCGCTTGAGCGCCTCGGTGCACGCCTTGACGAAGAAGCCCATGAATCCAAGCTTGGTATCGTGTGCCTTCTGGAAAGTTTCCTTGTACTGACTGCGCAGGTTCATCACCGCGCTCATGTCCACCTCGTTGTAGGTGGTGAGCATGGCGGCGGTCTGCTGCGCCTGGACCAAACGCTTGGCAATGGTCTGACGCAAGCGGCTCATCGGCACGCGTTGCTCGGGACGTTCGCCCTCGACGGCCGGTGCCGGCGCAGCGGCGGCCTTGACGTCGTCACCACCGGAAGGTTTGGCGCTCTTCTTGGCGGAACCGTCCTTGACGGCCTTCTGAACGTCTTCCTTGAGAATACGGCCACCCTTGCCGGTGCCTTCGATCTTGTTGACGTCCAGATCGTGCTCGGCCACCAGCTTGCGTGCTGCCGGCGCGAGGATCTTGTCGCCGACCTTTTCGTCGCTGCTGCCATCGGTGTCTTTCGACGCGTTCGCCGTGTCGTCAGAGGCGCTGGACTCACTGCCACCCGCTTCGCCGCCGGCGCCTTCAGCGAACGATGCGAGTACTGCTTCGGACTCGACCTGCTCGCCTTCCTGTACCTTGATCTCGCTAAGGGCACCATCGGCCGGGGCGACGACTTCGAGTACGACCTTGTCGGTTTCGATATCCGCAAGAATCTCGTCACGTTTCACCGCTTCACCGACCTGCTTGTGCCAGGTGGCTACCGTGCCTTCCTGAACGGACTCCGGGAAGCTTGGCGCCTTGACGTCATGCTGCTTGCCGGACGCCGCGGGCTTGGCGCCACCGGACTCAGCAGGTGCCGCGTCCTGCTTCGCGGCGGCCTCGTCTTTCTTGTCGTCTTGGGCAGGCTTTTCGCCACCGGCCTCACTTGCGGCACCCAGCATTCCGAGCACTTGCTCGGAGTCGCACGTCTCGCCTTCCTCGACCTTGATTTCAGTCACGGTGCCGGCGTCCGGCGCTACGACCTCGAGAACGACCTTGTCCGTCTCGATCTCGACAATCAGCTCATCACGCTCGACGCTATCACCGACCTTCTTGTGCCAAGTGGCGATGGTGCCCTCGGCGACGGACTCAGGGAAATTCGGCGCTTTTATCTCGGTAGCCATGTCGTTTCCTTAGTGTTTTCTCTCGATCCCGATGGGGGACACCTCAGCCAGTAATGGCGTCTTCCACCAGTTGACGCTGCTGTTCAACATGGACGGACATGTAGCCGGATGCCGGCGCGGCGGATGCCGGGCGCCCCGCGAACTTGAGGTCACGCCCCAAGCCTTCCTTCACCATGTCGGCCACCAGACGCATGTGATGCTGGCTCTGATACCAGGCGCCCTGATTGAGCGGCTCTTCCTGGCACCACACGACCTGCTCGAGGTTCGGATAGGTCTTGAAGACCTCATACAATTCTTCCTTGGGGAAAGGATAGAGCTGTTCCAAACGCACGATCGCGACATCGTCGTTGCCATTTTCGGCACGATAGTTCGCCAGATCGTAATAGACCTTGCCAGAGCACAGCACCACGCGTTTGACGTTTTCGGCATCGCGCTTGCCTTGATCAGGCAAGACCATCGCGAAGCGACCATTGGCCAGATCTTCCAGCGTCGAGGTTGCCTCTTTATGGCGCAGCAGGCTCTTCGGCGACATGATCACCAGCGGCTTGCGCAGCGGGCGAATCACCTGGCGACGCAACAGGTGGAAAATCTGCGCCGGCGTGGTCGGCATGCAGACCTGCATGTTGTGTTCCGCACAGAGTTGCAGGAAACGCTCGAGGCGCGCCGAGGAATGCTCGGGGCCCTGTCCTTCATAGCCGTGCGGCAACAGCATGGTAAGGCCGCAGAGCCGCCCCCATTTCGTCTCGCCGGAGGAAATGAACTGGTCGATCACCACCTGCGCCCCGTTGGTGAAGTCACCGAACTGGGCCTCCCAGATGATCAGAGCCTTGGGCGCAGTCGTGGAGTACCCGTACTCGAACGCCAACGCCGCTTCCTCGGACAGAAGGGAATCGCGAATGGTGAACTTCGGCTGGTCTTCCTTGATGTACTCCAGTGGCACATAGGTCGAACCATCCTTCTGGTTATGCACGACGGCATGGCGGTGCGAGAAAGTACCGCGGCCTGAATCTTGCCCTGTCAGGCGAATCGGATGCCCTTCATCCAGCAAGGTGGCATACGCCAGCGTCTCGCCAAAGCCCCAGTTGATCGCCAAGTCACCGGCGGCCATCTTGCGGCGGTCTTCATAGATCTTGGCCACCTGACGCTGCACTTCGACGTCTTCGGGCACTTCGCACATCTTGGCGGCAAGCGTCTGCATGCGCGTCATGTCGATCGACGTATCGGCGTCGCCGGTCCACTCGTGACCTAGGTAAGGTGTCCAGTCGACGAACAGCTCGGTATTGGGCTGCTTGACCAGCGCATTGGCCACATGATTGCCCGCCACCAGATCCTCGCGATACTTCTCGACCATCGCGGCCGCATCATCATCGCTGAGCACCCCTTCTTGTACCAAGCGTGCGACATAGAGCTCGCGAGAGCTCTTGTGCGATTTGATCTTCTGATACATCAACGGCTGGGTGCCGGAGGGCTCGTCGGCTTCGTTGTGACCGCGCTTGCGGTAGCAGACGAGATCGATCACCACGTCCTTGTTGAACTGGTAACGATAATCGACGGCCACCTGGGTGGCATGCACCACGGCTTCGGGATCATCGCCGTTCACATGGAAGATCGGCGCCTGGACCATCTTGGCGATATCGGTGCAGTACTCGGTGGAGCGGGCGTCATCGGGCCGTGATGTGGTGAAACCGACCTGGTTGTTGATGACGATATGCACGGTGCCGCCGGTCTTGTACGCGCGTGTCTGGGACATCTGGAATGTCTCCATGACCACGCCCTGGCCGGCAAAGGCGGCATCACCATGCACCACCACCGGTAGTACCTTGGTGCCCTCACTGTCTTCGCGACGATCCTGGCGAGCGCGCACGGACCCTTCCACTACCGGTGAGACGATCTCGAGGTGCGAGGGGTTGAACGCCAAGGCCAGGTGCACTTCGCCACCTTCGGTCATGACGTTGGAACTGAAGCCTTGGTGGTACTTCACATCCCCCGAGCCTTGCTGGATCACCTTCTTGCCATCGAACTCGTCGATCAGTTCCGAGGGGCTCTTGCCCAGCAAGTTGACCAGCAGATTGAGACGGCCCCGGTGCGCCATGCCGATGACGACTTCCTTGGTGCCATAATTGCCGGTGCGCTGGATGATTTCGTCGACCATCGGAATGAAGGTCTCGCCGCCTTCCAAACCAAAGCGTTTGGTGCCCGGATACTTGGACGCGAGGTAGTTTTCCAGCCCTTCGGCAGCCGTCAAGCGTTCGAGGATGTGCTTGCGCACATCGACGCTGTAGTCGGGCTTGGAACGCACCGATTCGAAACGTTGCTGCAGCCAGCGCTTCTCGTCAGTGTTGACGATATGCATGAATTCGCAGCCAATGCTACGACAATACGTCTTCTGCAGAACGTCGACGATTTCCTTGAGCGGCGCCTGATCCTTGCCCAGGAACAACGAGCCGGTCTGAAAAGGCGTCTCCATGTCAGCATCGGTCAGCTGATGGAAGGAAAGATCCAGGTCAGGGATCGGGGTCGGGCTGCGCAGTCCCAGCGGGTCGATATCGGCACGCTGATGGCCTCGGAAGCGGTACGCATTGATCAGTTGGAGAACCTTGACCTGTTTCTTGTTCTCGCTACTGTCGGCGGCACCGGCGGCAGGTTTGCCACGACGGTTCTGGGCCAACTGGTAGAACTGATCGCGAATCGGGCTGAGAGGAACGTCGTGAGAGGGGGCGCCTTCCGGACGAGGTAACTGATCGAAATAGTTACGCCATTCGTCGGGAACCTCAGTGGGATCGACGAGGTATTGCTCGTAGAGCGCTTCCACGTAGTGGGCGTTGCCGCCGCTGACATGGGAAGTGCGCCACATCAACTCCATTATGCCTTCTTGCATTTCTTGGTCACCCTATGCACTGATGGGTGTTCTCGGCGCCGGCACGTCCGGACGTGCCGGCGTCACTTGGGACCTGCGGGGCAGGTTGGCGTCACATGCGACGTAGGGCCCACTTATCGTCAAAAGCCGGTGCACCAGGCACCGGCTAAAACGGCCGTGGGACCCATTTCCTGCGACGCCATGTCGCAGGAGACGACTTGTTGCCAATGATAACAAGCCACGCGACGCGATTTAAGTGGCATTCGACAGTAACATCTCACGAATCTTGCCAATCGCACGCGTCGGATTGAGCCCCTTCGGACACACCGCCACGCAGTTCATGATGCCACGGCACCGGAACAGACTGAACGGATCCTCGAGCCGCGCCAGTCGTTCACGCGTCGCCGTATCACGGGAGTCGGCGAGAAAGCGATAAGCCTGCAGCAAGCCGGCCGGCCCCACGAATTTATCTGGATTCCACCAGAAGGAGGGGCAGGCCGTGGAACAGCACGCACACAGGATGCACTCGTAGAGACCATCGAGCTTGTCGCGATCTTCCGGCGACTGCAAACGTTCGGTGGCCGGCGGATTGGTGTCGTTCTGAAGGTAAGGCTGGATGCTCTCGTACTGCTTGTAGAACACGCCCATATCGACGACCAAGTCGCGAATGACCGGCAAACCAGGCAGCGGACGCAGGACCAGCTTATTGTCCTTGACCACCTCGGACAGCGGCGTGATGCAAGCCAACCCGTTCTTGCCATTCATGTTCATGCCATCGGAACCGCAAACCCCTTCGCGGCAGCTACGCCGATACGCCATGGAACTATCCTGCTGCTTGATCATTTCAAGCGCATTGAGAACCATGATGTCGCGGCCCTGCGTGTCCAGCTCGAACTCCTGCATGTAGGGCGCGGAGTCGGTTTCCGGGTTGTAGCGGTAAATGGATATCTGAAGCGTAGACATCTTGGACAACCCCTTAGTAGGTGCGGATTTTCGGCTCGAAGGTCTCGACGGTCTTCGGCGCAAAGTTCACGTCACGCTGCCCAAGCCGCTTCTCGACCGGGAAATACATGGAGTGCTTGAGCCAGTTGGCGTCGTCGCGATCCGGGTAATCGTAGCGCGAATGCGCGCCACGGCTTTCCTTGCGCTCGAGCGCAGAGATCGCAGTGGCTTCCGCCACCTCGAGCAGGTTATCGAGTTCCAACGCCTCGACGCGCGCGGTGTTGAAGGCATTGGACTTATCGGCCAGGTGCGCATTACCGATGCGCTCACGCAGGGAAGCCAGTTTCTTGACGCCCTCTTGCATGTTGTCTTCCTGACGGAAGACCCCGAAGTCGTTCTGCATCACATCCTGCAGCTCGGCACGCAGGTCGGGGATCGCCTCGCCACCGCTCGACTCATCCCAGCGGTTAATGCGCGCCATGGCGCTGTCAATGTCGCTCTGAGCCGCTTCGAGGTAATCGACACCTTCATTGAGCGCTTCTTCGATGAACATGCCGGCAGCACGCCCGAACACCACCAGGTCGAGCAACGAATTGCCGCCCAGGCGATTGGCACCGTGCACGGACACGCACGCCGCTTCGCCACAAGCAAACAGCCCGTTGACGACCTGATCGTTGCCATCGGCATCCTGCATGATCGCTTGACCGTGCACGTTGGTCGGCATGCCGCCCATCATGTAGTGGCACGTCGGCACGACGGGAATCGGATCCTGTGCGGGGTCGACATGGGCAAAGGTCTTGGACAATTCGACGATGCCCGGCAGACGCTTGCCGAGGACCTCTTCGCCCAGGTGATCGAGCTTGAGCATGACGTGATCACCGTTTTCGCCGCAACCCCGCCCTTCGAGGATTTCCATGACCATGGCACGGGCCACCACATCGCGACCGGCCAAGTCCTTGGCATTCGGCGCATAACGCTCCATGAAGCGCTCGCCGTCCTTGTTGATCAGATAACCGCCCTCGCCACGGCAACCCTCTGTAACCAGCACACCGGCACCGTAAATGCCGGTGGGGTGGAACTGCCACATTTCCATGTCCTGCATGGGGAAGCCGGCACGCAGCGCCATGCCGATACCGTCACCGGTATTGATCAAGGCGTTGGTGGTGGACGAATAGATACGCCCTGCACCGCCGGTTGCCAAGACCGTCGCCTTGGACTTGATGTGCACGACTTCGCCGGTCTCGATGCACATGGCAATGCAGCCCACCACATCGCCATTGGCATTCTTGACCAGGTCTACCGCATACCATTCGTTCAGGAACACGGTGTTATTCTTCAGATTGTTTTGATACAGGGTGTGCAGCAAGGCATGACCTGTACGGTCGGCGGCAGCGCATGTCCGTGCCGCCTGGCCGCCCTTGCCGAAGTCCTTGGACTGACCACCGAAAGGACGCTGATAGATGCGACCGTTGTCGAAACGCGAGAACGGCAGCCCCATGTGCTCCAGCTCGAAGACCGCCTTGGGGCCCTCGGAACACATGTATTCGGCAGCTTCCTGGTCGGTAATGTAGTCGCCGCCCTTGACGGTGTCGTACATGTGCCAGCGCCAATCGTCATTGGGATCGGCAGATGCGATGGCGCAGGTGATACCGCCCTGAGCAGAAACGGTGTGCGAGCGCGTCGGAAAGACCTTGGACAATACCGCTGTCTTCTTGCCGGACTTGGCCAGCTCGAGTGCGGCACGCAGGCCGGAGCCACCGCCACCGATGATGATTGCGTCGAATGTCAGGCTACGCATATTAGACATGGATCAGGCTCCCCATAGGACTTGAACGCCCCACACCAGAAAAACGAAGATGGCCAGCATGACGACCGCTTGGAATGCAAAGCGGACACCCGTCTGCTTGAGATAGTCGGTCGACACCGTCCACAACCCAACCCATGCGTGCGCCGCGATGGAAATGAAGGCCAGCAGGGAGAAGATGCGCATCCAGGTCTGTGAGAAGAGCCCGCTCCACGTGGCGTAATCGAGCCCCGGATGGAACAGGAGATACAAGACCATGAACACGGCATAGACCGCCAGAATGATGGCCGAGACGCGCTGAATCAGCCAGTCGGATAGGCCACTACGACCGAGGTTCGTGATGTTGGTTACCATACCCAGACTCCTGCCAGAACCACCAAGATGGCACTGATCACGACCGTGATCTGCGCCTTGCGATATCCACCCTCGAGATCCACGCCAATACCTGCATCCATCAGCAGGTGCTTGATGCCGGCCACAAAGTGGAAACCCAATGCCGAGAGCAGTCCCCAGGCGATCAATTTGGCAAGTACGTTGTTGGAAAGAGCGTCACGCACTGCTTCGAATCCCTCGGGAGACGACAGTGACGCATCGAGAGCCCAGAAACCGAAGATCAACCCCACGAAGAGGATGACACCGGTGATGCGGTGGGCAATGGAGGTCAGTGCGGGTAGTGGAAATTTTATCGTCGTCAGGTCTAGGTTTACGGGTCTTTTGCTATTCACGGCTCATCACACTCTCTTGGCCCGCCAGCGGCTGGGGCTGTACCCGGTGCGGGCGGTGGTTTGAGGGGGAGGTCTTGGTCGAGGGCTTAAAAGGACCAAGCCATGCTCCTGCCAGTCGCGCGGGTTAAGATTATAAGGACCGGGGGATGTCCTGACAAATGAGATAGCCCTTGCAGCCATCCTCATGGACGCGTCAAATGGGGACAGTACTGCTGGAGCAGGCACCTTGCTCGCCCCCTTGTTCTATCGCCACTTATCGCCACACAGGGACACGCCATGCGGCGACACGACGTCCACAGGGCGCCCCCGGCACTGTCGGAAAAGTCGACGAGCGCAGACGGCTCTCGGACAATGCCTAGGCCCAATTGACAATCCACCGCGTGGTTCTATAGTAGGCGAATTATTTTCGCTGGCATGGCAAGCAAGACAAAGACTTAGGTAAAAAAAGAGGAGGCCATAATGGCTGACAGGAAAGCGCAGTTGACGGTAGAAGGGTTGGACAAGACGATCGAGTTCCCTGTCTACTCCGGCACCGTCGGGCCCGATGTGATCGACGTCCGCAGCCTGACCAGCGAAGGTCTGTTCACATACGACCCGGGCTTCGTCGCCACCGCCTCCTGCGAATCAGGCATCACCTACATCGATGGCGCTGCGGGCGTGTTGCTTCACCGCGGTTATCCCATTGACCAACTCGCCGAGCACTCCAATTACGTCGAACTCTGTTACCTGCTGTTGTTCGGCGAGCTCCCCAGCAAGGCGCAATACGACGACTTCGCGGCCACCGTGAGAAATCACACCATGGTCCACGAACAGCTCGTCAACTTCTTCAAGGGCTTTCGCCGCGATGCTCACCCGATGGCCATCCTGTGCGGTGTGGTCGGCGGCCTGGCGGCCTTCTACCATGACAATCTGGACATCACCAAGGAAGAAGAGCGCCGTGTCAGCGCGATTCGTCTGATCGCCAAGATGCCAACGCTGGCCGCGATGTGCCACAAGTACAATATCGGCCAGCCCTTCAACTATCCGCGCAATGATCTCGATTACGCGGAGAACTTCCTCTACATGATGTTCGGCAACCCCTGTGAAAGCTACGAGGTGAACCCGGTTTTCGCCAAAGCCATGGACCGGATCTTCATGCTGCATGCCGATCATGAGCAGAACGCCTCCACCTCCACGGTGCGCCTGGCCGGCTCCACGGGCGCCAACCCCTTCGCCTGCATCAGCGCCGGCATCGCCGCACTCTGGGGACCGGCGCACGGCGGCGCCAACGAAGCCGTGCTGAATATGCTCGACGAGATCGGTGATGAATCCGAGGAGAACATCCAGCGCTTCATCGACCGTGCCAAGGATAAGGATGATCCATTCAAGCTGATGGGCTTTGGCCACCGCGTCTATCGCAATTTCGACCCGCGCGCCAAGGTCATGAAGGAAACCTGTGACGAGGTGCTGGGCGAACTCGGCATGGCCGACGATCCAAAGCTCAAGATCGCCAAGCGACTCGAGCAAATCGCCCTGGAAGACGACTACTTCATCGAGCGCAAGCTCTACCCGAACGTCGACTTCTACTCCGGCATCATCCTCAAGGCGATCGGCATCCCGACCAACATGTTCACCGTCATCTTCGCCATGGCTCGCACGATTGGCTGGACCTCCCACTGGAACGAGATGATCAGCGGCAGTTACCGCATCAGTCGCCCGCGTCAGCTTTATATCGGCCACCCCCAGCGTGACTACCCCAACGAGTAATCTGTGCGTCAAGACAGCGAGCGTAGCTGAACGACTCGAATGGATCGTACACCGCGGACCGCCTTGAAGGCGGTCCGTTGCGTTTGAGAGCGTCGCGTTGACATTTCCCCGCCCCTCATCGTTCTGCCTGGCGCAGTGCCTCCGACACCGCCAAGCGTTTTCCACACTTTCTGTGGATAAACCTGTTCAAAACCTCTAGGCAGTCCGCCAGAAACACCATGACAAGGCGGTTACGCTCAAATCGGTTAATTTTTAACCTTTCATAAGTGATTGAAAAACATAAAATTTTTCTATAACGCGCAGTATGACAGGCCTCATGAGGCGTTATGCACAATGCGAAACGGCAGGCAACACCGCAGTGGACAAAGTCACAGAGGTGTCAAGAGGAAAAACGTATAAAAACGTCTAAAGGCGAACAACAAGCAGAGACAAAAAAGACGCTTTCGCGTCTCGGTGTCGACAGCATTGACGGGGGAAAGTGGCGTCCCATAGGGGGTTCGAACCCCTGTTACCGCCGTGAAAGGGCGGTGTCCTGGACCACTAGACGAATGGGACGCATTGTCTTGATGCGTGGTGGAGCCTAGCGGGTTCGAACCGCTGACCTCAACACTGCCAGTGTTGCGCTCTCCCAACTGAGCTAAGGCCCCGTGCCTCAAGACGGTGCGCATAGTACCGACCGGCCCCTCCCACGTCAACACTTTTCAGGAAGAAGGAAGAAGGAATGCCGTACCTGGCGCTTTCTTCCCGCTTCAAGCTGCGTAGCAGCGTTCTACCTTCTTCCAGGCGCGCAGCGCCGCTCTTCCAGCTCCGAGCGAAGCCCTGGAGCTTACAGCTGCCGATATTCCTTCTCGAAGCGCTTGGCCTGCTTCTTGGAGACGCCGCCGAGCACCTCGATGGCATGACGCAACCGTGCGCGCGTCATGTCCGACCCCAGAATGGCCATGGCATCCAACACCGAGGTCGATGTCGCGCTCCCCGTCACCGCGATGAAAACCGGCGCCAGAAAGGCCTTCATCTTCATGTCGAAGGCCTCGGCCAGCGCCTTGACTTCCTCGAGCAGCGCATCCTTTTCCCAGCGCGAGACGCCTTCGAGACGCCAGGTCAGGAATTGCAGCAACTTGAGCAGCGTTTCATGCTCCAGTTTGATGCCGTCGAAGCTGGACGCCTCGAGCGGCGGGACGCCGGAAAAGAAATGCCCGGCCAACGGCATGACATCGGACAGCGTCGAGATGCGCGGACGCACCTGCGGCAGGATCTGGCTGACATAGTCCTCGTTAAAAGCCCACTCACGCAACGCCTGCAGCAGGGACGCATCATCCAGATCCTCGCGAATATAGACGCCGTTGAGCCAGGTAAGTTTCTCCAGATCGAACACGGGCCCACCCAGCGACACACGCTGGATATCGAAGTTCGCCATCATCTCGTCGAGGGTGAACTTCTCGCGGTCGTCGGGCATCGACCAGCCCATGCGGCCCAGGTAGTTGGTCACCGCCTGCGGCAAAAAGCCCATGCGGCGATAATAGTTGATCGACGTCGGGTTCTTGCGCTTGGAAAGTTTCGACTTGTCCGGATTGCGCAACAAAGGCATATGACACAGTGTCGGCATCGGCCAGTCGAAATATTCATACAGGAGCTTGTGCTTGGGCGCAGAGTTGATCCACTCCTCTCCGCGCATGACATGCGTGATGCCCATCAAGTGGTCGTCGACGACGTTGGCCAAGTGATACGTCGGCATGCCGTCGGACTTGAGCAGGATCTGGGCGTCGACCTGCGCCCAATCGACTTCAATCTCGCCACGCAGCATGTCGCTGACCACGCAACTGCCCTCCCCAGGTACTTTCATGCGCACCACATAAGGCCACTGCTCACGCTCACGACGCGCCACTTCTTCATCGGCAAGCGCTAGATCGGCGGGTTTGAGTGCTAAGTGCAGACCTGCCGCCTTGCGCGCTTCGCGCAGTTCGTCGAGCTCCTCGCTGGTCCGGTAACACTTGAACGCATGCCCCGCGTCGAGCAACTGCTGCGCGTATTGCGCGTAGATAGCGCCCCGCTCACTTTGGCGATAAGGCCCATGCGGGCCGCCCACGTCAGGACCTTCATCCCATTCCAGGCCCAGCCAGCGCAGCGAGTCGAGAATCATCTGCTCCGACTCGGCCGTCGAGCGCACCCGATCCGTATCCTCGATGCGCAGGATAAACTGACCACCGTGCTGACGCGCGAAGCATAGGTTGAACAGTGCGATATAGGCCGTGCCGACATGGGGATCGCCGGTGGGCGACGGTGCGATACGCGTACGTACGGTCATGGAATTCCCGATCATTGGTGATTGACGATGGCACCATTATACGCATGCGCCTATCCGGCATCAGCACCACCGGGCCAAACGCCCGACGAGATCGAAGCTCGATGTAACGCAAGGCATCACAACGCCAGGTGCTCGCGAAACCAGTCGGTGATGAAATCCAAATAGGCCCGCGTCTTGTCGGGAAGGTACTTACGCGAGCGGAACAGCACCAACATACTGCCATGTTCGTTCCAATACGGTTGCAAGAGCGGTGTCAGTTGCCCCTCCTCCACCGCCGCGCGTGCCGCGAACGTCGGCAGATAAGCCAAGCCGAATCCCGCCTTCGCGGCCTCGACCACACCCAGCAGGTTATTGATCACCAGACGCGAATTGGGCTCGATATCCAACGGTTGGCCATTGAGCGAAAAGCGCCAGTGGGCGCCGAGATCGTAATTGCCGTAGAACACCGTGTCGAAATCGGCGATATCTTTAGGATGCAACGGCCGACCCACGCGCGCCAAATAATCCGGCGCGGCATACAAGCCATAGACCACTTTGCAAAGCGGACGCGATACCAGGCTCGATGGCGGCATCGGCCCCATGCGAATGGCCAGGTCCACGGATTCGTCGATGGGCTCGAAACGCTGATCCTCGAGCAGGATTTCCACCGACATCTCGGGATAGCGGCGCATGAAGGCGGTGGTCGGCGCCGCCAAATACATGAACCCGAAGCTCACTTGGGCACTGACCTTGAGTTGTCCTCGCGGTTGCGACGTCACCGACTGTACCTGGGCCTCGGCCGTCTGCAGCTCTTCGATGACCCGCAGCCCATGCTCGTAATAGATCTGTCCAGCTTCCGTGAGACGCAGCGAGCGCGTCGAGCGATTGAGGAGACTGACACTCAACTCATCCTCGAGCGCCGCCACGCGCTTGGACGCCAGCGACTTGGAAATACTCAGACGCCGCGCCGCTGCAGTAAAACTGCCCGCACGCACGACCTCGACGAAGACACGCAATGCATCCAGTGTCGTCACGGTAAAGATACTCCGACATACCAGTTTCCAAAACAGAAACACTAGTTTTCGATTGTACCCTCTTATTACGCAAAGACCGACTGCCTATACTGATCGCGCTCGGGCAAGCGATCTATCGCTCCCGGCATGCGTGGCCTTTTCTCAGCGGAATTGCCACGCGCACGCTACCGGCGCACGATGGCTTCTGGCCCAAGGGCGCTGGGTGGCGCCTTCAGTGAAAAAGCTTTTTCTTTGCGCCATGTGCCTGCTCTTCGGAGCGGCTGGCGCCTTTTCGCCTATTCTTACCCCCTCCCCCTTGCGGAGCGAGCGATCAACGTGATGTCGCTCTGGCCACGTGCGTGCTTTTTTATCGCGGACGAGGCAGCCGCTTAGAGGTAAACCCTAAAAGATTGCCACACGCACGCTACCGGCGCACGATGGTTTCTGGCCCAAGGATGCGGCGTGGTGCCTTCAGTAAAAAGTCTTTTCCTTACGCCATGTGCCTTCTACACGGAGCAGTTAGCGCCTGTTCGCCTATTGTCACCTTCCCTCGGAGCGGACAGTCAACCTGATGGGGACATGCGTGTTTTTTATCGCTGACCAGACAGCCGATTAGAGGAAAACCCTAAAATATCGACAATGCCTCAACCCGAAACATACTTTGGCATTGGCTGGATATGCTAACGCGTTCACCTTATGGCGAGATCTTTACATGGACGCATTGGGACCCCGGATCAAGCAGCTAAGGATAGATGCCGGCTTGAGCAAGGCTGCCTTGGCTAGACGTGTCGGCGTATCGGACGTCACGATTTCCTATTGGGAATCCGGCACGATCAAGCAAGTCGGACACGAGCGGCTCATCGCACTGACCGAGGCACTGAATTGTCCCCTCGAACGATTACTCGAGGACGCCACCAGCGTCGCTTCTCAACGCAGCGCTGAAGAAGTGACCGGCGACGTACGCCTTTTGACATTACATGCCACGCCTCCAGTACCCTGGAAAGCTCACACGCTCGCGACGCCTCTAGCGGCCTCGGGCTCCGCCATCGACGCCCTCGTTCGCGAGTGCTTCTTGGTGACACCAGCCGCAGGCGAGACGTTCGCTTATCTCGAGAAGGGCGATATCGCCGCCATTCTTCCCACCTCGCACTTTCAATGGGAAGGACTTTACCTACTCGAGTGGCGCCATGCGCTGACTATCCAGCATTTGAGCCAGTTGGCACCGGGGACGTTGCGAATCGGTGACGATACGCACCACACCATCGTCGACTCGAATAAGCCGCTTCCCTTTCACATCACAGGACGCCTTCAGGCGCGTTGGCAACAATGTCATGGGGAGGTCCCGTTCTAAACACCTCCGATCGTCCGGGGGAATCCCCAACGACACACCATGGTCCATACTGACGAATACCCTCATCGTTAGGAGGCCTCATGGTAAAAGCCATATTGCTGGTAACACTCTGCGTGCTGACATGGCCAGTACTGGCCGATGCCCCAGACCAGAGCGACTCGCTCAGCGACAGTCGACAACGCAATAAATTGCAACGCGATATCAGCAGCGACCGCGCCACCATCATCGAACGTCGCCACTCCCTGGACCACAGCGAACGTCGCCGTGAGCGCTTCGATGAGCGCCTGCAGCAAGAGCGTCAACTCGAACGTTCTCAGCGCCGTCTGGAAGACTCGCAACGCGAACTCAGAGACCAGCGTCGCCAGTCTCCCTGAGACAAAAAAAGCCCGACCAATACTGGCCGGGCTTTTATACAAATCTGCCTTTCCTTGCAGTCATCACGAACGTCCTGTCCGTGCCTCCATGCCTACCTAGGCGTCCTTTCTACCTAGCTTCCTTGCCCTCCGCCCTTCCGTGGCGGACGACATCACCATGGCAGAAGACCTCCCGCAGTAAAAATAATCTGCATCAAACAACGCCGATTTCATGTTCCAGAATGTAACGCGAATCGCCTCAGGGTCCTCTACTCGCACGGGCGCCGGCGAACTCGTCTCAGCGATATTGCCGAGCCATCCGTATGACGTACAATACGCGACCATTACCCGCGTATCATTGTCCGTCAATTTCATGCACAGGAGGCCATAAGTGGTTGAAAAATCAGCGCAAGACTCGCTAGCGCGGGCCCGCCGATTTTCCGTGGCCCCGATGATGGATTGGACGACCCGCGACTACCGCGCCTTCGCTCGCACGCTGACGCGTGAAGCGCTGCTCTATACCGAGATGGTGACGACCGGGGCGATTCTGCACGGCTCGCCACGCGAACGCTTTCTGGGACATAGCGATGTCGAGCATCCGTTGGCGTTGCAACTCGGCGGCAGCGATCCTGCTGCACTGGCGGAATGCGCCGCCATCGCCGAGGAATGGGGCTACGACGAGGTCAACCTGAATGTCGGCTGCCCCAGCGACCGGGTGCAGAACAACCTGATCGGCGCCTGCCTGATGGAACATCCGGATAAGGTGGCCGCGGCAGTCAGCGCCATGCAGGCAGCGGTCTCGATCCCGGTCACGGTCAAGTGCCGCATCGGCATCGACGAGCAGGACGAGGACGCCGATCTGGCGCGCTTCATCGAACGCGTCGCCGATGCCGGCTGCAGGGTATTCATCGTGCATGCCCGCAAGGCCTGGCTGGAAGGGCTTTCGCCCAAGGAAAATCGCGACGTACCGCCGCTCAATTATTCACGTGTGCATCGTCTCAAGGGACAGCATCCCGATCTTCATATCGGCATCAACGGCGGCATCAAGACACTGGACGCATGCCAGGCACATCTCGATGTCGTCGATAGCGTGATGATCGGGCGTGAGGCATATCAGAACCCCTGGCTACTGGCCGGCGTGGATGCCGCCATCTACGACAGTGCCTCGCCCACGAGCAGCCGCCATGCAGCCGCACGCGCTTTCCGTCCCTACATCGCCGAGCGTTTGGCGGCGGGTGCCAAGCTGAACCACATCACCCGACACCTGCTCGGCCTGTTTCAGGGCTGCCCCGGCGGACGTCAGTTTCGGCGGCATCTGTCGGAGAATGCCCACCGCGACGGCGCCGGACTCGAAGTGTTCGACGAGGCACTGGCCAAGGTACGTGAGCCACAGCCCATCAACGCCGTTGCCTGAGCCAACGCTATAGCTCCTGGCGCGTCTCGAAATCGGAATGAAAGGTTTCGACGGCGTTCTCGGCTTCTTCGATTTCATCGAAGCGCGCCACATGAAACAACGCTTCGCCCTCGTTGGCCAAGGGCAAGTTGCTCATGCCGATAATGATACCGTCGGCGTTGGCGAGCACCTCCTGCTCGGCGTTACCGAACGGATCGGCAACGCGCCCCAGCACATCGCCCCGTGCCACCCGCGTGCCCAGCCGGGCACGGGGCCGTAGAATGCCATCGATGGGCGAGCGCGCCCAGCTCGAACCATTGGCGACTTCCGCCACGGCAGGCGCATGCCGACGCCGGTCGGCAGGCAGCATGCCCAGCAAACGCATGACCCGCTGCACGCCTCTCACACCCGGCGCGATCGCCCACTCGTCGAAACGCAACGCCTCGCCAGCTTCATAGGTGAGAACCGGCACATCGCGTGACTGCGCATATTCCCGTAGGCTCCCTTCGCGCAGCTCGGCATTGAGAATCACCGGGACCCCAAACGCCTCGGCCATGGCCTGTGTCTCGGGTCGCGCCTGGAGTTGTGCCCGCACCTGCGGAAGGTTGGTGCGATGAATGGCGCCGGTATGTAGATCGACGATGTGCGTCGCCAGCTCGACGATCTGCTCGCGAAACAGCGACGCGACGCGCGAGCCCAGCGAGCCGACCTCGCTGCCCGGAAAACAGCGATTCAAGTCACGCCGGTCAGGCAGATAACGTGTCTGCTGCACGAAACCGAAGACATTGACGATCGGGACCGCAATCAGCGTACCCCGCAAGCGCGATAGCGATGCCAGCCGCAACGTGCGGCGCACGATCTCGACGCCATTGATCTCGTCACCGTGGATGGCGCCGCACACCAGCAGCACCGGCCCCGGTCGACGGCCATGCACGACCTCGACAGGAATATGCAAGGGTGCATGGGTGTACAGCTTGGCCACCGGGACATCGATTTGTGCCCGGCTGCCGGGCGGAATACGCGTACCGGCAAGTTCGAAGGGAGCGCGAGCCATTAGTGATCCTATATCGAAGATGGCGGATTCGTTATACCGCCATGGCGCCTCATGAAACCCCATTCATGCAAGCGATTATTTATTTAGCCGTCCATGAAAGATGCCAGTGCGGACTTTCACGTTCAGGCATGACGTGATAAATGACACTTTCTCTTCTGCTGAGAAACTCGGGGGCCTTCGCATGACTGCTCGTAAAATATACCCGAGGGGGTATAGCACAAGGTTGGGCCTCCTTCGTAACGTTATCTCAAGCTAAGACTCAAAAGGCCAACATTTAACCAAAGCTGGTCGATACAACGATGGTTCGGGAGCAAACCGTGCAGGCAACGTCTCATCCTCATTCCTATTACGCGGCGTCCGCCAATGACAAGCGCGTACGTCCGGCCCTTCAGGGGCACGTAAAGGCGGACATCTGCATCGTCGGCGCTGGCTTTACCGGCATGTCTACAGCCCTTCACATGGCCGAGAAGGGCTACACCGTCGTCATCCTGGAAAGCAACCGTATCGGTTTCGGCGCGTCCGGACGTAACGGCGGCCAGATAGTCAACAGTTACAGTCGCGATATCGACTTTATCGAGCACCATTACGGTCAAGAGGTGGGTGCCGAAATGGGTCGGATGGCCTTCGAGGGAGGGCGTATCCTGCGTCGTTTCGTCAAAGAATATGATATCCAATGTGACTTGAAGGAAGGCGGTATTTTCGCCGCTTGCAACGGCAAGCAGTTCGATGAGCTGGTCGCGAAAAAGAGACTCTGGGAAAGCCACGGCCATGAACAATTGGAGCTGCTCGACGAACATGCCATCCAGCAATACGTAGGGAGCAAACGCTATGCAGGCGGCCTGATCGATCATAGCGGTGGGCATTTTCACCCACTGAACCTGGTACTCGGTGAAGCCGCCGCTCTGGAATCCCTGGGCGGAACCATCTACGAAAACTCGACGGCACTGCGGGTTGATGAAGGCGACAAACCGGTCGTCCATACCGAGGAAGGCAGCGTTGAAGCAGACTACGTCCTGATTGCCGGCAACGCCTACCTCAATGGACTACTGCCAACACTGGAATCCAAGGCCATCCCGTGCGGTACCCAGATCATCGCCACCGCTCCCCTACCGAACGATGTGCAGCGACGTTTGCTTCCCAAAGACAACTGCGTCGAGGACGGCAATTACCTTCTTGACTATTTCCGCCTGTCCGGCGATGGGCGAATGATCTATGGCGGCGGCGTCACCTACGGCGCCCGCGAGCCGGAAAAAGTCGAAGCGCTAATAATGCCGAAGATGCTCAAGACGTTCCCAGAGCTGAAAGACGTGAAAGTGGACTTTGCCTGGACCGGTAATTTCCTGTTGACGCTGACCCGGTTGCCCCAGTTCGGGCGCATAGGGACGAACATCTACTACGCGCAAGGGTATAGCGGCCATGGCATCACCTGCACCCACTTGGCGGGCAAAGTGATCAGTGACGCGATTCAGGGGCAGGCGGAACGCTTCGATATTTTCGCTCAATTACCTCAGCGCTCGTTCCCCGGAGGACGCGGGATGCGAATTCCGCTGACCACCCTGGGTGCCTGGTACTACAACCTGCGCGATAAGCTCGGAGTGTGATTCTTTAAGACCGGTCACTAACGCAATGGACAACGAAAGCATTTCTCAATATTCGCATGAATAATTCTACAAAATAACCGGATGAAATCTATGTGCAGTGCCGACTCCAACACACCCGCTTCGTGGTACCGAGCCTCCATCGCCGTGGAATTAGCCCCCACTCAGCCGCTGGAAGGCGATACCCGGGCTGATGTTTGCGTGATCGGCGGTGGGGTCACCGGCTGCTCGACGGCCCTGCACTTGGCCGAGCTTGGCTATTCGGTGGTATTGCTCGAAGCCGGCGACATTGGTCATGGGGCCTCCGGACGCAGCGGTGGACAGATCCTGCCGGGGCTGGGGACCGACATCACCACCATCCAGCAGGCCCTCGGGTTGTCCCGTGCCCGCGAGATATGGGAAATGAGTCGCGAGGCGGTGCGCCTGACCGCCTCGTTGATCGAGCGTCATGCCATTCCCTGCGAACTGGCCTGGGGCTACCTGCACGCGGCGGTCAAGCCCCGTCACGTCAAGGAGCTCGCAGCCTTCCACGAGCAGATGGCGCGTGATTACGGCTACGAGGCGCTCGAGTGGTTGCAAGGCGCCCCCCTGCGCGAGCATGTCGTCACCGATGCCTACCCGGCGGCCCTATACGACCGCGAAGGCGGCCATCTTCATCCACTCAACTATACGCTGGGCCTGGCCCGCGCGGCACAGCGTGCCGGAGTACGCGTGCATGCCCATAGCGCCGCGCGCACGATCCAGCGCGGCCATCCTGCCACGGTCACCACCGAGCGAGGACACGTAACGGCGGACTTCGTGGTGCTGGCCACCAATGCCTATCACGGCGACCTGGTCCCGGAACTCTCCGGCCGCACCATGCGGGCCGCTAACTATATGATCGCCACCGCACCGTTAAGCGAGGCACAGGCAGCAGAGGTACTGCCGCAGAACGATGCCCTGGCCGACGCCAACTTTGTCCTCGACTATTATCGCCTCAGCGCCGACCGACGCCTGATTTACGGTGGCGAGGTCAGCTACGATGGCCGCGAGCCACCGCGACTCCAGGCACGCATGGATGCCAAGATCGCCCGGCTATTCCCTGTTCTCAACGGCTTGCCCATCGAGTACCGCTGGGGGGGCGATGTCGCGATTACTCTCAACCGGGCTCCCGATTTCGGCCGTCTAGACGATAATTTCTACTATGCCCAAGGCTATTCCGGCCACGGTATGGCCATGGCAGGACTGGCCGGCAAGCTGATGGCCGAGACCATCGCCGGCCAAAGTGAACGCTTCGATGTCTTCGCCGCCATACCGCACCGTCAGTTCCCGGGCGGTCGTGCTCTACGCAAGCCGCTGCTGGTGCTGGCGACTCATTTCTACAAACTTCGCGACCGGCTCTGAGGCCATCAACAAGAAAAGGGGTATCCCCATGAGCGAGAACATGACGGCGGAGATTGCCGACCACTCGAGCGCTCACCCGACCACGGGTGAACGCGACGGGGCGAATCGCAAGGCGTCTTCGATCGAGATGCAGGGACTGCACAAGCGCTTCGGGCGCGATACCGTGGCACTCGACGGGGTCGACCTGAACATCCGGGCCGGCGAATTCTTTACCCTGCTGGGGCCATCCGGCTGCGGCAAGACCACCCTGCTGCGCATCCTCGCCGGCCTTGAAGAACCGGAGGCCGGGTCGCTGGTAGTGGGTGGCAAGAACATCACCGAAGTGCCCCCTCATCAACGCAGCGTCAATACCGTCTTCCAGTCCTATGCGCTCTTCCCACATCTGTCGGTCCGCGAAAACCTGGCCTTCGGTCTCAAGATGCGCGGCATGAAAACCGCCGAACGCCAGGCCAAGGTCGACGAAATCGCTGAATTCATCAAGCTCGGTGACCTTGTCGATCGCCATGTCGACCAGCTCTCGGGGGGACAGCGCCAGCGCATCGCATTGGCGCGGGCACTGATCTGCGAGCCCGATGTGCTGCTGCTCGACGAGCCACTCTCGGCACTGGACGCCGGGCTGCGCAGCCAACTTCAGGTGGAACTACTGCGGGTACAGAAGCGACTCGGCATGACCTTCGTGTTCGTGACCCACGATCAGCAGGAAGCGATGGTCATGTCCGATCGCATCGCCGTGCTCAATGGCGGCACCATTCAGCAGGTAGGGACCCCCGACGAGGTCTACGAGCACCCCGTCAACGCCTTCGTGGCCCACTTCATGGGCCATGACAACCTGTTTGCCATCAGCGCCGCCGAGGACGATTGGGTGGACACCGAGCTGGGCCGGCTGCGGCTCGATCCCGCCGAGCAACGCGACGCTCAGGACGGCTGGCTGTTGATCCGTCCGGAGACTCTGGAGCTCGACGGCGAGATCCCCGAGGGCTACAACCGGCTGCAGGGTACGGTCGCGGAACGGCTCTATCGCGGCAGCCGCATCGAATACCGCCTGACCGTCAACGGCCGATCACTGATGGCGGTGGCCAGCAATCTCGGCCAACGCATGCACAACATCGGCGACCGAGTGACGATCAGCGTCTGCCCGGAAGATCTGGTTCGCGTCGCGGCCTAAGGAGAAGCGATATGCTGCAATCATCCCCCATGGCATGGCGACGCCGGGCGGTAGTCAGCGAAACCCGGCACCTGCTGTTCAGCGTGGCACCCGGCGCGGTATGGATCTTCATCTTCCTGGTGTTGCCCAGCGCGTACCTGATGGGCGTGGCCTTCATGACCAACGGCCCCTATGGCCTGCCGCAGATGCCTTTGTCACTGGCCTCCTTCGAGCGCCTGGCCGGCTTCGGCTTTCTAGGCTGGAGCCCGGGCAACCTCTACACCCTGCTACGTTCGCTTTGGCAGACCCTGGTGTCGACGGCACTGGTGGTGATCATTGCCTACCCCGTGGCCTACTACATCACGACCTGCCGCGAGAAGTGGCGGCCGATCCTGCTGCTGCTGGTCGTCGTGCCATCATGGACCAATCAGGTCATTCGCGCCTTCGGCTGGATGAACTTGTTGGCACCCGGCACACCGCTTTCCGATCTCGCCGATGCACTGGGCCTGATCGGTCCCCATATGGGCCTGTATCCCTCCAACTTCGCGGTCACCCTGGGGCTCGTCTATAACTTCCTGCCGTTCATGGTGCTGCCGCTCTACGCTGCCTTCGAAAAACTCGACACCGCCCAGGTAGAAGCCGCTCAGGATCTGTATGCCAACCCGATTCGAGCCTTCTGGCACGCCGTCTTCCCGCAGACGCTGCCCGGGCTTCTGGCCGGCACGGTGCTGGTGGCGATCCCGGCCTTCGGCATGTACGTGATTCCCGAGCTGCTTGGCGGCGGCAAGGGCATGATGCTCGGCAACCTGGTCGCCAACCAGTTCGCCGAGAGTTCCAATTGGCCGCTGGGCGCCGCCGGGGCGATCTTGATGTTGATCGCGACCTTCATCGGCCTGTTCGCCATGCGGCGCATCGGCAAGCGCCTGGGCGGCGGTGAAGAGGTGGTGATATGAGAAAACGAACGCTTACGCGCGGCCTCGCCGGCATCTGGTGGGTGACATTGTTCTTCCTCTACGTGCCGCTCTTCGTGATCGTGCTGTTTTCCTTCAATTCGGCCAACAGCACGGCCATTTTCGAACGCTTTTCGCTGGCCTGGTATCGCCGTCTGTTCGACAACGAGCAAATCATCAATGCCTTCGGCAACAGCCTGGTGCTAGCGGTCAGTTCCTCGATCGTGGCACTGGTCATCGGTTGCTTGATCGGCTACGGGATGTATCGCCATCGCCACCGCAAGCTGGGCTGGCTGATCGTGCTGATCTACCTGCCGATCGTGCTGCCGGATATCGTCTTCGGCATCTCCGAGATGGCCTTTTTCGTACAGATCCACGCCTGGACCGGTCTGCTGCAACCCGGACTTGGCACCATGATCATCGCGCATGTGACGTTCCAGATTCCCTTCGTGGCGCTGATCGTCTACTCGCGCTTCGTGGGCCTCGACCCGACGCTGTTCGAAGCCGCCAAGGACCTCTATGCGTCGCCGCTCAAGCGCGTGGTGCACTTCATGGTGCCGACCATCAAGCCGGCGTTGATTTCCGCCTTTTTCCTGTCGTTTACACTGTCGATCGACGACTTCGTGATCAGTTTCTTCACCGCCGGACCGGAGAGCGCCACCTTGCCGATCTACATCTGGAGCGCCATCAAGAAAGGGGTGACGCCCGAGATCAACGCGATCGCCACCCTGATGATCGGTGCAGTGGCCCTGGCCGCGGTACTCAGCATGCTGTTCAACCGGCAGGGCCGCCGTTAGGCGCGTCCTGTCAAAACGATGTAGCACCAACGAAATGTAGCACCCAAGGAGAGCGAAACGATGAGAACAATGACCACAAGGATCGCCGCTGCACTCGGGAGCCTATTGCTCGCCGGCGGCGTTCAGGCCCAGGAAGACAACAAGCTGTACCTGTTCAACTGGACCCAGTACATGGACCCGGCCATCATCACGGCCTTCGAGGAGAAATACGATGCCGAGGTGGTGCAAAACTACTACAACTCGCTCCCCGAGATGTTCGCCAAACTCAATGCTGGCGGGGTCTCACAATACGATATCATCGTGCCGTCCAACTACTACGTGCCACGGCTGATCGAGACCGGCATGGTACAGAAGCTCGACAAGTCCAAGATTCCCAACTTGGACAATGTCATGGAGCAGTTCAAGAACCCCAGCTATGACCCCCAGAGCGCCTATTCGGCCCCCTACCAATGGGGCGTGACCGGCCTGGTGTACAACACCGAGACATTCCCCGACGCGCCCAAGAGCTGGTCGCTGATGTTCGATCCCGAGGTCAACCCGAGCTTCCCCTTCGCACTGATGGGCGATGGGCAGGTGAGCATGGGCGGCGCCTGCGCCTATCTGGGCCACGGCTATGACTGCACCGACACCCAGGCCTGGAAGGAAGCCGCCAGGCTGCTCATCGAGACCAAGAATCGCAACAATTTCAGTGGCTTCGTCGACGGCACCCCGAGCCTGCAGCAACTCTCGCGCGGCGTGACGCACGTCGCCATGAGCTACAACGGTGACTACCTGTTCTACCGCCAGGAAAACCCGGAAGCTTTCAAGAACATCGAGTTCATGATTCCCGACGAAGGCACCGAGATGTGGGTCGATACCATGCTGATCCCTTCCAAGGCGCCCAATCCTGACCTGGCACACAAGTTCATCAACTTCATCCTCGATGCCAAGATCGGCGCGCAGCTCTCCAATTACAACTACTACGCCAGCCCCAATGCGGCGGCTCAGCCCTATCTCGACGAGATACTGACCCAACCCCCGATTCAGCCATCGGAAGAAGACATGAAGCGGCTGCATTTCACGCCCAGTCTCGAGGGCGAGCAACTGCAGATCTTCCAACAGTTGTGGTCAGAAGTTCAGGCACGCTGAGACAACGGGCCCCGACCACGCGGTCGGGGTCTCATTTGCAGAGCAAGGAAACCCCATGAGTAACCGCCAGGAACACCCCCATTTCAACGACTGGTTCCAGACTCACGGCATTACCGAGGTCGAGTGCCTGGTCACCGATCTCACCGGCATTCTCAAGGGCAAGATCATGCCCGCAGGCAAGTATCTAGGTGGCGGTCGTCCACGACTGCCGGACTCGATCTTCATCCAGACCGTCACCGGCGGCTATCCCGACGACGATGACATCCACTTCTGGAACCCGGCCGAGCGGGACATGGAGCTGGTCCCCGATCCCAATGCCATCTTCCTGGTGCCCTGGGCCGATGATGCCACGGCGCAGATCATCCACGATTGCCACTATCTGACCGGAGAACCGGTGGAGCTCTCTCCACGTCACGTGCTCAAACGCGTGCTCTCTTTCTACGAAGCGCGCGGCTGGAAGCCGGTCGTCGCTCCGGAAGTCGAGTTCTTTCTGGTCAAGACCAATACCGACTCCGACTACCCCCTGGAGCCGCCTATCGGCCGCAATGGCCGCCAGGAAAGCAGTCGCCAATCGTTCTCCATCGATGCGGTCAACGAGTTCGACCCCCTTTTCGAGGAGATGTACGACTACTGCGACGCCATGGACCTCGATCTGGACACCCTGATCCACGAGGAAGGTGCCGGGCAGATGGAAGTCAATTTCCAGCACGGCGATCCGCTCAAGCTGGCTGATCAAGTGGTGATGTTCAAGCGCGCCCTGCGTGAAACGGCACTGCGCCACGGCATGTATGCCACCTTCATGGCCAAACCGATGGCCAACGAGCCAGGCAGTTCGATGCACCTCCACCAGAGCCTGCTGGACGCCGAATCCGGTGATAATCTATTCACTGGCGAAAACGGCAAGTCCAGCCGACTGTTCCAGCAATTCATCGGCGGACTGCAACACTACCTGCCGTCGGCCATGCCGCTACTGGCACCCAACGTCAACTCCTACCGCCGGCTGATGCGTACCGAGACCAGTGGCTCGGCACCGACCAACGTCGAGTGGGGTACCGACAACCGCACCGTGGGCCTGCGAGTGCCGGTCTCGACGCCCGAGGCGACTCGGGTCGAGAATCGCCTGGCCGGGGCCGATGCCAATCCCTACCTGGTCATGGCCGCCTCGCTGGCCTGTGGCTATCTCGGCATGCTCGGCCAGCTCGAGCCACGTCCGCCGATGATCGGATCGGCCTGGTCCGGCGGCCACAAGCTGCCTGACGATATTCGCCCGGCGCTGGATATGCTGAGCGCGTGTCAACCACTGGCCGAGATACTCGGCGAGCGTTTCACCAACAGTTACCTGGCGGTCAAGCGCGCTGAGCACCGCGAGTATTTCCAGGTGATCAGCTCCTGGGAGCGCGAACACCTTCTGCTCAGGGTCTAGGCTATTTTGTCGTGACACCGACCGACCACCTCGCCAACGCAGCCAGCCTGGCCTGGCACCATCATCTGGCCCGCCTGTTCCAAGGCGTCGCCGGCAGCGGCTTTCCACTTCTGCTGGAGCAGACGCTGCGCGAGCTGGTCGGTTTCGACACCATCCTGATCAATACCTACAAAGGACAACGGCGACCGCTGCTGATTCACGACAATTACCCGCCAGCGCAGCGCCAACAAGGCATCGAACGCTATTTGAACCAGGCCTTTCTGCTGGATCCTTTCTTCAAGGCCGTCCATGACGGGCTGGAGAGTGGCGCACACCGGCTACGCGAGCTGGCCCCGGACCGTTTCGAGAACAGCGACTACTATCATCACTACTATCGCGCCCTGGGACTCAGCGACGAGATCGGCTTGTTCGCCCGGGTCGACACGGACGTCGTCATGGTAGTGTCACTGGGGTTTCGCGACGATGCCCCACGGATCACCCGCCGGGACATGCTGGCGTTACGCCATATATCGCCAGTGCTGGAAGTGCTGCTCAGGGATTACTGGAAGCGGCAGGAACATCGCTTTCACCAGTGCCTGGCCGAGCGGGAGCCAGTGGCAGAAGCCTTCGACAGCTTCGGGCGGGAACGCCTGACGGCACGCGAACGGGACATCGTGCGCCTGCTGCTGGCCGGGCACTCCACCAAATCGGCGGCCCGCGAACTGGGCATCAGCGATGGTACCGTCAAGGTCCATCGTAAGCATCTCTATCAGCGCCTCGAGGTTTCCAGCCAGTCGCAGCTCTTCCGGCTTTTCCTCGATCACGTGGCGCTGGTCTCGCGACGCCAGGTGGAGCCGTAAACGCCGGCGGCGCCCGACGTCAACCACATCGTCATGCCCCCTTGCCTGACCTACCTCTCTTCCTCGATGGCCACGACGGTCATGTCGGGAGGCGCCAGCAACGCAGCGCCCCCTGGCATCGTGGTACATCACTGGCCTCGTGGCGACGTTCAAGTCGAAGGCGTCAGCGTCATCCAGACGGTCTTGAGATCGGAGTATTCCTCCAGCGAATGGTGGGACTTGTCGCGCCCGTTGCCGGACTGCTTGACCCCGCCGAAAGGTACCGTCTGATCCATATCGGCCCAGTTGTTGACGAAGACCTGGCCCGAGCGCAGCCGACGGGTGACGCGCATGATGCGATCGATGTCCTGACTCCACAGGCCCGCCGCCAGGCCGTAGTCGCTGTCGTTGGCCAGCCGCACGGCCTCCTCCTCGGTGTCGAAGCCGAACACCGTCAGTACCGGGCCGAAGATTTCTTCCCGACCGATGGCCATGGCGTCGGTAATGCCATCGAACACCGTCGGTTCGATGAACAAGCCCTGGCCATTGGCGCCTTGGACTTCCAGCGCCTGGCCGCCGGCACGTAGCGTCGCGCCTTCTTCGACACCCTGGCGGATGTAGTCGAGCACACGCTGGTACTGAGTCTGATCGACCATCGCCCCCATGAAGCTCGCCGGGTCCAGCGGATCACCGGGCTGCATGCACTCGGCGGCGGCCAGCACCTTCTCGACGAAAACCTCGCGAATCGAATTCTCGACCAACAGGCGCGAGCCGGCGATGCACACCTCGCCCTGGTTGTGGAAGATCGCCCCCGCGGCATGCTCGGCCACACGATCCAGGTCCTTGCAGTCGGCGAAGACGAGATTCGGACTCTTACCGCCACACTCCAGAAAGACCTTTTTGAGATTCGACTGACCGGCGTACTGCATCAACTGCTTGCCGACCCCGGTGGAGCCGGTAAAGGCCAGGCAATCGACGCCCATGGACAATGCCAAGGCCTTGCCCACGGTATGACCGAAGCCGGGCAATACCTGAAAAACGCCGCGCGGCAAGCCGGCTTCGCGCGTCAGCTGGGCGAGGCGCAACGCCGAAAGCGGTGATTTTTCCGACGGCTTGAGGATGACACTGTTGCCAGCCGCCAGCGCCGGGCCGATCTTCCAGGCCGTCATCATCAGCGGAAAGTTCCAGGGCACGATGGAGGACACCACGCCCAGCGGCTCGCGCATTACCAGCCCCAGGCTGTCCTCGCCGGTGGGGGCGATTTCGCCATAGAGCTTGTCGATGGATTCGGCATGGTGACGAATGCAGCCGATGGCACCGGCCATGTCGCCCATGGCACTCGATACCGGCTTGCCCATGTCCAGGCTGTCGAGCAGCGCCAGCTCATGCTGATGTACTTCCATCAGGTCGGCCAGACGCAGCAGCACGGCCTTGCGCTCCCCCGGTGACGAACGCGACCACGCGCCGCTCTCGAAGGCACGCCGCGCCACCGCGACGGCTGTCTCGGCGTCATCGGCATCGCAACTGGCCACTTCGGCGAGCGTCTCGCCGGTGGCGGGATTGAGCGTCGTGAAGGTATTGCCGCTGACGGCATCGACGAAGGTGTCATCGATATAGGCACGCGCCTCGAGGCCGTCTGCACGCAAGTGCTGAGCCAGTGCCTGCCAATCAGCGTGGGTTTCGGGAGTTGAGGCGTGGGAGTGAGTCATGTCGTTCTCCTCGGGTCAGGCTGCGCGATTGGCGCGTTCAAGGATGGCATCGCAGAGCACTTGCGTGCCTGCGGCACAGTCTTCCGGCGTGGCGTATTCGGCCTCGTTGTGGCTGATGCCGTCACGGCAAGGCACGAAGATCATGGCCGTCGGCGCCACCCGGGACACATAGACGGCGTCGTGGCCGGCACCGCTCATCATGCGACGGTATGTCAGCCCCTGCTCTTGGGGGCCGCGTTCCACCGCCGCGACGCACTCGGGGGCGAACTCGACCACCGGCGAGGCCCAGATCCGCTCCTGGGTCATCGTGACGCCGCAGGCCTCGCCCACTTCGCCGAGCAGCCCTTCGAAATACGCTTGCAAGGCGTCGAGTTCGCTCTCTATCACATGGCGCAGGTCGATGGTGAGCTTGACGTCACCCGGCACCACATTGCGAGACGCGGACACGATCTCCAGGCAGCCGCAGGTCACCTTGGTGTCACCGCTTTCGTCGGCCAGCGCATGGGCCTGCAGCCGGTCGATCAAGCGTGCCGCCGCGGCCAGAGCATCGCGGCGATAGCACATGGGGGTGGGGCCGGCATGGGCCGACTGCCCCGCGATCGTCACGTCGAACCAGCGCATGCCCTGGACACCGGTCACCACGCCGATGGTCTTGCCTTCTTCCTCGAGCACCGGGCCCTGTTCGATGTGCAGCTCGAAGAAGCTGTCCAGACGCGGCTCGCCGACCGGCGATTCGCCGGCATAACCGCAGGCCTCGAGCGCCTCGCCGAACGTCACGCCGTCGCGGTCCTCACGGGCCAGGGTCGACGCAACGCTGAACGCACCGGCATAGGTACCGGAAGCGACCATGGCCGGCGCGAAACGGCTGCCTTCCTCGTTGGTCCACACCACCAGTACCAGCGGCCGCTCGGTAACGATGCCGCGGTCCGCGAGTGTGCGCAGCACTTCGAGCCCGGCCAGAACGCCGAGGATGCCGTCGAAGCGACCGCCCTTTGGCTGGGTATCGAGATGACTTCCCATGGCCACCGGCGCGAGATCGTCGCGCTTGCCGGCGCGGCGGATGAAGAGGTTGCCGACGCGATCGACCTGCCAGGTACAACCGAGCGCCTCGCACCAGTCGAGCAGCAGGTGGCGTCCGGCGGCATCTTCCGGGGTCAAGGCCAGGCGACAACTGCCGCCGTTTTCGGTCGGGCCGATCTCGGCCATCGCCATCAGACTGTCCCACAGCCGTCGGCCATCAATGGAAACCGCCATGAAGTCTCCCCTTTGTGCTTGTCAGGTAGTTGGGTCATGGAACACATTAGGCGGCTCCCGGGGCGTTGCGATATACCCCTATCAGGATATATTCCCGCCCACCCCTTCCTCGCTAGTCTCGTTGCGAACGCAACGACGTATCACGACGACTCATCGCGGCACTGACCGCTTGCAACGTGCGAGGCGAGATCATGAACACCGAGACCCGTACTCAGGATGCCCAAGCGCTGTGGCAGAAAGACAAGGATCACTTCATCCACCCCTTCACCGACTTCAGCACCTTTCATGAGGAAGGCTGCGACCTGATCACCGACAGCGACGGCATCTACGTCCAGGATGCCAAGGGCAATCGCTTCATCGACGGCATCGCCGGGCTGTGGTGCGTCAACGTCGGGCACGGCCGCGCCGAGATCGGCCAAGCCATGGCCGAGCAGGCCACGCGCATGGCCTACTTCTCGACCTTCAACAACCTGTCCAATGCCCCGGCCGCCGAGCTTTCCGCCAGGCTGGCCGAACTCGCCCCCGCGCACCTCAACCACGTCTTCTACAGCTGCGGCGGCTCGACGGCCAACGACGCCACCATCCGCCTGGTGCATTACTACTTCAACCGCCTCGGCCAACCGGCCAAGAAGCGCATCATTTCACGCAACAACGCCTACCACGGCACCACCTATCTCGCCTCTACCCTGACCGGCATCGCCAGCAACAACTGGGACTTCGATACCCTCGATCACCTGGTCACCCATCTCAGCGAGGCCAACTGCTACCGACGTCCCGAGGGGATGACCGAAGCCGACTACTGCGACCACCTGGTTCGGGAGTTCGAGGACACCGTCGCCGAGATCGGCGCCGACAACATCGCCGCCTTCATCGCCGAGCCGATCATGGGCGCCGGCGGCGTGCTGGTGGCACCGAGGGACTATCACAAGCGCATGCAGGCGGTGTGTCGCGCCAACGACATCCTGTACATCGCCGACGAGGTGGTGACCGGTTTCGGTCGCCTGGGGCACTTCTTCGCCTCCGAGGCGGTGTACGAGACCCAGCCCGATATCATCAACTGCGCCAAGGGACTGTCTTCCGGCTATGCACCGCTGGGCGCGACGCTGATCTCCGACGCACTCTACGACGTGCTGTCCACGCCGCAGGGACCGGGCGGCGTGCTGAGCACCGGCTTTACCTATTCCGGGCATCCGGTCAGTTGCGCGGCGGCACTCAAGAACATCGAGATCATCGAGCGCGAGGGGATCTGCGAAAACGTCCGCGCGGTGGGCCCCTACCTCGAGGAACGCCTGGCATCGTTGTCGCATCACGCCACGGTGGGCGATGTGCGCGGCGGCCATTTCATGATGTGTCTCGAGAACGTCGCCGACAAGCAGACCAAGGCGCTCTTCCCGGTGGAGGCACGGGTGGGCGACAGAGTCGCCTTCGAGGCTCAGCAGCTTGGTCTGATCATTCGCCCGGTGGGCCATCTCAACATCGTCTCGCCACCGCTGATCTGGACGCGGGACACCGTCGACCGCGTGGTGGAGATCCTCGATGCGGCGCTGACGAAGACCACCGCAACACTCCGCGCTGATGGCTACCTGTGACCGATGAAGGGCCGCTATCACGGCCCTTCAAACCTCCCCCTCATGCGTTGAACCAACAATCACAAAAGAGGATCACATGGAGACTTACGGACTCTGGAGCCTGTTTCCCACCCTGATCGTGCTGATCATGGCCATCGTCACCCGCCGCACCATCGAGTCGCTGATGACCGGCGCCCTGGTCGGCATGTTGATGATCGATCCGACAAGTGTGGTGACCCAGGCTTCCGACACGCTGCTCACGGTGCTCGGCAACGGCACCGTGACCTGGATCATCCTGGTCTGCGGGCTGTTCGGCAGCCTGATCGCGCTACTGGTGCGTACCGGTGGCGTGCTGACCTTCGGCGACGTCATGACGCGTCGCATCCACGGCCGGCGCCAGGGACTGCTGACCACCTGGCTCCTCGGTCTGGCCATCTTCGTCGACGACTATCTCAATGCCCTGGCGATCAGCGCTTCGATGAAGAAGATCACCGACCGCTTCAAGGTCTCGCGGGAGATGCTCGCCTACATCGTCGACTCCACCGCCGCGCCGATCTGCATCCTGGTCCCCTTCTCCACCTGGGCGGTGTTCTTCGCCGGGCTGCTCGAGGACAACGACGTGGCCGGCAACGGCATGGGGTTGTACATCGAATCGATCCCCTACATGTTCTATGCCTGGATCGCCGCCGCGGTGGTCCCGCTGGTCGCGATGGGCTGGATTCCCGCCATCGGGCCCATGAAAACGGCCGAACGGCGTGCCAGCGGCGGCCAGGTAATGCCCGACGGCGCCGAGGAAAACGCCCTGGAGACCGAGGACAAAGGCCAGCGCCGCCCGCATCTGCTCAACTTCCTGCTGCCCATTGCCAGCCTGATCTTCTTCACCTGGTATTTCGATATCGACATACTGCGCGGCGTGATCGTGGCCCTGGCCGTGACCCTGATACTGATCTTCAGCCAGCGCCTGATGAGCTTTCACGCCACCTTCGATACCGCACTCGATGGCTTCAAGTCGATGCTCATGCCGTTGGGCACGCTGGTCGCCGGCTTCACGCTCAAGGAAGTCAACGACGGACTGGGACTCACCGAATACGTGATCCAGACGCTGCAACCGCTGATGACGGCTCAGTTGTTGCCGGCAGTGAGCTTCGTCACCATGGCGTTCCTGGCCTTCGCCACCGGCTCGTTCTGGGGGCTGTTCGCCGTGGCCATGCCGATCGTGCTGCCGCTGGCGAGCAGCGTCAACGCCGAGATGCCGCTGGTGATCGGCGCATTGATCTCGGCCAGCGCCTTCGGCAGCCACGCCTGTTTCTACGGCGATTCGACCGTGCTGTCGGCCCAGGGTAGCGGCTGCACGCCCATGGCTCATGCCCTGACCCAGCTTCCCTATGCACTTCTTGCCGCTTTCCTGGCCACGCTGGTATTTCTGGCCGCAGGTTATCTTTGAGGTTCGTCATGAACGACACAGACATCGCGACGGCGCGTCGCACCGCCACCCCGGCCGAGTTCGGTTTTTCCATGCCTGCCGAGTTCGCCCCGCACGACGCCTGCTGGATGCTCTGGCCGCAGCGTCCCGACAACTGGCGCTATGGCGCCAAGCCGGCCCAGGCGGCGTTCGTCGCCGTGGCCCGGGCCATCGCCGAGAGCGAGACGGTATTCGTCGGCGTCAACGACGACCAGTACGAGAACGCCCGCAACCAGTTGCCGAGCCACATCCGAGTGATCGAGCTTTCCAGCAACGATGCCTGGATGCGTGATGTCGGGCCGACCTTCCTGACCCATCCGGATGGTCGCCTGGCCATGGTGGACTGGGAATTCAACGCCTGGGGCGGACTCAACGGTGGGCTCTACTTTCCCTGGGACAAGGACCGCCGCATCCGCCAGAAGATCGCCGAAGTCCTCGGTATCGAACGCTTCATCACCCCGCTGGTGGTCGAAGGGGGCGCCATCCACGTCGATGGCGAGGGGACCCTGATCACCACCGAGGAGTGCCTGCTCAACCCCAATCGCAACCCCGATCTCGACAAGTCCGAGATCGAATGGCTGTTGCGCGCCTACCTGGGTGTCGAAAAGATCATCTGGCTGCCGCGGGGCTGTTTCCAGGACGAGACCGACGGCCACGTCGACAACCTGTGCTGTTTCGTCGCCCCCGGCGAAGTGGCGCTGACCTGGACCGATGACGATGGCGATCCGCAACATGCCATCTCCCGCGAGGCCCTGGGGATTCTCGAGGCGGCCACCGATGCCAGGGGACGGCGGCTTACCGTGCACAAGCTACCGATGCCCGGTCCGCTGACCATCGCCGAGACCGAAGCCAGCGGCGTCGACCGGCTGAGCAGTTCGCGCCCCCGGCAACCGGGCGACCGCATGGCCGCCTCCTACGTCAATTTCTACATCGGCAACTCGGTGGTGGTGATGCCCCGGCTCGACCCGGCACATGACGACGAGGCACACGCCATTCTCGAGAACCTGTTTCCAGACCGCCGGGTGGTCGCCGTCGATGCCCGCGAGATCCTGCTCGGCGGCGGCAACATCCACTGCATCACCCAGCAGCAGCCGCGTGTCTGAGCGTTGCATGGGCCTTCGGGATCATCGGGCTATCGCGACATGGCCCGCTCGATCCCGGATGGTCGCGTCAAGCGCTGCATGGGCAAGCCGGGCGTTCAGACAACGTGTGGGCACGTTCAACGACGTCGACCCTGCTGCAGGAACTCGGCCATCCAGTGGGCGATTTGCAACGAGTCCGTCTGCGCCGACGCCTCGTCGAGCGCGACCAGCGCCGGATCGGTCGCCGTCGACGGAATCGGGGCGTCACGACGTGACTGAAGCAGCCGCGTTTCGAACGCCACGTCGAACTCTGGATGCGCCTGCAGAGTCAGGATGCGATCGTCGTACTGGAGGGCCGCAAACGGACAGAACGACGAAGAGGCAATGACGTCAGCCTGCTCCGGTTTGCTCAGCACCTGATCCTGATGCACGGCATTCAGCGTGAATCGGCCATCCAGGGCGCTCAGCTCCGCGACGCTTTTCTCCAGTCGGTAGGTATGCAGCCCCACGCCCCAGCCTTGCGGATACCGATCGACGTCGGCGCCGAAGGCTTCCGCCACGATCTGGTGGCCGAAGCAAATGCCCACGATCGGGCCGCCGGTGTCATAGATGTCGAGAATCAGGTCTTTCAACCGTGCCATCCATGGCGACTTGTCGCAGACGCTGAACTTCGAGCCGGTGATGATCCAGGCATCACAGACATCGGCTGACTCGGGAAAGGCGTCGTCGCGCACATCGTAGGTCGTGAAGGTAAAGCCATAGCCGGCCTGTTCGAACAGACGAACGAACATGTCGGCGTAGGAACCATACTGGTCGATCAGATTGTCCGGCGTCGTGCCGGTGGCCAGTATGCCGATCTTCAGTGTCATGACGGATTCCTCGCTCACGGCCGCGCCGTGAATTTTTCAGGCCTGGCCGGGATCAGAGCAATCCCAGATAGGCCTCATATTCAACATCGGAGATGCGCTCGTTCAGCCGGCGGCGCTCCTGGCGCTTGGCGTGCGCGTAGACACGCACGAATTCTTCGCCCAGGTATTCCCTCAGCGTCTCGCTCTGCTCGAAGCGAGCGATCGCATCCTGCCACTCGCAAGGCAGTGGATAGCGGGGGCTTTCTTCGGCGTAGGCATCACCTTCCACCGGCGCCTCCGGCTCGAGTGCGTTTTCCATGCCATGCAGCGCACCGGCGAGAAGGGATGCCAATACCAGATATGGGTTGGCATCGGCCCCCGCCACCCGGTGTTCGATACGGCGCGCCAGGTGGGGGCTCTCCGGCACGCGCAAGGCCACCGTCCGGTTCTCGTAGCCCCAGCTGGCATGCGTCGGGGCATGCGCGCCCGGCATGAAGCGACGATAGGAATTCAGATGCGGCGCGAACACCAGCATGCTCTCCGGCATCAGCTGCATCATCCCGGCGATGGCGTGGCGCAGCAGATCACTGCCCTGCTCGGTGCCGTCATCGAACACATTGTGACCGTCGCGGTCGAGCAGGCTGAAATGCGTGTGAAAGCCGTTGCCGCTTTCTTCAACATAAGGCTTGGCCATGAAGGTCGCCGAATAGCCATGGTCACGGGAAACACCGCGTATGAGGCGTTTGAAAAGGATCGCCTGATCGCCCGCATTCAGCGGATCGGCCACATGGTCGAGATTGACCTCGAACTGCCCCGGGCCCATCTCGGCAATAATGGTATCCGCACCGATCCCCTGTGCCTGGCAAGCCGCACGGATATCGGTAAACAACGCCTCGAAGCCATCCATTTCCTCCACGGAATACCCTTCCGCATTGGCGAGACGACGTCCTTTGCCATCCACCAGTGACGGTGGCACCGGCCGCTGCGTCCTTTCCGATTCGGCATCCATCAGATAGAACTCGAGCTCGGTGGCCATCACCGGCGTCAGCCCTTTTTCGGCAAAGCGATCCACCATGCGCTTGAGAACCTGGCGTGGATCGGCCTCGAAGGGCGTGCCATCGGGATTGAACATCATCGCCAGCATCTGATCACGAGGCGCCGTCGACCAGGGCACCGAGATCGGCTCATTCGTGATGGGCATGCACACGCCATCACTATCACCGGTTTCGAACACCAGGCCATTGTCGAGCACATCGGCGCCCCAGAAATCAAAGCCCATCACCGAACGTGGCAGCTTGAGGCCTTCCTTGAGGACCTTGCCCAAACCGCTGGCGGGCAGGCGCTTGCCGCGTAAATTCCCGTTCAAGTCCGTGATGAAGAGATCCAGCTCGCGGTTCTTATCCTGTTTGTTATCCGTCGTCATACGCATGACTCTTGAATGCTTTTCGAAAACCAGAACCTCAAGGTATCCCATCCAGAGAGTGGTGTATCTATCACTCCGGGGGTATCCGAGCACTGAGAAGAGGGACGAGTACGCACCGCATTGGCACCCGAAGCAAGACGGACTGGTACCGGCCCAGCATCTGGCTTAGCCTTGGGGAATCCCTGATAGCGCCCTTTCGGCCGCATACAAGAAGCAAGGACAAGCGATGAGAGATCGCGTCAATCAGATACAGACCAATGAGAGTTGGCAGAAAAACCTGGCCGTGCTCATCGAGCATCAGCGATTGCGCAGTTTCCCGGTGATGTTGGAGACTTTCCTGTCGACCCTGTGTTGCTTCGACACGATTCTGCTACTGACCTACAAGAAATCGCTGCGGCCGATTCTCGTCCATCCTTCCGATCCGGCGGAGCAGAGCGATACCTTGCGTCAGTACATCAATCATGCCTATGTACTCGACCCGCTTTTCCACGCCATCAAGGACACTGCCTCCCCCGGCATCGTGCGACTGGCCGACATCATGCCGGATTCCTTCAAAAGCACCGAGTACTATCAGACCTGCTACCAGAACTTCGGCCTGGTGGATGAAATCAACCTGTTGATTGGCCTCGATGACGAAGTGACCTGCGCCATCACGCTCGGACGAAAAGCCTCGCTGGAAAGCATTTCGCGCACCGAGCTCAATACCCTACAAGAATTTCATCCAATCATCAGCGCACTCATGCGCCAGTTCTGGCAGACCCAGTCCGATGAGTTCCTGCAATATGGCCGCTCCGATGGCCCCATGAAGCGTGCTCTGCGTACCTTTGCCAGTGGCGTGCTGACGCAGCGTGAGCGGGAAATCACCGAGCTCATACTGCGCGGCTTTTCGTCCCAGGCGATTGCCGACCACCTGAAAATCAGCGTCGGCACGGTCAAGGTGCATCGCAAGAACATCCATGCGCGGCTGAATACCTCTACCCAGGCAGAAATCTTCACGCAGTTCATCAACCACTTGAGCCACCTGGAAGAGCCTCACTGAGCGGGTCGCTGGGCGACGACGCCAAGAGGCTTCAGACACGCATGCGACGATGACGATACAACCAGACGACGTCGCGCGCGAAGGAATAGATCAGCAACGCCAGCGCCACGCCGACACAAAGCGCCGCCCAGAAAGACGGCACCCAGGGCAGCAGTGCCACCAGCAGACTGACGACCTGCCATACGCAGACCGCCTTGCGGCGCAGACTCGAGGGCAACTCTCGCCGCAACCATGGCCATGCATGCCCCGCCGCCACGAAGGTGTAACGCAGGGCGCCCACCACCAGCACCCATCCGCCGAGCTTGTCGAGCACGATGAGCGCGCAGCACAGCACCATAATGAAAAATGCGTCCAGCTCCATATCGAAACGCGCACCGAAGTCGCTAGCGGAATGCGTGTGACGCGCCACCCAACCATCGATGCCGTCCAGGCACAGCGCCAATAATGCGACCCATGTCATCTCGAAAACGTGCCGCTCCATGAATGCCGGGAACGCCATGCTGCCGGCCAGCAGTGCGATCAACACGGCACGCAGCAGGGTGACGCGATTAGCCCATCCCAGCCAGCGCCGCGCCGCCGGCCATGCCCAAAGGATGATCAATGCCATGCCCAGGTAGACACCCCCCACCGACCAGCCAAGCCCTCGCGGTGCCGCCAGGTGCCACTGCAGGGTTTCAACCAGCAATCCGGTCAGACACAAACCCAGCAGCAGTTCGAGTACCGCCGGCAACCCATGTACCCACGTTGCTCTGCGAGGGGTGACATCGCGTGGTGTGTCACGCATGACCTTATTCTCCCAAACGTCTGCATTTAACTATGGCAGAGGATCAATGAACGGTGCGCTTTTCACTGCGCTGATAGCACGCGATATTTGTAATAAAATGATACACAAACAATTATATGTACAATACCTGTACATGAACGATGTCATGGACGATACTCAAGATACGCAAGGAGGTGTGCCATGCACGCAGCGAACTCACAGGCTTTTTGGATACAGGCACCGGGGCGAGGCGAGATAAGAACGCAAGCCTTGCCCCGTCGCCATGCGCATGAACTGTTGATCAGGACGCGCTACAGCGCCATCAGCCGCGGCACCGAAAGCCTGGTATTCCAAGGCAAGATTCCGGACAGCGAATACACCCGTATGCGCGCCCCTTTTCAGGAAGGAGACTTTCCCGGGCCGGTCAAATATGGCTATGCCAATGTCGGCGTGGTCGAGGAGGGACCGGACGATTGGTGCGGCCGCGAGGTCTTCTGCCTCTACCCGCATCAGACACGCTACACCGTCCCCATCGAGGCCGTGGTCCCGCTCCCCGACAACCTCCCCGCCGCACGCGCGGTCCTCGCAGCCAACATGGAAACCGCCGTCAACGCTTTGTGGGACGCCGCACCACGCGTCGGCGATCGGATCAGCGTCGTCGGTGCCGGCGTCGTCGGCAGTCTGGTCGCCTGGTTATGCCAACAAACGGCCGGCGTGCGCGTGCAGTTGCTCGACCTCGATACCCGAAAAGCCGAACTCGCCGCCGCACTAGGCTTGCCCTTTCGGCACCCGCACGATGCCGAGGACGAACAGGACATCGTGATCAATGCCAGCGGCAACCCTCACGGTTTGCGAAACGCCTTGGCACTGGCCGGCTACGAAGCGGAGATCATCGAACTGAGCTGGTTCGGACGCGACGAGGTCACATTGCCTCTCGGCGAGGCCTTTCACTCGCGGCGGCTGACGCTGCGTGCCAGCCAGGTCGGCGGTGTCTCGCCGGCAAGACGCGCGCGACGCAGCCATGCGCAGCGTCTACAACTGGCCCTGACGCTACTGCGCGACGCGCGGCTCGACGCCTTGATCGACGGCGAAAGCGACTTCCTTGATCTACCCACCGTCCTGGCACGACTGAGCGACACGGATCGCCCGGCACTCTGTCATCGCATACGCTATTCGTGACGCTGCCGTCACCCGGCGGCGCCCATGCCACACGCATAACATGTCACACGCAAAAGGAGTCACACGGATGTTCAGTCTGACGGTTAGAGACCATTTCATGATCGCGCATAGCTTCAATGGCGAGATCTTCGGCCCTGCACAGCGCTTGCACGGCGCTACCTATGTGGTCGATGTCGCCTTCAAGCGCCCTGAACTCGATCACGACGACCTCATCGTCGATATCGGCCTGGCCAGCCAGACACTGTCCCGCGTTCTGAGCGAACTCAATTTCAACAACCTCGACGACGTGCCCGAATTCCAGGGGCGTAACACCACCACCGAGTTCATGGCCAAGGTGGTTTTCGAGCGGCTCGCCCACGCGATCCGCCAAGGCGAGCTCGGCGAGACGGGGCATGGCCTGACGGCGCTCGACGTCACGCTGCATGAGTCGCATATCGCCTGGGCGAAGTACGAAGGTGCGCTATGAGTCATCCGGTCACCCTGATCGTCGCCGGTGATCCCGCGCAATTGACCGGTGGCTATGTCTACGATGCGCGCGTCGTCTCGGCCCTCCGCGAACACGGTTGGCCCGTGGAGGTCATCGGTCTCGAGGGACGTTTTCCCGAACCCGACATGACGGCGAGACAGGCACTTGAAAACGCCTTGGCGGCGCAGCCCGCGGGTGCTCATGTCATCCTCGACGGACTCGCGATGGGCGGCTTGCCCGACGTGCTGGAAGCCCATGCCCAGCGATTGACGCTCACTGCCCTGGTTCACCATCCGCTCGCCGATGAAACCGGCCTCGGCGATGCCGAACGCCAGCGCTTCACGATCAGCGAAACCCGGGCGCTGTCGGCGGTACGCGACGTCATCGTCACCAGCCCCTTCACCGCTCGGCGTTTGGCGGATTTCCAGGTAACTGCGGAGCGCTTGCAGGTGGTCGAACCCGGCGTGATGCGCGCCTCACCGGCACGTGGCAACGCTGAGGTGCCACGCCTGCTGTGCGTGGCCACGGTCACGCCGCGCAAGGGGCATGATGTGCTCGTCGAGGCGCTGGCCACGCTGACCGATCTGCCCTGGACATGCGACTGCATCGGCGGCCTGGAGCGTGCACCGGCGCATGTATCGCACGTCCAGTCACGTATCGCCGCCCACGGGCTCGAAGCACGTATCCACTTGCTCGGCGAGCGACCCGCCGATGCCTTGGACGAGGCCTACCACGACAGCGACATCTTCGTACTGCCCTCGCATTACGAAGGCTATGGCATGGTCGTCAGCGAGGCCCTGGCGCATGCCCTGCCCGTGGTCACTACCAACGGCGGCGCGCTCGCCCATACCCTGCCCGATGATGCCGGCCTCAAGGTGCCCCCCGGCGATGCCGCTGCACTCGCCGCTGCCCTGCGCGAGATGCTCGATGACTCGCATGAACGTCGCAGATGGCGCGACGGCGCCGAGCGCGCACGCGCCTCGCTGCGCGACTGGTCGCAGGTCGGCGCGGCCTTCGCCGCCGCCTTGCAGCGAGGTGCCGCATGAACGCCGCCGGTTCGTTCAGCGACGCCTGGCTGACGCGACGCGAGCAGGCCGACCACGACGCCCGCGCCACGGCGCCCTTGCAAGCCGCCATTGACTGGCTTGCCCCGGGCGGAGATCGTGCCCCCTGGCAACTACTCGATCTCGGCTGCGGTAGCGGCGCCAATGTCCGTTATCTCGCACCACGCTTGCCCGGTCTCCAGCACTGGCACCTGGTCGATCATGACGATGCTTTGCTCAGCCATGCCGTAGGACGCTGTCAGCCCTTGCGCGATCCCACGAGCATGCCCATCCAGGTGACCACGTATCAACACGACCTGCATGCGCTCGAGAGCTCATGGTTGGCCGATATCGATCTCGTCACTGCCTCGGCACTGTGCGACCTGGTCAGCGCCGCCTGGGTCGAGACCCTGGCCGACGCCTGCACGGCTCACCGCGCCGCGGCACTGATCACGCTCAGCGTGGACGGCAACATTCGTTTCCAGGCCGATGATGTAGTGGTCAATGATGCCGAAGATGTCTGGCTCTTCGAGATCCTTGCCGCGCATCAGCGCCGCGACAAGGGCTTCGGCCCCGCGTTGGGCACCACGGCCCCCCAGGCATTGATCGATGCCTTCACCGTCAGGGGATTTCACCTCAGCGATGCTGAAAGCCCCTGGCGCCTGACGCCGGCTCAGCGTCCCCTGGCGCTGAGCCTTATCGATGGCTGGGCCGGCGCCGCGCGCGAACAAGCGCCGCAAGCACGCCGGCGCATCGACCGTTGGTGGCACCGTCGTCGCAAAGCGCTGGACCAGGGCCACGTCGATCTGTACGTCGGGCACCGCGACGTGTTCGCCGCACCGGAGCCGGACCATGACCCGCGCTAACGTCATGCTGCTGCGCCTGGGCGTCAGCCTGGTACTGATCGGGGGGCTTGCCTGGCACCTCGACGCACGGGCGTTGCGGGACGCTATCGTCGCCCCCGCACCGGGCTGGCTGTTGCTGGCATTGGCCCTCAGCGTGCCTCAAGTGGTGCTCTCCGCCTGGCGCTGGCGGCTGACCGCCCAGCGCATGGGCCTAGTCCTACCGTTGCGGCGCGCCGTGGCGGAATACTACGCGGCTACCTTTCTCAATCAGGTACTGCCGGGTGGGGTGATGGGCGACGCCTCGCGCGCCTGGCGCCATGCCCGGTCGAGCAGCGACCGGCCACGGGCATGGCGCGCCGTCATCATCGAACGCCTCTCCGGCCAACTGATGCTGGCAATGATTGCCATCGCGGCGTTACTGGCCTCGCCGGCCCTGCGCGACAGCGTATTCGATGGCCTGGTCCATCTGGTCAATGCACCCACTGCACTGACGGCGGGCATCCTCCTGCTGGGCGGACTCGGGATCTGGTGTCATCGCCGCCCGCCGGCCTGGCTGCGTAACACGCTGGACGATCTCGGCGCCGCCCTGGTGGCCTCTCGCATGTGGTTCTGGCAATGCCTGAGTTCCCTGGGGGTGGTGGCTAGTTACATCACCGTCTATGCCATCGCCGCCCGAGCCATCGAGGCGGATATCGCCCTGGACACCCTGTTACCCCTGATCCCACCGGTCCTGATGGTCATGGCGATTCCGCTGTCCGTCGCCGGGTGGGGACTGCGCGAAAGCGCCGCGGCGCTGGTGTGGATGGGCGCCGGACTCGATCCCGCCCAAGGCGTGGCGATCTCGCTGGTGTATGGCGCGATCGTGTTGACCTCGAGCCTGCCGGGCGCTTGGCTAGCGTGTCGCCGGCGTCCACCGCACCGAGGCCGCGATACCCCACCCCCAGGCGCCCCGCTGACGAGCGAAAGCTGAGGAGGCCGCTATGCATGATGATGCATTACACCGCGTGACCGGAACGCAGCGTCAGATCGAACAGCGTGTCATCGCCCATCGCAAAGGTGCGACATGGCGGCCGCAGCGCGGCGTCGAGCGTCTCGATCTCGGCCAGGCTTATCGCCGGGCGCCCCGAACCGATCAACAGCGGCGCCACCACCACATGCAAGCGATCGAGCTGGCCATCCGCCAGAAAGCGCGACACGGTCTGTCCGCCGCCCTCGACAAGTACGCGACGCAGGCCCCGCGCCGCCAGGGTCTCGAGCAGTGCCGACGGTGTCAGGTCGACCGCCCCGGCGGGCGTCAGCGATTCGACATGGGCGCCCAGAGCAGCGCGTGGCAAGGGATGTCGGGTGATATGCAATGTCGGGGCGTCGCCGCGCTGGAGTACGCCGCTGGTGGCGGGCACGCGGCCGTTGGGATCCAGGATCACGCGTACCGGGTTGTCTCCCGGCGCATGACGCACGGTGAGTTGCGGATCGTCGGCACAGGCCGTGCCGGCCCCTACCACCACGGCATCGACCAGCGCACGCAGGCGATGCAAATGCACGCGGCTCGCCTCGCCGGTGACATAGTGCGAGGCGCCGCTGATCGTGGCGATACGTCCATCGAGGCTTTGCCCCAGTTGCGCCATGACGAAACGCCCGGGCGTGGCGCTGATCGGCAGCAGGTGGTCGAGCAGCGCCGCCGCTTCCGGCGTGACCGTTCCCTTGGCCCGCCAGGCGCCGCCTCGCCAGACTTGCAACTGGCCGGCCAGCAGCGTCAACGCCGCGTGGGCGCTCCAATCCTGGTAACGGGCCTGGCGAATACCTTGCCAGGCCAGCGCCGCCTCGAGTGTCGCAGAGCTCATACGGTCTCCCGTGCCGGGGGCCAAAGAAAGTGTCATGACGCGTTATCGAAGCATTACGACGCGCAAAAACCAAGGAGAGGCTCATGAGACAGGTAGAACGTGCGATCTTCGACTTGCGCCGCAGCCTGCCGATCGTGCTGCGCACCCCACAAGACGATGTCCTTGTCCAGCCCCTGGAAGGCATCGACGACAGCGCTCTGGCGGCGCTCGCCGATATGGCCGGCCAGCCCCCCAGCCTGGTCATTACCGCGCATCGCCTCGCCCGGCTCGGCACGCTTGCCCCCGCTGACGCCGACGCAGTACGTCTCCCTCTGGACAGCCATCACCGGGCTCGCGATGTCGTCGCCTGGGCAATGGCCGCCATGGCCGAGGCCCCCAACGCCCATGCGCCCGAACCCGCGTCCTCTGCGGAGACGGCCGCATTGGGCTTGATGCGACGCGGTCTGCTGGTGCCCGCCGCGCTCAGCGCACGGGTCGATGCCAACCGGCGCGAGGCGCTGGCTGCGCTCATCGACGACGGGACCCTGCTCGCCGTGACGCTCGACGATGTACAGCGCTACGGCGAAGGCGACACGACCTCGCTCAAACGTATCAGCGAAGCCGACGTTCCCCTCGCCGATGCCGAACATGCCCGCTTCGTGCTGTTTCGTGAAAGCGATGGCCTGCGCGAGCACTTGGCAGTACTCGTCGGCGACGCCGCCGACTGGGCGGATGCCGTGCCGGTGCGCCTGCATTCGGCCTGCCTGACGGGCGATCTGTTCGCTAGCCTGCGCTGCGATTGCGGCGAACAATTGCGCACCAGCGTGGCGGCCATTAGTGAACGTGGCGGCGGCATATTGTTGTATCTCGCCCAGGAAGGACGCGGCATCGGGCTGGCCAACAAGCTGCGCGCCTATGGGCTACAGGATGCCGGGCTGGATACCGTCGATGCCGATCAGGTACTGGGGTTCGGCGAGGACGAGCGGCAGTATCGAGCAGCGTTGCAGATGCTGTCCGAGCTCGACGTCACACGCATCGCGCTGTTGACCAACAATCCCGAGAAGATCGCCGCCATGAGCCTCGGCGGCATCGACGTGGTGGGACGCGAAGCCTGCTACGGTCAGCTCAACGAGCACAATCGACGCTACCTGAGCGCCAAGGCCGAACGCGCCGGACACTGGCTGGAGGACCTGCTCGACAGCCCCGATGCCAGCGACAGGCGTGCCCCGCGCCGCGATACATCGGGCTCGCTCGAATGAGGTGACGCACCGCTCACTGCGGCAAACGTTCGCGCAGTTGGGCCAGATCGAAGCAATGGGCTTCCTCGATCACGCGCGCCAGACGCGCGGCGAAATGCGCGACCAGCCGTTCTCCCAGGGCCGGCGTGGCCAGGGTGGCGTTGCCCACCACGCCGCTGGGATGCAGATCCTGCGCCATCCAGGCGAAGCCGGCATCGCTCTCGGGAAGCAGCGTGCGTCCGGCACGCTCCTGGTGAGCCCCTAACGAGACGGCCTCGCCGAGTTCGGCCTGGCGTACCTTGTGCGGCGCCAGATGCATCATCATGGCGGTTTCCAGCGCGCCGCCATGCAGCCCATGGCGCAATTCCTCGGCAGGCAACGCGTCGTCGGGCGGTGCGAAGCGAAAGTAATTCGCCTTGACCACCAGCAGGCCATGGCGCTCGCGTAACTTGAGTGCCGCCAGGTCGACCACCGCCTTGTTGCCGCCATGGCTATTGAACAGCACCAGGCGACGGATCCCCGCACGCGCCACGCTGGCGCCGATATCCACCAACTGCGCGATGGCGGTCTCCGGCGTCAGGCTCAAGGTACCGGCAAAGTCGCCATGCTCGAGGCTCGATCCCACCGTTACCGTGGGCAGTATCAGCAAATCCCGCGACACCGCGACACGTTCACGCATCGCCGCGACCAGGCCCTCGGCGATATCCACGTCGGTGGAAAGCGGCAGGTGCGCGCCATGCTGTTCGATGGCCCCCAGCGGCAACAACGCCACGCTCTCAGAGTTTACGCGCCGGGCCAGCTCGGGGCTGCTCAGCGATGCCCAGTCGCTGCCACCGATCGCGGTATTGTCAGGCGCTGCAGCGCTCATGATCTCTCCTCCTGTTCCAATGCCGCCACCCAGTCGGCGAAGCCGCTGTCACGCACCACGCGTCGATGCAGCGCACTGTCCATGACCCGCGTGTCGCCGCCGGCCAGCGTCAACTGGCGCTTGGCACGAGTGATGCCGGTATACACCAGTTCGCGGGTCAAGATTGGGGTGGCGTGCTCGGGCAACACGAACAGCACATGGGCGAACTCGGAGCCCTGCGATTTATGCACCGTCATCGCGAACACCGTCTCGCAGGCCTCGAGTCGCGATGGCAACACCGCCCGCACGCCATCAGAAGTCGCGAAGAACACCCGCAGACGCTGCTGCGCCTCGGGGGCGGGCAAGACGATACCGATGTCACCGTTATACACCCCCAGTTGCGGGTCATTGCGCGTCACCATCACCGGGCGCCCGGCGTACCAACCCTGATGATCGTCGATGCAGCCTTCCCGCCACAGGCGTGTGGCGATACCTGCGTTGAGCCCTTCGACGCCCCAGGGACCCCGCTTGAGCGCGCACAGCACCTGAAAGTCCCCTAGCCGTTCCAGCACCTCCGTCGCCGTAGCGCCTGCCGCGATACGCCGGTAGAGCGCGCGATAGCCGGCCACCGCGGCACGCTCGATGGCCGCCTGGTCACGCGACGCCGCCAGCCAGTCGATATCCGCATACCCCGCATCCCATGCACGCCGAAACGCCGCGACATCGCCGGCATTGGTCGCCGCCGCCAGAGCGCCGATGCCGCTATGCGCATCGAAGCGGTAGCTCTTGCGCAGCATGACCACGTGGTCGGCCAGCGGCGAGCATACCGCATCGGGTGTCATCGAGATCCCTGCGAGCCGCTCGAGCACCTCACAGGCAGGCGGCGAATAGCCCTGGTGCAGGGCATTGGCGCAGAGATCGCCAAGCACCGAGCCGGCTTCCACCGACGCGAGCTGATCCTTGTCGCCGAGCAGAATCAGGCGCGCCTCGGCCGGCATGGCCTCGAGCAGCGCGGCCATCAGCTCCAGATCCACCATCGAGGCTTCGTCCACCACCAGCAGGTCGAGGCTCAGCGGATGCCCGGCGTGATGGCGAAAACGGCGCGTATCCGGCCGCGCACCCAGCAGACGATGCAGCGTCAACGCCTCGCGTGGCAAGGCCGCCTGGACGTCATCGCCGACGTCGAGATCCTTCACCGCCCCGGCGATCGACGCGGACAAGCGCGCCGCCGCCTTGCCGGTGGGCGCGGCCAGCTGGATACGCAGCCCCTGGGCCGACGACGACAGCGCCTGCGTCTGAAGCAATGCCAACAACCGTGTCACGGTCGTGGTCTTGCCGGTGCCGGGGCCGCCGGAGATGATCGTCAGCCGATTGCGTAGCGCCAGCGTGCACGCCACCTTCTGCCAATCCGGCGTGTCGTCGTGCGTAGCGTTCGTGGCAAACAGCCGCGCCAGAGGCTCGGCCAGCGACGCCTCGACCGGCAAGGGGCGCCCCAGACGCTCGCCGAGATGCGCCGCCACCGACCGCTCGGCAGACCAGTAGCGGCGTAGATACAACCGTTCACCCGCCAGCACCAGCGGTGTGGTGCCCGGCCCGGGCGGCGCCACCAGCGGCGACTCGGCCAGCCGCGCGGCCCAGGCGGCACTATCCAGCCCTTGCAGGAAGTCCTCGGGAAGCGGCACCTCGGCCTGTGGTGCGCTTTCTTCCAGGGGGGGCAGCGAGAGGACGTCGCGTGGCGCCGCCAAGGCACGCGACAGCGCCAGGCAGACATGGCCTCGTCCCAGTTGATGGCTGGCGAGCGCCGCCGCCAGCAGGACCTCGGCCGGCGCCTGGGCGTCGTGCTCGGCGAGAAAGCGCACGAAGTGAGCATCCAAGGCGCGCAGCCAGCCCAGCGCCTCCCACCACGCCAGACTCTCTAACACCCGTTCGCGCGAAGACGGCGTCGCCTCCAGGGTCAAGGAATATTGCGCGTCGCTCATGCATTCTCTCCCGGGGCAGTCTCAGGCGCGGCGACGCCGTATTCGCGACGCAGCGCCTCCACGGGCGCCGCGTCGCCGGCCAGCCAGGCATCCAGGGCCTCGATCAAGCGCCGCTCGGGACGCCGCTGAAAGACACCATGGCCAGGCGTGCCATCGACGCCGCGCAGAAACATGTAACAGGCCCCGCCCATGTGAGTATCGTAATCGTAATCCTCGAGACGCGCCGTCAGCAGACGGTGCAATGCCAGCACGTACAACACGTACTGCAGATCGTAGCGATGCGCGACCATGGCCTCGGCAAGCACCTCGGGGCGATAGTCGGTGAGGGCATCGCCCAGATGATTGGACTTCCAGTCGAGAACATACCAGCGACCATCCTCGGCCTCGAACACCAGGTCGATGAAGCCCTTGAGCATGCCGTTGAGCTTGCGCGGCGCCAGCCGGGGGCGCGGCGTCGGCAAGGGCTCCAAGGCGCAGACCAGCGCATCCAGCGGCGTACTCCAGGCCGCCTCGGCAGGCAACCAGAACTCCAGCTCGGCGCGCCAGGCGGTCAGTGCATCGAGGCGGATCATCGCGCCCTGGTGACCGGCGAACGGCATCGGCAACGCCTGGCATAACCACTCGCGCAACACTGGCGCCCACTCGGCGTCGAAGCCACCGAGATGCAGGCGCGTGCTGACCAGATGCTGCACTTCATCACCATAAGTCGGTTCGCTCAGGCGATCGAAGTCCACCGCTTCCAGCAAGCCATGCAGGAAGGTCCCCGGACGCGGGCCGCGCGGAAAATCGCGCAGCGTGCGTGCGGCGGGACGCGGCACCGGATCGCGCTCGCGGCTGACCTCGACATCCAGCGTCGCCGGGGCATCCCAGGGTAGCGCCTGTGCGCCCGTGCCGGCCTCGAGACGCGCGTCGACGATCAACGCCGAATACGACGCGATCCACCAGTCGTCGTCGATGCCCCCCGTAAAACGTCTTGCCGGGGCCATCTCCGGGGCAGTGTCGCCAAGCCGCAGGCGATGCGTGGGCGGCGTCGGGCACCCCTCGACGTGCAGCGCCGCCGCCAAGCGTTCGTGCAGCGAATGCCCGTCATCATCGGCCTGGCAGCCCAGCAGTCGACCCAACGCCGTGTCGTGCAGGCAGTGCGACGCGCCACGTCCATGACCGAGTTGTGCGACGCCCAGGCGACAGGCATGTGCGGCCCGCGTGAGGGCGACATAGAGCAGACGTACATCTTCGTCCAGCCGCGCCTGCTCGGCGGCCGCCAGTTGCGTGTCATCGGCACCGTGCACCCAGATCCGTCCCTGTTGCGGATCGCGCCATTCGAGCAGGCCGGTACTGCGATCCGGCGCCGCCGGTCGATAGTCGCAGACGAACGGCAACAACACGATGGGATACTCGAGGCCCTTGGCCTTGTGGATGGTGATGACCTTGACCAGATCCTCATCGCTTTCCAGGCGTTGGCTGACGGCCTCGGCATCGAGCTCTGCCGCCCCTTCGATCAGCGCGCGATGCCACCAGCGCAATAGCGCATGCTCGCCGTCGAGCCGCGCCGACACCGTCTGCGCCAGCTCGCCCAGATGCAACAGGTCGGTCAGCGCACGCTCGCCATCGTCGCGTTGCCCCAGGCGCTCGGCGACTCGGAAGTCACGCATCACCGCGCGCAGCATGGGCAGCACGCCGCGCCGCTGCCACTGGCGATGGTAATCGGCGAACCGCTCGACTTCGCGCTCCCATGCCAGCTCATCGGCGAGTAGCGCTTCCAACGTCGCCGGCGTATCGCACAACAGGCGCGTCGCCAGCGCCGCCTTGAGGCGTGCGTCCTGGCGCGGTTGCGCCACCGCCTCGAACAACTGCAACAGCTCGAAGGCCAACGGGGTATCGAAGACGCTGGTCCGCTCACTGAGATAGACGCTGCGGATGCCGCCCTCGGCCAGCGCACGACGCACCGCCAGCGCTTCGGTGCCCTTGCGTACCAGGATCGCGATGTCCGCGGGGCGTACCGGACGCCGCGCGCCACTGTCATCCACGAAACAGCCACCGCCCTCGAGCAGGCGCTGCGTCTCGGCACGCGCGGCGCTTGCCATGCACGTCTGGTACTCCGCCTTGGTATGGCGTTCCGCATCCGGCCACCAGGCGCCGAGCGCCGCCATGTCGTGGCCATCGGCATCCACCAGACGCGTCGACTTGCCTTGGGCCTCGACCTCGACGAAGGGGATCTCGTCGCTGCCGAAGGGTTCGGGATGGCGCGCGAACAGCGTATTGACCGCCTTGACCATGGCCTGGCTGGAGCGAAAATTGCGCGCCAGCGTGAAGCGACTCGGCGTTTCGCGCCGCGCCGCCAGATAAGTGTCGATGTCAGCGCCGCGAAAGGCGTAGATCGCTTGCTTGGGATCGCCGATCATCAGCAAGGTGGTCGTGACCTCCACCTCGGACGCACGGTAGATGCGCGAGAAGATACGATATTGCAGCGGGTCGGTGTCCTGAAACTCGTCGATCAGCGCTACCGGCAATGCCCGGCGAATGCGCCCCGCGAGACGCAAGGCCGCTTCGGGGGCCGCGTCGGGGTCGAGCGCGGCGTCCAGGTCGCAGAGCAGGTCGCCGAATTCCCATGCCCCCTGGCGACGCTTCTCGGCGGCGAACATCGCCGCCACTGTATCGCGGGCGTGGGCCAGTACGCGCGGCGCCAACTGATCGAAGGGCGTGGCGGCCTCGGCCAGCTCGTCGAGCAGCGCGAAAAACGCATGCGTGGGCGTGTCGTGGCCCTTCTTGGTGGCCCCCTCGAGCTTGGCCTGACTCAACCAGAAACGGCCCTGGCTGTCGGTCGTATCGTCATCGCCATTCGCCTCGAGTGTCGTCAACCACTGCTCGAATGCCGCCAGCCGCGTGTCGAGTTCGTCCGGCTTGTAACTGCGCTTATTGAGAGCGCCGCGCTCGAAGGCCCCCTGCAAACAGGTCGCGATGGCGTCACGATCCCACATCTGGCGCAGCCGGGCTTCCAGTTCACTGCGGGCGGCCAGCGAGCGCTCGGCACTCTCTAACAGCGCATTCAACGACGCGGGCGCCTGAATATACTCGCCGTCCCACCACAGCGGCTGAGCCCGACCGTCCTTGAGTAGCGGCGCCAAGGCACGGCTCAACGCCTCAGGTCCCTCCCAGCGACGACGGATTTCGCGCTGCCAGTGCGCAGCGAGTGGATAGAAATGGCAGCGCCAGTAATCCTCCACGACGCGCGTCAACAAGGCCGAGCCATCCTGCAGCAACTCGGCGCCGAAACGTGCGCCGGCATCGAAGGCGTGGCGCGTCAGCATGCGCTGGCAGAAACCATGAATGGTAAAGATCGCGGCCTCGTCCATCAGTCGCGCGGCCTGATCCAGGCGCTTGGCGGCACCGGCCAAGGCATCGTCACCGGCCTCGACCAAGGGCTCCAGCAGCGCCGCGAGGACCTTGTCGTCACGCGTCTCTGGCGGCGCCAGCAACCAGTCGCGGGCATCCTTGAGACGCGCACGAATGCGCCCGCGCAACTCGGCGGTAGCGGCTTCGGTAAAGGTCACCACGAGAATTTCCGGCGGCAACAGCGGGCGCGGAAAATCGTGTTCTTCGCGCCCGGGCAACGGACCGAGCACCAGACGCACATAGAGTGCCGCCAGGGTGAAGGTCTTGCCGGTGCCCGCACTGGCCTCGATCAGGTGATGACCGGTCAGTGGCAGAGTCTCGAGCACCAAGGGCTCGACGGCCGGTGCGGTGGCATGACCAGGCAACGTCATGAACGACCTCCGTGTACCCGTTGGGTGATCCGCGCCAGCATGTCCATGAGCGGCGCATACTGGGTGAGCGAGGCGGCGATGCCGCCCGCTGCCTCGAAGGTGGCGAAATCGGGCCACAGCTGGCCCAGGGCGCCGTCACTGGCACGCAACGCCGACGGCCCGGCGAAGGCATCGGTTTCATAACGCGCGATGAGCGCCTCACGCAGGCCAGCATCGGGCATATCACCTGCCGCCAACGGCGCCCAATCGGCACGCGGCACACGTTTCCAGACCTCCTTGGCGATCTCATCGATGGCCGGCCATGGCGCCCGATAGGCACGCGCCCAGGCCGCCAGCAGGCCGTCGAGCTCGCCTGCGGCGCTGGCCTTGTCCAGTCCCGGGAGGAGCAGACAGCGATCCTCGAAGATCGCCGTCCAGGCACACGCTGCCTCCAACGTGGCATTGGCCAGCAGCCAGCGCAGATAACCGGCATACAACCGATGCAACTTGCCGACGTGGCGATAAGGGCCTTCGCCCTCGACCTTGAGATGCCCGTAGTGCCCCGGCTCCAGCGTCACCAGCCGCCAGGGCGCCGTGGCCTCTGCGGGCGCGGCGAAAAGTCCGTCGAGACGCGCTTCGAGCGTCAGTGCCTTGTCATGACCATCGCCATGACGCACCAGCGGCGGCGGCGACGCAACGCATTCGGCCACCTCGCGGCGCCAGCTTTCCACCTGTCGCGACAGGCGCGCCAGCCGCGGTTCGATCAAGGCCTCGCCGAAACCGGCCGTCGGCAAGCGCCCGGCCATGCGCAACCGCTCGGCGACGGCGGTGAGCGGCACGCCCTCGCGCGCACCGTCGAGCAGCTCGCGCTTGAGATCGTGATCTTCCAGGCCGTCCGGAACGAACGGCTCGTTGTCCTCATCGGGCACATGGGCCTCGGCAAAATGCACGCCCAGGCGCCCGAGATAAACTGTCCAGGGGCGACGCAGCACGCGTTGTAGATCAGCCAACCCAAGCGGTTCACTGGGCAACTCGACCGCCGTGGCGGCATTGAGAGGTGCGGCGTCATCGCGCTCGGATGGCATATACAGCGCCTCCCAGCTCGACTCATAGGTGAAGCGCGGGTCGTCGCGTTCGAAGTAGCGTCGCGAGAACGGCTGCAACGGGTGCGTCTCGATCAGGCGTTGCGCCAGGCGCGTGGCACGGTCGGCGGCATCAATCGCCGGCGCGTCCCAACCTTGTTCGAGGGTATCGAGCAACTCGCCGATCAGCACCGACGGGGGACGCGGGGTATTGTCGCGCACGTCGCGCCCTACCCAGGAAAGCGTCAGGCGTTCGCGCGCCGAGAGCATGGCCTCGAGCATCAAGTAACGATCGTCGTCACGCCGAGAACGATCGCCGGGACGCGGCCGCGTCGCCATCAGGTCGAAGTCCTGGGGCTGGCGCACGCGGGGGTAATCGCCGTCGTTCATGCCCAGCAGATAGACATGACGAAAGGGAATCGCGCGCATCGGCATCAAGGTGGCGAAATTCACCTTGCCGGCCAGGAAGCGCTGCGCCAGGCCGCCCTCGTCCAGTTCGGCACGCAGTGCATCACGCACCACGCCGAGCCCCACTGGCGCGTCGAAACCGGCCTGTCGACATTGCTGCGACCAGCGCCCCAGGGCCGCATCGAGGCGCGCCACGACATCATGCTCCTGCGCCGTGGTAGGACGCAGGCAGGCGGCGAACAGGGCCTGCAGACGTCCCAGCCATGCCTCGGGGGACAACCGTTCGCTCAAGGCCACGCACTGCGTTTCCAGGGTGTCGAGCAGCGCCGCCATGCGCCCCGCCAGATCAGCCTCCAGGCCGCCCACCTCGGCATACGGCACGATGCCCTGGAAATCCCAGCTCGGCGAGCGCCCCAGTGAGTCATCACTTTCGCCCCGAGAGGCGGCCGATGGCGGTTCACCCACGGCGTAACCGAGCAGCATGCGCGACAGTCCGAAGCGCCAGCTGTTCTCGCCCAGCGCCGGAAACCCGAGTGACCGACGGTGCTCGGCACTCAGCCCCCAGCGCACGCCGCTGCCGGCCAGCCATTGGCGCAACCGTTCGAGCTCGGCCTCATCGATGGCGAAGCGCGCACGAAAGGCGGGCACTTCAAGGGCATCGAGCACCTCGCTGACCGTCAGACGGCGCTCCGGCAAGTCGAGCAACAGCAAGGCCAGCACCATGAGCGGGTCCGCCTCGCTGGCTACCTGGTCGGCGATGGTGAAGGGGATGTGCCGGGGATGCGACGCTGGCAACTGGCCGAAGACCGCCTCGATGCAGGGCGCGTAGCGGTCGATCTCCGGCACCATGACCACGATGTCGCGAGGTCGCAACGGTTCGCCCGCCGCCTCGGCGTCTTCGAAAGCCGCCAACAAGCGGTCGTGCAGGATCTCCACCTCGCGCAGCGGTGAGTGAGCGCTGACCAGGGCCAAGGAGTCGTCGTCCGCGGCGATGGTTCTCGGCTCCCCTTCCTGTCGGGCCCGCTCGCCAGGATGCGCCAGCTCGAGCACGTCCTGCTGCAACTGCTGCAGCAGCGTCGGCGACTGCGCAGGGGCCATGTCACGAAAGACGTCGGTTTCCAGGTCGAAGCCGCGCGCGCTCTCGAATTCGTAAAGACCCACGATGAAATCGCGGCCTTGGGTACCCCACCCCGCCAGCAACGGGTTGGCATGCAGATGCAGGGCTTCCTCGTCGAGCTCGGCCAGCCACGGCGCCTCGGGGTGACGCGCTTCCTGCTCGTGGCGTGCTCGGGCCGATAAGCGGCCGGCGCGCTTGATGGCATCGCGGTCGGAGACGATATCGCCCCAGTAATGACGACAAGGGTTGGCGATCATCAGGAACACGTCGACCACGCCGGAAAGCGCATGCAGTGCCTCCAGCGTCTGCGCGGGCAGCGCCGAGATCCCGAACACGAAGATGCGCGGCGGCACGTCGCGAGGCCGCTCGCGCAGCCTCCGGGCGGCCTCCAGAAAGCGCCGATGCAGACGCGCGCGGTGGTGCTCGCGCGCCTGCACTGGGGCGTCCTCGATCAGCGCGCGCCACAGCGCCGGCTGCCAGCGTTGGTCGTCGGGCAGATCCACGGGCGCGTGTTCGCCGCGTTCCCAGGCCTCGATCCATTCGGGGCGGTAGATCAGGTATTGATCGAAGAGGTCGGCGAGGCGCACCGCCAGATGCCAGCGACGCCGTTCGCGTGCCTCCTCCGCGGCGCCGGGCAGGGGGCTCGCCTCGAGCGCCTCGCCCTGGAGATAGTCACGCAACGGCGCATAGCACGTCGGGTCGTCGGGAGACGTCTCGGGATCGAGGCAACGTTCCAGCAACGCCATCAACCGCCAGGCCAGGGGCGTCTTGTCGAACGGGGACTGCTCGGGGATGTCGTCCCCCAGCACCGCGCGATAGGCGCGCCACACGAAACTGGAAGGTAGCGGAAAGTCCACCGAGGCGGCGATGCCGTCGGCCTCGGCCAGGGTCAGACGCAGCCACTGCGCCATGCCGTTGGATTGCACGAGAAAGGTTTCCGGCACCAGCGGCGGTTGACGATGGCGCCGAATCACATCCAGCGCGAGCGTTCCCAGGTCCTCGAGGTGATTGGCGTGTATGACGCTGAACATGCTGGCTCCCGGCGGTCGAGGTGGCGTCCTTGCGCATCTTACATCATCGCGAGGGCCGCCCCGAGCCCGGGGCGGCCGAAAGTCAGCCGACGTTCCTCGCGGACAGCGCCTCGAGTACTGCAGCCCGGTACACAGTTAACTTTAATGCACATGATTAGTTGACATATTGGCATAGCCTCGTACCCTCTTGGTCAACTTTTAAAATCTCACAAGTTAACCAAGAGCGAGAACATCATGTCTGCTGCGTCCCGCGCCCCTGCCTGGACCGATTCGTCGTCAGCCTCTCGACCGGCGATACGCCACGACTGGTCGCTGGAGGAGATCGAAGCGCTGTTCGCGCTGCCCTTCAACGACCTGCTGTTTCGTGCTCAGCAGGTGCATCGGGCGCATTTCGATCCCAACGCCGTGCAAGTCTCGACCCTGCTGTCGATCAAGACCGGCGCCTGCCCCGAGGATTGCAAGTATTGCCCGCAATCCGGGCACTACAACACCGGTCTCGGCAAGGAAAAGTTGCTCGAGATCGAGAAGGTGGTGGAGCAGGCCAAGGCCGCCAAGGAAGCCGGCGCCAGCCGCTTCTGCATGGGCGCCGCCTGGCGCAGCCCCCGGGAACGTGACCTGGACGTCGTGCTGGAGATGGTCGGACGGGTCAAGGCGCTGGGGCTGGAGACCTGCATGACCCTGGGCATGGTCGACACGCATCAAGCGAGCCGGCTAGCCAAAGCAGGTCTGGACTACTACAACCACAATCTGGACACCTCGCCGGAGTACTATGGCGAGATCATTACCACCCGCACCTACGCCGACCGCCTGGATACCCTGGCCAACGTGCGCGAGGCTGGCATGAAGGTCTGTTCCGGCGGCATCCTGGGCATGGGCGAGGCGCCCCGCGACCGCGCCGCCCTGCTCCAGCAGCTGGTACGCCTGGACCCGCACCCCGAGTCGGTGCCGATCAACATGCTGGTCAAGGTGCCGGGCACCCCGATGGAAAACGTCGAGGACATGGACCCGCTGGAGTTCATCCGCGCCATCGCCGTGGCCCGCATCCTGATGCCCAAAAGCCACGTGCGCCTGTCCGCCGGCCGCGAGCAGATGGACGAATCCACCCAGGCCCTGGCCTTCCTGGCCGGCGCCAACTCGATCTTCTACGGCGACACCCTGCTGACCACCGGCAACCCCCAGGTGGAGCGCGACCGGGCGCTGTTCGACAAGCTCGGCCTGCACCCCGAACCCATCGCCCCGGAGACGCGCCGCGACGACGAACAGACTGAAACCGCGCTGGCCCATGCCATTCAGCGCCAGCGCGACGACGCCCTTTTCTACGACGCCGCCCGGGGCTGAGTCATGGCATCGCGTATGGGCCTCTGGTCGACGCGGCTGGCCGAGGCCGCGGAGCAGCGCCGTGCCGACGGCGGCTGGCGGCAACGCCCCACCCTGAGCGATGTCGCGCCCTTCACCGACTTCGCCGGCAACGATTATCTGGGCCTGGCCGACGACCCGCGCCTGGCAGAAGCCCAGGCCGAGGCCGCGAGACGCCTGGGAGCCGGCGCCAAGGCATCGCACCTGGTCTCCGGCCATTTGGAGATACACGAGCGCCTCGAGCGACGCTTGGCCGAGCTGACCGGGCGCCCCCGCGCCCTGCTGTTCTCCACCGGCTACATGGCCAATCTCGGCGTCCTGCAGGCGTTGTGCGACCGCCATACGCGCGTGTTCCAGGATCGTCTGAACCACGCCTCGCTGATCGATGGTGCAAGGCTCGCCGGCGCGCCCTCGCGGCGCTTCCATCACCGCGACCTCGACGACCTCGAACGCCTGCTGGCCCGCACGCCGGGCGAGTCCCCGACGCTGGTGGTCAGCGACGGCGTGTTCAGCATGGACGGCGACGTGGCCGAGGTGGGAGAGCTCGCCGCGACCGCCCGTCGCCACGGGGCCTGGCTGATGATCGACGACGCCCACGGCCTCGGCGTGCTCGGCGAGGTCGGCGACGGCTGCGTGGGGCGCGCCCATGATCGTCGTGAGGTGCCAGTGCTGGTCGGCACGCTCGGCAAGGCACTGGGCAGTGCCGGGGCCTTCGTGGCCGGCGACGAGGCGCTGATTGATCACCTGATCCAATTCGCCCGCCCCTACGTCTACACCACCGCCCAGCCCCCCGGCGTGGCGGCGGCCACCCTGGCCGCCCTGGATGTGCTCGCGCGCGAACCCGAGCGCCGCGCCCGGCTGCATGAACGCATCGTCGCTTTCCGTCGCGAAGCCGCAAGACTCGGCCTGCCGCTGGCCGACTCTCGGACGCCCATTCAACCCCTCGTGCTGGGTGACAACGCCCGCGTCATGCGCTGGGCCCAGCGCCTGGCCCGCGCGGGATTACGTGTCGGCGCCATCCGCGCGCCCACGGTCCCCCAGGGTGAGGCGCGGCTGCGCATCACCCTCTCCGCCGCCCACGACGACGACGCCCTGGACGCTCTGCTCGAAGGGCTCGCGGCCTGCCAGCGGGAGGAGGACAGATGAGCGATTCGGCGACGAACACGCTGGTGCTGCTCTCCGGCTGGGGCTGCGATGCCCGAATCTGGTGCCCTCTCGCGCCCTTTTGGCCCTCTGAGCTAGAAGTCGAGACGCCGGACTGGCCCGGCTACGCCGACCGCTCACCACTGGCCTATCCCGCCTCACTGGAGGCGCTGGCCGACGCCATGGCCGAGGATCTGCCAGGTGACGCCGTCTGGGTCGGCTGGTCGCTGGGCGGCCTGCTGGCCGGCGCCCTGCTCGACTATCTTCCCGCGCCTCGCGCCCTGGTGCTGCTCGGCATGGGAGCACGCTTCCCGCATCCCGAGGGCGTCAGCCCGACCGCTCTGACCCGCTTTCGCCAGGCTTTCCGACGCGATCCAGTGGCGACCCACGCCCACTTCATGCACTGGCAGCTCGGCGGCGAGCCGTCGCCCCGGGCCGCCCATCGACGGCTGCGCACCCTGCTCGGCGACGAGATCAACGCCGATGCCGCCACCCTGACCGCGGGGCTCACGCATCTCGCGGAGATCGACAATACCCGGCGCCTGGCTACGCCGCCCTGCCCGGTGCATCGGCTGGCCGGCGAGGACGACCCGCTGCTGGCCCCGGCGGTCCGCGAACGGGCCGACTACCGCCTGCCCGGGGCCGGCCACTGCCCGCCGATCAGCCAACCGATGCGACTCACCCGTGCACTGGCCGCCATCGCCGTGGCGCCGGCACGGTCACTCGCCGAGACCTCCCTGGAGACGATGCCATGACCGCGCTGCCATGCCACGGCCTCGAGGCGGGCACCGATGCCCGGGCGCGCGACTGGCGCGACCGGGTCGCGCGTGCCTTTTCCCGTGCCGCGCCGCATTACGCCCGTCGCGCCACCGCCCAGCACGCCATGGGCAAGCGACTGCTCGAGCGACTGCCCGATCACGCTGGCGATGTGCTGGATCTGGGCTGCGGCCCCGGCGACCTGACCGCTGCGCTGGCAACGCATTACGGCGCCGCCTGCACGGTCAGCGGCCTGGACCTGGCGCCGGGCATGCTCGCCGAAGCGCGTCGCCGGTATCCCGGCGCGATCCGCTGGCTATGCGGCGACGCCGCCGATCTGCCGCTACCCAGTACGAGCCTCGATCTCGTGGTCTCCAACCTGGCCATCCAGTGGTGCCCGGACCTGGACACGGTGCTCGCCGAGATCCGCCGCGTGTCGAGACCCGGCGGCCGCGTGCTGATCAACACCCTGGCGCCGGGCACGCTGGACGAGGTCGGCCGGGCCTGGTCGCGCCCGGCCGCACTGCTCGACTTTCGCGACGCGGCCCGCCACCGCCATGCCGCCCACGCAGCCGGCTTCCGCCGGGTCGAGATCACGGCGCGCCTCGAGCGCTTCCATTATCCCGACCTCGCCGCGGTGATGGCTTCCATCAAGGGGGTGGGCGCCCAGGTAGCCCGCGGCGGGAAGCGGCTCTCGCGCGCCGACGTGGCCCGCGCCGCCCGGCGCTTCGAGACGCTGCGCACCGACGCCGGCCTGCCCGTCTCCTACCATCTTCTGACGCTCGAACTGGAACGCTGACATGACCGCCTATTTCGTGACCGGCACCGACACCGACGCCGGCAAGACCCTCGTGGCCGGCGGCCTGCTGGCGCTGGCCCGCCGCCACGGCCTGACCACGCTGGGGCTCAAGCCCGTGGCCTCCGGCTGCGAGCCCACCGTCGGGGCGCTGCGCAATATCGACGCCCTGACGCTTCAGGCTCAAAGCATGCCGACCACGGCCTACGCTACGATCAATCCCTATGCCTATGCGCCGGCCATCGCACCGCATCTGGCCGCCCGTCGGGCCGGCAGGATACCCACCCTCGACGCCCTGGTCGCGCACGTCGCCGGCCCGTTGGCCGAGACACGCGACCTGACGCTGATCGAGGGTGCCGGCGGCTGGCGGGTACCGCTCAACGACGACGAGGACCTCGCCGGCCTGGCGGTGTGCCTCGAACTGCCGGTGATCCTGGTCGTCGGTCTCCAGCTCGGCTGCCTGAACCATGCCCGGCTCAGCACCGAGGCGATCCGCGCCGACGGCCTGCACGTGGCCGGCTGGGTGGGCAACCTGATCGATCCCGCCTTCTCTTCCGACGACGCCTGCTATCGCGACAACCTGGCGACCCTCGAGCGCACGCTGGAGGCGCCCTGCCTGGGCATCGTGCCGCGCCTGGCCGCCGAGACCCCGGACGCCCGCGCCGTCGCGGCCGCCGACTATCTGACGCTGCCCACATACGAGGAATCCCGATGACATCTCCCGTCTGGCACCCTTACGCCCATCTCAAGACCCAAGCCCCCGCCCCCCAGGTGGTCGGCGGCGACGGCCCGCGTTTCACCCTGGACACCGGCGAGTCGTTGCTCGACGCCACCTGCTCCTGGTGGTGCATGATCCACGGCTATCGCCATCCGCGGCTAGTACGCGCCATCCAGCAACAGGCCGACGAGCTGTGCCACGTGATGCTCGGCGGCCTGACCCATGCGCCGGCCGACCGTCTCGCCCGCGAGCTGGTGCGCGTCACGCCCACCGGCCTGAACCATGTGTTCTTCTCCGACAGCGGCTCGGTGGGCATGGAAGTGGCCATGAAGATGGCTGTGCAGTACCACCATCTGTGCGGCAAGCCGACCAAGCATCGCATGCTGACGCTGATGAAGGCCTATCACGGCGACACCGCCGGCTGCATGGCGGTGTGCGATCCCGAGGAAGGCATGCACTCGCTGTTCGCCGGTTTCCTGCCGCAGCACCACTTCGCCCCCGCCCCCACCGCCGGCTTCGACGCCACCCGCGACGAGGTGCAGCCCGACCTCGACGCCCTGCGCGGCGTGCTGGAGGCGCATCACGAGGAGATCGGCGCCCTGCTGATGGAGCCGCTGCTGCAGGCGGCGGGCGGGCTCAACATGACCTCGCCCCACTACCTGCGTGGCGCACGCAAGCTGTGCGACGCGTTCGACGTGCTGCTGATCTTCGACGAGGTGGCCACCGGCTTCGGCCGCACCGGCCGGATGTTCGCCGCCGACCACGCCGACGTGACGCCGGACATCATGGTGCTCTCCAAGGGCCTCACCGGCGGCTACCTGGGCCACGCCGCGACGCTCGCCACCGACCGGGTGCACGACGCCTTCATCGGCGATAGCGAGCTGCATGCCTTCATGCACGGCCCCACCTTCATGGGCAACCCGCTGGCCTGTCGCGTCGCGCTGGAGAGCCTGGCGGTATTCGAGGAGGACGATTACCTCGGCCGCATTAAGACGCTCAACACCGTCCTGCGCGAGGAACTTGTGGACGACGCGGCGCTGCGTGCCCATCCGGCCGTGGCCGACGTACGCGTGCTGGGCGCCACCGCGGTGATCGAGGTTCATGATGCCGAGGCACTCAAAGGCGTGGCCGACTTCGCTCGATCCCGGGGCGTATGGCTGCGCCCCTTCGGCCGCTGGCTGTACACCATGCCGGCCTACATCACCTCAAGGCATGACTTGCGCCGTATCACCGAGGTCATGAAGCACTGGTTCGTCGACCGTCAGACGTCATGACGCGCGGGGCGAGGCTCACATGCGGAGAAGGTGCGTAGCCGGTGGGATCGTGATAACGCATGCACGACCCGCTTAGAGTACCGTGCCTCAGCCCCATGGGATGGAATTACGTCTCCGGCGCCCGGCGATGTTAACCTGTAGGACTCATGTGCCATCTCATTCACCGGCACCGCGAATTCCGCGAGGAGCCATCCGTGCAGCCATTGCCGCCTCCCCACCCGACCAATGCCCAGGGACGCCAACGGCGGGTCGGCGTGGAAATCGAATTCGCCGGTCTCATGCCCGATACCGCCGCACGGCTGGTCGCCGACTGTTTCGGTGGCGATATCGTGCGCCAGAGCCCTCACCGCATGAGTGTCGAAGGCACGCCCTGGGGCACGTTCATCATCGAGCTGGACAGCAAGTACGTGCATCCCGACGACGCGGTCATGAAAGCCAACGGCATGGCAACCGGCAAGGCCGCGTCAGCAGGACGTGAATGGCGTGCAGAGTTTCATCACCGCTCCCGCGAATGGCTGGGTGAGATGGTCGCCGGCCTGGTGCCGACCGAAATCGTCTCGCCGCCGATCCCCTGGTCGGAACTCGGCGAATTCGACTGCCTCTTCGAGGCCTTGCGCCGTCATGGCGCCGAGGGCACCGATGCCAGCGTCTTCTATGGTTTCGGGCTGCATCTCAACCCCGAAATCCCCGCGCCCGACACAGCGAGCGTTCTCGCGCACCTGCAGGCCTACATCATCCTCGCCGCCTGGCTGCGCGATCAGATTCGGGTCGACATCACGCGCGAGATATTGCCGCATACCAACCCCTTCCCCAAGGCCTATGCCTGGAAGGTGCTCGATCCCGATTACGCGCCGACCCAGGCGCAATTGATCAGCGACTACCTGCGCGACAATCCAACCCGCAACCGTGAACTCGACATGTGCCCCTTGTTCGCCCATCTGACGCCCCAGGCCGCTCATCCCTTGCTCCAGGAAAGCCTGGTCAAGCCGCGTCCCACCTTTCATTATCGTCTGCCCAACGCCCAGCTCGATACGCTCGAATGGGGCAGTGTCATGGAATGGAACCGCTGGGTAACGGTGGAACGTCTAGCCGCCGATCCACACAGCCTGCGCCAACAGATGCAGGCTTATCGCGCCCACCATGCGCAATCCACGATGGGACAATGGCTGGACAAACTGAAACATTGGGTCGATAAATGAGTTCACGACCGCTGATCGGCATCACCACGTCGGACCACAAGAGCTTTCTGGCATGGGCATGCGACCGGCTTGCCGTATGGCGTGCCGGTGGCCAACCAGTGCGGCTCTCGCCTTCGCGCGAGATTCCCAACGGGCTGTCGGGCTTGATGATCGGCGGTGGCGACGACATCGGTGCGCAACTCTACGGCAGCGAAATGCAGCTCGACGTGCGCGTCGATCCGGCGCGGGATCGCCTGGAGCTTGCCCTGCTCGAACGCTTTCTGCCCCAAGAGCTACCGGTGCTGGGCATCTGCCGAGGCGCGCAGATCATCAACGTGCACTGTGGCGGCACCCTGATCGGCGATATCTACACCACCTACGATCATGTGCGCCGCCAGCGCACCGTGCTCCCCCGCAAGCATGTCGATATCGCCACCGGCAGCCGCTTGCATGCGCTGCTCGGCGTCTCGCGCTGTCGCGTCAACAGCCTGCATCACCAAGCGGTGGACCGACTCGGCGATGCCCTGGAGGTCGTGGCGCGCGATCGCGACGGCCTGATTCAGGCCATCGAGGCGCCCGAATGTCCTTATCTGATCGGCGTGCAATGGCATCCCGAATTCCTGGTGTTCAATCGCCCTCAGCAACGCCTGATCCGGGGCCTCATCGACGCCGCGCGCAAGCATTGAGCGCTTTACGGCGCTGACCTCCCACACGACGACGCCCCGCACATGAGGCGGGGCGTCGGGGTCTGCGTCCGGCTTGCAGTGCGTACCTCTCAATGACTCATGAGGCCATGATCGCCAGCCGTCGACCACTCTGCGCGCGCATCAGATAGAGCCCGATGACGATGCCCAACCCACCCAGTGCAGCGACGTAGATCGCCGGAAACATGGGATGCACGACCATCATCACCGACACCACGATGGGCGTAAAACCACCGAAGATGGCGTAAGCGACGTTGTACGAGAACGACAGCCCCGTGAAGCGCACCATCGCGGGGAACGACTTGACGGCAATCGTCGGTACCACGCCGACGATACCCACCGCAAAGCCACACAGGATGTAAAGCGGCGTCAGCCACTCGGGATGCGTGCCCACGGTGGTCATCATCGCCCAGTAGGTGATCGCCAGCAGCACGCCCCAAAAGGCGATGGTCGGGCCGCTACCGATGCGGTCCGCGCACCAGCCCGAGGCCAGACTCCCCACCACGACACCAAGAATGGCATACACATTGGCCAGTGAGGCATCCAACCCATAACGGCTTTGCAGTAGGCTCGGCGTCATCAGGATCACCACCACGACGGCGGCGGTCAGGATCCAGGTCACGCCCATCGACAGCAGCACGCTCGGCAAGTGGTTACACAAGACGCTCTTGACCGGCAGTTCCTCGGCCAGCGCCTTCTTCTCCTGCATCTCGGCGAATACCGGGGTCTCGTGCAACCAGCGACGCAGGTACACGGCTATCAGCCCGAACACCCCACCGATCAGAAACGGAATCCGCCAGGCATAGGCGGCCAGTTCCGCATCGCTGTAGGTGGACTTGATGAACGCCGACATCAACGAGCCGATGAGAATGCCCGATACCAGGCCGGCGGACAGCGTGCCACAGGCGAAACCCACGTGACGGCGCTTGACGTGCTCGGTGACGAAGACCCAGGCCCCGGGGACTTCACCGCCCACCGCAGCCCCTTGCAGGATGCGCAATGCCACCAGCAGCAAGGGTGCCGCGTATCCCAGGGTATCGTAGGTCGGCATCATCCCTATCAATAGCGTCGGCACCGCCATCAGGAAGATCGACAAGGTGAACATCTTCTTGCGCCCCAGCAGGTCGCCGAAGTGCGCCATGATGATGCCGCCCAACGGGCGTGCCAGATAGCCGGCGGCGAAGATCCCGAAGGTCTGGATCTGGCGCAGCCATTCGGGCATCTCGGGGGGAAAGAACAACTGCCCCACCACCGTCGCGAAATACACGAAGATGATGAAATCGTAAAACTCCAGTGCACCGCCCAGGGCGGATAACGACAGCACTTTGACGTCGCGGCGATTCAGCGGGCGCGACGAGGCCGCATCGGTCTCTTGCGAAGTAGCCATGATGAATGAAATCTTCCGTCGAATGATCGTTGATCGTGTTATGTCAGCGTCCAGCGTCGCGGTACCCAAACAAGGCGGGAGGTACCGACCGACGAGCGTATAGGAGGCTAACAGATTCGCGGAAAGACTGCATCGGCGGCGTTGTCAAGCAACAACGTCGCTGAGAGAAAAGGTTCATAAAAGGGGCCGGCGCAGGGCCGGCCCCGAACAATCGATGCCGATCAGCTTTCGAGTTGGGCGTCCAGCGTGATCTCGGCATTGAGCACACGCGAGATCGGGCAACCTTCCTTGGCTTTCTGGGCGGCGTCGTCGAAGCTCGACTGATCGATGCCCGGCACCTTGGCACGGGTGACGAGATGTACCCTGGTGATCTTGAAACCGCTGTCGTCCTGATCCAGCGTCACGGTCGCCTCGGTACGCACGTCGTCGGGATCGTGCCCGGCTTCTCCCAAGATCATCGACAACGCCATCGAATAGCAGCTGGCATGGGATGCCGCGATCAATTCCTCGGGATTGGTCCCCGGCTCGCCTTCGAAGCGGGTGTTGAAGCCATAGGGATTGTCCTTGAGCGCACCGCTCTGAGTGGAGACCGTCCCCTTGCCGCGCTTGAGACTGCCTTGCCAATGGGCGGAACCGGTTTTCTCGATACTCATTCGTGCCTCCTTTCGTGAGTGGGCGTCATGCCCCTACACCATAGTCCATATGGGTGATGTCGTGGACTTCAAGGGGCCAGTGATCAATCTCTCGCTCGCACGCGACGACACGCCGCCCACTGCTCGGCCAGCGCGGCGCTGCCGATTTCGCGCAAGGCCGCGACGTTGATCTCGGGGATCGACTCGGGGTCCGGGTATGCCGCCACGGCCGCCTCGACGCTGGACTCGCGCAGCAGATGCCACATCGGCCACGGCGACCGATTGGTGTAATTGGCAGGATCGTCGTCCGCGACGCCTTCAAAAACATAGTCAGGATGAAAGCTCGCCAACTGGTAAATCCCCGCGTACCCCTCCGCCTCGAGCAACGCGTCGGCGACGCCTAGCAGATCCAGGTAGTCGTCGAAGTCGGCCAGCCCCTCCGGCAGGATCATCAGCGTGGTCTCGATGGCCGGCTCGGCATCCAGACGCTGACATTCCTCGATCAAGGCATGCAGAAGACGCTCGGGGCTGGCATCGCCCGCCACGACATAACGCAGGCTGTCACGGCGCACCTCGCGGCCGGCAAAGGGACAAACATCGTGCGCCACGACGAAGTTCGCGATCCAGGCGCGGGTCATGGCGATAATATCGGCATCCAGGGGACGCTCGGACATGGGGTCGGTCCTGAAACGGAAAAGAGAACTGCCAGTATAACGGACTTGTCGTGTTCTCCGTGTCAGCGCATCCTGAAGGCATCCTCATTCACCCATACCCTTCCCCACGTCAGGGAGACAGACATATGGTCAAGCCCCTTGCCCCCGACACGCCTGGCGTCACCCTCTCTGCCACCGCGCGCGAGCCCGCCGTCGCCCTGCCCGCCATCGGCCAGGGGACTTGGCACATGGGCGAGAACCGCGCCCCGCGCCGCGACGAAGTCCATGCCCTGCAATACGGCCTCGACCTGGGGATGACACTGATCGACACCGCCGAGATGTACGCCGACGGTGGCGCCGAGGAAATCGTCGGCGAGGCCCTGCACGGTCGTCGCGACGAGGCTTTCGTGGTCTCCAAGGTCTATCCGTGGAACGCCGGCCGCCAGGACGCCATCGCCGCCTGCGAGCGCAGTCTGCAACGCCTGAATACCGGCTATCTGGATCTGTATCTGCTGCATTGGCCCGGCCGCGTGCCACTCGAGGAAACACTGGAAGCCTTCGAACACCTGCAGACCCAGGGCAAGATCCGTCGCTACGGCGTCTCCAACTTCGACGTCGACGAGATGCGCGCCCTGCAGGCCGTACCCGGCGGCGACCGCTGCGCCGTCAATCAGGTGCTCTACCATCTCGGCTCGCGCGGCATCGAACACAGTCTGCTGCCCTGGCAGCGCGATCAGGGCCTGCCGACCATGGCCTACTGTCCCCTGGCCCAGGGCGGGCGAGAGCTCGAACACCCCGAGGTCCGCGCCATCGCCGACGCGTTCGGCGTCAGCCCCGCCCAGGTGCTGCTGGCCTGGGCGACCCGCCCCGCGCCCGACGGGCAACGCGATGTCATCGCCATCCCCAAGGCCGTGCAACCCGCGCACGTCGAAGCCAATGCCGCCGCCATGCGGCTCGCGCTGGACGACGCCAGTCTCGCCCGGCTGGACGCCGCCTTCCCCGCGCCGTCGCGCAAACCGCCTCTGGATATCGTCTAATCTCAGCGACACTGGCTGGCACTGACGACCTAACCTCTTCGCGAGGCCAGCCGATCCGCCAGCCGGGTCGGTTCGGGCAGCTTGGTCCTGCCCAGGCAGGCAATCGCCCATTCCAGCGCCGTGGCCTGATCCAGCCGATGCCCCGGCGAGACGATCACCGGCTTGACGTTCTCGCGTGAACGCAGCATCGCGCCGATGACCACGCGCCCTTCGGCGTCGACCTCGACGTCGGCGGGATCCTCGGCACGTCGCCGGTCGGTGAGCGGCGTCCATTCACCGCGCGTGGTCGGCACTTCGCCATGACGACCGCAAAGCACCTTCTTGGCCACGCCGAGCGTCGGCAGGTCGAGCCATAGGCCCAGGTGCGAGGCCACGCCGAGACGCCGTGGATGCGCGATGCCCTGGCCGTCGACCATCACCAGGTCGGGATGTGCTTCCAGCCGCGCGAAGGCGCCCAACGCGGCGGGAATCTCGCGGAACGACAGCAAGCCGGGAATGTAGGGCATTCGTGTGGGTTCGCGGTGGACTACCGACTCGCGTACCGCAAGCGACGGCCAGTCGAGCACCACCGCCGCCGCCCGCGTCGTCTCGCCGCCATCCTCGAAGCCGATATCCACGCCCGCGATACAGCTCACCGCCGCCGGCTTTCCGTGCCGGATCACGCGCGGTGCCAGGCGACGCTGCAACGCCACGGCCTCTTCGGGGGCCAGCGTCCAGGCATGCAAACCTTCATGAGGTGTCATCCCGTCTCCTTATCGTTCCGTCTTCCTTGTCGTTCCGTCTTCTTGTTACTGACCCCATTGGGCCGCCCTCCCGCAACCGGTAAACTGGCCCTCCGGTACAGGAGATCTGCGTGAAACTCATCCACACAGCGGACTGGCATCTCGGCCAGACCTTCCACGGGCAAGAGCGTCACGCCGAGCAACGCGCGTTCCTCGACTGGCTGTTGGCGACTCTCGACACGCGACGCCCGGACGCTTTGCTCATCGCAGGCGATATCTTCGATGTCGTCAATCCATCGTTGCGCGCCCAGGAGATGCTCTACGACTTCATCGTCGAGGCACATCAACGTTTGCCGCAACTGACCATCGTCATGATCGCCGGCAACCACGACAGCGGCAATCGTATCGAATTGCCCGCACCGTTGATGCAGCGCCTCAATACCCACGCCCTGGGCCGAGTGAGTTGGCTCGACGATGGACGACTCGACGCCTCGCGCCTGCTGGTACCGCTGACGGATGCCGACGGCGACACCCGTGCCTGGTGCCTGGCGCTGCCCTTCCTGCGGCCCGCCGAGGTCACCGGCAGCACAGCGACGAACGGCGACGAGACTGACGACACCTCGCACAATACCTATGTCGCGGGCATCACGCGCGTTCACCAACAGCTCATCGACGCCGCGCGCAAACGTCGCGCCCCCGGTCAGGCGCTCGTCGCCATGAGTCACGCTCACTTGCATGGTGCCGCAGTCTCCGAGGCCAGCGAGCGACCCATCGTCATCGGCGGCGAGGAGTCGATTCCGGCCACGTTGTTCCCGTCCGACATCGCCTACGTGGCACTGGGCCACCTGCATCGCGCCCAGCAGGTCGGCGAGGAACGCATCCGCTACAGCGGCAGCCCCCTGCCGCTGGACTTCAGCGAAGTGGCCTATCCCCATCAGGTCGTCGACGTCACGCTCGACGGCGACGCCTTGCGCGATATCGAGAGCCTGCCGGTCCCGCGTCCGGTGGCCATGCATCGCCTCGGCCCGGCACCGCTGGATGACGTGCTCGCCGAGCTGGACGCCCTGGAAGATACGCCCGACCTGCCACGCGAACGCTGGCCCTGGCTCGAGGTACGCGTCGAACTCGAGGCGCCGATGCCCGACCTGCGCGCTCGGGTAGACGCAGCGCTCGAGGGCAAGCAACTACGCCTGCTGCGTCTGGAACGTCGCCTGCCAAGAGTCGCCGCCGAGGACACGCCCGCACGCATCGACCTGGCGGCGCTCGGCCCACGCAAGCTGTTCGAGCGCACCTGGCAAGCGCGCTGGGGCGAGCCACCTGCCGATGACGTGCTCGCCGACTTCGACCGGCTCCGTCAGGACGTGCTCGACGACGAGGGAACAGCGACATGAAGATCCTCGCCCTGCGCCTGACCAACCTGGCCTCGATCCCCGGCCCACTGGAACTCGACTTCACCGCCGCGCCGCTCGCGGAGGCTGGCCTGTTCGCCATCACCGGGCCCACCGGCGCCGGCAAGAGCACCTTGCTCGACGCCTTGTGCCTGGCGCTCTACGGCAGTACCCCCCGGCTGCGCCAGGCGCCGGGCCAGAACGCCCCGCTGCCCGACGTCGGCGACGCCACTCTCAATACCGCCGACCCGCGTACGCTATTGCGCCGAGGTACCGCCAGCGGCCATGCCGAGGTCGATTTCCTGGGCCGCGACGGCCGCCGCTATCGCGCCCGCTGGGCCGTGCGCCGCGCCCGCGAGAAGGCCGATGGCAAATTGCAGAAGATCGAGCAGTCGCTGCGTGATCTGGACAGCGACCGCCTGTTGACCACCCAGAAACGCGAATTCGACCGCCTGCTACCCGAGCGCCTGGGCCTCAGCTTCGAGCAATTCACCCGCGCCGTGCTGCTGGCCCAGAGTGAGTTCGCCGCCTTCCTCAAGGCCGACGACAACGAGCGCAGCGACCTGCTCGAGCGCCTCACCGGTACCGCCGAGTACTCCGAGATCTCGGTCGCCGCCTATCGCCGCGCCAACCAGGCAAAGCATGCCGTCGATGCGCTGAACGCCAAGCTCGCCGACGACCTGCCCGCCGAGGCCGAGGCGCGCGCCGCGCTCGAAAAGACCGCCGAGACTGCTCAAGCCGAGCTCGACACCGTGCAACGCCATGCCAAGCGCCTGGAGACACAGGCGCAATGGCACGCCACGGATGCCAAGCTTCGCGATGCTCACGCCCAAGGACAACGCGCGCACCACGATGCCGAGACGCATTGGCAAACGTTGGCCCCGGCCCGCGCCGACCATGACTGGCACCGTGTGATTACGCCGCAACGCCATCGCCTGACACGTCAGGCCGCGCTGCCCGGCGAGATCGAACGGCTCGAAGCGACGCATGCCGACACGCGTGAGGCCCTGGCACAGGCCGAGACCACACAGCAGCAGGCCAAACAGGCGCACGCCACGGCTGAACAAGCCCTTCAGGACGCCGACACGGTACGCCGCACGGCCGAGCCTCAACTGCACCGCGCCCGCGAGCAGGCACAGCAACTGGCGACGCACGAGCATCAGTTGGCCGAGCTCGACAACACCCACGCCGCGCATCACCGCGAGGCGCAAGCGCTGACCACGCGCTACCAGGAAGCTCAGGCGACGCAGCAGCGCCAGCGCCGTCAGCGCGATGACTGGCAGGCTACCCTGCGCCAGTCAATGGGCGAGCATGCCTGCGTGGAGGACGCCCGCCAGGCCGTTCAGCGCGCGCATGATCATGCCGCCCAGCGTCACTTGGCCCTCGGCGAGCTGCAAAGCCGCTGGCAGACCGCCTGTCGTGCCGACCACAGCCGGCGCACGCTCAATGAGCGCCTGGCGCAGGATGAAAAGCGCCTCGAGGCGTTGATCACCCAAGGCCAGACCGCGCGCCGGCACCTCGATGAGCGTGAGCGCCACTATCGCAGCGTGCTGGAATTCGTCGAACGCGGTCGTGCGGTGCGCAGCGAGAGTGTCACACATCTGCGCGCCGCCCTCGAGGAAGGCCAGCCCTGCCCGGTGTGCGGCGGTCTCGAGCATCCTTGGCGCCACCAGCCGCCGCAGACACCTGAAGCCGCCCAGCTTGCCGCGCAGCAAGCGGACGAAGACCGCCAGTTGGCGGATGCCCAGCGACAACGCGACCACGCCCAGCAACAGCGCGACGAACTGCTGGGCCAATACCGCGCACTCGAGGCTTCGCTCACGCAACAACGCCAGGACGGTGCGGATGCCGACAAGCGCCACCAGGAGGCGCACCAGGCGCTCGACGAACATCCGTTATACGCCGAGCTGTCTAGCATCGATCACGACCGACGCGACGCCTGGCTGACCGAGCAACGCCAGACAAGCGACGCCCAGCGCGCGCAACACGCAGAGACGCTTCAGGCCCTTGCTCGCGCCGAGGCCGAGCTGGCACCGCTCGACGAGGCACTGCGCCAGAGCGAGCTGACACTGACGCAACTCGATACCCAGCGCACCCGCCTCGACAAGGAACTCACAGAACTCGCGGCGCGCCTGCCACCGTTGCGCCGCGAGCGCGACGACATCGCCGCCCGGCTCAAGGCCCTGCTCGGCGAGCATGCCTCGCCGGATGCCTGGCAGCAGCAGCTCGATACGCGGCAGGCTTCCGCGCGCCAGGCGCGGGATACGGCACTTGCCAAATGCCATGACAGTGAGCGGGAAACCCAGCGGCTTGCCCAACAATCGCACTATGAAGCCGAGCAACTCGCCCAGCTCAAGCAGGAAGCCGACACTCTCACCCGTGAGCTGGATGCCTGGCGTCAAGCTCACCCTGAGCTGGACGACGCCACCCTGCAGCGGCTACTCGCCGAAACCGACGACGCCACCGAACGTCGGGAACGGGAACTGACTCAGGCCGAGCAGGCCCGCCAGCAGACCAGCGCCACCCTCGCCGAGCGCCGCCAGGCCCTCATCGCGCATCGCCACAACCAGGCTTTGACCGAGCACGACGCCAGCGCAGCCGCTCTATTGAGCGAGGCAGTCGACGCCCGGATCGATCAGCGCCGAGAGGCGCTCGACACCGAGCGTGACGCTCTGGCACCCCGACACGATGCCGCCCAGACACGTCGCGACGACGCCCTGCACACCCTGCGCGATGACAACCGCAAGCGTCAGCGCCAACGCGAGGGGCAAGCCGAGCTCGACGCCGCGCGCGCCGAGTACCACCGCTGGGGCCGCATCAGCGAGCTGATCGGCTCCGCCGACGGCAAGGTCTTTCGGCGCATCGCGCAGGCCTACAACCTGGAGCAACTGCTGGAACACGCCAACGCGCATCTGACGGGGTTGAGTCGCCGTTACAAGCTGATTCGCGGCGGCAGCGAGCTGGGGCTTCTGGTGGAGGACCGCGACATGGGCGACGAGCGTCGCTCGGTGCATTCGCTGTCCGGCGGCGAAACCTTCCTCGTGTCGCTGGCGCTGGCGCTGGGGCTCGCCTCCATGGCCTCCGGCGAACTCGTCATCGAATCGCTGTTCATCGACGAAGGCTTCGGCAGCCTCGATCCGCAATCCCTGGCACTGGCCATGGACGCCCTCGACGGCCTGCAAGCCCTGGGTCGCCGTGTCGGCGTGATATCCCATGTGCAGGAAATGCACGAACGCATCCCGGTGCAGATTCAGGTCGAACCGCTGGGCAATGGCACGAGTCGCGCGAGGTTGGTGAGTACCTAGGTGTACTTTAAAGCCTCTAGCCGTTCGCGAAGCTCCGGGATATGCGTCTGAATGATGCTCCAGACAGTATCGGCATCAATCCCGAGATAGGCATGAATGAGGCGGTTCCGCGTGGCGATGATCAGACGCCATGGAATCTCCGGATGAGCGGCATGTATATCATCTGGAATGCGGGTAGCCGCCTCCCCGATCAATTCCAGATTGCGGAGGGTGGCATCATATGTCAGGTCGTGCTTAATGAAACCTTCTTGATCCAATCCATCAGTGTAAACAAGCACTTTTTCTGCGAAGCCGATCATGTCATCGATGTAGAAGCGCCACTCTCGTGGTGGTCTATTTTCAGACATGCATGGCCTCGCGCTCGATGAAAGGTCGAAGCTCGGAACGCAACGCCTTATCGGTCACCAAGTCCACCGGACGCCCCAAGAGATCTTCCAAATAGAATTGCACCCCGAAGTAGCGATCTGCCGTTGCCGGGCCCTCAAAGCTCACCAGGATATCGACGTCACTGCGCTCTTCCGCCTCATCGCGTACCATAGAGCCGAAGAGAGCAAGGTCCCGAACACCAAATTGATGGACCATGGCAGGTAGATGCTGCTTCAGTAACGACAGCGTTTGCAATTTGTTCATCTCTTACCTCCATGTCGGGCAGCAACGGCCTCTCACTGAACCCTTTGTCTCATGTGCGCTTAGCATAGCACCCGGAACTCCCGCATCAACGACCCTGCCGCCAACGAAGGCGGTATCCGCGTTACCGAGCTGATCGACACCCTATCCGCTACTCGCCCACACTGGTGATGACGCAATGCGTGGCGATATAAAAAATCTGGAAAACCTGACACGAGGTGCCCATGAAATTCGCCATCGGCTTGCCCCTTCAAGGCACTCGACAATAGCGACCTACCGACAGTACCTATCAAGCGAGAGACGGCACGCCTCTCGGATTTCGCCACTACTCGCCTTCTGTCGACGCATCACAAGGCAGCGTGGTGCTTCTCCACGGCTCCACTGCCGACTGCCTCAGCATGCACTCACTGGCCCAGGCCTTTGCTTCGGCAGGCTACACGACATATGCGTTGGATATACGGAGACATGGAGCCTCCGGCACCAACGACGACATGGCGGTCGAGCAAATGCCCGGTACCGACCACATCAGCCTTATACTCGACCCCGACGCTATCGATGCCACCGTCGCCCCCACACAAAAGCGCTGAACGGGCAGAGAGCGACTGAAAGATAAGAAGGGACATTCATGCTGCATTCAATGGCTTGATGCGGGCGACCTCTTCCTTGACCGATTGCGCTGCCGTCCATAAATCGATGGCTCGCTGCGCATTCAGCCAAAACTCCGGAGAGTTACCAAACAAACGGCCAAGCCTAAGCGCCATTTCAGGGCTGACAGCACGCCGTTCACGTAACAGCTCATTGACGGATTGGCGAGACACGCCCAAAGATTCGGCCAATCCCGCAACGGTCAGGCCATAGTCCGGGAGAAAGTCCTCCCTCAGCATTTCGCCAGGATGCGTCGGCTTGCGTTGCATTCCGTTGGTGTTAGAAATAGCCATAGTTGTAATCTCACTCAGTGGTAATCGCATACCTCGACATCGTATGCGTCACCATCTTCAAAATAGAAGCAGATACGCCATTGAGCATTGATTGAAATCGCATACTGACCCTGTCTACCCCCAGAAAGTGAATGAAGACGGTTGCCAGGCGGCACTTTCAAATCGTCTAGTTGCTCCGCCAGATTTACGTATTCCAGCTTGCGAGACGCTCTTGAGGCTACATCCGAGGGGAACTTATTTGATCTCCCCTTGGAGTAAAGCTCTTGGGTACGTTTATCTGCGAAGGTTTTGATCATGCATTGAAATGTATTCTGTCACGTGACACTTGTCAACAAGCATCACGTTTCGTGTACATATCTCCGACACTAAAACGCCGCGCCCGAAGGCACGGCGTCTTGGCGTCGTTCGAAGCGCTTCGAACGGGGCTCAGCCGGCGAGTTTGGCGGCCATTTCAGCGGTGTGCTGGCCTTGGAAGCGGGCGATGGTCAGCTCATTCTCGCTGGGTTGGCGACTGCCGTCACCAGCGGCGATGGTTGTCGCGCCGTAGGGCGTGCCACCGGAGACCTCGCCGAGTTCAGCCAAGGCCGCGCAGGAGTACGGCACACCGACGATCGCCATGCCGTGGTGAAGCAAGGTGGTGTGAATCGAGGTCAGTGTGGTTTCCTGCCCGCCGTGCTGACTGGCGGTAGAAGTGAAAGCGCCGCCCAGCTTGCCGATCAGCTTGCCTTGCGCCCAGAGACCGCCTGTCTTGTCCCAGAAGTTGCGCATCTGCGAGGCCATGTTGCCGAAGCGCGTGGGCGTGCCGACGAGAATCGCATCGTACTCGGCCAACACGCTGGGGTCGTCCAGCACAGCGGCGGTGTTATCTTCCTTGTAGCCCGACTTGGCGGCCACCTCGTCGGGCACCAGCTCGGCCACGCGATACAAGTCCACTTGGGTGCCGGCGACGCCCCGGGCGCCTTCGGCGACGGCGTTGGCCAATGTTTCGACATGCCCATAACTGGAGTAGTACAGAACCAGAACCTTACTCACGTGAGTGCTCTCCCACTGGGTGAATGAACCCCTTTAAGATGGGGCAAAGCGCGGGTGGCGTCAAAGCTCGAGCGTGCTAGGCTGGCGCAACACATTGTCTGGGGAGGCCGCCGTGTCCGACACCATTGCCTTGCTCGAACGCCTGGTTGGCTTCGATACCGTCTCGCGCCACTCCAACCTGGAACTGATCGCTTTCATCGAACGTTATCTCGCCGAGCACGACGTGCCCTGTACCCGCATCGACAACGATGACGGCAGCAAGGCCAACCTGCTGGCCCGCATCGGCCCCGAGGTCGCGGGGGGCGTGGTGCTGTCCGGGCATACCGACGTGGTACCGGTGGACGGCCAGCCTTGGAGCAGCGATCCCTTCACCCTCACCGACCAAGGCGACGGTCGCCTCTACGGGCGCGGCAGTTGCGACATGAAGGGATTCATCGCCAGTGCCTTGGCGCAGGTGCCCCAGTGGCAAGCGCTCGACTTGCAGCGGCCGATCTACCTGGCGTTTTCCTACGATGAGGAAGTGGGCTGCCTGGGCGCGCCGCGCTTGATCGAGCGCCTGATGGCCGACGCGCCTACGCCGGCAGCGGTCATCGTCGGCGAGCCCACGCTGATGGCACCGGTGGTGGCCCAGAAAGGCATTACCAACCTGCGTACCACGGTGACCGGCCGCGAGGCGCATTCCAGCCAGGTGCGTCAAGGCGTGTCCGCCGTGCACGTAGCCGCCCGCCTGGTGACCCGCATCGAGGACATCATGGCGGAACTGGTCAGCGAGGGGCGTGTCGACCCGCTCTTCAACGTCCCCCACTCCAGCCTCCACGTGGGCAAGATCCAGGGCGGTACGGCGATCAACATCATGGCCCGCGAGTGCCATTTCGACTGGGAGATCCGCCATCTGCCGACGGACGGCTTCGAGGCCTTGTTCGAGCGCTTTCAGCACTACGCCGAGTCATTGGTACACGACTTGCGCCCACGCGCGCCTCAGCTCGACATTCATACCCAGCACCTGACCGAAACCGTGCCCGCCCTGGCCGATCGCGACAACCAGGCGGCGCTAGAGCTCTGCCATGCCCTTCTGAGCGCTGCCGACAATGAAGCCGTGGCGTACGCCACCGAAGCCGGTCAGTTCCAGCAAGCCGGCCTGCCCACCGTCATCTGCGGCCCTGGCAGCATCGCCCAGGCACATCAACCCGACGAATACCTGGACATCGCTCAGCTCGAGGCCGCCGATACCTTCATGACCATGCTCGGGCAACGTCTCGCCGCTCCCCGCTAGGGTCGGCAGTCATCACGCCCTGCGCTCTTGGCTCCACGTTGCCAGGTGCGCAGTGCATGCCCACCGACCATCGGCGTCTTGTCGAAATGTTCGACATATGCCAGCGTGAGCGAAATGATTCGGAACGATGTCACGTGAAGAGCAAGCAAACCTCATCCCCAAAACGTCCCAGCGTCGCCGAGGCGCTGGCGAAAGAGATCTTCTCCGGCGTCTATCAGCCAGGCGATTTCGTCCCCCGAGAAATCGATCTGTGCGAGCGCTTCGTCCTCAACCGTTCTGCGGTTCGCAGCGACCTCCGTCAGCTCGTCGATGCCGGAATCATCGAGCGTATCTCCGGGCATGGCTCGAAGGTCCGCGAATACCCCGAGTGGAACATTCTCGATGCCCAGGTCACCGAGTGGATGACACGCTACGCCGCCCCCAACCCCGGCGTGCAACGCGAGATCCTGGCCTTTCGCCTGGACGTGGAACCCTATGTCGCCATGACCGCCGCCAAACGCGCCACGGCACATGATTTGGTCGCCATCGAGGAAGCCTACAACGGTATGGGCAGTGATCTCGACGACCCCGCTTCCAACCGTGACGGCCGCTTGCACAGCAGCTATGACATCGCCTTCCATGTGGCGATCTTCAAGGCCACGCACAACATCGTCTGGTCACAGCTCTCGCATATTCTGCGCCCCTCGATATTGCTGCTGATCGAGACCTCGAACGTGAGTGCCAGCGACCCGGCGGAGAGTCTGGAGCGCCACCGATTGCTGATGGAAAGCATCCGTGCACGCCGGCCACGCGATGCCTTTCGTGCCTCGCAGGCGGTACTCGCCGGCACCGCCAGCGCCTTGGGGCTGGAAATCCCCGACACGCCCCTTGGACATAGCACCGAGCTGCTGTCCGAAACCTGACACGCATCAAGTCCCATGCTCTCAACTCTAGCTCCTGCAACACGAAACGGGCATCGCATGGCGACGCCCGTTTCGGTAGCTAAGTACTTAGCAGTGAGTGCTCAGCGGGGAGTACTGGGTGATGGATACTCAGTGATTATCGCGAGGCGGGCTCTTACGCGCGACGTCGCGGTACTTGGTGGCCGGGCCCAGCGTCATGCCGCGATCAAGCTGCTCGACCATGCCGCGCTGGATCTCCTGCCAGGGCGTCTGGTCCACCGGATAGATATAACCGCCCCGCGACTCCAGCGCCTGGCGACGCCGTGACAACTCGGCGTCATCGACCAGCAGATTGGCTTCGCCGCGCTTGAGATCGATACGAATTCGATCCCCCGTTTCCAGTAGCGCCAAGCCGCCACCCACTGCCGCTTCAGGGGCCGCGTTGAGGATCGAGGGCGACCCCGAGGTCCCCGACTGACGACCGTCGCCGATGCACGGCAGCGACTCGATGCCTTGACGAATCAGCGCCTCCGGCGGCTGCATATTGACGACTTCAGCACTCCCCGGATGGCCAATCGGTCCGGCCCCGCGCATGATCAGGATAGTGTTCTCGTCGATCCCGAGTGACGGATCGTCGATGCGCGCATGATAATCCTCGGAGCCGTCGAATACCGCCACCTTGCCTTCGAAGGCATCCGGATCATCGGCCTGGCTCAGGAAACGCTGCCGGAAATCGCTGGCGATCACGCTGGTCTTCATCAACGCCGAGTCGAACAGATTGCCCTTGAGATTGATGAAGCCAGCCTCTTCCACCAGCGGATTGTCGTAGCGGCGAATGATATCGTCATCCAGGGTTTCACGCCCGGCCGTATTCTCCGCCAGCGTCTTGCCGTTGACCGTCGGCACGTCACCATGCAGACGCCCGGCCTTGATCAACTCGCTGAGCACTGCGGGCACACCACCGGCTCGGTGGAACTCTTCGGAAAGATAGATCCCCGCCGGCATCACATTGGCCAGCAGCGGAATTTCGTGCCCGAGGCGCTGCCAGTCGTCGTTGGTCAGCTCGATCCCCGCATGACGGGCGATGGCGTTGATGTGCACCGGCGCGTTGGAAGAACCGCCCAGCGCCGAACACACCACGATGGCATTTTCGCAGGCCTCGCGGGTAATGATATCCAGCGGACGCAAGTCTTCCCAGACCATGTCGACGATGCGCGTCCCGGTCTGATAGGCGACCATCGAGCGCTCCTTGTAGGGCGCCGGGATCATCGCCGAGCCGGGCAGGCTCATGCCCAACGCCTCGGCCATGGAGTTCATCGTCGAGGCGGTGCCCATGGTATTGCAGTGGCCGACGGAAGGCGCCGAATCGGTGGCGCGGGACAGGAATTCCTCGTAGCCGATATCCCCCGCCGCCAAACGCTTACGCAGCTCCCAGATGATCGTACCCGAGCCTACGCGCTCCTGGGTGCCGCGCCAGCCATTGAGCATCGGCCCACCGGAGAGCACGATCGCGGGGATGTTGGCGGTCGCGGCGGCCATCAGGCACGCCGGCGTGGTCTTGTCGCAGCCGGTGGTCAGCACCACGCCATCGAGTGGATAACCATGCAGGACCTCCACCAGCCCCAGATACGCCAGATTGCGATCCAGCGCCGCCGTCGGCCGGCGCACATTTTCATGGATGGGGTGCAGCGGAAACTCGAACGGCACGCCCCCGGCGGCACGAATGCCATCCTTGACGCGCTTCACCAGATCGATGTGGTGACGGTTGCAAGGCGTCAAGTCGGACCCCGACTGGGCGATACCGATGATCGGCTTGCCACTCTTGAGCTCTTCCAGCGTCAGGCCGTAGTTCATGTAGCGCTCGATGCACAGCGCCGTGGTCCCCGGATGCTCGGGGTTGTCGAACCACCAGCGCGAGCGCAGTTGGTCGGGGGTGATCTTGTGATCGTTCATGATCTGATGCCTTTGCTCAATGACACTCGTTTTCGAAAAAAGGCCATGCCTTGCTGTCAGCGTAATCTATACGCAACGGCCTGTATGTTGAACAAAAGGATTATATGTTCAACATACAGACGCGTCACGTTAAGACTCATTGCCACCCAGTACCCCCTGAGACAATCCACCAAGCCCCAGAAAAGGCTGGTGCCTCCGTCCTCAGTCTCGGGGCCCACTCGCTCCCCATCACCTTGCTCGCCACCACTTGATTCAAAGCGTTTCCGTATACCCCAGGCATGACGGCGCTGGCAGGAGCATTTGAGTCCACCATCACATGGTTTCCGTATCAATTATTTATGAATTTATGACCAACGTATAATGGCAACTGCTTTATTAATCTACAAACATCAACTTAGTTAAAGCTAAAAACTAAAGAACCCCACCCCTCCTTAATGGATACGCAGGTAGTCGTCAGACATGACGCCATGGCGTCTTCAGAAAACTCGAGGCCCATGTGCCTCTCCCATGACAACGAGGTCCATCATGTCGGCAAGCTCACAGACTTCAACCGTTCCTGGCGAGCACGTAGCGTCTACCGCTTCTCCAGCGACACCAGCCGAAAAGATCGGCCTTCTCGAGAAGGTCGGCTATGGCTGTGGCGACTTAGCAAGCAATTTCATATGGCAGGCGATGAGTATTTTCATCGTGTATTACTACACGGATGTCATCGGTGTCGCCGCTGGCATCATCGGCTCGATCATGCTGTTTTCGCGCGTATTTGACGGCTTCTCGGATATCGCCATGGGATATGTCATCGACAAGACACGTTCCCGGCATGGCAAGGCGAGACCCTGGCTGTTATGGCTGGCAGTGCCCTTCGCTTTGTCAGCGGTCATGCTCTTTGCCGTACCCGATGCTTCTCCCTTTTGGCAAGTGGTCTACATTGCCGTGACTTACAACGTGGTATGCCTCGTATATACAGGACTCAACGTCCCCTACGGGACGATGAACTCGCTAATTACCCAGGATCAATATCAACGGTCATTGCTGAACGTCTACCGGATGAGCCTGGCCCTAATAGGGGTCTTGTTGGTAAGCAATCTGACATTACCGGTTGCAACATTGTTCGGCGGCGGGCAATTCGGATGGGTCGTAACTTTCATGATTTTTGGCTCGGTCGGTACTGCGCTTTTCATCTTCACCTTCAAGACGACACGAGAACGCGTCAAGCCTGCCAGTCAAAGCCAGCGAGATTCAACCGTTTCACTCAAGGAAAGTCTACTGACGCTGTGCAAGAATCGATACTGGGCGCTGGCCACCTCTTTCATCCTCATGACCTATATCTTCAACGCGCTCAACTCTGGTGCCGTGGTCTATTACGCAGAATATATCCTGGACGACACCTGGATGGTGGGGATCGTCACCACGGCCTACATCGCCTTCATCCTCGTGGGGATGGCTTGCGTGGCTCCGATCACCAGGCGTTTCGGTAAACGCAATGCCATCATCGTCGGCGAATTGATCACCATTTGCGGATATTTCGTGATGCTGATCGATCTAAGCAATGTAACGCTACTCATCGCCGGTACCATTATTCGAGGCATTGGCAAGGCGCCGATCAATGGCAGCATGTTTGCCATCCTCGGCGACACCATCGAGTACGGCGAATGGAAAACCGGCATCCGCAACGAAGGCATGGTGTATAGCGGCGGCAGCATGGGTATCAAGATTGGCAGCGGCCTGGGTACGGCGCTCATTGGTTGGGTACTGGCATTCGGTGGTTATGTCGGCGGGGGTGGTGAACAGAGCGCCGCGGCCTTGCTATCGATCCAGACGCTGTTCATTTATCTGCCACTCGCGCTTTGCGTGCTTCTTATCGTACTCATGCTTTTTTACGATCTCGATAAACGCTATCCGAGCATCATCGAGGATCTCAAGGCAAGAGCTTGAATTCACACCGCTTGGCAACAAGGAAGCCGATAATATGGCGATCATTACCAATCCCGTCTTGCCTGGATATCATCCGGATCCCTCGATGCTACGCGTAGGCGACGACTATTATATCGCGGTGTCCACGTTCGAGTGGTTTCCCGGCGTGCAAATCCACCATTCCAGAGATCTGGTGCATTGGCGGTTGCTCACGTATCCACTGACGCGAACGACTCAGCTCGACATGGTTGGCAACATCGACTCGGGCGGTGTCTGGGCACCCTGCTTGAGCCATGCCGCTGGAATCTTCTACCTGATCTATACCGATGTCAAAAGCCGAAAAGGCGCTTTCAAAGATACCCATAACTATCTCGTCACCGCCGAGAATATCGAAGGGCCCTGGTCCGACCCCGTCTATCTGAACAGTAGTGGCTTCGACCCTTCCCTGTTTCATGATGATGATGGATCGAGCTGGCTTCTGAACATGATATGGGATTTCCGCAAGGGGGAAAACGCTTTCGCTGGCATCGCACTCCAGCGTTACAACAGGGTCAGTCAATCTCTGACGGGGCCCGTGCACAACATCTTCAAAGGGACTCGACTCGGCGTAACGGAAGCCCCTCACCTTTACAAGTGCAACGGATATTATTATCTGATCACAGCCGAAGGGGGTACCGGATACACTCACGCCGTCACGGTTGCGCGATCTGCTTCTCTGCCGGGGCCCTACGAAGTCGATCCTGACAACCCAGTCCTGACTTCCGATCCAGGCCAGCCGGGGGAATTGCAGAAGGCAGGGCATGCCAGCCTCGTCGAGACACAAAACGGAGAGTGGTATATGGCCCATCTATGCGCTCGCCCGGCCGTGGAGAACAAATGCATTCTCGGACGCGAAACCGCCATCCAAAAATGTCATTGGACCCAGGACGGATGGCTACGTGTCATGGATGGCCCTCACCCCAGCATCAACGTAGAAGCACCGAAGCTACCGCCCCACCCCATGCGGATGGAAAACGATCGGGATGAATTCTCTTCTGCCGAGCTGAAGGGCTACTGGAATTCACTACGGCGAGCCTTCGGCGAGGACTGGATATCGCTCTCCGAGCGTCCCGGTTTCTTGCGTCTCAAAGGGGGCGAATCGATGCAGTCGATGCATCGCCAAAGCCTGCTGGCAAGGCGACTGACGGACTTCCATGTCGAGATCGAAACCCAGCTCGAGTATTCGCCAGAAGATTTTCAACAGATGGCAGGGCTGATCATCTATTACGATACGACCGATTATGCCTACTTGTGTGTCACGCATCATGAGGCACGGGGAAGATGTCTCGGCATCATCGAATCCCGCCATGGCCAATACGATGAGCTACTGACGGAGAGAATCGCCCTCCCGGAAGGCCCAATTTGCTTGATGGCAACGATCCACAACGAACGGCTGCAGTTCCACGTTGCGTCAATCGATGAGGCGTGGCGCACCATTGGCGACGTGATAGATATCCGCCATCTTTCCGATGATGCTGCCGATTACATACGTTTCACCGGCACTTTCGTGGGACTTTGTGCACAGGATCTAGGTGGCCGGCGCCGAGCCGCGGACTTCTCCTACTTCGACTATCGCCCTCTGCCATAAGCGCGACATACTCCAATAGGCGTAGAGCCTCAGCGTCTCACGCCGCGCAATGCCCCATACGCAAAGAGGGCGACCGATCGGCCGCCCTCTTGCTCTGTCCGTGCCACTCGGCTCAGTGTGAGTGGCGGGGAACTTCCGCGCCGCGACATCCCACCAAGAAGTCGAAGTCGCAGCCCTGATCGGCCTGCAGCACGTGCTCGATGTAGAGCTGGCGGTATCCGCCGGTACTGGCGATGCGCGTCGACTCGGCGGTAGGATCGGCCTCGGCCAGGCGTGCGGCGAGCTCGGCATCGTCGACCTCCAGATGCAACGTGCCGGCATAGGCATCGAGAGCGATCAAATCCCCATTGCGAACCGCCGCGAGCGGGCCACCCGCGGCGGCTTCCGGCGCCACATGGAGTACCACGGTGCCATACGCCGTGCCACTCATGCGCGCATCGGAGATCCGCACCATGTCGGTGACGCCCTGCTCGAGCAGCTTGGCGGGCAGCCCCATGTTGCCGACCTCGGCCATGCCGTGGTAACCGCGGGGGCCGCAGTTCTTCATCACCAGAATGTCGTCGGCGGTGACATCGAGATCGGGGTCGTTGATGCGCGCCTTATAGTCGTCGAAATTCTCGAAAACCACGGCACGGCCACGGTGCGTCATCAACTCGGGCGTCGCGGCGGAAGGCTTGAGGACGGCGCCATTGGGCGCAAGATTGCCATGCATCACGCACATGCCGCCGTCCTCGCGCAACGGCGTGTCGAGAGGACGAATCACCGCCTCATTGTAAAGTGGCGCGTCCTGAACGTTCTCCCATAGCGTCTTGCCGTTGATGGTCAACGCCTCCTTGTGCGGTAGCCGGTCGGCCTCGCCCAGACGTCGCAATACGGCCGGCAAGCCCCCCGCATAGTAGAACTCTTCCATCAGATAACGGCCGGAAGGCTGCAAATCGACGATGGTCGGCGTGCCACGCCCGATACGCGTCCAGTCATCCAGCGTCAGGTCGACCCCGATACGCCCGGCAATGGCTTGCAAATGGATCACCGCATTGGTCGATCCGCCGATGGCCGCGTTGGTGCGAATGGCATTCTCGAAGGCCTGCTTGGTGAGCACCTTGGAGAGTTTGAGATCTTCATGAACCATCTCCACGATGCGGTTGCCGGACAGGTGAGCCAGCACATAGCGGCGCGAATCGACAGCGGGAATCGCGGCATTGTGCGGCAACGAGGTGCCCAGTGATTCGGCCATGCAGGCCATGGTCGAGGCGGTGCCCATGGTGTTGCAGGTACCGGCGGAGCGTGACATGCCTGCCTCGGCAGCCATGAAGTCATGCAGCGAAATCTTACCGGCCTTCACTTCCTCGGAGAGCTTCCACACCACGGTACCCGAGCCGATATCCTTGCCTTCGTGCTTGCCATTGAGCATCGGGCCGCCGGTGACCACCAGCGTGGGAATATCGCAACTCGCGGCGCCCATCAGCAACGCCGGCGTGGTCTTGTCACAGCCCACCAGCAGAATCACGGCATCGAGCGGGTTGCCGCGAATGGCTTCCTCGACATCCATGCTCGCCAGGTTGCGGGTGAACATCGCGGTGGGGCGCAGATTGGATTCGCCGTTGGAGAACACCGGAAACTCGACCGGGTACCCGCCCGCTTCGAGCACCCCTTTCTTGACGTGTTCGGCAAGCTTGCGGAAATGCGCATTGCAGGGCGTGAGCTCCGACCAGGTATTGCAGATGCCGATGATCGGTTTGCCCTGGAACTCATGATCGGGAATGCCCTGATTCTTCATCCAGCTGCGGTACATGAAACCGTTCTTGTCTGCGGTACCAAACCACTCGGCGCTGCGCAGTCGGCGGGGGGACTGACTCATCAGGGGCTCCTTCTCATGACATTCGCATTAGCGTTGCCGACACAATAAACGTCTTTCCTGATAACCGAATAATGTCAAAAATCACCTCGATTGATATACATGGCAATATCAACAAAGGCGAAACGCGCTTGCCCTCCATTCTCAGGAGTGCCGCCACGGCGTCTATTTCTTATCGGTATTTAACGTCAACCAACTGAAAAAACGATGATTTCTTGCCCTCAGGGGGCATGGCCACGCTCGTCTGTCCCCCTGTCGTGGCGCCCCACTGCAGCTTGGGCAGTTGCCACGGGTATACGAATGTCTATGTTGAACATGTGAGCTCTATGTTCAACATTTATCACCAACGTGATGAAGCCAAGGGCGCTCCCATGAATGAATTTCACCCGTTTCTCCCCCAGGACGCCGGCAACGATCGCTTGATCGGCCGTGTGTGGGATCCCGATGTGCAAGGTCCGCGCCTGGTCACCGTGCGCGACGGCATGCTTCACGACATAAGTGGCCTCGCCCCCACGTTCAGTGCCCTGCTGGAATTCGACGACGTGTCAGCGCGGATCGCCCAGGCGCCGGATGCCCCACTCCTCGCGGTCAGCGACTGCCTGGAAGCATCGCTTGAAGCCGAGGGCGACCCTGCTACCTGGCACCTCCTGGCGCCCTGCGACTTGCAGGCGATCAAGGCGTGTGGCGTAACATTCGCATCATCGATGCTGGAGCGGGTGATCGAGGAGCAGGCGCGCGGTGATAGCCAGAAGGCCGCGACATTGCGTGAGACCGTCACCTCGCTGATCGGCGACGACCTGTCCCAATTGACCCCGGGCTCCGACGAGGCCCAGGCCCTCAAGACGAAGCTGGTGGAACTCGATGCCTGGTCACAATACCTCGAGGTCGGGATCGGCCCCGACGCCGAGGTGTTCACCAAATCGCAACCCATGTCGGCGGTAGGGCTGGGGCATCGAGTCGGCATTCACCCCGCCTCGAAGTGGAACAACCCGGAGCCCGAGGTCGTGCTGGCAGTGGACTCGCGTGGGCAGGTACGCGGCGCCACGCTGGGTAACGACGTCAACCTGCGCGATGTCGAGGGGCGGAGTGCCCTGTTGCTGGGCAAGGCCAAGGACAACAACGCGTCCTGTGCCATCGGTCCCTTCGTGCGTCTTTTCGATGAGGACTTCGACATCGATAGCGTTCGCGCCCTGGAGGTGACCCTCGACGTTCGCGGTGAGGACGGCTTTCATCTGGACGCGGTGAGCTCGATGAATCAGATCAGCCGCGACCCGCTGGATCTCGTCGCCCAGACGTTAGGCAGCCATCACCAGTATCCGGATGGCTTCATGCTGTTCCTGGGCACTCTGTTCGCGCCGACTCAGGACCGTGATACCCAGGGCAGCGGCTTCACTCATCACCTCGAGGACGTGGTGACCATCGCCACCCCAACGCTCGGGGCACTCGTCAATCGTGTCGACACCAGCGACCGCATTCGGCCCTGGCAGTTCGGCAGCGGTGCCCTGCTCAACTATCTAATGCGCATTAGTCGAGACATCGACCCCGCGCGAGACGACTAGCAGGATGTGTCGCCCCGGGCGTACCGACAATGCGCTTCCAACATGGGCAGCGAGTTCGCCAAGCGAACGTCCATGACTCGGCATCAGGCCGATGCCAACGCTTTATTCATAACAACAAGCTTCAATGGAGATCGAAATGCTCACTCTAAAACAAGCACTCATCGCTACCGGCTCCCTCCTGTTGGTGGGAATGACCAGCGCACAGGCAGCGCAATATGACTGGAAGTTCCAGGCATCGGAAACGGCGGGCGAGCCCAGTTTCAAGATCAAACAAAAATGGGCCGACAAAATCGAAACCATGACCGATGGCAAGGTCAATATCGAAGTCATGCCCATTAACTCTGTCGTGGGCCCCACCGAAACACTGCAGGCGGTCTCCTCGGGCATCCTGCAAGGTCACATGACGGATCCCAGCTACTTCTCTGGACAGAACCCCGCGTTCGGGATGATGGGCAACCTGGTCGGGGCCTGGAGCAACCCCTATGACTTTCTCGAGTACATGAAGCACGGGGGTGGCGAGAAAATCTACAATCAGTTGGCCGAGCGTTACGGCACTCACCTGATTTCCTCAGCGACCTTTCCCCTCGAGTCCATTCCCTCGACGGTGAAGATCGACGAAATCAAGGATTTCGAGGGCCTCAAGATTCGTGCTCCCCAAGGCATGGTTTACAACATCTTCGAGAGGATCGGCGCGACGCCCGTCAATCTGCCCGGCTCTGAAGTCTATACCGCGATGGAAAAAGGCGTGATTGACGCCGCCGACTCGACGGTACTTTCCAACAACGATGCACAGGGGATTCATGAATTCGCATCGTATCCGTTGTATCCCGGCTTCCACTCCATGCCCATGATCGCCGTTTCAATCAACAAGAAGATCTGGGATGGCCTGTCGGACGATCTCAAGACCACCCTTGAAACGGCCTTTGATGCCATGGCCTATGACCTGATCGCCCAGCTCAAGGAAGCCGATCTCAAGACGCTCAAAAAGCTCAAGAAAGATCCTGACGTGCACCCGGTCGACCTTTCCGCCGAGGAACGCAAGAAGTTCCGTCAGGCCGCCGAGAAAGAATGGAAAGTGTGGGCCGACAAGAACGAAATCACAAAAGAGTACTATGATTCAGTGACTCAATTCCTCAAGTCGCGTGGTCTCTTGTAATCTGCCGCGGCCAAAATGGGCAACGCCATCCTTCATGGACGCCTGGTGAGATCATCAGGCGTCCTGATGACTGGCGTTCGCTCTTTTTGCGGATCGGCGGCGGTGGCGCGCCACCGTTGAATTCCGAACGTACCATCGCCATTACTGAGTTGTTCACCCTGCCAGGAGGCAAGCATGATATTGGAAGGCAAGCAGATCATCGGACAAGATACCGTCGCCGGCCCCGGCGCCAGCTTCCAGGCGGTCGATCCCGCCAATGGCGAGACGCTCCCTCCCGAGTTTTCCAGCGCCGATAGCCAGCAGGTGGAGCGTGCCTGTCAGCTTGCTTGGGACGCCTTCGATGCATATCGCGAAACCTCGCTGGAAGAGCGTGCCAAGTTTCTGGAAACCATCGCCGAGGAAATCGAGCACCTGGGCGGCGGGCTCATCGAGCGCGCCATGAGTGAAAGCGGGCTACCGGTCGCGCGTCTCGAAGGCGAGCGAGGTCGTACCTGCAATCAGTTGCGTCTGTTCGCCAACGTCGTGCGCGCTGGAGAATGGCTCGATGTGCGCGTCGATCCGGCCCTGCCCGAGCGCACGCCGATGCCGCGCCCCGATCTGCGCCAGCGCCACATCGCCCTGGGCCCGGTCACCGTCTTCGGTGCCAGCAACTTCCCGCTGGCCTTCTCCGTGGCCGGCGGTGACACAGCGTCCGCACTGGCGGCAGGCTGCCCGGTCATCGTCAAGGCCCACGCGGCGCATCCGGGTACTTCCGAGCTGGTAGCAGGCGCCATACAGACCGCCGCCAAGAAGTGCGGCATGCCCGAGGGCGTGTTCTCCATGCTCTTCGATGCCGGTTACGAGGTAGGCACCGCACTGGTCAAGCATCCCCACATCAAGGCAGTCGGTTTCACCGGTTCACGCAAGGGCGGTCTGGCGCTGCAACAAGCCGCACAATCGCGCCCCGAGCCCATCCCCGTCTATGCCGAGATGAGCAGTATCAACCCCGTCTTCCTGATGCCCAAGGCACTCGAAGCGCGCGGTACCGACCTCGCCCAGTCTTTCGTGGGCTCCGTGTCCATGGGCGCAGGCCAATTCTGTACCAATCCGGGTCTGGTCCTCGGCCTCAAGAGCTCGGCGCTGGATAGCTTCATCGAGGAAGCTGGCAAGGCGCTCAAGGACACGCCCGCAAGCACCATGCTGACACCGGGCATTCATTCAGCCTACGAGCAAAGCGTCGCCAAGCTGGCCGCCAACCCCAAGGTCAACGAAGTGGGCCGTGGCCTCACCGGCGAAGGTGAGAACCAGTGCCAAGCCGGTCTCTTCACCACACAAGGGGCGGACCTCCTGGCCGATGAATCGCTACAGGACGAAGTCTTCGGCGCCACGTCACTGGTCGTGATCTGCAACGATCTGGACGAAATGAAACGCGTGGCCGAAGCACTGGAAGGCCAATTGACCGCCACCCTGCAGATGGATGAAGGCGATACGCAGGACGCGGCACAGTTGCTGCCGATTCTCGAGCGCAAGGCGGGACGCATCATGGCCAACGGCTGGCCAACCGGTGTCGAGGTCTGCCATGCCATGGTGCACGGCGGTCCCTTCCCGGCCACGTCCGATTCACGCTCCACCTCCGTGGGCAGCGCCGCTATCTTCCGGTTCCTGCGTCCGGTGTGCTATCAGAATCTTTCCGATTCGCTGCTTCCCGAAGCCCTCAAGGAAGCGAACGGCCTGAATCTGAAGCGCCTCGTCGACGGCAAGCGCGAAGGATAACGCTCACACGCCAGGCCCGCCCCCTTCGAGGACGGGCCTTATCCAACGCAAACGCCCCATGGCAGTCACCTTGCCATGGGGCGTTTTTCATGGCCGCCCGTCACATAACGAGCGGCATACGCGAGCCGTTGGTGGCTACATCACGCCTGCGAGCGACGACGCTTGGAGCCGTCGTCATCGTCACGATTGCGACGCGGCGCGCGCTCCTGACCACCACGATCCTCGGCGATCTCCAGCGGACGGCCGGCGACACGCGCCTGACCGATGCGCGAGAGCACGGCGGCCGGCAGCGTATTCGGCAACTCGACCACGGAGAAAGCGTTGCGAATGTCGATGCGGCCGATCTTGCCACCATCGATACCGCCTTCATTGGCCAGCGCGCCGACCAGCTGGCCGGGCTTGACGCCATCCTTGTGCCCCACCGATACACGGTAACGCGTCATGCCGGCACTCGGCCCACGATCACGACGATTGGGTTTGTCGTCGCGACCGCCGCCCTGGCGCGGAGAACGGCGCTCGCCGGGCTTCGGCAAGCGGCCGATGGGGGCCTCGCCGGAACGCGCCATGCTGGCCATGGCACAGGCCAGATCGACGGCATCATAGCCGTCATCGACCAAGCCCTCGATCAGCTCACGCTGATAGTCGCTGCCACGCGCCAGCGTCTCCAGCACACGCTTGCGGAACAACTCGTCGCGATGCGCACGGATGACAGACTCATCGGGCAACTCGACTTCCTTCATCGGCTGGCCAGTGACACGCTCCATGTCACGCACGCGACGCTGCTCGCGCCCCCCGGCGAAGGTGATCGCCACACCCTTGCGCCCAGCGCGCCCTGTCCGCCCGATGCGGTGGGTGTACGCTTCACCATCCTGCGGCAGATCGTAATTGAAGACATGCGTGATACGCGGCACATCGAGGCCACGCGCAGCGACGTCGGTGGCGATCAGGACATCGACCTTGCCACGCTTGAGGCGGTCGACGGTTCGCTCACGCAGACTCTGGTCGAGATCGCCGGACAGCGCCGCCGCATTTACGCCACGCTGCAATAGCTGCTCGACCAGGGTGGTGCAGGCGGCACGCGTTCTCACGAAGACGATGGCCGCATCCACCGGCTCGACCTCGAGCAAGCGCGATAACGCTTCCAGCTTGGCTCCGCCTTCGATACGTACCAGCCGCTGTTCGATGCCTTCGGCGGTCTTGGTCTTGGTCTCGATCATGATCCTCAGCGGATCGACCAGATAATGATCGACGATACGCGAGATTTCATTCGGCAAGGTCGCGGAGAAGAACACCCGCTGCGCATCTTGCGGCGTATCGGCGACCACCCGCTTGACGTCATCGATGAAGCCCATGCGCAACATTTCGTCGGCTTCATCGAGTACCAGCGCGTTGAGACCGTCGAGCTTGAGGCTGCCACGGTCGAGGTGGTCAATCACGCGTCCCGGTGTGCCGACGACGACCTGAGCGCCACGGCGCAACCCGCTGAGCTGCTCACGATATTCCTGGCCACCGCACAGGCTGAGCACCTCGAGACCCTTGAGATCACGACCGTACTGAACGAAAGACGCGGCAACCTGCTGCGCCAACTCACGTGTCGGCGCAAGCACCAGCACCTGTGGCTCGCGACGCTTGAGGTCAAGACGCGACAATAGCGGCAAGGCAAAGGCAGCGGTCTTGCCGGTACCGGTCTGGGCCTGGCCCAGCACATCGCGCCCTTCGAGTAGCGCGGGAATGGTTTTAGACTGAATCAGTGAGGGTGTCTCATACCCCAGAGAGTCGAGCGTAGAAAGAAGAACAGACGGCAGCGAAAGCTCGGCGAAAGTCGTCGAGTCAGCGGGAGTTGTGGTCATGTCACACCTTGGATGGCCGGCGCGAACCGGCGGAAAAATTCAAGGCGCCTTCATTGCCCATCGGCCGCTCGGCCTGGGGCATCGAAACAAAAGGCGCCGGTCGCAGCACCTGCGTCCTGCCGCATGTGCGGCAGCTGTGGCGACCTTACGCGTCGTGGCGCGCCATCGATGCGGCAAGCGCTCTCACGGCCGGCTCGAAGCGAGCGGGCAATGCGCCTTGCGCAGAAACGTCCTAAGAGCCGAACCACATGATGAGTGGAGGCACATCGCACAGGGACGAATACAGGATGGAGGGGTCAACACATGCGAGGAAATGGCATACTACCATCGACTAATGCCCTGGCTCAATCTTATTCGTACATCCCGTCCATTCGCTTATCGAGGGAGTTTCCCATGCCGACGCTGTGGATCGACGCCGACGCCTGTCCGCGTCAAGCCCGCGAGATCATCGTGCGTGCAGCCGAGCGCACCCAGACGCTGACACGTTTCGTCGCCAATCATCGTCTGCCCCTGCCGCCCTCGGCCTGGGTCAGCGCGCTGGCCGTCCCCGGTGGCTTCGATGCCGCCGACGACGCCATCGTCGACCGAGTGGCAGCGGGCGATCTGGTCGTCACCGCCGACCTGCCTCTGGCGGAGGCCGTGTTGGCACGCGAGGCCGAGGTCATCACCAATCGTGGCGAAGCGCTGACCCGCGACAGCATTCGTGCCCAGGTACAGATGCGTGACTTCATGGAAACTCTGCGCGCCAGCGGTGAACACACCGGCGGCCCCAAGCCCTACGGCGATGTCGAGCGCCGCGAGTTCGCCAATGCGCTCGATCGGTGGCTGGCCAGGAATCGCTAATTTTGCGGCAGCACCCCCGTGCAGATGCGGCTATCCAAGATTCGCATGGAAACTCTGCGCGCCAGCGGTGAACACACCGGCGGCCCCAAGCCCTACGGCGATGTCGAGCGCCGCGAGTTCGCCATGCGCTCGATCGGTGGCTGGCCAGGAATCGCTAATTTTGCGGCAGCGCCCCCGTGCAGATGCGGCTATCCAAGATTCGCATGGAAACTCTGCGCGCCAGCGGTGAACACACCGGCGGCCCCAAGCCCTACGGCGATGTCGAGCGCCGCGCCTTCGCCAACGCCCTGGATCGCTGGCTGACACGTGCTCGGGCACGCGGCGACTGACAACGCCGCGGGATGAACAGTCGGCGCCTCAGGCGCCGCGGATCCCCCGACCGGGCAAGCGCTCACGATCATGGGGGCGCGTGAGATCCAGCAGCGGCCCCTGAGGGACGATACGCGTCGGGTTGATGGTGTCGTGGCTGTAATAATAGTGGCGCTTGATGTGATCGAAACTCACCGTCTCGGCAATGCCCGGCCACTGATACAGTTCACGCAGGTAATTCGACAGGTTGGGATAGTCCTCGATACGCCGCAGGTTGCACTTGAAGTGCCCATGATAGACGGCATCGAAGCGTACCAGTGTGGTGAATAACCGAATGTCCGCCTCGGTGAGCCACTCCCCGGCGAGATAGCGGCCTGCATCGAGACGCGTCTCGAGCCGGTCGAGGGCTGCGAACAGCGCCGCAACGTGCTTGTCGTAGACCGCCTGTTCGGTCGCGAAGCCAGCCTTGTAGACGCCGTTGTTGATATGGTCGTAGACATCAGCATTGACGGCATCGATGGTGTCGCGCAAGTCCTCGGGGTAAAAATCCAGGCGGTTGCCGGTCAGGTCATCGAAGGCGCTCCCCAGCATGCGCACCAGCTCGGCGGACTCATTATTGACGATGCGTCCAGTCTGGCGATCCCAAAGCGCCGGCACCGTGACCCGCCCCGTATACTGAGGATCGGTCAGCGTATACAGCTGGTGATGGTAATCGACGCCATTGAGCGGATCGCCACTCGAGCCTTCCTCGATGGCATAGGACCACCCCTGCTCCAGCATCAGCGGGCTGGTATGCGACACACCGATCATGTCCTCCAGCCCCTTGAGCTTGCGCATGATCAAGGTGCGATGCGCCCACGGACAGGCCAACGAGACGTAGAGATGAAAACGCCCCGGCGCGGCGACCAGCCCCGGCTGCCCTTGCGGTCCCGGCATGCCGTCCGCCGTGACCCAATCACGCAACTGCGCCGACTCGCGCACGAACTCGCCGCCGTGCTTCTTGGTGTCATACCACTGGTCGTGCCAACGACCTTCGATCAACAGTCCCATTTCTTTGCTCCTACAGCGATCCTGACGCGCATTGCACGGATGGCCGGCGCTTGGCCGCCCTCGATGGCGCTCAGCATAAAATGATTGATTCGACGCTCAAGCGCATTAAAGCGACCTAATCGTTCGTTTCTATCGAATGTTCATCGCAGCAACCGCTCACGGCTTCGTGCAGGGCCGCTGCCAGCGCCCGCGTGGCCGGTCCGGCACGATCTCGGTCACGAAATATCAACTGCATCGATACTTCACGACGCCCCCCGAGCGCCAGAGGCAAAGGGACAAGCCTTCCCATGCGCAATGCTTCTCGGATGCGAGTGATCGGCATCCAGGCAAACCCCAATCCACGGCACAACATGTCGAACGACGTCACCAGATGGCTCACCGTCCAGCGCTGCTCGGCCTTGAGCCACCCGGCGTCCATCGACTGACGTAGCGCCGAATCCCGCACCACCAGTTGACGGTGCTGCTCCAGATCACGCAGATCGAGTTCACGCCCCAAATGCTGCAAAGGGTGGCCTGGATGCGACACGGCCAGAAACTCCACATTGACCAAAGGCTCCCCCAAAAAGCCCTGTGCGGCGATACCGGACACCACCAGATCAGCGCGTCCGTCGTAAAGCATCTCGACACCGCCATTGAGTACGGTTTCATGCAGTTGCACGCGCACGTGGGGGTAGAGCCGCGACACACTGTCCAGCGCCTGCGCCAAGGCATCCGGCGGAAATATCTGATCGACGGCAATCACCACCTCGGCCTCGAGCCCCTCGCCGAGGCGTCCGGCAACATCTTCCAAGGCCTCGGCGCTTTCCAGTAGTTGCCGAGCACGACGCAGCAGCATATCCCCCGCCTCGGTCAAACGTACCTGTCGCCCCACCGGCTCCAGGACCCGAACCCCCAATTGCTCTTCGAGCTTGTGCACCGCGTGGTTGAGCGTCGAAGGGCTCTTGTGCACGGCCTCCGCGGCACGCGCGAACCCGCCATGATCGACCACCGCAGCGAGCATGCGCCATTGCGCTAACGTGACGCTGACCATTCGACTCTCCCGAATGCTTAAAGCAAAAATATGCGATTAATTTTCGAAAATTACGAACTAAAATACCAGCCATAGGCATCAGGAGGTTCACCATGACGCACGCAACGCAAACAGACCGTCGAATCAAGCACATTCGCTCCAGCCATCCAAGTCAGGACGGGGATGGCGTCAAGATCAAGCGACTGCACGACTTCGAAGGCGGGCTCGACCCATTTCTCATGCTCGACGAACTGGGGTCCGAACAGCCCGACGACTATATCGGGGGCTTTCCGCCACACCCCCACCGAGGTATGCAGACGCTGACGTACGTCATTCACGGCGGGCTGACGCACGAGGACCATCTTGGCCACAGCAGCACCATTCATGCCGGCGATGCGCAATGGATGCATACCGGACGCGGCATGATCCACTCTGAAATGCCACTGACCGACAGCCAAGGGCTTCACGCCTTTCAGCTGTGGATCAACTTGCCGGCTCGCGACAAGCTGAGTCCCGCCACCTATCGCGACATACGCGCGCAGGACATGCCGCATCTCGAGGGGCAAGCAGGCCATTTGATAGCGCTCGGAGGCCGCTGGCAAAACGCCTCGGCCAGTGTCGATGGCCCTCTGGATGCCTTGGCCGGCAACGCCGGGGTCGCCGATCTGCGGCTCGACTCAGGCACTTTGTCGCTGACCCAGCTCGATGACGAGACCATGCTGGTATATGCCTATCTGGGCACGGTGAAGATGGGTGAGCAAGTGGTAAACGCCGGTCACCTCGCAGTACTGGAGGCCGGTGATGCGCTCACGCTGGAAGCCGATGGAGAGGCCGGTGCCCTACTCTTGCGTGGCACGCCGCATCGCGAACCCATCGCTCATTATGGGCCTTTTGTGATGAACACACGTAGCGAGCTGGACGCCGCCATGCAGGCCTATCGTGATGGCAGCTTGACCGACTAAATTTATACCAATACTGTACAACGAGTGGCAGCGGTAAGGGACTACCAACATAGCCACTTACTTTAGGCTATAAGCAAGCCGACGACACCGGCTTGCCCTTGCTGTATGCATGAACAGGATAGGCATTTCATATTACTTGAGTTATCGTTTCGATGCCTTTTATCTATTTAACGTTCACGTATACGGCTTCTATCAATCATGTCGCGGATTCTTCATTCGCTCCCCCGCACACATAAATTACTCTTGTTACCGGTTGCCACTATGGTGACTGTGCTGGGCGCGCATCAAATCGTCACCGTCATCGACGACAAGGGTGGTGAATCAGCCACTCACCAGATCACTCAAGAGGCCGACGATGTTCATTCGTCGTCTCCTTCGCTCGCGGACAATGCCCTCGATTCCTCGAAGACCGTCACCACGCGCAATCTCCCTCTGAGCGACCTCAAGGCTCAGGAAATCGTCGATCTCGACATCGTCGCCAAGGCACATGCGGCCGAGGACACCATGCCCGGGACATCGGCTTCCGAGGCACGCGGCGCGCATCCTCATCTGGCTGCGAAAGCGCTTCACACTGCCATCCAGCTCCCGAACACGTTACCCGAGGACGAGCTCGATGACGAAGCGCTTGGCGGTACGTCCTACGAAGACTTCTCCATCGACCCGGCAGAGCTCCACGATCCGGATGGCTCTCCCGAGCTCGAACGAGAAATCGCTGCCGAGCAAGAATTCGTTCCGGAGTGGCAGACCTATACCGTGCAACCTGGTGACACGTTCGCCGTCACGGCAGAACGTACACTGGGACTCGGCTATAGCACCGTGATGCAAATCCTGGGCAGCATGCCTGACAAGAAAGTCTTGACACGCTGGCGCGTGGGTCGCTCGTTCGATTACAAGCTAGACGAGGATGGCGACTTACTGGCATTGCGTGTCATGAAAAATGTCCGCAAGGGATACCTGATCAAGCGTCACTCGCCTCAAGACGATTTCGACGTATCCAGCATCACCAAGGCCACCCAGACCACCCAACGTCTATTCGCCGGCACGGTCAGTGGCAGCTTCACGTTATCGGCCCAATCCACGGGCCTATCCAATGCCGACGTCGCTCAACTGACCAACCTGCTGTCGAAGAAACTGGATTTTCGCCGCAACACGCGTAACGGCGATCATTTTCAGGTACTCGTCGAATCCGACATGCTGAAAGGCGAAAGCGTCGACTCGCGCATTCTCGCCGCGCAATACAAGGGCGAGCGCATGGACCTGACCGTGGTCCGCAACAGCGCCGACGATCGCTTCTACACACCCGACGGAAAAGGCCTGGACCCGGCGTTCAACCGCTATCCGTTCGAGGGTCACTATCGCATCAGCTCCCCCTTCAACCTGCGTCGTCACCATCCGATCACCGGACGCATCAGTCCTCATCGCGGCACGGACTTCGCCATGCGTACCGGCACCCCCGTCGAAGCACCGGCCGCCGGGCGCGTCATCAAGTCCGCCTTTCAGGCGGGCGGCGCCGGCAAATATCTGGTCATCCGCCACGATAATGGCTACAAGACACGCTACATGCACCTCTCCAAGCAACTCGTGTCGGAAGGTGAGCGTGTCGAGATGGGCGAAAAAATCGCACTGACCGGCAATACCGGCGGTAGCACGGGCCCGCACCTGCATTACGAGGTGATGGTCAATAACCGCTCCGTAGATGCCATGCGCGTCAAGTTGCCCGAAAACCAGAGCCTGAAAGGCAAGCAGCTGGCGGCGTTCAAGAAAGAGTCAAAGCCATTGCTCGCCAAGCTGGAAAGCGACAGCGATATTCCGGCCATCGCCAGCGTACAGCTTGACGAGGCGCCCGGTGACGAAGGCTGAGTCGCCGGCCTACTTACTGTACTTAACTGGTTCGGCAAACCGCCCCACCCAACGCTGGGGCGGTTTGCGTTTCAGCTTTCGCTATCGTCGTCGCGCCCTGAAAAATGCCCGCCACCCAACAGCAGATCGCTCCCCATGGCGATGGCACCGCGGCACCCTGCCAGCGGCCATTCCGTCGCATGTTCACCTTCGCGCTTGGTATCGACGAGTGGATAATTGAAGCCAAGATCGTCGGCCGCTTCGCGAAACAGGTCCGGCCGGACGCAGCGGGCCAGGCACGCCTTCAGTACCGACTCCTCGACATTCAGATGCTGCCAACGCCGCATCTGATCGGCATACCACGCCAGGTGCGAGCGCCAAGGGAAGTTCGCGGCATGGCGATGGAACACACTCACGCCATGCGGTGCCGGCGTATCTCCCGCCGCCATGCTTTCCTCCACCACGTTGGGGGGCACATCCAGATACCCCTTTTCGCACATCACGCGTGCCGCCTCGACACGCTGCGCCGGCCTATCCAGCCAGGCGCATGCCTCGAGTAGCGCTCGTAGCAACGCACGGTGCGCTGCCGGATGGGCATCGGCCCATGCCTCGCGTACCGCGAAGACTTTTTCTTGGCCGTGCTGCCAGATGGCATGACTGCCGATCAGCACACGACCGCTTTCGCGACGTGCCGCGAGCGTGTTCCAGGGTTCGCCGACACAGTAGCCATCCAGCCACCCGGCCTCGAGTTGCTCCGCCACCAAGGGCGGGGGCACCACGCGCAATTCGAGATCGCGATCGGGATCGACCCCCCCTTCCGCCAGCCAGTAGCGCAGCTGATAGTGGTGTGAAGAAAAGGGATAGACGCTAGCGAAACGCAATGCCGTCTGACCGGCGGTCCGCCGTTGGCGCACCACTGCCGCCAATGCACGGGCGGAAATCGGTGCCTGCATCATCGCCTCGGGCTCGGCCGCCTGCATGCTGGCATACAGCGCATTGGACACGGTGATGGCATTCCCCCCGAGATTCAGCGTCAGCGCCGAAAGCATCGGTGTAGGGCGTCCATCGAGCCCCAATGTCGAGGCCAGCGGCATCAAGGGCAGCATCTGTGCACCCTCGAGAAGCCCGAGCTGCATAGCATCGCGCAGGCCGGCCCACGACGATTCGACATGCAACGTCACATCCAGACCATGCGCTGCAAACAAGCCACGTTCTCGCGCCACCACCAGTGGCGCCGCATCGTTGAGCGGCAACATGCCCAGGGTCAGCGTATCGCGCTCGGGAGAAGGCCATTCTCCTCGAGGTATCCGGCGATCGTTCATCATTCTCTCCTACGAGCCGACATCGTCGCTGGCCAAGACAGCCTGGGCGACCTCGTGAATGGTCAGCCGACGATTCATGGCGTGCTTACGTAGCCACTGATAAGCGGCGTCTTCACTGAACGCGTGCGTTTCCATCAATTGGCTCTTGGCGCGTTCAATGGTGCGCCGCTGCGAGAGCGTGGTCTGAGTCTTGGTCAGTTCTCCCTTGAGAGCGCGATGCGCTTCAAAGCTGGCAATCGCCACGTTGACCATCGAACGCACCAGCGCCGGCTGTACGTCCTCGACCACATACGCACTGACGCCTACGCTCGTCGCTTCTCGCGTCAAATTCGGCGTTTCTTCCTCGGCCAGCATGATCATCGGCTTGGGAAAGCGGCGGCCCAGTTGGCCCATGTGCTCCAAGGTATCGCGACTGGGCAGCGCCGCATCGATGATCACCGCATCCGGCGTGACGCGCGTCATGATGGCGTAGAGATCGTCATGCTCGTCGGCACGCGTCACCACGTCGAAGCCCGCTTCGTGCAGCGCTTGTTCCAGTGCACGGGAGCGCTCCGGCCGCGCATCCACGATCAGCACCTTCACGGTCATGCGCATTTCTCTCCTGGGTGCTTGTCTCCCTGCAATGCAGGTTGCATGCCAAGTAATGCCCTGCGGCAGCCCATGCCACACCGTCTTTGCACATCAGCGGTGCGCCATCGATGCATGACAACGGTGCGATAACGCCTCAAGGCGCACCAAACGCATGCCGATGCACCGCTCTGGAATGATCAACCAAGGCATTCATCATTGCCGTGCTCCATTGGCACGCCTCTTGCCTTTTATATGGCAGCAGGACGTGGACCAGGCTCGCCAAGTGAGTACGAGTGCGTCGAACCCCAGGACCCGGCCCTTCAAACCGAAGGTCGCCGACGTCGCGTTCGATCTCCGCTACTCCAACGTTAGAGGATGAGCCATGGAAATCCGCAACAAAGCCAACAAGATACGGCTTTTCAGCCTCAAGACACCGCAGATGCGTGCCTTCCACATGTCGTGGTTCGCATTTCACGTCTGCTTCTTCGGTTGGTTCGGTATCGCCCCTTTGATGGCAGTGGTACGCGACGATCTCGGTCTGACCAAGACCCAGATCGGCAACACCATCATCGCCTCTGTCGCCATCACGGTGCTGGTCCGCTTGGTCATCGGCCTACTCTGCGACAAGATCGGGCCACGCAAGGCCTACACCTGGCTGCTATGCCTCGGCTCGCTGCCCGTGATGCTGATCGGCTTCGCCGACAGCTTCGAGACCTTCCTGCTGGCACGCCTGGCGATCGGAGCCATCGGCGCCTCGTTCGTCATCACGCAGTACCATACCTCGGTGATGTTCGGCCCCAACGTCGTCGGCACCGCCAACGCCACCACGGCGGGCTGGGGCAACCTGGGCGGCGGCACCACGCAAATCCTCATGCCCCTGGTGTTCTCCGGCATTGTGATGCTGGGCGTCAATGAAGCGCTCGGCTGGCGTCTGGCCATGGTCGTTCCCGGCATCGTGCTGTTCTTGACCGGCATTGCCTATTACGTCTTTACCCAGGACGCCCCCGACGGCAACTACGATACGCTTCGGGCGCGCGGCGAGCTTCCCTACCCGGAGAAGGAACATGGCATGGCACACAGCTTCGGCGCCGCCATGCGGGACGTGCGTGTATGGGCGCTGTTCATCGTCTATGCCGCCTGCTTCGGCGTCGAATTGACCATCAACAACATCGCGGCCATCTATTTCTTCGACACCTTCGAACTCGATCTGGCCACCGCCGGACTCATCGCCGGGCTATTTGGATTAATGAACTTGTTCGCCCGCACTCTCGGCGGTATCTTCTCTGATCTTTTCGCCCGCCATGGGGGGCTCAAGGGGCGCGTGCGCTGGCTGTTCATCGCCATGCTCTGCGAAGGGGTCGCCCTGATGGGCTTCGCCCAGATGCAGACGCTGGCGCTCGCCATCGGCATCATGCTGGTCTTCAGCCTGTTCACCCAGATGGCCGAGGGCGCCACCTTCGGGGTCGTCCCCTTTATCAACAAGAAAGCGCTCGGCGCCGTGGCCGGCATCGTCGGCGCGGGCGGTAACGCAGGGGCCGTGGCGGCGGGCTTCCTGTTCCGCAGCGAGTCGCTGAGTTATCAGCAAGGGCTGTTTTATCTTGGCCTGGCCGTGCTGCTTGCCTCGTTTTGTGCCTTGCTGGTGCGCTTCTCGCCGCAGGTTCTCGCCGAAGAAGACGCCGCCTACCGTGATGCCGCAGCAGATAACGCAACGCCCAGTGACGCCATCGCCGCTCGTTGACCCTCATCCTCTCGTGGATGCACGCAAAAGCCACCGCCCAAGAGCGGTGGTAGGTGCCATGGTGACGCTCACCACACCACATCAAGGGGTTGCGGCATCCGCCATGATTAGCGCATTGTGAATGGTCAGGATCGACCACCTACAGGAGTTCACTATGACCATCGCGCAAGGCGACAAGCTACCCAGCATCACCCTCAAGACCAACGGTGCCAATGGCCCGGAAGACCTCGATACCGGCGAGTTCTTCGCCGGCAAGCGCGTGGTACTGTTCGCGGTACCCGGTGCCTTCACGCCGGGGTGCTCCAACACTCACATGCCGGGCTTCGTGATCAATGCCGACGACATTCTCGCCAAGGGGGTGGACGCCATCGCCTGCCTGGCCGTCAACGATGCCTTCGTGCTCGGCGCCTGGCAGCAGGATCAAAACGCCCAGGCGATCACCATGCTCGCCGATGGTCACGCCGACTTCACTCGCGCCATCGGTATGGAGAAGGATGCCAGCGGCGCCGGCATGGGCACCCGCAGCCAGCGTTATGCCATGATCGTCGACGACGGCGTGGTGAGCTACCTGGGCGTCGATGAAAAGGGCGTCGAGAAGAGCAGCGCCGAAACCATTCTCGCCAATCTGTAAGATTATGCATCGGCGTCCTGCCGATGCTCGCTACTGCTTCCCTCCTCGGCCGGTGCATCCGGGCACTGGCCGACCGATCAACGCCGCTCGTCTTTCGGTGAGCTCATCACGATGTGCGTCGTGATCGCGCTGACGTGGGGCTGCGTCCCCAGCATTTCGGTGTGAAAGCGTTTGTAGCTTGCCAAGTCCTGACTTTCGACTCGCAAGAGATACTCGAACGTGCCGGCGATGTTGTGACATTCGACCACGTCGGAGGCGACATGCATCGCTCGCTCGAAGGTTTCCTGAGCGACCTTGGTGTGCGATGACAGTCCCACGGTGACATACGCCACGAACCCGCGTCCCATGCGCTGGGGATCGGTCACCGCGCGATAGCCGCGAATCACCCCCGTGCGCTCGAGCTCCTGGACACGACGCAGGCATGCCGAAGGCGATAATGCGACGCGCTCGGCCAGTTGCACGTTGCTGACACGACCATCCTGCGTGAGCTCTTGCAATATTCTGCGGTCTACAGCATCCATTTCATTCCTTCATTGCATGAAACGCGCATAAAAGACGATATAAAACCCAATATTGCGTAACGATTCTCTTAAAATTTCACACCACATGCAAAGAGAGAATCGTTCATGAATTTCTCCACACTCGCTGCCCTGCTGGGCTTCGCGCTGGTCACCACCGCGACCCCGGGACCGAACAACCTCATGCTAATGGCTTCCGGTGCCAACTTCGGGTTTCGCAGAACCGTGCCGCACATGATAGGCATCGTCGGCGGCTTGACCGTATTGACCCTGATGGCCGGTGTAGGTCTGATGGCGCTGTTCGACGCCTTTCCACTCCTGCGTAACGTCCTGGAAGTCATCTCCATCGGTTATCTGCTCTGGCTGGCTTGGAAGATCGCCACGGCCGCGCCGCTGAAAGACACGGCGACCGGCGGTCAACCGATGACCTTCTGGCAAGCCGCGGCTTTCCAGTGGGTGAATCCCAAGGCGTGGGCTATGGGGCTGTCGGCGATCACGCTTTATGCGCCCGACCGCTCGCTACTATCCATCGCACTGGTGGCATCAGCCTTCGCCCTGGTCTGCTTCCCGGCGATTTCCATCTGGGCCTGGCTGGGCACGGTGGTTCGCCATTGGCTCTCAAGCGCCCGGCGTCATCGCGCGTTCAATATCGCCATGGCCGTATTGCTCGTGGCCTCGCTCTATCCGGTGTTGGGTATCGGTGGGTAAGAAGCATCATCGTGCCGATAAATTTCGCGCTAGACTGGTCGGGTCATTCGTCATGACACCCGCCACACGACAAGACAAGGAGATGACACGCGATGACGCTATTCGATCTCACCGGCAAGACGGCCCTGATCACCGGTTCATCCGGCGGCCTCGGGTATGCCATGGCCAAGGGTCTGGCGGAAGCCGGCGCGCGCGTGATCGTGCACGGACGCAACACCGAGAAGCTCGAGCAGGCCCGAAAGGCCCTCGCCGAGACGCGGCACGACGTGCTCGTCACCTCGTTCGATGTCACCGACGAGGCCGCCATCGAGGGGGCGCTCGCCGACCTCGACGCCCAGGGCGTCGACATCGACATCCTGGTCAACAATGCCGGTATCCAGCTGCGCAAACCGCTCGTCGAGACATCCCACGAGGAATGGCAGAAAGTGCTCGACACCAACCTGAGCAGTACCTTCCTGATGGGACGCCACGTGGCCAGGCGGATGATCGCTCGCGGTCAAGGCGGCAAGGTCGTCAATATCGGCTCGCTGATGAGCTCGGTAGCCCGTCCCACGGTCGGTGCCTATACCGCCGCCAAGGGAGGCGTGCGCCTGATCACGCAGTCGATGGCCGCGGAATGGGCCGAGCACGGCATTCAAGCCAACGCCATCGGCCCCGGCTACATGATCACCGAAATGACCCAGCCCCTCGTCGACAAGCCCGAGTTCAACGACTGGATCATCAATCGGACACCCGCGCGTCGCTGGGGCACCCCGGACGATCTGGTCGGCACCGTGGTCTATCTGGCTGCTCCCGCCTCGAATTTCGTCAACGGCCAGATCATCTATGTCGATGGCGGCCTGCTCTCGGTGATTTAGGCTACCGTGCCCTTGCGTGGTGCAACGGGACGGGCATTTTGCCCGTCCTGGGGCACGGCGCCTCCGTTTCGGCACGTCCCTGCACGCCTCTCCTACTCGCTAAACCATATAATTAACTGTATTTAAAGGGAATTAACAAACATGGCATGCGCTTCGCTATCTATAAGACACGAAGGACGTCACCCATGATACAAGGCGATACCTTCCCCCTTTTTAGCGTCGCTGAACGACAGCGATGAACCGAGTGAGCTGGCGTGCTCCCCTAGTCCCCTTCTTGGGGACTTTTTTTTGCATCTCATACGTTGGGGGGATCGCTCGGCATCGGCCACACTATTGCCTGAGCCGTTGGTCGCCGACATCATCGAGGCCATTGACTGACTCCCCCATTCCTGACGACATTGCCGGTCTTCATCGACCCTCACCAGAAGGAGCCCATCATGTCAGCATCCCAAGAGAGCCGAGGCACCTGCCTGTGCGGCGCCGTCAGCATCCGTGTCATGCTCGAGCGTCATGACGTGAGCGTTTGCCACTGCCGCATGTGCCAGACTTGGAGTGGCGGACCGATGTTCGCCGTCGAAAGCGAGATGCCCATGACCCTCGAGGGCGAGGAAAACGTCGGCGTCTACGCTTCCTCGGACTGGGCCGAGCGCGGCTTCTGTCGCCAGTGCGGCACGCACCTTTTCTACCGTCTCGCCAATGGGCAGCACTACGCCTTTCCCGTCGGTTTGCTGGATGCCGGCGAACCCTGGGCCATCGCACAGCAGATTTTCATCGACGAAAAACCAAGCTTCTACGATTTCGCCAACGACACGCCGTGCCTGACCGGCGACGAGGTCTTCGCGCAATTCGCGGGCAGTGCCGGCAGCTAGGCACTGCTGCCAGCCAAGGAAGCGATGGCCCCGTTTGAAGCGGGGCCATCGAGCGTCAGGAAGGAAAGGAGAACTGCGCGCCCTCTCGGACGCCGGCCGACGGCCAGCGCTGGGTCACGGTCTTGCGCTTGGTGTAAAAACGCACGGCATCGGGCCCGTAGGCGGCCAGGTCGCCGAACAGCGAGCGCTTCCAGCCGCCGAAGCTGTGGTAGGACACCGGCACCGGCAGCGGCACGTTGATGCCGACCATGCCCACCTGGATACGATCGCTGAAGTAGCGCGCCGCCTCGCCGTCACGGGTGTAGATGCAGGTGCCGTTGCCATATTCGTGGTCGTCGATCAGCCGCATGGCCTCCTCCATGGTGCCGACACGCACCACCAGCAGCACCGGCCCGAAGATCTCCTCGAGATAGCAGGTCATGTCGGGCGTGACGCGGTCGATCAGCGTCCCGCCGACATAAAAGCCGTGCTCGTGCCCCGGTACCTGGATACGACGACCATCGACCACGATATCGGCGCCCTGCTGCTCGGCGCTGTCGATGTGGCCGCAGACCTTTTCCTGATGGGCCTTGGTGATCACCGGGCCGAAGTCGTTGTCGGCGTCATGGAAGGGGCCGACCTTCAGGGTCTTCATCTGCGTCTGCATCTTGGCGATCAACGCGTCGGCGGTCTCGTCGCCCACCGCCACCGCCACCGACAGCGCCATGCAGCGTTCCCCCGAGGAGCCGAAGGCAGCCCCGTTCAGGGAATTGACCACGTTGTCCATGTCGGCGTCGGGCATCACGATGGCGTGGTTCTTGGCGCCGCCGAGGGCCTGGCAGCGCTTGCCGTTGGCACTGGCGCGCTGGAGGATGGTGTCGGCGATCGGCGTGGAACCGACGAAGCTCACGGCCTTCACGCGGTCGTCGTCGAGCAGGGTATCGACCGCCTCCTTGTCGCCGTTGACCACGTTCAGCACGCCGGCGGGCAGGCCCGCTTCAAGGGCCAGTTCGGCGATGTAGAGCGCCGAGGTCGGGTCGCGCTCGGAGGGCTTGAGCACGAAGGTGTTGCCGCAGGCGATGGCCATGGGATACATCCACAGCGGCACCATGGCCGGGAAGTTGAACGGCGTGATGCCGGCCACCACGCCCAGCGGCTGGAACTCGCTCCAGGCGTCGATGCCGGGCCCGGTGTTCTTGCTGTACTCGCCCTTGAGCAGCTCCGGCACGCCGCAGGCATATTCCACGTTCTCGATGCCGCGCTGCAGTTCGCCCTTGGCATCGTGCACGATCTTGCCGTGCTCCTGGCCGATCAGCCGGGCGATCTCGTCGGCGTTCTGCTCCAGCAGCTGCTTGAAGTTGAACATCACCCGCGCCCGCTTGACGGGCGGCGTGTCGCGCCAGGCCGGGAAGGCGGCCTGGGCGGCGGCGATGGCGTCCTCGACGGTGGCCTTGCTGGCCAGGCTCACCTGGCCGCCGACCTCACCGGTGGAGGGATTGAAGATGTCCTGGGTGCGTCCTTCTCCGGCGACGCGTGAGCCGTTGATCAGATGGCCGAGTGTGGTCATATGCTGCCTCTCTGAGGGAGTGTTATATGGCTTGAGTTCTTCAGCCCATTCATGTGGTCGACACTGGCGGAGTACTCGGGGCTGCTCCGTCGACGGGGCCGCGAGGAGGCCCGTCACCCCTTCCCTGGGCACTACATCCGCCATCCATGACGGATTATCCCCGGCGCGCATCTCGACAGGCGTCGCCTGATTTATTCCAGTTCGCCGATGGCGTCGCCCAGCCCATTGACGAGGCGATCGATCTCCTCGCGCTCGACGATGAACGGCAGGCCGAGCTGGAGGGTGTCGCCGCCATAGCGCACGTAGAAGCCCTTTTCCCAGCACTTCATGGCGATCTCGAAAGGACGCCGCCCCGGCTCGCCGGGATACGGTTCGATCTGCAGAGCGCCGGCGAGGCCGTAGTTGCGGATGTCGCTGATGTAGCGCGTCCCCTTGAGAGAATGCAGCGCATTTTCGAAGATCGGCGCCATCTCTCTGACTCGCTCGATGAGGCGGTCGTTCTCGAGCACATCCAGCGCGGCCAGGGCGGCGGCACAAGCCACCGGGTGCCCCGAATAGGTATAGCCGTGGGGCAGCTCGAGCATGTAGTCGGGGCCGCCCTGTTCCATGAAGGTCCGATAGATCTCGCCCTGCACGATCACCGCGCCCATGGGTACCGCCCCATTGGTCAACTGCTTGGCGACATTGAGCAGATCCGGCACCACGCCGAACTCTTCGGCCCCGGTCATCGATCCCATGCGCCCGAAGCCGGTGATGACCTCGTCGAAGATGAGCAGGATGTTGTGCTGGTCGCAGATCTCGCGCAGGCGCTTGAGATAGCCTTTGGGCGGCGGAATCACCCCGGCGGAGCCGGCCAGCGGCTCGACGATCACCGCCGCGATGTTGGAGGCATCATGCAGCGCGATCAGCTCCAGCAACTCATCGGCGCGCTCGGCCCCCCGCTCAGGCATGCCCTGGGTGAAGGCGTTCTCCGGGAGTAGCGTGTGCGGCAGGTGATCGGCATCCACGCCCTGGCCAAACATGGTGCGATTGGCGCCGATGCCGCCCAGGCTGAAACCGCCGAAGTTGACGCCGTGATACCCCTTGGCACGCCCGATCAGCTTGGTCTTGCTTGGCTTGCCCTTCTTGCGCCAGTAAGCACGCGCTATCTTCAGCGAGGTATCGGCACTCTCCGAGCCTGAGCCGGTGAAGAACACATGATCGAGGCCCTGAGGCGTCAATTCCCGCAGGCGATGCGCCAACTCGAAGGCCTTGGGGTGGCCGTACTGGAAGGCCGGCGAGTAGTCCAGCTCGCCGAGTTGGCGACTGACCGCCTCGGTGATTTCGGGGCGGCAATGCCCCGCACCGCAGGTCCACAGCCCCGAGAGCGCATCGAAGACTTGGCGACCCTGGGCATCGGTAAGATAGCTGCCCTTGGCGCCCACGATGAGGCGTGGATCGCGCTTGAATTGCCGATTGCCGGTATACGGCATCCAGTAGGCGTCCAGCTGCTCCGGGCTCAAACCCGCCATGGGGGGAAACTCGCGATCCGACATGTCTTCTCCTGCCGATAGGCGGTGATGAATGGTGCTACCGAAAATCTAGGCGGGGCGGCGGATAAGTTAAATCCAGAAATACTGAATCTCATTCAAGTCACTGGTTAACTTTACGGGCCGGCAGGGCTATCCTCGCAGGTGTCCGCCGTCGAGATGAGGAATCCCGCCATGCCTTCCCGCAGCGAGACCCTGATGGGGCAGCCGAGCGATGCCGATCTGCGCCTGCTGAGGATCTACCGCAAGGTCGTAGAGTGCGGCGGGTTCTCCGCCGCCGAAGTGGAACTCAACATCAGCCGTGCGGCGATCAGCATGGCGATGAACGACCTGGAGACACGGCTCGGCCTGCGGCTATGCCAGCGAGGACGCGGCGGCTTCGCCCTCACCGACGAGGGCGCGGAGGTCTACGCTGCCACCCTCCAGCTGCAGACGGCCGTGGCGGGATTCCGGACACGCATCAATGGCCTGCATGCCCGTCTCAAGGGCGAGCTCAGCATCGGCATCACCGATAACCTGGTGACCATGCCCGAGATGTATATCACCGATGCCCTCAGCGCGCTCAAGGCGCGGGGGCCCGAGGTGCGCATCAATATCCGCATGATGCCGCCCAGCGACATCGAACTGGGCGTGCTGGACGGTCGCTTGCATACCGGCGTGATCCCGGCACTCAAGACATTGCCGGGGCTTGCGTATCTGCCGCTCTACGAGGAAGCGTCGCGACTCTACTGCGCCGCCGATCATCCGCTCTTCGACGTCGAGGACGTGGACGAGGAACAACTCGCTGCGCATGACGCCGTGGTGCCCGCCTACGCCCAGACGCCGGAGGTCAAGGCGTGCCATGCTCCGCTCAAGGCCGCCGCCTCGGCGACCGACCGCGAAGGCATCGCCTTCTTGATCCTGTCCGGCCGCTATATCGGCTACTTGCCGACCCACTATGCCGAACGCTGGGTGCGCGACGGCCGCATGCGTGCCTTGAACCCCGAACGCTGGCATTACCTGACCCGCTACAGCGCCATCACTCGCAAGGGCGCGCCGCCCAATCTGGTCGTGGAAAGCTACCTCGAGGAACTGGGTCGCCTGACCCGGGCCTCTGCCATCACGCCTGGCGACTGACCAGCACGATCCCCAGCAGAATCGCCGCCCCGCCGAGCAGGAAGTTCCAGCTCAAGGGCTCGTCCAGCAAGGCGGCGCCGAAGAGCACTCCGAAGATCGGTGACAGGAACGAAAACACACCCAGTTGCGAGGCCCAGTAACGGCGCAGCAGGGCGAACCACAACAGCAGGGCACCGAACGAGATGACCAGCGTCTGAAAGGTCATGCTGGCCACGGCCATGCCGCTGGGCGTGGCCTGCTGCCAATCGCCCAGCCACAGGGTGATGGGCAACAACAGCGCGCCCGCCGTCAGGAGTTGGTACGTCAGCGTCTGCACGGGGGGCGCCTCGGAAAGCGAGGAGCGACGCACCACCAGGGTGGTGGCGGCCCATGACAGCCCCGCCAGCAAGCCCAGGGCGTCGCCCAGGAGAATGTCGCCGGCCGGCGCCCCGGGGGCGGCCGAGGGCGCCATGGCGACCAGCATGCCCTGAATGCGCGCGACGATCAGCACCATTACCCCCGCCAGCAGCGAGCGCAACGCGATCTGGCTCAAGGGCGTGATATCGTCGGCCACGGCCTTGATGGCCACCTGCTGCAGTCCCAGCACCAGACAAAACCCGGTCATCGCGATGCCGGCAGGCATATCCAGGCCGCGTCGCAATCGCGGCGACGCCACATCCGGCCTTGCCGCGACAGTCTCCAAGGAAGATTCCTTCATGCTTCCACCCTTTGTTGAATCGAGACTCAGTGGAGCATTTGCCGCGCTGCAATCCAAACGATTAATCTGCAGCCTCAGGCTCAGGAAAACTCAACTCATGACGCTCGAACGACTTCCCCTCAATGCCCTGCGCGCCTTCGTCGAGGCCGCGCGCGAGGGCAGTTTCAAAACCGCGGCGGCACGCTTGAACGTCACGCCGGGGGCGATCAGTCGTCAGGTCAAGCAGCTCGAGGCGCGGCTGGGCATCGCGCTGTTCGAGCGTCACCCGCACGGCGTCAGCGTCACACAGGCAGGCCGGCAGTTGGCGCACGATGTCGATGCCGGGCTCGAGCGCATCGCCGCCGGCGTACAAGCCGTTCATGAGCGCGCCCATGCGGCCACCACGCTGACTCTCAGCGCCCCGCCCTCCTTCACTCAATTCTGGCTGCTCCCGCGTCTGGCGGCATTCGAAGCACTGGAAAGTCACGTCGAGATCTCCCTGGACGCGGACCAGGACCTGAGCGCCCCGATATGGCACGGTGATGGCGCACGGCTCGCCCTGCGCTACGGACGCGGCCCCTGGGCCGGCGTCGACAGCCACCGCCTGTTCGACGACAAGCTGTTCCCGGTCTGCGCGCCGGCGTTGCTGGAGCGCTCTCCCGTCGCAACGCCGGCCGACCTGCTTGCCCACCCCTTGCTCGACGTGGTCTGGGAATCCCGCCAGAACGTCGCGTTCCCCGGCTGGCGCGACTGGTTCGACGCCGCCGGGCTACCCGACCGGACACTGCCGATTCAGCAGCGCTTCTCTCTCTACGGCCTGGCCCTGGACCAAGCGATCGCCGGGCGCGGCGTGATGCTCGCCAACCCCGCCGTCGTCGCCGACCGCCACGCCAGCGGCGTCCTGGTGCGCCCCTTCGGGGATCGTCACGTGATCGACTCGCCCTTTACCTACGACCTGATCCTGCCGAGCACCGGTCACGCGCCCCCCGCGATACGGGGTTTCATCGACTGGCTGCTCGGCGAAGCGGCCAGGTTTCGAGACGGCGGCATTGGCTGACACGCCAGTTCCAGCGTCATGCCTGCGTAACGACGCGGTCTGCATGGCGGGTCGTGTCGGCCATCGTGACCACGCTGCCCACGACGATCAGGCACGGCGAGGGAAGTGGCGTGGCGGCGAGCCTTTCGGGCATGTCGCCGAGCGTGCCGATCAAGGTTTGCTGCTCGGGCAGCGAGGCATTGGCGGCGAGCATGATCGGCCAGTCATCGGGCAGGCCGGCGTCGCGCAATCCGCGACAGATCGCGTCGACCCTGGAAAGCCCCATGTAGAACACCAGCGTCTCGTCACGCCGCGCCAGGTCGTGCCAGTCCGGCTCGCCACTGGCGCGGCAATGCTGGGCGGTGACCAGGCGTAGCTGCTGTGCGTGGGCGCGGTCGGTGAGCGGCATGCCGAGGGTGGCGGCGGCGGCGGAGGCCGCCGTGATGCCGGGGACGACCTCCGTGGGCAGGCCGGCCTCGCCGAGAATCGCGAGTTCCTCGCCCATGCGACCGAAAATCCCGGGGTCGCCGCCCTTCAGACGCACGACCGACTTCCCTTCCCGCGCCAGCCGAGCCAGCAAGGCGCCGATCTCGGCCTGTGGCACGCTGTGATGCCCGCGGGCCTTGCCGACGTAATAGCGTTCGCGCGACGGGGGAATCATGGCCAGGATATCGTCGCCGACCAGACGGTCATAGACGATGACATCAGCCTGCGTGAGCAGTCGCCAGGCACGCAGGGTCAGCAGATCGGCGTGACCGGCACCGGCACCTACCAGATACACATGGCCTGGCCGCACCACCGGCGCCACATGCGTGGCGGGTGTCTCCCGGCACATCGTGGCCATGCCATTTTCCGGCCGGTGGGTCATGCGTCCCAGCCAGGCGCCCCAGGAAGCGACGCGGCCCTCAGGCCGTTTCCAGCGTGTCAGCAGCGCGAGCATGGGTCACCTCCTCGTCGAGCAATGACTTGAGTTCGGGAGTGCAGGAGCCGCACTGCGTCCCGCAGGCCAGACGCGCGCCGAGCGCATCGACATTCGTATCGCCACGCCGGATGGCCTCGCGAATCGTCTTGGCGCCGACCTGGTGACAACTGCACACCACCGGGCCCGTATCGGCCTGCCCCGAGGCGCTGCCCGCCAGGACGCGGCGACGCTGTTCGTCGGTCAGCGCGGCGTCGCCGAACCGCGCATCGAGCCAGGCCAGCCCCGGCAGTTCACTGGGCGGCCCGACCATCAGCCACCACACCAGACGCCCATTGCGAAGCCCCGCGGCCCGCAGACGGCCGCTGGTCGCGTCCTCGCACCACAGCGTCGCCTCGACGCTGAACCGCGCGGCGCACCAGGCCAGCCAGTCGCGTGACGTGGTGCTGGCGATCTGCCAGCGCTGGGCGTGATTCAGCGGCATTCGCGCCCAGTAGGCATCGTCGCTCTGAAGGGGGGCTCGAGCGCACATCGGCGCCAGCAGGAGCGTCGCCTCCTCGGCCACGTCGAGCGGCTCGCAAGCCACCGCGCCGTGCTTGGTCTCCGGCTGCCCCGAGAGCGGATCGGTCAGCGGCGCGAACAGCGTGCCGACACGCCCGGCCCCAGTGAACTGGGCGTTCCAGTGGATGGGAATGAAGACATCGCCACGCCGCTGCGACGTGGCGACACGCACCCGTACCCGGGCTTCGCCCCAACGGTTGAAGACCCGCGCCAGTCCCCCGTCGACGAGGGCGTGCGCCCGGGCATCCTGCGGGTGGATATCGACATAGGGTTCGGCGCGATGGTTGAGTAGGCGCGGGGCACGACCGGTCCGCGTCATGGTGTGCCACTGATCGCGCACGCGTCCGCTGTTGAGGCGTAGCGGGTAGCGAGCCTCCACCGCCTGTTCGGGCAGCGCCGGGCGCACCGGCACCAGTCGCGCCAGACCGTCCGGGGTGGCGAAGCGCCCCGTCTCGAACAACCGGGCGGTGCCCTGCGGCGCCTCGGCGGTCACCGGCCACTGCAGCGGCACCAGCGCGTCATAGGCGTGACGGTCCAGGTCACTCAGGGCGGAAATATCGAACACACGCGGCACTCCATCGGCCCGGTTGGCGTGTCCGGAAAGTCGCGCGTGCTCGACGAAGATATCGCGAGGATGGCGATACTCGAACGCTTCTTCATACCCCAGATGCTTGGCGACTTGGGTGATGATCCACCAGTCGTGGCGCGCCTCACCGGGCGGCGGCAACATGCCGCGCTGGCGCGAAATTCGCCGCTCGGAGTTGGTCACGGTGCCATCCTTCTCCGCCCAGGAACTGGCCGGCAGCACGATGTCGGCATAGGCCAGGGTGTCGGTATCCGCCATGCATTCGGAGACGATCACCAGTGGGCATTTCGCCAGGGCGCGCTTGGCTTGATCGGCATCCGGCAGGCTGACCACGGGATTGGTGGCCATGATCCACAGCGCCTGGATCTCGCCACGCTCGATGGCCTCGAATAGCTCGACGGCCTTGAGGCCCGGGCCCTCCGGCAAGTGAGGAGCATGCCAAAATTCCGTTACCAGCGCCTGAGCCCCCGGCGTGTGGTAGTCCATGTGTGCCGCCAGTTGATTCGCTAGGCCTCCCACCTCGCGCCCACCCATGGCATTGGGTTGGCCGGTGATCGAAAACGGCCCGGCACCCGGCAGGCCCAGCTTGCCGCCCGCCAGATGGCAATTGATGATGGCGTTGCACTTGTCGGTGCCACTGGTGGACTGATTGACGCCCTGGGAATACAGCGTCACCACGTGCAATTGTGAAGCGAACCAGTAATAGAAGGTTTCCAAGGCCTCGATGTCCAATTCGCAATCGTCGGCGATACCCGCCAGCGTCGTCGCTTCGTCACGGGCCGCCGCCAAGGCATCGTCTAGCCCTTGGGTATGGCGTTCCAGATAGACCGCATCCAGCTTGTCCTTGTCGGCCATGAAGGCCAGCAGTCCATTGAAGATCCGCGCGTCGCTGCCCGGCTTGAGCGGCAGATAGAGATCTGCGATCTCGCAGGTGTCGGTCACCCGGGGATCGATCACCACCACACGCATCAACGGGTTGCGCTGCTTGGCGGTGCGCAGACGCTGGAAGAGCACCGGATGATTCCAGGCCAGGTTGCTGCCCACCAGCACCACCAGCTCGGCCTCTTCCAAATCCTCGTAATTGCACGGCACGGCATCGGCACCGAAGGCGCGCTTGTAGCCCGCCACTGCGGACGCCATGCAGAGCCGCGAGTTGGTATCCAGGTGCGGCGAACCCAGAAAGCCCTTGAACAGCTTGTTGGCGGCGTAATAGTCCTCGGTGAGCAACTGGCCGGAGAGATAGCCGGCAATCGCCTGACCGCCATGTTCATCGCGCACCGCCGCCAGGCGTGTCGCCACCTGGTCGAGCGCATCGCCCCAGCTCACCTCGCGCCCGTCCACGCGTGGTGCGAGCAAGCGTCCGTGATCACCCAGCGTTTCATGCAACGCCGAGCCCTTCACGCACAGCCGTCCATAGTTGGCGGGGTGGTCCCGATCGCCTTCGACGCCGGTCATGACGCCGTCTTCGATGGTTGCCTTGACGCCGCAACCAACGCCGCAATAGGGGCAGGTCGTGTGATGCTGCATGCTGTCTCGCCCTCCGCCTGCAAACGCAAGAGGCCCGACCCCGCCGCAGCAGGATCAGGCCTCTTTGCCTGGTAGGGCGACCGTGCAGGCCGCCCGCCAATGATGAATTGCGTCTCGCCGCCGTTGGCGTTTTCGGCGCGCCGTGGCCGAAAAGATGACGTATACATTGTTTGCAAATCCAGCGCCATCTTGGGCCTAATGCCGTTTAAACAACCACTTGGACTGGCACCTGGCTGGCGGTCCCGTGCCTACTCACACCCCGAGGCACCAGCCTGGTGCAATCCGCGCGCCATTCGCACAACCAGCGCACACGTCTCGCCATCCGCTGCCACCGACGCGGGCTACCAAAACCGCCCAAACGACTGAAAAGAAAGCCTTAGCGGACGATTGGCATGCCTCTGGCATAACTCAGGGCAAGGCGGGTCAACGTCGACCCCTTGGGCTTGAGACGCACATACGTCTCGCGCCGGCCGGAGCCGACACACGGTTCATGACAACACGATTACCTTCAGGCAAAGGCGCCTGGCATCCGATTTCCCCATCGGGTGTCAGGCGCTTTTGCGTTTCTGCAGTACATTTTCAGGGAGGCACAGGGGCATGAGCGCAAACGACGAACATCTGGTGATCGTCGGCAACGGCATGGCCGGGCATCGCTTGCTTGAGCGCGTGCTGGCGCATCCCCATCGTCCGCGTCACATCACCATCCTCGGCGACGAACCGGAGACGGCCTATAACCGCATCCTGCTCTCGCCCTGGCTGGCCGGCGAGATGGACCGCTCGGCACTGACGCTGCGCGAGCGCGATTGGTACACGGCGCAAGGCGTGACCCTGATCGCCGGCGAGCGCGCCACCGCCATCGATCGGCGATGCCGGACGTTGACCACCGACCAGGGACGCCGACTCGCCTACGACCGGCTGGTGCTCGCCACCGGATCGCGTGCCGCACGCCCCTCGGTGACGGGCAGCGACCTCGACGGCATCCACGCCTTTCGTGATCTCGAGGACGGCGAGCGGCTGGCCAGCCTGGCCGACGCAGGCGGCCGCGCCGTGGTCATCGGCGGCGGCTTGCTCGGCCTGGAAGCCGCCGAAGGCATGCGCAAGCGCGGCATGACGGTCAGCGTCGTGCACCGCGCGACGCACCTGATGAACCGCCAGCTCGACGCCACTGCCGCCGGCATGCTCGCCGCCGAGCTGCGCGCCCGCGGCCTTGAGATCCACACCGGCGCCGACCTCGCGGCCTATGCCCCGAATGCCGACGGCCAGCGCGCCACCGGTGTCGTCCTGAGCGACGGGACCACGCTCGCGGCCGACTGCGTCGTCGCGGCGATCGGCATCGTGCCCAACACCTCACTCGCCGAACGCGCCGGCCTGACGACCGCGCGCGGCATTCAGGTCGATGCCTTCATGACCACTTCCGATCCGCACATTTCAGCGCTCGGCGAATGCTGTGAGTTCGAGGGCACCACCTACGGCTTGATCGAGCCCATCTGGCGCCAGGTCGAAGTACTCGCCGCACGGTTGTGCGGCGACACACCCGAGCCCTACCGCGAACGCCCCTGCGCCACCAAGCTCAAGGTCAGCGGGATCTCGCTGTACGCCTTCGGCCCCATCACGCCCGCGCCCGAGCACGACGTGCTCACTTATCACGACCCGCAGCACGGCGACTACCGCCGCCTACTGCTTCGCGATGGCCGCCTGGAAGGCGCTGTCCTCTACGGCGATACCGCCGCCGGCCCGTGGTACTTCCAATGCGCCCTGGCCGGCCATGACCTGAGCGCCGGCCGCCAAGCGCTGCTATTCGGCGAGCACGACGCGCAACCGTTACTCGATACGCCCGACACTCTATCGGAGGAAGCCGCATGAGCATGCCCACACCCCCCAACGCACCGCGCTTGATCGTGATCGGCAACGGCATGGTCGGCCATCACCTGATCGAGCAGCTCGTCGAGCTCGGCGCCCATCGCCAATACGCCATCATCGTGTTCGGCGAGGAGCGCCATCCGGCCTACGACCGCGTACACCTCTCTGAATACTTCAGCGGCCGTGATGCCCAGTCACTGGCGCTCTCGAGTACCGACTACTACGCCGAGCACGGCATCGAACTGCGCATTCACGACAGCGTGACCGCCATCGATCGCGACACCAACGAGGTCGTCACCGAATCTGGCCGTCATCCCTATGATCGCCTGGTTCTGGCGACCGGCTCCTACCCGTTCGTGCCGCCGATTCCCGGCAACGACCGCGAGAAATGCCTGGTCTATCGCACCCTGGATGACCTCGATGCCATTCGCGAGGCCGCCGAAGACGCCACCACCGGCGTGGTCGTCGGCGGTGGCCTGCTGGGCCTGGAGGCCGCCAATGCCCTGCGCGGCCTGAACCTGGATACCGCCGTGGTCGAGTTCGCGCCCCGTCTGATGCCCATGCAGGTGGACGCCGAAGGCGGCAAGTTGCTGCGCGAGAAGATCGAAGCCCTGGGCGTGCAGGTGCTCACCGATCGCGCCACGCAGCGTATCGAGGCCGGCGAGACGAGCTTTCACCGCATGGTCTTCCAGGACGACAAGATGCTGGAAACCGATCTCATCGTGTTCTCCGCCGGCATCCGGCCTCGCGATCAACTGGCGCGAGACTGCGCCCTGGAAATCGGCGAACGTGGTGGCGTGGTCATCGATGACCGCTGCCTGACCAGCGACCCCGCGATCCTCGCCGTCGGCGAGGTCGCATTGTGGAATCAAAGCATCTTCGGGCTGGTCGCGCCGGGCTATCAGATGGCGAAAGTCGCCGCCGCCACGCTGACCGAGGGCGATGCGACCTTCACCGGCGCCGACATGAGCACCAAGCTCAAGCTGCTGGGCGTGGATGTCGGTGCCATCGGCGACGCCCATGGTGATCGCACGCCGGGCGCGCGCACCTTCCGCTACCTGGACGAGATCAAGCAGGAATACCGCAAGCTGGTGGTGTCCAGCGACGCCAAGAAACTACTCGGCGCCATGCTGGTCGGCGACAACGCGACCTACGACACCCTGATGCAGTACTACGCCAACGGCCTCGAGCTCCCCGAGGACCCGGCCTCGCTGATCCTGCCCTCCAGTGATGGCGCCCCCACCCTGGGGCCGGACGCGCTGCCCGAAACGGCGACGATCTGCTCATGCCACAACGTCACCAAGGGCGATATCTGCGCCACGCTCGACGACGGCGCCCTGGATCTGGCCAGCGTCAAAGGCGAGACCAAGGCCAGCACCGGCTGCGGCGGCTGCGCGGCGCTGCTCAAGAGTGTTGTCGATCATGAACTGGAAGCGCGCGGTGTCGAGGTCGATCAATCGCTGTGCGAGCACTTCGCTCACACCCGCCAAGAGCTCTATTCCATTGTCCGCGTGGAGGGCATCAAGACCTTCAGCGAACTGATCGAAAAGCACGGCACGACCACCGGTCACGGCCTCGGCTCTTCATCAGCCCCGAAGCTTGGCTCTTCATCAGCCCCGAAGCTCGGCTGCGATATCTGCAAGCCCGCGGTGGCCTCGATCCTGGCGGCCTGCTTCAACGAGCCAATCACCGATGCCGCCCACGTGCCGCTGCAGGACACCAACGACACCTTCATGGCCAACATGCAGAAGAACGGTACCTACTCCGTGGTGCCCCGCATCCCCGGCGGCGAGATCACACCCGAGAAGCTGATCGTGCTGGGCGAAGTCGGCAAGAAGTACGGGCTCTACACCAAGATCACCGGCGGACAGCGCGTCGACCTGTTCGGCGCCCAGTTGCATCAGCTCCCCGACATCTGGGGCGAACTGATCGAGGCCGGCTTCGAGACCGGCCACGCCTACGGCAAGGCCACGCGCACGGTGAAATCCTGCGTGGGTAGCACCTGGTGCCGCTATGGCGTGCAGGACAGCGTGGGCATGGCGATCCGCCTCGAGGAACGCTACAAGGGGCTGCGCTCGCCGCACAAGCTCAAGTTCGCCGTCTCCGGCTGTACCCGCGAGTGCGCCGAGGCGCAAAGCAAGGATGTCGGCGTGATCGCCACCGAACACGGCTGGAACCTCTACGTGTGCGGCAACGGCGGCATGCGTCCGCGTCATGCCGAGCTGTTCGCCACCGATCTCGACGACGCGCAGTTGATCCGCACCATCGACCGCTTCCTGATGTTCTACATCCGCACCGCCGACCGCCTGCAGCGCACCTCGGTGTGGCGCGAGAACCTCGACGGGGGACTCGCCTATCTCAAGGACGTGGTACTCGACGACAGTCTCGGCCTCGGCGACGCGCTGGAGGCCCAGATGCAACACGTCATCGACACCTATGAGTGCGAATGGGCCAACACCCTCTCCAGTCCGGAGAAGCTCACGCGCTTTCGCACCTTCGTCAATGACAGCCGCCCCGATCCGGACATCATCGTGACCGAGGAGCGCGGCCAGCTCCGGCCGGCCTAAGCTATTGGACACTAATGAGGAAAACACCATGAACACTGCAACAGCCCTCAAGAGCGAAGTGACCTGGCAGACGCTGTGCGCAAAGGCCGATCTGGTGGCGCATTCCGGTGTGGCCGCCTGGCTGGACGGCACCGACACGCAAGTCGCGCTTCTGTACCTGCCCGGCCGGACGCCCGAGATCTACGCCGTGGCCAACCACGATCCGTTCTCCAACGCCAACGTCCTCGCCCGCGGCATCGTCGGCGATATCAAGGGCGAGCCGGTCATCGCCTCGCCACTCTACAAGCAGCACTTCCGCTTGCGCGACGGCGTCTGCGTCGAGGACGAAAGCGTTCATCTGCGTACCTGGGAGGTCAAGATCGAAGGCAACGACGTCATGATCAGCACATGACGTCTGCCATCATCTATTCGCCTATGTCACCATACAGACAGCGCCCCGCGACGAAGGTGCGCTGGGGACGCAGGGCGCGATCGAGCAAGGTGATATCGGCATCGAACCCCAGCGCCAGGCGTCCCTTGTGAGCATGCAGGCCCAGCACGCGGGCAACGTTAGTGGTCAGCAGTTCCAGCGCCGATTCGAGTGGCAATACCTCGTCCTGCACGAGGCGTTGCCAATCCCCGATCAGCGCCGTATTGCGCGCCACCTGCATCCCCACGTAGGCGCCATCGGCATCGAATTCCGGCAGACTGCCATTGCAGTCGGAACTCAGGGTGATGCGCGCCGACGGAACGCCACGCGCCAGGAGTCGCGACACTGCGTCGAAGGCGGAAAGCCCGTCGCCGGCATCTTCGAATGCAGTGACATCCACACTGGCATCGAACGCCAGCGCATACTCCGCCGCCTCCTCGAGCAATTCAGGGCGACGGTTCACATGGGTCGGGATGATCTGGTCGGGCGGAATCTCGGTCTCTTCCAGCAAACGCCGCAGAGGCGCCAGGCCGCGTTTGCCGTCGCCGAGATGGAAATGACAGATGCCCCGCTTGCCGGCCAGCATGGCACCGACCCGCGCCTCGCTCACCAGCCGTTCGAGCTCGTCCTGGCGCGGCTGGCTGGAGCGGTGATCCGAGATGGCGATTTCGCCTACCCCGATGACCTCGGGGATCCAGGCCAGATCGCGCTGGATATCGCCGGTGAGGGTCGGCGCCGGCACGCGATATGCCCCCGTGTACATGTAGGCGGCTAGCCCCTCGGCCGCCAGCCCCCGCACCGCGGCCAGCAAATCGGCCGGCGAGCGGCTGATGCTGTCGGTCCCCAGCACGCCCACCAGCGTGCCGATGCCCATCGAGACGATGTCATGGACACCGATCGGCGGGCAGCGTGTGCCGCAACCGCCCTCGCCGCCGCCACCGGTGACATGCACGTGCTGATCGATGAAGGCAGGCACGGCGATCAGATCGCGCGCCTCCACTTCGCGGACGGGCCAGCCACGGGGAACGTCGAGATCCTGTCCCAGTGCCACGATTTTTCCACCGGCCATGAGGATATCCGTCGCCTCGCGGCGTTCGGGCGTAAACGCCTCGCCGACACGCAATAGCGTCATCGTATCGGCAGGGCGTGCCTTGTCAGCACTCATGGATGGGCTCCTGCGCCGCCGTTTGAGGACGCCGGCGGCTCGAAACGCTGCCCACGCAAACGCTCGGTGACGGCATCGACATCATCCACCAGCAACACCAGTAGATCGCCTTCGGCAGCCTCGTCGAGCGCCCGGTCAACTGCATCGGCCTCTTGCATGACGGTCTCGATCCGACACGCATTCGGCACCGACGCCGCCCCCTCACGCAGCAACTCGATGGTTTCACCCTCAGGGCGCCCCCGCGGTGCAGTCTCGCACAAGAAAACGACGTCATGCATATGCGCAAGCATCGCCCCCAGCGCGACCAGATCCTCGTCACGCCGATTGCCCGGGGCACTGGCCACGCCGATACGCCGTTGCGCCGGGATACGGCTGACCAGCTCGCTCAAGGCCTCGAGTGCCGGCACGTTGTGGCCATAATCGATCAGTACCTTCACGCCCCCGGCATCGATCAGGTTGGTACGACCGGGGTTCTGCCCCGGCGTCGGATGGAAGGTCTGCAAACCCAGTTGGATATCGGCGATACTCAGCCCCAGCGCATGCGCGGCAGCACTTGCCGCCAAGGCGTTGGCGATATTGAAGCGCGCGAACCCATCGAAGGTGATGGGCGCGTTGGCCACGGGAAGCACCTCGGCCACCACCTGGCCCTGCAGCATCACGATATGACCGTGATGCACCGTGAACGCGACGCCATGGTCGCTTACATGCTCGCGTATGACCGGCGAATCAGGGTCCAGCGCAAAGTAGATGATGTCGCCACGCGCCCATTCGCCACTCGCCAGCACGCGCGGGTCGTCGGCATTGAGCACCGCCGTGCCGGACTCGCCGACCGCATCGATCACCACGCTCTTGCAACGCGCCAGTTCGTCCAGGGTATGGATGTCGCTCTCGCCCAGGTGATCGCTGGCGATATTCAACAACACGCCGACCTGGCATTCATCGAACCCCAGCCCCCGACGCATGATGCCGCCACGCGCGACCTCGAGCACGGCATACTCGACGGTGGGCTCGCGCAGCACCGTCGTGGCGGCCTGCGGGCCGCTGTAGTCGCCGCGCATGATGACGTGATTATCGACCTCGATGGCCCCGGTGCACGCCGTACCAACGCTGCGCCCCGCCTGGCGCAATAAATGCGAGATCAGACGTACCGTGGTCGTCTTGCCGTTGGTGCCGGTGACCGCCACGATGGGAATACGGCCGTTATCCTCGCTCTCCGGAAACAGCATATCGACCACGTGCTGGCCAACATCGCGGCCGGCGCCATGGGTCGGGGAAAGATGCATGCGAAAGCCCGGTCCGGCATTGACCTCGACCACGGCCGCCGATTGCTCTTCCAACGGACGCGTCAACGTCTCGGCAAGCAGGTCGATGCCGATGATATCGAGGTCCACCAGGCGGGCGATGCGCTCCGCGGTGTAGAGCACATCGGGATGCACGTCCTCGGTGACATCCGTCGCCGTGCCGCCGGTACTCAGATTTGCAGTGGGCTTGAGGTAGACGATCTCCTCGCGTGAGATGACGCTGTCCAGGGTCAGGTTCTGCTGCGCCAGCAGCCGAAGCGTCTGGGCGTCGACATCGATCTGCGTGAGCAGATTTTCATGGCCGATGCCACGCCGCGGATCGCGGTTCTCGTTGTCGATCAATGTCTGCAGCGTGCTCTTGCCGTCGCCGATCACATGGGCCGGACGCCGCCGAGCCGCCGCTACGAGCTTGCCGTCGATCACCAGCAGACGGTGATCTTCGCCCCGCACATACTGCTCGATGATGACGCCATCATGGTGACCTGACGCGACGGCGAAGGCGTTTTCCAGGGCCTGGTCATCCTCGATGTCCGTACTGACACCGCGACCGTGGTTGCCGATCAAGGGTTTGACGACGACTGGATAGCCGATCTCGTGCGCCGTGGCGAGCGCCTCATCGCGTGAATGACAAACGTATCCGCGCGGCACCGGGATGCCCGCCTCACCGAGCACTCGCTTGGTCCAATCCTTGTCATGCGCGATGCCATGGCCGATCAGATTGGTGCGACAGGTCACCGTGGCCTGAAAGCGTTGCTGACGATGACCATGCCCGAGTTGTACGTAGCTGGTATCTTCATCGAGGCGCGCATAGGGAATCCCTCGACGCTGCGCGGCCGCCACGATCGAGGCCGTCGATGGCCCCAGCATGTGGGCGTCACGCACATCCTTGAGGCGGGCGACGATCGGGGCGATATCCACCGCATCGCCCGCGAACAGCCGGGTGACGATCTCCACCGCCTCGACGCCCGCCGCCAGCCCGCAAGCCTCGTCGCGATAGCGATAGACGACGTTGTAGATCCCGGTTTCGTAGGAATCGACCGTCTTGCCATATCCGACCGAGAAGCCGATCAGGTTCTGCAGCTCGATCGCCACATGCTCGACGACATGGCCGGCCCAGGTACCCCGTGCCAGCCGTTCCAGAAAGCCCCCGGGACGCCCCACCGAACAACGATGTTCCTGCAATGTCGGCATGAGTTCGGTGAGATGCTCGACAATGCCGGGTACGGTATCGCTCGGCCTCTCCTCGAGCGCCTCGATATCCAAACGCATGAAAATAGCCGGATAGCGGCTGTAATAGTTCGGTCCTCGCAACGCGCGATGCTCGAGAATCTTCATCCTTGGCGCCTCCTTGTCAATACCGCTTCCAGTTCATCGGCGACCAGGTAACGTCGCGCATCGAGGTCGTAGCCATGGCCGCTGACCATGGCATGCAGGATCATGTTCTCGACGGCGACCGGCGCGCCCATTTCCAGTTCCGCGATATTGGAACTCGCCAGATCGCGGCTATCGATGATGATGACGTGCCCCGGCCCAATGGTTTCGAGGATACGATTGGGATAGATGATGACGGCAGCGTCCTCGCCGAGGCCGATGCCGAGTTGCTCGGGATTGCTGGCACCGACTTCCATCAGGCGCGTGAATCGTCCCCGTTCGAGAAAATGGCTGTCGATGACCATCCCGCGCACGAAGCCGAGCCCGAAGGTCATGTTCACCGCGCCCTTGCGCAAGGCATCCGACGCCGCACCGTTGTAGATCATGGTACTGGGCATCGCCGCCGCCCCGGCACTGGTCCCCGCGACCACGGCGCCGGCTCGCAAGCGCTCGCGCACCGCGCGCAGCGTGGCGGAGCCTCCCAGCACCGTGGTCAGGCGCAACTGGTCACCGCCGGTGAAAAAAATCACCCCACTGCGCTGGATCAAGCTCACGATCTCGGCCTCGCTGGCCTGGTAGCGATCCTGGATGTCCAGTGAATGCACCTGGCTGGCGCCCAGGCGCCTGAAGGCGGCTTCGTAGCTGGGCAAAAGCTGTTCTGGAATGCTGCTCGCCGTGGCGATGATGGCGACTTCATGGCTATCCTCGGGCGCGAGCTCGAAGACCCGCTTGAGAATGGCCAGTTCCGAGGTCTTGTCCTCGGCACCGCCAATGGCCACGATATGGCCACATAGGGTAGGGGGTCTTGACGTCATGTTCCTCCCGCCGCCTGGCGACGCTGTTAAGGAAATACTGAACCATTACCTTACCAATGGGTAATGTCCTATCGCGTGACAACCGAACCCGATTCTTCACTTATAACAGCCCCGCCCCCTTCCTGCCAGACAAGTGACGCGCTTTTGTAACGGTGATCACGAACACGTGACGCAATGTTTTTTTGAGTATCTCTTCTTTTTTTCTGCACACCGCCGATAACCCGCTATTCTTCAGTCATCGGCATCCTCGGCTGCCGATTCTCAGACCGTGCGTGCCATATAGACACAATGCTTACGCATCTCGTCGTCAGGGAAAGAAGGTGCGGTTTTATCGCCAGGAGGCGGCTATGAACGATCGAAATATTTTCGTTGTCGGGTTAGATGAGCTGAACAGAAAGCGACTCAACCACCTGCGTGGTGCCGAGCACTACCAGTTCCATGGTGTAATCGACCCCTCGGAGGTCTACGACACCGAGATTTTTCCCATCGAGGACATGCTGTCCCGGGCCGAAGCGCAACTGAACGAATTCCATGGCCCGATCGACGCCATCGTCGGCTACATGGATTTTCCCGTGTCGACCATGCTACCCCTGCTCTGCGAGCGCTTCGGTACGCGCTCCACCAGCCTGGAAAGCCTGCTCAAATGCGAGCACAAGTATTGGAGTCGACGTGTTCAACGTGAAGTCATCGGGGATTACATCCCGCGTTTTACCGCCTTCGATCCCTTCAATCCTGAGGCACTGCATGCAATTGGTGAAGAAGGTCTTTACTTCCCCTTCTTCGTCAAACCGATCAAATCATCGGGTTCACGACTGGGATTTCGCATTGAAAGTCCTGAAGATTTCGAACAGGCCATCTCACGGCTATGCGAAGACATCGGCACGATTTCCGAGCCTTTCAACTTCGTCCTCGATCACGCCAAGCTACCCGATGAAGTGCGCGCCATCGATGGCGGTCATTGCATGGCAGAAGAGATCATAGGTGGCTGGCAGTGCACGGTAGAAGGCTACATCTTTCAAGGCGACGTCGTGCCCTACGGCATCGTCGATTCGATTCGTTATCCGCAAGTTCTAAGCTTTTTTTACTACCGATATCCCTCGCGACTACCTGATCATATTCAGGAAAAAATGCGAGAGCTGACGCGCCAAGTGATGAGCCATATCGGCTACGACAACGCCGCCTTCAACATCGAATATTTCTGGGACGAAGTGCAAGATCGCATCTGGTTATTGGAAATCAATACACGTATCGCGCAATCGCATTGCGATCTATTCGAAAAGGTCGACGGGATCAGTCACCAGCAGATAACGGTGGACCTGGCACTGGGCCAACTGCCCGACATGCCCTATCGGCAAGGAGCGTTCAAGGTAGCGGCGAAATTCTTCTACCGAGTCTTCTTCGTCGACGCCACCATCAGCCGCGTGCCGACGGAAGAGGAAATAGAGGCCTTGGAGAAAGCGTTTCCCGGTGCCGTGATCGCGTTACAGGCCGAGATCGGCACGCGGCTGTCTTCTCTCCCCGAGCAGGATAGCTACAGTTTCGCCCTGGCCTATGTGTGGATGGGCGCGGACGATGACATTGCGCTGGAAGAAAACTACGCGCGGCTCGCCGAGCAGCTACATTTCGAGTTCGACGACATCGTAGGCTAGGCCGCCCAGCGACCGATAGCATCGACACGCTTGGCCACCGGGCCGGCTCATGACATTTCAGGGAGCACCCTCTCTATGCACATCGTCAGCCATTTTCCCCGCCAGATTCACGAGGAGGAAGACTGGATCACGCTCGCCGATGGCTGCCGGCTGGCCGTGCGCATCTGGCGCCCGATAGATGCCGAACGCGACCCCGTACCGGCAATACTCGAGTATCTGCCGTATCGCAAACGCGACCTGACGGCGATGCGCGATGCTCAGTCACACGCTTACTGGGCCGGCCACGGGTATGCCGGGGTACGCGTCGATATTCGCGGCAGTGGTGAATCGGATGGCGTACTGCGAGATGAATATCTCCAGCAAGAACTCGACGATGGCGTCGAGATTCTAAAGTGGTTGGGGCAACAAACATGGTGCACCGGACATGTCGGCATGATCGGCATTTCCTGGGGCGGCTTCAACGGCCTGCAGATCGCGGCGTTGCAGCCCCCCGAACTCAAGGCCGTCATTACTCTGTGCTCGACCGATGACCGCTACGCCGACGATGTCCACCACATGGGCGGCTGTCTGCTCGGCGACAACCTGTCCTGGGCCTCGACCATGTTCGATGCCAATGCCTGCCCCCCCGACCCATTGCTGGTCGGCGATCGCTGGCGCGACATGTGGCAGGAACGCCTCGAGGGCAGCGGCCTGTGGCTGGCCAAATGGCTCCAGCATCAACGCCGTGACGCCTATTGGAAGCACGGTTCGGTGTGCGAGGACTTCTCGCGCATTCGCTGCCCCGTCTACGCCGTCAGCGGCTGGGCCGATGGCTACTGCAACGCCGTGTTTCGCCTGCTCGCGGGGCTCGAGGTACCCCGCAAGGGGCTGGTCGGCCCCTGGTCGCACAAGTATCCCCATCTGGGCGTGCCGGGTCCCGCCATCGGCTTTCTGCAGGAATCGCTGCGCTGGTGGGATCACTGGCTGAAGGGCAAGGCGACCGGGATCATGGATGAGCCGATGCTGCGCGTCTGGATGCAGGAATCGGTACCCCCTTCGGCGCGTTACGAAACACGTCCCGGGCGCTGGGTATCGGAACCCACTTGGCCATCGCCGCGCATCGACATGCAGCCCTTTCGCCTGACCAGCGGTCACGATCTGCTACCGGCGACGGCGACCTCCACACGCTCAGCAGACCACGACGAGATACCACTCACGATACGTTCACCGCTGTCGGTGGGACTGTTCGCCGGCAAGTGGTGCTCCTACAACGCACCACCGGATCTGCCCCACGACCAACGCGACGAAGACGGCGGCGCGCTGGTCTTCCAGACGGCGCGACTCGATCGGGACATCGAGATCTGCGGGCAGCCCGTGGTCGAACTCGAAATCGAGGCCGACCAACCGGTGGCAATGGTCGCCATACGCCTCAGTGACATCGCCGCGGACGACAAGGCCACGCGCATTTCCTATGGCCTGCTCAATTTGACCCACCGTGACAGCGACGAGCATCCGCAGCCACTCGAGCCGGGCACACGCTATCGGGTGCGCGTGCTACTCAAGCATATCGCCCAGCAGTTCCCCGCAGGCAACGCCATTCGCTTATCGATCTCGAGCAGCTACTGGCCGCTGGCCTGGCCTTCGCCGGCCCCGGTCAAGCTGACGATTCACCCCGGCGACAGCCGGTTATTATTACCGTATCGCGACCCTCAGCCCCAAGAGGAAGCCGCACTGCCCGAATTTGCGCTACCCGAGGCCGCCCCACCGCTCGCCAAGACACTGATACAACCCAGCCAGGAAACGTGGCGGGTGATACGCGATCTCGCCAATGACCAGACCACGCTCGAAGTCATCAATGACGAGGGCACCTACCGCCTGGATGACATCGATCTTGAACTCTCGGTACGCATCACCGAGCGCTACACCTATGCCTACGGCAACTACGACAGCCTCAGTGGATGGACACAATGGGAGCGGTGTTTCCGGCGTGGCGACTGGGCGGTGCGCAGCGTGACGCGTACCTTGATGACCTCCACTGCGGACAGCTTTCGACTGCGTGCCACACTGGATGCCTACGAGGACGATAGCCGTGTCTTCGCCAAGAGCTGGGATGAGGAGATCCCACGCGACCTCGTCTAGAGGCGTATGGCGTCGACAGCGACCAGGGATTGCATTTTCGTGTCGCTCGGCCATGCTTAGTGCATGTAACACACGCAAGGAGAATGCCCGACACTCCACCTCGACCGGACTGTTTCGCAGGCGACGCTGCCAGAATGAGTCGAGTGCCACATGCGCGCAACACCATTCTGTCAGGGTCGGAGAAGCCGTTAACCAAGGAGTGCTTCCCCCGATGGTGAGACTCGACAAGAAAGCGACCCGGCTCTATGTGCTGGATACCAATGTCCTGATCCATGATCCCGCCGCCCTTTACCATTTCGAGGAACATGATGTCGTCATCCCCATGACGGTGCTCGAGGAACTCGACAAGCACAAGAATGGGGTTCGTGAAATCGCTCAGACCGCGCGGCAAGTCAGCCGTACCTTGTCCGACCTGACGTCTCGTTTCACTCCCGAGCAGATTCAAGACGGTATTCCCCTGCCCGTCAGCCATGGCCCCAGCGGCCGTCTGCGCTTTCTCTGCTACACCGATCTCAAGAGACTCGACCCGCTGGTCGACTCCCCCGATAACCGACTATTGGCCGAGACCTGCCGACTGCGCAATGAACGTCCCGACGCGTCGGTGATTCTGATCACCAAGGACATCAACCTGCGCGTCAAGGCGGCGGCGCTGAATGTGCCGGTGGAGGATTACCTCAACGACCGTGCCTTTGACGACATCGACGCCATGATCGAGGGCACCAAGGTCTATGCCGAGGCCGGCCAGGAGGGACGCGGGCTGTGGGATCGGCTGAACGTCGAGGTCGATGTCGAGCGCACGCAAGACGGTACCTTCTACCATCTCGCCGGTGAGCTGCCCAAGGATTGGCACGTCGGCATGCTGGTCTCCGACAGCGACAATGGCGCCGATTTCGAGGCAGTGGTGCGTTCGCTCGCGCCACGCCGCGCCACCTTGCAACTGCTGACCAACTACCGCCATCACAACGGCGTATGGGGCGTCCACGCCCACGACAGCCGCCAGAACTTCACCCTCAATCTACTGATGGACCCCGAGATCGATCTGGTCACCATCGCCGGCAACGCCGGCACCGGCAAGACCTACATGACGCTGGCGGCGGCCTTCCAGCAAACCCTGGACAGCAAACGCTTCGAGCGCATCGTTTTCACCCGCGCCCCGATCCCCATGGGCGAGGACATCGGCTTTCTCCCCGGCACCGAGGAAGAAAAAATGTCGCCCTGGATGGGGGCCTTCCACGACAACATGGACAACCTGCTACGTGACGAACAACACGGCAGCTCAAGCTGGAGCGACGGCGCCACCCGCCAATTGATCGGCTCCCGCGTGCAAATCCGCTCACCGAGCTTCATGCGCGGGCGTACCCTGAGCGACACCTTCCTGATCATCGACGAAGCACAGAATTTCACGCCCAAGCAGCTCAAGGCACTGATCACTCGGGCGGGGCGCAATACCAAGCTGGTACTGCTGGGCAACGTCGGGCAGATCGACACACCCTATCTCACCGCCAATACCTGTGGCATGGCCTACGCCGTGGAACGCTTCCGCGACTGGCCGCATGCCGGCCACGTGACGCTGAAAAGCGTCGAGCGCTCACGCCTGGCACTGGCTGCCGAGGAACTGCTCTGACACCGCGTCTCGAGACCTGTTGTTCCTGCACTGTCCCCCCTGAAACACACATGCCCCGGCCTGAACGGCCGGGGCACCATGTCATGGGGAGTGGCGAAGCGAGGGCACCGCCAACCCGATGGCGGAGTTATTCTTCGGTGGAGGACGGCTTGCGATTATTGACGACATCCTCGATGAGTTTCTCGTTCTCGCTGCGCGGCATCTCATCGAGCATTTTCTTGGCGGTCTGGTAATCGCCGATCTCGGTATTGCACGAGCTGCAGAACACGATATCGTCGGGTTGTTGCGCCTGGGAGACCGTCACCTTGTGGCTGCCGCAATTCGGGCATCCCTTGGGCAAACGAAACTCGATGGAAAAGTCTTCGTTCATCGCCATTCCTCCATGAGACTGCGGAAAGGGATCGAGACCCACGCCGCTTGTGCAGACGCTGCCACGATTCCGGTACTGCCCCTAGTGTTTGGGGCCGTGGCCGAGAATTCAAGCATTCGCCGCACGCCGAAAGACCACGCCCAGATTATTCGCCGGCAACGCCTCGACGCGTTGCAATACGAGTTCGTGTTGCCGGGCCTCGGCGTCGACATCGTCCAACTCACGTATACCCCAGGCTGGATCGCGCTGGCGCAGGTCGGCATCGAAGGCCGCGTTACTCGCGGCGGTGTGTTCGCCGTCACGCATGAAGGGGCCGTACACCACCAGCACGCCGCCCACAGGCAGACGCCGACCGGCCTCGCGCAAGAGCGCCCGGGTCGCGGCCCAGGGCGAGATGTGCAGCATGTTGATGCACAGCATGGCGGACGGCTCACCGGCTTCGTCGGGCCAGGGCTGAGTGACGTCCAGTGCGAGCGGCGACGCGATATTCGTCAACGCCGCGTGACGCCGCCAGGCATCGATGGAACGACGAGCCTGCGCGCTGGGATCGCTGGGTTGCCAAATCAGCGCCGGAAGATGTTGAGCGAAATACACGGCATGCTCGCCGCTGCCGCTGGCGATTTCGAGGACGCGCCCCGTGGCGGGCAATACCTCGCGCAACAAGGCCAGGATCGGCTCGCGATTGCGCTTCGCGGCAGGTGTGGAAAGGCGCACGCCCTCACCGGGATCGGATGTTTCCATCGTCTGCATCAGGCCTCCTGCGCTCCCAGGCGTGCGTTCAGCCAGTGGCCGATGTCACCAATCTGTTCGGGACACAGCGCATGCTGCATGGGATAGGTACGGTAATGCACGGCATAGCCCAGCGCCTCGGCCCGTTCGGCGCCCTCGTGGCCCAATTTTTCGGGCACCACCGGATCGAAGCTGCCGTGATGCACCTCGATGGGTAACGCGCGATTGGCATCGCTGGGCTGGATCGACTCGGCCGTGGCGAAGTAGGTCGACAGCGCCAGCAGGCCCGCCAGTGGCTGAGGATAGGTCAATGCCGCATGGTAGGCCACCGCGCCGCCCTGCGAAAAGCCGGCCACGACGATGCGGCGGCTGTCGATCCCCTTGGCGATTTCAGCATCGATCAGGGCATGCACGCTGTCGGCCGAGGCCTTGAGTTGGGCCTCGTCGATGCGCCGGCCAAGATTCATGTCGAGGATGTCGTACCACGCCGGCATCTCCATGCCACCGTTCACCGTCACCGCCAGGCGTGGCGCATGAGGCAGAATGAAGCGCACCGCCAGCGAGTCATTCAGCGGCAAGGCCGGCACCAGCGGCTCGAAATCATGTCCGTCGGCGCCCAGCCCATGCAGGAGAATGACCGTGGCATCGGCCGCGCGTGCCTGGCGGGGTTCGATGATCAGAGGCGAAGAATCGGCCATCGGCTGGACTCCTTGAGACGATTTACACGGATGAGAAGGCACAGGATGTGCCAAACGCGTGGCACTGTCCACGCCTCCCGAAGGTCTGTCAGAACGGCCAGATCATCGGAACCAGCACCAACGTCACCGCGCCCACCAATACACTCATCCCGCCGCCCACGCGCAGATAATCGCTGAAGCGATATCCGCCGGGCCCATAGACCATCAAGTTGGTCTGATAGCCGATGGGCGTCAGAAAACTCGCCGAAGCGGCAAACATCACCGCAATCACGAAGGGCATGATATCCACGCCCAACTGCTGCGCCGCCCCCGTGACGATGGGAAAGCTGATCACCGCCGCGGCATTGTTGGTGACGATCTCGGTCAGCAGCGCCACCACCAGATAAGCACCAATCAGCAACAAATACGGATTGCCGTCGGCCAACGTCAACGCCCCCTCGGCCAGGGCCGCGGCGGCGCCGGAGCTTTCCATCGCCGCCCCCACCCCGAAGGAGGCCGCGATGGTCAATAACACCTGCGTATCCAGCCCCCGCCGCGCGGCACTGACCGTGCAGCAGCCCGTCACCAGCGCCAGGGCGGCACCGAGCATCGCCGCCTTGAGCAAGCTCAAGACACCGAACGCCGCCAGGGCGACGACGCCCAGCATGATCGACCAGGCGACCCAGGCGCGTTCGTGATGCGGGCGCGCCTGGCCGTTGAGTTCACTGATCAGCAGGAAATCCCGCGACTGGCGATGGCGCTCGATGAAGGCGGGGCGCACTTCCATGAGCAGCACGTCCGCCGCCTGTAGCTGGATCTGCCCCAGATTGCCGGACACCCGCTCGCCATGGCGACAAACGGCCAGCACCGAGGCGCCGTAGAAGGTACGAAAATGTCCCTCGCGCAGACGCCGCCCCAAGAATTGGCATTGTTCCGAAACGACCGCTTCGACCAGACGCCGCTCGGCGAAGGATTTCTTGAGGCTCGACTGTCCCTGTCCGGTGGGCCGCAGACCGCGAATCTGTTGCAGCTCCACCGCCGCTTCCGTCGTCCCGGCGAAGACCAGGCGATCGTTGGCCTTGAGACGCTCGCCACGCCCCACCACCGAGACCACGTTGCCGTCGCGTTCGATCTCGACCAGGAACAAGCCATCGAGATGGCGAAGCCCGGCCTCCTCGACGCTCTTGTCGACGATGGGACCTTGCGGATCGACCTGCATCTCGATGGTGTATTCACGCGGATTCTCGAAGACGTCCGACGCCGTGCGACGCTTGGGCAGCAACCAGCGGCCTACCAGCATCAGGTAGGCCAGCCCGGCCAGCGCCACGGGGATACCGACCCAAGCGATGTCGAACAAATGCAAGGCCCGCTCGGGGTAGCGCTCGCGCAGTAGACCATCCACCACTAGATTGGTGCTGGTGCCCATCAACGAGCAGGTACCGCCCAGGATGGAGGCGAAACTCAGCGGCATCAGCAAACGATGTGCCGGCAAGCGCAACCGCCGGCTCCAGCTCAGCACCGCCGGCAAGAACGTCGCGACCACCGGCGTGTTGTTGAGGAAAGCACTGGTCGCCGTGACAGGAAGCAGCAAACGCACCTGAGCTCCTAGCTCACGACGTGGACGACCCAATACATAGCGGATGAGCAGATCGACGCCGCCCGTCTCGCGTATGCTGGCCACGAGGATGTACATGAAGGCGACGGTAAATAACCCGGTATTGGAAAAGCCGGCGATGGCTTCGTCGGCATCTATGATCCCGGCGCCGAACAGCACGATCACCGCCCCCATGAGAATGACATCGGGACCGAGACGACTCGTCGCCATCAATAAAAAAGACGCCGCCACGATGGCCAACGTCAACCAAGCATCGAACGCCATACCGCTAATGTCCTGACAAGAGATACGATGCCCGCATTGTGACGAATCGCGAATATTCCAGGAAGTTATTTGTAGGAATGGCCTTATATATTTTTTGATCTATACAGACAAGGGACTATCATGGCTCGCTGGTGGCTGACACTATTACTCGTCAACCTTGCACTGATCGCCACGGCGATCCCCCGCCTCGGCATCGACGCCATGCCGTGGCTGGCCCTGGAGGGCGTGGTACTGATTGCCATGCTGAGCCTGTGGCCACGCCACCACGGTCGACGCTGGCTGGGCTACCTAGGCGGTGCGCTCATCACCATCGCCTTGCTCGGTGCATTAGGTGACACGGTCACCCAAGAAATTCGCGGCCGTCTCTTCAACCCCTATCTCGATCCTGCGCAACTGCCTATTTTCCTGGCGCTTTTGCGCGATAACCTGGGGCTGACGCTTAGCCTGGTACTGGTGACGGCAACCCTCATCATCCTGCTCGCTTTCGGCGCCGGCGTTGCGCACCTGCTTGCCACCCTGCCGCGCCCACGCCATGCCGCAGCACGTACGGGACTCACAGGCATGCTCCTCCTGAGCGCGGGCCTCACATTGCTCGGCCTCACACAGCACATACCATGGTTGGGCACGCCCGGCGTCAGTCTGCTCGCCGGCCAAACCTCGCGCGCCTATGCGACGCATGCCGCGGTGAGCGACTTCGAGGCACGCCTGACACAGCGCGAGAGCCCTCTGGACGCCGCCCAGGGTCAGCCCCTGCCTGGGCTGGCGGGCCGCGATGTCATCCTGGCGTTCGTGGAATCCTACGGCATGGCCGCGCTCGAACGTGCTCCCTTCGCCGGGCCGGTGAACGCCCGCCTCGACGCCATGGCCGAGGCTTTTGCACAAGCCGGGCTCAGTGTGGCCAGCGGCCGGCTCATGTCGCCCACGCTCGGCGGTCAGTCGCGCCTGGCGCATGCTAGCGTGCTCAGTGGCTTATGGATCGACTCCACACTGCGCTACGACCTCTTCCTCGACAGTCCACGCGCCACCTTGATCGACGACTTCGAACAAACCGGACACACCAGCGTGGCCATGATGCCGGCGATCTATCGGGATTGGCCCGCAGGGCAGCGACTCGGCTACGACGAGATTCACGACGATTCAAGGCTCGACTATCGCGGGCCCCGCCTGGGCTGGGTGACGATTCCCGATCAGTTCGTCTGGCATCGCCTCCGCCAGGTGCGAAACACACACCATGAACCAGTATTCGCCGAATTGGCGCTGATCAGCAGCCATGCGCCCTGGGTACCGGTGATCGAACCGCTGCCTTGGGACGAACTCGAAGACGGCAAGGCGTTCGCGCGTTGGGAGGGCGACGGGCGCAACTTTTACGAACTCTGGGGGGACAACGCCGGCATGCGTCAACGCTACGGCCCGGCACTGGCGTACTCGTTGGCGGTTGCCGGCGAGTACGCCACGCGTTTCGTGGAGGAAGACACCCTGCTGATTCTCATGGGTGACCATCAGGCGGCGCCGGGCATGCTGGGCTTCACACCCAATAAAGAAGTACCGATCCACGTCATCAGTGGCGATCCGGCGCTGATCGCCCCCTTTCTGGCGCATGGCTTCAAGCGCGGGATGCAGCCGCCTCGCGACACGCCCGCGCGCGCAATGGACGAGCTGCGCGGGCTATTGCACCGGTTGTATGGCGTCGAGGCCCACTGAAGCCCTGCCGCCCTCCCCTCATACCATCAGGCACGCGCCCGGTCGCGACGATCCTTGATCAAGCTTGCCACGCTGGTCACCACCAGCGCCCCGACGATCACGCTCATCGACAGCCAGATGGGGATCTCGGGAATCGACTCGATGGGATGGCCGCCGTTGATGAATGGCAGCGTATTCGCATGCAGCGCATCGAGTACCAGCTTGACGCCGATGAACCCCAGAATGACCGACAGCCCTAGCCCCAGATAGACCAAACGTGACAGCAAGCCGCCCAGCAGGAAGTAAAGCTGCAGCAATCCCAGCAGTGCAAAAGCGTTCGCCGTGAAGACAATGTAGGGCTCACGTGTCAGCCCATAAATCGCGGGAATGGAATCCAGCGCGAACAGAAGATCCGTGAAGCCCAACGCCACGACCACCATGAATAGCGGCGTCACCAACCGCTTGCCGTCGACTTTCGCGATCAGGCGCTGGCCATGATATTGCTCGGTCGCGGGCAACCAGCGCTGCGCCAGACGCACGGCCAGGTTGGGGCGATACTCTTCCTCCTCTTCATTGTTGTCCTCGAAGCCCTCCTTACCGAGCTTGTAGGCCGTCCACAACAGAAAGGCACCGAAGATATAGAACACCCAACTGAACTGATGAATCGCCGCCGCGCCCACGGCAATGAAGATGCCGCGCATGATCAACGCAATGACGATACCGATCAGCAGCGCCTTCTGCTGGTGAACCCGGGGCACCGCGAACTTGGCCATGATGATCACGAACACGAACAGGTTATCCACCGAGAGGCTTTTCTCGA